>CAVSWE010000005.1:0-9163 GCA_963731595.1 uncultured delta proteobacterium
GCCCAGCCGACGACGCGGCGCGAGTGGAGATCGAGGATGGCTGCAAGATACAGCCATCCGACCATCGTCCAGATCGCCGTCACGTCGGTCACCCACACGCGGTTCGGAGCGTCAGGATCGTAAAATTGCGCGCGAGCAGGTTCGGCGCGATGGGGTCCTGATGCGACGAGTCGGTCGTGGCGACGAAGCGCTTCCTGCGGCGCGCAACGAGGCCGGTTTCCCGCATGATGCGCGCGACGCGCTTCTCGTTGACGACCTCGCCGTCGGCACGCAGTTCCTCGGCGACGCGAGGGCTTCCATATCGGCCGCGATGGTCTCCGAAGAGTGCGCGGACCTTGGAGGCGAGCGCGACATCGCGACGCTCACGCTCGGTGACGGGCTCGGCGAGCCAGTCGTAGTAGCCGCTCTTGGAGACGCCGAGCGCCTCGCACATGGCCATGACCGGCCAGGCCACCTTCTGCGAGTCGATGAACGCGTACTTCACGCGCTCTCCTTCGCGAAGAAGGTGGCCGCCGCTTTTAGGATGTCGCGTTCCCGCTGCAGGTCTCGACCTCTCGTCGCAGCCGCGACAGCTCCTCGCGCTCCTGCGTCGTCAGCGCATCGCTACGCTCGCCGGCATCCGCCTCCGCGCGCCGTACCCACGCGTGCAGCGACGTCACCGTCAGATCGAGCTCCCGCGCCACCTGCGCGACCGACTTGCCGCTCTTCACGAGCCGCACCGCGTCGGCCTTCTGCGCCGCCGTGAACGCTCGCCGAGCGCGCCGTTTCTTGAGTTCCTTTTTTTGTCCCATCGTCGAACACTCCCGCGCAGTATCGCGCTATCCGAGGTGGTCCGTCAGCAGGGGGGAAATCACACCACCTACGCTCGCCGCTGAAGACGGCAAACGAACGCCCGACTTCAAAATGATCTCGCGCGTGCGGACGTAGTCCATCTTGACATCTCCTCCCATAGCAGCGGTCCAATGGGGAGCGGGCATGACGAAAAGTAACGTAACGCCCGTTAAGCGAAGTGCGGGGAAGGAATTGCGGGACGAGCGGAATTTTGGACTAAACTGAGAGCTACGACGATGAACGCGCCGTGCGTATGAACCGCGACAGGAGCGGTCAGTTGATGGGCGGGACGCAGGTGCCGCCCTGGCAGACGAGCGGAGGACAGCACTGCGCGCTCGACGTGCACGCGCCGCACGTGCCGTTGATGCACGCTTGGTTTCCGCAGTCCTTACAAGACCCGCAGGTGCCGGCGTCCGGCGGATTGCAAGGCGAGCCGACTTGATCGATCGCTTGATCGTGATGCAGGTTCAGCTTCGCGGTCGCCGTGAAGTCCCCGGCGAAGATGGCGCCGAACATGTCGGTCTGCGAGGTCCAATCGACGGGCGCGTTGCCGACCCAGACC
This sequence comes from uncultured delta proteobacterium, assembly GCA_963731595.1. Classification (GTDB taxonomy): domain Bacteria; phylum Myxococcota_A; class Polyangia; order Polyangiales; family Polyangiaceae; genus DASXHD01. The sequence continues at coordinate 1,394 of CAVSWE010000005.1, forward strand.
TCGCCCGCGATGACCATCTGCGAGGACATCGCGAACGTGCTCGTGCCTCCGATGTACAGCCGCGCGAGCGCCGGCGTGTTGGGCGACCCGAACTTGAACTGAGAGCTCGACGTGATCGTCCCCGACACGAACACGTCGAGCTCGGACGCCATCGTCGTGTCGAGCGTGATCTCGAGGAAGCCCGACGTGTCGATGTCGCCGTCGATGAAGATCGCGGTCTTTCCGTGCACGACGATCGCCGACGAGCCCGGAAGCGAGAACCCCGTGAGGTAATACGAGCCGCACGGCAAGTCGATGCGCGCGGGCGCGTTCGGCTTCGCGAGGATGGCCGGATCGAGCCCGATCGAGGCGTCGTCGTTCGTCGTCTTCGCAAACGCGACGTACGCGCCGACGGGGATCTTGTTCGTGCAATCGCACGGCGGAGCGACGGTGACCGGCTGCGTGACGAGCTTGCCGTAGGTCACGTTCTGGCGCGAGGCGCTCGCGGGCTGATAGAGCGTTTGCGTCACGTCGAACGGCCCCACGATGTTCCCCCCGACGTACGCGTCCTTCTTGCAGGCGAGATCGGCCGTGACGCCCGCGCCGCTCTGGAAGTCGTGGTGGACCGTGCTCTGCGAAGACATCGTCACGGCCGTTCCGCTCGAGGCCGCTGCCCAGAGCGGTCCCCAGATGTCGTCTTTGCTCGACGCGCTCACGACGTGGTTCACGCCGAGCCCGCCGCCCATGACGCCCGTTTTGTACGGTCCCTGCGTGCTGTTCCAGCCGTCGATGAGCGTCTCCGCGGTGAGCTGGGCGTCCACGCACGAGCACAATCCCCACGTGAACGAAGTCTGCGCGACTTGACCGAGGCACGTGCCCGCGTCACCCACCTTGATCGGCGGTCCGCCGCCGGCGCACGCCGGTTGATTGGCCGGCTTCCACGCAGCCACGCACTGACCCGCGACGCACCCTTCGTTCGCGGCGCAGGGCGCGCCACACGCGCCGCAGTTCGCGTCGTCGACTTGGAGATCCACGCACACGCCGCCGCATCCGTCGAGTCCCGGCGGACACGTGCCGACGCACCCGCCCGCGGTGCAGAACTGGTTGCTCGGGCACGCGTTGCCGCACGACCCGCAGTTGTTCGCGCTCGTCGCCGGGACGCAGCCGCCGTTGCACGCGATCTCGTAAGGCGGGCACCCGGCGTCCGTAGTCCCTCCGTCGCCGGCGCCGTCGGCAAGCGTGCTGCCGTCGCCGACGACGGCATCGGCGCCGCCGTCATTGCTTCCACTGTTGATGGTCGCCTGAAAGCGCCGGAATTTGGACGTCGAGCCGGAGCGGGGCGAGCGTAGGAGCCGCGGACGACAAAAGGAGGAAGGCCCGGTGTTGGTCGCACCGAGCCTTCGGCGATCGGGACGTGGATCGCTCATGACGAGTCCCACGATCCGGTTGCTCCGATCAAGTTCTGTGCGTCCGCGCTCGGGACGTGCAGCCGTCGCTTCGGTTCGTCATTTGCGCAGAGTGCGGGCAGATCTTCTTTCTCTGCGCCGATTGTGATCGTGGGGACCGGTATTGCGGGTCGCTCTGCCGGACGCGAGCTCGCCGGCGAAGTGTTCGCGAGGCGCGCGTTCGGCATCAGCGCAGTCCCGAAGGGCGCCTCGACCACCGCGACCGAAACCGGGCGTACCGCCGTCGGCGTCGCGTGATGGATCAGGGTCCCGGAGAGACGCCGAAAACTTGCACAGTGCACGCATCGAAGGAGACGCCCGATGCGCGAGCTGCACGTCCTCATCATCCCGACGCCCGAGGGGGCGACGATCCTCGCGACGGACAGCCGCCGCACGGTGCTTCGAGCGAGGCTGCCGACGCCGTGGCACGCGCGGGCGTTGCCGAGGCTGCTCGACGCGCTCGGCCGCTGGCACCCGCTTCCGATCCGCGCTGCGCTCGTTGTGGGCGACGAGAGCGATTCGTCCGCCACGAGACTCTATCCCGGCTGGTTCGACGATTTCGGCGCACGCCTGTACGAGCTCGAGATCGTGGGCCCCCGCGTGCGACGTGACGAGCGGAGCGGGCGATGACGATCGATCCGGAGCAGCGCGCGCGCATTCGTCGCCTCTTCTACGCCGAGCACTGGAAGGTCGGCACCATCGCCGCCGAGCTCGGCGTCCACCACGACACCGTGCGCCGCGCGATCGAGGCCGAGCGATTCGTCTCGCCCGAGGGCTCGCGCGTCACGACGTCGATCCTCGACCCGTACAAGCCCTTCGTGGACGAGGTCCTCGGCAAGCACCCGCGCCTTCGCGCGTCGCGCATCTTCGACATGATCAAGGGGCGCGGTTACGCGGGCAGCCAGATCTGGTCGCTGCGGCGCTACGTGCGCACGGTGCGGCCGCTTCCGCGCGAGGCGTTCTTCAAGCTCGAGACGCTGCCGGGCGAGCAAGGTCAGGTCGACTGGGCCTCCTTCGGCAAGATCCAGATCGGGCACGCGACGCGCAGCCTGTCGTGCTTCGTGATGGTGCTCGGCTGGTCGCGCGCGATGTTCGCGCGCTTCGTGCTCGACCAGACGATGGAGAGCTTCTTGCGCTGCCACGTGCTCGGCTTCGAGAGCTTCGGCGGCGTGCCGCGCGTGCTCCTCTACGACAACTTGAAGAGCGTCGTGCTCGAGCGCGTCGGCGACCTCGTCCGATTTCATCCGCGCCTGCTCGAGCTCGCCGGCCATTACCACTTCGCCCCCAAACCCTGCGCACCCTATCGCGGCAACGAAAAGGGCAAGGTCGAGCGCGCCATCCGGTACCTCCGGCACTCCTTCTTCGCCGCGCGCCGCTACTCCTCCCTCGACGACCTCAACGCCCAGCTCGCCGAGTGGATCGATCGCGTCGCCGCCGCCCGACCCCGCCCGCAGGATCCCGATCGCACGAGCGTCCGCGACGCCTTCGCCGAGGAGAGGCCGCGCCTCTTGCCGCTGCCCGAGCATCCCTTCGCGTGCGATGTCGCGCGCGCCGTCCGCAGCGGCAAAACGCCGTACGTCCGCTTCGATCTCAACGACTACTCGATCCCCGCCGAGCTCGTGCGAAAGCCCCTCACGCTCGTCGCGTCCGACCTGACGTGCGCTTGCTCGACGGCTCCGTCGAAATCGCCCGCCACCCGCGCAGCTACGATCGCGGCCGCAAGATCGAGATCGCCGCGCACCTCGAGGCCCTCGCGCAGGAGAAGCAACGCGCGAGCGAGCTCCGCGGCCGCGACCGGCTGACGACCGCCGCGCCGCGCGCGAGCGCGCTCCTCGAGGAGGTCGCGCTTGCGCGGCGGCCACCTCGGCGGCACGACGGCGCGTCTTCTGCGCCTGCTCGATCGCGAAGGGCCCCGCGAGCTCGACGTCGCCATCGGCGAGGCCCTCGCGCGCGGCGCCGCGTCCGCCGAGTCCGTCGGCGACGTCCTCGACCAGCGCCGCCGCGCCCGCCGCGCCCCGCCGGCGATCGACGTCCTCCTCTCCGACGACCCGCGCGCCCGCGACGTCCACGTCACCCCGCACTCCCTCGACGCCTACGACGACGCTCTCGCCCCCAAGGACGCGACCGATGAGCGATCGTGATCTGCCCGAGCGCCTCCGCGATCTCGGTCTTCGCCGCACCGCCGACGAGCTGTCCGATCTCGTCGCCCGCGCCACCAAAGAGCGACTCGGGCTCACTCAGATCCTCGAGCACGTCGCCGACATCGAGGAGGACGACCGCGCGCGCCGCAGCCTCGAGCGGCGGCTTCAACGCAGCAAGCTCGGTCGCGTCAAACCCATCGAGGACTTCGACTGGGCCTGGCCCAAACGCATCGATCGCGATCGCGTCGAGGCCGCGCTCCGCTCGAATTCCTCGAGGAGGCGCGCAACGTCGTGCTCGTCGCGCCGCAGGGCCTCGGCAAGACGATGATCGCGCAAAACATCGCCCACGAGGCCATCCTCGCCGGGCACTCCGTCCTCTTCGTCACCGCCGCGCAGCTCCTGCTCGACCTCGCCGCGCAGGACTCGGCGCGCGCGCTCGATCGCAGGTTTCGCCACTACGCCAAGCAGAGCCTGCTCGTCATCGACGAGGTCGGCTACCTCGCCTTCGACAACCGCAACGCCGACTTGCTCTTTCAGGTCGTCGCGCGCCGCTACGAGCGGAAGAGCCTCGTGCTCACGACCAATCTCGCTTTCGCGACTGGCCGACCATCTTCCCGAACGCGACCTGCGCCACCGCGCTCATCGATCGCGTCATCCACCACGCCGACGTCATCGCCATCGAGGGCAGAGCTACCGCCTCCGTCAGGCCGAGGACCGTGCGAAGGCCCCGCCGCCCACGAAGCCGAAGAAACGCTGACCGGGCTCAGGTCCGAATTTCCGCGTTTCTACGCGACCGCCAACACGATGGCGATGGCGGAACGCGCCGGCAACTTCATGAAACGGTTCCTGCCACGCGCCCGCCTCGTTGGGTGCCGTGCTTGAGCTGCTGCCGATCGACGACTCGGCACGTGCCTGCTCGACACGCTTGCCGTCTTCGAGCCATCGGCGCCGACGCGCGTTCATGAACCTTTTCGCTACGGAGATTGTTGAAAGCAATAAAGAGCCGCATGCACCTGACAGCTCGTGCTCCCGCACTGCGTCCACTTCGCGTCCGTCGCGTTCGTGCAGCCCAGTAACGCGCTGGTAGTGTTGGGATCATCTGACGCGAAGTCGGCGCAACCGTTCGGGAAGTCGGCCAGCGCCGATGTTCCATCGGGCAAGGTGCTGGTCCACACTTCGCCGTAGTCGGCGCTTGCATCGAATCCGACGAGGCTGCCGTACTCGTCCCGATCAATGGCATGCAGCAACGAAATCCCGCCCGTGAGGTGGTTCCAATCGGCGGCTACGAGCGTCCCGTCCACCAGCGCGTAGGGAACCTCCGATGCCATGAACCGAAGTTTGGGCGTGGTCGACGTCGTGGAGATCCAGGCGAGAAACGATCCAACGAGCCCCGCATCGGCAGCGGCGGCGGCGCACTTCGCGTCAGCCCCAGCCACGCCGCCGAGGTTTCCCGTCCATGTCGTCGATGTAACGAACACGGTTCGCGTCTTCGGCCCGGCATCTGCGGCATCGGAACCGCCATCGGCCAGCGCGGCGGCTTCGACATCGTCGTCTGGTCCGTCCATGACGGCTTTGCCGTCGCTCCCTGCGTCGACTTGCTGGGCCGCATCGTCGCCGACGCAGCCCGCCGCGCCGAGAGCGACGAACATCCAACACACCGAGCGCCGTCGACTTTCCATGTGCTACGCCACGCCTCCAATAGTGTGCTGTAGCACATCACCGGCACATGGGCTTCTGTCGCTTCATCCGGACCGTGCTTCGCGCCATACGGGCGTATGGGCCAGCGACCACGTTCGCCGTTGGAAGAGCACGTCCGGCGCCGGATACGTGAGCTTCGGGTCGCGCACGGGCTCACGCAGGAGGAGCTCGGTGAGCGCGCCGGATCTCGTCGGACGCGGTGACGAGAATCGAGCGCGGCTCACGCGTTCCAACACTCGAAACGCTCGAACGCCTTGCCCGCGCGTTCGGCGTCAGCCCGGTCGCCTTCATGGAAGACGCGCCCGCGCAGACCCAACAACGGGCGTCGACGCTCGCCCGCATCGAGGGACTGCTCGAGGCGGCGCCACCCGACGTTCAGGAACTTGCTCTCGCTCTCGTCACGACGGTCGTTCGTACCGCCCAGCGACGCCGTCGGAGAAAGCGCGCGTAGCATCTCGGTGTCGTGGCGTGGACGCGGAGTGCGCGCAGTAGTCCTTCTCGCGGTCGCGGTTTGCGGCAGCGACATCGGCGTTCCCGATGCAACCGTGAGCGACGGCGGTGCCGCGAGCTCCTGCAGCGACGCTCATGTCGCAGGTGCACGCGTGCCTCCACGTTCGCAACTTCCGCCACGCGCGACTGTTCGACAATTCCGGTTGGTGATTAGAATGAGGATGTTCCCGGAGCCGACATCCAGCATTGCGCCGGAATGGCCTGCTCGTCAAAATGGGCATGGGCATGACGGTGACAAACCCCTCGAGAGTCCGGAGAGGCATCGCGACGCTCGCCGTGGGGGCCGTCCTCGCGTGTACGCTGCCTGCTCGCGCGCAGGGCGTCGACGCCCTGACCCGCGCGCAGCAAGAGCTCGAGATGCTCGATTACGCGGGCGCCGCGGAGGCGTACGAATCGGCAGCGCATGATGCTCACCTCGCGCGCGACGAGCGCGGAGATGCAGCGGCCCGCGGCGCGAAGCTATCCGCGATGCTGGACGACCGTGAGCGCACGCAGCGGCTCGCGACGCTCGCTGTCGCGCTTGGCACCCCCGACCGCGCCGCGCTGGATTACCTCGTTCCCCTCATCGACGAGGCGCGCTGGCGACGCGCCACGCCGGGCCCAACGAGCGATGTGCGCATGCGGTCGCAAAGGCCTCTCTGACCAATTCTTTGCGACGCATCGACGCGACCGTGCCCCCTCGCCGTTCGTCGTGGATGCGGCGTCGCGGATGGCGCGTCTGGAGGCGGAAACGGAACACGACGCGGACGCTTGGCGCCAGAAGACGATCGACGCTTGGAGGGAGATTGACCGCCTCGACCCCCGTCTGTCCCGGGCGCGCGAATCGTTGGACGCGGCCGCCGAAGCGGCGGACGCCATGGTCGCAGACGACGCCAATCGGACCATCCCCGAACCCTGGACGACCTGCCGGAGCGCGACGTACGCGAGCGACGTCGCCGCGGCCGGCGCGCTCGACGATTGGTTCTCGCATGTCGAGTCGTTGTTTCAGTCGCGCAGGTGGTCGGCGGTGGAGGCGGCTCGTGCCGGGATGCTCGACGACGCGCTCGCCTCGGGCCTCTACTGGTGTTCGACGTCACCCGCGCAGATGCACGCGATGCAGGCCTATTCAGCTCGGTTGACGAGTGCACCTTCACATGTCGCGACGTTGCCTCCGGGCGTGAGCGCGTGGTCGCCACGGCGCACAACGCGCGCACGCAGAGGCAAGCTCGCATCGACGACGCCTCGGGCAAGGCGATCGTTCGTTACGCGCGCGCTCTCGAGCTCGCGCGCGGCGAGGACGTTCCCACGAATGGAGCGGTGAACCTCGCGGCCCGCCGATTCCGCGAGCTCGTAGAGACGCGCGGCCGAGACCCCGTTTGCGCGGCGCTCCTCGGCAAGAGCCGACTGTCGCTTCACGATCTCGAGCAAATCGCGGCCGGTCGCGAACACCTGCCCACCACGAAGCAACTCGAACTGACGTGTTGATGCCGCCGCCGCCTCAAATCGGTCGGTGATCCAAGTCGGGTCGGTGGTCCCGGCGTCGCCGCACTCGGCTTCGGTTCGGCGTACGCTGGTCCGCGCGGTGCTACGATCACCTCACCGTGTGGTTCGTTCTCTACTGCACACTCGGTTCGAGCTGCCCCGGACTCGCCGAGGGCGTTGCCCGCATCGACGTCGCGTATCTGGACGGCGGCCTCGCACTCGAAGCGCTGCGGAGCGTTGGAGTTGGCAGCACAAACGTCGTGACGATCGACGATTTCCGCTTAGGCGGCGCGTCCGCGGCGACCACCGGTCGCAAGGAGCCCACGATCACGGTAGGGAAGTGATCTGCTGGCCGATCCCAAGCCATAGCGCTCTGGGGTCAAACAGTGGGTGTTGCGCGCTCGGCCAGAATCGAAACTGGCGACCTTCGCCTTAAGGAACTTCGAGCGCGGGTCCGGACATCGCTTAGGAGAACAACGCCGCAACAGATTCAAAACGCATTGCCGAGGGCGGCGCGTTCGAGCTGCTGATGGCGG
>CAVSWE010000006.1:0-684247 GCA_963731595.1 uncultured delta proteobacterium
CCGCTGCGCGCTCGCCGCGCGCCTCGAGGTAGCGCTCGAGCTCGATCGCGGAATGCTCGAGCCGGGGCAGAGCACGGCATCGATCGCGTCGCTCCCCCTCGCCTCGCCCGTTCGAAAGAGCGACGAGTTGCTCGCCGTCCTCCGAACGCGCTTCGAACGCGAGGCGCCCTTTCGCGCGCCGGTGCGCGGCGTCGTGTTGCGCGCGCCCGAGCTCGCGGCGGCCGACGAGCAGACGCGCGATCCCTTCGTCGCCGAGAGCCGCGCCGAGCTCGCGCTCCCGAAGCTCGCCGCCGAGCTCTCCGCGCTGCTCGGGAGCGCCGCGCTCGGCACGCTGGCGGCGCAGGACGATTGGCGCGCCGACCGCCGCTCGGTGCTCGTCCCGTTCGGCGCGCCGCGCCCGCCGCCCGCGTCGATCTCCCATTTCGAGCCGATTCGCCTGATTACGCCGAGGACCAGCACCGCGCGCGACATGCTCCACGTCGCGCGCTTCGAGCGCGTCGTCTGGTGGCGCCAGCCCGCGGGCGCCGTGGACTGGTACCTCGCGTTCGAGGACGGGGCCGTCGCGTTCGTCGAGGTCGACGCCCGCGGCCACGCGCGCGTCCGCGGCTTCTTGGATTCGATCAGTCCGGCCCGATGACGTCCTTCGCGATCCAGAGCTGCTGTCCCTCGGGCGCGGTGATGATCCGATTGTCGAAATCGAACGGCACGAGCACCGCGCCGCCGACGGTCTTCGCGTCGCGCGAGCGAAACGCGATTGTCGCCCCCTTCTCGACCACGGCGCCGGGGAGACCCTCGGGCGACTCTCCGACGAAGAGCGGCGCGTCCTTCGTGACCGTGCCGCGCTCGTACCACGCTCGCCCGCCGCAATGCGAGGAGCCGTAGCCGTACCCGCTTCCGCTCCCGTATCCGACGTACTCGCTCGTCTGTCCCTCGCGCACCCACGCGTCGAAGCCGACGTCGCCGTCCTCGGCCGTGACGCGCACGAAGCCGTCGCGGCGCGCGAGCACGCGGAGCGACTCGGCCCCGGAGGCGCCGAACACGAGCCCCACGAACGGCCGTCCGCCCGGCGAAGCGTAGAGATTGATCGCGACGTTTCGGTTGACGACCGTGTCCACGCCGCCTCGTCCGGGCGCCTCGTTTTCGGGCGGAGCCGCGTCGTACGCGATTGCCTCGCAGCCGCCGCGGACGGAGAGCGTCCTCGGCGACGCGTAGGGCGTCGCGACCGTCGCGATCGCGACGCCGTCCTCGACGGCGGCCATTCGGATCGGCGCCCCGGCCCTCGCCCACAAGTGACCGCGCTCGGCGTACATGCGTCGCTTCGCAGAGAACGTGCGCCCGCGAAGCTCGGACCACCCGGCAAAACGCACGTGCGCCTGCCCTCCGAGCTCGACTGGGCGCGCGCGTCCTCGCTCGGGCGCGAAGGAAAACGGCTCCACGCGAGGTGGACCTCGGTCGGACCGGCGACGACGAGCGCCGGCGCGGGCGACACCTGCGTCGGAAAGACCGCGAACGGGCGGGCGAACGTCACCCGGTCGCCCGTCCCGACGATCCGGCATTCCTCGAGGAGGGTGCCGCTCGCTGTCGCGACCGCGCGCGGCGCGGCAGCTGAAAGCCGCACGCTCGAAACCGGCGGGGGCGACTCCGGCGCGCACGCCGCGACGAGCAAGAGGGCCGCGATCGCTTCACCCCCTCAGCGACAATCGCACCTCGGCCGAAGTTCCGTCACGGATGCAGAAGACGCCACGTCGTCGCGGTCGTCCGCACCCACCCTTCGCGCATCGCCGACGGCGGGTGCGAGCGCGTGAAGGCGACGGTGCTCCCGCCGCCTTCGAGCTTGGCGAAGAAGTCGAGCAGCACGAGACCGCCCTTCTCCGACCACTGAAAACGCGGCATCCGGGCGCGCCCGGTGTTCATCACGTCGTAGAGACCCGCCGAGTCGGCCGCGATCTCGTTCGGCTGGTTGAACGCCGGGACCAGCGACTGGCTCAGGTGCTCGACGGTCGCGAGCCCCTGCGTGAACGGCGAGTCGTTGATCGCGCAGCCCGTGTGACCGAGATAATGGTGCGCGAGCTCGTGCGCGAAGGTGAACGCCACCATGTCGTCGAAGTTCTCGCGGGCGCGCGACATCACCCGCGGGTCGATCACGCACTGCGCGGGCACGACGTTCTGAGGCAGCTGCGGCGAGCCGGGCGTCTGCGCCGCGAGCACCGGAACGATCGCCGCCAAGTACGCCTCGTAGCTGTGCGCGCCGTCGATCTCGTCGCACGCCTTCGTCTCGGCGATCGCGAAGATGGCCTGGAGCATTCCTTCGGTGCCGGCGATGAACGGCCGGCCCTGCGCGTCGCACCCCGCGTACGCGTTGATGTCGGTCGCGCCGGGATCGATCTTGACCGGGATGTTCTTCACGCGCGACGCCTGCGGCGGCGCGAGGTGCGCGATGAGCTCGTCGAGCACGCTCCGCACTTCGGCGTGCATGGCCGAGGTCGCGAGCGGCGCGAGCATCTGCGGGCCGAGGCTCGTCGGGATCGTCGGCAGCGCGGTCGGCATGCCCGGAATCGACGGGATCCCGGTGGGGATCGCAGTCGGGATCCCCGGAAACACCGTCGGGAACGTGGTCGGGATCGAGATGCCCTGCGCCTGCGCGGGCGGCGCGAGCGCGGCGCCGAGCGCGACGCCCGAAACGGCCAGCACGACCAAGATGCTCTTCTTCTTCATGATGCTCCACTTGCGCGAGGCGCGGCCTCGACGATGTTGCGTATCGCTTGCGAGAGAGAGCGCGCGTCTTGGAAGCGGTCCGCCGGCGCGGGCGACATCGCCTTCTCGATCACCGCGCGAAAATCCTCGGGCAGGCGCTTCCACGCCGAGCGCGCCGAGCGCTCCTGCACGTCGCTCTTGCCCCAGAGGCCGCTCGGGACGGGCGGCGGCGGCTCACCGACGAGACACTCGTAGAGGATCGCGCCCACCGCGAAGAGATCGCTGCGCGCGTCGATCTGCCCGCCGCTCTCCTGCTCGGGAGACATGTACCCCGGCGTCCCGAGCGGGGCGCCCATGTTCGTGATGCGGGTCTCTTCCCACTCCACGCGGGCAATTCCGAAATCGATGAGCTTCACGCGATCTCCGTCAGGACCTTTGACGAGGATCAGGTTCGAAGGCTTCAAATCGCGATGCACGACGCCTGCCGCGTGGACGGCCACGAGCGCGTCGCAGATTTGGAGGCCGATCGGCGCGGTCTCGCGCGGCTCCAACCGACCGCGATTTCGGATGCGCGCGGCGAGCGACTCGCCCATGAGCAGCTCCATGACGATGTAGGACGTGCCGTCGGCGAGGTGCCCTTGGTCGAGGATTTCGACGATGTTCGGGTGCCACGCGAGGCGAAGGGCCTCCGCCTCGCGCCGCAGCCGGTCGGCTGCCACCGACTCGTGCGCAGCGGCCGCGCGGAGCAGCTTGATCGCGACGGGCATCCCGTCCGAGACGCGCTGCGCCTGGTAAATCACGCCCGCCGCGCCCGCGCCCATGCGTTGCCCGATGCGGTAGAGCCCGGCGACCATCGTCCCTTCGAGCTGCCCCGCCGCGACGCGCTCGCGATCCTCCTTGAGCTCGAGGCTGCGCTCGAGGACGAGCACGCGCGTGTCCTGCGCCTGCGACTCCACGCGCCGCGCTCGGTCGCGCGCGCCCGCGAGCCCGAGGACGGCGCCCGCGGCCACCGCTGCGCCCGCGGCGAGCGGATGCGACGCGGCGATTGGCGACGAAACGACCGCGCCGACGAGCGTCGCGCCGAGCACGATCGTCTTGGAAGGAACGGTTCGCCAACGGACCTCGTACGTCTGCGCGAGCGTGCTCGCTTCGTGCGCGACGACGCCCTCGGCCCGGACGTCGGTCGGGCGATGACCGTACAGCGCGGGGACGGCGCGGAGCTCGGCGGCGCGCATGAGCGCCAAGAGCCCGCCCTCCTCGATGGCCGGATCGTGCGTGATGAGCACGCGACCGCGCCAGAATCCACGCCGCGCGTCGAGCGTCTCCCACCGCGTGCTGCGCGCGTATTCGCTCTCCGAGCCGTCGAGCCGCGAGAACGCCTGCGACGGGTTGGCCGCGCCGCGGAGCACGCGGGCCCACGCGCCGAGGTTGTCGCGCGCGACGAGGTGCGGCCAGCTCGACTCGATCTCCTCGCGCGAGGCGACCTTCACGAACGCGTCGAGCGCGCTCCGAAGCGTGATGACCGGGAGGGTGCGCGTCTCGTCGGCGAGGTCGTCGCGCCGCAGCCTGCACGTGCGCAGCCACTCGTCGGCCGCGCCAGCGCCGCGCGCGTCGAGGTACAAGAGCAGCGCCTTGGGGAGCGCCGCGAGCACCTGCCCCGCGGGAAAGCTAGCCGGATGAAGCACGTCGCGCTTCACTATACGTCCCACGCATGTCCCCGGTCGAACTGGAACAGCTCCGCGCCGAAACGGCGCGCAAGCTCGAGGCTCAGCGAAAGCGCCTGATCCGTCGCGGCGCCGCCATCCGCGGCGATCTGGCCAGGGGCGAGGAGGCCCACGAGCTCGCGCGGATCGCCGCCCTCGCCGCGCCGATCGCCGCGTCGATTCGCCGCGGCAGCACGAGCGTCTCGGTCGACGACTGGGCGACGGGCGAGCTCGTGAAGCGCGCGATCGCGCTCGATCCCTCACGCGCTCCGCGCGAGTCGCTCGAACGAATCTTCGCAACGTCGCGCAGGCTGCGGAAGGGCGCGCCCGTCGCCGCGGCGCGCCTCGCCGAGGCGGAGGCCGAAGTCGCCGCCCTCGACCAGCGCCTCGCGATGGTTGCAGCTGCAACTATCCCCGAGGAGCTCCTCGAGGCGCGCGGCGAGTCGAAGCTCCCGAAGCGCGGCGCCGCCAAGCCCGCGCAGGAACGAAAGCCGCCGTACCGAACCTTCCGCACGCCGCGCGGCACCATCCTCGTCGGCCGCGGCGCCGCGCGAAACGACGAGCTCACCTTCCACGTCGCCAAGCCCTACCACCTCTGGCTCCACGCGCGCGGTTTCCCCGGCGCGCACGTCGTCGTCCAGCTCCGCCGCGACCAAGCGTGCCCGCCCGACCTGCTCGTCGACGCCGCCCACCTCGCCGCGCACTTCTCCGACGCGCGCGGCGAGCGCACGGTGGAGGTCACGTACGTGCCGCGCAAATTCGTGAAGAAGACAAAAGGCAGCGCGCCAGGCGCGGTCGCCGTCGAGCGGGAGAAGGTCCTTCCTCTCCGCTTCGACGACGGGCGCCTGGCGCGTCTCCTCGCGAGCGAGGTCGATCAGAACGCGTAGGTCATCGCGCTCATGCCATCCGCGGATGCCGGGATCGTGACCCCGTCCTTGCCGACGCGCGCCGCGACGCCGCTGCCCCCCGCGCCGACCGTGATCTGCGAGCCCAACGACGTCGGCGCCGTGCCTTGGTACGCGAGGCCGAACGAAGGTCCTCCGCCGCCGTTGCCGCTAACGCCGGCGCGCCCGCCGGCACCGCCATGACCACCGGTGGAAACGTCGATCGCGGCGGCGCCGCCGGCTCCGCCCGTCGTCGGTGTGCTTTGCGATCCCGCTGCGCCGCCGCTGCCGCCGCTGCTGGCCTGTAGGATCATGGTGTCGAGCGTGAACGGGCTTCCAATCGAGACGATCGCGATGCTCGCACCGCCACCCTTGCCGGGCGTCGCGGCGAGGCCGGGGCATCCGCCCGCCCCACCCCCACCGCCGGCAGCGCCGATCCCGAGCGCGTTCGGGCTGTTTGCGTAGTTGCCCGCGGGCCACCTGCTCGACAGATCGTCGTACGAACCTGCGCCGCCGCCTCCCTGGCCGGGGTCGCCGTCCGCGCCGGCAGTACCGTCGCTAGGCGCATACCCGGCCGCCGACAGAGAACCGAACCCGTGACCAGCGTGCCCGGCCTGCCCGTCTGCACCCGGCGCGCCGTCCGACCCCGGCAGGCCGAAGCCTCCGCCTTGCGCCGTCGCTGGCGTGGGAGCGGTCGGGCTCCCAGCCGTCGTAGCGCTCACGGCGTTCCAAACGTAGCCGTTGACGAAGAACATGGGCTTGTAGGTGCCCGGATTGCCGCCGTCTCCGCCCGCGCCCGGGACGTGCCCAGGCTCGCCCGAGCAAGTGTTCGTCGCGCCGGGAGCTCCAAAACTGAAGCAAGAAGTCCCCGTGCAAACGACCGAGGGGGACCCGTTCGTGCCCGACTTGTAGGCCGAATCGGTGAGCTGGATTGCGTCGGTGCCGTCGTCGCCCTTGCCGCCCGTGCCCGCGTGGATCGTCGACTTCGTGTACGTGAGCGCCGGGGAGCCGGTCGCGAGGAGGGCGATCGAGCTCTGCGAGCCGGTCGCGTAATCCGGGGCGACGAGGTCGACCGCTTCGATGCGCGTCGGCGTCGTGATGTTGGCGGCGGTCGCCGCGGGGCTCGTCGGGGCGACGACCTTCGCGTGTGCGCTCTGGACGACGGCCCAGCTCGAGTCGCACGCGAAGTAGCCGAAGACGCTCACGCCGTCGAGGAAGTCCACGTGCTCGGCGTAGCTCTCGGCGCACGCGTAGACGCGGCGTTTGGCCGCCTTGGCCGCGGCGATCGCCGCGTTCAGCGACGCGAAGGGCTTGGCTTGCGTGCCGTTGCCGGCGGCGGTGCCGAGCGAGCTCGAGACGAACACGCCGTCGGCGTCGTTGACGACGCAGGTGTCGTCCGACGGCAGCTTGGTCCCGTCGCAGCCGGGCGGCGGCGCCGCGTCGACCGTGACGGACGCGTCGCCGCCGGCGTCGTCGTTGCCGCCCGAGTTGGGGTGGACAGCCGAGTCGCCCTGGCCGGCGTCGTCGCTCGCGTCGTTGCCCACGAAGGTCGCGGCCGTGCAGCCAGCCGTGGAGAGGAAAGCGACCGCACACCCAAGAACGATTCGATTACGCATGATGAAGGGCTCCTTGCGACCCTCTCGGCCCGACCCGGGCGCGGTTGCGTCAAATCGACTAAGGTCGCCGCGATGCGCTTGGCGGACACCATCGGCCGCTTCGCTTCCCGCGTGGAAATCGCCCTCGCTGGGCTCGACGACCGTCTGCGCGAGGGCGAGGAGGCGCTCGCGCGGGGGGATGCGATGCGCGCGCGGACGGCGGCGCACGTCGTGCTGGCGGGGCTGCCCGGATCGCCGGTCGCCCTCGCGCTGCTCGCCGACGCGTGCGAAGCGGCGGGGCTCGACGCCGAGGCGCACTTGACGCTCGAGGAGCTCGCGACGCGGGCGCCCTCACGGAGCGAAGTTTGGCTTCGGCTCGGGCGGGCGCGCATGCGCACCGGGTCGAGCGCCGACGACGTGCGCGACGCGTTCGTGCGCGCGCTCGCCGTCGCCGATCCGGGAACCGCCGAGCGCACCGACGCGCTCTTGGGGCTCGCCGACTTGGATTTGTCGGCCGGCGACGGCGCGCGGGCGGAGCTCTGGCTCGAGCGGGCGCCGTTCGACAAGAGCGCTGCGCGCGCCCTGAGGCGCGCGGAGGCGCGGATGCTGCAAAGCGACGCGCGCGGGGCGCTCGCGCGGCTGCGCGAGATCGAGCTGGACGCGGCGGACGCGCGCGGCGCCCTCGTGCTCGGGCGCGCGCTCGCGATGACGGGCGACGCGGCGGCGTTCGCGCCGCTCGTGCGCGCGTGGGTGCTCGACGCGCCCGGCGCGAGCGAGGCGCTCTCGTCGGCGCTCGCGTGGATCGCGTCGGACGAGGCGACGCGCGCGCGCGTTCGCACGGTCGTGGAGGCGAAGGGCGAGTCGGCGCTGGCGCGTTGGCGCGCGGCGTTCGCGCGGGCCGAAGGCAAGCGCGACGAGGCGCGCCAAGCGCTCGCCGACGCGGTCGCGAGCGGCGATCGGAGCGCCGCGAGACCCCTGCTCGACGCGGCGCTCGACGACGGCGACGACGAGCGAATCGCGCTCGCGCTCGGCGCGCTCGGCGATGCGCACGACGCCGAAATCGAGGACGCGCGGCTCGTGAGCGCGACCGCGGGCGACGCCGGCGCGAAGCTCGACGATTTGCGGCGCGCGTCGACGCCGCGCGTCCGCGGGCTCGCGCGGCGTCGAGCAAGAGAGATCCTCGCGACGTGGCTCCCGCGCGAGGCGCCCGCCGCGTGGGACGCCGTGCTCGGGCGGCTCGACGCGCACGCGCGCGAGCTCCACGATCTCGGCGCGATGTCGTCGATCGCCGCGCTCGCGCGCGAGCGCACGCGCCCCGTGCGGCTCGCGATCGTCGGCGAGTTCAACGCCGGAAAGAGCACGTTCATCAACGCGCTCGTCGGCGCCGACGTCGCGCCGACCGGCGTCTTGCCGACGACCGCGACGCTCCACCTCCTTCGCTACGGGCCGGATCCCATCGCGCGCATCGCCGTCGCGCCGGAGGACGCGAACGCTCCGAAAGAGCGCATCGTGCCGGCGGCCGATTTGCGCGCGGCGCTGAAGACGCTCGACCCGGCGCGCGTCGAGCGCGTCGAGATCCTGCAGCCCATCTCGTTCTTGACGCGCGTCGAGATCCTCGACACGCCGGGGTTCAACGCGCCCGACGAGCGGCATACGCGCGCGGCGCGCTCGGCGTTCGAAGACGCGGACGTCCTGATCTGGCTGCTCGACGCGAGCCAACCGCTCAAGCAATCCGAGCGCGCCGTGCTCGAGGAGGCCAAAGCGCTCGGGCTCCCCGTGCAGATGCTCGTCAACAAAGCCGACCGGCTCGCGGCCGATCAAGTCGAGAGCGTGCTCGCGATGGTGCGCGGCGCGCTCGGTGAGGTCGGGCTCGCGTCGCTCGCCGCGCCGATCGCGCTCAGCGCGCGGCTCGCGCTCGCGGGAAAGCTCGGCGACGAAAAGGCGCTCGCCGCGTCCGGGTGGACGAGCGTGCAGACGCTGCTCGACGAGCAGATCATCGCGCGGAGCAGCGATCTCAAGGAGCGCGCGCTCCGGCGGCGCGCGAAGAAGATCGTCGGCGGTCTCTCCGTCGCGGTCGCGCGCGCGGCCGACGCGGAGGACGCCGCGCGCGACGGCGCCGAGCGCAAGCGTCAGGAGATCGCCGCGTGCGCCGCGCGCATCGAGTCGGAGAGCATGGCGATCGCGGTGCGCGTCGTGGCCGAGCTGCCGCGTGAGGCGCTCGCGCGCGATCTGGCGCTCGTCGTCACGGGCCGGAACGACGCGAACGCGGAGACCGACGATTTCTTGCGACGCTACCGCGTCGAGCGCGCGGTCTTCCATCTCGCGCAGCCGCTCGCCGCGGCGCTCGCGCGCGAGACGTCGAGCGTGGGGCTCGGCGCGACCGCGTGGCGCACCATCGCGCGCGCGGCCGTGCGCGCATCGGCGCTCGCCACGCACGACGACTGCGCGCCCGCCGCGGTGCGCGCGGCGCTCAGCTCGGTCGTCGAAGATCTCGGCGCGCGCGCCGTCGCTCCCCCGCCCCCGCCCACCGCGCGCGGCCTCGCCGCCGAGCTCGAGGCGATCGCCGAGCTCCTCTGATCAGAGGTTCCAGCCGCAGGCGGAGCTCGCCGCTTCTTGGGCGCTCTTCACGTCGCTGCCGCAGAACGAATCCTCGAAGGTGACCGTCTTGCCGACGACGCCGTTCTCCGAGCAGATGCAGTGGCCGTCGTTGGCGGAGCAATCGAGCTTCACCCCGGTGTTTGCGCCGACGCACTGCGACGTGAGCACGCACGTCGGCGCGGTGCCGGTGGACGCGGGCGACGGGCACGAGTCGCTGATCGACCTGCTCGAGCAGCCCGACGCGAGGAGAAGACCGAGCAAAACGGCGGCGAAACGCATGAGGCAGTCTCGTACGGCAAATGCGGCGCGGCCGTCAAGGACGCGATATCATCCATGCATGCGCGCCCGCGTCCTACTTGCGGCCGTCCTCGTCGCCGGTGCGACGCCGGGCGAGTCGAGGGCCGATCCGATCCTCGGGGTCGGCGGCGGCGACGCGCTCAGCCTGCAGGCCGACCAGCTCGAGATCGACGTCTCCGCGGGCGACGCCGTGCTCACCGGCAACGTCGCCCTCTCGAAGGGCGACCTGCGCGTCGCTTGCCCGCGCATCGAGCTGAAGTTCGACAATTCGCCCCACGTGAAGTGGGCGCGCGGGTCGGGCGGCGTGTCCGCCGACGTGCGCGGCGTCCACGCCGAGGCGCCCGAGGTCGAGCTCGATCTCGCCAAGCAGGTCCTCGAGCTCCGCGGCGGCGTCCGTCTCGCGCGCGGCGCGGGCTGGCTGCAGGCCGACAAGGCGACCATCAACATCGACACGGCGAAGGTGACGATGTCGCAGGTCAAAGGCTCGGTCCCCGTCCCGCCGAACAAGTGAGCGGCGCGGTCATCCTCGAGGGGCGCGCTGTGCGCGTCGTGCGCGGCGGCAAGACCATCTTGCGCGACGTGGACGTCCGCGCGCGCGCCGGCGAGGTGCTCGGCGTGCTCGGTCCGTCCGGCGCCGGGAAATCGACGCTGTTCGGCGCGCTCGTCGGCGAGGTGCAGCTCGACGCGGGAAGCGTGTATTTTGCAAGTGAGGACGTCACGCGCACGCCGCTCTGGATGCGCGCGCGCGCGGGGCTCGGGTACGTGCCGCAGACGCCGAGCGTTCTGCTCGATTTGACCGTGCGCGAGAACCTCGCGACGTACCGGCGCGTCGCGCTCGGTCGCGGCGGCGACGTCGGCGCGGCGGCGGCGCGCGTCGGGCTCGAAGACAAGCTCGACGTACGCGCGGGCAACCTGAGCGGCGGCGAGCGGCGCAGGCTCGAGCTCGCGCGGGCGATCACCTCGGGTCCGAAGGCGCTCGTCTGCGACGAGCCCTTCGCCGGCGTCGATCCCGCGGGGGCCGAGCGGCTCGGGCAGCTTTTGCGCTCGCTCGCGAAGGACGACGGCGTCGCGGTCGTGCTCGCGGATCACCACGTCGCCGAGGCGCTCCGCGTGTGCGACGTCGCGTCGCTCTTGCTCGACGGCGCGATCGCCCTGACCGAGCCGCCGGGCGCGTTCGAAGCGCACGAGCTCGTGCGAGGCCGCTACCTCGGCACGTGGTCTCCGGCGCCGTGAACGTGCTAAATCACCGGCCGTGAATCTGGACGTGCTGTTCGAGGGCGAAGTCGACATCCACCGCATCGCCGAGGTGCTCGAC
This sequence comes from uncultured delta proteobacterium, assembly GCA_963731595.1. GTDB lineage: Bacteria > Myxococcota_A > Polyangia > Polyangiales > Polyangiaceae > DASXHD01. The sequence continues at coordinate 11,087 of CAVSWE010000006.1, forward strand.
GGGCTCGGCCACCCGGGCCGGCTGGCGACGATTCGCGGTTGGCACCTGCACCACCAGGCGCGCCTCTACGAGGCGGCCAAGGGCTTCAAGCCGCTCGCGCTCGACTACTACGTGCCGAGCGGCGTCGAGGCGATGACCGAAGTGATCCACTGGGGCATGAACTCGCTCCCAGCGTTCAATCATTTCCAGAAGCGCTTCTGTAAGCCGACCGAGGGCGACGGCGCGCTCTACGGCTACAACGAGAACGGAGAGAAGTGGGCCGTCGGGCCGGGTTACTTCGTGATGCACGCGCCGAAGGAAGGGCGGCCGGAGGCCAGCGACGGCGAGCTCGACATCGACTACACGATGACGCCGCCCGCGAAGCCGGAGAAGTGGCCGCCGATCAAGAAGAACGAGGGCGGGCTCGGGCGCGTCGTCTACGGCGGCATGGTGGACGTGATGCGCGGCGTCTCGAGCCACGTGAGCATCGGGCGCGCGTTCCGCGACGGGAAGTTCACCGAGAATTATTTCGTCCTCTGCCGCGAAGACCCGACGTGAAGGGCGAGTACGCGCTCCACGTGCACGCGCGCGTGAGCGAGGTGCCGCGCGAGACGTGGGACGCGTGCGTGGGAGCTTCGGGGTCTCCCTTCGTCGAGCACACGTGGCTCGACTGCTTCGAAGAGGCCGGCTGCGTCGGGGACGAGGACGAAGATCACGCGGCGGCGTGGCGGCCGGCGCACCTCGCGCTCTACGAGGGCAAGACCCTCGTGGCGCTCGCGCCCTCGTACCTCAAGACGAACAGCGAGGGCGAGTTCATCTTCGACTGGGCGTGGGCCAATCTCGCGCGTCGCATCGGGATTCGCTACTACCCGAAGGTCCTCGTCGCGTCGCCCTTCTCACCGGTCACCGGCGAGCGGGTCCTCGTCGCGCCGGGGCAGGATCGCGAGCGCGCAATCGCCGCGATGGCCGGCGCGGTGCGGGCGTTGGCGGACGAGTCCAAGCTCTCCTCGGCGCACGCGCTCTTCCTGCGAGACGACGAGGCGCGCGTCTGGGAGGCGGCGGGCTTCTCGCGCCGCGCGAGCGTGCAGTACCACTGGTTCAACGACGGCTACCGCACCTTCGACGACTTCGTCGCGACGTTCAAATCGAAGAAGCGAAATCAAATCCGCCGCGAGGCCGCGCAGCCGGCGAAGGACGGCGTCCGCATCGAGACGATCCCGCCCGAGCGCCTCACGCCGGAGATCGTGAGCGCCATGTACCGCTTCTACGGGAGCACGGTCGACAAGTTCACGTGGGGACGGCGCTACCTGAACCGACGGTTCTTCGACCTCGTCGCCGAGCGATTCAGCGAGCGGCTCGCGTGGGTCGTGGCGTGGCAGGGCGACGAGCCGATCGCCGGCGCGTTCAACGTGCAGAAGGGCGACAGGCTCTACGGCCGCTACTGGGGCGCGACGCGCGACCTACCGTTTTTGCACTTCAACGTTTGCTACTACCACGGCATCCGTCACTGCATCGAGCGCGGCCTCGCGGCGTTCGAGCCGGGCGCGGGCGGCGAGCACAAGCTCGTGCGAGGCTTCCGCCCGACGACGATGCACTCCGCCCATTACGTGCACAATGCACGTTTTCGCGCCGTCATCGACGACTTCCTCGCGCGCGAGCGCGAGGCCGTCCAGGCCTTCGTGGAGTCCGGGGGCCGAGAGAGAGAGGATTGAACAGGAAGGTCAGAAGATCAGAAGGGAATTTTTTTGGGTTTGATTCTTTCTTCTGAGCTCCTGAGCTTCCTGTTTCTCTCTCTCAGAACTTGTCTTTGGCCGCGCGGAGGGACGCGAAGGCGGCGGCGTCGGGGGCGCGAATGAAGGGGTTGATGCGTTTTTCGGCGGCGATCGTCGAGGGGACCGAGGGGACGTTGACCGCGCGGGCGGCGGCGGCGACGTCGGTGTTTTGGGGCTCGACGTGCGCCGCGAAGCGGAGGTTCTGCGCCGTGTATTCGTGCCCGCAGTAGACGCGCGTTTCGCCGGGGAGCGCGGCGAGCTTCTTCAGCGACTCGAACATCATGGCGGGCGTGCCCTCGAAGAGACGGCCGCAGCCGGCGACGAAGAGCGTGTCCCCCGTGAAGACCGCGGGCGCGCCGTCGCCCTCGACCACGTAAGCGATGGCGCCCGTCGTGTGACCGGGGATGTGCAGGACTCGAACGCGGAGCGCGCCGAGCTCGAAGGCGTCGCCCTCCTCGAGGAAGCGCGTCTGACACGCGATGCGCCCGCGATCCGACGCGTGGCCCACCACGTCGGCGACGCCGAGCTTCTGGACGAGCGCTTCGTTGCCGCCGACGTGATCCCAGTGGTGGTGCGTGTTCCAGATCGCGTCGAGCTTCGCGCCGCCCAGCGCCGCGAGGACCGGGTCGGCCTCCGACGGGTCCACGACGGCGCGCTTGCCGGTCGCGTCGCACGTGACGAGGTAGGCGTAGTTGTCCTTCAAGCACGGGATCGGCGTGATGCTCATCGGGTCCCTCCGTCGGGTTTGTGCGTGCCCCAGAGGCAGCCCTGGCGGCAGCCGGTCGTAGGCACGTCCTGGATCGTGCGGTCGGCGGCTTTCAGCCGCGCCGTCATGTCGGCGTAGACGTCGCCCTTGGTGATCGGATGCGCCTCTTCGGGATCGGCGGCGAGGTCGAAGACCTGCATGTACTCCTGGTCGCCGAACGCGATCACCTTGTGCTGACCGTGGAGGAGCGCTCGGCGCTTGTCGCTGTCGCTCGTCTTCGGGAGATCGACGACGATGTCGCGCGCGTCGACCTTGGCCCCGAGGACCTCGGGCACGAGGCTCTTGCCCGGGAGCGTGTCGTCGTGAAGGCCGAGCACGTCCAGGAGCGTCGGCGCCATGTCGATCGCGCTCCGCGCGACGTCGACGGTGCGCGGCGCGACACCCGGCACGACGAAAAAGAGCGGCACGCGAACGAGCGGCTCCCAGAGCTCGAAGCCGTGCCTGAACATCCCGTGCTCGCCGAACGCCTCGCCGTGATCGGCGCTGACGATGATGACCGTGCGCGAAGCCCACGGTTTGCTCGCGATGAAATCGAGCAGCTTGCCGACGTACCGATCGGTGAAGGTGACCTCGCCGTCGTACCAGTCGCGCGGCTTGTTTCCCCAGTCGATTCCCTCGTGCCGCATGTACATGTCGTGCGGGTCGAGGAAGTGGAACCACGCGAAGAAGCGGCCGCTGTCCACCTTCGGATCCGACAGCTCGCGCTCGGCGATCTGCTCGAGCTGGGGCGAGGTGATGTTCTCGTCGGTGGTGTTGTTCCACTTGAGGTTCGGGACGACCTCGTAGGCGTCGAAGCCCTGCGAGAAGCCCGAGTCCTTGAAATAGCCGTGCGCGTGCGCCGAGAGCGTGTGGATGCCCGCGGCCTGCATCGTCTCCGGGAACATGCGGTTCGACGGCGCGTAGGTGCTGAAGAAGTATCCATCGCGCGTCATCTCGCTCGGGTACTTGCCGCCGAGGAACCCGCCGAGGCTCATCGACGTGTACGAGCTCAGCGAGTATGCGTGCGTGTAGACGACGGCGCGCTCGGCGAGCTTCGTCAGGTTGGGCGCGATGGGACGCGGGTAGCCGGTCCACGGCATGTCGGCGCGCAGGCAGTCGATCGTGACGAGGACGACGTTGGCGTCTTTGGGGAGCTCGGGCGCGCGCGCTTCGGCCTCCGGGGCGGCGTCGCGCGCGGCGACGCTCGCGCTGCGAGCGGGGTGCGAGTCGGGCGGGGGCGGGCTGCCCTTGGGGCAGCCCGTCAGAAAGAGCGCGAGTGCGGCCCCCGCCCAAGCCCTCGTCACTTCAAGAAGACACGGATGAAGGACGCGACGTTCTGAGTGACGCCGGCGTCGTCCTTCGGACCGCTCGCCTCGAGCTTCACGTTGCCCGTGTAGGTGAGGGTCGGGACGTTCGGGTCGGCGACGGGAAACGCGACCGCGGTGCACGTCGGGTGGCTGACCGTGATCTGCGAGAACATGCCGACCGGGAGATCGTAGATGACCGCCGAGGGCGTGCTCGTGTCGGTGACGGACGTGTTCGCCGTCGGGAAGCCGCCGGCGAAGTAGACGAGGTGCGGCCCGCTGCTGCCGGCGTCGGCCGTACCGCCGGCGTCGCCGCCGTCGTCCGCGCCCGCGTCGGTCGGCTGCGAGATGCCGGGCACGCTCAGGGTTGCGCCGACGGCGCTCGCGCACGAGCCGGTCGCGACGACGTTGACGCTGAGGACCGCGAGCGTGTCCGTCGGAATCGGGTTGAGCGCGTTCTTCAGGATCGCCTCGATGCCGTTCGACACCGCGAGCGTTTGCCCGCGATCCGCGTCGCCCGAGAGCTTCCACTCCTGCTCGTTCAACGTGAGGTACCCGTCGTTCGAGACGGTCATCGTGTAGGGCGTGTCCTTCGGGACGCTCAGCGAGTAGTTGCCCTTCGTGTCGGTCGTCGTCGAGCTCGAGCCGGTGGCCACCGTGACGCCCTGGAGGCCGTTCTTGGTGCTGAAGTCGACGATCTGGCCCTTCTGAGTCACGCCGTTCGCGACGTCGTTGTTGTTCGTCGCGTCGTTGCCGCCCGCGTCGTTGCCCCCGTTGTTGTCGTTGCTGCACGCCGCGAACGCGAGAAACGGAACGAAAGCGAGAGGAAGGAACTTAATCGATTTGCATTCTACACCTATCTTGAAGGACCGTTACTCGACGGCGATGCCGAGCTTCTGACGAATTTCGAAATACTCTTCGCTGACCGAGAAGAGGACCGCCTCTTTGACGCGCTCCTTGCCGGGGACGCTCGCGCCCTCTTCGGTCGCGCGGATGACCTCGGTCGCGAGCTGGAGATCGTGCGCGAGGAGGAAGCCGATGCGGTCGGCGGTGAGGTCGACCGACGCGACCCACTTCTTGAGGTCGAGCGACGCGCCGGTCTGAATGAGCTTCGAGACGAGGCTCGCGAGGCGCTCCTTCTGGACGCCCTGGAAGTCGGCCTTCATCGCGTTCATCGCCTCGTCGACCGGGCCGACGAGATCCGCCGACACGGGGAACTGCGGGACGCACGTCTTGATCGCCGCGAAGAGCCACGCCTTGAGGCCGGTGCCCGTCGGCACGAGGTGACGCACGTAATAGCCCTGGCGGTAGTACGTGAGGTGGCGGCCGGCGACGAACGCCATCGACTGCGTCGGGACCTGCGCCTCGAACGCCGCGCGGCCGAGCACGATGGCGGGCGGCTGCGCGTGGATGAAGCCGAGGCCGCTCGGGTCGTTCGGGTTCTGGAAGACGAGCGGCGAATTCGGCCCCTGCATCCCGAGCACGCCCTGCACGTAATAGAGCGTCTGCGAGACCGGGTACGGGTGGAGCGCCGGATCGATCGCGTAGCGACGGTCGTAGCCGAGCGCCTCGAGCGGCTGCGTGCGCGTGCGGATGATCGTCGGTTGGATCATCGCGAAGATGTTGGTCACCATCCCGTCTTGGTCGGGGTGGGCGAGCTTGCGCCAGTCGTCGTCGGTCATCACCGCTTGCGCGGGCGCGGCGTTGTCGGCGCGGTGGCGGCGCCAGAAGCGCTCCTCGTCGGGCTCGGCGAGGTTGAGGACGGCGAGCGCCTGGCACAAGCACCACGCCGCGTCGCCGCGCTGCGCCTCGGTGTAGAGGCGGCGGAGGAGCTTGTAGCTCTCGACGCGATACGGGTTGCGCCGGAGGATCTGCGACTGCGCCTTGACCGCCTTGTCGAGGTACTGCGAGACGTCGCTCGCGTAGAGCTCGGCGAGCACGTCGCCGCGATCCTTGTTCTCGGGATCGAAGGCTTGCGCGGCCTCGTAGGCGTCGATCGCCATCTCCGGCTCGCTCAGGAATTTTTGGTACAGCGCGCCGAGCTGGTCGAGGATCTTCGGGATCGCGACGCGGTCCTGCGCGTCCTTGGCGCGATCGAGCTGGAGCTTGAGGTAGCGCTCGGTGCCGTCGTGATCGCCTTTTTGGCGCGCGAGCTCGAGCGCCTCGTCGATGGCTTTGACCAGCGTCGGGTCGGCCTCGAGGGCGCGGTCGTAGTACGTGAGCGCCGCGTCGACGTCCCCGATCTGCTTGCCGGAGATGGTCGCTGCAGTCTGCATGTACTTCGCGCGCTGCTTCGGGTCGTCGACGAAGTCGGCGAGGCGGAGGACGACGTCGACGAGCTTCCGCCAGTCTTTCTCCTCCGAGTAGAGCTGCATGAGGCTCGTGAGGAGCTTGCGATCGTCGGGGCGCTCCTCGAGCGCGGTCGCGTAGGTCTTCGACGCGGCGGCGCGATCGCCGAGCTTCTGCGACTCGAGATCGCCGATCTCGAGCAAGAGCTCGAAGCGCTCTTGACCGGACGCCATCTCCAGGCGGCGGCGGCGGATGCGGATCGACTCTTTGAAGTCTTCCTTCGCCTCGTAGACGCGCGCGAGGGCGCGGAGCGGGCGCGGGCTCGACGGATCGGCGTCGGCCGCCTCGCGGAGCGCCTTGAGCGCGGCGTCGTGGTCGCCCGTGCGGCGCGCGGACTCGCCGAGCCCGTAGAGCGCTTCGGCGCGCGCCTGGCCGACGAGCTTCGCGCCGAATTTCTCGAAGAGCGCCTCGTACATCGTGCGCGCCGTCGTCGGATCGCCGAAGTCGAAGACCGCCTTGGCGGCCCTCGCCGCGCTGTCGAGATCGGTCGGCGCGAGCTTCTGCAACGTCTCGACGGCGACGAGCACGCGCGGGTTCGCGACCTTGGTGCCGGTCGGCGGGCTGAAGGGCGTGAGGTCCGGCGACGAGCCGCTCGGCGGCATCGACGACATCGACGGCTGGAGCTTCGCGCTCGCCTCGATGAAGCGGAGAAGGACGCGCAGGCCGTCCTCCTTCGGCAGCGCGGCGGTGCGACCGACGAGCGTCTCGTAGTACTTGCACGCCTCGATGAAGCGCTGGCCTTCGTACGCGACGTCGCCGAGGACGAGCTGCGCGTCGGGGTTCGCTCGGGTCGAGCTCGAAGGCGATCTTCGCCGACGCTTCGGCCTTGACGTCGTCGCGGAGCTGGTCGCGCTGCAAGCGTGCGAGCTCGGCGTGGAGGCGCGCCTTGGCGAGGTTGCTCTCGGCGCGCGCGAGCTCTTTTTCGATCAGCTCGACGACCGAGACCGCGTCGCCGCGCGGCGGCGTACGCCGCGCGGAGGGCGGCGGCGGCGCTTTGATCCTTCGGGTTCGCCTCGAGCGCGAGCTTGTAACGCCCGATCGCTCCGTCCGCGATCTCCGCGCGACTCGAGGAGCTTCGCGGCGCGTATCCACTGATCCGCCTGCTGCTCGGGCGTCTGAGCCTTCGCGGCGAGCGCTTCGATCGCGGTGAGCGCGGCGTTCGCGTCGCCGCTCATCTCGCGCAGGCGCGCGAGCGCTTCGAGCGCGCCGCCGTGACCGGGCGACATCTCGAGCACCTGCTCGAACGCGCGGGTCGCGCGCTCGGGCGAGCCGACTTGCTCCGCCAGCGTTCGCGCGCGGTTCAAGAGCAGCTCGACGCGGCGCGCCTCGTCGCTCGTCGCCGCGGCGTGCCGCTCGGTGATCTTCACGACCTCTTCCCACTTGCCCTGCGCGCGGTAGTGCCGCGCGAGCGCCGTGAGCGCGTTGTCGTTCGCGGCGTCGAGCGCAAGGATGTTCTCGAGGCAGACGCTCGCGTTCTCGTGATCGAGGAACTCCTCCTCGTAGAGGCCGGCCATGCGCTCGTAGAGGTTGATCTTCTGGCGCGGCGTCGCGGCAACGGCGACCTGGCGCTCGAGGTTCTCGAGCAGCTCCTTGTAGCGGCCTCCGCGGTTGAAGATTCGGTCGAGGCCCTTGAGCGCCCCGAGGTGGTTCGGGTCGATCGCGAGGACGGCCTCGTAATGGCGCGTGGCCTCGGCGAGATCCTCGAGGCGGTCCTCGTAGACCTCGGCCATGCGCGCGAGCACCTCGGCGCGCTCGGTGCCGCGGCGCGCTTCGGCGCGGCGGTCGAGCAGCGTGACCAGAGTCTTCCAGTCGCCTTCGCGCTCGGCGATCTTCGCGAGCGCGTCGCCGGCGCGCGCGTGCGCCGGGTCCTCGGCGAGCACGGCGCCGTAGATGTCGCGCGCGCGCTTCGTGTCGTTGAGGCGCGTCTCGAACACGTCCGCCGCCTCGGTCTTGAGATCGCGCGCGCGCGGCGAGACGCCCATCGCGTCGGCGTGCGAGAGGAGGGTCTGCGCGAGCTCCGGCCACTGCTGCGCGCTTGCGGTAGATCTGCCCGAGTCCTTCGAGCGCGACCTCGCTCGCAGGCTCGGTGACCATGATCTGCTGGTACGCGAGCAGCGCGGTGTCGGCGCGGCCGACCTTGCCGTCGTACCAACGCGCCGCGAGCGCGAGGAGCGCGTTCTTGTCGCCGGGCGCGAGCCCTTCGGCTTTCACCGCCTCGGTCATCGAGGAGAGCACCTCGTTCCAACGCTCGGTCTTGCCGGCGGCGAGCCGCTCGACCTCGGCGACGACCTCGTGCAGCGACGGTTGCTCGGCGAGCGCCTGGGTGTAGGCGACGAGCGCCTGCTCGGGATCGTTGAGCTCGGTCGCGTAGGTGCGGCCGATTTCGGCCATGATGCGCGCTCGGTCCTCGGCGCTCTTGGCCTTCTCCGCGCGGGCGAGAAGCATCTCGACGATCTCGTCGAACTTGCCGAGCGATTTCCGCACGCCCTCGAGCGCGGCGGACGCGACGTCGTCGTCGGGGTCGAGCTCGCAGATGAGGGAGTACATGTCCTCGGCGCGCGCCTTCTCCTTGTGCGTGTCGAAGATGCGCGCGGCGCGGTAGAGCAGGCTCTTCTTCGTCTCCTTCGAGTCGTCGTCCTTCGCCTCGATCTGGTCGGCCGCAATCGCGAACGCGTCGGCGATCTTCATCGGCTCGGCGACCTGGTCGACGGCCTTCTCGAGGGCGATGGCGGCCTCGGGGTCGTCGGGCGTCGCGACGAGCGCGTCGACGAGCTCGTCGACTTTGTCCTGCGGGAGCATCTGCGCGGGCGATTTCGCCGGCGCCGCCTTGCCGAGCGAGTCGATCGCGTCGAGGAGCGCGCCGGCGTCCTTCGGGCGCTGCGCGGGATCTTTGGCGAGCAGCGAGAGGACGAACGTGTCGACCTCTTTCGTCACCCAGCCGCGCGGCGCCTTCGCGCTCGGAGGCTCGGGCGCCTTCGCCAGGTGCGCCATCGCCGCGTCGGCCGCGCCCTGCTCGATCGGAAAGACCGGCTTGCCCGCAAGGAGCTCGTAGAGCATCGCGCCGAACGCGTAGACGTCCGTGCGCGCGTCGGCCGATTTTCCGCGCACTTGCTCGGGCGCGATGGTCTTCGGCGAGCCGTAGCACGCGAGCAGCCCGTACGTGCCGGACGTCGGCGTGAGGCGCGGGCGCAGGCGGTCGCCGCCGAAATCGATCAGAACGACCTTCACCGACGCCGCGTCCGCGCCGCGGAGCACGAGGGCGTGATCCATCTTGAGATCGCCGTGCGAGAGCTGCGCCTTGTGGAGCGCCGCGAGCGGCTCGAGCATCGCGCGCAGGATCGGCCGGAGCTCGTTGATGTGCGACGGGCCCGTGCGCGCGAAGCGAACCGCGAGCGGCTGTGCGTCGATGTGCTCGTAGGCCACGTACGACGTGCCGTCGATCTCGCCGGCGTCGATGTTCTTCGGCAGCCCCTCGTGCTGCACGGTCGCGACGAGGCGATTCTGCGTGAGGAAGCGGTTCACCGCGCGCATGTCGCGCGCCGCTTCGCGCCGGAGCGTCTTCAGCATGAAGCTGACGCCGTTCTTCTTCGCGAGGTAGACGACGCCCATGTCGGTCGCCGCGATTTTGCGGTCGATCGCGTACGGTCCGAACGCCGTGCCGGCCGCGAGCTCGGGCTCGCCGAGCAGGGCGCCGACGTCGCGGAGCCGCGGGTCCACCTCGCGGCGCATCTGGAGCACGACGTCGACGAGCGCCTCGACCGATTCGTGCGTGACGGCGTGCTCGGCCAAGGACCGCGCGAAGCTCGCCTTGGTCGCGGTCGACTCGACGTCGTGCGCGAGACCGACGAGCCCGGCGACACGGGTCATCTCTTCGAGAGAGAAAAGACGCTCCAGCTCACTGCGTAAAATGTCGACGGTCTGGCTGCTCACGGGCCGCGAGAGTAGCGGAAAAATGTGGGGAAAAGCACCGGATCATTTCTGCCCCCGCGCCGTGCTGGGCACGTGCTCGGTCATGCGCGGCACCGCACTGGCGGCGCCCGACGCGAGCGCCTGCGCGCGACCTTGTCCCCCCATCGGGGATCACGAACGCGTCGCGCGTGCCTGCGTGCGGCGCAGCCCCTTCGGGCGTCGGTCTCCGGCGTCGCCGAGGGGGCACGGTCGACGATCGTCTCATTCTCGCCGCGGTGCGCCCCGCGTCCGGCGCTCATTTCGACGGACCGTTCCGGCGGTTCGGGTCGACGCTCCGGCTCGATATTCGGTGCGCGCGGCGAGATTCGGGATCTCGCGAATCCGAGTCCAGTATTCGATGCGCGCGTCCTCGTCGATGTGCACGAGGCCACCGTAGAGCTTGTCGGCCCCGTTTTTGTGCGGACCCGAGACCCAGAAGCGCTCGCCGGTCTCGGTGTCGATGCAGTTGTACTTGTAGCCGCACATCACCTTGAGCAGCTCACGCCCGCGATAGCGGAACGAGCGGCGCGACCGCGAGAGCTCCACCCACCCGATGCGGCCCTCCCCGTCGAGACCTCCACGCTTGTTCTCGACGTACATGATTCGTCGCATGGCTGCGGAAGACGCCCGGGCCCATCCGAGCCTGACGGCGCGGCCCCGAGGCGGCGCACGACACTCCCGATGCGAACGCCGTAGCGCGTATGGTGCGGCGAATGGGTGAACCGTCACGGCCCGGGGGGTGAAATCCTTCCGCCGAAAGATCGGCGAGTCGAGCTCAGTGGTGCTCGTGCTCGCGCGTGATCCCGGGGTGCCCCGGGTCGCCCGGCTCGTGGCGCGGGTTCTCGGTCTTGAGCGAGCCGTCGCGCGCGGGGAGCGAGAGCAGGAGATCCTTGTCGTAGATGAACTGCTCGCGCGAGTCGTACGGCGCGGCGTGCGCGCCCGTGTCCATGCGGATCGCGTCGCACGGGCACGCTTCGACGCAGTAGCCGCAGAAGATGCAACGCAGCTCGTCGATGACGAAGCGCACCGGGAAGCGTTCGTAGCCGCGGCGCTCGTCGCCCTCGGGGTACTCGCCGGGCTCGATGAAGATGCATTGCGCCGGACACGCGGTCGAGCAGCAGAGACACGCGACGCAGCGCGGGCTTCCGTCGTCGCGCTGCGTGAGGCGGTGCACGCCGCGGAAGCGCTCGGGGTAGGGGCGCTTCTGCTCCGGGTAGCTCACCATCGTGACGCCGTCCTCGTAGGTCTCGAGGATCGGGTCCGGGCGCTCGCCGCGGAGCATCTCCTTCGTGTTCTTGAAGAAGTGCTTCATCGACACGCCGAGGCCGGTCACGATTGCCGGCAGGTAGCTCTGCGTCGTCGGGGTGTGCGGGACGTGCTCGACGACGACGGCGTTGGTCGGAGAGGCGGGCTTTTTGGGGAAGGCTTGGGCCATGATTCGAGGGCTCCTAGGCCTGCATGGGGGTGACGGGGGTTCCGCCGGTCTTCTGGGCCATCTTCGCGGCGCTGCCGATGATGCGCGGGCGACGCTGTCGGGGACGGAAGAAGCCGACGACGAGCCGGATCAGCCCGTAGGTGATCGCGACTGCGACGAGCGCTTGCGTGAGGTCGGCCACGAAGTCGAGACCGTTCCACACGTTCGCGGTGGACTGCCCGATGCCGAGGACGACGACGCCGGTGACGAGCACGTTGGCGAGCGCGAGCGGAAGGAGCACGCGCCAGCCGAGCCTCTGGAGCTGGTCGTAGCGGAAGCGCGGCAGGCTCCAGCGGATGACCGCCTGGAACCAGCAGACGCCCAACACCTTGCCGAAGAACGCCAGCACCGCGATGATCTCCATCCAGATGTGCGGGATGATCTGATGCCAGAGCACGGCCTGCCCGAAGTGGATGGTGATGCCGTCGCGGTAGAGGAACGGAAGCTCCCACCCACCGAGGAAGAGCGTCACGAGCAGCATCGAGCTCGTCACGACTTCCATGTACTCGGCGAAGTAGAACATGCCGAACGTCATGCCCGAGTACTCGGTGAAGTAACCGGACACGAGCTCGCTCTCGGCCTCGGGGAGGTCGAACGGGATGCGCTTCGTCTCGGCCACGGCCGCCGTGAAGAAGAGGAAGAAGGCGAGCGGCTGAGCGAAAATCCCCCACGTGTGCTCGCCCTGCCAACGCACCATGTCGTCGAGGCGAATGCTGCCGTAGATCATCATCGTGCCGATGAGCGTCAGGCCCATCGCCACCTCGTAGCTGACCATCTGCGACGCGGCGCGGAGCGCGCCCATCAGCGAGTATTTGTTGTCGCTCGACCAGCCGGCGATCGCCGCGCCGACGATGCCCTGCCCCGCGAGCGCGAAAACGTAGAGCAGGCCGACGTTGAGCGACGCGACCATCAGCGGCACCGAGCTACCGGGCGCGCCGCACGAGCCGTAACGCGGGACGACCGGCCAAACGATTCCGCCGTCGGCCGCTTTGCGCGCGATGTCGTTCAGACAAAGCGTGTCGCCGAACGGGATGACCGCGACGAGCGCCATGACCGGCATCATCGAGAGGATCGGCGCGAGCGAGAAGAGGAGCTTGTCCGCCCGGGGGGGCATGTAAAACTCCTTCGTGAAGAACTTTAGGCCGTCGGCCGCGGGGTGAAGCAGGCCGGCCAGGCGGAACTCGCGGCCGAAGATCTTCACGACGGCGCGGTTCGGGCCGACGCGGTCCTGCATGAGGCCGCCCATGCGTCGGTCGAGCCACGTGAGGATCGCCGCCGTGTTCACGACGAACCCGATCATCACGAGGATCTTGATGAGCGCCCAGATGATTTGCGTTCCGGTCATGTCACACCGCCTGCGTCGCCGTGGTGGGCATCACGGCTGGTTCGTGCGCGGTCTCGGCCACGGCGAGCTTCGCGCGGACGTCTTTGATCTTCGCCCACGTGGGCTCGTGGCCCAGCGCGAACGCGAGATCGGCGATCTGCTGGAGCGCGGGCCGCGACGCGCCCTGCGGCGAGATCGCCTTCTCCGAAATCTGCTTGAGGCCCTTGCCGTTCACGTACGTGCCGGTCTGCTCGGCCCACGACGTGGCCGGGAGGACGACCGCCGCCGCGGCGGTGAGCGCGGACTCGTGCGACGCGATCGTGACGAGCGCTTCGAGCTTCGCGAGCTTCGGCTTTTCGTTCTCGAGGTCGCCGGTCGCGTGCGCCGAGCGCGATCGCGTGGCGCACCGAGCCCGAGTCGATCGCCGCGAGGAAATCGGCCCAGCTCTTCGCGTCGCCCGCGAGCTGCTTCACGCCCTCGCCGTTCGAGTTCTTGTCGGCGCTGAGCAGGATGTCGTCGTGGTCGCCGTCGGGCGCGCGCGCGACGAAGAACGACGTCGAGCCGAAGAGCGATTTGCCGAGCTCGAGCATCGCCCAGTTGTCCTCGAGCGAGGCCTGCGCCGACAGCACGATCGCGATCGAGGCGTGCGGGACGCCGTCGAGGAGCTTCTTCGCTTTGTCGAGCGCCTTCTGCGCCGACGCGGGCTTGCCCCCGATGCGCGCGTCGACGACGCGAGCCTCGTGCGCGTCTTTGTACGAGACCATTCCGTGGTCGCACATCCAGAACTTGTTGACCGCTTCGTTCTCGCGCGGGCGATAGCGCTCGGCCTTGTCGTACCGCGGGTCGAAGTCGAGCCACGCGTTGCAGCCCGTCGCGCAGCCCTGGCAGACGCTCTTGGCGGCACGGAGGAACCACACGCGCGCCTTGAAGCGGAAGTCCTTCGTCGTCAGCGCGCCGACCGGGCACACGTGGTCGACCATGAAGGTGTAGTTGCCTTCGAGCTGGCGGCCCGGGGCGACGATGATCTCTTTGACGTTGCCGCGCTCGCGCTGATCGAGGACCGGGTCCTTCGCCACTTCGTCCATGAAGCGGATGCACCGCGTGCAGACGATGCAGCGCTCGGCGTCGTAGACGATCGTCGGGCCGAACGAGACGCCCTTCGGCTTGTGGACCGGCTCGTCGCGCATGCGCTTCTGGTACTGGCCGTGCTCGAGCCAATAATCCTGGAGCTTGCACTCGCCGGCCTGGTCGCAGATCGGGCAGTCGACCGGGTGCTGGAGGAGCAGGAACTCTTGCACGTTGCGTCGCGCGACCTTCACGTGGTCGCTCGAGTCGGAGCGGACGTCCATCCCCTCGGCCGCCATCATTTGGCAGGCGGGCTGGAGCTTCGGCTTGCGCTGCGGCTTGTAGTCCTTCGCCTCTTCGTCCCACTCGAGGATGTCGAGCATGACGGGGCGTTGATTGGCCGCGGGCATGATCTCGACGAGGCACATCCGGCAGTTGGCCGCGATGGAGAGGCCCGGGTGCCAGCAATAATGCGGGATTTCGATGCCCTGCTTCCACGCGGCCGTGATGATCGTTTGACCCGGCGTGAAGGGGATTTCCTTGCCGTCCAGCTTGAATGTCGGCATTTCGGTGCACCTTCTATAGAAGCCGCGGGCCCGGTCCGTCAACGCGTGTTCACTCCCTGCCCTCCGCCCTCACGAATCCGGACGCCCAGAGGTAGAGCGACCAGTAGCCGACCCAGGCGCCGTAGCCGGCGGCGATCTTCTCGAGGTCGGCGCGAGAGACGCGGCCGTACGTCTTTCGGGCGGCCGTCACGAACTTGGGCGACCACGGAAGGCCGAGCGGCGGCGGGAGCGACCGGCCGAGGCCGCGGTAAAGGACGAACGCGGCGCTGAAGTCGCCGACGCCCCAGATCCGGCGCAGCCAGGCCTCGACCTCGGCGATGGGTGCACTCTGCAACCATGCTTCGTCGACCCGCGCGAACGCTTGCGACGCGGCGAAGACCGCGCGGGCTTTTCGCTCGTTGCCGAGGGCGCGCGTCAGCTCGGCCTCGGTCGCGCGGGCGAGGGTCTTGGCCTCCGGGAAAGCTTCGGTCGGTGCGTCGCCCCAGCGGGCGACGAGGGCCGACTTCATCTTCCGCGCTTGCGCGAGCGAGACGCGCTGGTTCACCAGCGCCCAGCACGCCGCCTCGAACGGCGTCGGAAACTTCGGGTGGTGAAAGCCGCGCAGACGGCGCGCGAGCGGCGCGAAGGCGCGGTCGCGCTGGGCGAGCGCGTGGAACGGACCGAGCTCGTCGGTCGCGCCGAGGAAGAACGAGACGCGCGCCGCAACCGCGCCCCGAGCCTCGTCGTCGATCGGCTTCACGGACGACAGAGCGCACACGAGCTCGCCCCGCTCGGCGCGGACGAGCGCGGTCACCGGCTGTCTCTCGTGGAGCCAGGTCTTCGAGAGCGCGCCGTCGCGCGTGGCGACCTCGCCCATCATCGGGGAGAACCCGGCGAGGAACTGGGTCGTGAGGGCGAAATCGAACGGCTGCGCGACCGGAATCGCGATCTCGGAGGTGTGCGTCATCCCTCGAGGCTACGATCGCGCATTGACAGCTTTATGTCAGGTTATGACGTCCGGGTCTTTCAGGTGATCCAGCGCTTGTAGCGAAACCACACGAACGCGCCGACCGCGACGACCGCCATCAGCGCGAGCGCGAACGGGTAGCCGAGCCGCCAGTGGAGCTCCGGCATGCGGTCGAAGTTCATTCCGTAGACGCCCGCGATGAACGTGAGCGGGAGCATGACGGTCGAGAGGAGCGTCAGCGTCTTCATGATCTCGTTCATGCGGTTCGACTGCACGCTGAGGTACGCGTCGAGCGCACTCGTCACGAGATCGCGGTAGCTGTCGGCGAGATCGCCGACGCGGACGAAGTGGTCGTGCACGTCGCGCAGATAGGGCAGCACGTCCGGCGGGAAGCACGCGAACTCGCCGCGCGCGAGGCGCAAGAGGAGCTCGCGCTGGTGAATCGACACGCGCCGCAGCGACTGGAGCGAGCGCTTGAGCGCGAGGATGCGACCCAGCACCGCGCCGCCCTCGGGCGTGCCGGCCTTGTCGAGCACGTCGTCCTCGAGCGTCTCGACGTCGTCGTCGAAGCGATCGATGATCGGCAGGTAGCCGTCGACGAGGCGGTCGAGGACCGCGTGCGCGATCCACGGCGCGCCGCGCGCGAGGAGCCGCGGCGAACGCGCGAGCTCGTCACGGAGCGCGTTCGACACGACGTGCGTCGCGTCGTGGGTGACGACGAAGTGCTCGCCGACGACGAGGTCGAGCTCGCACGTGCGGAGCTCGTCCTTCTCGCGCTTCATCGTGTGCGCGCAGACGTAGAGGTACGTCGGGAACTCGTCGGCCTTCGGGCTCGGGCGGTCCGACCAGATGTCCTCGATGGTCAGCGGGTGAAGCCCGAGCGGGCCCGAGAGGAGCTCGTCGATCTCGGGGGATTGCGCCTCGAGATCGATCCAGAGCGTCTTCTTCGCGGCGATCGCCGCGCGCATCGCCGCCACGTCGTCCGTCTGTTCGACTCTCTCGCCCGCCAGGATGAAGGCTCGCATGGCCGCTCAGGCTAACGCGTGCGGCTCGCGAGCGAGGGCAGACTAATTCAGTGGTCGCACTCGCCGCCGATCATGTTGAGCGAACCGAACGTCGGGACGATGTCGCTCAGCATGCGGCCGGTGATGAGTTGCTCGAGGCCTTGGACGACCGCGAAGCACGGCGGACGGACGCGCACGCGCCACGGCGTGCCGCTCCCGTCGGAGACGAGGTAGAAGCCGAGCTCGCCGTTGCCGGCCTCGGTGTACGAGTAGCACTCGCCGGCGGGGATCTTCGCGCCCTCCATGACGAGCTTGAAGTGCTGAATCGTCCCCTCGATCGTCGTGTAGACGTCGTTCTTCTCGGGCAGGACGAAGCGCGGGTCGTCGACGTTGACCGGGCCGTCGTCCGGCATGCGATCGCAGCACTGCAGGAGGATGCGCGCGCTCTGGCGGATCTCGGCGAGGCGAACGAGGAAGCGGTCCATCGTGTCGCCGCGCGCGCCGACCGGCACCTCGAAGTCGACCTCGTCGTATTTCAGGTACGGGTGCACCTTGCGGATGTCGTACGCGACGCCGCTCGCGCGCAGGCACGGGCCCGTCCAGCCGAGCGCCTTCGCGTCGGCGCCGCTGATGATGCCGACGTTCTCGAGGCGGTCGATGAAGATGCGGTTCTTGAGGAGGAGCTTCTCGCCCTCTTCGAGCAAATGCAGGATCGTCGGGACCGCGTTGCGGACGAGCTCTTTCAGCTGCGACGTCGGCGGCTTCGCCATGCCGCCGATGCGACCGAAGGAGTGCGTGAGGCGCGCGCCGGTCTCCTCTTCGAGGATGTCCCAGACCATCTCGCGGGCTTTGATCCACCACAAAAAGGGCGTGATCGCGCCGAGCTCCATCGCCATCGCGCCGGTGCACGTGAGGTGATCGCTGATGCGCGCGAGCTCGCCGAGGATCATGCGGTACCACTGGCACCGCTCGGGCACCTGGAGCCCCGCCATCTTCTCGACCGCGAGCGCGTAGCCCACGTTGTTGAGCATCGGCGAGACGTAGTTGAGCCGGTCGGCGTACGGGAAGACCTGCGCCCACGTGCCGCGCTCGCACATCTTCTCGAAGCCGCGGTGGAGGTAGCCGACCTGAACGTCGGCCTTGATCATCGTTTCGCCCGAGAGCTCGAGGACGACGCGCACGGTGCCGTGCATCGCGGGGTGCGACGGGCCCATGTTGAGGTGCATCGGCTCGCTGGGGAGCTCGAGCTCGCCTTCTTCGAGCTCCAGATCAATCGGTTCCATCAGCTTTGGTTCTTCCCTGCGGTGAATTCCGAGTCGCCGCGCGGCGTGCCGAGCTCTTCGTGCCACTCGGCTTCGCTCTGCGGGCCCCCCTTTTCGAACCACTTGCGGCCGAACGCCATGCCCTCGTCGCCGCCGAAGGGCGCGACCTTCTCGAGGATCATGCCGGCCTCTTCTTCGGTGCGGTACGGAATGAGCGGCTGCGTCCTGTTGGCGGCGTAGTCCTTCCGCAGCGGGTGTCCCTCGAACTCCGGGTACATGAGGATGCGCCGCAGGTCCGGGTGGCCGCGGAAGACGACGCCCATCATGTCGAAGGTCTCGCGCTCGAGCCAGTTCGCGCCGGACCACACGTCGGTGATCGTGTCGAGCTCGGCGCCGTCGCCCTCTTGGTCGCCCACGCGCGCCTTGATGCGGATGCGGTGGCGTTTGGTTGTAGAATACAAGTGCGCGACGACCTCGAAGCGACCCTCTTCGCGAGCGGGGTAATCCACCGCACAGAGGTCGACGAAGAGGTCGAAGTCGAGCGCCGCGTCGTCGCGGAGCAAAAGCGCCGCGTCGTGCCACGCCTCGGGCGCGATCACCGCGGTGTCGTCGCCGAGGTGCGAGTGCGTCTCGACGATTTTGTCGCCGAATTTCGCCTGGAGCTTTTCGAGCGCGAGCTTGCTCATGTCTCGTCCGAGCCCTCGTCGACCGGCTTCTTCTTCTTCGAAGCGGTCTTCTTCGTGTTGATCTGGACGAGGTCGGTCGCCGGGTCTTGGCGCGGCTTCACGACCGACGGCTTGCGCACGCCGCTCGCGATTTTGTCCTGGATGAGGAGCAGCCCGTCGAACACGGCCTCGGGGCGCGGCGGACAGCCGGGGACGTACACGTCGCACGGGATGATTTTGTCGATGCCGGGGACGGTCGTGTAGTTGTCGTAGAACCCGCCGCAGCTCGCGCAGGTGCCGAACGCCATCACCCAACGCGGCTCCATCATCTGCTCGTAGATGCGCTTGAGGACCGGCGCCTGGCGCTGGGAGATCGTCCCGACCACCCAGAGCAGATCGCTCTGCCGCGGCGAGAAGCGCGGCGCCTCGGCGCCGAAGCGCGCGAAGTCGTAGCGCGGCGATGACACGGCCATGAACTCCATGCCGCAGCACGCCGTGACGAACGGGTAGTTGAAGAGCGAGTACTTGCGGGCCCAGCCGAGCAGCGCGTCGAGGCGCGTGGTCGCGAAGCCTTGCTCGCCGCCTTGGAGGACTTTGGTGGTCGTGGTCGTCATCAGGTCTCCCACTCGAGGGCGCCCTTGCGCCAGACGTAGACCAGCGCGACGACCACGACGGCGAGGAAGCCGAGCATGCTCCCGAAGCCGGTCCAGCCGAGCTCCTTGAAGTGGATCGCCCACGGGTAGATGAACACGACCTCGATGTCGAACACGACGAAGAGGATCGCGGTCAGGTAGAACTTGACGCTCAGCTTCACGTACTTGCCGCCGTCGCTGGGCGAGCCCGACTCGTACGGCTGCATCCGCTCTTCGCTGTACTTGGCCCGCTTTCCGAGCAGGTTGTGCCCTAGGAAGAAGACGCTCGCGAGCAAAGTCGCGACGCCAATCATCATGAAGACGGGAGCGTAGGTGGAGAGGAGCATCGCGCGCGGACGGTTTTAGTGGCGTGCGGTTAGCGTGTCAAAGGGGAGGCTCAGTAGTGCGGCGGCTTTTCCGCGGGTCCGACGGCCTCGCCGAGGTCTTGCAGGCGCGCCGTCGCGTTTTTCAGCTGGAGGACGAGCGCGTCGATGGTCTTCTGCTGGTCGGCGACGACGCCCGAGAGCTCTTCGACGTGGCGCTCGAGTCGCATGTATTTGAGCTCGAGCTCGGTGAGGCGGGCGGAGACGTACGGCATGACGTCAGGGTCTGCGTCAGGGCTCGGCGGTGAGGCGGACGGCTTTCCACGCGGTCAGCGCGGGGCCGAGGGCGGCCTCGACCTCGCGCAGCTCGGAGGCGAGATCGCGCTCGGCGACGCCGGCCTCGAGCGCGTCGCGGAAGCACGCGTACGCCGCGACGTAGCGCTTTCGCTCGAGGAGCGCGCGGCCGAGGAGCGGAAAGATCTCCGTCTCGGACGCGCCGAACGCGAGGGCGCGCCGCAGCGGTCCGACCGCCTCGCCCGAGCGCCCGCTATGAAGGAGCGCGTCGCCGAGGCGGCGAAAGAGATCGGCCGCCGCGACGCCCTCTTGCGCGTACTGGATGCCGATGCGGAAGACCTCTTCGGCCTGCTCGACCTCGCCGAGGTGAACGCACGCCGAGCCGAGAAGCCCGAGGCCCTTCGAGATGAGCGCACGCGCGTCGGGCGCGAGCGTTTGGCCCTCGGGCGTGCGGAGGAAGATCGCGAGCGGCGCGGGCCACGCGCCGAGGAGCTGAACGACCTTGGTCCACTCGTCTTTCAGCGCGGCGGCCTCGGCCTCGGCGACCTTCGCGAGATCGATCGCGCTCCGCTGGCCGGTCGAGGCGCGCTCGAGCTCTTCGCGCACGTGCGCGCGCATGCGCACGCGGAACGTGTCGAGGTCGTAGTCCTCCTCGACGCCGTCGCGCCGCACCCAGAGCTGCGCGACCGGCTGCTCGCCGCGCGGGCGCAGCCCGCCCCCTGCCGGCGGGAGGACGACGAGCTTCTGCAGCGAGTAGCCGTAGAGCGGCGCGAGCAAGAGGTAGCGCACGCCGATGTAGAGCTGGATCGACTCGGTGTCGGTCTCGCGCGCCGGCGGCGGCACGTCGCGGTCTTCCTCGACGAGGAGCGCGCCGACGAGGCGGCGGCGGAAATCCGCGAGCGTGAGCCGCTGCGGCTCGAGGTCGGCGTCGGCGTCGCCGAGACCGACGACGAAATCGACGAGCGTCTGATCCGGCGCGCGGCGGTCGACCGTGAGCGCCGTGATGCGCGCGCCGACGATGATGGAGAACGCGAAGAACCGCTCGCCGACAATCTCGCAGAGCGCCTGGAAGCTGCCGATGCCCTCGCCGATGCGCTCGAACCAACCGTCGGTGCGAACCGCGTCGAGCGAGAACTCTTGCTTGCGCGCCGCCATGGACGGCCGAGATTACCTCAAGTCGCGCCGCCAGTGGCGGCAGACCGGCTTCACGGGGCAGCCCTCGCATCGCTTCGGGTCGCGGCGCGAGGGACAGCGCTGGAGCATGCCCATGTGGCAAAGCGAAAAATCGTACTTCGTGGGGTCGTCCGGGTCGAAGCGCGCCAGGCCGGCGGTGATTTCGCGGGCCGTCTTCCACGACGCGTCGTTGCGATCGGTCAGGCCAAGATTCCGCGCGAGCTTGTGGATGTGCGTGTCGACCGGAATGACGAGCAGTCGCGTCGGGACGTCCTTCCACAGGCCGAGGTCGATGCCGTCGTCGGGGCGCGACATCCACTTCACCCACAAAAGGAGCCGTTTCACGCTACTCCCGGCGCGCGGGTCGGCGAGGAGGTGCTTGCTGCGGACGCCGCCCGCGTCGCGGATGTCGTCGCACAGGGTCGCGAGGGCCTCCTGGAAGTCGCCCTTCGCGAGCAGCGACGCGAAGCGCGCCCCGAGCGTGCCGTGACGTTTTTGGACCGCGCGCGCTCCGGTCAGGAGGCGCGCGACGTCGTCGCCCACGAAGACGCGGTGACGAAAACCGCGGAGAGCGCGCCTCACAGCCTTTTCGTCCTCGGCGCGGAGGTGGATGGTCCCGCCGTCGACGGATCCCTCGACGCGAGCGAAGATTTCTTCGAGCTTGGCGCGGATCGTCTTCACGTTGCCGAAGGCGACGCACGCGGCGACGAGGCCGACGAGCTCGCAATCGAGCGGGTCCCCGTAGCGGCGCACGAAGCCGACCGGGTCGACCGCGAGGCGCGCGCGCACGTCGCACGCGGCGCGCACGTCGTCGAGCGTTCGAGCGAGCGAGCTGCTCATGGATCGAGCACGAACGGGACCCGACGGGACACGAGGTCGATCGTACCACGCCGTGCTATGACGCGGCGCGCATGGACGGCATCGACAGCCTGAAGCGTCTCGACGACTTCACGCTCGTCGATCTCGAGGCGGTGCGCCTGCTCTTGCGCGGCGAGTCGGTCATCGACTGGCACCGCCTCAACTTCGAGAACGAAGAGGAGGCGCGGCAATTCCTCCGCGCGCAAGAGCTCCGCCCCGACGAGGGCGCCGACCGCAAGGCGATGGAGCTCATCAAGCAAGAGGCCATCGGCTACTTGCGACGGCACTTCGAGTTTCCGATCCCGAAGCCGATCGAGAACGCGTCGGTCGAAGAGCTCTTGATGGTCGCGTGCGGCCGCGGGCACCGTCAGACGTGCGCGTGCACGATCCTGAAGTGCATGCACATCATCCACCACCTCGAGGGACGCGAGCTCCTCTTCATGCTGCCCCTCTCCGACCAGGAAGTCTTTCACATGGTCGAAGAGAAGGTCTACCGCGTCATCGGCGGCATGCTCGCGCACGGCTTTCCCATCCTCGAGTTCGTCGGCGGGCGCAAAAACAAAGACTCGCTCTACACGAAGCTCCTCTCGAAGCACGACACCATCGCCGCGCAGGTCTACGACAAGCTGCGTTTTCGCATCGTCACGCGGAGCAACGACGACATCTTCCCGGTCATGCAGTACCTGACGACGCAGCTCTTCCCGTTCAACTACGTCATCCCCGGGCAGAGCACGAACTCGATGTTCCAGTTCAAGAGCTACTGCAGGAAGAAGCCGCACCTCGCGAAGCTCCTCCCCGACATGCAGAGCCAGCGAGGACGACGAGCTCACGCCGAACGACAACAGCTTCTCGGCGAACACGTACCGCGTCGTGCACTTCGTGGTCGACATGCCGGTGCGCATCCCGACCAAGCTGCTCGAGCGCGCGCCGACGAACGCGTGGCAGCTCGCGCCGGTCGTCTTCGTCATCTGCGAGTTCCAGGTCATCGACCGCGAGACCGAGGCGAAGAACGAGCAGCGGCGAGGCATCGCATGCGAAGTACAAGGAACGCCAGAAGCGCGCCGTGATGCGACGCCTCCAGATGGGCTCCACGCGCGAGCCCAAGATCGCGCTGCGCGACGACCGGGTCGGCGGATACGCCGAAGGCGGGACGCCGCGAACGCGGACGTCCGAGAAGCCGCCCGAGCCGCCGAAGTCCCGCCCGCCGGCGACCTCGAAACGCCCGCCGACGTCGCGCCGCTGAGTCAGCTCGCGAACGAGCGGTAAATCGAGCGGGAAGAAGACGACGCCGAGGAGGATGAGGAAGGCGAGCGCGACGAGCGCGATGCCGAGGAAGACCTGCGGCGCGTCGTAGGCGCGGAGCGCCGTGTCGTGGAGCGCCACGTCGTCGGCGTGCTTGTGCGAGCTCGCTTCGAGCCGCGCGACCTCGTCGCGCGCGGCGCCGAGCTCGGCGGCGAGGCTCGGGTCGGCGAGCATCGCGCGACCGAGCTCGGCGAGCGCCGCGCGGAGGTGACCGTGCGCGTCGTCGACGCCCGCGTTGCGGGTGCCGGACTGGCGCGAGAAGCGCGCGTCGTGCTCGCTCCGCTCGCGCTGCGCGGCGTCGACCTTCGCTTGCGCGGCGAGCGCGACGCGCCGCGCGTCTTGGAGCTTTCCCTCGGCCTCGGCGCGGCGCGCGTCTTTTTGCGCGGCCTCGGCCGCGGCGGCGTCGCGCTCCGCGGCGCGCGCGCTCGCGCCGTTTCGGATCTCGATGTCGATGCGCTTCACCTTCGCGTCGGCGCGCTTGTGCTCGGCGTCGGCGTCGTCGCGCGTCGCCGCGGCGCGCGCTTCTTCGTCGCGGGCGCGCGCGAGCTCGGCCTCCGCCGCGACGAGGCGCGCGTCGATCTCGACGAGCGCGCTGCGGTGCGCGTCCATGGCGCCGGCGAGCGCGCCGTCGCGGCTGCGCAGGAGCTCCTCGGCTTGGCGGACGCGCTCGAGCGCGGGCGCCCCGCCTTTCGCGAGGGCGCGCGCGCGATCGCCGAGCGCGACGAGCGCGTCGTCGAGCCGCTTGCGCATGCGCTCGGCGTCCGCGCGCTTCGCCTCGAGATCGCGACGAAGCGCGCCTCGGCGCGAGACGACGCGGTACGCGTAGAGCGGCGCGGCCCAAAAGGCCGACGGCGGCGGCCCGTAGTCGGCGAGCGCCTTCGCCTCGAACGCGTCGACCGCGTGCGGCTCCGGCGCGGTGGGCTGCGGAGATCTCGGACCAGGTCCTGGCGGGAGCGCTCGATGCGAGATCGGCGCCGCGGGCAAGCTCGGCCCCGACGGCGGGTTCGTGACGCTGGGCGACGAGATGCGCGGCGGCAGCGAGCCCCCGACGGTGTCGAGCTCGAGCGAGGGCCCGCTCGAGTAGTCGTCGTCGAACGCGCCGAACGCGTCGCTCTCCGCGACGCCGGGCTTCGACGGCGCGACGTCGCCGAGATCGATCTGCAAGTCGCTGCCGCCCGAGAGCGCGAAGTCGTCCTCGTCGAGCCCGCCCCCCATGGCTGGCGGCGGTACGGCCGGCTTCGGGGACGCGAGCTTCGGCCTGGAGACCGGCGCGCTCGGGATCACCAAATCCGGAATGTCCGGCACCGCCGACGTGGCATTTTTGTCGCGGAGAGCCTCCGGCGGATCCGTCGTTCGGGAGATCCGACGCGAGCTTGCCGCATTTCGGGCACGGCACCCGGAGATCTTTCACCGGACCGTGGCACCAGGGGCACTCGGCCATCGTCAGCACGATAGAACGAAGGTATAGCGAAGTCATGCGTCTGTTCGCGGGCCGCGTGAGCCCCATCGCCCAGGAAGTGGTCAAAGCGCTCGTCGCCTCCGGTGACATCGAGGCCGAGCATCCGACCGAGGTCGTGCTCGACGTCGAGGCGGTGCTTCGCAACTACCTCCAGATGGAGAAAGACGTGAACGAGAAGACGCGCGAGCTCCTCGAGCGCACGAGCCGCGGCAACGAGCAGTACAGCCGCGTCCGCGAGCAGATTGCCGACTCGAAGGGGATCAAAGTGGGCGACGAGACGCTCGACTACCTGCTCGATCAGGTCGTCGAGATGTTCGGCCACTCGAAGAACGTCGACGAGATTTTCGCGCAGGACATCGAGCTTCGCCGCAAAATGGCGCCGATCTTCAAGAAGCACATGGGCGAGGACGACAAGCTCGACGCCGAGGTGCGCGCGCAGCTGCGGCACGTCAAAGAAGGCTCGCGCGAGTGGGACGTCGAGTACGGGCGCATGGTCGAGATCGTGAAGCGCAAGAGAGGGCTCACCTGAAGTCCGCGGCGAGACGGCAGTGAGGTCGATGACGGGCTTCGGCGCCGGCGAGGGCGCGGCCGAGCCGCGCGGCAAGTTGCTCGTCGAGCTGCGCGCGCTGAATCATCGCTTCCTCGACGTCCGGGTGCGCACCGCGCGCGAGCTCACCGAGCTCGCGACGCACGTCGAGCTTCTCGTGCGCGAGCGCTTTTCGCGCGGCCGCATCGAGGTCGTCGTCCGGGCCGAAGGGCTGCCCGGATCGGCGCCCGTCCTCGACGTGGATCGCGCGGCGTCGGCGTTCAAGCAGCTCGCCGCGCTCCGCGACGTGGTCGCGCCGGGCGAACCGGTGCCGCTCTCGCTCTTGTCGGCGGTGCCGGACTTGTTCGTCGTGAGCGACACGAGCGGCGAGCCGGTTCGCGCCGCGCTCGGGCGCGCGTTCGCCGCGGCGGCCTCCGACCTCGACGCGATGCGCGCGCGCGAGGGCGCCGCGCTCGAGCGCGATCTCCGCGTGCACCTCGCGCGCGCCACGGAAATTCTGGGCGAAATCGAGGCGCGCGCGCCCGACGCGGTGGCCGGCGCGCAGAAGCGGCTGTGCGAGCGCATCGCGCGCCTCGCGGGCTCGGCCGAGGGCGTCGTGGACCCGGCGCGGCTCGAACAGGAGATCGCCCTCCTCGCCGAGCGAAGCGACATCGTCGAGGAGACGACTCGGCTCCGGAGCCACGTGGAGCAGCTCGGAATCATGCTCGGCGAGGACGGCCCAATCGGCCGGCGCGTCGAGTTTCTCCTCCAAGAGATGATGCGCGAGGCCAACACAATCGGCAGCAAGTGCGCCGACGTCGTGATCGCCCGCGCCGTCGTCGCGCTGAAGGCCGAGGTCGAGCGCCTGCGCGAGCAAGCGCAGAACGTCGAATGAACCGCGCGGCGCTCGCGCTCCTCGGGGTCGCAGCGTGCCGTTCGCCGGCGCCCACGCGGACCGAGACGCCCGCTCCGACGGTCTCGGCCCTGCCCTCGGCGTCGGCCTCGGCTCTGCCCGCTCAGCCTTTCTCGCCCGACGCCGACATCCCCGGCGCGTCCGACGACGCGACAATCGACGATCCCGTCGCCTGGCTCGCGGCCCACGGCGCGGCGCCTCCGCCGAACACGGACCTCTTCGGCGCGTGCACCGCAATCCGACTCGGCGCGCGCGACGCCCTCCTCTGCCCGCGCGGCGCGCCGAGCGAATCGCTCCCGGGCGGCGAGAGCGTCTTCCCGCTGCGCGTGCTCGTGGTGGAGGGCGCGAGGACGCGCACGGCGCTCGCGATCCCCATCGCGGCCGGCCCGCTCGATCGCGAAATCGTCCCGGGCCAGCCACCGCCCGACGACGCGTACGTCGAGCTCGACGCGACGCTCGAGCCCGGGGGCGCGGCGCTCATCGTGCGCGAGAAACCAGGGAAAACTTGCGCAAAAGCACTTGCAGACTACAAGGGTCACGAGCTCGCCCCGCACCGGCGCATGATCGAAAAGGCCTGCGCCGCGCGCGGGCGCTACGTGCTTCGCAATGACGTGCTCGTCCGCGAGCGGCCATGAGATCGACGTGAGAACCGTCCTCGCCGCCGCGCTGCTCGTCTCGTGCGGCGCGCGCACCAATCTCGGAGGCACGCACCCGCTACCCGACGCGCAGCCGCCTCCCGGAGCGTTCGTGCAGGTCGCGTGCGGCGAGCACCACACGTGCGCGCGACGCCAAGACGGCGCGGTCTTCTGCTGGGGCCTCGACACGAGCGAGCAGACCGGCGCGCCCGAGAGCGCGACGAGCCTGCCGGTCCAGGTCGCGCTCGCCCCCGCGACCTCGATCGGGCTCGGCGCGTACCACTCGTGCGCGATTGTCGGCGCGCGCGTCGCGTGCTGGGGCGACGATCTCGTCGGTCAGCTCGCGAGCGACGTCCCGACGAGCGCCGCGCCGCTCGACGTCGGCATCGCGCAGGCGACCGCGGTCTCGGGCGGGTTCAGCCACACGTGCGCCCTGCTCGAGAGCGGCGCGATTCGCGTGCTGGGGTCAGGGCGCCGAGGGTCAGCTCGGCGACGGCGAGACCTACGCGAGCCCGACGCCCGTCGGCGCGCTCCTCACCCACGCGACGGCGATCGCGCGCTCGGCGGGCGCGTCGCAGCACACCTGCGCGATTGTCTCGGGCGGCGCGGTCCTCTGCTGGGGCTCGAACGTCGAGGGCGAGATCGGCGCGGGCGACGGCGAGAGCACCGCGACCTCGCCGAAGCTCGCGATCGCGTCGGGCGCGATTGCGGTCGCGGTCGCCGACTACTCGTCGTGCGCCGTCCTGAGCGACGGCTCGCTCCGCTGCTGGGGGCAAAATGATCACGGCCAGCTCGGCGACGGGACGACCGTGTCTTCGAGCGTGCCCGTCACCGCGAAGGCGACCACGTTGCGCGCGGTCGCCGTCGGCCCGTCGCACGCGTGCGCCCTCGAGCAGGGCGGCCGAGTCGAGTGCTGCCGGGCGACAACCTCGACGGCGAGCTCGGCGACGGCACGACGAAGAGCTCGCCGGCGCCGGTCGTCGCGATGGACGCGGGCGCGACCGACGTCTGCACCGGCGGAAATCACACCTGCGCGACCACGGAGGACGGCCGCGTCCTCTGCTGGGGCCTCGGCACGAGCGGCGAGCTCGGCGCGCCCGTGGATCACGAGCTCGTGCCGGAGGCCGTTCAAGGTCTGTGAATCGCGCGCCGGGTCCCGTATCCTGCGCGAATCCTCACAGCATGACCGCCGCCGCCCGCTCGGACTTCATCCTCCTCATCCTCTCGTCGCCGAGCGGCGCGGGGAAGACCACCCTCACGCGACGCCTCCTCGCGGCCTTCCCCGATCTGCGCTTCTCGGTCTCGCACACGACGCGAAAGCCGCGCACCGCCCGCGGCCAAAGCGCGGAGGCCGACGGCAAGGACTACCACTTCGTCGATCGCGAGCGCTTCGAGTCGCTCGTGAAGCAAGGCGCGTTCATGGAGTGGGCCGAGGTGCACGGCAACCTCTACGGCACGTCGCTCGCCGAAATCGATCGCGCGCGAGAGGACCCGGCGTGCGGCGGGGTCCTCTTCGACATCGACTACCAGGGCGCGCGTCAGATCCGCGCGAAGGTGCCGGACGTGGTCGGCGTGTTCATCCTGCCGCCGTCGATGCCCGAGCTCCTCAACCGCCTGCGCGGCCGCGCGAGCGACGACGAGGACACAGTGCAGCGGCGCTTCCAGGTGGCGATGCGCGAGATCGAGCACTACGCGCTCTTCGACTACGTCGTCGTGAACGACGATCTCGACCGCGCCGCCGAGGCGCTCTGCGGAATCGTCCGCGCCGAGCGCGCCCGGCGGACCCGCGTCGCGCCGACCGCCGAGCGCCTCCTTCGCAGCGGAGAGACGCGATGAGCTCCAACGTCCTCGCCATCCTCGGGGGCAGCGGCCTCTACGACATGCCCGGCCTCGAGCGCGTCGAGGAGGTCGCGGTCGACACGCCCTACGGGGCCCCGAGCGACGCCGTGGTACGTGGGTACCTCGGTAACACCGCCCTCCTCTTCCTGCCCCGGCACGGCCGCGGCCACCGCGTCCCGCCGCACGGCATCAATTTCCGCGCGAACGTCTGCGCGCTGAAGAAGCTCGGCGCGACGCACCTCGTCAGCGTGAGCGCGGTCGGCTCGATGAAGGAGAGCATCGCGCCGGGCGACCTCGTCGTCGTCGACCAGTACATCGACCTCACCAAGCGACGCGTCTCGACCTTCTTCGACGAGGATCGTCGCGCCACGTGAGCTTCGCCGACCCCGTGTGCGCCGACCTCGCCGGGGCGCTCGCGACGGCGGCGACCGGCGCGCACAAAAATGGCGAGCTCGGCGTGCACCGCGGCGGCACCTACGTGTGCATCGAGGGCCCGCAGTTCTCGACGCGCGCCGAGAGCCTCCTCTACCGCTCGTGGGGCGTCTCGGTGATCGGCATGACCTCGATGCCGGAGGCCAAGCTCGCGCGCGAGGCCGAGCTGCCCTTCGCGACGCTCGCGCTCGCGACCGACTACGACTGCTGGCACGATGAGCGAAGAGCACGTGACGGTCGAAGCGGTCCTCGCCGTCATGCGCGACAACGTCGACACTGCGCAGAAACGCCATCGCCGCGCTCGCGGCGTCCCTGCCCGACCCGCTCCGGTCGAGCGCCCAGGGCGCGCTGAAAGGCGCGGTCATGAGCGACCTCGCCCGCCGTGCCGGCCGAAGCCCGCGCACGGCTTCGGTGGCTCGCTCGGCTTCTCGGGGAGTAGCGAGAGCCGCCCCGACCATGAACTCTGGCACCATGGACAGGCTGCCGTCGCAGCAAGACCGTCCTCGTCGTCGGTTCGCTCGCGTTCGACGATCTCGACATGCCCACCGGTAACTTCACGACGTCCTCGGCGGCGCCGCGACCTACTCGTCGTCGCCGCGTCGCTGCTCGCGCCCGTGCGCCTCGTCGGCGTCGTCGGCCACGGACTTCGCCGAGGCGCACCTCGACATGCTGCGGGCGCGCGGCGTCGACACCGCGCGGCGTCGAGCGCCAAGCGGGGAAGACGTTCCGCTGGCACGGGCGCTACAGCGCCGGACCTCGCGAGCCGGGACGACGACTCGACACGCAGCTCAACGTGTTCGCCGATTTCCGCCCGAAGATCCCCGAGCTCGTACAGATCGAGCGCCGGTCGCCCTGCTCGGGAACATCCACCCGAAGCTCCAGCTCGAGGTGCTCGCTCAGGTGGAGCCGGCCCGCAGCACGATGGTCATCGCCGACACGATGAACTTCTGGATCTCGGGCGAGCCCAAGGCCCTCGCCGAGATGCTGCCGAAGGTCGATCTGCTCGTCATCAACGACGAAGAGGCGCGTCAGCTCGCGAAGCAGACCAACATCGCCCTCGCGGCCCGCGGACATCCGCAAGATGGGCCCCAAGCGCCTCATCATCAAACGCGGCGAGCACGGCGCGGCGCTCTTCGACGATCACGGCATCTTCTTCGTGCCGGGTTACCCGCTCGAAGAGGTGCTCGACCCGACCGGCGCGGGCGACACGTTCGCCGGCGGCCTCGCGGGGTACATCGCCTCGCAGAAGGAGACGGGCGTCCACACCGTGCGCCGCGGCATGTTCTACGCGTCGGCGCTCGCGTCGTTCTGCGTCGAGGGCATCGGCCCGAAGCGCCTTCTCGAAGTCGACAAGTCGCAGCTCCACGAGCGAATCGACGCCTTCGCGCGCATGGTCGATTACGGCGGCGCGCTCCGTTGAAGTAGACTGGGGAGACGATGAAACGTTCGGCGGCAATCTTTCTTCTGGGCTCGGCTTCGATCGGCGGCATCGCCGCGCTCATCTCGTGCATCAACGAGCACGCGCGGCCCGAGAGCGACTCGGGCCCGCCCGTCGGCGCGGTCGAGTGCGACGGCGGCGGCCCCGGCGGGTTTCCGCCCGGCACCTGCGACCCGTCGGACAACTCGTGCCCGTCGAACGGCGGCACGTGCAACATCGACAAGGCCAAGTGCGGCGACCCGAGCACCTGCTTGCCGCTCGCCGACAACTCGAAAAAATCGGTCTACGACTTCCGCCTGCGTCGCTTGCTCATCACGGCGCCCCAGTCCCTCGTGGGGACCGCGGTCGGCACCGGCCTCGTCCAGACCAGCGTCATCGACAAGGGCGTCGACCTCAGCGCGCCCGAGTGCGGCGACAACGGCACCGGCGCGTTCAACTGGTTGCTCCGCGTCGACCCCACGGCCAAGCAAATCACGACCGGCGGCGCGCCGCCGTCGCCCGATCCGTTCACCACGGGCTACTGCTTCTACCGCCACCAGCTCGGCAACCTCGACATCGAGCCCGCGCAGGTCGGCGCCACCTTCGACGACGCGGGCGCGTTCACGACCGATTCGATTTCGCTCCTCAACGTGCCGGTGTTCCTCTCGCCCGACGCGGGCGCCGCCAATCCGGGCAACGTCATCATCCTCCCGCTCCGAAACGCGGTGCTGAAGCAAGCGCAGCTCTCGAACAACGACAACTGCATCGGCAGCTTCAACCTGCCCGCGCTCGATCCTTCGACGTGCGGCGTCGCCGACCCGTCTTCGTGCAGCAAATGGCACACGGCCGGCAGCCTCGGCGGCGTGATGACCCTCGAAGACGCCGACAAAGTTCCGCTCGCACGATCCTCCCCGAGACGCTCTGCGTCCTCTTGACCGTCACGGCCCCCGACCCGACCACCCACGGCTGCAAGCGCGACGCCCAGAACAACATCATCGCGAAGGGCGACTACTGCTCGACGTCGAACAAACCGGGTGACTGCCAAGACAGCTTCTGGCTCTCGGCGACCTTCGCGGGCGCGGCGGTGAACATCAACGACGGGTCGAGCGAGCCTACATGTCAGGGCGCCGCGGGCGATGGCGGTGTCGACAGCGGCGCCGACGCCGCGGCCGACGCGGCCGACGCGACGACCGACTGATTCTATCCCGCGCCGGATTGTTTTCGCACCGGACGGCAAGCTCCCAATGGTGTAAACTTTCCGGGAATCTTGAGCGTGGGCGACGTCCTCACGCCAGCGGAGGGTTCCATGCTTCGTTCTTGGTTTCGGCGGCTCGGTGCGATCGGGTTCGTTCTCTTCGTGCTCGCGTGCAGCGGCGGCGGGTGCTCGAGCGGCTGCGCGGGATGCGGAGTCACCCCGCTGGCCGGCGGCTTCCCGAAGGCGAGCGCGATCACGAACGCCGGCTCGGTGCGCGTCACGCGCGCGGGTCTCGATTTTCTCCAGGCGAACCTCGGGACGATCGCCGGCGGCGTGCTCGGCGGCGGCACCATCACCTATCCGATCCCGAAGAGCAGCAGCAGCACGGGCGTCCCCGGCACGGACTTCACGATCTGCAGCAACCCGAACTCGAACCAGTGCCAGGCGATCGTGAACCTGAGCGGCGCCAAGCTCACGCTGACGGCGGTCCATCCTGACAGCATCACGATCGGCGGAACGATCCCGCTCAAGGTGACCGACATCCCGGTCGATGCGCACATCGTCTACATCCCGTGCAGCGTCGACGTTCAGTTCGGCACGAGCTTCAACTGCGGGGCCAACCCGATCACCGACGACTACGCCGACGTGCCGGTCAACATCGTGCTCCCGCTCGTCTCCGAGACGATCGCGCCCCGCGACGGCTACACGAAGGTCGACGTCACCAACGCCCAGATCAACGTCAACATCAGCAACAACGACGTCAACTTCTGCGGCGGGCTCTGCGCCAGCATCGCCGGCGCGGTGAAGTCGTTCCTCGTCGGCCAGCTCACCGGCCCGCTCCAAAGCCAGCTCAAATCGGCCCTCGAGGGCGCGCTCTGCACGAAGACGAACACGGCGCTGAATCCGTCGTGCCCGACCGGCTCGCACGACAACGGCGGCACTTGCTACTACGACTCGCAGGCGAGCACCTGCGTGCCGACGCTGCTCGGCATGGACGGCCACGTCGATCTGAGCGGCTTCCTCGCGAGCCTCTCGCCCGGCACCGCCGGCGGAATGGACATCGTCCTCGCCTCGGGCGGCGACGCGATCGCCTCGAGCGCGATCAACGGCGGCACGCTCACGAACACGCCCGACTCGGCCAACGGCCTCACGCTGGCGCTGATGGGCGGCGCGCTGCCCAACCCGCAGTCGGGCTGCGTCCCGATCTTCGACAACAAAATTCCGACCGGCATCCCGATCCCCGACGAGCTCGAGGACAACACGGTCGCGCCCTGGCCGCAGAACGACAACGGCCCGCACCTCGGCATCGCGCTCGCCGGTCGCTACCTGAACTACACGCTCGGGAGCGTCTACAACAGCGGCGCCCTCTGCCTCGGCATCTCCACCGATCAGTTCTCGCAGCTCCAGAGCGGTCTGCTCAGCGTGCTCATCCCGAGCATCAAGCGCATGACGTTCGAGCAGAAGCCGGGCCCCGTCGCCATCACGACGCGCCCGCAGCAGCCGCCGGTCATCAAGCTCGGCGGCGGGACCGACCTCAACTCGGATCCGCTCCTGTCGATCACGCTCAAGCAGTTCGCGATCGACTTCTACGTCTGGAGCATGGACCGATTCGTCCGCGTGATGACGTTCACCGGCGACATGACCATCCCGGTCAACCTCACGACGCACGTCGACCCGAACACGAACCCGAACGGCGGGCTCCTCCCGGCCATCGGCAACGTCATCGTCCAGAACCCGGTCGTCACCAACAGCCAGCTCCTCACCGACAACCCGGCTTCGATCGCGAGCGGCCTCGGCAACCTGTTCGGCGCGATCGCCGGTCAGCTCACCGGCAGCCTCAAGCCGATCGATCTCGCGAGCGCGCTCAAGACCTACGGGCTCGGCATGACGATCCCCGACGGCGGCATTCGCAAGCTCTCGAAGGGCAGCGACGACTACCTCGCGATCTTCGCCGACCTCGAGCTCGCCCAGCAGAACGCGGTGCAGCAGGCCGACGTGCAGGCGCGCATCCTCGACAAGAAGGTGTTCGCGGACGCGATGACGCTCGAGACCGTCTCGCGCGCGAAGGAGCCGATGCTCCACGTGCTCTTCGGCTCGTCGCTGGACAACGGCACGCGCGTCGTCGAGTACGCGTACTCCATCGACAAGGGCTCGCACAGCGAGTGGTCGACGCAGCGCGACTTCACGATCCAGAACGACGCTCTCTTCCTCCAGGGCAAGCACACGCTCCACGTGTGGGCTCGCGTGAAGGGCCAGCCGGCGAGCGAGTCGGCGCAGCCCGCCGACGTTCCGTTCACCATCGACGTGCTCGCGCCGAACGTGACGCTCGCGAAGAACGACGACGGCTCGCTCAAGGTGACCGCGTGGGACCTCGTGAGCGCGGACTCGGCGCTGCAGATGCGCTGGCAGACGACCGACTCGCTCGGCAAGAAGTCGCCGTGGTCGGCGTGGGGCGCGGTGAGCGACATCGCCTCCAAGGCGTTCGGCGACGCAACCGTGACGGTCGAAGTGCAGGACGAAGAGGGGAACGTCGGGAGCCAGTCGTCGGATCTGATCCGCGGCAAGCCCGATCCCTCGCTCGTGACGGGCTCGGGCTGCGGCTCGTGCACCGTCGGGGCGACGTCGCCCACGAGCTGGGCCTACGCGATCCCGGCGCTCGCGGGTCTCCTCGCGCTCGCCCTTCGCCGTCGCCGCCGTGGCGTGGGGGTGGTGGAGGTCACCTCCTCACGCCGCCCTTTCAACAAGGCGTTCCTCGCGCTCGGCGTCATCGTGACGGGCGCGGCGGTCCTGCCGAACTGCGATTGCGGCGGTAGCCCGGGAACGGCCGGCTGCGGCAGCGACTGCAAGCAGGTCTGCGACGACGCCCTCGCGAAGGGCCTCATCGGCGCGTACACGTCGGTCGCGGTCGCGAAGGACGGGACCGTCTGGGTCTCCGGCTACAACGACAGCGACGGCGTCTCGACGCTCTACGGCGATCTCGTCGTCGGCAAATGGGATCCGGCGAAATCCGCCGTGCAGTGGCAGAGCGTCGACGGCGTGCCGAAGGTCCCGGACGGCGAGTGCGCCGCGGCGGACTCGAGCGGCTGGCGCGGGGGCGTCGAGGACTCGGGCGACGACGTCGGCCTCTGGACCTCGATGGTCCTCGACTCGAGCGACCACCCGATGGTCGCGTACTACGACGCGACCAACAAACAGCTCAAGTTCGCGCGCTACGACGGCTCGAACTGGCAGATCCACGTCGTCAGCCAGAAGACGGGCGCCGACCAGGGCCGTTACGTGAAGATGGTCGTCGTGAACGGCAACCCGGTCGTCGCGTTCCTCGGCATGGAAGCCGGCAAGAACGGCTACACGCGCTCGCGCGTGATCGTCGGACGCGCGAAGAGCAACCAGCCGTCCTCGACCGGCGACTGGACGTTCGAGGACGCGGCGGTCGACGAGCAGTCGCCGTGTCAGCCGCAGTTCTGCGCGGCGGGCCAGGCGTGCTTGACGACGACCGGCGGCGTGACCGGCGTGTGCGTCCCCACGGTGAGCGGGTGCACCCCGGCGTGCGCCGCCGGCCAGGCGTGCGTGTCGAAGAACAGCGCGGCGACGTGCACGGCCGTCCTCGACTCGTCGAATTTCTTCCCGAGCGTCCCGACCGTGCTCGGCGACTACGTCAGTCTCGCGAACGGCCCGAGCGGCCTCGGCCTCGCCGTCTACGATCGCTTCCACGGAAACTTGTGGGCGGTCAGCGACGCCGGCGGCAAGTGGGCTTCGACGCTGCTCGACGGACAGACCGGCTCGGGCAACACGACGGCCGACAGCGGCGACGACGGCATCGCGGCGAACCTCGTCATCTCGCAGAACGGCGACTGGAACGTCACCTACGTGAACGGCATCCAGGAGCACCTGCAGTTCATCTCGTGGCCGGGCGGCAAAGGCACGCCGCTCGCGCCCGAGGTGATCGACGACGGCTACGACAACGGCAAGCCGTACGCGGACGGCCAGCACATCGTCGGCGACGACGCGAACATGCAGATCGACGGGAGCGGCAACGTGACCGTCGCCTACCAGGACTCGACCGCCGGCACGCTGCGCGTCGCGACGGGCGCGCCCGCGGCGAACGGCACGCACAAGTGGACGGCGAAGACCGTCCCGCAGCAGGGCAAGTTCGCCGGCTACTTCCCGCGGTACGTGAGCGGCACGACGCAGATCGCGAACTGGTTCCGCACGGCGGACGCGACCGAAGGCACAGAGTCCGGCGACGTCATCCTCGTGACGCCCTGATTCGAGCGGATCAGGCGGCGACGGTCGCGGCGGACGACGCGGGTAGCGGCGATTCGTCGTCGACCTGCGCCAGCGTGCGGAGCGCGGGCCCCGACACGTGCTGGCGCTCGGCGGCGACGAGCTCGAGCAGCTCTTGCTTGCCCGCGACGCCTGCGTCGAGGAGCGCGCGCATGAACCCGTCGACGTAGCCGTGCGCGCGGGCGACGCGCGCGTGGACCTGGCCGGCGGCCTGCGCCGCGAAGACGTCGCGCAGCATGCCGCGCAGCTCGGAAAGCAGCTCGTCCTTCGATTTCGTCATGGTTCATCCGCTACCGTGACGGCCGCGCTCGGGCCAAGTTCTCGGAAGCGAATAACTGGTATCCCCACGAGCGTTGAAGTAGACGAGTCGACGAATGGCCGAGCGCCCGAACAAGAGCCCGACGGCCGCCTACGAGGCGCTGAAGACCGTCCCGAAGCCCGACGCGCTCGCCGAGCTCGCGCGCGCCGCCGTCGTCGACGGCGTCAACGGCGACGCCGTGCACGAGAAGGCGAAAGAGCTCGGGCTCGAGGGCGACGACGGCAAGACGCCGTTCGGCGACGCGATCGCGGTCCTCGCGCGAGGGCCCGAGGACGACGCCGAGCGGACGCTCGCGCGCGCGCTCGGAGCGCTCGCGCTCGCCTCGTCGAAGGACGCGAGCGACGAGCTCGTCATCCGCCTCGCGCGGAAGAGCCCGTTCGATCCGTCGACCTCGCTCGACGACGCGCTCGGCGATCGCGCCGACGCGCTCTTCGTGGCGCTCGCCGCGCGCGCCCTGCGCGCCGAGACCGCGCGCGACGCCGCGCTCGTCGCGTGCGCGGTTCTCCTCGCGAGCAAGCGCCCTGCCGCGCGGCGGGAGCTCGCCGAGCTCGCCTCGTCCAAGGTGCTCGACCCGCTCGTGCGCGCGCTCGTCCTCGCGGACGCCCCGGCCCCCGAGGCGCGCATCTCGGGCGAGCTCGTGCCCGGCCCGCGCAACCCGGTCGTCACCGTGCTGCTGGGCGTCACCGGGATCCTCTTCGTCGCCGCCACGCTTCGCCTCCTCGCGCGGCTCGTCCTCGCCTACCGATGTCCGGCGGAGGTCTCCGCGTCACCCATTGGGATTCGCATCCGCGCGCGCACGGAGCTCCTCGGTCGCACGCTGCGCGATCGCGAAATCGTGATCGGCGCCGACGCGCTGGCGCGCGCCGTGCGCGAGGTGCGCTTCCCGCGGCTCGGTCTCTACGCGGGGCTCTTCGCGCTCGCGATCGGCACGTACGTCGGGGTGGGCGCGCTCACCGACGGCGTTCGCGCCGCGTCGCCGTCGCTGCTCGGTTGGGGCGTCTTGCTCGTCGCCGCGGGCGTCGCGCTCGATTTCCTCCTGTCGAGCGTCCGCTTCGGGGCGAAGGGAAAGTGCCGCGTGGTGCTCTCGCCTCGCAAGGGCCGCGCCGTCTGCATCGGCGACGTCGACCTCGCCCGCGCCGACGCCGCGCTCGCGACCCTCGCCCAGCGCTGAAACTCTCAGAGCTTGGAGCGCCGCTCGCCGACGACCACGTCGAGCTTGCCGGCCCCGACCGTGAGCTCGTAGCGCACGCGCCGCGCGGCGTCGGTCG
Organism: uncultured delta proteobacterium; assembly: GCA_963731595.1. GTDB lineage: Bacteria > Myxococcota_A > Polyangia > Polyangiales > Polyangiaceae > DASXHD01. The sequence continues at coordinate 48,359 of CAVSWE010000006.1, forward strand.
CGCAAACGCGCACGCGCGCGGAAGTCGCCGCGTGCGACCGGTCGAGCTCGTCGGTGCCGTTCTCGAGCGCGACGAGCGTGAGGCCCGTCCCCTCGCCTTCGGCACCGGCGGTCGTGACGACGCACGCCTTCGGCGGGATCGCGCCGTCCCACGTCGCGCGCTTGCCGGCGTCGACCACGACGACGCGCGCGTCGCCCAGCGTCCCCTCAGATCGCGAGGGCCGGCGCGTCGGCCGAGCGCGCGAGCATCCGCGAGGCGGCGAGCGGCTTTTGCATGAACGCGGGCGACTGCCAGCGCTCTTTTCGCATGACGACGCCGAACGGGCCGGGCCGACCGCGCGCCTCGAGCTCGAGCTGCGTCTTCTGCGCGCGGCACACGAAGAGGGCGACCTGCGACGCCCCCTCGCCGGAGGCGACGAGCGCGCCGCGATCGTCCCAGACGCGCGCGTCGAAGAGAGCCAGCGGCGAGCCCGCGACGACGTCGACGCGCGAGCACGCGCTCGGCGTCGGGTCGAGCGGGAGCGAACTGCGCCGCCCGAAGACCAGCGACCCGCTGCCCGCCGTCGTGCCCGCGCCGTAGCCCGCGCGCTCGAGCGCGACGTCGAGCGCGCGCCGAGCTTGATCGACCGTGCGCGCCGTCGCGTACCACGCGGTCTCCGGGCGGTCGGTGAGCTCGCTCGCGCCGTCGAGCGGCGTCTTGCCGACGACGACCGCGGCGAGACCGGTCCCCACGTGAGGCCGCAGGTGCACCGAACCGGCGAGCGCGCTCGTCGTGCAGACGTCGACCGAGCGCTCGCGCGCGCCCTCGTGCGCGCGGGCCACGATGCGTCCGTCTCCGTCGGCGACCTCGAGATCGAGCAGCGCGACGCTGTCGTCGCCCACGGCGAACACGTCGACGCACTGGTTCGCGTCGGCGGCGAGCGGGACGATCGTCTCGGTGCGCGCGTCCGCCGTGACGGCGATGCGCTTCGTCTCCTCCCATCGACCTCCAAGCGCGGCGCGGTGCGCGCGCACGCGCTCGTCGAGGCCGGGCCACGCGTCCGCCGAGCGCGGCCCGTCGCCCTGCGCACCGTGCGCGCCGAGCTTCGACGCGATCTCGCCCGCGTGCTCCTGGGGGAAGATCTGGGCCGCGAGCGCGACGAGCCCCTCGCCCGACGCGTCGTGGACGGCGAGGTAGACGCGATCCGGGTGCGGCGGACAAACGAGCACCGTCGGGTGCGCGTCGGGGGCCTCGTCGGCGGCGATCGGGTTGCCCTCCTCGGCGAACGCGACGACGTCGATGTCCTCGACCGACGTCGACGCGCGCGCGTACCCGAGCAGACACGACGACGCGGGGACGTCGACGAACGCGCCGCGACGCTCGCCTTCGCCGAGCGGACCCGACGCGACGACGCGCGCCGGACCGGCGCCGAGCTGGATTGCGCGGAACGGCACGTCGCCGAGGAGCGATTTCGCGTCGAGATCCCCGCCGACCACGTTGGGCGCGGCGGGCGGCGCGGCCGGGCTCTGCGCGACCGAATGGCACGCCGCCAGCGCGAGCACCAAGAACGCGCGCGTCTTCATCGGCCGTCCTCGAAGGAGCCCGACGTCATCACATAGAGCGCCACGCCCCACGCGAGCGCGTTGCCGCGCGCCTCGACCGTCAGCCGGACGCGATCGTGATCGCCCGTGCAGAACGAGACGAGCGCCGCGCCGTCCGCCGTGCCGCGCTCGTCGGCGTGCTCGTCGGCGCCCACGTCCGCGCGGAGGACGAGGCCGCGCGGTGCGCCGCGCGTCGCCGCGGTCACCGCGACGTAGCACGCGCCCGGCGCGACGTCCGCGACGAAGCTCGTCGACGATGCCACGCCCTCGAACAGCGCGACGGGCGCCGACGCGGGCGTCACGTGACGCGAGCGGAGCGCGCCGGCGAGCCTGCGGCTCGCGTCCGGTCCCCACACGTTCGGCAGCGACGGGGGCATCGGCCACGACGCGCGCGCGATGATGACCGGCGACATCGGCACGGCGCCGCCGAAGCTGAGGAGCGTCTCCTCGCTCACGCCCGCGCAGACGTCGAGCCGCGCGTCCGCCGCCTCTCCGCGATCGCGCGCGAGCAGCTCGATCGCCCGAGTCGTCGTGGAGCTCCGCGTCGAGATCGAGCCGCAATTTGCGGTGCCCGCCGTGCGACTCCGGCGAGAAGAGCTCGATGCGATGGCAGCCGCGCTCGAGCCGCACGCGGACGACGCCGGTGCCCTCGGCGCTCGCCGTGGCCATCGCGCGGCGCTCGATGGTCGCCCCGTCGCGGCGCGCGAGCGACTCGGCCGCCTCGGCGCGCCGCTCGGGCGTGGGCAGCGCCGGAACCGGCCCCGGATCGACGAGCGCGGGGCTCGACCCGCCGACGCGCTCGGGGAGCACCTCGCGCAAACCCGGGAGCGGCTTCGACGCGTACGCGACGACGACCTCGAGCGCGCCGCGGCCCGCGTCGCTCTTCACGCGGACGGGCGCGACGTGCCCGTCGCACGAGTCCACCGCGAGCGTGCCCGCGACGCTGTAGACATGGGCCGCCTCGTCGTCCCCTTCGCCGACGTGGAACGAGAGGCCGCGCGCGCCGATGATCGCGACGACCGCGCAGCGCGCGCCGCCCGACGGCGGCGGCGTCACCACGAGCGCCTCGTCGTCGTACAAGAAGCGCGTCGGCAAGACGACGACGCGAGCGCCGGCCGCGCGGTATGCGTCGGCGGCGCGCGTCGCGAGCTCTCGAAGCTCGGCGTGCACGGGCCGCGCGGTGAAGAGCGCGAGCGCCGCGCCGAACGCGATCGCCTTCCGCTTCATGGGATCACGCGGAGCTCGGCCTCGACGAACGCGCGCGTCTTTGCGTCCCAGACGAAGAGCTTTCGGTCGTCGACCTCACCGCGCCCCTCCCCGCTCTTTCGCACGCTCGTCACGAGGTACGCGAGCTCGTACGCGGGCGCGTCGCCGCCCATCTTCGCCGCGGTCGCGTCGGTCTCGGAGAAGTACGCGCCCGCGTCGAGGTGCGAGTGATAGAGCACCTTCACCGGGCGCCCCTCGGCCTCGCCCTTCTCGATCGCGCGCTCGAACTTCAGCGGGTCGATGTCGAAGTACATCCGCGCGGTGCGCGGGTACGTCTCCGGGTCCAGCTCGTGGAGCACGCGCGCGCGGTTCACCATCGGCGCGATCGCGTCGACGAGCAGCGCGTCGCTCGCCGGCCCGACGAGCAGACCGCAGCTCTCTTCGTCCTTCGCATACGCGGCGCGCGCTTCTTCGTCCACGCGATCGAGGAGCGCCTTCGCGATGCGCACGCCGGCGCTGGCCCAGGGATGTTCGGCCATGGTCACCATACGTACCGTTTCTCCCAATTCATGGGAGCGAAATACCGGTCGCCGCGGTCGGCGACGATCGCGACGACGCACGCCTCGCGCCCCTCGGCTGAGCGCGCGCTCGGCGAGCTTCACCGCCGCGAAGACCGTCGCGCCGGACGAGTGCCCGACGTGGAGCCCCTCTCGTGCTGCGAGCGCGTCCGCCATGTCCCAGCCGTCCTCGGTCGTGACACGAAAGACCTCGTCGTGCACGCGCGCGTCGTCAGATCGCCGGCACGATGCTCGAGGCCATGTGCTTGAGCCCCTCGAGCCCGTGCATCGCGTCGGCCGGCTCCACCGCGACGCAGCGAATCGCGGGCGAATGCTCGTGCAGGCGCCGCGCGGTCCCCATCATCGTTCCGCTCGTGCCGAGCCCGGCGACGAAATGGGTGAGCTCGCCGCCGAGCGCGTCGAGGAGCTCGCGGCCGGTGCCGTCGTAGTGCGCCCGCGGGTTCGACGGGTTCGAGTACTGGTCCGGATAGAAGTACTTCTCCGGGTCGCGCTCGACAATCTCGCGCGCGAGCTGCATCGCGCCGTCGGAGCCTTCGAGCGGATCCGAAAAGACGATCTCCGTCCCGAACGCGCGCGCGATGTCCTTGCGCGCCTTGAGACACGTTCGAAGGCATGACGAGCTCACGCGCACCCCGAACGCCGCGCCGAAGAGCGAGTACGCGACGCCCGTGTTGCCGCTGGTCGAGTCGACGCAGGATCTTGTCCTTGGTGAGCCGGCCATCCGCCATCGCGTCGCGGATCATGCGGAGCGCGGCGCGGTCTTTCACGCTGCCGCCCGGGTTCTGCGAACTCGAGCTTGCAGTAGACACGCGTCGCGCGCGTGTCGGGCGCGACGCGCCGCAGACGCACGAGCGGCGTGTTCCCGACGGCGTCGGCGACCGACTCGACGGCGCGCCGGGTCATCGCCGCACGCGAATCTCCGAGCAACGCGCGCGCGGCGGCGCGGGCGCCGAGCGCGATCTCGCGCGCGGCCGGGATCGAGGTCGTCGAAGCGCGGATCGCTCGCCTCGATCTCGGTCGGCGCGATCCTCGCGACGCCCGCCGCGGCCAGGTACCTCGCCTCGATCCATCCGCGAACAATCCCCGCCCGACGCGAGCCTCGGCCGACGCGATCTTCTCCTGTCCGGCCGCGCCGATTTCGGCGAGGCGGATTTGCCGCGCGTACTTGCGCATCAGCCGCTTCTTCGCTTGGCTCCGAGCTCTCGCCTGCGGCTCGAGCCTGCGGAGCCTCCGGCGATCGCGGGCACGATGCTGATCTTGTCGCCCGCGCGGAGCTCGGTGCGCAGCCCTTCGAGGAAGCGCACGTCCTCTTCGCCGACGTAGATGTTCACGAAGCGGCGTACGCCCTTCTCGTCGAGGAGGCGGTCCTTGATGCCCGGGTGCTTCTTGTCGAGATCGTCGATGAGCTCGCCGACGGTGGAGCCGGCGGCGACGACTTCGTCTTTGCCGCCCGTGAGCGTGCGGAGCGGCGCGGGGATCCTGACGATCGTTTCCATGGTTCAGCCTTTGTAGCGTCCTTCGTCGAGATCGGTCGATCGAGCCTCGTGCCGCACGCCGCGCAGCTCGGCCGAGCGTGCATTCGCGTGCGGCGCAGGGCGTCGGATCCTTCTGCGATCCGTCCACGAGACGAAGGCTGCCCCCGACGTCGCGACCGTCGAGAGAGTCCAGCGCGAGCGAGGCCTGGAGCGCGCCGACGACGCCGACCATCGGCCCGAGCACGCCCGCGGTGTCGCAGTTCGGCCGTCGTCTCGCGCGGCACGTCCTCGAAGAGGCAGCGATAACAGGGCTGCCCCGGGCCCCGACCGCGAGCACGGTGCCGTGCAGCGCACGGCGGCCGCGTGCACGACGGGCATGCCCGCGAGCGCGCACGCGTCGCGCCACGAGGAACTTCGTGGCGAAATTGTCCGCCCCCTCGACCACGACGTCGCACCCCTGGAGCGAGCTCGCGCGCGCGCGCCGGCAGAAGTCGCGTGCGCGCGGACCTCGACTCGCACGTCGGTCGATCGCCTCGAGCGCGCGCTTCATCTCGTCGAGCTTGGGTTGCCGACGCTCGTCTCGTCGAAGAGAATCTGGCGGTGGAGGTTCGTCGCCTCGACGACGTCGTCGTCGCAGACGCGCGAGCGAGCCCACGCCCGCGCGCGCGAGCGCGAGCGCGCACGGATTTCCGAGCCCGCCCGCGCCCACGACGAGCACGCGCGCCTCGCGCCGCGCCTTCAGTCGGCGTGCAGGTAGCACGCCGACATTCGCCTGTGCGTCGCTCGCCTTCATGACGCGAAGTACTCCGCGAGGCTGAAGTACCGCTCGCCGGTGTCGCGGCAGGACGCGTCACGACGTTCTTGCCCTCGCCGAGCTCGCGCGCGACCTCGATCGCCACGGCCACCGCAGCGCCGGCGCTGATGCCGACGAGCAGCCCCTCGCGCTGCGCGAGCGCGACCTTCGTCCGCCACGCGTCGGCGTCGGTCACCGTGCGAACCTCGTCGACGACGCCGCGCGTCGTAGTTCTTCGGGACGAAGCCCGCCGCGAGGCCCTGGATCTTCGTCGGCCCGCGCTCGCCGCGCGAGATCGTCGCGCACGACGTCGGGCTCGACCGCGACGATGCGTGTCGGGGAATTCTGCTGAGCACCGCGCCGACCCCGCTGATCGTGCCGCCCGTGCCGACGCCCGCGACGAAGGCGTCGATGCGCTAGGCCCTCCATCGCTTCGAGGATCTCGCGCGCCGTCGTCCGCGCGTGCACAGCACGGGTTCGCGGGGTTGTCGAACTGCTGAGGGCATGAACGCGCCCGGCGTGCGCTGCCGCGATCTCCACGGCCTCGCGCATCGCGCCCTCCATCTGCGCCGCCTCCGGCGTCAGCACGACCTCCGCGCCGAACGCCTCGAGGAGCTGGCGACGCTCGAGGCTCATGCTCTCCGGCATCGTCAGGATGCAGCGGTACCCGCTCACCGCGCAGACCATCGCGAGCGCGATGCCGGTGTTGCCGCTCGTCGGCTCGACGACCGTGCCGCCCGGCGCGAGCGCGCCCGCTCGCTCGCCGCGGCGTCGATCATCGCGAGCGCGATGCGATCCTTGACCGACCCGGCGGGGTTCTGCTGCTCCATCTTCGCCCAGATCGTCGGCGCGCGGCGCCTCGCGCCCGACGTTCCGCAACCGCACGAGCGGCGTGTCGCCGACGAGCTCGAGGACGTCTTCGCAAGACACGCGGCATCGCGGCGGAGGCTAGCATATGCTCTCGGCATGACGGCGCTCGAGGAAGCCCGCGCGCTCCACCTCGCCACCCGGCGATCGACCTGCACGCCGACACGCTGATGTGGGCGTCGCTGGATCGGCTACGACCTCCTCGCGACGGCACGAGCCGCCGCTCCCGACGCCGCGCTCGGCGGCCACGTCGACCTGCCGCGAATGCGCGAGGGCGGCATCGGCGCGCAGTTCTTCGGGCTCGTCTCGCTGCCTGCTGCTCGGGCGCGTGCGCGGACTTCGTCAGCGCCGATCCACGAGCAGATCGACGCGCTCGAGCAGACGCTCGCGCGCGACCCGGCGATCTCCGCCTCGTCGCGCACCGCGGCGCGAGATCGACCGTCGCGCAGAGCGAGCACGGCGCGATCGGCGCCCTGCTCGGCATCGAAGGGCGCTCACGCGCTCGAAGGCGATCTCGACAACCTCGACCATTTCGCGCGACGCGGCGTCCGCTACCTCGGGCTCCTCCATTTCTCGGCGAACGAAGCGGGCTACCCCGCCTACGGCCGCGGCGCGCGCGACGAGGGGCTGACGCCGTGGGGCCGCGATCTCGTCGAGCGCTGCGAGGCCGACGACGTGCTCGTCGATCTCGCGCACATCAACCGGCGCGGCTTCCTCGACGCGTGCGCGATGGCCAAGAAGCCGCCCATCGTCAGCCACACCGGCGTGCTCGGCGCGTTCGAGCACTGGCGCAACATCGACGACGAGCAGCTCCGCGCGGTCGCCGATCAAGGGCGGCTGCGTCGGCGTCATCTTCTGTCCGCGCTACCTCGGCGGCGACGGACATCGAGCGCGGTCGTCAAACACCTCCGCCACATCCTCGACGTCGTCGGCGAGGACGCACCGGCGCTCGGGAGCGACTGGGACGGCTTCATCGTCCCGACGCGCGGGCTCGCCGACCCGACGCGGCCTGCCGCTCCTCACCGACGGCGCTCCTCGACGCCGGGTTCAGCGAGCGGGCCATCGCGAAGATCCTCCGCGACAACGTGATGCGCGTGCTGGGGAGCTAGCGCACTTCGACGGTGTCGAGCGAGAGGCCCTTCGCCTCGAGGCGATTGGACAAGCGCTCGCGCCACGCGGCGGTGTCGGTGCCGGGCGGCGTGTCGACGCGGACGCTCACGCGCCCATTTTCGGCGCTGACGGTCAGCGTCGCGCCCGCGAGCTCGCCCGCCCCGAGCTCCATGCGCACGGTGCCGCGGTGGGCGTCGCCGCTCCACGCGATCTTCTTCACGAGCTGCGGCACGAGGTCCTCGAGCGACACGCGCGCGTTGGTGACCGCCGGCGCCGAAGCCGCCGGATCGCGCTGCGCCCCGAGCATGGGCGGAGCGAGCTGCGCGGCCTGACGCGCCGACGGATTCGAGCTCGTCGTCGCCGCGGTCGTGCTTGTGGCCGTGCTTCTCCGGCTCCTCCCCGAGCCCGCGAATCGCCTGCGGCAGAGCCGTCTCGGCGCTGGCGTGAGCTTGAGTCGGGGCGTCGGGAATGTTCGGCGTCTTGGGCGCGAAGGCCGGCGCGTGCGCGGCGAGGATGTGCGCAAAGGCGAGCCCCTTCGGCGCGACGGGAGGCCCGTGCAACGGCGCTGCCGGAGGCCGGGGCGACTGCGACGCTGGCGTTTGGGCGACTGGCTTTGCGGTCGTCATCGACCTCCACTCGGCTCGGCGGCGTCGAAGTTGCGTCCTTTCTTCGGTGTTTTCGCCGCCTTTCTGGCTCGGCTTGACCCCGAAGGCGGCTCCATTAGGTTTGGATAGGTAGGGAAATGTCCGGTCCAGCTACAGAGGCCGAGTGGATTGTCGGCGCAGCCCTGGCGTCGATCCTGGGCTCTCTCTTCGCGGCCGGCGACGCGGCGGTGACCTCCATCCCGGAGGCGGTCGTGCAATCGCTCGCGCGCGACGCCCGCTCGCCGTTCGCGCGCTACGTCCGCGACCGCGCGAGCGTCCTCTCGCGGTGGCTCGTCTGCCGCATCTCCGCCATCGCGATCTCGGCCGCGCTGCTGCAGGAGGCCGCCGATCAAGCCGCGATCCACGCGTTCGGCCCGCTGCTCGCGATGGCAGGCGCCATCCTCTTCTACGGCACGCTCGCCGAGCTCTTCGGGACGCTCGGCCGGCAGCGCCCCGAGCGGACGGGAGCGCTCGCGCTTCGCGTCCTTCGTCCGCTCGAGTGGCTCGCCGCGCCCCTCGCCGCGCCGCTCGCCTGGCTCGGCGCGCTCCTCGAGCGGGCCGTCCCGAAGCCGGGGCGCGACGCACGCACCACCGAGACGGAGGTCGCCTGGATCGTGACCCAAGGCGAGCGAACCGGCGCGCTCGCGAACGAGCCCGCGCAGATCATCCGCAACGCGCTCCAGTTCAAAAAGCTCCTCGCCGGCGAGGTCATGGTGCCGCGCGCGAAGGTCTCGGCGATCGAGGCGGCGACGCCGCTCGCGCGCGTCCTCGAGCTCGTCAACGCCGACGGACACTCGCGCTATCCCGTGTACCGCGAGTCGCTCGACCAGATCGTCGGCCTCCTCTACGCGAAGGACCTCTTTCGCGCCGTCCGCGAGAAGCAGCTCGAGGCAGGAAAGCTCGGGGATCTCGTGCGTCAGCCGGCGCTCTTCGTCTCCGAGACGCAGCCGCTCGCGACCATCCTCCGCGAGATGAAGGTCAAGCGGCAACACCTCGCGATTGTCGCCGACGAGTTCGGCGGCACGGCCGGCGTCATCACGCTCGAGGACATCCTCGAGGAGCTCGTCGGCGAGATCCGCGACGAGTACGACACCGAGGGGCAGGTCGAAGAGCTCGGCGACAGCCGTGTGATCGCCGACGCGTCGATTTCGATCGGCGATCTCGCGATGCACCTCAAGCGCGACATCTCGGCCGAGGGCGATTTCGAGTCGCTCGGCGGGCTCATCGTGCACCGCGCGGGCGGCGTGCCGCCGGTCGGCGCGAGCTTCGTCGTCGACGGGCTGACGCTCACGGTGCGCGAAGCCGACGAGAAGCGCGTCGTCAAAGTCGAGATCGCAGAGGCCAAGAAGGCGCCTTCGGTGTCGCGGCCCGACGTGAATAAAACGGCTTCGACGTGAAGCCACCCGCGCCCGCGTCGATTCGCTTCGCGGGCGCCGGAGCGCCGCCGCGCGCGCCGTTCGGTCTCGCGTGGAGCGACGCCGGCGAGGCGCTCGCCGTCCGCGTCGCGAGCGACGAGGATCTCGGCGCGGTGCCCGACGCCGCGACGCTGGCGGCCGGGACGCTCGTCGTCGTCTTGCCCGATCCGGCGCGCGGCCGCGGCCTCCTCGGCGCGTTCGGCCGGCGCACGGTGTCGCGGAGCGCACGCTGCGGCGCGCTCCTCTTGCGTGGCTACGTCGACATCCGCGCCGAGATCGATCCGCAGTCGCGGCTCGATCTCGTGCACGGGCGCGTCCCCTGATTATTTTCCGTTCGCGACTTTGTCGAGGCTCTTCATCAGCTCGTCGGCCTCTTTGAGGAGACCCGGCTTGGTGTCGACGACGATGTCGCCCTCGGGCTTCGGCTCGCCGTTGATCGCCGTGAGCAGGTCGCCGAGCTTGATCGCGAGCTGCGCGACGAGCCCGCGTGTCTCCGACGGACAGACCGCGTCGAACGACCGCGGGTCGACGTACATGGCGCTCGGCTCGTCGACCTTGCCGCCCTTGAATTTGGGCGCGCCGACGTTGTGACCGAGGACCGTCGCCTTGACGTCGTTCGGGATCGTCGGGCTCTCGCCCGAGAAGGAGATCGGCGGGTTCAGCAACCCGAGCGACGCGACGTAGTTGTTCGCGCCGTCCTTGCCGTTCGGCCCGCCGAGCAGGACGACATACTGCAGCGAGTGCTGGCCCGAAGCGGCCGCCGCGATCTGCGCGGTGATGGGCTTCTCGAGCTTCGTGAGGAGGTTCCTCACCGCCGCCTTCTGTTCGTTCAGCGTCGAGACCTCGGTGATGAACGTCGAGAGGCTGCCGCTCGTCTCGGTGGGGAACGCCGAGAAGTGACGGAGCGCGAGCTGCGTCCCGTCGAAGTCGACGTTGATGGCGCCGAGCTGATTCGCGAAATCCTTCGGGAAGGACTTGCCCTCGCGGAGCGTCTTCGCGCCCTCGTCGATCTTCGCGCCGAGGTCTTGGATCTTCGTCTTGGCCGCGGCGAGGTTCTTGGAGAGATCCGCGGCGTCCTTCTTCGACGCCGTGTGATCGGCGCCTTCCTTCGCCGCCTGACCGCCGGCGAAGCCGATGCCCGCGCCGATGACGAGCGCGATGCCCGCGACGACGAAGCCCGTCTTGCGCGCGCGGCCGGCGGCTTGCTGCACCGCCATCTCGTCGACCTCGATGCGCTGCGCCTGCGGCATCGCCGAGACCGGCACGGACATCGGGCGCGGCGCGACGACCGCGGCGAGCGGGTTGTTCGGGTCGATCGACGGACCGATGGGAACGCCCGGCGGCACGGGGAGACCGGGACCCGACGCGCCGACCGGCGGTGCAGACGATGCGGGTGCCGGTGCGAACCCTGATGCCGACGACACCGGAGCGGAGCCGACGGGGGCTGGCGCCGGCGTCGGGGCTGGCGCTCCTTTTCCAAGACGCGCCTTCAGGTCAATCTTCGGCTTTTTCTCTTCCGCCATCGACGCTCTCCTCCGAACCGTTGTCCCCCGCCAAAACTCGCGAGAACGTTAGTTTCTCCGAACGATTCGTGTCAAACGCATAACCAAGATCTTGGCCCGCCCAAACCACATCCCCCTACAATTTCGAAATGGATTGTCGTGTCTCGCACCGCGCGCGCCTCGAGCATCGAACCTTCTGGCTCAACAAGTACGTCGATGGGTATCCGTGCTTGGCGGAGCTGCTCGACGTCTCCGACAGCGGGCTCTTGATCCGCACCATTCGAGAGCCTTCGAACCGGCAGAGCGGCTTCACGTTGGAGCTCGAGATCCCCGGGAGCTCGCACCGGATGTGGCTCTGGGCCGAGCTCGTGCGGAGCGACGGCAAGGTCCAGGCGGTGCGCATCACGCACGCCGACCTGCTCGAGCGCGCGCAGCTGAGGCAGCTCGTGCGGTGGAACGCGGCGGCCTAGCGCTCGCGGTCGCGCTCGCCTTCGCGTTCGCCGGCTGCAAGCCCGACGTGGCCGCGCTCGACCGGACCGATTTGCAGAGCGCGCTCGCCGCCGACGCGACGCTCGACGAGGCGCTGACGAAGGCCGACGAGGCGGAGCGCTCCGGGCTGGACGAGGACGCCGCGAATATTTTGAAACGATCGCATCCCGACGCGGAGCGCGCCGTCGCGGCGGCCGAGGGGCTCGCGCCGCGGAGCCCGTGGGGCAAGAAAGAGAGGGACGCGCTCGTCGCGCTCGAGCACGACCGGAAAGACGAGCTCGACCGGTACGAGAAGGCGCTGCGCTCGGGCGATCTCGACGAGAAGCTCGCCGCGCTGAAGAAGCAGCTCGAGCTCGAGCGGCGCGCGAAGGACATCGCGGAAGAGGTCGCTCGAGGGCCGTAGATCCTCTAAGGTTCTGGCATGCGCGTCGTCGTCGTCGACAACTACGACTCGTTCACGTTCAACCTCGTTCAATACTTGGGCGAGCTCGGCGCGGCCTGCGACGTCGTGAAGAACGACGAGATCACCGCCGACGAGATCCTGGCGCGCGCTCCGGACGGGGTCTTGATCTCGCCGGGGCCCTGCACGCCCGACGACGCCGGCGTCTCGCTAAAATCCATTGAAACGATTTCCGGCAAGCGCCCGATCTTGGGGGTGTGTCTCGGACACCAAGCCATCGGCCAGGCGTTCGGCGGACGCGTCGTGCGCGCCGCGCGCTTGATGCACGGGCGCGTCTCGCCGATCGAGCACGACGGGAGATCGATCTTCGCGGGCATCGAGCGGCCGTTCACGGCGACGCGTTATCACTCGCTCATCGTGGAGCGCTCGTCGTTGCCGGCGTGCCTCGAGGTGAGCGCGTGGACGGCCGAGGGCGAGATCATGGGTCTGCGGCACCGCGAGCTCGCGGTGGAGGGCGTGCAGTTTCATCCGGAGAGCATCCTCACGCTCGCCGGCAAGACGATTCTGGCGAACTGGGTCGGGAGCTTGGCGGCGTGATCGCGTTCGCGGAGGCGATGAAGCGGCTGCTCTCGGCGAGCACGCTCGACGCGGGCGTCGTGGGCGACGCGTTCGAGTCGATTCTGTCCGGCGAGTGGACGCCGGTGCAGGTCGGCGCGTTCGCGACGGCGGTGCGCATGCGCGGCGAGACGGCCGAGGCGATCGCGGCGGCGACGAGGGCGCTCCGCGCGCACATGACGCCGGTCGAGCACGGGCTGCCGCTCGTCTGCGACACGTGCGGCACCGGCGGCGACGGCGCGCGGACGCTCAACGTGTCGACCGCGGCGGCGATCGTCGTCGCGGCGTGCGGCGTGCCCGTGGCCAAGCACGGCAATCGATCGATCTCGAGCGCGTGCGGCAGCGCCGACGTCATCGAGGCGCTCGGGCTGCCGATCGATTTGGGGCCGGAAAAACAGGCCGATTTGCTGCGCGACGTGAAGATCGCGTTCTTGTTCGCGCCGGCTCATCACCCCGCGCTGAAGCACGCGTCGCAGGCGCGGCGCGAGCTCGGCGTGCGGACGATCTTCAACGCGCTCGGGCCGATCGCGAACCCCGCGCGCGCGACTCACCAGGTGATCGGCGTCTACGACGACGCGCTCCGGCCGATGCTCGCGCGCGTGCTCGCCGACGTCGGGTGCGAGCGGGCGTGGGTCGTGCGCAGCGAGGACGGGCTCGACGAGCTCAGCCCCGCCGGCGCGACGCGTGTCTCGGAGGTGCGCGGAAGCGACGTCGCCGAGCGCGTCGTGACGGTCGAGGAGTTCGGCCTGCGCGCGGCGCCGCTCGAGTCGATCCGCGGCGGGACGGCCGAGGAGAACGCGCGCGCGATCGAGGCGCTCTTGGGCGACGCCGACCACGCGGCGTCGACCGCGGTGGTGCTGAACGCGGCGGCGACGCTCTACGTTTGCGGCGCCGCGAAGACGCTCCGCGAGGGCGCGGACGCGGCGCGGGACGTGCTCGCCTCGCGCGGGGCCGAGGCGGCGCTCGAGAACTGGCGCGACGCCGCGCGCCCCACGATCGTCCCCGCGCGATGAGCGGGCTCCTCGCGCGCATCCTCGAGACCAAGCGCGCCGAGGTCGCTCGGCTGCGCTCCGCGCCGAGCGCGCGCGCCGAGCGCGCCACGTGCGACGTCGCCGCCGCGCTGAAAAAACCGGGCGCGCTCGCGCTCGTCGCCGAAGTGAAGTTCCGGAGCCCGAGCGCCGGAGCGCTCTCGCGCGCGCTCGGACCTGGCGAGCGCGCCGCCGCCTACGCCGAGGCGGGCGCGGCGATGGTCAGCGTGCTCTGCGACGCCGCCTTCTTCGACGGGTCGTACGACGATCTCGCCGCCGCGCGGGCGGCGCTCGACGCGCGGGGGCTCGGCGCGGTCCCGCTGCTCGCGAAGGAGTTCGTGATCGATCCCGTGCAGATCGAGCGGGCGCGCGCGGCGGGCGCGGACGCGGCGCTCCTCATCGTGCGCATCCTCGAGGGCGGCGCGCTGGGCGAGGTCTTCGCCGCGTGCCGCGCGAGCGGGCTCGAGCCCTTCGTCGAGGTGACCGACGAAGCGGAGCTCGAGCGCGCGCTCGCGGCCGGAGCGCGCGTCGTCGGCGTGAACACGCGCGATCTCGACACGCTCGCGATGGACGCCGAGCGCGCCGCGCGCGTCGTCGCGCGAATCGCGCCGGACCGGATCGCCGTCCACCTCTCGGGCCTTCGCGACGCGGACGACGTCGCCGCCGCCGCCAAGACGCGCGCCGACGCCGCGCTCATCGGCGAGGCCCTCATGCGCGCCGACGACCCGCGTGATATTTTGAAACGAATGTTGGCCCGCGCCCGGAAATGACCGAAGATCGAGAACCGCCGTGGACCTCGCCGGACGCATCGACACCTACCTCGATCATCTGCGCGTGGAGCGTGCGCTCGCGAAGAACACGCTCGAGAGCTACGCGCGCGACCTGAACCAACTGGCCGACACGCTCGGCGACCGCGTGCGCGCCGAGGACGTCACCGAGGGCGATCTCGCCGCGCTCCTCGCGGCCAACGCGCGGCGCGGGTTCGGCGCACGTTCGAGCGCGCGGCAGCTCTCGGCGATCCGCGGTTTCTTCAAGTTCCTCGTGCGCGAGCGCGTGATCGAGCGCGACCCGACGGCGCTGCTCGAGCGGCCCAAGCTCGGGCGCCGCCTGCCGCGCGCGCTCTCGCAACCGGACGTCCTCGCGATCGTCGAGCGGCCGAACGTCTCGACCCGGCGTGGGGCGCGCGACGCGGCGATGCTCCACTTGCTCTACGCGTGCGGCGTGCGCGTCTCCGAGCTCGCCGGGCTGAAGATCGCCGATCTCGATCGCGAGCGCGGCGTCGTCTCGGTGCGCGGCAAGGGCGACAAGCGGCGCCTGGTCCCCGTCGGCGAGGTCGCGCTCGCGCGCATCGACGCGTACCTGACGGGGGCGCGCGCGGCGCACGCGCGGTCCGCGACGCAGACGACGCTCTTCCTGGCGCCCTCGGGGCGCGCGCTCACGCGGCAGGCGATCTGGAAGATCATCAAGCGCTACGCGCGCGCGGCGGGCGTCACCGCCACGGTTTCGCCCCACAAAATGCGGCATTCGTTCGCGACGCACTTGCTCCAAGGCGGCGCCGATCTTCGCGCCGTGCAAGCGATGCTCGGCCACGCCGATCTCGGGACGACCGAGATCTACACCGCCGTGGCGCGCGACCACGTGCGCGCCGCCCACAAGCGGTCGCACCCGCGCGGCTGAACGTCTTCGAAGACCGCGCGCGACGATGGTATGGTTCGGGCGAGTGGAACCGCTCTTCGTCGCCACCGAGCCGCGAACGGCCGAGACGCCCGTCGTCGTCGAGGTGCCGCACGCCGGGACGAGCGTTCCGCCCGAGTTCGCCAACGAGCTGCTCGCGCCGGCGCGCGCGATCGCGCGCGACGCGGACTTGTTCGTGGACGAGCTCTACGAGCAGGCGTGCGACGAGGGCGCGACGCTGCTCGTCTCGCGCGTCTCGCGCTACGTCGTCGACCTGAACCGCGCCGAGACCGACGTCGACGCCGAGACCGTGCTGGGCGCGCCGCCCGCGCCTCGCGCGCCGCGCGGGGTCGTCTGGCGGCT
Source organism: uncultured delta proteobacterium (assembly GCA_963731595.1). Classification (GTDB taxonomy): domain Bacteria; phylum Myxococcota_A; class Polyangia; order Polyangiales; family Polyangiaceae; genus DASXHD01. The sequence continues at coordinate 64,098 of CAVSWE010000006.1, forward strand.
CACGACCGACAACGAGCGCTCGCTCGCGGCGCCGCTCACCCGCGCCCAGCTCGACGCGCGCCTCGACCGCATCTGGCGGCCGTACCACGCGGCGCTCGCTGCCGCCGTGCACCGAAAGATGCAGCGCTTCGGCGTGTGCGTCGTGCTCGCGGCGCACTCGATGCCGAGCGTCGGCAGGACCGGCCACGGCGACACCAACGTGCCGCGCGCGGACGTGGTGCCGGGCACGCAGGGGCGAACGACTGCCTCGCCGCCGTTCATCGACGTCGTCGAAGCGCACGCTCGCGAAGCGGGCCTGAGCGTCCGGCACGACGAGCCGTACCGCGGCGGGTGGACGACCCGCCACTGGGGCCGCCCGGCCCAAGGCGTCCACGCCGTCCAGGTCGAGGTCGCGCGGCGCCTCTACATGGACGAGGCTGCGCTCGTTCGGGGCGAGGCGTTCGACGCGATGAAGAAATTCGCCCGCGAGCTCGTCCGAAAGCTAGGGGCCGCAGGGCTCGCGATGACCAAGTGAAGCGCGCTTGACAAATGACGCCCGATCGCTCACTTTCCGCGGCCCATCGGCGCGCCAGCGCCGGATTCCAGGTAAAAAGCCATGGCCCGTAGCGACATCACAGGCAAGCGCAAGCTGAAGGCGCAAAACGTCTCGCACTCGAACATCAAGACGAAGCGCTGGCAGCACTTGAACATTCACGCTCGGCGCCTCTGGGTGCCCGAGCTCGGGCGTTTCGTGACGCTCAACCTGACGACGCGAGACATCCGCACGATCGACAAGATCGGCGTGATCGAATACGCGAAGCGTCACGGCGTGAAGCTGTAGGCCCGCACGCCGCGCTCGGTTTGGAGGACGCCCGCCGCGGGCGCGTGCTCGCGGAGCGCCGCGTCGAGGGACGTTCCCGACGTGACGGCCTTGGCCATCGCCGCGAGGCGTTTCACGGCGCGCGGCCCCGACGTGCCGGCCGCGACGTCGAAGCGGGCGTCGCCCGCCGTGTCGAGCAGGACGGCCGTGCTCGCGCACGCGAGCGGAGCGCCCGGCTCGTTGCGGCGCTCCCCGCGCATGACCGGCCTGGCGACGAGCGGCGCGACCACGCCGAGCGCGTCGATCGCGAAGCCTTCGCGGGCGATTTCGTAGCAGGCGATCGCGATGCCTCCGCGGCGATCGGCGGCGCAGACGACCTCGCACGCGTCGCCCGGGAGATCTGGGTCGGCGAACGGCGCGGAGGCGACGCCGTCCTCGCTCGCGCACGCGGGCGCCGGGGCTCGAGGCGAGCGAAGATCCTCGCGCGTGACGAGGCCGCCCGCGAATCGCCCGGCCGCGGCGACGAACGCGTCGGCGAACGGGTCCTTCGCGAGCGCCGGAGCGCCCTCGCGCGCGAAGGCCGCGAGCAGCGCGCGGCGCGGGTGATCGCGCGTGAGCGCGGCGAGCGCTGGATCCGCGGCGCGACGCAGCGTCAGCGTCCCGAACATCGAGAGCGCCGTGGCGATCGCCGCCGGCAGCGCGGGGATCGCGACGCGCGAAGCGTCGGGGACCTCTTTGGGCGAGAGGAAACCGCGCGGGCGCGGCGCGCCCTCGCCCGGTTGGCGGAGTCGCCCGTCGACGCAGCGGACTCCGAAGCCCGGCCCCGCCACGAGCACGTGCACGGGCCCGAAGAGGACGCCCGGGTCCATCGCCGCCGCGGCGAGCACGCCGGCGCACACCGCGTCGACCGCGTTGCCGCGCACGAGCACCGACTGCGCCGCGTCCGCGACGCCCGGCTGGGTCGCCGCCGTCCCTGATTTCGGCGTCATCGCGAGATCACTCCTGCTCGTCGTCCTTCACGCGGAGCGACGACGCGCGCGCGGCGGCGCCCTCGCGCGGACGGATGACGCGGCCCATCCCGCCCGGCGCGCGCGACGGGCCCTGCGTGAGGCGTCGCAGGAGCTTGCATTCTGCAAGCGCCGACGCCGTCTCGATGACGACGTACGCGTCGCGGCGCTCGCCGATCGCGACGACGACTTTTTCGAGCGCGGTCGCGCCGAACGAGCGCGTCTCGCCGAGCGCACGGAGGCGCGTGTACGAGACGGGCCCCTCGGGCACCGGGTCGCGCAGCGGATCGACCGCGAGCACCACGCCGAGCTTGTGCGCCAGGCGGCGCGCGTCGTCGGTCTCCCAGAGACCGCGCGGCTCCCACGCGAGGAGCGTCGCGTCGCGCGCGAGGCGCCCGACCACCTTCGCGAGACGGTCGCGCCACGTGGCCGCGGGCGTGACCGTCGCGGGCGTGACGAGGAGCATGCAGCGCGCTTGGAGCGCGTCGGCGGCGGCCATCGCCGCCTCGAGATCGCGGTCGAGCGCGGCGCCGGATTTGAGCTCCGACGCCGCCGGTCCGACGACGACCGAAAAATCGAAATGCGGCGGCACCTGCTTGCGCCAGCGGCGGAGGGTCGCCGGCGTCGGCGCGGGGCGGCCGTGCGCGGGCATCTGCACCTCGAGAAAATCGAAGCGCTTGGCGTAGGAACCGAGGTTGCTCTCGAGGCGCCGCGCGCCGATGTGGTATCGCGTCGACATTTTTCTCTCACCCGAACTCGAACCACTGCGTGGGATGCGCGCGCAAGAAGCGGGTCATGTCGTCGGCGACGCTCTGCGCGACCGCGCCGACTTGCTCCCGCGTGGCGCGGCGCGGGAGCGTGCGCGCCGCGTGCGCCTCGAAGCGGTAGCGGCGGAAGCCGAGACGCTCGCAAAAGACGGGCAGGAGCGGCGCGCCGGTGAGCTGCGCGAGTCGAAACGGGCCCTCCGGCAGCGTGCCCGCGCGATCGAGCAACCTCACGTGGAGGACGCGTCCGCTCGCGGGCGGCCGGTCGACTTGCATCGCCGCCGCCCCTTTTTCTCGCTCAAGTGGCGCACGAGCGGGAGCGCCGCGAGCGGGTCGGGCCCGATGTGGATGACGCGCACGCCCGCGGCCTCGCGCGCGCGATCGTGGATGTGCATCGCGCTCGGGTCGCGCTCTCCGTGCATCACGAGCACCACGTCCGAGTGCGTGTGCTCGGCGAGCAAGGGCCCTGCGACCTCCCAGCCGCCGGTGTGCATGGTGAGCAGGATCATCCCGCGCTTCTCGGCGACCGCGACGCGCACGTGCTCGCGCCCGAGGATCTGAACCTGGGGCGCGGCGTAGTTCTTCGAGCCGGTCGTGAGCGTCTCGGCGACGCAGCCCGCGTAGGACGCGAACGTCTGGCTCGTGTCGATGGCCTCGCGCCAGAGCGCTCGCGGGCCGCGGATTCGGCGGAGGTTGCGGCGCACGGCGCGACGCGCGTCGGGGAGCGCGACGGCGGCCGCGACGCCGAAGACGGGCGGCGACCAGCGGACCCACCACTCCGGAAGGCGCTGGGCCCCGAACGCCGCCATGCGACGCCAGAAGAGCCCATCGTGCGCGAAGAAGTCGCGCGCAGCCGGCCGCGGTTCCATCGGCCGCTGTGTAGCACAACCCTTGGATCGAGAACGCGCCCTGGGTGGTGCGCGCCCGAACCAGCTTCGGCCAGGGTGGATCATGGGTTCTGGCTGAAAACTCGGACGCCTCGCGCGAGTACGGTGCGGACCGAACTTTGCACGAGGGTTCGATCATGATTCGACAATCTCTCCTCGCGGTCGCCCCGAGCCTCACCCTCGTCGCCGTGGTCGCGTGCAGCGGCGGCGAAGGCACCAGCGGATTTCCGCCGGGCACCAACGGCGCCGGCAACTCGGACGCGTCGACGAATCCGTTCAACCTCGGCGGCGGGGGCGACGGCGGGTCGGGCTCGTCGGGCGACTTGAGTCAGTGCGCGACGACCACCGCGCAGCCCAAGCCGGTGCCGGTCGACCTCGTCTTCATGTTCGACAAGTCCGGGAGCATGTCGCAGGACTCGAAGTGGACGTCGTGCAAGGCGGGGCTCACGAGCTTCTTCGGCGACGCGAAGTCCGCCGGCATGTCGGCCTCGCTGCAGTTCTTCCCGCAGTCGAACGAGTGCAGCACGAACGTCTACGCGGCGCCGCAGGTCTCGATGCGCGCGCTGCCCGACGCGACGACCTTCTCGAACGCGATCGCCTCGAACAGCCCGAACGGGGGCACGCCGACCGTGCCGGCCCTGAGCGGCGCGGTGCAATACGCGCAATCGGTCGCGCAGGGGCACCCGGGCGACAAGGTCGCCATCGTTCTCGTCACCGACGGCGAGCCGAACGACTGCAACAGCGACGTTCAGGGGGTCGCGAGCGTCGCGGCGTCGGCGGCGTCGACCATCCCGACCTTCGTCATCGGCATCGGAAACACAGGCAACCTCGACGCGATCGCCCAGGCCGGAGGCACCGGGAAGGCGACCATCGTCTCGACGAACAGCCCGCAGCAGACCGAGGCCGACTTCCAGACCGCGCTCAACGCGATCCGCGGCATCACGCTCGCGTGCGAGTACCAGATCCCGCCGCCTCCGCAGGGCGAGCAGTTCGACGAGAGCAAGGTGAACGTCGTCTACACGCCGACCAACGGCGGCCCGCAGACGCTCACGTACAACCAGGGCTGCAGCGGCGGCACGGGCTGGCACTACGACGACCCGCAGAACCCGACGAAGATCGAGCTCTGCACGAACACGTGCGACTCGGTTCAGCAGGCGTCGGGCAAGATCGACATCGTCATGGGCTGCGCGACCAACGGCGTCATCCCACACTGACCGGCGCGTCAGCTCGGCGGCCGCCAGGTCTCGCCCGTCTCGCAGTCGACGTGCCGGATCGTGACGCCGCCGGGCGTGATCTCGAGCACGCCGAAGAGGATCGGCAGGTGGAATCGCCTGGGACCGGCCGAGCCCGGGTTGAAGACGGGCACGCCGCGGTCGTGGCTCACGAACGGGACGTGCGAGTGCCCGCAGACGACGAGCGACGCGTTCTCTTGCTTGGCGAGCCGCAGGACGTCCGCGCGGAGCCTCGAGCCGCTGACCGCGACGTGCGTCATCAGGATGCGCAGGAGCGTGCGCTCCCCTTCCCTCACGTCGAGGACGACGACGTCCGGCTCGCCGAGCTCGTCGTTGGCGGATCCGCCGAAGGCGGGACGCCACGAAACGGGGTCGATGTTGCCGCGGACGGCCGTGACCGGCGCGTGGCGCGCGAGCTCTCGGAGGACCGCGGGATCGCCGATGTCCCCGGCGTGGAGAATGCGATTCGGCGCGATGGCGTCGATGTGCTTGCCGAGATCCGGATGCGGCTTGGAGTGGGTGTCGGCGACGACGACGAACCGGAGCGCGCCCGACTCCAGCGGAAAGACGACGTGGCTCGTCTTCAAACGCGCAGAATGGCCGGGTGCTCGCGCAGGATGTGATCGAGCCACGCGCTCGAGAGCTTCTCCTGCATCGAGTTCAGACGCAACCGCTGGCGGAGGTGACCGAAGTCGACCCAGTCGAGCGGCTGATCCTGGTTGAAGCAGGTGAAGACGACCGTCTCTTTGCCGGTCTTCGGGTCGACGTGCTTCTGCAGGCACTGCGCGCAGACCTCTTTCATCATGCACTGCATCGGCGAGTTGATGCTGCCGATGGCGATGTGGCGCGGGTCGAGGAGCGGCAGGAGCACGCCGTGACGCGCCTCGCGCACCGCGTTCATCATGCGGTCGCTGCCGATGGCGATGATGCGGTTCACCTGCGGAGAGCTTGGCGACCGGCTTCACCAGCTCGCCCTTGCCGTAGGCGACCATGGCCTCGACGATGTTGCCGCGGAAGTGGGCGTCTTGCGAGCGGTGCGGGCTCGATCGGCGCGCCGCCGTCGGTGCGACCAGACGATCTGATCGGTGTAGCGCTCGATCTCGTCGCGCTTGAAGAGATCGCGCGCCCTCCTTGTACCCGGCGAAGTAGAGGACCTTGCTGCCCATCGCGCGGAAAGCGCGCGCGATCGAGAAGAGGACCGCGTTGCCGAGGCCGCCGCCGCAGAGGAGGACCGTCTCCTTGCCGGCGATTTCGGTGGGCGCGCCTGTGGGTCCCATGAGGACCACGGGCTCGCCGGGCTCGAGCGCGGCGCAGAGGCGCGAGCTCGCGCCCATCTCGAGGACGATGGTGCCCATGAGGCCGCGCTCGGGGTCGACCCACGCGCCGGTGAGCGCGAGGCCCTCCATGACGAGGCGCGTGCCGTCGACGACGCGCGCGCGCGACTCGAAGTTTTGAAGCCGATAGAACTGGCCGGGGTGGAACTTTCGCGCGGCCATCGGCGCGTGGACGACGACCTCGACGATGGTCGGCGTGAGGCGGTTCACCTCGTGCACCGTCGCGACGAGCTCGTCGATCGAGCTTGGCGAAGAGCGCGCGGCGTTCGTCGTCGCGTGCGGGCTGCGAGGCGCGGTCGAGCGCGCGGAGCTCGGGGAAGAGCGCGGCGACGTGCGGGTAGCCGTCCTTCGCGCTCGCCATCGCCTTGACGACGCTGCCCGCGTAATATGGGTGGTTGTCGCCGTAGAAGGAGACGGTCTTGCCTTGCGGGTTCTGGTAGCTCGTGAAGAACCCCGCCGCGGCGGTCTCGGCCGGCTTCAGGACGACCTCGCCCGACGCGGCGACGACGGCTTCGTGCACCTTGAAGTACTGGCCGCGCTCGTCGAGCTCGAACGTGCCCGGGTGCTCGCGCTCGTACGTCACGTTGGGGCTCGTGCCCGCCGCGACGCACACGGTCTTGGCCGGGAGCTCCACGCTCGACCCGTCGCGGCGCGCCGAAGCGCATCGCCATGACGCGACCGCGCTCGTCGACCACGGCCTCGGTCGGCGCGAGGTTCTCGACGTACCGCACGCCCTCCTCGAGGCTCTTGACCACCTCTTCGTGGTTCAGACGGTACGCCGGCGACTCCTGCAGGCTCTTTCGGTAGACGAGCGTGACGCCGCCCCACTTGGCGAGCAGGGCCTGCACGTTGGGCTCGCGTCCTTCGTGCTTGGCCGCCTCTCTCTCGGCGCGGAGCTCCTTGCCGTGCGCGACGTGCTCTTGCATCTGGCGCATCTCTTCGTCGTCGAAGAGGCGCGCTAGCTCCGCGCTCGTCGAGCGACTTTTCGAGCGACTGCCAGCGCTCGAGCGTCTTCTCGATCTGGACCAGGTAGTACGCGAGGAGCTCGGTCGCCGTGTCGATCGCGGTGAGGCCGCCGCCGATGACGATCGCCGGGAGGCTGATCTGCAGGTTGGCGATCGACGTGTGCTTGTAGGCGCCGGTCAGCTGGAGGGCCATCAGGAAGTCGCTCGCCTTGCGCATGCCGCGCGCGAGGTTGTTCTTGATGTCGATGAGCGTCGGGCGGCCCGCGCCTGCGGCGATCGCGACGTGATCGAAGCCGAGCTCCCACGCGTCGTCGAGGAGCATCGTGCCGCCGAAGCGGATGCCGCCGTACATGCGGACGTTCGGGTTGCGGCGCGAGCGCGAGGTACGTGAGCGTGAGGAAGTTCTTGTCCCAGCGAACCGTGATGCCGTACTCGCTGACGCCGCCGAACCCGAGCAGGATGCGCTCGTCGAGCTTCGCAGTAGATCGCGTTCGCAGTCGCGGATGGGCTCGGGGGCGTGGCCTTCGCTGCCGGTGAGACCCACCGGGAGCGGCTCGAGCTTGAGGCCGTCGATCGCGACGACGCCGAACCCCTCGCACGCGAGGTGGTGACGCGAGCGTGTAGCCGGCGGGGCCGAGGCCGACGACGAGGACGTTCTTGCCGTTGTACGGGCGCGCGTGCGGCCGCTCGACGTTGAGCGGGTTCCAGCGCGTGAGCAGCCGTAAATCTCGATGCCCTACGGGAGCGCGAGCACCTCGGTGAGGACGCGCGTCTCGATCTGCGGGATGTTGACCGGCTCCTGCTTCTGGAAGACGCAGGCCTTCATGCAGTCGTTGCAGATTCGGTGGCCGGTGCCGGCGCACATCGGGTTGTCGACGCGTGACGAGCGCGAGCGCGGCGATCGGGTCGCCGGCGCGCCGCATCACGTGCATCTCGGAGATCTTCTCGTCGAGCGGACAGCCGCGGAGCTCGACGCCGAGCGGGTTCTTCTTGATCGAGCCGTCCTTGTCGCGCAGGCCCTTGCAGCACGAGTCCTTGTCGCGCTCGTGGCAGTAGAGGCAGTAGTCGATCTCTTGTTCGACCTGGCGCGCGGTGCCGCGCTCGTCGGTGAGGCGGAAATCGCCGCGCTGGCGTCGCTCTTCTTCGGGGCCGACGAAGAGCTCGGGCAGCTCGGGCTCGGGCCTGCGGAGCTGGACGAGGTGCTGGAAATCGAGGTTGTGCGGTTGGCGGAGCGAGGGCCACCGGCGCGTCTCGTCGTGGTGATCCTGGCGGCGCTCGGCGAGCACGAGCTCGATCGCGTCGAGCGCGCGGGCGATCGCGGCGTCGTCCTCGGCGGGGGTCGCGGCGGCGGTGCGCTCGTCGGCGCGTAGGGCCGAGCAGATTCGCTGCGAGCGCGCGCGGAGCTCGTCGCTCCAGTGAGCGCCGCCGTGCTTCTTTGCTTTGCGCGCGACGTCGTCGAGCTCGAAGAGCGCCACGGTGCCGCGCGCGACATAGAGCTCTTCGTCGGAGTCCGCGGGCGTGGCGGCCGCGAGGGCGACCTCGGCGTAGGCGCGCGCGAGCTCGCGCGAGAGGCCCGAGTCGCGCCACGGCTTGCCCGGGTCCTTTCCGAAGAGCCGCTTCTTCGCGAACTCGTGACGGAACGACCAGAGGGCGGCGCGACCTTCGACGTCGCCGCGAAGCGCCGCGGCTCGCTCTTCGACGCCGAAGAGCTTCTGCACGAACGCGCTGAGCTCGGGCGCCGCCGCGAGGAGCGCGTCGCTCTGCTGCTCGGGCGTCATGCCGTCGCCTTTGCACTCGCGGTAGGCGTCGAACCGCGCGAACGCCTCGGGCGCGCGCTCACGGAAGAAGCGGTCGAACGCGACCGCGAGCTCCTCGAGCTTCTCGGGCGAAAACAAGTCGGCCCAGACGAAGCCGGGCACTCCCAATCGGATCATCTCACTTCTTTTCTTCCGACGCCGGCGTGTACGCCGTCTGCGCGAGATCCCCTTCCTTGAGCCCGAAATAGATCGCGCACTGCTCGAACATGAACTTCTGCCCCTCGGGCGCAGCGAGGTCGACGCGGTACGTGTTGATGTATTTCACCGAGTCCTTGAGCCACATGTCCCACGCCTCGCGCGACACCTCCTCGTAGATGCGCTTGCCGAGGTCGTTTTTGTAGGGCGGGCGCTCGAGGCCGGGGAGGTCTTTGTCGAGCTTTTTGCAGTGGACGATTCGTTCGGACATGGCGAAGGGGTTTGTACTCATCAAAGGGCCGGGGCGCTAGATCGTTGGGGTCCGGCGCAGAAACGAGTCGATCCGCTCGGCCAGGCGGTCGCCGAACTCGATGGGGATGTAGTGCGTCGCGCCCTCGACGACCATGAGCTCGGAGCCGCGGATGCGCTCGTGCATGCGGCGGGCGATGCTCGGCGGGGTCATGAAATCGCGCGTTCCGGCGGTGATGAGCGTCGGGACGCGGACGCTCGCGAGGTACGGCGCGGCGCTGTGCTCGTGGAGGCCGCGGGTCACCGTGAAGTAGCGGCCCCAGTCGAGGCGGCTGAAGTGCTCGAGCACGCTCGCCAAGAGCTCCGGATCGCGCGCCAAGAGGCCGACGCGGTGGACGCGGTGGGCGGCCTTCGGCGCCCCGAGGACGCGCACGCTGAGCGCGTTCAGCGCCGGGGCGAGCGCAGGGCCGAGCCCGAGAGCGCGCGCGACGAGCGGGTGGACGACCGGCGCGACCGACGCGAGCGCGCGCTCGTAGGGGCCGCTGAGGAGCAGGAGCGCGCGAACGTCGCCGGGCGCGCGATGGTAGCGCTCGAGGCTCAGCTGGACCGCCATGCTCCAACCTCCGAGGACGTGCTCGCCCACGTTCCACGCGCGGACCGTCGCGTCGAGATCGGCGACGTGCGCGTCGACGCCGTACGCGCGCGGGTCGGACGGCGCGCCCGACGCGTAGAACCCGCGCATGTCCCAGGTGTAGACGGTGACGCGGTCGGCGAGCGGCTCGAGGATGCGCTTCATCGACAAGAGCGGCGCGCCCATCGCCGGCGGCATGACCCAGGCGATGGGCCCGCGGCCGAGCTTGAAGCTCGCGATGCGCGTCCCGTCCGCGCTGGTGAGGATTCTGGATTCGGCGGCGACGTCGAGGCCGCGGAGAGAGTCTGTGACGGAGTCCATCTCGGTGCGGGCGCGCAACATACACTCTCCCGACCGGATGACGTACGATCGCCGGCGAATTGGGGACGACCGCCGAGCTCGTCGCTGTGTGGATGGCCGGCGCGCTCGGGCTGGTCGCGCTCGCGGTCGTTTGGCGGTCGGGCGCGTCGCGCGCGGCGCGGGTCGCGACGAGCCTGGCGATGGCGGGCGGGGTCGTGCTCTTCGCCCGTCCGGCGCGCGCGCCGCTCGCCGAGCGCGGGCCGCGCGTCACGACCGAGGGCGGCTACGTCGGCTCGGGCGCGTGCCGCGCGTGCCACCCGGGCGAGCACGCGTCCTGGTGGAAGACCTACCACCGCACGATGACCCAGCGCGCGACGCCCGAGTCGATGCTCGCGCGCCCCGCGAGCGACGAGCCGATCGCGATCACGACCGGGTCGCACCACATGCAAGGCTACTGGACCGAGGACGACCGCGGCGTCCTGCGGATGCTGCCGGTCGTCTTCGCGCGCGACGAGGGCCGCCTCATCCCGCGCCGCGAGGCGTTCCTCGAGCCGCCCGACGAGCCGCAGCACGACGTTCGTTGGAGCTCCAACTGCATCGCGTGCCACGCGACCGCCGGCCGGCCGCGGCTCGACGAAGACGGCAAGCGCCCCGAGGTCGCCGAGCTCGGCGTCGCGTGCGAGGCGTGCCACGGGCCGGGCGGCGAGCACGCTCGGCGCGAGCGCGATCCGGTCACGCGGTGGCGGAGCGAGGCGGTCGCCCATCGCGGCGACAGCCGCGGACCAGGCATCGTGAACCCGGCGCGCCTCCCGCCCGAGCGCGCGAGCGCCGTCTGCGGCCAGTGCCACGCGTACGCCTACCCGCGCGACGAGGACGGCTTTTATCGAAGCGGTTATGCAAACGCGTTTCGACCCGGAGACGCGCTCGAGCCTTCGCGCATCCTTTTGACGCCGGCGGTGCTCGGGCGCGAGGTGACCGTCGACACCGACGCCCGAAACCTCTTCTGGCCCGACGGCACGGTGCGCGTCGGCGGCCGCGAGTACAACGCGATGGTGCTCTCGGCGTGCTACCTCCGCGGCGTCGGCGAGCGCAAGCTCACCTGCCTCTCGTGCCACTCGATGCACGCCAGCGACCCGGACGACCAACTGCGCCGCGACCGAAGCGTGCAGAGCGCATGCATCTCTTGCCACGCCGTCCCCGCGGAGCACACGCACCACGCGCCGGGCTCGCCGGGGAGCGCGTGCGTCGCGTGCCACATGCCGAAGACGAGCTACGCGCTGCGCTACGCGATTCGCTCGCACCGCATCGACGTGCCGCGCGCGGACTCGGCGCGGCCGAACGCGTGCAACCTCTGCCACCTCGATCGCTCGCGCGCTTGGGCGGCGGCCGAGCTCGAGCGTCTCTGGGGCGTCGGCGCGCTCGGCGTCGACCCGCGCGACGAGACGCCCGCGTCGGCGCGCGGCCTCCTCGCGGCCGACGCCGCCGAGCGCGTGATCTGGGCGGACGCGTTCGGCGATCCCGCAGCCGCGCAGACGTCGGGCTCGGACTGGGAGGCGCCGGTGCTCCGCGCCGCGACGAGGGATCCGTACGCGGTCATCCGCTTCGTCGCCGCGCGGAGCCTCCGCCGCTACCCTGCCCGCGCGACGCGCGCGCTCGCCGGAGGCGAAGCCATCGACGCGCTCGTCCGAAGCCGCGACAATCGAGAGGTCCATGTCGCCGAGTGATCGCCTCGCGCTCCGTCATCTGCGCATCGGGTATTGGGCGCTCGCGATCTTCGTGACGCTCGGCCTCGCGCTCGAGGCGCTCCACGCCTTCAAGGTCGGCGCCTACCTCGACGCGCCCAACGAGACGCGAAGGCTCATGTGGCGCCTCGCGCACGCGCACGGCACGCTCCTCGCGCTCGTTCACATCGCCTACGGGCTCACGGTGCGCGCGTACCCGAGCTCGTCGCGACCGCTCGCGAGCGCCGGCCTCGTCGCGGCGCTCCTCTTGATCCCGGGCGGGTTCTTCGCCGGCGGCATCGCCGTCCACGGCGGCGACCCGAGCCCCGCGGTGCTCGCGGTGCCGGCCGGGTTCGTCGCGCTCGTCGTCGCGCTCGTCAGCGTGGCGCTTTCTCTTCGCGCTCGCGACGTTTCCGAAAAAGAAGAAGGTAGTTGAAGCCGCGCAAGAAGAAGTTCCCCTCCTCGGCGGCGCGGCGGTAGTTGCCCATGTCGAGGGTCTTGTTGTGGCGGACGACCGAGACGACGTCGAGAGGGACGAAGGTCTCGCGCGCCATCTCGAAGATCTCGAAGCCGATCGGGTAAAAGCCGCGGTCCTTCTTGAAGACGTCGCAGACGTAAATCGCGAGCACGCGGTCGTCGCGCAGCACGCGCGCGCACTCGGAGAGGACCAAGCGCATCGCGCGCTGGAAGCGGCCGTCGGGCTTGAGCTTGCCGAGGCAGCGCGGGTCGTCCGAGTAATCCAGGTTGTCCGCGTAGGGCGGGTCGAAGAAGACGAGGTCGACGCTATTTTGCTTGAGCGGAATGGAGCGCGCGTCGGCGTTTCCGATGTCCGGACGCGTCGGCGCGACGTCGAAGCCGACGCCGCGCCGATGGGTGTCCTTGCAAACGTCGAGCGTGGTGCCGCTCCCGCAGAACGGGTCGAGCACCGTGTCGCCCTCGCTCGTGTAGCGCTGGACGACGTTCCAGATCACGTACGACGGCGTCGCGCCGCGAAACGCGCTCGAGCCCTGCTCGCCTTCGCCGTAATGCTGGGAGGGATAATCCCAGAGCGTCGTCGGTTGCAGAACGAGAGCGGGTTTTCGCGGCGCGCGCACGCCGCCAGCATACCCTTTACGGGTTACTGCCGTTGCCGTTCAGTCGCTGCTGGAGCGCCTGCGCACGCTGGAGATGCGTCTGCAGCTTGCTGCGCACGTTCGTCAGCTCCTGCTTGAACTGGCTATTTTGCGCCGCCGGGATCATTTCGCTGTCGAGCGCGTTGAGCACCATCTGGTGCTCCTGCACCTGCGCGTCGATGTACGCCTGGTCGAAGTCGCGGCCGCTCTTCGACTGGAGCGACGAGAGCTCCTGCTGCGCTTGGTTCTGGAGCTGGTTGGTCGCTTGGCCCGCTTGCGGCGTGACGTTCTGCGACGAGAGCATGCGCTGCTCGTTCTGCTGGAGCTGCTGGTGGTGCATGAGCAGGAATTGAGCGAACGCCTTCACCTGCGGATCCTTCGCCTTCTGCACGGCGAGGCGGGCTTGCTCTTCCTCGCCCTTGTTCACGGCTTGCAGGTACGCGGCGATCTCGCCGTCGTTCTGGAACGTGTTCTGGCCCTGCATCTGGCCGCCTTGCATCGACCCGCTCTGACCGTTCTGCTGGTCGCTGCCGATGCTCGCGCCGTTCTCGCCGACGCCTACGCCGCCGCCGCCGTTCACGTCAGCGCCCGTGCCGCCGACGCCGACGCCGGCGTTGCCGTTCATCTCGCCGTGGACGCCGTTCTGCTCGGCTCCGTTCTGACCGGCCGACGTATTTCCGGCGTTGCTCTCGTACGGCGAGGTCGCGCCGGTCGTCGTCGGCTGCTGCGCCGGGGGATTCTGGCTGCAACCAAAAGCGCCGAGCGTCACCGCGAGCGCCACGCCACACACATTGCGAAACATCATGAATTCCTCCTGGGAATGGTTCGGAGCGCGCGTTGGTGCAAAGCGAGTGCCCGCCTGCCGGACCCCGCGACGGGGGAATTCCGTGACAATTCGCGGCGCGCGCGCGCGCCTGACACGTGCAAAGGTTCGGGCGAAGCGCGGGCCCATCGATTGCTAAGTGCACGCGCATGGGAACCGCCACGAGCGAGCATCACCAATTCAGCGTCGACCACGACGATCGACCCACGCACCCGCTGGTCCGATCGCACGACGCGTCGCGGCTGCTTCCGCTCGCGGGACGGCTCTGTCTCGCGACGATCTTTCTCCTCTCGGCGCCGCATGACTTTTCGCAGGAGGCGATCCGAACCGCCGCCGCGAACGGGGTGCCGCTCGCCGACGTGGCCGTGCCGCTCGCGGGCGTCATCGCCGCGGCCGGCGGGCTCAGCGTCCTCTTCGGCTACAAAGCGAAGACGGGCGCGCTGCTTCTCGTGCTCTTCCTCGTGCCGGTCACGCTCTTCATGCACCGCTTCTGGTCGGCGACCGACCCGCTCGTCGCGCAGATGCAGCTCGAAAATTTCCTCAAGAACACGGGGCTCCTCGGCGCCGCGCTGATGATCGCGTATTTCGGCGCGGGCCCGCTCAGCGCCGACGCGCGCATCGCCCGGATGCACGTCCGCATGCTCCGCGACGAGGACGACGCCGACCGCGACTAGCCGACCCAGGCGCGCGCGTTTCGGAACATCTGCATCCACGGGCTCTCCTCGCGGCCGTCCCACTCGCGCGGGCGCCAGGAGAGCTGCACGTTGCGAAAGACGCGCTCGGGGTGCGGCATCAGGATCGTCGCGCGCCCGTCGGGCGTCGTGAACGCGGTCGCGCCGCCGGGCGAGCCGTTCGGGTTGAACGGAAAGCGCTCGGTCGGGGCGTGATGGTGGTCCACGAAGCGCGCGACGACGAGCTCGTCGCGCTCGAGCAGGCGCAGATCGGGCGTGTCGATCTCGACGCGCCCCTCGCCGTGCGAGACCGCGATCGGCAGGACCGACCCGGCCATGCCGGTGAAGAAGATCGACGGGCTCTCCTCGATGCGCACGAGCGACACGCGCGCTTCGAACCGTTCGGAGCGATTCAGCACGAAGCGCGGCCACCGCTCGGCGCCGAGGATGAGGGCGCCGAGCTGCGAGAGCATCTGGCAGCCGTTGCACACGCCGAGCGAGAAGGTCTCGCTGCGCCCGAAGAACCGCGCGAACGCGTCACGAAGGCGCTCGACGAAGAGGATCGACTTGGCCCAGCCGCCGCCCGCGCCGAGCACGTCGCCGAAGGAGAAGCCCCCGCACGCCACGACCCCGCGGAAGGCCTCGAGCGAGACGCGATCGTCGGCGAGATCGCTCATGTGGACGTCGACCGCCTCGAAGCCGGCGCGGTCGAGCGCGGCGGCCATCTCGACCTGGCCGTTGACGCCTTGCTCGCGGAGCACGGCGACGCGCGGGCGCGCGCGGAGCACGGCGGCGGATCCGGCGCTCGGTGATCGGGCCGTCCCGCCTGCGGCGGATCCGGCCCACGGATCGAAGGTCAGCTTGGCGCTTCGGCCGGGGTCGGTCGCGTCGAGACGGGCCTCGTGCTCCTCGCGCGCGCAGCCTTCGTCGTCGCGGAGGCGCTGCATGACGAAGCTCGTCTCGGACCAGGCGGCGCGCAGATCGACGACGCGCTCGTCGAGGAGGCCCGCGACGCGGAGGCGGTCGCCCTTGGGCTCGCCGAGGCGATGCGTGCAGTCTGCAAGCTCTCCGAGGGCGGATTTCAGCGCGCCTTCGTCGCCGGCGCGGATTTGAACGACCGCGCCGAGCTCCTCGGCGAAGAGCGCCTCGAGCGACGCGACCGACGCCTCGAGGCCCGCGCCGCTCGCGAAGCACATCTCGGCGAGCGTCGCGAGGAGCCCGCCGTCGGAGCGGTCGTGGTACGCGAGCAGCGTGCCGCTCGCGGCGAGCGAC
Organism: uncultured delta proteobacterium; assembly: GCA_963731595.1. Lineage (GTDB taxonomy): Bacteria > Myxococcota_A > Polyangia > Polyangiales > Polyangiaceae > DASXHD01. Next base: position 79,817 of record CAVSWE010000006.1, read on the forward strand.
TGAATCGCCGAGAAGAATTTCGCGAGCCGCGCCGGGTCGTCGAGATCGGGCGGCGCGTCGCCGAGCGAGCCGAAGACCTGGAGGAGCGCGCTCCCGCCGAGGCGGTTCTTGCCCGCGCCGAGATCGACGAGCCAGAGCTCGGTCGGGCCGACGTCGACACGAAGCTCGGGCGTGAGCGTGCCGCGCACGTCGGTGACCGGCGCGAACGCGCTGACGATGAGCGAGACGGGCGCGACGATTCTCTTTGTCGTCCCACATCGTCCGCATCGAGATCGAGTCCTTGCCGACCGGAATCGCGATCCCGAGCGCCGGCGCGAGCTCGGCGCCGACGGCGCGGACGGCGTCGTAGAGCGCGGCGTCCTCGCCCGGATGGCCGGCGGCGGCCATCCAGTTGGCGGAGAGCCGCACGTCGGACAGTTTCGCGATGCGCGCCGCGGCGACGTTGGTGATCGCCTCGCCGATCGCGAGGCGCGCGGAGGCGGCGGCGTCGAGCACCGCGACCGGCGGGCGCTCGCCCATGGCCATCGCCTCGCCGGTGTAGCCCTCGAAGGAGCTGGTCGTGACCGCCACGTCGGCGACGGGCACCTGCCAGGGGCCGACCATCTGATCGCGCGAGACGAGACCGCCGACGGTGCGATCGCCGATCGTGACGAGGAAGGTCTTGTCGGCGACCGCGGGGAAGCGGAGCACGCGGTACGCCGCCTCGCGCGGGTCGAGCGCGCGCGTATCGAACGGCTCGCGCGCCGGCGCGACGTGCTTCGCGTCGCGTCGCATGCGCCCAAGCGCGCCGACGCTCGAGCTCGCCGAGCTGGGCTTGCCGAGGATGACGTCGAGCGGCACGTCGACCGGAGCGCCGCCGAAGTGCGAGTCGGTGACGACGAGCTTTCCGTCGCCGGTCGCGTGGCCGAGCACCGCGAAGGGGCAGCGCTCGCGCGTGCAGATTGCACGGAATTTCTCGAGCGCCGGTCCCTCGGGGACGCCGAGCACGTAGCGCTCCTGCGCTTCGTTGCACCAGAGCTCGAGCGGCGACATGCGCGGCTCGCCGCTCGGGATCGCGCGGAGCTCGAGGCGCGCGCCGCGCCCGCTCTCGTGCACGAGCTCGGGGAGCGCGTTCGAGAGACCGCCGGCCCCGACGTCGTGGATCGAGGCGATCGGGTTCTCGTCGCCGAGCGCCCAGCACGCGTCGATGACCTCTTGGCAGCGGCGCTCCATCTCGGCGTTGTCGCGCTGGACCGAGGCGAAATCGAGGTCCTCGTGCGACGCGCCCTGCGCGACCGACGAAGCGGCGCCGCCGCCGAGCCCGATGAGGAGCGCGGGGCCGCCGAGCACGACGAGCGCCGCGCCCTCGGGGATCTCGCCCTTTTGCACGTGCCCGGCGCGCACGTTGCCGAGCCCGCCGGCGATCATGATCGGTTTGTGGAAGCCGCGATTTTGGTGCTCGAAGGTGCGAAAGAAGCCCGTGATGGTCGGCCGCCCGAACTCGTTGTTGAACGCGGCGGCGCCGAGCGGGCCCTCGGTCATGATCGCGAGCGCGGACGCGATGCGCTCGGGCCGGCCGATGGTCTGCTCCCACGGCTGCTCGAGCCCGGGGAGGCGCAAGTGGGATACAGCGAATCCCACCAGGCCCGCCTTGGGCTTGCCGCCGCGGCCGGTCGCGCCTTCGTCGCGGATCTCGCCGCCCGAGCCGGTCGACGCGCCCGGGTACGGCGAGATCGCCGTCGGGTGGTTGTGCGTCTCGACCTTCATGAGGACGTGAACCGGCTCGACGTGCGCGCGGTACACGCCGTCGCCGTCGGCGAAGAACCGCGACGCCTCGAAGCCCTCGATCACGGCCGCGTTGTCGCGGTAGGCCGAGAGCACGCCGGCCGGGCTCGCCTCGGTCGACCGGCGGATCATGCGAAAGAGCGAGTCGGCCTGCGGCGCGCCGTCGACCGTGAACTCGGCGTTGAAGATTTTGTGACGACAGTGCTCGCTGTTCGCCTGCGCGAACATCATGAGCTCGACGTCGGTCGGGTCGCGACCGAGCGACGCGAACGCGCGCTCGAGGTACTCGATCTCGTCCGGCGCGAGCGCGAGCCCCATCTTCGCGTTCGCGGCCTCGAGCGAGGCGCGGTCGCGGCCGACCGTCGTCATCGGCCGCGGATCCTCCTGCTCGAAGAGCTTCTCGACCTGGCCGATGTCGACCAGGACCGTCTCGGTCATGCGATCGTGGATCGCGGCGCGGAGGGCCTTCTCGTCGTCGACCTCGCCGAGCACGGTCCACGCGACGCCGCGCTCGATGCGCCGCACGCGCTCGAGGCCGCACGCGCGGCAGATGTCGGTGGCCTTGGACGACCACGGCGAGATCGTGCCGAAGCGCGGCACGACGAAGCGGCCGCCGGACTCGAGCGTTTGCTCGTCGTCGCCGCGGCCGGCGCGCGGCCCGTACGCGAGCAGCGCGTCGAGCTTGCGGCGCTCGTCGCTCGAGAGCGGCTCTTCGAGATCGACGACGTGGAGGAACTGCGCGTGGAGCGACCGGACCCGAGGGCTGCGAGCGCGCACGGTCTCGCTCACCTTCGCGAGCCGCGCCGGCGAGAGCGCGTCGGGACCGAGGAGCGAGAGGATCACGGCGAAGCTCCATGTACCACGGCTCGCGCCGCGCGTGCGCACGGGCGGACTCTTCCTTTAGTATCGGCCCCATGAAAATCGGGGTGCTTGGAACCGGGATGGTGGGGCAAACGATCGGAACGAAGCTCGTCGCCCTCGGCCACGACGTGAAGATGGGCGCGCGCGACGCGAAGAACGAAAAGGCCGCCTCGTGGGCGGCGAAGTCGGGCGAGAAGGCGTCCCACGGGTCGTTCGCCGACGCGGCTGCCTACGGCGAGCTCGTCTTCGTCTGCACGAACGGAATGGGCACGCTCCCCGCGCTCCGGTCGGCCGGCGCGGTCAACCTCGACGGCAAGGTCCTCGTCGACCTCTCGAACCCGCTCGACTTCTCGAAGGGCATGCCGCCGACGCTCTTCGTGTCGAACGACGACTCGCTCGGCGAGCAGAATCCAGCGCGAATTTCCCGACGCCAAAGTGGTCAAGACGCTCAACACGGTCAACTGCAACGTCATGGTCGAGGCGGGGCGCGTGCCCGGCGGCGACTCGACGATCTTCGTGAGCGGAAACGACGCGAGCGCCAAGGCACGCGTCACCGAGATCCTGAGGGGATGGTTCGGCTGGAACGACGTCCTCGATCTCGGCGACATCACGACCGCGCGCGCGACCGAGGCGTACCTCCACCTGTGGCTGCGCACGTACATGGCGGTGGGCAAGCCCGACTTCAACGTCAAGGTCGTGCGCTGATCAGCGCAGGCGCGTCACGTGCGAGGCGGCGTCGAGCACGAGGCCGGTCGCCTCTTGCACCTGCGCGACGGGACCGGCGACGAGCTCGGGCGCGAGCGTCGCGCGCGTGACGCGGACGTCGGCCGCCGGGAGCATGGCCTCGATGAAGGGCAGGCCCGGCACGTAGGCGAACGTCCCGCCGACGACGAGCGAGCGAACCACGCGCATGTACGCGCGCGCGTACTCGAACGCGAGAATCGCTCGACTTCATCTCCTGATGCACGAAGTGGAGCGAGAAGCCGAGGTGCGACACGATCGTCCCCCACCGGGTCACGCCGTAGTCGTACGTCAGCCAGTCGGCGCTTTGTCCGACGTCGCTCGGCGCCTGGCGGTCGATCCCGCGCGCGTTCTTGCCGGCCGCGCGCAGGTAGCGGACGAGCTTGGCCTCGGCGCCGCACCCGACGTCGAGGATCGGCTCGCGAAGGGCCGACGGGACGAGCCCGAGCACCGCGAGCTGGAGCTCGGGCGAGTAGCTCGCCGACGCGACCTCGCGCGGGTCGTCGCCGAGCACGGCGCGAAACGCGGTCCGGAGGGCCGCGGCGGCGGCGCTCATCGCCTCTTCGCGCGGCGCGCCTTCGTCGAGCGACTCGAACATCTCCTCGATCGCGTCGCGCATCGCGCGCACGAGCTCGGGCTCGGACGCCGCGAACTGGTTCTTCCGCGCGAGCGCGCGCTCGAGCCCGCGCACGACGCGCTCGGCGTCGCCCGGCGTCGCTGGCGAGTCGTCGAGCGCGAGAAAGTCCGCCTGCGCCAGCTCGGCGAGCGACGCGTTCTCGATGCGTTCGAGGAGCCGGTCGCCGAGGTTCACGCCGCGATCATACTCGCTGTCGCGTCACTGCGCTCGGAGCGCGCCCGCCGTGCACGCGGCTTCGACCCATTCGGCCGTGCGCTCGAGGGTCTCGCTGCGCGTCGCTGCCGGCAGCGGCGGCGCCGGCACGACGCGGACGCGGCTATGCGGCGGAGGCGGGACGGTCGCCGAGAGACGCGCGGCTTGCTCCGCCATCGCGGCGAGCGCGCGGCGCCCCATCTCGAGGACGCGCGGCTCGGGCGCGTCGTTCACGGCGAGGAGCTCGACGAGCTCGCGCACGGTCCGCTCGCCGTCCTTCACGCTCGCGAGCGCGCGGTCCACCTCGTCGTGCAGCGCCGCCGACTGCACCGGCGCCGCCGAGTGCTCGTACATCAAGCGAACGAGGTCGGCGATGAGCGACAGCTGCTCCTGCATGACCTCGAGGTCGTCGTACGAGCAGTCCCAGCGCGTGGCGCGCATCTTGGCGATGCGAAGGCGCTGCGAGGCGACCTCGCGGACCGCGTGGGTCCGACCGTTCGACGTCGTCTGCGAGAGCGCGTTGATGTCGTTGTCGATCGCCTTCCGGTCCGTCGCCATCAGGCAAGTCTTGCCGGCGCAGTACGCGATCGCCCCGCCCACGTACGTCGCGAGGAGCCGCCCGGTGCCGAGGCAATCCTCCATGTTCCGAGTCATCTCGCCACCCGCCGGAGCGAGCCTCTCGCGAATCGCGTCGGCCAGGACCTCGAGCCGCTGGAGCTCGGCGCGGTGCGCGTCGGTGATGCGCATCAAGAGCTGCGTGCGCGTCCTCGCCGCGGCGGCCGCTTCGATCATGCGCACCTTCTCGTCGACCCATCGCCGAAACGCGGGGACCCTCGAGACGATGCCGACGAGCGCGACCTCGGTGAGCACGAACGCAGCCACGGCGGACAAGGACCAGACGAAGAACAACGTGAACGGCAGGCACAGCACCACGAGGACGTGTATGGGATGAGTCACCGCGTGGCGCAGGTAGAACGCGCCGTTGTGGCGAGGCTGTTCGTGCACGGACATCTGTGCGCTCCTTGCTGCAGAATTTCTGCGAAAACACCGTGCAGAAAGAGTGCCGCTCGTCGCGCACGCGCCGCGGTGCCTCGAATCGCGGCGGTTGGCGACGATCGAGACACGGTGCGGCGCGCGCGAACCGTTTGCGTTCGCCGCGTCAGACCGGGAGAGCCTCGCGGGCTCGCTCGTAGCTCTCGAGATCGAAGCGCGCCATTCGCGCCCGGTACTCGAGCGTGAGCCCCGGCCATAGGGTCGTGTTCTTGCCGCGTTCGTCGCGGTACCAGCTCGAGCACCCGCTGTTCCAGACGCTCTTGGCGAGCCGCGCCTGGATTCGCTCGTTGTAGCGACGCTGCACGTCCTCGCGCACCTCGACGAGCTTGAGCTTTTTTCGCTTCATCGCGCGGAGCGCCCCGAGGATGTAGCCGATTTGCGCCTCCATCATGACGACCATCGAGGTGTGCCCGAGGCCGGTGTTCGGGCCGATGATCATGAAGAGGTTCGGAAAACCGGCGAAGGTGGTGCCGAGGTACGCGTCGGCGCCGTCGGGGAGCGTGCGACCGGGGCGGCCGTGGATGGGGAACGGCGCCTTCACTTCGGCCGCGTCGAAGCCCGTCGCGAGGACGAGCACGTCGATCGGGAGCTCGCGGCCGTCCTTCGTGACGATCGAGCGCTCGCGGACCTCGGCGACGGCGTCGGTCACGAGCTCGACGTTTTCGCGCTGGACCGCGGCATAATAGTCGTTCGAAAAGAGCACGCGCTTGCAGCCCATGGCGTAACGCGGCGTCAGCTTGTCGCGCAGCGCCGCGTCGGGCACGCTCTCCTCGAGGTACTTGCGCGACGCGCGCTCGGCGAGCTTCATGAGCGGCCGGGCGTGCGTGAAGCCGAGGCCCCAGAGCTCGGTGGCGCCGTAAATCGCCTTGCGGAGCGCCGTCTGCAGCGCGGGCCGCCGCGCAAACCGAGCGCGCGTGCGCTCGTCGATTGCGCCGTTCATCTTCGGCATGATCCACGGCGGGGTGCGCTGCATGACGAAGAGACGCGACACGCTCGGCGCGATCGACGGCACGATCTGAATCGCGCTCGCGCCCGTCCCGACGACCGCGACGCGCTTGCCCTCGAGCGAGACCGAGTCGTCCCACGCGGACGAATGGAACCTCGCGCCGCGAAACCGATCGAGCCCCGGGATGTCCGGCATCGACCACCGATTGAGCGGGCCGGTGCCGACGACGAGCGCGCGCGCGCGGAGCTTCTTTCCCTTCGACGTCTCGATCGTCCAGAGCCCGAGCTCCTCGTCGAAGCTCGCGCTCGCGGCCGCCTCGCCGAGCCGCAGCCGATCGCGGAGACCGTATTTTTCGACGCAACGCTCGAGGTACGCGAGGATCTCGTTTTGCGGCGCGTACGGCAGCGACCAGCTCGGGTTCGGCTCGAACGAGAACGAATAGAGATGCGCCGGCACGTCGCAGGCGCACCCGGGATAATGGTTGTCGCGCCAGGTGCCGCCCACGCGCTCGGCGCGCTCGAGGATCTCGAAGCGCGACATCCCGGCGGCGTCCATCTGGGTCGCCATCCCGATTCCGGCGAAGCCGGCACCCACGATCACGGCGTCGAGCACGTCCGAACGAGCGACCATGGCCGGAGCATGGATCCTTATTGACCAAAGGTCAATAGTGCGGACGGCGGCTTTTTCTGGTAGCTCGGGAGTCCGTGGAACGGACCTGGGCCCCGCGCGCGCTTTCGCTCCTCGCTTGGTCGCTGCTCGCGTCGATGCTGGTCGAGGCGCTCCACGACGTGTCGATGGCGTGGGACGTCTGGTACTACCACCTGCCCTTCGCGGCGCGGCTCGCGGGCATCGTGCCGGCGAGCCAGTTCGCGTACGACCCGCTGAACCAGGCGCGCTTCGAAGGGTTTCCGCTCCTCGCCGAGACGATCCAGGGCGCGCTCTGGCGGCTCACGGGCCGCGCCGAGTCGGCGAACCTCGTCGCGTTCGCGAGCGTGCCGCTCTTCGCGTGGTTCGTGAAGCGGCGGTTCGACGTGCCGATGTACGCGACGATCCTCGCGCTCCTCGCGGTGCCGGCCGTGCAAATCCACGCGACGTCGTGTTACGTGGATCTCCCGGCGAACGCGGCGACGAGCGCGCTCGTGCTGCTGGTCGTCGCGAGCTACGCCGAGACGACGGCGCCGAGCCGCGGGACGATCGCCCTCGCCCTCGCGTGCGCGGCGATCGCGGCGAACACCAAGGCGCTCTCGCACCCGATCGTCGGGCTCGCGCTCGTCGCGCTCGCGTGGCGCGTGCGCGATTGGAAGACGATCGCCGTCGCGTCGCTCGCGCTGCCGCTCGTCTTCTTCACGCCGCTCAAGAACCTCGCGCTCTACCAAAACCCGTATTACCCGGTCGATTTCCGGATGCTCGGGTTGCACTTTCACGGGCTCGACGAGCCGTATTCGTCGTCGCCCGTGTGGCTCGAGCACGCGCCGCGGCCGGTGCGCTTCTTGTGCTCGGTGCTCGAGAATCGGCGTGCGGCCGATGAGCGACACGCGCCGCTGGACGGTCGACGAGTGGACGCCGCCGGACGCGCCGGGGTACCGGATGGGCGGGTTCTTCGGCGCGTACGTCGCGCTCCACCTCGCGCTCTTCGCGTGGCGCGCGATTCGCGATCGGAAAGATCGCGCGGCGCGCGCGGCGGCGATCGGCTTCGCGGCGCTCACGGCGGTCGTGTCGGTGCTGCCGCAGTCGCACGAGCTTCGTTACTACATGAGCTGGATGATGGTGCTCGTCGTGCTCGATCTCTGGCTCTGGCGGCGGAGCGCGCCGGACGTCGCGCCGCAGCGGATGGCGCTCGGCGCGCTCGCGGCGCTCGCGGTGGTGCTGTTCGTGACGCGCGGCGCGTACGCGTATCCCTCGGGCGAGTCGTTCGATCAGCTCGTGCGCGCCGAGGTCGACCCGCACGCGCTCGGCAAGGTGCACGACGGCGAGCACGTGTGCGTGCACCGCGCGCCGTGGAACTTGCTCTGGGCCGCGCGCTTCCACGCGCCGCAAAGTTACGCGGTGACCGAGGCCGACGCGCCGGCCGACTGCGGCGGCGCCCCCGCGCTCTGACCGAGCTGTTTGGCCTGGACGATCGCGAGCGCGCGCACGACCTCGGTCATTCGCTCGGCGTCCTCGATGCGGCGGCGGCGCGAGAGGAGCGACTCGCGGACCAGCCAAATCACGGTGGGATAGAGCAAAAAATCGACGCCGCGTCCGATGCCGACGAGGTGCGCGAGCCGGGTCGCGCGCTCGGGCGAGACGATGAAGGCCTGCGCCGGCGACGAAGACCGCGAGCTCGACGAAGAGCGCGCGGCGGTTCTTGCCGCGCAGCGTCGCCCAGTCGAACGCGACGAGACCGAAGACGAGCGCGAGGAGCGCGAAGGCGGCGATGGTCATTTCGAGTCTCCGAACAAATACTGGAGCATGAGATCGCGCAGGATGATCGCCGCGCCCGAGCTCTTCTGGCCGCGCGCGAGCGACTCGCGCGTGTAGCGGACCGAGACCGGCACCTCGACGACGCGGAGCGAGGCGCGCGAGACGAGCACCTTGATTTCGGTCGCGTGGGCCATGCGATTCTGCCGGATGCGCACCTGCTCGAGCGCGGCGCGACCGAACGCGCGGAGGCCGTTGTGCGCGTCCGCGAGGCGGAGACCGGTGAGCGCGCGCTCGAACCAGCGAGCCGCGACGAGCAGCACGCGGCGGCCGGGCGGCACGTTCGAGTCGCCGAGGAATCGGTTGCCGAAGGCGACGTCGGCGCCGCGCTCGATCGCGAGCGCGAGCGCGACCGCGTCGGCCGCGCTGTGCTGCCCGTCGGCGTCCATCGTCACGTACGCGGAGAAGGGCGTGGCGTGCGCGAGCGCGAGCTGGCGCGCGGTCTCGAGGGCGGCGCCTTGCCCGAGGTTCACGACGTGCCGCGCGAGGACGATCGAAAAGTCGGCCGCGGGCGCCGGGAGATCGTCCTCGCGGATCTCCGGCTCGCTCCCGTCGTCGACGAGGAAGACGGTGACGCCGCCGAACGCCTCGGCGCGCGCGCGGAGCGTCTCGAGCGTCGCGGCGAGCGCCTGCGCGCCGCCCTTCACCGGCATCAGGATCGCGACGGGCCCGCGCATCGCGTCACGGCGCGACGGCGCAGCGGACGCCGCGTCCGTCGACTCCGCAGAGATCCGCTCGACCGTCGCCATTGATGTCTCCCAGCCATTGTCGGCCAAACGCGGGGTCGTCGTCGAGCCATTGCACCGATTTGGTGAGCGCGCGGCCGTTGGAGAAGGCGCACGCGCCGCTCGCGCAGACGTCGGCGCGACCGTCGCCGTTGAGGTCGCCGAGGACGAGCGCGCCGGACGACTTCTCCGACGACCAGCGCGCGAGGCTCCCGAACGCGGTGTGCCGCGACAGCGCGCAGAAGACTCCGCCCGGGGCGCGCGCGCAGAGATCGGCGCGCCCGTCGCCGTCGAGATCGCCGAGCGCCATCGTCGTCGCCCAGCTCGCTTGCACCCACGCCGAGCGATCCGACATCGCCGGGAGCCACACGCGCGCGCGCTCGAAGCCGTCGCCCGTGCTGCGCGCGCAGACGACGCCTTGCGGCGAGCGCCCGCAGACGTCGGCGCGGCGGTCGCCGTCGACGTCGGCGAACCGGATCGTGCCCTCGTACGCCGGATAGCTCCCCCACCCCTGCGCGTCGGAGAAATCGTCCGACCAGAGCTCGAGCGCGCCGAACCCGCCCGCCGGCTTCGCGAGCGCGCAGTCGATCCCCGCCGGCTCGCGGACGCAGAGATCCGCGCGGCCGTCGCCGTCCACGTCGGCGAGCTCGAACGCGCTCGCGCGCGGGGGCAAATCGATTCGCCGAACGACCGCGTCGTCGAAGTACGCGCGCTCGAGACCGTCCTCGAGCCGCGCGGCCGACATCGCGCACGCGACCCGGTCGCCCTCGCGCACGCACGCGTCGGCGCGCCCGTCGCCGTCGAGATCCGCGAGCCGGATCTCGCTGCCGGCCTCGCCCCATCGCGTCGCGACCGGACCGAAGCGGAGGACCGGCGCCGCGAACACGTACCCGCGCAGGGCGAGCCACGGCACGACGCGCTCGGCGAGGTCCATCGCGTAGCGCGAGCCGACGTCGCCGACGCAATCGTGCATGAGGACGATGCCGCGACCGGCCGACGCGATGCTCTTTTCGTAGCGCTCGGCCATCACGTCGACGCGCACGCGCCACAGCCCGTCTTTGTGCTCGCACTCGCGCGCGGGGCTGCTTTCGCACCAGACCGAGCCTTCCCAATCTTTCGCGTCGATGTCCCAGCGGATCGGCCCGACGAGGTTCGCGAGGTACGGATCGCCGTCGACCGCGCGCGACGCGCTCGCCGTCCAGTAGCCGCCCGGCACGCGAAAGAAGCGCGTCTCGTCGCGCACGAACGGATCGATGAGCCGCTGCGCGTCGCCGAGCTCGCGCGCGACGACGTCGGGCGCGGCGGCGCCGAGGAGCGCGTGATGCAGCGTGTGGTTTCCGATGCGATGCCCGAGCGCGACGAGATCGTCGAGGAGCGGCAGCTCGCCGTACCCCGTCTCGTAGACGTGCGGCCCGAACCCCGGGTCGGACGACACGCCCTTCTCCCAATCGTGAACGGTGAAGAACGTCGCCGACACGTGCTCGCGATGAAGGTACTCGGCCAGCGCGAGCGTTCCCTCGTCGGGCCCGTCGTCCCAGGTGAGCGCGAGGACGCCGTCCGGAAAGGCGCGCCCATTTCGCTGCGCGCGGACCGGAGGCTCGGCCGCCGGGGCGTTTTTCGCCGTGGCGACGGGCGCGTCGAGGGTGCTGCCCGCGGCGACCTCTTCGTCGGCCGCGCGCTCGGTGCACGCAGAAACGACGAGAAGCAGCAAAAACCAAGGCGCGCGCGCGATCACACTCCTTCGAGGAGTACCGATCTTCGCGTTTCAGGGCAAATGCGGCGCAAGCGTCGGAATCGCCCGCGCACCGGCGTCGGTGCTTGACGATGCAAGGCCCAAAAAGTAAGTCTTCGCGTCCGTTACCGACACATTCCGACTTAGCTCAGTTGGTAGAGCAGGCGGCTGTTAACCGCCGGGTCGCTGGTTCGAGTCCAGCAGTCGGAGCTACGAGACCAAATGCCGAAAATGGGCCTGGAGCTGACCGCGTTCGCGTTCGCCCCCGCCGATCATGCGCACCGCGTGGCGACTGATGAAGCCGCCGTGCAAGCTCAACGGATGACGAACTGCACGGCCACGGTCGCGTAGCCGCCGAGCGTGGTCCCCTCGCCGTTGCCGATGCCCTGGCTCTGGTCGTGCACTGGCTGAACCCGACGAACATCCCGCCCTCGAGAAACACGCGCACGTTCGTGTCGGTGTGCAACGCGAGGCCAAGCGGAACCGTGATGCCCTCGCCAGACCCATACGCTGGGCCACACGGCGTGCATGCAGTTGCGTTCGTCAAGACGGGGATCCCGAACGATCCTCGCGCTCCCGTATACACCTGCGTCCCTCGGGAATCCGTATACGGGGCCACGACCACGGCCACATCGCCGCCGAAGATCGCCGTCGACGACACGTCGAGGGCACCAGCTCCCGCAATGATCGCGAACCATGGCGCAACCGCGATCTTGTAGGACAACTTCCCACCGGCGATGTAACCGACGCCGCCACCACCCGTACCGCTCACGAACCCACCGAAGCCGCTCGCACCGATCTCCTGTCTGCCGTCGATCCCGAAGCGAAGCCGACCTTCGCCACCCGCGCCAATCTCGCCGCTGCTGCTACAGCCCGAGCAGAAGCTACTCGCGGCTGCACCACTCGCCGCCACCGTCAACGATACCGCATGTCGAGGGACGATCTCCGTGGACTCGGCAAACTGCGCCGGCACCGGCGCGTAGCAACCTGCAAGCAGCGGAAGCGGTAACGCAACGAACAGCCCGAGTCGCCACCCCACACGCAGAGTATGACGCCGATTGATCTGGCGAGCATGCGAAACGCGCGCGCGGTTTCAAACGACAATCAGTGACGTCTTGTCGGGACTTGCGCTTCGTGGCGTCGTGCTCGAGATGGCCAAGAAGAAGCCGAAGCAGAAGGAGCGGACGTTCGACGAGATCGTCGGCTCCGACGAGATGATTCACGAGGTGCGCCAGCTCCACGAAGGCCCGCAGAACGGCGGCCAGCCACGATGGATCGTTGTACCGTCGACGCGCCGGGGCTCTACCATCGCCGCTGTGACGATCGCCATCTTCGGGGCCAGTGGGGGGACAGGGCGCTGCCTCGTCGGGCGCGCTGAGCGTGGCACCATGCGATTCGCCCTTGCCGCGCCGCTCTTGGTCATTTTCGCGTGCAACCCGAGCGGCTCGTCGTCGAGCGCTGCTTCGGTGTCCGCTGCTTCCACCACACCGACCGCTTCGTCGGCGTCGGCCCCAACGGCGAAGAAGGCCTACCGAAAGGACTTCCCGCCGTTCGCTTCGCTCGTCACCACGACGGCGACCAAGGATCGCTACGAAGCGACAGTCGACCGGCTCGCCGTGCCGCCCCACGGCGTGGCGATCTCGTTCACGGTGCCGGCGTTGCACGTCACGCGGATGTACTGCGAGGTTCGCGTCTCCACGAAGCGGACGCAGCCCCTCGTCGCGACCCTGTGGAGGCGGGATGGGTCGTTCGTGGCGAACGTGCCCGACGTGTGCTTCGAGGACGGTCTTCCGTCGCCGGGGACGGACTGCACGAGAATCGGTCTTCTGCCCCGCGTCGATCGACCGCGCGGACGACTTCGTCCTCGTCGTCGAGCCCGCCGACGCCGACTCCGTCGAGCTGAACGCCAGCGTGAACGCCTTCGACCCGCACGAGTAACGACACGCGACACGCCGGTGGCCGTCGCTGATGGCTTTCAGCCTGCGTTGCGACGCGAAGCTCCCCGAGGGCTGTGAGCCGTACGCACCTCCGGCGTCCGAGACGCGGATCAGGATCGGCGGCCGCTTCTTCGACGAGGTGAAGATCGCGCAGTCGGCGACGGCGCTCCTTTCGTTCCCGCCAGCGCGGCATCGCGCGGAGCTCGAGGGAACGGCGGTCGTCGTGGAGACGCTCGCGAGCGTCGCCGTACAGCTCCTGGCGGACGGTACGGTGCCAGCGATCGGGAAGGGAACCGCGCCGCCGCGCCGGCGATCTGCTCGCAGAGCGCCGCGTCGATCATTCGCGTCGGCGCCGCACCACCAACGACATAGGGTCATCCGTTCTGGCGCCAGAACGCGTCCTCGTTTTATCCTCGCGGCATGGCCGCCAAGAAACCCGGAGCCCCGCCTCGGCGCGCCCGTCCACGCGCGATCGTGCTCGCCGAGCACGGTGAAGCGCCCGTGAAGCTCAACGCGCGCGAAAAGACCTTGCTCGACGAGGCGCTTCGACGCGGGGAGGATCTACGCGAGCAGGTCGAGGCGAACGTCACGTCGTACGGTCGGTGGCTGCTCGGCTCGGTCTTCGCGGATGACGCGTCGGCCGCGCTGAACGACAAGTCGAACAACGCCGTGTGGCGTGAGCTCGTTCGCCGCGCGGGCGGCCCCACGTTGCGGATCGGGAGGCGCATGCTCTACGTGGCGCTGCAGCTCGCGGCCCACGACAAACGCATCGCCGACACGACGTGGCGCGACCTCGACGCCGGTCGCAAGGAGCTCCTCTTGCCGCTCGGCGACGACAGCCGCCTGCGCGAGGCGGCGCAGCACGTGGCGGAGTTCAACCTGACGCAGGCGAGCACGCGCCAATACGTCTCGGGCTTGCTCGAGTCGACTGGACGCGCCCGCGCGGTCCGCCTCACCGTGCCGCGCATCGTCGGCCAAGTGCAGAAGCTTCGCGCCTCCCTCGGAAGCGCCGCGGCGCTCCGCAAAGTCGAGCAGCTCCGTGAAACCGCCGAGGCCCGCGAGCGCGAAAAGGCCGCCGCAGAGGTCGACGAGCTGCGCGAGGTGCTCGGCAAAATCGCGAAGTCGCTCCGCGCGAAGGGCTGACCGCGAATGCGCTGAGCCAGCGCGTGCGCACGGGCGCCGACGATCGGCGTCACCGGGATCGAGAGCCACTCTCCGCACGAGCGCACGACGCCGCCCTTGCGCCGTCCCCAGTGGTACGTCCCGACCGCCGCGTCCTCGACACTCGTTCTCTACACGCTCGACGCCGACGGCGACCGAAGGTGGGGCTTTCGCCCGGCGCGAGATCCGTCGCGAACGTGCCCTTTTCGCCACGCTCGCGAGGCGAGCTCCGAGTGCTACCGTGCGCCGCATGATCGGCATCGATTTCGGAGGCACGCGCATCAAGGCCGGCGTCGTCGAAGGCGCTACGATCGTAGCGACCGATTCCGTGGAGACGCGCGGCTCGCCGGCCGACGTGCTCGACGCGATCGCCGCGCTGGCGAAGAAGCTCGACGGTCAGCCGAAGTCGGTCGGCGTCGCGATTCCCGGCGAGTGCGACGACCAAGGGCGATGCTACCGCCTCCCGAACGTGCCCGGGTTCGAGGGCGTGCCCATCGCCGCCGAGCTCTCGCGCCGCCTCGGGTGCCCCGTCGGCGTCGAGAACGACGCGACCACCGCGGCCCTCGGCGAAGCGCTCTTCGGACACGGCCGCGAGCACGCGAGCTTCGTCATGGTCACGCTCGGCACCGGCATCGGCGGCGGCGTCGTCGTCGAGCGGCGGCTTCATCGCGGGGCGCACGGGTTCGGCGGCGAGATCGGGCACGTGCCGATCGATCGATCGCCCGACGCGCCGCTCTGCGGGTGCGGCCTCCGCGGGTGCGTCGAAGCCTTCGCCGGGACGCACGCGCTCCTCGCGCGCTACCGCGCCGCGGGCGGCGCCGCGAACGAGGTTCGCGAAATCGCGACCGCCGCGCTCGGCGGCGAGGAGCGCGCGCGCCATGTCTTCGACGAGATGGGCGTCGCCCTCGGCTGGATGCTCACGTCGGTGCAGAACATCCTAGACCTCGACGCGGTCGTTTTTTCGGGCGGCATCTCCAAGTCGTTCGAGCTCATCGAGCCGGGGCTGCGCCGTCAGCTCCGCGCGCGCGCCCACGCGAAGCCGCTCGGCGAAATCCCGCTCCTCGTGAGCGCGCTCGGCGATCGAGCGGGCATCGTCGGTGCCGCGAACCTCGTCCGCGCGTGAAGCGGGCGGAGGTTCGTGCTATGAGGCCGCGCCTTCTCGAAGGAAGGCTTGCTTGGCGGATTCCGTAGCACGAGGCGCCCGATGAACGAGCCCGAAGACTTGACCGACCTTCTCGAAGACGATTTCGACGGCGAGACCCGCGTCCTGCCGAAGATGCAGCACTCTTATCCGCCGGTCGCGATGCCGCCGCCGCCGAAGAAGAGCGACGCGCTCGTCTGGGCAGCCGTAATCGGCACGACCGTGCTGTTCGCAATCGCAGCCGTCGGCACCGCCGCCTTCTTCGTCTGGCAACACCACCGCGCGGACGACGCGTCGGCCGCGACGACGCCGACCGTGACGGACACTCCTGCGGCAACGGCCACGGTCGCGGCCACTGCGACGCCCGCCGAGCTCGAGCCGCTCGCGGTGGAAACGAGCTCCGCGCCGACGACGCACATCGCCTCCGGACCGCGCGGGTTCGGGACGCTTCAAACCTTCGCCATCGGCCGCGGCAAGACCATCTACGTCGACGGAAAGCCGGTCGGCGTCGGAGGCGCGCACGTGAAGGCCTCGTGCGGCCACCACTCGGTCGCGGTCGGCGCGTCGAAAGCGCGCATGTACGAGATCCCGTGCAGCGGCGCGACCATCACCGTCGGCACCCCAGACGGGACCTGACGACCGGCCCGCGACCGGCCCGGTGCTGGCCCGGCCACCCACGTTCGGCAAGAATCCCCTCGATTCTGCGCGGCACGCTCGGTGCTTTTGCCGGGGCATGCGCGCGCATTTTTCGATTTTCTCATCGAACCAAGGAGGCTCGATGCGTTGAAGACGGGACTTTAGGGCTTGCGCACCGGGACAGAGCGGAGGCAAGCGGGCTCACGTGTGGGACGTATCAGCATCACGGCCATCGAGCGCCCTTTCGGGCGCTTGGCGGGCGAACTCGACCGCCTTGACGATGGCGCCGGGCATCGCCGTGAAGACGTCCTCGCTTCAATGCGAACATGCGTGAGGGTGGAGTACGCGGAGTGGAGCAGGACCTGGCGCCTGAAACGATGGGTGCCGCGTTACAAATGCGTCAGCAGAGCCCGTGTTTTCTGCCGCTTCGTCGCTTCGTGGGGCGAGTCGTGGGGCGGAACGCGGAACCGGGGGCGTTGCGCCGTTCGCTTCCGCAATCTCGGGGATGAGCTCGGCCATCGCCCCGACGTCGCGGAGCCCGAGCTCGGCCCACGTGCGCGCTTGGCGCGTGTACAGGGCCAACATCTGCGACGAGCGGTGCCCCGTGCGGTCGGTAACCCATTGCTGGGTTTTGCCAGCTGCAAGCGAGAGCGTCACGAACGTTGCGCGGAGGTCGTGAACAGGATGGGTTGCCGCGCTTTGCTTCGCTCGAAGAGCTCGGGGCGGGCGATGCCGGCGCGTCAAGGTCGCCGTTGTCGTCGTCGCGCTCGTCGCGACCACGAAGCGAGCGGGCCCCGTCGTGCAAGTCGAAGCAGAGCACGAGGTCACTCGAGCGCCGCCGCGCCGTTTCTTCCACCATGCGAGGGCTTGCGCGACGTCGGGCCGAAGCGCCCACGCGCGCGGGTCGTTCGTTTTGTTGCGTCGAGCTTCACGCGTCCGTGTTCGAGGTCGACGTCAGACCATCGCAGGTTGGCGAGCTCGCTGCTCGCATGCCTTCGCGGATCAAGATTCCGTAGGCCATGCGGCGCTCGACGGGGATGGTCGTGCACGAGAGAAGCGCGGCATCTTCCGCGGGGTACAGGTACGCTTTGCCTTGAGCGAGCTCGCGGGCACTTTGGGCATCCACTGCGACGGAATAGGGTTCGCTTCGAGGTAGCGCCCCGGATAGACCGCGAGCGAAAGCACCTTGCGCATCGTTTGGGCGACGCCTTGGCGTGTGCGCGGTGCGAGCTAGGCGGGGAGCTCGGCCATCACGAGCTCGACTTGCGCGAGCTTCACCGCGTCGAGCGGCACCGCGCAATGAGCGGATTCACGTACAGTCGAAGCACTTCCTTGTCGCGCGTCGCGTCCTTCGCTCGCACGTGGTCGGGGTGCTTCGCGTGGAGCGTGCCGTCGGTCCAACTCTTCGCGAATTCCTCGAACGTCGGGACCGTCGCCGGCTCGATGGGAACGACCTCGCCATCGGTGCAGAGCGCGTCGCGGCGTTGACGATGGCGCGCCACGACCGATCGCCAACCGTCGCGCCGCGCTTGAGCATGCGCACGACGTTTTCGCGGGTGACGTTCGCCTTGCGCATGCGGGCCGCGAGCTAGGCGAGCGCGGTGCAGCGGGCGCGCGCCTTGGCGCGGTCGGTGCCGCACGTTTCCAATTTGTACTCGCCGCGGTCGCTCTTTTTCGGTGAAGCGCGATGCGGGCGGCGAAGCCGTCGGCGAGCTCGCGGAGCTCGCCAAGCTGGCGAGCGGGTTTCGGTTGATCGGGCATGGGTACTCCGTCGGTTGGGTTCATAGGCACACCTCGGTTTCACTGTTGCCGTGCACGTGCCCGTGCCCGCATCGCACGTGGTGCAATCGACGCCCGGCGAGTCGCACGAGACGGGCGACACGTCGGAGCGTGGGGGCGCGAGGCATGAGCCGGGGTCGGGGGTCGCGTCCGGTTCGTTGGCTTCGGCTCGGGCATCGGTCGCGACGTCCGCGGCTGCATCGCCCGGCGTGGGCGCGGGCGTGGGCATGTAGTCGCCACCGCACGCCGTGGCGAGCGCGAGAAGCGCGCCGGTGGCGAGAAGCCCGAGCACTTGGCGCGAGTTGATGCACTCGTCGGCGAGCTGGCGCTTTTCGCGGTCGGCTTCGCGGTCGCCAAGGATGGCGCGGAGCCGTTCGTCGGTGGGCTTCGGACCGCTGAGGGCTTGTGCGCCTCGCGGATGGGTTGAGCGGGTCGGGCTCGGTGGTCTGGACTTTGGGCGTGGCGTGTTCGATGTTGCTCATGTTCGGACCTAGGTTCTTGGGGTTGGGCGATGAGGTAGGGCGGCTGCAACGCGCCGGCCTCACTTCACATTCAGCGGGCGGCTTGCTAGGCGAGCGCTTCGACGATGACCGCGGCGAGCTCTTCGGCTCGGCGGCGACGCGAAACGCTGGGCTCGAATTCGCGTATGCGCCGGACGCGTCGAGCAACCCGGCGACGATGCGCCGGAGCTCCGCGCGTGCGCGGTCGGGTTGGGTGGGTGCGGTCGTGCGCATGGCTAAGGTCAACGACCTTTCTGCGTTTCGGTGCCCAGGTCGGTGATAAGCAAGCTATGGCCGGGGAGGTCGGAGCGGTCGAGCATGCGCAAGTGCTCAACTCGACGCACGCGTTGTAGATGTGCTGCCCGAGGTAGGCGCCTTGGTGACGTCGCGAGATGGGTTGGAGCAAGTCGACGGCGCTCATAGGCTTCTTCGGCTCTTCGCCATCGCGGCAAGAATGTCGAAGTGCAATGCCGCAAGAGCGGGCGCTTCGCCTGCTCGCCGGCTTGGTGGAGTAGGTACGGAAAGAAGTCCGACGGCGTGACGCCGTGCTGGTTCGCCAGCATCGCCAGCAAGGCCAACTCTTCCTCGGTCAACCGCAGATTGAATTGGCGCGTTCTCACTTCGTCAGATTGCATCATGGTCGAGCCTTTCGTCTAGGGCGCTATCATGTATAGCACGATAGGCAAGGGGCGCAAGCTAAGAAGCGATGCGATGCGATGCGGTTGGCACTGGCCGGCCAGGGGGAGAAACCCCAGCTGGCCAGCTCGCGGCCCGACGTTGCGCGACGCGAGGCGGGACGAACCCCGCGGACCCATCCCACACGCAAGGTCATTCGGTAGCCCGGAGCATGCGCACGAGCGCGGCGAGTGCATCTCGCACGCGGGTCGCATCAAGGCTCGGTCGGCTGGTGCGAGTCGAGATAGTCCGGCATGGCCCGAGCGAGAGCGAGAGCGGTATGGTCGACTCGCTCACGTCGTCGGGGGTTAGGAGAAAAGCACGGGGAGGTCAAGCGGAAGTGTCCGGCGCGCGTTGGGGTCGCCGCGAGAAGCAGCTAACTTTCGCGGCCAGAATCTCGACAGAGATCGGTTTGCATCGTCAACCGCTCTCGCTGGCGGCGAGAAGCAGCTCGACCAACGCGGGCACGCTCGACGCTCGAAAGCGAATGAACCCACGCGGCGCGCCGTGTTCGTCGACCGCGACCAAGTGCACGTGCTCGCGGCCGTGATGCTCGGCGACGATGGTCCAACCGTTGTCGCTCGGGACCGCGCGACGTGTAGCTGGGGGTGGAGTTGAATCGCCATGGTCACGCGTCGCCGAGAGGCCGCAACGGCTCGACGCTGAAAAGATGGCCGCGACCGTCGCCGCCATGATCGGTAAGCAAAGGCACGAGGTCGGATGTGGCGATGCGGTCAACGTCGGCGAGAAGCGCGGCGATGCCGAGCGGTTCGCAGCGTTCGAGCACAAGCACCGCCGTGATGCTCTCGCGGTCGGAAACGGCAAGCGCGCCGCTCGCGTTGCGCACGACGAAAAAAGCCGCGGGCGTGGTGAGTGATTCGAGCGTCGGGCTCGACGACGCGAGCGGCGCTTGGCCGTCATCTTCCTTGTCCTCGTGCTCGGCTTCGCCGTCGCCGGACGTGAGCTCCGCTTTCGCGGCGGCGACGACCGCGGGACCGACCCCGAGCGGCGGGGGCGTGGGCTTGTGATGGCCCATCGCGACGTGCATCGCGTCGACGTGATCGCTCGCGCGGACGCTGTTCGCGTTGTCGGGGTGGGCGCCGCGGGCGCGATGGCGCTCGATGGTCGCTTGGGGGCCGGGGCGCATCGGGGGTTCTTTCTTTTCCGTCATGACTTGCCTTTCTTTTTCTTCTTTTTCCCCTTCGACTTGTTTGCAGCTGCAGCGAGTGCATCGAGTTGCGCTTGCAACCCGTCGAGCGTTGCGCGCTGCTTCGCGATGATCCCTCGTGCTCGGCTTTCGCCGCTTTGCGCGCTTCGCGCCGCAAGTAGATGTCTTTCAAGCGCGCTTGGTATTCGGCGTCGTCGTTCGTCGCGTCCTGCTTAGGCGCGTCGGCGGGCTTGGCGGGGGGTGCGGGCGCACGCACGACGAGCCCGATGCTTTCCAGCAGCGCCATCGAAGTCGATTCGAGCGTGCTCGTCCGGTGGCCCGAGGTAAACGGCGGTCGGTGGCGTGGGCGGCGCGTTCGCGCTCGCTTGCACGAGCTCGCCAATCTTTTGAGCGGCGGGGTACGGCTTCGACTCGGCGACGGTGCGCCGAGCCACCCGAGAAAGCCCTTCCCGAGCTCTGTCATGCGGTCGCGACTCACGACGTCGCCGCTTTCTTCGCGCGCTCGGCGAGCCGGCGCTCGGCGCTTTCTTCGCGAGGTCGCCTTGCGCGTGTTCGAGCTCGCGTTGCTCTTCGAGCGACGCTTGCAGCGTCGCGCAAAGCGGAATAGGTTCGGGCACGAGTGCAACGCACGTTGCGGCATGCCCGCGACGACGACGTGGCCGGCGTGGCCGGGGACGTGGCACCGTTGATCCGGCTTCGTTTTGCACGCGTCCTCGCACAAGCAAGACCAAAAAAAGTCAGCCCACGACGCATCGAGCTCGGCGACCTCGCGCGGTGCGAGCACGAGCTCTTCGACTTTCGGGGGCGTGCGCTTGCGCTCTCGCTCGCCGTCGACTTCGCGTTCGTAAACGTCCCCGTGCGCGACATGGCGCGCAAAGCGGAGCGTGCCCGTGGTGATGTTCTGAACGTGGATACTTATTGGGTGTCGACGTGAGCGGCATTGGTGTTTTCCTCGGGTGTGTTGGTTGAATCTTCGGCGGGTCATCGGCGCTCGCATTGCTTCCAAAGCTTACGCGCGGCGTTTCGATGCGTCGGCGACCTCGTGCGCGACTGCGGTCGCGACCTCGCCCAAGCGGGGCTGGCGCTCTTCGAGCGCGTGCGGCTTGCGCACCGGCAGCTCGAAGAGCTCTTCGGCGCGGTGCGCTGCGCGAGCACCACAAGCCGAGCGGCAAGCGCGAGGGTCAAGCATCGATGTTGCGCTCGGGGTCTGTTGGCGTGCTCGCGCGGAGCTCCGCGTCGAGTTGCTTCACGCGAGCGCGAGCGGCCGACGCGTTCGTTGCGACCTCGGCGAGGTTTGCAATCCTCGCTGCAAGCCGATGTAGAACGGCAAGAGCGCTTCGGCTTGCGCTTCGACCTCGTGCAAGAAACTTCCCGGCGCGCAAAGCGCGGCAAGGTCGGCGAGCTCTTCGCGGCGGGCTTCGGCGAGGTTGGCGTCGACCTCGGCGCACACGCGCTGAAACTCGGCTTCACGGAGCTTCTTTTGCGAGCCGTGCCATTGCGAATCCGCGAGACACGCGTCGAACGCCTTGCGGTCGCCGTCTTGCTCGGCGATGCGCTTGCGTTCGAGCACTTCGGCAATCTGCCCGTCTACTTCGGCGACGGCGCGGTGCGCGCCGTCTCTCTTCGCTTCGAGCTCTTGCGTCTCTTCGTTCGTCATGTGCTCTGCCTCCAAAACCGCTCGCGGCGTTCGTCGCGAGGCGTGATTCGAGTTTCGCGAGCCCCGCGCGGTGTTCGGCGAACGACCCGGTGCGGTGACCGCGCACGCGAGCGCGACGAGCGGGGCGAAGCCTTGTGCGTGCCCACGACTGGGAAGCCGTCGCGCGTCTCGCGAGTGAGTGCGCCAAGGTCGTCGGCGACGGGCGCCGTCACTTCGAGTGACGCATCGGCGACGAACGCACGCACGACCTCGAACATGGCCGTTTCGTGGTCGGTGACATGCTCGGCCGTCGCGAGCTGCAACAATTGCTTCCGCGCCGCCGGTGACGTCGCAATCGGTGGCGTGCAGCGCGACGGCTTCCGTCATGTCGAATGGTTCGAGCACGCGAGAGCTCTCGCGGAAGAAAACGAGGTCACTCTCGCAATCGACGAAGTGCCACGCGAGCGCGACGCGCCAGCGGAGCGCGGGCCGCGCGTCGACGCAAAGCACGACGAGCCGCATGGTGCGATGGTCGAGCGTCGCAACCCAACGGGCCGGCGGCATGTCGCCGGAGCTCCGCGGGCGCGGTGCGCACGCACCGTGCGAGCGCTTCGGGGTCGAGATACGGCGCGGCGCCCACTAGTACACCGTCCGTTTCACTCGCACGGGCCGAAGCAGTGCGATGGTGCCATCGGCTTTCATCGCAACCGCAATCGGCGCGCGCGGTTGGGGGATGGCGACGTTCAAGCCCGACGCGTCGCAACTGCCTTTCACCTGAATCCCACCGCGGCGCTTCGCTCGATGCGTTCCGAAACTTCGCCGACCTTGGAATCCGCGTCCGCGCCGCCCATGCCGTCCAAGAACACGTCACGCCACGCGCGGGCGCGCGCTTCGTCACTTCGGATCTGCCAATGCGCGAGCGTGACCGCTGAAACGAGGTCGCCGTGCGAGCCCTTGCCGGCGCGGAATCTCGATGCGCCATCCACCGGCCGGGAGCGGCTTGCACACGACCGACCGCAGTTGAGCGATCAAGCGGGGATGATGCGGCAAGCGCAAGCGACCTTCGCGCATCGCGCGTCGCATCGCTTCGTAGACTTCAAACTTGCCTTCGTGACCTTCGTTGTGCGGCTTGACGATGCGCACGCCGTGCTCGTCGGCATACTAGCGCGCGGCGGTGCGCTCGTGCTGGTCGGCCATGATGCGCTCGACGCCGCGGCGTGCGCCACCGTGGCGAACACTTCGACGACCTTGGACAGCTTGAGCGGCGCGCCCTTTTTCGGCTTGAGCTCCACAAGCGCGCGGAGCGTGATCGCGGCTTCGCGGTCGCGGCTCATGACCGCGCACGCGCTCGAATCGCTCACGAGCCCGACGTCAGCACCGATTGCGGCGAGCTCGCCGGCTGGGATGGGCGACGGCAACGGGAGCTCGTCGTCGACCGCATCGCGGATGGTGCGTTTGTCGAAGAAGGCCGACGCGTCGCTCCCGAGCGACGCGCAATCGAATTCGCGTTGTGCACTGTCGGGGTCGCGTAGGCGTTCGCGCTCGACGACGCCCGCGAGCTCGGGCAGCATGAAAACGCTCGGGGTGTGTGCGACGAGCGCCGTCGTCGGGTTCGTCCAATTGTCGCGATGAAGCTGGTAGGTAAGCCTGGTTTCGAGCCACGGCGTGGATTCGAGCAAGATGGCGCCGCCGGGGATCGTGGCGACGCGCGGAGCGATGGCGCGGAAGATATCCGCGTCGTTCACGCGCCGTTTTTGTTGCGGAAGAAAGCGCTTTCGGTCATGACTGCGGCGACGAGCGAGCGCCCACGCTCCGCGGCACCGCCGCGGGTCGCGGGGAGCGCTTCGACCGCGACGCGGGAACAGTCGCGCCGTTGGATGACGAATTCGTCTTTCGCATCGGCGACGAGCGAGGATTCGAGCTCTTTCACTTCGGCGAACGCGCCGCGGGCGTAGCGGAGCACTTGCAGTGCGAGCCGAAGATCGGGCCCGACGACGAGCGCCGTCGCACGCTCGCCGAGTCGGAGCGAGTAGAGCGGAGCGGTGCAAGCGCGCCACGCGAGATAGAGCCCCGAGAGCATCGAGCCACCGATGAGGGCGCCTTTCAAGAGCACGAGCACGTCACGCGCGAGCGATGGGACGTCCCCGAGCTCGACCCCGCCGAAGAGCTCCGCGCTCGCTTCGCGCTCGGCTTTGGTGAGCTTCGCGGCGCGGTAGACGGCAACCTTGATCCACGTCGCTTGCCCGAGCGTCGGGGTGATGCCGCAAAGCCGGACGAATTGCAGGAAGGTCATGGCTCGCCGCTCTGGCTCGGATTCGGGTTCGGGCTTGCCGGCTTCGAGGCGGTCCCAGATTGATGCGGCGCCGCGCTTGCTGCCGCGCTTGCGGGCCGCCGCTTCGCGCGCCTGCAGCTCGTACGCGGCGAGCACGTTTTGGCGTGAGCTGTCGCCGAGCCGCGAGCTTCGCCGAGTAGCTTGGACTCGCCGGCTTGCTTGCCACGGTCGTACATGAAGCGCGACGCGGCGAGTTGGATCGCGGCAGTCTGCACGATGCTCGCCGGACCCTCGCCGCACACGCCATCGAACATCGCGGGGAGCGTGCCCATGTGGCGGCGCACGAACGCTTCGCCCGCCAGCTCGTAGGCGTGGAACGCATGCTCGACGGCAAGAGGCTTAGGCCGAGCGACGAGAGCAGAGCAACCGCGCCGCCTTCGCGCGTCCGCCGAGCCGGCCGAGCGCCTTGGCGCTCGCACTGTCGGCGAACTGCGGCGCTCGCGGTGGCGCACGGTGGACGGCGATACGCCGGCATGGGGTCGGGTTGCGGCAAACGTCGGGCGGAAGCACTCGACGCGCGGCGTGCCGCGTCCGTTGCCGTGACCCTGTCGGAGTGTCATCAGCCGGCCCCCGCATCCACGACGCGCGGCGGCGCGGGCATGCCCAAACCCAAGCCGAGCGCGAGAAGCAGCGCAGCGAAGAGCGCGAGAAGCGCCAAGGCGACGAGCCCGACGAGCGAGCGGCGTGCCCGCTGGAGGCGCGTCGGCGCGAGAGAGACCGCGGTCACGAAAGCACCTCGCGTTCGAGCCGGCGGCGCACGTCGCGAAGAGCGGCGCGGTCGGGCGAGTCGTACGGCCGTACGCGGCCCGCGTCGTCGTGCTCGATGACGTCCTCGGCGCGCACGAGCGCGAGCACCATCGCGATGCGTGTGCTCTGCAACCGCCAACGGTCGAGCTTGGCCCCGAGCTCGCGGAAGCGGGCCATGGCCAGCTTGCGGGCGCGGTCGTGCGGGCCGAGCGCTCGCAAGATGGTTTCGACGCCGCACGGCAAGGCTTGTTTTTGCAGGTTTGTAATATCCCCGCCGCCCGTAGGAACGACTTTCGGGCTTGGGGTGGGGGTTAGGTAGCTTCACGGGGTCAATCGGCCTTTCTGGCGACGATGGGAATGGTTGAGGTAGGGCCCCGCCCGCCCGCGCTCGGCAAGCACACGGTGAAGCGAACCGAACGCGGGCGGGCACGAGCACGCGGCGACGAGCACCCGTGGTCGGCCGACAACCCTCGCGAGGCGGGTCCGGTCACGGTTTGAGTGACCGACGGCGCGCTCGCGAGCACCATGGCGGGGTGCTCGGCTCGAAGTTTGGTCATGGGGCGAACGCGGGTCGCGTCGCGGCCGGAGCTCGCCCCATGGGAGCTCGTGCGAGGCAAAGACGGGCGCGGGGCATGCATGGCCAGCGCGTCGGGCGATCACGCCCGGCGCAAGCCAAGGTCACGAGAGCATCGTCGGCGTCGAGCTCGTGCTCGTCGTCGTCGGGCGCGGCGAGCTCGGGCCCGTCGTGCACGCGGGCGAAGCGTTGCAGTTGGAGCACCAGCACGACGACGAGAGCGCCGAGCCGCACGTGCGGGATGCGTTGGGTTCGCACCGTCTGAAATGCTCGGCGTGCTCATGCCTAGGATTGCGGGGTGCCGTGCTGGATGGACCACGGGCGCGGCGACGAGCGGTGCGGACACTTCCGGGCGCTCGCTCCGGCATCGGGCGGGCTTTCTGACCCCTCGCGGAGCTCTGCCGTTGGTCTTGCGGCGGCACGCACCATCCCCCCGAACGCGTGCGAGCTCGGAAGGGGTGCGACGTTCTACGTTGACCGCCGTTTGCGTATCGGTCCGATTGCGGCGAGAGTTCTGCGACCTCTTCAGCCGTGAGCGCTGGCGGAAGTAGTTCGGCGGCGTCGAATGGCTCGGCGAGAAGGCGACCTCGGCGGACGAGCCACGCGGTAGCCGCACAAGCTCGTCGGCGGCGACGCCGACTCCGTGTTCGTGTGCGCACTTCGGACAAGTGACTTCGACGGCATCGATCTCGTGCCGCGGTCGTGTTCGGCGAGCGCGATCAGTTGGCGCTGGGACGAGGGCAACGCGCGCGGTCGTCGCCTGGTTCGCAGTTGCACGCGACGTTGGGCGCGCTCGTATCGTCGGGGTGGTCGATACGGCACGGACCGTCCGCGCGCACGTAAGGGTGTGCGCGGCAAGTGTCGCGTATTCTTGGTCTCGTCGGGCTCGCTCGGCGGCGAGGTCGATGATTCGGCTTCGGTCGTCATGGTCGTTTCCTCTCCCCTTCAGATCTGTGCCGTTTGGTCGGTTTTATCCCCGAGCCCTGCACTTTTCTGAGCCGGAGCTCGTCGTCGAGCGCCGCGCAGCCCAAAGGCACCAGCACGTCGGCGAGCTCGGCCCCGTCGAAGCCTTGCCCGACGCGTTCGGCCGCGTAGGTTGTCGGGGTCGAAGAGATGGCCTTGGAAGCGGGCGCGGAGTTTCTTCGCGAGGTCGAGCGCGAACGGGGCGTCTTGGAGGTGCCTCGCTTCGGCGGGACGGTCGCAGGCGGCGGGCAGCCGCGCCTCCGCCTCGCTTCGGTGGTCGTGGCGCGGTAGGCGTTGCAGTCGCTCCGCGCCTGGCACCGCGCGCATCGCGGCACTTGGCGAGGTACGGCGGGACCGGCGCGGTTTCGTGGCTCGTTCGAGCCCAGCTCGGAACGTGCGCCGTTTCGTACGGCGCTCGTTCGCGGAGCACGCGTTCGGTATGTCCGTTTCGTGTCCCGCAAGGCGGCGAGCTCGACCGCGAGCACGGGAGACGCGCTTGCGATGGTAGGGCTTGCTGTACTTCGAGCTGGGGGCCACGCCGCCGCCGCATCCGCACGCGCAAGCGGGACACGAAACGGGTATGTCTGCGTCGTGTCCCGCGGGACGCGGTTCGGACATGTCGGCGTCATGTCCCGCGAGAAAACCGAACACGCCCCCGGCGAGCAAACGGCCGTCGGAACCGTGGTCGAGCGCGTACGGAATCACGCCGACGTTCTCCCGTGACCACACGCGCGCGAGCTGGCGTTTCCAGTCGCCGCGGGTTGGCCAGTCGCGCACGATGTTGCACTTCGCCGCATGAGAACGTCGTCGCCCTTTTCCGTCGCGGAGACACTTGGAACACTCGCGCGACTCGTAATGGAGCGCCACGTGCGATGCCCAACGCTTCGCGACGTCGTGCCCGAACGCGAGGCCGGCGCATCTCTGCTGCTGGACATGATTCAACGATGCCGTGTGCATGCACGTGCTCGCGCCCGCGACGACCGACGACGAGGCGAGCAACCACGGCTTCGAGGTCGAGAAACGTGCGCAACGAATCGACGAACGCGGTTTCGGTCGTGTCTTTCGTGTGTAAATACCGCTGGAAAAGAGCGAGCCGCGCTTGTCGCCGAACTCACCAAGCTTGTCGTCGATGGCAATGGCACGTCCGCATTCGCGAGAGTGAACGCGGTGTGTTCGGCGTCGAGCTCGTCGGCGGTACGTGCATCGCCGGAATCCGCAGCAGAGCTACCAGACCCAGAAGAGAGAGAGCTACGTCTACCGAGTCTAGAGGGACCGTGTCCCGCGGGGTTGTCGAGCAAGCCGCGGGACACGCAGCTCGACCAACGCCGCGGAAAAGCTCGGCGTCCCGCTCGCATTGCTCGGCGACGAGCGCAACGTCGACCGTGTCCGGCGTCGTGTCCCGCGGGACATGATTCAATCCGCGGGACATGATTCGCGTCCCGTTTGTCCCGCGGCGTGTCCCGCGTGTCCCGCGAGGCACTATCGGTCGCCGTGGAAGCCCTTGGCCGGCGAGTGCACGACGGTTGGCCGCTTTGATTGCCGCCCACGACTCGGGGTGCGAGCCGTTCGAAGCCTCGGTCATCGGCTGGCGCGGAGCTCGGCGGCGCGGCGACGGGCGTAGCGCAACCAGGGCTTCGCGGGCGTCAACGCCAGTGCGAACGAGCCGCGCGACCATCGTCGCGAGCTTGACCCCGGCGCGCTTGGCGCGGCGTTGACGTCGCCGTCGCGCGCATCGAGGCACAGGGCGAGAGGTAAAAGGGTGTAGAATGCATGTTTCGTCGCCCGAGCGACAACCTGGATGACGCGAGGCGTCGGCCAACCAGCCGGACGATGATCGCGAGCTAGCGGCGCTTGGCCAGCTCACCGAACACCACCGAGAGCCGACCGTGTGCGGCTTGGTATTGGTGGCAAAAGCGTAGTGGCGCGATCCCGGCCGCGAGCTTGGCGATAGTCGCCGCCGGCAAAAGCAGCAGCGCGTCCTCTGCTGCCGCCATGCCGCGCGGCTCGGCGACGAAGTCCCGGACGGCCGCACTGAGGGGCCCCAGCCGGGCACCAGCATCCCCGCGTTTTCGGCGCACGAGTGCCCAGCTTGCTTCGGGCGAGCAGAACTGGCGTCGCGCCGAGGCATTGCGCGTCTCCCTCACTTTTTTCTGAGCTCTCACCCTTCGTCAGTCGGGCGCCCAAACTGGGACGAACGGGCTCAGCTCTCACTTATGCACTTCCGCGGCGTGCGCGCGCGGCGGCGAGGTCGACGACCTCCGCGCGCTCCACCTCGCGAAGCCGGGCGTTGATGGCTTCAACAGCCGGCCACGCGCGGGCGACGATGGCCGCATCAAGGAACGGTGTGGAGGTCGTCGGCCGTTGGCCCCAGATTCCGCCCCATGCTTGCCCCACAGCGTGCGCTTTCGTCGTTTTTCGTCGTCGTGCTCGCCCCTGTGAAAGACGGCGCTCTGTTGGCGGGTTCCGCGAGCTGTTAACGGCGGTGGAAAACCGGCGCAAAAATTTGCTCGCAGTCGGCCAGGACTATCGCATCACCAGCTCGCTTTCTGAACGCGCCCGGAGGGGCGAGACACACCTTTGCGAAATTTCGCACCGGGCGTCTCGACCTCGGCGCGGACGTGTGGGGGCGGTTAGGCTGGGAGGGTGTCTTCGGCTTCGATGAGGTCGGCGGCGGGGACGTCGTGGATGCGGAGCGTTGCGTCGGAGCGGAGTGAGATGAGGCGGATCAGCTTGCGGGGGGCGGTGGCGAGGGCGGTGGCGAGCGCGGGGTCTTTGGAGGCGTACTCGGCTGCGGCGGTGCGCGCGGGGAGCGCACGCATGAAGGAGTCGCGGCGCCGCGTCGAGAAGAGCACGACGATGCGCTCCTCGCCGTGCGCGAGCAGCGGGATGAGCGCCGAGCCGATCGACGGCAGAGCCTTGAGCAGCGCGCGATCGTCGTCGTCCTTGGGATCGAGCTCCACGGTCCGCCAATTTATCACTGGACGCATGATCGAAGCATCTACGCGCGCACATTCTTGGGAGCCCCATGGCGCGTGACATTTTTGCGACGGTCCTCGCGCTTCTGCTCGCCGCGTGCCACGCGAAAAAGGCGGCGGCGCCGCGACCGGAGCTCGAGGTCCCGCGCGCGAGCGAGCCGGTGAAGGTCGACGGCGATCTCGACGAGCCGAGTTGGAAGACGAGCGCGCGCCGCACGTTCGTTCGGCCCGACGGGAGCGAGGGGCGCCCCTACTCCGACATTCGCTTCATGTGGTCGGCCGGAATGCTCCACGTCGCGCTCTACGCCTCGGATCACGACATCGTGACCGCGCACGTGCCGGCCGACGGGCCCGTGTGGCGCGGCGACGCGTTTCACGTCGTGTTCTCGCGCGGCGCCACCTCGTACGGCTTCGACGTCGACCCGAGCTGCACGATCACCGACGGCAAACGCGAGGGCGAAGGCGCGTGGAGCTACGCGTGGCAGAGCGGCGCGCGCGCGGCGTGCGACGCCGACGGAACCATCGACCACCCCGGCGACAACGACGAGGAGTGGGTCGTCGAGATGAACGTGCCGCTCGCCGCCCTCGGCCTCGAAGGAAAGCCGGGCGAGCGCGTCGAGGTCTCCGCGCGGCGCTGCGACGTGAAGGAATCGGGCGGGAAACCGCTGGAGACGCCCTGCCCGACCGTCGGCCCCTTCGTCATCGTCTTGCGGTGAGCTTCCGCGACCGAGTCGCTGCGCGAGACCATCCCCGCGTACGCGAGGGATTCTCGCGCTCAACTTGTCGAGCGTTCTCGCCGACGGCGGCGCGCTCGACGAAAAGACGCGCTGGGGCGTCGCGCTCGCGTGCGCGATCGCCGCGGGGCACCCGCGACTGCGCGACGCCGTCGAGGCCGACGCGGCGCGCATCGCGGGCGACGCGATCGTCGACGACGCCCGCGCGGCCGCGTCGCTCATGGCGATGAACAACGTCTATTACCGCTTCCGGCACTTCGTCGGAAAGGAGTCGTATTCGCAGAAGCCCGCGCGGCTCCGCATGACGCGCATCGCGCGGCCGGCGAGCGACAAGCCCACCTTCGAGCTCATGTGCCTCGCTGTGAGCGCCGTCAACGGCTGCGAGTCGTGCGTGCGCAGCCACGAGGCGGCGGTCGTCGCCGCCGGTCTCTCCGAGGACGCCGTGCACGACGCCGTCCGAATCGCAGCCACCCTCCGCGGCGTCGCCACCGCGCTCGGTTGACGCCGGCGCCGCGGACGACCCACGCGTGATTTGCTCACCCAGCGACTTCAGGTTCACGAGAAGACCGCCTGGATGCTACGAAGCCTCCTCGAGTGATGCCGCCGAGCGAGATCGTCTACGGGTTGCGCGCCGGGCTCGCCGTCTTCGAGACGCGGCGCGGCGACGTCGAGCGCGTCGCGTTCGGGCAAGAGGCGCGCGCCGAGGCCGAGCCGCTCCTCGCGTGGGCCAAGAAACAGGGCGTGCCCTGCAAGGAGACGCGCGAGGACGAGCTCGCCCGCATCGCGCGCTCGCAACACCACGAAGGCCTCTGCGTCGGGACCAAGCCGCGGCGGTTTTTGGCGGCGGCCGATCTCGTGGAGATGCTCGTGCGCCGAAAGGGCTTCGCGATCGCGCTCGACCGCGTGCGAAATCCGTACAACGTCGGCGCCATCGTAAGGACGGCGGCGTTCTTCGGGGTCGACGCGATGATCCTCGGCGCGCCCGCGCCCCACCCCGCCCTCGCGCCTGACGCGGTGCGCGTCGCCGAGGGCGGCGCCGAGCACGTCGCGATCGCGCGCACGACGAACCTGGTCGAGACGCTGGCGCGACTGAAATCCCGCGGCGTCGCGATCGTCGGCGCCGACGGACGCGCCGAAGACGACGCGGCGCATTTTCGTTTCCCGCGCCCCCTCGTGCTCGTCGTCGGCCACGAGCGCGAAGGCGTCGGCCCGCGCGTGCGCGAGCAGTGCGACGCGCTCGTCGCCATCCGCGGCGAGGGCACGGTCGAGTCGCTGAACGTCGCGGTCGCGACCGGCGTGCTCGTCGCGCGCGTCGTTCAGGGAATCGGGATGTCGAACGAGTCGCGCACCACGCCCTGATCGTCGACGACCGTCCCCTTCACGCTCGACGCCCCGACGTCGAAGACCGTCGCGTGGAAGAACCCGCCCGACGCGACGCGCTGATTGCAATAGTCGCGCGACACGTTCTTGTTCGGATCGCCGATCGCGCCGCCGCCGCCAGCCGTCGTCACGTACGTGAGCCCGCCGAAATCGAACCGCTCGTAGCCATGCATGTGCGCCTGCAAGACGAGCGGCACCTTGTGGAGCCGAAAGAGCGGCTCGAAATATTGCCGCGCGACCGGATCGTCGCCCGTGTCGCCGCAGGTGACGAACGGCTTGTGGAAATAGACGATCGCCATGCGGTAGCCCGGCAGCTGCTCGACCTGGGCGATGCGCTGCGCGAACCAGCTCGCCTGCGCCGAGGTGCCGTCGGTCGCGTCCTGCGTGTCGAGCACGAAGAACCAGACGCCCGCGTCCTCGAAGTCGTAATACTCGTCG
Source organism: uncultured delta proteobacterium (assembly GCA_963731595.1). GTDB lineage: Bacteria > Myxococcota_A > Polyangia > Polyangiales > Polyangiaceae > DASXHD01. Next base: position 111,704 of record CAVSWE010000006.1, read on the forward strand.
TTGCCGTCGAAGCCTTCGCCCGCGAAGAAGCGAAGCGTGTAGTTTGCATATTCGTCCGGCGTCTCGCTCTCGTGGTTGCCGATCGCGGGAAAATCGCGCCGTGCGCGAGCGCGGGCCGCATCACGTCGAACCAGAGCTGCCAGGTGTCGAACCCGCTGTCGTAATATTCGATGTCGCCGAGGTGGAGGAGAAAGTCCGGATCCATCGGCATCACGTGCGAGAGGATGTCGGTCGCCATGGGGCCGATGCCGACGTTCGTGTCGCCGATGGCGACGAAGCGGAGGGGCGCGCCGCTCGGCTTCGCGGTGCAGAAGCGCCCGGCGCGCGAGAGGTCGGCCGAGAGCGCGTAGTCGTAGCAGGTGCTCGGCGCGAGGCCGTCGAGCGAGGCCTCGTGCATGAAATACCGGCCGGCGACGTCGGGAGGCGCGCTCGGATTGAGCGGCGCCGTGTGGCCGACGGGGACGTCGACCGCGGTCTCGACCGCGACCGCCGTGCTCGGCGCGGCGCCCCCCGTGACCGTGACCGCGTTGCTCGTCCCTGGGCGGCAGGTCTCCCAGCGCATCGTCGCGTGCGTCTCGCCGACGGCCTGCACCCACGGGCCTTTGGTCACGCCGCTGCCGTCGCACGCAAACGGCGCGGCCCCGTCGCCGGCGTCGTCGTCGCCGAGCGGCACGCTCGTGCTCTCGCACGCCGAGAAAAGAGCGGCCCCCAAACACGCGAGGACGAAGCCAAAGCGCATCGAGGTTTGATCTACCGCGAAAGCGGGACTAAATCCGCGGAAACCCGATGCGCCATTCGCTCCCGAAGAACAAAGTCAAAGTGCTCCTGCTCGAGGGCATCCACCCCGGCGCGAAGGATCTCTTCGAGAAAGAGACCTTCCAAGTCGAGCTGCTCAAGCAAGCGCTCAAGCCCGAGGAGCTCGCGCAGAAGCTCGAGGGCGTCCACGTCCTCGGCATCCGCAGCAAGACGCACGTGACCAAGGAGGTGCTCGCGCACGAGAACGCGAAGCGCCTGCTCACGGTCGGCTGCTTTTGCATCGGGACCAACCAGGTCGATCTCGAGGCGGCCAACGTCGCCGGCGTCCCGGTGTTCAACGCGCCGTTCTCGAACACGCGCAGCGTCGCCGAGCTCGTCATCGCCGAGATCGTGATCCTCGCGCGTCAGGTCGGCGACCGCTCCCGCGAGGTGCACGAGGGCAAGTGGCGCAAGGCCGCCGTCGGCTGCCACGAGATCCGCGGCAAGACGCTCGGCATCGTCGGCTACGGGCACATCGGCTCGCAGGTCGGCGTGCTCGCCGAGGCGATGGGCCTCCGCGTGATCTTCTACGACATCGCGACCAAGCTCCCGATGGGCAACAACCGGCCCGTGGGCTCGCTCGGCGAGCTCCTCGGCGAGAGCGACTTCGTGACGCTGCACGTGCCGGCCACGCGCGAGACGCACGAGATGATCGGCGCCAAGGAGCTCGCCCAGGTGAAGCACGGCGCGCACCTCTTGAACCTGAGCCGCGGCACGGTCGTCGTCATCGGCGCGCTCGCGGCCGCGATCCGCGAAGGGCGCGTCGGCGGCGCGGGCGTCGACGTCTACCCCGAGGAGCCAGAGTCGAACTCCGACGGCTTCGGCTCCGAGCTGCGCGGCCTGCCGAACGTGATCCTGACGCCGCACATCGGCGGCTCGACCGAAGAGGCGCAGGAGTCGATCGGCCGCGAGGTCGCGACGGCGCTGCTCAAGTTCACCAACGCCGGCACGACCACCGGCGCCGTGAATTTCCCGACGATCGAGGTGCCGCAAGTGCCCGGCACGCACCGCATCTTGAACGTCCACAGAAACGTGCCCGGCGTGCTCGGCGCGGTGAACCGCATCGTGAGCGAGCTCGGCGCCAACATCCGCACCCAGGTCCTCGCGACCGATCCGAACGTCGGCTACCTCGCGATGGACCTCGAGCAAGACGTCTCCGACGCGGTCGCAGACGCGATCTCGAAGCTCCCGGCGAACATCCGCACGCGCGTCCTCCACTGAGGGTGGCCCGATCCACCAGCGCCGCGCGCGCCTCCGCAAGCACTTATTGAAGTGCATGCATACTGCACATTCGTAAGTGCAGTATACATGCGTGCATGGTACACGCATGCGCGTTTTCGGCACATGTGGTCGGCCTGGCCACATCCTTGCATCGGCCTTCTCCCGGAGGAACTCATGAGCTCGAATCAGAAACTCACCTTGAGCGCCGACATCCTTCGCGCGCTCTACGCGGCGCACGCGCGGCGCATCTCCCTCGACGATCTGTGCGACGCGCTCGGCGTCGGCGAGGCGCCGTTGCAGGAGGGCGTTCGGGTCCGCGCCGTCCGGCGCGAGGACGTCCGCGAGATCGTCCGCCGCCTGGACGAGGAAGGCTTCGTCGACGCGACCCGCATGCGCCTCACGCTCGAGGGCTTCGCGCTCGCCGCGTCGCTCACGAAGAAGCGGCTCCTGCCGGTGCACGCCCTGGTCGCCTGAGCGCCCAACAAGTGCGGCCAAAACCTCTGCCGAGGAAACGCGCCGAGCGGCCCGTGCAGCACCTGCCTCGCCGACCCGCAATCGGGCGACTGCAACGACGCCGGCACGGCGGCGTGCCTCGCCGACCCGGACTGCGCCGCGGCCCTGGCGTGCGCCACTTCCTGCGGCGACGGCGGCTGATCCGTACGCTACGCTTTCGGCAGCGGACCGCGCTTCGTGGTACGTCTGATGAAACATGCCGGTCGAGGACCACGCCGCCTGGACCGTGGGACGTTACACGGTCCACGGAGAGCTCGCCTCGGGGGGCATGGCCACGGTCCACATCGGGCGCATGGGCGGCGCCGGCGGCTTCGCGAAGCTCGTCGCGATCAAGCGAATGCACCCGCAGTTCGCCAAGGATCCCGATTTCTTGGCGATGTTCCTCGACGAGGCGCGGCTCGCGACGCGCATCCGGCACCCGAACGTGGTGCAGCCGCTCGACGTCATCGTCGATCAGGGCGAGGTGCTGCTCGTCATGGAGTACATCCACGGCGACGCGCTCTCGCGGATCAACCGCGTGCTGCGGCCGAAGAACGAGCGCATTCCGCTCCGCATCGCGGTGGCGATCGTGTCCGGCGTCCTTCACGGTTTGCACGCCGCGCATGAAGCGAAGAGCGAGCGCGGCGAGCCGCTCGGCATCGTGCACCGCGACGTCTCTCCGCAGAACGTGATCGTCGGCGTCGACGGCGTCGCGCGCGTGCTCGACTTCGGCATCGCCAAAGCGGCCGACCAAGTCCACCTGACGCGCGAGGGCGAGCTCAAGGGCAAGCTGATCTACATGGCGCCCGAGCAGCTCCTCGGCGAGCAACTCACGCGGCGCACGGACATTTTTTCGGCTTCCATCGTCTTGTGGGAGTGCTTGGCGGGGCAGAAGCTCTTCGAGAGCGACTCGCAGTCGGCGCTGCTCGCGCGCGCGCGCATGCAGAAGGTCGATCCGCCGAGCGGATTCGCGCCCGAGGTGTCTCCCGCGCTCGACGAGATCGTGCTGAAGGGCCTGGCGATGCGCCAGGACGAACGCTGGGCGACCGCGCGCGAGATGGCGTTCGCGCTCGAGGAGGCGGTGCCTCCCGCGACGCCGGCGCAGGTCGGCGCGTGGGTCGAACAGGTGGCGCAGAAGGCGCTCCACGAGCGCCAGCATCGCATCGACGAGATCGAGTCGGCGGGCGCCGATTCGAGCGCGCGGACGCGCGAGCTCGTCGCCGACATCGCGTCCGACCGCGTGTTCACGCAAGACATTCTCTCGGCGCGCAGCGTCTCGGGGGCGCGGCCGATCCCCGACCCGCCGCCGCCGCCCGCGGTCCGCTCCGGGCCGCACTTGATGTCGCCCGCACACACGCCGCTCCCCCCGCCGCGCTTGACGCCGACGCCGCCGCCCGCGACGCGCGCGTCGCCGGGCGTCGACCATTCGACCCGCTTCGATCGCCCGTCGCGGACCGGCGACTTGCCCGCCGTGCGCGCCGACGCCGCGCGGCTCTCGTCGCCGTCGTTCTCCGGCGCGATGCCGCCCGTCTCGCCGATCGCGCCCAACGCGCCGAGCGTGCACGACCCGTTCTACGTTCCCCCCGCGGCGCCGCTCGCGCCCGCGCCGACGCCGTACGGCGCGCCCTCGCTCGAGCCGCCGGCGATCCCCACCGAGCTGGCAAAGCCGGCGAAGACCACGGTGGTGAAGTTGCGGAGCGGGCGCTTCGGCACGGTCGCGATCCTGGCGCTGCTCCTCGCGTTCCTGGTCGTCGTGCTCGCGGCGCCCACCGTCGTGCGAAACGCGATCGTCGACTCGCTCGCGAAGCGCGGCATCGTCGCCAGCATCGACGAGGTCGATCTCTATTCGCAGATCGGCACCGCGCGCCTCTCGGGCGTCACGCTGACTTCGCCGGACGTGCCCGGCGCGACGGCGCACGCGCGCGAGGTGCTCGTCGACTTGTCGTCGGGGCTCGAGGCGAAATCCTTCGTCGCGCGCGACGTGGACGTGAACGTCGACGTCGGGTACGCGCCGCTGCTCAAGTCGCTCGCCGCGTGGTCGGCGAAGCACCCGCAGGGGACGAGCCTCGGGCTCTTTCCGTCTTCCATGCAACATGCACGCATCGAGAGCGCGCACGTCGTCTGGAACCAGCCGTCCGGCGCCGGGACGCGCGCCGAGGCGACCGCGCTCACGCTCGACATGGCGCCGAAAGAGGGGCGACCGCTCGGGCAGGACTTCGTGATGAACCCGACGAGCGTCGACGTGACGACGCCGGTCGGGCGGCTCGGGCCGTGGCTCCTCGACGCGAGCCGCACGGGGCCGGCGTACAAGGCGCACCTGTCGTTCAACCAGACGCACCAGCAGACGTTCGGGCTCGACCTGGTCGGCGCCGACGACGGCACGACCAAGCTCGACCTCCTCGCGTCCCGCGCGACGCCGGACGACGTCGGCGTGAAGCCGGACATGTTCGGCGCGTCGAAGACCGACGGCGTGAAGATCGACCTCACCGCGCACGCGGAGCGCAAGGGCACGACGTGGACCGCGACGGCGGACTTCGTCGTCGACGGCTTCCGCCTGCCGAACGCGCCGCCTTCGGCGCTCGGCCTGAGCCTCGCGTTCACCGGCGGGCAAGGCGCGCTGCTCGACGCGCGCGGGCGCTTCACGCTCGGCGGGAGCGAGAGCCCGCTCCAGGGCACCGTGACCGTGCTCGACGACGGGCTCGTCGCGAAGCTCGCGGCGGCGGCGGCGGTTCGTTGCAACCAGGGGGTCGCGAGGACGCCGATCGCTTTCGCGCTCGACACGCGCGACGTCGGCGCCGCGAGCGTCACCACGCAAGCGCCCCTCTGCGCGAAGAAATGACCCCGGCGAGATCATCGGCCGCCGTTATCGACTCACCGAGAGGCTCGGTCGCGGCGGGATGGCCGAGGTGTGGGCCGCCGTCGAAGAAGGGACGGGCGCCGCGGTCGTCGTGAAGACGCCGCGCAGCTCGGCGCTCGCGCGGCCGGACTTGCTGAAGATGTTCGAGCGCGAGGCGTCGCTCATGTCGCGGATCCAGAGCGAATACGTCGCGCGCTTCCACGGCTACTTCAAGGAGGGGAACCGGCCGTGCATCGTGTGCGAGCGGCTGGTGGGCGAGACGCTGGGCGAGCGGCTGAAACGCGCGCGCGTGCTCACGCTCGCCGACTGCGGTCCGATTGTCGAGCAGGTACTCGGGGCGCTCGGCGCCGCGCACGCCGCGAGCGTCCTCCACCGCGATCTGTCGCCCGACAACGTCTTTTTGTGCCGCACCGGCAGCGGCGAGATCGCCAAGCTCATCGACTTCGGCGTCGGCAAGCCGCTCGACGACGCCGAGCCGCTCACGCCCGCCGACGCGACGATCGGCTCGCTCCCGTACATGGCGCCGGAGCAGTGGCTCGACCCGCGCCTCGTCGACGCGCGCGCGGATCTTTACGCGCTCGGCACGATCGTGTTTCGATCGCTCACGGGGACTCTCCCCTTCCCCGAGAAGAACGCGGTGCGAATGCTTGCCCTCAAACGCGACTACGACGCGCCCACGCTGAGCGAGGTGACGCGCGCGCCCTTCCCCGGCGCGGTCTCGGCGTTCGTCGCGAGGTCGCTCGCGCGGAGCCGCGACGACCGCTTCCCGTCGGCGCAGGCGATGCTCGACGCGTGGCGCCGCGTGTTCGCGCAGAGCGGGTGGACCGGCGCCGCGACGATTCTCGCTCGACGGCGACGACGGCGACACGACGGCGACGATGACGCGCGCGCCGACTCGGAGCGCAGGCGCGACCAAGAAGAAGCCGAAATGAGCGGATCGACCGTCGCCACGACCAAGCACGTCCAGCTGCGCGGCGGGACGATCTACGTCGCCTCGAGCCCCGAAAAGCGCGTCGCCGTCGGCGCCGATCCGGTGCTCGTCGGGCGCGACGCGTCGTGCACGCTCGTCCTGGACGACAAGCGCGTGAGCGCGGTGCACGGCGAGCTCGTCGCGACCGCGCGCGGCGTGCGCATCCGCGATCTCGGCAGCAAGAACGGCATCTGGACGGGCGACGTGTCGCTGCAAGAGGGCTACCTCACCGAGGCGACGACGCTCCAGTTCGGTCCGATCGAGGTCGTGTTCGAGCCCGCGCGGCCCGAGCGCTTGCGGCTTCCGGAGACCGAGAGCCTCGGGGGGCTCTACGGGCGCACGCCGGCGATGCGAGAGGTCTTCGCGCGGATCGAGCGGAGCGCGCCGTCGGATCATCCCCGTGCTCGTCGAGGGCGAGACGGGCACCGGAAAGGAGCTCGTCGCCAAGGCCATCCACGAGGGCAGCTCGCGTCGCGATCGACCGTTCGTCGTCGTCGACTGCGGCTCGATCCCGCTCGGCCTCGCAGAGTCCACGCTCTTCGGCCACGTGCGCGGCGCGTTCACCGGCGCGACCGACAACCGCACGTCGCCCTTCGTGCTCGCCGAGGGCGGCACGGTCTTCTTGGACGAGCTCGGCGAGCTGCCGCTCGACACGCAGCCGAAGCTGCTCCGCGCGCTCGCCGAGCGCCGCGTCCAGGCGGTGGGCGGCAGCGGCTACGCGCAGTTCGACGCGCGAATCGTCGCCGCGACCCGGCGGGACCTGCAGCGCGCCGTGAACGACGACGCCTTCCGCTCCGACCTTTACTTCCGCATCGCGCAGATGCGCATCACGATGCCCGCGCTGCGCGATCGCGTCGAGGACATCCCCGGCCTCGTGCAGTTCATCCTCGAGCGCCAGGGAATGAAGAGCACCTTCAAGCGCATCCCGCGCGACTCGATGGCGCAGCTCCTCCGCCACGACTGGCCGGGAAACGTGCGCGAGCTCGCGAACGTCGTCGCCGTCGCCGTCGCGCTCGCCGACGAGGGCACGCCGATCGATCTCGCCGCGCACCTCGGCGCCTCGGCGCCGTCTCCCTCGCGCGCCCTCGGCGGCGAGGCCTCGACCGAGCTGCCGTACCACGAGGCCAAGCGCGCCGCGCTCGACCACTTCGAGAAGACCTACTTCGCGGTGCTCGCGGACAAGACCGGCGGCAACATCGCCGAGATCTCGCGCCGCGCGAAGCTCCAGCGCACGCACGTGCGGAGGTACCTCGTGGCGCACGGGATCAAGAAGCGCTGAGCCGACGGGTCGCCCAGGTCGGACCCAAGCGAGCGAGCGCGCGGCGTGTCGATCTCGGCGCATGAGCCCGTACCGCGTACCCGCGTGGCCGAGCACGCCCGCGCCCGCCCGCTGGACGCGCGTCTTCGTACCCGCCGTGCTCGGCGGCGCCTTCGTCGCGGCCGGAGCGACGACCGCCTGGCTCCAGGCGCGCGAGGCCAGAAGGAACGAGGCGATCTGGAGCGCGCTGGCCGCGCTCCAAGCGTCCGAGGGCGAGAACGCGCGTCGCATCTCGGAGCTCCAGGGCTCGCGCTTCGAGCGGCCGACCGACGACGATCGCGCCGAGATCTTCCGTACCCTCTCGGAGGAGAAGCGAGGGTACGAGCCGCGCGGCGGCCGAGCCGTCTACCGCCACACACGGGACCTGCCGCGATGCGTGTGCGCCGCCGGCGACCCGCTGTGCTCGGAAATCCCGGGTCAGACCTGCGCGCCGTGAGCCCGCGAGCGAGGGCTCACCCTCCGCGCATGCGCGCGACGAGCGCTCCGACGAGCGAGAACACGGCGCGCACGCGCTCGAAGAGCGGCGTCGACTTGCTGCGGAGCTTCGCGAACGACGCGGCGATGGTGCGGAGCGCGGGCGTGTACGGGTACCACCAGAGCTCCGCCTTCGCGCGATTCTTGTCGACGAGGACGAAGCGCGGGCGCGTGAGCGCGTCGAGGGCGAGCGGCGAGTTGGTGATGCCGTAGCCGGTCTCGCCGTAGCCGCTCCACGGCGCCTGCGGGAGCGCGCCAGTGAAGGCGTGGTTGTTGATCGTCACGACGCCGGCGCGGAGGCGCGCGGCGATCTTCCGGCCGCGGTCCACCTTCTTCGTCCAGACGCTCGCCGTCAGGCCGTATTTCGAGTCGTTCGCGAGCTTCACGGCTTCGTCTTCGCTCGCGACGACGTGGATCGGGAGCACCGGGCCGAAGGTCTCCTCCTTCATGAGCGGCGTCTCGTCCGAGTCGACGCGCAGCACCGTCGGCGCGAAGCCGTAGCCCGTCTCGAGCGCCTCGCCGCCGGCGAGGACCTTGGTCCCGGCCTCGGCGCGCGCGCTCTCGACGTGCGACTTCACGATCGAGCGCTGCCCCTCGGTCGCGAGCGGGCCGATGTCTTCGCCGAAGCGGAGCGATTTGGTGAGCTCCGCGACCCTGGCGGTGAACGCGTCGGCGATCGCTTTTTCGACGTAGACGCGCTCGATGGCGGCGCAGTTCTGCCCGGCGTTGCTCATCGCGCCCCAGACGACGCCTCGCGCGGCGCGCTCGAGGTTCGCGTCGGCGAGCACGATCGCCGCGTCCTTTCCGCCGAGCTCGAGCGAGCACGGGATCAGTCGCTCGGCGCACGCGCGGGCGACCTTGCGCCCCGAGCGCACGCTGCCCGTGAAGACGACGAGATCGACGTCGGCCTCGCAGAGCGCCGCGCCCGCGTCCCCGCCGCCTTGCACGAGACCGAGCACGCCCTTCGGGCACGAGCCCCTCGAACAAGTCGACGACGAGCTTGCCGGCGCGCGGCGAGACCTCGCTCGGCTTGAAGACGACCGCGTTGCCCGCGAGGAGCGCGGGCACGATCGTGCGGAGCGGGAGCGCGACCGGAAAGTTCCACGGCATGATCACGGCGACGACGCCGCGCGGCGCGCGCTCGATCGCGCCCGATTTCCCGGGGTACGCGAGCGCGTCGAGCTCGACGGGCGAGGCGTCGAGGAGCTCCTCGATCGACTTGCACCAGAAGTCGACGACGTCGCCCGACGGGAGAACCTCGGCGAGGAGCGACTCGGCGTCGGGCTTGCCGAGCTCGGCCTTCAGAGTCTTTACGACGAGCTCGGCGCGGTCGAGCACGCGATCTTTCGCGGCGGCGATGGCCTCGGCGCGAGCGGCAGGGCCGAGCGCGGCCCACGCGGGCTGCGCCTCGCGTGCGTCGGCGACGAGGGTCGGGATGGCGTCGAGCGGGGTCGGCTCGACGGCGTCGAGGGGCGCTCCGTCGAGCGGGCTGGTGGTCGAAAAGGTCATGCGGCTTCTGGCTCGCGCGGCAGCATACACGCTTCAATCGGCGTGCACGTAGCACGCCGACATTCGCCAGCGCTTCGCTCGGCTTCAATCGGCGTGCACGTAGCACGCCGACATTCGCCAGCGCTTCGCTCGGCTTCAATCGGCGTGCACGTAGCACCCGACATTCGCCAGCGCTTCGCTCGGCTTCAAATTGCGGCGAGATCGTGGATCGGCGCCGCGGCGCCGTCGCGGTCGGAGACGGCTCTCCGGGCGAGGTCGACGACGCGCGCGTGGTGCGTGAAGAGGATGACCTGGGTCCGCTTCGCGAGCTCGGCGAGGACCGCGAGCGCCGCGGCGGCGCGCTGATTGTCGAAATGGACGAGGACGTCGTCGAGCAGGAGCGGGAGAGGCCCGCGCGACTCGGTGAGACGCTCGAGGCTCGCGACGCGCAGGGCGAGGTAGAGCTGATCGAGCGTCCCGTCCGAGAGCGCCGAGGTCTCGAGCCGGCGTCCGTCACGCACCGCGACGAGGACCGGCTCGTCGGACTCGCCGAAGCCCACCTCGAGGCTCTCGAACGAGCCGAGCGTGAGCATCGAGAAGAGCTCGCTGGCGCGCGCGAGCACGGGGCCCTGGTTCTCCTTGCGATAGCGCTCGAGGACCCGCGCGACGGCGGCGCCGGCGAGGCGGACGCGCGCGTAGTGCTCGACGAGATTGCGCACGCGCGCGAGCTGGCGCTGCGCCTCCGCGGCTTGTTCGACCGCGGGCGACTGGTCGAACTGCTTGGCGCCGGTCTCGACGCCGCCGAGGTGGCGGCTCGTCTGCTGGATGCGATTGTCGAGCTCGGCGACGACCGCGTCGAGCTCGGTGGCACGCGCTTCGGCGGCCGCGGCGCTCTCGGAGGCGCCGGGCGCGGCTGCACGCGCCTCGACGGCCGCGCGCGCGTCTGCGGCTTGGGCGGTCTGCTTGCGTCGCTGCTCTTCGAGCGTCTCCTTGCGCGCGCGTCGGTCGGCGGCGGCGGCGAGGCGTCGCGCGAGCTCGGCGCACGCGTCGTCCGGTGAGCGCGCGGCGAGATCCGGCGCGCACGCCGCCGCGACCGCGCGGACGTCGTCGGCGAAGCGCGCGGCGTCGCGGTCGATGCCGTCGAGCCTGCGACGCGCCTTTTCGAGATCGTCGCCCGCCCGGGCTAGCGCGCCGAGAGCCTCCATGGCGGCGGTGACCTCCTCGGGGCTCGCGCCCTCGCCGAGCCCGAGCGAGCGCGTGCACGAGGCCCATTGCGTCGCCCACGCGGCGCGGTCGCGATTGCACGCGGCGCGCTCGCGCGCGATGCGATCGCGCTCCTCGCGCGCCCCTTCGAGCGTGCGCTCGAGCGTCTCGCGCTCCTTGGCGCGCTTTTCGAGCGCGGCGAGCGCGCGCGACGCCGCGCGCTCGAGCTCCGCCAGCGACTTGCCCTCGGCTTCGGCGCCGAGCGTGGCGGCGAGCGGCGAGCGCGCGCGCGACGAATCCGCGGCGAGCGCGTCGACGTCCTTCGCCGCTTCGAGAGCTCGCGACGCGGCGGCCACGGCTACCTCGTGACGCGCGAGCCACGCGACCATCTCGTCCGGCGCGCCCGAGACGCCCGCCGGCCTCCAAAGCGCGTCCCACGCGCGCGCCTGCCTCGCGGCGTCGGACTCGAGCGCCCGCGCCTCTTCGGTCGCGAGCTCGAGCTTTCGGGCGAGCGCCTGCGCGCCCGCGGTGAGCTCGCTCGAGCGCGACACGCGGCTCGCCTCACGACGCAAGCGATCGGCGAGCTCGTCGGCCGCGCGAACCGCGCGCTCGTAGCGGCCCGCTTCCGCCGACGCGCCGCCCTTCACGGCCTCCCAAAGGGCATCGCGCTCGGCGCGCGCGCGCGCGAGGACTTCCTCGGTGGGCACGTCGCCCTCGGCCCGCAGCGCCGCGAGCCCGCGCTCGATGTCGGCGCGCTCCTCCTCGAGCTTCCGCCTTCGGTCCGCGGCGGCGCGCGTCCGCTCCGCGCGCGCGGCGGCCTCGCGCGCGTGCGACGCGACGACGTCGCTCGGCGGCACCGCGAGCACGGCGAGCTCCTCGAGCGTCCCCGAAAATCCGCCGAGCGCGCGCGTGCGCGCCTCGGCCTCGCTGCGATCGCGGCTCGCTCGACGCTCGGCCGCCGCGAGGCGCGCCTCGACGTCGCCCTCGCGCCGCGCGGAGTCGAGCGCGTCGCGCAGGACGGACGAATCCTCCGCCGGTCGGAGCGCCGCGAGTCGCTCCTCCGTCCGCTCGACGACGCTCGCGAGCTCGGCCTCGCGCGACTCGATTTGCCTCGTGCGCTCGCGGAGGCTCGCCGCGTCGAGCGCGAGCTTGCGCACGTGCGCGTCGACGACCGTGCCGCTCGGCTCCGCGCCCTTCGGGACGTCGCGCTCGGCGCGACGCGCGCGCTCTTCGATGGCCTCGAGCTCGGCGGCGATTCGCGGTCGATCGAGCTGCGCCTTGCGATGGCTCCCGAGCCGTTCCTGCAAGTCGGCGATGGCCTGGGCGCGCGCGAGGAGCTCCGCGGGCGCGTCGATCGCTTCGAGCTCGGCGTTCGTCGCCGCGAGCGCTGCTTCGATCTCCACGAGGCGCGCGCGCGCCGAGTCGAGCGACCGCGCGGCCGACGCCGTCGCGCGCGCTCTCTCCCGCTCCTCGAAGAGCGCGGCACGCTCGGCGCGAAGACGCGCGAGCTCGCCGCGAGCGTCCTCGATTTGTCTCTCCACTTCGAGCCATTTGTCCGAGGTCGTCGCGAGCTGGGCGATGCGCTTCTTCGCCGCGTCGTACGTGCGAAGCGCCAGGTTCAGCGGAAGCTGCGCCCCGCGCGGTCGATACAGCGCGTCGGCCTCGGCCTGGAGCTCGGCGAGCACGCCGTGAAGGCCGGTGAGGCCGGTCGCCGCGGAAAACAGGCTCTCGCCGAGCTGCCCCTTGCCGACGCGAAGCGCCGCGCCGCCGTGGCGGAGCCCCTCGTGATTCGAGCCCGTACGCGAGCTCGAAGGTCTCGGCGTCCATTCCGCCGAGCCACCCGGCGAGGACTTGCTCGTCGAGCGGCGCGTCGTTCACGTCGAGGAGCGTGTTCTTGCGTCCCTTGCGGCGCACGATCTCGAGCGTGCGGCCTCGCTCGTCGGCGAGCGTCGCGCCGACGCGCACGTCGCCGTCGACCGAGTGACCGTCCTTGCTCCGCTCGGGGATGCCGAAGAGCAGACCGAGCACCGCGCGGCGCGTCGTGCTCTTGCCGGCCTCGTTGGGACCGAAGACGACCTCGACCGCGCCGTCGCTCTCGAAGCGAAGCGTCTTGTCGCGAAACGGCCCGAACGCCGCGAGCCGGAGCGCGCGGATGCGCATCAGGGCTCCTCTCCGCTCGCCGCGCGCGCGCGAGCGAGGATCGCTTGCTGCGCCTCGCGCAAGAGCGCGCGGAGCTGCCCCGGATCGTCGAGCGCGAGCCCGCCGTCGCCCGACGCGAGCTCGAGCGGGAGCTTCGCGCGCACGTCGGCGAGAGCGTCCTTGGCCATGGCGACGAGCTCCTCGTCGCCGAGGCCGTCGAGCGTCGCGAGCGTCTCGACCCACTCGCCGCCCTGCACGCGCTCGGCGCTCTCGGAGTACGTCGTCGCGATGCGGAGCTTCTCGAAATAGACGTCGCGCAGATCGTTGGCGATCGCGCGGAGCTCGGCCGTTACGCTCTCGCGCGCGGCGGCGACGCGCGCGGTGGCCGCGCCGGGACCGCGAACGACGACCCGCGCCGCGAGCACGCGGCCCTCCGCGCGCTCGATTTCGGCGGAAATCTCCGCCCGCACGGCGTCGAGCACGTCCGCGACGGAAGACGACGCCGTGACGTCCACGGCGCACTCGGCCCAGCGCACGACGTCGAGGGCGACGTGCTCGACCGACTCGACGACGCCGCCCGCCACGTCGATGGCCGTCGCCCCCTTCGGCCCGGTCTCGCGCACGTGCCGACCCTGGAGATTGCCCGGGAAGACGATCCAAGGCTCGCGCGTGAGCACCTCGCGCTGGTGGACGTGACCGAGCGCCCAATACTCGTACCCGCGCGCGGCGAGGCTCGCGACGGTGCACGGCGCGTACGGCTCGTGCCCCGGGCGGCCGTCGGCGCTCGTGTGGAGGAGCCCGACGTTGAACGCGCCGTCGACCGGCCGCGGGTAGTCGAGCGAGAGATCCTCGGTGACGGCGCGCTCGGCGAAGCTCCGTCCGTGCACCGCGACGCCGAGATCCTCGAAGAGCGCGGTCTCCGGCTTCTTGGCCGAGAGCTCGCGCACGTTGTCCGGCAGGCGAAGCGAGCGCGTGATTTGGCTCGCGGCGTCGTGGTTGCCGCGCACGAGCACGACGCGCACGCCCGCCTCGCGCAGGCGCGACATCTCCTTCGCGAAGAAGAGCCCCGTCGAAAAATCGCGCCAGTCGCCGTCGTAGAGATCGCCGGCGACGAGGAGCAGCGACGCCTGCGATTCGATGCAGAATGCAACCAAGTTCTCGCACGCCCGCCGCGTCGCCTCGCGCACCGCGGCGAGGGGCGCGCCCTCGTACGGCTGCAGCCCGCGGAGCGGACTGTCGAGGTGGAGATCGGCGGCGTGGACGATGCGCACGCCACGAGCTTACACCCGCCGCCGTTCCCGACTACGCTCGCCGCGTGCGGCCCCCGAGATCGACGACGTTCGCAGCGTTGCTCCTCGCGCTCGTCGTACTCGTCGCGCCGTCGGCCCGAGCGGACGACTCGCTCGCGCGCGTGAAATCGCAGGGGGCGCTGCGCTGGGGCGGGGATCTGCAGGGCGGCGAGCCGTACGTCTCGCAGCGCGCCGACGGCGAGCTCGTCGGCTTCGAGGTGGAGATCGCGCGCGCGCTCGCGACGCGCCTCGGCGTGAAGAGCGAGTTCGTGCAAAACGACTGGAGCACGCTCGTCGCGTCGCTCGAGCGCGGCACGTTCGACATCGTCTTGAACGGCTTCGAGATCACGAGCGAGCGCGTCGGCCGCGTGCTCTTTTCGAGGCCGTATTACGTGTTCGCCGAGCGGCTCACGGTGCGCAAGGGCGAGACGCGCTTCGGCGCCTCGCTCCCCGAGCTCCGCGGGCGGCGCGTCGGCACGCTCGGCGCGTCGCTCGCGTACGACACGCTCGTCGCGGCCGGCGCGGACGTCGTTCTCTACGAGGGGCAAGAGGAGCCGTACCTGGATCTCGCGCAAGGCCGCACCGACGCGGTCTTGCTCGACGACATCATCGCGCAGCGGTACGCGACGCGGCACGCCGAGCTCACGATGGCGGGCGACGTGCGCGAGGGGGTCTACGCGATCGCGGCGCGCCGCGGGGACGGGGCGCTCGTCGCCGCGATCGACGAGGCGCTCGGCGACATGATTCGCAGCGGCGAGCTCCGCGCCATCCTCGCGCGTTCGGGGATCGACGACCCGCGCGAGGAGAAGCTCGAGACCTTCGGTCACCCCTCGGGCGGGAGCCGGTCGATCGCCGAGTCGAACGCCGCGCCGGCCGAGCGCTTCGGACCGCACCATTTCGTGCTCTTCCTGAAAGGGGCCGCGGTCACGCTGCTCGTCTCGATCGCGGCGATGGCGCTCGCCTTCCCGCTCGGCCTGCTGCTCGCGCTCGCGCGGACGCACGGCCCGCGGTGGTTCGGGCGCGTCGCGACGACGTACGTCGAGCTCTACCGCGGCACGCCGGTGCTGCTTCAGCTCTACGTGCTCTATTTCGGCCTCGCGCCGGTGTTTCGCATGGGCCCACTCACCGCGGCGATCGTCGGTCTCGGTATGAACTACGCGGCCTACGAGGCGGAGACGCACCGGGCTGGACTGCTCGCGGTGCCGCCCGGACAAATGGAGGCCGCGCGCGCGCTCGGCATGAGCGTGCCGCTCGCGCTCCGCCGCATCGTCGTGCCGCAGGCGCTCCGCCACGCGCTGCCCAACGTGACGAGCGACTTCATCGCGCTCCTCAAGGACTCGTCGCTCGTCAGCGTCATCACGGTCGTCGAGCTCACCAAGCGGATGACGATCACGGCGGTCGACGTGCGAAGCTGGCTGATCCCCGGCGCGCTCTGCGCGGGGCTCTACCTCGCGATGAGCTTGCCGCTGGCGCGAATCGCGCGACGCCTGGAGAAGGTCTGATGCTCGAGATCGAACGCGTCCGAAAGCGCCGCGGACAGCGCTGGGTGCTCGACGGGGTCTCGCTGTCGGTCGCGGCGGGCTCGATCTACGCGCTGCTCGGCGAGTCCGGCACGGGGAAGAGCACGCTGCTCCGCTGCGTCGTCGGGCTCGAGACGATTGACGAGGGCGCGGTGCGCGTCGGCGGCAGCGCGCTCGCCGAGCGCGGGGTCCTCCGCGAGGACGTGCGGCGCCGCGTCGGCTTCGTGTTCCAGCAGCACCACCTCTTCGCGCACATGACCGCGCTCGAGAACGTCATGGAGGCGCCGGTCCAGGTCGCCAAGCTCGCGGCCGACGCCGCGCGCGAGCGGGCCGACAAGCTCCTGCTCCAGCTCGGCATCGCGCACCGCCGCGACGCCTACCCGGCCGAGCTATCCGGCGGCGAGTCGCAGCGCGTCGCCATCGCGCGCGCGATGGCGATGGCCCCGTCGGTCCTCCTCCTCGACGAGCCCACCGCGTCGCTCGACCCCGCTCGGCGCAAGGGCGTGACAGACCTCTTGCGCGAGCTCGCCGCCCACGGCACGACCCTGGTCATCGCCACGCACGACATGCCCTTCGCCCGAGACGTCGCGACGCGCGCCGGCCTGCTCGATGCAGGCACGCTAGTGCGCGAGGGCACGGTGGACGAAATCTCCGGCTGAACAGCCCCGTTGCTTTACAGGAAACGTTCACTATATTGTCGGTTCATCCAGGAGAATGAACCATGTCCTTGCGAATCAACGACGAGGCGCCGAACTTCAAGGCGGAGACGACCCAGGGCCCGATCGATTTCCATCAATGGATCGGTGACGGCTACGCGATCCTCTTTTCGCACCCCAAGGATTTCACGCCGGTCTGCACGACCGAGCTCGGCTATCTCGCCAAGCTCGAGCCCGAGTTCAAGAAGCGCAACGCGAAGGTCATCGGCCTGAGCGTCGACCCGGTCGACAGCCACAAGAAGTGGGAAGCCGACATCGAGGAGACCCAGGGCGCCGCGGTGAAATACCCCATCATCGGCGACTCGAAGCTCGAGGTCGCCAAGCTCTACGACATGCTCCCCGCCGAGGCGGGCAACACGTCCGAGGGCCGCACGCCCGCGCTCAACCAGACCGTGCGCACCGTCTTCATCGTCGGCCCGGACCGGAAGATCAAGCTCACGCTCAGCTACCCGATGAGCACCGGCCGCAACTTCGACGAGATCCTCCGCGCGCTCGAGTCGATCCAGCTCACGTCCAAACACAAGGTCGCCACGCCGGCGAACTGGAAACCGGGCGAGGACGTCATCGTCTCCACCGCCGTGCCCGACGACGAGGCCAAACAGAAATTCGAGGGCTTCAAGGCCGTCAAGCCGTACCTCCGCACGGTGAAGCAACCGAAGTGAAGCGGGAGTATGCTGGCCGGGCATGAAGCCCAGGACGGCAGTCGTTCTCGCCGTCTTCGCGCTCGCAGGGTGCGAGGACAAATACAAACAGCTCGAGCAGCAGGCGGCCGCCTCCGCGTCGGCCGCCGCCGCTGCTTCCGCGTCCGCGCTGGCGGAGGCGCTCGCAAAGGAAAAGACCGAGGCCCCGCCGCCGAAGAAGCACGAGCCGGCGGGTGAGTGGATCACCTGCCAGCACATTCTCATCGCGTACAAGGGCGCCAAGAGCGCGCCCTTCAACGTGACGCGCACGAAAGAAGAAGCGCGCAAGCGCGCCGAAGAAGCGCTCGCGAAGGCGAAGGACCCGAAGCTCGAGTTCGAGGACGTCGTCGAGATGTACACCGACGACCTCGGCACCAAAGACCGCCGCGGCAGCCTCGGCAAAATCACCAAGAAGAGCGTCGTCAAAGAGTTCGCCGACGCCGCCTGGGCCCTCGACGTCAACGAGGTCAGCGGCGTCGTCGAGTCCCCCTTCGGCTTCCACATCATCAAGCGCAACCAGTAACCCCAGGGCACACGTGTGCGTCGAGGTCGAAGCTCCCGGTGCGAACTTTCGGAAGTTCGCGCTTCGCCCCACCGGGCGACGGAGAAGAAACAAGGCTGGCAAATAGGTCCTGGCCGACTGCGAGCAAATTTGTAACGCGGCACCCCAATTCAGGCGCCAGGTCCCGCACCGCTCCGCGTCCTTCCACCCTCACGCATGCTCGGCTCGAGGCCGAAGGGTTCCGATCTTGGCTCGCAGGACATCGCCGAAGCGATCGCGATCACCGCAGGAGCCCCACACGTGAGCCCGCTTGCCACCGTCTCTGTCCCGTCACGCAAGCCCTAGCATCCAAGTCTTCAGCGCATCGATCCTCCGTCGATGAGAAAATTCTGAAAATGCGCGCGCAGCGTCGGCCGAAGCACCGGTCGTGCCGCGCACGAACGAGGGATTTCTTGCGAGGAAGGTGTGGCCGGGCCAGGCGTGGGCCGGCCTCGGGCCGGGTCAGAGGAGCGCGCGCGCCTTCTTGACCAGGGCGACGGCTTGCTTCGGCGTCTTGCCGACGGCGCTCAAGTGGCCCATCTTGCGGCCGGCGCGCGCCTCGCGCTTCCCGTAGAGGTGCACGCGGACGCCGGGGAGCGCGAGCGCGCGGTCGAACGCGGGCGACACCTGCGGGCGCGCGTCGGGCGACATCCAGAGATCGCCGAGAAGGTTGTAGATTGCAACCGATCGCACGAGCTCGGTGGAGCCGAGCGGGAGATCGCAGACGGCGCGCACCGCCTGCTCGAATTGGCTCGTGAGGCACGCGACCTCCGTGCCGTGGAAGGTGTTGTGCGGGCGCGGCGCGAGCTCGTTCACGAGGAGCTCGCCGTCGGTCGTCACGAAGAACTCGACGACGAGGAGGCCGACGACGCGGATGGCGACCGCGATTTCGCGCGCGATTTCGGCGGCGTGCTTGGCTACGCGCGGCGGGATGGGCGCCGGCATCACGCAGTGCTGGAGGATCCGCGACTCGTGGTGGTTGAGCGAGGGCGGGTAAACCGCGATTTCGCCGCTCGGCGAGCGCGCGACGAGGATGGAGACCTCGTAGTCGATCCCGAGCGCGCGCTCGGCGACGCAAGGGCGCCCGCCGAGCTCCGTCCAGGCGACGTCGGCCATCTCGGGCGCCGTGAGCACCACCTGCCCTCGCCCGTCGTAGCCGCCGCGCGCTGCCTTCACGTAGGCCGGCGCGCGCATGCGGAGCGCGGCGCCCGCGAGCTGGTTCGCGCTGCGCGCGATCGAGAACTCGCCGACCGGAAATCCGCGGCGCGCGAGCCATTGTTTTTGCTTGATGCGATCCTGGACGATCTCGAGCACCGCCGCGTCCGGCCGGACCGGCGCGTGGCGCGCGGCGGCGCGCAGGCTCTCTTGCGACACCTTCTCGATTTCGAGCGTGACGACGTCGCTCCCGCGCGCGAGCTCGGCCGCCGCCGACGGGTCCTCGAATGACGCGGTCACGAGCTTGTCGACGACGAAGCGCGAGGCGCACGACGCGTCCGGGTCGAGCGCGCGCACGTGGTAGCCGAGCGTTCGCGCGGCCATCGCCATCATGCGCCCGAGCTGCCCGCCGCCGAGGATGCCGAGCGTCGAGCCTGGAAGGATCGGCCTGGGCTTCACGAGGGCGGCAGCTTCTGGGCGAGCACTTCGTCCTTTCGCGCGGCGCGCCACGCGCGGAGCTTGTCTCGGATCTCGGGGTGCTTCGCCGCCACAATCATCGCGGCGAGCAGCCCTGCATTCGCCGCGCCGGGCTTGCCGATCGCGAGCGTCCCCACCGGGACGCCCTTGGGCATCTGCGCGATCGAGAGGAGCGCGTCGACCCCGACGAGCTGCGTCGCCGGGATGGGCACCCCGAGCACCGGCAGGAGCGTCTTGGCCGCCACCATGCCCGGCAAATGCGCCGCGCCGCCGGCGCCCGCGACGATCACGAGCAGCCCGCGCGACTCCGCGTTCTCGGCGTACGCGAACATCTCGTCGGGCGTGCGATGCGCCGATACGACGCGCGCCTCGAACGCGACGCCCAGCTCGCCGAGAACGTCACACGCGTGGCGCATGTGCTCCCAGTCGCTTTGACTGCCCATGATGACGCCGACGAGCGGTTGAGTGGCCATGCGAAGGGCCGCAGCGTAGATCGAATGGTGCCTTCGTGTCCGGCCGAATCACTTCTTCTCGAAGTCGAGGCTCGCCGAGTTGATGCAGTAGCGGAGGCCCGTCGGGTTCGGGCCGTCGTCGAAGACGTGGCCGAGGTGGCCGCCGCAGCTCGCGCAGAGGACCTCGGTCCGCACCATGCCATGCGAGTCGTCCGCCGACTCTTCCACGTTGGCCTCTTCCTTGGGTCGAAAGAAGCTCGGCCATCCGCAGCCCGAATCGAACTTCGTGTCACTCTCGAAGAGCTCGGCGCCGCAGCCGGCGCACTTGTACGTCCCTCTTTCGTGGTGGTCCCAGTACTGGCCCGTGAAGGCGCGCTCGGTCCCCTTCTCGCGGAGGACGGCGTACTGCGTCGGCGAGAGCTCCTTCTTCCACTCCGGCTCGGGCTTTTCGACCTTCTTCATGCGGACAACGTAATGCAGGTTAGAATGTTGGGAATGTCCGATCACGTGGTCAGGGCAATCACGGCAGACGGCGCGTTCCGCGTCATCGCCGTCTCGACGACGGAGACCGCCAAGGGCGTGATTGCCGCACAAAAAGCGCAAGGCCCGCGGGCCCGCCTTTTGGCCGAGATGCTCACTGCCGCGGTGCTCGTGCGCGAGACGATGGCCCCCGACCTCCGCGTGCAGGCGATCCTCCAGGGCGACGACCCCAAGACGCGAATCGTCGCCGACTCGTTCCCCGACGGGACGACGCGCGGCCTGGTCCAGGCGAAGGACGGAGCGGACGTATCGCTCGGCGACCGCGCCGTCCTCCAGATGATGCGCACGCTCCACGACGGACAGGTCCAGCAGGGCATGGTCCAGGCGACCGCGGCGCCAGGGATCTCCGGCGCGCTGATGGACTACATGCAAGCGTCCGAGCAAGTGATCTCCTTCGCGGCGGTCGGCGCGATCGCGGGCGACGACGACGGCGTCGCCTCGGCGGGCGGCTACATCGTGCAGCTCTTGCCCGAGGTCGGCGAGGGACCGCTCATGGTCATGACCGAGCGCCTCAAGGACTTTCCCCCGATAAACGCGCTCCTCGCCGGCGGCGAGGCCGACCCCGAGAAGCTCCTCGCCGAGGTGCTCTACGCGATGCCGTACGACGAGGTCGGGCGCGGCGCGCTGCGATTCGAGTGCCGCTGCAGCGAGGAGCGACTGCTCGCGACGCTGCTCTCGCTGCCGCGCGCCGACATCCGCGATCTCGTGACCGGCGTCGGCTCGGGCGAGGTGCTCGAGATCGACTGCGACTATTGCCAGCGACACTACCGCATCGCCCCCGAGCAGCTCCGCGGCGTCCTCGACGAGAACTGAGCGACGCGCGAATCAGAGACCGACGCGCGCGCGAGCGCGGGCAGCGGCCTCGCGCAAGAGCGGCATCACCGCGCGCGCGACGTCCTCGGGCATCCCGTGCTGCTCGCCGACCGAAACCAGCGGACGCGCGAGCGCGCGGACGTCGACCGGCCCCACGTCCTCTGCGAGGCGCGCCATGCGCGGGCCGAGCGGGCGCGGCAGCAGCGCGAGCGCCAGCCGCGCCTCGGGCACGCTCCCGACGCACTCGAACGGCGTGTGCCCGGACAGCCCGAGCAGCTCGCGCAGCCAGCCCTCGTTTTGGGGGCGCTCGCCGAGATCGTCGTGGAACGTCGCCTCGACAATCGCGCGCGGCAGGTGCGCCGCCATCTGCAGCCACACGTAGACGCACTTCGGGCACTCGCCGCACCAGGGCTTTCGCACGTTGCAGGAGTGCGTGAGCGGCGCGAGCGGCGCGTCGCGCGCGAGGAGCTCGAAGATCACCTCGTCGTGCACCGGCTGGAGCACGCTGAAGTACCGAACGTCGCGGAGGAGCTCTTCGCGCACGTACGCGTCGAGCAGGCGCTCGGCCTCCCAGCCCTTGCCCCACTGGTGGTTCACCTCCTCGCCCTTCCAAACGAGGTTCTCGGCGTTGGCGCTCGCCTCGTGCGCGAGGACGAGCCCGCGGTAGCCGCGCGCGAGCGCGAGCGGCAGCGTCGCGAAGAGCGACGCGGGCGTCTCGGCGGCGAGGATCGATTTCACGCCGAGCTCGGGGCGAAGCGCGACGACGGGCGCGTCCATGAAATCGTCGAGCACCCACTGGCGCTCGGCGCGCACGCGCGCGGACGCGCCGCCCACGCGATCGAGCAGCGCGTGCTGGTGCGCGGCGCCGCCGTAGATCGAGTGCGCATAGCCGAGCGTCGCGAACGGAAGGCGCGCGCGCTCGAGGAGCTTGAGCGCGACGAGGCTGTCCTTTCCGCCGCCGCAGAACGCGAGCAGCGGCACGTCGCCCGCGCGCGTCGCGACCGCGTGCGTCGCGGGCGCGGGCGGGTCCACGAACGCCGGGCCCACGTAGTCGGGCCGATCGTGCTCGTAGCGCCACTGCGCCCAGACGTTGCGAAAGACCGTGCGCCAGAGCTCGCGGAAGCGCGGCGTGGCGAAGCGCGCCCACGGCCCGAGCTCGATCGTCTCGGGCGCGAGGCTCGCGACCGCGTCGATCTGGAACATCGCGACGTGGAACGCGAGCCGGTCGACGAGCTCGCCGTGCTCGCGCGCGAGCGCGTCGAGATCGAGATCCTCGTACCAGACGGTGAAATGGAAGCGCAGATCGTCGAGCGCGCAGGTCGCGCCGATGGACTCGCGCGTGCGGTGGATGTCGAGCAGCCGAAGGACGCTCACGGCCCGAGCTTACTGCAGTCGGGCAGCGCGCCCATACCGGCGAGCAGGTAGTGCGCCGCGACCGCCGCGGGCTTCTTGTCGCGGTCGACCATCGCGTTCGCGACGCGCATGCGGTCGACCGGCACGTGGAGGTCGGCGAGCGCGCACGCGACGCGCCGGTCGCCGCCGACGCGCGCGCCGAGCAGGATCATCGCGTCGTACGCCGGGAGCGCGCCCGCGGGATCGTCGAGCACGACGAGATCGTCGGCCGAGATGCGCCCGTCGCTCGAGAACGCCGTGATCACGTCGACCTCGCCCTGCACGACGGCGTCGTAGAGGAGCGCCGGATCGAAATTCGTCGTGCGCCGGAAGTGAAGGCCGTACGCGCGCCGCACGGCGTCCCACTCTTCGCGGCTGAAGAATTCGTAGTCGCCGCCGATGGAGAGATCGGGCGCGACGCGCGCGAGGTCGGCGAGCGTGCGCAGCCCGAAGCGCTTCGCTGTGTCGCGGCGCACGGCGAGCGCGTACTCGTTCTCGAAGCCGAGCGCGCCCAGGCTCCGGACGCGGTGCTCGCGCGCGAGCCACCCGTCGACCTCCGCCGAGATCTGCCAGCGCGGCGGCACGCTCGTGCGCTTCATCTCGTTGGTCCAGAGCGTGCCCGAGTAGTCGACGTACGCGTCGATGTCGCCGCGGTCGAGCGCGTCGAAGGCCATCGTCGAACCGAGGCCCTCGGCGACCTCGACGGCGAGGTCCGCGCCGGCGAGCCGCTCCTGCATCATGGCGACGAGGATGTACTGCTCGGTGAACGGCTTTCCGCCGAGGCGGACGCGCGTGATCTCGCCCGGCGGCGCGGCGCGCGCGCTCGCCGTCCGCTCCGGTGGCGCGGGCCTCGCGAGCCGAGGGAGAACGAACACGAACGCCGCGAGCGCGGCGAAGGCGAGGACCGGAAGGAGCGCGCGCTTGCGCCGGCGCGCGCGGAGCGAGCGCTCGACCAAGGCGAGGATGCCGTCGAGGACGAGCGCGAGCCCCGCCGCCGCCGCGACGCCGACGAGGAGCATCGGGAAATTGCGCGTCTGCAGGCCCGCGAAAATGTAGTTTCCGAGCGAGGGCTGCCCGACCGGCGTCGCGAGCGTCGCGGCGCCGACGGTCCACACGGTCGCCGTTCGCACGCCCGCGGCGATCACCGGCGCGGCGAGCGGGAGCTCCACGAGTCGCATCACCTGGAGCGGCGACATGCCCATGCCGCGCGCCGCCTCGACCGCGGCCGGGTCGACGCCGCGGATCCCGGTGACGGCGTTTCGCAGGATCGGCAGCATCGCGTAGAGCGTCAGGGCGATCGCCGCGGGCGCGAACCCGAAGGGCGAGAGCACGCCGGTCTTCGCCAGGATCGGCACCATCAGCGCGAGGAGCGCGAGGCCCGGGATGGTCTGCACGACGCCAGCGCCGGTCACCGCGACGAGCGCGAGCTTGGGTCGCGAGCTCGCGACGATCGCGAGCGGCAGCGCGACGACCGACGCGCACGCGAGCGCGACGAGGACGAGCTCGAGGTGGCTCGCGAGGAGCGGCGGAACGCCCGCCCAGAGCTCGGTCACGGCGCGGCACCGAGCGCGCGGAGGCTCTCGGCCTGCCCGCGCGCCATCGCGACGAGCTCGGCGACGTAGTCGTCGGCGGGCGCCCGCATCAAGTCCGCCGGCGGCGCGATCTGGCGGATTTCCCCTTCGAACATCACAGCGACGCGATCGGCCAGCGTGAGCGCCTCGACCATGTCGTGCGTCACCATGACCGTCGTCAGCGCGAGCCCGGCGTGGATCCGCGCGAGCTCGCGCTGGAGCGCGACGCGCGTGATCGGGTCGAGCGCGCCGAACGGCTCGTCGAGCAGGAGGATCTTCGGCTTGGCCGCGAGCGCGCGCGCCACGCCGACGCGCTGCCGCTGTCCGCCGGAGAGCTCGTCCGGGAAGCGATCGCGGTACGCGGCCGCGGGCAGACCCACGAGGTCGAGCAGCTCGGAGGTGCGGGCGCGCATCTGGTCGCGCGACCAACCGAGGAGCTTCGGGACCATCGCGACGTTGTCCTCGACGCTGAGGTGAGGCAGGAGGCCGACGTGCTGGATCACGTAGCCGATGCTGCGTCGCAGCGCGACCGCGGGCTGCTCGCGCGCGGGCCGCCCGTCGACGCGCACCTCGCCGCCGTCGGGCTCGAGGAGGCGGTTCACCATCTTGACGAGCGTCGTCTTGCCGCTGCCCGACGCGCCGACGATCGCGACGAGCTCGCCGCGCGCGACGCGCAAGGTCACGGCGCGCACCGCGCGCGTCTCTCCGAATCCTTTCGAGACGCCGAGCAGCTCGATCACGGGCGAGGCCGCTCGGCCAGCCACAGATGCATGCGGCGCGCGTCGTCGGCCATCGTACGAACCAGGCTGAATCCAGCCTCGGCGAGCATCGCTCGGACCGCGTCGGGGCGGTGCTTGTAGCAGTGCTCGGTGACGATCGTCTCGCCGCGCTCGAAGCCGAAGGCCTCCTCGCCGACGTGGACCGTCTGCCGCCGCCGGCTGACGAGGTGCATCTCGATGCGCGAGCGTTCGGCGTTCCAGACCGCGCGGTGCTCGAACGCGGCGAGATCGAAGCTCGCGCCGTAGCTGCGGTTCAGGTGCTCGAGCGCGTTCTTGTCGAAGGCCGCGGTGACGCCGCGCGAGTCGTCGTACGCCGCGACGAGCGACGCGCGGTCGTCGTTCGAGTCCGCGCCGAGCAGGAGCATCGCGCCGGGGCCCGCGAGAATCGCCGAAGCGCGCGATGAACCGCCTCGCCTCCTCGGGCTCGAAGTTCCCGATCGTCGAGCCCGGGAAGAAGACGAGCGTGCGTCCGAACGACGCGTCCGGGCGCGGCATCGCGAGCGCGCGCGTGTAGTCGCCGTGCACCGGCGCGACGCGCAGGCCGCGAAACTCTTCGCGGAGGGCGAGGGCGTTCTCCTCGAGCTGCTCGCGGCTCACGTCGATCGGCACGTAGATCGACGGGCGCTCGAGCGCGCCGAGGAGCATGCGCGTCTTCTTCCCCGCCCCGCTCCCCGGCTCGATGACGCGCGCGCGCGCCCCCACGAGCGCGGCGATCTCGCCGAGGTGCGCGGCGAGGAGCGCGAGCTCGCTCCGCGTCAGGTAGTACTCCGGCAGCTCGCAGATCTCCTCGAACAGCGCGGCGCCACGGGCGTCGTAGAAGAGGCGGCACGGCAAGCGCTTGCGCGGCGCGCGCAGCCCCGCAAGCACGTCGCCGTCGCCGTCGCCGTGGGAGGCGGGAGGATGCGTGGTCTCAATCATCGGTCCTCCGTTTCGGCGTCGCGCGCGACCCGCGCGCCGGTCATCTGCCAGCGCGCCGCCGGCGGGAAGAAATTGCGATAGCTCGCCCGCACGTGGCCGCGCGGCGTGAGGCACGATCCGCCGCGGAGCACCTGCTGGCCCGACATGAACTTTCCGTTGTACTCGCCGAGCGCGCCGTCGAGCGGGCGAAACCCGGGGTACGGCGAGTAGCTGCTCGACGTCCACTCCCAGACGTCGCCGAACATCTGCGCGAGCGCGCCGTCGCCGCGCGTCGCCTTGCTCGGGTGCAGGCGATCGTCGTCGGCGAAATTCCCGTCGTCGGGCGAGAGGCCGTGCGCGGCGATCTCCCACTCGGCCTCGGTCGGCAGGCGCCCGCCGAGCCATCGCGCGATCGCGTCGGCCTCGTAGTAGCTGAGGTGGCATGCCGTCTCGCCGGGATCGATCGCGCGCACGCCGGCGAGCTCCCAGAGGGTGCCGTCGTCGTTCCAGTAGAGCGGCGCGCGCCAGCCTTCTCGTTGCACCGTGGCCCACCCGTCGCTCAGCCAATGGCGCGGCTCGCGGTAGCCGCCGTCCTCGATGAACGCGAGGACCTCGGCGTTGGCGATCGGCCTCGACGCGAGCAGAAACGGGCGCACGAGCACGTCGTGACGCGGCCGCTCGTTGTCGAAGGCGAAGCCGTCCCGCGGGGCGCCGACGGCGCGAGCCCCTCCCTCGAACGCGCAAAATCGCGTCGCGTCCGGCGCGCCATCCGTGGCGCGCGCGAGCTCGCGGTAGGCCGGCCGAAGCGGCTGCGCGCCGAGGGCGTACCCGACGTCGGTGAGGATCAGCTCTTGGTGCTGCTGCTCGTGGTGGAGGCCGAGCTCGAGGCGCGCGCGCGCGCCGGCGTCGAGCGAGCCGCGCTCGATCGCCGTCAGCATCCGCTCGTCCACCGCGGCGCGGTAGGCGCGCACGCGCTCGAGCGACGGACGCGTGAGCATCCCGCGCCGCGCGCGCGGCACGCGCGGGCCGAGTGACTCGTAATAGCTGTTGAAGAGGAACGCGAAATTCGGGTCGAACGCGCCGTCGCCGAGCACGAGCTCCTCGAAGAACCACGTCGTGTGCGCGAGGTGCCATTTCGCCGGGCTCGCGTCGGGCATCGCTTGGACGAGCTGGTCCTCGACCGAGAGCGGGGCGCAGATCTGCACCGTGCGCTCTCGAGCTCGCCGGTAGAGACCCGCCCAGTCCATCCGTTCGAGGTTGAGCACGAATCGGCCCATGTTGGTTGAAGATCCGACCATCGGCGACCGCGCTATGATTGCACGCGATGTCGCTGCTCATCGTCATCGCGGCCATCGTCGCCGCCATGTTGCTTTTGTGGGCCGCAGCGCGCAACGCGACCACCGTTTGCGTGCTCGAAATCTCGAAAGGAAAAGTCACGGTGACACGTGGCGGAATTGCGCCGCGTGTCCTCTCGGACATCCGCGACGTCGCCGCGCGTCCGAAGGTGTCGCACGCGACGGTGCGCATCACGCGCTCGCGCGGGCGCGCCGTCGTCGATCTCCACGGCGAGCTCTCGAAGGACCAGAAGCAGCGCCTGCGGAACGTCATCGGCACCGTGCCGCTCCAAAAGCTCGCACGCAAAGGCTGAGGCGCGTGGCATACTCGCGCGTCCATGTCGCGTTTCTCGCGCCCCAAGAAAGAACAGCTCGCGGCCCTCTCGCCGATGGAGCGCGTCGCCTTCGAGCTCGGTGATTTTTCGTCGCGTTACCTCGTCGTCCCGTCCAAGGCCTGGAACACGGTCGTCATGGGCGCGATGCTGTGGGCGACCGCGGGCCGGCGCCTGCACGTCCACCACCTCGAGAACCTCGCGAAATTCCGCGCGCCGGACCGCGTGTTGGTCGTCTGCAATCACCGCACCTTCTTCGACTTCTTCGTCATCACCGCGGTCGTCTACTGGCGCACCCAGCTCTCGCACCACATCACGTTCCCGGTTCGATCGAGCTTCTTCTACGATCACCCGCTCGGGCCGTTCATCAACGCGACGATGAGCGGCATGCGCATGTTCCCGCCGGTGCTCCGCGCCGAGAGCGTCCGCAAGCGCGGCACTTTCAACGAGTACAGCGTGCAGCGCGCGATCGAGGAGCTCGCGGTGCCCGGCACGGTGATGGGCCTGCACCCCGAGGGCACGCGCAACAAAGGCGACGACCCCTACAAGCTCCTCCGCGGGCGGACGGGCGTCGGGCGCATCGGGCTCGAGTCGCCCGAGGCGCACATCGTCCCGGCGTTCATCCTCGGCATCAGCAACGACCTGCTCCACGAGTTCGGGCAGAACATGCTCCACGCCAAGGACGCGCGCATCGACGTGCTCTTCGGGCCCGAGGTCCTGCTCGACGATCTGCGCATGCTCCCGCGCTCCGCCCAGACCGCGCGACGCGCGTCCGAGCGGATGCTCGAAGCGATCCGCGCGCTCGGCGAAGAGCACCGCGCGATCGTCGGGCTGCCGCCCAGCCCGCCGCGCGAAGTGACCGAGCGGCTCGAAGACTGATCAGCCGAGCTGCGCGAGGCGCCGGCCGAGGTTCGCGCAGAGCTCGGACTGCGGATCGCGCGCGCGCTCGAGCTTGAGGGCGATCTCGAACGCGGCGCTCGCGGCCACGCGATCTTCGAGCTGAACGTGCGCGACGCCGAGCATCTCGTAGTCGGACGGATCGGCGTGCGTGTCGACGAGCGTCTGGATGCGCGCCAGCGCGCTTTTGTACGCGCGGAGGACCGCGTCGCTGCGTGACTCGGGCGCCTTGGCGAGCAAGAGGAGCTTCAGAGCCTGGCGCTGCTCGTCGGGCCGGTACGCGGCGAACGCGTCGCTCGAGAGGAGATCGGCGTACTGCGCGTACCCCTCGTCGGTGCGGCCGCTCTTCAGCACGACCATGATCTTCTTCACCGCCTCGACGAACGCTTCGTTCTTCGGCGGCGACTTCGACGACGGCGGCGGCTTGGACGCCGGCGCGGGCTTGGACGGGCCGATCTCGCTGCGCGAGGCCGAGGACGGAGACGGCGCGCGCGCGCCGGAGGTGGCGTTCTCGTCGAGGCCGAGCGGCTCGAAGAAGGTCTGGAGCTCGGGCGGCAGGTGCGCGAACTTCTCGCGCAGCGTCGCCTTCGTGACGAAGAGCTCCTCGCGGCGATCGTCGCCGAGCGCGCGGCGGAGGACGAGCTCAGTCGGCGTGAGCGAGCGCTTCGCGAATCTCCCGCACCGTCGGCGCCACGCGCGCGACGAGCCGCTCGACGACCGGGGCAAACGCCGGCGTGTCGCGAAACGCGGTCGCCTCGCCGGCGACGGTCGCGCGGCCGAGCGTGCCGATCTCGAGGTCCGCGCCCGCCTCGGTGAGCTTGTCGACGATGGCGATGAGCGTCGACACGTCCGCCGGATCGACGTCGAACGCGCCGATCGAGGGGTCCTCGCTCGGGCCGATGCGGGTCGCCTTCACGACGGGCGACTCGCCGCTGCGGTCGATGTCGAGGTCGAAGCCGGTCTCCGACGGTGCCTCGACGCGGAGCTTCAGCCGCGTGCGCGCGCCGTCGGTCTCGAGCTCGGTGACCGTGTGGCGCTCGATGCGCTGCGCGCGGACCTTCACCTCTTTGGTGATCCAGCCGGCGACCTGCGGCGCGCGGATCTCGACGCCCTCCGCGATGCGCTCGAGCCGGACCGGCTGCGCCCAGAGGTTCTCTTCTGGGACGACGAGCCCGAACTCCCAGTCGACGCCGAACGTGGACCGACCCGCGAGCGTCGCGTGGTAGACGCCGGAGTCGAGCAGCGCGATTCGCTGCGTGGCCGGCGCGTCGGACGGGCCGTGCGGCGCGAGGAACGCGGCGAGCGCGTCGTGGCAGCCGGCGCGCGTCGTCGTCTCCTCGGCCTCGATCGCGGCGAGATCGGCCGCGAGCTTGGCGCGGACGGCGTCGCTCGTGTCGTGACGCGCGCCCTCGAGCAGCTCGTAGACGCGCGCGGCGCAGAGCGCGGTCGGCGAGCCTTCGGCGCCTTTGTCGGCGCGCGTGATCGCGTCCGCGACGAAGCCCTCGAACGCGTCGAGCCGCTCGAGCTCGGCGTCGGCCTCCTCGCGCAGGCGCGCGGCGTTCGCGCGACCGGTCCGGATCGTCTCGTCGGCCGCGAGCACGACGACGCCGAAATCGATCGCGTCGCGCAGGAGCTCGAGAAAATTCGTACTCAGCCCCGATTCGGTCGAGTCGCCGTAGAGGAACGTCACGGGTTGAACTGCGCTCCCGCGCTCGCGCCCCCGCCGCCCGCGGACGCGCCCGCTTGCGCCTTCACTTCGACCTTCTTCGGCTGCGGCTGCGGCGCCAGCGCGTCGCCCTTGGTGATGTCGAAATTCGGGCGCTGGTTGGGATCGCAGCCGACGCCGAACCCGGTTGCGTCGAACTGGTCGTCGAGCGAGCCGGACGCGACGTCGCCGTCGGCGAGCTTCGCCTTCGCCTCGATCGTGAGCTTGTGCTTTCCGGCGCGCGCGGGAGAGCAGTAGCTGAGGAGGTAGTAGGCCTTCGTCTGCGCGTCGATCCGCGCCGCGATGTCGTCGAACGCCTTCGAGACGACGGTCTTGTCCGCGGCTTTCGCGTAGCCAGTCTTGCCGATCGCGCCGAGCTGCTGGTCGTTGATCTCCGCCCCGAGCCCGATCGCGAAGACGTCGTACGGGGTCTGGTCGAGCGCCTTCGCGACGTCCTCCCACTTCACGCGCCGCGCGCGGTCCGAGCCGTCGGTGAAGACGACGAGCGTGCCGAAGCGGAGCGGGTTGGGCGCCGCCTTGAGCGCCTTGTCGAGCTCGCCGAGCCCTTCGATGATCGCGCCGTTCAAGTTCGTGCTCGGGTCGGCCGGCTTGTAGCCCGCGAGCGCCTTCACCCCCGCCTTGGCCGCGCCGGCGGTGGAGAACGCGACGATCGGGTGAAGGTGCTCCTCGCCGCCGAACGCGTAGACCGCGACTTTTTGCTGCTTTTGCTGCTCGATGCGGTCGGCGAACGCCGAGGCCGCGTCGACGAGCGCGTCGACCGAGCCCGAGTCGGTGATGCTGCCGCTCATGTCGACGAGCAGCAGCGTGTAGTGCGAGGCCGCGACCTCCGGGTTCAGGATGGTCTGCTTGCTCTCGTACTGCGAGACCGAGATCCCCGTCCTCGTAGATCTTGAACGCGTCGGCGGTGAGCCCGCCGACCGGCTCGTGGCCGTTCTGAACCTTGAAGTACACGACGACGTTGCTCGGGCGGTTGCTCGCGGAGCGGATCGGCGTGAGGCGGAGGCCACCGCCGCAGCCGGTCACCGCCGTGAGCATTCCGAGCGCCGCACCGAACGTCCAACGAGAAAGCGTCATGGGGGAGGAGGATACCCAGGATTGGGTGGTAGAACGAGTGGACATGCGCGCGCGCAAAATAGGGCTGGTGCTCTTCGTGCTCGCGGTCGTGCTCGGGGCCTGGCGCCTCGGGGTCTTTCGCCAACTGCGCGATCCCCAGCAACTCGCGCACACGCTCGTCGCGCTCGGGCCGTGGGGCTACGTCGCGTTTCTCGTCGCGTACGCCACGCTCCAGCCGTTCGGCATCCCGGGGACGATCTTCGTCGTCGCCGCGCCGCTCATCTGGCCCTGGCCGG
Source organism: uncultured delta proteobacterium (assembly GCA_963731595.1). Lineage (GTDB taxonomy): Bacteria > Myxococcota_A > Polyangia > Polyangiales > Polyangiaceae > DASXHD01. Next base: position 143,121 of record CAVSWE010000006.1, read on the forward strand.
TGGCGTTCGCGCTCTCGATGACCGGGACCATGGCGGCGAGCGTCGTCGGGTTCGCGTTCGCGCGCTTCGTCGCGCGGGATTTCGTCGCGGCGCGCATCCCCGAGCGCTTCCGCAAGTACGAAGACGCGCTCGAGACGCGCGGCTTCGCCACCGTCTTCACCCTCCGCATCGTCTTCTGGATGCCGCCCGTCTTGCACGCGTTCTTCGGGATCTCGAAGGTGCGCTTCTGGACGATTTCCGGGCGTCGTTCGTCGGTTACCTCGTGCCGCTCTTCGCGCTGAGCTACTTCGGCCCGCGCGTGCTCGACTGGATGAAGGACGCAGGCCCCGCGGTCTCGGATCGCGGTCGTCGCGCTCGCCGCGACCCTCGCGACGGTCGTGTGGCTCCGTCGCCGAAAGGTCGCCGCCGCGTGACGCGCGCCGAGTGGAACCTGCGAGCGCACCGGACGCTCCTCTCGGCGGGAGTGCTCGCCTTCGGGATTCTTCTGCGTCGTTTCCCTGCGCGGCGCGACAGGCCTCGATTGCTCGGTGAACGAGCTGCTCGTCTTCGTCGTCGGCGGAGCGTTCGCCGTCTACGCCGCCGTGACGTCGGTGCTCATCCGCTGGCTCGAGGACCGACGCGGCGGCGTCTTCGTGTGCCACGCGATCGTGATTGCGGTCATCGGCCTCGCCCTCTTCGGGATCCGCCTCACGGGGCACTGAGCTTCAGCGCTGCAGGCCGTACGAGCTCAATTTGAGCTTGGCGAAGATGTCGTCGGCGCGCTTCGCGAAGGCGGCCGCCTCGCGCGCGGAGCTTCGGGTCGTGCGCGTAGTCCACGTGCCGCGCACGAGCTCGGCGTACGCGCGGCAGCTCCGCGCGAGCTCCACCTCGTTGCCGGTCTCCTCGAAGATCGTGATCGACTGATGCGAGGTGCTCGCGCGCCGCCTTGAGCTCCTCGCCGCCGCGCGCGCCCGCCGCGGCGGTCACCTCGCCGAGCGAGCGGAGCGCGATGCCGAGCTGCACCTTGCTCTGGACCTCGGTGAAGAGCTCGACCGCGCGCTGCGTGCACTCGCGCGCCTTGGTGTACTCGCGCTGCGCGAGGTACGCCTTGCCGAGACCGCGCACGGCCTCGGCGAGACCGAGCTTGTCGCCGAGCTCGTCGGCGAGCTCCTCGGCCTGCTTCAAGTACTGGATCGCCGTCTGCGCGTCGCCGAGGCGGTTGTAGCGTCTCGCCGAGGTTCGTGAGGACGAGCGCGATGCGGTTGCGATCGCCGGTCTCCTTGGCGACCTCGTAGGCCTCGCGGAAGAGCGCGAGCGCCTTGCGATCGTCGCGCTGGTCCTGCGCGACGGTGCCGAGGTTGTTGAGCGAGATCGCGACGCCACGAGATCGCCGATCTCGCGGCGGATGCGCGAGCGCCTGCTCGAAGGCGTCGAGCGCCTGCTTGAACTGCCCCGAGTCCTGGTAGACGAGGCCCAGGTTGTTGAGCGAGAGCGCGATCGTGCGGCGGTCGCCGATGCGTGCGGCGCATGCCGAGCGCGCGCTGCGTGTGCTCGAGCGCTTGCGCGTAGTCGCCGCGCAGCCAGTGGAGCTTGCCGATGTCGTCGACGGTCGCTCGCGATGCCGCGCTCGTCGCCCGCCTGCTCGAAGAGCTTGAGGGCGGCGTTCGAGATGCGCGCGACGCTTCGTCGAGCCGCCCGGTGTCGCGGTAGAGCCGCCCGATGCGGCCGTGCGCCGCGCCGCCGCTTGCGTGCGCAGGTCGAGCCGGAAGGCGACGCGAGAGCATCTCGCGGAACGCGAGGAGCGCCTCGTCGTTCTTGCCGAGGACCTGGAGCACGTCGCCGTAGTGGTGGAGCGCGCGGAGGCGCGCCTCGGCGTCGACCTCCGCGCCGCCGCGCGGCGAGGTCGAGCCCGCTGCTTGTAGTAGTCGGCGGCTTTTCGCGTTTCGCGTAGCTGCGCGCGCGCGACGTCGGCCGCCTCGAGGTACGCGACGCGCGGCCTGCGTCTTGCGCCCCGCCGCCTCGCAGTGCCGCGCGAGCATCCCCAGCGTACTCCTCGTGCGTCTTGACGTACTCCTTGCAACGCGAGCCAGTCGGCGACGGCCGCGTGGTAGCGGCGCAGCGGTGCCTGGCGGCGTCAGCTTGAGGAGCGTCTCGCGCTCGAGGTTGTGCTTGAAGACGTACTCTTCGTCGCTCGGCGAACGTGCTGTCCGGCAGGCGCAGGACGTAGTCGCGCTCGCGTGAGCTCGCGCAAGATCGCGTGCAGCGCGCGGCGGTCTCGGCGGACTCTCCGTCGTGCCCAGATATCCGGCGGCGGCGACTCTTGCCGGAGCGTCGCGAGCAAGCCCCCGAGCCAGAAGACCGCGCCCATCGTCGCCGCGCGCTCGAGCAGCTCGCCGCTCCGGCGGCGCGAGCGCCGCGATGCGCGCCTGCACGGCGTCCTCCACCGTAATGGGCAGGCGCACGCTCGCGAGCTTGTCGACGTGGATCGTCCAGCTTCTCGTCTTCGGCGAGCTCGTCCTCGACCTCGAGCACGCCCATGTCGTGGAAGATGCGGACCATCTGCTCGAGCAGCGCGGGGTTGCCGCCGGCGAGCGTGCACGCCGCGTCGACGAGATCCTCGGCGGCCTCGCTCGTCGCCGCACGGCGCGAGGAGATCCTGCATCACCGCCGACGCGTCGGTCTCCGCAGAGCGGCGAGAGCTCGAGGACGCGGTGCCTCGCGCCGCCGTGCTTCGCCCAGCCGTCGTGGCGCACGACCATCTCGGGGCGCGCGAGGCAGAGGATGAGCACGGGCGCCGCGAGGTACTCGACGAGGTACGCGAGGAGATTCAGCGACTCTTCGTGCGCCAAGTGCAGATCGTCGAAGACGAGGACGATTGGCCCGCGCGCGACCGCGTTCTGCGCGGAGGTCGACGAGAGCGACGGCGGCGTTCCCGCGGACTCGACGAGGTGCTGCGCGTCGGCCTCGAGGAAGCGCTTGATGACCGCGCGGCGGAGCTGGCGGAGCTGCTGCGGGTCGCCCTCGACCGCCTTGATGAGCGGCGAGTCGAGGAACTCGAGATCGAGCAGCTGCCCGAGGAAGTAGACGACGTCGCCGACCTTGCGATCCTCGAGCACGACGGCGACTTGGGCGCGCACCTGCGCCTTGGCCGCCTCGGGGTCCATGCCTTCGACGATGCCGAAGCGGGCGCGGAGGACGCGGCGCGAAGACGCCGTACGCGGCCGCCCTGATCGCGCGCGGCGCCGCGGAAGACGCGCGGCGCCGGGGTCCGTCCGCGGGCGCATGCGAACGAGAAAATCGCGCACGAGGCGCGTCTTGCCGATGCCGGCCGCGCCGAGGAGGGTCACCGTCCGCATGACGCCGCGTCGTTCGGACGTCGTTCAGCGCCTCCTCGAGCTCGCGCATCTCGGCCACGCGCCCGACGAGCATCGCGCGCCGCTCGGCGACGCCGAGGCCCGCGGGGGGCATCAAGCTGACACGATTGGTCATTGGAGCGCGATGATAACCGATTCGGCACGAAGGATGCTCGAGACCGAAGAGGAGGTACCGAAATGAAGCTCGTACAGCTCTTGGCCTCACCGCAAGGCCGCCTCGCGCGCGGCATGCTCGGGCTCGCCCTCATCGCGCTCGGCGTTCGGGTGAGCGGCGTCCTCGGCTGGACGATCGCAGCGATCGGCCTGATTCCGCTGCTCGCGGGCGCAGCCGACGTGTGCTTCTTCGCGCCGCTCTTCGGGCTGCCGATCGGCGGAAAGCAGATCCGCGAAAGTCACTGACCCGCGCACGCGGTGCACCCGCGCGAACGCGGTTCGCGTCAGTCAACAACGTGTCCTTCGGGCTGTCGGCCGCGCCTGGGGCGCGGACCTCAGTCAACGTGCCCTTCGGGCTGTCCGCCGCGCCTGGGGCGCGGACCTCAGCCGTCGCCTTCGACCACGTCGGCCGCGGGCGGCGCTTCGTCGGCGTCGTGCTTCGGCTCGGGGTCGGCTGGCTTGGCGTCGTGCCCGTCGGTGGCGCGCGGCTCGGCGCCGTGCGGCTCCGCGCCGTGCGTCGTCTCGGTCGCGTGGCCGTGACGGCGCCCGTGCGGCGCGCGTCGCGCAAAGCGGGCCGCGGGGTTCTCGACGCAGGCGCGCATGCCCTCGGGGCAGCCGATGCGAACGTGGAAGTGATCGTCGTGCGGCAGCGTGCCGTGCGGCTGGACCATGGTGAACGCGGCGCGCGTGCGGAGCTCTTCGGGCGCGCCCGCGTGCTGCGCGTACGCGAGGAGCCGCGCGCGGAGCGGCGACGAGACGAAGATGTGCGTCACGTGCGCGACCGGGTCGTCGAGGAGCGCGGCGACGAGCGCCCAGTTTTTTGCGTCGTCGAAGCGCGCGCCGGGCCACACGGGCGACGTGCCGTCGCCGCGGAAGGACACCATGTGCTCGGAGAAGACCTGCTTGCCGTGGCTGTCGTCGACGTAGAACGGCAGGTCCGCGTCGCGTCCGCTCTCGTGCGAGGCGTGCATCTCGATGCCTCCGCCGCCGCGCTTCGAGAGGTGCCCGACGTTGAGCACCGCGCCGGGAAATTGGTGACGCACGCGGCGCGCCGCGCGATCGATCATGCCGACGAGCGAGCCGAGGCCCCAGCGCACGTCGCCCGCGCGATCGGCGGGCATGACGCGAATGTACGGCGCGTCCCCGAGGTGCGCGCCGCCGACGAGGTGACCGCTCGTGGGCGAGCCGACGCTGCGTCCCATCGGAAGCACGTCGTCGGCCGACGTGTGACGAGGCGGAACCGACGCGAGCGCAGCGGCGCTCGCGAGCGAGACGATCGACAAAGTGGCGGCAAAGACGCTTCGGCGCATGGGCCGAAACAATCACGCGACCGCCCGCGCGGCCAAGAAAACGACCCCGCCGTCACGGATTGTCGGCGACCTCGCCTTCGGGATCTCGATGACTCGCTCGACGAGCCCGGCGAACATCCGATGCGCCGACGACCGCGGGGCCTTCCGCGTCGCGCCAGCCCCATACGCAGTCTTCGAACAGAACCGGTTCGAGATCGTCGTCGATTTCCAGAACGCCGCACTCGTCATCGCCTCGAGACGTTCGTCGAATCCGCGATCGAACCCCGAAATACGCCCGCGACGAGCGTGGACGAAGACGACGCCCGCAGCGTTTCGCGCGAAGAGCACGTAGCTCAACGCCCGCCGGGGCTGGTGCCGATGAAACAGCAAACGTTCGCGTGCGACGGGCGCTCGCGCCTGGTCGACGCCTCGTCGAACGTGAACGCGCACGGTCCGCACGGACGGCGGACGTCGGATTGGAGCACGCGGTGCGTCGTCGTGCTCCCGCACCTCGGAGGCCCCGCGAAGGTCGTATCGCCCTGCGTCCACGAATCCGGCATGCAGATCGTCCGCCGCCCGACGACGTAGGACGCAGTCAGGGACGTCGGTGCGGACGCGTCGACGACGATCGGTGCGCTCGATGCCGTCATCGACGGCGTCGCCGGCAACGACGACGCGGGCGCGACCGCGGCCGGCGGAAGAACCTCCGGCGCTGCGGCGTCGCGCCGCGCGGTGTCGACGCGCGCCTCTTGCCGACACCCGAGGCTCGTCACGAGGCCGATCAGAATCGCTGCGCGCACGCCGACATCCTTTCACGATCTGGATCAGGGAGCGATCCATTTTCGGGCGGCGAACACTGCACTGCCAACCGATCGAAACCGTTCCATCTTTCGACGTTTCGCCGCGACGCTAAGCGGTCACCGATGAAGACGCGTTCATCGGTGATCGGTTAATCTCGACGGAGGAGATCCTTGCATCCGTTTCCGCCCGACGCGTCAAAGAACGTGTAGGTGATCAGCTCGGACTCGATGGCTTGATGGTCGGGCCAGGACGCTCACACTGCTCGCGCGTCCTGAAAGCGTCGCAGCAGGATCGACAAGCCTCGCCGACGGAAAATGGAGCTTCGAAAACCCGCAAGACGACTTCAAATTCGAGCCGGCAGGGCTTGGCCGCGCGCCGGCAAGGTCTCCGCGAAGGCCGGCGGAGCTTCACCCGAGCGCCAGCAAGGTCTCCGCGAACGCCGGCAAGGTCACGGCGCGTGCACGCCGTGCTTCTGCATCAATCGGCGAAGCGTATGTCGGGTCACGCCGAGCTCGTTCAAGGGCTCGGCGAGAATGCGCGTTGGGGCGGCGAGGGATCATCGGGACGATGAACGCTCGACAGGGCAAGTGGCGAGTCACCGTCACCGTGGCGCACGTGGCGGGGAACCGCCTTCCGGACGACCTGCAGGAAGACGCGAGAGCCGTCGCGGCGCTCGTCCTTCCCCGATTGTAGCGCGCGGATCGATGCGCAGTAGACCTACTGCACGTTCGCGCGGGCGTGGAGCTCGACGGCGCGCCGTGACGCGCCTGCGCCCGGAAGCCAGAAGGTGACGCTGCCCGCGACCTCCATACCGCCGTCCGGTTTGCGCGGTGCGGCGAGCGGCGCGAGCGACAGGTGAACCACCGCCCCGACGGGGACGGTGCTCACGCCGCCGGGCAGCGCATGGGTCCCGACGAGGGCCGCGACGTCACCGTGCGAGAGCTCCGACGTGCGGGCGCCTGCGCTCGCCGAGGCGCGCAGGCAGAACATCGGGCTCGCGGGATTGAAGAAGAGGACGGAGAGTGGCTCGGTTCCGACCTCGGTGAGGGTGATCTCCCGGGCGCAACGTCTCGCCCTCGCGCGTCACGGCGAGGGTCATGCGAAGCGCGCGCAGGGGGTGGTGAGCGACCTCGACGAGGAGCTGATCCAGCTTGGTGCGCAGCGCGTTCGTGCCTTCATCCGGAGCAACGAGCGAGAGCTCGGACTTCGCCGACCCGCTCGTGAGCCGGAGAAATCCGCTCCCCTCCGCGGTCGCCGAGGGCCCTCCGGAGCGCGACAGGAGGCTTCCGGACGCCACCAACTGCGCGAGCGTCGCGCGCGTCTCTGTGGGGACTGGCGCGCCGAAGTACCCGAGCGTGTCGGCCTCCTCGGCGCCGACCGGCGCTCCCAGGTAGAGCTCGGCATCGCCGGTGGGCGGTACGTGGAGGTCGAAGCTGGTCCGGGGACGCGCGGCGTCGACGCCGTACGCGATGTCGACGTCGACGGCTGCCGCCGCCGTTGCCGCTGCCGTTGCCGTTGCCGCGTCCTTCCTCCGGTCGGGGGTATCCGACGCCCGGCACCCGAAGCCACCCATGAGCGTCATCAAGAGGATCGCAGGACGCATGCTCGCGGCCTCGATTCCCGCTAGGTCGATCTCGGCGAGCTCGCGCTCTTTGTAGAGGCGCAGCCGCTTCGTCTTTGCCGTGACCGCCACGGTCAGCGGGTCGCCGGATTTCGTCCGCGCTGCGAGCTTCATCGGAACCTTCTACGCCGCGTCGCGGATCGTCTTCCAAGAAATTTCACGCGTCTGAGCCATGCTCGCGGCATGCACGCGTCGCTCTGGTACTCGATCAGCGTCCTCGCAGGCTCGAAAAATGCGAGCTCCGAGAAAGAGCAGGAGGCGCTCCTTCGGACCGTCGCCGAACGCTATCCGAACGTCACTTTCTACGACGTCCTTCGACTGGGCGAAGGTCGAGAGGTTCCCGTTCGTGTGAATCGTGGCGAGCTCGGCCGGATCGACGAGACGAGCGGCCCGCCCTTGCAGGAACGCTGCGAAGGCCGCTGCAAGTAGTCCCCACATCTCCCGTTGGTTAACGAAGGTCCGGGGGCGACGTCACACTCTGAGTCCGTGGCGCAAACACAGGGCGCGTTGCAGGCACTGACTACCCCCGCGTCGGCAGGCGCGCTCGAGATGAGCGCGGGACGATCTCGCGAGCACACGTCCGGGACCGCGCGATGACTGGCCGGCGTGTGATGCGAATGTCCGCACGCGGCGCCCAGCGTCGCCACGAAGAAAACGACTGGACCGCGACGCCGAACGCCCACGGCACTCGCTGCCTGCCTGCCGGCCCCGAAGCCCATGCCCGCCCCTCTCCACTCCGCGAACGAACGCGCTCCCCTCCGGGGAGGACTAGGCTCGCCACGCAAGCGCCAACCCCTGCGACGTAAGGTCCCCGTCAGCGAAGAGGACGCGCGGTCTCGCGAGCCCGCGACAAACGACCGCGCGCGGCCGCCGCCGCCCTGCGCGCTCGTCATCGACGTTTGGCGCGCCGCGCGGATCGGTCTATGGGAAACGCAGGATGAAATCCGTCCACTTGCTCGCGCTCTTCGTCGCCACGGCGACGGCGGCGGCTTTCGTGGCTTGCTCGTCGATTGATTCGAACGCGCCGGACGCGGGCGACGCGGGCGCTTCGGACGACGCCGTCGTCGCGAAGTCGTGCCCGCTCGCGACGCCGACGCTCGCGGCCGACACCAGCGGCCTCGCGCAGAACGGCGCGCAGTGCGGGCAGCCGGCGTTCGCGTGGCTCTCGGACCAGTCGCTCGGCGACGTGACGCACACGGCCGGCGAGCAGACCCTGGCCGCGTCCGGGCTCTCGGTGCTCGTCGCCGCGTCGGGCGTGACCACGACCGGCCCGCTCCTCGACGTGACCGTCGAGCAGTTCACCTACAAGACGCAAGACCGCGGCGCGCCCATCGACGCCTCCGCCCTCGTCGCCTTCCCGTCGGGCTCCACCACGCAGACGAGCTACGACACCCTCCTCGTCCTCCACGGCACGGCGGGCTTCACGGACTCCTGCGCCCCGTCGTCCGACCCGAATTCGCGCCAGCTCATCGCCGCGCTCGCGTCGCTCGGCTTCATCGTGGTCGCGCCCGACTACATCGGCCTGCGCGCGCTCGAAGGGCCGACCGGCTTCTTGCATCCGTACCTCGTCGGCCAGCCGACGGCGATCGCGTCGCTCGATTCGGTGCGCGCCGCGCAGAAGCTCGTCGCCGCGCGACCCGACGGCACATGCGCGAGCGGGCGGTTCGTCACCATCGGCGGCTCGCAAGGCGGTCACGCGGCCCTCTGGGTCGACCGCCTCGCGCCGTATTACGCGCCCGAGCTCGAGCTCGACGGCGTCGTCGCCACCGTGCCGCCCGCCGATCTCGTGGGCGAGTCGAACCTCGCGCTGACGCAAGAAATCCCCGCGAGCGAGAACGCGGCCGCGTTCTTCGCCGCGTCGAGCGACTGGTACGGCACGCGGCCGGTCCTGTCGCAAGCGCTCTTGCCCCCGCTCGACGTCGACGTCCCCGACGCGATGGCGCAGACGTGCGACCCGAGCGGCGTGCTCTCCGGAAAGACGCTCGCCGAGACCTTCGCCGCGCCGCTCCTCGCCGCCGCGCAATCCGACGCGGGCGTCGCCTCGGACGATCCGTTCGGCTGCCTCCTCGTTCAGAACGGCCTCACGACGACGTCCGTCCCGCGCCGCACGCCGAAGGCGCCCGGCTACGGCGTGCTCTTCGTGCTCGGCGAGAACGACACCCTCGTCAGCACGGCGACCGAGCGCGTGGCCTTCCAGACCCTTTGCTCGCAGGGCATGCAGATGCAGTTCCTCGAGTGCGCCGGCGCGAGCCACACGAAGGTCTCCGCCTGGGCGCTGCCGGAGATCGTCGACTTCACGCGCGACCGCTTCGCCGGCAAGCCGCTCGACGCGTCGACCGTGTGCCAGCTCGCAGACCCGGTGAAGTGCCGGGCGACGCCCTGAGGGAGAGAGAAGGGACAGAAAGATCAGACGATCAGGAAGACGAGAGAAGGATTTTGGGAGGGTTGTCGCTCGCCTTCCGGACACTGCCGCTTCAATTGCAAGGCTCATTCACTGTGACGGCCGTATCCACGACGTGCTCGGCCTTGTACCCGAGCCGCGTGAGGCCGTCTTTGAGCCGCACGATCCGCGCATCCTTTTCGGTCGGCGACTTCTTGTTCGAGACCTTCTTGCCTTTGCGCGCGCGGTCCATGCGCCGCGCGTCCTCCACCGTCGGATTCTCGATGCCCTGCTTCTCGCACAGCTTCTTCAGATACGTCGTGTAGTCGTCGCCAGTGCGCTTGCGCACGATCGTCTTCATCGACGCGTCCGCGCGCAGGTACGTCGAGTCGACACCCGCGACCTTGCCGCGCAGGAGCCCCTTCGACTCCACGATCCCCAGCACCAGACGAAACACCTCGTCGTAGACCGAGCCATCCAACCGCGTGCGCATCCGCGAAAGGCTCGAATGAGCCGGCACGCGCTCGTTCGGCGGCACGCCCAAGAACGTCCGCAGCGACAGCGAGTCCGCGCACCTCCACTCGAGACCGCGCTCCGACTCGATCCCCTCGAAGTAGCCGACGAAGAGCATCCGAAAGTAGACCCCCGGCGCGATCGACGACCGGCCCGGCATGTCGTCCGCCTCGAAGTACGGCGCGCAAATCGCCTCGACGGTCCGATCGAACTTCGCCTCCGCCAAAAGCTCGTTCAGCTTCTCGTAGAAGCGATGCCCCGGCGACCCAGCGATCGCGTGGCTCCGCGACTCGCTCGAAAGAAGTGGCGAGGAGAGTAGAGCAATGGGTTCGCGCGTCGAAAAAGTTTACCGAACGCTCCATTATGCGAAGTTGAAGGGGCGAAATTCAGTCACGCTGGAATTGCGAACTGTGGTGGGTCGCTCTTGTCTCGGACGCTCTTGTCTCTGCGGCTGCGCCTCGTCGTTCTCCGTATCAGCTCGCTTCCTTAGTTGACCGGCGACGCGACGGGCGTGCATGGGCCGCCGTCGTCGGGACAGATCGCGTGCGGGCCCGAGCAGACGTGGAGCCCATTGCCCATCGGCGCCCAGACGCACTGCTCGCCGACGTCGCAGCAGTGCTTGTCGCACAGCGCGTGATCGGGCGGGCAGATGGGCGAGGGCTGCGGTCCGATCGGCGCGGGCGTCGGCGTGGAGACCACTGCCGGCGAGGGCGGCGACGCGGACTCGACCGGCGGCGTCGGCGTGGCGTGGCCGCACGCGAGCAGTGCGAGGAGCGTGAGGGTGCGCCTTTCCAAGGACGTGTTGGACGTTCGACCCGTTCGCGCGATTCAGTCGCCTTGAATGCCGACGGCTCGAGCGCGTCGAACGGCTGTGAAGCTCAGCTCGTGCCTTTTGGTTTTCGCGCTCTCCGCCTGCGCGCCGTCGAGTCATGGCGCGCAGGCCGCCGCGTCGGAGACGCGGGCTTCGGTGACGACCGGCCGTGCGGCGCCGCTCCCGGAAGCGATGACGTGCACCGGCGGCACCGGCGACGGCGCGCGCGTCGAGCTCGACACGCGCCGGTGGGTGGCGACGTACCACGAAGACGGACGGCTCATCGGCTCGTCCGTGTGCGGCGGCACGCGCATCCGTGGCTACGACATGGTCTGCACCCAGGACTCGCGCTTCCGCGTGATGCTCGCCGTCGTCTTCGGCGGACAGTCGGGCACGCTCGACGCGGGCGGGCGCACCATCCAGCTCACGTGCCGGTGAGCCGAGATCACGGCCGCGCCCAGAGTAGTCCGCCGTTCCAGTCGTGCCAAAATCCCGATGAACCGCGCGCATAAAATGGATTACGTAAAACTTTCCCGCGCGCCGGTCCCATTGGACGCTCTTGCCTCTTGGCTAGGAAAAATGGCGCCTGCTTCGCCTACGCGCCCGTTGGCCGCGATTGGGAAGCGAACGTCGACGCGATTCGCTAACGCCGTGCTGCTTGGTTGCATCGCGTGCCACACGGGCACGTCGTCGGTGACGATCGCGCGCTCGAACGACAGCGGGTCACGGCGAAACTGTCTGCGGTGCATCAAGCCGCGTCCTTTTCGTGACCGTCGCGAGGGCGCATTCTTGCGTGCATGACGAGCACGACGTGGTCGACGCGGATCGCGGCGTGGAAAGCGAGCGGCAAGACGGTCGAAGAGTTCGCGGCGAGCGAGTCGTACGCGCCCTCGACGTTGCGCTCGTGGTCGAGCCGATTGCGTCGACGCGTCGAGGCGAAGACATCGAAGTCGGTCGCGATGGAGTGTAAGCGGTCCAAATGGGGAGCGGGCATGACGAAAAGTAACGTAACGCCCGTTAACGCCCGTTATGCGAAGTGCGGGGAAGGAATTGCGGGACGAGCGAAAGTTTGGACTAGACTGGTTCGCGGGGCGGTGGCACGACCCAACACGCAAACGCGAGCAGCGTCGGCAAGTGCTACGAGTATTGTATTAAGCGTGGTTCGGCGGATTCGTTCACATGCGAGTAGCGAGAATTAATGCGGCGTAGCGCGAAGCCTTGACAGATGAACCTACCGTACGCCACTCCGCTAGCTATCCACAGGCCGAAGACCGACCACTCGTCCACTCGCGCGGTTGGAATGCGTTTCGCATGAGGCGCTCTGCAAACAGTCCGCTCGTCGAGAGAGACGCGCATGCGGCGCAATTTCTCATCGAGGGCCTCGGGTTTGGGAGGTTGAATCTCGGCGAGCTTCAACCCACGTCCTTGGGCCTATACGTTGATCAGCCAGTAGCTCGCGGCTGCCACCTCTCACGCGGCGTTCAAGTTGGGGTTGATGATGGCGCATGGCTTATTGCGGCAGTGAGCGCGCGTCGCAATGCACCATCCCGCCAAACACTCACGGACGACGCGCGGCGCGCTGGTTTTCAGTCGTGGCATAGCTTTGAGGATGAAGAGGTCCTTCGGTTGCACGTGGGCGATCACCGTGAGCTTGAGCGGGGGCTCAAATTTCTGCAAGAGCTCTCGACATCAAAGGGCACGCCGCTGCGTATGAGGACAATTATCGGCGGCGGAACTCAGCCACCACGTCCGCTTGTCGGCTGGGCTGAGATACTAATCCTCGTATCGAAGATCTGGGGAACGCAGTGGACGGTGTGCAACGTTACGATCCGTCGTGTCGTCAGGCGCCGGTCCCGCACTGGCCACCTTAGCTTATTTGTGAACGCCGTATTTGTCCGAAGGTGGCGCCGTACCTTTATGGACGTAACGGTAATGCCACATATAAAGGAGGACGCTGCGCGACATCGCGCCGTAACCACCTATTGTGTCCACCACCTTCGCTTAGCTGGGTTCGACCTGGTCGGCTCCGGCAATGAAATTATTGCAAAAAGAAGAGTCGGGTCGATATCGGAGGCGGAACATTTGATTTGCTCGGTCGAGGATGGTGTCGGGGATTGGTGGACTGCGGAAGCGCACAAGGCAGTTGGCTCGAAGCGTCGGCCTCGGCGGTCGAAGTAGCGCGAGCACGCGATTCGCCGATTCGGTCACGGCGGGTTCGACCCAGTCGCCCCGCTGAGTCACGGCCTTGCGCGCATTTTTCGCCAGCGCGACGCCTTGAATAGGCCGCAGCGGAGAAAGGGCGTGAATTTGATAGCAAGAAGCGCGAAGGCGGTGCTCTTGCTTTTGGTGCTGCTAACGGACGCCGGGTGCGGGGCGCGTACGCTCGACCCGCCGTACTCCGGCGATGCGTCCGCGTGCGCGGCTGGCCTCCTCTTCTGCGGTAACGGCTGCACGCTCACGGGGATCGATCCTCAAAATTGCGGTCAATGCGGCCACGCGTGCGTCACCGGCGCCACATGCGTCGGCGGCACCTGCACATGCTCCGCCGGGCAAACTGTGTGCGACGCCGCGTGCGTCTCACTCGACGAGAGTGTAAGCGATCCAATGGGGAGCAGGCATGACGAAAAGTAACGTAACGCCCGTTAACGCCCGTTGGCGACCAATGGGGTCCTGCGGAGAAACCCGCCCGCGAAGAACCTTGGACGAGACGGTCATCGACTCACGTGCAATCGTAGCGGAATCGCCGACCTAGGGTGGGCAAATCGCAGACCCGTCGCACGTCTCGTACGTGCAAAATCGTTCAGCCGCGTCCTCCGCGGACCGAAGCGTCCGACGCGGTCGCGTCGTCGTTGGATATTTTTGATTGTCAGCATCCCGTTGCAAACACGTTTCCCGAAAGGAAGGCAACGGCGATACGCCCGCCGGTCATGCGGAGAGCGTGCCCCCAAAGCGACCTCACTTCATCGGCTGCGAGCACTTGTCGTCGCCGAACTGCGCGCCGTCGGCCGCCGCGCACGGCGATGGGTACGCGCAGCACTGCCCGTCGATCTTGACGTAGGTCATCACGGCCGCGCACATCGCATCGGTCTTCTTCGCCGGCGGGCACGTCGAGGCGGAGCTTTGCGGCGCGCTCGATTGCGCGGTGCCGGAAGTGGGCTCACTCGTCGCGCTCGGCGGCGAATTCGTCGCGCAGGCGGATACGAAGAGCGTCACGGGAAAAACGAACCACCTATACGACAGCTTCGACATCACGGTCTCCGTCTCCTGAGAGGGTTGCCCATCGTACGCCCCAATTCTCTTTTCGGTCTGTTCGGGGCGCGTCGGTCGCCGATCGGGTCACGCCGGCGTACGTCGCGAGGCGGGTCGCGTCGACCCGCCCGGCGGGACGGGTCCTTTTTTCGCGCCCGGCGCGGAAGATTTCCCGCGAGCACGGCAAAAACGCACGCGCGCGGCGAGCAGCGTCCGGCACGACCGTTGCTGTTGTGATGGCCATGCGGTGGCTCCTCGCGCTCTTGCTCTCGGCCGGCGCCCTCGGCTGCGTCGAGGAGGTCGAGAGACAAGATGGAGCAATGGGGGACGCGCGGCAAAAAGTCTACATAACGCGATTGTATACGAATGGGGCGGGGTCGAGTTTAGCACCGCTGGAATTGCGGGCCAGGGTGGATTGGCGTCGCAAGTCGATAGACCATGAGTCGTTGAACGGCTTCGTTGCGCTCTATCGCTTGAAACATGATCTTCGCCTGGACGGGCGTTGAGAGGCCCATGACTTTCAGGATGTCGGCCTTGCTCGTCGAGGCCGTTACCGAGGAAATCGGCTGCCAACCGATGCGCGTCGATGGCGCCTCGTGTCATGAGCTGTTCGCGAAAAAGTCGAGCCTTGGCGGCGCTCGTCAACGCCACAAGCAGCGCCTGGTCTTGCCAATCGCAAATCCGATGCAGCGTGTAGGGAAGAGGCGCTCCAATCGGGTCCCGCGGAGAAACCCGCCCGCGAAGAACCTTGGACGAGACGGTCATCGGCTCACGTGCAATCGTAGCGGAATCGCCGACCTAGGGTGGAACTCGCAATACGCCGACCGGCCTGGCTTCATTTCCGATGACAGGTGCCGCCTCTACATATCGAGCGATCGCGATGGATCGTCGAAGATCTACCTCGCGACGCGACCGCTCTGAGTCCAGACGTCGCTCACGGCGGCATCTCCTGCTTGAACGGCGTGCCCGTTTGTTGTGCGATGAACCTGTCCAGGAAGAATCGGCCTCGCGGCGTTTGTTGCGACCAATGCGTGCGGGCCGTCAGCTTCGCGCTCACGCCGGATTGGAGCTCGTCGCCGCTCAATTTCGCCAGGTTGGCGGGCGACGCGGGGTCCTTGGCGACCACGCGGAGCGGATACACACCCGCATCGTCGACGATGGCGAAGAAGAAGTCGCCACCGAGATTCAGCTTTGCGATGAAGAAGTCGCGACCGTTCAGTCGAAAACGCTCGCTGTGACAACCCGGCAGCGATTCGTACACCAGCACGTGAACGCCATAGGCTTCTTCGACGCGATGTGACGCCCAATCGCAGCGTGGCGTGATCGGCGTCGACAGATGACCGAGCGGGACGTTCGACGCGGGATCGCTCATCACCGGGTCGAGCGACACGGCTTCGATGCATCGATCCGCTTGGAGGAGCGACTGCGCCTCGAGCACCGGCGAAAGGTCGAGCGGGTCGGGCGGCGCGTCGATCGATACGACGAGGAGGCGATCGTCCATTTTTCTGTCGACTGAAGCATGCGCCGCCTTTAGCGCAGCGACCGTGCCGGCGCTGTTGGCGCCGCAAGCGAGCACGACGACGAGTCGTGTCGTCGACATCGGCGTTCCGAACGTCGGATGGACGACGACGGTGCCCGCGTTCGTCTTTCCGCCGGCGACGTTCTTGTGGCACGCCGCCGCTACGACCCACATCGCAACGAGTGCGACACGCCGCGTAGCTCCGGTCTTGCGAAAGCGCCCCATCTCCACTCTACGACGATAACGCAGAACAACTACGCGGCGGAGGCAAGAGGGCCAATGGGGAGCGCGCGGGGAGTGTAAGCGGTCCACTGGGGAGCGGGCATGACGAAAAGTAACGTAACGCCCGTTAACGCCCGTTATGCGAAGTGCGGGGAAGGAATTGCGGGACGAGCGGAAGTTTGGACTAAAGGCATGTCTTCGGCGTCATGGTCGTGGAGGTCCAGAGAAGAATACGGAAAGCGTGTCGAGCGCGGAAGGCGTCCGAGCGAGCACCGCGCAGCGCAGGCGAGCCCATGGCGGCGCCCAGCAGCCGCGCTGAGTCGAGGGAGTGCGCACGGTCACGCAGCCTTGGGACGCACGGGCGTCGCGGCCGGGATCATCACGCGCTTCGTCGGTGGCGAACAGTCGACCGCGCCTTCGACGCAGGCGCACGCCGAGCCGTGGTTCGGTTTGGGCGCTGCGGGCTGCGCGGAACGTTCTGACCTGCCATCGTATGCGCCATGCGCTTGCTCATTCTTGCTTGGCTCCTCATCGCGTGCGGTGGACAGGTCACCGGCGGAGACGGCGGCAGCTCGAACGACGGAGGGGCCTGCGTCGACCTCGAGCCCTCGCAGTTCGACACGGCGTGCACCGCCGATCCCGACTGCGTCTCGGTCGCGTCGGGCAACATCTGCTCGGGGTACGACTGCATCTGCCCGAGCGCCGCGATCAGCGCGTCGAGCCAAGCGGCGTACGAGGCGCAGCTGTCGAAGGTGCCGCACGGCGCGAACATCTGCTCGTGCCCCGCGCTCGGCATCCCGCACTGCGTCGCGTCGCAGTGCGTCTTCTGTCCGAACCCGGCGCGGCATCCGCAGACGCTTCCGCCGGGCTGCCCGGACGGCGGCGCGTGAGTCGATGACCGATCCGATCGCAGGTCTCGACGATGTGCCGTGGAAATCGCTGACCCACGCGTACGGCCCGGCCGAGGACACGCCGCACCTGCTGCGGCGGTTGGCCGAAGGCGACGCCGACGAGGAGACGTGGGGCGAGCTCTTCGCGTCGCTCACGCACCAGGGGACGGTCTATGCCGCCTCCGCGGCGGCCGCGCCGTTCCTGATCGCGTTGACGCAAGTGGCGACAGGAGAGGATCTGCACGCGCTGCTCGACATGCTCGAGCCCATCGCCGCCGGCGCGAGCGACGAGGAACCCGTCGCCGAGCGTTGCAAGCGCGCCGCGGAAGCGGGCCTCGCGCGGTACGTCGAGCTCCTCGCGCACGGCAATCCAACGGTGCGATCGCTCGCGGCCAAGCTCGTTGCGCGCTTTCCGCAGCGCGCGAAGGAATGGCGCGCGCCGCTCGAAGGGGCCATCGATCGCGAACGTGACGCCGCGGCGCGCGTCGAGCTGATCACGAGCTACGACGCGATCGTCGAGCGTGATGACCTGGTCGCTCACGAGCGGCTCCGTGCGCTCGCGCGCGACGAGGATGGATCCGTCGCGGCGCGCGCGTCCCTCTCGCTGGTGAAGATAGCGGCGGCCGATGAAGGCTCCGGTCGACCGTACCGGGGCGGCGGGTACGCGCCCTCGCGCGCGTGGCTCGACGCAATCGTCCACGAGCTCGCGGCGCCCGCGCGCAAGTACGCGATCTTCCCCGTGCGCGACGTGCTCCGCGCGACGCCTGCAACGGCGCGCGCGGCGCTCTTCGAAGCGATCCTCTCGGGCGCCGATCGCTCGAACCACCGCGTCCATGCGTTCGACCTGGGGCGCGCGATGCTGTGGCTCGCGTTCGGCGCGGCGATCGGAGGCGCCGCTCGCAAACCCAACCCGTTCGTCTTCGTCCAGTCCCTCGACTTTCGCATGCCGTGGGACACGGGCGGCGGCTCTCCCGAGACGATGGAGCGTCTGCCGAAGGTGCTCCATTGGCGCAAGCCGAACGAGCGCGAACCGCTCGCGGAGTGGACGTGCACGCCATACGTCCATACCTGGGATTTCCCACGACCCGATTACTGGAAGGAGCCGCCGACGAGCGGCGCGCTCCTGGGCGTCGAGATCGTTCCGCCATGCCGCGCGGAGCACTTCACGACCGATCAGCGCCGCGTCGTCGAACGGCTCGCGACGTGGGACGATTACTGGCGCACCGACAGCGATCTGCCGATGGTGTACGGCCTGCCCGCGCTCCGCCGCGAGCTCGCAGCGCTCGTCGGGATCAAACGAGGGACGAAGAAGCCGTGGTGGAGGCCCTGAGGCGCAAGACGCCGTTTGCGCGTCTTGCCCCGCGCGCGGCGCGCATGTTTTGGCCTGAAAACGGCCTGGATCCGTGAGGGCAACGCGCTCTTCGCCCGGCATCGACATCGGCCCCACCTCTCACGGCGTGGCGACCAACAGCCCTCGCGTCGAACGATGTGACCGCGATGTCATGCCTTCGGCCCGGGTCACTCGAAAAGTCAGCGGTTTGGCCGTTGGCGAGCCGCTTGCTTTCGCCTCCCCCGAAGTAGCTTTGGGAGGAATCATGACCTTCGGTCGCCTTGTCTTCGCCGCACCCATCTGCGCCATGCTCGCCTGCAGCGCCGCCAGCGGCTCGATGACATCGGCCGCGCCCCCCGGAGGGTCGGGGGCTCGGACGATTCAGGAGGCCGACATCTACAAGCTCGTCGGCAACACCCTCTACATCCTCAACGCGAAACGAAGCGGACTGCAGATCGTCGACGTCACCAACGTCGCGAGCCCGCAGCTCGTCGCGACCGTTCCCACCGCCAGCAGCCCACGGCAGATCTACGTCGTCGGGAACACCGCGTACGTCCTGACGAGCAACGCCAAGGACGTCGACTGCGGCGGTTACCAGGGCGTCTGCGGCTGGAACACTCCGGGCGGCGTCAGCACGCAGGTGGACGTGATCGACGTCACCAGCCCCGCCGCCCCCAAGGTCTTGGGCACGCAGCAGATTCTCGGGCGATCTCAGGACAGCCGCATCGTCGGTCACGTACTCTACGTGGCCGGCATCGACGCGACCGCCTCCAACACCTTGGTCGCGAGCTACGACGTCAGCGACCCTCAGGCGTTCAAGAAGATCGCCGAGGCCGACTTCGCCTTCGGCGATTGGGACATCGGCGTCTTCCTGAACGTCACCGACACGCGCATCGTGGTCGCGCAGACGGGCGACACCTGCGATCTCGTCCACGACCAAGGGTCGTGCTCGGACGCGCCGGTCACGCAGTTCGTCCCCATCGACATCACCGACCCCAACGGCGCGCTCACGCTCGGGACGCCGTTCCTCGGAGACGGCGTGGTCTGGGATCGCTGGGCCATGGACTTCGACCCGCAGAGCGGCATCTTCCGCGCCGTCATGTCGAGCGATTGGAACGGCAACGCCGGCGGCGGCATGCTCGCCGTCTGGTCGGCGCCCACGACCACCGCCGCACCAACCCAGCTCGGCACTTTGAAATTCACCACGGGCGATCACGTCACCGCCGCGGCGTTCGCAGGGCCGCGCGTCTACGTCTCGTCCAACACGTCCGCGACGGGCTGCCCGGATCCCGTCGTGGTGTTCGACACCACGAACCCCGCGAAGCCCGCCCAGGCCGGCTCCGTCGCCGTCCCGGGCGTGAACGATTTCCTGTATCCCGACGGCAGCCAGCTCATCAGCCCTCGGCCACGCCGACGCGGGGACCAGCAACGCGTGCGGGCAAGGGCAAGGCTACGTCTCGTTCCAGGGCAGCGGGCAGCTCGCCGTCTCGCTCTTCGACGTGAGCAGCGCGAGCAAGCCCACGCTCCTCTCGCAGGTCACCTTCGGCGGGGGCCAGAGCACGATCGCCGCCAACCGCAACGACCTCGCGAAGGCCTTCCTGGTCGAGAACTCGCTCGGTCTCATCATCGTCCCGTTCCAGAACACCGACCCGACGGCGACGCAGGATCAGAGCGACATGCAGCTCATCGATCTCTCGCCCTCGAGCCTCGCCTTGCGCGGAATGGCGGCACACCAAGGCCTCGTCGAGCGCGCGTTCCCGGTCCAGAACGACATCGTCGCGTTCTCGACCGAGCACCCTGCAGGTCCTCGACATCACCAACCGCGATCAGCCCGTCACGGCGGCGCAGCTCGGCTTGTGAACGTCATCCAGTGAGCGCGCTCGCGACGATCTTCCCCGTCGCGATGCCGCCCCGCGGCTCCGCCAATCGCGTACCAGCCCGCGCCCTCGGCGAGCCGCAAGAGCCTGCCGGCGGTCCAGAGCTCGAGCGCCGCCGCGAGCGCGAAGATCGCCGGCGATCACGCCAGCCGCAAAGAGGCCGACCGCGAGCACGTCGCGCGCGCCTACGGCGTCGCCTCGTCGAGCGCGGTCACACCTTCGAGACACGCCAACTCGGAAGTTCCGTGAGGGGCGCGACGAAGGCGACCGTGAAGTGGCTCACCGCCGCCGGTTCCTCGCTGTAAATCTCGGAAGGTACACCGCGCGTCGGGCGTTTCTACCTGCATGCAGCAGGACAAGGACGAAGCCGTGGAGCCGAGCGTCATGCCGTCGCTCGCGAAGCCTTTCGCCGTCTTCGGGGCGGCGGCGGGGCTCTTCGCGATCCTCGGCGTAGGCGCGCTCCGGGAGCCCGCGCGCGAGGTTTCGCCGCTCGCCCCCATGATCTTCACCGCCGGGGCCGCCGCCGTCGCCGGCGAGGTGTTGCGGCGATGGCGCCGGCTGCACGACCCGACGCTCGCGCGCGAGGCGCTCGTCCTTTGGGTCGCGGTGATCAGCGGCCTCGCGGGCGGCGCGAGCGGCGGTGTCGTCGGCCTCGTCACCTGGGGAGAAGCCGGATTCCTGCGATTCGCGGTCGGGGGCGCCGCGGTCGCGCTCGCCTTCGTGCCGTCGTGCCTCGTCGTGTTCGACGCCGTGAGGCGCGCAGGCCGCGCGCGGCACGGCTCGCTGGTCGCCGCGACCAATCGACGGACGGTCACGTCGACCGTCTTCGCCGGCGTCGCGTTCGCAGGCGCGACGCAGGTGCCTGCCTTGCTCTCGGCCAACACGTCCGCCGCGCTTCCTCCGCTCGTCCAGGTCGGGCTCTCGCTGGTGGCGTGTCTGGGCTCGACGATCGCGATCGTGCTCCTCCAAAAGCGCGAATCGAAGCGCCCGCGCCGCGCTCCAAGCGCACGCCGCGGAGAGCCACTGGCTCGAGCGTGCGCCCGAAGGCGCGCTCGAGGCTTCGCCTGCCGCGCGGGAGCCAATCGAATCTCGGGCTCGGCGCCAATCGCTGGGCGCGCACCACGGACGCCACGTACCGCTCGAGCGGACGTCCGGACGTCGTCCTGAGAGGCTCCGTCGAGCACGCGATCGCCGCGTTCGACGAGTGCGCCCGGCGGCGGCATCGCTCGCTCGTCGTCGCCGCGTGCGGCTCCACCGCGGTCTTCGTCGCCTTTGCCCTCCGCCTCTCGGTGTTCCTATGAATTCCTCCTCGCCGTCCGCGACGTCCCGCTCCGCGGATACGTCGACGTGGAAGTGGGCGCTCGAGGCGCCGCTCGTACCGGTCTGGCGCAAGAGGCTCGAGCTCTGTTTCGCCGTCGTGCTCAGCGGCGCGGCCGTGGTCGCGCTCTCGTCGGCCATTCGGCCCGCCCCTGAGAAGCTCGCCGCGCTCCACGGCAAGCCCGCGATCGTGTCGTTGCCCCAGCCGATGGTGGACGCGACGGATTCGGTGCCGCCCTCGCTTTCGAGGGCGATGTCCGCCGCCGTCGAATCCGGGAACGTCCAGGCGATGAGGACCGCCTACCGCCTCGGCATGCCGCTCGACGGGACGCTGCGGCTCGCCGCGAAGTCCGGTCGCAGGGAGGCGGTGCTCTGGCTGCTCGCGCACGGCGTCGACGTCCACGAGCAAGAGGACACGACGCTCAGCCCGATCCTCGCCGCCGACGCGTTCCCGGAGGTCGTCGCGCTCCTCCGCGCGAAGGGCGCCCACGAGCCAGACCTCATGGTCGCTGCGAGCGCGGCCGCGCCGAACGCGATCGCGAGGACGCTCGCGGAGCACCCCGAACGCGTCAAACGGAGCGGCGTGCTGGCAGCAGCGGCGCGCGCGCCGTGGCGGAGGGCTGACCAGCGCTCGATCATGACGAGGCTGCTCGACGCGGGCGCCGACCCGAACGACGCGCTCGGGGCGACGAGCGCGTTTGGCGATGTCGTGACGGGCTGCGACAGGAATCAGGACGACTGCATGGCTTTCGTGCGCCTCTTCTTGGATCACGGCGCGCGCGTGACCGGCGAAGTGCTCGGCGACGCGCTGTCGCTCGACGAGACTCGGCCCGCGGTGCTGGACGCGCTCCTCGAGCGTCCGATCGAGAAGGGCGTCACCGCGACGGCGCTCGCGCGGGCGACGAGCGTCAACAGCGACGATCTCGTGCGCGTCGCGAAGCTCGGCGTCGACTGGGCCTGGGACGACGGCGAAGAGGACGCGGCGCTCCCGCTGCTCGCGGCCGTTCGTCGCGGCGATCGCGATTACGCGCGCGCTCTCCTCGACGCGGGCGCTCCCGTCGACGTCCACTTCAAGGAGGCCACGTGCGCGCTCGCCGAAGCAATCGACGGCTCGACGAGTGATGATGCCCGCGCTCGCATCGTCGAGCTCCTCGTCGAACGCGGCGCGAACGTCAATCGTCGCTTCCCCGACGGCCGCATGCCGCTCTACGCCGCGGCCGAGTCGGGCAACATCCGCGTCGTGAACTTCCTCATCGCCCACGGCGCCCGCGTGAACGAGCGGACCCTCGACGACACCGCGCTCGACGCCGCCGAGCAGCACGGCAACACCCCCGCCGCGCGCGTGCTCGCCGCTCACGGCGGAGTCCGCACGCGGGCGAGCGTGTATTAGCCAGCGGCTTCCCCCCCATGCGTCAACTTCCGCTTCGCGCGATACCGCCAAGCTCCACTCTCGGCGTGTCGACAATGATCTGATCGGTGGCGCGGCAGCAGGCCGGGCCCGAACGTCGTGTTATGCTCGGCGCGTGACGCGCGTCTGGAAGAGCGTGCTGCTCGTCGTGGCCGCGACGCAGGTGTTGCTCGTGATCGTCGGCTTGTGGGTCGCGTCGGACGTGTACGACTGGGCGCGATGGGCCGGGGACCAGGGCCGCGAGCTGCCTCACCCCGCCTACCTCGCCACCGCGACCGGCGTCCGCGTCCTCGAGTTGCTGGGCGCGTGGACGTTCGTGGCGATGGGCGTCGTCGTCTTCGCGGGCGCGACGAGCAAGGACGGCGACGCCCCGCCGGGGATCAAGGAGCGATCGCCTTAACGGCGTAGCCGCCGTCGAGGAAGACGGCGTGAGTGAGCTCACGGTGGCGACCGGGTCGCTCTACTCGCCGTCGCGCGCGCGAACGAGCGCGGCGCGTGACTTCTCCGCGTCGCGGATGTCGCGCGACCAGGGAATCGCTCTGTCCGTCTCGTCGTCGTACGCGAAGCCGTAGAGCGTCTTCGGACCCCGCGGCGCGTCGTCGAACGTCACGCAGACGTCGAATGGCGGCTTGTCGTCGCACGACGTGATCTCGAACTCGGTGCTGGCGCTCTTCTTGTCGTGCAAGAACGTCATGTCGAGGGCGTCCTTGCGGCGCTCGAACTCGAAGACGTCGATGGTCGACCGTCACGCCTAGCCCTTGTCGTACAGGCCGATGCCGCCGCCGAACCAGACGGCGACGGTGACGAGGATCAGCTTGGGATCGCGCGCGAGCGGCTCGGACGAGTCGTGGACGAATCAGCGCACGCCCGCCAGGACGCAGCAGGCGCCGACGAGGAAGAGAGTCACCTTCGTTCGTGAGCTCATCGCTCCGAATCCTATACGCGCCCGGGCCGCAGGATTCCTCCGATTCGGCCAGTCGAGCGGGGGCTATAGGCCCCGAGTCGGCCCGTCCGCCTTCGCTGTAACGCTTCGGTCGGTTGTGTGACGGGCGTGGTCTTGGTGGGCGAGGAGGGTTTGCTTGGGCGTTCCGACGGTCTACTTCCCGACCGAGAAGGCGTGGGTGAAGCAAGCGCCGTCGTGGGCGAAGGCGAGGCGCGACGAGATCCTCGCTGCATTGCGAGCGTGGTGTGGTTCCACGACGCCGCTCGTCATCGACGCCACGGCTGGAGTCAGCGAGGATCGATGAAGGAAGCCGCCAACGCAGATGGTGCGGGCGCCGCTGGACGCTCTTGTCGACGAATGGGTCGCAGCTGAGAAACTCTCGTATCATCGGAGCGTGAGCGCCTTTCGAGACGAATACGCCGCGTTGCTCGACCGGCTCGCTCGCCTCGAGGAGGACCTCGCCACGGCGCGCCCCAGAGGCGGCAATCCGAGCGCTCTGGCGCGTGAGCTCGACGAGCTCATGGCGCGCGTCGCCGAAGCCACGGCGCGCGCCGACGCGGACCGCCGAGCCCTCGCCGACGTCAGCGCGGCCATCGAGCGGATGCGAAAGACAGTCGCGCCGGCATCCATGGCGCCGCCCGAAACGCCGGCGGCCGCCGTGCCGCCTCGCTCGCGAGCCACGTGGCTCGTGGGGATTTCGGTCGTGGTGTGCGCCGCTTTCGCGTACTGGGCGGTCGTGTCGAGCCTCGCGCCAGCGCCCGACAGGGCGCCGCCGCGGATGCCGGACACGCTGAATCCGAGCACGCTGATCGAGCAGGCGCGCCGGAACGCGCTCGACGCCGGGCTGCCGTCGAACGGTCAGCTCACGGGCTTGCACGTTCGCTACGCGTCGTCGGACGGGTCGATCCACATCCAAGACCCGCGCTACCGCGCGAGTGTGGAGTTCCAGTTCGCGACTCCGCCGCCGCCGCTCGTCGTGCCCGATCCCTCTGCGCCGCTCGGCGCTCCAGGCCGCGATCCGCAGCAGCGCGGTCCCGGCAGCATCGTCACGGTGACCTTCGACGGCGAAGGCGTTCATTCCTTCAAGAACGAGCTCATGCCGGCGGTCGACCCCTCGCTACCGAATCCGCACTGCTCCACCGCCGACGTCTGGAAGGCCGCGATGGCCGCGGGCGCGCCGTCCGATGCCGTCGCCGCGCTGACGTACGAGGAGGCGTACTCGGGCATCCAGCTGGAGCAAGTCCCGCGATGGCATTTCGCGATCGCGTCGACGCATTTCGATTACTCCGTCTCCGACGTCGACTGCAAAGTCGTGCGTTGACAGGCTACCGTCGGCTCGATGAACTACCGTCAGCCGGCGTTCGCGCAGTCGGCGGTGATCGATCTTGGATCCGCGGGCTCGCTGTTGAGCCTCGCCTCCTTCTTGGCGTTGCTGGTCGGCCTCGTCCTCCCGGTTGTCGCCGTCGCGGGGGCCTCCGTGCTCTCGACTGCGCGGGCGCCGGTAACGCTCGATTGCACGCGTTCGGGCGACGCCGTGCGGTGTGCTCAGAAGCGTGAAGGACAGAGCCCGCTCTTCTTCGAGTCGAAGCTCGAAGCGGTCCATCTCGTTCATGTCGGTGGCCGCTCCCCACAAGACTGCGTGGCCTTTGGTCCGACGCTCACCTTCGGCGGGCACGCGAAGGACAACGTGGTCGCGATCCGGTCCCTCGGTCCCGACGAGCACCGAGTCCTCGACGCGACCGCAGAAGGCGGTGCCTTCGGCGTGATCATGGCCTTCGGCTCAGTTCTGTTGCTCTTGCTCGTGGTCTTTGTGAGCGCCGTGGCTGCGTCGCTTTCGCGCCTGACGCGCGTCCGCGTCACCGTTTTTGCGGACCGCATCGACGTCGTGACGGCGCGCTGGGGTTTTCTGCGGAGCGCCGTGCGTAGCGCTCCGCGAGCTCGGCACGAAGAGGTTCGTGTGGAGATCTCGTCGCGCGGCGGGCGGGGATCGCTGCCGCGCTGGCAGCTCGTCTACGTCGTGGGCAGCGACACCACGCCGCTCGCGTATCTGAGCGCGCTCGGTCAGCCTCCGGCGCTCGTGGCGATGGCCGAGCGCCTCCGCTCGGCACTCAAGGGCGTTCCCTCTCACTGATCGCCGCAGGCGTCGCCGCATCGACCGGCGACGCAACGGGGTACGTTCCAACGTGCGCCAGGAGGAGGTGGCGCGGGCGGTGGAAGCTGCGGGCAACGAGCCGCCGCACAGTCGCGCGATCCCGCGCGCGCGGACGCCCACCTCATGTACGCCGCCGACTGCGCGCTCGCCTTGGCCGGATCGAGACAACACCCCGAAGAATCGAGATCGAACCAGAACGTGCAGTCCGAATCGACGACGCAACTCTGATGGTCCGGCGCGCCGCTCGGCGTCGACGATGACGTTGCAATTGGTGTCGGCGCGTTCGAGGCGCTCTTGCAACCGAAACCCACGAGCAGGACGGCCAGAAGACGATGATTCACCACCGGTCACCGATGCGTGATGGCGTGGATGCCGACCTTGAAGATGGTGCTGACGACGAGGGACCAACCAAAGCCGATGCCGATGCCCACGAGCCAGCCAGTGACGGACCTTCGCGTCGTCCCGAAATAGAAGATGAGTGGAAGCGGTCCGCAGAACGCGCCGAGGATCATGTACGCGCCCGGCCGGCGGTCGATGAAGTCGACGTTCCCGACCACGCTCGCCTTCGCGCGCTGCCGTTGGCCGTCGAACCAAATGATTCCGGCCATGCCGCCCCAATAGGTGACGAACATGCAGATGCTGAAGACGAGCGGAAGCCAGGAGGACACGTTCTCAAGCTACCACTTGCTTTTGTCCTACGGGCACCGAACAGCCTCGCACGTCAGGTCTCTGTCGGCGCCTCGGACGCGCCTCGGTTCGTCGCGACGATGCATGCGGTCAACGCGACGAGTTGCACCGCGCTAATAGAAAAAGAAGTGGCGCCACGTCTCAGCCCCGCACGCCCCCGACCTTCCCCAGCCACCGCGCGAGACCATCACTTCAAGTTCTTTGGCGTAGGTCCACAATTCCGCTCGTCCCGCAATTCCTTCCCCGCACTTCGCATAACGGGCGTTCCGCTAGTCGTTTATTTCGGACAACTCTGTCCACCCGATGGACGTGAACCCGGCCGCGGTGATCGCATCCGCGAGGTCCCTACGAATCAGCGCATGGCGGGCGAAATTCTTGATGCGAAACAACTCTCGCTTCGGATCCATGCGCTTGGAATCCAGAACCAGCTGTTCGACATCTGTGATCCGTGTCTTCCGGATCTGGCTGAATGTTGGCTTGGATGCTTTGAGGTCCAGACAGTCGACGTGATCAACGGTATTGGCGATCACGTATTTTTCGGCGATCAGCCGCTTCTTGTGATCTAGGATGGGAATAGGCAGGTACTCCATTCCGTAAAGTTTCCGCTTCATGAGAAAGTCACACAGTCGCTCCGAGATGACCAGGACGCCATCTGTGTTGGCAAGATTGTCGGTCCTGACCGTGTCGCGGGGGTGCTCCGGATCGAATGCCATCTTCGCTTCAGCGGGGAACGTGCCGCCCCACGAGTGCCCGTGGCCAAACAGGTTGTCATCTTCGAAATCCGCAAATCCGCCCAGCGCAGCGGAGTGCTTCACGGTCGGTCTCCAACTCCAAATCACATAGTCGGGCGTCATCTTCTATCCTCCCCTGGCAAGGGCCTTGGCGGCCCCTTCGTTTGGTTGCGACACCGGCATTCGCCATCGAAAACGGCAGCCAGCCATCTCACCGCCGTCCAAGAATGATGCGTGCGTGCCGCCGGCACGAAGAATTACACGGAACATGGCCATATGGGACGCAGAACGCGTAGCAGTACACCTCCCCGCACCGACCGTTGACCAGCGTCGAGCCCCGAACGCTACCAACACACTGCGAATCGCGGAACCTCGACGACAAACCGCTGAAGCCTGCGGACGCGTGCAAGACGCTGCGCGGGACGTGACTGGGCGTCGACGAAGTCATCGTCGGCCGGGGTGGCGTCCGGAGCTCAGGGAAGCGCGACCCGGTAGGGCGTGCGCGATCGGGCAGCGATAGGCGGTGGCGGTTGGGCGACCAGCGATACCCAACGGCGGTGAGCGAGCGTCGCCCCGCGCCAGGGCTCGTCCACCACTCCGACCGCGGCAGCCTCTACGCGAGCGCCGCCTACCGTGCCGCGCTCTCGGCCGCCGGCATCGTCGCGAGCATGAGCCGCAAAGGCGATTGCCGGGATAATGCCGTCGCCGAAAGCTTCAACGCTACCCTCAAGACCGAGGCCATCGACCACGTGCCCGCCGACCATGACGCCGGGACGTGCCTCGTCGCCGCGTACATCGATGGCTACTACAACGTCCGGCGTAGGCACTCTTTCCTTGGTTACGAGAACCCGATCACTTTTGAATGGAAGCGGACCATCACCGAGATGGCCGCGTGAGTTACGAAACCTGTCCGCCCGGCGGCGGAAGATCAGAGATCCGCTTCCTCGTTTTCAATGCACCGGCCTACGCGTTCGGTGAGCCGATGTGGGCGCAAGCGCCCGAAGAGGTCGATGGAGAGTTCCTGCTGCAGATCTCGCCGACGTGTGGAGGGGTGGCCCAGCGCCTGGTCGGCGACGGCGCGCAGATCTATGTGTTCACCGGCGGCGCGTGCTGGCAACCGCAGTGATGACGTCACGTCACCGTTCACGCCCCGAGGCCAACGCCGGCCGAATCTGACGTGGCGCCGCTACAGGCGAGAGGCCGAGCGGCGTCGCCTGCCGACGTCCTCGACGCGTTTCACGCCCGCGCGATCGCCGGCGGAGGCGCAGGATGGTCGCTCCCTCGCGCAAGCCGCTCGCGCGACGCGATGTCGCATCGCAGGGAAACCGCGCGTTTCGCTTGGCGTCGCCGCCTCGCGCGCACGCGGTACACGACTTGCCCCGAAACGTTGCGCCCGTTTCGCGGGCGAAAGGTTGTCACAATGAAGACGATGTTGTTGGTCGGGCTCGCATCGGTCGGGGTCGGTGTTTCGTGCGCGGCGTCCAACGGCGCGCACGCGGTCCCGGTGAGCGCGGTGTCCACCTGCGCGCCGGCCACGGAGGTGTTGCCCACGGCGACACGTTTGGACGCGACCAAGGGCGCACGAATCGTCGGCTCCGTCGCCACGACGCCGTGGCACGCGATCAAGAGCGGCGCCGTTGTCTACCTCGACGATGCTCCCAAGCGCCCCGGCGTCGGCATGGCGGCGGCGGTCGACAATCACGACATGGCCTTCGTCCCGTCGATCACGGTGCTCACCGCTGGCGGCACGGTCACGTTCGGCAACACGGATCCGCTCGTCCACAACGTGTTCTCACCCGACGGCGAGAAGTGGGACCTCGGCAGCCTCCAGCAGAACAGCACCATCACGAAGACATTCGACAAGCCAGGCGCGTACACGCTCCTCTGCAACCTCCACCAGAACATGCTCGGGTACGTCGTCGTGAGCCCGTCTTCCTATTTCGCGAAGACGACGCCGGACGGAAAGTTCGCGATTGTCGGGGTGCCGCCCGGCACGTACAAAGTGACGGCTTGGGCGCCGCGCCTCGCGTCATCGACCGAGTCGGTCACCGTCGGCGAGTCCGGCTACGTCGTCGCGAACTTCCAGCTGCACCCGTGACGGACAAGAGCGGCCAAGGCGTTCGCAATCGAGTGTAAGCGATCCAATGGGGAGCGGGCATGACGAAAAGTAACGGAACGCCCGTTATGCGAAGTGCGGGGAAGGAATTGCGGGACGAGCGGAATTTTGGACTAAACTGAGTTCTCATCGTCCTCGCGGCGTGCGGTCGGCGTATGCCCGGCGTACGCTCGAACGAGTCGGCTGGTGCGAGCACCCTGCCAGTGAGCTCGCGCGTCCCAGTGAGCGTCGCGCGATTCGAGCAAGGGCATTGTGTCGACGGACGGACACCGAGCTACGCCGAAGCGACGAGGCTCGCGACCGAGATTCACCCGGGAATGAGCCGTTCTTACCTCTGCGCGCTTCTCGGTGAGCCGAGTGAAAGAACCGCCCGCGTTTGGGTCTACTCCTTCGAGCACCTGAGCGGATTTCCGGGTTCCCGCGGTCTCGCGATGCGCGCGCGGATCGGCACGCCGCGCAAGACCCTCCTTAGGGACGCAGAGGAAGCGACCAACTGGGTGCTTCTGCCGCGCGGGACTAGCCACGCGCCGAGCGGCAATGCCCGGAAAGCCCGTACCGCTCGGCGCTGACTTCCCGCCGCGTAACCTACGACCTCGCGACTTGAGCCGGTCACTTCATGTAACTAGCAAGTACCCGCAAGCGGTCGACGTCCAACACGTCACGACCGACGGCGATCAGTGGTTGATGATGATGACGGTCGTGTGTGAGCCGCCGCTCGACGAGTGAACGGCCGGCCTGTCCTCGTTCACGTTCGCGACGACACCGTCCTTCGCAAAGAAGCATGTCGTCCGCGTGTTGAGGTGCACGTCGTTCTGCATGAACAGGTGATCCGGCGTCGGCGAGGTGAAGCACCTCGTTGGCTCCGAGCGCGAATCTTTGTTACGGCGGTCCATGCCGTCGTCGCTCGCCGCGAAAGAGGGATTCATTCGAAAGAACTCAAGCAGCGGAGCGGGGTCGCTCTCGTGCCCCTTCAACACCTCCGCCTTCGCCTTGGGCCAGAGATCGTCGGCGGTCTTTCGCGCGAGCGCGCCGAGCGCCTTCAACCTGGCCTCGGTCTCGCCCTCGCTGACCATCGGTCCGTGGTCGTCGAGGCGGTACCCCATGTTCGGGACGTACTCCTCCTTGCCGTAGTACTGCTTGTACGTGGGCCACTCCTTGAGGCCGCGATCGACGATCGCGGCGGCGAGGCGCGCGTCCGAGTAGGCCTCTTTTGCGTTGCCGTCGACCTGCGCGAGGTGCCCCTGGTCGAGCAAGGACTTCGCGCGGACGTACGCGGCTTGAATCGGCGCGTTGGCGGCGTGATAGGCGTCGTTCCACAGCGGGTCGGGCGTCTTGGCGTCTGAGCCGTGACACGCCACGACGAGGGCGATGCAGGGAACAAAGGCGCTCGCGTGAAAATCAAACATGGGCTCGACGGTACCACTGCGGGCGGCGAACCGTCGACGACGTTCGTTTTTACACGCGCGCACTCGCTCAAGACGAAATCGCGGCACTCGCTCGCGTTACTCCGTGACTCAGGCAAGCTCGTGGCGCGTTCTCAGGGTGGTGGGCTTACCGAAACGCCGATGGCTTCGAGCGAGTCCGGCTTGAACGACTCCACGCGATCCGCGTCGTCGAACCAAACGTGGCAGCCGCTCTTCGTCATTTCGTTGGGCCGGTAATGGGTCGTGGAGGGAGACATCAAAGGATGCTTCGACAATATCAACCATCATGGTTTGATGGAGCGCGTACGTCGGAGGGTCGTCGACCCCAAGACGAACCGCTTGATCGTCGCATTCCTCAAAGCTGGCATTCTCTCGGAGGGAAACTTCCTCCGTAGCGACGCCGGCTCGCCTCAGGGCGGGATTCTCTCTCCCTTGCTCGCAAACATCGCCCTCAGCGTCATCGAGGAGCGATATGAGCGACATGTCCTGCAACGCAGAATGGCGCCCACGAGGCGCGACGCTGCGCCGCCGGAGCGACGAGCGCGCGAGGCTCGACATCACGATCGTCGGCTCGGGCGCACGATCGTGTTTCCCATTCGATATGCGGATGATTTCCTCCTCCTCGTCAGTGCCGCACCTGGCCCAGAGCAGTACGAACGGGCGCGGCAGCACGCGGAGAAGGAGAAGGCTGTCGTGGCCACGCTCCTCAAGCAGCAATTGGGACTGGAGCTCTCGGAGACGAAGACGCTCGTCACTCCCGTGACGAAAACCTTCGCCTCGCGCGCGTGCTCGAAGAAGGTCTCGAGGTGCTCGCGCACCAGCCGATGGAGCAGCGTGTCTTGCGGGCGGCGCGGGCGGTACGGGCGGGCGAGGACGGCCACGCGCGCGGCTTTGCGCGCCGCGTGCCTGGCGTTTCACCGGGGGAATCCTCGCGATCCGGGGTGGCGCGGCCAAGCTCTCGCCGGCCCTTGGGCCACGCCCCGCGACCGCGCGACCTCGAGCGCGAAAAGACCGCGGCGGGCCGCGCGATTCGGCTAAAAGCGTGGGCGCCGTGCGAAGCGCCCAGACTGTGACCAGGCTCCGCGTGCTCCATCGCGAGCTCGCCGCGTGCCGGAAGTGTCCGAACATGATCGGGCCCGTCGTGCACGGACCGGCGATCGCGACGCGCGTGCTCCTCATCGGGCAGGCGCCCGGGCCGCACGAGGGGAAGCTCGGTCGGCCGTTCGCGTGGACCGCGGGCAAGACGCTTTTTCGCTGGCTCGAGGAGGCGACGGGCGCCGACGAGGCGACCGTGCGAAATTGCGTGTATTTTGCAGCTGTCGCGCGCTGCTTCCCCGGGAAGGCCAAGGGAGGCGGCGATCGCCGGCCCGACCCGGGCGAGATCGAGCGATGCGGCACCTACCTCGAGCGCGAGGTCGCGCTCCTCGAGCCCGAGCTCGTGCTCGCCGTCGGCACGCTCGCCATCGAGCAGGTGCTCGGCAAAAAGCAAAAGCTCGACGAGATCGTCGGCCGCGTCGTGCGCGCGCGCTATCACGGGCGCGAGGTCGACGTCATCGCCCTCCCCCACCCGAGCGGCGCCTCGACGTGGTTCAAGATGGAGCCCGGCAAGTCGCTCCTCGCGCGCGCGCTCCGCAAGGTCGCCGAGCATCGCGCCATCGGTGACGCGCTCCGCGTGAACGGCGGGCTACGTCACCCGTCGAAACACGTGTAGGGTGCCAGCACCGGCTGGCGTGTCCCTTGCTCGGCCGGCGAGGAGGAGGTGTGCGATGGGCATTCGTCACGTGATCGCGGGTGGCTTCGGGGTGAGCGCGGTCGTGCTCGTCGCGTGCGGCGGAGGGGCGAGCTCGAGCTGCGGGAGCTACTTCGACGCCGTCGCCAACCTCTTCGGCCAGTGCGGAGTGCAGCTCGACACCACGCAGAAGGCGGCCTTCCAGGATTACTGCGGCGTGCTCGCGACGGCGCCGGGCGCAGGCGACCTCGCGAGCCAAATCGATCACTGCGCGAGCGTCGCTCGATCCGCGAACTGCGACAACGGCGCCATCGCGCTCGAGTGCGTGATCCGCGGCACGCTCGCCGACGGCGCGGCGTGCGGGAACGGCGCGCAGTGCGCGGGCGGACGCTGCGACACGTCGGGCGCGACGCCGAGCACCACGACCGAAGTTCTCTGCGGCAAGTGCGCGAGCTACCTCGCCGTGGGCAGCGACTGCTCGAACGGCGGCGCGTGCGATCCGTCGACGACCCAGTGCACGCAGGGCAAGTGCGCGGCGTTCGTCGCGCAGGGCCAGAGCTGCGCGTCGGCGCCGTGCACGCCCGGGCTCCTCTGCGACGGCGCGACGACCACCTGCGTGCCGTACCCGCAGAAGGGCCAAGCCTGCACGACCGCGTGCGCGTACCCGTCGCGCTGCCTCCAAGGCACGTGCGCCGATCCGGTGCCGGAGAACGGCGCGTGCACGAGCTCGAGCGAATGCGCGACCAACCTCACGTGCACGAACCAGAAGTGCGTCGCCACCACGAAGGCCGCGCTCGGACAGCCGTGCGGATTCGTGAACAACCAGGTCGTCGATTGCCAGGACGGCCTCAAGTGCCCGAGCTCCGGCACGTCGCCGACCTGCGTCGCGCCGAAGCAGAAGGGCGAAGCGTGCACCGTCGGAAACGGCGATTGCGCGTCCGACCTCGCCTGCGTCGGCGGCACCTGCCAGGTCCCCGACTTCTCGACTTGCAAGTGACGTCGCGGTAGACCCAAGGCGTGAAAAAGGTCTACGCCTCCGCGATTGAAGCCTGCAAAGACATCCCGAGCGGCGCGACGGTCCTCGCCGGCGGCTTCGGGCTCTGCGGCATCCCCGAGAACTGCATCGCCGCGCTCCGCGAGATCGGCAGCAAGGAGCTCGACCGTCGTCTCCAACAACTGCGGCGTCGACGATTTCGGTCTCGGGATCTTGCTGCGGAGCAAGCAGCTCAAAAAGATGATCTCGAGCTACGTCGGCGAGAACAAAGAGTTCGAGCGGCAGTATCTCTCCGGCGAGCTCGAGGTCGAGCTCTGCCCGCAAGGCACGCTCGCCGAGCGCCTCCGCGCGGGCGGCGCGGGCATCCCCGCGTTCTACACGCCGACCGGCGCCGGCACCGCCGTCAGCCAGGGGGGCCTCCCGCTCAAATACGCGAGCGACGGCTCGGTGCAGAAGCAGAGCGAGAAGAAAGAAGAGCGCGAGTTCGACGGCCGCACCTACGTCCTCGAGCGCGCCATCACCGGCGACTTCGCCATCGTGAAGGCGTGGAAGGGCGATCGCTTCGGCAACCTCGTCTTCCGCCACACCGCGATGAACTTCAACCCGCTCTGCGCGATGGCCGGCAAGATCACCATCGCCGAGGTCGAGGAGCTCGTCGACGTCGGCAAGCTCGACCCCGACGGCATCCACCTCCCGAGCATCTACGTGCACCGCATCTTCCAGGGCTCGAGCTACGAGAAACGAATCGAGCGACGCACCGTCCAGAAAGGAGCGGCGTGATCATGGCTTTGAACCGCGAACAGATCGCCGTCCGCGCGGCGCAAGAGCTCCGCGACGGGTTCTACGTGAACCTCGGCATCGGCATGCCGACGCTCGTCGCCAACTACATCCCGAAGGGCATCGAGGTCGTCCTCCAGAGCGAGAACGGTCTCCTCGGCATCGGGCCGTATCCGGTCGCCGGAGAAGAAGACGCCGACCTCATCAACGCCGGCAAAGAGACCGTCACGATGCTCCCGGGCTCGGCGATCTTCGACAGCGCGGCGAGCTTCGCGCAGATCCGCGGCGGGCACATCGACCTCGCGATCCTCGGCGCGATGCAAGTCTCGGCGCGCGGCGACCTCGCCAACTGGATGATCCCCGGCAAGATGGTGAAGGGGATGGGCGGCGCGATGGACCTCGTCGCGAGCGCCAAGCGCGTCGTCGTCATCATGGACCACGCGGCCAAGGACGGCTCGCCGAAGATCCTCGACGAGTGCAACCTCCCGCTCACCGGGCGGCGCGTCGTTCACCGCATCATCACCGATCTCGCGACCATCGACGTGACCCAGGACGGGCTCGTCCTCCGCGAGGTCGCGCCGGGCGTCTCCGCGCGCGACGTGCAAGAGCGCACGCAGCCGACGCTCAAGGTGCCTAGCGATCTGGCGCAGATGACGGTCTAGCGCCGGCGTCGACCGCGGGGCATCCGTCGTCGGGGTTGGCGGATGGATCGTCGGGGCAGCGGTCCGGCGTGTCCGGGATGGCGTCGCCCATGTCGTAGTCCGCTGCCGCGGGGGTCACCGGCGCGTCGGGCACCGCGGCCGAGCACGCCGCGAGCGACAGCGCGGCGGCTGCGGCGAGCCCGAAGCGAACGGCGCCGCTCGCGTCGCGCGCGAAGCGGACGCAGGCGCGCTTGCCGGCGGAGCGTCGAAAGATCTCGCGCGCCTCTTCTTCGGTGCCGGCGGAGAGATCGTGCACCTCTTGGTTGCACTTCGCGCAGAAGCGCGTGCGCTCGTCGCCGGGCATCTCGGCGAAGGACTCGCCGCACGGGCGCGCGATCGGGAGCATGCGAAGCGCCATGAGCATGGATACGTCGAAACGCCCCAGCGAGCTTCCTCCGGCGGCCAGTCGACGTTCCGATTTCTCGCGCGAGTGACCACCCGCGGGCGCGAAAAGTCGGGGATTTCGCGCAGGCGCGGCCGGCAAGGCGTTTGCAGAGCAAGCGACCGATGGAATCGATTGCACCGAGCGAGGTCCCGCAGTTCACCGAACGACGCGAGGACGCCCGCGTCGCGATCGCCCTCGAGGTCGCGCTGACCGGCGATTCGCAGTTCTTCACCGGCATCACCGGCGACATCGCGCGCGGCGGCCTGTTCGTCGGCACGTACCGGACGCTGCCGATCGGGCAGCTCGTCGAGCTCACCTTCTCGCTGCCGAACGGCGCCGTGATCCACACGAGCGGGCGCGTGCGCTGGTCGCGCGACGCGTCGACCGACACGCACCCCGGGATCGGCGTCTCCTTCGAGTCGCTGAGCGACGCGGACCGCGCGCTGATTGAGAGCTTCTGCGCGGAGCGAGAGCCGCTCTATCACGACGACGGCGAGTAGCGGTCAGCGCGCGACGAGCGGCACGCGGCGCGCGCGCTCGGACTCGAGGACGTCCTTCGCGTAGAGCGCGCGGAGCGTCGCGCGCGCCTCGAGGAGCTCGGGCCACGCGGCGAGGAGCGCGTCGAACGAGAGCGCCGGGTGCTCCTCGAGCGCCTCGGCCACGAGCATCAAGAGCGCCCAGGTCACGGTCGCGTGGTACTTGCCCTGCGCGCCGTGACGCGCGGCGAAGCGCTTCAGGTTGCGCACGAAGCGCGGCGCGGCGTCCTCGAACGGCGCGGCGCGCAGGTACGTCCACGCGACGTAGAGGTGCTCGCGGTGCCCGAACGCGTACGGCGGAAGCGTGCACGCCTCGAAGCGCGCGACGAGATTGTCGCTCGGGGCGGCGTGCGCCGTCATCATCGCGGCGCCTTCTTCTCTTTGAGCATGTGGCTGTCCTCGGCCCGAAGATCGAGGCCGAACGCTTCGCGCAGCGAGCCGATCTTCTTGCGCGCGTCCGGCCCGAACGGGAGCTTGCCGTCGAACGCGTGGAGGGCGAGCCCCTCGAGCAGATTGCCGAGCGAGATGCCGTGCAGGTCGGCGACGGCCTTGAGCACGCCGAAGATCCGCTTCTCCATGCGCACGCCGGTCTGGATTCGCTCGACGGTGCGCTTGCCCTTCGTGGTTGCCATGGCAACTTGGTAACATGCTACCAAGCTACGTGCAACGTGACGTTACAGTGACAACAAGATGTCGATGAGCCCTGCGAGCGAGTCGGCGCCGCTCGGGCCGCCCGGGTCGAGCAGGCGCGAGACGCCGGGCATGAGCGGACGATTGAGCGCGTCGAGCTGCTGCAGGCGGCCTTCGAGCGCGGCGCGGCGCGCCTCGGACTCGCGGCGCTCGCGCTCGCGCTTCTCGACGAGCTCGATGCCGCCGCGCTGCACGAACGCGAGCGACGCGGTGAGCTCGCGCGCGTCGAACCAGGTGCCGTGCGCCTTGCAGACGTCGACGATGACGCCCGAGCTCTTGCCGAACACGGTGCGGTTCATTCGCGCGTTGCACACGGGGCACGGTAGGTACGTCACCGCGTCGGGCGCGGGCCGGGGCGGGACGATTGACGCTCGGCGCTCGGCGTCGTGCGGCCTGTGGCGCGTCACGAGCGCGGCGAGCGACGCGTTGGAGATGAAGATGCCGCCGCAGCGCTCGCACTCGTCGACGTCCCACGCGACGACGAGCCCGCCGCATCCGCGCGGACAGAGGTAGCGCGTCGGCTCGGGCTCGGGCTCGAGGCCGAGATTGGCGCCGCACTGGCGACACGCGCTCTCGCCGACGGCGTTGAGCGTCAGGCACTCGGCGCAGCGGACCGCGGGCACCTCGGCGCCGCACTGCGGGCACGCGCGCGCGTCCGGCGAGCGTTCGGCGCCGCAGCTCGTGCAGCGCAGGCCGCTGGGTCCTCCCGCGCGGTAAGGCGTGCTCATGAGAGAAGCATAGCCACGCGCTCGCCGATCGCGAGCGCCGCCGTGAGGCCGGGCGACTCGATGCCGGCGAGGTGAACGGCGGCTCCTTCGGAGCGGATCTCGAAATCGCCGCTCGCGACCTTCGGCCGGACGCCCGCGGTGTCGGGCGCGAGATCCTCGATGCGGAGATTCTGCAACCATCGCGACGCCGAGGCGAAGAACGCGCCGGCGCGCGCTTCGTCGACGTCGTAGTCCTCGCGCGAGCTCGCCGCTTGGGCGTCCGGCCCGAGGCGCACGTGGCCCGCGAGATTGATCGTCGCGTGGACGCCGAGGCTCATCCCGTCGGCCGGCGGCACGGGGTAGACGAGCGCGCGCACGAGCGGTCGCTTCACGCGGAAGTAGCTGCCCTTCACGAAGCGCTGCGGGAGCGCGACGCCGAACATCGCGGCGATTCCGTCCGCCCAGAGGCCCGCCGCGTTGACGACGCGCGCGGCGCGCACGCGCTCGAGGCCGACCGGGCCGTCGCAGACGAGCGTCGCGTCGGGCTCGACGGCGACGACGCGGCGCCCGCGTGCGATCACGCCGCCGTGCGACTCGAATTCGGCGGCGAGGCTCGCGACGAGCGCGTGCGAGTCGACGATCCCCGTCGCCGGGGAGACGAGGCCCGCCGCGGCGCGCACGTTGGGCTCGAGCTCCGCCACGCGGTCGCCGCCGACGAGCTCGACCGTCGCGCCGTTCGCGCGCGCCATGTCGGCGAGCGCTTCGAGCGCGGGCGTCTCCGCGTCGGTCGCGGCGACGACGATTTTTCCGCAGCGCGCGTGCGGGACGCTTCGCGACGCGCACCACGCGTAGAGAAGCGCGGCGCCGCGCACGCACGTCGTCGCCTTGAGCGAGCCGGGCCGGTAGTAGAGCCCCGCGTGGATCACCTCCGAGCTTCGCGAGGTCGTCACGGTTCCGAGGCCGCGATGTCGCTCGAGCAGGACGGCGCTCTTGCCGGCGCGCGCCAGCGCGGCCGCGCAGGCGAGACCGACCACCCCACCTCCGACGATCGCCGCGTCCGACTCCATCATGACGTGATCCCACGTATACTGCGCGCGTCATGCCGTCCAAGAGCAAGCGCACGCGCGCGGCGCCGCGTCGAAAGCCGCGCGACGCGATGGGCGCGCTGCTCGCGCTCACCGCGATGCTGACCGAGGGCCGGCCGCTCGAGGAGGCGCTGCGCGCCGTCACCGACGCGGCGCTCCGTCTTGCCCGGCGAACCACGTTCGATCCGGCTGCTCGACGGATCGCGCAGCGAGCTGCTCGCCGGCGCGCGCTCCGGCACCGGGAACAGCACAAGCCGATGCCGCTCGCCGGGGCAAGGCGTGATCTCCGGTTGGGTCCTCGAGTACAAGGAGTCGGTCTGCATCGTCGACGTCGCAAGGATCCGCGCTTCGCCGCGCTCACGGGGCAGGGGTTCGCGATCCGTCGATGGTCGCCGAGCCGCTCATCTCGGAGGGGGCAGACGATCGGCGTCCTCTCGGTGTCGTCGCCGGAGCGGCGCGCGTTTCGACGACCGACAGCTCCTCGCGCGCCTGCTCGCGAATTGCTCGCGCGCCGCCGATCCAGCGCGCGCGGCTGCGCCGCCTCGGCGATGACCGACGATCTCACGCTCGCGTACAACCAGCGCTACCTCTCGCCGCGCGTGAACGAAGAGATCGAGCGCGCGCGACGCTCCGGCCAGCCGCTCGCGATGCTGCTCCTCGACCTCGACCACTTCAAGCTCGTCAACGATCAGCACGGGCACGACGCCGGCGACATGGTGCTGCGGCTCTTCGCCGATCGCGTGCGCTCGATCGTGCGGCGCGTCGACGTCTTCATCCGCCGCGGCGGCGAAGAGTTCGTGCTCCTCATGCCGGCGACCGCGCTCGAGCAGGCGCGCAACACCGCGGAGCGCATCCGGCGCAACTTGGCGGCGGCGAGCTCGACGTCGGCGGCGGCAAGCACGTCCGGCAGACGGTCTCGATCGGCGTCGCCTGCTGGGACTTCAAGGAGTCGGCCGAGGCGCTGCAGCGGCGCGCCGACGTCGCGATGTACGCGGCCAAGGAGCAGGGGCGCGACCGGGCCGTCGTGTCGGCGCCTCCGCCGTCGCTCTTACGCGCCGTGAAGTGAAGAGGGAGAGAGAGAGAGAGCAACAGGAAGGTCAGAAGATCAGAAGGGAGAGAGGGAGAAGGATTTTTTGGGGGGGGGAAGCGGGGGAGCGCGGGGGAGGACGCCGGGAGCGGCGGGTTGCGTTCCGCTCTTCCGGGGGCGGCCGTCGTGCTATGGAAAGCGCCATCTCGGATGGTCTGGCCCCAGAAAAAGCAGGCGACGACGGACGCGAGCCAGAAGCGGAGCGTCGGCAAGGGCGTCTTCAGGAAGTGCGACGGCTGCGGCGCGACGCTGACGGCCGAGGCGTTCGCCGAGAACTTCGAGGTTTGCCCCGAGTGCGGGCAGCACCATCGCCTCGCCGCGGCCGCGCTGGCGCGAGCTCTTGCTCGACGACGGCGCGCTCGAGACGTGGGACGCGCACCTCCGCCCGCTCGACCCGCTCGGCTTCACCGACGGAAAGACGTACGGCGAGCGCGTCGCCTCGGCGCAGCGCAGCTCGGGCGCCGAGGAGGCGATCGAAATCGGCCGCGGCGCGATCGAGGGAATCCCGATCGCCTACGGAGCCTTCCTCTTCGCGTTCATGGGCGGGTCGATGGGCTCGGTCGTCGGCGAGAAGATCACGCGGCTCTTCGAGCGCGGCACCGCGCAGAAGCTCCCGGTCGTCTTGCTCCAAGCCTCCGGCGGCGCGCGCATGCAAGAGGGCATCTTGAGCCTCATGCAGATGGCCAAGACCGTCGCCGCGCTCGAGCGTCACCGCGCGGCGTCCCTTCCCTTCGTCAGCGTGCTCCTTCACCCGACGACCGGCGGCGTCGCGGCGAGCTTCGCGCTCCTCGGCGACGTGAACATGGCCGAGCCGAAGGCGCTCATCGGCTTCGCGGGGCCGCGCGTCATCGAGACGACGATCCGGCAGAAGCTCCCCGAGGGATTCCAGCGCAGCGAGTTCTTGCTCACGCACGGCATGATCGACTGCATCACGAGCCGACTCGACATGCGCGCCGAGATCGCGCGCGTCGTGTCGCTGCTCGCGCGCACCGGGCCGGCCTCGCCGCCGGATCCGTCGACTCCCCGACTTCCGTGACCCCGATCCAAGCGCTCTACGCGCGCGCGCCGATGGGCATGCGCCTCGGTCTCGAGCCGATGATGCGCGCGTGCGCCGAAGAAGGAGATCCGCAAGACGCGTTCGCGACCGTCCACGTCGCGGGCACGAACGGCAAGGGCTCGGTGAGCGCCATGGTCGAGCGCATCGCGCGCGAGGCCGGTCTTCGCACCGGCCTCTACACCTCGCCGCACCTGTGCCGCTTCGCCGAGCGCCTCCGCGTCGACGGCCGCCCGATTGACGACGCGGCGCTCGACGAGCACCTCGCGCGCGCGCTGGCGCACGAGTCGCTGAGCTTCTTCGAGACCGCGACGCTCGCGGGGTTCCTCGCGCTCCGCGCGGCGCGGGTCGAGCTCGGGGTGATCGAGGTCGGGCTCGGCGGACGCCTCGACGCGACCAACGTCATCCGCTCGCCGAAGGCCGCGGCGATCACGCGCATCGCGCTCGATCACACGCAGCTGCTCGGCGACACCGTCGAGGCGATCGCCCGAGAAAAGGCGGCGATTGCGAAGCCCGGGCTCGACCTCGTGCTCGGCCCGTGCAGCCCGCCGGTGCGCGCGGCGATCGAAGAGACCGCGCGCGCGGCGGGCGCGACCGTGAGCATGGCCGAGGACGACGGCGAGGCGGACGAATGGTTGCATCATGCAACCATCGGCCTCGCCGGCGCGCACCAGCGCGAGAACGCGCGCATCGCGTACGTGCTCGGCCGCCGCACCGGCGCGACGGTGGAGGCGTGCGCGCGAGGCATCGCGAACGTCGAATGGCCTGGGCGCCTCGAGACGCTCCTCGCCGGCAATACGACCGTGCTCCTCGACGCGGCGCACAACCCCGACGGCGCGAAGGCGCTCGCGGCGTTCCTCGCTCCTGCCGATCCGACCGCGACGTCGCTCGTCTTCGGCACGCTCGCCGACAAGGCATGGCCCGAGATGCTCGACGCGCTCGCGCCACGCGCCGCACACCGCTTCTACGTGACGCCGAAGGGCCGCGCCGCGACCGATCCGCGCGAGATGGCCGCTCGCCACCCGGGCGCGGTCGTCGAGACCGTCGCCGAGGCCTACGACCTCGCCCGCCGGAGCGCCCCCTACGTCGTCGCCTGCGGCTCGATCAACGTCATCGGCGAGCTCCGCGCGCTCTTGCTCGATTTCCCGCGCGACCCGCCCATCGCGCTGTGAGCGTCAGCGAGCGAGCCTGAGATCGAACCCGATGCCGTCCGCGCGCAGCTCGCCGCGGCCGAAGCGGCTCCGCGCGACGAGATCGCGCATCGCGTCCTCGGTGTAGGCGTTCTTCAAGAGGAACGTGCGAAACGTCAGCCGCGTCCAGAGGGCGCTCAGCGCGCCGAGGTTCATCGTCGCGACCTCGGCGTCGATGTCCTCGAGCGACGCCTCCTTCCGCAGGTCCTGGATCGACGCGGCGCCGCCGGGCGCTAGGACGCGGTGGATCTCGTCGAGCGCGCCGAGCGGATCGCTGAAGTTCTTGAACGCCGCCCGGCAGACGACGAAGTCGAACGAGCCGTCCTCGTACGGCATCGCCGACGCGTTGCCTTGGCGAAACTCCACGGCGACGCCCGCCTCGCGCGCCTTGTCGGTGGCGATGCCGACGAACGTCGCGCTCACGTCGACCCCGCAGACGCGCAGATCGCCCCGCTTGGCGAGCGCGATGGCGAGGTAGCCGGGCCCGGGCGCAACCTCGAGCACCCGCGCGCCGGGCCGCAGCGCGCTCGCGAGCTCGGCGGCGCACGCCTCTTGCCGGCCTCCGCCCTCGGTGTTCTTCGCGTACCAGCGGGCGATGAAACCCTCCATCGCCGGTCCCTTGTAGGCCTTTTTCGGGTGCGTCGTAGTATTCATGGTGTGATCAATCATATAATGACTATTCATCGGGCGTCAAGCGGGGGTGCTAGGTTCGCGGTCGATGAAAGGGCCCGCGCGACCGCGCTCGCCACTGTCGATGGTCGTCCTCTCGCTCGTCTGCGAGGAGCCGATGCACCCCTATCGGATGCAGACGCTCATCGAGGAGCGCGGCAAGGATCTCGTCGCGAACGTCGCGCAGCGAAACAGCGTCTACCAGACGATCAGCTCGCTCAGGCGCGCGGGGCTCATCGCCGCGCGCGAGACCGAGCGCGAGGAGCGCCGGCCGGAGCGCACGGTCTACGAGGCGACGCCGGAGGGCCGGCGGACGCTCCACGGCTGGCTGCGAACCGTGCTCTCGACGCCCGCGCGCGAGTTCCCGGATTTCCCGGCGGCGCTCTCGCTGCTCGATTCCGACGTTCACGCCCGCCGAGCTCGCGCGGCTGCTCGAGGCTCGCGCCGAAGCGCTCGCGCCGCGCCTCGCCCAGCTCGAAGAGCCGCACCCCGGGATCCCGCGCGTCTTCTTGCTCGAGTCGGAGTACCTCGCCGCGGTCGCGCGCGCCGAGGTCGCTTGGCTGCGGCGCGCCGCGGCGGACGTGCGCGCCGGCCGCATCCGCTTTCCGACCGCCGCGGAGCTTCGAAAGCTCGTGTC
Organism: uncultured delta proteobacterium; assembly: GCA_963731595.1. GTDB lineage: Bacteria > Myxococcota_A > Polyangia > Polyangiales > Polyangiaceae > DASXHD01. The sequence continues at coordinate 186,148 of CAVSWE010000006.1, forward strand.
GCCACCCAAGGAGCCGCCGGCCCGCGCCCGCAAAGGCGGACGAGCGCGGTGACCATCCGCGTGAAGCGATCGCCCACTCCCCTGCGTCTTGGTAAGCTGCCGATCTGGAGGCGTGTGCCAAATGATGAATCGATTGGGCTTGGCTCTTCTTGTGTCGGTGGCGCCGCTCACGGGGTGCGCCTCGTTCTCGACGTTCGGGCTGGCGCGAACGCTCAACCACGGAGCGGTGCAAGGATGGGTGGCGCCGAGCGGCGGAGGAGCCGTCGCGACGAGCAGTAGCACCAGCGTCGGCGTCGGTTATCCGTTCCTCGAGGGCGGCGTGCGCTACGGCGTGACCGACAACGTGGAGCTCGGCGGCAAGCTCGGCTTCAACGGCATCACGATCGAGAGCAAATTCGGCCTCGTGCGCTCGCCGACGATGGAGCGCGGCTTCGACCTCTCGCTCGCGCCGCAGGTCGGCTTCATCGGCTACGGGGCGAGCGCCGGCACCGGGAGCAGCAGCTCGAGCTCGTTCGTCGCCGTGCTCACCGCGCAGCTTCCCGTTTTGTTCGGCATCGACATCGGCGGCCACGAGCTCGTGCTCGGCCCGCGCGTCGTCGACCAAGTGCTCTTCGGCGCGGTCAGCTCCGGCGGGAGCGGCGGCACCAGCGGGAGCGGCACCGCGGACTTGCTCTACGTCGGCGGCTCGCTGGGGTTCGCGATTCGGGCATCGGCGTCGGTGCGCATCTTGCCGGAGTTCGCGTTCGGCGTGCCTGTCTTCGCGAGCGCGAACGACGTCGGGTCGAGCTCGTTCGGCGGGATGATTTTCCAAGGCGGCATCGGGTTCCTCTTCGGTAGCTCCGATCAATACGAGACCGCGCCCCCGCCGCCCCCGCCCCCGGCGGTGCAGCCGACGCCCACGCCCACGCCCACGCCCACGCCCACGCCCACGCCCACGTCTCCGCCGCCTCCGCCTCCGCCTCCCGCGCAGTGACGATCGCCCCATCGAATCCGTTATCATCCGGCGATGGCGCGGTACGCGACAGTGACGTTCGACGAGGGGCTGCGGTATGCGCACATCCAATACTTGCCCGTCGTGCTCGAGACGAAGGCGGACGTCGTCGCGTTCGCCAAGGAGATCGATCGCGAGATGGCCAAGCTCGGTCGAAAGGTGGACATCATCGTCGACCTCGGCGAGCTCGTCGTGCGGCCCGCGGCGGTCGCGGCGTACGACGACGAGCGGCTCCGCATGTTCGCGGCGTACGCGCGCCGCGCGTATCGGTACAAAGGAAGCGGCCTCGTCCGGACGCGAATCATGACGAGCTCGACGCTGCACGATCAACCGGCGAACGTCTTTCCGAGCCTCGCGAAAGCCGTCGAAGCGCTCGTTGCGGATCGAAAGAGCCCCGCGCGAGGTGAATGAGCGATGTGCGAGCTGCTCGGCATGGAGTGCAACGTCCCGACGGACATCGTGTTCTCGTTCTCGGCGCTCGCGCTGCGCGGCGGCCTGAAGGGGCCGCACGCCGACGGCTGGGGCCTCGCGCTCTACGACGGGCGCGGCGTGCGCACCTTCCTCGAGCCGACCGCGGCGGCGCGCTCGCCGCTCGCGCGCTTCGTCCGCGAGAACCCGATCAAGACGCTCCTCGCGATCGCCCACGTGCGGCGCCGCACGCGCGGCAAGATCGCGCTCGAGAACACGCACCCGTTCGTGCGCGAGCTCTGGGGCCGGCCGTTCGTCTTCGCGCACAACGGCACGCTCCGCCGCGTGCGACGTCACGCGCTCGGGCGCTTCCACCCGATCGGCACGACCGACAGCGAGCACGCATTCTGCATCCTCCTCGATCGCCTCGCGCGGCGTTTTTCGCGTTATCCGCGGCCAAGCGAGCTCGCCGCGGCGGTCGCCGACATCGGCGGCGCGCTCGGCGAGGGCGGCACGTTCAACTTCCTCCTCGGCGACGGGCGCCACCTCTTCGCGCGCTGCGCGACGAAGCTCGCGTACATCGTCCGCAAGGCGCCCTTCGGCAAAGCGACGCTCGCCGACGACGATCTCCGCATCGACTTCTCCAAGGTGACGACCCCGCGCGACCGCGTCGCCGTGATCGCGACGACCCCGCTCACGCGCGACGAGGTGTGGACGACGGGAAAGCCCGGCGAGATGTGGACGTTCGACCGCGGCGCCCTGCTCTTCACGCACCGGTCGTGAACGAAAGGAATGAACAGGAAGAGAGACCCAAAATCAAAGGACCGAGACGTCGGGCGGCCCTGCGACGCGCGGAGCCGGGGCGCGAACGTGATAGGACGTGCTCATGCATACGCGGTACTCGCCGGCATTCTTGCTACTGGGAGCTGCTTCGCTCACGCTCGCAGGCGCGTGTAGCACGAACAACTCGGGCGCCGGCGACGGTGGGAGCGACTCGTCGTTGCCTCCCTTCTGCGTCGATCCGACGATGCTTCAGGCCGGCACTGCGAACCTCATGCTCGCTCCCGACACGGGTCAACTCGCGAATCGCCAGCACATCGTCGTGGGCTCGTGCGAGGCGTACATGCTGTATTGGGCCGTCGGCCAATCGTACGATAAGGAGCTCATCACCAACTGCGCACCCGCCACGCTCGGCGGCTCGGCGGCCTCGCGAGGGTTCCCCACCGACTGCCTCCTCGAGGCGGGCGGCGCAGGCGGCATCGACGACGTCGCCATCACCATGGATTGCGTATGTTGTGCGGGCGGCGTGTGCGGCACCTACTGCCATCCCGTATCGCTCGGGGACTCCGGCGGTGGGTTGACCTGCGCCAGCTACAGCTACGACTTTCAGAGCAGTTTGATCCAGGACCCGACGACCCAGCCGGATCTCTGCGATTGTAGCGGCTGGTAGCGCCGCACGATCATCGCGTATGCGCGGACGAGCTGCCGCGTATCCCGCCCACTTCTCGGCATTCGTGGGCGACCCGCTTCTGCTCGTGCTCGTCGCGACGCACGAGCGCGATCTTGCGGATCGCGCGGCGACTCGCGGCGTATGCATGAGTCCTTAATATGAAACGTACCGCGCGCAAGTCATAACGACATTACAGAAGAGGTGATGTCGCATCGGAGTTGACGCGACTTGCAACACCGGGCGAGAGTCCCGCCCGCCTCGGCGCACAGCGTCGACGCGGAGGAAGTAAATGCGTTTTCAAATCTGCGTGACGTCGCTTGGCTTGGCTTTCGTGCTCGCGTGCTCGTCGTCCGGCACCGGTTCGCTCGGTGGGAGCTCGTCGAGCGGCGACCAAGCGCAATCGCCGTCCACGGACGGCACCGTCGGCCAGCAGCCCGGTGCGAAGCCGCCGACCGGCGGCGACGCGAGCGCGACGACGAGCCCCGGCGAGGACGCCGCGACCCCGACGAGTGACGCCGGCACGACGACGAACGGCAACGACGGCAACGGCAACGCCGCCGCGAAGCAGTCGCTCGTCTGGGTGTGGGTCGACTACGCCAACTCGCTCAACGCCGTCGCCGCGAACTCGGCGAGCTTCACGCACGTGAGCCCCGCGCTCTATCAGATGAACTACGACTACACCTCGGGCACGCCGCAGTTTTGGAACACCGCGACCGACAGCTTCAGCGGGCTCACCTCCACCCAGATCGCGCAGCAGGTCCACGCGATGGGCATGAAGGTCGTGCCGCTGATTTTCGCCGGTGCCGGCAACGGCGGAACCGATCAGGGCATCCACAACGTCATCACGGACTCGCCGGCGGGGACGCAGAGCGCGTTCATCACGTCGATGGTGAACGAGGCCGTGGCAAAGGGCTACGACGGCTACAACATCGACTGGGAAGTCGACACCGCCCAAACGCCATACGCGACGTACGGGGCCGCGCTCGAGTCGTTCCTCGGCGCGTTCAAGACGGCGCTGCACGCCCACGGCATGCAACTCTCGTTCGACCTCGGCACTTGGTACATCAAGCAGACGTATTGCTCCGGCGGTACGGGCGTCGTCGACCTCCAGGCCATCGGCGCGAACGTCGACCTCGCCATCGTCGAGGCGTACGCGAACCAACTCGGCACGCCGTCCACGTCGTGCCCGGCGTCGCTCCCGGATCCGCAGAACTGCGGCCCCGACTTCATGAGCGTGCTCGACCTCATGTGCGTCTACGTGCCCAACGCGAACATCAGCATCGGCTACAACGCGAACCCGAGCTCGAACCTCGGCAACAACCCGGTCGCCGCGGACTCGGTGAAGGCGACTCAGGCCTACGGAATCCGCGACGTTGCGCTCTGGCCCGACATGAACGCGGACGGGCCGAACGGTTCCTACCAATTCGCCGACTCCAAGAACAACCAACAAGGCACGAGCTGGTACGCGCTCTTGGCGAGTTTCCGGTCGGCTCCGTAAATCGCGAAGGAGAAACGCCCGGCTTCCGCCCGCGCGTTCGTGAAGACGACGCTCGCTGCGGCAGCCGCCGTCGCCTCCGGCGGCGCTGCCGCGGCCTGCTCAGCTTCCACGCCTGGCTCTACGTCGGCCCGGCTTCCACGAGGGACGCGGGCCGGTCACGGCGCGCACGCCGGTGTGCAGGAAGTGCGGCTGCTCGCGCATTTCGGAGCGCGTCGTTCTCGCGGTCGCTGCTTGCGCTGTCTTTGGAGCTGGCACCTTGATTGCTGCTCAGCGAAGGCATGAAACGACTTCTCGCGTTCGGTTTGGTTGCCTCCGTCCTGGTTGGGTCTGTCGGCTGTTGGGGCCACCGCGGACGAGGCGTGGACGTGCGCATCGAAGAGCATCGCGGAGGGCCGCGCCACGAAGATCGCCGCGACGAGAAGCGTGAGAGGCACGAAGACAGGCACGAGGAGCATCGCTGAGGGCCCGCGAGACCGTTCACCCGTCGTCGTCGGCGAGCTAGGCGAAGCGCTTCGGGTCGAGGGATCGAACGGCCCGCGCGGGGTTGCCGGCGACGACCGTGAAGGCCGCGACGTCGGCCACCACGACCGCGTGAGCGCCGACGATGGCCCCGTCGCCAATCGTCACGCCGGGCAGAATGATCGCGTCGGACGCAATCCACACGTCGTCGGCAATCGTGATCGGCCGCGAGGGCGGCCGCACGCGGCGTTCGTACAAGCCGTGGTACGGATTGTCGAAGAAGCGCACTCCAGGGCCGATGAGCGCGCGGTCACCAATGGTGATCCGCTCGGTACAGCCGAACCAGACGCCGTCGTTGATGTACGCAGAGTCTCCGATGCGCAGCAGCGCGTTCGGCTTCACGTCGAGGTAGATCGGCGTGATCGGAGCGTCGAACATCACTTCGTCTCCGAGGATGAACGTCCCTCCGTCGTTGTGGAGCCGAGGTGACCTTCCGAGCATTCGCACGCCGATGCCCACGCGGGTGGCGTCGCGGAAGACGATCCGGCTCCTGAGCTCCGAGCGCGCGAACCGCAGGCTCTTCTCGACGACGTTGGCGAGGCCTCGCTCGAGGTTGTGGTCGAGCTTCAGCTTCAGCTTCGCGAGCTTCGTCGACGGTTCAGCGACTGCGTCCACGACCTCGAGACGAGCAATGCGGGTGCCAACCGCCGCGTCGTCGAGGCGCACGCGCTGCGCGCGCGCGCTGGGCACACCTGATGCTGAGCAATACACATCATGGAAACGAAAAACATCAACGCAAAGATCGATGACGTCGCGGCCAAGGCCAAGGACTTGACCGCGAAGGCCGGCGCCAAAGTCTCCGAGATCGCCAGCAAGGCGAACGACGTCGCAACCGGCGCGGAGAAAAAGGTCGCGAAGACGACGGCCAAGGGCGAGCACCGCATTCAGGAGACCGCCGAGAAGGCCAGCCACACCACCAAGGAGCTCCTCACGAAGGTCGTTCACTCGGTGCAGGAGAAGGCCGAGAAGGTCATCCACGGCGCAAAGGAGCTCGCGAGCAAAGCCGAGCATCGTGGGCAAGAGCTCACGGGAAAGCCCAAAGACGAGCCGGCCCCCACTCCCGGACGGCAAAATACACGGTCACCGCGCAACCGATCGCGTTGACGACGGCCCTCGCGGCCGGCGTTACTTCTTCTCCCCTCTTTGGCACCCGACTCCGCAACGAACTCTGCGAAGGGCGCCACGAGCCCGTCGAGCATGTGGCCCCAGTCGAGCGTGCGCGACAGCGACTCGACGATGGTGTCGCGCACGGCCGGGGGAACGCCGGCCAGATCGTTGAACTCGAAGAGCCGCAAGCGAGGCCACCGCGACGTCACGGCGCGAGCATACCGCTGGCCATCACGACCGCACGAACCGCAGCAACGTGTCGTTGGCCCCCGCGCGCACCAGCGTCGGCGCCCGTGATGCTGCGAAGCTGGCGGTGCCCGACGAAGCGCAGGTCTACGAAAAGGGAGCCAGCCACCGAGCTGCTCGACCTGGGCGCCGGCGCGGGCGGGCCGGCGCGCATCCTCGCGAAGGCGCTCTGCTGAGCGGACTACCAGTGCCTCGCTTCGTGTTGACCGATCTTCGTCCGCGCGTGGAGGCGTGGACCGCCGCGCGCACCGCGCACCTCGAGGCCCTACTACAAGAAGCCCGCGGAGACGGCCGCGGCGTTCGTCGACGGTTGGCTCCGAACCGGGGACGCGGGCGTCGTGGACGCAGACGGCACGATCACGATCACCGAACGGCTGAAGGACCTGATGAAGACCTCCGGTGGCAAGTACGTCGCGCCGCAACACATCGAGTCGGACCTCGGCACCGATTCCTTCATCGAACAGGCCACGGTGATCGGCGACCGCCGCAACTACGTCACCGCGCTGCTCGTCCCGTCGTTCGCCGCTCTGGAGAAGTGGGCGCGCGATCGGGGGCTTGCGTGCGCGTCGCGCCAGGAGCTCCTCGAGCGACCCGAGGTGCTGCGTCTCTAGCGGGAACGAATCGATGGGCGAGGAACAGCGCGCTGAGCGAAAACGTCCTCGAAGACATGGGCTGGCCACCGTCGCGGTGACAGGCTCAGCGCGCCCCGCGCAGCGTGATCGCGGTGCCTGCTTCCATTACACCGGAGCCGATTCGAATCGGCTCGAAGCCGAGCGCGACCGGGTTCGCGCGCGACGGCGACCACGCCGATCTCGGGGGAGAGGATCGGACGCACGACGACGCGCCCGTCGGCGGCCGCAACGCCGCGGACGTCGAATCCAACCTCGTTTCCGAGGGGCGAGTCGGTGGGCGCGAAGATCAGCGGCGGCGGCGCTTCGCCTCCGAGGCTGGCGCACCAGCGAAGGCCCTCCCATCTCGGCACCCCAATCGAGCGCGCCGGCGAGGTCGCGTGCGTGTGCGCGAATCGGACGCAACGCCGCCCCACGGGCCGGCGTCGATCTCCCGCGTCCAGCCGCGTCGCGTGCCGCGTTCGCGTTCAACCCGCGCGCATCGCGGCGATGGGGATCGTCGTCGCGGGGTTTCCGATCGCGACGCTGCGCGGCGGGACGTCGGTCCACACGACCGCGCCCGCGGAGATGACGCTGCCTTCGCCGATCGTGACGCCGGGCTCGATCATCCCGCCGTGCGCGATCCACACGTCGTCGCCGATGATCACGGGAGCCCTGCGATCGCCGTCCCAATCGCGAATCGACGCGAACGACGCGATCATGCAGCGCGCGCCGATTCGGATGCTGCGCGACGCGCGGAGCGACGCGCCGTAGTTGAAGAGCGTGTTCGCACCGATGACGATCTCGGCGCCGACGTCGCAGACGATCGACGCCGGCACGATGCCCGAGATGAACTGCACGCGGTCGCCGATGCGTACGTCTCCTTTCGGTTCGACGTGCACGTACCCGTCCGCGTACACGCGCCGGCCGAGCGTGCAGCCCCGCAGCAAGACGCGCGCGCGGAGCAGGCCCACGCCACGCGACGCGACGTCCACCATGCGCGTCATCGGCCCTCCGACACGCGACCGCGCGCGGAGGCGCGCGCCCCACCGAGGACGACGCCGGGCGGAAAGCGGCGCGTCACGACCGTGCCCGCGCGCACGACCGAGCCGCGCCCGATGTGAGCGCGCGGCAAGAGCAGCACGCGCGGACCGATGAATACGTCTTCTTCGACGACGACCGCGGCCGGCGTCGGCCGCGCGTGACGGTCGCCCTCGAGCGCGTGGAAGTGTCCGTCGAGGATCTTCGAGAACGCACCGATCGTCGTTCGCGCGCCGATGTGGACCGAGCGCATCGCTTCGATGGACACGCCGCTCTCGAGGCAAACGTCCTCGCCGATCACGATCTCGGCGCCGCGCAGTGCGTGCAGCTCGATGCGCGCAATCGCCGTATCGAACCGAACGCCGCGTCCGACCCTCACGGTCCCTTCGCCACGGATCCGCACCCGATCCGCGAAAAACGACAGGCAACGCGTGAGCACGCGCAGCTCGCTTGCAAGCCACGTTCCTCGCGACGCGCTTCGCCCGCGTCGCTCGAAGGTCGGCGTACGCACTTTGCATTGCCGCCTTACGTGCCATCGAGACCTTTCGATACGCCCGCCTGCGCAACGGCCAATCGCTCGTCGCCTGCGCGAACCCTCTGCGACGGCGCGCAGAACATTCAGGTGACCCATGCTGACCCAAGATGCACTCGCAATCGATGCTGCGGCTGAAACTGAGCGGATCGCGCGGACGCTCCGCGCGCAAGTGCAGGGCACCCTTCGGCGCAAAGGCGTCGTCGTCGGTCTTTCTGGCGGTGCGGACAGCTCCGTCGTCGGCGCGCTTGCCGTGCGGGCCTTCGGGGCAGAACGGGTGCTCGGTCTCCTGATGCCCGAGCGCGACTCGTCGAGCGATGCGCTGACGCCTCGGGCAGCTGGTCGCCGATCGATTCGGCATCCCGACGATCATCGAGGACATCGGCCCCGCGCTCTCTGCGCTCGGCTGCTACTCGCGTCAAGTCGAGGCAATTCGCGCCGTCTTCCCCGAGTACGGCGACGGCTGGAAGTGCAAGGTCACGCTCCCGTCCATCATCGAGCACGATCGGCTCAACGTCTCGCACCTCACCGTGCGCCCGCCGGACGGCGAAGAGCGCACCGCGCGCATGCCGCCCGGCGCTTATCGTGCAGCTGGTCGCCGCGACGAACTTCAAGCAGCGCGTTCGCAAGATGATCGAGTACTACCACGCCGATCGGCTGCATCTTCGCGGTCGCGGGCACGCCTAACCGGCTCGAGTACGACCAGGGCTTCTTCGTGAAGCAGGGTGACGGCGCGGCGGACGTGAAGCCGATCGCTCACCTCTTCAAGACGCAGGTCTACGCGCTCGCCGCGCACCTCGGCGTGCCCGCCGAGGTCGACGAGCCGTCCGCCGACGACGGACACGTACTCGCTCCCGCAGACGCAGGAGGAGTTCTACTTCGCCGTGCCTTATCGACCGTATGGACCTGTGCCTCTACGCCCACGAGCGTGGCATTCCCGCGAGCGAAGTGGCCGGCGTCGATCGATCTCGCGCCGGAGCAGGTCGAGCGCATCTACCGCGACATCGAGGCCAAGCGACGCGCGACGCGCTACCTCCACGAGCGGCCGCTGCTCGTCGAGGAGACGGGGAGCTGAGAGATGTGCGGCATCGCCGGCATCGTCGCGCTCGACGAACGCGCGCCCTCGCCCGCGGCGTCGACGAGCTCGAGCGCATGGCGCGCGCGCTCGCGCACCGCGGGCCGGACGAGACGGGCGTGATGTACCGCGACGCGCGCGCCGGCCTCGCGCACACGCGCCTGTCGATCATCGAATCTCGCGACGGGCCAGCAGCCGCTCTCGAACGAAGACGGCTCGCTCTGGGTCGCGTTCAACGGCGAGATCTTCAACTACGTCGAGCTCCGCGAAGAGCTCGTCGCGCTCGGCCACCGCTTCCGACGCGGAGCGACACCGAGGTCATCGTCCACGCCTACGAAGAGTGGGGCGCACGACGCGTTCGCGCGGTTCAACGGGCAGTTCGCGATCGGCGCTCTGGGACGCGACGAAGAGCGAGCTCGTGCTCGCGCGCGATCCGCTCGGCGTGCGGCCGATCTATCGTCTGCGAGCACGGCGGCCGCGCTCTTCTTCGCCAGCGAGGTGAAGGCGATCTTCGCCGCCGACGCGTCGATCCCCCGCGCGCTCGACCCCGCGGGACTCGACGAGACCTTCACCTTCTGGACGCGTCGTCCCGCCGCAGTCGGTGTTCGCGGGCTCGCCGAGCTCGAGCCCGGGCAGCGTTCGCACGTTCGCGCGCGAACGCCGAGCGCCACGTCCGGCCTCCTGTGCTCCCGCGATTTCCGTCGAAGCGAGAGGAAGGCTTCCGCGGCTCGATCGACGACGCCACGCGCGCCGTTCGCGACGCGCTCGAACGAGGCGACGCGCCTGCGCATGCTGCGCGCCGACGTGCCCGTCGGGAGCTACCTCTCCGGCGGCCTGGACAGCTCGCTCGTCGCCGCGCTCGGACAGCGCGCGAAGGGCGAGTCGCCTCACGACGTTCTCGCTCCGCTTCGAGGACGCCGAGTACGACGAGACCTCCTACCAGCGCCTCGCCGCAGACCACATCGGCAGCGATCCACCGCGAGGTCGTCGTCTCGCGCGCGACATCGCGAACGTGTTCCCCGACGTCGTCTGGCACACCGAGCGGCCCGTCCTCCGCACGGCGCCCGCGCCGCTCTTCTTGCTCTCGAAGCTCGTGCGCGACGCAGGGCATCAAGGTCGTCCTCACGGGCGAAGGCGCCGACGAGATGTTCGCCGGCTACGATCTCTTCCGCGAAGCGAAGGTGCGACGCTTCTGGGCGCGCCACCCGGCGTCCACGCTCCGCCCGCGCCTGCTCGAGCGGCTCTATCCCTACCTCGCGCGATCTCCCGTCGCGCAGACGGCGATGGCGCGCGAGTTCTTCGGGCATGGGCCTCGACCGCCACGAGAGCGCGGGCTTCGGCCACGCGCTCCGCTGGCGCACCACGAGCGCGCTCACGCCGTTTGTTCTCGACGGAGATGCGCGCGGCTACGGCGGACCACGACGCCGTCGCGCGCTTCGTCTCGACCTTGCCGCCCGAGCTCGACGCGCTGGTCCCCCTCGCGCAGGACCAGTACGTCGAGATGCGGACGCTACTTGCCGGCTACATCCTGTCCTCGCAGGGCGACCGCATGCTCATGGCGCACTCGGTCGAGGGGCGCTTTCCCTTCCTCGACGCGAACGTGGTCGCGCTCGCGTGCTCGCTCCCCGACGCCTACAAGCTCCGCGTCCTCGACGAGAAGCACGTCGTGAAGCGCGCCGCGCGCGGCCTCGTCCCCGACGCGATCATCGCACCGCAAGAAGCAGCCCTACCGCGCGCCCGACGCGCTCGCATTCTCGGGGCCCGACCGCGCCCGACTGGGTCGGCGACGTGCTCTCCGAGAGCTCCGTCGAAGACGCCGGCGTGTTCGATCCCGGCGCCGTCGCGAAGCTCTGCGCGAAGGTGCCTCCGCAAGGACGGCGCCGCGCAGTTCTCCAACGCCGACAACATGGCGATTGTCGGCGTCCTCTCGACGCAGCTCCTCCATCGCCGATTCATCCGAGGCTCATGATCACCGCAGTCCCACTCCTCCACGATCTCCTCGAAGCGTCCGCGCGCCGGCTACCCGAGAAAATCGCGCTCGTCAGCCGCGGCCAGCGCGTCTCCTACGCAGAGATCGACGAGCGCGCGAACGCGCTCGCGCACGTCCTCGTGGAGCGCGGCGTCGAGCGCGGCGACCGCGTCGTCGTCTTCCACGACAACGGCGCCGAGGCCGTGATCGCGTTCTGGGCCGCCCTCAAGGCGAACGCCGTCCCGGTCGTCGTGAACCCGCAGACGAAGACCGACAAGCTCGCGTACTTGCTCGAGGACAGCCGCGCCGCCGCGCTCGTCGCCGATCCGCGTCTCGCGGCCGTCTTCGGCCCCGCGGTGGAGCGCTCGAAGCACCTTCGCGCGATCGTCGTCGAGCCGGTCGTCGATCGCCGCGCGTCGCCGCCACCGCGCCGCTGCCTCGACGTCGACCTCGCCGCGATCGTCTACACGTCCGGCAGCACCGGCGACGCGAAGGGCGTGATGCTCACGCACCGCAACATGCTCACCGCCGCCACGTCGATCACGACGTATCTCGAGAACGTCGAGGACGACGTGATCCTCGGCCTTCTGCCGCTCGCGTTCGATTACGGCCTCTACCAGATGATCATGGCGTTCAAGATGGGCGCGCGCCTCGTCCTCGAGCGCTCCTTCGCCTACCCCGCCGAAGTCCTCAATCGCATCGCCGAGGAGCGCGTCACCGGTTTTCCGGGCGTCCCGACGATCTTCGCGATCCTCGCCGAGCTCAAATCGCTCTCCGCGTTCGACCTCTCGAGCATCCGATACGTCACCAACACCGCAGCGGCGCTCCCCGTGAAGCACATCACGATGCTCCGCGGCATCTTCCCGAAGGCGCGCATCTACTCGATGTACGGCCTCACCGAGTGCAAGCGCTGCACGTACTTGCCGCACCAAGACATCGATCGAAAACCCGCGAGCGTCGGCGTCGCGATCCCCAACACCGAGCTCTGGATCGTCGGCGAGAACGACGAGCGGCTCCGCCCGGGCGAGGTCGGGCAGCTCGTCATCCGCGGCGCGACGGTGATGCGCGGCTACTGGGAGAAGCCCGAAGAGACCGCGAAGAAGCTCCGCCCCGGCCCACTCGCCGGCGAGCTCGTGCTCTATACGGGCGACTTCTGCAAGCTCGACGACGAGGGTTACCTCTATTTCGTCGGCCGGATGGACGACATCATCAAGTCGCGCGGCGAGAAGGTCGCGCCGAAGGAAGTCGAGAACGCCATCACCGACATCCCCGGCGTGAAGGAGGTCGCGGTCATCGGCGTCCCCGACGCGCTCCTCGGACAAGCCGTCAAGGCATTCGTCGTGCTCGAGCAGGGCGTGGCGCTCGGTCCGAAGGACATCGAGCGCGAGTGCCGCGCGCGCCTCGAGGACTTCATGGTCCCGAAGCACATCGAGCTCACGGGCGATCTGCCGAAGACGACGACGGGAAAAATCAAGAAGACAGGGCTCATTTAGAGAGAGGCAAAGCAGTCATGGAAAGCAAACAAAAGATCCGCTCGTTCATCGTCGACAACTTCTACGTCCCCGAGACGGCGAGCCTCGCCGACGACACGCCGCTGATCGCGAGCGGCATCGTCGACTCGACCGGCGTGCTCGAAGTGGTCGCCTTCCTCGAGGAGACGTTCAGCATCGCCATCCCCGATCAAGACATGCTCCCGGCGAACCTCGACACGATCGGCCGCATCGCGAATTACGTGACGCGGATGCAGAACACGGCTGCGGGGCCGGTGGTCTCCGGCTGATCTCGGCACGCGCAATGCACTCTTGCTTGCATGACCGACGATTACGTTGCCCGCGCGCGGGAGACGGGGCGTGTGACGTTCTTTGGGCTCGAGCTTTTGTGCCATCCGCAGACGCTCGTTCCGCGCGCGGAGACGGAGCTGCTCGCTCGAATCGCCATAAAAAAGCTCGTGGCGCTTCGACGCGATGCGCGGGTCGTCGACGTCTGCTGCGGGACCGGCAACCTCGCTTGCGCGATCGCCGAGCGCGTCCCGACGACGCGCGTATGGGCAACCGATCTCACCGACCATGCCGTGGCGAATGCGCGCGCAAACGTCGCGCATTTGTCCCTCGAATCGCGCGTCGAGGTCCTCCAAGGCGATCTCCTCGGGCCCCTCGACGGACGAAGTCTCGAGGGCTCGATCGACTTGATCGCGTGCAACCCGCCCTACATTTCGACGCTGCGCCTCGAGACGGACCGCAGCGCGCTCCTCACCCTCGAGCCGCGTGAGGCCTTCGACGGTGGGCCGTACGGCCTCACGGGCCACCAGCGCGTCATCCACGAAGCGCTCCCGTATTTGAGAGCGCACGGGTGGCTCGCGTTGGAGGTCGGATTCGGCCAGGCACGCCAGGTGGACATGCTCGTCACGCGCGCCAAGGGCTACGACGTCATCGAGCAGCTCACCGACGGGGAAGGCGCCGTCCGCGTCGTCCTCGCGCGGAAAGCGGCGCGGCCATGAGACACGCGAAGCTCGCGCTCGCGTTCGTCGCGGTCGTCGCGGCGGCCGTCGCGATGTTTCCGGTGCGCGACGCCGCGCCCGGGAGCGCACCGAAAAAGACGATCGATCTCTCCACGTTTTCCGACGCGCCTCCCCCAGCGTCGGTCGATCTCCTCTTCATCCACCATTCGTGCGGCGGTCAATGGCTCGCCGAGACTGGACGCGAGGACGGCGTGCGCGCGCCGTGCATCGCCCGGCGACACCCGAACGGCGGCGACCTTCGCGCGCGTCTCGTCCAGAACCACTACGTCGTCCACGAAGCCTCCTACGGGAGCAGGATTGGCGAGAAGACCGACTTGTTCGATTGGCTCCCGAAGTTTCGCGACCACATGGAGGAGATCCTCGCAGTCGAAGAGAACGATCGACTCATGAGCGGACGCGCGAACCGGGTCGTCATGTTCGAAATCGTGTTTCCCGAACAACGACTTCGTCGGACGCGGCTCGGCGCCCGGAAATCCCGCCGGCCCGGAGCTCACGCTCGCGAACGCGCGCGCGACGATGAACGCGCTCTTGCCCGAGCTCGCGAAGCGCCCCGACGTGCTCTTCGTCTACGTGACGGCGCCGCCGCTCGCGGGCGACTCTACGAGGCCCGCATGGAAATACGCGCTCCGCTCGCTCGCGCGGAGGCCCGACAGCGGCGCCCTCGCCCGCGAATTCGACGATTGGATGACGTCGCCCGACGGCTGGTTGTCGCATTACGCGTCGTCGAACGTGGTCGTGTTCGACTACTTCGATGTCCTCACCGGGCACGGTCAATCGAACAGGCTCGTCTACCCGTCCGGAAACCACGACAGCCACCCGACGAGCGCGGGCAACAGCGAGGCGACGAAGGCGTTCGTCCCGTTCCTGAACCGCGCTCTTCACCGCGCCGGAGGCGGCGTCACCGCCTCGCGCTCGACCCTCGGCCGCTGATGCCGGACGCGCCACGCGATTCGGCGCGCCGTGCGGGCGCTGCGTGCGGATCGCCCCCAATTTCGCGTCACCACGCGTATTTTTTGAAGAACGCCCACTCGAGCTGCGTCGCGCTCGCGTAATTCGGGTTGCTGAAGATGCCGCCGTCGGCGGCGCCGCCGGCCCACGCGTGGCCGAGGCCGGAGAACTTGCAGTATGCAACTTGTCCGTCGGCGGGGCAGCTCTTGTAGTAGCTGCACGCGCCGCCGCTGACGTTCACGACGTCGGCGGTCGACGAGCAGCCGTTCTTCGCGATCCAGGCAGCGACGGCTGCGTCGTCGCACGCCTCGGCGATGACCGGGTCGGAGTCGCCGTGGAAGACGATGACCGGCTCG
This sequence comes from uncultured delta proteobacterium, assembly GCA_963731595.1. Classification (GTDB taxonomy): domain Bacteria; phylum Myxococcota_A; class Polyangia; order Polyangiales; family Polyangiaceae; genus DASXHD01. Next base: position 201,414 of record CAVSWE010000006.1, read on the forward strand.
TGCCCGGGCGCGCACGTCGAGAGGTCGTGCGTACCGCCCGAGTGCGGCGCGACGGCGCGCGCGAAGTCCGGCCGCATGCAGCCGATGTGATGCGAAAAGTAGGCGCCCATCGAGAAGCCGGTCACGAACGTGTGCTTCTCGTCGATGCACTGGTCTTGCTCGACGTCGGCGCGCATCGCCTCGTCGAAGGCGAAGTCGTCCCCGGTCGCGACGGGCACCGGTCCCGTCGTGCTCGGACAGTTGCCCGCCCCGACGTTCCACGGCGCGCCGAGCGAGTTCGGGCCGCCCTCGCCGTCCGGGTACGCGATCGCGATGCCCTCGCTGTCGGCGAGCGCGTCGTACTGCGTGATGACCTGCATCGACGCGCCCGACATGGTGTAGCCGTGGTGCACGACCACGAGCGGCACCGGCGTCGACGGATCGAGCGTGGCGGGAAGGTACACGAGGTACGTGCGCGTCGTCGGCGCGGTCGTCATCGTGAGCGTCCGGCTCGTGAGCCCGCGCTTTCCCGTGCGCGTCCCGCACGCGCCCGCGTCGCTCGGCTGAGGTGCGTCCGCCGCGGCGTCGGCGGTCGCGTCCGCGGGAGCGGCGTCCGCCGGCGCGTCGAACGGCGAGTCCGCCGACGAATCGACCGACGCGTCGCCGCCGGCCGCGTCCGTCGTGCCACACGCGACGAGAGCCAAACCGAGCAGCGCGAGCCTCATCGCTCGAGGGTATTACATGCTAGGTATTGCGCCATGCCCAGCTTCGACATCGTCTCGAAGGTGCAATGGAACGAGGTCGACAACGCCCTCAACCAGGCCCAAAAAGAGATCGCGCAGCGCTTCGACTTCAAGGACACCGACACCGCCCTCGAAAAGGTCGAAGACGGCGTCGCGATCCGTTCGTCGAGCGAGGACCGCTGCAAGGCAGCCTGGAAGGTGCTCGAGGACAAGCTCGTGAAGCGCAAGGTGTCGCTGAAGAGCGTCGAAGTGGGCGAGGTGGAGCCCGCCGGCAAGGGCGCGCGGATGAACGTCACGATCAAAGAAGGCATCGAGACGGAGCACGCCAAGGACATCGTCCGGCGCATCAAGGACAGCAAGCTCAAGGTGCAGGCGTCGATTCAGGACGAGCAGGTCCGCGTGAGCGGCAAGAACCGAGACGATCTCCAGCAGGTGATCGCGCTCGTTCGCGCGGCGGGTCTGCCGCTCGACGTGCAATTCATCAACTTTCGAGACTAGCCGAAGCCGGATGAGGCTGTGCGCGTGTGCTAAACAGCACACGCACCTGATGCAAAAGCGACTCTTCGGGACGGACGGAATTCGCGGCAAGGCCAACGAGCACCCGATGGTGCCCGAGGTGCTGCTCGGCGTCGGGCGCGCGATCGCGCACGTGGCTGGGCGCGGCAAGGCCCACGCGCCGCGGATCCTGATCGGAAAAGACACGCGCCTCTCGGGCTACATGATCGAGACGGCGCTCGCGTCGGGCATCACGGCGATGGGCGGGCGCGTGATCTTGTGCGGCCCGGTGCCGACGCCGGCGGTCGCGCACCTGACGGTCGACATGCGCGCCGACGCGGGCATCGTCATCAGCGCGAGCCACAACCCGTACGACGACAACGGCGTCAAAGTGTTCGGCGCCGACGGGTTCAAGCTGCCCGACGAGGCCGAGGACGAAATCGAGAAGCTCGCGCTCGCCGACGGGCTCGGGCCCAAGCACGGGATGAGCATCGGTCGCGCCGAGAAGCAGGAGGACGCGCGCGGGCGATACGTCGTCTTCGCGAAGCGCACCTTCCCGCAGGATCTCACGCTCGACGGCCTCCGCGTCGTCGTCGACGCCGCGCACGGCGCCGCCTACCGCGTCGCGCCGATGGTCTTCGCCGAGCTCGGCGCCAACGTCACGGCCATCGGGGTGAAGCCGAACGGCACGAACATCAACAAAGACTGCGGCGCGATGCACCCCGACCACGTGCGGGCCGAGGTCGTGCGACGAGGCGCGCACATGGGCATCGCGCTCGACGGCGACGCCGACCGGCTGATCCTGGTCGATGAAAAGGGCCAGATCGTCGACGGCGACGCGGTCATGTCGATGTGCGCCGCGCGCATGCTCGAAGAGGGCACGCTGAAGAAGCGCACCGTCGTCGCGACCGTGATGAGCAACCTCGGCCTCGAGCGCGCGCTCGAAGCGGTCGGCGCGAAGCTCGTGCGAACCCAAGTCGGCGACCGCTACGTCGTCGAGGCGATGCGCAAGGGCGGCTTCAACTTGGGCGGCGAGCAGTCGGGGCACCTCGTCTTCCTCGACCACGCGTCGACCGGCGACGGCACGGTCGCCGCGCTGCAAGTGCTCGCGGTCATGCTGCGCGCGCAGAAGCCGCTCTCCGAGCTCGCTGCGCGCGCGCTCGAGCGCGTGCCGCAAGTGCTCCACAACGTGACGCTGCCGGCGCGCCGCCCGCTCGACGAGATGCGCGCGCTCGCGTCGCTTCAGACCAAGATCGCGCGCGCGCTCGGCAAGAGCGGCCGGGTGCTCGTCCGCTGGAGCGGCACCGAGCCGAAGCTCCGCATCATGCTCGAGGGACCGAACGAGAAGAAGCTCCAGACGATGGCGCGCGAGCTCGAAGCGGCGGCGCGCGCGGATCTCTGAGAGAGAGTCTCTCTCCAGGGGTCAAGCGACCAAAACGGCTTCGCACTCGGGGAAAATGAGCTTCACGTAGGCGCGCGCCTGATCGTCGGCGAGGACCGGCGAGTGCTCGCGCGGGGCGCCGCCGTACGCGTCGTTCAAGCGGAGCAGCGCGTACGAGAGGAGCGCTTCGCTGAGGACCGCGTCGTTCAGCGGCAGCACGTTGCGGAGGAGCGCGCGCTCTTGGTCGAGCACCTCGATCGTCTCCTCGAATCGCCCGCGGCGCGCGAGGAGCAGCGCGCGGGCGCGCGCGGCGAAGGCAATCGCGAGCGGAGAGCTCGGGGGCTTCTCCGCCTCCACGAGCGCGGCGGCCTCGTCGAGCTCGGCTTCGCCGCCGGTCGCCGCGAGCGCGAACGCGAGCTGCGCCCCGGCGAACTCGGCGGCGTAGCTCGGCTGCCACGGCAGGCGAAACCCCCGCCCCGCTTCGCGCGCGGCGCGCTGGAGCGCGACGGCGCTCGGCAGGTCGAGCGAACGCAGCGCGAGGACGCCGAGGTTGTGCAGGCTCATCGCGACGACGTCGCGCCCGTAAATCGCGGTCGCGGCGCCGCGAAACGAGGCCGCCGCCGCGACGTCCTCGCCGCGCGTCATCATCGCGACCCCGCCGTTGTTCAAGCGCAGCCCCTTCAGCGACCGCACCCGCAGGAGGAGCGCGCCGGCGAAGCCGAGGACGAAGAGTCCGAGCCCCGGGAGCGCGAACGACTGAGGATCGAAGAGCCCGAGCGGGAGCGCGACGATCATCGCGGCGAGCAGCGCGAGGCTCGTGAGCGTGGCGTCGTACGCGCGGATGCGTTTTCCGGCGAGCCACGGCGTCCTCTCCGCCTCGCGGAACGCGCGACTCACGACGTCGCCTCGCGCGGGTTCAACGTCGAAGCGGCCTCAGGAAACGCGCGCGTCACCCACGGCACGATCGCCGGGTCCACCGAGCCGCGCGGGAGCTCGCGCCCGGTCGCGTACGCCGCGATGACCGCGACGAGCGCGCGGTCGCGCCACGCGAGCGTGTTGCGCATGAGGCGCGCGTCGGTCGCGAAGCGCTCGAGCACCTGCTGCCGGAGACCGCGCCGCGCGAGGACCAAGAGGAGCGCGCGGCTCGTGAGCGCGCCGGCGAGCGGGACGCCGTCGCGCGCGCCGGCCGTGCGCAGCGTCGCCTCGGCGCGATCGAGCTCGCCGCACGCCGCGTGCGCGAACGCGCGGCGCGCCGCGACGATCGCGAGCTGCTGCGCGCGCAAGACGGCGGTCATGCGCGTCGCGCGGAGCGTGCCCTCGGCCCGGACGAGGAGCTCGGCCGCCTCGACGAAGTCGCCCTCCATCTCCGCGCACTCGGCCAGAGTCCCGAGGACGTGCGCGCGGTAGAGCGGCGGAAGCCCGCGACGGAGGAGCGCGCGACACGCCGCGATCGTCTCCGGCAGCTGCTCGCGGAGGCGGGAGAGCTGCAGGGCTTGGAGCTCGCGCACGAGCTTCGGTCGGTAAAGCGTCGCGAAGCGCGCGCCGATCACGACGACGAGGATCGCGAGCACGATCGGCGCGCGCAGCGAAGGCTGGACGGCCATCGCGACGCCGCCACCCACCGCGCCCGCCACGACGGCGAACAAGAAGGTGACGCCCCCGAGCCCGGGCCCGCCCCTGATCTCCGACGGCTCGAGGTAGACGTGCTTCGCCATCAGGAGAGGCCGGCGCGCGCCAGAAACACGGTCGCGATCATGACGAGCGCGACGATCGACGTGACGACGACGAACTTGTAGTCGCGATCCACCGCGAACGCCCAAATCGAGACGGCCACGCGCACCATCGGCGTGAGGATGAGGACCGCGGTCGCGAGCATCATCAGCGTCGTCGGGTCCAGGGTCGCGAGCCCGTGGCGGATCGCGGCGAGGTGGTAGTGCTCGCGGATCCACGCCGCGTCGAGCGGGATTCGCTCGTGACGGCGGAGCGCCGCGCCGATCCCGATCACGAACAAGACGGTGCTCCCGACCATGCCGCCTTGCAAGACGTGTTGCACCACGCCGTAGACGTTGTCCTGCGCCTTCATCCGCGCACCCCGCGCAGGCCACGCGAGCCCATCTCGAAGGCGAGGTACGCCATGAGCACGGCGAAGATCCACTTGAGCCAGTGGGAGTGCAGGCGATTCATGATCATCGTGCCCGCCGTCGCGCCGGCCGTCGTGCCGACCGCGACCGGGCCGACGACGACGAAGTGGACGAGCCCGGCGAGGAAGAACAGCATCGAGCTCACGGCGGCGGTGACGCCAATCATGAGCTTGCTCGTCCCGACCGCGGCCTTCATCGGCACGTTCATGTAACGGTTCATCGCCGAGACTTTGAGGACGCCGCCGCCGACGCCGAGCAGGCCCGAGGCGACGCCCGCGAGGTACGAGATGGCGGCGCCGACGGGCGCGCCGGTGACGACGTAGGCGACGTCACGCTTCGCCGCTTCGTCGTGGTAAGTGCCGCGGAGATCGAGCCACCCCGCGACGCGACCGGGCTTCGCGCTCTCGAACGCGCCCGACCGGATGCGCTCGGTGTCGAGGTTTCGCGTCGCGAAGGCGGCGTACGCCATGTACGCGAGCAGGGCGGCGAAGACGAGCTGCATGACGTGCTCGTTCAGGTGGACGGCGAGGACGGCGCCCGAGAGCGCACCGAGCGTCGTGAAGATCTCGAGAAACATCGAGAGCCGCAGGTTCGTGATGCGATGCTCGACGTATTTCGAGCCGCCGGCGTTCGACGTCGCGATGACCGAGACCGCGCTCGCGGCGACCGCGATCTTCATCGGCAGATGGAACCAGAGCACGAGCGACGGCACGATGAACACGCCGCCGCCGACGCCGAGCAGCGCGCCCAAGAAGCCTGCGAGGCACGACGCGCCGAACAGCACCGAAACGAACGCCCACGAGTACTCCATTCAATTCCGCCGGAGCTTGGAGACGGAGCCGTCCGTCGAGGCGCCCCCCGCGCTGCCTTCCTCCGCCCAGTAGACGTAGTCGGCGTCGAGCACGACGCCGTAGGGCGCCTTCAGGTTCGCCGCCACGGTGACGGCGCCGCCGGTGCACGACGGCAAATCGCAGCGCGCGACGGCGCCCTTGCCCGGTGCGCCTCCGGCGTACTCGGTGACGTAGACTGCGCTCGCGTCGACCGCGACGAGCGCGGGATCCGCGAGGCCGCTCGCGAGGACGGTCGGCGAGGCGCCGCAGCCGGTCGACGGACACGCGTAGAGGTTTCCGCCGGCGCGGTCGGTGAAGTAGACCGTCGTGCCGTCGCTGACGACGTCGAACGGCGTGCCGGCAATCTGCGCGAAGGTCTTGGGTCCTCCCGTGCAGCCGGGTTGCGGGCAGAAGCGGACGACGTGCGCGCCGCTGTCGGCCCAGTAGACGTTCTGCGCGTCGGCGGCGATGCCGGCGAGCGCGGTCTGGCCTTGCGCGATCACCCCCGGTCCGCCCGACGTGGCGCAATTCGCCGACGCGCAGCCCGCGCTCGCCGAGCACGACAGCACCGAATTCGTCCACGCCCCGGCGCACCCGCTCGGCCCGTCGTTCGCCGACGCGGTCGTCGTCACGAAGATCGTGTCGCCTTGCACCGCGATACCGTACGGCGAAGGCAGGTTGTGCGCGAGGTAACAGAACGTGTAGCTCGGCGCCGCGCAGAACGTCTGCGCGAAGGTCTCGAAGTTGATCGAGCCGCCCGGGTCGGTCGAGACGTTCGCGTTGGCGGTCCAGAAGAGGGTCGTCGTGTTCGTCGCGAAGCGATCCGGGAAGAGCTGAGAGACCGCGAAATTCTTGAGACCGGTGCCGTCGAGCTTGCTCAACGACTGAATCGTGATGCTGCCGTGGTTCGCGACGTAGAGCTCGGAGCCGTCAATCGCGAGGCCGTGCGGTCCGGTAAGGCCGCTCGCGAGCACCGTCGGCGTGCAGAGACCCGCGGCGCACCCGGTCTCGCACGTCTTGCCGCACGCGCCGCAGTTGTTCGGGTCGGTCTCGAGGTCGACGCACTTCGAGCCGCAGTTCGGCGTGCACGCCTCGACCGCGCTCTCGGCGCCGCCGTCGCCGGAGACGAGCAGCACCGGGCCGTAGACGTCGCACGCGCAAACCAGGACGAGCGACAAGGCCGCGAGCTTCATGAGTGCCGCGCGAGCGCGGTCGCGATTTCGTCGTGCATGACGTCGACGCTTCGCATGTACGACGCCCAGAGAAACGGCGCGACGAAGAAATTCGCGAACGGGATGAGCTCGCGAATCGCCGCCCACATGGCGACGTCGCGCTTGGGCGTCTGCGTCGCGCCCGTCGTCGCGCGCAGCCGCTCCATCGCGTCGCACAGGCCGAGGTTGATCGGAAACTGCCAGTAGAGCCCGTAGTACGGGATGAGGAGCATGAACACGTCGCCGGGCGTGTAGCGCTTGCCGTCGCGCCCGACGCGCTGGTCCATCGGCACCCACTTCCACGCGCCGTGGAGCCAGTAGAGGCCGAGCCCGAGCTTCACGTAAATGAGGAGGGAACCGAGGAGCATCGCGGCGTACCCGGCGATGATGAACACGGGCTCCGGGTGCGACGAGTCGATGACGATCGCGCCGACCACGGTCACGATGCCGCCGAGGTAAAAGAGCGCGGACGTCGCCGCGAGGAGGAGAAAAAATATCCGGAGCTGGGGACGATGGCCCGTCGGGTCAATCGATGCGACGCTGAGGGGCACGCCCGGCGCGACGTAAGGGCTCTGGGCATAAGGCGGCGGCGCGAACTGCATACGGGCTACGAAGACTCTGAAATCGCCGACGCGCCCACGGCAACCCAAGCGACGTCACCGAGGAGAGGTCTCAGGTTCGATGCGGATCGCGGCGTTTGCGCTCTTGGTCGTGGGTTGCGGCGGTCCACCGCACGCGACCTACAGCGCGACGTTCACCGATCGGTCCATCCGCATCGGGTCGTACGTGAAGTCGTTTCGCGCGGCCGAGCCGTCGCTGATCGAGCGCCTCACGGGCGAGACGCGGCTCTTCGCGCGCGCGCACCCCAAGCCCGCGAGCTCGGACGGCGCGCTCGGCGGGATTTGGCTGGCGCGCGGGTACGTCGACCCCTTCTCGTTCACCGAGCGCGAGGCCGCCCTCGGGGAGGCGCGCGACGCTCTCGACCGCCTCGCGCTTCCGCCGTCGCTCGTCGCCGAGCTCGCCTCGCCGGGGGTGCACGCGGATCTGCCGCCGGAGCTTCGCGCGCTGCGCGTCGAGCAGGAGGCGCTTCGCCGATTGATCGACGCCGAGCTCGACCGCCTCGAGCGCGAGCGGACGCTGCCGAAGGGCGCCGCGGACTTGCTGCGGACGATTCGACTCGCCTGGCCCGCCTCGCTTCGGCCGGGCGCGCTGCACGATCTCGACTCGATGGTGGCGTGGCGACTCGAAAACCTGCGTCAGTCGCTCGCGCCCGGGACGCTGAGCGAGGCGGAGCGCGACGACGCCGCCGACGCGCTCGGCGGCCTCGCGCCGCTCGTCGCTCCCCTTCCCCACGCCGCCGCCGAGACCGCGAAGCTCGGCGCCGCGCTCGACACGCTCTGGGCCGCGCCGTACGCGACCGAGGACGAGGCGACGATGGACCGAGAGCTCGAGCTCCACGTCGGCGCGCCGATGTCGTTCGACGCGCTCGACGGCGCGTTCGCGGCGGCGGTGCGCGCGTTCAATCTCCCGGTCGACGCGGGCCTCTCGGTGCTGGGCGAGGACGCGCGCGTTCGCGTGCGCGCGCGCGCGAAGACAATCCTGCTCCACGCGCCCGAGTGCGGGGCCCGCGTGCCGATTCGAACCGTGCTCGACCTCGCCCCGCCCGACGAGCGCGCGTGGTCCTGTGCGCTCCTCCACGCGACCGACGACGCGCGGAGCGACGAGGACGAGCTCGCCGTCAATCTCGCGTGGCGGGACGCGGTGGTCGTCGCTCGATGGGCGGTCTCCACGCACGGCCCCGTCCGCGCCAAAGAGGCAGCCTTCCGCCTCGCGTCGCTCGAAGGCGACGAAACGCCCGCCGACGCCGCGCGCCTGATGCGCATGGCGATCGCACGCCCGATGCGCGCCATCGCCGCCGGCGTCGCCGCCACGCTCCTCACCGCCCACGGCGGCGGCCACATCCGCTCCCGCGCCCGCAAATGGCGCGCCATCGGCGACGCCCCGATGGACCTCATCGCCCCCCTGATCGACCCTGATAGCTCCACATAAAGGTTGGAAGCTTGGAAGACCCGAAGAAGAGTTTTTTTGGGTTTCGGCCAATCCCCACTCTTCCTTCCTATCTTCCCATCTTTATGTCTCTCAATCTCTCGGCGCCAAGCGAGTGATCCCCGAGGGCCCCGCGACGATGACGAGCGCGGCGCGGCGGACGAAGAGGCCGGTCTCGACGACCCCCGGGATGTCGCGCATCGCGCGGTCGACCGCGCCCGGATCGTCGATCGGCCCGGTCGCCACGTCGACGATGAAGTTGCCCGCGTCCGTCACGAACGTCGCGCCATCGCGCGCACGGACGCTCACCTTACCGAGCTTCGAGAGGGCGTCCTTCGTGTGACCGAACCCGAAGCGCAGCACCTCGACCGGCACCGCCCAGGTCTCGCCCAGGCGCTTCTTCATCTTCGACTCGTCGACGATGATGACGTTGCGCTTCGTGGCGTCGTTGACGATTTTCTCGCGCGTGAGCGCGCCTCCTCCGCCCTTGATCAGATTGAGCCGCTCGTCGACCTCGTCGGCGCCGTCCACGGTCATCGCGAGCTCGCCCCAGCCGTCCTCGTCCGGCAAGAGCGGGATGCCGAGCGCCTCCGCCTGCGCGCGCGTCCCCTTGGACGTCGGCACGCCTCGGTACGACGCGCCCGCCTTCACGCGGGCCCCGAGCTCGTCCACGAAGAGCTTCGCCGTCGAGCCGGATCCCAGCCCGATGACGCCGCTCGGAGGCAGCTCGTCGATCGCCGCGCGCGCGGCGAGCCGCTTGGCTTCGTCTTGGTTCATGCCCTGCTTTTACGCGTGAGGAGTGACCGCCCGCAACCGATGCGGTAAGAAGACCCCGCCGTGCCCGAAGCAGCCTATTTCGACGTCGACGGGACCCTCGTCCGCACGAACCTCGTCCAGCCCACGGTCTTCTACCTGCTCAACCAGCAGACGCCGGCGCAGTCGGCCGGGCGCGTGCTCCGCGCAGCCCTCCGCGCGCCGCAGATGGTGCTCGCCGAGATGCGCGATCGCCGCACGTTCAACGAATTGTTGTATTCTACATACGAAGGCATCTCGCGCGATCGCCTGCTGCTCCTCTCCGAGGAGTGCTTCGACAAGGTCGTGCGGCCCGCGCTCTTTCCGAACGCGCGCGCGCTCGTGAAGCGCTGCCGCGACGAGGGGCAAGAGGTGATCCTGGTGTCCGGCGCGCTCGACTTCGTGCTCGAGCACCTCGTCAGGTACCTCGGCGCGTCGGGCCTCATCGCGAACCGGCTCGAGTTCAAGGACAACTACGCGACCGGCCGCATGCTGCGCCCCGTCGTCGCCGGCCCGGAGAAGGCGCGGCTGATTCGCGATCACGCGAAGAGCGCCGGCCACGATCTCGCGCACTGCTACGCGTACTCCGACAGCTACTCCGACGTGCCGATGCTGAGCGTCGTCGGCCACCCGGCCGCGGTGAACCCCGACGGCAAGCTCCGCCGCCTCGCCGAAGCGTACGGCTGGCCGGTCCTCTCGCTCTGACGTCCCTCTCTCGGCGTCAGAGCGGCGCGCAAGTGGAAACGCCGGCGCCGACGATCTCGATGGGGGCGGTGGCGACGTTCGATTCCTTCTGGGTGAGCGGATCGTATTTCGTGACGGTCGACGAGCCGTTGCCGGTGAAGATCCAGAAGTCGCCGCCCCAGAACGCGAACGCGAAGCTCGTCACGCCGCCCACCGAGAGCTGGTGCGACGAGAGGACCTTGCCGGTCGCCGGATCGATCTCGATCAAGAACGAGCCCGAGCCGAAGGGGCAGAACCCGAAGAGCTGCCCCGCGCCGGTGCCCGAGAGCTCGCAGTTCGGCTGCTGCGGCGTGAGAGGGCCGACGACGCCGAGGGTGAAGCCCTGCGTGTCGATGAAGCCGAGGCCGAGCGTGTTCGTCGTGCCGTTGCCCGCGACGTAGAGCGTCTCGCCGCCGTCCGAGTCGCCGGCGTAGCCCATGCCGTAGGTCGTCCAGTTTTGCTGCTTGGGCACGTACGTCGTCTTCTTGCACGCGGCGTTCGCCGTGCTGATCTCGAAGAGCTCGCCGTCGAGAAAATTCGTGAACGCGATGCCCGAGCGCGTGACCGCCATCGAGTTGGGCGACGACGGGCCGGGGCACGAGATGGTGCCGATCGATTTGAACGCGAGCGTCGGCGGGTAGAAGCTGTAGAGCTCGTTGGCGGCGCCGAGCACGTAGACGAGCGTGGCGCCCGCGTCGGGGCAGTCGCTGACAATCGGCACGTCGGGGAAAACGACGTCCTCTTCGGGCGCGTCTTCTTCGACGGCGTCCTCGCCGGCGGCGTCGTGCGCGTCGTGGTGCGCGTCGATCGACGCGTCGGACGCCTCGGGCGCGAGCAAGCCCGTGCGCGCGCCACACGCGGCGACCACCGAAAGCCAGACGAGGACGAACGCTCTGGGGCCTCTCATCATCGGGGAGCTTACATGATAGGTTCCCCCGCCCCATGTCTCACCCGCTCGTCGTCACGCTCGACAAACGCAGCGCGCCGCGCACCCTCTTCTACGGCGACCGTCTCCTCGAGGCAGATTTTCCCGCCGGGACACGCGTGATCTACCCGCGCCCGCCGCTCGAGGCGCTCAAGGACGTCGACGCCGCGATCCGTTACGCGATCAATCACCCGCAAAATAGCGAGCCGCTCTACGCGAAGCTCCGTCCCGGGATGAAGGTCGTCATCGCGGTGGACGACATTTCGCTGCCGCTCCCGCCGATGCGCCGCCCGGACATCCGCGAGCGCGTGCTCACGATCGTGCTCGACTTGCTGGCCGATCACGGCGTCGACGATTTCGACATCATCATCGCGACGAGCGTGCACCGCCGCATGACCGCCGACGAGGTCCGCTGGATCGTCGGCAACAAAATCTTCGAGGCCTACTGGCCCGACCGCCTCTACAACCACGACGCCGAAGACCCGAACGGGATGAAATTCGTCGGCGCGACCGAGCTCGGCGAAGAGGTCGAGCTCAATCGCAAGGCGGTCGAAGCCGACCTCGTCGTCTACGTGAACCTGAACTTGGTCCCGATGGACGGCGGTCACAAATCGGTGTCCGTCGGCTTGTGCGGCTACCGGAGCCTGCGCGCGCACCACAACCCGAAGGTCATGCGGGACTGCCACTCGTACATGGACCCGAAGTCGAGCGCGCTCGCGTCGAGCGTGGAGCGCATGGGCAAGGTCACCAACAAGGCGCTCAAGGTCTTCACGATCGAGACGACGATCAACAACCGCATGTTCGACGCGCCGCTCGCCTTCCTCGGCAAGAACGAGGACGAGCTCACGCAGGCCGAGAAGACCGCGCTGAAGGCGCTCCACTTCACCCTCTCGAAATTGCCGCAGCCCGCGCGTCAGGCGATTTTTCAGCGGGTTCCGTCGCCGTACGGCGTGACCGGCGTCTTCGCCGGCGAGACCGAGGCGGTGCACGCCGAGACGCTGAAGAAGTGCTTCGAGCAGTACCTCGTGCCGGTGAAGGGCCAGGCCGACGTGCTCGTCTGCGGCGTCCCGTACATCTCGCCGTACAACGTGAACTCGTTTCTGAACCCGCTGCTCGTCTCGTGCATGGCCGAGGGCTACTTGTTCAACTTGTACCGCGGCGCGCCGGTCGTGAAGAAGGGCGGCACGATCATCATCGCGCACCCGATGACCGACCACTTCGACAAGGAGCACCACGCGCCGTACATCGAGTTCGTCCACGACGTGCTCCCACAGACGCGCGACGCGATGGTGATGCACAAAGAGTTCGAGCCGAAGTTCGCGAAGAACCCGGCGTACATCCAGATGTACAGGACCGGCCACGCCTACCACCCCGCGCACCCGTTTTTCATGTGGTACTGGGGCGAGGCCGGGCGCCAGCACGTCGGCCGCGTGATCGTCGTCGGCGCCGACAACGAGTACGTGCCCAAGCTCTTCGGGTACGAGACCGCCAAGACGATGCAGGACGCGCTCGACATGGCCAAGGGCAGCTCGACGAAGACGCCGGAGATCACGCTGATGCACGTGCCGCCGATCGCGATGGCCGATGTCACCGTCTAAGGACTGGAAAGAGGCCGTCCCGCCCGGCGAGGCGGAGCGATTCGAGCGCTACGCGACGATCCTCGCGGGCCTCCAGCGCGCGCGAGGCGGCAAGCATCGCGCGCTCCACGCCAAGCAGCACGCGGGGCTCCGCGCGAAATTCGAGGTGCTCGAGGTGCCCGAGCACCTGCGCTTCGCGCTGTTCTCTGCGCCGAAGACGTTCGACGCCTACGTGCGCTTCTCGAACGGGAGCGGTCGCGTCGACTCCGACGACAAGCCCGACGTCCGTGCGCTCGCGATGAAGGTCCTCGGCGTGCCGGGGAAGAAGCTCATCCCAGGCATGGAGGACCAGACGACGCAGGACTTCCTCCTCATCAACACGCCCGCGCTCGCGTTCCGGTCGGTCGAGGAGTTCATCGCGTTCGCCCAGGTCGCCGACTCGCCCGCGCTCCTCCCGTTTCGCCTCTTCGGCAAGCTCGGCTTCGGCGCGTTCGGCCTGCTTTCGCGGCTGCTCGCGTCGGCGAAGAAGACGAGGTCGCTCGCGACCGAGCGCTATTTTTCGGTTGCGCCGATTCGATTCGGCGACTTCGCCGCGCGGCTCTCGCTCGAGCCCGCGCAGACGGACGCGGCGCAGAAACGCACCGGCGCGCTCGCCGACGACCTCGCCGCGCGCCTCGCGAAAGGGCCGCTCTCGTGGACCCTCCGCGCGCAGCTCTTCGTCGACGACGACCGGACGCCCATCGAGGACACCTCCCGCGAGTGGTCCGAGATCCACGCGCCGCCCGTGCCGCTCGCCCGGCTCACGATTCCGTCGCAGGATCCGAAAGAGGCGTTCGACGTCGTCGAGTCGCTCGCGTTCGACCCGTGGCACGCCTGCGAGGAGCTGCGCCCGCTCGGCGCGGCGATGCGCGCGCGAAGCCCCGCGTACCGCGAGAGTCAGAAGACGCGCGGCGCCGCGAAAGAGCCCGGGTAACGCTTCGCGAGCGCCGCGAGGCACTCCGCGTCGTGCTGCGCTTTGCAAGCGCCCTCGAGCGCGCGCACTTCGTCCGCGCTCGCGTGGCCGCCAAACACCCGCGGCTCGAGGAGCGCCCGCGCGCCCGCGGTGTCGCCCGCCAGCAAGAGCGCCGAGGCCTGCTGCGAGATGCCGCCAGCGCGCGGCGGCGCGGTCTCGGTCACCCGCGGCATGTCGCTCGCGACGGCCGGCACCTCGCGCTGCGGGGTGCTCGCATTGCAGAGCGGCGGGCTCCCGCCGTTCGGACACGGCGCCTCCGTCGTGCATTCCGCCGGCAGGTCCCAGGTGCACACGCCCGATCTCCGCGCGCAGGTCGGCGCGACGCCCGGCGGGCAATTTAGACTCGGCGCCGGGCCGCACTCCTCGCGCACGCACGCGACGGCCGCGTGCGCGACGGCCGCGTGCGCCTCGGGCGAGGCATCGAGCACGCCGAACGCGACCGCGACGAGCGCGATGACCGCGGCGACCCCGCCGGCGGCCACGAGCACGACTCGCATCGGGTCGCGTGGCGGCGGCGGTCCAGGTTGCGGAGCGCGGTAGGGACCCACCCGACGAGCTTACGCTCGGCGCCGGCGCGCCGCTACGGGGCGGCCGCGTCGTGCAAGAGACGGCTCACCGTCGCCTGCAGTCGATTGACGTCGACGGGCTTCACGAGGTGCTCGTCGAAGCCCGCGGCGAGCGCGCGGCGCACGTCCTCCGGCTGGCCGTAACCGCTCAGCGCGATCATGTGGAGGTCGGCGAGCTCGGGGTTGCTCTTCAGACGACCCGCGAGCTCGTAGCCGTCCATCACCGGCAGGCCGATGTCGAGCACGGCGACCTCGGGGTGGAACTCTTGCGCGAGGCGGAGCGCGTCCGGTCCGTCGTGCGCGGTGCGCGTCGCGTAGCCGCTCGCCGTGAGCGCGAAGGCGAGCATGTCGGCGGCGTCCTCGTTGTCGTCCACGACGAGCACGCGGCGCTGGCCGGCCGGCGCGCGCGCGGCGGCGGCCGCGCGGAGCGACGATTGGCTCGAGCGCGAGACCCCGTCGAGCGCGGGAAGCCGCACGACGAACTCGCTGCCCTTGCCCGGTCCCTCGCTCGTCGCCGACGCCTCGCCGCCGTGGAGGCGCACGAGGCTCCGCACGATCGCGAGCCCGAGCCCGAGGCCGCCGCCGGAGCGATCGATCGTCTGCCGCTCTTGCACGAAGAGCTCGAACACGCGCGGCAACATGTCGGGCGCGATGCCGACGCCGTCGTCTCGCACGCGCACGACGACCTCGTCGCCCTCTCGCGTCGCGCGGACGGTGACGTGCCCGCCGGGCCGCGTGTATTTGGCAGCGTTCGTGAGCAGATTCGCGAACACCTGCGAGAGGCGCACGAGATCGCCCGTGAGGTGCAGCTCGGGGTCGAGCGCCACGACGAGCTCGTGGCGGCGCTGTTCGAACAGCGGGCTCGCCATCTCCACCGCGCGCGCGATGACGGCGTCGAGCGCCAGCGAGTCGCGCTTCACGTCGACCTTGCCCTGCGCGATGCGCGAGACGTCGAGCAGATCGTCGACGAGCCGCGCGAGGTGCGCGACCTGACGATCGAGCACGGTGAGCTCGTGGTCGATGCCGCCGGGTTTTCGCTGGCGGATGATGTGCAGCGCGGTGACGATCGGCGAGAGCGGATTTCGGAGCTCGTGGCCGAGCATCGCGAGGAAATCGTCCTTCGCGCGGCTCGCCGACTCGGCGCGCATTCGCGCCTCTTTCTCCCGGAGGGCGAGCGCGCCGCGCTGCTCGAGCAGCGAGCGCACCTCGTATTGGCGGCGGCGCGCGCGGAGCGCGACCTGCACGGCGGCGACGAGCGTGCGCACCGCGAGCGGCCGCTCGAGGATGGTCACGTTGAAGCGCTGGAGCTCGAGCGGCGGCGGCGACGCGGACTCCTCCTCCCGCTCGCGCGAGAGGACGACGAGCGGCAAATCCGACCACGGCGGCTGCCCGTCGAGCAGGCGCGCGAGCGGCTCGAAATGCGGGAGGGTCATCGCCTCTTCGGCGACGACGAGCGCGCCGGCGCCCGCGCGCGCCGCCACGCAAGCCTTCTCGAGATCGTCGAAGCGCTGGGCGTCGAGCCCGCTCTGACGAAGGATGAGGACGCTCGCCTCCGCGTCGCGGCCGTACGGCGCGACGACGAGGACTCGCTCGGACTCGACGTCGTTCACGATTTCTCCGCGAGGAGCTCGGACGACGGGCCCGCGAACTGCGGTGTCCCGGAGAGCACGCCCCGGAAGCGCGTCAGCGGCTGGCCGACTGCGAGCCCTCCCTGGCCGAGCGTGAACTCGCGGATGGTCTTCTCGTGCGGCCCGTTGCGTTGCTTCATGATCGAGATCGCGTTGTGGACGCTGCCGTTGGCCTCGAAGTACCTCGTGAGGATGACCGTGTCGGCGAGGTAGGAGATGTCGATGCTCGACTCGAGCGTGCCGATGAACCCGTGCTGCGGCGCGACCAAAAAGACGAGCGTCTCGCGCTGCGCGAGGAACGTGAGGAGCTCGTGCAAGAGGACGACGAGGAACTTCTCCTCGGGCATCGCGTTCAGGTACCCGCTCAGGCTGTCGATCGCGATGAACCGCGCGCCGGCCTCGACCTCGTCGTAGACGCCGTGCACGAACTCGCCGGGCGAGAGCTCGGCCGGGTCGACCTGACGGAGCGCGATCGTACCGGCGTCGACGTGCGGCCGGATCGCGAGGCCCATCGCCGCGCTGCGCGCGAGGAACGTGTTCGGCGTCTCGTCGAAGAGGTAGACGACCGCGCGCTCGCCGCGCTTGGCCGACTCGAGCGCGAACGACGCGACGAGCGACGATTTTCCGCTGCCCGGCGGCCCCGAGACGAGCGTGCTCGTTCCGCGGCCGAGCCCGCCGTGAAGCATCTGGTCGAGGTCCGCGTTGCCCGAGGTGATGCGCGCGATGCCGGCGCTCTCGTCGACGCGGTGCTGGGCGGCGATGAGCCGCGGGAAGACTTGGAGCCCGCCGCGCGCGATCGTGTAGTCGTGGAAGCCGCCGTGGTACCCGTGCCCGCGCATCTTCGAGACGCGGAGGCGACGCCGCTCGGTGCCGAACGCCGGCGAGTGCTGCTCGAGAAAGATCGCGCCGTGAGCGATGCTCATGATCTGCTTGTCGTTCGCGTCGGCCGTGCGGTCGTCGAGCAGCAGCACGGTGCACTGCTTGCTCGCAAAATGCTGCTTGAGCGCGAGGATCTGCCGGCGGTACCGGAGCGGCTGCTGAGCGAGCAGGCGGATTTCGCTGAGCGAGTCGAAGACGACGCGCTGCGGATCGCGGCGCCTGACCTCCTCGAGCAGCGTCTTCATCGCCTCGCCGAGCTCGATCTCGCCGGGGTGAAAGAGCGACGTGTCCCCGCCGAGCGCGCGCTGCTCGACTGCCTTGAGCTCGAAGATGTCGATCCCTTCGAGCGTCCAGCCATGGCTCGCGGCGCCCTCACGCAGCTCTTCTTCCGTCTCGGAGAGCGTGATGTAGAGGACGCGCTCGCCGGCGCGAGCGCCCGCCATCAGGAACTGCAGGGCGAGCGTCGTCTTGCCCGCGCCGGGCTCGCCCTCGATGAGGTGCAATCGCTTGGTCGGGAGCCCGCCGCCGAGGATGTCGTCGAGCCCTTTGATGCCTGTTGCCGCAATCACGTCGAAAAACATAGCTCGCCATCGCGGCCCTCGCGCGCCGCGTTTTGCCACGATTTCGATTGCATCAGCGCATGACGAGCCAAACCACCACAGCCACGAACGCAACGGCGGCGCCGATGGCGAGGAGCAGCCGCGTTTGGTCGATCGGCGAGCCGGTGACGCGGATCGCCTGGTCCTTGGCGCGGCCCTGCCACGGAAGCATTTCGTCTTCGTAGACGCGATGAAGCGTCGGCTCGACGCGCGAGCGGAAGAGCGCTCGACCCTCGTCGAGCTCCTTCGCCATGTCGGCGAGGAGATCGCTCGACGCGCGGACCCGCTCGGCGTTTTCGAGCGTGATGTCGTCGAGGATCGCCTCGGCGAGACGCTCGGCGGCCTTCCGTGATTGCGACGCTTCGTCCTCGCTGGGCATGCGGTGGAATTCTACATCCGCAGAACGCGAGCGGAAGCGTTTGACAAGGGCATCGGGACCGCGAGAAAAGCTCTTTCCACGTTTTTTTCCCTCGCAGCATGAAGCAGCAGCAAAACGGCCACACGAACGGGCACGGCGGTTCCACCACTTTCGTGACGGCGCGCGCGCCGCTCGACCCGCGCGCGCTGATGACGGGAAAGCGCATCGTGCTGCTCGGCGGCACGGGCTTCCTCGGGAAAATTTTCACCAGCCTCCTGCTCTACCGGTTTCCGGAGCTCGGGCGCGTGTACCTCCTCGTTCGCAAAGGGAGCTACGCGAGCCCCGAGGCGCGCTTCTTCGAGAGCGTCGCCACGAGCGAGACGTTTCGACCGCTGCGCGAGAAGCACGGCGACGGGTTCGAAGCGTTCTTGCGCGACAAGGTCGTCCCGATCGACGGCGACGTGAGCCTGCCGCTCTGCGGCATCGACGTCGCGGCTCTGGGAGTCGATGGATTCCGCCGCAGGCGGGACGTCGCACACACCCAGCGTCGACGCGGTCGTGAACGTCGCCGGCGTCGTCGACTTCAACCCGCCGCTCGACGAGGCGCTCGACGCCAACGCCTTCGGCGCGCAGAACCTCGTCGCGCTCGCGAAGGCGCTCGCGCCGGCGGTGCTGATGCACACCAGCACCTGCTACACGGCGGGCTTCCGCAAGGGGCCGATCCTCGAGGAGGACGTCGGCGTGCACCCGTTCCCGCGGAGCGACGAGCTCGGCAAGGAGCTCTGGGATCCGGAGCGCGAGATCGCGGACTGCCTCGACGTCATCGCGCAGGCCAAGCACCGCGAGGGCGACGCCTTCCGCCAGAGCGAGTTCCGCGAGACGGCGAAGAAGAATCTCTTGAAGCGCGGGGAACCGACCGTCGGCGCGCCCTTCGAGAGCGAGCTCGCGAAGGTGCGGCGCAAGTGGGTCGCGAGCCGCCTCGTCGAGGCGGGCATCGAACGCGCGACGCACTGGGGCTGGCCCAACACGTACACGTACACCAAGGCGATCGGCGAGCAGATCATCGCGAAGTCCGGCGTGCCGCACACGATCACGCGCCCGGCGTGCTGCGAGACCACGATCGAGTACCCGTTCCGCGGGTGGAACGAGGGCATCTCGACCACGGTCCCGTTCATGTACCTCGCGATGAAGGGACAGACTCACCTGCCCGGCGGGCGCGACGCGATCCTCGATCTCATCCCGAGCGACATGGTCGCCTCGGGGATGATCCTCGCGCTGCTCGAGCTCCTCGAGGGGACGCAGGCGCCGATTTATCAGCTCGGCGCGGCGGACGTGAACCCGTGCAGCTCGGCGCGCTACGGCGAGCTCGGCGGCCTCTACAAGCGAAAGCACTGGCAGCGCAAAGGCGGAAACCCGCTCGTGAGCTTCGTGCAGTCGCACTTCGAGCCGGCCGTGGTGTCGATGGACCACATCGAGCGAGTCGGCGCGCCGGCGTTCGCGCGCGCGGCGCGATTGTTCGCGTCGGCGCTTCGCCTCGCGCCCGTCCCGCTCGCCAAACCCGCGAGCCGCGCGCTCGAGGACGTCGCCGCGGGACAAGATCGCATCGCGGATTTGCTCCGCCTCTTCGCGCCGTTCTCGGGCAACACGCTCGGGCCGTTCTCCTGCGAGAACGTGCGCTCGGCGTTCGCGCGATTGCCTGCAGAATACAAGCGACGTGATCCGCTGGACGCCCGAGACGATCGACTGGGCCGACTACTACGTCGGCATCCACATGCCGGCGATCGAGAAGTGGATCCTGCCGGAGATGGAGAAGCGGATGCGCCGCGAGCCCAAGCCGCTCCGCGCGCACCCGACGCTCGTGTCGCTCGTCGACGAGATGGCCGACCGCCACGGGCACGCCGTCGCGCTCTCGTACCTCGAAGAGGGAGACCTCTTCTCGCGCATCACGTTCGAGGACGTGCGGCAGCGGCGCGACGCGGTCGCGGCGCGCCTCGCGGGTGCGGGCGTCGGCCACGGCGATCGCGTCGTGCTCGCGGCGAAGAACCACCCCGACTGGGCGATCGCGTATTTCGGGATCCTCCGCGCGGGCGCGGCCGCCGTGCCGATGGATCCGGACCTCGAGCCGGCGGCGTTCGCCAACGTCGTGCACGAGTCGGGCGCGCGCGTCGCGATCCTCGACGCGCACGCGCGCGAGCGCGTCGGAGAGCTCGAGGGCGTCACGATGGTCGACGTGCACGAAATCTGCCGCGAGGGCGACGCGACGCCGCCGGAGCTCGCGCTCGAAGAGAGCGATCTCCGCGAGCGTCATCTTCACGAGCGGCACGACCGGCCGGCCCAAGGGCGTGAAGCTCTCGCACAAGAACTTCGCGACGATGATCGCCTCGCTCGCGACCATCTTCCCCCTGAACGCGAACGACCGCGTGCTCAGCGTGCTTCCGCTGCACCACACGTTCGAGTTCTCGTGCGGGCTGCTCCTTCCGTTTTCGCGCGGCGCGCGCGTGCAATACGTGGGCGAGCTCAGCGGCGAACGACTCACGCACGCCCTCGAGGCCGGCCGCGCGACCGCGATGGTCGGCGTCCCCGCCCTCTGGCAGGTCATCGAGCGCCGCGTGCGCGCTCAGGTCGACGACCGCGGGCCGGTCGTGAAGGCCGCGTTCGATTTCGCGTCGAACGCGAACCGCGCGCTCGGCCGCACGCTCGGCCTCGACGCCGGAAAAGTGCTCTTCTCGCCGATCCACAAAGCGCTCGGCGGATCGCTGCGCATGCTGATCTCCGGCGGCGCGGCGCTGCCGAAGGAGACCCAAGAGCTCTTCCTCGGCCTCGGCCTCCCGCTCGCCGAGGGCTACGGCCTCACCGAAGCCGCGCCGGTCCTCACCGCGTCGCGTCCGTCGCCGAAGACGCGCTCGGGTCACGTCGGCAAACCCGTTCCCGGCGTCGAGATCAAGATCGACGCGCCGGACGAGAGCGGCGTCGGCGAGGTGATCGCGCGCGGCCCGAACGTCATGGAGGGCTACACCGACGACGAGGCGACCGCTCGCACGCTCGAAGGCGGCTGGCTGCGAACCGGCGATCTCGGCAAGCTCGACAAGCGCGGGCAGCTCCAGATCGTCGGCCGCATCAAGGACGTCATCGTCACGACGACCGGCGAGAACGTGTACCCGGACGACGTCGAGCGCGCGCTCGGCGAGATTGACAGCGTCGCCGAGCTCGCGATTGTCGGCATCGCGTCGCCCAAGGGCGGGGAGCGCGTCGCGTGCCTCGCCGTCCCCAGTCACGTGAACGGGGGCCCTGCGCGCGACTCGATACCTCCCTCCGAGTCGGTCGGCGACACGCGCGAGTCGGCGCTCTCGGCGCTCCGCGCGCGCGTCGCGACGCTGCCGTACCACCAGCAGCCGTCGGTCGTGCACCTCTACGACGCGCCGCTCCCGCGCACCTCGACGCGCAAGGTGAAGCGCAAAGACGTCCGCGAGATCCTCGAGCGCATCGTCCTCGCGACCACGACCGACGCCGACGCCGCGGCCGAAATCAGCCCGATCCGCGTCGCCGTCGCCGCCGTCTCCGGGCGGAGCCCGCGCGAGATCGGCGCCCACACGACCCTCGCCGGGGACCTCGGGTTCGACTCGCTCATGTTGACCGAGCTGCTCGAAGCGCTCGAGTCGCGCGGCCGCAGCGTGGATGCGCAGAAGCTCCAGACGTGCCGCAGCGTCGAGGACGTCGAGCGCCTGTGGGACGACTCGCCGTCGCGTCACACGATCGCCAAGGCGAAGCCCGCGCCCGCGCGCGGAGCGATCGAGGGCCGCACCTCGATCGAGGACATCCGCCTGCCGCCGCCCGTCCAGGACGCGGCCAAGAGCGTCATCGGCAAGCTCCAAGACGCGTTCTACGGCCAGATCATGAGCCCGAAGGTCACCGGGCGCGCGTTCATCCCGCAGAACCGCAACGTGATCGTCGTCGCGAACCACGCGAGCCACCTCGACATGGGCTTCGTGCGTCACGCGCTCGGAAAATACGGCGAGGACATCGTCTCGCTCGCGGCGCAGGATTATTTCTTCGACCACGGGATCAAGCGCGCGTTCTTCGAGAACTTCACGAACCTCAAGGCGATCGATCGCAAGGGCGGCGCGCGCGCGAGCCTGCGCCAGGCGAGCGCGATCCTCTCCGAGGGCAAGACCGTGCTCGTGTTCCCCGAGGGGACGCGCAGCGCGAACGGCGACGTGCAGGAGTTCAAGTCGCTCGTCGGGCACCTCGCGCTCTCGCACGGCGTCGATCTGCTGCCGATTTATTTGTCCGGCACGTACGACGCGATGCCGCGCGGCGCTCCCCTGCCGATGAAGCGCGAGATCGCGGCGCGCATCGGCCCGCCGCTGTGCATCGGCGATCTGCGACGCCTCACCGAGGGCAAGCCGCCGGCCGAGGCGGCCCGAGAGGTCGCCCGGCTCGCGCGCGAGGCGCTGCTCGCGCTGCGCGACAAGCGAACGTTCGATCTCTCGGGCGGGGCCGAGCCCAAGCGCGACGACAAGCACCCGCTCGTCACGCTCTTCGAAGAGCTCGAGGGAAAGTTTCTCCCGGGCGCGGTCGACAAGCCGGTGTCCTTCTATTTCACGCTCGGGAGCGACGACCACTCGAAGTGGACGCTCCGCATCGACCCCGCGCGCTGCGAGGTGAAGGTCGGAAAGCCCGACGGCGGCGTCGCCGACTGCGTCCTCAAGACGACGCCGGAGATTTTCACGCGCATCGTCCGCGAGGCGTACGTGCCCGGCGTCGCCGAGTTCATGTCGGGCGCGGTCAAGAGCAACGACGTCGGGCTGCTGCAGACGTTCCAGAAGGCCTTCCAGCTGGCATGAAGCGCGCGGCGGCGCTCGTCCTCGTCGCGTGCGGGGGCGCGGCGCCGGCGGCGCGCGTCGACCTCCCCGCGCCCACGCCGGCCGCAACGACGAGCGCGAGCGGGTCGCTCCTCTCCGCGCGCGCGCCGCTCTTCCCCGAGGATCCGTCGCTCGACGCGACCGAGGTCCCGGGCGCGGCGTTCGCGCAGGAGACGTGGACCGGCGCGGCGGAGTGGCAGCAGCATTGCCGCGAGTGGGGCTTCGATCCGTCGCGCGAGGCCGACGTGCGCGATCGCGCGAACCGCGTGCTCGCGCCGCGCGACATCCACCTGCCCGAGCACGGCCGCGCCAAGGGCGTCGTCGCCGCGATCGGCTCGTACGCGATCGGCGTCGTCGATCACGGCGCGCGCACGAAGCTCGCCGTGTGCACCGAAGGCGTCGCGCCGAAGGTCGCGCACGACGCGTTCACGGCGCGGCTCTTCGCCGGTAAGCGCGCGCCGCATTCCCCGGAGCTCGCCGCGTTGGGACAGCCCGACGTCGCGTGGCGTCGCGTGCACGCGAGCGGCGAGGTCGAGATCGGGTTTCGCTGGCCGCACCCGGACGCGGCCGCCGCCGCGCGCACCGTCGCCGCGGTCGAAGCGGCGCACGACGCGCGATTCAGGGCGAAGATGCGCGGCAACGATTTCTGGTGGACGGGCCTCGAGGAGCCCTGACCCGTGCTAGCGTCGCGGGCATGAAGCGCGCAGCCGCGATGATCGTGCTCCTCGTCGCGTGCAAGCACGACGTCTCGAAGGACGATCTCGACGCGGCGCTCGCCGTGCCGCCGCCGACCGAGAGCGAGACGACCGCGCCGTCCGCGACCGCCGTCACGCCGATGCCGAGCGCGAGCACGCCGGCGAGCGCCGCCGCCTCGGCCTCCTCCGCGCCCCAGCACGCCGCGCCGAAAACCGCCGCCGAAATCCCCGCCGCTTGGCTCGCGTGCGCGCGGAGCGCCGATTGCGTCGCGCTCGACAGCGCGTGCTGCGGGGCGTGGCCCTCGAACGTCGCGAGCCTCGCGCGCGTAAGAGCCGCGATGGCCGCCTCCGACGCCGCGCGTGGAAACTGCACGGGCCGCGTCTGCGCGATGCGCAAGGCCGACGCCGTCTGCGAGAGCGGTCGCTGCGTCGTCCGCTGAAGTCGTGATACACGTACGCCGGTGAGCAAGTACCTCGTCACGGGCGCCACCGGATTTCTCGGGAGCCACCTCGTCGCCGCGCTGCGCGCGCGCGGGCACGAGATCGTCGCCTTCTCGCGCGCGCGCGGCGGCGACGTGCTCGACGCCGGCGCCGTGCGCGCGGCCGCCGCCGGCTGCGACGGCGCGTTCCACTGCGCGGGCAAGGTCTCGCGCGACGAGCGCGACGCCGAAGAGCTCTACCGCGTCCACGTCGAGGGCACGAAGACGATGCTTGCATCCTGCAAGGAATCGGGCGTTCGCCGCGTCGTCGTCGCGTCGACCAGCGGCACCGTCGCGATCGGCGAAGACCCGGACCGCGTGGCGACCGAGGACGACGAGACGCCGATCGGGATCATCGCCCGCTTCCCCTACTACCGCGCCAAGCTCTTCGCCGAGCGCGCCGCGCTCGAGGCGAGCGCGCCCGGCTTCGATGTCCTCGCGGTGAACCCGTCGCTGCTGCTCGGGCCGGGCGACGTCCGCGGCTCCTCGACCGAGGACATCCGCCTCTTGCTCGAGCGCCGCATCCCGGCGGTCCCGCCCGGCGGCGCGAGCTTCGTCGACGCGCGCGACGCGGCCGAAGGAATGATCCTCGCGATGGAGCGCGGCGAGCCCGGTCAGCGTTACCTCCTCGCCGCATGCAACCTCACCGTGCGCGAGCTCTTCGCGCGCGTCGCGCGCATCGCGGGGATCCCCGCGCCCGCGTTGCCGATGCCGCGCGCGACCGGCGCCCGACTCGCGCGCGCCGGCGCGAGCTTCCTCGATCGCGCGCTCCGCCGCGTCGGCGGCTCGCTGCCGGTCGACCCCGTGAGCCTCGAGATGGCGCACTACTACTGGTACGCGTCGAGCGCCCGGGCGGAGCGCGACCTCGGCTGGACGCACCGCGACGCGAACGAGACGCTCGCCGACACCGTCCGCGATTCTGCGCGAGCGCGGCGTCGCCTGGCCCGAGCAGGAGACGCACGTTCATCCGTGAAGCCGCTCCTCGTCGTCAACCCGAAGGCCGGCGGCGGAAAGACCGGCCGCCTCGCGTCCGAAATCCGCGCCGTCGTCGAGCGCAAGCTCGGCGAGGTGGACGTCGTCTTCACCTCGCACCGCGGCGACGCGATGACGATCGGCGAGCGCGCCGCGCGCGAGGGCCGCGAGCTCCTCGTCGCGGTCGGCGGCGACGGCACGTTCAGCGAGGCCGCGTGCGGCATCCTCCGCGGCGGCGGAGCGGGCAAGACGCACCTCGGCCTCATCGGCCAGGGCACCGGCGGCGATTTTCGCAAGACGCTCGGCCTCGAGCACAGGCTCGACCGTTACGTCGAGGCGATCGCCTCGGGCCGCGAGCGCCTCGTCGACGTCGGCAAGGCGCGCTTTCGCGGGCCCGACGGCGAAGAGGTGGAGCGTTATTTCGTCAACATCCTCTCGGCGGGCATGGGCGGCCTCGTCGACTCGTACGTCGCGTCGGGCTCGCGCGCGCTCGGCGGCACGGCCGCGTACTTCCTCGCGTCGACGAAGGCGCTGCTGCGCGTGCGCCGCGGCCGACTCCGCTGCACAATCGACGGAGCCGAGCACGAGCTCTCCTCGTACATGATCGCGATTTGCAACGGCCGCTACTTCGGCTCCGGCATGCACGTCGCGCCGATGGCCCTGGTCGACGACGGAAAGCTCGAGGTCGTCTCGATGGACGCGCCGAGCAAGCTCGCGTTCGCCGCATTTTCCCGCAAGATCTACGACGGCTCGCACCTCCGCGCGCCGGGCGTGCGGCACTTCACGTGCGAGCGAGTCGACCTCGACCTCGCCAACGAAGAGGCCCGCGCGACGTTCCTGCTCGACGTGGACGGCGAGCCGCTCGGCGGCCTGCCGCTCTCGGTCGAGATCGTCCCGCGCGCGCTCACGCTGCGCGCGTGACCGTCACCCCGCGCGCAGCCGCGCGAGCGAGCCGACGACCGAGATGAGCTCGGACGGGTCGATCGGCTTCGGCACGTGCATCATGAAGCCGGCGCCGAGCGCCTTGTTTCGATCCTCGGCGCGCGCGTACGCCGTGAGCGCCGCCGCCGGCACGTTGCCTCCCTCGCTCGGCGGGAGAGACCGCACTCGGCGGATCAAGTCGTAGCCCGTCTCGCCCGGCATTCCGATGTCCGACAGGAGGACGTCGGGCACCTCGGCCTTCATCGCGGCCATCGCCTCCGCCGCGCTCGCCGCGGTGCGCACGCGCGCGCCCGCGTGCTCGAGCACGACCTGAACGAGCTGCCGAGCGTCTTCCTCGTCGTCGACGGTGAGGACGCGCAAGCCCTCGAGCTGCGGCAGCGAGCCTTCTCGCGCGCCCGGGCCCGCGGCGGCGCGACGCGGCTCGGAGATTGGCAGCCGCACGCGGAAGGTCGCCCCCTTCCCCTCTCCTTCGCTCGACGCCTCGATGGAGCCGCCGTGGAGATCGACGAGGTGCTTGGCGATCGCGAGCCCGAGCCCGAGCCCGCCCGACGTCCGCGCGATGCCGCCTTCGGCCTGCCGAAACGGGTCGAAGACGAACGGCAGGAAACGCCGCGGGATCCCTCTTCCCTGATCGCTCACGACGACTTCGATCGCGCCGTCGGCGCACCGCGCGCTGACGCGAACGTGGCCGCCGCGGGAGCTGAACTTCACGGCGTTGCTGACGAGGTTCCAGACCACTTGCTGCAACCGCGCCGCGTCGCCGGCGACCATCGTGCGCTCGGAGCCCAGATCGCGCTCGACCACGACGTCCTTCGCGTCGGCGGCGGGCTTGAGCGAGTCGAGCGCCGCGGCGATCACGGGACCGAGCTCGGTCGGTCGCACCTCGATGCGCATCTTGCCGCTGACGATCCGCGAGACGTCGAGCAGATCCTCGATGAGCCGCGTCATCGTCACGGCGTTCCGCTCGATCGTGTCGGTCGCGTGCCCGCGCTTGGCGTCGTCGAGCTGGTTGGCGCGGAGCATCTTCGACCACCCGAGGATCGCCGTGAGCGGCGTCCGCAGCTCGTGGCTGACCGCCGCGAGAAAATCGTCCTTCGCGCGGTTCGCCGCGTCCGCGCTCTCTCTCGCGCGCTGCGCCGCGGTGTAGAGCCGCGCGTTCTCGACGGCGATCCCCGCGCGCCGGCCGAGCTCCTCGGCGAAGGCGAGCGCGTCGTCGTCGTAGTGTCGGCCGGACTCCGCCATGATGAACGACATCGTCCCGAGCACGCGCGAGCCGGTCGTCAAAGGGACGATCAGGATCGAACGGAACTGCAGCAGCCGCAGCAGCCGGAGGTGCTCGGCGCTCTGCGCGCCCTCGCCCATCATCTCGTCGGTGACGCGCGCGTGGAGCTCGGCCTTGCCGGTCCGAATCACGCCCGGAACGCCGCGCGCCTGGTCCTCGCGCACCGGGAAGCGCTCGCCGATCTGGAGCGCGAGCTCCACCTTCGCGGGGTCGACGTGCGCGACGGCGACGTGCCGGATCTTGCCGTCGTCGCCGACGACGTGCACCGCGCACCAGTCGGCGAGCACCGGGACCGCCAGCTTCGCGAGCCGCGAGAGCGTCTCGGTGTAGTCGAGCGACGACGCGAGCGCTGCCGCGGCGTCCATCATGAAGGCGCGGCGCTCGGCCGCGCGCGTGTCGCGCGTCACGTCCCGAAAGACGAGCACGACGCCGCGCACGCTGCCCGTGTCGTCGCGGATCGGCGCGCCGCTGTCGGCGATCGGGGTGCGCACGCCGTCGGCGCGGACGAGCAGCGTGTGGTCCGCGAGCGCGATCACGACCCCCTCGCGGAGCACGCGCTCCACGGGACTCTCGACGTCCTCGCCCGACGCCTCGTCGACGACTCGAAAGATGTCGCGCAGGCGCTTGGCGCGCGCGCGGTCGAGCGTGTATCCCGTCAGCCGCTCGGCGACCGGGTTCATGAGCGTGATTCGTCCGTCCACGTCGGTCGCGATCACCGCGTCGCCGATGCTTCGAAGCGTCGTCTCGAACCAGCGCCGCGCCTCGTCGACCGCGTGGCGCAGGACGCGCTCGTCCTCGGCCTTTCGCTGCTCGGTGAGATCGTGCGTGACCTCGGCGAGGCCGATGAGCTCGTCACGGTCGTCTCGCAGCGAGGCCATCGCGACGTACGCCCAGAAGCGCGAGCCGTCCTTGCGGACGCGCCATCCCTCCTGCTCGAAGCGTCCGTCGCTCAGCGCCGCCGCGAGCGCGCGGTCGGGCCTTCCGCTCGCGACGTCGTCCGCTTCGTAGAACTTGGAGAAGTGTCGCCCGACGATCTCGTCGGCGCCGTAGCCCGTCTGCCGCTCGGCGCCGACGTTCCAGGTCATCACCCGACCCGTCGGGTCGAGCACGAAAATCGCGTGTTCGCGCACCGACTCGACGAGCAAACGGAAGACTTGTTCGTTCGCGGCGCCTGAGCCCACCTCGCGCATGCGGCGAGGAGATGCGAGTTTCGGACCACGCGCGTCAGAGTCGTACGTCGTGTGGCGAAACGCGGCGTGCGAGATCGCGCAGCGCGTCCATGCTGCTCTTTCGCTCGCCGCGGGCGATGGACCAGACGAAGTCGCGGGCAGCGTCGTTGGCGGGCGTCGCGACGCCGCGCGCGCGACCGCGCTCGGAGACCTCGCCGTTCAGAAAGTCGACCGCCGGCATGCGACCGCGCTCGATCGCCGCGAGCATGGAGCTGCGCATGCGGCGGTAGCGAAATCCCACCGCGAGGAGCATCGCGTGCTTGGCGACGAGCGACGCGCCTCCCGACGCCGCGCGCTCCTCCTCGGTGAGCGCGAGCCAGTCGAGATCGACCGTGCCGGCCACCTTCTCGAGGCGCACGCCGCATTGGCGTGCAACATACACACATTCGCTCATGATCTCGAGCGCGAGGCGGCGCACGAACCGGTGCGGCATGAGCGCGCCGAGGCGCTCGCCGCCGACCGTGCCGAGCGACGAGATCGCCGCGTTGATGGCGAGCTTGCTCCAACGCTTTCCGGCGAGGTTCTCGGTGAGCTCGACGGGACCGATGACCTCGAGGGCGCGCGCGATCTCGTCGATGCGCGGGTGCGCCGCGCCCGAGAGCGCGCCGAGCGCGAAGCCGCCGGCCGCGGTGCGCTCGTAGAGGCCCGGCTCGGGCATCGCCGCGCCCCACGCCACGACCGCCCCGAGCGTGCGACGCTCGCCCGCGATCGCCGCCACGCGCGACTCGCAGAGCCCGTTTTGCAGGCAGACCATCGCGCCGTCCTCGGCGAGCACGGGGAGCGCGGCGGTCGCGGCCGCTTCGACCTGAGGGGGCTGCGTGCACAAGAGGACCGCGTCGAATCGCTCGCCGCCGAGCTCGCGGACGACGCGCGCCCGCACCGCGCGCGCTGGGCCGTCGCCGCGAAGCTCGAGCCCGCGTCGCGCGATCGCGTCCGCGATCGACGCGTTGGTCGTGTACGCGGTCACGTCGTGTCCGCTCTCGGCGAGCAGCGCCGTCGCGACACCGCCGATCCCGCCGCATCCCATCACGAGCAACCGCATGAGACGCTCGTTTTACAGGAAACCTTGACTCGGCGCGAGCGGACGGCCAAGGTGCGGCCGCCATGCGAGCCACGTCGAAAGCCGCCGTTTTCCTCATCCTGATCCCCTGCCTCGCGGCGTGCCACGACGACAAGCCCAAAGCCGACACGTCGCAGGCGGCGTCGGCCGAGCCGATCCCGACCGACCTCGTCTACAACGCGTTCGTCGACGACAAGAAGGCGGCGCCGACGGTGGTGGCGGGCGAAGCCGGAGCGCCCGTCGAGACGGAGACGAGCGCGTCGACCGCGAAGCTCGTCGATCCCGGCGCCGACCCGAAGGCGCCCCTCCGTTACAACTTCATCGGCAAGGCGCGCACGGTCGACGCGAACATCACGATCTCGGGCAGCGGCGGCGGCGCGGCGATGCCCGACCAGCCGCCGCTCCACTTCGTCTTCACGGCCACGCCGAAGCCGAAGAACATGCTCGGCCACGACGCGACGTTCGCCGTCACGATCACCAAGTTCGATCTCACGATGCCGGCGAACACGCCGCCCGCCACCGCGGCGCAGAAGGACCAGCTCGAGAAGGCGCTCGTCGGCGTGAAGGGACACTTCGACGTGACCGCCTTCGGCGACGTCGGCGACGCGGCGTTCGACTCCGATCAGCTCCCGCGCGGCGCCGGCGACATCGTGGGCGTGCTGCAGCAGGCCTTCGAGCTCCTCGCGGTGCCGGTGCCGAGCGAGCCGGTCGGCATCGGAGCCAAGTGGCAGAAGAGCGACAGCAAGCGCATGGCCGACCAAGGCGCGAACGTCACGCTGACCACGACGATCACGCTGCTCGCGCGCGACGCGCAGACGGCGACGATGAAGGTCGAGAACACGGCGACCGGATCCATGGCCGTCAGCGACCCGCGCGCGCCGAAGGGCACGACGATCGACCGCAAGTCCAAGGCGTCGTTCACCGTCGTCGTGCGCTTCGACGACGTCGCGCAGAAGGTCGACGGACAGTCGACGACCGACGTGACGCAGAACGTCCCCGGCCAGCCCGCTCAGTCGGTCACGGTCACGATGACCGAGAAGATGACGAGCAAGTAGTCCGCCGCCGGCTCACCGCGAGCGCGCCTTGCGGATTTTTTTCAGGAGGCCGTCGACGATCTCGAAGAGCCGCTCGTTGCCGCGTTGCTTGTGCTTGGCGACGCGCGCCGCGTACTTGTCGCTCTCGCCGAGGAAGAGCCGCAAGACGTCGGGCTCGACGGCTTCGGCGGCGAGCCCGTAGCCGAGCTCCTCGAGGTACCGCGCGTTCATGACCTGCTCGAACTGGTTTCGCACCGGCACGCTGAAGATCGGCTTGCCGAGGTAGAGCGCCTCGCCGATGAGCGACAGCCCGCCGTTGCAGACGACGGCGCGCGCCGTCGCGAGATCGCCGACGAAGCCCTCCTCGCTGAAGTCCTTCACGACGCAGTTTCGAGCCGCCTGGCGCGCGGCGGCGGGAGCGTTTTGGTCGGGACGCTTCATGCCGTAGACGACGAACTTGTGCTCGCGCAGCTTGCCGAGCGTCGGCAGGAGCGACGTGTCGCTCGAGGACGTTTGGTAGACGAGCACGTGCTCGCCCGGACGCGCGCGCGCCTTCGCGTCGAGGATGGGCTTGCGGAGGATCGGCGGCACGAGCGTCGTAGTCCCGCGGAACTTCTTGCGGACCGTCGGCTCGAAGAAGGTCGTGACGACGTAGTGGTCGCAGAACGGCAGCTTGGCGCGCACGAACGCCTTGGTCATCTGGTAGTCGACCTTCACGCCCTTCTTGATCTCGGGCGGGTGCTTGCAGCGGCTGATGATCTGCTGGTTGTCGATCGAGATCACCGGCAGCCCGTGCCGCTTGGCGAAGAGGTATGCGAACGAGTCGAAGTCGGTGAGCACGACGTCCGGCTCGTAGGCGACGACCTTGTCGTAGTACGCGATGACGTTCTCGCCGATGATGCTCGGCGCGAGGACGAGGTTTCGCGCGAGCGTGCCGTCGCGATCCATGCGGTTGTCGACGTAGCGGATCGTCAGGCCCTTGATCTCGACGACGTCCTCGAAGCTCTTGGCGAGGAACCCGTGGGCTCGGCCGCTGACGACGATCTTCACCTCGTGTCCGCGACTGACGAGGTGCTCGCAGACGACCTTGCTGCGCGTCGCGTGGCCCATCCCTTCGCCGACCACGCCGTAGAGGATTCGCATGGGTCCCGATGGTACACGAGGCACGAGGATTGCTCGCTCGTGGTTCCGTGGTGAAGCTCGCCGCGACCGCCGTTCTTCTCAGCCTCGTCGCCTGCGGCGCGTCCGTGCCGAAGGAGCTCGTCGACGCGCGCGTCGCGTACGCCCGCGCGAGCCACGGTCCCGCGGCGGAGCTCGACGCGAGCGACGTCCACGTCGCAAAGCGGGAGCTCGCCGAAGCCGAGTCGTCCTTCGCGCGGCTCGGCGACATCGCGGCGACGCGCGATCTCGCGTACGTCGCCAAACGCCGCGCGGAGATCGCAGAGGCGCGCGCCGGTGCCGTCGCCGCGAGGGGCGCGCTGCGCGACGCGCGAAGCCGGCTCGACCGTCTCGACGCCGACCGCGTCGAGCTCACCTCGGCCACGCTTCGCCCGATCGCCGCGTTCCCACTGCCGCGCTTCGAGCGCAACGACGTGTCGCTCTCGCCGGAGACCCAGGCGGTGCTCGACCGGGTGGCGCGCGCTCTCGCGCGGGACCCGCGCGCGAGCGCCGTCGTCGAGCTCCCCGAGGGCGGCGCGGCGATGGACCGCGGCGCGTCGATTCGCGCGCAGCTCGCCGCGCGCGGCATCGCGACCGAACGAATCACGACCCGCTCCACGATCGCCGCGCCCCGCATCCTCGTCCAGTCACCTAGCCCCTGAAGAGAGAGAGCACACGGGCCGCCGCGCGGTCGCCACGAGCACGTGAAACGCGTCAGGGTGTCGAAAGCGATCGGCAAGAGGTGCGTGGCGTTTTCGTAGGCGTGAGCGAGATCAGGCACGCTCGATCCAGCCGCGCATGACGCCGCGGTTCACGAGGCCGGCTTGCTGGTGCACGACGCGGCCGCCGCGAAACACCGCGAAGTTCGGGATGCCGCGCACGTTGTACCGCGCCGCGAGCTCCGGGTGCTTGTCGGTGTCCACCTTGAGCACCAGCGCGCGGCCCGACAGGTCCTCGGCCACCTTCTTCACCTCGGGCGCCGCCATCCGGCAGGGCCCGCACCACGCGGCCCAGAAATCGACGAGCACCGGGACGGGCGACTCGCGGACGATGCGATCGAACGCGTCGGTGTCGACGTCGATCGGCGCGTCGGCCGGCCGCAGCGGGGCCTTGCACGCCCCGCATTTCCCGCTATCGGCGAGGTGCTTCGGCGGGATGCGATTCTCCGCGCCGCAGCTCGAGCATTTTCGGATGGTGTCCATCTCGTCTACTCCAAGCTTTAATCACGCGTTCGCCGAAGCGGGAGTCTCGTGCACCGCGAACTCGAACGGCAGAGGTTTCTCCGCCGCGCCGTTCGCGACGAGCAGCAGCATGAGATCGGTCGACGTCACGAGACCGACGAGCTCGTCGCCGTCGGACACGACCGGCATCGCGTCGATCTTCTTCTCGACCATCACGTGCACGATTTCCTCGATCGCCGTCGACGCGCCGCACACGAACGGCGCCGGCGTCATCGCCGACGCCACGGCGACGTGCGTCGTGACCGCCGGCTCGCCGTCCTGGCCGAGGGTCGCCCGCAACAGCACGTCGCGGTCCGAGACGATGCCGAGGAGCTTGCCGCCCCGCACCACGGGCAGATGCCGAATGCGCTCGCGTTTCATGATCGCCCACGCCTCCGAGAGCGGAAGCTCCGGCGGCACCACGATCACCTCGCGAGTCATGGGAGTCGACGCGCGCATATCCGGTGGGGCAGCAACGCACATGCCACACCCGAAAACGCGCGCGGGCGCCGACGATTCGCCGCGCCGCGCGCGCAACGCGTGCATCGCACGTCGATCCTTGCGGACGGACGGCGGCGCTCCTCTGATGCTCGGGCTGGCTGTCAACGCGCGGCCGCATCGCGTGGTAAACTCGCAACGCCTCGTGACCGAGCCGCACGACATGGTTCCGTACACCGATCGCGCGTACGCCGAGAGTCACCCCGACCGGCTCGCCCTCGTCGCGCGGATGAGCGGCTTCGAGCCGGCCGCGCTGGGCCCAGCGCGCGTGCTGGAGATCGCGTGCGGGCGCGACGGCAACCCGCCGATCGCCGCCGGCATGCCGCGCGCGACGTTCGTCGGCCTCGATCGCTCGCAGCGTCAAATCGACGAGGCCACCGCGATCGCGTGCGCGACCGCGCTCGACCACGTGACGTTCCGAAATCGGAGAGCACGCGCGACGAGCGCTCGCGGCGATGGCCGGCGCCGCGCCGCACGGCGCTCCGATCGAGCCGGCGTGGCGCGCGGAGCTCTTCGGTCTCCGGCTCGTCACGCGCGCGATCGATCTCCACGTGCACGCGCCGCCGCTCGAAGGCGGCCGCGTCGCGCCACCTCGAGCCTGCCCCGTCGCTCGCTGGCACGCGGCCCACGGCGGCGCGATCACCAACCGCTGGCACCAAGAGATCGCGCTTCACGGCGAGCTGCTCGCGCGCCACGACGGCACGCGCACCCCGGCCGAGTTGGCGCGCGAGGTGGGCGCGCCGCGCGACCTCGCGCGCGCCGCCGTCGATCAGCTCGCGAGCCTCGCGCTTACTCGTTCCGAGTCGAGCTCTCGGGATCGGGCTCCCGGACCACCTGCAACGGAGGCGCATGAAGGGCGTCCCGCTCGACTTCAGCGCCGCGCGACGAGCGTCTTGCACGCCGCCTCGACGAGCCCACGTCCGATCATGAGCCGAATGTCTGCGCTATTGCTCCGGACGTACGCGAGCACCGTCGCGACCTTGCGCATTTGAGCCTTGCGCGCGGGGTCGCGGTTTGGTGAACTCTTGTCGTGCGGCGGGCTTTCTTCACGATTGCGGCGGGGATCTGCGTCTGCGGCGCGTGCGCCCAGGGCCTGCTCGTCGAAGACGCCGGCGGCGGCGGCGGCGGCGACGCCACGATCGACGGAGGCGGCTGCCCGCAGTTCGACACGACGAACGATCCGCAGCACTGCGGCTCGTGCACCAACGCGTGCGAGGCGGGCTTGGTCTGCTCGAGCTCGGAGTGCAAGACGAGCTGCGCGAGCCCGACGACCAAGTGCACGAGCGACGCGGGCACTCTCTGCGCCTCGCTCGGGACCGATCCGAACCACTGCGGCGCGTGCACGAACGTGTGCGCGCTCGCCGACGCCGGCGGCATGGCCCCCGGCACGAACAACCCCGATGCAGGCATCCCGTTCGACGGCGGTTACGACGGCGGCGTAGGTTGGGGCCTCGGATTCGACTTCATGCTCCGGCGGCACGTGCGACGTCACGTGCCCGACGGGCATGACCAAGTGCAACGACGGCATTTGTTACGACACGCAGAACCATCACGATCACTGCGGGGCCTGCAGCACGGCGTGCGGCGCGACGGAGTGGTGCGGCTCCGGCCACTGCTGCGCCCAAGGCACGGAGTACTGCGGCGCCTCGTGCATCGACGTGCTCTCCGACTCGAGCAACTGCGGCGGCTGCGGCAACGCGTGCAGCGGCGCGACGCCGTACTGCAGCGCGGGCGCGTGCGTAAAAGGTTGCGTCCCCACCGGCACGCGGCAACCGTTCGACACGCTCGCGTCGAGCACGGCGAGCGGCTGCTGGCAGGGAAACCCGTGCGGCTCGGACACCTACAGCTTCGCGCAGACAAACGGCGCGAACTTCCAAGCCGTCGGAGAGAAGGTCGTGTGCGGCGGCACGACGGCGTGCGTCGGTCACGTGGGCATCAACACGTACGACGGCTCGACGACGGTCTGCCAAGGCACGTGGGACGTCTACTGCGACGGCACGAAGGTCGGATCGATCGCAACGACGGGCAAGACGTGCGCAGGCACGGCGATGACGAACGGCTGCTCGACGTCGTTCACGCCGATGAGCTGCTCGAACGTGACCGTGCAGCTAGCCGCCGGCTCCGGCGTCATCTTGTGTTGCGACACGACCGGAACGACGCCCGACTCGATGCTCGTCGGCGTGAGCGCATGGTAAAAAGCGGCATGAGCGTTTCGCATCGAGGCCGGAGCGGCGATGGGCCCGGCGGACGAGCCCGGCGTGAATTCCGTAAACACTTGTCGCCGCCTCGACCCCTTGCGGGCCGCTTGGACTCGCGCGCCGACGACTTCGACACAGTCGATCGATTGCTCGCAAGACGCGTGCTGCAACTGGACGTGCACGCGCACGTCCAACGGCGGCACCACGACGTGCGCGGGGGGCTCGAGCAGCGAGCCGGCATGCGGCACGGGAAACTGCTGCGGGTTCTGACGATGCCTTGACAGGGCCACAGGCCGCGCCCAACGAGATGTACTTTGGGCCTCGCGCGAGCCCGAGTCGGCCCGCGCGCCAACGTTGGCCGCTCGAGGCGCCAACGTTGGCGGCAGGTCCGCTCCTAGTAGCGGTAGTGCTCGGGCTTGTACGGCCCCTCGACCGAGATGCCGAGGTACTCGGCCTGCTTC
Organism: uncultured delta proteobacterium; assembly: GCA_963731595.1. Taxonomy (GTDB): domain Bacteria; phylum Myxococcota_A; class Polyangia; order Polyangiales; family Polyangiaceae; genus DASXHD01. The sequence goes on from CAVSWE010000006.1 coordinate 237,389, forward strand.
GGGGTCAGCTTGGTGAGCTTCACGCCGAGCTTGTCGAGGTGGAGCGCGGCGACCTTCTCGTCGAGCTTCTTCGGCAGCATGTGCACGCCGAGCGGGAACTTCTCCGTCCAGAGCGCGATCTGCGCGAGGACCTGGTTGGTGAAGCTCGAGCTCATGACGAACGACGGGTGACCGTTGGCGCACCCGAGGTTCACGAGACGACCGCGCGCGAGGAGGATGATGCGCCGGCCGTTCTTCATCGTGAACTGGTCGACCTGCGGCTTGATGTTCACTTCCTCTTTGCAGTTCTTCTCCATCCACGCGACGTCGATCTCGCAGTCGAAGTGACCGATGTTGCAGAGGATGACGTTGTCCTTCATCGCCATGAAGTGCGGCTCGCGCACGATGTCGAGGCAGCCGGTCGCCGTGACGACGATGTCCGCCTGCGGCGCGGCTTCTTCCATCGTCGTGACCTCGTAGCCCTCCATCGCCGCTTGGAGCGCGATGATCGGGTCGATCTCGGTGACGATGACGCGCGCGCCGTAGCCGCGGAGCGACTGCGCGCAGCCCTTGCCGACGTCGCCGTAGCCCGCGACGACCGCGACCTTGCCCGCGAACATGACGCCCGTCGCGCGCTTGATGCCGTCGGCGAGCGACTCGCGGCAGCCGTAGAGGTTGTCGAACTTCGACTTGGTGACCGAGTCGTTGACGTTGATCGCCGGCACCTTGAGCTTGCCGTTCTTGAACATCTCGTAGAGGCGGTGGACGCCCGTCGTCGTCTCCTCGGAGATGCCGCGGATGCCGTCGGGACCCGTGAAGAGCTCGGGGTGCTTCTCGTGGGCGATGATGGTGAGATCGCCGCCGTCGTCGAGGATCATGTTCGGGCCCTTGCCGCTCGGGAAGGCCTTGAGCTGCATCTCGATGCAGTCGTTGTACTCCTGCTCGGTCTCGCCCTTCCACGCGAACACGGGGACGCCCGTCTTGGCGATCGCGGCGGCCGCTTGGTCCTGCGTCGAGAAGATGTTGCACGACGTCCAGGTCACCTCGGCGCCGAGCGCCGTGAGCGTCTCGATGAGGACGGCCGTCTGGGTCGTCATGTGGAGGCAGCCCGCGATGCGCGCGCCCTTGAGGGGCTTCTTCGCGCCGTACTCCGCGCGGAGCGCCATGAGGCCCGGCATCTCCGTCTCGGCGATGGCGATCTCCTTGCGACCCCAATCCGCGAGCGAGATGTCAGCGACCTTGTACTTGCCGGGAACGAACGATGAACCGTCAGCCATGTTTCTTTCTCCTGTTTGTGAGGGGGACTACCCGTCCCCCTCGCGCCGTGGGCGCTTCACCCTTGGGGGGGTTCGCCTGCGGCTCACCCCGTGAGGGGGGCGCTGCCCCCCTTTCCCCCCCGGAACCTCGTCGCGCGACCATGAGCTGCCACGGGAGATGCGCGTCCGCACCGTGGCCCGTGAAGCGCGGCGGAATCGCAGAAATCCGCGCGTCGTGCAAGCCCGCCGTGCGCGCGAGCTTCTTCAGCTCGGGCTCGCTGAAGCCGAGCCAGAGGTCGGCGCGCTCGCGCATCCTCTCGTCGTCGTGGCGCGCGTAGTCGAGGACGACGAGCGCCCCGCCCTCGCGGCAAAGCTCGGCGAGCTTCCCGAGGACGGCAGCGGGCTTGGGCGCGTGGTGGAGCATGCGAACGGCGAAGACGACGTCGGCGAGACCGTGACGGCCGGCCTTGCCGGCGACCTTGCGCACCTCGGGCCCGTCGAGCTCGCCGCGAACGAGCTCGACGTTCGAAAATCCGCGATGCTTCACGCGTGCGCGCGCGGTCGCGAGCTGCGCCTCGGAGCGGTCGACGGCGACGACGCGCTCGAAGATCGGCGCGAGCACGTCGAGAAGGCTCCCGTCGCCGGTGCCCGCGTCGATCGCGAGCGCGCGGTGCTCGACGAGCGGCGCGAGCGCAGCGAGGTACGCGCCGATCTCGGTGGCCGGGGCGGCCGGCTCGCGCCCGGGCGCCGCGTCGAAGTACTCGCGGGCGATCGCGTCGCGCGCGCGGAGCACCGCCTCGAGCCGCTTCATGCTCCCGTCGCTCTCGCAGAGCGCGCGGCCGCTCGCGATCGCGTCGCGCACGACGACGTCCCCGTCGCGGCCCTCGGGCCGCGCATTGTTGGGGTCGCGCAGGCTCACGAGGGCGCGCGTCCCCTCGCGCCGCATCGCGACGAGCCCCGCCTGCCGCAGCGTCGCCACGTGCCGCGAGACGTTCGGCTGGCTCTCGCCCGTCACCTCGCCGAGCTCGCCGATCGAGAGCTCTTCTTCCGACGCCACCGCGAGCAGCCGCAGGCGCAGCGGCTCGGAGAGGAGCCGATAGAGCTCCCAGCGTTGGGCCGGCGTTTCGAGCACGCGCTCTGTATATTCATCTATACGCATGGGCGCAAGCATCCGCGGCGCCCGACAAACTTTTACATCTGGCGACGGCCCGAAGCGGTAACTGTGGCGTTTCGATGGCGACACCCGTGGGACACATTGCGGAAAGTTCGGATCCGAACTTCGGCGAGATCCCTCGGGAATCCGGGGCACCTCCGGCGGAGTCGGTCGAGCTGAGCGGGCCGCACGAACGGTCGACGGCGAGCCCGCGTTGGCAGCGGGTCGCACGCGGCTTGGCGGTGACGGCGCTGCTCGTCCTGCCCGGGGTCATCTCGTTCGCGGTCGATTTCTCGCGGCGACACGACCAGATCGTCCATTTCACGCGCAAGGAGACGGCGCTCTACGTCTGGTGGGCACTGCTCGGGGCGGCGCTCTGGGGCGCGCTCGTGTACCTCGCGATGGCGCGCGGCACGTGGCTCAAGTGGTGGGCTCGCCTCCTCTTGATCGCGGGGGCGGCGCTCGCGCTCGGCGGGCAGACGTACGTCTTCTCGCGGTACGGCGCGTACCTCGACCACCGCGCCGCGCTCGTCGGGACCTCGATGATGCCCAGCATCGGCCAGCAGCTCTGGAGCGATCGCTGGGGCTTCGCGTCGGCGCTCGCGCCGCCGGTTCTCTTCGCGCTCGCCGTTCCGTTCCTCTCGCGTCTCGTCCGCCACGGCCGCGGCGACGCGCTCTTCGCGCTCGATCTCTCGACCTTCGCGATCGTCGTCGCGGCGTTCGGCAACGTCGGCGACGATCAGGTCGCGACGCCCGACGTCCTCTACTTGTCGGCGATGGGCCAGCTCGGCCGAGCGCACTGGGACCACAACGAGACGGTCGAGCGCATCCACCCCGGGCCGCGCACGCCGATCCCAGTGCCGCCGCTCGTGCCGCACCAGCCGGTGCCGCGCAACGTGCTCTTCGTGATCACCGAGTCGGTACGGGCGCAGTCGACGTGCGTCGCTTACGACCCGAGCTGCAAGTGGACGCCGTTTTCGAACGCGGCCACGCCGAACCGCATCGGGCTCGGGCAGATGCGCGCGCTCGACTCGACGACGGCGATCTCGCTCGCGATCATGTGGGGCGGCCTCTCGCCGCTCGCGCCGCGCGCCGCGCTCCACTCGGCGCCGCTGCTCTGGGAGTACGCGAAAGCCGCCGGATTCCACACCGCGTACTGGACCTCGCAGAACCTCCTCTTCGGCAACTCGGGCACGTGGATCAGTTCGGTGCCGCTCGATCGGACGATCAGCGCGACGCAGATCGAGCCCGAGGCGACGATGGAGATCGGCGCCGACGACGGCAAGCTCGTCGACTACGTGACCAAGGACATCGACGAGCTGCGCGAGCCGTACATGGCCGTCGTGCACCTCTCGAACACGCACTTTCCGTACAAGGTCGATCCGCGCTACTCGCCCTTCGTGCCGGAGGACGGCATCGCAGGACCTGGATACGAGCGGCAGCTCCGAAACCGTTATCAAGACGCGGTCTACCTGCAGGACATGGCGGTCGGGCGGCTCATCCGCGCGATTCGCTCGCGGCCCGAGAGCTCGCGCACGGTGATCTTCTTCATCTCGGATCACGGCGAGCAGCTGCGCGAGAAGGGCGGCGTCGGGCACACCGGCACGCTCTGGGACGAAGAGGTGCGCATCCCGGCGTGGGTGGACGCGCCGCCCGGCACGCTCACGCCGGCCGAGCGCCAGCACCTCGAGGCGCTCGAGTCGACGCCGCTCACGAGCCTCGACGTGCTGCCGACGATGCTCGATCTCCTCGGCGTCTGGGACGACCCGAAGCTCGCCAATTTCGAAGAAGCAGATGCCCGGCCACAGCCTGCTCCGCGGCGGCACGGCGCCGGTCACGCCCGTCGCGATGTCGAACTGCACCGAGCTCTGGGCGTGCGCGTTCCGCAATTGGGGAGCGATGAAGGGCACGCGCAAGCTCCTCGCGCACGAAGGCAATCACCAGTGGGGCTGCTACGACGTCGCGACCGACCCCCACGAGCTCCACGATCTCGGCGCGAGCGCGTGCGCCGACTTGATCCCCGTCGCCGAAGCGAACGGCCGCGGCCGCCCGTTCTGACGATGGCAGACTACCGCGAGGCTCCCCCGACGTGCCCGGCGTGCCGAACGCCGATGGAGCCGCGAATGCTCAGCGAGTCGACGGTCGACACGTGCCCGCAGTGCCGCGGGCTTTGGGTCGACTGGTTCGACGGCAATCTCGTGGCCGTAGTCCGGGAGACGGCGCCGCTCTCGTTTCGTTCGCCGGCGACGCTGCCCGCCGGGGCCGCGTGCCCGCGGTGCGCGCATCCCCTCGCGAGCGAGGCGTTCGCGCGAAGGGTCGCGCTCTTGCGGTGCGCCGACTGCGGCGGCTGCTTCGTTCCGCGCGCGTCGTTCAACGCGCTGCTCGACCTGGACGTCGCGGCGCACGCGCGCGAGGACGCCGATCCGACCAAGCGGAGCGCGCTCGCGCGTCTCGTGCTCGCGATCGGGCGCCTCTTCGGCGCGGAGCCCACGGTCAAGACGAACGCTCTGGAGTGACGCTCGCGAGCTCGAGACAGACGACGTCGATTCGCCTCGCGAACATCTCCCAGAGGAACGGCGCGACGTAGAGATTGAGCGGCGGCAGCCAGCCGAGGATGCACGCGGTCACGCCGAGCCGCCGCGGGACCGCCGCTCGAAACGGCGTCTCGGCGCGCACGGTCTCGAGCGAGCGCGCGACCGCCGAGACGAGCGCGAGCTTCCAGAACCAGGCGACGACCGGGATGAACGCGAAGCCGAAAATGTGAACCGGCGTCACATTTTCAATCGGGCCGACGCGGCGGTGCTCGGCGGGCAGGTTCGACCACGTCCGCTCGAGCCACACGAGCTCGCAAATGCCGGCGAAGATGCGGAGCAGCACCGCGACGAGCAGGAGCAAGAGCGCGCCCACGAGCCAGAGCGCCGCGACGCCGGTGCCGTCGAGCGTCGCGGCGAGTGAGCCGTGGATGAGCGCGTACCACTTGCGGATGACGAACCCGAACGCGACCGCGAAGCACACCGCGACGCCCGAGAGGACGAGCGCGAGCCGACGCGCCCGCTCGGCGGGAGGGTTGAGCTTGCGCGGCGTCATTTGCAGCTCGCGTCGCCCGGACCGGCCTGACATCCGTTCGTGCACTTGACCTGGATGGCGGCGATGCCCTGGCCGCACGTGATCAGGTACGAGCCGTTGTCCGTTCCGTAGCTCGGAAACTGCGAGCCGCAGTAGCTTCCGTTCGGCATGCCCGGACACTCGTTGCAGCGGTCCGACGTGCCCGAAGGAAACGCGAGGCAACCGCCGTCGCACACGCGCACGACCGGCGACGCGTCGACGCAGTGGACGAGCCAGTCGGGCGGAGGCGTCCCGTTCAGGCCGTTGTAGCCGCAGTACCAGCCGTCGATGAGTCCCTTGCAGAATCTTGGACGCGTCGTAGACGTCCGGCGGCGCGTCGGCGGGCGCGTCCACGCCCGCGTCGACGACGACGTCCGCCGCGACGTCGAACGCGGCGTCGACTCCGGCCTCGGGCGCGTCGACGAAATCCACGAGGAGCGAGCACGCCGCCGTGAGCGGCAGCGCGGCGAGAATCAGCGCGCGAGCTCTCACGAACAGGAGGGTAGCTTCCGGCGCAACAAAACGCTGCAACTTCTCGGCCGGACTGTGCCACCATCGTCCGCGGTCGCCGGAACCGCCGCGGGCGGGACGGCCCACCCCCATGCCGGCCAAGTCCTCACGTCCGCCGCCGCTCCCGTCGCCTCTCCCGGCTGGCGCCGCGCCGCGCAAGCCGGGCAAGCTGCCGTCGGTGAGGCCGCCGCCACCGCCGCCGAAGAAGCCGCCGCCACCGCCGCTCTCCTCGTCCGACCCGCTCAGCATGGTCGAGGCCGACAAGACCTCAATCGACAAGCTCCTCGCGCTCACCGACGAGGGCTGGGACATCGACGAGCAGGTGCGCACGTTGCAGATCGCGTCGGGAGAGCCGCCGTCGAAGTTGATGCGCGCCCTGCCCACTTCGGAGATGGTCCTGCCGAGCGCGAACGAGCTCGCGCCGGCCCCGAAGAAATCGTCGCTGCCGCCGCCGCTCCCGGCGCAGGCCCGCGAGACGAACAAGAAGTCCATCCCGCCGCCGCTGCCGCCCAAGGCGGGCGCCGCGGTGTCGAAGCCGCCGCTGCCGCTGCCCCCGCCCGCCGCCGCGAAGAAGAAGCCGCCGCTGCCCCCGCCCGGCGGTCGCAAGCTCCCACCGCCGCCTCCCGTCCCGGGCTCGGGCCCGAAGCTCCCGCAAGCGGAGGCCTCGGCGCAAATCATCGTCGAGCCGGCGCACGAGCGCGCGCGGTCGGTGCTCGACCCGATGAGCGCCGAGTCGCTCGTCGATCTGCTCGGCGCGCGCATCGCGACGCTCGAGGCGGCCGCGGACAAAATCGGCATCGCGCGCGCCCACGTCGAGCTCGCGATCGCGAGCGAGTCGCTCCTCGGCGACGACGCGCGCGCGACCACGCACGCCGAGCTCGCGCTCGCCGTTCATCCGACGTTCCCCGCGGCGCATCACCTGCTCCGCGCGCGCAAGCACGGGCGCGCCAACGTCGCGGCGATGCTGGGCCACCTCGAGCACGAGCTCGCGGCCGCGACGCGCGACGACGCTCGCGCCGAGCTCCTCGCGCTGCGCGCGCGCCTGCTCGACGCCGCGGGCGACGCGAAGGGGACCGCCGCGATCGACGCGTGGGAGCGCGCGCTCTCGCTCGCGCCGCACCACGCCGCCGCGCTTCGCGGCCTCGAGAGCGAGCTCGCCGCGCGCGCGCTCCACGGCGACGCGGGCGGGAAAGAGGCCTACGCCGCGCATCTCGCTCGGATGGCCGACGCGTACGCCAGCGACACCAAGCTCGCGGCGTGGCTCCACGTCGAACGCGCGCGCGTCCTCGAGCACGACTTGAAGAAGATCGACGCGGCGCGCGGCGCGCTCGAGCGCGCCCTCGAGCTCGACGGCACCGTCGGACCGGTCCGCGACGCGAGCGTGCGGTTCGTCGCGGCGCACGACGACCCGTCGGCGCTCGCTTCGCTCCTCGAAGAGGAGGCCCTCCTCGAGCGCGTTCCGGCGCGCGCGGCGCGCCTCGAGCTCGACGCTGCGTGCCTCGCGATGTTCCGGCTCGGCGACGACGCGCACGCGAGCCTGCTCCTCGAGCGCGCCGCCGGCCGCGCTCCGGCGGAGCCCTCGACCGACCGCCGCGTGCTCCAGGAGCTCTTGCGTCTGCACGAGCTGAACGCCGACGCCACGGCAATCGCGCGCGTGCGCCGCGCGCGGCTCACGTTCATCGTCGACCCCAAGACCCTCGCGCAGGAGCACCGGACGCTCGCGACCCTCGCGGAGAAGTCCGGCCAGCTCGAGGCCGCGATCGGACACGTTCAGACGGCGCTCGCCGCCGCGAGCGACGACGCGACCGCGCTCGAGCACCTCGATCGGCTGCTCGACGCCGCCGGGCGCGACGACCAGCGGATGGCGCTCTGGGTCACGGAGGCGGCGCGAAATCCCGATCCGACGCGGCGCGCGCGCGCGCTTCTTCGCGCCGCGCAGATCGCCGAGAAGCTCGGACGAAAATCGGACGCGGTGCGGCACCTCCGCGCGGCGTGGATCGCGAACCCGGGCGACGTCGAGGTCCTCGACGCGCTCTCGCGCGCGCTCTCGGCGCCGCCCGACACGAAGCTCGAAGGCGACACGCGCGCGCTGCTCGAGCTCTACGTCCAAGCCGCCGATCGCGCGCGCGACGCCGCGCGGCGGGTCGCCTACCTGGAGAAAGCCGCGCTGCTCTGGGAAGAGGTCCTCGGCGACGCGCAGCGCGCGCTGAAGCTCTACGAGCAGATCCTCGAGGTCGAGCCCGGACGTCGCGGGGCAATCCTCGGGCTGGCGCGCTGCGCCGAGCGGCTCTCCGACGACGCGGTGCTCGCGAAGGCGCTCCTCGAGGAGGCGCGGCTCGCGGAGGACGGCGCCGACGTGCTCTCGCTGAAGACGCGCGCGGCGAGCGCGCTCGCCAAGACCGATCCCGCGCGAGCGCTCTCGATCGTCGACGAGGTCCTCGCGCAAGATCAGGATCACGCGGCGGCGCGCGCGCTCGAGACGCGCCTTCACGAAGAAGCCGGGCGCTGGGAGAAGGTCGCGGCGTCGACCAAGGCCCGGCTCGACGCCGCGGTCCGCCGCGGCGCCGCCAAGGCCGACGTCGTCGCGCTATGGCTGTCGCTCGCGCACGTGCAACGCGATCGACTGCGGGCGCCCTCGGCGGCGCTCGCGTCGCTCGAGTCCGCGCGCGCGGCGGATCCGTCGCACCCCGTCCCGCCCGAGGAGATCGCGCGGCTGCTCGAGTCCACCGGCGACTCGGCGGCGTACCGTGACGCGCTCGTTCGCCTCGGGGACAGCGCGGGCGATCCGGCGGAGCGCGCGCACTACCTCGTGCGCGCGGCGGAGGTCGAAGAGTTCAAGCTCCACGACGACGCGCGCGCCGCCGCGACGTACGCGCGGGCGCTCGCCGCCTCGCCCGACGACGAGCTCGCCGCGGACCGACTCGGGCGCGTCCTCGCGCGGCAGTCCCCGGGCTCGGCGGCGGGCACGCAGGCCACCTTCGGCGAGGTCTTCACGCACACCCTCAAGCGCGCCGAGCGCGCGCCCGAGCCTGCCGCCGCGCGCGCGTTCACGTTCGCCGCCGCGTCGCTGCTCGTCGAGCAAGGCAACGACGCGCTCCGCGCGGTCCAGCTCCTCGAGGCGGTCGTGAAGGACGACGCGCGCCACGTCCCGGCGCTTCGCACGCTCGAGGCGCTCGCGCGCGAGAACAACGACTTGCCGGCGCTCGCGCAGTCGCTCTCGCGCCAAGGCGACGCCCTCCACGACGTCCGCGCGCGGCTCGGCGCGCTCTGGGCGCTCGCCACGCTCGAGGAGTGGAAGCTCCCCGCCGCCAATCCCGGGCCGACGTACGCGCGCATCCTCGAGCTGGACGGCAGCAATCCCGGCGCGCTCGAAGCGACGCTGCGGCGCGACATGTCGCACGCGAGGCGCGGCAATCCGCGCGCGCGAAAGAACGTGCTCTCCGCGCTGCGCGCGCTCGTCGGCATCGCGTCCGACGACGAGACGCGGCTCGCGCAGCAGCTCCGCCTCGCGATCAGCCTCGAGTCGGCCGCGGCGTCGGACCCCGAGGCTGGACCTTCGCTCATGCGCGAGGCGTACAATCGCTACCGCGAGGCGCTCTCGATCGATCGTCTCTCCGTCACGGCGGCGACCGGGCTCGCGCGGCTCGCGGCGCGTCTGCGCGAGACCGAAGGCGCGCTCGCCGCGGCGCTCTCGCTCGCCGACATCGCGGCGCAGCCCGCCGTGCGCGCGCGCTATCTCCTCGAAGCGGCCGAGATCCTGCTCGGCGCGACCGACGAGCGCCTCGGCCCGACCGCCGAGCGGAGGACGCGCGCCGGCGCCCTCTTGCAGCGCGCCGTCGAAGCCGATCCCGACGCCACCGCGCCCGCCGCGCGCTTGTCGGCGGTGTGGAGCGAGGACGGTCACGCCGAGCGTCTCGTCGACGTCTTCCGCACGGCGCTCAAAGCGGCGATTTCCGGCGAGGCGATCGTCATGCTCGGCTCCGAGATCGCGCGCGTCGCGCGCGACGAGCTGAAAGACCTTCCGACCGCCATCGAGGCGATGCAGCGTGTACGCGCGGCCGCGCCGGATCACGTGCCGTCGCTGCTCACGCTCTCCGAGCTGTGCATCGCGCAGCGCGCGTGGGCGGAGGCCGTCGACGCGCTCGAGGCCGTCGTCTCGCTGAGCCACGACCCGGGCCCGCGGCTCACCGCGCTCTTCGCCCTCGCGAGCGTGTACGAGCGCGTCCTCGATCGGAAGCCCGAGGCAGAGCGGGCGCTTCGCTCCGCGCTCTCGATCGAGCCGCTCAACCCGCGCGCGCTCCGCGCCCTCTTGCGCCACCTCGCGCAGAGCTCGCGGCAGGACACGCAGAGCGAGCAAGCGCAGCTCCTCGAGCAGCTCGCCGACGTCGAGAAAGATGCGACGCAAAAGTGCGAGCTGCTCGCCGAGCTCGCGACGCTGCGGACGCGCCTCGGCGACCTGTCGGGCGCCGAGCGGGCGCTGGTCGCCGCGGTCGCCCACGCGCCCGGCAACGCGAAGCTCTTCGCGCGGCTCGCGTCGAGCTTCAAAACGCCGCAGGGGACGCCCGACGACAACGCCTACGCCCACGCGCTCGAACGCGTGATCGCGACGGGCCAACGCCTCGGCCGGGTCGACGCGTCGTGGTTCGCGACGCTCGGGCAGATCGAGGTCGAGCGACTCTCGCGCGTGCGCGAGGGCATCTCGCACTTGCTCCAGGCCGTCACGATCGAGCCGAGCCTCCACGAGACGCGCTTCGAGCTCGCGACGGCGTACGCCAAGGCGCAATCGCACCAGGACGCCGCTCGCACCGTGCACGCGATGCTCACGCCCGACGCGCGACCGCTCCTCGCCCTCGCCAATCCCGCGTCGGCGCTCGAGCTCCTCGAGCAGAGCCTGAACGCCGAGCGGCGCAACGAAGAGGCGCTCGCCGTGAGCGAGCTCCGCGCCGTCGCCGGCGATCTCGACGACGGCCGGTACGCATGGCTCCGCGGGCGAAACCCGCGCTCGCTCGAGTCGGGCCACGTCGTCCTGGACCGCTCGACGCTCGTGACGCACGTCCTGCCTTCGGAGGGGCGTCACGTCCTGCTCGAGGTCGCCGCGGCAATCTACGGCGTCGAGGCGAAGATGCTCCGCAGCGACGTCGCCGAGATCGGCCTCTCGTCGCGCGACCGCGTCTCCTCGCGCAGCGGAAACCCGACGCGCATCCTGCTCGATCGTCTGATGCGCATGCTCGGGCTCTCGGACATCGAGCTCGTGATCACCGCGAACGTGCCGCGCACGCGCGTGATGACGCAGGACGTGCCGTGGGTCGTCGTGCCGACGTCGCTCACCGAGCTGCCGCCGATGGCGCAGCTCGCGTCGATGGGCCGCGCGCTCGCGCGCATCGCGTTCGGCGTGCCGTGGCTCGAGGAGCTGCCGGGCCCGCACATCGAGGCGCTCCTCGTCGCGGCCGCGCGCCTCGTCGTTCCGGGGTACGCGCGCGACATGGATCTGTCGACCGAGCCGCTCATCGCGCAATACGAAGGGCCGGTCGCCAAGGCGATCGCGCGCCGCCAGCGAAAGCTCCTCGAAGAGCTTGCGTCGCACCTGTCGTCGCCGCAGGGCCGGCCCATCCTGGTCTCGCACCTCGTCACGGCGCTCGCGCGCGGCGAGCTCCGCACGGCGTACGTGCTCACGGGCGACTTGCTCGCGACAATCGACGACGTGCGCGGCGCCGACGCCGCGCTCCTGCGGGGCACCGAGCAACCCGGACGCGCGGCGCTCGCGGCCGTGCTCGAGCACCCGTACGCGGGCGACGTCGCGCGCTTCGCGATCACGCCGGAAGCGGCCGCGCTCAAGCGCCGCATGGGCACGTCCTGGGCCTGAGCGTCAGGGCGCCGCGAAGCGGATGCGGCCGGTCCGCGCGATCGCCTCTTTCCGCGCGCGCGGGAGCGCCTTGATCGCGAGCTCGAGCCTCAGCGCGTCGCCCTTCGACCTGCATCGCTTCTTCGCGCAGAGCTCGAGCGGACCGCGGCCGCGCGTGTAACGCGCGCCTTTCCCCGCGTCGTGCTGCGCGATGCGCGCCGCCACGTCGCGCGCGATGCCCGTGTAGATCGAGCCGTCCGTGCAGCGCGCCATGTAGACGAACCAGGTCTCGCCCTTCACGGCGTGCAACGATACCCGATCGCGCGAAGGGCTCAGCGGCTCGCGCCGCGGACGAAGCGCTTGAGGCGCAGGTGCTCTTCCCGCTCGCGCTCCTCGAGCGTTCTCCGCATGGAGGACGCGTCGCGCTCGATCCCGGCGGCGACGCGCTGCTCGAGCGTGTTCACGAGGCGCGTGACGCGCGCGAGCGCGCTCCCGATGCGCCGCATGAAGAGCTCCTCGGGGGCAGCGGCGAGGAGCTGCTCGAGCAACCGTTCGAAACGATCGGCCGCGACGGTCGCGGCGGCGTCGCCGGGGCCTGGCGCGACGCCGCGCGCCGCGAAGCTGCGAACGAGCGCGGGCTTCTCGCCGAGCTGGACGCCGCGGATGCCCCAGACGTCGCGCGGCACGAGGTCGACGCGGAGCTCGCGCGGCGGGAGCCCGAGCGCGCGAAGCTCGTCGCTCGACGCGGCCGCGAGCGCCTCGACGAGCGCGGCGTAGGCCACCGCAGCCGACTCCTCAATCGCGCGGCGCGAGTCGACCGCCGGCTTCGCGCGCGCGAAGAGCTCGGCCACGAGCGACTCGCGCTTGCGCCGCAAGAGCGCCGCGCCGCGCGCCACCTGCTCGCGCCTTCGCCGGAGCCGCACGAGGTTCGAGCGCGTCGCCGCCGTCTTGCCGAGCGTGCTCATCGCTTCGTCCCCGCGCGGCGGGCTTCGAGCATCGCGTCAGTGAGCTTCAGGAGATCTTCGCGCGGGAGGCCTCGAGCAGGCGCCAGCCGGCCTCGAACGTCTCGCCGATCGTGCGCCGGCTCGTTCCCTGGCTCACGAGCTCGCTCTCGAAGGCGTCGGCGAACGCGAGCGCGCGGCGATCGGCCGGCGCGAGGCCCGCCTCGCCGACGATGGCGACCATCATGCGCGACGTCGCGGCCCCGCGCGTACGATCGCGTAGAGCTGGTCGGCCCAGCGCGCGATGCTCGGCCACGCGTGCGGCCTTCGCCGATGCCGGCGTTCATCAGGCGCGAGAGCGACGGCAGCACGTCGATCGGCGGGAAGACGCCGCGCCGGTGCAGCTCGCGGCTCAAGCACGATCTGCCCCTCGGTGATGTAGCCGGTGAGGTCGGGGATCGGGTGCGTGATGTCGTCGTCGGGCATCGTGAGGATCGGGATCTGCGTGATGGAGCCCGGCTTGCCCTTGATGAGGCCCGCGCGCTCGTAGATCGACGCGAGGTCGGTGTACATGTAGCCCGGGTAGCCGCGGCGGCCGGGGACCTCTTCGCGCGCGGTCGGCGATCTCGCGCAGCGCCTCGCAGTAGTGCGTCATGTCGGCGAGCACGACGAGCACGTGCATGCCCGCACTCGAACGCCAGGTACTCGGCGGCGGTGAGCGCGAGCGCGCGGCGCGAGCAGCCGCTCGACGGTCGGGTCGTCGGCCAGGTTGAGGAAGAGCACGCGTGCGCTCGAGCAGCGCGCCGCTCGCGCGAACGCGCTCGAAGAACGCGCGCGTCTCGCGATGCGGTGATGCCCGATCGCGGCGAACACGATGGCGAACGGCTCGCCGCGCGGCGCCCGCGCGCCACTCGACGATGATCTGCGCCGCGAGCTCGAGGCCGGAAGGCCCGGACCCGGAGAAGATCGGGCAGCTTCTGGCCGCGCACGAGCGTGTTCATGCCCGTCGATGGCGCAGATGCCGGTCTCGATGAAGTCGCGCGGCGGGGCGCGGCGCACCGGGTTGATCGGGCGCGCCGTTGATCGGGCGCACGCGCCTCGCCGACCGGCGACGGGCAGCCCGTCGACGGGCGGCGCCGTGGCCGTCGAGCACGCGGCCGAGCAGCTCGCGCGCCGACTTCGGCGTGGCGAGCTCGCCGGTGAGCGACGACCTCGGCGCGGTCGCGGGCGAGAAGCCGATGGTGTCGTCGAGCAGCTGCACGACCGTCGACGTCGTCGCCGACCTCGATGACCTGGCCGCGCCGGTCGGGCTGGCCGGGCGCGCGCACGACGACCCACTCGCCGAGCGCGACGCGCCGCGTGCGCTCGCAGGAAGAGCAGCGGGCCGGCCGCCGCGTGCGCGCCGCGGTAGACGCGCTCCGAGCGACGGTCGTCACGCGCGGGCCGCCATTCGGCGCGCTGAGCGGCGGCGAGCGCGCTCGCGGCGCAGCTCCGCCGCGGCGGCTCGCGCGTCGACGTCCGCGTCGGCAGCGTCGCGCAGCGGCGACGAGCGCCGCCGCGCCGGCACGAGGTCGAGATCGGCGAACACCGTGCCGCGCGCGAGCGCGCGCCTCGCCCGCGTGCAGCATCGCGATCGCCGCGCGCGGCGAGCGCGTGCGTCTTGTCGGCGGCGAGCAGACGGCGTCGTTCGGATCGTACGCGCTCTGCCGAGCACGTCCTCGCGGACAAGCGCCGCGACCTCGATGGTCAGGAGTCGGTCTGCGTCCTCGAGCGCCTCGGGACCGACGAGGCTGGCGATCTCGCGGAGCTCGCTGCTCCTTCTGCGAGGAGGTCGAGCAGCGCGGCGCGCGTCGCGGCCCAGTCGCGCGCGACCGTGCTCGGCGAACCACGGCGCGACCTGCGTCGGCGTAGAGCGAGTAGCTCGTGTCCCAGTCGATGGCCGGGAAAGTGGCGCTGGTGCGCGAGCGACGGCGTCGAGCGCCCAGAACGCGCCCGACGACGCGAAGCGCGGTCTGCGTCACCGGCTCGGAGAAGTCGCCGCCCGGCGGCGAGACCGCGCCGACGATGCGTGACCGAGCCGCGACGCGCCGGGCGCGCCGAGCGCGCGACACGGACCGGCGCGCTCGTAGAACTGTCGCGAGGCGGCTCGCGAGGTACGTGGGGTAGCCTTCCTCGCCGGGCATCTCCTCCAGGCGCGCGGCCGATCTCGCGCAGCGCCTCGGCCCACCGCGACGTGGAGTCGGCCATCACGCGACGCGGTTGCCCATGTCGCGGAAGTACTCGGCGAGCGTGACGCCGAGGTAGATCGACGCCTCGCGCGCGCGCGACCGGCATGTTCGACGTGTTGACGACGAGCACGGTGCGGTCCATCACGGGCTGCCCGGTTCGCGGGTCGACGAGCTCGGGGAACTCGGTGAGCACGTCGGTCATCTCGTTGCCGCGCTCGCCGCAGCCGACGTAGACGACGATGTCGGCGTCGGCCCACTTGGCGAGCGACTGCTCGATGACCGTCTTGCCCGTGCCGAACCCGCCGGGGAGGCCGCGTTGCCGCCCTCGGCGACCGGGAAGAGAAAGGTCGAAGACGCGCTGGCCCGTGACGAGCGGGCGCGTCGCCGAGACGCGCTCCGCGACCGGTCGCGGACGCCGCACCGGCCAGCGCTGCACGAGCGGCAGCTCGGTGCCGTCCTCGAGCGCGCCGATCGACGTCCGCGATCGTGAACTCGCCCGCGCGATCGAGCGCGACACGCCCCGTCTCCCGGCGGGACGAGCACGCGGTGCGTCGAAGCCCGGGCGCTCCTCGATGGTGCCGAGCACGTCGCCCGCGCGACGCGCTCGCCCGCCGCGCGCGCCGGGCGGAAGTCGAAGCGCTTGCCGCGATCGAGCGTGTCGGCGCCGGTGCCCGCGCGGATGAAGTCGCCGGTCAGCTCGGCGACGCGCGCGAGCGGCCGACCGACGCCGTCGAGCACCGAGCCGAGCAGGCCCGGGCCGAGCTGCGCGGAGAGCGGGACGCCGAGCGCCTCGACGGGCTCGCCGGCGCGAGTCCGGTCGTGTCCTCGAAGACCTGGAGCGTCGCGACGTCGCCGCGATGACGCGGATGATCTCGCCAAGATGCGCGCTCGCCGACGCGGACGAGCTCGCTCAAGACGGACTCGCGCATCCCGCTGGCGTGCGCGAGCGCTCCGACGACGCGCGTCAGCTTGGACTCGCGGCTCATGGCGCCCTCACTCGATAGCCGACCGCCTGCCGCAAGATGTCGAGCACGTACTGCTCGGCGAGGCCGCGCTTGTCCCAGACCGGCGCCGGAAACGGGACCAGCACGGGCGTGCCGGCGCGATCGATGCGCGCGCGCAGATCCGCGGGCAGCGCGCGGAGGAGGCTGTCTTCGACGAGCACGACGCCGGCGCCGCGCGCCTCGGCGAGCTCCCGCACGACGTCGGCGACGCCCGCCTGGTCGCACGCGCGCGCAAGGACGCCGGCGAGCGCGAAGCCCGGCGCGACCGCGGGCGTGCAGAGGACGGCGACGTTCAGCTCCATGGCGTCACGAGCTCCGAGACGACGACCGACGCGGGAGCGCCGAGCGCCGCGCCCCAGGCGAGGCGGCGGACGTCGAGGCTCTGCGCCTCCACGAGGAGAAGAAATTCGACGAGCGGCGCGCTCGACAACGGCTCGATCCGCGCGGCGCAGCCCTGCGCCGCGAGGAGCGCCGAGGACGCACGGCGCTCGAGGCGCCCGCCGTCGCCCGCGACCTCGCGTACGATCCCAGCGAGCGGAGATTCTCCGAGCGCACGCGAGAGCCGGTCCCCGCACTCGAGACGCGAGTCCGCGGCGCACGCGTCGAGGAAACCGTCGCGGCCGAGCGCGCGACCGCCGGAGAGAAAGCACGCCGGCGCGTCCACGTCGCGCGGTCCGGCTGCGATCGTGAGAGCGGTCACGGCGTTGGTCACGTCCATTTTCCACGCGATGACCCGGCGGAGGTTCGCGTCCGCCGAGCTCGACGCGCGCGCGAGCCGGGCCGCGAGCTCGCGCAAAAGCGCCAGCTCGAGCTCGAAGAGCACCGGGTGCGCGCGCGAGGCGAGCTCGGCGAGCTCGCCAGCGCCGGGGTACGCGAGGACGACGAGGTGCGCGGCGACGCGCGCGGCGGTCGGCTCGTGCGCGAGCGCCGCGAGCGCGCGCTCGGGCAAGAGCGGCGTCGGCACGAGCCCCGCGAGACGATCTTCGGCGGGCTCGCTGGCGGCCGCGCCGCGGAGGAGCGCGCGCAGCGCGCGACGTTCTTGGTCCGCCCAGAAGACCTCGAGCGCCGGCGCGGCGTCCCAGCGCGCCAGCAGCCCGAGGTGGCGCGCCGCGGTCCGCCGCGCGGATTGCTCGATGCTGGCGGCCGAGACCGGCGCGGCGATCGGCTCGAACCGCCCGCCCCGTCCGAGCGCGGCGGCGAGCGCCTCGACGTCGGCGCCCGCGAGCGCCTCGAGCTCGGCGCGCGTCGCGAGGTGGGTCGCGAGCCCGCGCGCGCGCGCCGGCGGCGATCGGGTCAAACGCCATGGTCGAGCTCCCTCGCGAGAATCGATGCGGAGCGCGTCGCGCAGGCGTGCGAGCCGCGAGCGAAGCGTCTCGTCGACGAGGAGCTCACCCGCCTCGACGACGAACCCCGCTGGCACGCTCGCGTCCTCCCGAACCGCAAGGCCCGCGAACGCCGGCGCGAGATCGGGGCGGCAGCGGACGACGGCGGCCTCGGGCGCGTACGCGAGGGCGGCGCGCGCGCGGACGAGCGCCGACGCGCGGTAGGAAGGATCGGCGTGCGCGCCGTCGAGCAGCTCCCCCGCGCGCGCGAGGACCCGCTCGATCGCGGCCGTGCGTGCCTCGAGCACCCTCGCGACCGCGCGCCGCCGCGCCGCCGAGAGCTCGCGCTCGCTCGCGGCGCGCCGCTCGGCGCGTCTCTTCGCGAGCGCGTCGCCCTGGCGCGACGCCGAAGCTTCGCTCCGCGCGCGCTCGATCGCCGCGAGCTCCACACGTGCGCCGGCGTCGATCTCGGCGACGCGCGCCGCGGTGTCGCGCTCGAGGCGCGCCATGAGCTCTTCGAGCCCCACGGCGGCCTCAGCCCGTTCCGCGCATCAAGAGCACCGCGATGACGAAGCCGAGGATCACCATCGTCTCCGGGATCGCGATGAGGATGATCGCCGTGGTCGCGAGCTCGGGCTTTTCGGCGAGCGACGCCGCGGTCGCCGGACCGATGCGTCCCTGCGCCCAGGCGGTGGCGAGGGCGGGGATGCCGATGGCGAGAGCAGCGGCGAGTGCGATGGCCCAGTGCATGAACGTTGACCTTTCAGCTCCCCGGATACGAGGGGTGCCAGTGCGAGAGAGGCCGGTACGCCGTGCCTCCCGGGCTGAAGAAGCGACCGAAGAACTCGACGTAATGAAGACGAAGCGCGTGAATCGTCGGGCTGAACAGGCCGATCGCGAAGTTCACGACGTGGAAGAGGAGCGCGAAGAGGACCCCGACGAGCACGCTGCCCATCGCGCCGACCATGCGATTCGCGACCATCGCGAGCATGAGCGACGCGGTGCCGAGCGCCATGATGCGGGCGTAGGAGAGGATCTGGCCGAAGTTCGAGACGAGCTCGACGATCGCGACCACGCCCTCCAGGACGATGAGGATCGGAAAGGCGACGAGCACCGCGACGACGAACGGCGTGAAGAGTGCCGCGGGGAGGACCTCGACCGCCGCGAGGAGCGCGAGGATCGTGAGCGTCACCATGAGCGCGGCGACGCCGCGGCCGAGCGCCTGCCGTCTGTCGCCCCGGCGCCACGCGTTCACGACCGCAAGCACGATCCCGAGCGTCACGTGAACGGCGCCGAGCGCGCCGGAGAGCGCCAAGAACGGCACGATCGCGCTCTCGCGATCGAAGCCGTGCGGCCTGAGGCCGAACCAGCTTTTTCCGAGGTCCCCGAACAGCTCGCCGAAGACGAAACCGAAGACGATCGCGAACGCCGCGCAGGCGCCGGCGATCGCCGACACCGAGCGGAGCGTCGTCTTCGGCTTCGAGCGGAGGCGCAGGCCGATCGCGAGCAGGGCCAAGAGCGCGCCGTAGCCGACGTCGCCGAGCATGAGCCCGAAGAACATCGGAAAGAAGACGGCGACGAACGGCGTCGGATCGATCGTTCCGTACCGAGGAAGCGGCAGCGTGCGCGTGACGACCTCGAACGGGCGAAACAGCGGCGGGTTTCGGAGCGCGACGGGCGCGTCGCCGCGGCTCCACGCTTCGGTCGCGACCGCTTCGACGAGCACGTCCGGACCGAGCGCGCGCGCGATGCGCTCGGAGAGGGCCGCGAGCTCCGGCTTCGGGACGAAACCCTCGATCAAGAACAGTCGGGTCCCCGCGTGCGCGCTCGCGCGAGCCTCGAGGACGCTCCGGCAATCGTAGAGCCACGCGCGCAGCGACTCGAGCTCGGACTCCCGCTCGGCGCGTAGCGCGCGCCGCGCGGCGTCGATCTCGCCGAGCTCGGCGGCGATCGCGGCGAGGCGCTCGCGGATGGCAGGCATCGCGCGGAGGAGGTTGCTTTCGCCGAGCGCCGCGGGCGTCGGAAGCTCCTGCACGCGCGACTCCGCGAGCAAGGCTGCGACCTTCTTCGCGACGTCGGCGGATACGAGCACGAGGACCGCGGTCTCGCCGCTCGCGAGCGGACGCGTCATCATCGCGAGCTCGCCGTCGACGGCCTCTTCGAGCTTCGCGCGGAGGGGCTCGGCCGCCGCGGCGGCGCCCGCGCGCAGCACGACGTAGAACGCGCGACGGTCGGGCCAGCCGAGCGCGCGATCGAGGAGAGGCTCGAACGCGGCGAAGAACTCCTGGTACCGCAAGAGGAGCGCGCGCTCGTCCTCGAGCGCCGCTCGGCGCGACGCGAGCCGCTCGACGCGACGGCGCGTGCGCCGAGCGAAGAGGACGGCCCGCGCGAGCGACTCCGGCTTCTTCGGCTGCGCGGCCGCGTCGAGAGGGACCTCGAGCAGTCGCAGCGTCGTCTCCACGTCGACGGCCGCGCGGACGGTGGGCTCGAGCTCGGAGTCACGCGCGCGCGACTCGTGCCCGCGCGGCGGCGCGACGTGCAGCGCGCCGGCGTCCTGCACGACCGCGAGCGTCGCGTCGAGCAGCGCGCGAGGGCCCGCGATTCGAACGCGCGTCATCGGGACAATCACGGCGGGCCTCCCACGACGCGCGCGTAGACCCCGCGCGCGAGCCGCTCGACTTCGCCCTCGGACAGGCTCGAGGCGCGCTCCGCAGCCGCCGCCGACTCGGCCTCGACGCGCGCGAGCTCTTCGAGCAGGCGCGCTCGGTCGCTCTCTTCTTCGCGTTGCACCGCCTCGCGGAGCGCGTCGCTCTCGGCGTCGCGGGCGCGCGCAGCTTCCGCGCGCGCGTCGGCAATCCGCCTGCGCGCGTCCTCCTCGGCGTCGCGCACGCGCGACTCCAGGCGTTGCTCGATCTGGAGCAGCGTTTCGAGCCGGTCGTCGACCGTCTGCGATGAAGTCGTCGCGTGATGCGCCATCTTCGCGAATGCACGATGAGGCAATAGGCGTTCCGCCGCGGCCGCGGCGCCGAATCCTCGCGTCGGGCGCGGCGAGCCGCACGGCGTTCGCGTCGACGCACGCACTGCGCCCGCGTGCGTTTCGCTCCGTTACATCTGCGGCTCGCGCGAGAACGTCATGGGCCGCGCGGCAGCTCGATCGAAAAGACGGTGCCCTCCGCGTCGGACGACGACGCTTCGATGTGCCCGCCGTGAGCTCGCACGATCTCGCGCGCGATGAACAGCCCCAGCCCGAGATGCTGGTGACCCCCGCTCCCTCGAAACGGCTCGAAGACGTATCGAGCGTCTCCCGCGGGATCGCCTTGCCGCGGTTGCGGACCTCGACGTGCACCGCGCGATCGTCGCCTCGCAGGGTGACCCGCGCCGCTCCGGTGCCGTGCTGCATGGCGTTTCCGACGAGGTTCGAGAGGACCTGCCCGAGCCGCGCCTCGTCCCACGCGCCGTAGAGATCGCCGTCGATGTGGAGGTGGGCGCGGGCCGACCCTGGTATACGAGCGCGCACTCCTCGACCACGCGCCTCGTCAGCGCGCCCAGGTCGATGCGCTGGCGCGCGAGCGGAAGGCCCTTCCCTTGATCGACGCTCACGTAATCGACGCCGATCACCGCACCGCCGCTCCGCACCGGATACCAATGCTCGTTCCAGACGCGCGGCTCGCCCGGCGCGGCGGGCGTCTCGCCGACCACTTCGACGTCGGTTCGCGCCTCTTCGGTCTCCATGATCTCGCGCGCGTGAGCCATCAGCGCCTCGGCCGGCACGTCGGGAAGCACGTCGCGCGGCGTATGGCCGACGTGGCGGCTCGCGGCACGCCGTGCATCTGCGCGAGCGTCTCGTTGACGAGCCGGTAGCGCATGCCGCGATCCAAGGACGCCACCCCGAGCGGCGCCTCCATGAGCAGCGAGTCGCGCACGGCCTCTGCCTTGCGGAGGGTCTCGTACTGCGCGGCGTACTGGCTGTCCCGAAACGCCGCGTACTGCCGAACGGACGTCGCGGCCGCCTCGCTCACGATGCTCGTGATCGCGAGCTGCGCCTCCGGCGGGAGGATCATCCCGTCGCGCGCGAGCGTCGCGATGATCGCGCCCGAGAGGACCCCGTATTTCTCGGACGACCGCGGCGATCTCCACCCCGTTCTCCCAGCGGACGCGGGCGTGCTGCTCGGCCGGCTCGGTGGTGTCCGCCGGGCTGCCCGCGAGACGGCGGCGGAGCTGTTCGAGCAGCACGTCGAAGTCGTCGATGAGCAGCGGGTCGGGCAAATTCGGCATCACCGCGAGGCGCTCGATCTCGGCCTTGAACGCCTCGAGGATGCCGTCACGAAGACGGTGGAGGTGCGCGCATAGCTGGCCCGTGTCGATCTCCATGGACCCGGTTGCACGCGACGTTCCGGGCCGTCCGCGACGGACCCGCCGCCTCACGAGTACATCGAGTCGATCTCTCTCGCGTACTTCTGCGCGATGATCTTCCGGCGCAATTTCAGGGTCGGCGTGAGCTCGCCCCCGTCCACCGTGAGCTCGGCCTTCAAGATGATGAATCGCTTGACGGACTGAACGCGCGCGAGGCGCTCGTTCACGCGCTCGATCTGGCGCTCGACGTGGGCGCGGAACGTCGCGCAGTCGGCGGCCGCCGCCACGTCCCGCGCGTCGCTGCCCGCCTCGCGCGCCTCGAGCTCGACGCGCTCCGGGTCGAGCGTGATGAGCGCGGCGAGATACTTCTGCCGGTCGCCGACCACGACCGCCTGAGCCACGACGGGGATCGACTTCAAGAGGCCCTCGACGAGCTGCGGCGCGACGTTCTCGCCGCCGGCCGTGATGAGCAGCTCCTTCTTGCGGTCGGTCACGCGGACGAAGCCGTCCGCGCTCATCTCGCCGACGTCGCCGGTGTGGAGCCAGCCGTCTTCGTCGATGGCCTCGCGCGTCGCCGCGTCGTCCTTCAAGTAACCTTTGAAGACGTGATCGCCGCGGACGAGGATCTCGCCGTCGTCTGCGAATCTCGATCTCTGCGCCGGCGAGCACCTTGCCGACCCACCCGGTGCGGTACGCGTCGGGCAGCGACTGCGTCGCCGGGCCGGTGCACTCGCTCATGCCGTAGAATCTCGTAGAGCGGAAGGCCGAAGCTCAAGAAGAACTCGAGCGTGTCCTTCGAGATGGGCGCGGCGCCCGTCAGCGCGAAGCGGCAGCGATCGAGGCCGATGCGCGCGCGCAGCTTGGAGAAGACGATGGCGTTCGCGAGACCCCAGAGCGCCGGGGGCTTGTCGCCGCGCTGCTCGGCGTACCCGCCGCGGAGGCCGACGCCGCGCGCCCAGCGCGCGACGCGCTTGCGGAGCGGCGGCGCGCCCGCGAGCCCCGCCTCCATCTTCGCCTGCATCTTCTCCCAGACGCGCGGCACGCCCAAGAAGTACGACGGCCGCGCCTCGACCAGCGCCTCGGGCATCTTCTCGAGGCTCTCGGCGAAGTCGATCATCATGCCGAGGCACATCGGGACGTGGATGGTGAGCATCTGCTCGGCGACGTGGCTGAGCGGCAAGTAGCTGACGCCGCAGTCGCCGGGCTGGAAGCCGAGGGCGCGGCTCGCCTGCGCGGTCCACGTGAGGTTGTGGTGCGAGAGCAGGACGCCCTTCGGGTTGCCGGTCGTGCCCGACGTGTAGATGAGCGTGCACGCGTCGTCCGGCTTCTGCGCCGCGATGCGCGCGTCGAGCGCGCGCTCGTCGACGTCTTTGCCGGAGGCGACGAAGTCTTCGTATTCTACGACTCGATCGTCGGCGACGAGCTCCCCCGCCCATTGCACGATGCGCTCGAGCTTCGGCATCTGCGCCTTGGCCTCGACGAGCTTCTTCGCTTGCTCGGCCGAGTCGACGAACGCGACGCGCGCGTCGCAGTGGTCGATGATGTACGCCGCCTGCTCGCCGCTGCTCGTCGTGTAGATGCCCGCCGGGATCGCGCCGGCGAAGATCGCCCCGAGGTCGGCGTAGAGCCACTCGGGCGCGTTGAACCCGAGGATCGCGACGCCCTCGTGCGGCTGGACGCCCGCGGCGAGGAGCGCCTTGGCGACGGCGCGCGCGTTCGCGGCGTACTCCTTCCACGTCGTGTCCTCGAGCTTGCCGTCTCGCCTGCGGCGCAGCGCGACCG
Source organism: uncultured delta proteobacterium (assembly GCA_963731595.1). Taxonomy (GTDB): domain Bacteria; phylum Myxococcota_A; class Polyangia; order Polyangiales; family Polyangiaceae; genus DASXHD01. Next base: position 260,864 of record CAVSWE010000006.1, read on the forward strand.
TGTCGCCTGCGCGGAGGACGACCGCCTCGAACGCTTCCATGACCGTCAGCTTTTGCGGCGCCCCCGCTGCATCGACGCGCTTCGGCTCGCTCATGGGCGTCGTTGTATGTCAGAGTAGCGGCCATGGCTAGGCGTCCGGCCGATGGCTCGACCGCAGGCGGGACGTCGCGAAAACGGTATCTCGCGCGGTTGGTCCTCGCCTTCGGGTTGCTGCTCGTCGCGCTCTGCGCCGCCCTCGTCGTGCTCGTCCCGCGCATCGTGAAATCGCGGATCATCGCGGCGGCGGCCGCGCACGGCGTCGCGCTCTCGATCGACGACTTGTCGCTCGCGCCCGGCCGCGCGCGGCTCGCCGGCGTGCGCGCGAGCCCGCTCATCCGCAAGGACGTCAAGGGCGCGCCGAACGCGTCGGCCTCGGCCGACACCGTCGACGTCGATCTCGACGGCCTCACGCCGACGGCGATGACCGTCACGGGGATGAAGATCGTCCTCGACGGCTCGCTCGCCGACGTGCGCGCCGCGCTGGCGCCGCGCGACGCGGGAGCCGCGACCGCCTCGCCGCTCCAGCGCGTCACGATCAAGGACGCGTCCCTGCAGTGGACGCACGCCGCGCCGACGGATCGCGTGGTCCTCGACGCGGTGCACGTTCAGGGCGACGTCACGCGCAAGCCGGGGCGCTCGCTGGGCGAAGACTGGCACTTCGAGACCCCCGAGCTCCGCGCGTTCGGCGAAAAGGGCCTGCCGTGGAGCGCGTCGGCCGACGACGACGCGACGCAGATGCGCGCGTCGCTCACGCTCCCGAAGAACGCGCGCGTCGCGATCGCGACCGCGAAGAACGGCGCGCGCACCATCGACGTCGACACGCCCGACGTCACCGCGACCGACCTCGGTATTCCCCCCGAGGTGCTCGGCCTCTACGGCGACGAGACGAGCCGCTTCGAGATCCACCTGCACCACCACGAGGCCGACGCCGATCACGCCGACGGCAGCATCGTCGCCGCGGCGAAGAACGTCTTCCTCGGCCCGGCGACGAATCGCACCTCGTTCGCGGTCGACGCGCGCTACGCCGGCGACCCCAAGACCGCGCTCCGAATCGCCGCCGGCACCCTCCGCGCCGGCCCGTTCACCGGCGCCATCACCGGCGGCTTCGCCCTCGACCCCGCGGTGGGATTCCGAGCGAGCCTGCGGTACGCGTCGGGGATGATGTCGTGCCTCGACGCCGTGAAGTCGCAGGCGGCCAACTACGGCGATCTCGGCAAGGGCGTGGCCGCGCTCGCCGGGCTCCTCGGGCTCGATCGCGCCGTCGACGGCCGGATCGTGCTCAAGGGCGAGATCGAAATCGACAGCCGGACGAACCAGAACCGCTTTTCGTTCCACACCGAGGGCGACTGCAAGCTGAGCTATCTGCCCTCTCTCTGAGCGTCGAGACTGTGATATGCACGCGCCCACCAACATGCGCGGTCACATCACTCCTGCCAAACGTCACATGCCCTCCGAGCCCCAGACGCGCTTCGCGTCGCTGTCGCGCGGGCGCCGCACCAAGCTCGCCAAGGCCGCGGGCACGACCCTGATCAAAGCCGACCAGTGGGCGCGCGGCGGCGCCATCGACACGGCTGTCGCGTCGGCGCTCGAATCGCACCTGGCCAAGCTCAAGGCGCCGAAGCCGTCGTGAAGCGCGCGCTCGGCGTCGCGGCGCTCGCGGCCGCGGTGGCGCTCTCGTCCCCTCGCGCGTTCGCGGACGACTCCGTGCAGGGCCCCGCCTACGTCGAAGGCGGCGTCGGCGTGAGCTTCTGGGATTTTCCGCACCTCGCGTTCGGCCCGTTCAGCACCGGCTACTCGTGGACGGGGTTCAACCCCGCGGTGGAGCTCGGCTACCACTTCTCGGGCCGCCACGACGGGTTCGTCCTCGGGCTCCGCCAGGGCTTCAGCGTCACCGCCATCCAAGGTCACGCCGCGGGAACGACCGTGGTGCGGGGCGGTTACGATCTCGCGTTCAAGGCGGGGTCGCTCGAGGTCAACGTGGATCCGTTCGGCACCTTCGGTGTCGGGTACGTCTTCGACGGCCCGAGCGCGGGAATCCAAGCGACCGGCGGCATCGACGTGAAGCTCTTCTTCACGAAGGGTTTCTTCGCCTACGCGCGCCCCGCCGAGCTCGGCTTCCAGTGCTTCCACGACTCGGGGGACTGCGCGTTCACCTACGCCGCGGGCGTCGGCGCGGGCTTCGCGTTCGGCGGCTCCTGATCGGTCACCCGTTCTTCTTCGCGAACTCGTCCACGAGCTCGGCGAGCGCGCGCGCCCACTCGACCGGCACCGCGTTGTAGAGCGACGCGCGCATCCCGCCGACGGAGCGGTGGCCCTTGAGGCCGACCATCTTCCGCTTCTTCGCCTCGGCGAGGAACTGCTCCTCGAGCGCCTCGGTCGGCAGGCGGAAGACGACGTTCATCACGCTGCGGCTCTCCTTCTCGACCGGCAGCCGGTAAAATCCGGCGTGCGCGTCGAGCGCGTCGTAGAGGAGCTTGGCCTTCTCCCGGTTGCGCTTCTCGATCGCGTCGAGCCCGCCCTCGGTCTTGATCCACCGCATCACGTTCCGGATCAGATAAATCGCGAACGTGGGCGGCGTGTTGTAGAGCGAGTCGTTGTCGGCCACGGTGCGGAGCTGGAAAATCTTCGGGATGTCGGTGCGGCCTTGCGCGACGAAGCTCTTGTCGGCGAGGAGCACGACGATGCCACTCGGCCCGACGTTCTTCTGCGCGCCGGCGTAGACGAGCGCGAACTTCGAGACGTCGGTCTTCTTCCACATGAAGTCGCTCGACGCGTCGCACACGAGCGGCGCCGAGCCCGCCTCGGGGATGCGGTGGAACTCGATGCCGTGGATGGTCTCGTTGCTTGTATAATGCAAGTACGCCGCCGCGGGATCCGGCTGGATTTCGGCGTCGGTCGGCACGCGCGTGTAGGATTTTCTTTTCCGTCGCCGGTTCCGGTCGTCGCCGCCACGCGCGCCGCGCCGCCGAGCATCTTGCCGACGACCTTCGCCTCGGCGAGCGCCTTCTCGCCCCAGGCGCCGCTCACGACGTAGTCGACGCTCTTGCCCGCGGGCATGAAGTTCATCGGCACCTGCGCGAAGAGCTGCGAGGCGCCGCCCTGCACGAAGAGGATGTCGTGCGTCGCCGGCACGGCGAGGATCTCGCGCATGAGCGACTTGGCCTCGGCGTGGACCGCCTCGTAGTCCTTGCCGCGGTGCGAGTGCTCCATGATCGACATCCCGCTGCCGCCGAAGTCGACGAGCTCGTCGCGCGCGAGCTCGAGCGCGGGGAGAGGGAGCGTTGCGGGACCTGCGTTGAAGTTGAGGACGCGCATGGGCCGAAACGTTAGCATGCCGCCCGTGAAACGGGCCCTCGCGCTGCTCGCGCTCCTCGGCTTCGGCGCCGCGGCGTGCGCGCGCGCGCCGAGCACGCGCGAGTGCGACGCGATGCTCGACCGGTACCTTGATCTCACCGAGGACGACGACGCCGCGCTCGCGGGTCTGGACGGCGAGGCGCGAGCGGGCGTCCGGGCCGAGCGCGTTCGCGAGCGCCGCGCGTCGATCGCCTACCTCGACGCCGAGAAGCGCTGCGGCGGCGAGACCACCCGCGCGGAGCTTTCCTGCGCGATGAAGGCGCCGTCGGCCAACGACTGGGAAGCCTGCTTCGATGTTCCGTGGGCGTGGTAGTCTCGCCGCCATGCGGACGTTCTCGTGGGTGACGTTCGCCGCGGCCTGCATCCTCGCGGGCGCGTGCGGCGGGCAAACGCAGCATCCGAAAGTGGAAGAAGTGCCGATCGATCAGAGCGGCGGCGGGACGCCGAGCGACGTGCCGGCGGACGACCAGACGCACTCGATCGTCCCAGCGTTCGACGGCAGCGCGCCGCCCGGCGTGGGACCGCAGTCGCTCGATACGCCGCAGACGCCCTCGGACGCCGGCGCCGGGACCACCGCGCCACCCGCGTTCGTGCAGCGACCGAACGGGCTCACCGAGAAGCAGTGCACCGACGTGGTGCTCCGCTTCGCGAAGCTCATGTCGAAGGAGCACCACACGCCGCCGCCGGCCGCGACCGAGATCCCGACCAACGCCATCTACGGGCAGATGCTCGTCGACTGCGGGCAGTCGACCTCGAAGAAGCAGCACAAGTGCGGGATGACGGCGCGCACGACGGCCGGGTGGAAGAAGTGCATGGAGTGACGCCGCTGCGGGCCATCTTCTTCGGCACGCCGGCGCTCTCGGTCCCATCGCTCGAAGCGCTCGCGAGCATCGCGAACGTGGTCGGCGTCGTGTGCCAGCCGGACAAGCCCGTCGGCCGCGGCATGAAGCTCGCCGCGCCGCCGGTGAAAGAGCGAGCCCTCGCGATGGGCCTGCCGGTCGTGCAGCCGGCGAAGCTACGCACCGGCGAGTTCGCCGCGTGGGTGCGCGAGCAAAACGCCGACGTGGCGCTCGTCATCGCCTACGGCCGCATCTTGCCGCAAGACGTCCTCGACGGCCCGCGCCTCGGCTGCGTCAACGTGCACGCGTCGATCCTCCCGAAATACCGCGGCGCCGCGCCGATCGCGTGGGCCATCCTGCGCGGCGAGACCGAGACCGGCGTTACGCTCATGAAGATGGACGCCGGCATGGACACCGGCGACGTCCTCGAGATCCGCAAGACGCCCATCGGCGAGGACGAGACCGCCGGCGAGCTCGGCGTGCGCCTCGGCGAGCTCGGCGCGACGGCCGTCCGCGAGAGCCTGCCGCGCTACGTGCGCGGGGAGCTGCCGGCGACGCCGCAAGACTCCTCGCTGGCGACGATGGCGCCGCTCCTCGAGAAAGAAATGGGCGCGATCGACTGGTCAAGGTCGTCGCGCGAGGTGCACGACCACGTCCGCGGCATGAACCCGTGGCCGACCTCGTTCACGTTCGTCCGTGGAAAGCGGGTGATCGTGCATCGGACCAAGAAGGTCGACGGGGGCATCGGCCGGCCGGCGGCGCCCGGCGAGATCGTCCTCGCCGACAAGACGCGCGTCGTCGTCGCCTGCGGCAGCGGCCTCGTATCGCTCGAGCGCGTTCAGCTCGAGGGCCGAAAGCCGATCACCGGCGCCGAGTGGTTCCTCGGCCGCGGCGTCGCCGAGGGCGACGTGCTCACGGGACCTTGACCGGCTCGAGATCGGCCCAGTTCTTCCCCGCCTCGACGCCGACGACGAGAGGCACCTCGAGCTCGTAGGCGTGGCGCATCGCGTGCGACGCGACGCGCGCGGCGGTCTCGAGCTCCGCTTCGGGCACCTCGAAGAGCACCTCGTCGAGGATCTGGAGCACCGGCACGGTCTCGAGCCCCTCGCGCCGCAGCGCGCGGTCCGCGTCGACGAGCGCGCGGCGCGAGACGTCCTGCACCGAGGCCTCGTGGGTCGCGCGCCGGGCCATGCGCTCGGCGTAGGAGCGGAGCTGGTTGTCGAGCGACTCGAGATCGCCGATCGGCCACTTTCGGCCGGCGATCGTGACGACGTAGCCGCGCGTCTTGGCGAGCTCGAGCTGCTCGTCTTGGAAGGCGCGGACCTTCGCGTAGTGCCGGTCGAAGCGCGCGATGTACTCCTTCGCCTCGGCCGCCGAAATCCCGAGCTGCAGGGCGAGCGCGCTCGCGCCCTGCCCGGCGAAGGTCGCGAAGTTCACGACCTTGCCGAGCTGACGCTCTTCGGTCGTGAGCGCCTCCGCCGGCTTCTCGAGGATCGCGGCGGCCGTGAGCCTGTGCATGTCGGCGCGACGGCGCAGCGGCTCGACGAGCGCGGGATCCTTCGTGAGGTGCGCGAGGACGTGGAGGCCGAGCTGGTTGAAGTCGACCGACATGAGGAGGCGCCCCGGCGGCGCGACGAACGCGCGGCGCACGCGCGCCATCTCCGGCGTGCGCCCGGGCACGCGCCCGAGATCGGGGTTCGAGTTCACGATCTGCCCCGAGAACGAGCGCGCCGGGTTGAAGCGCGAGTGGACGCGCCCGTCTGCGTCGATCGCGCGCCGGAGGGCGTGGAGCCAATTGTCGCGGAGACGCCGCAGCGCGCGCCAGCGCAGCACGAGCCCCACGATCGGGTGCGCGTGCTCGATGCGCTCGAGCGCCTCGATCGACGTGCTCCACCCGGTCTTGGTGCGGAGGACGATCGGCAGCTTCAGCTCCTCGAAGAGGACCTCGCCGAGTTGCTTGGACGAGTTGACGTTGAAGCCATGGCCGGCGAGGCGGTCGATCTCGGCCTGGAGATCGCGCTCGATCTCGGCGAACGCGCTCTCGGCGCGATCGAGCTCGGCGCGATCGACCGCGAGACCGGTGAGCTCCATGCGCACGCAGACGTCGCCGACGGCGAGGTAATCGGCGACGAGCCGACCGTCGAGCGTCGGCGCGAGCTTCTTCCAAACGGCCGCGGCGGCGTCGGCGTAGGCGCCCGCGAACGCGGCGACGCGATCGGCGGGGAGCGATCTCCACGGTTTTTGCCGCACGCCCGCGCCGCGGACGGCGTCCTCTTCGGGGAGCGCGCGGCCGAGGGCATGCTTGGCGACGATGGGCAGATCGTGGGGCGCCCAGTTGCTCGGCTGCGTCAGGTGCGAGGCGACGGCGGAGTCGCCCGCGAGCCCGCGGAGGACGACGCCCGCGCGTCGCAGGAGCACGGCCCCCGACACCGTGTCGTGCCCGACCTTTGGCGCGCGCGGGTCCTCGAGCCACGCGGCGAGCTCCGGCCACGCGGCGCTCGCGCGCGGCACCCAGTACGTCGTCCCGCTCCCGTCGGCGAGCGACGCGCCGGCCACGTCCCGATCTTCGGCGAGGAGATGAATCGCGACCGGCGCGCTCATCCGCGCGAGCGCGGCGCGCACCTCGCCTTCGCGCTCGCACACCTCCGCGCTCGCCGCGCCGCCGTCGGCGACGAGGAGCTCCGCGAAGCCGAGCCGCTCGTAGAGCGCGTTGAGCGTCTTCGGGTCGGGCGGCGACCACGCGCAGTCGGCGAGCGCGAACGGCAGCGGTCGCGTCCGGTCGAGTCGCGCGCGCGCGAGCTCGCGCGGCACGTCGGCACGCGCCGCGCGAAGCGCCTTTCCGAGGCGTCCCTCGATCGAGTCGAGCTCGGCCATCGCCGCCGCGATCGACCCGTGCGCCTCGACGAGCGTCGTCGCGCCCTTCGCGCCGAGCCCCTTCACGCCGGGGAGCACCTCGTTACCGCTGTCGTCGCCGACCAGCGCGAGCCACTCGGCCACCGCCTCCGGTCCGACGCCGAAGCGCTTCTTCACGATCTCGGGCGTGTAGCGGACGTCCTTGTTGGCGTCGTACCACCAGGACCGCTCGCCCACGAGCTGCGCGTAGCGCTTGTCGACGCCCGCGACGACCACGTCGTCCCCGCTCGCGGCCGCCGCCGCCGCGTAGCTCGCGACGAGATCCGCTTCCCCGTCCGACTCGACGACCCGAAAGCCGAGCGTCCGAAACACGTCGGGAAGGCGCGCGAGCTGCTCTTCCAGAACGCTCGGAAAGGTCGCCTCACGTCGTTTCGCCTCGATCACCGCCACCGCGCGCGTCGGCGGCTTGCTCGCCAGGACGCGGTGCATCGCGCGCGCGACGGCGAAGAGCGCGTTCACCGGCGAGCCGTCGGGCGCCTTGCGATCGGTCGCGACCACGAGGAAGCCGCGCGCGAGGAGGTTCGTGCCCGAAGCGACGAGCGTGCGGTGGGTCATCGGCGGGATGGCCCCAGGAATAGCCGACCCGTCGGTGTCGTAGATAGGACATGGAAGCGGCGAAGATCGGGCGAGGCGCGGCGGCGTTCGGGGCGGTCGGAGTCCTCTGCGCGGCGCAAGTGGCGTCGCTGCTCCGCGTGGCGTGCTTCGAGCACGACGAAGCGCTCTCATTTTTCGCGCTGCCGATCCTCTTGCCGGCGGCGATGGCGTTCGTCGGAGGCGTCGTCGCGCGCCTCGCGGTGCACCCGAAGCCCCTCGAGCGCGCCGCGGCGATCGCGCTCGTCGTCCCCGCCGTGGGGCTCCTCGCCGGGCTCGTCGGCGGCCTGGTCTGGTGGCCGGAGGACGCGGGCGAGGCGGCGGTCGACGGTCTCGCGTTCGGCGGCGTGGCGCTCCTGGTCGTGACGCCCATCGTCGCGCTCCTCGCGCGCGGCGCGCGCCGAGACTCGATCGTCAATCGAGCCGATCGCCTCGCCGTCTGGGCCTGGGCCGGCGCCGCGGTCACCGTCGTCTCCGTGTTGACGCTGCCTCGGTGGAAGGCCTACGCGACCTGCGACAGCGAGCCGCTTCAGGCCGTTATCGCGACCGCGATCGGCCTCGGCGTCGCGACGCTCGCGTCGGTGTCGCTCATCGTCCACGCGCTCACCGCCCGCCGGCTGCTCGCGACCCCGCCGCGCTTCGTCGACGTCGGCATCGGCGCCGCCCACTTCGAGACCCTCTCCCACCCGCCGACGGCCTACCGCGACGTCACCGAGACGGTCAGCGTGGTCCACGGCGACGTCGACGCCGGCCGCCGAGCGCTCCGCGCCCACGCGCTCGGCGCGGCGCTCTGCATGCTCGTCGCCTTCGCCGCCGCGAGCGCCGGGATCGTGCTCCGCGGATGATTCGCGCCGGAACGCCAGAGGCGCTCGCGAAACCGGCCGCCTGTCGCTAACCTTTCGTCGTGGACCCGCTCTCTCTCTTCTCGGCCGAGGCGCGGGCCTACTTCCGAGCGGCGTTCGGCGCGCCCACGCGAGCTCAGGCGCTCGGCTGGCCGGCGATCGCTCGAGGCGAGTCGACGCTGATCCTCGCGCCGACCGGCTCGGGCAAGACGCTCGCCGCGTTTTTGTGGGCGATCGACGGGCTCACCCGGGGGGCTTCGCCCGCGCAGGAAGCGACGCGTGTACTTTACATCTCGCCGCTCAAGGCGCTTGCGGTCGACGTCGAGCGCAACCTGCGGGCGCCGCTCGCCGGCATCGCGAGCGCGTCGAAGGTCACCGTCGGCATCCGCACTGGCGACACGCCCGCCGGCGAGCGCGCGCGCATGGCCAAGCATCCGCCCGACATCCTCATCACGACGCCCGAGTCGCTCTACCTGCTCCTCACGTCCGACGCGCGAGAGATCCTCGCGAACGTCGAGACCGTCATCGTCGACGAGATCCACCAGCTCGTGAACAACAAGCGCGGCGCGCACCTCTTCGTCTCGCTCGAGCGGCTCGAGGCGCTGCGGTCCTCGGGCGCCAGGCCGCTCCAGCGCATCGGTCTCTCGGCGACGCAGAAGCCGCTCGACGGAGACGGCGCGGCTCCTCGGCGGCTACGTCGACGGCGCCGCGCGGCCGGTCACCGTGATCGACGCGGGCGAGCCGAAGAAGCTCGTCCTCTCGGTGAGCGCGCCCGACATCGACATGTCGCGCATCGGCCAAGACGAAGAGGCCCACGAGGGCTCGGCGGCCGCGAGCGCGGGTCGGCACTCCATCTGGCCGCACCTCCACCCGCAGATCGTCGAGCTCGTGCGCGCGCACCGCTCGACGATGGTCTTCGTCAACAGCCGCAGGCTCGCCGAGCGCCTCGCGACCGCGCTGAACGAGACCGCGGGCGAGGAGATCGCGCTCGCCCACCACGGCTCGGTCGCGCGCGAGAAGCGCGCCGTCATCGAGGATCGCCTGAAGCGGGGGGACCTGCCGGCGATCGTCGCGACCTCCTCGCTCGAGCTCGGCATCGACATGGGCGCGGTCGACCTCGTCATCCAGGTCGAGGCGCCGCCGTCGGTCGCTTCGGGGCTCCAGCGCGTCGGCCGCGCGAGCCACCAGGTCGGCGGCGTGCCGCGCGGCGTGCTCATGCCCAAGCACCGCGCCGATCTCCTCGCGTGCGCCGCGGCCGCGGCGGGCATGCAGGAGGGCGCGATCGAAGAGACGTTCGTCCCGAGAACCCGCTCGACGTCCTCGCGCAGCAGATCGTCGCGATCGTGTCCGTCCCGGATCGGGAGACGCCGCCGGCGACGTCCCGCTCGAGGCGGTCTACGATCTCGTGCGGCGCGCCGCGCCGTTCTCGGATCTGCCGCGGAGCGCGTTCGAGGGCGTGCTCGACATGCTCGCGGGCCGCTACCCCTCCGACGAATTTGCGGAGCTCCGCCCGCGGCTCGTCTGGGATCGCCTCAGAAACACGCTCCGCGCGCGCTCGAGCAGCAAGCGGCTCGCCATCGTCAACGGAGGGACGATCCCCGACCGCGGCCTCTACGGAGTCTTCCTCGCGACCGGCGGCGAGTCGTCGGCTCGAAGCGCCGGCGCAACGCAGAAGACGGGCAAACGCGTCGGCGAGCTCGACGAGGAGATGGTCTTCGAGCTGCGCGAGGGCGAGGTCTTCCTACTCGGCGCGAGCAGTTGGCGCGCCGACACGATCACGAGCGACCGCGTGCTCGTGACGCCCGCCGCGGGCGAGCCCGGGAAGATGCCCTTCTGGCACGGCGACCGCGCGGGCCGCACGCCCGCGTTCGGCGCGCGCATCGGCGCCCTCACGCGCCGCATCGCCAAGTCCAAGGCGGGCGAGGCCGCGCGCATGCTCAAGAAAGAGCACCGCCTCGACGAGAGCGCGGCGATGAACCTCGTCTCGTACGTCGGAGACCAAGTGCGCGCGGGCGCGGTGCCCACCGACGACACGATCGTCGTCGAGCGCTTCGTGGACGAGCATCGGCGATCTGCGCGTCTGCGTGCTCTCGCCGTTCGGCTCGCGCGTGCACGCGCCGTGGGCGATGGCGATCCTCGCGAAGCTCCGCGCCGCCCTCCCCGGCGAGCCGGACGCGGTGCTGGTCGGACGACGGCATCGCCTTTCGCATCACGGCGGGCGACGCCGATCCGCCGATCGAGCTCTTCTTCCCGTCGGCCGACGAGGTCGAGTCGCTCGTCACCGCGTCGCTCGTCGCAGTCGTCGCTCTTCGCGGCGCGCTTCCGCGAGGCGTCGGCGCGCGCGCTCCTCCTCCCGCGGCGCGCGCCCGGCAAGCGCTCGCCGCTTTGGGCGCAGCGAAAACGCGCCTCGGATCTCCTCGCGGTCGCCTCGCGCTACCCATCGTTCCCGATGGTCCTCGAGGCGTACCGCGAGTGCCTGCGCGACGTCTTCGATCTCCCCGCGCCTCGGGGATCTCCTCGCGCGCGTCGAGACGCGCCGCGATCCGCACGACCGTCCTCGAGTCGACGTCGCCCTCGCCTTTCGCGTCCTCGCTGCTCTTTTCGTTCGTCGCGAACTTCATCTACGACGGCGACGCGCCGCTCGCCGAGCGCCGCGCGCACGCGCTCACGATCGATCACGCGCAGCTCCGCGAGCTCCTCGGCGAGGCCGAGCTCCGCCAGCTCGTAGGCGACGATCTGCTCGCCGAGCACGAGCGCCGCCTGCAGCGCCTCGACGCTCCCGCGACGAGCGCCGACGCGCTCACCGATCTCTTGCGCGTCCTCGGCGATCTCGACGAGCACGAAATCGCCGAGCGCACGCGCGGCGATCACCGCGAGTGGCTCGCCGACCTCGAGCGCGACCGGCGCGCCGTGCGCGTGCGGATCGCAGGCAAAAGCCGGTGCGATCGCGGTCGAGGACGCGGCGCGCTTCCGCGACGCGCTCGGCGTGGCGCTCCCGCGGGGCCTGCCCGACGCGCTGCTCGGCGCGGAGCCCGTCTCTGCGCCGGGGCTTCGCCCTGACGGCCCGCTCGTCTCGCTCGCGGCGCGCTACGCGCGCACGCACGGTCCGTTCGTCGCGCCCGAGATCGCGAAGCGGTGGAACGTCCCCGAGCCGCGCGTCGCGAGCGCGCTCGAGGTGCTCGTCCGCCGCGGGAAGATCGTCGTCGGCGCGTTCCGCTCGGAGGGCACGACGAGCCTCGAGCACTGCGACGAAGACGTGCTCGGCGCCATCCGCCGCAAGGCGCTCGCCGCGCTCCGCAAAGAGGTCGAGCCGATCGACGCGCCCACGTACCAGCGCTTTCTGCTCGCGTGGCAGGGCGTCCACCAGGAAGGTCGCGGCGGGCCGGACGCCCTCCTCGCCGCGGTCACGCAGCTCGAAGGTTGTCCGCTCCTCGCTTCCACGCTCGAGACCGAGATCCTCCCGGCGCGCGTCCCGGGTTATCGGCCCGGCGATCTCGACGAGCTCGTCGCCTCGGGCCTCGTCGTCTGGGCGGGCGCCTCGGGCGTCGGCCCGCGCGACGGACGCGTCGCGCTCTACCTCGCCGAGCACGAGTCGGTGCTGGCCGTGCCGCAGGAGCCGGTCCACGCGCCGCTCGCGGAAAAATCCGCGCGACGCTGCAGCAGCGCGGCGCGCTCTTCTTCGGCGACCTGACGCGGCGCGTCGGCGCGTACGGCCCCGAGGTGCACGAGGTCCTCTGGGACATGATCTGGTCCGGCGAGGTCACCAACGACACGCTCGAGCCGCTCCGCGCGTTCGTGAAGATCGACTCGCCTCGCGGCCGCCCTCACGCGCGGGACCTCCGCGGCCTCGCGCGCTCGCGCGGCGCGCCACCGGGAGCGTCCGGTCGCTTCTCGCTCCGCTCGGCGCGATGGGAGAAACCGCCCTCGCCCACCGAGCATCGCACCGCGCTCGCGCGCGCGCTCCTCGAGCGGTACGGCGTCGTCGTCCGCGAGACGGCGCACGCCGAGTCGATTGCGTCGGGCTTCGGCTCGGTCTACGACGTGCTCAAGCACCTCGAAGAGACCGGGCGCATCCGGCGCGGCTACTTCGTCGACGGCGCGGGCGCCGCGCAGTTCGCGACCCCCGAGGCCGCCGATCGCCTGAGGCTCGAACGAACGCGCCTCTCCGAAGCCGCGACCGAGCCCGCGCTCTGGCTCGCCGCGACCGATCCGGCCAACGCGTGGGGCGCGCTCCTCCCCTGGCCCGCGTCTCCCGACGAAGGGGCCGGCTCCCGACCTCAACGAGCCTCGGGCGCGCACGTCGTCATCCACGCGGGCTCGCTGCTCGCGTGGGTCTCGCGCGGCGAGTCGGCGCTCCTCACGTTCCTCCCCGACGGCGAGCCCGACCGCTCGCGCGCCGAAGGCCACCTCGCGCGCTGCCTCGCGGCCCGCGTCGAGGGAGACCGCCGCGCGCTCCTCATCGAGACGATCGACCGCAAGCCCGCGACCGAGAGCACACTCGGTCCGGCGCTCGAGGCCGCCGGCTTCGTCCGCGGCGCGCGCGGCTGGATGAAACGCGCGCCGCGCTGGTCCGGCAGCTTCCGCGACGACGAGGCGCTCCCCTCATGACCGCCGCCGAATTCATCGCCGAGATCCACTCCGAGTTCCCGCGCTTCTCCATCAAGAAGAAGCGCACGAGCAAGCTCCAGCGCGCCATCCATCACGTCCTCCGCGTCGTGACGCTCGGCGGGATGAGCACGTACGCGACGCACTACCACACGGTCCTCTTCGGCACGCTCTGGGTCCCCGACGCGTGGGACGCGATGAGCGACGTCGACAAGGTCATCCTCCTCCGCCACGAGCGCGTCCACCTCCGCCAGCGCCGCGCGATGGGCGATTTCGCGATGGGGTTCGTCTACCTCGTCCCGATTTTTCCGCTCTTTCTCGCCTGGGGCCGCGCCCGCATCGAGTGGGAGGCGTACGAGGAGACCATCACCGCGACGGCCGAGCTCTACGGCCTCGAGCGTGCTCGCGCGCTCAAGCCGGGCGTCGTGAGCCGATTCACCGGCCCCGATTACGGCTGGATGTGGCCCTTTCCGAAGACCGTCGGACGATGGTTCGACGAGCATATGGCTCGCGTTTCCATGATGTGTTAGGACCTGGCCCCTATGTCGGTCGCTATCTCACCCAGGCTCTCGCTAGCCGGAAAGACCGCCATCGTCACCGGCGCGAGCCGCGGCATCGGCCACGCCATCGCCAAGCTCTTCGTCGAGTCGGGGGCGAACGTCGTCGTCGCTTCCCGCAAGGAAGAGGGCGTGCGCGCGGTCGCCGACGAGCTGAACCAAATCCGTGCAAACTGCACGCATCCCGTGGCGGCGCACACCGGCAAAGAGGAAGACTGCAAAGCCCTGGTCGCCGCGGCGGTCGAAAAGTTCGGCAAGGTGGACATCCTCGTCAACAATGCCGGGACGAACCCGTATTTTGGACCGATGCTCGACACGCCGATGGGCGCTTGGGACAAAACGTTCGAGGTGAACCTCAAGGGTTACTTCTGGATGGCGCGCGACGTCGCCCGGCACCTCCTCGCCCGTGAAGAAAAACGTGGCGCGATCGTCAACGTCGCGAGCATCGTGGGGATGATGGCCGCGCCGCTCCAGGGTTGTTACGGCATGACGAAGGCCGCCGTGATCTCGATGACCAAGACGCTCGCCTACGAGCTCGGCCCGTCGGGCATCCGCGTCAACGCGATCTCTCCGGGTCTCGTCGACACGCGCCTGGCGGCGGCGATCGTCGGCAACGACACGCTCGTCAGCGAAATGAACGGCCGCACGGCGCTCCGGCGCGTCGCGCAGCCGGAAGAGATCGCCGGCGCCGCTCTCTACCTCGCGAGCGACGCTTCGAGCTTCACGACCGGCGAGGTGTTGGTCGTCGACGGCGGACTGCAAATCACGTGAGCTTGCAGCAGGGGCAGGTGATCGCCGGGAAGTACCGGCTCCACGCGCTGCTCGGAACGGGCGGCATGGCGTCGGTGTGGTCGGCGACCAACACGTTCACCGAGCGTCAGTTCGCGATCAAGTTCCTGCTCCCGGCGTTCGCGAAGACGCCCGAGGCCGCGCAGCGATTCCTGATGGAGGCGAAGGTCTCGGGCCGCGTGCAGCACCCGAACATCATCGAGGTGCTCGACGTCGGTCAGGCCGAGGACGGGTCGCTCTTCCTCGTGATGGAGCTCTTGCAGGGCGAGTCGCTCGAGCACGCGATGCGCAAGCAAGTGCCGCCGATGACGATCTACGACTTCTGCGGCATCATGCTCGACGTCGCGCGCGCGCTCGGCGCCGCGCACCGGGGCGGCGTCGTGCACCGCGACCTGAAGCCGTCGAACATCATGCTCCACAAAGACCGCGGCGGCGTCGCGGTCCCCAAGGTGCTCGACTTCGGCGTCAGCAAGTTCTTGCTCGAGACCGACCGCGACAACTCGCTCACGATCGCCGGCACGGTGCTCGGCTCGCCGCTCTACATGAGCCCCGAGCAGGCGATGGGCCGGCTCGACATCGACCATCGCACCGACGTGTTCGCGTTCGGCGCGATCCTGTTCGAGGGACTCTGCGGCTTCCGCTGCTTCGACGCGCCGAATTTCAACGCGCTCATCGTGACGATCGCGACGCAGCAGCCGAAGAACATCGAACACTACGCGGGCCACCTGCCGCTCTCGCTCCGCGCGCTCGTGCGCGACTGCCTCGCGACCGAGAAGACCCAGCGCATCGACTCGTTCGACGCGATCGTCGAGCGGCTGACGCCCATCCTCGCCGAGGTGAAGGACGTGCCGCTGCGCCTGCCGGTTCCCGTTCGGCACAAGGGCGAGGCCGCGCCGGATCCGGAGGGCACGGCGCAGATGCCGGCGATCGTGCGTCCGAGCGACCGTCCGCCGCCGATGCCGGGAGATGGACCGATGACGTCCGGCTCCGCAGCGCCGTGGGCCGGCTCGCTCCCGGGCTACCGCGTGCGACCGCGTCCGCCGGTGCTGCTCTTCGCGATCGGCGGCGCCGTGTTCGCGTCGATGCTCATCGTCGTCGGCCTCGCGTTCCTGGTGCTTCGGCGGCACCACACCCCGCCGTCGGACACGACGGTCGCACAAGCACCCCTCGCGCCCGAGCCCGAAAAAGAGCGCGACCGCGCCGACGGCGAGCGCCGCCGCGTCGAGCGAGGTCCCGGTCATCAGCGTCGACTCGCTCCCAGTCTCGCCGTCGTCCAAAGCCCACGGCGGAAAGCTCGTCGTCGAGGCCGAGCCCGACGCCTGCACAGTGAGCGTCGACGGCCGCTCGCACGGCACGACGCCGACGACGATTGACGTCTCGCCGGGCACACACTCGGTCCGCTGCGAGACCAGCTCCGGCATCGCGAAGATCGTGAGCCTCGCCGTCGGCGAAGGCCAGACGACGCGACACCGCTTCGCTACCAATCCGTGAACGCGCGATGAAACGGAGCCTCCTCCTCGCGGTGGCGCTCGGTTGCTCCCACGCGGCCCCGAGGCCTCCCGACGAACGGCCCGAGCCGCCGCAGACGGAGCCCCTCGACGCGACCGCGAAGCTCGACGTCGAGGACGCCAGCGAAGACGCCGTCGCGATCGCCGACGCCGTCGCGGTCGCCGACGCCGACGCCGACGAGCCGTTCGACGACCCGATGGCCATTCATTACGACACCCAGGCCGATCTCCTCGCGCTCGTCGACGTCCGCCCGCTCACGCCCGCGCAGTTCCGCGTCGTTCGCCCGGACCTCTTTCTTCACCTGAACGTCGGCCCGGTCGTCACGCGCATGAACCAGGGCAACAAATCGATCGCTCACCACGCGCGGGGCCGCCGCGCGTGCCTCGCGGCGCTGAAAGACGTCGTCCTCCAGACCGACGAGCAGCGAGCACGCTGCGGCGCCCCCGACATGGTGCCCGTCTATCGCCACGGCGACGCGAAGTCGGCGAGCTACTGCATCGACATCTTCGAATTTCCGAACAAGCCGTGCGAGCTGCCCTTCGTTTGGGCGGCGCCGACCCACGCGCAGACGATGTGCGCGATTCAGGGCAAGCGCCTCTGCACACAAGAGGAGTGGAGCCTCGCGTGCCGCGCCGACCCCGCAGGCGGCCCCGACACGACCTACGCGTACGGCAACGACCTCGACCTCGACGTCTGCAACACGAACAAGCCGCGCGGCCATCGGCGCGAAGCGTCGGACCAGGGGACCGACAACAAATGCTCGACGCGCTCGGCCGAGCGCGCGTGGGCGACGTGCGGGACGGACACCGAGCCGTCCGGCTCGTTTCCGAAGTGCCGCTCGCGGTTCGGCGTCTACGATCAGCACGGCAACGTGGCCGAGATCATGACTCGGCGCGATCGCGACGGATCGATCGTCTCTCAGCTCAAAGGCAGCGCGTTCTTCTACGCGGAGGTCGCGCGCAAGCCCACCGAGCCGCAAGCGCCCACCGGCCCCGAGACGTACCCCGACCAGTGCAACTACGATCCGCGCTGGCACGTCGAGCCGATCGAGCGCGCGTGGCACGTGAGCTACCATCTCGGATTTCGCTGCTGCAAGAGCATCGCCCCCGAGAAGTGACGGGGCACGCAGGGTGCAGGTGGGCGGCTACGCGTTCGTGCGCCGAGCGAGCGCGTGATACCCTCGAGAGATGCGCGGGTTGGTTGCGGCGCTTGGCGCGGTTTGGCTCCTGGGATGCTCGACCGACACGTTCGTCGGCGACGACGCCTCGAGCGACGCGGCGGGCGACGCGACGGCGCTCGACGCGGCTCCTCCGCTCGACGCGGGCAAGGCGGACGCCGTGTGCCCGCCGAACGCCGACGTCGCGTGCGCGTCCGGCTGCGCCACCCTCGGCGCGTGCTGCATCACCCCCGACGCGGCGACCTGCGCCGCGGCCTGCACCGGGGTCGAGCTCGACTGCATGTCGCAGGCGGAGTGCACCAGCACCGCGACGACGTGCTGCTTGGGCAACATCGGAAAGCTCGGCGGCTGCCCGGTGTCCGTAGGCGGAAACGGGACTGCTCTCCGCGCCAAGTGCGCGCTGAGCTGCGGCGCAACCGGCGACGCGAAGGTCTGCAAGCTCGGGTCGAGCGAGTGCGGCACCGGCAGCACGTGCGTGCCCGTCGTGATCGACATCAATCCGTCGGTCAAAATCGGCCTCTGCACCAACTGAGCGATGGACGACGCGGAGCTCCAGAGCGCCATTCGCGACGCGTGCTTCGACGACGAGCCGAATTTCGGCGCTCTCCCGCCGCGCGTCGCGATTTATCGCCGCCTCGTCCGGAACACCCTGCTCGGCGTCGCGGAGAAGCTCTTGCCGCGGACGCGCGAGCACATGGGCGAGGCGTTCGAGCGCGACTTCGCGCGCTTCCTCGCGGAGCGAGGGCCGACGACGCACTACCTCCGCGACGTTCCGCACGAGCTCGTCGCGTGGGCCGCGCCGCGCTGGGAGCGAGAGGGCCGCGAGCCGTGGCTCGCCGACCTCGCGCGTCACGAGCTCGCGACGTTCGCCGTCGCGACCGTGCCGCATCTGCCGGAGCCGCCCGCGGCGGACGTCGCGCTCGACAAACCGCTCCTCTTGTCGTCGCTCGTTCGCATCGAGCGCTTCGCCCACGCCGTCCACGAGGACGATGCGCCGCCGCCCGCCCGCGAGCTCACGCTCCTCTATTACCGCGACGCCGAGCACGCCGTGCGCACGCTCGAGCTCTCGCCGCTCGCGGCCGCCGTCCTGCTCCGCGCCGATCGCCCGCTGACGGACGCCATCGCCGACGCGTGCGAGGAGACGGCAATCCCGATGAACGACGAGACGCTCGCGTCCATCGCGCGCCTCCTCGCCAATCTCGGCGCGCGCGGCGTCCTCCTCGGCGCCCGCGACGCGCCCTGACGCGGGGGCGTCACTTCCCCACCGCGGCGACGACCTCCCGAATCCGCGCCATCTCCGCGAGCAGCACGCCGAGCTCGGGGATGTTCTGATCCCTCTCGAGGACGATCGGCACCGGGCCGGTCCGCGGCAGCACGCGCGCGAGCAGCGCGAGCACCGGATCGCACACTTCCGCGCCGTGCGTGTCGAGCAAGATCGAGCCGCTCGCGCCCTCGACGAAGTCGCCCTCGTCGAACCGCTCGTGCCCGGCGACGTGCATCTGAACGGTGCGCTCCAGCGGCGCGTTGCGCATCCAGGCGTCCACGTCGAAGCCGAAATTGCGGGCGTTCACGTACGCGTTGTTCACGTCGAGCATCAGCCCGCAGTCGGCGCGCTCGCAGACGAGCGAGATCCACTCGGGCTCCGGCATGTCGCTCCCGAGGTCGGCGTAGAAGGTGATGTTCTCGACGGCCATCGGCACGCCGAGCGCGTCGCGCGCGCGAGCGATCCGGTCGGCCACGCGCCGCGCGCTCTCCTCGGTGAATCGGACCGGAAGCAGGTCGTGCAGCACCGCGCCGCCCGAGGTCGAAAAACAAAGATGGTCCGAGTGCCACGGCGAGCGAACGTCGCGCAGGAACGCGCGGAGCTCGCGGAGGTACGTCGCGTCCAGCGGGTCGCTCCCGCCGAGCGACATCGTGAGGCCGTGGGTCAGGATCGGAAATCGGTCCGACAAACGCGCGAGCGCGGCGGGGAAATACCCGCCGCGCCCGACGTAATTCTCCGGCGAAATCTCGAGGAAGTCGGGGAGGTCGGCCGCGCCGTCGAGGCCGAGGAGCTCGTCGAGGAATTCCCAACGAAGCCCGAGCCCGACGTGCGGCGGCCGCGTCACGTCGCTACTTTTTCTTCGCGTCGGCCGAGCACGTGCCCGCGCCGCAGCTCGCCTGCCCCGTCGACGCCTTGTGCGCGTGCGCGGGGGACGCGTGGTGCGTCGTCGCCGGCTTGGTCGTCGCAGGCGCCGCCGCCGCCGTGGTCGCGGCCGGCTGAGCGCTCGCCGCGGTCGTCGACGCCGCGGCGCCGCCGGGCGCTGCGCCGTTGTCGCTCGTCCCGCCCGCCGGCGCCGCGCTCGGGGCCGAGCTCGGCGCCGTCTCGGGCGCGGCGCTCGCGCTCGGGGCCGAGCTGGTTTCGGTCGCCGGCGTGTTCGACTGCGGCGTGTCGCCGCCGCAGGCCACGAGGACGGCGGTCGTCCCCAGAGCGGCGAGGGTCGCGGCGAGGTTCGAGAGCGAAAGATTCGGACGCATGCTGATGTTCTCCTTTATTTTTGAGCCGAAATTCGCGTGCAGGTCGAGCGAGACCTCCGCCGTCTCGGCGACCTTCGAGATCAAATTCGTCGTCCACGACGCGACTTTTCCGAAGTTGTCGCGCGGGTGGATGTCGTGCTCCTTGAGCGTCACCGTGAGCGGCTCGGTCGACTTCACGTCGATCTTCGTCGGGTTCGACTCGGCCTTCGCCCCCGCCGGGTAATGGAAGCGCGCCTCAATCGGCACGTCCTTGGTGGCTTTGTGGCCGTGCACGAGAAACTCTCCGTGGACGGTCGCCGTGACCGTGCGGATGTCCTCGCCGCCGTCGTGGGTGGGCGCGACCTTCGTCAGGTTCGGCTCGCTGATTTTGTCGAGCGACTGGATGGCGTAGACCGCGTATTGGTTCGCCTTTTTCTCGTCGGCGCTGGCCGAGTCTCCGACCTGGAGCCAGTTTCGCGCGTGGTTGGTCTGCGAGTCGTCGCGGTCGTCCTTGAACGTGTGGGTCTTCAGCGTCGTGAGGTCGATCTTCACCTCGCCGCGCGTGTTCGCGAGGTTCATGAGGTCGACGTCGAGCTTGCCGGCCGCGGCGGTCGTGTCGGCCACGATGTGCTCTTTCAGGCCGGGCATGTCGATCGACGTCTTGCTGGCGGGGTCGATGTCGTACCCCACCACCATGGCGGTCGGCGGGGGCGCCACCGTCGCTAGGGCGCTCGCGCTCTCCGCCAGGGCGACAGGCGGGTCTTTCTTGCACCCTGCAGACAGGACGACTGCGACGGCGACGAGGTAGCGGAGCGTGGCGTTCATGCGTTGGCCAATGTACGCGAAAACGTGATGAACGGTTTCGCGGCGCGGGTATGATGGTGGTAACGGCTTATTTCAGCCCGGCTGTTTCGAAAGGACAAGCGGCATGTTCGGCAACCGGCAACTCTCCGCCCTCGCAGTAGCGGCGACGATGGGACTCGGCGTGTGGCTCGGGGCGTGCGGCAGCGACGACAGCACCGTCTTCGACTCGGGACCGGACAGCGCGACGACCACGGACGCGGGTCCGCTCGACGCGACGATCAACGACGGAGGCAATCCTTTCGGCGACACGGGCTCGACGACGATCACGTCGCTGACCATCTCACCGCAGAATCCGGTCGTTCAAGTGACCATCGCCGACGGCGTCGTCACGACCGCGCCGGTGACGTTTACCGCGCTCGGCAACGGATCGATCCCCGTGGCCGCGTCCTTCACCCTCGACCGCGGCGAGCTCGGTACGCTCGTGGCAGCCTCGGGCATCTTCACGGCGTCGGGCAACGTCGCTGGGACGGGCACGGTGACGGCGACCTACGCCGGCGGAACGTCGCCCGACGGCGGCCCCCTCGTCGCGACGACCACCGTGACCGTGCAGATCACGATGTCGCAAAACGGCAAGCCCGCGCTGCCCGACGGCGGCGTGGACGCCGGCAGCACGCTCGGCGGCAACAACGGCGTCGGCGGAAACGACTACGGCAATCCTGTCGACACGGCGACGCAGACCGTCCTCGACGGGCCCGCGACCGCGCCTGCGAACGCGCAAGAGCTCGGCTTCCTGTACCCGTACGACAAGACCGTCTGGCCGCAGGGCATCCTCGCGCCGCTCCTCCAGTGGCAGACGACGCACGCGGCCGCGACGACGGCCGTGAAGATCCACCTCGCCGAAAAAGGGTTCAGCTTCGACGGCTACTACAAGGCGCCCGGCTGGGTGAACGAGCCGATCGACGAGACGGCGTGGAGCAAGGCGCTCTACGGAAACCAAGGCGACGCGCTCGAGGTCGACGTCTGGGTCACCGATGGGACGACGAGCTGGGGCCCGATCACCGAGCAGTGGACGGTCGCGCACGGCGTGCTCAAGGGCACGGTCTATTACAACTCGTACAACTCGAAGCTCACGTCGACGAGCAACGGCGCGGTGCTCGCGATTCAGCCCGGCGCTACCGCGCCGACCGTCGCGGTCGCCGGAACGGAGACGACCTGCCACGTCTGCCACGAGGTCTCGGCGAACGGCTCGACGATGTTCATCACGGACGCCGACTACAAGACGACTCGGTCGTACGACCTCACGAACAACGGCGCGGTCCTCTCGACGTACGGCATCAACACGACGGCCCCCGACGGCACGAACAACAACGCGAAATTCGTCTGGTCGGCCGTTTACCCCGACGGGACGTTCGCGATGACGGAAGGTAACAATTCACGCGAAGGTCCTTGGTACCAAGGTAACCATCTCAACTCCGACCTCTACCGGCGGAGCGACGGCTCGCGCGTCACCTACAACAGCGGCATCACCGAGACGGGTTGGTCCAACGTCGTGACCGACGCGCTCGAGCCGATGTTCTCGCCGGACGGCAAGCACATCGCGTTCAACTTCTGGGCGGACCGGGCGACGGCACGGTCACCGCGGGCAACGGCCACACGCTCGACGTCATGGACTTCGACTGCGGGCAGGGGCAAGTCGACGGCGGCGCGCCCAGCGCGTGCGGCGGCTCGACCTACGCGTTCTCGAACCTGCGCGAGCTCTACAAAGACACGACGCGCTACGTCGGCTGGCCGCAGTTCACGCCGGACTCGAACGGGATCATCTTCCACGACACGATCACGGTGCCGCCGACGTGCAACGACTGTTACACGACGACGTGGGCGCCGAACGGCGGCACCTCGACGGCAGAGCTCTGGTACACCGACCTCGGGACGACACCCAAGCCGGTCCGCATGAACATGCTGAACGGCCTCGACGCCAACAACGCGGTTTACGTGCCGACGAACGGGAACCACCCGAACGACACCGTCCTCAACTACGAGCCGACCGTGAACCCGATCGCCTCGGGCGGTTACTTCTGGGTCGTCTTCACGACGCGGCGCATGTACGGCAACGTCGCGGCGGGCGCTCCGTACGACAACGGCAACGGCACGTATCCGATCCCCAAGAAATTGTGGGTCGCGGCGATCGACATCAACCCGACGCCGGGCACCGATCCGTCGCACCCCGCGTTCTACTTGCCGGGCCAGGAGCTCGACGCGGGCAACCTGCGCGGGTTCTGGGTCGTCGACCCGTGCAAGGCGAACGGGAACTCGTGCGTCACGGGGGACGAGTGCTGCAACGGCTTCTGCCGCCAAGACACCGAGGGCGGCGGGCTCGTCTGTTCGGACAACACCGGCGGCTGCTCGCAAGAGTTCGAGGCGTGCACGAACGACGGCGACTGCTGCGGCAGCCAGCTCGCCTGCATCAACGGGCACTGCGCGCAGAAGGTCCCGAACTGATTTAGACTGAGCGCGTGCTCGGTCTCGTCGAGGCGCTCCGGAAGCAACGCGTCTGCGCGTGCGACTGCCATCGCAAGCTCTCGCCCGAGGAGCGCACGCGCGGGGTCGAGGCGCTCTACTTCTGCGACGACGTGCTCCGCGGCTGGGGGTACGCGCCGATTTACGAGCTCCACGGCGATTCCTTGTGGAAGGAGGCGCAACAGAAGGGCGACCCGGATTACCGCGGCGTCGCCGTGCGCTTCGGCGAGTGCATGTACAAGCGGCTCGTCGGGAGCATGCTCCACGAGATCCTCCACGCGCTCCACGGCGACGTGACGCGCGCGAACTACGGCATCCCTTTCGGGCTGCCGTACGGCGTGCCCGAGGACATGCCGCCGAGCGACGAAGAGAAGTTTTTGGCGAGGTTCAACGAGGGCGAGGCGCGCGCGTTCGTGGGCGTCTGGATCCTCGGCAAGGAGCTCTTCGGCATCGACTGGAATTTGCGGACGGCTCGCGACGTCGGCACCTACGGGTTTCCCGCGGGCAACGCGCTCGTCGCCGTGCCGCGCGGGTTTCGGCCGGTCGCCCACCTCGACCGTCGCCACCACGAGGCGCGCTACTACGCGCGGGCGCGCGCGCTCGAGGACGGGGCGCGGGCCGAGCTCAGCCGACCCGAGGTGCTCGCCGCGCTCGTCGCGCGCGTGCGCGAGGCGGCGGAAATGGGCCGCTCGAGCGGAGGACGTCGGCCGCCCGCCCGCGACTTCGGCCACATGGCGCCCAAGCGAACGCTCTCGACCGACCCGTGCACCTGCGGCTCGAACCGCCCGTACAAGGACTGTTGCGCGCGCGGGGCCGGGCAGCCCGTTCCCCTTCTCTCGCGTTGAGATAGGATCGAGGCGTGGTTCAAGACGCGCTCAACCACCCCGAACGGCTCTATCCGATCATCGGGGCACTCTTCATCCTGCTCGTCGTGCTCTGGATGCAGAAGCTCGGCGAGCGAAAGAGCAGCACGCCCGCGGGCTCGCTCTACCTCGGGAGCTCCGCGCACGTCGCGTCGATGGCCGAGACGATTGAAGACCTCGCGCGCCGCATCATCATCGCGTACCCGACGCTCGACGACAGCGAGCACGCGCGGATGGTTCGCGACGAGCTCCGCCTGAAGGGCATGAAGAACATCGACATGTACGAGGCGACCATCTTCGCGACGATCTCGCGCCTCAAGGGCGGCGCGGCGGGCCGGAGCTGACGCGCGCGAGGACCGCGGCGTTCTCCTCGACCCGCTCGAAATCCGCGCGCAGCTTCGGGTCGCGGATCTTCGCGAGGCGCGCGTCGAAGCGGGCGTAGGCCGCGGCGAACGTCGCGTCGGCTTCGTCCGCGCGACCGACCGCGGCGAGCGCGCGCGCGAGCGTGACGAGCAGGTACGTCTCGTGGGCGCCGTCGCTCCCCGTCCGGCGCTGGAGCTCGAGCGCCTCGTTCGCGTGCTGGGCGGCGGCCTCGTGGCTGCCCGCGGCGAGCTCCATGTCGGCGAGCGACGCGAGGATGAACGGCAGGATCTGGCGGGCGGTCCGCGCGAGCGCGAGCGCGGCGTGGATCTCGGTGAAGGCGAGCGCGCGACGGCCCTGCGCGAAGAGCACGCGCGCGAGGTACGCGCGGCTCGCCGCCTCCATGCGGTGATCGCCGCCTTGCCGAAAATTTTCGGCCGCGCGTGCGGCGTGCTCGCGCGCCTCTTCGAAGCGGCCGAGCCGCTCGAGCGTCGCGCCGAGATCCGAGCTCGCCGTGTCGGCGACGAAGCGCAGGCTCCGGCGCTCCGCGAGCTCGAGGACCGCGAAGAGCTCCGTGGCCGCGGTCTCGTAGTCGCCGACGAGCGTCCGCGCGAACGCCGCGTTGGTGCGGTGGAGGAGCTGATGACGATCGTGGCCCGCCTGCTCGAAGCACTGGGCGGCGGCCTCGAAATGGCGGATCTGCGCCTCGAGATCGCCCTGCGCGTCCGAGAGGAACGCTCGAAAGGCGTGGATCTGGCCGAGCGCGGTGAGGTCGACGTCGGGCGAGACGAGACGCTCGGCGAGCGCATCGACCGCCGCCGCCGTCGCGACGTCGCCGGAGAAGATCGCCGCCGTCCCCGCGCTCGACGCGAGCTTGCACGCCGCGCTCCCCGCACGGGCGCGCTCGAGCAGGCGCACGGACTCCGCGAGGAGCTCGCGCCGGCGCTCGTCGTGACCCAGCTTCAAGTGATCGAGCAGCGCGATGCCGATCGCCTGGAGGTGCGCGTCGCTCTCGGGCTGCGCCGTGCGCGCGGCTTCGTCGGCCGCGCGCGCCGAAGCCTCGAGATCGCCGAGCCAGCGCTGCGCCTCGGCTTCGAGCACGAAGAGCCGCGCGCGCGTCGCCGGCTTCGTCGCGCACGCCATGCCGCGCGCGACGAGCTCGTGGGCGGCGGGCAGCTCGCCGCCGCTCAGCATTTGCGACGCCGCGTCGACGTACTGGAGCGCCGCGCGCTCGAGCTCGCCGCCTGCCTCGAGGTGCGACGCGAGCACGGCGGCCTCGCCCTCGCCGCGCGCCTCGAGCCACGCCGCGGCGGCGCGGTGTGCGAGGCGGCGGTCCTCGGGCGTCAGCATCGAGTACGCCGTGTCGCGGACGAGCGCGTGACGGAACGTGAGCTCGGGCTCTTTCTCGAAGCGCGACTGTCCGCGCGGCGCGACGATCTCGCGGCGCGCGAGCGTCGCGATCCACGCGCCCGCCGCCTCCTCGTCGCTGTCGCCGAGCACTGCGGCGACGCCGCTCGGCCAGAAGAACTGACCGAACACGCTCGCCGCCCGAAGGACGCGGCGCGCGTCGGGCTCGAGCGCCTCGAGGCGCGCCTCGACGACGCTCAGCACCGAGTCGGGCAGCTCCCCGCTCTTCCCCTCCGCCACCGCGCGCACGAGCTCCTCGAGGAAGAACGCGTTGCCGTTTGCGAGCCCGATGACGTGCTCGACGACGTCGGCGGAGGCGCTCGGGCCGAGGATTGCGCGTGCGAGCCGCTCGGAGCTCCGCTTCGACAGCTCCTCGAGCCGAAGCTCCTGGACGCGCCGTTCGGCGAAGAGCCTCGGGTGAGCCTCGCGCAGCGGCGGCCGCGCGAAGACCGCGACGAGCAGCGGGTGCTCGGCTGCGGCGGCGAGCGCCGCGTCGAGGAGGCGCAGCGTCGCCGCGTCGCTCCAGTGTGCGTCGTCGAGGACGATGAGCAGTGGATGCTTGCACTCTGCAACGATCCACTCCTCGAAGGCGAGGCGCATCCGCTCCGCCATGAGCGCGCGATCGCCGCGCGCGGCCGCGAGCGAGCGCGACGTGACCGCGACGAGCGGCGCGCCGATGATCTCGGCGGCGAAGGGCCATACGCGCTCGACGGCGTCCTCGTCGAGGACGCGCGAGAGGTGCTCGCGAAGGCGCGATTGCTTCACCCTCGCCGGCTCGTCGTCGGCGATGCCGAGCGCGCGCCGGATCGCCTGTCCGATGAGGCCGTGCGGCGCGCGCGAGTCGAGCGGGTCGGCGCGTGCGATCCACGTCCGGAGCTCGCCGCCGCGCCCGCGCAGTCGGTGCAGCCACTCGCGCCGCAAGCGGCTCTTGCCGACGCCCGCGTCCGCCGTGACGATGACCGCGCGCGCGATGCCCTCGCTCTCGACCTCCTCGAGCGTGGCCTCGAGCGTGCGCAGCTCGCGGTCGCGTCCGATGCACGGCACCGCCAAGCCGACGAGCTTGCGCGACTCGTCGCCCGGTCCGCTCTCGCCCGCGAGCTCGAGGCCAGCCTCGGTGCGGCGCACGTCGAAGCGCGCGTCGAGCAGGCCCGCGGTCGTCTCGTCGATGCGCACGGGCACGACGCCCGGGGCGCTGCGCGGCGCGTCGCGGACGAGCTCCGCGGCCCGATCGATCGCGCGCACGACGTCCTCGTCGCCCCCCACGCCTCGCACGGTCGCGAGCGAAATGGGCACGCGCGGCAGCCGCGCGCGGAGCGCGAGGGCGCAGCGCGCCGCGGCGAAGGCCCGCTCGGTCGCGCTCGCGGCCTCGATGAAGCGGACCGCGAGCGAGCCGTTCGCGAGCCGCTCGACGCGGCCGCCGAAGCGCTCCGCGACGAACGCCGCGTCCTCCGGCGCTTCGTCGACGGCGCCGCGACCGACGATCAGCATCGCGAGCAGCCGCGCCTCGCGCGCGGAGATCCCCGGCGTCGTGGCCGGCGTGTTCACGAAGAGGAGCGAGGGCGCGGAGACGGACTCCGCCAAGAGTCGCGCGCGCGCCTTGCGGAGCGCGCGCGCCATCGCCGTCGCGTCGGCGAATCGCTCGTCGGGCTCCTTCGCCATCGCCTTCAGCAGGATCGCCTCGATCTCGCCGGGCACGTCGGGCCGCTCGGCGCGAACGCGCGGCGTCTCCTGAAACAAGATCTTCGCGAGCACACCGACGAGGTCCTCGCCGCGAAACGGCGCTCGCCCGGTCAAGCATGCGAAGAGCACGCAGCCGAGCGAGAACTGGTCGGCGCGAGCGTCGATTCGAAGCGAGCCGCGCGCCTGCTCCGGCGAGATGTAGCCCGGCGTCCCGATGAGCATCCCCTCGTGCGTCATCGCCGACGCCGCCTCGCCCGCTCGCGCCACGCCGAAATCCACGAGCACCGGCCGGTCGTAACCGCCCGTCGCGAGGAGCAGGTTCGACGGCTTCACGTCGCGGTGCACGATGTCCTGCGCGTGCGCCGCCGAGAGCGCGTCGGCGACGTTCGCCCCGAGCTCGGCGACGTCCGCGGGCTCGAGCGGCCCGACGCGACGCAGGCGCGCCGAGAGCGTCTCGCCCTCGACCCAGCTCATCGCGAGGAACGCGCGCCCGTCGGGCCCCTCGCCGTGCGCGACGTACCCGACGATGCCCGGGTGCTCGAGCTTGGCGAGCAGCTCGGCCTCGCGCTGGAAGCGCGGGCCGGCGTCCTGCATGGAGAGGTGAAGCATCTTCACCGCGACGAAACCCGACGTCACCCGATCGATCGCGCGATGCACCGAGGCCATGCCGCCCTTCCCGGCCTGCCCCACGATCTCGAATCGATCTGCGACGACGGTGCCCGCGTCCATCGGTACTCGGACTCGAGCATAGCGAGTGTGGGCGCGTGCTACGATCGCCATCATGCGATGGCTTTGGATCGCCCTTTACGCTGCTGGCTGCGGCTCGGCGGCCTGGACCGACACCTTCGCGGGAAGCGACACCCGCAGCACGAGCGTGACCCCGGTGGACGCGGCGACGCCCGGCGACGGAGGCCCGGTCCAGTCGTGCGACGGCCTCGCGAAATCGTCGGGGACGGTGCCGGTCACGGTCACTTTTCCCGGGCACGGCACCTCCTCCGAGACGATCCACATCGTCGCCGCGGGCGGCGCGTGCGACCTCGTGGTCGACACCGACACCGACGGCGTCGCCTTCTCGAGCGACGCCATTCCGTGCGCGAAGCTGCTCGCCGCCGGCACGCCGGAGTCCGGCACGGCGCAGGCGAGCGGCTCGAGCAGCCCGAACGATCTCCTCTTCCAGTGGAGCTACGGACCGGCCTGCACCATCGACGACGACTACCACCTCGACAAGCAGTGACGCGCTCCGATCGAGGCCTCGCGGCGCACGCCTTGCAATATCGCTACGCATGCTTCACCAGCAGCCTCGTCTGCACGCCGCGCAAAGCGCGCTCGTGCAAATCGACGCCGGCGACGCTCGGCTCGAGGGTCAGCTCGCGGTCCCGCCGTCGGCGATCGGTCTCGTGGTCTTCGCACACGGCAGCGGCAGCAGCCGGCACAGCCCACGAAACAAGCTCGTAGCGCGCACGCTGCGCGAAGAGGTGCGCGCCGCGACCCTGCTCGTCGATCTGCTGAGCGCGCAAGAGGACGAGGTCGAGCAGCGCACCGGCGAGCACCGCTTCGACATTCCCTTCCTCGCCGAGCGCGTCTCGGCCATTTGCGATTGGACGCGCCACGATTTTCGCACGCGCCGACTCCCATTGGGTCTCTTTGGGGCGAGCACCGGCGCGGCCGCGGTGTTGGTCGTCGCCGCCGAGCGGCCGGAGCTCGTCACGGCCGTCGTCTCGCGCGGGGGCCGGCCCGACCTCGCGGGAGCCGGCACGCTCGCGTCGGTGCTCGCGCCGACGCTGCTCATCGTCGGCAGCGAGGACGAGGTCGTGCTCGATCTCAACCGCTCCGCGCAGCGCGCGATGGTCGCGACGACGTGCAAGATCGAGCTCGTCCTCGGCGCGAATCACTTGTTCGAGGAGCCCGGCACGTTGAACGAAGCCGCGCGGCTCTCCGCCGAGTGGTTCGCGCGATTCCTCCACACGGAGGGGCGATGACCTTCGACCGCGCGTGGCTCCACCCGCTCTTTCGCGATCGTCGCGATGCAGGACGGCAGCTCGCGCGCAGCCTCGGTCAATACGCCGGCGCCCGCAACGCCATCGTCCTAGGTCTTCCGCGCGGCGGCGTCCCCGTCGCGTTCGAGGTGGCCCGCGCGCTCTCGCTGCCGCTCGACGTGTACGTCGTCCGAAAGCTCTCCGTGCCGGCGCACCCCGAGCTCGCGATGGGCGCAATCGGCCCCGGCGGCGTCCGCGTGATCCAGCGGGCCGCCGCCGACGATCTCGGCGTCTCCGACGAAACGCTCGCCGCAGTGGAGGCGCGCGAGCGCGTGGAGCTCGAGCGCCGCGAGAGGCTCTACCGGCGCGGGAGGCCCCCGCTCGACGTCGCCGGCAAGACCGCGATCCTCGTGGACGACGGTCTCGCGACCGGGGCGACGATGATGGCGGCCGTCACCGCGCTCCGCGCGTCGCATCCGGCGCGCGTCGTCGTCGCCGTCCCCGTCTCGTCGCCGGAGGCGTGCCGCGACGTCGCCGACCGCGCCGACGAGATCGTCTGCGCGCGCACGCCCGCCGACTTCATGGCCGTCGGCCTCTGGTACGAGGAGTTCGAGCAGACGACGGACGAAGAGGTCCGCGCCCTCCTCAGCTCGCCTCTGGCTCCACGAGCGCCGCTCTGAGCACCTCGTCGACCGACTCGACGAAGACGATCTTGAACGCGGCGCGCACGTCCGACGGAACCTCGGCGAGGTCGCGCTCGTTGTGCTTCGGCAGGATGAGCGTGCCGAGGCCTGCGCGGTGCGCGGCGAGGACCTTCTCCTTCACGCCGCCGACGCGCAGCACCTTGCCGCGCAGCGTGATCTCGCCGGTCATCGCGACGTCGCTCCGGATCGGGCGGCCCATCGCGCTCGAGGCGAGCGCGGTCAAGATGGTGACGCCCGCCGACGGCCCGTCCTTCGGGATCGCGCCGCCCGGGACGTGAACGTGGACCTCGCGCCGGTCTCGCAGGACGTGCGGGTCGAGCCCGAGGCTCTCGGCGTTCGCGCGGAGGTACGTGAGCGCCGCGGCGGCCGACTCCCGCATCACGCTGCCGAGCTGCCCGGTGAGCGCGATGTGGTCCTCGCGCCCGCGCATCATCGTCGCCTCGACGAAGAGGATCGCGCCTCCCGCGGGCGTCCACGAGAGCCCCGTCGCGACGCCCGGTCGATCGATCCGCTCGGCGACGTCGTCGAAGTACCGCGGCGACCCGAGCAAGCCCTCGAGGTTGGACGCCTCGATGCGAATGGGCGCGTCGGTCCCGTCGCCGATGCGCATCGCGGTCTTGCGCAGCACCGTGCCGATCGCTCGCTCGAGGTTGCGTACGCCCGCCTCGCGCGTGTGGTCGCGCACGATCGCGACGAGCGCGTCGTCGGCGATGGTCACCTCGTCGTCGCGGAGGCCGTTGGCGGCGCGCTGCTGCGGCACGAGGAAGCGCCTGCCGATGTGGAGCTTGTCGCGCTCGGTGTACCCGGGCAGCTCGAGCAGCTCCATGCGGTCGAGCAACGGCGGCGGGATGGTCTCGGTCGTGTTCGCCGTGCAAACGAACACGACGCGCGACAGGTCGAAAGGAATGCCGAGATAGTTGTCGACGAACGCGCGGTCCTGCGCCGGGTCGAGCAGCTCGAGCAGCGCGGCCGAGGGGTCCCCCTGCACGCTCGCGCTGAGCTTGTCGATCTCGTCGAGCATCATCACCGGATCGGCGGCGTCGGCGCGCGCGATCGCCTGGATGATCCGCCCCGGCATCGCGCCCACGTAGGTGCGCCGGTGCCCGCGGATCTCGGACTCGTCGTGCACTCCGCCGAGGCTCTGATGCGCGAACGCGCGGCCCATCGCGCGCGCGATGGATCGGCCGAGCGACGTCTTGCCGACGCCCGGCGGCCCGACGAGGCACAGAATCGGCTCCGTGCGCCCGACCTTGCCGAGCTTCGTATCGAGCTCCTGCCGTCGCTCGTCGCGGAGCCGCCGCACCGCGAGGTACTCGACGATGCGGTCCTTGATCTGCGCGAGATCGTAGTGGTCCTCGTCGAGGATGGCCCGCGCGCTCGCGAGGTCGATCGTCGCGGCGGTGTTCTTTCCCCACGGGAGCTTCGCGATCCAGTCGAGGTACGTGCGAATGACGCCGTGCTCGGGCGAGATCGTCGGTGTCCTCTCGAGTCGCTCCACCTCGCGCATGGCCTCGCGGTAGGCCTCGTCCGGCAGCGGCAACGACGTGATTCGGTCGCGCATCTGCCGCGCCTCGGCGCGCTCGGAGTCCTCCTCGCCGAGCTCCTTCTGGATCGCCTCCATCTGCTTGCGCAGGATGTGATCGCGCTGCGTCTTCGAGAGCTCGGCGCTCGTGCGCGACGTCACCTGGGCCATCACCTGGCGCACCGCGACCTCGTGCTGGAGCAGCCCGACGAGCCTCCGGAGCTTCGCCGTCGCCGCGTCGATTTCGAGGATTTGCTGCCGCAGCGACGTCGGGAGCGGCAAGCTCGACGCGATCATGTACGCGAGGTTCGGATCGCTCGTCTTGCGGACCGCGCTCGCGACGTCCTCCGACACGTCCGCGGTGAGCGACACGAGCTGCACGAACAGGTCGGTGGCCGTGCGCGTCAGCGCCTCGAGCTCGGTGCCTCGGTCGAACCGCTCCGGCGCGGGGATCACGCGCGCGACGAAATACGGTTGCGTCCGCACGTACTCGCGCGTCCGCAAGCGCTCGATGCCCTGGAGCGCCAGGCGGTACGTGTGATCCGAGATGCGGGTCACGTCGTGGACGAGCGCCATCGTCCCGACGCCGTAGAGGTCGATCGCCTCGGGCGGCGTGCGATCGGTGTTTCGTTGCGCGACCACGGCGACGAGCCTGTCGCCGCCGAGCGCGTCGTTGACGAGCTCGAGCGAGCGCTCCTGCGCGATCAGCACCGGCGCCACCGTCCCCGGGAAGATCACGGTGTCGCGCAGCGGCAAGACGGGCAGGACCTCCGGGACCGACGCGCCTCGTTCGCTGGGCCAACCGGGACCTTCCATGATCGTCTCCGTCTCCATCACGCGTGGCGAGGGTGAAGGTGCGTGCCGGATCGGAGCTCGAGCCAGCGCGCGACGTCGCGGCGCGTGAGCATGCCGACGAGCTCTCGGGTGCCCTCGCGCACGATGGGAAGCTGCTCGACGTCGCGCTGCGCGAGCCGCTCGAGCGCCTCCTGCGCGTCGCCGACGGGCGCGCTCACGACGAGCCGTTCGAACGGCGTCATCACCTCGGAGACGCGCGTCGCCGACCACCGGTCGTCGGAGATCTTCCGGACGTCGCTCGGACACACGAGCCCGAGGAGCGCGCCGCTGCCGTCCACCACCGGGAACGCGTGCTCGGGCGAGCGCATGAACCACTGACGAACGGCTTCGTCGACGGTCGCCTCCGGCGGGATCGAGGGCGCGGCGCGACGCATCAAGTTGACGACGTGCACGCCCTCGAGGGCGTCGTGCACGTAGACGCCGCGGTAGCTCGTCTGCGCCGCCGACGCGAGGAACCAGCCGATGAACACGAGCCAGAGGCCCGACACCACGCCTCGTCCGAAGAACGGCACTTCGAGCCCGAAGAACATCGCGACGCCGAGCGCGACGAAGCTCCACCCGACGATCTGCCCGACGACCGACGCGTAGAGCGTCGCGCGGCGCATGTCCTTGGTCGCGGCCCAGATCACCGCGCGGAGGATGCGGCCGCCGTCGAGCGGGAACCCGGGAATGAGGTTGAACACGCCGACGAGGACGTTGATCGAACCCAGCCACATGAGCAGCGTCGGGAGCGGGCCGAGCCCCGCGAGCGCAGTGAACACGCTCGGCTGATCGAGCGAGACGCCGCGGCCGACGAAGAGCGACGCGACGATCGACATCGCGATGCCGAACCCGATGCTCGTGATGGGTCCGACGACGGCGATGAGAAGCTCGGCCTTCGCCGAGGGCGGCTCGTGCGCGATGTTCGACACGCCGCCGAAGAGAAAGAGCCGAATCTCGCGGACGTCGACGCCGAACGACCGCGCGACGAGCGAGTGCGCCAGCTCGTGCGCGAGCACCGAGGCGAAGAACAACAGGGCGGCGGCCACCGCGAGCGACACGCTCTCGCCGAACGCCCACTGCGGGTGCCACGACGAAAAGACCGTCGTCAGGTTCCAGCAGACGAGCAGAAAGATGACGATCCAGCTCAGATCGAGGGCGATCTGGATTCCGAAGAGACGCCCGATCCGAATGCCACCGCGCATGCCGGAACATGCCTGCACCGCGCGTGCCCGTTCGCCCGCGTGTTTTCGGCCTGGAACCGCCGTGCCAACGAGACGCCACGGTGCGACGAGGCGAAATTCGGCGTGGCACTCCCTCGAGAGGATCCGCGGAGCCGCCTTCGAGACTTGAACTCGAGACCTACGGTTTACGAAACCGTTGCTCTACCACTGAGCTAAGGCGGCGGTGCTGAAACGAGCGCGCAATCTACTTGCAGCGGCGCGCACGTCAAGCATTAGACGCGCGGGCCTGCGCGAGCCTGAACGCGTTTCAGGCGGCGTGCGACGAAGCGGCGCGCTCGCCGATGCGGCTCGCGGCGAGCCGCGCGACCGCCATGATCGAGTGCTGCGGGTTCACGCCCAGATTCGTGGGGAAAACGCTCGAGTCGACGACGTAGAGGTCCTTGCACTCGTGCGTCTGGAAGTCGGGCCCGACCACGCTCGCGCGCGGGTCCTTGCCCATCCGCGCGGCACCGAAGAGGTGCGTCGCGATGAAACCGTACGCCCGCGGGTCGAGTCGGCCCGGACTCGAGCCCGCGCGCCTCGTCGAGCGAGCGCATCACCGAGGAGAGCCCGAAGACGCCCGGCCAGATCTCGCGCGCGCCTTGCTCGAGCATGAGCGTCGAGACGAACGCGAGCGCCTTTCGCGCGCTGTGCATGTCGCGCTCGGTCAGCGAATAGACGACCTTGTCGCGCCCGCCGAAGCCGGTCTTCACGACGCCCTCCGCCTCGGAGCGGATCTGCACGCCCCACACCGCGATGTTCGGGTACTCGCCGAGCTTTCGCATGAGGTCGGCGCCGGCGCCCGGCATGCGCGCGGCGAGGAGCTCGGGCGGCATCGCAATCGTCTCGACCTTGAAGCCATCGCTCTTTCGGAAGGCCGCGGTCTCCGCGCCTTGCGTCGTGCCGAAGTCCATCTGGATCGGGCGGTCGAAGACGCCGGCGACGCCGATGCCCGGGTGGGCTTGGAAGTGTTTGCCGAGCGCGCGCGCGCGGAGGCCCGAGCGGCGCAGCAAGTTCGGCGTCTGGATGGTGCTCGCCGCGACGAGCACGCCGCGGCGCGCGCGGAGGAGCACGCTCTTGCCGGACTTCGCGACGGCCTCGACGCCGGTCGCGCGGCCCTCTTCGACGCGCGCGCGGACCACTCGGCACGAGCAGTAGAGGCGCGCGCCGAGGCGGAGCGCCCACGGCACGTAGCTCACGTTCATGCCCTTCTTCGCGCCCGTCGGACAACCTTGGAGACAGCGCGCCGAGCCCTCGCAGTCGGGCGCGTAGCGGCGCATCGGCTCGTGCTCGATGCCGCGGCGGCGGAGCGCGTCGATGAACTCGGAGTTGTTGCGGCCGAGCGCGTCGGCGTGGACGTCCTCGACATGGAGCTCGCGCTCGAGCGCGTCGAAGTGCGGCGCGAGCGATTCCGAGTCGAGCGCGCCCGCGAGGTCGAAGCGAGTGCCCCAGTCCTCGCCGACGTCGTCGGGCAGCCGCCACGCGATCGCCGAGTTCACGACCGTGCTCCCGCCGACGCAACGGCCTTGCAGGAGCGGAATGAAGCTACGGCCTTCGATCGCCTGCGTCGCCGCGTCGCGCATCAGCCCACGAAACGCCGAGAGCACGTTCGGACCGAAGTCGCGCGTCTTCACGTACGGGCCTTCTTCGACCATCGCGACCGAGAAGCCCAGCTCGGCGAGGCGGTGGGCCGCGACCGCGCCGGCCGCGCCGGTGCCGATCACGACGAAGTCGAACGCCTCGTCGGCGTCGCGCGCGAGCGACGCGCCGTCGACGACCGCGCCCTCGGGCAGATTTTCGTCCTCACGCGGCATGGAAGGCCTCTTCTTTCCGTCCGAGGCGCACGAGCGACTCGCGACCGACGATCGATTTCCGCACGCCCGGCGCCGCGACGAACATCAGCGCGCCGAACGCCTTGAGGAGCAGCGTGAGCTGCCGCACGAAGTAGAGACGGCTCGAGAGCAGCGCGAGGACGACCTTCTCGCGGGCCCTGTCGTCGAGCCCGACGATGGTGCGCAGCCGAAACACCACGAAAAACGGCGCGAGCGCGATGAGCCACACCGAAGCGCGAAGGCCGAGCGCCACGCGCGCCGGGACCGTGCGGCAGACCTCGTCGAGCGACGCGCCGCCGTCGATCGCGTCGGCGCCGGGCACGCGCGGGTGCGCGCCCGAAGGAAACATGGTGGCGAGGGCGGTACGCGCCCAGCTCCGTTCCAGCTTGGTGAGACTCATTTCTGCTTCCCTTTCGGTTTCTGCGCGCGGGCGTTGCGGCGGAGGATCTCCTTGTCGACGTGCTCGAGCGCGCTGCGGACGAGATCGCGCGCGGAGCGCTCGTCGTGCGCCTCGATGAGGCCGATGACGAGCGGGTAATGCTCGAGCGTGCGCGCCGGCACGTCGTAAAGCTGCGCGACGAGATCGGGGTGCTCGTCGGGGAAGCGCGCGAAGGAGTTCAAGATCAGCTCGAGCCCGACGTTGCGCGCGGCGCGGAGCACGGCGCGCTGGAACGCGACGTCGCCGCGCGCCATCGCGACCGGGTCGTTCAGGTTGGCGCGCTGCGCCTCGGCGATCGCGTGGAGGGCCGCGATGTCTTCTTTGGTCGCGCGGGTCGCCGCGAGCGCGACGGCTTCGGCGGCGAGCACGCGCCGCACCTCGAGGATCGACGCGAGCAGCTCTTGCCGCGCCGGGTCGTCCTCCTTGAGCGCCTGCGCGAGCGCGCCGAGCGCGTCGAGGCCCGCGCGCTCGCGCCACGACGCGACGACCGTCCCGGCGCCGTGCCGCGTCACGACGAGCCCCATCGCCTCGAGCCTCGCGAGCGCCGCACGCAGCGTCAGCCGGTTGATCCCGAGCGCCAGCGCGAGCTCGCGCTCGGACGGCAGCCGCGCCCCGGCGGCGAGCCGCCCCGCGAGGATCTCCCCGCGAATCCGCTCGACCACGGCGTCGACGATGCTCGACCGCGCGATGGGCGCGAGGACCGACAGCGTCTCCGACTCTTCTTCGAGGGCGCCGGGACGGCTGGGCTGGAGGGGTTTTGTCATTGGGTGATCCAGTGGTTCAACCAGTAACCCATGCGTGGGAGGTGCGCAAGGGGTTTCGCACCGAAATGCACGCTTTCGGCACTATCCTCGGCCCGCCATGATCGACCTCCGCTCCGACACCATGACCAAGCCCTCTCTCGCGATGCGCGAGGCGATGGCGCGCGCCGAGGTCGGCGACGACGTCTACGGCGAGGACCCGACGGTGCGCGCGCTCGAAGAGCGCGTCGCCGCGCTGCTCGGAAAGGAAGCCGCGCTCTTCGTGAGCTCGGGCTCGATGGGCAACCAACTCGCCATCGCCGTGCAGACGCAGCACGGCGACGAG
Organism: uncultured delta proteobacterium; assembly: GCA_963731595.1. GTDB lineage: Bacteria > Myxococcota_A > Polyangia > Polyangiales > Polyangiaceae > DASXHD01. Next base: position 297,822 of record CAVSWE010000006.1, read on the forward strand.
GTCGTCGTCGGCGAGGGCGCGCACCCGGTCTTTTACGAAGCGGGCGCCGGGCCCGCGCTCTCGGGCGTGCAGTTCGCGGTCGCCGGCAGCGGCGGCATGTTCGACGTCGACCAGATGGAGGCCGCCGTGAAGCCGCGCGCCTACTACACGCCGCGCACGTCGCTCGTTTGCGTGGAAAATACACACAATCGGGCGGGCGGCCGCGTCTTCCCCCAGCGCAACGCCGAGGCGATCGCCGCGCGCGCGCACGTCCTCGGTCTGCGCGTCCACCTCGACGGCGCGCGCCTCTGGAACGCCGCGGCGAAGACCGGGCTCTCGGAGCGCGAGCTCGCGGCGCCGTTCGACACCGTGAGCGTGTGCTTCTCGAAGGGGCTCGGCGCGCCGGTCGGGAGCGCTTTCGTGTCGACGCGCGCGAACGTCGAGCGCGCGCGACGCTTCCGCAAGATGTGGGGCGGCGGGATGCGCCAGTCCGGCATCCTCGCCGCGGGCGCGCTCTTCGCGCTCGAGAACAACCGCGCGCGCCTGCGCGACGATCACGAGAACGCGCGACGCTTCGCCGAGCTCGTCGGCAACGCGACCGGGCTGCGGGTCGATCTCGCCGGCGTGGAGACGAACATCGTCAACGTCGACACCGACGCGCCCGCCGAGCCGCTCGCGAACGCCGCGCGCGCGCTCGGCCTACTCATCAACGCGTCCGGTCCAAATCGCCTCCGCGCCGTCACGCACCTCGACGTGAGCCGCGCGGACGTCGAGCGCGGCGCGGAAATCCTCGCCCGCGCCGCGTCGAGATGAACGGGCGCGCGCTCGCGTTCCTCGCGCTCGCGGCGTGCGGCTCGTCGGCGAGCGCGTATGAATCGCACTTCGCCGCGGGCGAGCGCGCCGAGACCGCCGGTCGCCACGGCGAAGCCGCGCGCGCGTTCGACGCCGCGTCACGCGACCGCGCGCCGCCGCGGGAGCAGGCCCACGCCGCGTTCCTCTCGGCGCTCGAGCAAATCCGCTCCGGCGACGTCGCCGGCGGCGCCAAGCGCCTCGAGGCGATCGGAAAGACGCGCGGCGAGCACGCGGCGCAGGCGCGGTGGGAGCTCGTGTCGCTCGACCTCGCGACGCAGAGCCCGGCGGCCGCGAGCGAGCTCGACGAGCTGCTCCGCACGTTCCCGAACGAGGGCGTCGCCTACCCGGCGCTCCTCGCGCGCCTCCGCCTCGCGCGTGAGGCGGGCGGCGAAGCCGAAGCGCTCGCAGTGCTCCGCGCGCTCGAGCCCGCGGTCGCGAAGACCGACAGCGCCGCGCGGGTCGCTTTCCAAATCGCCGAGTCGCTGGCGAAGCTCGGAAAGACCCAGGAGGCGCGCGACGCCTTCGCCGATGTCGCGCGCCGGTTCCCCTACCCCGGCGAATATTTCGACGACGCGCTCTTCCGCGCGAGCGAGCTCGACGAAGAGCTCGGCCGCCCCGACGTCGCGGTCGCGGATCTCGAACACATGCTGTCGGTCATGGAGAGCTCGACCCTGCCCGGCACGTATGTGCGCCCGCGCTTCCCGGACGCCGCCTGGCGCATCGCCACCCTCCTCCGCGACCAACTCCACGACGCGACGAAGGCAGTCGCCGCCTTCGAGCGCTACGTCAATCTCTTCCCGAACGACGTCCGCCGCCCCGAGGCTCTCTGGAACGCGGGAAAGCTACGAGGCGACCGCGCTTGCGACGATTGGTCGCGCATCGTCGGCATCGCGCCCGACTCGCGCTACGTGCCGTGCGTCGCCGCGCGCTGCCCGGACGTCAGGATCCCGAAAGACAGCCACGCACCGAAGACGTGCCACGCGTACCTGACGCGATGACCCGTCCGTCGGCTCAGGGCTCGTCCTCGTCCTCTTCCTCTTCGTCGAGCTCTTCGTCGTCGTCGCCGTCCTCGTCCTCGTCTTCGTCGTCTTCGTACTCGGACGAGGTCTCCTCCTCGTCCTCCTCGCCCTCGGCGCGCTCGTCGACCGTCGCCGCGCCGGCCTTCTCGAATTTCACTTCGATGCCGACGTCGCCGAGCTGCGTGTCCATCAGCTCGAAGAGCTCGTCGACGTCGTCGCCCGACCACTCGTCGAGCATGTCGGTGACGAACTCGAAGAAGTCGCCGTTGTCGAGCCGTCGCTCGATCTCCTCGACCTGTTCTTCGGTGAACGCTTCGAGGATGTCCTCGCGCAGCGTTTCGGTGTCGCCTTCTTCGATCGCATCCTGCGCCGAGAGACGGATTTGCCGCACCACGCGTTTGTCGAGCAAGATCTCCACGCAACGGCGAATACAAAAGCATCGCGGTTACTGTCAACAGCGCACCGCTGTCGGGTATGCTTCGCCCGTGCGATGGCGCTCGGCGGCGGTTCTTGCCTCGGTCGGGCTCGTGGCGTTCGCGCACCGGGCACGCGCGCAAAATGCCTCGCCCAACGACCCGAGCGCATCCACCCCCGCGCACTTGGCGCAAGCGTTCATCCAGTACGGCCTCGCGTTCACGGGTGAATTCGTCGTCGCACCCGGTCCGATCTGCAACGGCGTCCCGTCGTGCATCCTGGGCAGCGGCGGCGGGCTGACCGTGCGCATCGGTCGGCGCCTGCGCGGCCCGCTTTATTTCGGCGCCGCGTACGAGTTCTCGAAGATGAACTCGGCGCAGCTCTATCGCGTCGGCATCCTGCAACAGGCGCGCGCCGAAGGCCGCTACTACGTGTTCACCGGCCGCTCGATGGAGCCCTGGTTCGGCGCGACCGTCGGCGCGGACTTCTACGGAAATCTGTGGGGTTTCGACACCGGCGGTCCTCTGCTCGGGGCGAGCATCGGCACCGAGTTCCAGATCTCGACCGAGTTCACGCTGGGCGTCGCGCTCTCGTACCGCGCGCTCTTTTTCATCCCGTTCACCGACTCGGCGGGCGCGGCTCGGCCGGCCGCCGGCAACGACCCGGGCTTCTCGCATCTCATCGGCATCGACCTCATCGTCGAATCACGCGAGCCGTTCTGACGTGGCACCGCCCGAGGAGTGCTTGACGATTCGCGGGCCTGCGGGCAATGGTGCTTCGTGATTTGCGCGACTTGCGGCAAAGCAAACGCGGACCATCTCGTCTTCTGCGAAGACTGTGGTGCGCGACTCGCGCCGCGCATCGCCCCGCCGACGCCGGCAATCGGCGTCTCGCCGCCCGTCACCGCCGAGCCCGCGCCCGCAGGCATCAAGTGCTCGCGATGCGGCGCGACGAGCGCGCCCGGCATGCGCTTCTGCATCACCTGCGGGAGCCCGCTGCAGAAGGCCTCCGCGCCCGCTCCCGCGCCGATACCGAGCGCGCCGATGCCGACGGCGCCCATCCCCGCCGCGCCGGTCGCTCTCGTGGCGACGCCCGCGCCGGTCGCCGAGACGCGCACGTGCAAGCGATGCCAAGGCACGTCGGACAAGAGCGCGCAGTTCTGCCGCTTCTGCGGCGCGCCGCTTGGTGACGTCCCCGCCGACGCTCCCACGAAGCCGACGCTGTCGACCCCGTCGCAACCGCGCCTCGACTCCACCATCGTGACGCCCGAGCCGATCGCGCTGCCGCCGCTCGACACCGCGCCCGTGGCCGCGCTCGCAGGCCCCGGCCGCCTCGTCGTCGTCGAGAAAGACGGCGGCGAGGGCCAGAGCTTCCCGCTCGCCGACCAAGTCGACGTCGGCCGCGAGTCGGGCGAGTGCGTCTTCTCGGGCGACCGCTACATGGCCCCGCGCCATGCGCGCCTCACGAAAAAAGACGGCAAGCTCCTCGTCCGCGATCTCGGCACCCCCAACGGGGTCTACGTGCGAATTCCCAAAGGCGACGCCGGAGTCGCCCTCGAAGACCAAGACTTGATCTTGCTCGGCCAGCAGGTGCTAAGGTTCGAGATCGTGAAAGACGCGGAGGCCGGTTTCGGGGCTGCCTCGGAGCAAGGTACGCTTGTCTTTGGCACGCCGGCCGCGCCAAGGTACGCTCGCCTCTCGCAGCGCACGACAGAAGGGGTTTCGTGTGACGTGTTTCACGTTCGAAAACCGGAGACAATCCTCGGCCGCGAGTCCGGTGACGTCGTGTTTCCGGACGATCCCTTCATGTCGCGCCGCCACGCCGCCGTCCGCGTCACCGAGTCGCCGCGCAAGTTCGAGCTGGTCGACCTCGGCTCGTCCAACGGCACCTTCCTCCGAATCCGCGGCGAAGTCGCGCTCTCGCACGGCGACGAAATCCGGGTCGGCCAGCAGCTCCTCCGCGTCGACCTCGGAGCAGCGTCGGGCTGACATGAGGCGAATGCCGTGAGCGAGACGACGGCGAGCGCTAGCGCTCCGCAAACGAGCGAAGCCCCGACCAAGGCCAAGGGCGAGGTTTCGATCAAGCTCTTTGCCCGCACGGACGTGGGGCAAGTGCGCGAGCACAACGAGGACAACTTCCTCGTGGCCGACCTCACCAAGCGCGTGCGAGGTCTCCAAGAGGAGAACCGCATCGTCGCGCGTCGGCCAGAACGGCAACCTCTTCGCCGTGTGCGACGGCATGGGCGGCGCCGCCGCCGGCGAGGTCGCGAGCCAGCTCGCCGTCGACATCCTCTACGAGAGGATGATCGAGGACGTGTCGCCCGACGCACACGTCACACGCAACGAGATCGCGCGCCGCCTCGTGCGAGCCGTCGAGGCCGCGGGCCTGCGGATCTTCCAGGCCGCGAAGAGCGACCGCACCCGCCGCGGCATGGGCACGACCGTCACCGCCGCCGCGCTCGTCGACGATCACCTCTTCCTCGCGCAAGTCGGCGACTCGCGCGGGTACCTCCTTCGCGAGGGAAACCTCGTGCAGGTCACCCGCGATCAGTCGCTCGTGAACCAGCTCATCGAGGCTGGTCAGCTCACCGAAGAAGAGGCCGAGACCTTCGAGCACAACAACATCATCCTGCAAGCGCTCGGCACCGCCGAGACCGTCCAGGTCGATCTCACGTTCGCCGAGCTCCGCCGCGGCGACATCCTGATGCTCTGCTCCGACGGCCTCTCCGGCATGGTGCGCAACGACGAGATTCGCGAGGTGCTCCGCAGCACCAACGACCCGCTCGACGCCTGCAAGATGCTGACGGACCGCGCGAACGCCGCGGGCGGTCACGACAACATCACGGTCATCGTCGCGCAGTTCGACGGCGAGGGCCTCCAGCCGCTGCCCGCGGGCGGCGAGCCGGTGAAGTACCGCAAGTACGCCCTGCCCGAGGAGCCGACGGATCCGGCGCGCAAAGCCGTCCCCGTTCAGGCGTCCGCCGCGCCCGCGGACGGCGTCGCGGCGAGCGCCGCCCCCGCTGCGGCGAACGGCTCGCAGTGGTCGGCCGGCGAGGAAGAGCGAATCGAGATCCCCGGCACCCACGTCCCCGCGGGCGTCGTCGTCGCGTTGATCCTGGGCGTCATCGCGCTGCTCGCGGGCACCGCGTTTCTGCTCCTTCGCTGACGCGTCGCTACTCCAAATTCGTCCGCGCCTGCTGCGCGTAGCGAGCGACGCCGTTCTGCGGGTCGAGCGCGAGGGCCTCTTTGGCCGCCGCCCGCGAGGCCTCGACCTCCCCGCGCGTGGCGCGGGCGACGGCGATCCACGCGAGCGCGCTCGCGCGCAGGCTGGGTGTGCCTGCCCTCGTGACAGGTTCCAGCGCGGCGATCGCGGCGGCCGCGTCGCCCTCGCGGAGCAACCGGCGGCCGACGAGCAGGACGAGCGCCGGCTGTTCGCCGAGCGTCGCGCGCGCGCGGTCGAGCGCGCCGTCGGCGTCGTGCTCGCGGTGGAGCTTGAGCATCGACTCGACGAGCCCGGTCCAGCCCTCGATCACGGTCGGCGCGACCTCGGTGAGACGCAGAAACTGCTCGCGCGCGCCGTCGTAGTCGCGGCGAGCGAAGAGAATCCGACCGAGGTTCACGCGCGCGGGGCCGAAACCGGGATCGACCTTGAGCGCCTCGCGGTAGCTCTTCTCGGCGCGGTCGACGTCGCCGACGCGCTCCTCGAGCAACCCCATGCCGTGGAACGGCGCAGGCAAGTCCGGGTTGAGCTCGATCCCGCGACGAAAGTCGTGGCGCGCGGCCTCGAGATGTCCGAGCCGAAGCTCGACGAGCCCGAGGTTGACCCACGCCTCGGTGAAGCGCGGATTGTACTCGAGCGCGAGGCCCAGCTCGGCTTCGGCGTGCTCGAGAATCGTCGGCGGCAAACGCACGCGCGCCCTCGTCGTTGAGCGCGACGGCCTTGGGCGCGAGCGGCGCGGTGCCGGCGCAGCCGGTGGAGATCGCAGCGGCGGCGAGAATCGACGCGATGACCGGGAGCCTCATGCACGCCCATCGGCCGGGCCCGCGCGCGAGTTGCGCGCTATTTCACGGCGGGGGCTGCGGCGGAGCCGTCGGGCGCGGGCGGCGGGGGATTCGAGGCGCGGCGACGGCGGCGACTCCTCGCCCTCGCGGATTCGCAAGAGCATCGGCGCCCCCGTCGTCTTCCCGTTCCAGAACTCGCCGCCCCCGGGCGGCGGCGTCGTCAGCCGCGTGTCGAGCTGCGGGCGCACGCGATACAGGCCGGGCAAGCGCAAGAACGGACCGCAGACGGCGCCGAGGTCCACGTATTGGTACACGCGACCGCGCGGGGGCATCGTCGAGACCAGCTCGGCGATCGCCGTCGCGGGCGTCGCGCCGCCGCACGTGTACACGTGGCTGTCGGGAGTTTCGATCACGAAGCCGAGCGTCGTCGCCGCGACGAGCGTGCGCACGGTGCGATCGGTTTCGTTCGTCACGGTGACCGGCACGCTCTGCTCGAACGCGCGGTACGCGTCGAGACGCGCGGGCAGCGCGATCTTCATGCGCACCGGGTACGCGCTCCGCGGAGCGACGCCCGCGTCGTGCGCGAGCGCGGTCCCCGCGTCTGCCGGCGTCTGCGCGGCCGCGAGCGTGACCACCGGCGCCTCGATGCGGCGAACGGCCGCGCCCGCGTCGCCGAAGGGCGTGATCGCGAACGGCGGCGACGAGCCGTCGGGCGTGAACCCGAAGCTCGCCGTCACCGTCGCGCCCGGCGCGAGCGCCGAGTCGCCCGCCGCGCCGAAGCAGTAGAGCTGCGGGTCGACGTGCGTCGACCACGAGCGACCCGGCGGGACGGCGAGCGTCCGAACCGTGTCGGTCGACGGCCGCATGTCCGCCGGCAAGACGCAGTGGTGCTCGTGGCCGGCGCTCGTCACGTCGAAGGACAAGAGATGCCGATCGGCCACGATGCGAATCGGATCGGGCCCCGCGTTGGCGAGGGTCACGGTCCAGTCGCGATCCGGAAACGGCGCGACGAGCGAGAGCGTCACGCCGGCCGGAGGGGGAGGAGGAGGCGGCGGCGGCTGCTTGTGCGCGGGCTTCGCGGCGCCGAGGACGAGCACGAGGCCCGCCGCTCCCAGCGCCGCAAAACCGATGCTGCGCGCCGCCTTCATGGTCAGCCGCCTCGAATTGCCTCGAGCAGCTCGAGGTTCGGCAGCGCGACGACGTGCTTCGTGCGCACCACGCCGACGTCCTGGTCCTCGAGGAGCTTGCAGAATGCAAGCCCGTCGTAGAGCGCGATCGGCGGCGCGCCGCTCGCGGCCGCTTCTTCGCGCGCGCCGGAGAGGACTTGGCCCGTCGTCACGAGCCAGCCGCAGGCGGCCGGTCCGTAGTGGTGGAGCGTGCCGCGGAGATCGCCGACGCGCTCGCGGCCGATTTCGCGGCCGTCTTTGCGGATCACGATCGCGGTGCGGATCTCGTCCCCGCCAGTTTTGTGGATGGCCGCGAAGTGCGCCTCTCCACCCGACGTCCCGGCGCGACGAACGAGACGGATCTGCGACATGCCGATCTTCTCGAGCGCGACGAGCGCGAGCTCGACGAACGCGTGACCCGGCAGCTCTTGGACGCGGCGCAAGAACGCGCGACGCGCGGCCTCGCGGTATCGCTCGACCGCCATGATCACGTCTTGCTCCATGCGGGCGAGATCCGGACCGAGCAGCCACTCCGTCGGGGCGACGCGGTTGCCCGAGGCGAAGCGGAATCGGGGGCGCTGCCCGAGATCGCCGCGGCGGAGGTTGTCCGCGCGGAGCGAAGCCGCGAGCTGCGTCGAGGCGATCGCGGGATCGCCCGAGAGGCGCCCGCGACGAACGAGGTGATCGACGACCGAGCGGATCGCGACCGGCCCGCCGTTGCGATCGAACGCCGCGAGCACGATGAGCGCCGCGTCGGCGAGCTCGCGCCCGGCGAGCTCGTCGCCCTCCGGCAACGCGTGATCGAGGTTCTGCTGCGCGCCGGCGGACATGATCTGCTGGCGGTCGCGCACGACCGGGCGCGACACCGTCGGCGACGACGGCTCGCGCGGCTCCCCGCTCGGCTCGCCCTCGGTCGAGAACGAGGGCAGGCCCTCGCGCGCGCCGAACGCTTCGCCGTTCTGCGGGGGACAATCGCCGCCGCCCCCGCGGCGACGACGGCGACGACGACGACGACGACCGCCGGCTTCGCCCTGCGCGTCCGCGCTCGGCGGAGGCTGCGCGACGCCACCGGCCGAGACCGGCGCATGCGCGGGCGCCAGGATCGGCTGATCGTCGTCCTCTTCGTCGTCGAACATGTCGGCGCCGCTCGCGGCGAGATCCGCGCGCCGCGCGTCTTCGCCCGAGACCTCCTCGTCTTCTTCGTCTTCGTCGGCGAACGCCGCGCTCGACGACGTCGGCGCGACGGGCGCCCGACCGAGCGTCTGCGCCTCGACCTCGAGCGCGTTGACGTTCACGTCCTCTTCGCCCTCGCCGTCGGCGTCGGTCTCCTGCGCGGCGGCGGCGGCGCGCCCGCCCTTTTTGCCCCATTCGCGCAGCGCGAAGACGCCCGGTTTCACGCGGACGATGGGGTTGGTCTTGTCTTCCTTCTTCAAGAGCGCCGCGAGTCGGGCGCCCATCGTGACTTCCGGGCTCTTCCCCACGTGCGAGAGAAGGTTCTTCTCGATCGCGAGCTCGGTGATTTCTTTGTAGTGAAGCGGTTTGCCGGCGAGGCGCAAGACCTCTGCAGCGGCTTCGGTGAACGTCATGTGTCGATTCTCCAGGATTCGCTTCCTCGGAATTGGCCCGATGCCAAATCGCGTGAAGCTCGTGCCGGCCTAGGACCCATCCCCGCGTGCCTCGCAACGAACATCCGCCGCGCTGACTGCGCCGGGGGCAGGCGCCCACTCCGACGAACACGCGTATAGCTCGCCGCCCGGGCGGCGTCAAACCGTGCTACTCGCGTGGGCCGTGAAGGACGGACAGCGGGGAGACGTGGCGCGCGTCGTCATGCTCGTGGCGCTCACGGCCGCGGCGTCGTGGGGCATCAGCTGGGGCTTCGATCCGGCGCGCGCCGGCCAGCCGAGCGCGCTCGAAGGCCTCGGCGCCACGTATGCGGTGTTGACGGTGTGCGCCCTCGCGTACGGCTTTCGCACCTCGCAGCTGAAAAAGTGGCTCCTGCCGCGCTTCGGCGATCTCTCGGTCGGGTTCTTTGCCGCGCTCGGTCTGTTCGGGTGCGCGTTCGGGTTCGTGAAGCTCATCACGCTGCACCACTCGCCGCGCGCGGCGTGGATGGCGCATCTCTATCTGCAGCTCGGGGACCCTCGGCCGCTGCGCCACCACCAGGCGTGGGTCGGCGTCGGGCTCGCGGTCGCCGCCACGATGGAAGAAGTCGTGTGGCGCGGCTGGGCGAAGTCGATGCTCGACGATCTCGTCGGCCTCCGCGCCGGTTGGATCGCCGCCGCGGTGCTCTACGCGCTCGCGCACGTGCCGACGCTCTGGGCCCTCTCGGATTCGAGCGTCGGGTTGAATCCCGTCGTGGTCATCGCCGCGCTCGGCGCCGGGCTCGTGTGGAGCGGCATGGCGCGAGTCTTCGGCCGACTCTGGCCGGGAATCGTGTGCCACGCCCTCTTCGATTGGGCGGTCTTGATGATGTTTCGGCTTTGGGGACCGAGCGTCTAATTGCCCATGATCGCGCCGAACGCGCCGAGGGCCAGGAAGAGGCCGAAGAGCGCGAGCGTGATCACGCACGACACGATGCTGAGAATGAGCCCGACTTTGGCTTTGCCGCGCGCCCCCATCGGGTCCATGTCTTTGCTCGTCATCGCCATGATCGTGAAGACCAAGCCGATGATGCCGAGCACCGAGCCGATGCCGTAGCTGCAGCAGCCGAAGAGGATGCCGACGATGTTGAGGACGAGAGGAAGAGTCGTCTGGACGTCGGCGCCGCCGGGCTGCGGAAAGCCGGGCGGGCCCATCGCGCCGGGCGGGCCGCCGAAGCCGCCGGGAGGCTGCCCATAGTTCGCCGGCGGCTGCCCGTAGTTTCCGGGTGGAGGCCCGCCGTATCCGCCGGGAGGTGCCCCAGGCGGAGGCCCGCCGTATCCGCCGGGAGGCGCGCCCGGCGGAGGGCCGCCATATCCGCCGCCCGGAGGGCCCGGCGGATATCCAGCCGCGTGGACGAGCTCGGAGTGCATCATCAGTTGTTCATCGCGATTTGGACGACGATCGCGACCGTGTAGACGACGACTCCGGCGACGATGCCGATGATCGACCAGAGCTGCGCGGCCTTCGCCTTCGCCTGCGCCGTCGCGAGATCGCCGACTTGCTTCGCCTTGTTGGCGTTCATCGCGTTGATGAGCCCGACGATGCCGAGGGGCAAGCAACAGCACGCGAGGCAAAGGATCGAGAGCACCATCGGGAGGGTCGTGTTGACGTCGCCGCCGGGCGCCATGCCACCGCCCGGAGGCGGAAACGCACCACCCGGAGGACCGAAGCCGCCACCCGGAGGGGGCGCGCCGAAGCCGCCCGGAGGAGGGCCGCCATAACCGCCGCCCGGAGGCTGACCTGGAGGACCGCCGTAACCGCCGCCCGGAGGCGCACCCGGAGGAGGACCACCGAAGCCGCCGCCACCCGGAGGTGCGCCCGGAGGAGGACCACCATAACCGCCGCCCGGCGGATAACCACCACCCCCAGGCGGACCGTACCCTCCCGCCGCGAACACTTGGTCTGCGTTTGCGCTATTCGGTTGATCCACCATCATGACGTCGCTTCGGACCTCCGGGGCGGAGCATCGCACACGTTCGTCCTATGCAGAAGCGATCTTTGCTCGCGCGAATCGGTCTCGCAGGCGCTTACGCCGCAGGAATGGCGGCGATTGCGCTCGTGCTCGGATCGGGCGTCGTGCAGTGTCCGTTCGCCGCGATGACGCATGAGCCGTGTCCCGGTTGCGGGTCGACGCGCTCGGTCCTCGCGCTCCTTCATCTGCATGTCGGGCAGGCGTTCTTCTTGAATCCCTCGGCGCCGATCGTCGTCGCGTCGGTCTCGGTGATCGCGGCCGAAGGGCTCTATCTCGTCGCGCGCGACGGGCACGCCAAGGACCTCGCGGTGCGCGGCGCGTCGCGCTGGGCGCTCCGCGCGCTCGTGCTCGCGACGATCCTCCAAGTCCCGATTTGGGCGCTTCGATTCTTCGGGCTGTTCGGCGGCCCCGTGCCCGTGTGATGCTTTTGTCGAGGTGAGGATCTGCCCGCAATGCTCGGAGCTCTACCCGGACGACGCCGGCTTCTGCCCGCTCGACGGGACGAAGCTCGTCGTCTCGACCGATCCGCTGCTCGGCCGCACGATCTCGTCGCGCTATCGCCTGACGAAGAAGCTCGGCACCGGCGGCATGGCCGTCGTGTACCTCGCGCGGCACGTGATGATCGATCGCTTGAACGCGATCAAGATCCTGCGACGTGATCTCAGCCTCGACCCGAACCAGCGCGAGCGCTTCCTCCGCGAGGCGCGCGCGGTCAATCGCATCAACCACCCGAACATCGTCGAGATCACCGACTTCGGCGAGTTCGAGGGAACGGCGTACCTCGTCATGGAGTACGCGCCGGCGGAGAGCTTGCTCGCCGCGCTCAAGCCCGGGCCGTTTCCATGGGACCGCGTCGTGCGCATCGGCGAGCAGATCGCGGCGGCGCTCGCCCGCGCGCACGAGGCCGGCGTGATCCACCGCGATCTCAAGCCGGAGAACGTGCTGCTCCTCGACCCGGTGCCGGGCGCGGCGCCGAACCTCGGCGACCGCGTGAAGCTCACCGACTTCGGCATCGCGAAGATCGTCGACGCGCCGGCGCTCACGTTCTCGGAGCAGATGTTCGGGACGCCGGGGTACATCGCGCCCGAGTACGTCGAAGGCACCAAGCCCGACGGGCGCGCGGATCTCTTCTCGCTGGGCGTCTTGATGTACGAGGCGATGACGGGGCTGCTCCCGTGGGAAGCGAAAGGCCAAGCCGAGCTCCTCTTGCGCCCGCTCACCGCGGCGCCGACGCCGCTCTCGACGCGGATCGAGGTGCCGCCCGAGCTCGACGCGCTGATCCTCTCGCTGCTCGCGAAGAAGGCGGAGGATCGCCCCGCCGACGCCTTCGTCGTCCACGACGTTCTCCTCGACGTCCTGCGGCGGTACGTGCCGTCGAAATCGACGCCGCCGACGCCAATCTCGGGCGGCGGGCGCGACGAGATCCCGACGACCGTCACCGAGATCGTGCCGGCCGACGACGACGCGCGCGCGCCGATGAGCACGGCGGACATCGGACGCGTTCAGACGTCGGAGCTCGCGTCGCGCTGGGGCGGAGCGATCGCCGAGATCGAACGCGCTCTCGTACGCGCGCGAAAGAAGGGCATCCCGGAGACGAACGCGACGCGCGCCGCCGAGCTCACGACGCACGCGCGGACGCTCGTCGACAAGCTCGAGCGCGCGAGCGCCACCGTCGCCGAGGTGCAAGGCCGCGTCGACCGCCTCGAGGCGCACGCGCGCGACTTCCGCTCGAATCTCGGCCACGCGATCGACGAGCTGGCGCGCGATCGAGCGCGCGAGCGCTCGCACTGGGCGGCGCTCCGCGCGCGTCACGACGAGCTCGAGGTCGACGCGGCGCCGGCCGCTTCGCAGCGCGAGGCCGCCGTGTGGGAGTCGGCCGCGCTCGTCGCCGAAGAAGAGCGCGTGCGAACGAGCGAAGAGGACATCACGTTCCAGATCGTGCAGCTGCAGCTCCAGCTCGAGGCGAAGAACGAGCGCTTCGACAAGGAGTACGCGACGGCTACCGGCGAGCTCGAGGGGTCGATCTCCGCCGTCCGCGCGATGACGCACGAGATCGTGCGCACGCTCGACGAGGCGGCCGCGCTCGTGTCGTCGCGGCGCAAAACGCGCTAGCGGACGCGAGACGCGAGGAGACCGCCGAGCTTTCGCGGCTTCGGGTTCGGGTCGTTGTCCCGCATGTATTGGAGGTTCACGACGTTCACGATGGCGTGCGCGACGATGCACCCCACCAGCTGCCCGGTGACGCCGTAGACGAAGCTCAGGAAAATTCCCATCGCGAACGCCGACGCGGCCCAGCCGATTCGTCCCTTGCCGCGCACTTGGTGGAGCGCGCCGAACGCGAGCGAGGAGAGCACGACGCCGATCGTGACCGACAGGAACCCACGGAAAAAGAGCTCCTCGCCGACGCTGCTCGCGAGCGCCATGAGCGCGATGACGCCGCTCCCCTCGCCTTTCACGAGCGGCCGGAGCTCGCCGTGGAGCGCCCGCGCCCACGCGGCGCGACGGACGAGCAGGCGCGTAATCAAGATGGTCAGGCACGCCCCGGCGACGCCGAGGACGAGCGACGCGACGACGCCCTCGAGCGGGCTCTCGGGGATCCAGGGCGTCCGCGTGGCGGCTCCGCCGCCGGACGCGAGCGACAACGACGCCCCGAGCACGCCGAGGGCTCCGTAGCCCACGACCACCCAACCGAGGACGGCGCGCATGAGCTTGGCATCGCACGACGCGCGGGCACGCGCAATCGTCCAGCGCGCCATGCTAGAGTTCGGCGCGTGAACCGGGCTTCATCCCCGCAGGCGGGGACCGCTAACGAAGAACGCCCTCGCGTGCTCATCGTCGACGACGAGAAGTTCATTCGCGACATCCTCGCGGATTTTCTCGGCATGGAGGGCTACGCCGTCCGCACCGCCGAGGACGGCGCCGCCGCGCTGACCGAGCTCCGCGGCGCGAGCTACGACATCGTCATCAGCGATCTCAAGATGCCGCGCATGGGCGGCATCGAGCTGCTCGAGCAAATCACGACGACCGCGCCGAACGCGCTCACGGTCATCATGACCGGCTTCGGCACCGTCGAGACGGCGATCGACGCGATGAAGCGCGGCGCCTACGACTACATCCTCAAGCCGTTCAAGGTCGAAGAGGTCATCCACGTCGTCCAGCGCGGGCTCGAGAAGCAGCGGCTCGCGGCGGAGAACATCCGCCTGAAGGAGGCCATCTCGCTCTACAAGGTGAGCGAGGCCATCCAAGCGTCGCTCTCGCTCGAGCAAGTGCTCGCGACCGTCGGCGACACGGCGCTTCACGAGCTCGGCGCCGACTGGGTCTCGACGTGGCTGGACGACGGCCAAGGGCACTATTTCGAGCGTCAGAACATGGCGACCTCGAGCGAGGCCTCGGCGGCGCAGCTCCCTCCCGAGCGGGTGTCGCTCGACCCCGACGCGTTCATCTCGCACTTCAAAGACGGCCCGATGCTCCTCGAGCACGGCCCCGCCACCGAGCGATTCTTCGCGAAACATCCGAATGTGCCGCCGCAGTCGCTCGTCGCCGTGCCGCTCCAGAGCAAACACAAATTGCTCGGCTGGATCGCGGCGATCGCGTTCGCCAAGAACAAGCGCTTCGACGAAGGCCAGCGCAAGGTGCTCGCGATCGTCGGCTCGCGCGCCGCCGCCGCGATCGACAACGCGCGCCTGTACGAAGATCTCCAGGCGACGTTTCAGCAGACGATCGAAGGACTCGCGCAGGCGATCGACAAAATGGACCGCTACACAGCGGGCCACTCGTCGCGCGTCGCGATGTACGCGGTCTACATCGCGCAGAAGCTCGGGCTCGGCGCGCAGGAGCAGGAGATCGTTCGGCAGAGCGCGCTGATGCACGACATCGGCAAGATCGGCTGCGTGTTCAACTTGAACAAGCCGGGCAAGCTCACGCAAGACGAGTACGAGATCTTCAAGAAGCACCCGGGCTTCGGCCGCGACATCCTCGATCCGATCAAGTTCCTCCACCCGCTCATCCCGGGCGTTCACCTGCACCACGAGCGGTGGGACGGCCGCGGCTACCCGCTCGGGCTCAAGGGCCAGGGCGTGCCGCTCATGGCGCGCATCATCGCGGTCGCCGACACCTACGACGCGATGACGAGCGACCGCGCGTACCGCGGCGCGCTTCCACACGAGGTCGCGGTCACCGAGATCGAGCGCTGCTCGGGGTCGCAGTTCGACCCCGACGTCGCGCGCACGTTCACCCAGTGGCTGGAGGAGCTGCGGGAGGATCTGCGGGCGAAGGGGATGACGGTGCCGGAGTAGGCCGTCTCCGAAGTCGTCTCCGTCTCCGAATCCGTCTCCGAATCCGAAGACGCGGGGGGGTTGCTCGCTCGGGATTTACGAGCGTAGCGCGGTGGGGGTCCCGAACGAGGGACGAGAGGAGAACCATCATGCTTCGGATCTGTCCGTTCATCATCGAAACGCTTCGTGAGGTTGCGCCCGTGATTCGCGAGGTTGCTCGGCACGATGCTGACCTTGCTCGACAAGCTCGGCGGGGGGCGAGCAGCATCGCGCTCAACCCAGCGGAGGCTTACGGGGCGAGTGGCGGCAACGAACGAATGCGGTTCGCAGCGCGCTCGGCTCGGCCCACGAGGTTCGCGCCTGTCTCGATGTCGCCGAGGCGCTCGGGTACGTCGCTTCGGTCGATGGGCGATTGCGCGACGCCTTCGACCGAATCGCCGCCACGCTTCATCGCCTCGCGACCTGAAGGAGACGAATCGGCGACGGAGCCCTTCCGACTCCGTCTCTGAATCCGTCTCCGGAGACGGAGACGGATTTCTCGAGAGGAGCGAGGCCGCAATCGGCTGCGGCGCTACCCTCGAAAATCCCGAGCGAGCCAACCTCCGTCTCCGAATCCGTCTACCGTAGCGCTTGGTTCGCCCGCGAACCTTGGGCTATATACGCCCATGGCCCTCGATGATCTTCGCGACGCGCTGACCTTCGACGACGTCCTCCTCGTTCCGCAGTACAGCGAGATCCTGCCGAAAGACGTCGAGGTCAGGTCCAAGGTCACGCGCAACATCGAGCTCGCCGTGCCGCTCTTGTCGGCGGCGATGGACTCGGTGACCGAGGCGCGGACGGCCATCACGATGGCGCGCGAGGGCGGCATCGGCATCGTCCACAAGAACCTCCTGCCGGAGGATCAGGCGCGCGAGGTCGAGAAGGTGAAGCGCGCGGAGAGCGGCATGGTCCTGTCGCCGGTCACGGTCCGGCCGTCGCAGTCGCTCCGCGACGCGCTCGCGATCATGCGCGAGCACGACATCTCGGGCGTGCCGGTGGTCGAAGGCGAAAAGCCCGTCGGCATCCTCACGGCGCGCGACATTCGCTTCGAGCGCAACCTCGACCAGCCCGTCAGCGCGCTCATGACGAAGGAGCTCGTCACGGTGCAGCCGGGCGTGACCGCCGAGAACGCGAAGCAGCTCCTCCATCAGCATCGCATCGAGAAGCTCCTCGTCGTCGACGCGGGCAAGCTCGTCGGGCTCATCACCATCAAAGACATCCTCCAGGCGGATCGGAATCCGCTCGCAATCAAAGATCCGAAGGGGAGGCTGCGGTGCGGCGCGGCGATCGGGCCGGGGCCCGATTGGGCGGCGCGCGCGGCGGCGCTCGTCGCGGCCGGCGTCGACGTGCTCGTCGTCGATACGGCGCACGGGCACTCGCGCGGCGTGCTCGACGCGGTCCGCGCGACGAAGAAAGAGCATCCGCAGGTCGACTTGATCGCCGGCAACGTCGCGACCGCCGAAGCGACCGAGGCGCTCATCGAGGCCGGCGTCGACGCGGTCAAGGTCGGCATCGGGCCGGGCAGCATCTGCACGACGCGCGTCGTCGCGGGCGTGGGCGTGCCGCAGATGACCGCGGTCGCCGACTGCGCACGCGCGGCCAAGCGCGCCGGCGTGCCGATCATCTCCGACGGCGGCGTGAAGTACTCGGGCGACGTGGTCAAGGCGATCGCCGCGGGCGCGAGCACCGTGATGATGGGCTCGCTCTTCGCGGGCACCGACGAAGCCCCCGGCGACATGGTCCTCTACCAGGGCCGCACCTACAAAATGCACCGAGGCATGGGCTCGATCGGCGCGATGAAGCGGGGCAGCAAGGACCGCTACGGCCAAGCCGGCTCGGCCGACGAGAAGCTCGTCCCCGAGGGCATCGAAGGTCGCGTGCCGTACCGCGGCTCGCTCGCGAGCATCCTCTACCAGCTCGTCGGCGGCCTCCGCTCCGGAATGGGCTACGTCGGCGCGCGCACGATCCCCGAGCTCCAGGAGCGCGCTCGCTTCGTGCGCATCACGTCGCAAGGGCTCCGCGAGAGCCACGTGCACGACGTGATGATCACCGAGGAGGCGCCGAATTACCGGTCTCATTGACGAGCTCGGCGCGCTCGGCGTCGGGCCGAGCGACTTCGTCATGGTGCACGCGAGCATGCGAAGCGTCGGGTGCGATGCGAACGACGTCGTGCGCGCGCTCCTCGCGGCGGCGGGGACGATCGTCGCGTACGTCGACTGGGAGCCCGAGCGCGGCGAAAACGAGCCGTTCGATCCCGCGACGGCGCGCGCGAGGCTCGACCATGGCGTGTTGGCCGAGACGATTCGAACGTGGCCAGGCGCGCTCCGCAGCGCGCACCCGGACGCGGGCGTCGCGGCCGTCGACGGAGCCGCCCCAGGCGGGACGTCGCGGATCGAGGCGCGGGAGCGCGCCGCGTGGATCGTCGCCGATCACCCGCTGCAATACGGGTACGGCGAAGGCTCGCCGCTCCACAAGCTCGTCCAGGCCGACGGCAAGGTGCTCCTCCTCGGGGCGCCGCTCGACACGATCACGCTCCTTCACTTCTCCGAGCACGCGGCGCGCATTCCCGACAAGCGAAAGCGACACTACAAACGTCTCATGAACGGCGTCTTCGTCGATTTCGAGGAGCTCGACACGTGCGATCCGGTGCACGCGAGCCTGCCCGACGACTACTTCGGCACCATCGCGCGCGAGTACCTGGGCTCGGGCCGCGGGCGCACGGGCAAGGTCGGCGGCGCGACCTCGTATCTCTTCGACGCACCCGGGCTGTGGCGCTTCGGCGTCGAGTGGCTCGAGCGGCGGCTCGCATGAAGATCACCGCGCGCTGGCTTGGCCGCGTCGGCTACGACGACGCCCACGCGATGCAGAAAGATCTCCTCGCGAAGCGCATCGCCGGCGAGATCGGCGACACGCTGTTGCTCCTCGAGCACGACCCGGTCGTCACGATCGGAAAGGGCGGCGACCTCGCGCACCTCCCGGGCGGGCCCGACGCGCTGCGCGCGCGCGGCATCGCGTTCGCCGAGACCGGCCGCGGCGGCGACGTGACCTACCACGGGCCCGGTCAGCTCGTGGCCTATCCGATCTTCGATTTGCGCCCCGATCGCTGCGACGTGCGGCGATACGTCGGCGATCTCGCCTCGGTGATGGTTGCACTCTGCAAGGATTACGGCGTCTCGGCCGGCACCATCCCGGGCGACTCGCGCTACGTGGGCGTGTGGGTCGACCGCGACTCGCCGCAGGCGTGGACCGAAATCACGGCGGACGACGCGCGCTTCCCGCACCGCCGGCTCGCCAAGATCGGCGCGATCGGCGTTCGCCTCTCGCGCTGGTGCACGATGCACGGCTTCGCGCTCAACGTACGGACGAACCTCGCGCACTTCTCGAACATCGTGCCCTGCGGCATCTCGGAGTACGGCGTCACGTCGCTCGAGGAGCTCGACGCCCGGCCGCCGCCCGTCGAAGACGTCGCGCAGCGCGCGGCGGATCACTTCGCGGAGTGCTTCGGCGAGCTCAGGTGGCTGACGACGGCGCTCACGCCGTCGAGGTGAAGCGCGGCGTGCTCGATCTCCAGCTGCATCCAGCGCTCCGAGACGCGCCCGGCGAGCGTGACCGTTCCTTCCTCGACGAGGACGACGAGGTTTCTCGCCTCGGAGCCGAGCGTCCCGGCGAGCATCGCGCGAACGTCACGCGCGAGCGCCGAGTCCTGCGGATGGCGCCGGAGCAAGAACGGCTCTTCCTGCCATTTTTCGAACGACGAGTTTGCTGCCATGCGAGCCATCACTGCAGCGCCCGTGCCGGCGTCCAAGTCCGCGGATGTGCGTGCCTCGGCGCGCTCAGGCGCTACGCTCGGCGATCACCGCCACGTTCGAGAACGGCGTATTTCCCCAGCTCGGAAGGACGCGGACCGAAAAACCGCCCCCCTCGAGCACGTCGCGAAACGAGGCGATCGGCAGCACCCGCACCCGCTCGCCGACGTTGTAACCGAGGAAGGTCGTCACGGCCTCTTGGACGCGGGTCGTGGCGCTTCGCCAGCCGCGATCCGGATCGAGCTCCCGCAAGACGACGCGTTTGCGCGCGGACCGCATGCAGCGCGCGAGGACGTCGAGCTGCTGCTTGTCGGTGAGATAATGCAGCACGTCGATCAAGAGGAGCGTGTCGCACGGGGGCGGCGCGACCTCGCGCACGTCGATCTTCTCGAACGTCATCGGGAGATCTTTGGAAGCGGCGCGCGCGTCCTCGAGCTTGCCCTCGTCCCAGTCGACGCCGGTCACCTTCGTGGCGACGCCCGCTTCGAGCACGAGGATCCCCATCTGCCCGCGACCGCAGCCGACGTCGACGACCTCGCCCAACTCGCCGAGCTCGAGCAGCTGCTGCGCGATCGGATCGCTCCCGAGCTTTCCGCGCGCGTACATGCGCGCGGACACCGAGGGGTAACGTTCCGCGACGCGACGCACGAGCTGCGTGTCCACGGGGCACGAACTACCACGGCTCGCCACGACGTGGCGCGGTGTTATCTTGGCGACAGTGTCGACGGAGCGCCCGCTGTCCCTGGAAGAGCTGCTCGAGTCGCCCGCCGACGAGCGGCGCTTCGGGCGCATCCAGATGAGGCGGTTCGCGGGCCCGAGCGCGTACGTCGGGGCGATGGAGCCCGTCCGCGTCGCCCACCTCACGGATTTGCACGTCGGCCGTGTCACGCCGCTCCGCATTCACCACGAGGCTGTGCGCATGACGAACGCCGCCGAGCCCGACCTCGTCGTCATCACGGGCGACTTCGTCTGCCACAGCCAGAAGTTCCTGGACGAGCTGGGCGAGGTCATCGGCGCGATCCAAGCGCCCACGATCTGCGTGCTCGGCAACCACGACCACTGGTCGGGCTCGGACGAGGTGGAAGAGACGCTCGTCCGCGCGCGCGCTCTCGTCCTCCGCAACCAGAACACCGTCGTCCACGTGCGGCATCAGCGGCTTCAAATCGTGGGGCTCGACGACGCGTACACGACGCACGCCGACCGCGACCGCGCCGTCTCCGGCCTGCGCCACGACGTGCCGACGCTCGGCCTGTCGCACATCGCCGAAGAAGCCGACGCGCTCTGGGAGTACGGCGTCCCGCTGGTCTTGTCGGGTCACACGCACGCCGGGCAGTTCACGCTCGCGCGCATGCACGAGCTCGCGCTCGGCCACCTCGTCGGCCACAGGTACGTGCACGGTCTCTACGGGAGCCGCCGGCACGATCGCGCGGTCTACGTCGGCGCGGGCCTCGGCGCCGCGGTGATGCCGGTGCGCATCGGCGCGCGCGCGCGCCGCGAGATCACGATCTTCGAGCTCGGCGCGGCGCCGGGCGATTTCGCCGAGGACCACGAGGAGCAAGACCCGCTCCCCGGGCGTGCGCCGACGGAGCGCACGCGCATGCGGCGCTTCGCGAAGGTGCAGAAGAAGCGACTCCGACGCGAGCGCCGCTGACGACCGGAGCACATCCTTCCTGGACCCGGCGTCGTGGGGCTCGGTGCGCGGACTCGATCGTCGCACCGCGATGCGCGTCCCCGAGGACGTGAGTCGCGCGGTCGACGCGTGGAGGTGCTCGTCGAACCGGCGCTTCGAGCCGTTCGTTTCGCGAACCGGTGCGGCGGAAGGCCCGAGCGGCGCCGCCGTCCCCGAGCCTTCACGCCGCCCGCTGGCGAATGCGCGCGGAGACGTGACGTGGCCCGGCTCACCCCGGTGAGCGCGGACGCTCCTCGAAGCCCACGAGCCCGTGCCGCCGCCAGCCGACCTGGCCGAGCCACGTGCCGGGCGGGCGCACGGGCGGCTCGCCGGGCGGCCGCGCAATCCTGCGGACGAACCCGTCGAACCACGGCGCCGACGAGCAGGCGTCCACGGCGCTCGCCGTGCCGCGCTTCTTCCCATTCATGAGCACGTAGACGATCGCGTCGCGAACCGCTCGAGGCGTCGCGAGCTCGCGCGCGTGGTAGCGGTCGCCCCAAACGGGCCCGCGTTTGCCGAGCATCGCGTTGATGCCGCGCGCCACCCGAATGGCGAGCCCTTGCACGCCGCGCGCGAGCGTCCGTGAATCCGCCGCTTCGACGACGAGGTGGACGTGATCGCGCTGCACCGAAAAGTGCACGACGCGAAACGACTCCGGCGCCGCGCGATTCGCCAGCCCGATGCGCTCGCGAATCCGAGCCGCGATCACCCGCTCGCGAAAAGGCGGCAACCCGCGCCGCGCGCGTAGCGTGACGTGAACGGGATGCGCCTTGGCATGCCGCTCGCGCCGCCGGTGCGCCACCGACGGCGCCGCCCCCGGCCGCCGCTTGCGCCCCGCGCCGGCGCGCGCGCCGCCCCAAGTGGAAAACTCGAACTCGAGCTGCTGCATGTATCTTGATTGAGCATATATTTTTCTCGGCGATTCGCAAGGCGAATTGCGTCGATTTCTCACGTCGCGGTCGCGGCCGTCTCCGTCTCCGCGGTGGCCTGCTCCACCTCCGCCGCGGCGGTCTCCGGTTCGGCTTCGGCTTCAGCCGGGCGGCTTCACGCCTGCGGCGGCATCGAGGACTTGCGGCGCTGGGTCTCGAGCATGCGCAAGTACATCTTCGCTTGCGGGTTCTCGGGCTCGGTCTCGAGGACCTTGTTCCAGTGCTGCTCCGCGCCAGCGGGATCGCCGAGCGAGAGGAGCGTCACGCCGAGCGCGACGCGGGCGGGCACGTAGGTGGGGCGCGAGGCGAGCGCGGCCTCGTAGTGCTCGCGGGCGCGCGCCGGGTCCTTGAGCTCGCGGAGGAGGTTGCCGAGGCGCGTGCGGAGATCGGCGAACTGCGGGCAGAGGCCGACGGCCTTCTCGAGCTCGTCGGCCGCCTCGCGCGGGAGCGACAGATCGGCGTACGCCTGCGCGATGTCGGCGTGCATGTTCGCGAGCTTGCCGCGCGCGAACGGGTCGAGCCCCTCTTTCTCGCCGCTCGGCTTGCCGCGGATGCGCGAGTACACCTCGCGCGCCGCCTCGTACTTGCCGCGATCGTTGTACGTGACGGCGAGGTTCAGCGCGGCCTCGGTGTAGCTCGGGTTGATGGCGAGCGCGCGCTCGAAGTGGTGCTCGGCGGCGATGAAGTTCCCGCGCGCGTGCGAGATGACGCCGAGCATGTCGTGGACGTCGGCGAAGCGGTCGTCGCCCTGCAGCACCTCGCGAAGGAGGGGCTCCGCCTTGTCGTACTCGCGCTTCTCGTAGTGCTCGCGTCCGAGGAGCAGAAGCTGCTTGATGCGCTCGTCCATGGGGGCCCGACCGACCTTAAGACAAGCGCGGCGTGCTTGTCGCCACATTTTTCGGTACTAAGCACGTGTGGATCGACGTGCGATTCTCGCCGCGGCGCTCGGAGCGTCCGCGATCGCCTGCGTCGCGACGCCTTTTGCGGTCGTCGGCCAGCGCCACGCGCCGAAGCCGCCGCCGCCCGCGCCCGTCACCCACGGTGCTCCGCCGCCGGTCGTCGTCGCGATGACGGCCGCGCCCGCGCCGATCGAGCCCGAAAAGCCGGTCGCGCACACCTTCCGCGTGCGGGATCTCGCGAGCGAGCCGCACGTATCCATCGCAAGCGGGACGATCGGCAAGCACGTCTTTCTGACGGCGCTCTCGGCCGCCGGCCTCTCGCCGAAAGAATGCCGCCGCGTCCTCGCCGGATTCTCGGGCCCGAACAGGCTCCCAGGGCTGAACGTCGACCGCCTCGACGCCGACGACGCCTTCACCTTCGCGAAGGCCGCGGACGGCCACGTCGTCGCCTTCGAGCTCGCGCCCGCCGCCCCGTCGGACGCCGCGACGCTCGATTTTTTCCAGGAGCGCGAAGAAAAACCGGGCGAAAAGCTCGCCGCCAAGCATGTCTCGCTCCCGATCGACCGCCGCGCGGTCAAGGTCGCCGTCGTCGTCGGCGACGATTTGCGCTCGGCGCTCGCCGCCGCCGGGCTGAAGGAACAAGCCGCGACGCTGGTCGACGACGCGCTCGACGGCCACGTCGATCTCGGCGATCTCCGCGCCGGCGCGCGCCTCCGCGTCCTCGCGACCGAAGAGCGAATCGAGGGCGCGTTCGTCGGCTACGCGCAGGACGGCGCCGTCGAGCTCACGCCGCGCGCCAAGCCCGCGCTTCGCGTCTACTGGTTCTCCGGCAAGCACGTTCGCGGCTGGTTCGACGCGCAAGGCCGCCAGCCGTACCACGGCGCGTGGCGCTCGCCGGTTCCGGGCGCGCGCATCTCCTCTCGCTTCGACCCCCACCGGATGCACCCGGTCCTGCACGTCGTCATGCCCCACAACGGCGTCGACTTCGCCGCCCCGCCCGGCACGCCGGTTTACGCTGCGGCCGCCGGCGTCATCCGAAGCGCGGGCGACAGCGGCCCGTGCGGCAACATGGTGCAGATCGATCACCCGGCATCGGCGCTCGGCGCCGGAGCAAGCTACGGCGCGCTCACGAGCGCCTACTGTCACCTCTCGCGCTTCGGGCCAATCCACCCCGGCGAGCACGTCGAGGCGCGGCAGCTCATCGGCTACGTGGGACAGACCGGCCGCGCGACGGGCCCCCACCTGCATTTCGCCGTCAAGCGGTGGACCAAGTCGGGCGCCGAGGTCTTCATCGACCCCCTCTCGATGAAGCTCGACGGCGTGCGCGTCGTCCCGCCGAAGCTTCGAACGGACTTCGAGGCCAAAAGAGCCGCTCTCGACGGCGAGCTCGAGTCGATCCCGCTCCCCGACGCGCCCGCCGGCGTCGCCAGCGCCCCAAAGGACAAAGACGAAGAAGTGGCCGAATAGCGCTTGAACGCTTGCGCGATCCCCCTGCCTCGTGGGATCCTGAGTATGGGTACGTTCGTGCGTTTTCCCGAAGGAGTGCACGATGGCTGGGATCCGCTTTCGCGTGATGGGTATGTCTGCGCTCGCGGCGCTCGTCGTCGCGTGCGGGAGCAGTGGCGGCGTCGGAGACGACGACGCGGCGCAACCGGGTGAGGACGCTGGCAACGGCGACGACGTCACCGTCGACGTCACGCAGCCGCCGAACGACTCGGGGCAACCGCAGGACTCGACGACGCCGCCGACCAACGACGCGACGCTCGACGTCAATTTCGGCGACGCGGTCTGGACGGCCGACTCGAGCGGCGGCGGCACCGACGGCTCGCAAGAGACGGGCACCGGCTGCGCGCCCGACGGAATTCTCTGCAACGGCAACGTCGCCGAGACGTGCCAGAACGGCCAGCTCTCGACCAAGACCTGCTCGGGCGCGACGCCGGTCTGCGCCGACGGCTACGGCTGCGTCGTGTGCGATCCGGGCAGCGGCACGTGCAGCGGCTCGACCGCCTCGCTCTGCAAGTCGGACGGCAGCGGCTACACGACGAGCAACTGCGACTCGCAGCTCGGGCTCGCGTGCCAAGGCGGCGTGTGCACCGGCGACTGCGCGAACATCGGGCAGAGCTACATCGGGTGCGAATACTACGCGGCGACGATGCTCAACGACCAACTCGACCAGGGGACGTTTCCGTTCGCGATTTCCGTCGCGAACACGACGTCGAAGGCCGCCACGGTCACCATCAGCGGCCCGCAGACAACCGGCGGCCCCTTCACGATCGGCGCAAACTCGATTCAGTCGATCACGCTGCCGTGGGAGTCGAGCATCTCCAACACGACCGGCACGTTGAAGCAGACCGGCGGCGCGTATCACATCAAGAGCACCGAGCCGGTCACGGTCTACCAGTTCAACGCGCGCGACTATCAAATCAACGTGACGTGCGCGAGCGACCTCAGCTCGCCCCCGTGTCACTCCTTCACGAACGACGCGTCGCTCCTCATTCCGGTGAACGCGCTCACGGGTAACTATTACGTCGTCACCCATCCGGACTGGAACGCGTCCGCGGACGGTTACACGAGCCAACACCTTCCCGGGCTCATCACCGTCGTCGCCACGGCAAACAACACCTCGGTCCAGTTCACCCCGAACGGATCGGTGAGCGCGGGCGCGGGCATCAGCGCGACCGGCACGAGCACGGTGACGCTCAATCAAGGCGACGTCCTTCAGATCAACTCGACGGCGAACGCTACCTCCGGGTCGTACGGAACCGATCCGAGCGGCTCGAAAATCGTGGCGTCGCAGCCGGTCGAGGTGTTCGGCGGCGCCGACTGCACGAACATTCCGAACGCGGTTCAGGCTTGCGATCACATCGAGGAAATCAACTTTCCGCTCGAAACCCTGGCGAAATCGTATCTCGTGGTCCCGCCGACTTTGACGAACATCTTGACGAACAAGAAGGCGAGCCATTTCGTGCGCATGGTCGGCACCGTCAACGCGACGACGCTTTCGTACACGCCATCGGTGACTGGCGCGCCGAGCTCGCTCAATGCCGGGCAAGTGGCGATGTTCGAGACCTCCACTCCGTTCCAGGTCGCCGCCAGCTCACCAATCATCGTCGGCATGTACATGGAGGGCGCCAGCAACTACTGCACGCCGACCCAAACCCAGACTTGTGCGCAATACGGCGATCCGGCCATGACGGTTGCGGTCGGCACGAGCCAGTTCCGCGACAATTACACCTTCACGGCGCCGAGCAATTACGTTCAGAACTGGGCGACGGTCATCGCGCCGACCGGCAACACCGTGACCATCGACACGACGACGATCGCCGCGGCGTCGTTCACCGCGATCGGCACGAGCGGTTACGGCTACTACCACTACCAAATCTGCAACGGAAACTGCGGCAACGCGTCGGCGAACCACACGGCGACCAGCAGTGGTCCCTTCGGCATCCAGGTCTACGGGTACGGCTCGTACACGAGCTACTGGTACCCCGGTGGATTGAACCTCACACGCTGAGGGCCGTTTCGCGCTAGGGTGAGCGTCGGGACGGTATGGCGGCGCCAAAGCTCAGCCAGGCAGCCAAAGTCGGCGCTTTTCTTTTGCTCGTCGCGGCGGGGGCGTGGGCGATTTATGCCACGATCTTCCGGCAGTACGGCGGCGGGAGCGGGTACGTCGTGCACGCGTACCTCGACGACGCCTCGGGGCTCGCCACCCACTCGCGGGTGACGATCGCCGGCATCCCCGTCGGATCGATCGACTCGATCCGTCTCGTCACCGACCCGACCTCGCCGCACAGAGGCCAGGCACGCATCGACGTGCGCGTGAACAAAGACGTCCCGCTCTTCAGCGACGGCACGCTCGGCAAGCACGCGGCGTCGCTCCTCGGCGAGTCCGTCGTCGTCCTCACGCCGGGCACCAAGGCGCCCCAGCTCCACGACGGCGACGAGATCAACGTCGTGCCCGAGGAGGCGAGCGTCGACGACATCAAGAAGAACATCAACGACGTCGCGAAGCTCGTGAAGCAGGTCGCCCAGCAGCTCGCCAACTCGATCGGCACCGAGCAGGGCGGACAGAACATCCGCGACATCCTGAAGAACATGGCCGACGCGACCGACGCGCTCAACGGGACGATCCGCGAGAACCGCGAGACGATCAAGGCGACGCTCGAGCGCATCGACCGCATCACCGCGATGAACGAAGCGCCGCTCAACAAGGCGCTCGAGAACATCAAGGAGATCAGCTCCGACATCCGCAATCTCACCGCCGCCATCAACGGGCGCGCGGGCTCGCAGACCGGCAATCAAGTGCGCGAGACGATCGCGCGTCTCGACACGTCCTCGAAATCGCTGCAGAGCGCGCTCGAGCACGTCGACCACGTCGCCGACCGGCTCGACCGGGGCGAGGGCACGCTCGGCCGCCTCTCGAAGGACGACACCCTCATCAACGAGGTGCAGGACGCGGCCGAGGGCATCAACGGCTTCATCGGGCCCGTCTCGCGCCTGCGGACGATCGTCGGACTACGTGCAGACTACAACTTTCTCTCGAACACGTTCAAGAGCTACTTCGAGCTTCGTCTTCAGCCGCGCGAAGACAAGTACATCATGATTCAGCTCATCAACGACCCGAAGGGGTTCACGAGCTTCACGAAGACGACGACCGAGACCGACGACCCGACCAAGCCCGCCAAATCCACGACCATCAGCCAGGTCACGACGAACCAGTTCCGTTTCTCGCTCGAGAATCGCCCGGCAGCTCGGGCCGGTGCGCGGGCGGTTCGGCATCATCGAGTCGACCGGCGGCATCGGCCTCGACCTCGTGCTCTTCAACGGGCGCTTCGAGCTCGTGAACGATCTGTTCGGGTTCGCCGAGCAAGCCGTGCCGCGGTTCCGCAGCTACATCGCCTACCAGTTCATCAACCGGCTCTTCTTGCTCGGCGGCGTCGACAACGTGTTCCTCGACGCGCAGCGCGACTACTTCATCGGCTTGCAGCTCCGTTACGACGACGAGGATCTGAAGGCGATGCTGCCGTTCGCGGGCGGGCTCGCCGGAGGAGCGCATTGAGAGGGGCGCTCGCGCTCGCCCTCCTGGCGTTGCCGGGCTGCAAGCTGTTCGCGAAGCCCGGACGCATGCTCATGCTCGAAGGGACCTCCTCCGCGACGACGCGCGTCCTCGCCGAGCACGTCGACGGAAAGGGCGAGGACGTGATCGACGTCGGCGCGCGCGACGCCCTGTTCCAGACGACCGAGCTCGACGCGTCGTGCGACGGACGATCGACGGCTGTCGCCACGACCTCGTCTCCATCCCCGCCTCGGGCGGGCCGGGCTCGCCGCTCGCGACGCTCCGCAAAGGCGCGATCGCCGCGTCCGTCAGCCCAGACGGAAAGAAGATCGCGTACCTCTCGTACACCGGCGCGGAGACGAGCTGCCACGCGCGCCTGCCCTGCTACGGGATGACCCTGAAGGTCGGCGACGCGCGCGCGAGCGACGACTCGAAGGACGTCGAGATCGCGAAGGGCGCCGTCTCCAACATTCCGGGTCGCGCCTTCAGCCTCGACGGCAAGTGGGTCGCGTTCGCGACGGGCAACGACTCGGAGCCGGAGGTCTGCCGCACCGACGGGACGCGCTGCA
Source organism: uncultured delta proteobacterium (assembly GCA_963731595.1). Classification (GTDB taxonomy): domain Bacteria; phylum Myxococcota_A; class Polyangia; order Polyangiales; family Polyangiaceae; genus DASXHD01. The sequence goes on from CAVSWE010000006.1 coordinate 326,107, forward strand.
AGTCCTTCCACGGCAAGCGCCTCCTCGGTTGGGTCCGCTGACCACCAGGGAGTCAGCGCGGGGAGAGCTCGAGGAGGCGCGCCGCGAGGAGGACGTCGACGATGCGCAGCACCGAGCCCGCCGTCGTCTGGCCGCCGCGCGTCGCGTCGGAGAGGACCTCGGAGAGGCGACGCGGCCGGCGCGCGAGCGCCTCGACCGCCGAGATTTGCGGCGGCCATTTCACGTGGAGCAGGCCCGGACGATCGCGGCGCCCGGGACCGAGCACGTGGTGAAGGCGCCCGCGGTAGCGCTCGAGCGCCGACTCGCCGGGAACGGCCGCCTCCATCCCCGCGAGGACGAGCGCCGACAGATCCAGGTCGAGCGGGAACTCGACGTGCTGCGCGGTCTGGTTTCGGTAAAACGCGATCTGACCGCTCCGCCACATGAACAAGTCGGCGACGCGATCGCGCCCCTGCTCGCGGATGGTCTGGAAGATGTCGACCGACGACACGAGGCCGAGCGAGATCAGCGTGTCGCCCATGCGGCCCTGGTTGCGCGGCAGCACGGCGAGCGCCATGTCGAGCTCTTCGCGTTTGATCTTGCCGCGCCGCACGAGGTACTCGCCGAGGAGCTCGCTCGCGTTCGACGACGCGACGTGGTGCAGACGCCCGCGCTGGAAATAGAGCTCCTTGCGCGCCGAGCGATCGTCGCGCTCGGCGAAGAGCACGCCGGTGTCGTCGCGCTCGAGCACTTGCAGCAGGACCTCGAGCATCGAGACCTGCGTGAGGTCGTGCACCACGTCCGGTTTTCCCGGCCCCTCGACGCGGCTCGTCTGCGGCGTCACCATCGGCAGGAAGCGGGCGAGATCCTCGACCTCTTCGACGAGCTTGTAGCCCTGACCCATGTAGTCGACCTGGTCGCCGCGGCCGATCTCGCTCGTCGCGATCGCCTCGACGATGCGCGCGAACTGCCACGGGCCGTGCTGCACGCCGGCTCGCGTCCGCACGAACGACGGCAGCGTCGTGTATTCGCCGGTCGCGCGCTCGTCCACGTCGACCGGCGCGGCGACCGCGATCTTCTTCGAGCTCTCGCGCCCGCCCTCTCGCCCGGCGAGCGCCGCGACGATGAGCGACGCGGTCTCGGCGCGCGCGCTCTTCGGCATGAACGGCGCGATCGCATCGGCGAATTCGCCGGCCGTGCGCCAGCGCTTGTCGACGTCGCGCGAGAGACCCTTGAGGAGCGCCTCGTAGAGCCCCTTCGGCAGCGACGACGCGATCGCCGTGAGCGCGTCGATGCGGCAGTCGCGGATCGCGAGGAGCACCGCGAGCTGCCCTTGCCCGGGAAAGAGCGGGTCGCCGATGAGGAACTCGCTCAGCACGGTCGCGAGACTGAAGAGATCGGCGCGCGAGTCGACGGTCTCGCCGGCGACCTGCTCGGGCGCGAGGTACGCGTATTTCCCCTTGAGCATGCCGGCCGCCGTGCTCTTGAGCGTCGCCTTCTCCGAGCCGCGCGCGATCCCGAAGTCGCCGAGCTTCACCTCGCCAGTGCGTGACAAGTAGATGTTCGACGGCGTCACGTCGCGGTGGACGATCGACAGCGGCTTGCCGCTCGCGTCGGCCGCCGAGTGGACGCTCGCGAGCGCGCGCAACACCTCGTGCGCGAGGTACACCGCGACGCCGACGGGGAGCCCGCGGCAGGCGCCCCCGCTCGCGGGGTGGAGATCGCCGTCTTGCTTCACGCGACGAAGCAGGCGCTGCGCGTCGAGGCCGTCGACGAGCTCCATCGCGAGGTACGGCTCGCCGTCCTCGGTCTCGCCGGTCGCGAAGACGCGCACCACGTTCGGGTGGTGGACCGACGCGTGGAGCTCGGCCTCGCGCGCGAACATCGTCCGCCCCTCGCTGTCGGAGAGAAAATCCGGCAGCATGCGCTTCACGACGAGCTTCTGCGGCACGCTCTTCGGATCGACCGGCCTCGCCACGTAGACCTCGGCCGTACCGCCGACGGCGATGCGGCTCTCGAGGACGTAGGGACCGAATTTCACGCGAAAAACCCGTTGCCTGGCCCGGCGCGTACGCGCCGATGCTCCTCTTCTATATCCGCGCCCGCGCAGTCGATCTATGAAAGTTCGCGTGAGGCGCACGATCCTCAAGCTCGCGCTCGCCGGCGTCCTCGGCGTCGCTGCATGCAACGGGTGCCGCCCTTCGGAGGTCCCGCGCGACGGCGCCGTGGCGGAAAAGCCCACGCTGCGGCTCTACCTCGTGTCCAACGCGGCCGGCGCGCTCGAGCCTTGCGGGTGCGTGAAAGACCAACTCGGCGGGCTCGATCACGTCGCGGCCCTGGTCTTGAGCGACAAGAAGACCGCGCCGCCTTCGAGCTCGGTCGTCGTCTCGTCGGGACCGCTCTTTTTCCTCGATCCGGTCATCAAGAGCGAACGGCAGCCGCAAGAGCGCGCAAAGGCCGAGACCATGGCCGACGTGCTGAAAAGCCTCGATTTCGTCGCGTTCGCACCTGGGCGCAACGACTGGGCGCTCGGCCAGGGCGAGCTCGCGGACCTCGCGACGCGGAGCGGCGGCGCGGCCGACGTGTGCAACGTCGCGCCCAAGGGCACGCTCTTCCACGCGTCGGTCGTGCGGACGATCGGCGGCGTGAAGGTGGGATTCATCGGCGTCGCACGGCCCGACAAGAGCGACATCGGGACGCCGCTCGACGAGCTCCAGTTCGAGGAGTCGGCGAGCGCCGTGAGGACCGAGGCCGCGGCGGCCACCGCGCAAGGCGCGCAGGTCCTCGTCGCGATCGCCGCGGTCGGGCGCGGCGAAGCGAAACGCATCGCCGACCTCGTGCCCAACCTGACGGCGATCGTGGTCGGCGCGACCGGCATGGGCGGCGAGGAGAACACGAGCGCGCCGCCGCCCGAGCTCGTCGGAAACGTCCTCGTCGCCGAGACGAGCAACCACCTGCAGACCGTCGGCGTGCTCGATCTCTTCGTGCGCGACCACTCGTACGTATTTCACGACGCGGGCAACATCGCGCTCGGCGAGAAGAAGAAAGACCTCGAGTCGCGCATCGACGAGCTCCACGCCAAGATCGCCGACTGGGAGAAGGACCCGAAGATCGCGACCGGCGATCTCAAGGCGCGCCGCGCCGATCTCGCGAAGCTCGAGGCCGAGCGCAAGGCGCTCGAGGAGTCGCCCCCGCCGAAAGAGGGCAGCTTCTTCCGCTACCGCGTGCGCGAGATCCGCGACTCGCTCGGCTCCGACCCGGCGGTGAAGCAGCAGTTTCTCGCGTACTACAAGAAGGTCGACGCGATGAACAAGCGCGACTTCGCCGATCGGCTGCCGCCGCCTCCGCCGCCGAGCGGCGACTCGTACGCGGGCATCGACGCGTGCGTGCCGTGCCACGCGGCGCCGAAGGCGGTCTGGGACAAGACCGCGCACGCGCACGCGTACGCGACGCTCGCGACGGAGTTCAAGGAGTACAACCTCGACTGCGTGAGCTGCCACGTGACCGGCTACGAAGAGCCCGGCGGGAGCAGCGTCACCCACGTCGAGAAGCTCGAGAACGTGCAGTGCGAGGTCTGCCACGGCCCGTCGTCACGCCACGTCAAGGACCCGAAGAAGGTCCAAGTGCCGATCCCGCGACCGGGCACCGATCACTGCACGACGTGCCACCACCCGCCTCACGTGCACTCGTTCGACGCGAGCACGAAGCTCCCGGAGATCCTCGGGCCCGGGCACGGGCTTCCGCTCCAGTAGAGGGATCACCCCCCACGCTTCCGGCGCCGCAGGAGGAGCGCGAGCGGACCGAGGGCGAGCCAGGCGGGGGTGCCGCGTGCGCCGGCGGCCGTGCAGCCGCAGCCCGAGTCGGTCCCGCCGGTGGCTTCGCCGTCGCCGACGGGAGAGCCCGAGTCGGTCGTCGAGGCGGCGTCGGCGCCCGAGGAGGCGTCGGGCGCGCCTGCGTCGCTCGCGACCATGCCGCCGAGCTCGTAGGCGCCGATGTCGATGGCCGCTCCGGCGACAGCGCGCCCCTCGGTGCTTGCAGGATGCACATATTCGTGGTCGGGCGCGAGCGATTGGCTGTTCAGGCCGGTCCCCGGCGCAGTGCCCTTGTCGACGCACGGCGAGCCCGCGAGGAGGTGGTAGTCGTAGGTCGACTCCGACGCGAGCATCGGGTCGCCTTGCGTGTCGTCCCAGTTGGTGGTGCCCGTCGGGAGCGTGCCCTTGCCGCGAAAGACGTTGTTTTCGACGAGCGCGGTCGTACCGGACGCGACGTTCACGAAGGTGCCGCTCCCGAGATCGTTAACGACCGTGTTGTTCACGAAATAGAAGTGCTGGTCGGGGTTGGTCGTCCCCTCCTCGCCGGTCGTGACGATGTTCGGGTTCTGCGACGTCGCCGCCTGCTCGATGAGGTTGCCGATGACGTACGACGTGCCGCCGTTCGGGATGTCGATCTCGTAGCTCGCGGTCGTGCCCGTCTCGTCGGTGATGCGGTTGTAGAGAATGTAATTGGCGTAGGCGCGCGTCTTGACGAGGTGCCCGACCTTGGCCCCGTGCGAGTACGAGTACCGCAGCGTGAAGCTCGCGTAGTGGTTCAGGTACATGTTGTGCGAGTACCCGTCGCCGGCGCCGTTGTTCGCGAACTCCGACGTCTCGATGAGGACCATGCCGGTGCCGTCGGTGGGCGGGGCGCCGAGGATGCCGTCTTGGTCGTCGTGAAAGAAGCAGTTGCGGACGATGAGGTTCGTGCCTTGGTGGCGAATGCCGGCGCCGTTGTTTCCCGCGTTCGCCGAGATCGCCGCGCCGGAGAGCTCGAAGTTTTCGATCGTCGCGTTCGGCGCGGTGATCGTGAAGATGCCCTTCTGCTGCGCGGGCGTGACGCCCGTCAGATCGATTTTCGCTCGCCCGCCGACGCCGCGCACCGTGAGGTTGTCGGTCGCCCACGCGCAGGTGTCGCCGTCGTAGTTGCCGGTCGCGTCGACCTCGATGACGTCGCCCGGCTGCGCGGCGGCGATCGCCGCGCACGGCTTCGCGTACGTCTTTCCCGGCCCGACGGTGAGCGTCGCGGCCGCGGCGGTTTGCGATGCGAAGAACGCGAGCGCGCAGGTGACTCGAAAGGCCTTCATCGGCCGATCATGGCGTCACCTCGATGAGGAAGTCGACGATCTTCTGCATCAGGTGCTCGTCGGTCTCGAACATGTCGGTGTGGTGCGCGCCCGAGACCGTGACGAATCGGCCGTGCGGGAGGGCGTGGGCGATCGTCTCGCCCATGTCGAACGGGACGACCTCGTCGCGATCGCCCTGCGCGACGAGCGCGGGGAGCTCGATTCGCGCTGCCTTCGACGCCGAGTCGAACTTGTCGCGCAGGAGGAGCGGCATCGGAAAAATGGGGACGTGGCGCGCCGCGACGGCCGGGATCGACGTGTACGGCGCGAGGAGCACGAGCGCGCGTCCGTGACCGCGCGCGGCCATCTCGAGGGCGACGCCGGTCCCGAGCGAGAAGCCCATGAGGACGACGTGGTCGTTCGGCGCGCCCGTCCCGCCGAGGATCGCCTCGGCGTCTTCGTAGAGGCCGCGCTCGCTCGGCGGACCGGACGCGCGCGACATGCCGTAGCCGCGGTACTCGGCGAGGACGACGGACCAACCGCGCGACGCGAGCGAGCGCGCGAGGCCCGCGTTGTCCTCGGCGAGCTCGCCGTTGCCGTGGAAGAACACGATCGTGAGCGGCGCGTCGGCCGGGGCCGGACCGAATCGCAGCGCACGCGCTGTGGTGCCGTCGGACGCGTGGGCTTCGAGCGCCGTCGCGTCGGCGGGCGCGGGCGGATCCGCGCGACCAGGCGCGGGATAGAGAAACGGCCGATACGCCGCTGCCACGACGCCGCACGCGCTCGCGTAGACGGCCGCGGCCAGCGCGCCGATCCGCAGCGCGGCGCGCCCGAAGCGGTTCATTCACGCACCGAAAAGAGCGCCGGGACGACCTCGGTCGCCTTGCCCGCGCGGTGCTCGTCGAACGCGCGCGCGTTCTCGGGCGGCTCGGGCCCGACGTAGACGCGGCGCGCGCGGCGCGCGGCCGAAGCGAAACCGGCGGCAGGATACACCGCGCCCGAGCTCCCGATCGTCACGAACACGTCGCACGCCGCGAGCTCTAGCGCGATGGCTTCCATGAAGAGCGGGACCTCGCCGAACCACACGATGTGCGGCCGAATGCGCGCGCCGCACGGGCAGCGCGGGATTTCGCGCTCCGTCACGTAGAGACCGTCGTCGTCGAACGGCGGTCGCTCGCAACGTTCGCAGCGGCTCTTCGAGAGCTCGCCGTGCATGTGGACGACGCGCCCCGAGCCGGCGCGCTCGTGGAGCGGGTCGACGTTCTGCGTGCAGAGGAAGAGCCGCTCGCCGATTTTCCGCTCGAGCTCGGCGAGCGCCGCGTGGCCGGCGTTGGGCTCCACGGTCTTCGCCTGCGCGCGTCGCTGCGAATAAAAGCGCCACACGAGCTCCGCGTCGCGCGCCCACGCTTGGGGCGAAGCGACCTCTTCGAAGCGATATTTCTCCCAGAGGCCGCCCGCGTCGCCTCCGAGCGGCGACGCACTGCCGAGGCCGCGAAAGGTCGCGACGCCGCTCTCGGCGCTGATCCCCGCGCCCGTCAGGACGAAGACGCGATCGCTCGGACCGATCTCGATCGGGTGCACACGCGGATGCTACGCGACGTAGCCGCCTCGCGGAATGCCCGCGCGCTCGCGGAGCACCTCGACGTCGAGCGGCGACACCTCGGCCGCGCCGAGGCCGAGAGCGTAGAGCGTGCTCGCCCCGCGCGCGCGCCGGTACGCGCCAAGGACTCGCCGCGGCGCGATGAAGAGACCCACGACGAAGGCGGCGAGGTTGATCATCCAGAGGAAGAAGCTCGTGCACCCGCCGCGCAGCTCGAACGCGCCGATCTCGGCCTCGCCGGTGAGGTCGGTGTGGTAGCCGGTCAGCACATGGTGGACGTCGTGCTGCGCGATCGCGCGCTGGCGCGCGGGGCCGTTCGGCAAGCGAAAGGCCACGGGCCCGACCTTCACCGGGACGCTCGACGCCGCGTACTCCTCGCGGGTGAACCCGTTCTCCGACATGTAACGTTCGACGGCGGCGGCGATGGTGGCGGGCATCACGTTCTCCTTTCGCGTCGACCCTACGAATTCGCGCGCGCGACGGCTCGACCGCGCGCGCCAATCGGCTTGACCGATCGCGCCAACGGTGTCGAGACTGGAGCCGTGTCGGATCACGGGACCGTGCTCGCCACCCTGCCGCGCGCGCTGCTCGAGTACCTCCGCGCGCTCGGCAAGGACGACGCCGCGATCGCGCGCGAGGCTAAAATCCGCCTCGACGAGGGCGACGGCGACGGCGACGCCCGCGTCCCGCGCGAGCGCGTCGACGCGCTTTGGGAAATCGCGGCGCGCGAGGTGGGGCCGGCGGTCGGCGTGCGCTTCGCCCTCGAGATGCCGCCCGGCAACGCGGGCGTCCTCGAGGTCGTCACCCAGAGCGCGCCGTCGGTCGAGGCGTCGCTCGGGCACGTCTGCCGCTATTGGCATCTCCTCAACGACGGCGTCGATCTCGCGATCGGCCGCGGAGGGGGCGAGGTCGCGCTCACGCTTCGGCCGCGCAGCGACAAACCGCTCGCCCCGCCGTGGATTGAATCTCACGGTCGTCGCGCTCGCCGTCATCGGCGCGCGTTCGATTGCGAGGCCGCTTCCGCCGACGCGCCTCGCCGTGCCCTACCCCGAGGCCCGCGCCGTGCCCGAGCTCGGCGCCGTGGTGGGCGCACCGATCGTGTTCGACGCGCCGTCGATGGCCCTCGTCTACCCCGAGGCAATCCTCGAGCGGTCGATGCTCGCCTCCAACGCGTCGCTCCACGAGGTCGCGCGCGCGCACGCCGACTCGCAGCTGGTGCGCCTCCGCGAGGACGCGCACGGCGACTCCGTCGACCTCGCGGCGCGCGTCCGTGCCGCCGCCGAGGAGCGGCTCGAGAGCGGCGACGCGACGCTCGATCGCATCGCGAGCGCCGTCGGCACGAGCGCCCGCACCCTGCAGCGGCGACTGCGAGAGTCGGGCACCAGCCTCCGCGCCGTCCTCGACGACGCGCGGCGCGCCATCGCGATGCGCGAGCTCGCGCGCGAGACGCGCACGGTGACCGACGTCGCGTTTCTTCTCGGCTTCTCCGAGACGAGCGCGTTCGACCGCGCTTTTCGCCGCTGGACGGGCACGACCCCCGCCGCGTACCGCAAGAATCCGCGCCAGACCGCCGCCGTCCGACGCTAAGCTACGGCCAATGCGCTTCGGCAAGCCGCTCGCTTTGTTCCTCGCGTCGGTCGCGCTCGGCTCGGCGCACGGATGCGGTTCGGGCGGCGGCGACGTCGTCGCGCGCTTCGCGTGGGGCGCGAGCGGCCCGCCGGCGATGCTCGACGTCCCCTTCCCCAGCGACGCGTACCTCGACGCGACCGGCCACGTGATGAACCCGATCCCCGGATTCGACGCGATCGTCACGCAGAACGGCGACCTCATCGAGCGCGAGCTCGCCGAGATGGATGGCTTCTCGCGCATCACGCACGCGCTCTTCTGGGTCGACGAGCCGTCGCTGCCGCCGGACGACTCCGGAAACGTGCAGTCTGCAACCATCGCCGAAGATTCGCTGCCGTTCGACGAGGCCGCGTGCACGAGCGACGCCTCGTCGGTCTTCTTGCTCGACCTCGAGGCGACGGACCCGACCAAGGCGCGCGTGCCGTGCCGCGCGCACTTTCAGGACGATCGCGACATCGGGTCGGAGTCGCACCCGGTCGTGGCGGTCGGTCCCGCGCGCGGCGTCGTACTCGACGAAGGGCATCGCTACGCGGCGGTGATGACGAGCCGCGTGCGCGACGTGAGCGGACGCAACGTGAAGCCCTCCGACGCGTTCGTCGCGCTGCCGAAGCTCACGTCGCCGACGCCGATCCAGAAGATGTACCAAGACGCGCTCGCCTCCGCGAACGGCCTCCTCGCGGGCGCGCTCGGACCGACGGCGAGCATCGTCGCGATCGCTCCGTTCACGACGCACACGCGCGCGAAGGAGATCTTCCAGGCGCGCGCCGCGCTCGACGCGATCCCGACCCCGGCGCTCTCGTTCGCCGCGGCCGATCTCGCGCCGATGGGCGCGGCGCGTTTCTCGAAGCTCGTCGGCGGCACGCTGCCTTCGGGGTTCACGGCGAGCCTCGACGACTGGCTCGGCGTCGTCGATCCGAAGAACGTCCTCCCCGACGGCGAGGACGACTGGGACAACCAACTCCCCGTCCGCGCGCACGACAAAATCGCCGCGTGGGGGACCGCGGTCTTCGACGCGACGAATTTCCTCCAGACGCTGCCGGGCGGCTTCGAGGTGCCCCAGCAAGATCACTTCGCGCGCGACGCGAGCGGCAACATCGTCGCGAACGGGACGTACAAAATCTGGGTCTCGATCGCCGTCCCGGACGCGCCGATGCCCGCCGGCGGCTACCCGACGATCGTCGTCCAGCACGGCCTCGGCGCCTCGCGCGAGTACGTCGTCGAGGTGGCGAACCTCTTCTGCGCGCGCGGCTGGATGGTCGTCGGCATCGACAGCATCACGTTCGGCGCGCGCGCCATCGAGCCGCAGTTCCAGGTCGACACGACGACCGACTACACGACCGCGCCCGGCGCGAAATACGCCGGCCCCGATGGCATCGCCGACAACACGCCGCAGGGCCGAAATCCGCCGACGGATCTCTTCGGCAACTTCGAGAACCTCGGAGCCTTCCGCGATCAGCTGCGCGAGGCGGCGCTCGACACCGCGCAGCTCCACCGGGTTCTCGCGAGCGATCCCGATTTGTCGGCGCTCGCCACGGATCGAGGCACGCCGCGGATCGACGCGACGCGCATCGCGTACGTCGGCGAGTCGCTCGGCTCGATCGAGGGCGAGGTGGCCGCCGCGATCGAGCCCGGGCTCGACCCGTACGTGTTCTCGGTCGGCGGCGGCGGGTTCATCTTCGAGGCCGCGGTGCACGGGCCCGGGATCGGCGCGCTCCTCGGCGCCGCGGCGGGCCTCTATTACCACTTCCTCCACGACCGGCTGACCGAGTTCCACCCGCTCATCAACCTCGTGCAAGACGTCGTCGAGTCCGCCGATCCGCTCCTCTACGCGCGCGATCTCCTGCGCACGCCGCAGCCCGTCGCGAGCCTCGCGCCGAAGGCACACTCGGTCCTCTTGCTCGAGTGTCTCTACGACGAGCTCGTCGCGAACGAGGCGGGCGAGGCGTGGGCGCGCGAGGCGGGCCTCTCGCTCGCGTCGCCCGACGTCGGCGTGAACTCGGGCGTGCTCGACTTGAAGAGCCCGTCGACCGGTCGCTGGCACGTGCCGCTCGTCGAGGCTCTGCCGGACGCGACCGGGACCATCCACGACGTGCCGACCGCAGGCGTCACCGGCGTCGTGGTCCAGGCGAGCCCGTGCGATCACGGCTCGGACTGGGTCTCGAGCAAGGGCCAGCACCAATACGCGATCCCGTACGTCAGCTACCAAAACGCGTCGCTCTACACGCGCCTCGACGCGGCGTTCGACGTGCCGAACGGATACCGAGCCGTGGCGCAGCAGTTCGTCGAGTTCATCGCCGATTCGTTCGCGGGCAAGACGCCGGCGGTCGTGGTGCACACGGCGCCCGTGCGCGACTTCGACGGCGACGGCGTCACGGACGACGTGGATCCGGCGCCGAGCGATCCCGCGGTCCACTGACCCGCGGGCGTGGTACGCTCGTGAGAGATGGATGCCGTCGAGCTCGCAGGGCTGGACGTCGCGGCGAACGACGCCGTCGAGCTCCTCGCGACTGACCCGTCCACGGCGCGCGCGCTCTTCGAGGGCGTGCCCGCGGCGCGCCTGCTCGCGCGCGCGCGTGCGGGGCGCGACGAGCGCGATCTCCTCGTCGCCGACACGAAGAGCCAGCCGAGCTTCACGTACGACGCGATCGTCGCGAACGTCTGCGGCGCCACGCCGTCGGTCGCGAGGGTGCGTGCTGCGGTCGCGCGACAAGCGCGCGCCGCGTCGATCGAAGGGCCGCTCGCCGCCGACGACGCGACCATAGCGACGCTCGTCTTCGCCGTCGCGATCTCGCCCTCGCCCGACGCGTCGATGGCCGAGGCGTTCGTCGAGTCGACCACCAAGGGCCTCCAAGTCGCGGCGATGATGGAGATCGCGCAGTCGATGGACGCGCTGCGCCAAGGCGTGACCGCGTACGACGCTCGGTTGATGCAGCCCGATCCGCGAGGCCCGCTCTTCGAGACGTGCCTTCGCCTCGGCGCGTCCGCGCGCTTCGGTCCGGTCCCGGCTGGGCGCCTCCTCGAAGCGTCTCGCCGCCTGCAGCGCGCGGGCTTCGTCCTCCTGAAGGCGGGGCCGACCGTCTTCCCGCCGTCGATCGACGCCGAGCTCCCGCGCCGCACGCGCCGCATGGCGGCGCTCGATCGCGCCGCGCTCGAGGCGCTCGCCAAGCGCGATCCGCGCGATCTCGCGACCGCCCTCGCGCGCGTCGACGCCGCCGGCGAAGGCGCGCCCATGTCGCTGCGCCTCGACACGCTCCTCGCCGACGTCGCCGAGCTCGTGAAGCACGCCGGCGCGCTCGTCGTCGCGGTCGTGGCGCAGGTCCCGGAGGCCGCGGCGCAGACCTCGTCGCAGCGCCCGTCGTGGCTGCCCGACGCGTGGGGCACGCCCCAAGCCGCCGTGACGCTCGCGATGGCGCTCGAGCGCGGCAACGCGACGGTCCCGCGCGCCTTCGCGCTCGTCCAACGCGGCGGCGACGTCGCGCTCGACGCGATCGGCGCCGAGATGCTCAACGTCGAGGCGCACGCCTTCGCGAGCCAAGCGTTCGCGGAGATCCTCGCGCGCGGCGCGCGCGCGCGCGACGTGACGCGACTCATCACGTATTTTGCAATCTCCCCGACCCGTCGCTCGCCGCGCGGACGCTCGCCGCGTGCGCCGCGCCCGAGCTCCCGTCGATGCTGCGAAGCTGGCTCGAGTCGATGCTCCCGCAGGACGGGAGCTCCGTGCCGAGGCGCACCGACCCGTCCTCGAGCGCGGCGCGCCTCTCCGCGTACGTGGAGGCCCTGCGCCCACATCGTGCGCTCTTTGGCGCCGTGCGCCCGCTGCTCGATCGGATCGCGCCGAAAAAGTGAGCTGGTGTTAAGCTGAGGCGTGCGCTTGGTCTCGTGGCTTCGAATCATGATCGCCGGTGCGATCCTCACCGGCGTCGGGTGCGACGCCATCTTGGGCATCGACGACGGCATCCCGCGCGAAGCGGGAGGACCCGGCGATTCGGCGCTCGAAGCGGCGGCCGACGCCGGCGACGCGAGCGACGCGGGCGTCCCCGAGGCCGCCGCGCCGAATTGCGACGTCGACGCCGCTTTCGCCACGCCCACGGCCTTCACGACGCTCGACGGCCCCAGCAACGACGAGCACATGAGGCTCGTCCCGAACGAGCTCACGGTGGTCTACCAGAGCGTGCTCGACGGCGGGCTCGGCTCCTTCGACATTTACTCGGCCACGCGCACCTCGATCGGCGACACGTGGAAGAACGTGACGGCCGTCCCCGGCGTCAACACCGCCAGCGCCGACGACGACCCGTCGATCAGCGCCGACATGTTGACGCTCTACCTCGCGCGAGGGGGCGGGCTCTACCGCGCGACGCGCGGCACGACCGCGAGCGCCTTCGCCGCGCCCGTCGCGCTCGCCGCGGTCAACTCGGGCACGAGCGACTTCGCCCCCTACCTGGTCGACGACGGCTCGGCGCTCTATTTTTCGTCGGCGCGCGACAGCGACGCCGGCGTCGCGCAGCTCTTCGTGACGCAGCCGCTCGGCGACGGAGGCTTCACGGCGCCCGTCGCCGTCGCGGGCACCGGCACCGCCGGCGACAACCGCTTCGCCGCCGTCACCGCCGATCAGCTGGTCGTCTACTTCGGCTCGACGCGGAGCGGCGGGCAGGGCTTGCACGACGTGTGGGTCGCGACGCGCGCCTCGACGGCGACGGCCTTCGGCGCCCCGCGCATCGTACCCGAGGTGTCGAGCACCACCGAAGACCAGCCCTCGTGGGTCTCGTCGGACCGCTGCCGCCTCTACCTCACGAGCAATCGCAGCGGCACGTACAAGCTCTACGTCGCGACGAAGACGCCGCCGTAGGCCGCTCAGACCGGGATGATCCCGCGCTTGCGCGCCGGGCGTTCGACCTTCTTGTGCTTCGCGAGCTCGAGGCCCCAGGCGATCACGCGGCGCGTGTCGCGCGGGTCGATCACGTCGTCGATGAGCCCCCAGCCCGCGACTTTGTAGATGTCGATGTTCTTCTGGATCATCTCGATGATCGTCTTCTTCGCTTCGGGCGGCGGGTCGGTGTCGCCGAAGAGCTTTCGCGCGGCGATGCCCACCATGCCCTCGGCGCCCATCACGCTGATCTCTCCGCTCGGCCACGAGACGATCAAGTCCGGCTCGTACGCGCGGCCGCACATCACGTAGTAGCCCGCGCCGTACGCCTTGCGCACGACGACCGAAATCTTCGGGACCGTCGCCGCCGCCATGACGTGGAGCATCTTCGCGCCGTGGCGGATGATGCCCGCGTGCTCGACCTTGCTCCCGACCATGAAGCCCGGCACGTCCTGCAAGAAGACCAGCGGCACGTTGAACGCGTCACACACCTGCATGAAGCGCGCGGCCTTGTCCGACGAGTCCACGTCGAGGATGCCGCCGAGGTAGTTCGGCTGGTTCGCGACGACGCCTACGCTCTTGCCGCCGATGCGCGCGAAGCACGTGATGATGCTTCGAGCGAAGCGCGGCTTGATGTCGAAGATCTCGCCGTGATCGACGATCGCCTTGATGAGCTTGTACATGTCGTACGGCTTGCGCGTCGACTCGGGCAGGAGGTCGAGGAGCATCTCCTCGCGGCGCTCGATCGGATCGGTCACCGGGAGGTCGGGCGGGAGCTCGTCGCAGCTCGAGGGCAGGTACGACAAATATTTCTTCACCGCGGCGATCGCGGCGGCGTCGTTCTCGAACTCGCCGTCGCCGACGCCGCTCGTCTCCGAGTGGATCTTCGAGCCGCCGAGATCTTGCTCGGCGATGTCTTGTCCCGTGACGGCCTTGACGAGCGGCGGGCCTCCGAGCGCCATCGAGCCGATGCCCTTCACCATCGGAACGTAGTCGGCGAGGCCAGGGATGTACGCGGTGCCCGCCGCGCCGGGGCCGACCATGGCGGCGACCTGCGGCACGACGCCGCTCATGTGCACCTGCTCGCGGAAGAGGTGACCGGTGCCCGCGAAGAGCGAAATCATGTCGGGGTGCGAGCTGCCCGGGTCGATGCGCGCGCCCGCCGAGTCGATGAACCACACGATCGGCCAGCGGCCCTTCAGCGCCATCGAGCGGAGGCGCGTCACTTTTTCTTCGCCGGTGTAGCCGATGCTCCCGCCCTTCACCGTGAAGTCGTAGGCGACGGCGCACACCATCCGTCCGTCGACCTTGCCGAAGGCGGTGACGACCGCGTCCGCCGCCGGCTTGTCGCGGCCGTCGGGCCCGGCGGCGAGCCCCATCTGCGTGCCGTGCGCGCCGATCTCGAAGAAGGTCCCGCCGTCGAAGAAGCTCGTGAGCCGCTCGCGCGCGCTCATCTTCCCGCGCGCGTGCTGCTTGGCGACTTTGTCGTCGCCGCCCATCTTCCGAATCTCGGCGAGACGCTTCTCGAGGTCCGCCACCATTTCACGCATCGATGCCATCGGTTTTTACGCTCCGAGAAGACGAGAGAGAATGAACAGGAAGGTCAAAAGATCAAAAGATCGGAGAGAAAAGGATGTTTGGTTCAGAAACCAAGAACATCCGTCCTTCTGATCTTCTGACCTTCCTGTTTCTCTCTCTCATTTCCCCGTCCATTGGGGTTTTCGTTTTTGCAAGAAGGCGGTGAGGCCCTCGCGGGCGTCGTCGGTGCCGAGGGCTTCGCCGAGCGCCGTGCGGAGCAGGGGGAGCGCGTCGGCGAGCGCGAGATCGTCTTGGGCGGCGAAGGCTCGCAGGCCGAGGCGGAGCGCGGTGGGCGAGCGGCCGGCGAGATCCGTGCAGAGTGCATCGATTTCGGCGTCGAGGGCGTCGGGCGCGACGACCTTGCCGACGATGCCTATTTTCTGAGCCTCCGCCGCCTCGAGCTTCTGCCCGCGCAGCATCATTTCGACGAGCGCGCGGCGCGGGACGATCCGCGCGAGCACCGCCGCGATCATGAACGGAAACAGCCCGACGTCGACCTCGGGCGTGCCGAGCTTGGCGTCGCTCTGCGCGATCGCGAAGTGGCTCGCCGCGACGATGCCGAGCCCGCCGCCCATCGCCGCGCCGTTCACGCGCGCGACGAGCGGCTTTTCGTAGCGCGTCATCGCGAGCAGCAAGTCGGCGTAGTCGCCCTTCGACGGGAGCGGGTTCTCGTCGGCCGCGCCGCCGCTCATCTGCGCGAAGTCGCCGCCGGCGCAGAACGCCTTCCCTTCGCCCGTGACGACGACGACGCGCGCGGCGGCGTCGTCGGCCGCGTCGGACAGCGCCCAGAGCAGCTCGTTCGTCATCTGCGGCCCGATGGCGTTGCGCCGCTCGGGGTTGAAGAGCGTGATCCGCTCGACCGCCCCGTCGCGCGCGACCTTGATCTTCCCGTACGACCTCATGCGAGGCCGAGGATCTGCTTCGCCTGCTCGACCGTCGCAGGTTTTCGCCCCGTGTCGCGCACCATGCGGGCCGCCACCTCGACGAGCTCGCCGTTGGACTTCGCCGCCTCGCCGCTCGGCAAATACAAATGATCCTCGAGCCCGACGCGCACGTTGCCGCCGAGCACGAGCGCGGTCGCGAGCATCCTCCACTGGCAGTGCGAGATGCCGATGACCTCCCACTCGCTCCCGGGCGCCATGTCGAGCGCGATCTTCTTCTGGAGCTGCAGGCTCTCGACCGTGGGCGGAATGCCGCCGAGCACGTTCACGATGAACGAAAATTGGAGCGGCTTCTTCAGCGCGCCCATCTCGAGCAGCGGCCAGATGCCGGCGGTGTGCCCCGTGTCGAAGCACTCGAGCTCGGGCTTCACGCCCGCCTCGTTCATCGCCGCCAGCAGCTTCAAGATCTTCGAATACGTGTTGGGGAACACCATGTCGAAGACGAACTGCTTCTGGTTCTTGCTGAATTTGGCGTAGTTCATCGTGCCCATGTTGAGCGCGGCGATCTCCGGCCGGCTCTCGCGCACGTACGCGCACTGCTCGCTCACGTCCTCGAGGATCGTGCCGGTCGAGAAGTTCAGGATGATCGGGCAGCGCTTGCGCGTCTCCTCTTTGATCTTGGCGAAGGTCGCCGGCGAGAACGTCGGCGAGCCGTCGTCGTTTCGCGCGTGGATGTGCACGACCGCCGCGCCCGCGTCGTACGCGCGCTTGCACTCCTCGGCGATCTCGACCGGCGTGTACGGGATGTACGGGCACTGCTTGCGGTTCGCGAGCACGCCGCTCACGGCGCACGTGATGACGCAAAGATCCGGATCGCGGGTGGCTGCGGTCATTTCTTTTCTCCGTGTTCGACTAGCTCTCGCACGCGCTTGGCGAGCTTCGTTGAAATCTTCACGAGCTCGCGGCCTTCGTTCGGCGACAGGCTCATGATGGCTTGACGCAGAATCTCCATCGGCTCCACCGGAATGTCGCGCGCGAGCTCGGCGCCCTTGGCGGTGAGGCGGATGTGGACGACGCGCCGGTCCTCCTTGCTTCGCTCGCGTTTGACGAGCCCCTCGCGCTCCATGCGGTCGATGATCCCGGTCACCGTGCTGTTCTGCGCGCGGATGCGCTCCGAGAGCTCCGACAGCGACACGTCGCCGAAGGTCTCGAGCACTTTGATGACGGTGAGCTGCGGGCTCGTGAGGTTCGCGCGACGCGCGTACTCCTTCGTGAGCCGCCGGCCCTCCGTATAGAGGTAAAGGATGGCCTCGAGGACCTGATCGACGTCGGCTTTTTGGTCGGGCGTCAGCGGGATGCTCAAGCGTCACCTCACCCACGAATTATTTCGTGTGCGAAATAATTGTACGCAAAGGACCCGCGCGTCAACCTCTGTTGCGGCGATCGCTTCAAACTTTTGTCGCGCACGGGCGTTCAAGGGCTGTGCGCACTCGTCTGCTCTCCGCCGCGCTCGCGTGCGCGGCGCTCGCCGCCTGCTCGCAAAAACGCCCCGCGCCCGTCGCGACGCCGCCCGCCCCGGAGATCGCGCCCGGCGCGCCGACCGTCGCGATCGAACGACCGAGCCTCCCCTCGCGCGAGGGCGCGACGATCGCGCTCGGGCGGATCGCCGGAAGACGGCTCGCGTTCGTGGCCGACGAGGACACGTCGGCCGTGCGCACGATCGACCTCGACGCGCGGCAGGAGATCGCTTCGCTCCCGCTCGGCGGCAGGCCGAGCCAGCTGATCGTCACCAAGAGCGGTCGCCTCGCCGTCGCGCTGCGGGACGAAGGTGCGGTCGCGCTCTACGCCGCGCACGCCGACGGCTCGCTCGTCCTCGCGTCGAGGACGAAGACGCAGAGCGAGCCGCGCAGCCTCGCGCTCGCTCCGGACGACGCGACGCTCTACGTCGTCACGGGCTGGTCGCACGCGCTCGAGGGGTTCGCGGTGAGCGCCGACGGCTCGCTCGGCGCCGAGACGCTCGATCAGCCCGTCGCGCGCGAGCCGCGCGCGGTCGCGATCTCGTCCGACGGAAAGCGCGCCTACGTGACGCACGCCTCGGACAGCAAGGTCGAGCGCGTGGATCTGTCGCAGAAGCTCGTCGCGAGCGTAACCGATCTCGGCATCGCGGGCGCGCCGCCGATGATGGAAATGCCCATGCCGGTCCCGATGCGCCGGCCCGTCATGATGATCGACGCGCTCGTTCCGACGACCCTCGCGGTCGACGAGGGCGACGACGAGGACCCCGCGCTGCCGGCGCGGTTCGCACGCCAGGCGTACGCGCTCGCGCACGTCGTGATCTCCACGGCGACCGGCCCGCGCGAGACGTTCGTCGTGCCGCACACCGAGATGATGACCGGCGACCCGATGGTGATCTCGAGCGGCTACGGCGGCGGCGGCCTGGTCGGCGTCGACGAGCCGTCCGAGCGTTTCGCGCTCTCGACGCTCGACGCGTCCGACGGTCGTCGCGTCCTCTTCTCGAAAGAGGGCGACGCGCGCGACAAGACCGGCTGCCACCTGCCGCGCTCGGCGGCGACCGACGGCGCGGGAAACGTGTATGTTGCATGTTTCGGGAGCGACGCTCTCATGGCGTTCCGCGTCGGCGAAAAGACCTACCGCGAGGAGCTCCCGCCCGACCCGAAGGAGAAGCTCGGAGTCGACGCGAACGGCTTCGTCGCGCCCAAAGTGCACACGCGCGGCGTGCCGTACCTCGCGACGACCGCGCTCGGCCGCGTCGCGGTCGCCGCGGGCCCGAGCGGCGTCGCCTACGACCCCGACGGCAAGCAGCTCGTCGCCTTCTCGCAGCTCGACGGGGCAATCTCAATCGTCGACGCCGGCGCGTTCGGGACGAAGAGAAAAGCGACGACGATCGAGCTCCTCCGCTCGAGCGGCCTCGACGCCAAGACCGCGCGCGGGCGAAGGCTCTTCTTCAGCGGCGGGGATCCGCGCATCGCGAAGGACGGCCGCGCCTGCTCGAGCTGTCACCCCGAGGGCCGCGACGACGGCCTCGTCTGGTCCACGCCCGACGGGCCGCGCCAGACCATCATGCTCGCGGGCCGCGAGAAGCGCGAAGGGCCCTTCGGTTGGCTCGGCGCGCACGCGACGCTGCAAATCCACATGCAGTCCACGATGAAGAACCTGAAGGGCACCGGCCTCGACCCCGCCGACCAAGACGCGCTCGCCGCGTTCTTGCGTTCGCTGAAGGGCCCGCCGACGACGTGGCACGTGATGAGCGACGAAGAGGCGCGAGGGCGTGACGTCTTCGCCTCGAGCGACGCGCAGTGCTCGTCGTGCCACGAGCCGAAGAACGACTTCACCGATCACGACACCCACGACGTGCGGAGCGCGACCGGCGCCGACTCGAAGAAAGACTTCCTCGTCCCGTCGCTCGCCGGCGTGGGAGGCAGCGCGCCCTACTTCCACGACGGCCGATACGCCTCGCTCGAGGAGCTGATCGACAAGTGCGACGGGACGATGGGCTCGACCAAGCAGCTCTCGCCCGCCGACAAGGATCGCTCGCCGCGTATTTGCGTACGCTCTGACGCTCCGCTCGCCTTGCGTGGTCGGGCGCGGCGTGCTTGGCTTCGCGGCCCATGGCGAAGCCGGCATTCGTCCTCTCAGCCTCCGAGCTCGACCCGGGGGGCAAGGACTATCAGCAGGTCATCCCGAGGGCGTGGCTCGCGACCGCCTTCGAGGAGACCGACGCGATGCCGCTCGGCGACGGCGAAATCGACGTTCGCCTCTCGAAGAGCGGCGCCGACGTCGTCGTCCACGGCCACGCCAAGGCCGAGGTCGAGCTGCCTTGCGCGCGCTGCCTCGAGCCCGCGCGCGTCGTCCTCGAACCGGAAAATCAGCGTACTCATGGTGCCGGCGGCGAAAATGCGCGACGGCGACGAGCGCGAGCACGAGCTCGGCGCCGGCGAGGCGGACGTCCTCCCCTACGACGGCGAGAGCGTAGTCCTCGACAATCTCGTTCGGGACAATCTGTTGCTCGAGGTGCCCATGATCCCCTTGTGCTCCGAGGGCTGCCCGGGTATTCCCTCCGTCCCCGAATCAGCGGCAGGCCCGGCCACCATCGACCCGCGCCTTGCCCCGCTGCTCGCGTTGAAGAAAGAGAAAAAGGAGTAAGCCGTGGCGGTCCCGAAACGACGTACGACCCGTTCGAAGCGCAACATGCGACGCGCCAACCACGACAAAGTGACCGCGCCGCAGCTCGTCGCGTGCGCCAACTGCGGTGAGCCCTCGGTCCCGCATCGCGCTTGTCCGTCGTGTGGCTTCTACAAAGGCAAGAAGGCACGCGACGTCGGAAAAAAGGCGGCTGAATGACCGCCCGCGCGGCGTCCCCGCAGTCGACGCCGCCGAAGAGCCGCCTCCTGGGCACTGGCAGCTTTTTGCCGCCCGTGACGCGAACGAACACCGACCTCGAGAAGCTGGTCGACACCAACGACACGTGGATCCGCGAGCGCACCGGCATTCGTGAGCGCCGCGTCGCGCCCGAGGGGATGGTCACGAGCGACATGGCCGCCGAGGCGGCGAAGCGCGCGCTCGAGGCCGCCGAGCTCTCGCCGCGCGATCTCGATTTGATCGTCGTCGCGACGGTCACGCCCGACATGCCGATGCCGGCGACCGCCGTCTTCGTCCAGCAGAAGCTCGGAGCCACGTGCGCGGCGTTCGAATCTGTCCGCGGCGTGCGCGGGCTTCATCTACGGCCTCACGATCGCCGACCAGTTCGTCCGCGGCGGCGCTGCGAAGCACGTGCTCGTCGTCGGCGTCGAGCTCTTGTCGCGCGTCGTCAACTGGGCCAATCGCACGACGTGCGTCCTCTTCGGAGACGGCGCCGGCGCAGCAATCGTCGGACCCGCCGACGGCGGGACGACGCTCGGCCCGAGCGACCGCGGAGCGCGCGGAATCCTCGGCACGCGCCTCTACTCCGACGGCTCGCTCGCCGAGTCGCTGATGATCCCCGCCGGCGGCAGCCGCGAGCCGATGGACGAGGCGCGCCTCCACGCCCGCCGCAACAAGGTCCACATGAAGGGCCAGGACATCTTCAAGGCGGCGGTGCGAAACTTGTATTCTGCAAGTCAGAGCCTCGTCGACGCGAGCGGCCTCACGAACGAGTCGGTCGACTGGGTCGTCCCGCACCAGGCCAACGTTCGCATCATCGACCAGGTGACCGCGCGCGCGAACTACCCGAAGGAAAAGGTCCTCTCGAACATCGAGCGCGTCGGCAACACGTCGAGCGCGTCGAATCCCAATCCTGCTCGACGAGCGCGTCCGCGACGGCACAGTGAAGACGAGCGACCTCGTCCTCATGTGCGCGCTCGGCGCGGGCGTCTCGTGGGGCGCCGCGCTCGTGCGCATGTGATCAGGGAATCGCCGGGCAGGCGCCCGCGTCGGTGGGCGAAATGCAGTGTCCCTGCCCCGCGTCGAGGATCTGTGCGCCGCCGCCGCAGCACTTGAGACCGCCTCCGCACTGATCGTTCTGGAGATCGCACGGATCGCCGGCCTTGAGGCCGCCGTCGGCCGCCGCCTCGGCGCCCGAGTCGGTCGGCGCGGCGTCCTTTCCCGCGTCGGTCGTCGCCGCGTCGTTGGTCGTCGAGTCGTTCGAGGCGTCGCCGCCGCCGGCGTCGTCGCCGGTGGTCGAGTCGCCGCAGCCGAGGAGCATGGTGCCAAGCGCAAGAGCAAGGATGGGAAGCTTCATGACTCCCATTCTACGGCCTTTCTGCTAAAGGGCCCACCCCATGACGGTCGCCTGGGTCTTCCCTGGTCAGGGCTCGCAATCGGTCGGCATGGGCGGCGAGATCTTCGCGGCATCGCCCGCGGCGCGCGACGTCCTCGCGCGCGCGGACGCGGCGCTCGGCGAGCCGCTCTCGAAGCTCGTCGCCGAGGGCCCCGAGGAGACGCTCACGCTCACGGCGAACGCCCAGCCGGCAATCGTCACGGTGAGCATCGCGTTCCTCGCGGCGATGCGCGAGCGCCACCGCGAGCTCGCGCCGCCCGCGTTCGCGGCCGGCCACTCGCTCGGCGAGTACTCCGCGCTCGTCGCCGCCTCGGCGCTCTCGCTCGAGGACGCCGTGCGCCTCGTCCGCGCGCGCGGCCGCGCGATGCAAGAGGCCGTGCCCCCCGGTCAGGGCGCGATGAGCGCAATCATGGGCCTCGACCCGCAAAAGATCGAGGACGTCTGCGCGCGCGCTGCTCGAGGCGAGATCGTCTCGCCGGCGAACTTCAACGCGCCGGGCCAGGTGGTCATCGCCGGCCACGCCGCCGCCGTCGCCCGCGCCGGCGAGCTCGCCGCGGCCGAAAAAGGCCGCGCGATCCCGCTCAAGGTGAGCGCGCCGTTCCATTGCGCGCTCATGGCGCCCGCGGCGCGCGTCGTCGCGAGCAAGCTCGACGAGGTCACCATCGGCGAGCTCGCCTTCCCCGTCGTCGCCAACGTCGACGCGCGCCCGAACACCGATCCCGCGCGCGTCAAAGAGCTCCTCGTGCGCCAAGTCGACGGCCCGGTCCGCTGGGAAGCGACCGTGCGGCTCATGGCGGAGCAGGGCGTGACCCACGTGCTCGAAATCGGCCCCGGCAAAGTCCTCGCGGGGCTCATCAAGCGCATCGCCAAAGACATCAAGGTGCTCAGCGTCGGCGACGTCGGCGCCCTCGATCAGGTCGGCGCCTTCTTCGCGAGCTGAACGGCGCGGGGCCCGCGTGGCCTTTCGCCTCGCGGACGACGCGGTGCATCGCGGGATTCGCGCCTCGCACGGCTTGCGGGGCCTTGGGTTCCCTTGTAGAAGAGGCGCCCGCATGTTTCGACTCGACGGAAAAATCGCCCTCGTCACGGGCGGCTCGCGCGGAATCGGCCGCGCGTGCTGCGAGGCGCTCGCCGAGCAAGGCGCGACCGTCGTCGTGAACTACGTCAAGGGCGAGGCCGCCGCGCGCGAGGTGGCCGACGGCATCGTCGCCAAGGGCGGCAAGGCCGAGACGGCCGGGTTCGACGTCGCGAACACCGCCGCGACCGAAGCGGCGATCGACGGCATCATCAAGAAGCACGGCAAGCTCGACGTCCTCGTCGCCAACGCCGGCATCGCGATCGACGGCCTGCTCCTTCGTCTCAAGGACGAGGATCTCCAGCGCCTCTTCGGCACCAACGTCCGCGGCGCGGTCACCTGCGCGCGCGTGGCCATCAAGAGCATGATGCGCAGCAAGAACGGCCGCATCGTGTTCATGTCGTCGGTCATCGGCGAGATGGGCAACGTCGGGCAGACCGGCTACGCGATCACCAAGGCCGCCCTCCTCGGCGCGACCAAGTCGATCGCCCGCGAGTACGCCTCGCGCAACGTGACCGTCAACGCCATCACTCCCGGATTCATCGACACCGGAAATGACTCAGTCGATGAACGAGGAGATGAAGTCTTCGATCTTGAAGGCGATCCCGCTCGGCCGCATGGGCTCCGCGCGCGACATCGCGACCGCTTGCGTGTATCTCGCGAGCGACGAATCCGCTTACGTCACCGGACAGGTCCTTCGGGTCAACGGTGGCATGTACGTTTGAGTTAGAACCTGATACGAGGCACGAATGGCTCAGGACATCGCCAGCGAAGTCAAGCGCATCATCAAAGAGCAGCTCGACGTCGAAGAGAAGGACATCAAGCCGGAATCGACGTTCATCGACGACCTGGGCGCAGACTCGCTCGGGCTGGTCGAGCTCGTGCTCGCTTTCGAAGAGGCCTTCGAGATCGACATCCCGGACGAGGACACGGAAAAGATCCGGACCGTCCAGGACGCAGTTGACTACATCGAGAAGAACGCCAAGAAGAACTCAGTCGTTCTCCTCTCATCGCGACACGCGTCGTCGTCACCGGCATCGGGCTCGTCACTCCCCTCGGCATCGGTCGTCGACGAGACCTGGAGAGCTCTCTTTCGGCAAAGAGCGGCATCGGGCTCATCACGCTGTTCGATACCGCGCTCTTCCGCGTCGAAAATCGCGGGCGAGGTGAAGAGCTGGGATCCGCTCCGCTTCATCGAGAAGAAGAAGCTGAAGGAGATGGATCGCTTCATCGAGCTCGCGCTCGGCGCGGCCAAGATGGCGGTCGAGGACGCAGGGCTCTCCCTCGCGACCGATGAGGAGAAGAATCGAGCGGGCTGCTTCATCGGCTCGGGCATCGGCGGCCTCGCCACGCTCGAGCGGGCGAAGCAGACGCAGCTCGAGAAGGGGCCGGGCCGCATCTCGCCGTACTCCATCCCCGGGCTCATCAGCAACATGGCGGCGGGTCAGGTCTCCATGGCGCACGGCCTCCGCGGCCCGTCGTACTGCAACACCAGCGCGTGCTCGAGCGGGGCGCACGCGCTCGGTGAGGCGGCCGAGTGGATTCGCCGCGGAAAGTGCGACGTCATGGTGACCGGCGGCGCCGAGGCGACGGTGACGCCCGTCGGCATCGGCAGCTTCGAGGCGATGATGGCGCTGAGCGAGCGTAACGACGCGCCCGAGAAAGCGCCCGCGCCCCTGGGACCGGGGCCGAGACGGCTTCGTCTGCGGCGAGGGAGCCGGCGTCGTCGTGATCGAGTCGCTGACGCGCGCGAAGAAACGCGGCGCGAAGATCTACGCCGAGCTCACGGGCTACGGCGCGTCGAGCGACGCCCATCACCTGACGCAGCCCGCGCCGAACGGCGAAGGCGCGCAGCGCTCGATGCGCATGGCGCTCGCGGACGCCGGCATCGACCCCGACGACGTCGACTACGTCAACGCGCACGGCACGTCGACGCCGGTCGGCGACGTCGAAGAGTCGCGCGCGATCGAGGCGGTCTTCGGCGAGCACGCGCGCAGCAAGAAGCTCTGGGTCAGCTCGACGAAGTCGATGACCGGTCACTTGCTCGGCGCCGCCGGCGCGCTCGAGAGCGCCATCTGCGCCCTCGCCATCCACGACGGCAAGATCCCGCCGACGATCAACCTCGACGACCCCGACCCGAACTGCACGCTCGACTACGTCCCGCACGAGGCGCGAGAGCGCAAGCTGCGCCACGTGGTCAACAACTCGTTCGGCTTCGGCGGCACCAACTGCTCGCTCGTCCTCTCCCGCTTCGAAGGATGAACGGAGAGAGAACCAGGAAGATCAAAGCTCAGAAGACTTTTCGTGGAGCTCCGCCGGACGCGGCGGCTCGAGCGGCCCGGGCCTCGCCGATCGCCATTCCCAAGTGATTCTTCTGATCTCCCTCTCTCATGAAGTGCCCCTTCTGTACGCATCTCGAGAGCAAAGTGATCGACTCGCGGCTCGGCGCGTCGGGTGACGTCACTCGCCGCCGGCGCGAATGCGAGAAGTGCGCGCGGCGCTTCACGACCTACGAGCGCGTCGAGGACGTGCTGCCGCTCGTCGTGAAGAAAGACATGCGTCGCGAGCCGTTCGACCGCCAGAAGCTCCTCGGCGGGATTCGCAAGGCGTGCGACAAGCGCGCGATCAGCCGCGAGCGCATCGAGCAGACCGTCGACTCGATCGAGCGAGAGCTCATGGAGAGCGGCGAGCGCGAGGTCTCGGCGGACTTGCTCGGCGAAAAAGTCATGCTGCGACTGCGCGAGCTCGACGAGGTCGCGTACGTCCGCTTCGCGAGCGTGTATCGTTCCTTCCGCGACATCGCCGAGTTCCAGAAGGAGCTCGACCGCATCAAGAGCGACAAGCCCCCCGAATGAAGACCGACGAAGAATTCATGGGCCGCGCGATCGAGCTCGCGCGCGGCGGCCACCCGTCTCCGAACCCGCACGTCGGCGCGGTCGTCGTCAGCGGAGGCGAGATCGTGGGCGAGGGTTTCCACGAGCGCGCGGGCCTCGATCACGCCGAGGTCGTCGCGATCGGCGCGGCCAAGGGCCACACGAAGGGCGCGACCCTTTACGTGACGCTCGAGCCCTGCAACCACGTCGGCCGCACGCCGCCCTGCACCGAGGCGATCATCCACGCCGGCATCACGCGAGTCGTCGTCGGCACCGAGGACCCGAATCCGCACGTCGAGGGCGGCGGCATCGCGCGCCTCCGCGCGGCCGGGGTCGAGGTCGTGACCGGCGTCCGCAAAGAAGAGTGCGAGACGGTCATCGCGCCGTGGAACAAGTTCGTGACGCTGGGCCTCCCGTACGTGACGCTCAAGCTCGCCCTGTCGCTCGACGGCCGCATCGCGACGCGCACCGGTGAATCCCGTTGGGTGACGGGGCCCGACTCGCGGGCGCGCGTCCACGCCCTGCGCGCCGCCGCGGACGCGGTCGGCGTCGGCATCGGCACCGTCCTCTCCGACGACCCGCGCCTCACCGTCCGCGACACGCCCGGCACGAGCCCGACGCGCATCGTCTTCGACACGCAGCTGCGCACCCCGCTCCAGTCGCGCCTCGTCCAGACCGCGGCCGACACGCCCACCATCGTCCTCACGAGCCCCGACGCGCCGAGCAATCTCGAGGCCGAGCTCGTCGCGCACGGCGTCGAGGTCATGCGCACGCCCGTCACGGCCGAGGGCCGCGTCGACGCGACCGCGGCGCTGCAGGCGATCGCGCAGCGGGGCATCGTCTGGCTCATGATCGAAGGCGGCGCCGAGCTGGCCGGCAGCATCTTGGCCTCGCGCCTCGTGGACGAGCTCCACTGTTTCATCGCGCCGATCTTGCTCGGCCCGCGCGGCCGGCCGGGCGCGGTCGACTGGGCCGGCCCCGACGTCCCCGGCAAAGCCCCCCGCATCGCGAACCCGGCCTGGGAGGTCTGCGGCAGCGACGCCCACGTCTTCGGCCGGCTGGTTTACCCCGAAGAATGAGTTAGATTGTCTTCATCGTGATTCGCACGATTCTGCACTACCCGGACCCGCGCCTTCGCGAGAAGGGCAAGCGCGTCGAGGCCGTCACGGACGAGGTGAAGAAGCTCGTCGACGACATGGCCGAGACGATGTACGCCGCCCCCGGCGTCGGTCTCGCCGCGACCCAAATCGGCGAGAGCGTTCAGATCTTCGTCGTCGACACGGCCGACGAGGGCGAGCCCAGCGATTTCCGCGTCTTCATCAACCCCGAGATCCTCGAGCGCGAGGGCGAGCTCACCTGGAGCGAGGGCTGCCTCAGCTTTCCCGGCGTGAGCGAAGAGATCGACCGCGCGGCGAAGGTCCGCGTGCGCGCCCAGGATCGCGACGGCCGGACCTTCGAGCTCGAGGCCGAAGGACTGCTCGCGATCGCCGTTCAGCACGAGTACGACCACCTCCAGGGCGTCCTCATGATCGACCACATGGGCCCGCTGAAGAAGCGCATGACCCACCGCAAGATGGTCAAGCGCGCCGAAGAGTCCGCGTCGGCGGAATGAGCGACTTCTACCGTCGCGTCGACGGCGGGACGGCGAAAACGCCGGACGGTGAGCAGTACGTAGCGAGCGACTCGACCGTCGGCCCGTGGGATCCGCGGCTTCAGCACGGCGGTCCGGTCGCCGCGCTCCTCGGCACGCGGCTCGAGGCGGGGAGCGCCCTGCGCGTCGCCCATTTTTCGCTCGATTTCTTCTCCCCGGTTCCGGTCGCGACGCTCGACGTGACGACCTCGATCGATCGCCCCGGAAAAAAGAATCGAGCTCCGTTCGGCGCTCGCGACGGTCGCCGGAAAGCCGCGCGCGCGCGCCAGCGCGTGGCTGCTCGCGACCCAGCCCGGCCGCGCGCCCGACGTCCGCACGGACGAGCCCGTCCCGCCGATGCCCGCGGAGGCGACGTCGACGTATTTCGCCGAGGTGCCGCGCTTCGGTTACGGCGACGCGCTCGAGTGGCGCTTCGCCGAGGGTCACTTCGCCGAAATCGGCCCGGCCGCGACGTGGACGAGGCTCCGCGTGGGCATCGTCGAGGGCGAAGAGCCGACACCGCTCGCGCGCGTGCTCGCGATGATCGACTCGGCGAACGGCATCAGCGCCGAGCTGGACGTTCGGCGGTTCCTCTTCGTGCCGGTGAACCTCACGGTCTCGTTGATGCGTCCGCCCGACGGCGAGTGGGTGGGCATGCGCGCCGAGACCCAGATCGCGAGCGTCGGCGTCGGCACCGCGCGCGCTCGGATCTTCGACTCGCGCGGAACGATCGGCCACGCGCTCCAGACGCTCTTCGTGGAGAAGCGCTGACCGAGTTTTTGGGCCACCCCGGACCAAGGTCCAGGGTAGGCGAAGATCGGGATGGAACGGCGCGCAAGGTGTGAGTCCGCCCGAAGGCGGACTTCTTCTTGCCTGCCCCGGACCTCGGTCCGGGGTGGCCCAAATCACGAAGAGTCAGCGCGATTTCTTGAAGAGGTTCGTGTCGACGCGGACGCCGCGCATCGCGAACTCGTTGACGACGCGCGGCACGACGCCGGTCGCCGCGTGGCTCTCCCCGCCGCTGCCGTCGGACGCGACGAAGATGTCGCGCGAGACGACGCCCTTGCTGTCGGCGCCCGCGAGCTCGGAGACGCGCGCGACGCGGTGGCGGCCGTCGGGGAGCATGTGGATCTCGACGGCGATGTCGAACGCCTCGCCGAGGAGCTCGCGCGCGGCGTCGCTCGCGAGGCCCGGACGCGCCATGAGGAGCTGCCCCCCGAGGCGCGAGAGCCCCTGGCGCAGCGACGGCGCGGTCACCGCGGCGATGACGCCCTCGGCGCCGCCGCCGATGGCCTCGAGCACCGCGCCCGCGAGCACGCCGCTCATGCTCGGCGCGACGAGACGCTCGGGGCGCATGCGCGCCGCGGCGCGGATCTGCGCGTCCGCGCTCATGCCGGACGACACCGCGAGGCGAAGCACTTGGCCGTGCGCGATGCCGAACTCTTCTTCGTCTTGGAGCACCGCGACACGGTCGCCGGGGGTGCCCGCGGCGACGAGCGCGCCGACGAACATCGACGAAGCGCTCGGCGTCGAGCCGCAGACGAGGATGTTCGCGCGCGCCTGGAGGCACCCTTCGAGGAAGGTCGCCATCGAGCGCGAGACGGCCGACAGCCGCACGAAGTCCTCGAGCGACATCTCGACCTTACGCCGTTTGCGAACGACGATCGCGTGCGCCGCCGAGGCTGGCGGACGGAACGCGAGCATGTGCGCGCCCTTCGCGATGCGGCGGTCGACGAACGCTTCGTCGGGACGAACGGGCTGCCCGGACGTCGCGGCCAGACGCTCAATCGCGCGGCCGAGCGCCGCGTCGCTCGTGTAGCTCGCCTCGCCGAGCACGACGGCGCCGGCGCGCACGGCGACGAGCTGATCGTGACGCAGGCAGTAAATTTCGGCGACCTCGTCGTCCTCGAGCAGCGGCGCGATGGCGCCGAGCCCGGTGAGCTCTCGGATCGCGTCGGCCTTCACCTGCTCGATGTCGACGCCGTCGGACACCTCGCCGCCGTCCTTCATCGCCTTGGCTTGGTCGGTCGCGAGCTTCTCGATCTTCGAGACGACGTCGGCCGTGAGCGACGCCCCGCGAATGAGCGACGCGTCGCCGAGCGCCTCGACGACGTTGTCGACGAGCGACCCGAGCGCGAGCCTGCGACCCGCTTGTTGCGGCGTCTCGCGCGGGGGGAGCCGAGACGGCGCCGAGGCCGGCTGCGACGTGCGCGCCGGCGGGGCGGGCTGCGGCGGCATCGACGGAGGCCGTTGGACCTGCACTTGCTGGCCCACCTGGGGCGCCTGAGGCGAGTTCCCCATCGCGAGCGTCCCGCGCATCCCCGCGCTGCCGAGCGTGGGCACGCGCGGAGGCGCCGGAACGCGCGCGCCGCTCTGCTGTTGCTGTTGCTGCTGGCCCGCGTCGGACTCGTCGGGATCGCGCTCGAGCGGATAGTGGCTGACGCCCTGCGACTCGCCCGCGCGCGGTACGGCGGGCTGCGGCGGGACGCCTTGCGGACCGGGGAACGGCTGCGGCTGCTGCGGGAGCGGCGGCATCTGACCGGGGAAGCGCTGCGGCTGCATCGCGCCCGGCGTCGGCATCGCGCCCATCTGCGCGGGCGACGGCTGCGGAATCGGCGGCATCCCCGGCGGCAGCGGCATGGGCGGCGGCGGCGCGGGCGACGTCATCATGGGCTGCGGAGCCACGGGCGCGACGACCGGCGGACCGAGCGGCGTCCCGGTCGGCGCGACCGGCATCGGCGCAGGCGGAGGCGGCGCGAATCCCGGCGGCGGACCGTAGGCGCCTTGCGGGCCTCCCATCGGAGACTGCTGCGCCATGGGCGGCGGCGCGCCCATCGGCGGAGGCGGCGCGCCTTGCTGATCGGGCGGCGGCGGCTCGGCCTCGGTGCCGGCGGCGGCGCCTCCGTCGATGCGGAGGATGAAGTCGCCGATGTAAATCTTGTCGCCCTCTCGCACGATGGTCGCTTGCGCGATCTTCCGGCCGTTCACGTACGTGCCGTTCGTGCTCTTGAGGTCGGTGACGATGAAGCGCCCGTCGCGATAGAGCAGCCGCGCGTGATGCTTGGAGACGTTGCCCTTCGGGAGCATCAGGTCGTTACCCTGCACCCGGCCAACGTTGATCTCGTTCTTGTCGAACGTCTCCCTACGCTCGGCTCCCCCTTTCTCGCTGATGACGATCGTGAACATGCACCCTCGTACTCGCCGCTCGCGAGTCGGTGAACTTCACGCGCGATTGTGGAGGGTTGTACGGAGCCGTGTCAACGTAACAGCGAACTTTTCGCAGTCGCGGCGCTCAGCCGCGCTTGGCGCGGACGTCGGACGCGATCATCCCGAGCAGCTCGGACGCGATGCCGAGGATCGACGTCTCGTCGTAGCCGTTCGCGCGGAGCTCTTTGTAGATGCTCTTCGCGAGGATCACGTGCGTGCGCGGATCGCGCGTGCTGCTGGGCTCGAGACTCGCGGGGATTGTCATCGCCATGGTCACCTGGTCCGCGGCTTCGCCGCGAGGGTTCGGCGTGTCAGTCTTCAACATGCATGCCATGCGGCGACACGCGAAAACACCGCGATTTGCGCACGCGCCTGCGAAGTGCACGTCCCAATCCGAGCCCGAAGCGCGTAACCGGATTCGCGGTTCGGACGGCCGACCAAGGTGTAGTAGGGTCGGGCGCGTCGCATGACCGACGAAAAGAAGAAGAGCTGGCTCGAGCCCGAAACGAAGCGTCGCAGGCTCCTCGTCGCCCTCGGCGTCTACGTCGTCGTCGTGGTCGTCATGGCGATCGTCGCCGGCCCGCAGCGGCTCACCGAGCACACGCCCTACAACCACTACGCGCAGCTCGCCGACGCGTGGGCCCACGGGCACCAGGACCTCTACAAAGGTCCGGCCGGGTACTCGCAGATGAACGACTTCGCGCGGTTCCCGCCGAACTCGCCCAACGCCAAGTGGTACATCTCCTTCCCGCCGTTCACGGCGATGCTGATGTTCCCGTTCGTCGCGCTCGCAGGCAGCGCGGAGGCGTTCCAGGACGGGCAGTTCATGATTTGGCTCTCCGGCATCGCGCCGGCGATGCTCTTTCTCGTCCTCGAGAAATTCAGGCGCAAGGGCGTCTCGCCGCGGAGCGAGCGCGAGAACGTCTTCTTGTCGCTGCTCTACGCGTTCGGCACCGTCTACTTCTTCACGGCGGTCGAGGGCACGACGTGGTTCGCGCACCACATCGTCGCGGCGGGGCTGCTCGGCATCTACCTGCTCTACGCGATCGACGCGGAGAAGCCGTGGGTCGCGGGCTTGATGATGGGCTTCATGTTCCTCACACGGCCGCACGTCATCCTCGCGTCGGTGTTCTTCGGGCTCGAGGCGATACGTGTATCCTGCAAAGAAGGGATGGTGACCGAGGGGAGCCTCCTCGAGCGCATCGAGCGGACGTGGGTGCGCGCCGACAAGGGCGTGCTCGCCAAGAAGCTCGCCGCGTTCTCGGTCCCGCTCCTCGCGTGCATGGCGTTCGCGACGTGGATGAATTTCGAGAAGTACGGGCGCATGAGCCCGACCGCGTTCGGCCACGAGTACCTCACGGTCGCGTGGCACGCGCGCATGCAACGCTGGGGGCTCTTCGGCTACCACTACCTCCCGAAGAACCTCGGCGTCGTCTTCACGATCCTCCCCTTCCTCGCGCCGAGGGACGCGCCGCCGGGCAGCGCCCCCTTCCAGATCAACGAGCACGGCCTCGCGCTCTGGTTCGTGACGCCGATTTATTTCTACCTGCTCTGGCCGAAGAAACGGAGCTTCTGGCACGACGTCGCGCTGCTCGCGGCGCTCGGGCCGGCGGCGATGGATCTGCTCTACCAGAACAGCGGTTGGCGCCAGTTCAGCTACCGGTTCTCGAACGACTACTCGATTTTCCTGTTCGTCGCGCTCGCGCTCGGGGCGCGACCGCTGACGCGCACCTTCAAGACGCTCGCGGCGTGGGGCGTCGCGTGGAACCTCTTCGGCGCGATCACGTTCGACCATTCGAAGTTCGATCGCTTCTACTTCCGCGACGCGTCGCAGCGCATCCTCTACCAGGAGGACTAATCGGAAATGCTGGCCAAACACTTCAGCGCCATCAGCTTCTGTCCGCGCGCGGCGTTCACGCTCGGCGACTCGCCCGAGATGGTGTGCCACTGCATGGTCGTCGAGACGAAGCACGGGCTCGTGCTCGTCGACACCGGGCTCTTCGCCGAGGCCGATTTCGAGCGCATGCGCGCGCCGAGGCCGTTTCTCGCCTTCATGCGGCCGCCCCGCGAGAGGGACGCCACCGCGGCGCGGCAACTCGAAAAGCTCGGCTATCGGAAGAGCGACGTGCGGCACGTCGTCTGCACGCACCTCGACGTGGATCACGCCGGAGGCATCTCGGATTTCCCCGAAGCCGAGGTTCACGTCATGCGCGCCGAGCACGACGCGGCGCACGCGCGCCCGACGATGAACGAGCGACGCCGCTACGTGCCGTCGCATTTCACGCACGCGCCGAAATGGAAGACGCACGACGTCGCGGGCGACACGTGGAAGGGCTTCGACGCCGTGCGCGCGCTCGCCGAGGACGAGCCAGACGTCCTGCTGGTCCCGCTGTCGGGCCACACCCGCGGGCACGCGGCGGTCGCCGTGCGGACCGCGTCGGGCTGGCTCCTCCACTGCGGCGACGCATACTTCCACCACGACGAGATGACCCCCGAGAAGAGCGCGCCCTTCGGTCTGCGAGTTTTTCAGCAGGCCATCGCGGTCGACGATCGCGCGCGGCGCCACAACCAAGACCGACTGCGCGAGCTCGCCGCGGGGCACGGGGACGTCCGCGTGTTCTGCGCGCACTCGAAGCACGAGCTCGAACGACAACGAGGAGAACGCCCATGAGACACGTTGCCTTCGCGGTCGCCGCCGCGCTGATCGTCGCCGGGTGCAAGAGCGCGAGCGTCTCGCCGTCGCCGCCGCCCGGAAAGGCCGCGATGAACGTCGTCGTGACGTCGTCGGCATTTCCGCAGGGGTCGCCGATCCCGGCCGCGTTCACGT
The DNA here is from genome assembly GCA_963731595.1 of uncultured delta proteobacterium. Classification (GTDB taxonomy): domain Bacteria; phylum Myxococcota_A; class Polyangia; order Polyangiales; family Polyangiaceae; genus DASXHD01. The sequence continues at coordinate 359,121 of CAVSWE010000006.1, forward strand.
GCGACGGCGCCGGCCAGAGCCCGGACCTGTCGTGGACGTCGGTGCCGGACGAGACCAAGTCGATCGCGATCGTCGTCGACGATCCCGACGCCGCGCGCGGGACGTTCACCCACTGGATCGCCTGGAACATCGCGCCGGAGACGCGCGCGCTCGGCGCCGGCGGCAACGGCGGTCTCGCGGGCGGAGAGTCCGGCACGAACGACTTCGATCGCCAGGGCTACAGCGGGCCCTGCCCGCCGAAGGCCCAGCTCCACCACTACCGCTTCGAGGTCTACGGCCTCGACACCAAGCTCTCGCTGCGCCCGAGCGACAAGCGCGCCGACCTCGACAAGGCGATGGCGGGCCACGTGCTCGCCGAGGGCAAGCTCGTGGGCACGTTTCAGCACTGAGACGCCGATTTCAGGGCGCGCGCGAGATCGTCACCTTCCTGATGGTGACGGGCGACGTCGGGCGATCCATCGCGCCCGTCGGGACCCCGGCGATCATGTGGATCACCGACTCGGGGCCGCACTCGCCGAAAATCGTGTAGCCGCTGTCGAGGTGCGCGGCCGCGGCGTCGGTGATGAAGAACTGCGCGCCGTTGGTGTTGGGGCCGCGGTTCGCCATGCAGAGCAGCCCCGCGCGATCGTGGTGCGCGCACGGCCAGACCTCGTCGGGAACGACGTAGCCCGGCTCGCCCGCGCCCGTGCCCGCCGCGTCTCCGCCCTGGATCATGAAGCCCTTGATGATGCGGTGGAAGGTCGTGCCGTCGTAAGCGGGGCGCGTGACCCACTGGCCGCTCTTCGGGTCCTTCCACGGGCGCGTTCCGCGCGCGAGGCCGACGAAGTTCGCGACCGTGATGGGCGCCTTGTCGTCGAGCAGCGTGCACTTGAGCGTGCCGTGCGACGTCTCAATCGTCGCCTCGAGCCTGCTGCCCGCGGGCAGCCCCTTGGTCGCGTCCTGAAGATCGAAGTGACCGTGGTCCGGATCGTCCGGCGAGACCGGGACAGCGGCCGCGTGCGCTTTGCCGGTGCACGGGTTCGGCCCCTGCGGCGGCGGCGCGAGACCGACCGCGCTCCCCGTCTGCGGCTGCGTTTGCGGATCCGGACGCGGCTCCGGCGCGGCTTCGGTGCGGCACGAAAGGACGAGGCCCGCGGCGAGCATGACGACGCGACGTTTCATGCGCCGTCTCCTTAGCAGATTTCAGCTCGGAACGACGAGGCGCTGGCCCGGCTGAACGTGGTGGCGGCGCGACCAGCCGGCGTTCACCTCGAGCACGAAGCGGGACGGGCAGCTCACCTGCCGCGGCCCGTCGTCGAGCACGGGCGCGTCCTCTACGATGCCGACGATCGTGCCGTCGTCGTCGACGAAGATCATGTCGAGGGGGATGCATGTATGGTGCATCCAAAAGGTCTGCACGCGCCGGTCGCCGAGGAAGAAGAACATTCCCTCGTCCTCGCCCATCTTCTGGCGGTACATGAGGCCGCGTTCGTTCTCGGCGTCGCTGCGCGCGAGCTCCGCGTCGACCGAGACGCCTGCGTCGGGGAAGACGACACGCGCGCGCGCGAGCTTGAAGCGCCCCTGCGGGTCGGCCGGGCACCTCGCGCCGGCGGCCGGCGGAACCGCGGGGGCGACGCTCGCGAGCGGGATGACGCACTTGGCCGCCGCGGCCGGCGCGACGCTCGCGGTCGAGCTCGTCGTGACGGCGGACCCTGCGGTCGCGGTCACCGCCGCCCGGTCGGCGCGGGGCTCCTCCGGGGCGTGGTTGCAGCCGACCGCCAGGACCACGAGGAGCTTAAAGAAAAGTGGCATCGCGCAGTGGCCCGGGGGGGAGAGCCGTCCTGCACGATGCCTGACCCCACTCCTTAGCGAGGAGCATGCCAAGCAAAAAAACCCATTTTCCGCGAGAACCGCTTTCATGTTTGCAAGGTCCGTTTCAAAGGCGACTTTTCAATTTCGAAAATCACGCCCGCAGGCTGCGGACGCCGGCCTGGTGGACTTTACCCGGAAGCGGGCGGCCGACGATGCTTTCGGCCGCTCGGCCGGCCTCCACCAAGCGCTCGAGGTCGACGCCGGTCGAGACGCCCATCCCCTCGAGCATATAGACCAAGTCTTCGGTCGCGACGTTGCCGGCCGCGCCGGGAGCGTACGGGCAGCCGCCCATGCCGCCGACCGACGCGTCGAAATCGCGAATGCCGAGGTCGAGGCCGGCGAGGATGTTCGCCAGGGCGGTGCCGCGGGTGTCGTGCATGTGCATCGCGAGCGCGGCGGCCGGGATTTCGGCGAGCATCATCGTGATGAGCTTTTGGGTCTGGACGGGCGTGCCGACGCCGATGGTGTCGCCCAGCGAGATTTGATAGCAGCCCATCGCGAGGAGCTTTTGCGCGATCGCGAGAGCCTTCTTCGGGTCGACGGCGCCTTCGTAGGGACACCCCCACACCGTGGAGACGTAGCCGCGGACGCGCATGCCCGCGGCGCGCGCGGGGCCGATCGTGTCCTCGAACGCGGCGAGCGTCGCGGCGATCGACTTGTTCACGTTCTTTTGGTTGTGGGTCTCGCTGGCGCTGAGAAAGACGGCGATTTCGGTCATCCCAGCCGCCTTGGCGCGCTCGAGGCCGCGCGCGTTGGGCACGAGCGCCGAATAGGAGACGGCGCGGCCGGCGGCGATGCGCGGCAGCGCGCGCGCGACGTCGTCGGCGTCAGCGAGCTGGGGGATCCACTTGGGCGAAACGAAGCTCGTCGCCTCGATCCGGCGCAGGCCCGCCGCCGTCAGCGCCTCGAGCAGGCGCAGCTTTTCGCCGAGCGGGACGGTGGCTTTTTCGTTCTGCAGGCCGTCACGCGGCGACACTTCGTAGACGCTGACTTCGGGAGGTACTTGCAGCATGGGACTCCATGTTATCGTCGAGGTCGAGATGCGGCACGGGCCAAAAAACGGGGACGACCAAGAGCTTCCGCCGTCGAGCCTGCGCGGCCGGCTCTGCGAGGTGTTTTTTTCGGCGGTGCTCGCCGAGATGATCGAGCCGCTGATGCGGAGGCTCGGCGACAAGGCCGAGCTCGACGATCCCATCTTCGGCAAGGCGGCCGGGCTCGATCCGCTGCGCGAGCGGCTCATCGAGTGGACGCGCTTTTTGAACCAACGCGAGGCCGTCTACGATCGGACGATCACCGTGGTCGGCGCGGACCGCGACGTGACCGAGGGGACGCTCGAGGTGCGGATCGACGGGCATCACCGTTCGATGCCGATCGCGCTGCTCATGGAGCGGCGGCGCGAGCGCGAGGTCGCGCTGCGCGTCTTCTGCGCCACGAGCGTGCTCGGCGTCGAGTCACGCGGGCCGAGCGCGTTCGAAGCGCCGGTCGGCGCGGTGCCTTCGTTCGCGGCGGACCTCGTCGCGGCGATCGCGAAGCAAGACGCGGGCGCGGCGGCTTCGTGCTTCGAGCAAGAGAGCAGCGGGATTCGCGACGCGCTCGGCGTGGAGCACCCGCGCGACGCGGCGGCGCGCGTGCTGCCCAAGCCGCTCGCCGTGACCGGGGTCGCGGACAACGGACAGACGTGCGCGCTCGAGGTGACCTTCGGCGGCTCGCGCGTCGGCTTGCTGGTGCTGCAACGAGGGGACAGCGGGCTCGTTCGCTCGCTTCGCGTTTATTCGGAGATGTGACCATGCGCTCGAAAAATGTCTTGGCTTGGCTCGCCGCCGCTGGCGCGGCTGCCGTCGTCGCGTGCTCGTCGGTGAGCCCGACGCAAGCGTGCACCGACTTGGCGAAAGCGGTCTGCGACAAGGCGGCGCAGTGCGCCTCGTCGGTCGTGTCCGAGGTCTACGGCGACGCGACGACCTGCGCGTCGCGCACGACCTCCTCCTGCGAGCAGTCGCTCGCCCTCAAGGACACCGCCGACACGCCGGACTTCGCGGAGAAGTGCTCGGTCGCCTACGCGACGCTCAGCTGCGGCGACGCCCTCGACAACGTTCCGGCGGCCGACTGCAAACGAAAAGAGCTCGGAAAACTCTCCGACGGCTCCGCGTGCGGAACCGCGGGCCAGTGCGCGAGCAGCGTTTGCCAGATCGACGGAACGACCGGCTGCGGCAAGTGCATCGAGCCGGCCGCCGCGGGCGCCGCGTGCCAATCGACGAACGATTGTCAGGACGGCCTCGTGTGCGCCGCCGGCACGAGCGGCGGCGTGTGCATCGCGCCCGCCGCGTCCGGCGCGACGTGCTCGACCAAGGCGCCGATCGTCCCCTGCCAAGGAGGCTTGATCTGCAACGGCACGACCTGCCAGACGCCGCTCGCCGCGGGCTCCGCGTGCGACCCGACGCCCGGCAAGTCGCTCTGCGACGGCGCGAGCGGCTACTGGTGCACGCCGAAAGGCACACGCTGCGTCGCGGTGAAATTCGCCGGGCCCAACGCGGCGTGCGGCTACGACTCGACGACCGGCGATTCTCACCGCCTGCACCGGCGGAGGAGCCGGCGCGGGCGTCCTCGGCGCGTGCATGAACATCGACCAGAAGACGCTCCAAGGCACGTGCGCCGCCGCCGCCGCCGACGGCGCAGCGTGCGATGCGACCAACGGCCCCTTCTGCACGCCGCCCGCGCTCTGCTTGAGCGGCAAGTGCACGGTCGTCGACCCGGCGACCTGCAAGTAGGAGCCACGGCGCGGAGTCACTGCGACGCGGGCATCCGCGTCTCGCGCGAGCCCGAGAGCCAGCCGGTCTTCGTGCCGGCCATCGCGCGGATCATCTCGCGACGCACGAACGGCAGGCGCGTCGCGAGCGGCGTGAGCCAGTCGCGCGCGAGGGCGAGCGGCACGAGATCGCTCTGGAAGAGCGGCGTCAGCGCGCGCGTCGCGAGCTGGTAGAACGCGAGGTGGGCGCGGCGCGCGCGGCTGTAGTCGTCGAGCGCCGCGTCGACGTCGGGCGAGGTCGCGAGCGCGTCGGCGAGCGCGGCGGCGTCGCAGAGCGCTAGGTTGCAACCTTGGCCGAGCTGCGGGCTCGTCGCGTGCGCGGCGTCGCCGAGGACGACCACGCGTGCACCACCCGCGAACGCGTGCCAGCGCGGCATGGCGACGTCGTAGTACGACGCGAACGTGAGCTGATCGAAGCTCGCGATCTGGTCGACGAGCTCCTCGGCGACGGGCGCGACGCGGACGGTCTCGCGCTTCCACGCGTCGAGGCCCGCGGCGACGACCTGGTCGCGACGGCTCGCGGCGACGCTGAAAAATAGGCTCGCGACGCCTCGGCCCGTGGGGAGCACGCCGACCATCCGCCGCGTGCCTTCGACGTGCTGCGAGAGCTCGCGTGACTCGCGGCGCGACGCTCCGATGAACCAGAGCGCGCCCCACGGGTACGGGCGGACGATCTTGGCGAGCGCCGCGAGCGCGTCGCGCACGTGCGAGCGCGCGCCGTCGCAGAGGACGACGAGCTCGAACGGGCCGTGCGCGCGACCGCGCGCGTCGACGATGCGACCTCCCGCGAGCCCGCGGGCCTCGACGCCGAGGCGGAGGTCCACGGCGCTCGCCGCGACCGCGCCGAAGAGCGTCTCGAAGAGGACGCCGCGGTGGAGACCGAGGCCGTAGAGCTCGGGCGCGAGGTCGGCGTAGCGCAAATGGAGGACGCGCCTGCCCGACGTCGTCGTCGCGACGAGCGAGTCGACGCGCGAGCCTCGCTCGAGGATCGGCCCCGCGCACCCGAGCCGCTCGAGGACGAGCAGCCCCGACGGCTGCATCATGATGCCCGCGCCGGCCGGGCCCGGCTCCGGCACTCGCTCGAAGAGCGTCACGGCGTGGCCCGCGCGCGACAGGAAGAGCGCGCTCGCCGCCCCTGCGGTTCCCAGGCCGACGATCGCGACGCGCACGAACGCGGAGACTACACGCCGACCAAGCGCATTTGTTTCTTGTGTGCGCCGCTGTTCGCGCGAAACGGAATCGCGTACTCGCCCGAGAAGCAGGCGTGGCAGAAGCCGCGCGCCTCGTTGCCGGGGCCGGCGACCGCCTTGAGCATGCCGTCGAGCGAGAGGTAGCCGAGCGAGTCGGCGGTCACGTAGCGCGCGATCTCCGCGGGGCTGTGGCTCGAGGCGATGAGCTCGCGCCGCGTCGGCGTGTCGATGCCGTAGTAGCAGGGCCACTGCGTGGGCGGCGACGAGATGCGGAGGTGCACCTCGCGCGCGCCGGCGTCGCGCACCATCTTCACGATTTTTCGCGAGGTCGTGCCGCGCACGATCGAGTCGTCGATGACGACGACGCGCTTGCCCTTCAGCACCGGCTCGACCGGGTTCAGCTTGAGGCGCACGCCGAAGTGACGAATCGACTGCTGCGGCTCGATGAAGGTGCGCCCGACGTAGTGCGAGCGGATGAGGCCCATCTCGAACGGGATCTTCCGCGCGGCCGCGTAGCCGACCGCTGCCGGGACGCCCGAGTCGGGCACCGGGATGACGACGTCGGCGTCGATGCCATGCTCGACCGCGAGCATCTCGCCGAGCGCCTTGCGCACCTCGTAGACGCTCCGCCCGCCGAAGTGCGAGTCCGGCCTTGCAAAGTACACGTATTCGAACACGCAAAAATGGGGGTCCGCCTTCGCCGGGAGGCGCGACGAGCGGAGGCCCGACGCGTCGATGACGATCATCTCGCCCGGCTCGACGTCGCGGACGTACTCGGCGCCGATGAGATCGAACGAGGTCGGCTCGCTCGCGACGACGTGCGCGTCCCATCGCGGCGCGGACGCGGAGCCGGACGAGCCGCTGCCGGGCAGGATGCCGAGGCAGAGCGGACGAATGCCCATCGGGTCGCGCACCGCGACCATGGTGTCCTCGGTGAGGAAGAGGAGCGAGTACGCGCCCTGAACGCGCGCGAGCGCCGCGCCGATGCGGTCCTCGATCGAGATCTCTTGGCTCATCGCGACGAGGTGGACGAGCACCTCGGTGTCCGCGGACGACTGGAAGATCGAGCCGCGCTGCTCGAGCTCCTCGCGGACCTCGTCGGCGTTGGTGAGGTTGCCGTTGTGGCAGACGGCGAGCGAGCCCTTGGCGTAGTCGACGGCGAAGGGCTGCGCGTTCTTGATGTGCGAGCCGCCCGCGGTCGAGTAGCGGACGTGGCCGATGGCGACGCGGCCGGGCAGCTGCGCGAGCGTCTCCTCGCTGAACGCGTCTTGGACGAGGCCCATCGCGCGGTGGAGGTGGAGCTGCTCGCCGTCGCTCGAGACGATGCCCGCGGACTCTTGCCCGCGGTGCTGGAGCGCGTGAAGGCCGAGGTACGTGAGGTTCGCGGCCTCGGCGTGGCCGAAGATGCCGAACACGCCGCACTCGTCGCGGAAGTGATCGTCGACGTCGTCGCGAGAGGTGAGAACAGGGAGGTGACGGCGCGTGCGTTTCAACGCCGGCTTTTTAGCACGCCCTCACCGGGCTCGCTTGAAGAGCTTCTCGACGCCGACGGTCGCGACGCCGATGAGGACGCCGAGGCTGATCGACGAGACATAGCTCCCGAAGCTCGAGCACGTCCCGCAGGAGCCGGGGCACGCGAGCGCCGCGGGGGACGCGAGCAGGGCTGCGAAGAACGCGGGGGCGGCAAGCTTCATGAGGTGGATTTTGAACCTCTTCGGACGAAACGCAAGAGCCCCAGCAAAACGAGCGCGAATTCGGCGCCGCGCGGAGCGCCGCGAGCGCCGATGCCGCAGCCGCCGAGCGCTCGGCCAGGGGTCTCCGGCGAGACGGTCGGCGCGGGCGAGGCGTCGATAGCAGGCGGAGCAGCGTCGCCCGCGCCCCCGTCACCGCCCGCGTCGCTCGGGAGGGTCGCGTACGCCCACGCGGGGATCGGATAGTTGCCTTCGCTCGCGGCCTGGACCGCCTGCGCTTGCAGCCACGCGGCGTGCGAGTCGACGCGCGAGTAGACCGGGAAGGTGCACCCCGGCGCGCCGCGCGACGTGACGCCGAGGATGACGCCGCTCGCGTCGAGCGCCGGGCCACCCGAATCGCCGCCGCACAAACCGGTCTGGCCCATGAGCTCGGTCGGCTCGGCGAGCGGCGCGAGATCCGAGCCGAGCAGCTTGCACTCGCTGCCGACGCACGCCACTTTCAGCCCGTCGCGTCGGTGGCGGTACCCGAGGCCGCCGGCCAGATCGTCGCCGTAGCCGACGGCCGAATAAATCTCGTTCTTCACGGCCGGCGCCGCGACGCGGACGGACGCGGGAGGCGCGCCCACGTACGATTGCCGCAGGTGCAGGACCGCGAGGTCGTTGCCGCACTCGAGATCGCCCGGCTTGCCGGTCACGTCGGCCTCGCGCGCGAAGAACCAGGGGCCGCCCTCGAAGACGTCCTTCGCCGGCGTGACGACGAAATTGTCCGCCGGGTACGCGTCGCCGAACGTCGATTTCGAGCAGAGGACGCCGCCCTCGACGCCGAGCTCCTGGGCGACGCAGTGACGGGCGGTCAGCACCAAGTTGGGGCCGATCAACGTGCCGCTGCAGATCTCGGTCGCGTTCAGATACGGGGAAAATACACACGTCCCGGTGCAGCGGAGGATCGCGACCGTCGGGCCAGCGCTGTCGTCGGGTTTTCCTCCGACGATAGGCGACGACGAGGCCCCCTCCGGCTCCGACGACGAGCACGCGAGCATCGCGGCGAGGGCGACGAGCGTCAGGGTCGATGGCCGCACACCCTCAGCCTATCGCACTCCGCGACGGCGAGCGTCAGGGCTTCGCGCCGTAGGTCGCGTCGATCTCGATCTCGTAGCGCGCGTGGGCGTGCGCCCCGTCGAGGGAGATCGACGCGAGCGACTTTCGCACTTCGGCGACGCACTCGGCGACCGCCTTCGCGGGAAGCGTCGTGTCCTCGCGGCCGTGGCGCACGCGCATGGGGCTTTTGTGGCGCGCGTAGCTCGCGTCGAGGACGAAGGCGATCTCGCCGGCAGGCGTGCCCTGCGAAACGCACGACGACGCATCGAGGATCGCCTTGGAAAAGGCGCCTTCGACCGCCGGGAGATGATCGCACTGATCGGCCGGCGTGCGCTTCGAGCCGCGATCGTGGCAGCCGATCACCTTCGCGTCGCCGACCGTGACGCCGTTCTTGGTCCGCGGCGGCTCGGCGCTGGCGGTCGCGGTCGCGGTCGCGACGAGCGCAGAGGCGACGGGTTTCGTCTCGTCGTTGCTCGCCGCGCGCGGGCGACGCCACAAATAAAGGGGGACGACGACGAGCACGAGAAGCAAGAGGAGCGCGGCGATCAACTGCACGCGCGCGGGGCGATCGGGGCCGGCGTCGGCGCCGGGGCGCCCAGGGATCGGACGCGGCTCGCTCGGCGGGTGCGCGTCGCGCGCGCCGGAGAGCGACGGCTGCGACGCGCGCGCCGGCGCATCGATGAGGCGAAGCGGCCGGCTCCTGAGCGAGCCGTCCGACGGCGCCGCGTCGCGAAAGCGAGACGACGGTCGCGACGCGTCCGGCACGCTCGGCGCGGCGACGGGCTCGTCGGCGACGTCCTCGTCGAGGGATGCGCGGGAGGGCGGAGTCGATTCGGCCATGGTGCGTGCCAGGGCCGCACATTTATTGGGTCGCCGTGCGGCTTGCAAGATGCAACGTCCGCCGACGAATTCCCTTCCGTGCCGCGTCGTTTTTCTGTGTGATCGACGGCATGCCGTTCCCGCCGGGTCCCGATCAGAGCGCGATGCTCACGATGGTGCGCTGGATCCGGACGCCGTTTCGGCTGCTCGACGAGGCGCAGCGCCGCTACGGCGACACCTTCACCCTGCCCTTGCCCTTCGGGCCGAGCACGCTCGCGGGCGGCGGGCTCGTGGCGCTCTCGGATCCGTCGGACATCAAGGAGGTGTTCGGGTTCGGGCCGGACGACGCGCACGCCGGCGAGGCCAACGTCGTGCTCAAGCCGTTTCTGGGGCGCAACTCGCTCCTCTTGCTCGACGGCGCCCAGCACCTCCGCCATCGCAAGATGATCCTCCCGGCGTTTCACGGCGAGCGGATGCTCGCGTACGGCGACGCGATGATCGAGGCCGCCGACGACGCCGTCGACGGCATGCCCGTCGGTCGCACGTTCGCGGTGCATCGTCCGATGCAGTCGCTCACGCTGAAGGTCATCTTGCGCACGGTCTTCGGCGTCGCCGAGGGCCCGCGCTTCCGCGATCTCGCCGACGTGCTCACCAAGAGTCTCGACGCGATCGCGTGGCCGCCGATGATCTTTCCCTTCATGCAGCACGACCTCGGGCCGCTCAGCCCGTGGGGCCGCTGGCTGCGGCTGCGCGATCGCGCGAGCAAGCTGCTCCGCGCCGAGATCCGCGAGGCGCGCGCCGCGCAGGCGAAATCGCGGACCGACGTGCTCTCGATGCTCGATGCGAGACGGCGAGCTGCTAGCGACGACGAGGTGCACGACGAGCTCATCACGCTGCTCGTCGCCGGCCACGAGACGACCGCGACCTCGCTCGCGTGGGCGCTCCGCTGGATCCTGCCGAACCGGCGGCTGCTCGGCGAGATGCGCGAGGAGATCGCGTCGGCCGGCGGCGACCCCGCGAAGATCGCGAAGCTCGAGCTGCTCGACGACGTCGCCAAGGAGACGCTGCGTCTCCAGCCGGTCATCCCGATGGTGGGGCGCGTTCTGCAGGAGCCGCGACGCATCGGGCAGTGGGACCTGCCGCGCGGCGCGCTCGTCGCGCCCGCGATTTATCTCGTGCATCGCCGCCCGTCGCTTTACCCGAACCCGACGGCGTTCGAGCCGAAGCGCTTCCGCACGCTCAAGCCGGCCGCGTGGGAGTTGCTTGCCGTTCGGCGGGGGCCTCCGCAAATGCGTCGGCGCGTCTTTCGCGATCTACGAGATGAAGATGGTGCTCGCGACGATCCTTCCGCGCGTCGAGATGCACCTCGCCGATCAGGACGTTCGCGTCGCGCGGCGGAGCATCACGATCACGCCGTCGAACGGGCTCCCCGTCCTCGTCACGTCCAAGGCCCGTCGCTCCCCTCGCCGGCCCGCGGCCGCCTGACACGAGAAGGAGCTTGCACCTGCCTCATTCTTCAGTATGGACGCCGGCATGAGCAAGCTCGTGGTTCGCAAGGTGGGCGTCGTCGGGGCGGGCGTGATGGGCAGCGGCATCGCGGCGCACATGGCCAACGCCGGGCTCGAGGTCGTGCTGCTCGACATCGAGGATTTCGCCGAAGGGCGGGCTCGAGAAGGCCGTCAAGGCGCGCCCCGCCGCGTTCTACGAGAAAGGCCGCGCGCGCCTCGTCACGACGGGCAACGTCGAGAAGGACCTCGACAAGCTCACGTCGTGCGACCTCGTCATCGAGGCCATCATCGAGAAGATCGAGCCGAAGCGCGCGCTCTTCGAGAAGCTCGAGAAGATCCTCCCCGATCACGCGGTCGTCGCGTCGAACACGAGCGGCCTGCGCATCGCCGACATGATGAAGGGCCGCGCCGACGGCTTCAAGAAGCGCTTCCTCGTGATGCACTTCTTCAACCCGGTCCGCTACATGAAGCTCCTCGAGATCGTCGCGGGCCCGGAGACGGCGAAGGAGACGGTCGAGTCGATCAAGCGCTTCGGCGAGGACGTGCTCGGCAAGGGCATCGTGGTCGGCAAGGACACGCCGAACTTCGTCGGCAACCGAATCGGCACGCACGCGATGATGCTTGGCATCCACGAGATGCTCTCCGTCGGCCTCGAGCCCGAGGACGTGGACGCCATCACCGGCACGCCGATGGGTCACCCGAAGAGCGCGAGCTTCCGCACGGCGGACCTCGTCGGCCTCGACACGCTGGTGCACGTCGCCGACAACTGCTTCGAGGCGCTCACGGGCGACGAAGAGCGCGACGTCTTCAAGGTGCCGGACTTCATCCGCGCGATGGTCGAGAAGAAGCTCCTCGGCAACAAGACGAAGGGCGGCTTCTACAAGAAGGCGGGCAAGGACATCCAGACGTTCGACCCGCGCAAGCTCGAGTACCGCGCCAAGGGCGGCGACGCGGCGATCAAGGAGACGAGCAAGGCGATCGGAAAGATCGAGGACCCGCGCGAGCGCGTGAAGAAGCTCGTCGCCGACCCGGGCAAGGCCGGGCAGTTCGCGTGGAAGGTGATCTCGCGCTCGCTCGCGTATGCGGCGCGCCGCGTACCGGAGATCGCGGAGTCGGTCGTCGCGATCGACGACGCGATGAAGTGGGGCTACAACTGGGAGCTCGGGCCGTTCGAGACGTGGGATGCGTTGGGATTCGTCGAGACGCTCGAGCGCATGAAGAAGGACGGCGTCTCGATCCCGCCGTCGATCGAGAAGATGCGCGCGAGCGGCGCGACCTCATTCTACAAGGGCGGCGAGGTGTTCGACCTCCCGAGCGGGAAATACGTGAAGCGCGCTGTCGACCCGCGCAACGCGACGTTCGACCTGCTGAAGAAGGGCGCTGCCGCGGTGCTCTCGAACGACGGCGCCGAGGCGTGGGATCTCGGCGACGGCGTGCTCGGGGTCACGCTTCAAGACCAAGGCCAACAGCCTCGACCCGGACATCATCCAGATGCTCCACGACGCGACCGCGCGCGCCGAGCGTGATTTCCGCGCGATGGTGATCGCCAACGACGGCGAGCACTTCTGCGTCGGCGCGAACTTGTTCCTCATCGTGATGGCGGCGTCGCAGCAGAACTGGGACCAGATCCGCTCGATCGTGAAATCGTTGCAAGATGCAACTCAGCGCATGAAGTACGCGCGCGTGCCGGTCGTGGCCGCGCCGTTCAGCATGACGCTCGGCGGCGGCCTCGAGCTCTGCATGGCGTGCGACGCGGTGCAGGCGGCGGCCGAGACCTACTCGGGTCAGGTCGAGGTCGGCGTCGGGATCATCCCGGGCGGCGCGGGCAACATGAACATGCTCTGGCGCGCGCTCGAGGGGATCCCCGACGGCGCGAACGTCAACACGTACGAGTACGTGACCCAAGTCTTCAAGAACATCGCGCTCGCGCGCGTCGCGACGAGCGCCGACGAGGCGAAGCAGTTCGGATATTTCCGCAAGACCGACGGGGTCTCGTTCGACAAAGCGCGCCTCGTCACCGAGGCGAAGGGCCGCGCGATCGGCCTCGCCGAGGGCGGCTATCACCCGCCCGCGCCGCGCGCCTACGTGCTCCCCGGCGAGAGCGGCATCGCGACGCTCTCGATGATGGTCGACACGCTCGTCGCCGGCGGCTACGCGACGGAGCACGACGCGAAGATCGCCCGCAAGCTCGCCGAAGTCTTGTGCGGCGGCCGCGGCGGCGCGGGCCACGAGGTGACGGAGGAGCACATGCTGGAGCTCGAGCGGGAGGCGTTCGTGAGCCTGTGCGGGGAGCCGAAGAGCCAGGAGCGGATGCAGTACATGTTGATGAACAACAAACCGCTTAGGAACTGAGCGCGGCCTCCTTCGACAATGAAACCAATGCGCGGTGCGCGTTGGACGCTCACGCATACGCGCACGACATCAGCGCACTCATTTCTCGTTTTCCGGCCGTTTGAGCTTGTTCGAATCGAGACCGGGCGTGACTATGGTTGTGGCGGCGCTGCTGGATAAGCGGTCATCGCGAAAGGGGAACGTGATGCTCATCTCATCCCGTCTTGTCTCGGCTTTCCTGCTCGGGATGATCGCTGCGCGCATTCCGCTCGCGAACCTCGGCGCGGGCGTGCCACCGGATTGACGATGCGTACCCGCCATCGCGTTGCTGTCGTGTGCATTTTGACCGCCGCCCCGGGGTGGGTGGCGTGTCTCGGCGAGACCTGCCGGCCCAACTTCGACTACTTCTCAGCGTGGGGTACGGCCGGAAGGGTCCCGGATGCTGCGCAAGGGGTCCCCTGCAGCCTCGCCGTGACGGCGGGAGATGCCTCGCTCGTGATCGACATCGCCGGCGTGGACGGCGATACCGGTCTCGTGCCGTGCACGGCGGCGTCGCTTCCGCCGGACACGTTTTTCTGTCTCTGGAGTGGGACGAATCTCTCCGTCGACACGGTCGATGTCGACGCCGCCGAGCGGGTCCTCTCCGCGCTCGGAAATCCGTCGCCCGCGACCCCGGTGCCAGCAACGTTGACGTGCAATGGAAAGGTCGTGCCCGGCGTTGCGACAAGCGCTTACCTTCAGACGTGCGCCGAGTAGCCCGATTTCACGATCGCAACTAGCGGGGCGCTTCGTCGTCGTCGAAGCTCGGAAGCGTCGCGGCGGCAATCTCCCACGCGGCGCCCGACGCCACGTGGACGTTGCGCGTCGGCCGCTCGATCGGATCGTCGTCGAGCGCTCCGCTCGGGACGATCCACGCTTCGCCGTTTCGCGTCTTCCAGGGCAGGCCGCTGCCGCAGAGGTCGCAGAACGCGCTCGACCAGCCCGCGGTCGTCGGGAGCTCGAAGCGGCGGACGTGCTCTGCGCCGCGGACGAACGTCAGCTGTTCGGCGGGTAGCGCGATGTTGGCCGCGTGGATCGAGCCGGAGCGCTTTCGGCAACGCGAGCAGTGGCAGTACTGAAAAAAGCGGTAGGGCGGTCGCATCTCGAACGCGACCGCGCCGCAGACGCAGCTTCCTCCGGGCATCGCCGGATCCTACGCCTCTTCGAACTACGGCGCGCGGAGCGGGGTCTGCGTGTGCCCGAGGCGGAAGACGCCGCACGTCGCCGTGACCCAGAGATCGCCCGGCGCGCGGAGGTCGACCGCGCTCGGTTCGCACGAGGCGCCGGGGAGCGGCATCTCGCTGCGCGCACCGTCCTCGGCGATGCGAACCAAGCGCGTCGACGCGGGGCACGCGACGACCGCGACGACCGCGAGCCCGTCGAGCGCGGCGTCGCGCGCCACGCAGTCTTGCTCGGATTTGCCGCGGAATGCGCGCTCGGTCACCGCGTCGTCGGTGACGACGAAGATCGACGACGCGTGTCCCTTGTACGTCTTTTCGTCGCCGCCTTCGGCCGGGGCGCCCTTCACGAGCGAGCCGTCGTCGTGCGCGGGCGGCGGGAGCACGAGCCCCGCGCCGCCGAATTCGCGAACGCGGGTCCTCGACGACTGCACGCCGAAGCCCGTCCCGCGCACGATCACCGACGCGCGGAACGCGCCGTTTCCGTGGCGCCGCATCACGACGACGTCGCGCGTCGCCGTCTTCTTGTCGCCGAACGTGCCGACGAGCGCGAGGTCCGTCCCCGTGCTGCTCGCGCCGAGCGCGATGAAATTCGCGTCGAGCCCGAGCGACGGGTGCGTGATGCTGCCGTCGGCCGCGACGAGCGTG
Organism: uncultured delta proteobacterium; assembly: GCA_963731595.1. Classification (GTDB taxonomy): domain Bacteria; phylum Myxococcota_A; class Polyangia; order Polyangiales; family Polyangiaceae; genus DASXHD01. The sequence goes on from CAVSWE010000006.1 coordinate 374,277, forward strand.
AACGTCGTGCCGGGGCCGTGATCGTAAGACTCGAGCGGGCTGCCCGTCGCCCAGCCGCACGCTGGGATCAGCGAGTCGACGAGGAGCATGCCGCCGTCCCACGCGACGACGTCGCGCGGCGGTATCGGATCACGCGTGAAACCTTTCACGGGCGTCCACGTCGCGCCGCTTCGAACGAACGCGGCGGCGCGATCGATCGCGTAGCAAGGCTCGCCCACGTCGTCGCGGCGAAACTCGAAGATGGTCGGGTACGATCCGGCGAGCCAGAGATCTTGCGCCTTCGGATCGTACGGGAGCGCGGTGAGCGCGTCGTCGCCGCGCGCGAGCGGAGCGTCCCCGTCGGCCGACGCACGGAACGCGCCGCTCGAGACCGAGACGTGCGACGCGAAGACGCGCACCGTCGGCGAGGCGCCAGCGAGGACGAGCGCGAGCGTCGGCGGGGGCGCGGGCGGGATCGGTGCGGCCGAGGCGACGGTGGACGGCGTGGCGGACGGAGCGGGATCGGGGCGCGCCTTCGCGCGGCCGCACGCCGCGAGCGCGACGAGCGAGAGCAAAACGCGCGCGAGCCTTCTCATCCGGCCTCCCAAGGTGAAACGCGCCTCGAGGGTACGCAATTCCGTCGCCGCTTGCGTCCCGCCCGGACGGCACTATGGTCCGGCTTCATGAAGAACATCGTCATCGCCGAGGCCGTTCGCTCCGCCGTGGGGCGCGCGATCAAAGGGTCGCTCGCGCTGAAGCGCCCGGACGAGCTCGCCGGCGAGGTGATCGCCGCGCTCCTCGCGCGCGTGCCGAACGTGAAGCCCGAGATGGTCGAGGACGTCGTCCTCGGCTGCGCCATGCCCGAGGGCGAGCAAGGCCTCAACGTCGCGCGCGTCGCCGCGCTCCTCGGGGGCCTCCCGATCGAGACGAGCGCCCTCACGATCAACCGATTCTGCTCGAGCGGCCTGCAGGCCATCGCGATCGCCGCGAGCTCGATCGCGTTCGGCAGCAACGACATCGTCGTCGCCGGCGGGGTCGAGTCGATGTCGATGGTGCCGATGACCGGCAACAAGCTGAGCGCGTCGCCGCGCGCGATGAAGGAGTGCCCCGACGTCTACACGCCGATGGGCATCACCGCGGAGAACGTCGCGAAGAAATTCGGCGTCACGCGCGAGCAGCAGGACGAGTTCGCGCTCGCGAGCCAGAAGAAGGCGGTCGCCGCGATCGAGGCGAAGCGCTTCGACGAAGAGATCGTCCCGGTGAAAGGCGTGAAGTACGACGGCGACGAGCGCGTCGAGTTCGACTTCGTGCGCGACGAGCTCCCCCGCCCCGACACGACGAAGGAAGGCCTCGCCGCGCTGAAGCCCGCGTTCACGCAGACCGGCTCGGTCACGGCCGGAAACAGCTCGCCGCTCTCGGACGGCGCCGCCGCCGCGCTCGTGATGAGCGAAGAGAAGGCGAAGGCGCTCGGCGTCACGCCGCTCGCGTATTTCCGCGCGTTCGCGAGCGTCGGCGTCGACCCGGCGATCATGGGCATCGGCCCGGTCCCTGCGGTCCGCAAGCTCCTCGCGCAGACGAAGCTCTCGCTCGCCGACATCGACTTGATCGAGATGAACGAGGCCTTCGCGAGCCAATCCGTGTATTGCGCACGCGAGCTCGGCATCCCGATGGAGAAGCTCAACGTGAACGGCGGCGCAATCGCCCTCGGTCACCCGCTGGGTTGCACGGGCGCGAAGCTCGTCGCGACCGCGGCCCACGAGCTCCGCCGCCGCAAGGGCAAGCGCGCCATCGTCACGATGTGCATCGGCGGCGGCATGGGCGCCGCCGGCCTCCTCGAGCGCGTTTGACGCTGCCGGAGAGGCTCGCCCCTTGCGAGCCCCGGGTCAGCGATGGCGCACGGCCTCGTCGAAGGTGGCCGCGTCGAACACCGAGCCGCGCAGGCGGCGCGCGGTCTCCACGAAGAGCTTCTCCCACTCCGCTTTTTCCGACGGCCCGAGCGCGTAGTGCGTCATGCGGCCTTCGAGGCGCACGAGGGCGGCGTCGTCCTCGGCGCGGATGCGCCTCGTCAGCGCCTCGCTCGCGACGCGGCCGGTCTCGGCGAGGATCGTCTTCGCGTCCGCGGGCACCGCGCTCCAGCGCGCGTTCGAGAAGACGAGCGCGCCAATCCCGATTCCGGCGACGCCTTCGCCGATCGTGTCGAGCCGGCTCGCCCACTGGAGCTGCTCGGCGACGAGCGGCGGCGCGGTGAGCAAGTCGATGCTCCCGCTCGTGAGGCCCGGCAGGATCTCCGGCACCGCGACCTCTCGCGGCGTCACGTCGCCGATGAGCGAAAAGACGACGGGCGCGATGGGATCGCCGGGCAAGTAGAACGTGCGGCGGTGCTTCACGTCGCTCGGCACGCGCACGGCGAAGCCCTTGCTCATCGTGTGCGCGCGGCCGACGTCGCCCCAACCGAGCACGCGAAATCCCTGGCGCTCGAACGACGCGTCGAAGCGACCGCGCATGTCCGCCCGCGCGGCGTCGAGCTTGCTCCATTCGCGGAAGAGCCCGGGGAGCTGCAAGACGAGCACCTGGCGATCGATCTCGCCGAGCCCGGCGCCCGCGAGCGTCGCGCCGTCGAGCTGCCCGGTGCGGATCTTCGCGACCATCGCGCGGTCGTCGCCTTGCTGGCCGTTCCAGAAGAATTGGAGATCGATGGCGCCGGACGAGCGCTCGCTCGCCGCGCGCTTCCAAACTTTGAAGACGTGTCCCCACGGCGAGTCGGGAGGAGCGAGCGTCCCGATCTTGAGCGTCGTCGGATCCGCGAGCGCGAGGCCGGCGATCGCGGTCACGATCGCGAACACGCGGCGTCCGAGCGCTTTCATCGCCTCATTGTAGGATGCGCGGGATGAAGGAGCGAGGCCGCTTCTACCGCGCGCGGCTGGCCGTGCTCCTGTCCATCCTCCTCGTGGTCGTCGTCTACGCCTGGCACGACGTGCGGCAGCGCCGCGCGCGCAAGGCCTGGGATCACACACTCGACGTCGCGATCGTGCTCGTTCGCGAAGGCGCGGTGGATCCGATCGCCATCGACGATCTGAAGGAGACCTTCCCCGTGCTCGAGTCGCGGCTCGCCGAGGAGCTCCACAGATACCGGCCGACCGCGCCGAAGCCGTTTTCCTTCACGCTGCTCGGGCCCGTCGACTCGCGCGACGCCGCGCCCGCGCTGCCAGGCGCCGGCGTGCTCGATCTCGCGAAGCACCAGTGGGCGCTCCACGAGTGGACGAGCGACGTCGACGCGCGCGGCGCGCTCTCGGTCGGCGGGTACGACTCGCGCGTTTACGTGACGCTGCGCCCGCCGAGCGGCAAGCGCGTCTGGGTCGAGGGGGCGAGCGAACAGGGCGGCCGCGTCGGCACGGTGACGGTCGACCTCGACACCGGCGACGTCGACCTCGTTGCGTCGGTCATCGCGCACGAGCTCTTTCACACGCTCGACGCGACCGACAAATACGACTCGAGCGGCCGCGCCGTCGCACCCGACGGCCTCGCCGAGCCGGAGCTCTCGCCGCGCTACCCGCAGCGCTTCGTCGAGATCATGGCGCGAGGGCGACCGATCGCGCCGGGCGACGAGGTGCTCTTGCAGTCGATCGGCGAGCTCGCCGTCGGCCCGGCGACCGCGGAGGAGATCGGCTGGCTAAAGAAAGAATGAGACGCCGACGCTCGTGACCGGGTAGCCGAGGCGCATCACCAGCGTGACGTGGTCGTTGAAATTGTAACGAGCGCCGACCGAGAGCGACGGCGTGACGAAGACCGGCTCGGGGCCGCGCGGCGTGCTCATCGGAAACGAAATCGCGACGCCCGGCTCGCCGAGCAACGACCAGTGCTTGGTGAGCCAGAAGTTCCATTGCAAGACGACCGGCGTCACGAGGTGGACGTCGTTGCTCGTGTCGAACACGAGCTCGGCGCCGACGCCAATCGCGACGCTGTCGTTCAGGCTCGGGATGAAGCCGTTCTTGAGGATGCGAAAATTCGCGTGAAATCCTGGGCCGAAACCAATCTCGTCGTAGCGGCCGATGAGGAACGGCCCGGCGCCGTACGCGACCACGCCGTGCACCTCGAGCTCGACGAAATAGTCCGGGTGCTGATCGGGCTGCTTGAGGATCGAGTCTTCGGCGCGCGCCGACGGCGAGGCGAGGACGCCGGCCGCGACCAGCGCGGCGGCGAGGGCGCGTCTCTTCATGCGGAGGATGCCCATCGTCAGAACGTGCCGGCGAGCCCGAGCGAGCCGGGACCGACGAGGAGGCGCGCCGACTGCGCCGACGCGCTCTTGTGCGGCAAGACCCAGAGCGTGAAGAACGCCGCGCCCGCGACCAGCCCGAGGACGCCGAAGAAGAGCCCCGTGTTCGCGACGGCTTGCTCGGTCTTGCCGCGCGAGACCTCGCCGGCGAGCGACGCGGGGCACGGCGACGTGCCGCACTGCTTCTGCAGATCCGAGTACGTGCCGTTCGAGGCGACGCCCGCGGCGGTGAAGATGATCATGCCGAGGACGCCGACGCCGGCGCCGGCGATCGCCGCCGGGAGCATCCAGCTCGGGCCGTGGTGCGTGGGGCGCTCGACCGGCGCGGTCGCCACCGGCGCGGGCGGGCCGCCGGTGCCGCCGAGCTCGCCGCCGCCGGGCGCGTTCGCGTCGACCGTGAGCGGCATCGAGTTGCCGGCGTGGAGCGTGATCGTCTTGCGGATCGGGAGGACCCCGGGCGTGACGACCTCGATCTCGACGTCGCCCGGCTTCACCGGCACGGGGTCGTTCCATCCCGCGCGAACGAGCGGGCTCCCGGCGACGTTCACGGTCGTCGCGTCGTTCGCGTTCTTGATCGTGAGCTTCACGAAGGCGATCTTCGGGGCGATCGCGGCGCGCTCGGCGTTTGCGGCGTCGGCGGCTTTTCCGTAGCGGCCGTCTTCGCGCTCGTGCTCCTTGGCCTCGACCGCGGTGCGCCCGAACTCCTCGTACGCCTCGACGAGGCGACCGAGCTCGCGGAGCGTGCGCGCGACGTAGAGGCGCGCGTTCGGGCTCGCGACGATCTCGAGCGACGCGCGAAACTCCTCGAGCGCCGTCGTCATGTCGTTCTTCTCGTACGCGGCTTTTCCCTTGAGGAAGCGCGTCTGCGCTTGTTCGCGCTCGACCGCCGTCGCGTTCGCGGGGTCGACGCCCGCGGCGCGGGCGTGCGGCGCGGCGAGGAGGACGGCGCAGAGGATCGAGGTCGAGAGCAGTCGCGTTCGCATCAGATTCCCATGGGATCGTAGGTGGGCCGCGGTCGCGCGTGGTGATGCTCGGTCGGCGCGGGCTGCGCGTTGTCGGGCTCCGCGGACGAGGAGGTGTCGGGGGCGGCGGAGGCCGAGTCGGCCGGCGCGGCGGCGGTCGTCGCGGTCGCGGCGGTCGTCGCGGTCGTCGCAGCCGTCGCCGTCGCCGTGGGCTTCGCGGTTTGCGTCGCGACGGGTTGCGTCGGCGAGGCCTTCGATGAAGCGCTCGACGACGACAGCGCCATGCGGAGCACCGCGGCGAGCGCGATGAGCCCGATGAGCACCGCCGCGGCGATCACGATCGTGCGGTTGTTTCGCTTCGCGGGAAGACCCGCGATCGGCTCGACCGCCGCGGCGGGCGGAGGCGCCACCGGAGCGACGACGGGGAGCGGCGCCGGCGATGGCGCCAGCGGGGCGAGCTGTGCGTTCGGCGCCGTGGGCGGCTCGACCTCGACGAACGCGTCGTCGAGCGAGATCGCGTCGGACCCTTCGGGCTTCGGCGGCGGCGCGGTCGCGACCTTCGGGAGCGGCGGCGTCAGGTTCAGCGGCGGCGCGAACGGGCGCGGACCGGTGCGCGGCTGCTCGAGCTTGGCGGCGCCCTCGGTCGGCGCGCCGATCGACGGGAGCGGCGGCGCCTTCGGGACGGGCGGCATCGCGACGAGCCCGGGCTTGGGCGTCGGTGGGCGCGACGACGGCCGCATCTTCGAGAGCGCGAGCATGGTCTCGGGCGGGAGCGAGGGCCGCGACGGACGACCCGACAGACGCGCTCCGGTGGTGTCGACCTCGGGCAGCGCGTTCGCCGTGCGGCGCGCGAGGATCTTCTCGCCCGCGAGCTTGTCGACCGCGGCCGCGACGCGCGGCGGCATCGCGAGCTTCGAGCGCACGGCGAGCCGCACCGCGGCGGCCATCTCGGCGGCGGACGTGTAGCGAGCGGCCGGATCGTTGGCGAGCGCGCGCTCCGCGACGGCCGCGAGAGGAGCAGCCCACGCCGCTTCGGCGGGCGCCGTGGGCTTTCCGACCGGCATCGTTCGCGCAGCGCGGCCCTCGCGCGTGGCTTTCGGAAAGAGCTTTCGGCGCGAGAGCGTCTCCCAGAGAATGACGCCGACCGCGTAGAGATCCGCGCGTGGATCCGCCGCGCCGCCGCGCACGAGCTCGGGCGCCGCGTACGAGAACCAATCGGGCTCGGCGAGCTTGCCGGCGATGCGCCCGCGATACGGGCGCGTGAGTCGCGTCGTGCCGTCGAAGCCGACGATGGCGGTCGTCGTGGTCACCTCGCCGTGCGCCAGACCGCCCGCGCCGAGCGTGTGGAGAGCGCTCAGCGCGCCGAGCAAGTCGACGACGACGCGCACGCCGACCTCGATCGACAGCTCTTTTCCACCGGGGCCGAGCCTTCGCAGCTCCTCGAGTGTCTCGCCCTCGACCCACTCGCTCGCGACGCACAGCTCGCCGCGCTCGCGCCAGACGTCGCGCACCGCGGCGACGTTCGGGTGGCGGAGCGACATCGCGACGCGCGCGTCTTTCTCGAGCTGATCGAGCGACGGCGTGTCGGCCGCGTAGCGCTCGAGGACGGCGACCTCGGCGCCGCCCGGCGCGAACGCATGGACGACCGCCGTCGGCACCTTTCGGCCCCCGAGCTTTCGGACCTCCGCTACACGCTCGAACGTACGACCCTGCGCGGAAGCGGCGTCATCGTGAGCGCTCGCTTGCACGCTGACATTGTACACACCAGCGGCAAGAAAGCCCAAGAACGCCGCGACCCCAGGCGTTTTTCGGCTCAATGATGGTGGGTGACGTGGTGCGTGACGTGGTGGCGATGGCTGCCGCCGTCGCGATGATGCACGTGGACGCCTGCGTCGCGGCGCACGCTCGGAGCGGCGACGTGCGCGTCGGGGAGCTCGGCCGCGGCCGCGGCGTCGCTCTCCTCCTCGGTGTCGGCGTCGGCGGCTTCGGCGTCGGCGAAGTCTTCGTCGGCGTCCGCACCGGCGTCGGCGACTTGCGACTCGAGCGCGGCGTCGGTCGCGGCGGCTTCGGGCATTTCGGGCGGGAGCGCCGCGGTGGAGGCCTCGGGCGCCGACGAGGAAGACGGCGGGGCGGCCGCGTCGCTCGCCTCGGGCGCCGTCGCGAGCGGGCCGAAGCGATCCCACGCGAGCTTGCCGGCGACGCCCGCGGCGGCCAGGAGGAGCAGCCACACGAAGAAGGACGATCTCGTCCGCCGCTTCGTCGACGGCGGGGCGCGGCGTTCCGTCCGTGCCGTGGGCTCCGGCCGCTCCGGCCGCTCCGGCCGCTCCGGCGGGGCGCTCGAGACCTCGATCATCCCGCTCTCGATCGTGATGACCTCGCCGCCGAGCGCGTCGATCGCGTCGTCGACCGCGACGCGCATGTCCGCGGCCGACGGCCACCGGTCGTCGCGCTCGAATTCGAGGGCGCGATCGATCGCCGCGGCGGTCTTTTCGGAGACGTTCGGCGCGACGCTCCGGAGCTTCGGGGCCGGCTCGCGCGCCATGCGCGCGCAGATGGCCATCGCGCCCTCGGCGGGGTGGACCGTGCGATTCGCGAGAATGCGGAAGGCCGTCGCGCCGAGCGCGAACAAATCCGAGCGCGCGTCGACGTCGTGCACGCGCCCCGAGGCCTGCTCGGGCGGCATGTACGAGGGCGTGCCGATCGCCATCCCGGCCATCGTCCTGCCGCTCCCGCCTTCGGTCACGCGGGCGAGCCCGAAATCCAGGATCTTGATGCGCGGGGGCGCCGACGGCTTCTCCGCGTCGCGCGCCAGAAACAAATTCTCCGGCTTGAGATCGCGGTGGATGACGCCCGCCTTGTGCGCGGACTCGAGCACGTCGAGCACGGCGCGCAAAATGGAGAGCACCTCCCCCTCCCCGATCGGCGGCCCGCGCTCGAGACGATCTTCGACCGACTGTCCCTCGAGCAGCTCCATCACGAGGAACGCGCCGCCCTGATCGGGTCCGGAGTCGATGACGTCGTCGTCGAGGACCTTCACGACGCCCGAGTGGCTCACGCGGTTCGCGGCGTACCCCTCGCGTAGGAACCGCTCGCGCACCTCTTTGCGGCGCGCGTACGACGGGTGCAGCACCTTGATCGCAGCGCGAGCGCCGTTGCGGTGAAGCCCCGCGTAGACCGCCGCCATGCCGCCGATGCCGATCAGCCGCTCGAGCGTCCACTTGTCGTTGAGCACGCTGCCGACGCGCTCTTGCGCTCGCTCGTCGGGATCGTCCGAAGGCACGTCCCGCACTCTACATCAGTTGCTGTTCACCTCGAACGTGCCGAGGTGATCGAATTTTCCGACGCCCGCTTCGCTGCCGAAAAGCAGCACGTCCCACTTGCCGCGCGGCAAATCGCAGCTCGCGTGCGTGAATCCGTCGACCACGCACGGCGTCCCCTCGCCGCTGAAGCCGACGGGCGCGTAGCTCATCAAGAGGTGCGTCCCGGCGTTCTCGAGTCGCACGTCGAAGCGCCCGCTCACCGTGATTTGCGAGCGATCGGGCGCGTCGAGCCGCAGGCCGCGGGCGTAGAACGCGGGCTGCATCATCGGCTGCCGGATGAAATCGCCGCGCGAAATCGGCTTGTCGCGGAGCTGCCACGCGGGGTCGTCGGGAAAGTGCGAGACGCCGAACACCTCGGCGGGCGTGAAGAGGTAATCGGTCGAAGATTTTTTGTGGAACGTCGAGCCGTCGAGGTACCCGGAGTCGAAGGTGGCATCGAGGAGGTACCAGACGCCGCCGACGTGCGCGGCGTTCCAAGCGTGCGGCGCGCCGTCCACGGGCGTTCCGAGCGTCCGCACGTTTCCGACGACGTAAACGATCTCGTCGCCGGTGACCTTGCCGAGCGCCGCGAGGAGCTGCGCGTACCCGGCGCACACGCCGACGCGACGCGCGAACACGGTGCTCGGCGCTTCGTCGTCCGCCGTGAAGGTGCCGGCGACGAACCGCGGCCCGTCGTACGCGATGCGATCGGCGACCCAGTCGTGCAGCGCTTTGACGCGCGAGAGCGGGTCGTGCTCGTGCGCCGCGATGTACTTGCCGACGCTCTCGATGGACTGCTCCTCGGCCGGCGGGATGTCGCTCACCACCGACTCGAGCTCGTGCGGGGTCGGCCAAGGCTTCGGTTTGTCGGTGAGCACCGGGCCGGCCGTCGCGGTGGAGGTCGGCGCGGGCGTGGGCTTGGACGTGTCGTGCGGCTCGAACTTTTCGTACGGGTTCGGGTGCGTCGCCTCGTAGAGCCACTCGAGGCCGCCCGCGAGCCGGAACGCGCCGCGCCGCGCGCGGTCGGCGACGGCGCCGTGCCGATCGCGCAAGAACCAGTCGCCGCGCGCCGAGAGCGCGACGAACGCGACCTTCGGGCGCGTCGCGATCAAGATCGCGAGGAAGGCGACGTTGAGCGCGATCGTCCGCAAAATCAGGCGATCGGCGAACGTGAGGATGTGCGGCCTCGTGACGCCGCGCCGCCGCCGCCGCCACTCGGAGAGCCCGACCCACGCGAGCGGCCCGAGCGGAAAGAGCAAGAGGCCAGAAGCGGCCACCCACCCGACGCGCGCGTTCGCGTACGCGGCGAGCGACGACGCGACCCAGACGCCGAGCAGCGGCGTCGCGAGCATGAGCGTCCACGCGAACGCCTTGAAGAGGATGCCGAGCGCCTTGGCCATCGGGGTGTTCGTGATAGTGCCACGCCGGTGTGGGCGGCGCGACACATGCCGCCCTCGATAACACCGTGTTTTTCTGCTGGCCCGGCGGTTGCGAGGACGAGACGCATGCCCACGAAATCGTCCTCGATCCTCCTCGCCATCGTCCTCGCCGGTTGCGCCTCGAAGACGCCCCAGAGCGCGCAGCCTGCCCCGACGCCGTCCGCGAGCGCCGTCGCCACGACCGCGCAGGCGCGCGTCCCCCCGCCCGCGCCGAGCGCGACGACCGCCGCGATCGCCGACGCGAAGGCGGAGGCCAAGCGCGCGCGCAAGCTCGCCGTGAAGCGGGTGATCCTCGCGCGCGGCGTCGACCGCCACGAGCCGGTCGACCCGGGCACGGCCTTCGACGCGAGCGAGCAGAAAGTCTACGCCTTCGTCGAGATCGACAACCCCGAGCGCCTGCCCGGCGAGATCACCGTCGAGTTCCAGCCGCCGAGCAAGAAGTACGAAGGGCGCGTCACGCTCGGCGTCGGCGAAGCGTCACGCTGGCGCACGTGGGCGTTCACGCGGCAGGCGCACGAGACCGGCGAGTGGACGGCCATCGTGCGAGACGAGCGCGGCCGTGAGCTCGCGCGCGAGAAGTTCGACGTCGTGTGATCACTTCGCCGGCGCGTCGGCGAAGCGGTAGCCGACGCCGCGCACCGTCTCGATGTACTCGCCCGCCTCGCCGAGCTTCTCGCGGAGGCGCTTCACGTGCGTGTCGACGGTGCGCGTCGTGATGTCGGCGTCGATGCCCCAGACGTCGCTGAGGAGCGCGCCGCGGGTCTGCACGCGGTTGCGCCGATCGTGGAGCGTCGCGAGGAGCTTGAACTCGAGCGCCGTGAGCTCGACCTCCTTCTCGTTCACCCAGACGCGGTGCGCCTCGCGGTCGACGCGCAGGCAGCCGAACTCGAACGTCGGCGCGGCCGGCTGCTCGCTCCAGCTCCGGCGAAGGATCGCCTGCACGCGCAGGAGCAGCTCGCGCACGCTGAACGGCTTGACCACGTAGTCGTCGGCGCCGAGCTCGAAGCCGACGACGCGATCGATCTCCTCGCCCTTCGCGGTCACCATCACGACCGCCGCGTTCTGCGTCGCCGTCTCGCGCTTGAGCGTGCGGCACACCTCGGTGCCCGGAAGATCCGGGCAGCATCAAATCGAGGAGCACCAGATCCGGCGGATTCTCGCGCGCGAGGCGCAGACCCTCTTGGCCGGCGGACGCCGTCACGACGTCGTGACCGGCTTGCCGCAGGTTGTACGCGAGCACCTGCTGCAAGTCGCGTTCGTCCTCGATCACGAGAATCCGTGCCATCGGCGACCAAGCGTACTCGGGGAATGTAACGTCCACGTGAAATTGGGTAGATTCGAGCCATGAGCGACGAAAACTCCGCGCAAGCACGTGATTTCGAGCATCGCGTTTCGTTCGAGCCGGGCGAGATCGCCGCGAACGTGCGGCTCGGCAAGCTCGAGATGATGTACGAGGAGCTCTTCGCCGAGGTGATCGAGGACGGGATCATCACGCAGGAAGAGCGCGCCCAGCTCGACCGCATGGCGGACTCGCTCGGCCTCGACAAGGCGCGCCTGCGCTCGCTCGAGAAGGCGCTCCAGTCGGCGTACGAGTCGCGCCACCAGGTCGTCATCAAGGAGCTCTACGAGAGCGACGAGGACAAGGAGGCGCCGCGCGCGTCGCTGCAGCTCGGGGCAGACGCGAGCGCGCTCCAGCAGCGCGTCGCCTTCCTCGAGAGGCGCGTCGCCGATTCTCGAGAACCAGCTCGAGGAGGCGCGCTCGAACGTCTCGGTCGAGGTCGATTCCTCCGGCGTGACCGCGAAGGAGGTGCCCGACGACGACCCCATCGAGCTCCAGCGGCGCCTGCGTCACGATCCGCGCGACGAGGGCGCGCTCCACTCGCTCTACCGCGTCTACGAGAAGAAGAAGGACGAAGACGGGAAATGGTGCGTCGCGCACGCGCTCGTCTATCTCGGTCAGGCGACGCCCGACGAGCGCGCGCACTACGTGAAGTTCCGCGAGACCGCGCTCGTCAAGCCCAAGGCGGCGCTCACCGCCGACGCGTGGTCGCGCCTCTTGCTCCACCCCGACGAGGAGCCGCTCGTCGGCGAGATCTTCGCCGTCGTCGCGCCGGCGGTGCTCGTCGGACGCCTCTCGGCGTTGCGACGCGACAAGCAGCTCCAGAAGCTCGAAGCCGAAAAGAAGCAGGACCCCGCCGTCTCGACGATCCAGGCCGTGCGGTGCTTCGCGTGGGCGGCGGCCATCCTCGGCATGCACCCGCCGCAGCTCTTCGTCTACCCGGACTACGACGGCACGGTGGAGCTCGTCCCCGCGATGCCGCCCGCGACGAAAATTGGCGGAAAATCCCTCTCCGGACGCAGCGCCGCGGAGCTCGCGTTCATCGCGGGCAAGCACCTCGCGCAGCACCGCGCGCAAGAGTTCATGCGCGCGCTCATCCCGAGCATTCCGGATCTCGAGGACATCTTCCTCGCGGCGCTCTCGATCGGAAACCCGAGCATGCCGATGAACGACCGCGCCAAGCAGCTCGTCGTCCCGATCGCGAAGGCGATCGAGCCGATCCTCGAGCCGACGTCGATCGATCAGCTGCGCGGTCACTTCCTCCGCTTCGTCGAAGAAGGCGGCCGCACGAACCTGCAGCGCTGGGCGAACGGCGTCGACCGCACGTCGTGGCGCGCCGGGTTACTCCTCGCCAACGATCTCAAGGCCGCGCAGAACGTCTTCGACCTCGACGAGAAGGCGCACACGCAAGAGCGCATGGACGATCTGCTCGCGTTCGTCTCCAGCGACCGTTACGGAAAGCTCCGCAAGCAGCTGGGAATCGCGGTTGGCCTTCACTGAAAAATACCCGGACGACCCGGAGCTGAGCGCGCTCGTCGACGTGTTCGAGCGCGGCGACTACCGCGCCGTCCGCGACGGCACGGCGCGCATCGCCCGCGACGAGAAGAAGAGCGACGAGGTGAAGGCCGCGGCGCGCGACCTGCGATCGCGCACCGAGGCGAGCCGCGCGCAGATCGCGCTGATCGTCATCGCCGCGCTGCTCGTCGTCGCGCTCTCGGCGTTCGAGATCTCGCAGCATGGCCCGAGCGCGCCGAGACCCGCGGCGCCGCAGCGCACCATCGAACGAATCCAGTGATGGCGCGCGCGTTGCAACGCGCGACGACCGGCTGCGGAATTTCGCGAGCTTGACGCCCGAGAGGGCGCTCGAGCTCTGACATCGGTGTCGTGGACTTTCTTCCTTCCAGGGGTGTTGCATGCGCTCGTTCTACGCTTTGGGTGCGCTGGCGTTCGGCGCGGTCCTCTTTCACGCACCGCGCGCGAGCGCATGCGGCGGCTGCTTCCACGAGTCGTCGCCGACCGAGAACGCGAGCGTCGTGACCGACCACCGGATGGCGCTCTCGGTCTCCAAGACCCAGACCGTCCTCTGGGATCAGGTCCGTTACCAAGGTAACCCGGTCGATTTCGCCTGGGTCCTCCCGGTCGGAAAGGGCGCGTACGTCGAGCTCGCGCGCGACGAGTGGCTCGCGTCGCTCGAGGCGCTGACCGCGCCGACGATCTCGGCGCCGCCGCTTCCTTCGCGCTGCGGCGGGTTCGGCGGCGGCGGCGCAGGCTGCGGCCTCTCGAGCGCGAGCTCCGGCCCGTACGACGACTACGGCGGCGCCGACGCGAGCGCGAGCTTCGACGGCGGCAACGGCGTCGACGTGATCTCGCAGTCGGTCGTCGGCCCCTACCTCGCCGTCACGATCCGCTCGAGCAGCGGCGAGGCGATCTCGCAGTGGCTGCTCGACAACGGCTTTCAGATCCCGGCCGGCATCGGGCCGGTGCTCGACGCGTACACGACCGGCGGCTTCGATTTCATCGCGCTTCGCCTGGCGCCGAACGAAGGCGTACAGGCGATGCAGCCGGTCCGCGTGATCACGCCGGGCGCCGACCCGACGCTGCCGCTGCGCATGGTCGCCGCCGGAATCGGCGCGTCGGTCGGGCTCACGCTCTACGTGATCGGCGAGGGCCGCTACGAGACGACGAGCTTTCCGGCCCTGCTCGTCGATCGCTCCAAGGTCGAATGGGATCCGAACGCGGCGAAGTCGAACTACACGCAGCTCTTCGCGGACGCGGTCTCGAGCGGACAAGGATGGGTCACCGAGTTCTCCGGGAGCGCGAGCACGTTGAGCAGCGTCTACAAGTCGACGTGCATCAACCAGCCCGAGGTCGCGGTCGCGTGCGACGCGCCGGACGCGGGTGACGCCGGCGCGGGCGACGCCGGCGCGGAGGACGCGACCGTCCTCGACGACGCCGCCGCCGACGATGCGGCCCCCGAAGCCGGCGCGGAGGACGCCGCGAGCGCCGATGGCGACGCGGCCGACGACGCGAGCGCCGACGACGCCGCGGCCGACGACGCGAGCACCGACGCCGGAGCGCCCGACGCGAGCCCGTGCGTGAGCTACGTCAGCGCGTGCACCTTCTTCGACGACTGGGACGTCGCGACGAGCGGGATGTCCCCCTACGACGTCGTCGTCACCCGCCTGCGGACGACACTCCCCGCCGCGGCCCTCACCAAAGACTTGACGCTCGGCGCGAGCGCCGACCAGTCTGCCCTCGGCAATCAGATCAAGGCGCAGGGTTACACGATTCCGAACTATGATCCGTGTCCGAGCGCCCCGCCGCCAAAGGAGGGTTGTGGCTGCGACACCGCCGGTCAGAACGATTTCGTCCTCTCCACCTCGCTCGGCGGGCTCGCGCTCGTCGCGCTCGCGCGGCGGCGCCGTCGCACGCGCCGCGCGTGAAATGAGCCGCACGAAGCTCCTCGCCCTCGCGCTCGCCCTCGCCGCCGCGAGCTCCGCGACCGACGCGAGCGCCCAGGGCGAGGACCTCGAGACCCCGCCGCTCGTCCGGCCCCGCCCGAAGCGCGACGCGGGCGAGGTCACGATGTTGTATATTACAAGCATCGGCTGGGGCGCCACGATGGGCTTCTTCTTCGACGGCCTCGGCCAGTCGGACAACGTCTACGCGAAGGCCTCGCTCCTCGACGTCCTCGTGGTGCCGGCCACGACGGCGGTCGGCGTCTTCGTCCCGATGATCGTCGACTACGCGTACCACCGCCGAGAAGGCGTGCCGCAGACCATCGCGTCGAGCATGCTCCTCGGCCTCGGCGAAGGCGTCGCGCTGAACGAGTACTTCAGCAACCGCGCCGAGACGTCGTTCCACACGTACACGAAGGACACGTCGTGGGCGTTCGGCGGGATGTCCGCGGGTCTCGTCGTCGGTCTCGCGACGGCGGCGGTGGTCCACACGACGCCCGGCGAGGCCGCGTGGGTCGCGACGACCGGTCTCTTCGGCGGCCTCTTCGCGGGGAGCATCGCAGGCGCCGCGTCGCGCCCGACGGGCTACCCCAATCCGCCGTTCGATCGCGAGGGCCGGCGCGACGTCGGCATCACCGCGGCCGTCGGCGGCGCCGTGGGGATCGCCGGCGGTATCCTCACCGCGAGGTGGCTGCACCCGACCTCGCTCCGCACGCACCTCGTCGATCTCGGTTGGATCGGGGGCATGGCGATCCCGGGCGCCGCGTGCGTCGACCGCTGCGACGCGCCGACCGCGTTCGCGCTGATGGCAATCGGCGGCGGCGTTGGATTCGGCTCGGTGCTCGCGCTCACGTCGCTCCTTCCGAAGAAGCTCGACGTGCACGCGCCGCCCGTCATGCCGTACGCGTCACCGCTGCCGAACGGCGGCGTGCAGTTCGGTTTCAGCGGCATCCTCTGAGACCCGAGAGAGCGGGAACAGGAAGGTCAGAAGCTCCGAGAGCTAGCGACCCCCGCAGACGTTCGCGCCGAGCGCGTGGAGCTTCGCCGCCGCGACGGCGATCCCCGCGGGATCCGAGATCGGGCTCGAGCACTCGCTCGGCGTGCACACGTACGCGGTCGCGCGTCCGCGGTCCGGGTACGTGCCCGGTGCGGCCTCGTGCACGAGCTTGCGCGGCGCGTAGAGACGCGCCGACGCGTTCCACAGCGCCTTGCGCGCGTCGCCGTCGGGGCCGAGGATCGAGATCTCGACGAAGCCACCGAGCAGCTCGTAGAGCGCACGCGCGTAGAGCGCTTGATCGCTCAGCCCGGCGGCGCGCGCCTGCCGCTCGCCGACGAGCGCAAGCGCCTTGCGCGCGCTGTCCCGCCACGACCCGTCGTGCGTGAGCGCCGCGAGGCGCAGGAAGAAACGTGCGGTCTGCACATTATCCCCGAGCGGCTTGTCGCGCGCGACGAGGGCGTCGGTGTCGCGCGCGGTCGTCGCGTAGAAGCCGCCGTCCTTCGGGTCCTCGAGCGCCGCGCGCGTCGCCTTGCCGAGCCGCACCGCCGCGTCGCGCCAGCGCGCCTCGCCGGTCGCTTCGTGCAAGAGGACGAGCGCGAGGCCGAGCTCCGCCTGCGCCGCGAGGTACGGGCGCGGCTCTTCGTCGGTCGGCCGATAGCGCGCGTCGTGCGCGAGCGCGGCGTCCTCGCCGACCTGGAGGACCCAGCCGTCTCCCCGCACGCGCGACGCGAGCAGCGCGCCGACCGCCTTCGTCGCGGTCCCGAGCCAGCGCGCGTCGCCGGTCGCCTCGTAGGCGCGCGCGTACGACGCGGCCACGCGCGCATTTTGATCGGTGTAGACGCCGTGATCGATCGGCGGGATCCCGATCGCGCGTCTGTGCGCGTCGTCGAGCGCCCAATACTGGGCCGATTTCATGCCAGCGGGCATCGTCGCGGGCTCGTCTTTCTGCGTCGAATAGAACGTGCCGTCGGGCGCGGTCATGAAGCCGCGCACGTAGCGATCGACCTCGGCGATGCGCGAGCCCCACGCGGCGTCGTGCGTGACGTCGAGCGCTTCGGCGAAGGTCGCGATGGCCGCGGCCTCGTGGAGCATGCGACGCTCGTGGATCGGCCGCTCCCACGTGGGCTCGATCGCCGCGATGTAGACGCCTCCCCACACCGGGTCGAGCAGCTTCGCCTCGCCGCGGACGACGTTCAGCGCGTGCGCCTCCTTGCTCGCATCGCCGCGCGCCGCCGCGCGAAAGAGCTCGAGCTCGACGGGCGCCGCCTCGATCACGCGCAGATCTCCGCCCCAGCCCGTCGCGGCGCGCCCGGTGTCGAAGACGGACACCGCCGCCGCGCAGCGCGCGTCGAGCGCCGAGTCCGACGACTCGGGCGTGCCCTGAACGACCTTGCCTTCGATCGCGAGCTTTCCCGCCGCGTATTTCGCCGCGAGATCGTCGAGGATCGGGACGAAGGCCTTCGCCGGCTCGCTTCCCTGGATCGCGAGCGCGACCTGTCCGTCGCCGGTCAGGAAAATTTCCGCGGGCCAGCCCCACGGCTCGTAGCGCGCGCCGAGATCCGGCTCCTGATCGGCGTCGACCGACACCGCGACGAACCGCTCGCGCACGCGCCGGACGACCTCCGGATCTCTGTACGTCCCCTGGTGCATCCAGCGGCACGCGGTGCAACCCTCGATGCCGACGTCGACGAGCACGAGCTTGTGCTCTTCTTTCGCGCGCGCGAAGGCGGCCTTGCTCCACTTCGACCACACGATCGGCGGCCCCGCTTGGGGCGCCTCCGCGTGCGTGCGCGCGCCGCCGCACGCGAGCGAGAGAACCGCGATCGAGAGGAGCGCTTTTCGCATCGCCGCGAGCGTACCTCACCGCCGGCTCGTCGAGCGCCCTCGCCGACTCAGAGCGGCAGCACGGTCGGGTCGATGTTCACGTGGGCGACGCCGCTCCCGTCCTCGCCGAGCGTGTCGTGCACTTCGACCTTCACGTCGAGCGGTTGGCCGAGGAACTGATTGAGAATCGGCGCCGTTCGCGTCGAGCTGAAAGCGCAGGCCGTAGAGCTTGCAGAAGCCGCCCTCGTCGGGCTGGTAGGTGAAGACGACGGAGAACGGCGCGACGGTGGCGCCGCTGCCGGGCACTGTCGCGGTGACGGTCGTCGTCGAGCCCGACTGCTTCAGGTTCTGCATGCGGAGCGCGACCCAGATGTGGTGGCCGCCTTGCGGGCCCGTCTGCGCTTGCAGCGTCTGGCCGTCGGTCAGCGGAAAATAGTCGGTCTGGCCCGTCCCGACGATCACGGTGGGCGCGCCCGGATTCGCGGGACGGCACGCGTCGGGCGTGTCGATCGCCCAGGTCGGCGTGTAGTCGACGAGCGACGTCGGCGCAATCGTGTCGTCGACGCACTGGCCGGCGATGCACGTCGAAGGCGCGTTGCACGTCGGGCCGACGAGACCGCCGGGCGGCGGCACGACGACGCATAGCGTGTCGAGGTCGACGCGGAGGAGCTTGTTCGCCGGCGCTGGGAGCATCGAGGTGTGCGCGGTGCGAACGATCGCCGGCGGCTGACCCGTCGGATCGTCGGTCGCGAAACCCTCGACGCGAACGGCGACGTCGGCGTGCGCGTCGCCGCCCGGGTCGACGGGGATCTCCCGCGGGAAGACGGCGCCCTGCGACGCGCGGAAGGTCGCGTCGGTCTGCGCGTGGCCGTCGACCGTGGTCGTGACGTGGAGAGACTGCAAGTAAATGTCGAGCGCCTCCGCCTGCACGCCGACCGTGAGCTTGCCCGGCGTCTCGCCGGAGCACGCCATCCCCGCCGCGAGCAAGAAGACCGCCCGCCTCATCGGATGACGACCTCGGTCGCGTCCTGCGCGAGCGCGGCGCCGCGCGCGTCGGTCTCGAGCACGCGGAGCACGCCGTCGTGGCACGGGATGCGCGCGTCGCGCGCGGCGAGCGACTCGACGGCGACGATGCCACCGCTCGCATCGATGTAGATTGCACTGATCGGAAACTCGACCTCGGCGTTGGTGATGCACGCCTGATCGACGACCGGATAGTCGAGCATCATCGCCTCGTCGGGGCCGAGCGGCGCGCGTCCGATGAGCCCCTGCGCGCGCGCGTCGGGCGTCTCGGCGAAGGAGACGTTCGTGTACGCGTGCACCGTGGCGCCGCCCGCGGTGAGATCCACCTGGGGCGACGCGCACCCGCAGAGGACCACGGCGAAGGCGACGAGCGCTCTCACAGCGATCCCAAGAACGCGAGAAGCGCGTCGTGATCGCCCTGCGAGAGCTTGGTGAAGGCGTCGTGGACCGCCTGCGCCTCGCCGCCGTGCGCGAGGATCGCGTCCTCGATGGTGAACGCGCGCCCGTCGTGCATGTACGGCGCGGTCTTCGCGAGACCCCAGAGAGGCGCCGTCCGGAAATCGGTCATCGCCGCTTGCTGGTCGGCGATGCCTGGACCGAAGGCCGGCCCGAGATCGTGCAGGAGCAAGTCGCTGTAGAGCTGCGCCGTGCGCCCGTCGGTCGTCGGCATCGACGGCACGTGGCACTTGGCACACCCGACGCTCGCGAAGATCGCCTCGCCCGATTGCTCGAGCGCGACGTTCTGGTGCGTGCGCGGAGGCGGCGCGAGGCTCTGCATGAAGAAGACGAGCGCGTCGACGTCGGGCTGCTGAATCTCGGGATCGGGCGCGCCGTCCGCGTCCGAGGTGCGGCCGAACGTGAGGCCGGTTTGGACCGGGACCGTGAGGCCGACCTCGTTCGAGAGCGCGTCGCGCGCGAACTCGGCGAGGCTCGGCACGTCGGCCTTCCACCCGAAGCGGCCGATGCGCCCGTCGGCGAGTCGATTGGCGCGCCCGCGGATGCCGTCGCCGTCGGCGTCGTTCGGATCCTCGTGCGTCAGGATCGTCGCGTCGGCGATCGCGTCGAGCAGGCCCGCGCCGAAAATCGGCGGCGGCTGGCGCGCTTCGAAGTAGTCGCACATCGGCTCGGGCTCGGGCCGCACGCCCACCGCGACCGATTGGTGATGCAGCATCGTCCCGTCCGCTTGCGGGATGAACCCCGCGGGCGTCACGTACGCCTGCCGAATCACGTTCACGTCGGCGGGGCCGGAGCCGCCGATCACCGGATCGAAATGGCAGGCGCGGCACGAGTCGCCGTTGAACTCGGGGCCGAGGCCGCCGCCGATGGGCACGTCGCGATCGAAGATCGCGCGCCCGGCGGTGAAGCGCGCGGCGTCGTCGCTCGAGAGCGCGGCGGCCGGGCCGCCGTAGTCGCCCGCGTTCGGGATCGGCGCGTTCGGCGGGAGAAGCCCCGCGCTCGCCTGGCTGCGCCCGCCGAGCGAGGTCAAGAACGTCTGCACGAGCGCTTGGTCCGCGGGAGCGAGCGCGACGTACGCGTCGCGCGCGGCCTGCGCCTCGCCGCCGTGCATGCGAATCGCTTCGTCGAGCGTGTCGGCGCGCCCGTCGTGCAGGTACGGCCCCTCGGCGGCGATGCCCCAGAGCGGCTGCGTTCGGAAATCCGAGCCGCCCGCGAGCTTCATCACGATCCCGTCGGCGAGCGCGGGACCCATGTCGTGGAGGAGCAGATCGGAGTAGAGCGGCACGAGCCCGCGCGGGCCTTGGAGCGACGGCACGTGGCAGCCGCTGCAATCGAGCTTCTGGAAGAGCGCGCGGCCCGCTTCGCTGTCGGGCGTCGGGTCGTCGGGCTTCGGCGCGGCGAGCAGCATCGCGTACGAGACGAGGTCGAAGAGATCTTGCTCCGACATCTCGGGGTCGGGGACGCCGTCGTCGTCGGTCGTCGGCCCGTCGGGCGCGGCAGCCTGCAAGAACGACTTCGTGTTCGACAGACCGACGTCCTCGGGCGGCACGGGCAGCTTCGCGCGCATCGCGTCCGAGAGCGGGTTGGTCGTGATGCCCGCGTGGTTGAAGAGCGGACCGCGGATGAAGCCCTCGACCGACACCGTCTGCGACTTTCGACCAAAGCGCCCGACGAAGCCGCGGTCGTAGTTGACGCGCCCGCGAATCCCATCGTGATTCGAGTCGTCCGGATCGGCGTTGGCGAGGATCACGCTGTCCGGGATCTCGGCGATGAGCCCCACGCCGAAGAACGGGATCGGGTTGCGCGTCGCGGTCACGTTGGTCTGCGACGGCGTCATGACGCGCGTCAGCGGATCCTCGGTGAACTGGTCTTGGACCCCGCTCTTGCCGAGCGGGTTGAACGACTGATCGGGCAGCGCTTGTCCGACGAGCAGAAAGTTGCGGTAACGCGCGCCCGAGCCGCCCGTCGTCGGCCGCTCGTGGCACGCCGCGCAGAAGGTGACGTTGAAGTCGGGACCGAGGCCCTCGGCCTTCGTGAACCGGTGGAGAGCGACCTGCTTGCCGCGCTGGAAGGTCGCGAGCTGGTCGGTGGTCGCGGTCGGAATCGGGTCGCCGAGATCGCCGAAGACGCCGGTCGCGAGCGACGGTCCCGGGTTGCACGCCGCCGCGACCGCCGCCGCGACCGCTCCGCCCAAATCCAAGAAGCCAAGCGCATCGCCTATTCCTCCGCCCCGAGCGTGCGCTCGTACGCGACGCCCTCGTACGACGGTGGGTTTGCCGTCGCGAGATTTCCGCCCACGGCGTGAACGCGGCCGCTCGCGTCGCCGAAGATCGAGTGAAAGTCGAGCGCCGTCGGCGGCGGGTCGACGGTCGTGAGCTTCATCGTCGCCAGATCGAGATCGGCGAGCGTTCCGTACGTGCCGACCACGTGGGCGACTCCGGGCGTCCGCATCCAGACGCCGTTCAGGCCCGGCGCCGGCGCGAGCGAGGTCGTCTTCCACGAGGAGCCGTCCCACACGCTCACGATCGCGTTGGACCGCCCGCCGACCGCGACAATGCGATCAGGGCCCGTGCCCCAGAGTGACACGAGGTCGTCACTCGCCCCCACGAGCTCCTCCTTCCACGTCGCCCCGTCGAAATGAAGGACGACCCCGCGCTGGCCCACGACATACACGTTGTCGGCGCCCGTTCCCCACACCTTGAGGAGCTGATCGACGCCGACTTTTTGGAGCGGCGGCAGCGTGACGTCGGACCATGACGAGCCGTCCCAATGCAAGAGCGTTGCCTGCCCGTCGGCGAGCCCGTCGCCGCCGACCGCCCACAGATCCGAGGGCGACGCGCCCCAGACTCCCCAGAGGTTTTGGGTCGTCGGCGTGGGTTGCAGAGTCCACGCATTTCCGTCGAAGTGGAGCGCGGTGCCCGAGTTTCCGACCATGGTGACGTCGGTCGCCGAGAACGCGTGGCACCAATTGAGGAGCGGCACCGAGACGCCGAGCGCGAGCGGCGCCCAGCTTTTGCCGTCGAAGTGCATCGCCGCGCCCGCTGGCTCGGCGCCTCCGACGGCGTAGAGATCGTCCGGCGACGGCCCGCAGGTGTCGAGAAGCCAGCCGAACGAGCTCGCGTCGAAAGGCGCGGGCTGCCACGACGTCGCCGTCGGACCGCCGCACGCGACCGCCAGCGCGACGACCGCGAGCGCCGCGCGCGGCTTCACGCCGGCCGACGTCGCCGCGACACGAGCAGCAGCGCGAGCGCGCCGAGCGCGAGGACGACGACGCTCCGGTCGGGCGCGGCATCCGAGGTCGAGCAGCCGTCGCCGGTGCTCGTTGCATAATGCACGTTCGAGTACGCCGACTGGTCCGCCGAGGCTTGCACCTTCAAGTCCTGATCGAGCGCGCTCGCCTTGAGGTCGGCGCGGAGGCGCGTGACTGTGACGTCGTTCGCGTTCATGCCCGCGGTCGCGGCGGTGAGGTCGTCGTAGAAGCACGAGTCGTACGGCGCGGCGAGCGTGCCGTTGTCGGGCGAGCTCGCGTCGGAGCCCGCGTCCACGGGGGGCGCCGCGTCGGCCGCGGAGGCGTCGTCAATCGCGGCGTCGTCAATCGCCGCGCCGTCCGTCGCCGCGCCGTCCGTCGCCGCGCCGTCCGTCGCCGCGCCGTCCGTCGCCGCGTCGCCGAACGGGCCCGCGTCGTAGAACGGATTCTGCGTCGGGAAATCCGGCCCGTGGATCCCGGTGTACGGGCATTTCCCCGACGAGGTCGCCGCTTGGTAATACGTCTGCTCGAAGCTCGAGAAGTTGTTCTGCGTCGCGACGCCGAGCTTTCCCGAGAACTCGACGGTGAAGTTGCGGCCGTCGCCCTGGGTCATCGCCGCTTCGATCAGCGTGTCGTAGTTCGACTTCGCGGCGTTCTTGTTCCACTCGAGCTTGCTGAAGTCGACCTCGGTGTCGTTGAAGTTCGCCGCCTCGTAGCGGCCCTCCGAGATGACGAAGAGCAGGATCGAGACGTCGCTGCCGATTCCCGCGGCCACCATGCGTAGGGGCAGCGTCGGGTCGGCGCCTTGGGTGACCACGCGGACCGGCTGCATCGCCGCGACGCCCTGACCGGGCTGGAGCCGCAGCGCGATGAAGTCGAAGCCCTCGCCGACGTAGGCCGCGATCGTCGGCTGGACGGACGGCGGGATCTCGTAGCCGTGGCCCGTGAGCCAATTCTCCAGCGCGCCCGGATCGCTCGCGCGGAGCGTCGCGACCTCGTAGGGGCCGACGATTTCCTGATTGATGACTTGGACGCCAGCGTTGTCGCCGGGCGTGCCGTAGGCCGAGTTCGCCGAGCCGCACCCGAAGCCGCCGCCGCTCGAATTCTGCGGCCCGATGATGACCGGCGACGTCCACGCGTCGAGCGACGAGATGAACTCGTCGTGCGCGAGCTCGACCTTCACGCCGGCCGCGTGGACCGGGAGGACCCAGGCGGAAATCCTGCGGGTTGCCCGTGTAGGTGAACTGATCCCAGAGGATCGTCTGCGCCTGCGACACCGAGAACACCATGCGGTGCGCGTTGACGGCGCTCACGATTTGCTGCGGGCGAAAGCAGCCGCCGCACGCGCGCGCGGGCTGCTCGGTCAGCGGGACGAAGGCGAGCGCGGCGAGCGCGCCCCAAGAAAGAATACGGGTAAGCATGCGCCGATCTTGTCAGCGTTTCTTCCTTCGCGCCAGGCCATATGCGGCCATCGCGAGGCCGGCCATGACCGTCCAGAGGGTCCCCGTCTCGTCGCCCGACGGCGACATCGCGCACCCGCCGTACGAGGAGACGTTGTTGCCGTTCGGGCCGCCGCCGTTGTCGCCGCAGTAGCCGTAGCTCGGACAGACCGGGCTGCCGACGCTCGCCTTCACGTAGCGCAGGTTCGTGAGCACGCTCTGATCGGACGAGGCCTCGAGCGCGAGATCCTGCGCGAGGGCGGTGCGCGAGAGGTCGGCGCGGATGCGCGTGACGCGCACGTTCGAAGGCGACATGCCCTCGAAGAGCGTCGCGAGATCGTCGTCACGGACTTGGCTCGCCGTCTCGCCGCCCGCGTCGCCGCCGTCGGGCGCGTCCACCGGCAGGTAGTCGCTGCCCGCGTCGTAGCCGTAATACGGATACGAGAACCCGCCGTTGTCGACGTAGCTCGTGAAGCTCGGCACGTCGAGCGGCAGCGAGCTCTCGAATCTCCCACGCGGTGCCGTTCGACGCTTGCTCCTTCTGCGCGCGGAGCGTCGTGTAGTTGCTCGATTGCGCGCTGCCAAGTCCCAGACGAGCTCGCTGTCCTCGATGCGGAACCACGGGAAGTTCTGCGGCTCGTAGCGGCCCTCGCCGACGACCCAGAGCGTGATGCCGACGGTCGCGCCGGTGCCGGCGGCGACCATGCGCAGCGGGAGCGACGGCGAGCGCCCGCGGTCGTGACGCGCACGGGCCGCATCGACCTGACGGCCCGCGCCCGGCACGAGCTTCATCGCGAGGAAGTCGAAGCCCTCGCTCACGTACGCGTGCGATGACGGCTCGATGTCGCCGGGGACGGCGTAGCCGTGGCTCGTGAGCCACTGTCGAGCGCTTGCGGATCGGTCGCCTGGAGCTGCACGGTCTCGTACGGGCCGACGACCTCCTGCTTGAGGATGTTGACGCCCGCGTCGAACGCCGCCGACGCGTCGGCGCCGCGCGCCGAAGCTGTTGCAGTTCTGCGGGCGGCGGCAGGGCAGTTGGTGCGGCGGCGCGTAGATGGTCGTCTGCGTGAGCGCGTTCAGCGAGTCGAAGACGACGTCGGCCGAGAGGCCGACGTTCGCCGTGCCGGCGATCGGGAGGACCCAGGCGAACGACTCGGGCGAGCCGGAGTACCCGATCTGATCGTAGAGCGTCGTCTGAGCGACCGAGACGCTGAGGATCATCCGGTGGTCGGTGACGACGGTCGGGTTCTGCGTCTGCTGCTGCGAGAAGCACCCGCCGCACGCGCGCGCCGGCGTGTCACCCAACATGACGAGGCACGCGAGCGCCCCCGCCGTCCCAAAGACCAAGTTCGCATTCCAATGCACAGTGCACGCCCAGTGCCACGCGAAAACCCGCTGAATCCTCCGCTCGCTCGCCGCGCGCGGGCCCTGACACGTGGCCCTCGCCTGGCTCACCGCGGCACAGGCGTCACGGCTTGGGATCGATCCCGTCGGCAACACTCGGTACAGTCGGTGTCGCTTGCGCAGCACGTGACATCCACGTAGCCGTGGTCCTCCATGTGCGCGGCAAGCGGGCAGCACAACGGATCGTCGGGCGTGCAGCAACCCCACTGCACGGTGGCGAGATACGCGCGATGGCAATACTCGGCCGCGTCGGAGTAGGGGTTCTTGGTGCAATGGATCGCGTCGCCGCCGGGACCCGCGGTCGGTCCCGTGTCGGGATCGCACCACTCGCCGGTGTACGGCCCTTCGGCGGCGACGTCGGTCGCGGCGTCTTCCGCCCCAGCCTCGCTGTCGTCCAGCAGTCGCCCTCCGCAGCCGATCGCGGGCGCGCCGGAGAGGAGCAGCGCTGGTGATTACGAGGGCGCGCGCCTGCATCAGAGCGGGGAGACGCTGGTGAGATCCATGGTTTCGTGGCCGAGCGAGCTATAGTCGCCAGTGTACGCGATCCACGACCACCCTTGTACGCTCATCGAATTATGGCGTCCGAGCGTGTCGGCAATTTCATCGAACATGTAGGCCGGCGGCGCCGGTGGAACCGGCCAGGCGCGGCTCGTCGGCGACCAGTTCGGGGTGTTGATGGTAAAGCCTTGGCTCGTGACGCCGTAGACGCCGCTCGGGACGTTCGAGCGCGTGCTGTCCTCGACGGAGTCCACCCAGGCGATCGTCACGTAGCCCTGCGAGCCGCCCAACCCGAGCGCCGAGGCAACGACGGGCAGGAACTGGTCTTGTCGCGCCTGGTTGTCCACGTGCGTGGTGTGGAAGATCGGAAGGGGACTGGGCGTGAGTGCATACGTCGAGAACGCGTTGGCTTCGATGTACGTTCCGGGCACGCTGTCGAAGGTGTCCCACATCGCGACGGCATCGACGATGGTATCCGAGCCCGGATCGAAAGGCCAACGCGGAACGGAACGAGTTTCGGTAGTTCGCATCGCCTGGCACGATCAACGAGTTCGCACCGACGCAGAACGGGACCTGGGCGTTCGGATGCGAATCCCGGAGTGCGCTCCACGTGTGACCGTAGTTGTACGAAACCGCCGCGTGCCACGCGATCCCAGGAGGACCCAGAATGTCGCTCGTCGGCTGGGGGCAGTGAGTGAAGTACTCCGGGGGCGGATTCAAATCGGTCGCCACCGGCCACTCGACCAGGACCATCGGCTGGTCGGACGATTGAGATTTGCTGATCGCGGAGACCACGCTCATGAACAGAATGTCGTTGCTCCCCAGCCCCGTGGGATTGAAGACGGCGGGGGCTTGAACGTTGAGATCGACCGGCGGGGTGGAAAGCAGTTTCGACCACGCGTTGTACTTGAAGCCCGCCACATCGAACCAGCGGTGAGCGGTCGAGGTGAGGCTCCACCAGGTGATGTAAAGATCGTAGGTATTGGAGCCGAAGAGGTGGTGATAGCCGGGCGCGTTGTTGTCGACGTGGCCGCCGGCGCTCACCGCGAGATCGTCGAGCCCGTCCGCGCTGGTGTCCGGGTTTTGCAGGAGCAACTGCGGCGGCGCGCTCGGGTCGTTCCACGTCTGCCCGCCGTCGAGCGAGAGGGCGACGGCGATCTCGTTCGCGGGCCCCGTCGGTGACAATCCCACGAGGCCGACGAGCGCGATCACGGTCGACGCGGACGGATCCAGCACCGGCACGAGTGTCGGCTCCTTCGTCCAATACATGGTCTGGCCCGGAAAGAGAGTCTGCCAGTGAGCCGGCGTGCCCGTGAGCGTCGAGTCGAGCGGTCGAGCCGCCCCGCCGTAATTCACGGTGAGCGGATTGAAGCCGCACGCGTTTCCGAGCCACAAGTTCGTCGGGTAATCGCTGCTCCCGACGGACTCCTCTTCCCAGGTGGTCGTCGTGCGAAAGGTGTTTCCAGTCCCCCCGCAGGAGACGTCACTCACGGTGATCGTCGAGCTCGTGCCGAAGTGATGGGGCCCATCGGTGCCGCTGCCGGGCGCGTTGGTCCACGCGACCGAAGCGACGCCAGTAAGGTCTTCGTTCGAGCCTCCCGTGCGCTCGGCGACCGAGCAGCCGACCGTGACGATGATGGCGAGCGCCAACACGCGAAAGTTCATGATGCCTTCTCCTCCATCCGGATTACAGCGCCGGCGGCTCGCGCGTCAATCGTGGGATGCGCCCTCGGTCGAACTTTGACCAGCGACGTTCCTAACCGTGCGCCCCCCCCCGAGGAAATTGGCGTTTGCGTGCAGGATACATGCATCCTCTCGTTGATCTTCGACCCACGCGGCGCGAGCATCGCGGCGTGGGTGGGACCCTGCTCGTCGTCGACGGTGACGGTGGGATGCGAGAGGCGCTCCGTCGCGGCCTCTCGCGCCGAGGCTACCGCGTGCGACTCGCGCACGACCCTGCGTCAGCGGTCTACTGCGCGCGCCGCGAGCCGCCCGATCTCGCGATTGTCGATCAGAACCTCACCGGAGAGCTGATGGACCAAAGCGGTCTGGATCTCGCGGCGAAGCTCCTCGGGTTGCGACCCTCACTGCGCATCGTGATCTTCACGGGCTATCCGAGTTTGGACGCCGCGTTCCGCGCAGGACGCGAGCCTGGCATTCTGGGGTATCTTCGCAAGCCCGCGCCGATCGCCGGCGTGCTCGCGGCGCTCGAAGGCCGGCCGCTGCACCCCGCCACGGCTCACGCTAGCCTCGACCAGATGCAGCGCGAGTATGCTCGCCGCGTTCTCGGCGACTGCGGCGGCAACGCGACGCGCGCCGCAGAAGCCCTTCGGATAACACGAAGCACACTGCGCCGGTTGCTCGACCACTGACGGCTCAGTGAGACACGAAACCGCGCGCGAGCCCCTCGGCGAACGTGCGTTCCAGCGCCTCGAAGGGCTCGCCGTTCTTGGTCGTCGCGACGAGCTCGTCGCCGTGGATGAGCGAGATGCGCGCGTCGAGCTCCACCGGGCCGTCGCGTCGCGGGAGCTTCGGCTCGCGCTCGATGGCGCGGCCCGCTTCGGCGAGCGCGTCGCCGACGTCTTTGCTGCACTCGGCGACGAGCGCGGCCGGCGACAGCGGCGTGCCGGTGAGATCGCCGACGAGCGAGAAGAACGGCTTCGCGTTCCCCGGCTTCCAGTAGTGCTCGGCGAGGTCCGGCCCGATACGAGGGTTGTCGACGAGGTGCCCGTCGCGATGCGTGAAGAATGCACGCGTTTGCTGGACGGCCATCTCGGCGAGCACGTAGCCGTGGTAGTACGCCGAGCTCTCGCCCGAGATGAGGTGCGGGATGGTGAGCGTCGGGCGCGGGCTCGCGCTGAGCAAGAGGAGCTCGCGCTCGATCTCGCGCGCGCGCCGCGTGACCGTCTCGGGCGTGAGCTCGCTGTCGGAGAGCTCGTAGATCATGCGCTCGACGTACGGCACGACCAGGAGCTGCCGCACGCCGTTCGCCATGAAGCGCTGCTTGCGACGCACGGCCTCGTCGAGGAGCTCGCGCGGCATCGGCTTTCCCGCGCGATCTTTCGCGTAGCGCGCGCGCCAGTCGACGTCGGAGACGAGGCTGTCCATGAACATCGACTGCGTCTCGGCGTAGGCGACCGAGGTCGGCGCGAACTCCTGCGAGAAGCACGGCGCGGGCATGAAGATGTTCGAGAAGTGCGCCGCGTGCCCGCCCTCGTGGAAGAGCGTCTGCACCATGACGTAGCCGGCGCCGACCTGGCCGGGCGAGCCGAGCGACGTGAAGTTGATGCGCGCCGGCCGGTACGTCCCGCGATCGACGAAGCCCGGAAACGGCCCGTGCATGAAGCCGTTCTCGTACTTGCCCGCGCGCGAGAGGAGATCGAGCGTGAGCGACGCGCCGTGGTAACGCACGCCGAGCGCCATGAAGCTCCGGCCCCAGCGCCCGAGCGCCGACTCGAAGCTGAAATAGGGATCGAGCTGCTGCGTGAGCGCGCCCGACGTGAAGAAGCCGAAGTTGTGCGCCTCGCCCGCGCCCTGGCCCTTCTCCTTCTTCAGCTCCTCGATCGCCCGCTTCGCGGGCTCGCGCGTGCCGCGCTCGAGCTCGTCCAGCAAGTCGAAGAGCTTCTTCTTTCCGAAGCCCTCGTTGCGCGAAACTTTGTAGTCGTAATAGTCCTCGTATCCGAGCAGGCGCCCGAGGCGATTGCGCAGCCGCACGATCTCGAGGAACCCGTGCGAGAGGACGTGCGGCTCGATCTCGCCCATGCCGGCGTGCGCCGCGCGGCGCGTGGCTTCGTCCTCCGCCGTGCGGATGACGAGCGCGAGCTCGAGGTAGTCGGAGGCGACGCGCGCGCCGGTCTTCGGGTCGCGATAGCCGAGCTTCATCGCGGCGCGCGAGCGCTCGAGCTCGCCCTCTTTGCCGACGAGATCGGAGGCGATCTTCTTCGCCTCCTCGGGCTCGATGACGTTCGCCTCGAAGAATTGCCGCCAGCCCTCGAGCCCAGTGCGCTCCTCGGCGGAGAGATCGCCGCGCTCGAGCTCGCGGCGCACGCGCGCGAGCATGTCGACGTCGCTCGTGAGGTGGCGGAGCTCGTTCTCCGCGCGCTCGAAGGTGCCGGCGACGTACCCGCGGAGCCCCATTTTCTGGGCCCAGAAGGCGTCTTCTTTCGCGACGTGCGCGGCGAGGTAGCTCGAATTCAGATCTTGGAAGAGGGACATGATCAGCTTCCGTACCCGCGCACGATCTTGACGAGCTGGTCGACCACGGCCGGCTTGTTCGCGAGATCGGGGTTGGGCGGCATGAGCGGGCTCTTTCCGACCGCGACGCCGCCGCCGACGACGGCGTCGTGCATCTGGGTGTCGGAGGTCGATTTCTGCCACTCTTTGTCGTGGAAGTCTCGCGGCTTCGGGTTCAGCGTCGCCGCCGTCGGGCCGTCGCCCGCGCCGCTCGGGCCGTGACACATCGCGCAGCGGCTCTCGAAGA
This sequence comes from uncultured delta proteobacterium, assembly GCA_963731595.1. Taxonomy (GTDB): domain Bacteria; phylum Myxococcota_A; class Polyangia; order Polyangiales; family Polyangiaceae; genus DASXHD01. Next base: position 404,394 of record CAVSWE010000006.1, read on the forward strand.
TGCTTTTTGCCTCGGCGGCAGGCGAGAGCGGCGCGCTCGGCCCGGACGACGCCGCCGAGGTCGCCCCGGACGGGCCGTTCCTCGACGAATCTTCATTGCAGAATGCAAGCAACGAGAACGACGCGACCGCAGCGACCCGGCGGAGATCCATGACGGGCGCATCATGCGACGCGCCGTCGCTCCCGCGCAAGCGCGTCGCGACGGGTCAGGAACCGAGGAGCTTCGCCGCGGCGAGCACCGCGTCGCTGCGCGTCTTCTCCTCGCCGCCGAGCGCCTCGACTTGCTTGCGGAGCGCGGTCAGCCGGTCCTCGCCCGTGAGCACGCGCGCGACGAGCGGCGCGGCCGCGCGCCCTGCGTCGCCCCCTGCGGCCTTGAGGTCCTCTCGGAGACGCGCGAGATCGCCCTCGGCTTGCTTCACGTCGGCCTTGGCCTTCACGAGGCGCTCGCGCGTCGTCTCGAGCTCTTTCTGGCGCTTTTCGAGCTCGTTCATGCGCGCCGCGTCGGCGGGCTCGAGGCCCGCGGCGATGTGTGCAATCCGCACGGAATCGAGCGCGCGCACGGCGATGCGCCGCTCGAGGCCTTCGACCGCGTGCATCTTGCGCTCCAGCGTCGACTTGGCCGCGACGTGGAAGATTGCCATCGGCCGGTCCTGCGTCGCGTCGTAGTCGAGCGAGTCTGCGCCGGAGACGGTCGCGTTGTGGTCGAGCGTGAGCCCGACGTAGACGTCCTTCTGGTGCCCGCTGCGGTTCTCGAGCGACGCCGTCCAGTCGCTCGTCCGAAGGAAGTGCTCGACCACCGCCGAGCCGTTCGGGTCGAACGTGACGCGCTTCGGCTGCTCGGTGGCGACGTCGTCTCGCTCGGTGAGCTCGAGATCGAGGTCGGCGCCGTAATCGATGAAGCGACGCTCGCCCGGCTTGAGCCGTTCGAGCCCCGACTCCCCCGCGAAGCCCTTGTTCGCGAAGAACGAGATCGGCCCGGGCGGAAGCGTCTGCGGCGTGTCGTTCACGAAGCGCACCGCGGTCCGCGCGGGCGCCGTCGCGTCGCGCAGCAGCGTGATCTCGCGCACGTCGACCTGTCGCTGCATGAACGGAACGAGCGCCGACGCGTGCGCGCCGAGATTGAGCGGCTGCGCGAGCGAGTAGACGAAGAGCGCTCCGGCCTCCTGGCCGCTCGCCTCGGCGACGCTCGCGAGGTTTCCGACGCCGAGCAGCGAGCTCGACTCTGTGCTCGAGCCCGTGCCGGCGCCGTGCCCGATCGTGCCGATGCTCCCGAGGCCGATGCCGTCGCCGTAGCCTCCACCGCCCTCGCCGGTGCCGGAGAGCCCGAGGCCGCCCGTGCCTTCGGCGTCGCCGATTCGATCGCCCCAGATCCCGTCGGGCGTTTGATTGAGCAGCTGCGGCACGGTCGAGAGCTTCCCCGCCGGCGTCACGAGCTCGCGGCGCGCGTAGCGCGGCGCGGCGAGCGGAAAGAGGAACGAGTCGGGCTTGCCGTTCACGAGCTCGACGTGCACGCCGCGCCAGCGCTCGTCGGTGTCGTTGTGGAGCAGCGCCCAGCCTTGGAGGACGCCGCCCTTCCCGGCGTCGTCGAGGACGAGCCTATAAGTGGTTCGATAAACGGGCGTCTCGGCGATGTACCCGAGCGTCACGGGGCCCGACGACTGCGCGAGCACGTCGAGCGCGCGATTGGCGCGGGCGCTCCGCGGCGAGAGCGCGTCGAGCGCAGAGTCGAGCCGCGTTCGAAACGTCGGGTCGAGCGGGCGCAGGCCGTGCAAGTCGGACGCGCGGAGGCGCCGGAGCGAGCCGTCCTCGGTGAAGAGGAGCACGCGAAGGCCGTCGTCGGCCGGCGCCGAGGAGGATTTCTTCGCGTCGTCGCCGTCGTCGTCGGATTCGTCGGATTTCCCGCCCTTTGGCGGCGCCGCGATCTTCTCCGTCACGACGTCGACGATGCGCCCGCGGAGCGTCTCGTGGTCGAGGCGCGCTTCGACGTCGGCGCCGCGGAGCGTCTTGAGGAGATCTTCGTAAGAGACAGCCGCGTCCGAGTCGCGCGGCAGCCCCGCGAGCGCGCGCGCCATGCCGCGCCCGATGCTGCTCGAGAACGCGACGCCCTCCACGCGCGCGCCGCCGCCCTTTCCGAGGACGACGAGCGTCTTCAGCGCGTCGTCGAGGTGGGCCGCGGGGACCGGCAGCGACATGCGGGACGATTGCGAGAGCGAGCCCGACCGCTCGAAGTACCCGACGCCGGTCTCGTAGAGACGAAGGGTGCGAAGCGGCAAGACGTCGGGCGGCGCCGCGGGCCCGCGCCCCGCGCACCCCGCGACGACGAACGAAATCGACAAGACGAACGCGTGCGTACGATCCATGCCGGAGCCGACAGCGCCCCACGCGCGCGGTTCCCTCAATAAAATTTCAGTGCTGGAAGAGGAACATCAGCGCGACGAGGACGACCGTGAGGCCGATGCGCGTCAAAAATCCGGGGAGCGCGCCGCGCCGGGTCTCGGTCTCTTTCGACGCCACCAAGATGATGACGAGCCCGATCAGGCCTGCCACGAGCGAGACCGCGAACCCAGCCCAATAGTTTCCGCGCGGCGGCGGCGGGGGCTCCGATCGTTCGTGCGCGGCGCGCGCCAGAACCGCGCCGGTGGGCCGAAGTACGCCGGGCGACACGAGCTCGCGCACGCTCGACAGCGGGCGCCACTCGAGCTCGTCCTCGGCGCGGACCAGCGTCGTGGGCTTGACGTAACCCTCCTTGAGGGAGCGATGGATCGCCAGCGCGTCGTACGGACCCTTCTCGACGTCGCCCGGTTTGGTGTACCAGCGGCGGAGGTCTTTGGGCACTCGCGCCGGCTCGCCCGGCTTTCGGTAGGGCGTCCCGCTCATAACGCCGCCGCGAACTCGCGCCCGAGCTCGATCGGGTTCGGACGATCCTTGGCCTGGAGCGCCGTGGCCGCGCGCAGGAGCTTCGCGATCGCCGCGGGAAATCCGCGCAGGCGCTCCGGGTCCTCGAAGGGATCTTGGCGCATGTGGGCGATGACGCGGTCGCGCGGGCTCTGGATGTCGTCGAAGAAGGCGCGTCCGGTCGTCACGTTGTAAATCGTGGCGGCGAGCGAGTAGACGTCGGCGCGCGGGTCGAGCTCGACCGGGTCGAGCACTTGCTCGGGCGCGATGTAGCCCGGCGTGCCGGCGACGAATCGGCCCGAGGCGTCTTGCGGGACGCGGATCGCGCGCACCATGCCGAAGTCGATGACGACGGTCGCGAGCGGCGTCGCGACCGACGGGTTTCGGTGCGTCGTCGGATCGAATTTCACGCCGCCCGCGAGCGGCAGTCGCAGCCACAAGTTCGCCGGCTTGACGTCGCGATGCACGAGCCCCGCGCCGTGAAGCGCCGCGAGCCCCGCGCACGACTCGATGACGACCTGCCGCAGCTCGAAGAACGACATGCGATGCGCGTCCGAGTATTGCTTCAAGTCCGCGCCGATGAGGTACTCGAGGACGAGGAACGGCACGTTGCTCACGACGCCGCGGTCGATGATGTTCGCGACGTTCGGGTGGTAGAGGCCCGCGAGCGCGTTCGCCTCCTCGATGAAGGACGCGAGGATCCCCGCGCGCTCGGTCTCGTTCGCGTTCTGCAGGGCGTCGGCCTTGGGGATCTTGAGGACGAAATAACGATCGGCGCCGGGCTTTCGTACGAGCCACACGCTGCCGATGCCGCCCTCGCCGAGCGGGCGAACGAGCTCGTAGCCTTCGATGACCTTCGGCTCGGCCTTCTTCGGCTGTGGGGGCGGCGGCGGCGTGCGCCGGATCGCGCTGCGCACCGCGAGCTCGAGCAGGCTCGACGTCACCGGGCCGAGCGATGCGAGCCACACGTCGATCATCGACGGCTCGCGCGCGCGGATGGCTCGCGCGACGAGTCCCGCGACGCGCGGCGCGTTCTCGGTCGAGCGGCGCTGCAGCGAGTCGGCGTCGTCGTCCTTCACCGCGGCGTGGAGCGCCTTCACCGGATTGGCGAGCGCGGCCTGCATGCGATTGCCGGCGAGCACGAGCTCGGTGCAGAGCGGCTCGAGGGTCGGTTGGTCGCCGGCCGCGCCCTCGAAGGACGCGAGCGCCTTCGCGAGGCCTTGGAGCGCGCTCGCGAGCTCGGTGTCCTCGGCGTGGAGCTTGGCGATCTCGTCGGCAGCCTTGGGGCCCCACGCGCCGGCCTCGGCCCCCGCCGCAACGGCGGCGCGCAGGGCGTCGGCGTGCGCGCAGCACTCCTCGAGCGCGGCCTGCGAGATCATCGGCAGCGCCGTCCCGAGCTGGAGGAGCATCGCGGGCCGATCGATGACGAGCCCCCACCACGCGGCGAACGGGCCGAGCCACTCCACGTCGTCCACTTCGCCGAGCGCGGTGCCGCGCGTCGTGTCGACGAGCCGCCAGAAGAGCGTCGAGAGCGCGCTCTCGAGCGGCGGCGTCATGTCGCGCGAGCCGTCGGCGAGCCCCTCGACCTTGCGCAGCCAGCGGCAGGTCGCGTGCGCGGTGGGACCGCGGCCGGGACCGAGGCCGCTCTCGCCGCACGCGTCGAGCGCGTAGCCGCCGAGTCGAATCGCGAGCACTTCGATGGGCTGCTCGTCGTCCATGTCGACGAGGTCCTCGGCGGCGCGCCGATCTTTCACGAGATCCAGGATCTCGCTCGGCGCGGCGGCGAGCAGGTTCCACATCTCGTCGAGATCCGGCGAAGCGATCGGGTCGTCGGCCGGTCGCGTCGCGAGGAGCGGGACCCAGAGACGCAGCGCGAACGCGCGCGCCGCGGCCTCGAGCGTGTTGATCGCAGCCGCGCGCTGCCGAAGGCGCGTGCGCGACTCGGGCGCCTCGGCGGACGCGCGCGGCGCGAGCGCGATGCGTCGCGACTCCTGAAACGCCGACGCGAGCCGCGACGCGAAGCGGGCGGCGCGCGCGTCGGCCTCCTCGTCGTCGTACTGCGCGGCGACGCGCACGAGGTTCTCGAGGCCGAGCTCGAGATCGAGCGGATCGCGCTCCGCGTCGTCCACCGCGTCGGTGACGGCGATGACCTCGGTGAAGCGCCGCATCTCGCTGAGCTGCGTCGGGCGCGCCGCGCGCGCGATCTCGCGGAGCTCGCGGAGCGGTTTCTCGATCGCCTCGTCGCGCATGCCGCGGCGCCAGAGCGTGGCGAGCCCGCGCGCGAGCGCGCGCATGGCGATCGCGTTCTGCTCGTCGAGGATGCGCTTGGCGAGCCTCTTCCAGAGCTCGTTTCGCGCGAAATAGAGGTACGGCGTCGCCGCGGCGATCGCGCCGAGCACCCAGCCGTCTTCTTCCTTCGACGCGATGACGGCCGCGAGCTGGCCGGAGAGCATCCCCAGCCGCTCGGCGGGCATCGACGCGAACGCCGTCAGGGCGCGCTGGCGGAGCAGCGGGTTGTCGCTGAGCACCCAGTCGAGCACCGTGCCCTCGAGCTGCTGCATCGAGCCGGTGAGACGACCGAGCGCGCGCGCCGCGTGGACCCACACGAGCGGCTCGGGGTGCAAGAGGAGCGGCTGGAGCGTCTGGAGCGTGCGGCCGAAGAGCTCCGGATCCGTGGCGGCGGGCATGCCGTAGGCGGCGATCTCGAGGCAACGCGCGGCGAGCACGCGGCCGCGCAGCGCGCCGTGCGCCGGGCCGTGCACCATCGCGTCGAAGGTCGACTCGCGCCCCCAAATCCAGGCGCCGAGCGCGGGCACCTCGAGGGCGCAACCGCCCGCCTCCCACACGAGGATCTCGAGGCGGGCGCGCGCCTCGGCGTTTTCGGCCGACGCGAGCGCTTCGCCGTCGCCGAGCAGCGGCGCGCAGGCGACCGCGTCGCGCAGCGGTCCTTCGACGGTCCGCTCGCGCGCGATGGAGACGGCGCGCTCGCGGAGCGCGTCGCGCTTCGCCGCCGCCGCGAGCACCGGCGCCATGCGCGCGTCGCGTCGGCGAACGTTCGCCGCGCACCACGCGAGGAGCGCGTCGGCGTCCGGCCCGGCGAGCTGCGCGATCGCTTCTGCGGGGTCCGATTGTGCGAGGAGCGTGTCGAAGGCCGCGGCCATGACACCAGAGTCACAGAAACCGGGCGTAACCGGAAGGGCCTTTCAGCGCGCCCGCGGCCTCAGAGAGAGAGATTTAACAGGAAGATCAGAAGCTCAGAAGGAGAGAGACTTCCTGATTTTCCTGTCCTCTCTTCTCGGAAGCTCAGTGGGCGCTGGCGCTGGCGGCGGCGTGCGGGGGGGCGGCGCTCGCTGCGGTTTGGGCGTGGGGCTTGGCGCTCGTGGCCGCGCTTGCGTGCGGCGCTGCGCTCGTCGCGGCGGTGGGCGCGGGCGGCGCAGCCGACGAGGAGGGCGCCGCGCTCGGCATCGCTCCGGACGCCGTCGGCGCGAGGTTCGCAGGCGTGGGCTGCGCGGAGGCCGTGGACGTCGTGGTCGGCGCGGGCGCCACCTTCGCGCCGCCGGGCGCGCCCTCGCCCGAGGGGGCCTCTTCCTTCTTGATCGGGTTCACCCAGCTGCCCGGCGCGTCGGTGCCCGACTGCAGGAACACGCGGTTGCCGCTCTGCCTGTCGAGCTGCTCGCGCCAATCGACGTCGTTGAGCGTGAGCGCGAAGAAGATGCCGATGAAGGTGAGCGCCGAAATCAGGATCAGCGAGTTGAACTTGTTGTCGTACTTCAGGTGCATGAAGAACATGCACGACGAGCGTCGCCTTCAACGAGGCGATGATGACCGCGACGGCGAGGTTGGCCTGCCGAGGTGAATGCCGCGACGGCGACGGTGAGCAGCGTGAAGCCGACCAAGCCCCAGAAGACGGCGAAATACACCTTGTACGAGCCGACGTGCGCGTGCACCTCGGCCTCGCCGTAGGGGCCGTCGTCGTGATCGTGATCGTGGCTGTCGTGTTCGCTCATGGCGCTCCTCGGTGACCCGGAGGCACGTAGTCAATCAAGTAGAGGAGCGGGAAGAGGTAGATCCACACGAGGTCGACGAGGTGCCAGTAGAGCGCCATGATGTCGACCGGCGTGAAGAACTGCCTTCGAGAACTCGCCGCGGAGGTTGCGGCGCAGAATCCAGACCCAGATGCCGATCCCGATGATGACGTGGATCGCGTGGAGGCCCGTCATCATGAAGTAGAGCGAGAAGAACGCGTGCGTGTGGTCGGGCAGCTCGGTCGCGACCGAGTGCGCGCCCGGGACGGGTTGAACTCAGCATGTCGCGCGGCGTCCCGAAGAACGAGCCCGGGAGGAGGCCGCGCGTGGAACTTTGCTGGTACTCGAAGTACTTGATGATGAGGAAGACGAACGCGCAGAGGATCGTGATGAGGATCGAAATCGTCGTCTCGTTCTTCTTGCCGAGCTGCGCCGAGCGCACCGAGAGCGCCGCGGTCAAGCTCGAGAGGAGGAGAACGACGTGTTGGTCGCGCCCATCGCGCGGCTCGAGCTGCGTGCGACCCGGCGGCGAACGCTTCGCGGTACCAGGTCCGGTAGACGCCGTAAGCGACGAAGAGCCCGCTGAAGAACAGGAACTCCTGCCCGAGGAAGGCCCACATCCCGATCTTGGCCGCGTCGAACTGCTGCGCGGGCGTGTCGCAGTGGTGCTGGAGCCACTTCGGGTGGTCGCCGTGGTGCTCCTCGCCCTCGGCGTGTTCGTGTTCGTGTTCGGTCGCAGCCGTTACGTCGCTCATGTCAATCCTCGGCAATCTCAGCGTCGGTCGCGAGGTGGTAGTCGTACGGCCCGCGCGTGAAGACAGGCTGCTTCGGGAAGTTCTCGAGCGGCGGCGGCGACGGCGCGCTGCCACTCGAGCCGGCCGAGCCCCACGGGTTGCGCGGCGCCTTCTCCCCGTTGCGGAGCGACTGGATGAACATGAAGATCACCAGGAACCCGCCGAACGCGAGGATCCACGAGCCCACCGTCGAGATCTGGTGGAGCGTCTGGAACTGCGGCAGGTAGTCGTAGTAGCGACGCGGCATGCCGCGCGAGCCCATGACGAACTGCGGCAGGAACATCACGTTGAAGCCGACGAAGACGAACCAGAAGACGATCTGCGCGGTCTTCTCGTTGTACAGCTTGCCGGTGATCTTCGGCCACCAGTAGTGGACGCCGCCGAAGAAGGCGAAGACGGTCGCCGCCCACCATGACGTAATGGAAGTGCGCGACGACGAAGTACGTGTCGTGCAGGTGCACGTCGGTCGCGATCATCGCCGAGGAAGAGCCCGGTGAGGCCGCCGATGCGTGAACTGGAAGAGGAACGCGAGCGCGTAGAGCATCGGCGACGCCAGTCGAGATCGACGCTCTTGTAGAGCGTCGCCGTCCAGTTGAAGACCTTCACGCCCGACGGGATCGCGACGAGGAAGGTCAGCGCCGAGAAGACCATCGTTCGCGTACTCGCTCATGACCCGAGACGAACATGTGGTGCGCCCCACACGAGGAACGAGAAGAGCGCGAGCGCGAGCGAGCTCACGAAGACCGCGCGATATCCCGAAGATCTTTCTATGCGTGAACGTCGCGATGAGCTCGTTCACGATGCCCATGCCCGGCAAGATCATGATGTAGACGGCGGGGTGCGAGTAGAACCAGAAGAAGTGCTGGAAGAGCACCGGGTCGCCGCCCTTGTGCGGGTCGAAGATGCCGATGCCGAGCGAGCGCTCCAGCATGAGGAGCAGGAGCGTGATCGCGAGGACCGGCGTCGCGAGGACCTGGATGATGCACGTCGCGTAGATCGCCCAGAGGAAGAGCGGCAGGCGCGACCAGGTGATGCCCGGCGCGCGCAGCTTGTGGATGGTGACGATGAAGTTGACGCCCGTGAGGATCGACGAGAACCCCACGATGAAGGCGCCCATGACCATCGCGATGACGGCGCCGTTCGGTGGTCGTCGAGTACGGCGTGTAGAAGGTCCAGCCGGTGTCGACCGCCGCCGTTGACCAGCGAGAAGAGCGCGAAGCAGGCGCCGAGGACGTAGATGTAATAGCTGAGGAGGTTCAGCCGCGGGAACGCGACGTCCTTCGCGCCGAGCATGATCGGCAAGGACGAAGTTGCCGAGCGCCGCGGGGATGGCCGGGATGATGAAGAGGAACACCATCACGACGCCGTGGAGCGTGAACACGTGGTTGTACGTGTCCGGGTCCATGATCGTGCGGCCGGGCGTGAAGAGCTCGATGCGCACGAGCAGCGCGAAGACGCCGCCGAACACGAAGAACGTCATGACCGAGATCAGGTACATGATGCCGATCCGCTTGTGGTCGAGCGTGATGAGCCACGACATGATCCCCTTCTTCACGTCGAGGTAGCTGACGTTCGGATCGCCGTGCCCGTTGCCGTGGCCTTTGTGATCCGTCGTGATGGCTGCCATCTCAGTATTGCTCCGATCTTCAGCGTCTTCATGTACGCGATGATCGCGTCGACTTGTTTGTCGCTCAGCGTATACGGCGGCATGACGGGGTTGAAGCCCGCGACGACCTTCGCCGTCGGCTTCCTGATGGACTCGTGCACGTACGCCTCGTCGGCGACGACCGTTCCGACGCCGCCCGAGAGGGCCGCGTTCAGCTCGACCGTGCTGCCGAACATGCCCTTCCACGTCGGGCCGGTGCCTTTGCTGCCGTCGACCGAGTGGCACGTGATGCACGCGTTCTCCTTGTAGAGCTTCGCGCCCCACTGGTCGTCGCTCAGGCCCTCGGGCTTCTTCGGGCCTTCTTTGATGAATTTGTCGAACTCTTCCTGCGAGACGACGTGGATCATCGCCATCATCGCCGAGTGGCCGCCGTGCGGCGCGCCGTCGAGCGCGGGCTCCGGATAGCCGAGCGGCGCGCCGCAGTATTCGGCGCAGAAGACCGGCGTGTCGCCGAGGTGCGTCGGCGTGACGACCATCGTCGTGTACATGCCGGGGACCGCGTCCTTCTTGACGCGCGCGCCGGGGATGTAGAACGAGTGGAGCACGTCGGCCGCCGAGATGACGAACTTCACCTGCTTGCCGAGAGGCAAGTAGAGCTGGTTGTTCTCCTCGCGGCCGTTCGGGTACGTGAAGGTCCAGAACCACTTCTGCCCGCGCACGCGGATTTCGAGCGCGTCCGGCGCGGCGATCGCCTCTTTCATGTAGACCTTGAAGCCCATGTGAAAGAGGAACGACGACGAACAGGATCGGGATCACGGTCCAAGCGATCTCGAGCCGCGGGAAGTGCGGCGTCTCGATGCGCTTGTCGTTCTTCTGCCGCTTGTATTTGCGGACCCAGTAGAGCATCAGCCCGGTGATGACCACCGTGAAGAAGACGCTGATGTAATAGATCATGTTGTAGAGCCAATCGACGTCCGGCGCGACATCGCTGATCGCCGGAGGCAGGTCGAAGGCTGCAGGCGGAACGAATCCCAAGATGGTGCATCATGCGTTGCTCGTTGCGTGACGCTCGGTCACGTGGCTCTTTTTGCGGCGCTCGCGAATCCAGAACCCGCCCACGAAGAATCCGACGATGAGCAGCGTGAGGCCGCCGCCGATCTGCATCACGTGGGTCGCGATGAGGGCGTATTTTCGGTCATGCGGGTCGTAGTGGTAACAATAAAGAAGGATGCGCTCGGCGGTGGTGACGTTCTTCCCCTCCGACGCGTCGAGTAGACCGACGCGCAGATCGGTCGACGAGAACTCGATACCGTAGAGGTAGCGGGCGACTCGGCCGTTCGGCTTGAGGAGCATCACCGCCGCGGGGTGCGCGATGTTGCCGTCGATGTCCTTGTGGAACTTCCACCCGACGGCGTCCGCGACGCGCTTGCTGTTCTCGTTCGTCCCGACGAGGAAGTGCCAGCCCTTGGCGGCCTCCGGGCGCCCGTACGCGCCGACCATCGCCGCCTTCTTCTCGGCGGCGACCTTCACGGTGTCGGCCGAGTCGATGCTGAGCGTGACGATGTCGTACTCCTCGCCGATGGTCCACTGGACGTTCTTCGCCGCCTCGAGCACGGCGTTCTGAACGAAGGAGCAGAGCGTCTTGCACGTGTGGTACGCGAGCACGAGCACGATGGGGCGCTTGCCGTCGATGTAGTCGCCGAAGCGAACGGCCTTGCCGGTCGAGTCGAGGAACTCGGTGTCGAGAGGGACTTGGCCGTCGAGGTGCTCGTCGACGCCGACGTCGAACGAGATCCGGCGGCGCGCCGGCGTTCGGCGTGTTCAGGCTCGTGCCCGTGCCGTCGTGTGCGAGCGCCGGCGCAGAGAAGAACGCGAGCGAAGCCAAGACGACCATCGCGGCGAAGCCGCGGACCAGGTGACGACCCGGTGCGAGCGCGAGCGGACGAAACATTACTTGCCTCCGTCTTTCGTTTGGGTGCCGAGGTGCTCCGCGTGCGGAGCGTTCGTGTGCGCCGCGCCGCCGTCGCCGGCGGGCACGTGCGGTGCGCCCGCGTCCGGCGGCGCCGTCTCGCCTTGCGGCGCCGCGGTCGTCGTCTGCTGCGGCGGGAGGTGCAGCACGTGCTTGAGCTTCGCCCAGCCCTTGAGCGGGTCGACGTCGTCCGAGGGCTCCGGCGTGATCTCGGGCGACGCGTTGTCGCGGCCCTTGCTCTCGAGCATCTGCATCGCGACGCTCACCGGGATCGCGCCGTTCTCGCCTTTGTCGATCGCGTCGAGCTGCTCTTTCTTCGTCTCGTCGCGCAGCGTCGTCGGCGGGATGAGGCGTGTGCTCGTACGTCTCCGTCATGTCGAAGTAGTAGGAGTCGAGCACGAACTTGATGCCGAGCAGCAAGAACACCGACACGACGCCGATCGTGAAGAGCATCCTTACTTTGGGGCGTGAATCATCGGAAGCCATGCCAGGTCCTTTAGGCGTTGAGGAAGTGGATGGAGCGCTGGAGGCGCGGATCGCCGACCGGAACGAGCGGGTAGTTCAGCAGCCGGCGGAAGGCCACCGCGAGGAGGATGCCGACCGGTCCCATGAAGCCCATCACGTCGATCCAGCTCGGCGCGAAGGTCGATTGGTGAGGCGCGTTCGGGCAGCACGAGCCAGTACATGTCGATCACGTGCATCGTGAGCAGCAGCGTCGCGCCCACTCGGAGCAGGCCGAGGTTGCGCTTGATGTTGCGCGACATGATGAAGATGAACGGCAGGATGAAGTGCAGGAGGACGAGCGCGAGGCTGATGGTGCGCCACGGGCCGACGTCCCAGCGGTGATGGTAGTAGCGTCACCTCCTCGGGGAGCGCCGCGTACCAGATCAGCATGAACTGGGAGAACGCAGACGTACGCCCAGAAGCACATGAAGCCGAAGAGGAGCTTTCCGAGGTCGTGGTAGTGCTCGACCGTGACCTCCTTCACGAGGACGCCCGACTGGCGGATCCCGAGGAAGGTGAGGATCAGGAGCGCGAAGATGCACACGATCGAGTCGGCGAAGAAGATCACGCCGAAGATGGTCGAGTACCACGTCGGGCTCGAGCGACATGATCCAGTCGAACGCCGCGAACGTCAGCGTCAGCGCGAGCAGCACGATGCCGGCGGCGGAGAGCTTGCGGAGCCGCACGGAGACGAGCGGGTCCTTCGACTTGTCCTGCTCGCTCGACCACTTGAGCAGCGTGAATCCGAGCAGGTACCAGATGATGAAGTAGAAGATCATCCGGCCGAAGAAGAAGCTCTGGCTCAGGAACCAGGACTTGCTCTTCATCACCTCGTCGTGCTCGACGCGATCGGCGCGCGCCTCGACCTCGTTGCCGAAGTGCAGGTGCGACGGGCTCGCGTGGGGCATCGGGTGGGCCGCGCCGCCGCCGGTGCCGGCGCCGCCGCGCGGCTGGAAGCGCATCGGGCCGTGAGGCATCCCGCGCGGCTGCTGGAAGTCGTTGGCGGCGAGGCGGACGTCCGGTTCTTCCACCTCCATCGCCGCGTGCTCTTTCGCCGTGTGCTCGCCTGCGTGCGCGTCGAGCCACGCACCGAAGATGGCGCCGCGCGTCATCATCACGGGAATGGCGAGGACGATGAGCACCCACGACGACGCGCCGAGGATCTCGGCGACGCGACGCACGACGATGCCCCATCGGCCGCTCGTGAGGTGGTGCATCATCACGAACATCAGCGAGCCGATGACGACCGTCAGCGCGCAGATGAAGCCGAACAGCCACGCGAAGGCCATCCGATCGTGGTCTTGCGTGTAGGCGACCGCGGAGCCGATGACGCCGACCGCGCCCATCCCAGCGAAGGTCTTCCACGCGCTCGCGACCGGGTTGCTCGGCGCGAGACGGTACGCGTCCTCGGGGTTCTTTTCTTTTTTCTTCTTGTCCGACTTGGGCTTCTTCGTCTCGTCCGCCTTCTTCTCGGCGGCGGGCTTCGCCTCGGTCGCCTCGGCCTTCTTCTCCTCGACTTCTTTCTCGTCGGGAGCGGTCACGGCTTCGGACTTCTCGTCTTTTTCGTCCGTCACGGTTTCTTCTCCGTCGCCTTGGCTTGGCTGATTTGCAGGGCGCGCACGTAGGCGACGATCGCCCAGCGGTCGTAGGTCGGCACTTGCGGACCGTAGGCGGGCATGTTGCGCACGCCGTTCTCGATGGTCGCGTAGAGCTGCCCGTCGGGCATGTGGCGGATGCGGTCTTGGTGGTACGTCGGCGGCATCACGAAGCCGTGCTTGACGACCATCCCCTGCCCCGCCCCGTCGAAGCCGTGGCACGGCGTGCAGTAGATGCCGAAGCGCTCCTGGCCGCGCGCGAGCATCTGCTCCATGCCGCCGTTACGCTCGATCGCCTCTTGCGGGATGGTCGAGCACGTAGCCGGTGTCGTCCTCGAGCCGGCCGTGCGCGATGCGCGGATCGATCGGCGTCTCGCGCGAGATGGTGCCGTCGACCGGCGGGCGCATCGCGCGCTCGTCCTCGAAGAAGCCGCCGTACGACTGCATCTCGTACTTCGGCTGGTGGTACATGTTCCGGATCCACGGATCGGCGGCTCGTCGGACGTCTGCCCGCGACAGGCGACGACGGCGCCAGCGGCCATCGCGATCCAGAGGTAATTGGCGGCGCGCATCAGGCGTGCTCCTCTTCTTCGTCGGCGGATCTCGTCCTCGAGCGACTCCTCGACGAGCTCCACGCTCGCGGGGTGCGTCGACTCGAGCATCGCCTTGGTCTCCTCGAGGTCGAACTTGGGGTCCTCCGCCTCGATCGAGATGAAGAACTTGTCGTCGGTCGCGGCGCGGAAGGCTTCGCTCTCGAAGAGCGGGTGGTGGTGCCGCGGCAGCTTGTTGAGGTGCAGCATGCCGAAGAGCGCGCCGAACGCCGAGAGCAGGATCATGAGCTCGAACATGATCGGCACGCTCGGCGGGAGCGCGAACGGCGGCTTGCCGCCGACCACCAGCGGGTAGTCGACGCCGTTCATCCACCACATCATGAGCGTCGCGCCGGAGACGCCCGTGAGGCCGGAGAAGAAGACGATCCAGCCGACCTTGCTGTCGGGCAGGCCCATCGCTTCGTCCATGCCGTGGACCGGAAACGGCGTGTGCACGTCCCACTTCGAGAAGCCCGCTTTGCGGACCTCCTGCGCGGCGTGGAGCACGTCGTGCGGGTTTTCGTATTGAGCCAGGTAGAGAGCTGCGCGCTTCTTGGCCATGATCATTCTCCCCCCGGTTGGAGCGCCGCATCGGCGGCGGCTTCGTGGCCGGCGCTGCCCTCGGTCACGTGCTCGCCGGCGTCGTGCGGGTCGGCTTGCGGGAGCACGCCCTTGACCTCGGCGACCGCGATCATCGGCACCCAGCGGATGAAGAGGAGGTAGCAGGTGAAGAAGAACCCGAGCGTGCCGGCGTAGATCGACACGTCGACGAGCGTCGGGCGGTAGTAGCCCCACGACGACGGCAGGAAGTCGCGGTGGAGCGACGTGACGATGATGCACGAAGCGCTCGAACCACATGCCGATGTTGATGAGGATGGAGACCAGCGAACATCACCGGGATGCTCGTGCGGAACCGCTTGAACCAGAAGAACTGCGGCGACGATGACGTTGCAGCGTGATCATCGTCCAGTACGCCCACCGAAGGGGCCGAACGGCGCGGTTGAAGAAGTCGTACCGCTCGTACTCGTTGCCGGAGTACGCCGCGATGAAGAACTCCATCGCCGTACGCGTAGCCGACCAGGCTGCCCGTCAGCGAGCATGATCTTGTTCATCATCTCGAGGTGCTTGATCGTGATGACGCTCTTCATCCCGTAGACGGCGCGGGTGATGAGCGAGCAGGGTCATGACCATCGCGAAGCCGGAGAAGATGGCGCCGGCGACGAAGTACGGCGGGAAGATCGTCGTGTGCCAGCCGGGGATGATGCCGACGTCGCGAAGTCGAACGAGACGACGCTGTGCACCGAGAGGACCAGCGGCGTCGAGAGCGCCGCGAGGATCAGGTACATGCGCTCGTAGTTCTGCCAGTGGCGGTGCGAGCCGCGCCAGCCGAGCGAGAGCGCGCCGTAGGCCATGCGGCGGATCTTGCCGACGCGACCCACCATGCCCATCGCGCGGTCGCGAAGGCAGCGCGAAGTCGGGGATGAGGCCCGACGTACCAGAAGAGGAGCGAGACCGTGAAGTACGTGCTGACCGCGAAGAAGTCCCAGATCAGCGGGCTCTTGAAGTTCGGCCAGATGCGCCATCTGGTTCGGGATCGGGAACATGTAGTACGCGAACCAGACGCGCCCGACGTGGATGCCCGGGAACAGGAGCGCGCAGATGACGGCGAAGATCGTCATCGCCTCGGCGGAGCGGTTGATCGCCGTGCGCCACTTCTGGCGGAAGAGGAAGAGGACGGCGCTGATGAGCGTGCCGGCGTGACCGATGCCGATCCACCAGACGAAGTTCGTGATGTCCCACGCCCAGTAGACCGGCGCGTTGTTTCCCCAGACGCCGACGCCCTGCCAGAAGAGGTAGCCGATGGCACGAGACGAGGAGCGCCCGTGAACGACGGCGGCGATGAAGAAGGCGATCCACCAGTTGCGAGGAGCCTTCGTCTCGGTGACGCGCGACACGATGTCGCTGACCGCGTGGAAGGTCATCCCTTCTTCGGTGTAGTAGAGACTCGCCGATCGCTTTGATGGGTCGGTTGCTCATTAGGCGATCCCCGCTCTTGCCTTCGGCCAGCGGGCGGCGGCTTGTGGAGCGCGGGGCTCGGGTTGCGGATCTTGCCGAGGTGGGTGGTGCGCGGGTGCGTGCCGAGCTCGGCGAGCAGCGTGGTATCCGCGCTCGCTGTGCACGTTGCGGGTCACTTCGCGCCTTGCGGGTCGTTGAGGTCGCCGAAGACGATGGCGTCGGCCGGGCAGGTCTGCTGGCAGGCCGTCTTGATCTCGTTCGGTCCGATCGGCGCGTTGCTCGCGCCGGGCGGCGATCTTCGCCTCCTCGATGCGCTGCACGCAGTAGGTGCACTTCTCCATGACGCCGCGCATGCGCACGGTGACGTCCGGGTTGAACGCCATCTGCTCCGTCTGCGGGATCTCGGCGTAGCGTGTCGAGCACCGGCTGGCGCGCGCCCTCGGGCTGCGCCACTCGAGGAAGTTGAAGCGGCGGACCTTGTACGGGCAGTTGTTCGCGCAGTAGCGCGTGCCGATGCAGCGGTTGTAGGCCATGTCGTTCAGGCCTTCTTCGCTGTGGGTCGTCGCGTTGACCGGGCAGACGTTCTCGCAGGGCGCTTCTTCGCACTGCACGCAGGCGACCGGCTGGAACGCGACCTCGGGGTTCGTTCTCGTCGTCGCCGACGAAGTAGCGGTCGATGCGGAGCCAGTAGCATCTCGCGGCCGCGGTAGACCTGCTCCTTGCCGACGAACGCGATGTTGTTCTCGGCCTGCAGGCGACGACGCACGCGTTGCAACCGGTGCACGCGGTGAGGTCGATCGCCATGCCCCACTTGTGGCCCTCGTACTTCACGCGGTCCCAGAGCGGGCGCGGTCTTGGGCGTCCGGCGAGCCGGGGCGCTCGAGCTCGCGCTTGATCGGGCCGTTCTCGACGACTCCTTGCGTCGGGGTTCGGGAAGAGGACGAAGTGCGGATTCGACTTGAACTGGTCGACGGTCGCGTCGAGCGCGAGCGGGCGGCCCTCCATGCGGCCGTGCTCCTGCGTCTGGACGAGCTTGTACGTGCGGCCCGTCTTCGCGACCTTCGCGCCGTCGAGCGAATCCATGCTCTTGCACGGTGCGGAGCGGCGACACGTCGAACCCGCGGCCGTTGCCGTAGCGACCGGCGTTCTGACGGCCCCAGCCGAGCGGCAGGCTGATCGTGTTGTCGGCCTGCCCGGGCATGCGCGAAGGCGCGATCTCGATCGCGCCGCGCGTCCGCGCGCGAGAGCGTGACGAGGTCGCCGCTCTTCGCAGGCCGAGCGCGCTTGGCCGTCGCCGGCGAGACGAGCGCGGCGTTGTCCCAGACGATCTTCGTCATCGGGTCGGGCACTCGAGCAGCCACGGGTTGTTCGCGTGGCGTGCCGTCGTGCAGCTTGTTGTCCGGCGTGAACGCGATCTCGAGGTTCTCGGGCCGATGCGGCTTGGCGAGCGGCGCCTTGCCGAGCGCGGCGGCCACGTCGGCGAGGGTCGCGTGCGCTTCGAACTGAATCGAGTTCGAGCCGGCGTCGAGGCCCATGCGGAGCGCGGTCTTCCACGCGCCCTCGAAGTGCGCCGGCGTCGCCGCGCGCTCTTTGAAGGTGGTGCGGACGAGGTCGTACCCTTTCGGCGCTTCGTCGGTGAAGCGCGCGAGGAGCTCGATCGCCGAGCGGCCGTCGTGGAGCGGCCAGATGAGCGGCTGCTGGATCGACCAGGTGCCGTCGAACGCGCGGCCGTCGCCCCACGCTTCGAATTCGTGGGTCATCGGCAGGTGCCAGGTGCAGTGCTCGCTCGTCTCGTCGAAGTGCGACGAGAGGTGGATCGAGGTCGGCACCTTGTCGAGCTTCGCGGCGAGCTGGATGTCGCCCGGCGCGTCGTAGACGGGGTTGCCGCCGAGGATGAGCAGGACGTCGACCTTGTTCTGGTCGATGTCGTCGGCGAGCGCCTTGAGATCCGCGGCGAGGTCGTCGGGGACGGTCACGTCGGCGACCGGCGCGTAGCTCGCCGTGCGTCCGACGTTCTCGAGCGCGGTGTTGAGCGCGTGGACGAGGGCGTGGACGTGCGCGGGCTGGCGGCGACCGGCGCAGACGACCGACTTGCCTTTGTGCGCGACGAGATCGTCGGCGACGGCCTTGAGGAACGCGTCGCTGCCCTCGGGCGTTTCGCGCCGGCGACCGCGTCCTTCACGGGGCCGAGGTCGATGCCGCGCGCGGCGAGCTCGCCGGCGAGCGCGCGAGCGAACGCGTCGACGTCGCTCGCGGGCATGCGCAGGCGATCGTCGGCGTTGGCGCCGGTGACCGTGAGCGTCGGCTCGACGACGTAGAGGCGGCTCATCGTGTCGCTCGGACGTTCCATCCGCCGGCCGCGGACGAAGCCCTTGGTCGCGTGGAGCGAGCCCTGCTCGGTCTGCAGGAAGTCCGCGTCGAGCGAGACGATGGTCTTCGCGAACGCGTAGTTGTAGCGAGGCGTGACCGCCTGGCCGAACGCGATCTTGCCGCCGCTGTGGACGTTGCCCTGCGAGACGGGCGCGTAGAAGTGGAACGCGCGCGTGCGGGAACTTCTCCGACGCCGCCATGCGGAGGCGGTTGTGCGTCGGCGAATTCGACGGGCGCACGAGCACGCGGAGCTTGCTGCCGCCGTCGGCCGCGAGCGTCTTCAGGATCGCGTCGAACGCTTTGTCGAACGACGCCCAGTCGCTCTTCTTGCCCTTGGCCTCGCGGACGTCGCCGGAGCGGTCGGCGTCGTAGAGGTCCATCGTCGCCGCCTGCATCATGATGTCGGCGGAGCCGAGGCTCGTCGGATGCTCCTCGTTGCCTTCGACCTTCGTCGGGCGGCCCTCGTGGCACTCGACGAGCGCGCCGACGTACTCGTCGCGACGCGAGAGGATGGTCGCGTAGTGAGCGGCGACGCCCGGGATCACGTACTCGGGCGCCTTGGTGTACGGGTAGATGTGCTCGACGGGGCGGCGGATGCACCCCTCGGTCGCGAGCGCCGCGCTCGCCGCGCCGAGACCGAGGAAGCCGCGGCGCGAGAGACGCGCCGTCGGAATGATCTCGTCCTTGCGGAGCGGCGTGAGGAGCTCGGCCGACGCGTCGCGCGCGCCGTTGCGTTTCTCGTCGAGCGAGGTCCACACGGGCTTCTCGCCCGCGCGCTTCGGCTCGATCGGATGGGGCTGACGCTTGCTCATCGGTGGCACCCGCTGCAGTTCGTGGGGGGATGCACCTCGGGCGGCTTCCAGCCGGCGGGCGCTTGGTCGGGCGTCCAGGTCATGTTCGTGATTTGGTCCTTCGGCCGCAGGTTCGGCTCCGGGTTGCGGTGGCACTCGAGGCACCACTGCATCGCGATCGGTTTGTCGAGCCGGACGACGTCCATCTGATCGATGCGGCCGTGGCAGGTCACGCATCCGACGCCGACTGCGAGGTGCACGCTGTGGTTGAAGTACACGTGCTCGGGCAGCTTGGTCACTTTGACCCACTGCACCGGGTTGCCCGTCTCCCAGCTCTCGCGAACCGGTCCGAGCATGGCGCTGTCGGTCTTCACGACGGCGTGGCATCCCATGCAAGTTTGCGTGGGCGGGATCATCGCGTGCGCGGCGCGCTCGATCTGCGCGTGGCAGTAGCGGCAATCCATGCCCATCTGCCCGGCGTGAAGCCGATGGCTATAGGGCACCGGTTGGTGCGGCTCGTAGCCGACTTGGAGATTCTTCGGCGAAAAGTAATACCAGGGGATGCCGATGGCGCCGCAGAGCGCCACCAGACCGCCCACAGCGCCGTAGAGCGGCAGCTTGTTCAGAGCTCGGGGGAAGATTTGCATCGATGGCCCGGGGTCCCCGCATGCGGGGAGAAAATTTCGATTCGACGACGGGCGCCGCTTCGAACCGCGCGCCCCGACCGTTGACGGTGGCTCGAAGGATCGCGAAACACGCGGTCCAGACGCTCGTACGCGTGCGTCTTATAGGGGACGCAGGCCTTGCCGCACAAGAGACTTTCTCGTCGTTCAAAAACGCGGAAATTGTTTCGGGCCGCTCGTTCGCATTTCGACGCGCGTCACGTCCAGCGTGTGAGCGCTCGCGCGGCGCGGAGGGCGACGAGCGTCGAGCATCGCCTCAGGGACGCGACGGAGAGCGCAGCGGCAGGCGCAGCAAACGATATTTCGGATCGCCGAGGCGCTCGGCGTCGAGGCGGCGGGCGTGCGCGGCGATGATGTCGCTGCGCGTGATCATGCCGATGACCCGCTTCGGGTCGTCGCGCGAGACGACCGGGAGACGGCCGACCTCGGCGTGGACCATGTGATCGGCGGCCTCGCGAAGCGAGGAGTCGTCGAAGACGACGGCGGGAGGGCGCTTCACGATCGTGCGGACCGCGAGGGCGCCGTCGCCGCTGGTCGGGCTGTCGAGGATGTCGCGGCGCGTGACGACGCCGACGATGCGGTCGTCGTCGTCGACGACCGGAAAGCCCTGGTGCGCGGAGCCTTCGGCGTGCTTGCCGATCCATTTGCGGACCGACTCGAGCGTGTCGTCGGCGCGCAACACGACGACGGGCGCCGCGGCGACGGCGCTGACGAGGACCTGCTCGAGGAAGTCGGCGGCGTAGTCGGTCACGACGCGGAGCCCGCGGCGCGCGATCTTCTCGGTCATGATCGTGTTGCGCATCGTCAGCGCACGAGACGAGGTACGCCGCCGTGCAGCCGCCCAGCAGCGGCAGGAGGCCCATCGGCTGGCGCGTGGTCTCGAACGCGAAGACGACCGACGCGAGCAGCGCGCGCGAGGCGCCGGCGAAGATCGCCGCCATGCCGACCAGCGCCGCGACGCGCACGTCGACGCCGAGGCTCGGCGAGAGCCGACACGCAGAGCGCGCCGAGCGCCGACGCCGAGGCCGCCGCCGATCGTGAAGAGCGGCGCGAGCGTGCCGCCCGAGGTGCCGCTGCCGAGCGAGACGCACCAGGAGACGAACTTCAGCAGCGCAGAAGACGACGACCGCGCGCCCCGCGAGGTCGCCCGGCGAGGATGCTGTCGATGTTGTCGTAGCCGACGCCGAGCGTGTGCGGCGAGAAGTAGCCGACGCACGCCGACGACGACGGCCGCCGAGCGCGGGCCACCACATCCAGTGGATGGGGAGCTTCTCGAAGGCGTCCTCGACCGCGTAGACGGCGCGCGTGACGCAGCACCGACGCGACGCCCGACGAGCGACGCCGATGGCGACGTACGACGCGAGCGCTGCGCCGCTCGGCGCGCGCGACCATCGGCATCGCGAAGACGGGCGCGGAGCCGACGAACGCGATGCGCACGCCGCGGCGACCGCGGTCGCGAGCGCGACGGGGACGAGCGAGCGCGGGCGGAACTCGAAGAGCAGCAGCTCGATCGCGAGCAGCACCGCGGAGACGGGGCTGCCGAACGTCGCCGCCATGCCGGCCGCCGCGCCCGCGGCGAGCAGCGTCTTGCGCTCGTCGGCGGTGACGCGCAGCGAGCTGGCCGACGAGCGAGCCGAGCGCGCCGCCGGTCGCGATGATCGGACCCTCGGCGCCGAACGGGCCGCCCGTGCCGATCGCGATCGCGGCGGAGAGCGGCTTCAGGAACGTCATGCGCGCGGGGATTCGGCTCTCGTTGAAGAGCACCTGCTCCATCGCCTCGGGGATGCCGTGGCCGCGGATCGCCGTCGAGCCGTAGCGCGCCATGAGGCCGACGATGATGCCGCCCGCCGACCGGGACGAGCACGACCACCCAGCCCAGGTGGTTTCCGGCGGGCGAGACGAAGGCCGTCGAAGCGGCCGATAGAAGGCGAGGTTCGTGATGAGGCCGATGAGGGCGGTCAGCACGCGCGCGATGACCGCGGCGACGAGGCCGAGGCCGACGGCGAGACCGCCGATCGCGAGGACGCGCCGGTCGACGACCGCGCGCTCGACGGGCGTGCTGAGCGTCTCGAGCGCGGGCTCGAGCGAGGGGGCGATCGGCAGGCTCTTCGGTTTTGGTTCTTTTGGGGCGCTCACGGAGGCGAGCGCACTCTAGCCGATCCGATGTATGGAGTCCCATACATCGGCGCGGGGCCGCGCTCAGCGCGCCTCGTGGACGAGCTTCTCGGCCTCCGCGCGGTGCGTCGGGCAGTCGCGCGCGATGAGGTCGACGTGGGCGAGCTCGGGCTTCCGCTCGCGGTGGAGCACCGCGGACGTCGTGACCACGAACGCGTCTCCGCGATCGGACGGGTCGGTCGCGGTGACGTCGGCGCGCACCGCGACGAGCGCGCCGCCGTGGAACTCGAACGCGGCGGCGGTCACGGTCGAGCCTTTTTCGGGCGTGAACTTCATCGTGTAGTCGTCGCCGGAAGAGGGCTCGACCTCGAATTTGCCCTTCACGTCGAAGCGATCGCGGACGTCGCGGGGGACCATGCCGAGCTCGACGCCGTGGAACGTCGGCGGGCGCTTCTCGCAGCCCCCGACGCCGGCAATCGCCACGAGGGCGATGGCCCACACCGTGGCAGCGAACGCAGCCGAACGAGTCTTGGCGAGCGGCGGCTGCCGAGAAGCGGCGTCCCGTCCGCAGAAAACCCGCCTCACGACATGATTGCGTCGACTGCGATCGCGGCGAAGAGGCCGGTGAGATACAGAAGCGACGCCCCAAAGAATCCGCGGGCCCAGCGCATGCTGACGTTCTTTCGAAGGCCGAACAGCGACGCGACGACGAAACCGATCCCGAGCACGAGCGCCGAGAAGAGGTAGATGCGGTGCGCGACGTGGAGCGGATAGAGCAGCAGGCTCACGAACGCGAGCGCGCTCGCGTGGCGCACGATGCTGTGGCGCGCCGACTCGTCGCCCTCGACGTTCGGCAGCACGACGAGGCGCGCGCGCCCGTACTCGAGCTTTCGGAAGAGGGCGATCGCGTGGAAGTGAGCGATCTGCCAGAAGAACATGATCGCGAAGAGGACGAGCCCGCCCTCGTCGACGCGGCCGGTCGCCGCCGTCCACCCGAGGAGCGGCGGGATCGCGCCCGGGACGGCGCCGACCTGCAGGGCCCAGTGCGAGCGCTGCTTGAGCGGCGTGTACGCGAGGACGTAGAGGAGGTTCGCGAGCACGGCGAGCAGCGCGGTCGTCGCGTTGACGCCGATCGCGAGGACCGGAACGGCCGCGACCGAGATGACCACGCCGAAGATCAGCGCGAAGCGCGGCGACATGCGGCCGCCGGGGAGCGGGCGGTCCTTCGTGCGCTTCATCAGGCCGTCGATGTCGCGCTCGATGACCATGTTGAGCGCGTTGGCGCCGCCGACGATGAGCGCCGTCCCGAGGAGCGCGAGCAGGACGACGCGCGTCGACGCGTGCGCGGGGCTCAGCCAGAGGCCGCCGCCGGCGGTGACCAGCACCATCAGCGTGATGCGCGGCTTGGTGAGCGCGACGACGTCACGGACGCGCGGTGTGGCGAGAATGCTCGAGCGGCTTCGAGATACTGCGCTGCCTTCCATGGGCGGAGGAACGCTTATGGAAAGAATCGCGATCAGTCAAGGCGACGCGAGCAAATTCGCATTTTCCGGGACGTTCAAGAAGCTCGCGCGGAGGGTGGGATCGGCGATCGCCGCCGCCCGATCGAGGAGCCTTCGCGCCCCGAGCTCGCGCACGGTCGCGGCGTCGGGGGCGCCGGCGGCGGCGAGGGCCGCGGCGCGCGCGGAGTAGACGAGCGACTCGCCGGACTCGACGCCCGCTTTTTCGGCGAGGTCGAGGGCCTGCGCGGACGCGGAGAGCGCCGCGGGCGCGTCGCCGCGCGCGACGTGGACGAGCGCGAGCACCGCCAGGGCGCGCGCGCGCGCGGGCGCGGCGGACGCCAGGAGCTCGCTCGCGCGCGTCGCCTCGTCGAGCGCCTCGTCGAGCGCGCCACGTCGGACGAGCAGCTCCGCGATGTGCGAGCGGAGGCCACCTTCCATGCGCGCGTTGCCCTGCGCGGCAAAGGTCTCGAGGGCGCGTCGCTGCGCGGCGAGCGCTTCGGCGTCGCGACCGGCGCGCGCGAGCAGGATGCCGTCGAGGTGCCGCGCGAGGGCGACGGCGGAGAGGAGGCCGCGCGCGTCGGCCTCGCGCGCGCCGTGCTCCACGTGCGAGCGCGCTTCGGCGTCTTGACCGAGCTCGCAGAGGGCGGCGGCCAAGTTCAGCTCCTGCACGCAGGCGCTCCGCGCGTCGCCGGCGCGCTCGAGCGCGGCGACGCTCGCGCGGTAACGCCGAACGAGCTGCTCGAGCTCGCCGCGGATGCCGGCGCGCACGGCGTAGGCTTGCTCCACGCGGCCGCGCGCGAGGTCTGTGTCGGCCGCCGCCTCGGCGCGCGCGAGGAGCGCCTCGGCGCGCGCGTCGCCGCGGACGGCGAGCTGCATCGCCGCGCGCGAAAACGCGATCGACGCCGCGCTCGCCGCGCCGGGGTCGACGGGAGCGGCGGCGAGCCTCGCGATCGCCGACGCGAATTCCTCGGGAGGACCCACGCTCCCCGCGATCGCTGCGAGCTCGGCGAGCGCTCGAAAGAATCGAGCGCCGCCCGCGGGCAGGATGGCGAGCGCGTCGCGAGCGCGCGCCGCCGAGCGCTCGTAGTCGCCCCGCCAGCGGTACGCCTCGGCGAGCACGACGAGGAGCTCGGCGTGGGACTCCGCCTCGGCGCGCTCGAGCGACGCGAGCGCGCGCTCGCCGAGATCGACGCACGCGGTGAGATCGTTGGCCTCGAGCGCGCTCCCGGCGGACGACGCGAGCCACCGCGCGGCGCGACGCGGCTCTCCCGCGAGCGCGAAG
Source organism: uncultured delta proteobacterium (assembly GCA_963731595.1). Taxonomy (GTDB): domain Bacteria; phylum Myxococcota_A; class Polyangia; order Polyangiales; family Polyangiaceae; genus DASXHD01. The sequence continues at coordinate 429,130 of CAVSWE010000006.1, forward strand.
TGCTCCGCGATGACCGGACCGTCCACGCGGAGCGCCGGACCCGGCGAGCCGCGCGGGCGATTCGAGCGCTCGAGGTGCTCGGCCGCGAGCGCGTGCGCCATCTTGCGATCTTCTTCGGTCAGCATCGCGTACGCCGCGTCGCGAACGAGGGCGTGGCGAAACGACCAGAGGCCGCCGCTCTGCGCGAGGACCTCGCGCTCGGCGAGCCAGGCGCACCACGCGTCGACGAACTCGACCAGCGTTCCCTTGGGCGCGTCGGCCGAGGCTTCTTCCCCGAGCAGCGCGGCGGCGCCCGCCGACGAGAACTGCGGCCCGAAGACGCTGCCCGCGCGGAGGACGCGCCGCGCCTCGGGCTCGAGGCTCGTGAGGCGCGACTCGAGCACGGCGAGCGCGGCGAGCGACGGCGACGCCGCGCCCTGCCCCGCGCGCTCCGCCCGGATGAGCTCCTCGGCGAAGAACGGATTGCCGCCGGCGCGCTGCGCAATCGTCGCGACGAGCGAGGCGTCGCTGCCGCCCGACGCGGCGAGCGCCTCGGCCACGAGCTTCTCCATCGCCTTCTGACCGAGCTTTCCGAGCGCGACGCCGGTCGGCTGGCGATCGGCGACGAGGCGCAGGTGCGTGTCCTTCGCCTCAGGGCGGCCGAGGAGCAGCACGAACAGCGGCCGGTCTCGGGCGACGCGCGCGACGTCGGAGATCGCGCGAACGGAGGCGGCGTCGGCCCACTGCAGGTCCTCTACGACGAGCGCGAGCGGGCCGCGCGCGAGCTCGGCGAGGACGAGGTCCTCGAACGCGCGGCGGACTTGATCGCCCATGAGGGTCGGTTCGTCGCGCGCGGCGCGGAGCTGCGGGCTCGGCTCGGCGACGCCGAGCCGCAAGAGCTCGGACAAGAACTCGACGACCCGCGCGCGCGACGCTTGCGGCACGGCGTCGCACGCGCGCGAGACGAGCGCCGCGCGCTGGTGCTCTTCGTCGTCCTCGCGCGCGACGCCCGCGGCCGAGCGCACGAGATCGGCGAGGACCCCGAGCGCGACGCCCGCGCGCGTCGGGTCGGGCTGCGCGCTCCACACGCGCGCGTCGCCCGCGGCGCCGACCTTGCGAAGCACCTCGTCGCGCACGCGCGTCTTGCCGATGCCGGGCGCGCCGGTCACCCAGACGACGCGCGCGTCGGGCTCGCTCCTGCACTCCTCGAACGTCGAGACGACGAGCCCGATCTCGCGATCACGGCCGAAACACTGCGTCTCGTGGCCGAGGAGCGTCGTGCGCGAGTGCGGGCTCGCGCCCTCGCGCACGAGTGCGAGATCGCCCGAGTCGTCCGGGCGAACGACGAAGCAATCGCCGAGGAGACGCGCGGTGTCGGCGTCCACGCGGAGCGCCGGCGCGTCGGGGAGCTGCTCGAGCGCCGCGCGAACGCCCGTGGCGTCGGACGCGGCCGCGACCAGCGCGACGCGTGCTTGCGCGTCGGAGCGGCGCACCGCGAGGAGCGCGCGCGCGCCGCGCACCGCGCGCTCGACGCCGGCCGCGTCGGTCGACCACACGCAGACGAGGCGCGCCGTGTCCGCTTCGTGCTCGACGCGCGCGCCGAGCGCCTCGAGCTCGGCGCGGAGGCGCGGGCTCTCCGCGGCGACCGTCTCGGCGACGAGCACCTGGGAGGCGCGCGCTTCGGCGTCGGTCACCGAGCGCGAGCTGAGGTCGCGCTCGGTCGTCGGGCTCTCGAGATGCGCGAGCTCGGCGGCCACCGCGGCGCCGTCGCGCGGGCGCACGTCGGGGTCGCTCGCGAGCATTCGCGCGAGCAGGCGCACCAGCGCGCTCGGCACGCCGGTGACGTTCGCGGTGACGGGGTCTGCGAGCTTGGACGTGACGCGCGCCGTGTCGCCCTCGAGCATGCGGGCGATGACGCCGACGTCCGTCTCGGCCGCGAACGGCTTCTCGCCGAGGATGCACTCGTACATCACGCACCCGAGGGAGAAGACGTCGGCGCGCGGAGTCGGCGCCTCGCCGCGCGCCTGCTCGGGCGCCGCGTAGCCGACCGTTCCCGCCGCGCCGGCCCCGCGCCCGTGCACCGCGAGACCGAAGTCGAGGAGCTTCACGTCGCCCACCGTGGCGCTTCGCCCGGACGCGCCGACGAGCATGACGTTCGCCGGCGTGACGTCGCGGTGCGGTGATCCCCCACGCGTGGGCGGCGGCGAGACCTTCGGCGACGCGCCGCGCGATCCGGATCGTCTGCGCCACGGGCAGCGGACCGCGCGCGAGCCGGTCGCGGAGCGTCTCGCCCTCGAGCCACTCGGTCGCGAGAAAATCCTGGCCCTCGGCGGTCGTCCCGAACGCGACGCAGCGCACGATCCCCGGGTGCGCGAGCTCGAGCAGCGTGCGCGCCTCGGTCGCCGGATCCGCCGAGCTCGCGTGGAGCGCGCTCTTTCCGTGGAAAATCTTCAGCGCGACGAGGTCGCCGCGGTCGCGATCGCGTGCACGATACACGCTTCCCATGCCGCCCTCCCCGGCGAGCGCCTCGACCACGAACCGGCCGGCGACGAGCGCTCCGGGGGGGTGACGCGCCGTCATGACGAGGGCGGACGCAGCGACGGCGTCGCCTTTCGCGCGGGCATCACGATCGCCACCTCGGTGCCCTTGCCGACCTCGCTCTGGATGTCGATGTGCCCGCCGATCGCCGAGATGAGCCCGTAGACGGCGGACAGACCGAGACCGCTCTTCGTCACGCCGGTCTTTCCCTTCGCGCGGAAGAACGGGTCGAAGACGCGCGGGATCTCGTCGGGCGAGATGCCCTGACCTTGGTCGGCGACCGAGAGCACGATGCGGTCGCCTTCTTGGCGAACGCACGCCTGGATGGTGCCGCCGCTCGGCATGGCTTCGACGGCGTTGCGCGCGACTTGGTAGAGCGCTTCGGCGAGCGCCGAGACGTGCACCTCGAGCGCGCCGACGCCGGGGTCGTACTGGCGCTCGACGATGACGCCCGACCGAGCGCGGCCAATCGCGCTCTCGAGGGCGAAATCCAGCATCGCCGCGACGTCGGCCGGCTCGAGCACCCCCTCGGCCGCCATCGCGAAGCGCCGCAGCCGGTCGACCGTCTTCTTGATGCGCGCGAGCCCGCCGTCGCTGCGCGCGATGGCGCCGCGCGCGAGCTCCACGTTGGTCTTGATGTCGCGCGCCGCCTGCTGGTTCGACGCGATCGCGACGGCGAGCGCGTTGTTCAGCTCGTGCGCCATCCCGCCGACGAGGACGCGGAGCGCCTCGAGCTTCTCGACGACGACGAGCTGCTCCTGCATGCGCCGTACGCGCGCGAGGGACGCTCCGAGCCGCTCGACGCGCATGAACGTGCGAAGCGACCGCTGGTGACGCGCCATCGCGAGGACCACCGATCCGCTCGCGGCCGCGAGGACGACGAGGTGAATCGGCAGAGGAGAGCCCGGGCTCGCGATCAGGAGCGCGCCGTAACACGCGACGCCGCTCGCCGCGGCCACCCACGGCTCGGCGGGGATGACGCCGCAATAGAGGACGTGCGAGAGCGGAAGCGCGAGGAGGTACGGGCTCGACGCGCCGCCGGTGAAGCGCGCCGCGAATCCCCACGCGACCTCGCTCGTGACGGCGGCGGCCCCGTGGATCACGAGGAGCGCTCGCAGGTTGCGGCGCAGGGCGACGAGCAGCCCGACGGCGATCGCCAGCGACACCGACGCGCCCGCCTCGGCGAGCGTGGCGCGCTGGTCGGGCGCGAACGACGCAAACGCCACGTCGACGACCGCGACCGAGGCGCCGATGATCGACGCGAGCGCGAGGCACGGAACGAGGTAGCGCACGAGGGTCGCGCGGCGCTCGGCCAGGAACCGATCGCGCGGACGCCCGCGCCGTCGGGCCTGCTGCGCCGCGCGGTGGGCGCGATCGCGCAGGTCCCCCGCAGCCGGAAGCGAAAAGCTCGACCTCGGTGCCATCGATCCCCATCATACTAGGTCGCGGCCCGGGGCGCGTTCCGCGACGGAGCTGAGCCGCCGCGCGTGGCAAGAAACCACAGTCAATCTCAGGGCGTCGGCTCGTTATGACTAGGCGCATGCTGCGCAAGACGACCCTCGTCCTCGTCCTCGTCCTCGCGTCGTGCGGTCCGCCGGTCAATCCGACGCAACCCACGCCACCGCCGCTGGCGCCCAAGCCGTTCGCGCCGTCGCCGAAGCCGAAGCCGGTCGTCGAGCAGACGTCGGACGACGCCGCGATCCAAAAAGCGGGACAGGATTACGTCGATCTCCTGGTGAGGATTTCGCCCGAGACCGCGACCGAGCTCGGCCTGCACGGTCGCGACGACGAGCTCGACGATCGCACGCTCGCCGGCTTCGAGCGCGACGTGGAGCTCGAGGAGAAGATGCTCGCCGATTTGAAGGCGCGCTTCGTCTCGCCGCACGCCTCGCGCGCCGCGCTGACTGATCTCGACATCATCGAGCACTCGCTCGCCGTCGACGTGCGGATGAAGCGCGCCCAGGACCCGCTACGCCGCAAGCCCGACGCGTACATGGGGCCGATGAACGCGATCTTCCTCATGACGGCGCGCGACTACGCGCCCGCCGAGGTGCGCGCGAAGAACGCGATCGCGCGCATCGAGAAGATCCCGGCGCAGCTCGACGAGGCGAAGAAGAACCTCGGTCAGCCAGCGGGTCCGGGCCTCGCGACCCGATGGCCGCCCAAGGTCTGGACCGAGGTCGGCATCGAGTCCGCCGCGGGCGCGCAGCAGTTCTTCGACGACGAGCGCGCGCCTCTCGAGAAGGCGCTCCCCGCCGACAAGGCGCGCGTCGAAAAGGCGCTGAGAGACGCGCAGAAATCCTATGCAGACTACAAGGACTTCCTCCGCAAGGTGGTCCTGCCGAAGGGTGGCGACGACTACGCCGCGGGGCCGGAGCTCTTCGACTTCTTGCTGAAGCAGGACTTCTTCCTGACCGAGGGCGCGCCGGAGCTCGTGGCGATGGGGCAGCGCATCTTCGCCAAGACCGAAGCGCAGATGAACGAGCTCGCGAAGAGGATCGACCCCAAGGCGAAGGGATGGCCCGAGGTGGTCGCGAAGGTGAAGGGCCATCATCCTACCGCGACCGATTTGTTACCGAGTTACCGCAAGGAGCTCACGCGCGCGCGGCAGTTCTTGATCGACAAGGACGTGGTGACGCTGCCGCCGGGCGACGACTGCGAGGTGATCGAGACGCCGCCGTTCCAGCGCTCGACGATCACCGCGGCGTACGATCAGCCGCCGCCGTTCGATCGGGTGACGAAGGGCTTCTTCTTCGTGACGCCGGTCGACACGAAGGCGCCCAAGTCGGTGCAAGAGGCGATGCTCCGCGAGAACGACCACGGCGACGAGGTCGACACGGTGACGCACGAGGCGTACCCCGGGCACCACCTGCAGCTCTCGATCGCGCGGCGAAACCCCTCGATGGTGCGCAAGGCCACCGGGCCGGCGATCTTCGCCGAGGGCTGGGCGCTCTACGCCGAGGAGCTGATGAGCGAGCTCGGCCTCTACACCGACGAAGAGCGCATGATGCAGCTCGAATGGACGCTCGTGCGCGCGGCGCGCATCCTCATCGACGTCGGGCTGCACACGCAGGGCATGACGTTCGATCAGGCGGTCTCCTTCCTGACGACGAAGGTGCACCTCGAGCGCCCGCTCGCGATGAGCGAAGTGAAGCGCTACACCGAGACCCCGACGCAGCCTTCGAGCTACCTCGTCGGCCGCGAAAAGATCATGGCCCTCCGCGAGCGCGCGAAAAAGGAGTGGGGCGCCGACTTCACGCTCAAGCGCTTCCACGACGAGCTCCTCTCGCACGGCACCATCGCGCCCGGCCTCATCGAACGCGAAATGTTCACCCACTGACGGGTTCGAAACCAAACTTCTCCCGCTTCTGATCTTCCTGTTTTTCTCCTCAGAAGCGCCCCGCGAGCCCAAACGGCGTCAGCGCGACGGCGGGCGCGTGGGGTTTGGGGGCGGTCAGGTAGAGGACGACGCCCGCGACGACGAAGGCGCCGGCGAGGGCGAGCGTGACGTCGGCGGCGGTGCGGAACGCGATCCCCTCGGTCTTGGTCGCGGGGTTCTGGTAGTTCGCTTCGGTCTTCGTGTTGTACTGGTTCGCGAGATTGATCGAGTGCACGCCCGCGAAGACGCCGAAGCCCGCGAGCGCGACCGCGGCGCCGAACGAGACGAAGCTGACGACGCGCTGCGTGCCGACGCCCACACGAGGCCGCGGCTCGGAGTGCCTCGTGAGCGTGACGTCGATGACCTTGGCGCCAGCCCCGTCGACGTCGACGCGGCCCTCCCACGTGTCGTGTCCGGGCGCCTGCGCCACGAGCTCGTGGGGGCCGAGCGCGACGCGCACGTCGGTCAGCGCCCCCTCGACCAGCGCGATCGGCTTCTGGTCGAGCGTCGCGGTCGCGCCGACAGGCTCGACGCGCACGCGGATCGTGCCCAAGTGCTTCTTCACGTCGGCGAGCGCGGCGCGCGCGTTCTGCAGATCGTCCGCCGTCGCCCCCGTGTCCTCGGCGAGGAAGCGCGTGAGGTCCTTCTCGGCCTGCGCGTACTCGCCGACGTGCGCGCGCGACACGCCGAGATCCAGGAGGATGCTCGGGTGCGGGAAGAGCTGGTAGGCGCGAACGAAGTCCTCGCGCGCCTCGGCCCAGCGCTGCTGCTCGGCGGCGGCGACGCCCCTGCGAAACTCGGCGCGAGATTGCTGGCGCGGCAGCGACTCGTTCGGATCGTCGCGCGACTCCTCCGCGAGAGCGACCCGCCCGAGGGACGTCGCGAAGAGCAGCAGAGCAGCGAGCGAACGGGCCCTCACGTCAGAAGCTGTTCACCGCGGCGACCCACACGGCCGTCGTTTTTCCGAGATCGCTCTGAATCCAGAAGGGCGCGCCGCCGGAGACGTTGCGCAGCGACTTGATCGTGAGCTGTCGCACGTCGCCGTTTTGTCCGGTCGTCTGATCGAGCGTGAACGAGAGCGCCGGCTGGCCCCCGAAGAACGCGCTCGTGAGGTCGAGGACGGAGATCGTCCACGGCCCCGACGTCGGCGCGTCGCTGTAGAGATCGAGCTCGACGGTCGCGCTCTTCCCGGCGGTGAGCTTCACGCCTTGCGTCTTCACCGCCTGCCCGCCCACGTAGATCGTGATCGTGTCGGGCAGGACCGGCGCGGTGTTGAAGTAGGGGCTCGCGCCGTTGGGCTCGCAGGGGTCGTGGCCGGCGGCCGCGGCGGCGTTCGACCAGACGCGCTGGACGAGGTGATTGAAACCGGTCGGCGTGTAGAACACGTCGCCGAAGCCGGCACACAAGTCGCCGATCTCGCCGCCGCCGAGGAGCTCCCACGCGTGGCTGCTCGCGTCGACGGTGAGGTACGCGGGGCTCTTGAACGGCAGCGGATTGGTCGCGGCCTCGACGAGCTCGTGCGAGGCCTCGGCCGTCATCTGGTCGGCGTCGGTCACGCCCTGAACCGGCGGCGGCGCGCACCGCGGCACGATCGCGTAGATCACGTCGGCGGCTCCGACGGTAAACGAGTCGTGGTAGCCCTGAAACTGCTGGCACGTGACGCCGCTGCCGTCGGTGACGCTCGTGCCGCTCGGGTAAAAGAGCGTGAAGATGGTGCTCGCGTCGGGCTTCGGGAACGTCGCGTCGTTCTGGATTTTGTCGGTGAGCCACGCCTGGACGTCCGCGTCGGCGAGCGACGCGGGCGGAGTCTCCGCCGCGTGGAACGTCGTGGACGTGATCGCGCCGACCCCGTACTCGGAGACCGCGCCCTTCCAATAATCGCCGGACGTCTGGAGCTGCGACGCGAACGCGTCGACCGCGGATTGAAGCGGATCGTTTTGGAAGGAGATGGCGACGAGCTTGGGCGCGGCGATCACCGCGCCGCCACCGCTCGTCGCGACGGGCATCGCCGGGTGCGGCGCTGGATACGTCGGGCCCGCGTCGGGTTGGGCGTCGTCGACTCCGGCATCGCCGCCGTCCGGCTGTCCGCTGCCTCCGTCGCTGCACGCGAGCACGGCGACGCAAACCAAGGAGAAAAGCGCAAGACCTCGAGCCACCCCTCGTTAATAGCGCGGTTCGGTCGTGATGTGCGGGCTCGTCTGCGTCGGGACGTGCCGCCGCGGACGCCAGCGCGGCCTCGCGCGATGCGGCGCCGCCGCGTCGGGCGGCTCGGTGTCGATGATTTCGATCGTCGGCGTGGTCATCTCGACGGGCTCGGGCTCGATCGCCGGCGGCACGGCGCTCGCGCGCGGCGCGCTCGTCGCGGTGGGCGCGGTCGCGACGACCTCGTCGGCGGGCCCCACGATCGGCGGCTTCGGATGATGCAGCGCCATGCCGATCGCGATCGCCGACGCGAAGACGCCGAGCGCGGCGGTCAAGAGCCCGACGCGCGGCACGAAGCCGCCGACGCGCGTGTGCGTGGCCGCGGTCATGGCAGTCTGCGTCGCGTAGGTCGGCGGAACCGTCACGCCGAGCTGCGCTCGCGGCGCCTCGGTCGGCAGACCCAGCGCCCGCCACGCTTGCTGCATCTCGCGGGCGCTCGCGAATCGATCCGACGCACGGCGCGAGAGCGCCTTCGCGACGAGCGCGTCGAGGCCAGGCGGCACGGCGACGACGGCGCAGTCGCGAAGGCGCCGCGCGCGACCCTCGAGCTTCGCCGCCAAGATGGCCATCTGACCCGTCGCGTCGAACGCGATGCGGCCCGAGACCGCCTCGAAGATGACCATCGCGAGCGAGTAGAGATCGGCGCGCCCGTCGACGTCCGACGCGCCTCGAATCTGCTCCGGCGCCATGTACGATACCGTGCCGACCGACTCGCCCGTCAACGTGAGCTTCGGCCCGTCGCTCGCGTCGAGCTTGCAGACGCCGAAGTCGAGGATCATCGCCCGCTCGAGGCTCGTCCCCGGGATCCACGCGGTCGCCGGCGTGTGCGCGGGGAGCGTCGGCTCCTCGATCTGCTCGAGGAAGATGTTCGCCGGCTTGAGATCGCGGTGGACGACGCCGGCCGCGTGCGCGTCGGCGAGCGCGCTGAGCACGTCGTCGACGATGCGCTCGACCTCCGGCCAGTGGAGGGCGCGCCGGTCCTTCAGTCGCGCCGCGAGCGACTCGCCGTGGAGAAGGCGCATGACGAGGTAGAGCTCGCCCTCCTCGGTGCGGTCGACCTCGTAGACCTCGGGCACGTAGATGCTGCGAATGCGGCGGGCGGCGAGCGCCTCGCGCTCGAGACGTGCCATGAGCGTGTCGTCGACGATCCGGTGGCTGACCACCTTGATCGCGACCTCGCGCTCGTCCTCGAGGCCGCGCGCCGCAAAGACCTCGCCCATGCCGCCTCGCCCGATGCTGGACGTGAGCAGGTATTTCCCCCGCAACGTGACGCCGGGTCCGAGATCCACGCAATTCTTAGCTTACTTCACGGGCGCGATTCTTGTCGCCCGCCGGGCGCTCCCCGGGCTCGAGCATCCGCTTCCGGATAGTGCCTGGCTGTCTGCCGGCTCACGGCGTCATCTCTCGATGGTCGCGACGGGGGCCGAAATCGGGACCGAAGAAGCGCGTTTCGTTGAGCGCGCGTCGGTCAGATTCACGGTTTGTGCTTGCCGTGACCGTGGGGCGGCGGCGGGTGCGGGCGGTGCGGGCCCGGGCGGTCTTCTTCCTCTTCGTCGGGCGGCGCCGTCGGTGTCGGCGCCGCGGTCGTCGCGACGGGCGCCGTCGTGGCCGGCTGGGCGCTGTCGCCGGGCTCCGCGCCGCGCGCGCGAAACGCCGCGATCGCGAGCGACGCGACGAGCGCGCCCGCGAGCACGAGCAGGATCGCGCCGGCGACGAGCAGCCACATCAGCGGGATCCCGGCGACGGTCCGCGAGTCGCTGCGCGGCAGGACGGCGCCGCTGACGTGCGTCGGCTCCGGCGCGCCCGGCTGGCTCACCGCGCGCGTCGGCAGGCGTGACGCGGGGCTCGCCTCGCGGACGAGGGCGCTCTCGGGCGCGACGGCCATCGTCGGTGCGAGCACCGCGGGCGCGGGCGAAACCCGGTGCGGCGTGACAGTCGCCGCGGTCGGCGGCCCATCGCCGAGGTCGTCGCGAGCCGGTCGAGGGAGCGGCGCGGCCAGCTCCTCGCTTGGCTCGTTTCGCGCCGCACGTACCGCCGTCTGCATCGCGAGCGCGTCGGGAAACCGCGCGTCGCGATCGTACGCGAGCGCGCGATCCACGACGCGCGCCACGTCCGCCCGCACGCTCCCGACGACCGACGCGAGACGCGGCGCCGGCTCGCTCAGCACCTTCATCATGAGCTCGACGTCGCTCCCCGCGCGGTGCGGCGCCTCGCCGACGAGCATGCGGAACATCGTCGCGCCGACGCCGTACACGTCGGCGCGCGCGTCGATCGGCTCGCCCTTGAGCTGCTCGGGCGGCATGTACGCGACCGTGCCGAGCGTGGTGCCGGTCTTGGTCTTCAAGTCGGCCGCGCCGCTCCGCGCCTGCGCGATGCCGAAATCGAGCACTTTGATGGCGCCGCTCGACGTGACGAACAAATTGTCCGGCTTGATGTCGCGATGGATGATGCCGCGCTCGTGCGCCGCGGCGAGCACGTCGAGCACCTCGTCGGCGACGCGCAAGGTCTCCTCCGGGCTCGGCGGGCTCTCGCGGATCCGGTCGGCGAGCGACTTTCCCTCGAGGAGCTCCATCACGATGAACGGCGCGCCGTCCTCGGTGGTCTCGAGATCGCGCACCTCGACCGCGCCGGGGTGCACGAAGCGGTTGAGCACGTGCGCCTCTTGCTCGAAGCGCGCGCGCACCTGCTCGGCGCGCGCGAGCTCGGGGTGGAGGATCTTGATGGCGTCGAGCCGCCCGATTTTGTGGCGCGCCACGTAAACGGCCGCCATGCCGCCGACGCCGATCAACTTCTCGAGCGTCCACTTCCCGCGGAGCGTCGTTCCCACGCGCCGCGCGCAAAGCTCGTCCGCGTCCACCATGAGAGCTTAATCGGAATGCGTCATGCGCGCGCGCGGAGATCGTTCTTCAGCACCTTGCCGGTCGGGTTCCGCGGGAGCGCGTCGATGAACGCGTATTCGCGCGGGATCTTCGGGCCGGCGATTCGCTCGCGGAGGAATTGCTTGAGCTGTTCGCCGTCGATGCGCTCGCCGGGCTTGGCGACGACGAACGCCTTGACGCGCTCGCCCCACTCGGGATCGGGCACGCCGATCACGGCCGCCTCGAGCACCTGCGGGTGATCCTCGATCGCGTTCTCGACCTCGGCCGGGTAGACGTTCACGCCGCCCGTGATGACCATGTCGCGCTTGCGGCCCTCGATGAAGTAGCGACCGTCGGTGTCGCGCCGCGCGAGATCGCCGACGCTGAAATAACCCGAGTGCATGCTGTCGCGCATCGCGTCCGGGTTACCATGGTAACCTGATACCAGCATCGCGTTCTTCACGTAGAGCTCGCCGACGTCCCCGTCCTTCACCGGGTTCTTTCGGTCGTCGAGCAAGAGGACGTCGTTGCCGGGGACGATCTGGCCGATGGTGCCGGGCGCGGCGCGGAGATCCGCGGGCGCGGCGAGCGTCACGACCCCGAGCTCGGTCGCGCCGTAGAAGTTGTAGACGACGTCGCCGAGCACATCCATCGCCTCCACCGCGAGCTGGCCGGGGAGCTGCGCGCCGCCGCAGATGATCGCGCGGAGCGAGCGCGTCCGGTGCGCGCGGATGGCCTCGGGACCGAGCGCGACGAGCCGGTTGAGCATCGTCGGCACGATCGCGGTCGTCGTCACGCGCTCCTGCTCGACGAGCTCGAGGAACGTCTCCGGCTTGAACTCGTCGGCGATGACGACCGTGCCGCCGACGACGTGGGTGATCGTCGAAAAAGCGTACGCGGTCATGTGGTACATCGGGCAGACGACGAGGTGGACGTCGTCGCACTTGATCGGCGTCTCGGAGATGAACTCGAGCATCTGCACGAACATCTCCCGCGGGAAGCGGCGAATGGCGCCCTTCGGCTTGCCCGTCGTGCCGGAGGTGTACGTCACGACCGCGGCCGCCTCGTCGTCGCCTTCGATCTTGCGCTTCTCGGTCGCGAGCACGTCCTCGTAGCGCACGCAGCCGGGCACGTCGCCGCCGACCGCGACGAAGCGATCGCGCGGGAGATCGATCTTCGACTGCGCCTGCTCGACCGTCGGCCAGAGCGCGTGATCGAAGAAGATGAAGCGCGCGCCTGAGTTGCCCGCGAGGTACGCGAGCTCGCTCGGCGTCGAGCGCCAGGAGACCGCGACTTGAGCCGCGCCCGCGCGGCCGGCGGCTGCGCCGAGCTCGATGAGCTCGGGGCGGTTCTTCATCATGACGAGCACGCTCTCTTTGCGCGAGAGCCCGCGCCCTACGAGGCCCGACGCGAGTCGGTCGATGCGATCGTCGAGCTCGCCGTACGTGGTCGAGCGGCCGCGGAAGCGAATGGCGACCCGGCTCGGCTGGTTTTTCGCGTGGACCGTGAAGACCAGCGACGGGTTCGTGTAGTCGCGGTTGATGGACCGGAGCAGCTCGAAGACGCCGGCGGGTCGAATCTCCCACAGCATCCCGGTGCTGCGCGACATGTGCCAGGCCGCGCGGGCCCGCGCGGGTGCGTCCTTGAGGCGGTTGCGAATGTTCTCCAGCGCCGTGGGCATGCAGTACGATGTCTACCATGGACGGGTCGGAGAAGCGGCAGGCCGACCGCGCGGCGATCACGCTGCGCGTCGATTACAAGCGGCTCAACACGTTCTTCGCGGACTACACGAAGAACATCTCCAAGGGCGGGACCTTCATCAAGACCACGAAGCCGCTCGACATCGGCACCGAGTTCGTCTTCGTGCTCTCGGTGCCGGCGGGCGAGACGCAGCTCAAGCTGCGCGGCAAAGTGATCTGGGTGACGACCGAAGCCGACGTCGGCAAGAGGCCGGACGCGACGGCGCCCGGGATGGGCATCCGCTTCCTCTTCAACGACGACAGCGAGCGCGACGCCCTCGACGACATCGTCGAGCGGCTCATGTCCGACGCGCTCGGCGAGCACATCTCGGGCAAGCTGCTCGCCCGCAAACCCGTCGACGAGTCGTGATCGCGGCCCTACGTTAGGGGCATGGATTACGAAGCGGAGATCGTCCGTCTCAAGAAGGAGCGCAACGCCGTGCTCCTCGCGCACTACTACCAAGACGGCGAAATTCAGGACGTCGCGGACGTCATCGGCGACTCGCTCCAGCTCGCGCAGGCCGCGAAGCGGACCACCGCCGACGTCATCTGTTTCGCGGGCGTCCACTTCATGGCCGAGACGGCGAAGATCCTGAACCCCGACAAAATCGTGGTCCTGCCGGATCTCACCGCCGGCTGCTCGCTCGCCGACGGGTGCCCGCCCGAGCGCTTCCGCGCGTGGCGCGAGCGAAACCCGGGCGCCGTCTCGATCACGTACATCAACTGCTCGGCCGAGGTGAAGGCGCTCTCGGACTACATCTGCACGTCGTCGAACGCCGAGAAGATCGTGAACGCCGTGCCGAAGGACAAGACCATCCTCTTCGCGCCCGACAAGAACCTCGGCCGCTTCCTCGAGAAGAAGCTCGAGCGACCGATGAAGCTCTGGCAAGGTAGTTGTATAGTGCACGAGACCTTCAGCGAGCGGAAATTGGTCGCGCTGAAGACGCGCCACCCGGACGCCGAGATTCTCGCGCACCCCGAGTGCGAGGACGCGGTCTTGAAGATGGCCGACTACGTCGGCTCGACGACCGGCATCCTGAAGCACGCGCTCGCGAGCCCGAAGAAGGAGTTCATCGTCGCGACTGAAGCGGGGATTCTGCACCAAATGCAGAAGCAGGCTCCGGACAAGACCTTCATCGCCGCCCCGCCCGAGGGCAACTGCGCGTGCAACGAGTGCCCGCACATGAAGAAGAACACGCTCGAGAAGGTGTACCTCGCGCTGCGCGATCTCGAGCCGCGCCTCGAGATGGCGCCGGATCTGCTCGAGCGCGCGCGCGTCCCGATCGAGCGGATGCTCGCGCTCAGCGCCTGATCCTGCGATAATCCGCCCACTGCTCGTCGGCGTGCACCGACACGACCACCGACGACCTCAATTGCGGCGCGTGCGACGGCGGCGCGGTGTGTCTCTCGAGCACCTGCCAAGTCGCGACGACGTACAAGGTCGGCAACGCGACCCTCTTCTCCGGCCAGAGCACGCACGCCGCCGACTACTTGCTCGGCAGCCGCATCACGCTCGCGAAGGCCGCGAAGCTGATCGACTTCGGCGTCATCTCCGTCGCCAGCGGGCCGCACGTCGTGATGGCGCTCGACACCGAGAGCGGCGGCCACCCCGGCTCGCTCGTCGCGTACACCACGTCGGCCGCGCTGACCGGCGCCGACCAGCAAATCGCCCCGAACACGCAGGCGAGCCTCTCGGCTGGCAACTACTGGATCATGGGCGCGTACGACACGATCGCGTCGATCGGCATCGACTACAGCAACACGAGCGCCGAGGTCGATTACATCTCGTTCACGTTCGGCAGCGCGCTCCCCGCGACGTTCGGGACGCCGCAGACGTACACGGGCCAGCAGTTCAATTATTACCTCGTCGTCGAGTGACGCCGGGTCCACGCGTCGATGCACGTCGTGTGGATGCCGCCCTCGGCGTCGGACCAATGCACCTCGGTGCCCGCGCGGTAGCGGCGGCCGCAGACGACGCAGTCGCCGCCGAGCGGGCTCTCGATGATCGCCGGCACGCGCGCGTTCTTCTTCGAGCTCGGGCGACGCGGTTTGGGCGTCGCCCGGCGCGTCGGCGTGGGGTGCTCACGACGTCCCGCCTGCGGCGGAATCCGTCGACGGCTCGCGCAGCTCCAGGCGGTGCTCGCGAATCAGCTTCGCCGCGAGGAGCGCGGCGTTTCGCGCCTCGTGAAGGTTGGACGAAGCGCTCAGCGCGAGGAGCTTGTTCACGCGGTCGACGATGCTCGCCACGCTCTCAACATACTGCGATACTCGAACCATGCAGAGGCGGATCGGGCTACGCGTCCTCGCGTCTTCGCTCGCCGTCGCCGCCCTCTTCGTCGCGTGCGGCGCGCGCACCGGGCTCGTCGCGCCCGAGCTCGCCGACGCCACGATCGACGGCTCCGACTCCGGCGACGTCACGATCGATCAGCTCGGCGACGGTCCGCTCGTCGAAGGCGGCCCGCTCGACGTCGTCACCGACTGCCCCGACTCGAGCACGTACTGCGAGCCGAGCGACCTCGGCTACGTCTACGCGTGCGGACAGCGCGTCTTTCAGTGCAGCTCGCTCGAGCAGTGCGACAAGGGCCAGTGCGTGAACCCGTGCGTCGACACGCTCGGCCAGGACACGTCGAACGGCTGCGAGTTCTACATGGCCGAGATGGACATGACGCCGGAGGCCGCGGGCGTCTGTTACGCGATCTTCATCGTCAACCAGTGGAAGACCGGCGAGCCGGCGAAGATCCAGGTCGATCAGGGCGGCGCGCCGCTGCCGATCGCGCAGTTCGCGCGCATCCCGAGCGGCACCGGCACCAACATCAAGTACGACGCGTACGATCCGAACGCCGGGCTCCCGACCAATCAGAATCGCGGTGCTCTTCCTCTCGCGCGATCCTGACGGGCTGAACGACCCGAACACCACCGACCCGCGCCGGCTCGCCAACTGCCCGCCCGGCGTCACGCCCGCGATCGCCGGCGACGCGGCGCTCCACGGGACCGGCAAGGGCACGGCGTTCCACATCAAGACGAACGTGCCGGTCGTCGCGTACTCGATGCTCCCGTACGGCGGCGGCAGCGCGCGCGTGACCGGCGCGTCGCTGCTCCTTCCGACGAACGTCTGGGGCGACAACTACGTCGCCGTGAACGCGTACGACGCGCCGACGAGCTTCAGCGAGGACCGCGCGGGCCCGACGATGATGATCCTCGCGCAAGCCGACAACACGACGGTCACGGTCAAGCCGGTCGTCGACGTCGTCGCGGGCGGCGGCCTCGCCGGAACGCCCGCAGGCACGAGCGGCAGCTACCTCCTGAACCGCGGCGAATACTTGCAGTTTACACAGCCGAATCCCCTGACCGGCAGCGCGATCCAAGCAAGCGCGCCCGTCGCGGTGGTGGGCGGCTCCACGCTGATGGACGTGCCGCTCAACCACATCCGCGCCGACAGCGCGCACCAGATGCTCCCGCCGATCAAGGCGCTCGGGCACGAGTACGTCGCGGTCCGCTACCGCTCGCGCGACAAGCAGATCGAGGAGTACTCGCCGTACCGTTTCGTCGGCGTCGTCTCGGGGACGACGCTCACGTACGAACCGGCGCCCCCGCCCGGCGCGCCGACCACGCTGGCCGCCGGGCAGATGGTCGAGGTCGTCCCGAACGTACCCTTCGTCGTCCGCAGCCAAGACGCCGCGCACCCGTTCTACATGGCGCAGTACATGACCGGCGGCGAGCCTTACGACGGCGAGGGCGATCCCGAGTTCGTGAACATGCTCACGCCCGAGCAGTACCTCTCGCGCTACACCTTCTTCACCGACCCGACCTACCCGGAGACGAACCTCGTCGTCGTGCGCGTCGCGGATCCGACCTTCGGGTTTCCGGACGTCACGCTCGACTGCGCCGGGACGCTGTCCGGCTGGACCGACGTCGGGACGAGCGGAAAATACCAGTACACGCGCGTCGATCTCTCGACCGGCAATTTTCAGGGCGTCGCGGGCTGCGACAACGGCGTGCACGTCGCGACGGCGAGCTTCTCCGCCGACGCCGCCACGGCGACTCCGCAGTTCGGGCTCACGATCTGGGGCTGGGGTAGCGGCGCGACGCTCCAGCCAGACGAGGAGGACAACCCAAAGTTCACGCGCTGGGTGAGCTACGGCTACCCCGCCGGCGCGAACATCGCCCAGCTGAACAGCGTCGTCATGCCGGCGAAATGAATTTTCGGTCGCGCTCCTCGCCGCCGCGTCGCTCGGGCTGAACGTCCACCAGTCTTCGACGGTCGGCCCCGCGGCGACGAAAGGCGCGTCGCTCGGCGTCGTGCGAATCGACGCGAACTGGCTCGACGCGGAGAAGTCGCAGGGGCAGCTCGATTTCACGCTCTTCGATCAAGTCGTCGACGCGGCCAAGAGCCGCGGCCTCGAGGTGCTCGCTGTGCTCGCGTACGGCCCCGCGTGGGCGTCGAGCGGCGACACGCTCGGCGACGGCCCGAACAACGACGTCCCGCTGCCCGGGACGTACGCGGCGTACGTGACCGCAGCGGTCAATCACCTGAAAGATCGCGTCACCTATTTCGAGATCTGGAACGAGCCCGATCTGGCGCAGTTCTGGGAGGGAACGGCGAACGAGTACGTGACCGACCTGCTCGTGCCGGGCGCCGAGGCGGTCCACGCCGCGTGCGCGACCTGCAAGGTGGTCGCGCCCGCGCTCGCGACGGTCGGCACGACGTACGCGGATTTCCTCGACACGGTGCTCGCGTCGGCCAAGGACGAGATCGACGTCGTCAGCGGCCACATCTACGCGCAGTTCCCGCAAGACACGCCCGGCGCGGGCGGCGCCTCGGACAGCTTCTACAACAAGCTCGAGTCGCACCGCATCGTGAAGGTCGGGACGTCGACGGTGTACGAAGGGCCGCTCAGCTTCCGTGAGGTCATGGACGAGCACGGCGCGACGCAGCCCTTTTGGCTCGACGAGACCGGCATCGAGGCGACGTACGGCGACGCGGCGCAAGAGGCGACGCAGACGCTCTATTACCGCCGCGTGCTCGAGAGCATGCTGACGCGCCCCTGGTGGACGAGCACGATCTTCTACGAGGCGTTCGACGAGCCGCCGGCGCAATACCACTACGGCGTGTGCGTGGACGATCCGAACGCGACCCTCGGCTACGACGAGAAGCCGGTGATGGAGCTCTTGCGAAAGGCCGCGCAGAGCCAGCCGATCTTCGGCGGGACGGGCAACGACTGCGACGACGGCCTCGACAACGACGGCGACGGGCACATCGACGCGACCGACTCCGACTGCGCGACGGGCACGAACGAGGGGCTGCCGCCGGTCGACGCGGGGACGAGCGACGACGCGGGCGACGCGGAGGACGGCGCGAGCGGTGGAGGTTGCGACGCGAGCGGCGCGGCGCCGAGCGCGCTCGCAGCCGTCGCGCTCGCCCTCGGGCTCGCGCTTCGCCGCCGGCGCGCCTGACGCGCGCTCAGAGCTTGCGCGCCTTCTTCAGCGAGAACTCGCTCTTCGGCGCCTTCTTCTGACCGGGCGCGTCGGGCACGAAGTCGGGGTCTTCCTTGATGCGCCGGAGATCGCGCGCGAGCTCCTTGGCGTACGCGAGCCACCACTCGCGCCCGGGATCGACGTCGCCTTCGGGCACGGCCGCACGCAGCGCCGCGACGACCTCGGGCAGCGCGACGTTCGCCAGCAGCGCGATCGCCTCGGCGCGACCCGGGTAACGATCCGACGGCGCGTCGGCGATCGCCGCGACGGGGTAGACGTCGCTGAGGCGCTCGCGCGGGCCCTCGCCACGCGTGAGCCACTCCACGGTGACCGCGAGCGCGTGCGCGAGGCGCCGCGCGGTGTCGAGCGGGAGGCGCCCGCCGCGATCGCCGCTCCGAAGCGAGTTGATGTACTGCGCCGTGAAGCCGCTCCGCCGCGCGATCTCGCCGCCCGAGAGACCGCGCGCCTGCATCGCCTCGTCGAGCCGCTGCTGCCAGCCTGCGTCTTCCTTCGGGTCGCGCGCTCCGGTCATGTCGCCCCGACTCTACCACGCGGCAGCCCTCGTTGTCGGAGGTTGACAACTATAGCTTCTGTTGTCAGGCTACAACTCATGACGCAGACGCCCTTCACCGATCCCCTGCCCTTTCGAGTCCTCTTCGCCGCCGCGACCGACGTCGGGCGACAGCGCTCGAGCAACGAAGACCGCGTCGTGGTCGCCGATCTCGCGACCGGCGTCGCGGTCGGCGGCGGGACGCAGGCCGCGTCGCGCGCGCAGCAAGGCGGTTGGTTCGCCGCGGTGTGCGACGGCATGGGCGGCGAGGAGGGCGGCGAAGTCGCGAGCGGGATGGCGGTCGACGCGCTGCTCGGCGCGATGCTGGCGTCGCGCGGCGCGCGCGCGGACGTAGCGGAGTCGGTGCGGGCGGCGCTCGAGCGCGCGTCGCAGCTCGTCTTCGCGGAGGCGCGGCGCGTCGCGCGGCTCGCGCGCATGGGGACGACCGCGACCGTCGCGGCGCTCGGCGACGGCGAGCTCGTCGTCGGCCAGGTCGGCGACTCGCGGTGTTACCTCTTGCGGCGCGGCGCCCTCGTCCAGCTCACGCGCGATCAAACGCTGGTCGCGATGCTCGCCGAGCGGACGCGGCAACCGTACGAGGAGCTCGTCGCCGCACACGGCAGCAACGTCATCCTCCAGGCCGTCGGCACGCGGCCGTCGGTCGACGTCGCGCTCACGCGCGTGCCGATCGTCGCCGGCGACGTCGTCCTTCTCTGCTCCGACGGCCTCCACGGCACGGTCGACGACGACGCGCTCCGAACGATCCTCGTCGCCGAGCCGGAGCCCGCCCGCGCGTGCGACGCGCTGATTTCGGCCGCGAACGAGCGCGGCGCGCCCGACAACGTGAGCTGCATCGTCGCTCGGTTCGAGCGCGCCTGACTCAGATGTCCGTCATGAGCGTCGTCAGCACGTAGTCGGCGCAGAAGATCATGACGATGCTCGCGACGACCGCCTTCGCCGTCGCCTCGCCGACGCCGCGCGCGCCGCCCGACGCGTAGAAGCCTTTTTTGCAGCAGATCGTGCTCACGAGCCCGCCGAAGACGAGCGCCTTCACCAGGCACATGCGGACGTCCTTCCACTCGAGGAACTGCCGCACGCGGTCGACGAAGACGCCCGGGTCGATCCCCTGCCAGATCACGCCGACGATCCACGCGCCGAGCATGCCCGCGAGGCCAAAGACGATCGCGAGCATCGGCGTGACGATGAGGCTCGCGAGGACGCGCGGGCCGACCAGGTACTGCACCGGGCTCACGCCCATCGTCGTGATGGCGTCGATTTGCTCGGTGACGCGCATGTTTCCGAGCTCGCTCGCCATCGTGCTGCCCGCGCGCGCGGTGAGGACGACCGACGCGAGCACCGGCGCGAGCTCGCGGGCGAGCGCGAGCGCGACGACCCCGCCGACCATGTTCTCCGCGGAGAACTGCCGGAAGCCGACGATCGTGCTCACGGTGAACGCCATGCCGGTGAAGATGCCGACGAGCGCGACGATGAACGTCGAGCCCGCGCCGATGAAGTCGAGCGCGCCGACGAGCTGCGCGAAGCGAAACGGCGGGCGAAGCAGCCACCCGAACGTGCTCACGCCGAGCGTGACCGTGCCGCCGACGTCGTCGAGTACGTCGAGGAGCGGCGAGAGCACCGTCAGCACGATCGACGGCGATTTCTCCGGCTCGGGCTTCTCTTCGGTGTCGGTCGCGGCGCCGCTCATGGCTGGCTCATGGCTCGCGGTAGAAGCGCGGGACGCGGCGCGACACGGCCGTGAGGACCTCCCACGGGATCGTGCCGATCGCCTGGGCGATTTCGTCGGCGCCGATGGCGTCCTTGCCGAGCGGGCCTTCCTGCGCGCCGAGCACGACGGCTTCGTCGCGGAGCTGCACGCCCGGGACGTCGGTCACGTCGATCATCGTCATGTCCATCGACACCGCGCCCACGATCGGCGCGCGCTTTCCGCGGACGAGCACGTGGCCGACGTTGGTGAGCGCGCGCGAGAGGCCGTCGGCGTAGCCCATCGGGATCGTCGCGATGCGCGTCTCGTGCGCCGCGCGGAAGAGCGCGCCGTAGCCCACCGGCGAGCCCGCGGGCACGTCGCGCAGCGAGACGATCTCGGTGCGGACGCGCATGACGAGACGCAGATCGTCGGCGAGGGCCTTGCCGCCCATCTGCGGCGAGACGCCGAAGATGGCGATGCCCGGGCGGACCGCGTCGAGCCTCGCCTCTTCTTGGAAGAGGGCGGCGCTGTTGGCCGCGTGCCGCATCGGCGAGCGGATCCCGTGCCGCGCGAGGAGCGCCGTGGCTTCGTCGAAGAGGACCATCTGCTCCGTGGTCGCCTCGGCGCTCTCGGCCGAGGCGAGGTGAGTCATGAGCGCGCCGACCTCGACCTCCGGAAAATCCGCGAGGGCCGCGGCCAGCGCGGGGAGCGCCTTCATCGTCACGCCGAGGCGCGCCATGCCGGTGTCGACCTTCAAATGGACGCGAACGGGTCGCTCGGCGTCGCCGCTGCGGACGAGCCGCGCGAAGGACTCGATTTGCCCGATGTCGTAGACGACCGGCGTGAGCTTTCGCGCGAGCACCTCGGCGTGCGCGCCGGGGTAGTAGCCGCCCATCACGAGGATGGGCGCGACGATCCCCGCCTCGCGGAGCTCGACGCCTTCTTCGAGGAGCGCGACGCAGAACCCGTCCGCCCCGGCTCGCTCGAGCGTGCGCGCCACGGCCGGCGCGCCGTGCCCGTAGCCGTCGGCCTTGAGCACGGCCCACACCTTCGCTCCCCCCGCGTGGCGCTTGACCGCGCGAAGGTTGAGCCGCAGCGCTTCGAGGTTGATCTCCGCGCGCGTCGGGCGGACCGCGTCGGACGGCGCGGCCCGGCGCGGCTTGAGGACTCGCATTTCGCTCACCCTCGTCTTTTACCGTTTTCCCATCCGAAGGGGAAACGCGCTGACGCCCGCGAGGCGCTTCCCGCGATCGTCAGCGACACAGCCGGGCGGCGCGGCACTCGGGGAGCTGCGGGACCGCGCCCTGCGCTTGCGCGTCGCACGGCGCGTTGCGGATGGCGTCGGCGCAGCTCACGAGGCTGTAGGCGTCGACGTTGCCGTCGCAGCTCTCGGCCTTCAAGTAGTCGTGCGTCTCGCGCCGGACGTCGTCGCGGCACGAGGCCATGTCCGTCCAGTAGCGGCCTGGGCCGACGTTGTCGCACGACAGCTCGCGGTTGCAGCGCTCGGTCGTGATCTTGTCGAGAGCCTGACCTCGAGAGACGTCGTTGGATGCGGTCACGGTTGCGGCGCCGACCGAGGTTTCGCCGCTGCACGCGGCCGCGGCGAGGCCGCAAATCACGGTCGCGCCGATGAGCCCTAGAACTTTCATTGCGCGCTCCTTTCGATGCACGCTGACCAAGCATCGCGCGCGCCAGGCACGAATCGCGACGCCGATGCGGCTCAGATCACGACGTGCGCGCGCGTTCGCCGCGCCGGGAGCCAAGTCGTCACATTGAAGCGAGCTCACCCGCGCTGAACTGCAAACGGTGGAGCTTGGCGTAGAAGCCGCCCCTCGCGAGCAGCTCTTCGTGCGTGCCGTGCTCGACGATCGCGCCCTTGTGCAAGACGACGATGCGATCGGCGGCTTTGATGGTCGAGAGGCGGTGCGCAATGATGAGCCCGGTGCGCTCGGCGAGGACCGCGTCGAGCGCGCGCTGCAGGCGCGCCTCGGTGTCGGAGTCGACGCTCGCGGTGGCCTCGTCGAGGATGATGAACGGCGCGTCGCGATAGAGCGCGCGCGCGAAGGCGATGAGCTGGCGCTCGCCGGCGCTGAAATTGGAGCCGCGCTCGTCGACGGGCGAATCGAGCCACGAGTCTCCCTCGCCTCCGACGCGCCTGCGGAAGAGAGCGGCCGCGCCGACGCGCTCGAGCGCGCGGAGGGCGCGCTCGCGGTCCGGCTCGCTGTCGGCCATCGCGACGTTCGAGAGGAGCGTGCCCGAGAAGAGGTAGACGTCTTGCGGGACGACGGCGAACTTCTCGCGGAGCTCGAGCCGCTTGTAGCGCCGGATGTCGCGGCCGCCGACGCGCGCGACGCCGCTCGTGATCTCGTAGAGGCGGAGCAGCAGGCTCGCGATCGTCGTCTTGCCGGAGCCGGTCGCGCCGACCAGCGCGATCTTCTCGCCGGGCGCCGCCGTGAGGCTCACGTCGCGCAGCACGGGGACGCCCGGCTTGTACTCGAACGTCACGTGCTCGAGCGAGAGCGCCTCGCCCGCCCGATCCGGCGCGCACTTCGACGGGGGCACGTCCTCCTCGACGTCTCCCTCGTCGAGCAGCTGGAAGATTCGCTCCGCGCCAGCCATCGCGCTCTGCAAGACGGTGTACCGCTGAGAGAGCATGCTGATCGGCTCGAAGAACTGCTTGATGTACGCGGTGAACGTGACGACGAGCGCGAACGCAGCGGCGCTGCTCTCGCCGGTCTCGTGCGCGTGGCGCAGCGCCACCCAGAAGAGGAGGCTCGCGATGCAGAGCGTCGCGACCATCTCAATCGCCGCGTCGAGTACGGCCTCGTAGTAGACCGAGCGCTTGTTCGCGTCGCGGTACGACTCGTTGATGACGTCGAAGTCGGCCTCCATCGCGCGCTCGCGGCCGTAGGCCTGGACGACCGAGATGCCGTTCACCTGCTCGCCGAGGAACGCGTTCAGGCGCGCCGTCTTCGCGCGGATGTCGCGGTACGCTTCGCGCGAGCGTCCGCGGACGAAGCTCACGATGGCGAGCACGATGGGCATCGCGCAGAAGGCGATGAGCGACATGCGCCAGTCGAGCACCGCCATCGCGATCACGTAACCGGTGAGCGACACGACGTCGCCGACGGCGTTGAGCACGCCCGAAGCGAAGAGCTCGCCGAGCGCGTCGACGTCGTTGGTCGCGCGCGTGACGAGGCGCCCGACGGGCGTCTTGTCGAAGAAGCGCAGCGTGAGCCGCTGCAGGAACAGGAAGATCCGCTCGCGCAAATCGGCCATCGCGCGCGCGCCGGCGAGCTGCATCTGGTAGAGCTGCACGAAACCGAGGAGCTGCGCCGCGATGACGAGCCCGGTGAGGATCAGCCCGTCGCGAAAGAGCCCGTCGCGGTCGTGACCCGCGGCGTGGCGCACGATGGCACCCATGAGGAGCGGGCGCGCGAGGTTCAGGCCGGCGACGACGAAGAGGACTCCGATCGAGAGCGCGAGGCGCTTCGCGTGCGGCTTCACGAACGGCCAGAGCCGCCGGAGGAGGTTCGCGTCGTAGGCCTTTCCGAACGAGCTCTCCTCGTGGAATGCGCGGAGGCGCTCCTCGCTCTTCTTGCTCTTGCTCGCGGCGGCGGTCACTCGGCCACCTCCGTCGCGATCGGCGTCGCCTCGAGCTCCTCGAGCTCGCGCGCGGCGCGCTGCTCTTCGGCGAACGTCGCGTAGATGCCGCCCGCGCGCACGAGCTCGTCGTGCGTGCCGCGCGCGACGATGCGCCCGCCGTCGAGGACGACGATCTCGTCGCACTTGGCGGCGGCGGCCACGCGGTGCGTGACGAGCAAGAGCGTGCGACGGCGCGCCTGCCGCTCGAGCGCTTCGAGGATCTGCGCCTCGGTCTTCGCGTCGACGGCGCTGAGCGGGTCGTCGAGCAAGAGGATCGGCGGCTCCCACGCGAGCGCGCGCGCGAGCGCGATGCGCTGGCGCTGCCCGCCCGAGAGCTGCACGCCGCGCTCGCCGACGACGGTGTCGAGCTGCTCCGGGAGCTCGAGCGCCTCCTCGAGCACCTGCGCTTCGCGCGCGGCGCCGCGGATCTCTTCCATCGCGTCGGCGCTGTCGGGATCGTCGATCGAAAATCCGATGTTGCGCGAGACCGTCGTCGAGAAGAGGAATGCGTCCTGCTGCGCGTAGCCGAGCCGACGACGAAGCTCGACGAGCGGCATGTCGCACGCGTCGACGCCGCCGATCCACACCGTGCCGCGCGGGGTCGGGAGCAGCCGCACGAGGAGCTGCGCGAGCGTCGACTTTCCCGAGCCCGTCCGGCCCACGATCGCGAGCGAGCGGCCCTCGGGCACGTCGAACGAGACGTCGCTCAGGACCGCGTTGTCGCCGTACGCGAACGACAGGCCGCGCACCTCGAGCGCGCTCGCGGCCGGTTTTTCGGACGAATCGCCGTCGACGATCTCGGGGCGCGTGTCGAAGATCTCCTTGAGGCGCGCGAAGCACGCTCGCCCGCGCTGCAAGATCGAGAAGGCAAAGCCGAGCGCGATGATCGGCCACGTCATGCGCGCGAGCGCCAGGTTGAACGCGAAGAAATCGCCTTTGGTGATGCCGCCGTGCGCCTTGTCGGTCAGGAGCAAGATGCCGCCGTACCAGAAGAAGAGGAGGACGCCCGCCGCGCTCGCCGCGCCGAGCGTCGGCCCCATCGAGCCGCGGAGGCGCGCGAGCGACAGGCTCGCCTCGAGGTACTCCTCGTTGGTCGCGCGGAACCGCTCGAGCTCGCGCGCCTCGAGGGCGAAGCTCCGGACGACGCGAACCCCGGCCAAATTGCCTTGCACGAGCGACGCGAGCCGGCCGAGGGTCTCCTGGTTGCCGCGCGTGCGCACGAAGAGCTGGCGCGAGAACCCGCGCGTCGTGAGGACGACGATCGGCACCATGATCGACGCCGCGAGCGTCAGCCGCCACGAGATCGCGACCATGACCTGGAGCGCGCTCGCGAAGGCGAAGGCGACGTTCACGACGTTGAGCACGCCGAACCCGAAGAGCAGGCGCACTTGCCCGAGATCGTTGGTGGCGCGGCTCATGATCTCGCCCGCCGACATGCGCCGGTAAAACGAGCTCCCGAGCTCGTGGAGCTTGTCGAGGAGCGAGCGGCGGAGCTCGTATTCGACGTCGCGCCCCGCGTTGAAGACGTAGTAGCGGCTCGCGATGCGCGTCGCGAACGCGACCACGGCGAGGCCGAGCATGATCGACGCGGCGCGGATCGCGCGCTCACCGTGGCCGCTGAAGACGCCGTCGATCGCCGTCTTGGACAGCCAATCGATGCGGTTCATCGCGAGCTGGAAAGTCCCCAGGAAGAGCGCGCCGCCGAGGTACGCGGGGAGATGCCTGCGGAAATGCAGACCGAGCGTCTGTTCCGTCACGTCGTCGGTTTCCTCCCCCGCCGCGGGCTCCCGGGGGTCGTGTGCGAGCTCGAGAAGCGCGGGCGACCGCCGCGCTCCTTCCCCTTCACCGCGAGATCGCGCAGCTCGACGCGCGCGGCCAGCAGGCCGAAGAGGACGCGCGCGCCGCCCTTGCCGTCGAGCTCTTGCACGACGCCCGCTTGCCCGGCGAAGGGACCGGCGAGCGCGCGCACGTGAGCGCCCGGCTCGATGGCCGCTTTTTCGTCCGTTTGCGGCGGGGGCGCCGACGAGACGCGACGCACGACGGGGCGCTTGCCTCGAAAATGCGCGCGGCGCTCGGCGACGCGCTCGGCCGCCCAGGTCTCTCCCTCGGCCGACCAGGCGATCGCGTGCAGCAGGCGCCCGAGCGCCAGCGCGACGTCGGTCCACTCGCGCGTCGCGCCGCGCGTCGCCTCGGCCCGCGACGCGCGGACGCCGAGGACCATCGGCACGTCGGACTCGAGCGCGTCTTTCGCGACCTGCGCCGCCTCGCGCGGGCCGAGCTCCTCGAGCGGCCGCGCGCGCGCGGAGAGCGAGCCGCGCGCTTCGATGGCGAGCCCGGGCGGGAGCGCCTCCCAGGCCGTGAGCACCTCTTCGGGCTCGAGCGACAGCATGGTCGCCGCGTGCTCGAGGTCGCCGCGCGAATCGCCGCCCAGGCGAAGCCACAGCGAGACGCCGGCGGCGTCGAGCCGGAGCTCGACGCGCGCGTGGCCGGCCTCGGGCTGCGTGTCGTCACGAACCGTACGGCTCGGCGCCTCCGGCGAAAAAAGCGAGACGACCTGGCCGTCGACGCGGTGCCCGTTGCGGGCGCTCGGGTGCTCGTCGCTCGCCGACATCTCGAATTGGATGCCGCTCGAGGCCAGCCGGTCCTCCACGCCCTGCATCCACGCCACGAGACGGCGTTTCACGGCGGCGCGCGGGCCCGAGAGCGCCGTGGCGCGCGCGCGCTCTTGGCCGTACGCGTCGAAGTCCTCGTCGGACAGCTCCATCGTCTCCAAAGTGCTTCCTCGGCCGGTGGCGGTGTGCTGCATAGCACACCGCACGGACGCCGCGGGACTGGCTCTTTACCATGCGGTGAACTAGAAAGAGTCGGCCGTGCCGCGCAAAACCGCACAAAAACCAGCCGCGCCCCGCAAGAGCTCGCGCAAGAAAGCCGCGTCGCCTCCGCCCGAGGAAACGATCGCGGCGCGCGACGCCGACGGCGAAGAAGAAGACGAAGAGGCCGCCGAGACCGACGGCGACGACGCCGCCGAGCCCGTCGAGACCGAGCTCGACGCGCCCGCCGAGAGCGCCGCCCCGCCCGCGCCGAAGACCGGCGACGGCGCGATCACGCGCTTCGACCCGTTCGCCGTCTACATGCGCGAGGTCCAGCGGCACCCGGTCCTCACGCCCGAGCAGACGCACGAGCTTGCGGTGAAGTTCCTGCAGACGCAAGACCCGGCGCTCGCCGCGTCGCTCGTCACGGCCAACCTGCGGCTCGTCGTCAAGATCGCCTACGAGTACCGGCGCGCCTACAAGAACATCATGGACCTCATCCAAGAGGGCAACATCGGCCTGATGCAGGCGGTGAAGCGCTACGATCCCTATCGCGGCGTGAAGCTCTCGTCGTACGCGGCGTGGTGGATCCGCGCGTACATCCTCCGGTTCATCTTGAACAACTGGCGGCTCGTGAAGCTCGGCACCACGCAGGCGCAGCGCAAGCTCTTCTTCAACCTCCGAAAGAAGCGCGCCGAGCTGCAGGCGATGGGCATCGACCCGACTGACGCCGAGATCGCCAAGCGCCTGAACGTGCCCGAGTCCGACGTGACCGAGATGGACCAGCGCCTCGCGTCGACCGAGAAATCGCTCGACGCGCCCGTCGGCGACGCCGAGGGCCGCGCGATCGCCAAGGTCGACCTGATGCCGTCCGCGAACGAAGGCCCCGAGTCGCTCATGGCCGACGGCGAGCTCCAAGCGCTGCTGAAGGACAAGCTCGACGACTTCCGCAAGACCCTCGTCGGCAAGGACAAGGAGCTCGCGATCTTCGATCACCGCCTCGTCGCCGACGAGCCGCTCACGCTCCAAGAGCTCGGCGACAAGTTCGGCATCTCGCGCGAGCGCGTGCGGCAGCTCGAGCAGCGCCTCACGAGCCGGCTCCGCGATTTTCTGCGCGACGAAATCGGCGACGCGGCCGAGCTCGCCTGACGTTTTGACCATGTCTCGCGTGTCGCGTCGGGCGGAGCCCGCTGCGCCCGACGCGCGCCGCGACACGCCGAATCCGGCGCTTTTCGCGTGGCACGAGCGCTGCAATACGTAGGCTCATGCGCCACGCGATCGTCCTCGGGCTCTTGCTTGCAGGCTGCAACTTCTCGCTCGGCTCCTCCTCGAGCGGCGAGCAGCACCAGGTCACCTTCAGCTACGGCGGGTGCTTCTTCGGGTGCGCCGTCGACCAACCGATGATGCTCGGCACGAGCGAGCGCATCGACGTGAAGGGCTCGTCGATCCCGGCCGTCGGCGTGCGATCGTCGACACCTAGCATCCTCGCCGTCGGGGACACGAGCCGAACGTGCTGCGCGCCCAGCGGGACCTGCCGGACGCTGGCGACGAGCGACGCGTGCACGGCGGACGAGACGCCGTCGCTCTCGGTCACCGTGAACGCGCTCGGCGAAGGCTCGGCGTCGCTCGACCTCGTCGGAGCCGACGACGCGACGTTCGACGCGGTGACGCTGACCGTCGCGCGACCCGCCGCGCTCGCGGTCACGTGCAACACCAAGCCGCCGCCCATTCAGCTCGCGAGCGGGAGCTCGTGCGCCGTCGCGTGGACCGCGACCGGCGCGGACGGCAAGCCGCTCATGGCGAGCGCCGGCGTCACGCTGAAGAGCAGCGACGCCAAGGTCTTCGAGCTGCAAGCGTTCGCCGGACCGCTCGAGACCGAGGTCGCGTCGCAGCAAGGATTTCTCGCGCAGACCACGCTCGTCCCGACCGGTCCCGGCGACGCGACGCTCACGGCGACCGCCGGCGCAGTTTCCACGACCGCGACCGTGCACGTCGGCCCGTGACGCTTTAGAGTCGCGCGCGTGCTCTACGTCGTCGCGACGCCCATCGGCAATTTCGAAGGACATCACGCTCCGGGCGCTCGAGACGCTGCGCGCGTGCCCGATCGTCGTCGCCGAGGACACCCGCCACACACGCAAGCTCCTCGCCGCACACGGGATCGAAGGGAAGACGCTGCTCTCGCTGCACGCGCACTCGACCGAGCACGACGTCGAGCGCGCGGCGGGGCACCTCCGCGCCGGCGAGGACGTCGCGCTCGTCACCGACGCGGGCACGCCGGGCGTGAGCGATCCGGGCGACGCGCTCGTTCGCGCGGCGATCGGGGACGGCGTGCGCGTCGTGCCGATCCCCGGGCCGAGCGCGCTCCTCGCGGCGCTGACGGCGAGCGGGCTCGGCGGGGGCGGCGCGTTTCGCTTCTTCGGTTTTCTCCCGCGCGAGGGCACGGCGCGCGCGCGCGCTATCGCGGCCGTCGCGAGCACGCCCGAGCCGGTCGTCCTCTACGAGTCGCCGGAGCGCGTGCAGAAGACGCTCGCGGAGCTCCGCGACGTGACGCCCGCGCGCGCCGCGTGCGTCGCGCGCGAGCTCACCAAGCTGCACGAGGAGATCGCGCGCGGCTCGCTCGAGGAGCTCGCGTCGCGCGACGAGTGGCGCGGCGAGCTCGTGGTGGTCCTCGGGGCGCAGACGGTCGCCGAAGAGCCTGTCACCGACGCCGCGATCGACGCGCGCATCGACGAAGAGCTCGCCCGCGGCTCCGGCGCGAAACGAACGGCCGAGCTGGTCGCCGCCTGGAGCGCGCGCCCCAAGCGCGAGATCTACGAGCGCGTCCTGCGGCGTAAGCACTGACGCCCGAGAGAGGGAGAGCTTCTGAGCTTGCTGTTTCTCTTTCGAGGCGCGTCACAGTCGGGGGTGCGGCGGCGACGGGTTGGGGTGAGGCGAGCTCTTTGGGTGGTTGGCGTGTGGGCGTGTCACCCGGTGGCGAGCGCGCCGGCGGCGGCGGGCGACGCGGAGAGTGTCGAAGCGGGGCCGCGCGACGCGGGCATCGAGACAGCGACCGTCCAGCCCGCGCAGCGCGAGCCGGACGGGAACGACGACCCCGAGGACCCGGGCGCCGGCTCCATTCCGAAGTCGCTCGCTCCGGTGCGCGTCGGGCGGACGTGGCTGAGCCTCGCGCGCATCTGCAATCTCACCCCGTTCGACGGCGCGCTCTACGCCGCCCACGCCTTCGTCCCGCTCGGCGTCGACGGCGCGACCATCACCCGCTTCGACGCCGCGACGGAGAAGATCACCGTCGCGTTCGACTGGAACCGCCCCGGCGAGCCGACCGGCGGCGGCGGCGCGGGGCAAGGTTTCCTTCGCGTCCACGCGCTCGGCGGCAGGCTCTGGGTCCCCGACGCGGATCCGCCGTACGACGGCTTCGGCCTCGTCGACCCGGGCACCGAAGGTTACGTCTTCGTCTCCGACGAGCACGGCGTCTTCGCGAAAGCGCAAAATCCCGCTCGCCCCGACGACGAGCGAAAACGCAAAGCCCACTTCCGTCCGCCCAAGACGGCCGTCGTCGTGCCGCGCGCCTACCACGACCTCGACGTCGTTCGTTTCCAAGGGAAAATGTGGGCCTCCACCGGCTCGGTCCCACCGACCGAACGCGCGTGGCACGGCTCCTCGCCCGGCGCGCTGAACGTGCTCGACGAAGCGTCGAGCCGCTTCCGCTACGTCACCGGCTACCCCGACGACGCGACGTCCGACGTGTGGCGCCTCACGTACATGGTCCGCTTTCGCGACCGCCTCTACGCGGGCATCCAAGAGTACTACCCGCGCGAGCGAAACGACTTCGTCGTCTTCGACGGCACGACGCTCGTCCCCCGGCGCGTCACCGACGAGGGCGGCGCCGAGACGCTCCGCTGGTACGCCGACGCGGGGACGCTCTACTGGATCGCGATCGACAAAGACGGGCGCGACGTGCTCCGCGCGACGCGCGACGGCGAGACCTGGCGCGCGATCGATCTCCCCGCGAGCGCGGGCCGCCCCACCGACATCGTTCGCTTCCGCGACGGCCTCGTCGTCCTCGCCGAGCGCGCGCTCCTGCGCCTGGACGACGGCGTGGCGACGCCCCTCGCGACGTGGGACGACTCGAAGCTCTTCGCGCTGAGCGATTTTTTCTGCGCCGCGCCGCTCGCCGTTTACGACGGGAAGCTCTACGCCGGTTCGCAGAAAGACGGCTCGCTTTGGCGCTTCGACGAGAAATGATCGCGAACGTGCGAGCGGCCCGAAGTGGGTCGAGACCGCGACTCCGCTCCTCGTCAGGTCGCGTGGCCGAGCGCGTCGTCGATTGACCCGGGGCTGAACCCGACCATCACCTTGCCGCGCACGTCGATGACCGGAATCGAACCCGTGCGCATGCCCGCGCCGCGCAACTTCGCTTGCATCTCGCGCGCGGCCTGCGGATCTTTCTCGATGTCCTTCTCGACGAAGGGGATGCCCTTCCTCCTCAAGTACGCCGCCGCTTCGTGGCAGGCCCCGCACCACTCCGCGCCGTAAATGATGACGGTCGAGCGCGCCGTGCCCGTCCCGCTGCTGGTGCCCTCCCCCGTGGGATCGGCGTGCACCTCCGCCGACGCCGCCGCCGAGGCGGCCGTCGCGAGCGTCGGTCCGTGCGCCTCGCGCCGCGCCTCGGCGATCTTCTCGAAGGCCTCGCGCGTCATCGTCGAGACGGGGTACGTCCCGTCGGGCTTCGCCTGACGCAAATCGACGACGAACACCTTTCCTTCGTGCGTGCCCTCGTCCTTGTTCGGATCGACGACGCGCACCGCGTCGCGGCCCATCAGCGGAACGTCGCTCACCTTCTGCTCGACGTGAAAATCGCCCTTGTCGTCGATCCACGTGAGCAAGAGCCCCTCGCTCGAATCGCGCACGACGACCGCGTCGTCGGCCTTCGCCGTCGTCGTGCTGCCGGCTTTCTTGTGGCAGCCCGCGAGCGCGAGCACGAGCACGAGCCAAACGAAGAGAACGCGGCGCATCATCCAGGCTCCTGCAGTTTCGCCCATTCGCTCATCATCGTCTCGACTTTTCGCGAGAGCTCCTGCTCGCGCTCGGCGAGCTCGGCGAGGCGCGCCCAGTCGCCACCGTGATCCTGCTTCAGCTTTTCGCGCATGAGGCCGATCTCGGTCTCGGCGACGGCTATCGCGCTCTCGAGCTCGGCGACGCGCCGTTTCTTCTTCCCTTCGTCGCGCGCGCGGGCCTTCTGCTCGGCGTACTGCGACTTCCCCGCCGGCGGCGGCGGCGGCTGCGACTTGGGCTTCTGCGGTTTCTCCGCGATTTCCGCGCGTTTTTTAGTTGTATCTTGCACGAAATCGCGGAAGCCGCCGTTGTACACGTCGACCTTGCCGTCGCGCACGCTGACGACGCGCGTCGCCACGTTCTCGAGGAAGCGCCGGTCGTGCGAGACGAAGACCACGGTGCCCTCGAAGGACATGAGCGCCGCTTCGAGGATCTCGGCGGCGGGGATGTCGAGGTGGTTGGTCGGCTCGTCGAGGTACAAGAGATTGCGCGGCTCGAGGAGGAGCTTCGCGAGCGCGAGGCGCGAGCGCTCGCCGCCCGAGTAGCCCGAGACGACGCGCAGCGGGTCGTCTCCCCAGAAGCGAAACCGCGCGAGGTACTCCCTCGCCTTCTCGACGGTGAAGTCCCCGCGGACGGTGCGCACCTCTTCGACCGCGGTGTTCGCCGGGTTCACCTCCCCGAGGTGCTGATCGAAGTATCCCTCCTGCAAGTTCGTGCCGCGCTTCACCGTCCCGCGGTCCGACGGATCGCCTCGCCCCGCGAGGATGCGAAGCAGCGTCGTCTTGCCCGCGCCGTTCGGGCCCACCATGCCGATGCGCTCGCCGCGGCGAACGAGGAGCTCGACGCCGTCGAAGAGCACGCGCCCGCCGCGGGTCGCGCCGAGCCCCTTGGCGTCGAGCACGATGTCGCCCGACCGCGCCGCCGGCGCGAAGCGCACGCTCATCTTCTCGGCGACCTTCCACACGTCCTCGGGCCGCTCGACGCGATCGAGCTTTTCCAGCATCTTTCGGCGGGACTGCGCCTGCTTCGTCTTTTGGCCGGCGATGTTCTTGCGGATGAAGTCTTCGGTCTTGTCGATGAAGTCCTGCTGCCGCTCGAGGAGCGCGCGCTCGCGCGCGAGGTCCTCTTCGCGCGCGACGGCGTAGTCGCTGTAGCGGAGCGGATAGACGCGGAGCCCCTTGCGACCGAGCTCGAACGTGCGCTCGCACGTGTCGTCGAGGAACGCGCGATCGTGCGAGACGATCAAGACGGCGCCGCGGTAGGACGCGAGGTAGCCCTCGAGCCACGCGATCGTGTCGAGGTCGAGGTGGTTGGTCGGCTCGTCGAGCAAGAGGAGCTCGGGCTTCTGCGCGAGGACGACGCCGAGCCGCAGGCGCCCCCGCTCGCCGCCCGAGAGCGACTCGACCGGCCGCGACAAGTCCGCGTCCGAGAACCCGAGCCTGTGCGCGATCGCGGCGACCTCGTGCTCGATCGCGTCGCCGCCGGCCACGTGGTACTCGTCGGTCACGCGCGCGAGCCGATCGAGGGCCTCGGCCTCGCCGGACGCGGCGCCGCGCTGCGCCTCGGCGAGCTTGTCGCGAAGCGCGAGCACGTCGCCGTACCCGGAGAGCAGCGCCGAGAGCACGTCGCCTCGCGCGTCGGCGGATCCGCCGAAGGCGGGACGCCGCAACGACGACCAGTCGATCTCGTGCGACTGCCGGTAGTAGCCGAGCGTCGTCCCCTTCTTGATGACCGAGCTCCCGCCGTCGGCCTCGATCTCGCCGGCGACGATGCGAAGCAGCGTGGACTTTCCGGCGCCGTTCGGCGCGACCAGCGCGGCGCGCTCGCCGATGGCGAGGCTGAACGTGACGCCGTCGAAGAGGACGCCGGCCCCGTAGCCGAAGCGAAGATCGGCGACTTGAAGCACGGTCATGGTGGCGGCTTTTAGCAAAACTTCGGGCTCCCGCGCTTGTCCCGCACCCGCGGTCGTGCTGTAATTTTACAAATTGGTGGTGGAAGGCTTCATGAACGCTCGTTTCGCGCGCGGGTTGATGGTGGCTTCGCTCGGGATCGCGGTCGCGTGCGGGAGCACCGGCCCCGACGGCTTCGGCAACGACGGCGGAAACAACGGCGACGCCACCATGGGCGACGGAGCCACCGACGGACCTGGCTTCAACGTGCAGCCGGACGGGTCGACGACGGGCGGCCTCGTCGTGCAGCCCCCGTCGGCCACGCTCCTCTACCAAGGCAGCCCGGTCACGCAGCAGTTCACGGCGCTCTCGAACAGCCAGCCGATTTCGGGCGTGCAGTGGCAGGTCGACAATTTCCAAATCGGGTCGATCGATTCGAGCGGTCTCTTCACGGCGAGCGGCGCGGTCGGCGGAACGGCGACGGTCACCGCGACGAAGGGCACGGCGACCGGAACGGGGACCGTGCTCGTTCAGCTCCAGACGACGGCGAACCCCGGCAACGTCCCGCAGAACATCATCACGCAGCTCCAGGGCGGCGGCAGCTCCGACGCCGCGTTCAAGTGGCTCTACCCGTACGACAAGACGCTCTGGCCGCGCGGCCTCTCGGGTCCGGTGCTGCAATTCGGCGGAGCGGCGATCACGTACGCGTGGCTCCACGTCGAGACCGCGACGAAATCGATCGTCTACGACGGTTACTACGGCGCGGCGAACCCGGGCCGAATCGATCTCTCGAACGATCCGATCTGGACGACGATCGGCCTCTCGACCGCGCCGAACGAAGCGGTGACCGTCAGCGTCACCAAGATGAGCGGCACCGCGGTGACCGGTCCGATCAAAGAGACGTGGAACTTCGCCCCCGGCTCGCTGAAGGGCACCGTCTACTACAACTCCTACGACTCGAAGCTCGGCAACGGCTACGGCGCGGTCCTCAAGATCAAGCCGGGCCTCGGCGCCGCCGCGTCGCTGCTCGTCGGCGGCACGAGCAGCAAGTGCACCGTCTGCCACACGATCAGCTCGAACGGCAACGTCATGTACGCGGCCAACACCGGCTACGGCACGGGCGCGAAATACGATCTCTTGAACAACGCCGCGCAGAGCCAGAACCGCGGCGACTACGTCTACGAGTTCGTCGCGACCAACCCCGACGGGAGCGTCGTCGTGACGACCACGAGCGACAAGCTGGGCGGCATGTGGCAGACGAACACGGCGGCCGTCTACGACGGCGCCGGCAACAAGCTGAGCTCGACGGGCTTCGAAGGCCTCGTCCAATACGCCGCCACCCCGGCTTTCTCGCCCGACGGCACTCTGCTCGCGTTCAACAACGAGAAGAGCACCGCGGTCGAGGGCGCGAGCGCCGCGAACGAGATCGACGTGCTCGACTTCAATCCGAAGGGGATCAAGTTCTCGAACCTCCAGAAGCTCGTGAGCGACGCGAACGGCTCGAACCTCCTCGGCTGGCCCTCGTTCACGCCCGACGGCAAATTCGTCGTCTACGACCACCACCAGGGCCCGAACCAGCTCGGCACCAACTACGGCACGTGGTCGGCGCAGCGCTCGGCGCTCGAGATGGTCGACGTCTCGAGCAAGCAAGTCTACGCGATCAACGCGCTGAACGGCCTCGACGCGAACAACCAGCCGTACCTGCCGTTCGGCGCCGACGACGAGAACCGAAACTTCGAGCCCAACGTGC
This sequence comes from uncultured delta proteobacterium, assembly GCA_963731595.1. Lineage (GTDB taxonomy): Bacteria > Myxococcota_A > Polyangia > Polyangiales > Polyangiaceae > DASXHD01. The sequence continues at coordinate 464,701 of CAVSWE010000006.1, forward strand.
TGCCGGTCGCGGCCGGCGGGTATTTCTGGGTCGTCTTCACGAGCCGCCGCCAGTTCGGCAACACGATCAACTCGGCCGAGACCGGCGCCTACGGACAAGACGTCCGCAAGAAGCTGTGGGTCGCGGCAATCGACATCAACCCGAAGCCCGGCACCGATCCGACGCACGTGCCGTTCTACCTGCCCGGTCAGGAAGTCCAGGCCGGCAACATGCGCGGCTTCTGGGTGCTCGACCCGTGCAAGCAGAACGGCAACTCGTGCGACTCGGGCGACGAGTGCTGCGGCGGGTTCTGCCGTCAGGTCTCGAGCCCCGACGGCGGCACCGAGAACGTCTGCGTGCCCCCGCCGAACGGCTGCTCGCACGAATACGAGAAGTGCACGACGAGCGGCGACTGCTGCGACACGGGCGCGCAATGCATCAACGGGTTCTGCGCGCTGCCGACGCCGAACTGACGGCGGGGGTTTTCTCCCCCCGCGAACGTGCTCGGTCGGCGACGCGACGCGGAGCTCGTGCGGACGTTCGGGGTTCGCGTTCTGCGAGCGCGAGGGGTGAGGGAGAAGAGCGAGCGGCTGTCGTTTCGATGCATGCCCCTCCTGGCGAGAGAACCGTGACAGCCGACATCGAAACGGAAGCCCCTCGCGACCTCGCATCCACTTGCGACGAAGCCACTGCGAGCGACGCTAAATGGATTCACGAACGAGTCAGCGGACATCCCGCCCCCTCGGCGGCGGCCGAAGGCCGACGCCATGAGGGGGCCGCTCGCGCGCAGCCGACGCGCGACGCGCTTCGCGATACCCGAAGGGTACAAGCAAAACACGGCGAGCCAGCGTCAGCGCGGGCCGCAGAGCTCGTCGTGTTTTGCGAGCACGTCGGCGAGCACGAGCGGGGGGAGCTCACCTCTCCGCGAGCTTCGCGAACGCCGCGCGGTCCTGCTTGTCGAGCGACTTCAAAGTCGCCTCCGCCACGCCGTTCATCGTCGCGGTCGCGTCCTTCATGAGCGCGCGGCCCGCCTTCGTGAGCACCGCGAACGTCGCCCGCGCGTCGTGGCCGCTCTCTTCGCGCGTGACGATGCCTCGCCGCTCGAGCGGGCCGAGCAGGCGGGTGACGCCCGACGGCGTGAGCGCGAGCTTCTGCGCGAGGTCGACGCGGCGGAGCTTTTCGCCCGGCGCGTCGGCGATGGCGTGAAGGGCGGCGAAATCCGAGAGCCCGAGGCCGTGCACGCCGCCGAGCTCCACGTTGGCCCGCGACTCCCAGAGAGCGACCGCGCGACGGATCCCGAGAAATTCTTCCAGAGCTGACATGGGCTCGAACATGGGCCCATATACTTGACTAGTCAAGTACCAGTCATTGATTAGTGAACCGATAGCAGCTCCACCTCGAAGACGAGCGTCGAGCTCGGCGGGATGACGGGCGGGAATCCGCGCGCGCCGTAAGCGAGGTCCGGCGAGATGGTGAGCCGGCGCATCTGGCCGACTTTCATGCCGGCGACGCCCTGATCCCAGCCGGCGATCACCTCGCCCGCGCCGAGACGAAACGAGAAGCCGCTCCCGCGATCGCGCGACGAGTCGAACTTCTGCCCGTTGGTCAGCGTGCCGACGTAGTGGACCGTCACCGTCTTGCCCGCGACCGCTTCGGCGCCGGCCCCGGGACGGAGCTCTTCGATTTGGATGCCCATCGGGGGGGAATCCTACCACCTCGACGTACCAACGACGTCATGAAGCTTCGAACCCTTTCAGCCCTCGTTTCTCTCGTCGCTCTCGGTCTCGTTCACTGCGGCGACGCCGGCGTGGGCAGCGGGGACGAGAGCCTCGCGACGGTCACCGACGACAACTTGAACGGTCTCTGGGTCACGACCTACGGCGGCAGCAAGCTCGCCTCCGACTCGGTCATCGAGTCGTGGCCGGCCGTCGGCGTTCGACTGCACCTCGCCCAAGACGTCTACTCGCTCACGCGGAGCGGCGACGCGCTCACGGCGCCGAACGGCACGCTGACCATCGCGGCGCACGGCTACTACCCCACCGACGACGCGATCGACGGCACGATCGACGGCCAGCCGGTCTCGTTCAAGCGCGACACCGCGAGCAAGCCGAGCATCACCCTGAGCTTCCCGGGCGATCGCCCGTACCGTTCGCTCCTCACGGACACCATCGTGCCGCTCGCGCAGCAGGATCGCGAGTCGTACGTGATCTTCCACAGCTCGCCGATGTCCGCGTGGCTGCACTCGTGCGAGCTCTACAAACACGGCTCGTGGCAGTCGAAGCTCGCGGGCGACACGTGGGCGGCGCGGAGCACGAGCTTCGCCAAGATCGTGAGCGCGGTGAACGGCATCAAGACGACGCCCCGCCAGCTCACCCACGAAAAGAAATTCACGAGCGCGGTCACCGCCAACCTCAAGGATCAGAGCCAGGCCGCGCTCATGATCTCGACCTTCTCGATGTACTTCTCGACGGCCGCCGGCCGCGGCATTCGCATCCCGATCGCGCCGGACTCGACCGCGTATTTCATCACCGATCGGCCCGCGCGCGCCGAGCGCATCGGCGTCGTCGCGATGGACACGCCGCTCCACGGGCCGCTCGCGAGCACCTTCGGCCGGCAGCTCCTCGATCTCGGCGCCATGCCGAAGGCCGACGACACGATCTACGCGCGCACGATGATGGAGCTCCTCGCGAAGTCGGACAACCGGCGCGCCGCCTCGCTCTCGGCGACCGGCCGCTCCGCGCTGACGGACTGGTACGCCGTCATGGCGATCGAGGACTACCGCGGCGTCGCGTTCGGCTCGCCCGATCTCGACTGGGGCACCGACATGACGAACGTCCAATTCTACGGGCTCGTGGTCCGCGCGCTCGGAAACCAAGTGCTCGTCGGCAGCGAGCTGCGTCCCGGCGATCCGTCCTACGCCGACGTCCTCAACAACGGCGGCGACATGCAGGAGTACCCCGACATGTCCGCGCTCAAAGTGCAGGCGACCAACTACCTCCGCGCCTACCACCCCGATCTCGTCGCCGCCGTCCAGAACGCGTTCGCCGGCGTCGTGCCCATGTCGCAGCTCGATTGGACGTCGCAAGAGGACATCTTCCACGCGATCACCGCCGAGCTCTACGACTCGCAGGGTCGCACCGCGAGCTTGAAGGGCGCCTCCGCCGACGCGGCGATCGACGCCGTCACCGCGCTCTTCGACGCCCTCTCGAAAGACGAGACCGCCTTCGAGTCGTACGTCCTCGCGCAGGGCTACACGAAGAGCGACGTCCCCGCGCCGAAGTCGACGGGGTACTGACCCCTCACCACCCGTCGTGCCGGATCGCGATGTACGCGCTCGACGCGGTCCGCACGTCGTGGACGATTCCGTACGAGCAGCCCTTGGCCTCGTACGCCCAGTGCGAGCCCCACGGATCGCCGTGGTCGTAGATGTAGATGTGCCCGCTGCCGCCCGAGTTGTAGACGAGCGCGTCGCCGGTCTTCAGATCGCTCTTCGAGATCGTGTGCCAGCCGTGCGTCTCGTTGCGAAAGTTGTAGGTCGAGTACGGGTGGCTGTCGACCGAGAGCGTCGAGTTGGACGTCGGGAGCTGCCACACCTTCGACACGTACCCTGAGCAGTCGGCGCCGTAGCTGCCGCCGTGCGAGCAGCTCGGGCACGAGCCGGAGCACGTGCCTTTGTTCGACGAGGTCGGACCGCTCGAGAGCCAGCGACCGTGCCCCCACCAGTACGAGAAGCCGACGCCCTCCGACGCGCGGGTGATCGCGTCGTCGACCGCGGTCGAGTTCTGCTGCGTCTGCGTCGTCTGCTGCGTCGCGAGGTAAGCGCCGTAGGCCCAGCCTTCGACGCCTGCGTGCTTCACGTTGTAGAAGCCGCTGACCGGCGTCGCCGTGTTCACCGTGACGACCGAAGCGCCGTTCGGGATGACGTGGAGGATCGACGCGCTCGTGCTCGATCCGCTCCGCAAGTTGAGGTTCGCCGTCGTGACGAGCGTCGTCCCGATCGGCACGCCGTTCGAGAGCTCGCTCGAGATCGCACCAGTCTCGTCGGCGCCTTGGAGATCGCTGCCGCCGACTGGCCCCTGCGCGCTGCACGCGACGCCTAGCGCGACGAGCAACCCGAAACCGATCCCGCGAACCGCCGCCTTCGACATGCGCGCGCCTAGAGCGAAGCCCGTGCCACGGCTGGGGTTGGATCGACGCGGAATCAGGGAAAAGGAGGGCCAATGTGCGCACATGTGAACGCGCCCGGAGCGAAAACTGCGACAAACGACGCCGGTGGGAAAAAGGCGCACACGCGCGCCACGGCAAACGGTCCCCTGCCGCGCGCCTCGCGAGAATTCGCGAGACCGCGGGTACGGATCGCAAACGGTCACGGTGGATCGCACGCGCACCTGCTCCAATCGCGGTCGCCAATCCGTGGACGGCGGAGGCGTGCTTCGTGCTTTGATGCGCCGCGATGCGTCGCGAAGCTCGCACCGCGCTCGTCGTCGTGATCGCGCTCGGCGTCGCGCTCGTCGTCTGGCGCTGGCGAGCGTCGAGCTCCGCGTCGCGCGCGGGCGACGGCGGCGCCTCGAGCGCGTCGAGCGCGCCGCAGGGCATCGCGACCGCGAGCGCGCTGCCGCCGGTCGCGGTGCCGCAACCGACAGCCGTCGCGCCGGTCGCGTCGGCCGTGAAGCTCGGGTGGGGCGGCGGCGCGAACCAGCTCGGCCGCGAGCGCCGCCAAGAAGGCGACGCCGAAGGCCCGATGAGCATCGCGACCGACGCGAAGGGCAACGCGCTCGTGCTCGATCAGGTCAACGGCCGCATCGTCCGCCTCGGGCCCGACGGCAAGCCGCTCGGCACAGTGAAGGTGCCGGTGACGTCCGCGCAGGATCTCGCGGTGGCCGACGACGGAAAGATTGCCGTGCTCGATCGCCTGTCGGACAAGACCGTCGCCGTGATGGGCCCGGACGGCAAGGTGCTCGGCAACTTGCCGCTCGAGGGAAAAGGCGTCGCCGAGTCGGGCGGGGTGACGAGCGTCGTCATCGACGGCGACGACGTCTACGCGGAGTACGAGCACGGCCCGCTCGTGCTGCTCGGCGACACGAACGGAAACCCGAGCGCCGATTGCACGTCGATCCCCGGCCGGCCCTCGCGCGACGGCAAGACGATCTGGTCGACTGGCATCACCGACGCCGGCGCGGGCCGGCTGTGGCTGAGCGCCGTCGACCGCGCGACGATGCAGAACCGCTTCACGCGCGAGCTCACGATGGGCACGCCGGTGCGATCGATCGTGCTGCTCGACACCGATCTCGCCGGAATCGTCTACCTCGGCACCGTCATCGACAGCGGCGAAGAGGCGATCCTCCTCACGTGCATCGCGCCGACCGACGGTCACGTGCTCGGAAGCGTCGAGCTGCCGGCGAGCTCGATGCCCGAAGAGACCACGCACGACCTGGCCGTCCTCGACGCCGGCGGCGTCGTCTACAAGCACCTCGAGGCGAGCGGCGTCACCCTCGGGCGCTACGATTGTCGGTGAAAAATGACTGGATGATGCGGCGCGTCATGGCATACTGAACGCCCGTGTGCGGTCTAGGATTCGTCGCTGAAATCAACGGTCAGCCCTCTCACGACCTCGTCGACAAGGGCCTCGAGATCTTGCGCCGCTTGGCGCACCGCGGGGCGGCCGGCGCAGACCCCGAGAGCGGCGACGGCGCGGGGATCCTGATTCAGATCCCGCACGCGTTCTTCCAGCACGAGCTCGAGCGACGCGACGTCGAGCTGCCGAACGCGGGCGACTACGGCGTCGTGCAGGTGTTTCTCTCGCGCGACCGACAGAAGCAGCAGAAGCAGATGCGCGTGCTCGAGTCGGTCGTGCGCTACCACAATCAGATCGTGGTCGGCTGGCGCGACGTGCCGGTCGATCCGCGCGTGCTCGGTCCGCTCGCCGAGTCGACGCGCCCGGTGATGAAGCAGCTCTTCGTCGGACGCGTCGCGCCGGTGCAGTCGTTCGAGCGCACGCTCTTCATGATCCGCAAGCGCGCGGGGCGGCTCGCGGGCGACGACTTTTACATCGCGAGCTGCTCGTCGAAGACCGTCGTCTACAAAGGGCTCGCGCTGCCGGAGAAGCTCGCGGCGTTCTACGCGGACCTCGCCGATCCGAACGTGCGCACGTCGATCGCCTGTGGTGCACTCGCGCTTCTCGACCAACACGTTCCCGACGTGGGAGCGCGCGCACCCGTATCGGCTGCTCGCGCACAACGGCGAGATCAACACGCTGCGCGGCAACCAAACGTGGATGAGCGCGCGCGAGCCGCTGCTCGAGAGCGCGGCGATGGCCGAGCACATCGCGGATTTCAAGCCGATCATCCGGCCCGGCGGGAGCGACTCGGCGTCGCTCGACAACGTCGCGGACTTCCTCGTCGCGAGCGGCCGGCCGCTGCCGCACGTGATGATGATGCTCGTGCCCGAGGCCTGGTCGACGCAGGTCGACATGCCGAAAGAGCGGCGCGCGTTCTACGAGTATCACGGCGCGCTCGTCGAGCCCTGGGACGGGCCGGCGGCGCTCGTCTTCTCCGACGGCACGCTGGTCGGCGCGACGCTCGACCGCAACGGGCTCCGGCCGGCGAAGTACGTCGTCACCAAGAGCGGCCTCGTCGTGATGGCGAGCGAGCTCGGCGTGCTCGATTTCGAGCCCGAGGACGTCGTCGAGAAGGGACGGCTGAACCCAGGGAAGATGCTGCTCGTCGACGTCGCGCGGCGGCGCATCGTCACCGACGACGAGATCAAGCGCGACATGGCGACGCGGCAGCCGTACGAGCTCTGGCTGGAAGAGAACAAGATCGATCTCGGCGAGCCTGCCGGCGGTGCTCGGCGTGCCGCGCCTCGCCGACGACGAGCGCACGCGCCTCGAAGACGCGTTCGGCTACACGCGCGAGGAGAAGCGCGTCGTGCTCGCGCCGATGGCGACGCGCGGCGAGGAGCCGACGGGCAGCATGGGAAACGACTCGCCGCTCGCGGTCCTCAGCGATCAGCCGCAGTCGCTCTTCCGTTATTTCAAGCAGCAGTTCGCGCAGGTGACAAACCCGCCGATCGATCCGATCCGCGAAGAGCTCGTCATGTCGCTCACGAGCTGCGTCGGCGGGGAGGGCAACTTGCTCGGCGAGACGCCGCGGCAGTGCCGCATGCTCGAGCTGCCGCACCCAATCTTGACCAACGACGACATGGCGCGGCTCGACGCGGCGGGATTGCCCGATTTTCGCGTGGCGCGCGTTTCCTCGCTCTTCGACGCGTCCGTCGGCGCGGGCTCTCCCGACCAGGCCGAGGAGGCGCTGTCGGCGGGGCTCGACGAGCTGTGCGCGCAGGCGATCGAAGCCGTCAGCGGCGGCGCGAGCGTGCTCGTGATCTCGGACCGCGGCGTCTCCAACGAGCGCGCGGCGATCCCGAGCTTGCTCGCGTGCTCGGCGGTCCACCACGCGCTCATTCGCGCGGGCAAGCGGATGCGCTGCGGCATCATCGTCGAGTCGGCCGACGCGCGCGAGGTCACCGACGTCGCGCTGCTCCTCGGGTTCGGCGCGGGCGCGGTGAACCCGTACCTGGCGCTCGACGGCGCCACCGTGCTCGCCGGCGAGGGCGGGCCGAAAAACTTCGTGAAGGCCCTGAAAAAAGGGCTCCTGAAGATCCTCGCGAAGATGGGGATCTCGACGCTCTCGAGCTATCAGGGCGCGCAAATCTTCGAGGCGATCGGGCTCTCGCTGGGCGTCGTCGAACGGTATTTCCCCGACACGACGTCGCGTCTCTCCGGCGTCGGTCTCCGCGAGCTCGCGCGCGAGGCGCTCCTCCGGCACGCGGCCGGGTTCGGCGACGGCGACGTCGATCACACGGGCATCTACGCGTGGCGCGCGGGCGGCGAGCGGCACGCGTGGTCGCCCGACGCCATCGCGAAGCTCCAGCGCGCGGTGCGCGCCGCGGACGCGTCGTCCTACGACGAGTTCGCGAAGATCGTGAACGACGCCAGCGAGGCGGACGGCCCGATTCAGCTTCGCGCGCTCTGGGATCTGACGACGACGCGCGTGCCCGTGCTGCTCGAAGAGGTCGAGCCGGCGAAAGAGATCGTGAAGCGCTTCGCGACCGGCGCGATGTCGTTCGGCAGCATCAGCAAAGAGGCGCACGAAAACCTCGCCGTCGCGATGAACCGCATCGGCGGAAAATCGAACAGCGGCGAAGGCGGCGAAGATCCCTCGCGCTACGGCACCGAGCGGCGCAGCGCGATCAAGCAGGTCGCGAGCGCTCGCTTCGGCGTGACGGCCCATTATTTGGCGAGCGCCGACGAGATGCAGATCAAGATCGCGCAGGGCGCGAAGCCCGGCGAGGGCGGCCAGCTCCCCGGGCACAAAGTCGACGACGTCATCGCGCGCGTTCGCCACGCGACGCCGGGCGTCACGCTCATCTCCCCTCCCCCGCACCACGACATCTACTCGATCGAGGATCTCGCCCAGCTCGTCTTCGACTTGAAGTGCGTGAACCCGCGCGCGCGCGTCAGCGTCAAGCTCGTGAGCGAGGCGGGCGTGGGGACGGTCGCGGCGGGCGTCGTGAAGGCGCACGCCGACGCGGTGCACGTCGCCGGGCACGACGGCGGTACGGGCGCCTCGCCGCTCTCGTCGATCCATCGCGCGGGCACGCCGTGGGAGCTCGGGCTCGCCGAGACGCAGCAAGTCCTCGTCGCGAACGGGCTGCGATCGCGCGTGCGCGTGCAGGTCGACGGGCAGCTCAAGACCGGGCGCGACGTCGCGTTCGCGGCGCTGCTCGGGGCCGAGGAGTTCGGCTTCGCGACCGCGCCGCTCGTCGCGAGCGGCTGCGTGATGATGCGAAAGTGCCATCTCAACACGTGCCCGGTGGGCATCGCCACGCAGGATCCGGCGCTCCGCGCGCGCTTCCGCGGGACGCCCGAGCACGTGATTCGCTACTTTTTTTACGTCGCCGAGGAGCTGCGCGCGATCATGGCGCGCCTCGGCTATCGCACGCTCGACGAGATGATTGGACGCGTCGAGCACGTCGTCCCGCGGCGAGTGACGCGCCAAGGCCTCGGCGCCGACAAGGCGCGCACGCTCGATTTCTCCGACCTGCTCGCGCCGCACGAGGACGAGGGCGCGACGCTCCGCCAGACGACACGCCGCGCCGAGGACGAGCCGAGCCCGCTCGAGGCGCGCGTGCTCGAGGACGCGCGGCTGTCCTTGAAATACGGCGAAGCGACGTCGATGCGCGTCTCGATCACCAACGCCGATCGCGCGTTCGGCGCGCGCCTCGCCGGCGAGATCGCGCGCCTCCACGGCGAGGACGGGCTGAAAGACGGGACGATCACGATCGAAGCGTTCGGCACCGCCGGGCAGAGCTTCGGCGCGTTCGCGACGCGCGGAATGCTCGTCGTGCTCGAGGGCGACGCGAACGACTACGTCGGCAAGGGCCTCTCCGGCGGGACGATCGCGGCGCTGCCGCCGCGGCGCTCGACGTTCCGCGCGTGCGACAACGTGATCGTCGGCAACACGGTGCTCTACGGCGCGACCAGCGGGAAGGCGTTCTTCTGCGGCCGCGCGGGCGAGCGGTTCGCCGTGCGAAACAGCGGCGCGACGGTCGTCGTCGAGGGCGTCGGCGATCACGCGTGCGAGTACATGACGGGCGGCACCGTCGTCGTGCTCGGCACCACGGGCCGGAATTTCGGCGCCGGGATGAGCGGCGGCGTCGCCTACGTCTTCGACGAGGACGGCGCGTTCGAGCGGCGCGTCAACGCGTCGACCGAGCTCGAGCGCGCTCCGCTCGACGCGGGCGACGTCGAAATCGTGCGGGCGCTCGTGGAGGAGCACGTGCGCCACACCCGGAGCGCGCGCGGCGCGGCGCTGCTCGCCGACTTCTCCGCCGTGAGCCGGCGGTTCGTGCGCGTGCTTCCGCTCGAGTACAAGCGCGCCCTCGCCGAGCGCGATCGCCGGCCCGCGACCGCGAAGGAGGTCGTGCGATGACCGAACCCCGCGGCTTCTTGCAGATCACCAAGAAGAAAGAGCACGAGCGTCCCATCCCCGAGCGCGTGCGCGACTACCGCGAGATCGTCGTCCCCGCCGAGCTCGACGAGATCCGCGCGCAAGCGCGCCGGTGCATGGACTGCGGCGTCCCCTTCTGTCACCGCGGCTGCCCGCTCGGAAACCTCATCCCCGAGTGGAACGATCTCGTCGAGCGCGCCGAGCTGGTCGAGGCGGCGTCGCGTCTCGCGATGACGAACAACTTCCCCGAGATCACCGGCCGCGTCTGCCCCGCGCCGTGCGAGGCGTCGTGCGTGCTCGACCTCGAAGGAGAGAGCGTCACGATCAAGGCGATCGAGCGCACGATCGCCGACGCCGAGCTCGCGCGCGGTCTCGAGCCGCGCGCCGCGCGCGCGCGAAGCGGACGGCGCGCCGCGGTCGTCGGGTCCGGCCCCGCGGGCCTCGCCACCGCGCAAGAGCTCGCGCGCAAAGGTCACGAGGTCGTCGTCTTCGAGCGCGACGACCGCCCTGGCGGCTTGCTCCGCTACGGCATCCCCGATTTCAAGCTCGAGAAGCGCACGCTCGACGTGCGGCTCGACCAGCTCCGCGCCGAGGGCGTCGTCTTCCGGTGCGGCGCGTCGCCCACGCGCGACGAGCTCCAGAGCTTCGACGCCGTCGTGCTCGCCGTGGGCTCGCGCCGGCCGCGCGATCTCGCCGTGCCCGGACGCGAGCTCGGCGGCGTGCATTTCGCGATGGATTACCTCGAGCAGCAGAACCGGCGCGTCGCGGGAGACGAGGTGCCGACCGGCGTCGTCGCGGCGGGCAAGCGCGTCGTCGTCATCGGCGGCGGCGACACGGGCTCCGACTGCGTCGGCACGGCGATCCGCCAGGGCGCGGCGAGCGTGCTCCAGCTCGAGATCTTGCCTCGACCGAGCGACGCGCGCCTCCTGACGAACCCCTGGCCCGAGTGGCCGCTCGTCCTCCGCACGTCGTCGTCGCACGAAGAGGGCGCGGTGCGCGACTGGGCGGTCATGACGCGGGCGCTCCTGGGCGAGGGCGGCGCGGTCCGCGCGCTCCACGCGGTGCGCGCCCAAGTCGACGCCGGCCGCGTCACGCCAATCGACGGGAGCGATTTCGAGATCGCGTGCGACCTCGTGCTCCTGGCGATGGGCTTCGTCGGACCGGAGCCGGAGCTCGCCGTCTCGCTCGGCGTCGAGCTCGACGCGCGCGGCAACGTGCGCACGGGGCCCGACCAGCGCACGAGCGTGCCGAACGTGTTCGCCGCGGGCGACGCGTCACGCGGGCAATCGCTCGTGGTCTGGGCGATCGCCGACGGACGCCGCGCCGCCGCGAGCGCCCACGCGCTCCTCGCGAGTCACTGAGCCGAGCGCTTCGCCCGCCGCTTCTTGGTCGCGCCGAGCTCGCGCGCGATCGCGTCGGCGACCGCGCGAATCCGCGGGACGTCGAGCGCGCTCCGCGCGCACGCAAGATGGAGCGCGCCCCTCCGCGGAGGGACGACCGCGAGCGGAACGAGCCCGTCGTCGGCCGAGAAGCGATGACGGATGTCCCCGAGAAAAATCGCGCCGAGCCCCGCTTGGGCCGCGCGAAACTGCACCAAGAAATCGTCGCTCGCGAACGCCGGCCGAAACCCCGGCACGAGCGCGGCGAGCTCCGGGTTGGGCGAGAGGTGATTGAGCGGGGGCGCCCACCCAATCCACGCCACGTCGGCGATCTTCGCCTTCTTCGGGAGCGTCGCCGCGTACGCCGGCGACGCGAACGGGAGCACGTCGAACTCGATGCTCGCCACCGAGACGACGTCGCGCTGCGCGGGCGCGGCGAACCGGAGCGCGAGATCGGCCTCGCGCCGCGCGATGTCGAGGTACTGCACCGTCGAGATCACCTCGAGCCGAATCTCGGGCAGCGCCTTTCGCAGGTGGGCGGCGAACGGCGCGACGAAGTCGAACGCGAGCCCCGGCGCCGCGGTGACCCGCACGGCGCCGCTCGGCCCCGTCTGCGCCCGCTCGGCGACGCGCTCGGTCTCCGACGCCCACTCGGCCATGCGCCGCGCGGGCTCGAGCATCCGCTCGCCGAGGCTAGTGACGTGCGCGCCGTTCTGATCGCGCACGAAGAGCGTCTCGCCGAGCGAGGCCTCGAGCTCGAGGAGCCTGCGGCTCGCGGTCGGCTGGGTGATGCGGAGCTTCCGAGCCGCCGCCGTCACGCTCCCCGTGTCGGCGATCGCGAGAAAGAGCTCGACGTCGTTCCACTCCATATGCATTTTCGTATGGCATCATGCGTATTTTGACAGTTCACATACGCATTCGCATGCTGCATCTTGGCGACATGAAACGCAAGCACCTCGTCTTCGCCGGGCTCGCGCTCCTCACGCTCGCGGTGGGGGCGCGCGCGGCCTTCGGGTTCGCGCCGACCTCGCACGGCGTCGAGAACGCGGAGCTAGGCACGCCCATCGGCAGCGCGGCGATGGAGGCGGTCCTCGACGAGCCCGGACCCGTGACCGTCGAGAGCGTCGTCGGTGCGGATTGGGCCGTCACGCGCGCTGGGCTCGTGGACCTGAACGACCCGAAGGCGCGCGCCGCGCACCTGACCGACGGCGACGAGCCGATCGTGATCCAGTTCCACGCGCTTCACCACCCGACGCGCGGGCTCTGGCTCGTCGACACGGGCGTCGAGCGCGCGCTCCGCGACGATCCGGCGAAGTCGGCGTTCGGCGGCACGCTCGCCGCGCGCGCCATGCACTTCGAGAAGCTGAAGGTGAGGACCGACACGGCGAGCTGGCTCGCCGCTCGAAAGGAAGCGCCCGCGGGCGTGCTGCTCACGCACCTCCACCTCGATCACGTCTCGGGGATGCGCGACGTGCCCGCGAGCACGCCGGTCTTCGTCGGGCCCGGCGAGGCGCGCACGCGCACGACGATCAACTTCTTCGTGCGCTCTCCGACCGACGCGGCGCTCGAGGGCAAAGGTCCGCTGCGCGAGCTCGTCTTCGGTCGCGATCCGGACGGGACGTTCGACGGCGTGCTCGATCTGTTCGGCGATCGCACGGTGTTCGCGATTTGGGTTCCCGGGCATACGGCCGGGAGCGTCGCCTACGTCGCGCGCACTCCGAACGGCCCAGTCCTGATGACGGGCGACGCGTGCCACACGGCGTTCGGCTGGAAGAACGACGTCCCGCCGGGCACGTTCTCGGAGGACAAGGCCAAGGGCCGCGCGAGCCTGGATCGTCTCGAGGAGCTCGCCGCGCGGCACCCGAGCATGAGCGTTCGCCTCGGGCACCAGCTCCTCTGACGCGTCAGGCGTGCCCCTTGTCGGCCTCGATTTGCGCGTGGTGGAGCGCGCCGACGAGCATCGCGCCGCCGAGCAGGTTGCCGAGGAGAACCGGAACGAGGAAGCGCGTCGCGACGAACCCGAAGCCAGCGGCGCCGGTCACGACCGCGTAGACGACCTCGACGCTGCCCGCGACGATGTGCGAGATTTCGGCGTCCGTGAGCTCTTCCGCGAGCTCTTGATCGTCGAACGTGATCGGCAGCTTCTCGTCGTCGGGCACGACCGCAGAAGAGCAACGCCCGTGCCGTTCGCGTCAGCGGACGGCTTGCTGCAAGAGCGCGATCGTGTCGGCGAAGGCGACCTTGTCCTGCGGGCTCTGGCGAAGGAGCTGCTCGATCTTGGGCATCTTGGCGATGGCCTCGTCGAGCTCCTTGTCGCTGCCCTTGGCGTACGCGCCGAGCGTGACGAGATCGCGCTTGGCTTCGTAGACGCCGAGGAGCGTGCGGAGCTTTCGCGCGGCGTCGCGCTGCTCTTTCGAGACGATGCCGTCCATCACGCGCGAGAGGGAGACCGTGACGTCGACGGCGGGGTAGCGGCCGCGCGCTGCGATCGAGCGATCCATGACGACGTGTCCGTCGAGTACGCCGCGGACCTCGTCGGCGATGGGCTCGTCCATGTCGCCGCCCTCGACGAGAACCGTGTAGATTGCAGTGATCGAGCCGCGCGCCCCCTGCCCGCTTCGCTCGAGGAGGCGCGGGAGCATCGCGAAGACGCTCGGCGGGTAGCCTCGGCGCGCGGGCGGCTCGCCGGCGGCGAGGCCGACCTCGCGCTGCGCGCGCGCGAAGCGCGTGACCGAGTCGACGAGGAGCATCACGCGCTTGCCGCGGTCGCGGAAATACTCGGCGTACGCCGTCGCGACCTGCGCCGCGCGCAGGCGCTCGAGGGCCGCGACGTCGCTCGTCGCGACGACGACCACGCTCTTCTTTCGCCCCTCGGGCCCGAGCGAGTGCTCGAGGAACTCGCCGACCTCGCGTCCGCGCTCGCCGACGAGCGCGACCACGACCACGTCCGCGTCGACGCCGCGCGCGACCGCTCCGAGCAGGGTGCTCTTTCCCGACACCCGACCCCGCGAAGAGCCCGATGCGCTGACCTTCGCCGAGGGTGAGCAGTCCGTCGAGGACGCGCACACCGGTCGCGATCGCGCGGTCGACCGGGCGTCGCGCGAGCGGGTCCGGCGGATCGCGATCGACGAGCACGACGTCGCCGTCGGTCGTCGCGGGACCGCCGTCGATCGCGCGGCCGAGGCCGTCGACGACTCGTCCGAGCAGCGCGTCCGAGGCGCGCACGGTGAACGGACCGCCGGTCGACTCGACGACGTCGTCGGGTCCGACGCCCGCGAGCGCGCCGAGCGGCATCGCGACCGCCTCGCCCTCGAAGAACCCGACGACCTCGCACGCGAGCGGCTCGCCCCGACGCAGCACGTGGACGACGTCGCCGACGCGCACGCCCGGCATCGCGAACCGGAGCGAGAGTCCGGTGACCGCCACGACGCGCCCCGTAGGCCGAGTCGTCGGCGTCGCCGCCAGCCGCGCGCGCAGAGCGTCGAGATCCACGGCCCATGGTCGCACGAAATACGCAAACGCGATGCGCGCAGTGCGCGCCGGCGGCGCGCGCCTTCGCGGCGACTTTGCGGCCTCGACCGCCGGCTCTTCGCGCGGCGCGAGCTCTTCGTCGAGCTCCTCGAGCAAGTTCTTGGCGCGCGCCGAGAGCTTCGTCGGAACGTCGACGCGAACTCGACGACGAGCGCGCCGCGACCGCGACCGTCGAGGCGCGGGACGCCGCGGCCCTTGAGCGTGATCACGTGACCGGCTTGGGTGCCGGCGGGGAGCTTCACCGTCTCGGTCTTGCCGTCGTTCTCCGGCTCGAGGACCGGCACCGTCATCTCGCCGCCGAGCGCAGCGAGCGTGACCGGGACGTGCACCCGCGTGACGAGATCGACGCCGTCGCGCTCGAAGCGCGGATCGTCTTCGATGATCGACGTCGACGTAGAGATCGCCGCGGGCCGTTCGGGCCGGGCAAGCCCTGGCCTGGCACGCGCAAGCGCTGGCCGGCGTCGATGCCTGCGGGGAACGCGACGGTCACCTTGCGCGACTTTTCGACCAGGCCCTGACCCGAGCACGTCTTGCACGGCGTCTTCATGAAGACGCCGCTGACCGCCGCACTTGGCGCAGGGCGCCGTGAACATCACGAAGCCGCGCGCGTTCGAGACCTGCCCGGTCCCGCGGCAGACGCCGCACGCCTCAGGCTTGGTTCCACCGCCTGCGCCGGTGCCTTCGCAGTCGTCGCAGCGCGCGGGCGCGTGCACCGTGACCTCGCGCTTGCAGCCGAAGGCGGCGTCGATGAGAGTGATGCGCTCCTGCACGCGGAGGTCGCCGCCGCGGCGCGCCGTGCGCCCGCCGAACCCGAACGGCCCCGAGAACATCTCCGCGAAGAGATCCTGCATGTGCGACAGCACGTCGCCGATGCGCGCCCGGCCCCGCACCCACCGTCGAGCCCAGCGTGGCCGAAGCGGTCGTAAATCGAGCGCTTCTCCTCGTCGGAGAGCACTTGGTAGGCCTCGTTGACGTACTTGAACGTCGCCTCGGACTCGCAGTTGCCCTGGTTGCGATCGGGGTGATGCTTGAGAGCCTCGCGCTTGTAGGCGCGACGGATCTCGTCGAGCGGCGCGTCTCGCGCGACACCGAGCGTCTCGTAGTAGCAGCGCTTTTCGCTCATGCTTCGCGCGGGCTCGAACCCGCGAAGGGCAAGGTAAGTCGAGCGGTTAGAGTGTCAACATTCACGGTGCGATCGCCCACTTGTCCAGAAGGTACTCTTCGACCGCACGGCGTGCGCTCTCGTCGAGCGCTTTATCGTACACGATCGCTTCGGCCAAGTCCGCGTCGGCGAAGGGCAGCCGGGTCGAGGGCTCGGCGAGCAGGGGCAGCGCCCCTCCAATGAAGAGCGTCTGATTGCTCGGCAGAGCCGGGTCGAGCCCGACGCGCTGCTCGACCAGGACCCCGTCGCGGAAGGTCGCCGCGGTCCCGTCGGCGCCCCAGGTCGCCGAGAGCACCGCCGCGCCCCCGTCGAACTGCGTCTGGAGCGCGGTGTAGTTGGGCTGCGCCGCGCCGACGTCGAAGCGAAAGCTGGGGCTGGACGCGTCCGAGACGACGTCGAGCGGGAACATCACGAACGGAAAGGCGCCGACGTTCGACTGAAAACGCAGCGCCGAGTTGGCGTAGCCGCGCGCAACGAGAAAGATCGTGAGAGCGGGGCCGTCCGGGCCGCTCCAGGTCGCGCGCAAGAAATCGGGATCCGCCGAGCTGAAGTGGACGACCGGCTTCCCCGCGAGCGCGCCGGGCACGAGCTTGGGCGGCTGCGTTCCGCCGCCGGCGGGCACCGCGTGGCGCGAGAGGCCCGAGCGGTCGTACCAGGTCGTGACCGCGTTCGACGCGTCGGCGTCGACCACGACGCCGTAGTTCGCGTCGATCCAAAACGCGAGGTTCGGGATCGAAGCCGGGTCGAACGGCGCCGAGTCCTGGACGTCGGGCTCGACCACGTCGGCCGCGGGCTCGTCGGCGACGTCGGGAGCCTCGGCATCGACGCCGAGGTGCGCGTCGTCGAAGCTCGCGCCGATGAGGCTCGCGCAACCGACGAGCGGAATCGCGAGGAGCGCGAGAGTCCGCCGTGTCACTGGAAGCTCCCGCGCACGACGAGGCTCGCCGGGCCGAGACCGACGCTCGCGCGCGCTCCGTGCGTGGCGAGCGAGACGAGGACGAGCGCGGCGCCCACCGCCAGCACCGCGCCGCCCGCGATGAAGCCGACCGTGCTGACGTCGGCCCAGGCCGCGCCGTCGTGCGCGGCACCGAGCCCCGCCGCCGTGCAGGCATTCGTCGCGTCGCACTGCGCGCGCTGCACGTCGCGTCGATCGATCGCCATCATGCCGGCGAGGCTGCCGACCCAAATCCCCGCCGCGCCGAGGCCCATCGCGACGACGCCGACCGGGCGCGTCCAGTGGGAGCTCGACGCCGCGCTCGCGTGCACGGCGGCGGGAGGCGAGGACGTCGGGAGCTCTTCCTCGAGCGGAGCGCCGGGCGACACGCGCAGCACGCGAATCTCGCCGTCGCGCACGACGATGTCGTAGCGTTTTCCGCGGTACCCGACCGCGGTGACGAGGACCACGTGGGCGCCCTTTGCGAGGTGCAGCGGCGCCTCGAGCGAGGCGACGACCAATCCGTCGACCGTGACGACCGTGCCGGTGGGCGCGCCGTCGTCGAGGTGCAACGCGATCTTCGCCGCGTGCTGTTCGATGTTCTCAATCCGCTCGCGCAAGTGAGGCGCGCGATCGTCGGTCTCGGACATGCGGGCGTAGGCGGTGCGGTAGTAGCCGTAGGACCGCTCGAAGATCTCCGAGGTGCTCGGCGCAGTCGCCCAAGTTGATGAGCGTGCCGACGCCCGGGTCGAGACGGAAGCTGTCCTCGAAGAGCTTGCACGCGTGCGCGTAGTCGCCCGTCTCGGCGGCGTGACGCCCCGCTTTGAAGAGGCGATCGGCGCGCGACACGGCGTCGCCGCCGGCGTGGGACGCGCTCGCCGCGCACACCAGCGCGGCGGCGAGGAGCGTCACTTGCGACAATCGAGCCAACTCGGCCTCGTGTGCGCCGCGGGACGCGCGCGAACGGTGACGGCCGGCGCGCTCGACGAGGACGCGATCGGGGCCCGCTCGGAAGGCGCCGACACCGCGACTTGCGGCGCGACCGCCGTCGCAACCGTCGACGGCGCGGCCGACACAATCGCCTGCGGCGGCGCGTTCGAAGTCGGGGCCTCTTCGCGCATGGCCGGCGCCGGCGACGTCGCGTGCACGGCGCGCTTGTGTGCGAGCAAGGTCGCGCCGCCGAGCACGGCGACCGCGAGCATTGCGCCGGCGAGCGCGGCGCGCACGAACTTGCCGGTGCGGCTCGGAGGCGGCTGTACCACGACCGGACCGATGGTCGGCCCGCGCCCGCTGCTGGAGCCCTCTGCGCCGGGCGGCGGTCGCTCCGTGGTCGTGCCCAGGCCCGGCTGCGCCTCGGGCCCCCACGACACGGCGAGCACGGCCTCGTGGAGCGCGCGCTCGAACGCGAGCGCGTCGGGGAATCGGTTCTCCTTCGCGAACTCGAGCGCGCAATCGACGACCTCGGCGAGCGGCGTCGGCGCGTCGGGCACCACGCGCGCGAGCGGCGGCGCGGGAAGGGTCGCGGCGGCGACGAGCTGCTCGTTCGGCGTCTCGGCTTCGTGCACGGGGCGGCCCGACGCGAGCCAGAACAGCGTCGCCCCGAGCGCCCAGACGTCGCTCGTCGCGTCCATCTCGTTCGCGCGGCCGCGCGCTTGCTCGGGCGGCATGAACGCCGGCGTGCCCATCATCGTGCCCGTGCGCGTGTTCGACGCGCTCACGCCGGCGCCGTCCTTGATGCGCGCGATGCCGAAGTCGAGCACGACGACGCGCCCGTCGCTCGTGAGGAACACGTTGTCGGGCTTGATGTCGCGGTGGATGATGCCCTTCGCGTGCGCCGCGGCGAGCACGCTGGCGACCGACTCGCCCACGAACGCGACCTCGCTCATCGGGAGCTTGCCGCCCAGCCGCTCGGCGCGCGCCGCGGCGGTCTCGCCCTCGAGCAGCTCCATCACGATGAACGCCGAGCCGTCGTCCGCGACGTCGTCGTCGAGCACGCGCGCGACGCCAGCGTGCTCGACCGTGTTGGCGACGTACCCTTCTTGCGCGAAGCGCTTGCGTACCGCGTCGTTCATCGAGAGCGCGGGGTGGAGCATCTTGATCGCGACGCGGCTGCCGGTCCGGTGCGTCGCCGCGTAGACCGCGGCCATTCCGCCGATGCCGAGCACGGCGTCGATGCGCCATTTGCCTTTCAAGGTCGTGCCGATTCGTGCACGGACCTGATCGACGACGGATTCGTGCAGGTTGCTCATCGCTGCGTCCCGGCGCAGCGGTCATCTTATCACGTCACGTCAGGCGTTTCGCCGCGCGAGCCGAGGACACGCTCGAGCTCGGCGATTTGCCAGGCGCGCGCCTCGAGCTCGCTCTTTTGCCTCGCGGCAAGGACCGCGAGATCGTCCAGCTTTTGCTCGAGCCCGGCGCCCTCGTCGGTCGCGTCGGCAGGCTCGAGGCGCGCGACGAGCTCGCGAACGAGCTTCTCCCGCCGCGCGAGCTCCGCCCGGAGCTCGGCCATTTCGTCGGCACGCTCGCGCAGCTTGGCTTCGAGCGCGGCGACCTCGGTCTCGACGTCGACCTCGACGCGAGGCTCGGGCTCCGGCTCGGGCGTCTCGGCCAGGACGGCGGCTTCCTCGGCGTCGGCGAGGCGCCCTTCGAGCTCGGCGATGCGGTCGCGTTGCGCGACAATTGTCCTTTCGGCGAGCTCGACGCCCTCCTCGAGCGCGGCGGCGCGGAGCTGCGCCTCGGCGAGCTGCTCGGCGAGATCTTCGTCGCGCTCCGCGGCCTTCGGCTTCGCCTGCTCGGCGGCTTGCGCGCGGCGCGCGAGCTCGTCGAGATCGCGCTCGAGACGCATCGCGCGGACCCGTTCGATGTCGAGCGCTTCGAGCGCGCGCCGGGCTTCTTCCTCGGCGCGGGCGCGCGCGGAGCGCGTCTCCGAGAGCTCGTGAACTTGCGACTCGAGCACATGGGCGCGCAGGCGCTCTTGCGCGAGCGCCGCGTGATCGGCCGATTTCGGCGCCGGCTCGAGGGCGACCGCTTCGAGCTCGATGACCGCGTACGCGTCGAGCGCGACGTCCGACTGCGACGCGAGCGCCACGTAAGCGCTCGGCGGCGGCCAATCGCCGGCGAGCTGCGTGTCGACGCGCACGGCGGCGTCGACCTCGTCTTGCCCGAGCTCCGCCATCGTCACGCCGGTGAAGGGCATCGCCGCGATCATGCGGGCGTGCGCGAACTGGAGCGCGACGAGATCGTAGAGCGCGTAGTAATCGAGCGCGTCGCCTTCGCCTTCGCGGTTCGGAGCCGCGCAGAGCACGGCGCCGTCGGGGCCGACGACGCGCCGCAACCGCGCGAGGAGGGCCGCGGGATCCGACACGGCGCCGACGTCCGGCACGATCGCGAGATCGAACGCGCCGTCGCGCACGTCGAAATCGCCCTCGGGGAGCGGCCGAACGCGGTTCGCCGTCGCGCGCGCTGCGTCGGGGTCGTAGACGTGGACGAGGCGCGCCCCGAGGTCGGTCGCGAGCTCGTGTAGCCCGAGCGACGAGTCGCCCACGACGAGCACGCGCCGCTCGGCGACGAGGGCTTCGGCGAGGACGGTGAGGGCGCGGGCGAGGCTGGCATCCGTCATGGCGACGGGCATTGCTCTATCACGAGGACGGATGCCCGGCGACGACGATGCGACGCGGTGAAGGCGTGGAAGAAATCGGCCTCCGCGCCGTATGCTGAGCGGCGTCATGGGCTATTGGTTGAAGGGCAACGCGCCGCGAAGCGCCAACGGGAAATCGGTCGAGTTCCCCGGTCAGACGTGGAAAGAAATTTGGACCTACTGTCTCGAAATCGAACCCGAGACGGCAGGCGAGCTGCAAGAGTGGTGGAGCAGCAACGGTCAAGGTCTCGACGACGAGCAGGCGTCGCTCCTGGGCGACGTTCTCGAAGGGCGGATAGAGTCCGGCTCCGCCGCCGAGTACCTCGCCGAGATCCAAGCCGAGGAGTTTCCCTGTTACTGCGACGGTAAGACGCCAGACTGCTACGCGTGTCGGGGCACCGGGATCGCGAACCGCGCCGGCTTCGAAATGGAGACGTTGAAGCGGGTGGCGAGCTTCCTTCGGGACTGCGGCGGCTTCACCCTCCACTGACTCACGGCCCTGGGGGCAGCGTGCTAGGAGGTGCGAATGCTCCTCCGCCACGCCGTCGTCGCCGTGCTCGCCACGCTCGCGCTCGCGGGCTGCGCCGCCGCGAAAGACCAACTCAGCATCAGCAACGTGAACGGCTGCATCCGACACAACTGCAACGATCCGAACGCCCAGGACTACGCCTCGTGCGAAGCGACGTGCCGCTCGACCTACGGGCGCTGAGCGGGCGCGGCGAGATCGCGCGCGGCGAGATCGCGTCGGAGAGGCGCCGCCCAAGCTGGTAGATCGAGGTCCTTCGATGCCCGAATTGCCCGACGTGGAGATCGCGCGGCGCCGACTCGCGCGCGCGCTCGACGGCGCGACGGTGAGCGCCGCGCGCTCGAGCGATCGCCGGGTCCTCCGGCCGAGCACGCCGAGCGCGTTCTCGCGCGCGCTCGCCGGGCGCCGCGTGCGGGACGTCGGCCGCCGCGGCAAGTGGCTGCGCGTCTCGTTCGACGGCGGCGTTCTCGTCTTTTCGCACCTCGGGATGTCGGGGTGGTGGGTCGTACGCGACGTCGACGCTCCGCGCGAGCCATTCGAGCGAGCGCGCATCGACGTCACCCGAAGAGGGCGCGCGGCGAGCGTTCGCTACGTCGACCCTCGCCGGTTCGGCCGGCTGGTCGTCGCGCGCGAGGATCTCGACGTTTGGCGCGAGCTCGGCCCGGATCCGCTGCTCGACTCTCTCGACGCGGGTGCGCTCGCCCGCCGCGTCGCGGAGCGGCGACGCTCAATCAAAGAATCGCTGATGGACCAGACGATCGTCGCCGGCGTGGGCAACATCCTCGCGACCGAAGCGCTCTGGCGCGCGCGCATCGACCCGCGGTCGCCGAGCCGCGCACTCTCGCGCGCCGACGTCGCCGCGCTCGCTCGGTGCGTGCGCGCCGAGATCCGAAAGGAGCTCCGCGCGCGCGAGTCGGCGAAAGACGACGAATGGAGCGACGCCTTCGCGGTCTACGGCCGCGAAGGCGAGCCGTGCCCGCGCTGCGGAGCGCCAATCGCGCGCGTCGTCCTCGGCGGTCGCGGCACGAGCTTCTGCAAGCGCTGCCAGCGGCGCCTCTCGGCGGACACGATCAGGAAATGACGGTCGCCGGCGAGGTCGGGTTCACCATGTTGGCCCCGACCCAGCACGCGAGCGCGCAGATCGTCATCGTCGGGTTGTACCCGCTCGACGTCGGGAAGAGCGCGCCGTCGCTGCAGTAGAGGTTCTGCACGTCGTGGAGCTTCCCGGTCGGGTCGCAGACGGACTGCGCCGGGTCCGTGCCGAAGCGGAGCGTGCCCATGATGTGCGCGCTCGCCGGGATCGTGTCGCGAGGCGTCAGCGCCGCCCAGCGCGCGCCGGCGTCCTTGAAGATCTTGTTCTGCATGATCGGCCCGTAGAACGAGCTCGCCGCGAGCTCGTACGGGTGGTTCGCGTACGTGACACGCGGCGCGGGCGTGCCGAAGAAGTCGACGACGGCCGGGTCGAGGTCGACGCGGTTCGTCGCCTGCGGAGCGTCCTCGGCTTGCATGGTGAGCACGAGGATGCGATCGCGGAACGGCGCTTGGCGCATCAACTTCTTGAAGAGCCGTCCGTCGAACTTGAACTGCGATCGCAGCAAGATCTCGGTGTAGTAGCTCGCCTCGTTGATGGGCCGCTCGCTGCCGCTGATCTCCACGATGCCGCCGAGCGAGGTCGACGCGTCGTTAGGGTCGTACGTCGCGGCGAGACCGCGAAAGTCGGCGAAGCCGGTGTCGACCGTGCGACCGCGGTGGCCGTGCAGGCAATCGTTGAAGATGCCGACGCACGACGTCTGCAAGTGGAACATCAAATTGCGCCCCACCATGTCGCTCGAGTTGCCGATGCCGGGTCCTCCCGGATCCGACAGAAGCAGCAGACGCGCGTCCTCGATGGGGCTCGCCGCGAGCACGAAGCGCGCCGCTTGGTACTGCACGACGTTGCCGTCGGGGTCGATGCACTCGACGGCCGTGACCGTGTCCTTCGCGCCGTTCATGACGAGCTTGGTGACGCGCGTCTCGGCGAGCAAGAGGCAGTTGCCCGTGAGGAGGGCCTTGCGGAGCATCGTGACCGCGGCCGAGCCCTTGGCGTTGATCGGGCAGCCGTAGTCGCTGCAGTAGCCGCAGTCGTTGCAAGCCGGCCGCCCGTCGTACGGCATCGAGTTGACCGCCGTCGGGTACGGAAACGGATGATACCCGTTCGCGACGAGGCCCTTCGACGCGACCTGCGAGAGGTACATCTGGAGGCCCGGCGGCATCGGGTATTCGGTGCTGCGCGGCGGCTCGAAGGGGTTCGCGCCCTTGAGTCCTTGGACGCCGAGCGCGACCTCGGCGTACGCGTAGTACGGCTCGAGATCGGTGTACTTGATGGGCCAGTCGGCGAAGTTCGCATTCTGCACCTTCGCGCCGAGGATGGTGCCCATGTTGAAGTCTTGCGGCTCGAAGCGCGGCATCTTCACGTCCGCGTGCACCATGCCGCCGCCGACGTGCTTGGGCAGACCGTTGACGTCGGTGACGTCCTCGCAATCTTTGGTCGTGTCGGTGCGCCAGGCGCGCGGGTCCATCCGCGCGTCGATGTCGATGAAGCTCCGCACCTGGTACTTGAGCTCGTCGTTCGCGTGCTCGGGCACCGGCTGTTGGCTCGGATCGTCGAGGTGGTCGTAGTGGTTCGGGCCCGCCTCGAGGACGAGCACTTTCAGGCCGTTTTTGGCGCACAAATACGCGACCGGGCCGCCGCCGGCGCCGCTGCCGACGATGCAGACGTCGAAGGTCGTGAGTGCCGAGTTTCCGACGATGCGCGCGCTCATGGCTGAAACACCACTCCACCGAGAAGGGTCACGACGTTGTCGATCATGCTGATGACGTCTTGATCGAGCGGCTCGGGATCCGTCACGGTCGGCGTCGTCATCGGCGCGTCCGGGCGCTCGACGTATTTGTTCTGAGCGGTCGACCAGACGCTGTAGCCGAGCGGCTGCTGGTCGCCTTCGAAGTGCGTGAGCTTCCACCCGGCGAGGTCCGCGTTGCCGCCGTACTCGGGCGGCGCGAACGCGGCCTGGCAGACGAGATCGATCACGAGCTGACGGAACTCGACCGAGAGTCCCGTGTTGAGGAACGTGATGAGGTCGTCTTGGTTCATCTGGTCGAGCGGCGGCGACGCGCTCGCGATGGCGGTGGCGAGGCCCTGCTTCACCTGATCGCGCAGACCTTGGACGACGCCGAGGAGCGCGTCGTTCGGCGCGCCGCCGGGGAGCGCCGAGGAACCGAAGATCTGCACGCGCCAGCCGGCGTCCTTCACGCGGTCGAGCGGCAGGTACGTGGCGAAAGAGTTCGGCGGGAAATTCGTCGACGCAGCGCCGTTTTCGTCGGCGAACGGCGCGCGACCGGAGAACGGCCCGCCGGCGTAGATCGCGGGCGTGGCGCCGGGCGTGTCGAACGCGGTGAGCAGCCGCTCGACGTACGCGACCGCGCCGAGATCTCTTCCGCCAGGTGTGTCGTCGGGCGGGAGGACGGCGTTCGCGAGCGCGCCGAGCGCCGCGCGCTCCTCGTCGGTGAAGTAGCCGGTCTGTGGGGGCGGCGCCGTGCCGTTGTCGCAACCCGCGAGCGGAAATGGAATCGCGGTCGTGACCGCGATGCCGCCCAAGTAACGCAAGAGGTCGCGGCGCGAGTGCGCGCCGACGACGGGAAGGCGGTGCTTCATGGCACCGGTACTATGCCAGAGACGGGCGCTGACTTGCAGGCGGAAGTCGAGCGTTCGGCGGCAGGCGGCGCTCCTCGCCCTCGAAGGGCGCCGCGGCGAGCACGAGGCGCCAATCGCGCAGGCGCTCGGCCAGGTCCCGTACGAGGGCGGCGCACGACGCGGCGCTCGGTCCTTCGGGCTCGAAGCGGTACACGCGCTCTTCGGGCTTTCGCCCGGGCAGGGCGCGCGTCTTCGGAAACGCGCCGGTCATCTTCGCCGCCGCGAAGGTCGCGTCCTTGACGCGCACGAGGACGTCGAACGAGGGCACGAACGCGCCGCCGAAGCGGGTCGTCGGGCGCTGCCACGCGACGCCAATCTCGATCGAGGTCACGCCCGCCATGGCGAGGCGCGGCGACACGAGCAGGCGAATCTCGTCCTCGCGCCCGTCGGCAAGGACGCGAGCGAGCGGCGCGACCTTCACCTGCTCGAGCTTCGCGAGCGAGCGCGCGAGCCTGGCGAGCGAGGCCCCTTCGCGCGACGCGCTCGGCGGCATCTGGCGGGCGGTTCCGGTGAAGAAGAGCGGCACGAGCGCGAGCGAATCGATCGCGACGAGGTACGGCGCGGCGCCGCCGAGCGAGCGCACGACCCGGCAGAGGACGACGACGAGCGCGACGGCGAGCGCGAGGACGACTGCGCCACGCGAGGTGGTCGCGTCGAGGAAATCGGCGCGCGAGGTCGTCCGGGCGAACGCCTCCTCCGGACGAACGACGAGCCACTTCGCCGGGCCGCGCGGGCCGCGCGCGGGCGCCGCGATGCGCCACGCGAGGAGCGGAAGCGACGCCGCGACGAGCGCCGCGCCGAGCGTCACGCGTCCGGTCGTCTCGACGAGCGCGCCCCCGGCGAAGATCGCCGCCGCCGACGCCGCGCGCACGCCCGCCGGCAGCGGCACGAGCCCGCTCGCCGCGACCGGCAAATCCGCCCTTTCGCGAGCGCGAGACCGAAGAGCAAGAGCGCGCACGCCGCGACGAGGAGCGCGCGCGCGATCGGCGGCCGCTCGCGCGGCGCGGCGGGCGGCGCGAGGACGACCGGCTCGCGCAGCGCGGCGTCGTCCATCTGCGAGAGCGCCTTCGGATCGACGCGTGCGTAGAACGTCGCCGCCTCGGCCTTCGCGACGTGCGGCCGGACGAGCTCGAGCTCGTCGTGCTCGGTCGTGCGGCGCAAGGTCGCCAAGTCGGCCGCGCCGTCACCCTCGGTCACCGCGCGCGGTTCGGTCGGCGCCGACGGGAGCTCGAGGACGAGGCGCGCGCCGTCCACCCCTTCGCGCATGGGCGGCAGCGCGAAACGCACGCGCGCGAACGCGCCCTCGCGCGTGACGCGGCCGGCGAGCGACATCTCGTACGTGAGCTCGAAGCGGTAGTCGCCGCGCTTGAGTCCCTTCGGATCGTCGACCGTCACGTGCACGACGTCCTTGTCGTCGCGCACGACCGACGCGCTCGTCGCGTGCCCGTCGCCCGCCGTGACGTTCGCCGTCGGCCGGAAGCGCAGGTCGTCCTCGAACCCGGTCAACGCGACCGAGCGCAGGGTCCCGGCGGCGACGCGAAACGAGATCGCGTGCGTCACGACCACGCTCCCGTCGCGCGCGACCGCCGCGCGCACGTCCTCGCCGGTCACGTGCGATTCGGTCCAGGTGCGCGGCTCCGCGGCGCGCGCCCCACGCGTCGCGAACAGCAAAATCGCGAAAAGCAGCCAAACCAAGGCGCGCCGGGGCATATCCTACATCTACCCACCATCCTCCCGCCGGCCAAAAAACCCGCAGACGCGGTGCGGGAGAATCCGCTCGACGTCAGTGGAAGATGCGGGGGCCGACGGCGAGAAAATCGGTGAGGGCGGCGCGGGGCATGTCGAGCGTGAGGGTCACGGCGTGGTCGCCTCCGCTCGCGCCCTCGGTCGCCGTGAGGAGGATCGGGGTCGTGTACTGCGTGGGCGACGAAACGCCGAGGAGCGGATCGCTCGTCACCTTGTAGCGCGGCGAGCCCACGAGCCACGACATCGGGATGCCCATCCCGAGGCCGCGCGGCGTAACGAACCCGCCGGCGTTCATGCGCGCCGATTTGAGCGACTCGAGCCCGCTGCGGCCGGCGAGCGTGCCCGCGTTGGCGGCGAGCAGCGCCTTCGCCTTCGCCACCGCGGTGGGCTCGTCGAGCGCGCTCACGATCCACAGCGTCGACTGATCGGGGACGAGGAGCGTGTGCATCGTGAGCACGAAGGGCGGTCGCTTCTTGGGCTTGCCGCCCGACGGCTGCCAGTTCCAGTCCTCGTGCTTCATCGTGAGCGCGAACGCCAGCGTGCCCTTCGGCGCGCCGCGCGGGGCCGCGGTCGCGCGTAGCGTCGGCCCGTTCTTGTCGACCGTGGCGGCCATGCGCGTGAGGAGCGTCGACCAGCCCTTGAGGACCGACGTGATTTTGTCCGCCGGCGCGTCCACGCCGAAGACGTCCCAGCCGGCGGCCTGCTCGACGCCCGCGCGGATCTTCGACGCGTCCGAATTTTCAGTGAGCCCCGAGACGGCGGGCACCGCCTTCGCGTAGTCGACGCCGCGCGCGTAGACCACCGGCAGCGTCATCAGATCCACCGTGCGACCGATGGCGTCCTCGATCGCCTTGCGATCCGATTCTTTCAGCTTCGATTCGTGCTCGGTCATCGCGCCGTCGAGCGCGTGCAGGAAGGTCTCTTTCGGACCTGCGATTTGGTCGGCGTCGAGCCCGTGCTCGAAGAAGGCGAAATCCGCGTCCGACGGGAGGCGAAAGAAGCTCGCGGGCGGCGCGGCGGCCAGATCAGGGTGCGCCGACAGGACGCGCGTCACGAGCGCGCGCGAGGTCTTCGCCGAGATCGTGAGCTGCGCGGTGCCGTGCGTCTGATCGACGTTGGCGTCGAGCGACGCCTTGTCGACGTCGAGGAAGCCGTCGAGCAAATCGGAGATGGCGCCCTGCCACACCGCGCGCAGCTCGCGGCCCATGAAGCGCGAGCCGGACTGCACGATGTCGGAGTGCTCGCGCTCGGCGAGCGCGCGGAACGGCCCGGGGCGCGCCTCGACGTGCACGTCGCTCTTGCTCCCGGAGAAGCTCGCCGTCCCGCGCGTGAGGTACGGGATCAGCGCGTCGCGGGTGCTCGCGGTACGGCTGCACACGACGCGCGCGCCGCCAATCGCGGGCGCGAGCGCGCACGAGCGGAAATCGGAGTCTCCGTCGCGACGGTGCCCCTCGCCGTGCTGCCGGTGGATCTCGAAGGCGCCGTTGTCGATCGGCAAGACGTCGTAGTCGCCTTGGAGCATCGCCTTCGCCGCTTCGAAATTTTTTACCGGCAGCGCGAGCGCGAAGGCCATTTCCGGCTCGCGGCGGCCGCCGCGATCTTTGGCTTCGAGGGCGAGATCCGCGGGCGCGTCGAGGTCGACGACCTTCGCGATTCGCTCGCCGACCATCTCGCCGAGCGCCGACTGCGCGTCGAGCGGCTGACCGGCCCACGCGGAGAGCACGTCCGCCGACGTCGACGGGTGAGCGACGTGCATGATCATCACGACCGACTCCGGCATCGGGACCGGCGAGAGGTCCACCTTCGGCGGGCCGGCCACCGTGGCGGTCGCCGACGGGAGCGCCGTCGCGTTCTGCGGTTTGGTCGGCGCGCCTCCGCAGGCGAGCCACGCGCAGCACGACACGGCCACGAGCACTGGAGTTTTTCGCATGGGGAAAAGGAGCATAGGCGAGGCAGAAGCCTTCGCGAAAAGCAATCTTCCTTCGCCGCGCCCGCCGTGGAACAACCCGCCGCGCAGCATGGCAGTCATCCCGCTCAACCCGGCGCAAAAGCGCGCCGTCGAGCACTTCTCGGGGCCGCTCCTCGTCCTCGCCGGGGCCGGGTCGGGCAAGACGCGCGTCATCACCGAGCGCATCGCGCGCCTGCTCGAGCGCGGCGTCCCCGCGCGGCAGATCCTCGCGCTGACGTTCACGAACAAAGCCGCGGGCGAGATGGCCGAGCGCATCGCGAGCATCGCGAAGGCGCGCTCGCTCCCGCACAAGGAGCTCACGGTCTCGACGTTCCACTCGTTCGGGCTCGCCGCGCTCGGACGCGAGCGGAGCGCGATCGGCGGCGCGTTCACCATCTTCGATCAGGGCGACGCGCTCGGCGTCGTCAAGGAGTGCCTGCGCCGGCTCGACGTCGACGAGGGCCGCCGCTTCGACGCGCCCGCCGTGCTCGCGCGCATCTCGCTCGCGAAGAACGCGTTCGTCGACCCCGACGCCTACGTCGCGAACGAAGACGACGAATACGACGTCGTCACGCGCGAGGTGTATCCGCGCTACCAGAGCGCGCTCCGCTCGTTCCGCGCGTTCGATTTCGACGACCTCGTGTGCGAGGTCGCGCGGCTGCTCCGCACGCGCGACGACGTTCGCGCGCGCTTCCACGAGCGGTACCGATTCATCCTGGTCGACGAGTACCAGGACACCAACGTCGCGCAGCTCGAGCTCCTCCGTCACCTCGGCGAGCGCGACAAGAACGTGTGCGTCGTCGGCGACGACGACCAGGCGATCTACGGCTGGCGCGGCGCCGACGTGCGCAACATCCTCCAGTTCGAGGAGCACTTCCCCGGCGCGGGCATCGTGAAGCTCGAGCAGAACTACCGCTCGCGCCCCGAGATCCTCGCCGTCGCCAACGCCGTCATCGCCAAGCGCCAGGACGGCAAGCACAAGAAGACGCTGTTTTCGACCAAGGCCCCGGGCGAGCGTCCGATCGTCGTCGCGTGCTCGACGCCCGAGGCCGAGGCGGCGCACGTCGCGCGGGAGATCCGAAGGCTCGTCCACGACGAGCGCGTCCGCGCGAGCCAGATCGCGGTGCTGTATCGCTCGAACGGTCAAGCGAGGCCCATCGAGGAGGCGATGCGCGAGCAGGGCATCGGCTACCGCGTCGTCGGCGGACAGCAGTTCTTCGAGCGCAAAGAGGTGAAGGACATCCTCTCGTATTTGAAGCTCGCGCTTCATCGCAACGACGAGATCGCCCTTCGCCGCGTCGTGAACTACCCCGCGCGCGGCGTCGGCGAGCAGACGCTCCAGCGGCTCGCGACGCACGCGACGGCGAACGCCTGGACGCTCTGGGAGGCGATCGAGCGCATCGACGCGATCGACGGCATCCCGAACGCCGCGCGGGCCGGCTGCGCGGACCTCGAGAAGACCATCGCCGAGGCGCGGCGCAAGCTCCTCGTCGAGCGTCTCCCCGCGAGCGGCGTCGTCCGCTGGCTCTGCGATCGCGTCGGGCTCAAGGACGACGTCGAGAAGAGCTCGCACTCGAACGAAGCGGCCGCGCGGCGGTGGGGCACCGTCGAGTCGCTCGCGTCGAGCCTCGCTCGCCGCGAAGAGCGCGAGCGCACCGCTGGCCGCGACCCGACCAGCGAAGAGGGCCTGCGCATGTACATCCAGGCAATCATGCTCGACACGAGCAGCGAGGGCGACGACGACAAGGAGCCGAAGGAGCTCGTGCTCCTCTCGACCCTCCACGGCTCGAAGGGCCTCGAGTTCGATCACGTGTTCCTGATCGGCTGCGAGGAGGGCTACCTCCCGCACAGCCGCACGCAGCAAGACAAGGCGACCGACGCGACCGGGAGCGAAATGGCCCGTGAAATGGGCGTCTCGAGCGACATCGAAGAAGAGCGCCGTCTCTTCTACGTCGGCATCACGCGGGCTCGCGAGCGCCTCACCATCTCGCGCTGCGAGGGTCGCGCGATGCGCGGCAAGGCCGTCCCGCGTACGCCGAGCCGGTTCCTCTCGGACATCCCCGAGGACGCGGTGACCTTCGCGGTCTGCCGCGACGCCCGCCCGATGAGCACCGACGAGGCCGCCGCCCAAGCAAGCGCCCTCCTCGCCGCCCTCGAGGGTCTCGGCTGACCCCCCGAGAGAGGGAGAGAGAGAAAAACAGGAAGATCAGAAGGGCAGAAGGGGAGATTTTTTTGAAAATTTTTCCTTCTGATCTTCTGACCTTCCTGTTCAATCTCGGGGGCTGAGGGCGTGGGTGAGGTCGGAGAGGAGGTCGGGGGCGTCTTCGATGCCGACGGCGAGCCTTACTAGGCCGTCTTCGATGTCGATGGCGGCGCGCTGCTCGCTCGTGAGCTCGTAGAAGCTCATGACCGCGGGCTGTTCGACGAGCGTGTCCACGCCGCCGAAGCTCGGGGCGATGCGTGCAATCTGCAAGCGATCGACGAAGCGGCGCGCGCCGTCGAGGCCGCCGCGGACGACGAAGCTGACGACGCCGCCGAAGCCGCTCATCTGCGCGCGCGCCAGCGCGTGGTCGGGGTGCGACTCGAGGCCCGGGTAGAAGACGCGCTCGATCTCGGGACGACCTTCGAGGAACCGCGCGATCGCGAGCGACGTCTCATTCTGCTTCTCGACGCGGAGCGCGAGCG
This sequence comes from uncultured delta proteobacterium, assembly GCA_963731595.1. Taxonomy (GTDB): domain Bacteria; phylum Myxococcota_A; class Polyangia; order Polyangiales; family Polyangiaceae; genus DASXHD01. The sequence goes on from CAVSWE010000006.1 coordinate 495,965, forward strand.
TCTTGAGGCCGCGGCCCACGAGGAACGCGGCATGCGGATCGCACACCGGTCCGAGCACGCCGCGGAGCTCGCGCACGAGCGAGCAGAGCGATCGCGACCCCGCGACGACGCCGGCGAGCACGTCGTGGTGGCCGCCCAGGTATTTCGTTGCAGAATGCACGACCAAATCGACGCCGAAGCCGGCCGGGCGGCAGTTCACCGGCGTCGCGAAGGTCGCGTCGATCATCGTCTTGAGGGCGCGCCGCCCGCGGCACGTCTCGACCACCTTCGCGAGGTCGAGGCAGCGGAGGTGCGGGTTGCTCGGCGTCTCGCCGACGACGAGGCGCGTCGCGGGGCGCAGCGCGCCCGCGAGCGCGGACGCGTCCATCGGCACGAAGGTCGTCTCGACGCCGAAGCGCGCGAGCGTCGTCTCGGCGAACTCGCGCGTCATGCGGTAGCACTCGGAGAACATCGCGACGTGATCGCCGCGCTTCGTCAGCGCGAGGATGGTCGTCGTGATGGCGGCCATCCCGCTCGAGAAAGCGACCGCGTCCTCGGTCCCCTCGAGCGCCGCGAGCCGCTCCTCGAGGGCGCGCACCGTGGGGTTTCCGTACCGGCCGTACTCCTCGCGCTGCCGCGGGTGCCGGCCTTCGGTGTGCGCGACGATCTCGTCCGAGTCTTCGAACGTGTACGTCGACGTCGCGACGATGGGCTGCGGCACGGCGTCGAACGGCTTCTGCTTGCGATCGCCCGCGCGCACCGCGTCGGTCGAGGACACTCGCTTGCTCACGCCCGCGAACCTACCACGCGGGCCCGAGAGAGAGAGAGAGAGGGAACAGGAAGATCAGGAGATCAAAAGGTACGGAGAGGAGCTTTTTGTTTTTCGAAAACAAAATTTTCCTTTCCTTGGGCTTCTGATCTTTTGACCTTCCTGTTTTCTCCTCTCCGTCAGCCCAGCGCGGCGCGCACGCGGCCGGCGATCGTCTTCGCCGCCGATTCGAGCGGCACGAGCTCCGCCTTCTTCGGGTCCTTCTCGGTGCGCGGCTTGAGCTCGACGCCGCCTTGCGCGAGCCCCTTGCCGCCGATCGTCACGCGCAGCGGGATGCCGAGGAGGTCGGCGTCCTTGAATTTCACGCCGGGTCGCTCGTCGCGATCGTCCCAGAGCACCTCGACGCCCTCGGCCTCGAGCGCGTCGTGGAGCTTCTGCGCCGCGTCGACCACCGCCGCGTCGGTTCCCATCGTGCAGACGTGGACCTGGTACGGCGCGACGCTCATCGGCCAGGAGATGCCGTTCTCGTCGTGATGCTGCTCGATCGTCGTCGCGACGAGGCGCGAGACGCCGATGCCGTAGCAGCCCATGATCACCGGCCTCTGCTGCTGCTGCTCGTCGAGGAAGGTCGCGCCCATCTTGGCCGAGTAGTGCGTGCCGAGCACGAAGATGTGGCCCGCCTCGATGCCGCGATAGGCGTGCAAGCGGCCGCCCTCGCAGCGCGGGCACAAGTCGCCGTCTTGCGCTTGCCGGATGTCCACGACCTCGGCCTCGAAGTCGCGTCCGTGGTTCACGTTCGCGAGGTGATAATCGGTCTCGTTCGCGCCCGAGACGCCGTTGCGCACGAGCGCCGCCGCGCGGTCGATGTAGATCTTGCCTTTGAACCCGATCGGCCCGGCGAAGCCGACCTCGGCGCCCGTCGCCGCCTTCACGTCGGCCTCGCTCGCGAGGTGCACCGACGCCGCGCCGAGCACGTGCGCGAGCTTCACCTCGTTGAGCTCGTGGTCGCCGCGCATGATCGCCATGACGACCTCTTTGGACCCGTCGGCGGTGTAGAGGAGCGCCTTGAACGTGTCGCTCGGCTTGACCTCGAGGAACTTCGAGACCTCTTCGATCGTCTTCTGGCCGGGCGTGTGGACCTTCATCATGCGGATCGTCGTCGCCATCGCGCGGCGGCCCGGGTCGACGACCTTCACCTCGGCGACCTCGACGTTGGCCGCGTAGTCGCACTTGTCGCAGGCGACGATCGCGTCCTCGCCCGAGTCGACGAGCACCTGGAACTCGGCGCTCGTGTTGCCGCCCATCGCGCCGCTGTCGGCCGCGACCATGCGGAAGCGCAGGCCCATCGACTCGAAGATGCGATGGTAGGCGACGCGCATCTTCTCGTAGCTCGCGAGCGCGCCCTGCTCGGTCGTGTCGAACGAGTAGGCGTCCTTCATCAAGAATTCGCGGCAGCGCAGGAGCCCCGCGCGCGGGCGCGGCTCGTCGCGGAACTTGGTCTGGATTTGGTAGAGGTTCTTCGGCATGTCGCGGTACGACTTGATCTCGCGACGCGCGATGTCGGTCACGATCTCCTCGTGCGTCGGCGCGAGGTTGTAGTCGCCGCCCTTGCGGTCCTTCAGCCGGAAGAGGACGTCGCCGTAGAGGTCCCAGCGGCCGGTCTCTTTGTAGTACTCGCCCGGCAGGAGCACGGGCATGAGGATCTCGAGCGCGCCGGCGCGGTCCATCTCGGCGCGCACGATGCGCTCGACCTTGCGCAGGACGCGCAGCCCGAGCGGGAGAAAATCGTAGATGCCCGCGCCGAGCCGGCGGATGTAACCGCCGCGGAGCAAGAGCGCATGGCTCGCGCTCGTCGCGTCCTGGGGGGCCTCTTTCAGCGTGGGAATCAGCGCGTGCGTGAATCGCATGGCGCTCGCGGAATAGCACACTCTCGCGCCCTGTTTCTCATCCGTCGGCGAAGATGCGGATCAGTCCTTTCATGGCGCGGCTCCTCGGGTTGACCGCGATCGGGCACGCTGTTTTCGCCGCGGCGGCGGGTTTCGGCCTCGAGCGGGCGAGCATGCCGCATCCGTGGGCCCTCGGCGTCGCGGTCGCCGCGGCCTCGACCCTCGCCTTCGTCGGCCGAGCGAACCACGTCCTTCGCGGCCAGCGCCGCTCGCCGCTCGCGGTCGCGCTCGTGGACGTGCCGTATTTCGTCCATTGGACGGCCGGGCTGCTCGCGCTGCCGTTCGCGCTCCTCTTCGGGCTCGCCGCCCTCGCGACGCATCGCTCGCTCGGCGCCGCGATGGCCGCGGCGTACGGCGCCGGGCTCGCGCTCGCCGCGTACGGCGCCCTGGTCCGGCGCAGGTGGACCGCCGTCGAGCGCCTCGCGATCGCGATCGAAGACCTCGACCCGCGCTTCGACGGCTACCGCATCGCGCACCTCTCCGATCTGCACATCGGTCCGTTCACGCCGCGCGCGTGGGGCCTCCGCTGGGCGCGCGCCGCGAGCGCGCTCGAGTGCGATCTCGCGGTGGTCACCGGCGATCTCGTCGCGACCGGCTCGGCGTTTCACGGCGACATCGCCGACGTCGTCGGCGAGCTCCGCGCGAAGGACGGCGTCCTCGTCGTGATGGGCAACCACGACTACTACGGCTCGGCCGAGTCGCTCGTCGCGATGCTCGAGTCGCGCGGCGCGCGCGTCCTCCGCAACGACGGGCTCGTCGTCTCGACGGGCCTCTTCGTCGCCGGCGTCGACGACCGATGGTCGCTGCGGAGCGATCTCAATCGCGCGCTGCGCGACAAGCCACCCTCGGCGAGCGCCATCCTGCTCGCGCACGACCCCGCCGATTTCGACGCGGCCGCCGCGCGCGGCGTCGACCTCGTCCTCAGCGGGCACACGCACGGCGGGCAGATCGCGCTGCCCCTCGCGCCGCGCCGCTTCAACATCGGTCGCTTCCACCGGCGGCACACGCTCGGCCTCTACCGCGAGGGACGAAGCGCGCTCGTCGTTCACCCCGGGCTCGGCACGAGCGGCCCGCCCGTGCGCGTCGGCGTCGCGCCGGCGATCGTCGAAATCACCCTGCGGTCTACGCCGAGGCGCGGCGCGAGCGTTTCCCGTTCGAATGCTTCTTCGACGGGACGAGGAGCTGCTCGAGCCGGCAGTTCGTCGAGTCGAGCGCATGGTTGAGGAGGAGCCGCACGACGTCCGCGCGGGTCAAGTCAAGGCCGCTCGCTTGCACGTTTCGAACGCAACGTTCGACGCGATCCACGAGCGACTTCGGCAGACGAAATGAAAACTGTCTGGTCGCTTCACGCTTCATTGGAGTTCCAACCACCTTTCGTTTGCCAACGGGTCCCACGCACCCTAAGGTGCGACTGTCGCCCGCTGGGATGCATGCCTCGCGCCCGGGCGCGTGGCCAGCGACTTTGCAAAAGGAAGAGCCCGAAGGCGTGGCTTAACGCCTCGACTGTCGCGATTTTGCGGTGACGTATCATTATCGCTGCCCCCGTTGTGCTCGCTGGCTCTCGTGTCCTTGGGACGCGCGAGAGGTCGAACGGCGCTGCCCGCACTCCGGCTGCCAGCACCTCTTCAAGGCGCCGACGCCGGAGCAAGACCCCGTCGCGTGGGTCGACTCGCGCGAGGTGCCCGCGGAGATGGCCGACGCGGCGTGCTTCGTCAACCGCCGCCGCGACGCGACGACCGCGCATCTGTGCTCGGTGCCGGGATGCAGGCGCATGGCGACCGAGCTCGATCACCGCGTCCCCTTCGATCACCGAGGCAGAGCCGAGCGCGAATACCGGCAAGACGTCCGTCGAGAACCTCTTTCCGATCTGTCGCGAGTGCAACGCGAGCAAGGGCGACCAGAACTACGCGTGGTGGCTCGCCCACGTCGGCGCGCCGAAGCCTTGACCGCTCAGGTCTCCGTCTTGCCTTTTTGGACCATCGCCCCCCACGTGTCCTTCAGCGTGATGGTGCGGTTGAAGACGAGCGCGCCCGCCTTCGAGTCGGGATCCACGCAAAAGTAACCGAGCCGCTCGAACTGGAAGCGCTCGAGCGGCTTGGGCGACTCGAGGCTCGGCTCGACTTTGCCCTTCACGGTCTCGAGCGAATTCGGGTTGAGGGCCTCGAGGAAATTCTCCGCGTGCGTCGGGTTTTCGTCCTTGAAGAGACGATCGTAGAGACGCACCTCGGCGTCCTTCGCGTGGTCCGCGGAGACCCAGTGGATCGTCCCTTTGATCTTGCGCCCGTCCTTCGGCTGGCCGCCGACCGCCTCCGGGTCGAAGGTGCAGACCACCTTGGTCACCGCGCCGCTCGCGTCCTTCACGACGCGCTGGCACCGGATCACGGTCGCCCAGCGCAGGCGCACCTCGGCGCCGGGCGCGAGGCGGAAGAACTTCTTCGGCGGCTCCTCCATGAAGTCGTCGCGCTCGATGTAGATCCGGCGCGAAAAAGGCACCTTCCGCGTCGGGCCGTCGGGCTTCTCCGGGTCGTACGGCGCCTCGAGCCACTCGACCTTGCCCTCGGGCCAGTTCTCGATTTCGACCTCGAGCGGACGCAGGACGGCCATCACGCGCGGCGACGTCGCGTTGAGATCTTCGCGCAGCGTGTGCTCGAGCAGCGAGACGTCGACGACGCTGTCGCGCGTCGAGACGCCCACGCGATCGCAGAACTTCCTGAGCGCGCTCGGCGTGTACCCGCGGCGCCGAAGCCCCGCGAGCGTCGGCATGCGCGGGTCGTCCCAGCCGCTCACGTGCTTCTCCTCGACGAGCTGCCGGAGCTTGCGCTTCGAGAAGAGCATGTACGTGATGATGAGCTTCGCGAACTCGATCTGCTGCGGATGCGAGGCGAGCTTGTCGTCGCCGTAGGCGTCGATGAACCAGTGGTAGAGCGGGCGGTGGTTCACGAACTCGAGCGTGCAGACCGAGTGGGTCACGCCCTCGATCGCGTCCGAGAGGCCGTGCGCGAAGTCGTACATCGGGTAGATGCACCACGTGTCGCCCGTGCGGTGGTGGTGCGCGTGACGGATGCGGTACATGAGCGGGTCGCGCATCTTCACGTCGACCGACTTCATGTCGATCTTCGCGCGGAGCACGTGCGCGCCGTCCTCGAACTCGCCCTTGCGCATGCGGCGAAGGAGATCGAGGTTCTCGTCGACGCTGCGATTGCGGAACGGCGACTCGGTGCCCGGCTCGTGGAAGCTCCCCCTGCCCTCGCGGATCTGCTCCTCGTTCTGGCTGTCGACGTAGGCGAGGCCCTTCCTCACCATCTCCTCGGCGATCTCGTAGAGACGCTCGAAGTAGTCGGACGCGTAGTACTCGCGGTCGGCCCAGTCGAAGCCGAGCCAGCGCACGTCGTTCTTGATCGAGTCGACGTACTCGACGTCCTCGGCGACCGGGTTCGTGTCGTCGAACCGCAGATTGCACTTTCCCTCCGGGGAGAGCGCGGCGAGCCCGAAATTGAGGCAAATCGACTTCGCGTGGCCGATGTGGAGGTAACCGTTCGGCTCGGGCGGGAAGCGCGTCATGACTCGGCCGCGGTGTTTTCCGCTGGCGAGGTCTTCCTTGACGAGGTCTTCGACGAAATTTCCGGGCTGATCCAGCTCCGACATGGTGGAGGATCCTTAACACGAAAACACTTCTTCACGGCCGAGTTACGGCGCGCCGAGCGTGCGCGACCAACTATGTATAGGATGAGGCTCATGACGACGCGTGAGGACGCCTTCGCCAAGACCGTGGACGTCGCGGGGGCGACGGTGGCGCAAGGCTCGCTCGACGCCAGCGTCGTGCCGACGACGACGCTCGGCGCGACGACGCGCCCCGCGGTGCTGCCGCGCGGCAGCGGAGACCTTCCGGAGGTGCCCGGCGAGCGCTACGCGATCAAACGCCTGCTCGGCGCCGGCGGAATGGGCGAGGTCGTCCTCGCCGAGGACCGCGACATCGGCCGCGACGTGGCGCTCAAGTATCTGAACGCGCCGAACGACCCCGCGGCGGTCGCGCGCTTCGTCGACGAGATTCACGTCGTCGGCTCGCTCGAGCACCCGAACATCGTGCCGATCCACGACGTCGGACGCGACGAGAACGACCGCTACTACTTCGTGATGAAACACGTCGAGGGCGAGACGCTCGAGACGATCATCGAGAAGCTCGCGGCGGGCGACCCGGCGTACCAGGCGAAATACACGTCGACCGTGCGCACCGACATCTTCATCGCGCTTCTCCGCGCGCTCGAGTTCGCGCACGCGCACGGCTACGTGCACCGCGACATCAAGCCGGCGAACGTGATGGTCGGCCCGTTCGGCGAGGTCGTGTTGATGGACTGGGGCGTCGCGAAGCGCAAGGCGGCGGAGGAGAAGGTCGACGCCGCGCCCGCGGAGGACGCGAGCCAGTCCGTTCGCGAGCGTCTCTTCACGACGCGCCGCGGTGCGATCGTCGGCACGCCCGCGTACATGTCGCCCGAGCAAGCGCGCGGCGACGTGGACGCGATCGACGAGCGGAGCGACGTCTATTGCGCGTCGGTGCTCTTTCACGAGCTCATCACGCTGCGGCATTACCTCGGCGACCGCGAGAGCTTGCCCGCGATGCTCGCCGCCATCCAGCACGAGACGGTCGACGTCATCCAGGGGCTCGCGCCGCACCCGGCGAACGGGCCGGCGCCCGCCGAGTATTTGCACGTCGTGCGGCGCGGGATCGAAAAAGATCCCGGGGCGCGCTTCCAGAGCGTCGGCGAGATGATCGACGAGCTCCAGGCGGCGCTCGACGGTCGCTGCAAGGTGCAGTGCCCGGTGACGCTGACCAAGCGGGTGACGCGCGAGCTCGGGCGGTTCGTCGATCGCAACCCGCGCGCGGGGATGAGCCTCTTCTTCGGCGGCGCGCTCGCCCTGCTCGCGTGGATCTCGTGGACCGTGTACGCGACGATGCATCTCCGCGGATGAAGCCGCAGGCAAATGTCCGCGTGCTACGTGCACGCCGATTGACGCGCGCGCTGCTGCTCGTCGCCCTCGCGGGGTGCGCCGCGCACGCGACGAATCCCGTGCCCCGGCCGGCTGCGACGACGGCGACGACGGTGAGCGCGCCGAAGCGCGAGGTGCCGCGCGCGTGGATCGAGGACGACTACGCTCGCGCGCTCGCCGTGGCGAAGGAGCGCGACGCGCCGATGCTGGTCGACGCGTCGGCGGTGTGGTGCCACACGTGCCGCGCGATGCGGGCGTACGTGCTCGACGATCCGTCGCTGCCGAGCGGCTTCGTTCGTTTCTCGTTCGACGTCGAGAAAGAAGAGAACGCGCGCGCCGCGGCGGCCTTTCCCGCGCACGTGCTGCCGACGTTCTTCGTCGTCGACCCGCGCGACGCGTCGATCCACGGCCGGTGGGAAGGCGCCGGCAGCGTCGCGCAGATGCGCGCGTTCATGACCGACGCCGCGCGATCGATCGCGCTGGCGCACGCCACCAAGGACGGGCTTCCGCCGGACGATCCGCTCTCCCTCTTGCTCGCAGGTCATCGCGCGGCGCTGAAGAACGACGCGGCCGAGTCGGCGAAAAACTTTTCGGCGGCGCTCGCGCGCGCGCCGCGCGGCTGGGAGCACGAGACCGAGACGATGCTCGGCCTGCTCAAGGCGAAAAAGCGCCTCCCAGAGGGCTGCGCGGAGACGGCGGAGGCCGCGCTCGCCGAGACGCCGTCGCGGCTCGGGCGGAGCTCGCTCGCCGCCGACTACGCGGACGAATCGCTCGACTGCGTCGAAGGCGACGCGAGCGCGCGCGCCAAGCACGTCCGCGAGCTCGTCGCGAAGGCCGTCGCGGATCTCGCGCGCGACGCGGGCGCGCCGCTCTCGCCCGACGATCGCTCCGACGCTTGGCGCATCGTCTGGGAAGCGCGCGAACGGCTCGGCGATCATGCGGGCGCGCTCGAGGCGGCGCGCGCGAGGCTGGACGTGATCGACCGCGCGATCGCGGCGCAACCCGAGCCCGAGCGCGCGACGACCTTCGACGGCGCGCGCATGGAGACGCTCGAGTTTCTGGGGCGCCCCGGAGAGGCCGCCAAATTCCTCGAGCAGCGCGAGAGCGAGCTCCCGGACGACTTCAATCCGCCGCATCGACTCGCGCGCGTCTACTTCGACATGAAGCGATACCCCGAGGCGCTCGCCACGATCGATCGCGCGATCGCCAAGGGCTACGGCGCGCGCAAGGGGCTGATGCTGCGGCTGAAGGCGGACATCCTCCTCGCGATGGGCCGGAAGGCCGAAGCGCGCGCGGCGCTCGAAGAGCAGCTCGCGCTGTACAGGTCGCTGCCCGAAGGACAGAAGCGCCCGGCCTTCGAGAAGGCGGTGCAGAAGCGAATCGACGAGCTCAGGTGATCACGGCCCGCCGTCGGGACAGCCGGGCGGCAGGTTCGGATCGCTGGGGCTCGGACAAAGGACGCACTGCCCGGCGATGCAGCGCGGCGAGCCGAGAAACGGGCAGCCGCACTGCGGCCCCGGGCCTTGCTTGATCTTCGATCGCTGCGCGTCGTACGCGGCTTCGCTCGTCGCGCTGATCGTCGCCCCCGGGCACAAGCAGTTGTAACCGGAGCAGACCACGCCGGGCGCGGCGACGGCGATGCAGTCGGAGTCGGACGCGCAGCTCGTGTCGAACGACGACACCTCGAGGTCGACGCAAACGCCGCCGTCGGCGTCGGCGCCGCCGTCGGTCTGGAGCGTCGTGCCGCCGTCGGCGCCGGCGACCTGTCCGCCGCAAGCCCCGGTCAAAGCCAAAGTCGCGAGCAAAGCCAAGGCGTGACGCATGTCCTTCACGCTTAACGCGGTCTCGGCCCACGTGCCAGGTGCTATCGTCGGCGGCGGTCGTGACGCAGGAAACCTTCGACGTCGTCGCCCAAGACGGGCGCGAGCTCACAGCGGATCCGAACGCGACGGGGGAGAAGACCTTCGGTCGTCAGGACGAGGTGCACGCGCTCGCGCGCACGCTCGCGAGCGGCCGCAGCGCCGTGCTCGTCGGGTCGAGCGGCGTCGGCAAGAGCGCGGTCGTGCACAAGCTCCTCTCGTACTTGCGCGAAGGACGGCTGCCCGAGCTCGAAGGCTCGAGGATCTTCGAGATCTCGACGGTCGGGCTCTGCGCCGACACGCGCTTCACCGGGCAGCAAGAGAGCCGCATCCGCTCGATGCTCGCGCACGCGTCGAAGAACCGCCTCCACTACGTGCCCGACGTCTGGAACCTGCCGTACGCGGGCTCGTACTCGACCAACCCGCGCGGCATCTACAATCTCATGCGGCCCGGCATCGAGCAGGGCAAGCTCGTGATCTTCGGCGAGGTCACGCCCGGGCGCTGGGACAAGCTCGTCCGCGAGCACCCGATCCTCGCGCGCGATTTCGTCGCCGTCGCCGTGCCGGAGCCGAGCGAGGAAGAGACGCGCGAGCTCTTGCTCCGCGTCGCCGCGGACCTCCCGTGGTCCGGCGCTGGCGCGCCCATGGTCCCGCCCGGGTTCGAGAAGCAGGCGATCGAGCGCGTCTTCTCGCTCGCGAAGAAATTCATCCCGACGCAGAGCTTCCCCGGAAAGGGCGTCGAGCTCCTGCGGCGCGTCGCCCAAGAAGCGCGCGCCCCCGACATGACCCACGGCGGCGTCGCGGCGCCCGCGCGCACCGCGCCGATCGACGCGCCCTTCGTCGAAGAGGTCTTCGCGCGGCAGACCGGCCTGCCGATGCACATGATCTCGCCGACCGTACGCATGACGTACGACGAGATGCACCGCTTCCTCGCCGAGCGCGTGCTCGGCCAGGGCGAGGCGGTGAGCGCGGTCGCCGATTTGCTTGCACTCTACAAGACCGGCCTCAACGACCCCGATCGCCCGGCCGGCGTGCTCCTCTTCGTCGGCCCGACCGGCGTCGGCAAGACCGAGCTCGCGAAGGCCACCGCGGAGTTCTTGTTCGGCACGAAGGACAAGATGCTCCGCATCGACGTGAGCGAGTACAAGGACTTCCACTCCTTCGAGAAGCTCATCGGCAATCCGCGGCAGAACAAGACCGGCGTCCTCACCGAATACGTGCGCAAGAACCCGTTCTGCGTCGTCTTGCTCGACGAGTTCGAGAAGGGCCACGCGAACCTCGCCGACCTGATGCTCCAGGTGTTCGACGACGGCCGCCTCACCGACGCGTTCGGCGACACCGTCGACTTCCGCCACACGATCATCATCCTCACGTCCAACGTCGGCGCGAACATGCGCGAGCTCGGCTCGTCGATCGGCTTCTCCGGCAGCGGCGAGCCGAAGGACGTCGTGCGCGACGTGCGCCGCTCGCTCGAGCACGCCTACCGGCCGGAGTTTCTCAACCGCATCGACAAAATCCTCGTCTTCGAGCCGCTCGAGAAGAGCGACATGCGGCGCATCGCGCAGCGGGAGCTCGGCAAGATCTACCGCCGCGAGGGCCTGCTCGAGCGGGATCTCCTGCTCGAAGTCGACGAGGGCGTCATCGATCTCCTCCTCGACCGCGGCTTCGATCCCAAATACGGCGCGAGGCCGCTCAAGCGTGCCATGGAGGAGCTGCTCGTCCTGCCGCTCGCGCGCGCGGTCCTCGGTGCGCCGGCGCAGCGCTTCCAGCTCCTTCGGGTCGCGCGCAAGGGCGACGGCGTCGCGCTGAGCTTCGAAGAGACGGAGGCGTCGCGAAAGCTCCAGAGCCTCGAGCGTCGCACGCGCGCGACCGACGGCGAAGGTCAGGTCGTCCGCATGTCGCTCGCCGAGGTGAAGACCGCGCTGCGCGAGGTCTACGAGCGCCTCGCGCGCATCGACGAGAAGGCCGACTTCGCGTCGATGCGCCAAGAGCTCGAGGCGATGGAGGAGAAGGCCAAGAGCCCGGCGTTCTGGGACGAGGCGTTCGGCAAGACGGGCGACGTCTACCGCCGTCATCGGTTGAGCGCCGAGATCCGACGGCTCGAAGACCTGCGGCAGCGGACCGATTTGCTGCGCGAGGTCGTCGAGGCGGCGTTCCTCGATCCCAAGAAATCGCGCGACGGCGTCGCCGAGTCCGCCGGAGGCGGGACGGCGCATGCACCCGACGACGTGTCCGAGCTCGTCGGCCGCTTCGCGCGGCTCGAGCGGTCGCTCTCGCGCGCCGAGCGCGAGATCGTCCACTTCGACGAGACCGACCGCGGCGACGCCGAGCTCGTCGTGCGCGCCGTCGGCGGAAAGGACGGCGCGGCGGCGTGGGCGAAGGAGCTCGCGCAAATGTACGCGTCGTGGGCCGAGGACCGGAAATACGACGTCGACGTCGCGCAGCACCCGCACCACGTCGCGCTCGTCGTGAAGGGCCCGTACGCGTACGGCTACTTGAAGAGCGAGCACGGCGGGCACCGGCTGATCGCGGCGCCCAAGGGCAAGGACCACAAGCGCGGCGACACGTGGCTCGCGCGCGTCGAGGTGCGCGCCGCGGGCGCGACCGCGCCGGCCAAGCGCGTCCGCGACGACGAGCCGCCGATTCGCACGTACGACCAGCTGCACTCGCGCGGCGTCCGCGACCGGCGCACAGGCGCGTCCGACGGCGACGTGAAACGCGTGCTCAGCGGGAAGATCGACGCCTTCATCGAAGCCGCGCTCGAGAGCGGTTCAGCGGCGGACTGAAGGGCCGAGCCCTGAGCGGTACGGTTCGTGCGAATCCGGAGGGCGTGGCCCGGTATTTCTTCATCGCGTTGCTCGTCACCGTGGCGGTCTTGCTGGTCGTCTTCGAGTCGGAGGCGCTGTTCGTTCTGTTCGGCGGCGTGCTCCTCGCGATCTTCCTGAAGACGATCGCCGACGCGCTCGTGCGCTTCTCCCGGATGCCGTACCGACTCGCCGTCGTGGAGATTGTGCTCATCATGCTCGGCTCGAGCGTCGTGCTCGTGCTCGCGGCCGGACCGCGCCTCGTCGAGCAGACGGGCAAGCTCGTGCAGACGCTGCCCGCCGCGATGCACGACGCGGCCGGCTACCTCCACCGCTACCTCGGCGACGGCTGGCCCTCCGCCGAGCACGGGAGCGGCGTTCCGCCCGCGGCCACGACGCTCCTCGCCGGCGCACGGGGCGCGGTGCTCGGCTCGTTCCAGAATCGTCGCCGCGGTCGTCGTGATCGCCTTCATGGGTCTCTACGGCGCGCTCTCGCCCAAGACCTACGCGCGCGTCGCGCTCGCCGTCGTGCCGCCCCAGCACCGAACGCGCGCGCGCCAGGTGATGGCCGAGGCGGTGCGCAGGCTCGGCCGCTGGCTCGTCGGACGCGCGCTCGCGATGGCGTTCGTCGGCGTCGCGACGAGCATCGGGCTCTTTCTGATGCACGTGCCGCTCGCCCTCGCGCTCGGCGTGCTGGCGGGCGTCCTCACCTTCATCGAGTTCTTCGGGGCGATCGCCTCCGCGATCCCGCCGATCTTGCTCGCGTTCACCGTGAGCCCGACGAAGGCCGCCTGGGTCGTCGTGCTCTTCTTCGGCGTGCACATCGTCGAGGGTTACCTGCTAACGCCCTTCATCGCGCGCACCGCGGTGCACTTTCCCCCGGGCTACACGCTCGCGCTCCAGGCCCTCTTCGGCGCGCTCTTCGGAGTCGTCGGCCTCACGTTCGCGACGCCCACCGGAATCGTCGGCGTCACAATCGTCGAGCTCCTCTACGTGCGCGACGTCCTCGGCGAGCGCACCCTGCCGCCGCTGAACAAACCTAGAACGTCTCCATGACCTGCCGTTCCTCCGTGGAGGAGAGCACCACGCCACAGCGCGTGCAGTGGTAGTCGACGCGCGACGGGTACGGCGTCGCGCCGAGACACAAGAGAACCCACTTGGGCGCCGAGAAATGCAGGCGCGGAGCGACGAGCGGGTGTTCGAGCCGGAACCCGCAGCGGCAACGCTCCGGGAATTTCTTCTGCTTCTTCGCCACGACGCGCAGCATAACTCCTGGTAAACCGTTCGGCCGTGAGCTTCACTTTCCTGCTCGAGATTGGGTGCGAAGAGCTTCCGTCGTCGTTCGTCGACGCGGCGCTCGAGGCTCTCCCGGACCTCTTCCGCACGCGCCTGGCCGCGCTGCGGCTGACGCACGACGAAATTCACGCGCTCGGCACGGCGCGCCGCCTCACGACGATCGTACGCGCGGTGGCCTACGTGCAGGCCGATCTCGACGAGACCGTCGTCGGACCGCCCGAGACGGCCGCGTTCAAAGACGGCAAGCCGACCAAGGCGGCGGAGGCTTTCGCGCAAAAGCTCGGCGTCTCGCTCGACGCGCTCGTCGTCAAAGACCTCGAGGCGCAGGGCACGAAGAAGGCGGGCCGCTACGTCGTCGGGCGGCGCGCCGAGAAAGGCCGCCCCGCGGTCGAGCTGCTCGGGCCGATGCTCGCCGACGTGTGCAAGTCGATCCCGTTCCGCAAGTCGATGCGCTGGGCCGACTACGACACGGCGTTCGGCCGGCCCGTTCAGTGGCTCGTCGCGCTCGCCGGCGACCGCGTCGTCGACTTCGAGTTCGCGCACCAGAAGAGCGGGCGCCGCACGCGCGGCCACCGCTTCCTCGCGCCCGCGTTCTTCGACATCGGCAGCGCGGAGTCCTACGTCGAGCAGCTTCGCACCGCGCACGTCCTCGTCGACCGGCAAGAGCGCGAGCGCACGATGATGGCCCGCGTGAACGACGCCGCGAAGGCGCTCGGCGGCGTGCCCGACCCGGACCCCGCGCTCGTCAGCGAGAACGCCTCGCTGGTCGAGGAGCCGCACGTCGTCGCCGGCGGGTTCAATCCGGCGTACCTCGAGCTCCCGAGCGCCGTGATTCGCGCGGTCGCGCGCGGGCACCAGAAATACTTCATCGTCCAGAAGTCGCTCGACCCGGACGCGCCGCTCCTCGCGCACTACCTCGCCGTCGTCAACACGGCGCAGAACCCCGCCAACGTCCGCAAGGGGAACGACCGCGTCATGCGCGCGCGCCTCGCCGACGCGCGCTTCTTCTTCGAAGAGGACAAGAAGACGCCGCTCGAGAGTCGGCTCGACAAGCTCGCCGGCATCGTCTTTCACGCGCGGCTCGGCACGGTGCGCGACAAGGTCGCGCGCATGGAGAAGCTCGCCGTGTACCTCTCCGACCGCATCGGGCTCTCGGCCGCGGACCGCGCCCTCGCCGTCCGCGCGGCGCGCCTCTGCAAGACGGATCTCGTGACGCTGATGGTCGGCGAGTTCCCCGAGCTGCAAGGCACGATGGGCCGCGCCTACGCGCTCGCGTCGGGCGAGCCGGCGCGCGTGGCCGACGCCATCCGCGATCACTACGCGCCCATCGGCCAGGACGGCGCCGTCGCCGAGGACGACGTCGCGCGGGTCGTCGCCCTCGCCAATCGCATCGACACGCTCGCCGGCGGGTTCGCCGTGGGCCTGCAGCCGACGGGCGCCGCCGACCCGTTCGCGCTTCGCCGCGCGTGCATCGGTCTCTTGCGCACGCTCCTCGATGACGCGAAGCCCGAATACGCGAAGATCGCGCTCTCCGAGCTCGTCGCCTTCGCGCACGGGCTCTTCGACAAGGCGCTGGATCTCGACGCCGCCGCGACCACGAAGGTGCTCGACGCGTTCGTCACCGAGCGCCTCCGCGGCCTCATCGAGGCGCGTACGAGCCGCGGCGCCGCGGGCGCCGTGCTCGGAGGCTTTGCGTGGACCGACGGCGACCGCAAGGCGCCCGCCGAGCACCCCGCGTTCGCGCTCGCCAAGGCGCGGGCGCTCCAGAAGCTGCTCGACGAGAAAGCGCCCTGGCTCGAGAAGGCACGCACGGTCGGCAAGCGTCTCTCCGGCATCAGCAAAGAGGCGTCTCCCGAGCTCGTGCCGCGCGCGTCGTTCCAGAAGCCGAGCGACGCGGCAATCGTCGACGTCGTCGAGCGCCTCGACGACAAGACGCGCGACCTCCGCACCGAGCACGCCGTCGCCGAAGCCCTCTTCGCGATGGGCGAGCTCGCCGAGCGGGTCGATCGCATCTTCGAAGAGACGCTCGTGAACGACCCGGCCGACGCCGACACGCCAGCGCGCCTTCGCCTCCTCTCGTACGGGGCGTCGTGCATGCTGCGCATCGCGGACTTCGCGCGACTCGAACGCTGACCGCCGAAGACTGGTCCGTCTCGGGTGCGTCCAGGTAGTATGAACGCACACGTCCGAGGCGATGTGAACCGGTGTTGACGCGAGGGAGTTTGCCCTCGTGATGTCGCCGGCTTAGCCGTGGCACCGCGTTTGCGTGAGGGCCCTTCCGTCATGCGTTTGTCCGCTTTTTCGATCGCTCTTTTGGCCGCCAGCGCGGCCTGCGTCGCCGCGCCGGCTCCGGACGCGAACGGCTACAACGTGCAGCTCTATTTCGAGGGGGCCCCGCTGGGCGACGCGACGACAGTCGGAACGCCCGCGGTGGTGACCGTGCGTCGGCTCGAGCAGCGCCCCGATTTGTGCACGACGGCGACCTGCGATCCGACGAGCGAGACGCCGATCACGCTCGTCTCGGCGGCGTGCGACACGCTGTGCACGGTGACTCCGGTCTCCGGGTCGGACGGCGCGGTGACGCTGCAGGCCACGGCCGATCGGGCAGGCTCGACGACTTTGCGCGTGCGCGTCCGCAGCCAAATCGACGGCGCCGAGTGGGACGACGGCTATCCGCTGGCCTTCCAGAGCGCTGCGGCCGAGCGTGGGGTTCTGCCACACCATGCGATCGGCGCCGTCGCCATCGACAAGTCGCCGTCCGAAAAGTAAACCCAGGCTCGTGCTGATCGCAAAAGGCCAAGGGGCGAGCCCGGGAGAAGCCAAAGGTCCGCTCGCGCTCACGGCGCAGGCGGCGCTCGACCTCGCGGCGAGCGGGACGCCGCCCATCTTCGTGCGCAACGAGATGGACGCGGTGGACGTGCCGGCGATTCGCGTCGCGGCTGGCGTCGTCATCGCGCGCGGCGGCATCACCGCCGACGGCGCGGTCGCGGCGCGCGCGCTCGGCAAGCCGTGCATCGTCGGATGCACCGGCGCCGCCATCCGCGACGTCGAGGTCAAAGTCGGCAAGACCATCATCCCGCCCGGCACCCTCGTGGCGATGAACGCCGCGACCGGCGAGATTCACTCCCAAGAGTGAATCCGCCCTGGGCCCCGAGAGGCGTGACATAAAGAACGATCCAAACTTCTCTTTGCCGTTGATCCTCCAATCGTCATGTCAATTCTCTGCGGGCGAACTCGACGAACTCGACGTCGGGCTCGGTGTCGGCTTGGCGGCGGGTGAGCTCGCGCCACTCGGTCCAGTCGATGGGCGGGAAGAACGTGTCGCCCGCGACGTCGCGGTGGACGAAGGTGACGACCATGCGCGTCGCGAGGGGGAGCGCGCTCGCGTAGATTTGCGAGCCGCCGAGCACGCGCGGCTCTTCGTCGGTCTGGTACGCGAGGGCGAGCGCGGCCTCGAGCGTGGGCGCAGTCTCCGCCCCTTCGCGGCGGAGCGACGGGTCGCGCGTGACGACGATGTTGCGCCGCTTCGGCAGCGGCTTGCCGACCGAGTCGTACGTCTTGCGGCCCATGACGACGGCGTGCCCGACCGTCACGTTCTTGAAGTGGCGCAAGTCCTCCGGAATGCTCCACGGGAGGCCGCCGTCCTTTCCGATGACGCGCGCGTCGCTCATGGCAAAGACCAGACAGAGGGGACGCATGGCGTCGTCCGTTCTATCATCGCCGGCCTCATGCGGCTCAAACGCGTTTTGCTGGCCGGCACCTCGACGCGTCGGCCGTTCGCGCGATCTTTCTCACGCACGGCGACGGCGATCACACCGGCGGCTGCGCGAAGTTTCCGAAGGCCGAGGTCTACGCGATGGCGGCGGAGCGAGACTTGATCGAGGGGCGCGCGGCCTCGCGCGTCTCTTGCCGCGGATGATGGGCGCGCACGACAGCGGCGTGAAGGTGACGCATCCCCTCGCCGACGGCGACGAGGTGACGGTCGGCGATCTCGAGGTGACGGCGTTCGCCGTGCCCGGGCACGCGCAGGGCAGCGCGGCGTACGCGGTCGACGGCGTCCTCTACCTCGGCGACGAAGCGAGCGCGAGCAAGGACGCAAGGTCACGCCCGCCAAGTGGCTCTTCAGCGACGATCAGCGGCGAGCGAACGCGTCGCTCGAAGCGCTCGCGAAGAGGCTCGAGCCGCGCGCCGCGGAGATCGAGACCCTCGAGTTCGCGCACACCGCGCCGCTCACCGGCTTCGAGCCCCTCCGCACGTTTCACCCTTGACCCCGAGAGGACGGTGGGCGGTCGCGTCGGCGCGGCAGCAACGCACTCTTGGGAGCTTCACACCGCGACCGGCGCGGGAATCGCGGGGTGCGGGTCGTAGCCTTCGAGCGTGAAATCCTCGAAGCGGAACGCGAAGAGGTCCTTCACGTCGGGGGCGATGCGCATCGTCGGCGGCGGGCGCGGCTCGCGCCCGAGCTGGAGCTTCGCCTGCTCGAAGTGATTCTTGTAGAGGTGCGCGTCGCCGAACGAGTGAACGAATTCGCGCGCCCGCATGCCGCTCACCTGCGCGATCATCATCGTCAGCAGCGCGTAGCTCGCGATGTTGAAGGGAACGCCCAAGAAGGCGTCGCCGCTTCTTTGATAAAGATGACACGAGAGCTCGAGCGGCTCGCCCGGCGTCACGTAGAATTGAAAGAGCGTGTGGCACGGCGGGAGCGCGACCTCGTCGGCTTCCTTCGGGTTCCAGCCGGTCACGATGTGGCGGCGCGAAAACGGCTTTTCGCGGAGATCCTCGAGGAGGCGCGCGAGCTGGTCGACGCCGTCGCTCTCCCAAGTGCCGTCGGGCTTGGGCGTGGCGCCGAAGTTCCGCCACTGGTGACCGTAGACGGGGCCGAGATCGCCGGCTTCCCGGCCGAAACGCGCGGTCTGCGCGGCCGTCGCCCACTCGTCCCAGATCGTGACCTTCGCGGCGTGCAGGGGCTCGACCGTCGTCTCGCCGCGCAAGAACCAGAGGAGCTCGTGCACGATCGAACGCAGATGAACCTTCTTGGTCGTCACGAGCGGGAAGCCCTGACGAAGATCGAAGCGCATCTGATGACCGAAGACGCTCCGCGTGCCGGTGCCGGTGCGGTCGGGGCGGTCGACTCCCTCGTCGAGAATGCGACGAAGCAAATCCAAATATTGTTTCACGGCTTTCCGGCGGGGATATTCGGTTTGCGCGTCACGACGATGTGCCCGTGGTGATCTTTGTCGGGGTAGCCGTAGCGGAACGGCACGTCCACGTGTGGGTTCGCGAGGAAGAGGTTCTTCAGATCGGTCGCGTTCTTCACGTCGACGGTGCCGAAGGGCTCGGGCCACGTGTACGTGCCGTACGTGTCCTGCACGAAGCCCATCTTCTTCGCGTACGCGGGCGTGAAGCCGGTCGAGTCGCTGATCATCCAGTCGGTGTGCGTGGCGAGGTAGCTGCGGATGATCGAAAAATCGTCCGACCAGAGGAGGTGGCTCGCCGCCTTCGTCATCGCCGAGATCTTGGTGCCGCGCGCGTCGAGGAATTTGAGCAGGCGCCCGTTCTGCTTCAGGTGCTTGTCGTCGAGGTTCCACGCGATGTGCCGGAGGATGCGCGGCGCCGCGTCGGGGTCGCCCTTCTTCACGAAGCGGAGCTCCATGTTCGAGAAGATGCGATCGTCCTCCTCGGCGCGCGTCTTGTGACCCGCCTTCACCGCCGCGTCGGCCGCGTCGATCTCGCCCTGGTCGAAGTAGTGCGGCGTGCCGTCGTCCTGAATGACGAAGTAACGCAGGCTCGTGGGCTCGTAGCCGTGCACGACGAGCGCGACGAGGTCGAAGACGATCTCGCCTGGCAGCACGCTCTTGCTGCCGATGTCGAGGTTGATCGTGCGCGAGTGCGCCTTCTCGAAGAGCTTGCCGAGCACCTCGTTGTAGCGCGCGAGCTCGGGCGCGAGGCGGCCCTTCGGCACGCTCTCGATCTTGCGCACGTCGGCGGCGATCTCGAGCGAGACGGTCGTGAAGTCGGTCGCGTCGGGGTACGTCGCGAGCGCGCCGAGGAGATCGCCGCCGCCGAACGGGTAGACGACGGTCTTCGGGAGGTCCTTCGGCTCGAGCTTGGCGATGAACGGCATCGCCACGTCGATCCAGGTCTTCTTGTATTCTGCAATCATCGACGCGAGGTCTTTGCAGTGCGCGTCGACGACGGCGCCGTCGAAGCCGGCCGGCACGGGTTGTTCCGCGTTGCCGCACGCCGCGACGCGGAAGAGCGTCTTCGCGTCGGTCGCGAAGTCGGCGCCGGCGAGCACCTCGGGCGGAGGCTTCGCGGGCGCGGCGTCGTGACTGGCGTCGAGCTCGGCCGCGGCCATCGAGCTCGCGGCGGGCGGCGCGCTCGTCGCGGCCTCCGTGGTTTTGGCGGTGCTCTTCGGGTTCGAGCACGCGGCGAGAAAGGCTAGAAAGGCGACCGTACCGAGCGCGTGGCGCATCGGCGGCACCGTAGCAAAACCGGAGCGCTTCAGCGACGCCAGCGGCGCGCGTGGAACGAGCGCGCCTCGGGCAGCGCGTCGATCGAGATGGCGACGCCCTCGCGAACGTGCGGCGCGGCGCCGTAGGCGAGCGTCCCGCTGCGAACGGCCGAGTCGAGCCGCTTGGGCGCGCGGACGCTGATCCCGACGGGCCCCTCGGCGTTCGAGGTCGGCGCGAGCCGGGCGACGCCGGCGACGAGCACGACGGCCGCGGCGAGGCTGAGGCTCCCGACGACGACCTTGAGGTTCGCGCTCCGGCGGCGGAAGACCTGAGTCGCCGAGTAGCTCGTGATGCGCGGCGAGACCGCCTGATACGGGCCGGAATACTGCGGCGGATTCGGGAACTCGAGATCGTCGCCCGCGTCGACCGTCCACGGGACCGTCGACGGGATCTCGTCGCGGTGCGCCTCGGCGACCTCGAGGACGTCGTCGGCGAGGATTTCCTGCGTCGCGTGGACCGAGAACGCCGGCGGCCGAAACTCTTCCTGGACGGGCGGCGCGTGCTCCACGACGATGTCGCCGTCGCCGAGCTCCTCGTCTTGCGTGCCCTTCGGGCTGTCGGCCGCGCCATAGGCGCGGGCCTCAGGCGAGGGCTGCTTCGCGCGCGCCGGCGGCGCCGAAGCCTTCGGGACGATCAGCATGATGTCCTCGACGCAGATCTCTTCGGTGCCGTCGACTCGGACGCGGCGGCCGGGCTGCGGCGCCGCCTGCTTCTCGCGAATCACGGGCGTCGCTTTCGGAAAGTCCATCGGCGCCATCACGCCGGAGCGCGATGCGAGCGCGCCCCACGCTTGCGCGCTCGAAACTTTCGGAAGCGGGTTGGTCTCCGCGGAGTCGGGGCCCCGGCTTGCGGGGATGAGACCGGTGTTCAAGGGCACGACAACCTCCAAACGCGCACGAAGTGTCGCGCACCCATGGAGAATGTCCAGCTCGTGGAAATTTACAGATTTACAGGCTGAAACCGCTCAAACGCCACACCACGAAGGCGACGCCGATCGCGAGCAGCGCGCCGAGGAGCATGGCGAGCGCCGCGGTCAGGATGAAGCGTGACCTCGGCGCCGGCGTGGGGCCCACGATTGAGGGTGCCGCGGGCCGCGCGACCTGGCGGACGTTCCACATCGGGCGCTGGGGGACGGCCCGGTCGAACACGAGCTCGTTCGCCTCGACGTCCATCACCGGGCCCGAGCAATCGGCGCCTTCTTCGAGCAGCTCCTCCGAGGCGAGCTCGCGCACGCGCGGTTTTCGGCCCTGGGCGGCGGCGCGGAGCTCCTCGACCACGTCGTCGACGTTGGCGGCGGTGACCGCGCGGAGCGGGCCGCGCGAAATCAGCTTGCGACCGAGGTTCGGTCGGACCTCGGTCGGCATCGCGTCGAACTCGTTGTCGCGGACCTTGACGCGCGTCTCGAGGTCGTCGAGGTCGTCGAAGTCGTCCCAATTCGTCGCCGTGGCGGTCGCCGCCGCGGCGTTGACGTCGCGCGAGGAGCTCTCGTCGGGGAGCCTGAATCGGGGGAGGGTGTCCATGGCGGGGTCGATCGAAACGAAGCGCCCGTTCTGATGCAATTCGGACGCCGAATCAAGTTCTTCGCGAAACCCTCGTTTTTCGGACCTCGCGACCCCACGAAATGGATCGCGCGACGTGGTGCCGACCGGATCCACCCAAGAAAGAATGTGGTAGAGCGCGCGCATGGCGAACTCCTTCGGCACGAAGACGTCGTTTCAGGGCCACACCATCTACAGCCTCCCTGCGCTCGAAAAGAAGTTCCCGCACGCCGCGAAACTTCCTTTCTCGATGAAAGTGCTGCTCGAGAACCTGCTTCGTCGCGAGGACGGCGAGGCGGTCACCGCGGCCGACATCGAAGCGGTCGCGAATTGGGACGCCAAAGCGGAGCCGTCGCGCGAGATCGCGTTCATGCCGTCGCGCGTGCTCTTGCAGGACTTCACCGGCGTCCCCGCGGTGGTCGACCTGGCCGCGATGCGCGACGCCATCGCGCGGCTCGGCGGCGACCCGAAGAAGGTGAACCCGCTCCAGCCCGTCGAGCTCGTCATCGATCACTCGGTGCAGGTCGACGAGTTCGGCAAGGCCGACGCGCTCCGCATCAACGCAATGCTCGAGCACCAGCGCAACAAGGAGCGCTACCAGTTTCTCCGCTGGGGGCAGAAGGCGTTCGACAACTTCCGCGTCGTGCCGCCGGACACCGGCATCGTCCACCAGGTGAACCTCGAGTACTTCGCGCGCGTCGTCTTCGTGAACGAGAAGACCGGCGAAGCCTATCCGGACACGCTCGTCGGCACCGACTCGCACACGACGATGGTGAACGGCCTCGGCGTGCTCGGCTGGGGCTGCGGCGGCATCGAGGCCGAGGCGGCGATGCTCGGCCAGCCCGTGACGATGCTCCTCCCGCAGGTCATCGGCTTCGAGCTCACCGGGAAATTGCGCGAGGGCGCGACCGCGACCGATCTCGTGCTCACGGTCACGCAGATGCTCCGGAAGAAGGGCGTCGTCGGGAAGTTCGTCGAGTTCTACGGGCATGGCGTGAGCACGATCAGCGTCGCCGACCGCGCGACCATCGCGAACATGGCGCCCGAGTACGGGGCGACGTGCGGCATCTTTCCCATCGACGAAAAAACGCTCGAGTACCTTCGCTTCACTGGGCGCGCCGACGCGCAGGTCGCGCTCGTCGAGGGGTACGCCAAGGAGCAGGGCTACTTCTTCGACCCGAAGCACGTGCCGTCGTTCACCGACACGCTGCACCTCGATCTCGGCGACGTGCAGCCGTGTATGGCCGGCCCGAAGCGACCGCAAGACCGCGTGCTCCTCGGCGAGGTCAAGCAGAGCTTCTACTCGTCGCTCGACGCGATGCTGAACCGGCCCGCGGGCGGCGCGCCCTCGAACCCGACGAAGACCGACGCGGGGCACACGATCGATCACGGATCGGTGGTGATCGCGGCGATCACGAGCTGCACCAACACGTCGAACCCGAGCGTGCTCGTCGCGGCGGGTCTCCTCGCGAAGAACGCCGTCGAAAAAGGCCTCACCGTGAAGCCGCACGTGAAGACGAGCCTCGCGCCCGGCTCGCAGGTCGTGCCCGAGTACCTCACGAAGGCCGGGCTCCTGACGTACCTCGAGAAGCTCGGCTTCAACGTGGTCGGCTTCGGCTGCACGACCTGCATCGGCAACAGCGGTCCCCTGCCCGCGCCCGTGTCGAAGGCGGTCGAGGCCGGAAGCCTCGCGGTCGCGAGCGTGCTCTCGGGCAACCGCAACTTCGAGGGCCGCGTCCACGCCGAGGTGCGCGCGAACTACCTCGCGTCCCCGCCGCTCGTGGTCGCGTACGCGCTCGCCGGCACCGTCGACATCGACATGAACAAAGACCCGCTCGGCAAGGACAAGAGCGGCAAGGACGTCTTCTTGAAGGACATCTGGCCGTCGTCGGACGAGATCGAAAAGACCATCGCCAAGTCGCTCGACCAGGAGATGTTCAAGAAGACGTACGCCGACGTCTTCAAGGGCGACGAGCAGTGGCGCAAGCTCGAGGTGCCCGAGGGCGAGCGCTTCGCCTGGCAAGGGACGAGCACGTACGTGCGTCACCCGCCGTATTTCGAGCACATGACGCGCGACGTGCCGAAGGTCACCGACGTCGTTTCGGCGCGCGCGCTCGCGATGCTCGGCGACAGCATCACGACCGACCACATCTCGCCGGCCGGCAGCATCAAGGCGAAATCGCCCGCGGGGCAATACCTGACCGACCACGGCGTCGACGCGAAGGACTTCAACTCGCTCGGCTCGCGCCGCGGCAACCACGAGGTGATGGTGCGCGGCACGTTCGCGAACGTGCGCCTGCGCAACCAACTCGCGCCCGGGACCGAGGGCGGCGTGACGAAGCATTTCCCGAGCGGCGACGTGATCTCGATCTTCGAGGCGTCGGAGCGCTACGCGAAGGACGGCGTGCCGCTCGTCGTGCTCGCGGGCAAGGAGTACGGCTCGGGGAGCTCGCGCGACTGGGCGGCGAAGGGGCCGTCGCTCCTCGGCGTGCGCGCCGTCATCGCCGAGAGCTACGAGCGCATCCACCGCTCGAACCTGGTCGGCATGGGCATCCTGCCGCTCCAGTTCGCGAACGGCGAGAACGTGAAGTCGCTCGGGCTCGAGGGCGACGAGATCTTCGACGTCCGCGGGCTCGAGAAAATCGTCGAGCACGCGACCGCGGGCCAGCGCGTCACCGTGAATGCCAAGCGCAAGGACGGCTCGACGTTCGACTTCACCGCGCTCGTGCGCATCGATACGCCGAACGAGTTTGCCTACTACCGGCACGGGGGCATCCTCCACTACGTGCTCCGGCAGCTCCTCAAGTGATTCGCGCGGTCCGGGCGGCGGGGCTCGCGATCCTGACCGCGGCGTGCTCGAGCTCGAGCGCGCCCGGCCTCGACGCGGGCGACGACGCGGCGGAGACGTCGACCGAGGACGTCGGGGCGCCCGACGCAGCCGCCGACGTCGACAAATCGGCGACGTGCGTCGGCGCGTTCGGCGACCAGATCGGCTCGGTCGGCTTCGCGCGCTTCGACGGAACGGTCCTCGCGGTGCTGCCGCCGAACGACCAAGCGTGCGCGGCGCCGAACTCGACGCACGCGATCCTCGAGATCCAGGCGAGCGGCGCTGCATACCGCATGGTCATCGACGTCGACGACAAATTCAGCCCGGGGACCATCCACACCGACACGATCGCGCACGCGCTCGTCGGTCCGCCGTGGGCGGACGGCTGGCAGACGCTCCAGCTCGACTACGTGGGGTCGCTCGGTGTGCACGCGTCGGATTTCACGACGAGGTCGACGAGCGACGCGGTCGCATGGCTGACGTCGCCCATCGCGGTCGGCGCGCACGTCTCGGTCTACGCGACCGCGCAAGGCGAGGTCGACAGCGCGCACCTGATCCATCGCAACGTGCCGAGCGCGGACGGCGCGATCGTCGTGGACCCCGAGAGCGCGACGCCGACGTGGCTGCTCTTCGCGTTCGGCGATCAGAGCTTCTGACGCGGTCGGCGCGCGAAATACTCCACCAGCCGCGCGTGGAGCGCGTCTCGAAGGAGCGCGACGCGATGCGGGAGGTGGCGCGCGGACGGGTACACGATCGAGACCGTCGACCCGCCGACGGCATATTTCGGGAGGATCGGGACGAGGCGTGGTCGCGAAGCCTCCGCCATTTCGATCGGCAGCAGCCCGATGCCCGCGCCAGCCACGATCAAACCGAGGACCATGCCCATCTCGTCGGCGCTCACCGCGCCGCGAAGGACCGCGCGCTCCGGCCCGCTCGGTCCCTCGAAGCGCACCGAGGACTCGCCGTCGACGCCGCGGTAGAGGACGAACGCGTGCTCGGTGAGCTCGCGCAGCGTGCGCGGCGCGCCGCGACGCTTCACGTACGCCGGCGAGGCGAACATACGCGCTTCGGACGTGCCGATCTTCTTCGCGACGAGCGACGAGTCGTGCAGCCGTCCGGCGCGGACGGCGAGGTCGATCCCCTCCTCGACGAGGTTCAGGGCGAGCGGGCTCACCACGACCTCGACGCGCACCTTCGGGTGCTTTCGGCAAAACTCGGCGAGCGTGGCGGAGAGGACGCCGCCGATGTCGCTCGGCAGCGTGATGCGAACGAGCCCGCGCGGCTCGGCGCCTTCCTCGGTGATGGATTCGGCGGCCTCGGCGAGCGCGTCGAGCGCTCGCTTCGCGCTCGCGTAATACGCGCGCCCGGCCGGCGTGAGCTGGAGCGAGCGCGTCGTTCTGTGGAGGAGGCGCACGCCGAGGTCCTCCTCGAGACGGCTCACCGAGCGGCTCACGAACGACTTGGACGCGCCGGCGTCGCGCGCGGCGGCCGTGAAGCTCCCCGTGTCCACGACGCGGACGAACTGGGCGGCGTGGTTCAGATCCATCGTTGTCGTATAGCAACAATGTGTCGCGATCGGCGCCACTACCGCGAGACCGGCCAGCGACGCATCTTGCCGGTGATTCCAACGGAGGTCTCTCTCATGTCTCGTACCCGTCGCTACGCCCCCGAGGTCGCCCGCGTGCTCCTCGGCCTCGTCTTCTTCGTGTTCGGCCTGAACGGTTTCTTGCATTTCATCCCGCAGCCGCCGCCCGAGGGAGCCGCCGCGACCTTCATGGGCGGGCTCGCCGCGACCGGTTACTTCTTCCCGCTGCTGAAGGGCACGGAGACGATCGCCGGGGCGCTCCTCTTGTCGAAGCGGTTCGTGCCGCTGGCGCTGGTCGTGCTCGCGCCGATCCTCGTCAACATCGTCGCCTTCCACGCGTTCCTCGCGCCCGCGGGGCTGCCGCTCGCCGTCGTGTTGGTAGCGCTCGAGATCGGGCTCGCGTACGCGCACCGGGCGTCTTTCGCGCCGATCCTCGCCGCTCGCGTCGAGAAAGACGCCGCGCGGGGGCGCGCGCTCGAGGCCGCGCCGGCCGAGTGAGGTGATACGCTCGGCGCATGAGCTTTCGTGCGCGCTTGGCCCTCGCGATCGTCGTGTCCGCCGTGGTCGCCGTCGTCATCGCCGCGTGCGGCGGCGGCGGCGGCGACGGCGGCGACGCGGGCCTGGACTCGGGCGACGACGCGCTCGCGTTCGGCGACGCGAGCTGCACGACCGGGAGCGCGTGCGGCGACGGCGGCGTGTGCGTCGGCAACGGGCAGTGCTGCGCGGCCGCCGAGGCGTGCGGCGCCTCGTGCTGCACGGGCGGCGAGGTGTGCTCGTTCCAGAAGTGCGTGACGCCGGGCGGGCCGTGCGTCGACTCGAAGGACTGCAAGCCGAGCGAATACTGCGACTACTCGCTCGGCGACGGCGGCGCCGACGCGGGCCCGCTCGAGGCCGGCTGCACGAGCGGCGTCACGTTCGAGACCGGCCGCTGCCTGCCCACGCCGCCGATCTGCGCAGCCGACGCGGGCGCCGGCGACGGCGGAATCAGCTGCCTCGAGCAGTGCGAGTACCACGGCAGCGGCACCTTCGCGCCGCAGCTCAAGTACGCGTGGGGCGGCCAGGTCAGCACGCCGTTCTCGACCGACGTCATGATGACGCCCATCGTGGTCGAGCTCGACGACGACGACTGCGACGGCAAGGTCACCGAGAAAGACATCCCCGAGATCGTCTTCACGACGTTCACGCTGGGCCAGTACACCTCGAACGGCACGCTCCACGCGATCTCGATCGTCGGCGGCAAGGTCGTCGACAAGTGGTCGGTTCCGGGCGGCGTCGTGAACCCGGCGGCGCAGATCGCCGGCGGCGACATCGACGGCAAGCCGGGCAACGAGGTCGTCGCCTGCGGCACCGACGGTCACGTCCACGCCTTCCGCGGCGACGGCAGCCCGTTCTGGACGTCCACGGCGGCGGTCGGCTGCTCGTTCCCTTCGATCGCGGATCTCGACGGAGACGGCGTGCCCGAGGTGATCGTCGAGGGCGGCATCCTCGACGGCGCGACCGGCGCGACGAAGGCGTCGTTCTCGACGCCGCTGGCCGGCTCGTTCGTCGTGAGCGACATCGACGGCGACGGCCAGCTCGACGTCGTCACCTCGAGCCAGGGATTCCACGCCGACGGCGCGCTCTTCGTCGACACGGGCGTGCCCGGCACGTGGCCCGCGATCGGCGACTTCGACAAGAACGGCGTGCCCGAGATCGTCGCGGTCTACTACCCGACGCACTCGGTCTCGTTCTGGCACTACGACAAGACCCAGCCGAACAAGTTCGCGTGGGTGCGTCAGGCCGTCGACATCAACGGCACGCTCACGCAGCACTGCCCGGTCGGCTCCGCGGGTTACACGCACGGCGGCGGACCGCCGACCGTCGCCGACTTCAACGGCGACGGCGTCCCCGACGTGGCGCTCGCGGGCGGCATCGGCTACGTCGTCCTCGACGGTGCCGAGATCGTGAACGCGCAGGCGAGCAACGCCGCGACGATCCTGTGGACGGCCTCGACGACCGATTGCTCGTCGGCCGCGACCGGCAGCTCGGTGTTCGACTTCGACGGCGACGGCAAGGCGGAGGTCGTCTACTCCGACGAGAACCACCTCCGCATCTACGAAGGGCCGACCGGCAACGTCCTCTTCTCGACGTGCAACACGACGGGCACGCTCGAGGAGTTCCCGGTCATCGCCGACGTCGACAACGACGGGCACGCCGACATCGTCGTCGTGTCGAACTCGTACGCCAACGGCAACCCCGAGTACCAGTGCAACGACGGCACCAACAATTCGCAGGCTGGCGTTCGCATCTTCGGCGACACGGCGGGCACGTGGGTGCGCACGCGGCGCGTGTGGAACGAGCACGCGTACCACATCACCAACGTGAACGAGGACGGGACGATCCCGACGAGCGAGCTCGCGAACTGGACCCAGCCGGGGCTCGACAACTTCCGCCAGAACAAGCAGCCCGGCAGCGAGTTCGCCGCGCCCGACGCGATCGTGACGCTGCACCCGCAGTGCACGAGCCCGTACGCGCTCGTCGCGACGGTCACCAACATCGGCGAGGCCGCGCTGCCCGCGGGCATCCCCGTCGGCTTCTACGAGGGCACCGCGCCGAACGGCACGCTGCTCGGCAAAGCGAGCACGACGCAGACGCTCTACGCGGCTCAGTCGGAGAACGTCGTGCTCACGCTCACGACTCCCCCGCCCGGCGTCGAGGACGGCACCCAACCGATCTACGCCGTCGTCGACGACACGACGACGCCGCACCCGGGCTGGCACGAGTGCCGCGTCGACAACGACACGTCCCCGCCGACCACCGGCGCGTGCAGCCACGTGAATTAGCTCACGGCGAGAAGAGGGGCTCCCAGCGCGGGTCGCCCGACTCGACGAAGCGCGCGGCGTCCCAGACTCGCTCGGCGACGACGCCGTCGAAGGTGTGGCCGCGGTGACCGGCGCTCTCGCACTCGAAGGCGAAGCCGGTCATCGCGGGCTTCGCGCGCGCGCACCACGCCTCGCACGAGCTCGTCGCGCAGACCACGGCGATCGCGCGCGCGCGCGACGCACGCACCGCCGCGGCCACGGCGCGCGGGTCGAGCGGGGTGTGCCCGAGCTCGACGAACACGCCCGCGTCGAAGAGCGGCGCCGCGTCGGGCTTGGCGAGGACGAAGGCGCCGAGCGTCGCCGCTTGCGACCAGCCGCCGTAGAGCGCGGGGCCGTCGGCGATCCACGCGCCGAAATGGGCGCGCGCGAGCGCGAGCGCGTCCGCCGAGACCTTCGCGATCTGGTCGACCGAGCTCCAGGCCCACGCGTCGGGGCCGGTGCGGCTGCCGTGCGGGCACACGACGAAGGCCCGGCCGCCGAGCGCGCCGAACCACTCCGAGCACGCCCAGTCGGGCCAATCCTGCGCGCCGTGCAAGCCGACGACGATCGGGCGGCGCGTCGTCGCGCCGGTCGGGACCGCGACGTAGGTCGTCGCGCCGGCGTCGTCGGCGAACGACTGGAACCACCCGCCGTCCGGAGCGAGCGGAGACAGGGCAGGCTCGCCCGCGTCGGCCGCCGCCACCACCGGCGCGACGGGAGCGCCGGCCGCGTCGAGCGCGGGCGTCGCCACGGCGCGCGAGCGGCACGCCGCGAGGACGAGCGCGAGCGCGACCGGCCTCAGCACCCTTTGGTCTTCGGGTCCGCGACGACGACGTCGGCCGGAACGTGCGGCGTCGCGAACGACGGCTTCGAAAAATCGAAGAAGTCGAGCAGCGGCTCGGCGTTCGCGTCGCGGTTGCTGCACGCCGGCATGTCGAACATCAGCTCGAGAAAGCGGAGGATCGACGTGTGGCTGTAGACGACGTGCGAGACGTGGTGCGGCTTCGAGTACGGGCTCGCGATCACGAACGGCACGCGGAAACCGTAGCGATCGAATTTGCCCGCCGTG
Organism: uncultured delta proteobacterium; assembly: GCA_963731595.1. Taxonomy (GTDB): domain Bacteria; phylum Myxococcota_A; class Polyangia; order Polyangiales; family Polyangiaceae; genus DASXHD01. The sequence goes on from CAVSWE010000006.1 coordinate 525,978, forward strand.
CTCGCTTCGCCGGGAATGATCGGCTGCACGGCGTCCGGCTCGCACGCGCTCGGCGGAGGCGTGTGGTCGTAGGCTCCGCCCCCCTCGTCGTAGACGAGGATGAACGCCGCGTGCGCCCACTGCGGCGAGGCGGCGAGCGTGTTGAAGACGTGCTGCACCTTGCTCTCGCCGACTTGCATGTCGGCCGACGGGTGCTCGTCCGAGCCCGGATAGATCCAGCTCACCGCCGGCAGCTTCCCCGCGGCGGCGTCCGCGTCGAACTGCGAGATCGCGACGCTGCCCTCGGGGATGTCGCCGCAAAAGATCGCCGTCTCGAAGGCGTACGGCCCCGGGCACGTGGGGTTGGTCCCCGACGCCGCGCTGTACACCTTGAACGGCACGTTGGCCGCGTGCATGCGCTGGAAGATGCTCGGCTGCGACGAGGGGACGCCGGGCCCGTTCTTCACGTGGCCGTACGACGTGCCCGCGTAGAGGTAGAGGCGGTTGGGACCGGTCGGCCCGAGCAGGCCGGAGAAGTACGCGTCGGCGACGCCGTAGGTGCCCGCCATGTCGTAATAGAAGGTGATGTCGCTCTGATCGAACCAGCCGAGCGTGCGCGCGCCGTTCGGGTCGTTCGCCTTCACGAAGCCGTCGTTCTTACCGTTGTCCCAGTCCCTGTGCATCGAGTCCCAGTCGTGGGCCGTATCGGCGAAGCAGTAGTCGGTCTGGTGAAACGGCGCGTGCGTGCCGCCGTCGGAGTCTTGCAGCGTGACGTTCGACGGCGGGACGTCGACGTCGGGCTGCCCCGCTTGCGGCAAGTGCGAGAAGTACTCGTCGAAGGAGCGGTTCTCCTGCGAGACGATGACGACCGTGTCGATCGGGTATTTCGCGGTCGCGATTGACGGGCCGAACGTGTCCTTCGGGAGCGCGCCTTGCTTGAACGTGCACGACGCGCGCTGCGTCGCGAACGGCAAATCGTCGCTCGGTGGCGCGTCCACGCCCGCGTCCGACGGCGCGTCCGCGCTCGCCTCGACCGGCGCGGGCGCGTCGGCTGACGAGTCGACGTCGGTCGCGTCCGGCCCGCCGGCGTCGTCGCCACCGCACGCCACGAGCACGAGAGCCGCCGCAACGAGACCGAAACGCATCTCGAGCGCATAGCACAGCTCCGCGCGACTGCCTTTCCGTTTAGGTCGGCGGATGTGTGCCTTCACGAGACTGCAGACTTGCCACGCCAACGCGAGCGATAATGGACCTCATGGACCTCTCGGAGCTTCGGTCGAAGTTGGAGCATGGGCGCCAGCGCTTCTTGGTCTACGCGATCGAGCACGCACTCCAGATCGGTCGGCGCACGCCGCTCGACTTCATCCGGCACTTTCCGCCGCGCACGATCATGGAGGCGCTCGCGCAGCGCCCCGACTTGCGCGCCGGCGTGCTCGTGCCGACCACGGGTCTCAAGTCGAAGATCGCGCTGAAGAAATCGTGGCAATCGGCGGGCGACGATCTCCAGAGCGCGCTCGACGAAGGCGAGACGCAGGCCGCCGCCGTCGTCGAGGCGTTCGCGCCCGACGATCGCGTGCTCTACCTGCAGGACAAGAAGATCTGGGCCTTCCTCATCGAAGGGCAGTTCTGGAAGGTCACGGCCAAGGACGACAAGGCCGCCTTCGCCATGGCGCAGCAGCACGTCGCGTACCTGCTCGATCGCGCGCTCGTCGACGGGCTAATCACGCCGCGCGACATCGTCGACGGGATCGGAATGAACGAGCTCTGCAACCGCCTGCCGCGGAGCGAGATGGCCGCGCTCTTCACCGCCGCGCTCGACGGCGGGCGAAAGGGCACGCCCTTCACCGACAAGGATTTGCTCGCGACGCTGCCGCCGTCGACGCTCGTCCAGCACATCCCGCTCCCGCACATTTACGAGACCGTCATCCACGCGCGCATCGCGAACGTGCACGGGTACCTCGAGCCTCCCGAGGACGAGAAGGCGAAGCTCGCGGCGGCCGCGAAGCCGCCGGAGCCGGAGGAGCCGAAGCTCGAAGAGCCGAGACCGGAGGAGCCGAAGCCCGAGGTCAAGGCGGAGACCCGCGAGGAGCCGGCGCACGCGAACGGTCACGCGAACGGCGGCGGGCGAAAGAGCAGGCGACCGCCCACCGACGGCTCGGCGTCGGAGACGCAGGCGAACGTCGAGGAGGATCCCGAGTGGATCGAGATCCCGGAGTCCAAGCACTGATCTGATTCGGCATGACGCGCCCTTCGAAGATCGCGATTGTCAAGGAGCTCGGGTCGCGCTCGCCGCGTTGTCTCGCGGCGCACGCGGTGCGAGGCAACGACGAGCCGGAGCTCGTCGTCGTCGAACGTTACCCGGCCGCGCTCGGCGAGGCGGTGCTCGCGACGCTCGACGAAGACACGCGCGCGCTCGCGCCGTTCGAGCACCCGAACGTCGCGACGCTCATCGCCACGGTGAAGCTCAAGGGCGACGTCGCGGTGCTGTCGGAGTGGGTCGACGGCGAGAGCCTCGAGTCGGTGCTCGCCGCGCCGAGCAAGCCGTCGTTCGAGATCCTGCTGCGCGTGATGAACGACGTGCTCGACGCGTTGGGCGCGCTCCACGCGACCGGCGAAGGGCGCGTGTGCGGCTCGCTCGGGTCGGACGACGTGTTCGTCGGCGTCGACGGCGTCACGCGCATCACGCGCTTCGGGCTCGGGCGCATCCCGCCCGACGCGCTCGGCGCGCGTCGCGCGACGTCGATGGCCCCCGAGTATCTGCGCGGCGAGCGCAGCGCGCGCGGCGACGTGTACACCGCGGGCACGCTCCTCTGGGAGTGCTTCATGGGCGAGCGGTTCGCGCCAGGCGCGAAGCTCGACGCGAGCAAGCGCGAGCCTTGGGCGGCCGGCCTCGCCGACGTGATCGCGCGCGCCATCGACACCGATCCCGCGAAGCGTTACGTGAGCGCGCCGGAGCTCGCGGCGGCGATCGCGAGGGTCGCGTCGTCGAAGATGGCGGCGCGCGCGGTCGTATCCCAGTGGGTTGCGCGGACGTTCGGCGAGCGCATCGAGGCGCGGCTCGTGAAATACGAGCCGAAGGTCGATTTCTCGCTCTCGAACCTCCCGCCGCCGATGACGGTGCCGCCGCCGGTCGTCACGCCCGCCGCGCCCGCGAAGCTCCCGACGCCGGACCCGCCCGCCGCGGTCGCCGCGCCGCCGCCCGAGAAGCCGCCGGAGCCCAAGCCGCCGGAGTCGAAGGCGACGGAGAAGCCGCCCGAGAAGCCGCCCGAGAAGCCGCCCGAGAAGCCGCCCGAAAAACCGCGCGAAAAGACGCCCGAGAAGCCCATCGAGAAGGCGCCCGAGAAAGCCGCGGAAAAGACGCCCGAGAAGCTCGTCGCGAAATCGGCCGCGAAGAAGAGCCCGGCGGCTGCCGATTCGGGACGGAAGATCGTTCCGTTTCCGAAGCGCGTGGGGAGCCAACCCGACTCGGCGCCGAATCTCCCGGCGGCCGCGGCGCCGCCGCACGCGACGGAGCCCGCTCCCGTCGCGCCGAAGAAGACGAACGGCGCTGCCGCGCATGCGCCCGCCGCGCCGAAGGCGATCTCGCCGCCGGCGCCGAAGGCCGCGCCTCCCACGCCGTCGCCGCGCGCGCCTCGCGCCGAGCCCGAGGACAAGATCGACGTCGAGCTCGAGCCGCCCGCTTCCGAGCGCGAGGCTCTCGACGTCGACATCGACCTCGCGTCGATGCGCCCGCCGCCGCCCGCGCCCGCGCTCGTGGCGCCTCCTCCCCCCGCGCCCGCGCCCGAGCCGCCGAAGAAAGCGTCGGTGCGCCCGCCGCCCGAGCCCTCGCCGAAAGCGAAATCGGTTCGGCCCGCGGCGCAGGCCAAGCCCAAATCGGTTCGCCCGCCCGCGGTCGCGCCGCCCGCCGTCGACGACGATTTCGTGCTCCCGAAGCGCTCGAGCCGCGCGCCGCTCTTCGTGATCGTCACGCTCGTTCTCTGCGCCGCGAGCTTCGCCGCCGGCCGCCTCACCGCCCCCGAGCCTCCGGTCCCGAGCGCGCAGCCAGCGGCGCCCACGACGACCCAAACGCCGACCGCGACGACCACGACCACGACCACGACCACTGCCACGGCGAGCGCAACGGCGTCGGCGACGGCCGCGGCGACGGCGACCGCGACGGACACGGCCACCGACCAGGCCTTCCCCGCGCACCCCGCGCACCCGCACCCGGCACACTCGGGCCCCCACGCCGCTCCCTCTGCGAGCGGCGGCTACACGCCCAGCGCGATCTAAATCTAGCGCCGCTGCATCACGAACGTGAAGTCTCGGCCCTGCCCGCCGACCGTCGCGAGGTGAATCCAGAGGATCGCGAGGTTCTCGAGCACAGCGGCGTTGCGCAGCGGGCCGGCGTCGACCGGGTGAAATCCGGCGCTCGTCGCGATCTCGCTCAGCGTCTTCTTCGCCGCGGCGTCGTCGCCCGCGAAGAACACGTCCGCCGGGCGACCCGCACGGCCCGGATCGCCGTGGAACTCGGCGCCGAACGTGTTCCACCCCTTGACGACGCGCGCGCCGGGCGACGCCTTCGCGATCGCCGCCGCGAGGGAGCCCTCGGGAGGCGGCGACCAGACCGGCCCCTCTTTCCAGACGAGCGGATTATTGCAATCTACAACTATTTTGCCGTCGAGCGGCAGGCCGCGCGCGACCTCGAGTGCGACGATGCCGGGCACCGCGAGCACCACGACGTCGGCCGAAGCCGCCGCCTCGGCGGGCGACGCGACGCGCGCGTCCTTCGCGCAGCGGGCGAGGAGCGCCGCGTTGTCCTTGCCGTCCTTCACGCCGAAGACCACCGGGTGCCCGGCCTTCGAGAGGGTCGAGCCGAGGCTCCCGCCGACGTTGCCGGCGCCGATCATCGCGATTCGAGTGCTCATGGGCCCGGCGTATCGCACGCGCTCGGCGACGGCAATCAGCGCCGCGCCCCGCCGTCGTCGAGCGTGGCGTCGTGGATCTCCTTGGCCACGCCGGCGATGCTCGCCCTGAAGCTCGAGCCCTTCTCGACGAAGCGCGCGACGCCGAGCTCGTAGAGGAGCTCCACGTCGGCGGGCTTCGCCGCGGCGCTCGCAGCGACGACGGTGCAACGCTCGGCGAGCCGCTCCCCGCGGAGCGCCATGTAGAGCTCGATGCCGTTCATCCCGGGCATCTGGAGATCGAGCACCAGGAGATCCGGCGGCTTCGCGCGCGCGATCTCGAGCGCTTGCTTCGCGTTCGTCGCCACCTCAATCTCGGCCTTCGGCACCGCCGCGCGCACGGTGATCTTGATCATCTTCGCGATGTCGCGGTCGTCGTCGACGACGAGGACGCGAAAGCTCGAAGCGTGCGGCTTGGTGTCGGCGACCGCCGCGCGAATCGCGCGGAGCCGGAAGCTCACGCCCTCGAGCTGTTGCGGCCGCGCGAAAGGATCCTTCGCGAGCATCTCCGTGACGAGCGCCGCGAGCTTCGGCGGAGCGCTCGGGAGCTCGGGGATCGCCGCGTCGATGTGCAGGCGCGCGACCTGCGAGGACGTCTTCGCTTCGTACGGGAGCTTGCCGGACGTGAGCCAGAACGCGAGCACCCCGAGCGCGTACACGTCGACGAGGTGCGCCGCGCCGGGCGCGATCGCGCCGAGGATCGACTCGGGCGCCATGTAGTTCGGCGTGCCCTGCGCCTTGTGCGTCGGTCCGTCGAGCTCCGAGAGGACGAGCCCGAGGTCGGCGAGCACGACGCGATGTCCGGGCGCCAGCAGGACGTTCGCCGGCTTCACGTCGCGGTGCGCGATGCCCGCGCGATGCACGGCGGCGAGCCCTTCGGCGAGCGCGACGAGCACGTCGAGCGCCTCCGTGAGCGCGACCGGCTCGCCCGCCGCTTGCCGCCGCCGAACGTGCTCGTCGAGCGTCACGCCGAGGACGTGCTCCATGACGAAGTAGTCGACGCCTTCGTGCGAGCCCAGCGCGTGGACGGCGACGATCGCCGGGTGGCGAATCGCGGCGAGCGCTTGCGCCTCTTTTCGCAAGAGCGGCGCGAGCGCGGGCGTGCTCGGCCACGCGGCCTTGATGGCGACGCGGCGGTTCAGCGCGAGGTCTTGGGCGTCGAACACCTGCCCGTTGCTGCCCGACCCGAGCACGTCGCGCAGCTCGTACGTACCGGCGAGCACCGTGCCGAGCGGAAAAATCATCGCCGGCGGGGTGCTCGAAGGAGGCCGCGCGTGACGGCTCTTGGCCGAGAGATCGATCAAGGTCGGCGGGACCGTCGCGGATTTGCCCAAATCACACCATTTCTAGCCGAAACGAGCCGAGCACGACGGGAAAACGGGCCGCCGCGGGCGCAACGGTCGCGCTTGCCGCCCGGCCGGACCTGACGCATGGTCGCCTGGTTCGGCGCTGACGCGCCGATGGCTAAGGTCCAATGCATCCGATCCGCTTGCGCGGAGCGAAAACGCACAACCTCAAGGACGTCTCGCTCGACCTCGCGGCGGGCGAGCTCGTCTGCGTCACCGGGCCGAGCGGCGCCGGCAAGTCTTCGCTCGCCCTCGACACGCTTTATGCCGAAGGGCAGCGGCGCTTCGTCGAGAGCTTCAGCCCGTACGCGCGGCAGTTCCTCGAGCGGCTCGAGCGTCCGCCCATCGACTCGCTCGACCCGATCGCCGCGACGGTCGCGGTCGATCGGCGCGCGCCGATCAAGTCGAGCCGCTCGACGCTGGCGACGATGGCGGATCTCGAGCCGTACCTCGCCGCGCTCTTCTCGCGCGAGGCGATGCCGACGTGCCCGACGTGCGGCGAGCTCGCGGTCGCCACGGCGCCGGCGGACGCGGCGGCGCGCGCAATCGAAGCGGCGCCGGGCGAAAAGGCGATCGTCACCTATGGGCTCGTCGTCCGCGGCACGGAGGACTTCCTCGAGATCCGCGAGGCGCTCGCGAAGGACGGCTACCGGCGGCTCGTCGTCGGCGGCGAGGTGCGCGATCTCGACGCCGTTCGGCCCAGCGAAGCGGGCAACCGCGTCGAGGTGGTCGTCGATCGCGTCGAGCTCCGGCAGGGCGGCGCGCGCCGGCTCCAGCAAGCCATCGAGGCGGCGTGGGAGCGCGGCGGCGGTCAGGCGAAAGTTGGAGCTCGAACCATCGCCCGCGGCCTCGTGTGCCCGAAGTGCGCGCGCAGCTTCGAGCCCGCGCGACCGGGCCTCTTCTCGTACAACTCGCCGCTCGGCGCGTGCGGCGCGTGCCGCGGGTTCGGTCGCATCATCGCCGTCGATTGGGACAAGGTCATCCCGAACCCGGAGCTCTCGCTCGAGAAGAAGGCCATCAAGCCGTGGTCGGGCAAGAGCACGTCGTGGGAGCGGCGCGAGCTCGCGAAGTTCTGCGAGCGCGCGGGCGTGCCGATGAACGTCCCGTGGCGCGCGCTCACCGACGCGCAGCGCGCCGCGGTCGTCGAGGGCGACGGGGTCTGGAAGCGCGGGAAGTTCCCCGGCATCCGCGCGTGGTTCAAGTGGCTCGAGACGCGCACCTACAAGATGCACGTGCGCGTGCTGCTCTCGCGCTTCCGCGAGTACGCGCGGTGCGACGCGTGCGGCGGCGCGCGCCTCAACGAGACCGCGCTCACGTACCGCGTCGCGGGGAAGAACCTCGCCGAGTGGCACGCGCTCACGGTCTCCGGCGCGCTCGCCTCGGTGCGCGCGCTCGAGCCGCGCGACGCTCAGGGCCGCGTGGTGCTCGAGGAGCTCCGCTCGCGGCTCGCGTACCTCGACGAGGTCGGGCTCGGGTACATCACGCTCGACCGTCAGGCGCGCACCCTCTCGGGCGGCGAGGCGCAGCGCGCCGGGCTCACGACCGCGCTCGGCGCGCGCATCACCGGCGCGCTCTTCGTGCTCGACGAGCCCACCGTCGGCCTGCACCCGACCGACGTGCCGCGCCTCGCGCGCGCGATGCGCGAGCTCTCGCGCGCCGGCAACTCGGTGCTCGTCATCGAGCACGACGAGCACGTGCAGCGCTCGAGCAATCGCATCGTCGAGCTCGGGCCGGCCGCCGGCCGCAACGGCGGCCGCGTGCTCTTCGACGGCCCGCCCGAGAAACTTGCAGAATGCACTGATTTGCCGACTGCGCGCGGCTGGGCGATGGCGGCCGAGCCCGCGACGAGGCGTCGAGCTCGCGTGCGAGCGCCCTCGGGCTGGCTCGAGGTGCGCGGCGCGCGCGCCAACAACCTCGCGAGCGTGAACGTGCGGGTCCCGCTCGGCGTCGTCTGCGCCGTCACCGGGCCGAGCGGCAGCGGAAAATCGACGCTCGCCGAGGACATCCTCTTTCGCGCGGTCGCGCGCGAGCTCGGCGACACGTCCGTGCCGCGGCCCGGCCCGTTCGACGCGATCGAAGGCCTCGGCGCGCTTCGGTCGGCGGTGCTCGTCGATCAGACGCCGCTCGGACGCACCGCGCGCGGAAACGCCGCGACCTACACGAAGGCCTGGGATCGCATCCGCCAGCGCTTCGCCGCCGAGCCCACCGCGCAGCGCGCCGGCCTCGGAGCTGCCGCGTTTTCGTTCAACGTCGCGGGCGCGGGGCGATGCGAGGCCTGCTCGGGCGAGGGCTTCGAGACCGTCGAGATGCAATTTCTCGCCGACGTGCAGCTCGTCTGCCCCGTCTGCCGCGGGCGGCGCTTCAACGCCGACGTCCTCGCGGTGACGCTCGACGGCAAGAGCGTCGCCGACGTGCTCGCGATGACCGTCGACGAGGCGCTCGCCTTGCTCGATCCGCCGGGGCGACGCGATTACGTGGTCGCGCGCACGCTCCAGCCGGTCGTCGACGTCGGCCTCGGGTACTTGCCGCTCGGCCAGCCGCTCTCGACGCTCTCCGGCGGCGAGGCGCAGCGGCTCAAGCTCGCGCGCGCCCTCGGCGAGAAGGCCTCGCGAACGCTCTTCGTGCTCGACGAGCCGAGCGCGGGCCTCCACGCGCTCGACGCCGCCAAGGTGACCGCGGCGCTCGCGCGGCTCGCGGACGACGGCGCGAGCGTGCTCGTCGTCGAGCACGATCTCGACATCGTGGCGGCGTCGGACTGGGTGATCGACCTCGGACCGGACGCGGGGCCGGTGGGCGGGCACGTCGTCGCGCAAGGCACGCCGGCCGCGGTCGCGCGGACCAAGACGCGCACGGGCCTCGCGCTCGCGGCCCGCGGCGCACCGCTGCGGCCGGGCGCGGGCGAGCGCGCGAGCGTCGCCTCGACCGACCACGGGGAAATCCAGGTGCTCCACGCGCGCGAGCACAACCTGAAAGACGTATCCTGCAAGCTTCCGCACGGGCGCTTGATCGTCGTGACCGGGCCGAGCGGGTCGGGGAAGTCGTCGCTCGCGTTCGACGTCGTCTTCGCCGAGGGACAGCGCCGCTTCATGGAGACGCTCACGCCGTACGCGCGGCAGTTCCTGCCCACCCTGCCCCGGCCGGACGTCAATCGCGTGACCGGCGTGCCGCCGAGCATCGCCCTCGAGCAGCGGACGACGCGCGGCGGCGCGAACTCGACGGTCGCGACCGTGACCGAGGTCGCTCACTACTTGCGCCTCCTCTACGCCAAGGTCGGCGTCATGCACTGCCCGAGCTGCGACGCGGCCGTCCGTCCGAGCTCGCCGGACGAGATCTGGACGCGTCTCGTCGCGGGCGAGCGCGGCAAGCACACGGTCTATGCGCCCGCGGTCCGCGCGCGCAAGGGAACGTATCTCGACGTGTTCAACGACGCCTCGCGCGCCGGCATCAAGACCGCGCGCGTGCGCACGTACTCCGCGCGCGGCGCGTCCGGCGACTCCGGCGGCGGCGCGATCGTGGCGACCGACCCGCCGCCCAAGCTGAAGAAGACGCAGGAGCACGACGTCGACCTCATCGTCTACTACGGCGAGCTCGACGCGCTCGACCGTGCGACGTTCGATCGCGCGCTCGCGTTCGGGCAGGGCGCGCTGCGGCTCGCCAAGGGACAGCCGAAGACCGCGCGCGAGGGCGAGAAGATCTTCTCGACGGCGCGCGCGTGCACGGAGTGCGGCGCCGGCGTCCCGGAGATCGACCCGCGCTGGTTCTCCTTCAACACGAAGCAAGGCCAGTGCGAGGAGTGCCTCGGGACCGGCCTCGAGGATCCCGAGGACGAGTCGAGCGGCGCGTGCGAGGCGTGCGAGGGGACGCGGCTCGCGGTCATCCCGCGGCGCGTGCGTCTCGCCGGCGAGACGTATCCGAGCTTCGTCGCGCGCGACGTCGCCGGCGCGCTTTCCGCCGCGCGGAAGCTCGCGTTCGCGGGCAACGACGCGCTGATCGCGAAGGCGCCGCTCGCCGAGCTCTTGCGCCGCCTCGAGTTCGTCGATCGCGTCGGCCTCGGTTACCTCGCGCTCGACCGCGCGGCCGCGACGCTCTCGGGCGGCGAGATGCAGCGGCTCCGGCTCGCGGCGCAGCTCGGGAGCGGCCTCACCGGCGCGCTCTACGTCCTGGACGAGCCGACGATCGGCCTCCACCCGCGCGACACCGGTCGCTTGCTCGAAAACCTGCGCGGGCTCGTCGACACGGGCTCGACCGTGCTCGTCGTCGAGCACGACGCCGAGACGATCCGCGCGGCCGATCACCTCGTCGAGCTCGGGCCCGGCGGCGGCACCCACGGCGGGCACATCGTCGCGCAAGGCGCCGCGGCCTCGGTCCTCGCGAGCGACACCGCGACGGCGCGCGCGCTCCGCGAGAAGGCGCCGACGCGCGACGTCTCGCGTCCCGCGCCCGATCGCTTCCTCGAGGTGAAGGGCGCGCGCGCGCACAACTTGAAGGACGTGCGCTTCCGCGTTCCGGTCGCGCGAATGTGCGTCGTCGCCGGCGTGAGCGGCTCGGGCAAGAGCACGCTCGTGCGCAAGGTCTTCTACCCTGCCCTTCGCCGCGCGCTCGGCCTCGTCGCCGAGACGCCCGGTCCGCACGACGCGATCACCGGCACGAAGGCGGTCCGTCGCGCGCTCGCCGTCGATCAGTCGCCGATCGGGCGCACGCCGCGCAGCGTGCCGGCGACGTTCCTCGGCGTGTGGGACGAGATTCGAAAGCTCTACGCTTCGCTGCCCGAGGCCAAGACGCGCGGCTTCGGCCCCGCGCGCTTCTCCTTCAACACGCCATCGACGCGAAGCGCCGGAACGGGTCGAGGCGGCGGCGGGCGATGTCCGGCGTGCGAGGGCCAAGGCGCGATCGTCGCCGAGATGGCCTTCTTGCCCGACGTCATCTCGCCTTGCGAGACGTGCGGCGGCGCGCGGTTCGAGCCCGCTACGCTCGATGTAAAATACAACGATCTCTCGATCGGCGACGCCCTCCACCTGACCGCGGAAGAGGCCGCCGCGCGCTTCGCCGTCTTCCCGAAGATCGCGCGCCCGCTCGCGACGCTCGTCGATCTCGGCGTCGGGTACGTGCAGCTCGGGCAAGCGGCGAGCACCCTCTCGGGCGGCGAGGCCCAGCGCCTCAAGCTCGCCGCCGAGCTCACCGCCGGCGCCGCGCACGAGCCCACGGTCTACGTGCTCGACGAGCCGACGACCGGGCTCCACCTCTCGGACGTGCGCAAGCTCACCGCCGTGCTCGAGCGCCTCGTCGATCGCGGCGACACGCTCGTCGTCATCGAGCACCACCCCGACGTCATCGCCGCCGCCGACTGGGTCATCGAGCTCGGCCCGGAGGGCGGCGCCGCCGGCGGACGCATCGTCTTCGAGGGCGTTCCCGCCGGCCTCCCGCGCGCCAAGACGCCCACGGGGCGCTTCTTCGCCGCCGCGTGAGAAGGGAGAGAGAGAGAGAGGACAGGAAGATCAGAAGATCAGGAATGGGGGAGAGAAGGAGATTTTTTGGGGTTCGAAACCAAATTTCTTCTCTCGCCTTCCTGAGCTTCCTGACCTTCCTGTTTTCTCTGTCGGGCGCGCCGCCGTGACTCTCGAGCACCGCCGTCCGTCCACGAGGGGCGGCGCCTGGCAGCGCGACGACCCCTAGTCGTAGGGGTTTTTCGTTGCAATCGGGGCAAAACTAGGCGAGACACCCGGTCTCATGAACGTTTCGCCCCGCTTCGTCGTCCTCGCTGCTCTGCTCGTCGCCGCCGGCTCGGCGGGGGTCCTCGCGACCGCGTGCTCGTCGGGGGGTAACAACCCGACCGACGGCGGCACCGACGCCGCCAAGGACGTCGCGGTGAAGAAGGAAGCGGGCCCGACGCCGACGCCGGACGGGGGGACCGACGACGGCGGTCAGACGGGGCCGACTGTCGACCCGCAGTGCACGGTTCCCGCTATCGGAAACGGCTCCTGCAACCCCGCGCTCGACGACGCCGGAATCACGTGCAACGCCATCACGAACGCCGGGTGCGACGGCGGCGCCGGTGAGGCGTGCGACTTCGATCAGAACGGCGGGCTCTCCTGCTTTCCCGCGCCGAACGACCAAGCCGGTCTGTGCGGCCTGCGACAACGCCAACGGGCCGTTCTGCCAGGCCTCGGAGCACTGCGTCCCGACGGCCAACGGCAGCGCGTGCGCCCGCATGTGCTGCAGCGATTCGGACTGCACGCCCGGCCACTGCGACACGCAAACGCTCGGCTTCGCGCCGCTCGGCGTCTGCGTGAAGTAGCGCGAGCAGTCCGCGCGCCCAGCCGTGAGGCGGCTCCGCAGCCGACGGCCGGGGGCGGCGCCGCCGGCGGACGCATCGTCTTCGAGGGCGTTCCCGCCGGCCTCCCGCTGCGCCCGGTGGATCCCGCCGTCGACCTCGACGACGAGCCTCCGCGTCGTGCACGCGAAGTCCACGATGTACGCGCCGCCGAGCGGGTGCGACGTGCCGCGCACGAATGTCGCCGTGCTACTCGCACGGCGACCTGCCTGCGAAAGTAAGGCCCGAGCTTCCGCCCGCGGAGCTCCCGCCAGAGCATCGCTTCACTCCGCGTCGGCGCCTTGCGGTGCGCGCGCGCGAACTGGATGAGCGTGAAGAGCGAGGGGGGCGTCGTCGCGGAGGTGCATGGAACCGAAGAGCGAAAGAAGCGTGACGGCCGCCCGGGCCATCGCGTCCGCGGCTCGGCCGACGCGCTTCTTTCGCGGCGTACGTGCACCTTCGCGACGACGCCCCCTCGCGCCGCCCCGCTCCCCCGCGCCCTCTCCTACTCCTCCCCGGCGGCGGCGCAGCCGACGCCCTGGGGGCGACCGCGCGCGCGCAGGCCGAAGGCCGAGCACGTGCGGGGTGGGGCCCCCTCAGACCTCTCCCCGCGCGAGCCACTCGCCGAACCGCTCGCCGAACATGATGCACGTGAGGTTGGTGTTCGCGCTCGGCACCGTCGGGAAGAGGCTCGCGTCGGCCACCACCAGATTTTCGACGCCGCGGACGCGGCCGCGCGAGTCGGTCGCCGACGACGCCGCGTCGCCCATCGGCACCGTGCCGCACGGGTGATAGCCGGAGTCGCACGCGTGAAGGATCGCGTCGTGCATGCGGTCCGAGAAGAGCGTCGAGCGGCGCGGCCACACCATGCGCGCGAGCGACCTCATCGGCGCGCTCTCGGCGATCTCGAACGCGCGGCGCAGCGCGGCGATCGCTTTGTCGCGGTCCTCGCGCGTCTCGAGGACGTGCGACAAGATGCGCGGTTTTTCGTGCGGATCGGCGCTCGCCCAGCGGAGCTCGCCGTGTCCGCGCGGCTTTCCGAGCTGACACATGAGCGAGACCAGCGGGATCGTGACCCACGGAAACGGCAAGAGCGATCCGGCCTGGATCTGCATGTCGTTCGGGTGCGGGCTGCCCTCGCTGGTGAATCGATAGAGCGTTTGAATGAGCGGGTCGTCGAGGTCGACGACGCCCGGAACCGGCACGAAGAAGATCGCGGCGCCGTGGTGATCGAGGAGGCGCGCGCCGACGGACGGCGAGTCGGCGACGAGCTCGACGCCGAGCCGCTCCACGACGGCGCGCGGCCCGACGCCGGAGCGGAGGAGAATGCCGGGCGTGTTGATCGCGCCGCCCGAGAGCACGACGCGCCGGCAGCGGATCGTGGAGACGCGCCCGTCGCGCTCGACCTCGAGCCCCGAGACGGCTCGCCGCTCGAAGAGAACGCGCCGCACGAGCACGCCCGCCTCGACCCGCAGGTTCTCGCGCCTCCGCACGTCGCGCGTCAGGTAGCAGCGGAGCACGCTCATGCGCTCGCCGCCGACTTTGTTCATCGCGTGCGGGCCAGCGCCGCCCGCGGTCGGGTGGTTGTGGTCCGGCAGTCCTCGATTCCTTGCATTTTGCACGCATCGAGGAAGGCCGCCTGCCACGGCAAGAGCTCCTCGCGCGGGTGCCGCCGGATCGGGATGGGCCCCGCGCGCCCGTGCCACTCGTCGTCGAAATCGAGGTCGGTCTCGAGCCGCTTGAACGCCGGGAGACATTTCTCCCACGTCCAATCCGAGAGGCCCCACTCGTCGAAATCGTACGGCCGACCGCGGAGGGCGATGCACGTGTTCACCGACGACGAGCCGCCGACGACCCTCCCTCGCGGGAAGACGAACGGGATCCGCTGCGCCGGGTTCGGCACGTGGCCGTAGCCCCAGTCGTGCCGCGAGACCGAGTTGCGCCCGCCGCGGCGCAGGTCGGGCGGGATCGCGGTCGGGTAATCCGGGCCCGCCTCGAGCAAGAGCACGCGCACGCGCGGGTTCTCGGTCGCACGAACGGCGGCGACGCCGCCGGTCGAACCGGAGCCGACGATCACCCAGTCGAATTCCTCGCCGCGCACCACCGACGGGAGAACCTACCAGGAACGTGCTGCGAACGTCCGCGCCGCGACGTACGTTAAGTCGCAATGCTCGCGGCGCTCCCGACCCCGATCCGGCGGCTCACGTGGATCCTCGCCGCCGGCTGTGGCCTGTCGATCGCCGCGCTCGCGCTGCGCGTGCACCGCACCGGGTCGATGTGGTTCGTGTTCATGGCCTGGAACCTGGTGCTCGCGATCGTTCCGTACGCGTTCGCGCGGCTTCTCCACATTCATTGGCGCCGTACGCGGCGCGTCTCGGCGGCGTTCGTCGTGCTCGGGCTGGGCTGGCTCGTCTTTTTTCCGAACGCGCCGTACGTGCTCACCGACGTCGTGCACCTCGGCGGCGACAAGCTCTGGTGGTACGACCTGCCGCTCGTGATGGCGTTCGCGGGCACGTCGTGGCTCGCGGGCTTGATGTCGCTCGCGCTCGTCGACGACGTCTTGCGCAGGTCGACGAGCCGCGCGTTCGCGAGCGCGACCGTCCTCGCCGCCTGCTGGCTCTCGGGGATGGGCGTCTACCTCGGCCGATTCCTGCGTTTCAACTCGTGGGACGTGGTCTCGAGCCCGTGGACGCTCGTCACGACCGCGGTCGACCGCTTCGTCCCGCCGTGGCGACACCCGCAGCCGCACGCGTTCGCGTTGTTTTTCGCGTTGCTCCTGTTCGGCTCGTACGCGACCTTCCGCGCGTTGCGGCAAGCGCGCACGTAGAGCGCTATGCTTGCCGCGCGATGCCCAAGCTGACCGTCGACGATCCCTACACCCTCGAGCCTTCCGTCTCCGTCGAGCTCGCCGATGACGCGCGTGTGAACGACGTGCTCGACCGCGCGCGGCGCGCCTTTCGCGCCTTTCGCGGCACCTCGGTGCGCGAGCGCGTCGCGCTGGTGGAGCGCGCGACGCAAGCGATGGAGAAGCGCAAGGAGGAGATCGCGCTCGACATCTCGCGCATGATGGGCAAACCCGTCGCGCAGGGTCGAAACGAGGTCGCCGGCATGGCGCAGCGCGCGCGGCACATGGCGGAGATCGCCGAGCCCTCGCTCGCCGACGTCGTCGTGCCGAAGGAAAATTTCGACCGGCGGATCGTGAAAGAGCCGCTCGGCGTCGTCCTCGACTTGCCCGCGTGGAATTACCCGCTGCTCACGGCGGTCAACGTCGTCATGCCCGCGGTGCTCGCGGGCAACGCGGTCGTCGTGAAGCACTCGCCGCGGAGCCCGCTCTGCGGGATGCACTTCGCACGCGCGTTCGAGGAAGCCGGCGCGCCGAAGGATCTCGTGCAGTCCCTCGATTGCGATCACCCGACGAGCGAGCGCATCGTCGGCGACTCGCGCGTCGATCACGTCGTCTTCACCGGCTCGGTCTACGGCGGCCATCGCATCGCCGAGGCCGCGGCCAAGCGCTTCGTGAACGTGGGCCTCGAGCTCGGCGGCAACGACCCGGCCTACGTCGCGCCCGACTGCGATTTCGAAAAGACCGTCGAGAACGTGGTCGACGGCTGCATCTACAACTGCGGCCAGAGCTGCTGCGCGGTCGAGCGCGTCTACGTGCACCGCTCGCTCTACGCGCGCTTCGTCGAGGCGTGCGAGCCGCTCGTCCGCGCGTACGCGATGGGCGACCCGAGGAGCGAAGAGACGACGCTCGGCCCCGTGGCGCAGCCGCACCACGTCCCGGAGCTCGAAGCTCTCGTCGCGAACGCGAAGCAAAAAGGCGCTCGCGTCGTCGGCGGCGGCCTCCCGACGAACGCGGGCGGGCACGGCCGATTCTTCGAGGCCACGCTCCTGGCCGACGTCGGACAAGACGCGGATCTCATGAAGCGCGAGTCGTTCGGCCCGCTCGTCGTCGTCGCGCCGGTCGACTCGGACGAAGAGGCGCTCGCGAAGATGAACGACTCGAGCCTCGGCCTCACCGCGAGCGTGTGGACCAGCGACGCCGATCGCGCGCGCCGCATGGCCCGCGCGCTCGAGTACGGCACGGTCTACATGAACCGCTGCGACTCGGTCGACCCCGCGCTCCCGTGGACCGGCGTCAAGAACTCCGGCCGCGGCTGGAGCCTCAGCGCCCTCGGCTTCGACCAGCTCACCCGCCCGAAGTCGATTCATTTCAGGCTACGCTTTTAGAGCCAACTCTACGCCGAGCGCGCCGCGCGAAGGGCCGCGGCCCACCAAATGAGATCGTCGAGCATCAGCTCGGCGGCTTGCGCGAGGTGCGGGAGGTCGTCGAGCGTCTTGCCGTTCATGAGCACGTCGATGAAATCGGGGCGACCGATGTGCACCGCCGAGCGGATCGGCGCGATCTGAAGCTCCACGAGCATGAGCCGCAGCTGCTCGACGGCCCGAGCGCCGCCGACGCTGCCGTAGGCGACGAACGCGGCCGCCTTGCGGTTCCACTCGGCGTAGACGTAGTCGAGCGCGTTCTTCAACGACGCGGGGATGCTGTGGTTGTACTCGCCCGTGACGAACACGAAGGCGTCGAGCTCGGCGAGCTTTCGCGCCCACCTCCGGGCGACCTCGTTCTTCGGCGGCGCGCGCAGCGGCGACATCGGCTCGTCGAAGAGGGGCATCGGGTAGTCGCGGAGGTCGACGAGCTCGAACGCGATCCCTGCGCGCTTTCTGGCGATGCCCATCAGCCACTCCGCCGGCCGGTCAGCGAAACGCCCGGTTCGGGTGCTACCCAGCACGATCGCGATTCGCAAGGGCTCCGTCATGGACGCTAAAATGATGGTTCGCGCGAGCGCGCACAAGGAGGCACATTCGTGAGGGCTACGAACAAACTGGTTCGCGTGGAGGAACAAAGGGAAAAGCGGTGCGTCGCGGCCAACGAAGCGCTCGCGCTCGTACGGGACAAGTGGACCATCATGGTGGTCGGCGCGCTCGGGCGGCAGAAATCGTTCCGTTACAACGAGCTTCAGCGCGCGGTCCGCGGGATCTCCCAACGCATGCTCACGCTCACCCTCAAGCACCTCGAAGAGAACGGCCTCGTGACGCGAACGATCTTTGCGACCGTACCTCCGCGTGTCGACTACGAGCTCACCGCGGTCGGCCGTACGTTCATCGAGCCGCTCCGCGCGCTGCTCGACTGGTCCCAGAAGAACCGCGAGGCGATCGCCGAAGCGCGCCTCGCCTACGCGAAGAAGAAGACGGCCTGACGCGAGATCCCTGGATCCTCCGCGACTCTCGTCGGCGACGCGCTCGACGTCGTCTCACGACCGACGCGCGCCGTCCGCGGTGAAGGCCAGAATCACTTCGGCGTGAGCTTCATCACCGTGCCCGCGGTCTCGTTGGTCCAATAGACGCTCGTCC
Organism: uncultured delta proteobacterium; assembly: GCA_963731595.1. Taxonomy (GTDB): domain Bacteria; phylum Myxococcota_A; class Polyangia; order Polyangiales; family Polyangiaceae; genus DASXHD01. The sequence continues at coordinate 543,968 of CAVSWE010000006.1, forward strand.
CGTCGACCGCGACGAACGCGGCGCCGCTCTGGCTCGTCGCGATCGCCTTTCCGCCGTTGGTCGCGCCGACCGCAGATTTGTAGATCGTGTTACCCGCGGCCCAGTACACGTTGGCGCCGTCGGTGGCGATGCCTTGCGGCTGGTTCGCGGCGCCCAAGCTGATGCCCGCGTTCATGCTCGCGCTCTGCGCCACCTGGTGCGCGTCGCCGCTGGTCGCCTGGTTGGTGAAGTAGACGTTGGTGGAGTCGATCGCGAGCCAGTACGGGTTGTTCTGGAACCCCGTGACCTGCGCGGCGACCGAACCGTTCGAGAGAAGAACCTTGATCACGTAGTCGTCGGACTCGAGCGCGACGTACGCGTAGGTCGAGTCCACCGCGATGCCCACCGGACCGTTGATGCCTCCGACGAGCGTCGCAACGGCGAGGTTCGAGAGGGCCGCCTTCATGACCTGACCCGGCGTGCTCGCGTTCGTCCAGTAGAGGTTGTTCGAATCGATGGCGATCCCCGTCGGGCTCGACTGGCTGGACGCCACCGTGGTCGGAGCCACGCCGCCGCCGAGCGGCATCCTCGCGACTGTGTTGCCGAGGTTGTTGGTCCAGTAAACGTATTGGGCGTCGACGACGATGCCGAAAGGCCCGTTCTGCGGGTTGGCAGGCGTGAGGTTGGTCGGCCCGCCGCCGCTCAGCGACATCGAATAGATGTTTCCGCTCGCTTGATAGCTCGTGACGTACGCCTTGATCGCGTTGATCGCGATGCCGGACGCGTGCGGGATGTTCGACGCGAGCTGGACCAGGCACTCGCCGGCGCTGCAGGCGGTGCACGTGAGGCCGCACCCGCCGCAGTTGGCGTTGTCGGTCTGGAGGTCGACGCACGTGCCGTTGCAGACCGTCATTCCCGACGTCTTGCAGATGCACTGGTCGGACGAGTTGCACGACTGGTCCGCGGCGCACGTCCCGCACGACTTTCCACACCCGTCCGTGCCGCACGTCTTGCCCGTGCAGCTGCACGACACGTCCGGCGCCACGTCCGCGCTCGAGTCGATGTTCGGCGACGAGTCGGGAGCGGTGGCGTCGCCGGCTGAATCCGGCGGTCCGACGTTGGAGTCGTCGCCGACGCAGCCACCGAAGATCGCAAGAAAGACCGCCAAGGCCGACGGAATCCAAGTTCGCATGATGATCATCAACCTAGCCCAACCGTGCGAGGAACGCGCGCACGTTCGTGTGCGCTCTCATTTTCGCCCGAAATTCCCTGCCCATCGATCGCTGCGCCGCACCCTTCGCATCGAATGGATTCTGGAAACACGATGACGAAGGAGCGCTGGAGCGCCTCTTCGAGGATTGGATGCGATGCAGCGTACAAGAACGGCTGGGAGAGGCCCTCCCTGCGTCATACTCATATTGAGCACGGCCTCATTGGATTCTAAAATAGCCCCACCCAGGCGGCGCTCGCTCATTGGCGAAATCGTTCTTTTGCGATATCGGCAGAAAGTATTGGCGTCGGACGTTGCCGAGTGCCGTCGGCAGATTACGCCGCAATCGCTGCAACGGACCGTGGCGACGAGATCCTCGCGCTTCGGCAATCGAGGACGAAGATCCCTATTTTCGCCTCGCGGAGATCGACAGGTTGCGCGTAACCGCCGATGAGTCTTTCGTCGCGAGCCGACTATCACGACGGAGTGACGACGACGTGGAGCTCGTTCGTAATGCTGCAATCACGTGACCTGCTCTTTGAATGAGTGGACTCCGTAGACTTCTTGCGGCCGGGTAACCCGTCGAACGCTTTCGACTCCGTGCGCTTCGACGTCGTCGAGCCGCTCCCCGCGCCACGCGACGCCGCGGCGCTCTTCGTGCCGAACAATCTCCGAGACCTCGGCGCGTTCGCCGGCGGCGGCGTGGAGCTCGTCCTCTATTCGTTCGCCGACCAGGGCAGCCTGTTCGTACCGAGCCACGGGCGCTTCTACGTCGACGCCGTCGCGCTCGCCCGGCCGCCGCTACCTCTTGCCGTTCGTTGGAGCTCAAACTGGTTTGGCGTACCAGAAGCAAGCGGGCCCGTTCGGCTGGGCGATGCCGCTCGCCGGCGTGCACCCGTGGGCGTCGCGCGCCGTGCGCGTCGCCCTCGAGGGTGGCTACTTGCTCCCGACCACCGCCGCCCAAGACCTGCGCGGCGTGGTCGTCATGGCGACGCTCAATCTGGCGCCGTTCTAGGTCACGCCGCGCCGTTGCGCCGCCGGCGCCGCGACTGGACGAGCGCGGCGAGACCGACGGCCCAGCCGAGACCCATCCACGCCGGCGTCGTCGACGCGCCGTGCACCTCGCAGGAGCAGCCACCGCCGCCGCCTTCGCCAGGCCCGTCGGTGGAAGCGTCCTTGGCGCCCGAATCTTTCGCACCGGCGTCCTTCGTGCCGCCATCGAAGCCGGGGAGCCCGCCGTCGGTCGACCCGGCGTCGGCGGTGCCGCTGTCGGTCGTGCCGCTGTCGGTCGTGCCGCCGTCGGTCGTTTCCGCGTCGGGCGCGCCGCCGTCGAGGTCCGCGTCGGCTGCGCCGCCGTCGAGGTCCGCGTCGAGGGCCGCGTCCAGGTCGGCGTCCGTGCCGCCGTCCACGAGGATGATGCCGCCATCCATCGCGGCATCTGCGCCGCCGTCCGCCACACAGGACAGGAAGGTGGAAGCCGAGTTGTGCGGGCTCGGCGCTGAGTTCGTGAAATCGACGCTGTTGTCGCCGGTGTCTTGGCAAGCGGCACGGAAATCGGCGGTTGTGTTCGACATCACGGGGGCTGCGCCCGTGCCTTCGTACTGCGACGCGGTGCCGCCGTACCCCACGAAGTCGACCCAGTCCGTTGCGTTGCACGGAGTGTTCGCCATGCCGCACGCGTCGAGCTTGTTTGCCTGCAACGTCAACGCGACTTTGCCGTTCGTGCCGCTCATGTTGATGGTTCCGGTCGCGTCCGGTGTCGGCAGCGCGGCACCGTTCGTGCCGCCCGACGCGAGCTCCACGAGGAAATACTGGCCCGGAGCGAGCGAGAACGCGGGCAAGTCGTAATAAAGCGTCGACGAGGTCTTCGAGAAGTTGCCGGCCGCCGAGGCATACTGAATCGAATAATTCGACATCTGGAGCGTCGTCGTGCCGATGTTGACGAGCTCGACATAGTCGTTCGTGTACGTGGCGCCGGTGTTGCCGCCACCGCCGTAAACTTGGCTGATCACCAGGTCCGTCGAGACGACCGCCCGCAGCGAGCTCGAGCCGAGCTCGTGCTCCCCGCACGCCGCCGCCGTGGTGAGCACGCAGGCCAAAAAGAGAGCCCCTCGGAGATGCTTCATGGTGGGCGACTCTACAGTAAAACCGCGAAACGCTACATGCTCCGCGCGCGCTTTGGAGCAACTCTGCGGCGGGTTTGCGCCTCCGACCCCACGGTCAGCGCGACTCACCGTTTCTTCGCTGGCTTGGTGCTGCGCGCGGGGTTCGCCGGCATCGTCGCGAGCGCCGGGCGCTTTTCCTCGAGCTCGTCGAGGCTGCGCGGCCAGTCCTCGCGAAGGAGACGAGAGAGCGAGCGATCGGCCAGGAGCTTTCCGCCGGTCTGACACGTCGGGCAGTAGTTGGTCTCGTTGTCGGCGTAGACGATTCGCTGCACCTTGGTGCCGCAGACCGGGCACGGCTTTCCGTAGCGGCCGTGCACGGCCATGTCCTCGCGGAACGCGGTGACGCGCTCGGGGAAGCCGTCCTTCGACTCTTCGCGCAAGACCGCCGTGCGCTCGGCGAGCACGCGCTTCGTCGCGTCCACGAGGCGCGTCCACTCGTCGGGCGCGAGCTGCGACGTCAGCTTGAGCGGCGAGAGCTTCGCGGCGTGGAGGATTTCGTCGGAGTACGCGTTGCCGATGCCGCTGAAGAGATCGTCGGGTCGGTGAGCGCGCGCTTGAGGGTGTGCCGCTCGCGCGAGAGCGTCGCGACGATCGCGTCGCGCGGCGCGTCCATCACCTCGAGCCCGCCCGGATCGAAATCGCGCAGCGCGTCGCGCCCTCGGACGAGGTGAATCGACGCGCGCTTCTTGGAGCTCGCCTCGGTGAGGACGAGCGTCCCGGTTTCGAAATCGAGCGCGGCGAGGCCCACTTTCCCCGGGATTTTCGCGCCGCGGTCCTCCCACCGGAAGCGGCCGGCCACCATCAGGTGGATGACCAGGAGGTAATCGTCCTCGAACGAAAGGACGATGCGCTTGCCGAGCCGCTGGACGCCGACGACCCGCTTGCCGAAGACGTCGCGAATCGGCGGCACCGCCGTGCGCAGCACGAAGGGCGAGGCGAAGCGGATCGCCTCGAGCGCCTTGCCTTCCGTGCGCTGGGCGATGCGCTCGACGTAGACGGTGATGTCCGGCAGCTCGGGCACGCCCCGATTATAGTCACGCCGCGACGAACTGGCGCTCGACGAGCTTGCGGTAGAGACCCGCCTCGGCCACGAGCGCCGCGTGCGTGCCTTGCTGGACGATGCGCCCGCCGTCGAGGACGAGCACGCGGTCGGCGTTCTTCACCGTCGAGAGACGGTGCGCGATGACGAGCGTCGTGCGGTTCTCGAGCAGGCGATCGAGCGCTTCTTGGACGAGGTGCTCGCTCTCCGCGTCGAGCGCGCTCGTCGCTTCGTCGAGGATCAGGATCTTCGGAATCCTTGAGCACAGCGCGCGCGATGGCGACGCGCTGCTTTTGGCCGCCGGAGAGCTGCACGCCGCGCTCGCCAACGCGCGTCGCGTACCCGTCGGGGAAACGCGAGATGAAATCGTGCGCGTTCGCGACGCGCGCCGCTCGCTCGACCTCTTCGTGCGTCGCGGTCGTGCGGCCGTAGCGAATGTTGTCCTCGATGCTGCTCGAGAAGAGCGTCGGCTCCTGCGCGACCACGCCGATTTGCCGGCGCAGCCACTTGGGGTCGAGCTCGCGCAGATCGCGCCCGTCGAGCCGGAGCGCGCCGTGCGTCGGGTCGTAGAGCCGCGAGAGGAGCGCGGCGACCGTGCTCTTGCCCGCGCCCGACGAGCCGACCACCGCGACGACCTCGCCCGGCTCGACCGAGAGATCGAGATCGGCGAGAACCGTGACCTCGGGCCGAGACGCGTACGCGAACGAGACGTGCGACCACTCGATGCGGCCCGTCACCTCGCTCGGGACGAGGCCGCCGGCGCTCGGGATGCCCGGCTCGCGATCGAGGATCTCGAAGATGCGCTCCGCCGCGCCCGCGGCGCGCATGAAGTCGGCCCACAAATCGCCGAGCGCGCCGAGCGAGAAGGCGACGACGATGGTGTAGACGAGGAAGGCCGTGAGCTGGCCGATGCTGAGCGCGCCGCTCGTCACGAGACGCCCGCCGTAGCCCATGACGAGCGCGATCGACGCGGTCGCGGCCGTCATCGCCCCGCCCATGAAGACCCCCGTCACGACGGTGCGCTTCTTCGCGAGCTCGAACGAGCGCTCAATCGCGTCGGCGTAACGCTTGGACTCGCGCGACTCGGACGCGAACGCGCGCACCGTGCGGATCGCCGCGAGGCTCTCCTCGCCGACCGACGACGCGTGACCGAGCGCGTCCTGCACGTCGCGCGAGAGCCGCCGCACGCGTCGCCCGAGGACGACCGCGCCGAGGGCGACGGCCGGCACGACCGCGAGCATCAAGAGCGTGAGCCGCCACGACGTGAAGAAGAGCATCACGACCGCGCCGAGCGCCGCCGCGAGGTTCCGCAGCAGCATCGAGAGGTTCACGCTCACCGCGTTTTGCAGGACCGTCGTGTCGGTCGCGAGGCGGCTCGTGAGGTCGCCGACTTTGTGGCCGTCGAAATACGCGAATCTCCTGCTCGAGCAGCGACCCGTACGCGGCTTGCCGCAGGCGCGCGACGATTCGCTCGCCCGTCACCGTGAAGAGGACGAAGCGCGTCGCCCCCGCGATCGCCGCGACGACGCCGAGCACCAAGATGAACACCGCGGCGCGGTCGACCGTCCACCACGATTTCGCGCCCTTCGCGAGCGCCCCGTCGACGAGCAAGCGAATCGCCTGCGGGAAGAGCAGGTTCGCGCCGCTCGCCAGCGCGAGGCAGAAGAGACCCGCGGCGAGCGGGCGCCACTCGGTCTTCGCGAGCGAGAGCATGCGAACGAGCAGCTTTCGCGCTCGCGCCGCGGGCACGCGCGGCGCGTCCTCGGGGAGGGGCTCGGAAAATCGACCTCGCGCCACGGGTCAGAGCATAGGGCCGTTCGGCGCGCGCGGCCCGTGAAGAAGCGTCAAAACACGCCAGCGACCGCGAAGGAGCCGACGCCGACCGACGCGCGCACGTGCACGCGATGGATCGTGAGCAAGAGCGCGAGCCCCGCGGCGGCGAGCGCCGACGCCGACACGATGACGACGCTGCACGCGTCGCGGAGCGCGGTCGCGTGATCGTGCGCGGCCTGGGACGAGTAGCCCGTCTGTTTGTACGCGTCGAGCGCGTCAATCGCCGCGACGCCGAGCCCGATCGCGAACCCCGCGCCCACCACGGCCCCGCCGAGCAGGCCAATCGAGACCCCCGCGGTCGGCGCGCCGAGAAGGCCTTCGCGACGGACGATCTCGGGCGGCGGCGCGGGCGGAGGTGGCGGCGTCGGCGGCGGAGGCGGGGCGACGTCGACGTGCTGCTCCGCGCCCGCCGCGACGTCGACCGGGACGTCGCTGCTCGCGCCGCCCTCGAAGGTCGCGTGGACCACGTAGTGCCCCGGCGCGACGTGCACGATCGCCGGCGGCGCGCCGCGCGCGTGGGCAAGCGCGAACCGCGCGCCGGCGGGACCCGAGATCGAGACGCGACCGAGGGTCGCCTCGAGCTTGGCGAGTTGCTTCACGGCGTTGGTGCGCAGCGCGTCGCCGAGATCGCCGGCTGCGAGCGCGCGCGCGAAGTCGTCGGCCGCGCGCGCGTCGTCGTGCGCGTTCTGCCACGAGAGCGCCGCGTTGTACGCGCTCGCGCCGCGCGGATCCTCGGCGAAGGCGCTCTCGAACGACGCGGCGGCGTCGGCAAACGCGCCGCGCGCGAAGTCGGCGGCGGCGCTCTTGTAGGCGGCAGCGGCTTTCTCGCGGTCGGCGCGAGCGGCGGGCGCCGCGAGTGCGAGCGCGAGCGCGAGGGCCGAGGCCAAGCGAACCTTCACGTGGGGATCATCGCCCAGCGTCGACGCGAAAGCCAGATGCCCGGCGACCCGGAGACCGAATCAATACGGGCTCGGCGCCAGTCGCGAGGTCGCCGTCGGGACGGCGTGCGAGTGCCCGTGGACGTGCGACGGGCCCGCGGGGCACAACCGTCGGCGTGGGCGTGGGCGCGCCCGTTCCCGTGGCGGGAGCCGTCGCCACGACGTGCCCCGTGGCGACGCCCGTAGGGACCGTCGGCGTGGCGGTAGCCGACGGCTCCGACGCGGCGGGCTCCGGTCGGGGCTCGGCGGAATTAGTTGCAGTTGCAACTTGTTTCGTCGACTGCGCGCTCGGGCGGCGCCCGGCCAGCGCGAGCGTGGCGACGCCGAGCGCCACGATCGCGACGGCGGCGACGGGCGCGAGCCAGCCTGCCTTCTTCCGCCGCTCGAGGCCCGGCTCGGCGGGCGGGCTCGGCGCGCGCATGACCGGCGGCTCGGCGAGGATCTCGGTCGCGTCGCTCTCGTCGGGGTCCTCGAAGATCGGCCGCGAAGGCACGCGTGGCTGCATTCCGCTCGGCGTCATCACCGACGCCTCGGTGATCTCGCCCATCTTCGCGCGCAGCGCGCCCATCGAGCGCACCTGCGCGCGGCGATGCTCGAGCTTCGGCCCGGCGAGCGCGCGCACCGCGGCCGCGAGGTCCTCGACGCTTCCGGCGGGCGACGCCGCAGCGAGCGCCTTCGCGAACGCCTCCGCCGTCGGCCAGCGATCGCCGGGCTCCATCGAGAGCGCCTTCGCGACCGTCTCGTCGAGCGCCTCGCTCACGCCGGGGTCGAGCTCGCGCAGGCGCGGCGGCGGCGTCGTCACGAGCTTGATGAGGGTCGACACGTCTTCTTGATCGCGTGGCCAGAGCGACCTGCCCGTCACGATCTCCCAAGCGAGCACGCCCGCCGCCCACACGTCGGCTCGTCGATCGAGCGGGCTGCCCTTCGCCTGCTCGGGGGACATGTACGCAATCTTGCCTTTGAGGATGCCGGTGCTCGTGTTGCCGGCGCGCGACGCGGCCTTCGCGATGCCGAAGTCGGTGAGCTTGGTCACGCCGTCGGTCCCGACGAGGATGTTCTGCGGGGAAAAATCGCGGTGCACGAGGTGGAGCGGCCGGCCGTCGCCGTCGCACGTGTCGTGCGCGGCGTGCAAGCCGGCGAGCGCGTCCTGCAAGATGCGCATCGCGAGCCCGCGTTCGAGCGGCAAGCCGTCGTTGCGCGCGCGCCTCAAGAGACCGCTCAGCGTGTCGCCCTCGACGTAATCCATGACGAGGAAGAGCCCGAGCGGATCGTCGCCCACGTCGAGCACGGACACGACGTTCTGGTGCCGAATCGACGACGCGAGCTTCGCTTCCTCGAGCAAGAGCGACTCGAACTCTTGCGACTCGCGCAGGTGGAGGTGCGTCAGCTTGAGCGCCACCTCCCGCGCGAAACCGCCGGCGCCGCGCGACCGCGCCAGGTACACCGTGGCCATCCCGCCGCTCGCGATCGGGACGAGCACCTCGTATCGCCCCACGAACTGCGGGATCGGCGGCTGCTCTCGCGCTTGGCCGACGCCCATCGGGCCGATGGTATCACCGCTCCGACGCGGTCCACAGCGCTCGCGCACCCGCCGCAAAATGCCACGAACGCACGCGGAAATCGCGCGCTATGCTGAGGTCATGCGCCGGGGCTGGGTCGCATTGCTCGCGTCGATCGCTTGCGCCTGCGGCATCGCAGAGAGCGGGCTGCTCGGCACGGACGCCGGCGGTCCGGACGTCTTCGCGGGCGACGCGACGACCCTCGACGCCGGCGACGCCACGCCGAGCGCCGACGGCGACGCCGGGGTCGCCGACGCGCTCGACGAGCCCGACACGTTCGTCGACTACGGGCCGCTCTGCGCCGCCGAGTGCGCCGACGCCGGCGGCGCGTGCCTCGACGGCGGCGTCTGCTACTTCGACTGCACCGCCGACAACGGCTGCAGCGACGCGATCAAGTGCCCTCCCAACGTGCCCTGCGTCGTCGCGTGCGGCTATCAATCGTGCAGCAACACGATCGACTGCACGACCTCGAGCGCGTGCAAGGTGCAGTGCAAGGGCGACCTCTCGTGCGGCGACAAGAATCCACTGCGGCGGCTCGGGCTGCGGGATCGACTGCTCCGGCTACGGCGCATGCGACAACGACATCACGTGCGACGCGGGGACGTGCGACATCGAGTGCGACGGCGGCTCGTCGTGCACGCACCCGATCGGCTGCTCCGGGCAAAAGTGCACCGTGGACTGCGTCAATTACGGCGCGTGCGGAGACGACGTCACCTGCAACGCCGCGCAGAGCTGCAACGTCGAGTGCCCCGCGGACACCGCGTGCGCGGGCAAGGTCACGACGACCGCCGCCGCGTCGCACGTGTGCTGCACCGGCTACGACGCTTGCCACGGCACAGTCGCCTGCAGCGGCGGCTCGTGCGCCACGTACTGCAAGCAGAACGCGTGCAACGGCGGCGTCGACTGCACCGCGACGAGCTGCGACGACGCGGCCACCTGCCCCTGAGCGGTCAGCTCTCGTGCGACGCCTTCCACCGACCGTGCATGCTCTCGATGCGCGCGACGAGCATCTCGCGCCCCGAGCGTGGGCGAAGAAGCACCTCGGACACGACGAAGTGAAGTCACGCTGCGCTGACTGACACGCAGCGTGCCGACGAGATGGCGAGCGTCGCGCCTTTCGCGCATAATCGCCGAGATACCGCCGATGAGACGCCTCGTGCTGTCGTTCACTGGGATGCTGGCCCTACTCAGCGCGTGCAGCTTGCTCACGCCGCTCGACGATCTCGGCGGCGCCGGCGATTCGGGCGCGCCGGACACGAGCTCGCTCGACGCGCCGGGCGAGGGCTCCGCCGCCCCGGGCTTCACCGTGTCGGCGCCGCCCAGCCTCACGCTCCAACAAGGCGGCAGCGCTCCGGTCACCGTGAACGTGACCCGCACCGGCGGCTTCACCGGCGCCGTCGCCTTCACGGTGTCCGGCCTGCCCGCGGGTGCGACGGCGAACCCGCTCACCATCACGACCGACTCGAGCTCCGGCAACTTGACCCTCGCGCTCTCGAGCTCCACGCCGCAGGGGATCTCGCACCTGTCGTTCGACGGCCTCGCCGGAAGCGGCGCGCTCAGCGGCAGCGCGAAGATGGACCTCGTCGTGCGCGGTCCCGCGGGCTCGCTCGACGCGCTCTACGGCAACGGCGGCGTCGTCGCCAACTTCCTCACGACGACCAACTTCGGTCGCTTCGACGCCGCGACGCTCGACGCGAAGGACGACGTGCTGCTCGCCGTCGAGAGCGTGCTCGCCGGCGGCAAGAATCTACGTCGTGCGCCTCACGCCCGCCGGCGCGCTCGACACCACGTTCGGCGCCGGGCGTACGTCACGTCGAGCGCGCCGCTCGCCGAGTAGCGCGAGACGAACCCTCCCGGCATCTCGCTGCCGTTGTTCGCGAAGACCAGCCCCCCGGCGACAATCTAGTCGGCGGGCGTCGCGTCAATCCCGGCGGGCCCGGTGTTCGCGATCACCCGGCAGTCGAACGGCGACATCCTGAGCGTCGGGTATCCTTACCCGTCCGGCAACGTCGGCGCGACGCCCAATCAAGTGTGGATCGAGCGGCTCGACGTGGGCGGCGTGCTCGACGCGACCTTCGGCAACGGCGGGCTCGTCGCCACGACCATCGGCGGAGCGAGCGAGACCACGACCGGCGAGCTCGTCGCCGTGCAGAGCGACGGACGGGTCGTGGTGATCGCCGCCACGATGAAATCGGCGGGCGTCTACGATTTCGCGGTGGCGCGTTACTGGCCGTGACGAGCGACGCGCCCTTCAGCGGCTCTCTTCCATCGCCTTGGCCAGCATGCCGACGAGAGCCCACGCGAGCTCGCGCGCGGCGACGTCTTTTCGACGCGTGAACCCGGGTTCGTTCACACACCGTCGTACGCCGAAGTGCGACGCGAGCTTCCCTTCGACGAGCGCGGCACGTCTGTCCGTTTTTTGGCGGGCTGTCCGCCCGGCGTAGCCCCGAAATCCGTCCGTCGCGCCGAAGTTCGGCTACCATGCCGAGGATGCGGCTTCGGCGGACTTTGTTGGGTTTCTGTGTGTTCGTTCCTGCGGCGATATTCAGCTGCGTCGGCGATGGCTCGGGCGCTCCCGACGGATCTCTCGGCCCCGACGCTGCCGACGGCACGACGGGAGCCGACGCGGCCAGCGATTCGTCGCCGTGCGTCCCCGGGTGCGTCGCCGACGCGAGCACCTTGCGCGCATGCAACGGCGGCCTAGCCACCGACACGAAATGCTCCCTCGGCTGCTTGGCGGACGCGAGCGCGCACTGCGGCGTCTTCAATCCCACGGGCCTCGTCGAGCCGGGCGACTTCACCGCCACCGGCCTCAAGGACTTCGATCCTTTCCCCGCCGACGCGGGCAACGGCGGCGGCTTCACGAACACCCCGTCCTACGTCTTCCACACGGACACGGGCGAGATCGACGACGTCAGCAACGGCGCCAACAACGGCGCGGTGCGCCCCGCGAACTCCAACGCCTCGGTGATGCAAGTCGATGGGCCGACGGGCATCGGTTATCGCCTCGCTTCGTACGACGCGGGCACCGACAAGCTCGGCGTCTTCGTGTTCAAGAATCTGTTCTTCCGCGGCGGCGAATTCCACTTCACGGGTCCGAATCCCGTCGCGCTCGTCGCGCAGCAAGACATCCTCGTCAGTGGCGTCGTCAACGTGGTCGACACCGGCCCGTTCGGGTTCGCGTGCGGCGCCACGGCGGGTGGCGGCGGCGGTGGCGCGTACAACACGAACGGGACCGGGCTCGGCGCCGGCGGCGGCGGCGTGCAAGGGTCGAGCAGCGGAAGCGGCGGCGGCGGCGGCGGCTCCGGCGCGGCGGGCGGCACGGGCGGCAACAACGAGCCGGGCATCGGCGTCGGCGAGCTCCACGGCGGAGCAGGCGGCGCACCGTTCAGCGGCGGCTTCGATCCGTTGCTCGGCGGCGGCGGCGGCGGCGGTGGTGGTGGCCTCTATAGCGGCAGCGGCGGAGCGGGCGGCGGCGCGATCGCGCTCTTCGCGAACGGAACGATCACGATCACCGCGGGCGTCGGCAAAGCGTCCGGCGTGAACGCAGGCGGCTGCGGCGGAGCGGGCAACGGCACCTTCAACGAAAACGGCGGCGGCGGCGCGGGCGGCGCGATCCTCGTCGAGGCGCCGGCGGTCGTCGCATTCGGAGACGCGGGCCTGGCCGCGAACGGCGGCGCAGGCAACTGCAGCAGCGGCCTCGACGCTCCGCGCGGCTCGATCAGCTCGACGCCCGCGCCGGGCGTCGCCGGCGGTGGCACTTACGGAGCGGGCGGCAACGGCGGCGCGGGCACGACCGCTGCGACCGGAGGCGCCACGCCGGGATCGACCGGATACGGTGGCGGCGCGGGCGGCGCCGTCGGCCGCATCCAGATCTCGACCTACGCTCCCTTCACCCCAGACGGCGGATTCGTCCTCTCGCCTCCTCCGTCATTCGTTCCGCTGCCGGTCGAGTGATCGCGGTCGGCGATGGGCTCCTCGCCGACGAAGACGTTCACGTGCTTGCGCAAGCGGCCGGCCTCGTCGGTCCGCTTCGTCTCCACGAGAAGGCGTGACGGCGACGCCGCGAGCGCCATCGATCCGAATAGGAGCGGCGCGTCGAGCCCCACGCCGAGACGAAGCACGCCAAAGAGCGCGTACGCGAATCCGGCCGCCGCGAGCACGCGCGACCACGCGGACGCCCCGAGCCCGCCAGCGAGCGCCAAGCCGACGACGAGCGCGAGCGTCGGGCACGGAACGACGCCCATCGGCGCGCCCCAGAGGTAGAGCACGGGCGAGCCCGCGAGGAAGTGCGGGTACACGCACGCGAACGAGACCATCGCCGCGCCTGCCGCGAGCGCGCCGCGCGAAGGCGCCGCGACGTCCGCATCGTCGCGCCGGGCGCCGAGCGCGAGCAAGACGGCTGCGAGCGCGGCAAAGACGACGCCGTTGAACGGATTCTGAAACGCGAACGCGACCGCGCTCACCGACGCGACCGGCGCGACGAGCAGCTCTCGCGCGAGCCGCCGCGACGGCCGCCAGCCGAGCAGCAGCGCGGCAAGGGCCGCCGCGACGAGCGCGTGCCACGCGACGGCGAGCGCAAACGATTCGTTCGCCGCCCGCCCGAGCTCGGCGAGGATCTCTGCGCGCGTGGGCACGACCGCACGCGTTGCGATTCTCAATCCCCGCGCGGCGTGCCAAGATTCGGGGCTTGTCCTCCGACCCCACGCTGCGCCCCACGCGCTACCTCGACTACGAGCACCCCGCCGTCGAGGCCTTCGTGCGTGACGCGATCGCCGGCGCCGACACGGACGTCGAGCGCGCCCAGCGTCTCTTCGTCGCCGTGCGCGACGGCGTTCGCTACGACCCGTACGCGATGCCCACGACGCCCGACGATCTCACCGCGAGCGCGACGCTCGCGCGCGGCCGCGCGTTCTGCGTGCCGAAGGCGATCCTGCTCGCCGCCGCGCTCCGCGCCGCCGGGATCCCGACGCGTCTGGGCTTCGTCGACGTCACCAACCACCTCGCGACGCAGCGCCTGCTCGACTCGCTCAAGACCGACGTCTTCGCCTTCCACGGATACGCCGTCGCGCAGATCGGCGGCCGCACGGTCAAGCTCACCCCGGCGTTCGACGCCCGCCTCTGCGCGTTCTTCGGCGTCGCGCCGCTCGAGTTCGACGGCGAGAACGACGCGATGCTCCAGCCCTTCGACGCCCGCGGCCGCGCGTTCCTTCGCTATCTGCGCGATCGCGGCGTGTACGACGATTTTCCGTACGACGAGATGGTCCGCGTCTGGCGCGAGATCTACCCGCACTTCTTCGAGACCGGCTGACACGTCTCGAGGTTCGAAAAGTTTGGAAGATCATGAAACGGCGCGTGGCGCAGTGGCGTTGGTGGCACGTGAGGCCATCGCAGCGGGGCCGAGGTCAGCCCGAGCTCGGCACCCACGCGGAGATCGCCGCCGCCGCCGCGCGGCTCACCGCGATCACGAGCACAGCCACCGCCACGTGCTTGAGGATCTCCGGCGCGGGCTTCAGTCCGCGAGCGCGCGCGACCGAGAACGTGAGCGCTGAAAGGAGAAGAAGGCCCCAGGTCAGCGAGACGAGGACCGACCACCGAGGCGGAATCAGCGCGACGAGCCCGACGAAGCTGAGCGCTACGAGGAGCCGCGCGCCGAAATTCGTGAGCGTCGCCCGGAACGCGGCCTTGCCTCCGAGCTTCTCCGACTCCTGGTAGACGTGGATGCTGAGCGAGTCGCTGATGTTGTCGGCGAGCGCGATGATGAGCAGGCTGGTGATGACCGTGCCGCGCGGCATCGCGGCGTCGAAGCCGACGATGATCCCCATGCTGGTCACGATCGCCGCCGTGCTGCCGAAGCTGTAGCGGCGCGGACTCGTTCGCGCGTCCCGATCCACACGAGTTCGTGATGCGCGCGGCGCGCTTCGGCAACACGTTTCCGCACCGGGCGGCGCGAGCGCGGGACGAGACGTGACGTGGAGCCGTCTTCGTGAGATCGTTCCCGCAAGAGGGGTCGATGAGCATCGAGCCGAGCACGCTCGGCGCGAAGGTCGCGCCGCCGGTCGCAGAACGTCATCGTGCTCGGCGCCGGCGCCGTACGTGGCTTCGACCTGCGCTCGGCGGATGACGCCCAGCTTGCCGCGATCAGCTTCTGGCAGGTGCGCGGAGCGGGCGGCAAGGCCGAGCCCAGGGCATGGGTGTCGCCGCAATCCCCGCTCGGATGGAGCGATGCCTCCCGCGGCGACACCGACGACATCGTCTTCGCGCCGGGCCTCGACGTCCACCGCCGCGCGCCGGGAAAATACGAGACGCCGACGCTCGGCGGTCGCATCGCGCAAGATGTTGACCATGCACTGACGGGGAGCCGCGCCCCGAGCTCAGGGACCGGACCCGCAGAAGACGTTCACGAAGGCGAGGTCGTCCGTCGCGTTCGGCATCGGCGTGCATTTGGCCGCGCTGGGGGGCGCGGCGTCTCCGAAGAGGACGGCGCACGCCGAGGCGGCGTAGGCCTGGTCGACGTAGCTCTTGCACTGGTTCGCGACGGCCGAAGCGGTGCAGGTCTCGTAATCCGGCGAGCCGAGATTGCACGCGAGGCACGCGTAGTCCTGGCAGAGGAAGTCGGCGCTGAGCTCGTCTCCGCACGAGCCGGCGCCAGCGTTCTGCTTCTCGAGCGAGACCTGATTCAGCTCGAGGTCCAAGCAGCCCCCGTAATTCAGCGAGCAGCCGCCGTTGCAGATGACCGGGCCCCACGCGCTCGCCGACTGCTCGGTGAAGAGGCAACCGATGCAGGTCCCTCCCGCGTCCGCCTGCCAGTCGTTGCACGACGTCGTGGTGGCGCCGGGGACCACGCACGCGTTCACGAACTGGGCGAGCTGAGCCTGCGTGCAGGCGTTCGTCATGACGGTGGGCCTGCCCATCTGCTGGCGGCGTGTAGCCGCTGACGTCGCACACCTCGCACGCCAACCCGCTCGCGCAGCCCGCGTCCGCGGCGACGTCGGCCTTTCCGTCACGGACGTCGGTGACGACGTCCTTGCCGCCGTCGCCGCCGCCGTCCGCGAGGATTGGATTGCCGATCCCGAGGATGTTCGCGCAGCCCCAGCATCCGAGCGTCGCCAAGGCGACGAGGGCGACCGCGTGAAGTCGTGTCGGCCTCATCACCACACCCCGCGCACGACGAGTCCGACCGAGTCGACGCTGACCGTCGGCGTCACTTCGACCTTGCGAGACGGCGCAAGCAACCCCATCAGCGCGCCGCCACCGGCGAGCACGCCGCCGACGACGAAGAGCACCGTCGAGGCGGTCGCCGACCCTTTGGCGTCGATCAGCAGGTTCGCGGCGGTTTGATCGGCGCAGACGTTTTGCTGGCAACCGGAAGCGTCGCGCTTCGAGATCGCGTCGAAGCCGAAGCCGGCGCCGACGCCCATCCCGACGAGCCCCACGGCGAGCGTCGCGATGCCGACGGCGCGAAGCGGGCTCGCCGACGTGCGCTCTTCGCGGTGGACGGGCTCGGGCATCGACGGTCGCGTCGTCTCCGGCTTCGCCGTTTCCGGCTTCGTCGCGGGCGTCGTCTCCGGTTTCGTCGCGGGCGGCGCGGCGGCGAGCGTGACGCGCTCGCGTCGATCCTTTTGTCCTTCGGCGATGACGAAGTGCTGCACGTACCGGAGGTACCGCGGCGCGGTGAAGGCGAACTCGTGATCTCCGAGGTCGATGGCGAGCGCGGTCCCCGTGAGCTTCGACGCCAGCGGCTTTCCGTCCATCCACACGAAGACGTCGCTGACGTCCTGGCCCGCCGCGTTCTTCACCTCGAAGACGATCGTCGGCTGGACGCGATCGAGCTCGTCGATTCGCTGCGTGCAGTCGCTCTTCACCATCGCCGGGCAAGCGGACGACGCGCAGACCATGAGCTGTTCACGCGCTTCGCGGAGCTTGCCGGCGCGACGGAGCGACTGCGCGCTCGTGTCCGCGGCGATGCAGTCGTCCACGCTCGGACCCGCCGCGCGCGCGACGGGAGCCGCCAGCGCGACGAGCGTCGCGATCGTCGCGGCGCGGGTTCGTGTCGTCATGGACCGAGGCATTCCTTCTTGAAGACCTTGTTGCCGGCGCTGTCGAAATAGTACGGCGGGCTGCAGTTGGCGACAGGCTTCGAGGGAGGCGGCGGGGGCTTTTGCGTCGCGTGCGCGGGAACCGCCGGATGCGTCGTCTTGACGACGCTCGCGACCGTCGCGCTGAGCGTGGGCGGCGCGCTCGGCGCGGGCGGCGTCGTCGCCGAGGGCGCGGCGCTCGCGACCGCGGCGTCGATCGCGGCGGGCGTCGCGGTCGCGGGCGTCGTGGGCGCGGGGGGAGCGGAGGACGCGGCGGCCGGCGCGGCGACCCGAAAGTGCCAAGCGACCCCTCCGCCGATCGCGATCACGATCGCCGTCGCGCCCGCGACCACGGCGAGTCGTCCCGCCGGACCAGGAACGCCGGCCGGGAGACGCTGGCTCGTAGGCGCCGTCGTCGTGCCCAGCGTGTGCGCCGCGGCGGTCGGGGTCGGGGTCGCTGTCGTCGGGGACCAGCGCGCCTGCCCGGCGCCCGCTGTGGTGACCGCCGCGTGAAACGCCTCGGCCATCTCGCGCGCCGAGCCGAACCGGCTCGCGACGTCCCGCGCGCACGCGCGCGCGAACCACGCGTCGATCGCCGGCGGGAGAGCGAGGTTGACCTCCGACGGCACCGGCAGGCGCTCCTGGGTGATCGCGAGCCCGAGGGCGAAGATATTGTCGCCGTCGAACGCGCGTCTCGCGGTCATCGCCTCGAACACGACGACGCCGAGCGACCAGAGGTCCGTACGAAAGTCGATCCCCTTCGCGCCGAACGCCTGCTCCGGGCTCATGTAATACGGCGTCCCCACGAGCGTGCCGGTCTTCGTCGCGTCGAGGGTGCCCGCCGCGTCGTCCTTCTTGGCGATGCCGAAGTCGAGCAGCTTCACGAACACGTCGCCGTCGTTCCGGCAGAGGAAGATGTTGTCCGGTTTGATGTCGCGGTGGACGATGCCCGCGCGGTGCGCCTGGCCGAGGGCCTTGCAGGCCTGCGCGACGATGGAGTCGAGCTCCTCGAGCGGCAGCGCGCGATCGCGGTCGATCCGACGCCGCAGATCCTCGCCCTCGAGCAGCTCCATGATGATGAAGGGCAGACCGTCGACGACGCCGTGATCGAGCATCTGGACGACGTGCGGGCTCTTGACCGCCGCCGCCGCGGACGCCTCACGCGAGAATCGGGAGCGAATGACCTCGTCGGTCGCGAGATCGGCAGAGATGAACTTGACGACTACCTGCGTCCGGAGCGCGACGTGGTCCGCGATCCACACCGAGCCCATTCCACCCGCGCCGAGCGGCTGAACGAGCCTCACTGACGGCGTGATCTGCATCCCCTCGGTCGGTGTCACCGCGTCCATCCTCACGCCGATCGCAAGGGCGCGCAACCGTCTGAGCCTTGCGCGAAGATGCGTCGACCGCACGAGAGCGCGAGCACCGGCGCGCCGACCCAAGCTCGGACGATGCGCCACGAACGATCATACGCCGCGCGCTGACCTTTCGAGGATGAAGGCGGCTCCCGGCGGCGGCGTGCTTCTCGGCGTGGTGAGCCCGGCCCCGGCGTCGCGTGCAACGACTCGCAGAGCAGCATCCCCTCGGCGTGTGGGAATTCCGAAAACTTTGGAGGCGCGCGCGTCAGCTCTTTCGGGCCTGCGACGCCTTCCACCGGCCGTGCATGCTCTCGATGCGCGCGACGAGCATCTCGCGCTGCAGCTTGAGCGGCTTGGGCATGTGGTCGCCGATCGTGTCGAAGAACTCGCGCTGCGAGTCGAGCTCGGTTCGCCACTCGTCGAGATCGATGCGCGGTCGCCGCGTCGACGCTGTCGGGCGAGATATCGAGGCCCGAGAGATCGAGGTCGCCCGCCTTCGGCACCCAGCCGAACGGCGTCTCCTGGCCGCCGACGCGCAGGCGCGCGCGATCGACGATCCACTTGAGCACGCGCATGTTCTCGCCGAAGCCCGGCCAGAGGAACTTGCCCTCGGCGTCCTTGCGGAACCAGTTCACGAGGAAGACCTTCGGCGGGTAGTCGATCTGCGCCTGCATCTCGAGCCAGTGCGCGAAGTAGTCGCCCATGTTGTAGCCGCAGAAGGGCAGCATCGCCATCGGGTCGCGGCGCACGACGCCGACCTTGCCCGTCGCCGCCGCGGTCGTCTCCGAGCCGAGCGTCGCGCCGAAGAAGACGCCGTTGCTTCCAGTTGAAGCGCCTGCATGACGAGCGGCACGGTCGTCGCGCGGCGGCCGCCGAAGATGATCGCGCTGATGGGCACGCCCTGCGGATCGTCGGCGAAGCGCGATTTGACCGGGTTGTTCGACGCGGGCGCGGTGAAGCGCGCGTTCGGGTGCGCGGCCTTCTCGGTCGACCCCTTCTTCCACGGGCGGCCCTGCCAGTCGGTGAGCTCGTCGGGCACTTCGCCGTCCTTGCCCTCCCACCAGACGTCGCCGTCCGGCGTCAGCGCGACGTTCGTGAAGATCGTGTCCTTCATCACGGTCTTCATCGCGTTCGGGTTCGATTTGTAGCTCGTGCCCGGCGCGACGCCGAAGTAGCCCGCCTCCGGGTTGATCGCCTAGAGCCGCCCGTCGTCGCCGACGCGCATCCACGCGATGTCGTCGCCGACCGTCCAGATCTTCCACCCCTTGAAGCGGTTGGGCGGGATCATCATCGCGAAGTTGGTCTTGCCGCATGCGCTCGGGAACGCCGCGGCGACGTAGGTCATCTCGCCCTCGGGCGACTCGACGCCGAGGATGAGCATGTGCTCGGCGAGCCAGCCCTCTTTCTTGCCGAGGCAGGAGCCGATGCGGAGCGCGAGGCACTTCTTCCCGAGCAGGACGTTGCCGCCGTAGCCCGAGCCGATCGACCAGATCGTGTTGTCCTGCGGGGAAGTGGCAGATGAAGCGGCGCTCGGGGTTGCAGTCGAGCATCGAGTGCAGGCCGCGGTTGAAGTCGTTCGACGCGCCGAGCATGTCGAGCGCGCACTTCCCCATGCGCGTCATGATGCGCATGTTGAGCGACGACGTAGACGCTGTCGGTGAGCTCGACGCCGACCTTCGCCATCGGCGAGCCGAGCGGGCCCATGACGTAGGGGAGGACGTACATCGTGCGGCCCTTTGTGGTGCGCCGGCGCTTGGAGCGGCGACATCGAGCCGTCGAAGAGCTTCCCGAGCTTCGCGTACGCTTCCTTCGGGTGCCATCCAGTTGTTGGTCGGGCCCGCGTCGTCCTTCGTGTTCGTGCAGATGAAGGTGAGACTCTCGACGCGCGCGACGTCGTTCGGGTTCGAACGGTGGAGGTAGCAGCCGGGCAGCTTCTCCTGGTTGAGCGGGATGAGCACGCCCTGCGAAACGGCGAGCTCGGTGAGCCGGCGTTTCTCCTCGTCCGAGCCGTCGCACAGGACGATTTTTTCCGGTTTGCAGAGGGCGACCATTTCGTCGACCCACTTCGAGAGGTGGCTGTTCTGAATCGTCGTCGGCTTGCCCGCGGAATCGAGAATTTGCACCATTTCGGGGGAGACGTTTACCTCATCGGGAGCCTTCGTGCACGCGCGCGGAATGGAACTTTCGCGGTTTTCGTCCATCATGAAGACGATGCGTCTGTTGCTGCTCTCGCTCGCCGCGCTCGAGCTCGCGTGCTCGTCGGCGGCGCCCCCGCCGGCGCGCGCCGTGGTCGCCGCCTCGCCTCCCGAGGACGACGGCCGCGCGTCGGAGGGCGGCAGCGGCGGGAAGGAGCACGCCGCCGCGCTCGAGGAGCTGAAGCTCGCGCCTCTCGGCTGGCGCGCCGACAAACAGTACGCGGTCAGCATCCCCTTGCCCGACGCGCCCCACTGGATGCGCGTGAAATTCTGGGGCGTGCCGACGCTGCTCGGCTTCCGCTACGGGCAAGGACACCACGCCGTCGTCGGCGGGTACGTGACGCACGTCCCCGACAACACCGCCCCGGGCGCGTGCGCGCAGAGCTTCGAGAAGTGGGCGCTGCCGCTCATCGACGCGTACGACATCACGATCCACCGCGATCCGCCGACCGCCACGCCGTGGGGCGACGACAAAATCGCCGAGCTCGAGACCCTCGACGCGAAGGCGGCGACGCTCGTCGAGCAGGGCGAGCAGTCGATCGCGTACGCGATATATCCCGCGTGGCCGGGCGCGTGCCTCGTCATCGGCGTCGCGGTCCCCGCGCGCGACGGCGACGCGCAGCGCGCGATCGACGTCCGCGACCGCTTCGTCCACGAGGTCTTGCCGAAGGTGCGCGTCCTCCGCGCCGACGAGCCGAAGGAACGGTTTTAGAAACCGAAGCCGACGATCGAGCGAAACCAGATCGCGCCGAAGGCGTCTTCGCCGGGCGCGAGACGACGCCCGAGATCGTCGAGGCGAACGTAGAGGCCGGCCGTCCAGAAGAAGTCTCCGAAATTGAGACGCATCGTCGGACCGACGTAGTGGTGCGGGCCCCCGTTCCAATCGCCGCCGCTGTCCCATCGCATCCACCACTCGATGCCCGGCGTGACGGTCGGCGTCACCTCGTAGGCGACGCCCGCGGTGGGGTTCGCGACGAATTCGGTCACGCCCTCGTAATAGAATTCCTCTTCGAACCACGCGTTGGCGAGGAGCCGCAGGCGACCGAAGCGGCGATTGAGGATGAGCTTCCACTCGAGCTCGATCTCGTTCGTGAACTCGGTGATCTCGCCGTAGAGCGCGACGTCAACGGGCCAGTCGCCCGGGTCGGCGAGGCGCCAGCGAAGTCGCTGTTTGGCGCCGGTGCCTTCGGTGAGGCTGGGAACCGCGGCGTAACCCGACGCGCTCGGCATGAACGCCGCGTAGAGGCCGAGCTCCAGGTTCTTCGTGAGCCCGTACTCGACCTCGGTTTGAAACTGCGTCGCGAGGACGCGCGCCGGCGCGCCGTCGCCACCGACGGCCACGACCGGAACGAGATCGACGTACTGCTCCACTTCGCCCTGGCCCTTCGGGTTGGTGTCGGCGCCGTAGGTGAACGGCAGCGGCTTGGGCGTCGCGTGGGCGACCGCCGCGAAGGCCGTCACCCCAAGGAAAAGAAGCGATTTCCGCATGACCCGGCGCAACCATAATGAAATTGAAAACTACTTTCAACATCAATAGGCTGTCCGCGCGAGAAGTGGTGTAGCCTCGGCGCATGGGCATCAAGCTCGTCGTCGCCGCGAAGACCGACGTGGGCAAAGTCCGCACGAACAACGAGGACGCGTACGTCGTCGCGGATCTCAATCGAGGCGACCGCGTCAAAGCCGACCAACCCACCGATTTCGACGTGCAGGCGCGAGGCGTTCTCCTCGCCGTCTCCGACGGAATGGGCGGCGAGCAAGCCGGCGAGGTCGCGAGCGCGCTCGTCGTCGAGACGCTTCGCCGCGTGCTCGTCGACAGCGCACCCGACAGCGAAGAGGGCAAGACCGCGATCACGCACATCATCGAAGACGCCGTGACCAAGGCAAACGAAGAGGTGTTCGAGGCGGCGAAGGATCCCGGCAAGCGCGGGATGGGCGCGACGCTGACCGCGGTCTTCGTCAACGGGCCGAACGGCCTACATCGCCGAGATCGGCGATTCGCGCGCGTACCTGCTCCGCGGCCGGCGCATGCGCCAGATGACCAAGGACCAGAGCTTCGTTCAGCTGCTGCTCGACAGCGGCGCCATCACCGAGGAAGAGGCGCAGCACTACCCCCACAAGAACATCATCCTCCAGGCGATCGGCCAGCAGAAGAACCTCAGCATCGCGGTCGGCAAGCTCGGCCTCCGGCGCGGCGACCGTCTGCTGCTGTGCTCGGACGGGCTCTCCAACAAGGTCACGCCCGAGGAGATGCGCGAGATCGTCTGCGGGGCGAAATCGTTGGACGAGGCGTGCGCCAAGCTCATCGAGACGGCGAACGACCGTGGCGGAGACGACAACTCGACCGTGGTGCTGGCGGAGGCGAGCGGCGACGAGCTCGTCGTCTACCGAGACGAAGAGACCGTGACGCAGACGTTCGAGGTGGTGAAGGCCGGCCCGAACACGGACATCAAGTCCGACCGACCGCCGCCCGCCTCCGAGGAGGCGACGCCCGAGGCGAAGAGCGACGACGCGGTCGACGCGACCGAGCGCGAGCCCGCGGAAGACGCGGACATGAAGTCGCGTCCGCTTCAGCTTGCCGTGGCGGTCGTGATGATGGCGATCATGGCGGGCGTGGTCTACTGGATCGCCCACTAAAATCGGCGTTCACGATTGTGGAACGCCGATTTCGCGAGTGAGCGAGCGCCGCGTGGGTGGGGCCCCGAAAAGCCGCGTTTTTCGGGGCGTGGCGGCGCGTGCCGCCCCGTGAGACACGACCTGAATCGGACGACCGCGATTCCGAATCGCGCTCGTCCGATTTAGAGGAACCGCTCTTGCAGCGCCAGGCAGCATGCCGATCGTCATGCTGCTCTTGGCGTCGCTCGGTTTGACGGAGCCGCCGAAGCCGGGACGCCACGAAATGGCGATGCCGCCGGCGGCGCCGATTTGCAAGGCGCAGTGGGCGCCCGACGTCTTCGACTCGCTCAATCGCTGCATCGCCGGAGACGGCGACGGGTGCGCGGGCGTGGGGAAAGACTACGAGGGCGCCTGCGACGCTTACGCGTCGCTCAAGTGGTACGAGCGCGGCTGCGCGCTCGGGAGCGCGCGCGCGTGCCGCGCCCTCTTCACGTCATCGCGTCGCACACTGCCCGAGTGAGCTCGTCGGTCGTCGTCTTGCCGCCGAGGTCCGCCGTGCGAACGCCGCTCGCGTAGACCGCGAGGAGCGCGCGCTCGACGCGGTCGGCGGCCGCCCTCTCGCCGAGGTGGTGCAGCATCATGATGCCGCTCTGGACGACCGCCGTCGGGTTCGCGATCCCCTGCCCCGCGATGTCCGGCGCGCTCCCGTGGACGGCCTCGAAGACCGCCGCGTCCTCGCCGATGTTCGCGCCCGGAACGATGCCGAGCCCGCCGACGAGCCCCGCGCCGAGATCGCTCAGGATGTCGCCGTAGAGGTTCTCGGTGACGATGACGTCGAGCTTGTTCGGATTTCGCACCATCTGCATCGCGCACGCGTCGACGATGATCTCGACCGGCTCGATCGTCGGGTGACGCTGGGCGACCTTGCGGAAGCAGTCGAGCAAGAGCCCGTCGGACAGCTTCATGATGTTCGCTTTGTGGACGACCGTGACGCGTTTGCGCGCGTTCTTCTCGGCGTAGACGAACGCGTACTCGCAGATGCGCGTGCAGCCCTTCTCGGTGATGAGCTTGATGCTCTGCGCGATGCCCGGCATGATCATCGAGCTCGAGCCCGGCGTAGAGGTCCTCGGTGTTCTCGCGCACGATGACGATGTCGGTGCCCTCGAACCTCGGCTCGACGCCCGGCAAGCTGCGTATGGGGCGGACGTTCGCGTAGAGGTCGAGCGTCTGCCGCAGGGTCACGTTCACCGAGCGAAAGCCTTTGCCGATCGGCGTGCCGATGGGCCCTTTCAGCGCGACTTTGTTTCGCCGGATCGACTCGAGCACCTCGTCGGCGGCAGCGTCGTGCCGCGCTTCTCGGCGACTGCGGCGCCCGCGTCGTGCACCTCCCAGTCGAATTTCACGCCGGTCTCGTCGAGGATGCGGCGCGCCGCGTTCGTGACCTCCGGTCCGATGCCGTCCCCCGGGATCAATGTGATGGTGCGCACGACGGGCAGACTACAGAGTAGATTTTCGCGCATGAAGAGATTTCGCGTGCGCGGCAACGGGCTCGAGCTTTCCGTCGTCGAGTGGGCGCCCGAATCCCCGCGAGCGACGTGCCTCTTGCTGCACGGGTTCATGGACGCAGCGGAGAGCTTCGATCTCGTCGCGCCGGCGCTCGCGGCGAGCGGCCTCCGCGTGATCGCCCCCGATTTGCGCGGGTTCGGCGACTCGGATCGCGTGCGCGGCGGCGGCTACTATCATTTCCCGGACTACGTCGCGGACGTCGACGCGCTCGTGCGCGAGCCGTGCTTCGTCGTCGGGCACTCGATGGGCGGGACGGTCGCGACGCTCTACGCCGGCGCGCGCCCCGACCGCGTGAAGAAGCTCGCGGTGCTCGAGGGCGTCGGGCCGATCGATCACCGCGCCGAGGACGCGCCGCTCCGCATGGCGAAGTGGCTCGAGGATCTCGGCAAGCAGCAGGGCGCGCCGGCGATGACCGAAGAGGACGCGATGCGCCGACTGCTCGCCGCGCACCCGCGCGTCCCGCGCGACGTGCTCGCGACGCGCCTCGCGCTCCTCTTCCGCGACGGCGCGTGGCGCTACGATCCGCTCCACAAGACGACGTCGCCGATGCCGTTCTTCGCCGACGTCTTCCGCGCGTTCGCGGCGCGCGTCGCGTGCCCCGTCCTCTACGTGAGCGGCGGCGCGCTCGGCTGGCGCGTGCCCGACGAAGCCGCTCGGCTCGCGGCGTTCGCGCGCGTGACGCACGTGGATCTCCCCGAGGTGGGGCACATGATGCACTGGACGGCGCCGGCCGCGCTGGCCGACGCGCTGATCGCGTTCTTCGCCGGGAGCGATTGAAGGCCCAGAACGGTCCGTCGGTGACCGTTCGACCAGCGCCGGAGACGCCCCCCCCCGCGCAGCCGCGGTTTTAGTTTCGCAAAAAAGAGTCGCTCCTTCCATGGTCATTTCGGGGCCAAGACGCGAGCGCCACGGCTCGCGGCGGTGTAGGTTGCCTGGCGCATCGATGACCGCCTTACGTCTCGATCACGCCGCCCTGCTCGATCTCGTCGAGGCCGCCTACGACAGCGAGGCGAGCGGACAAGCGTGGGTGCGCGCCCTCTTGAAGCACGGAGCGCGCATCGTCCCCGGCGCGCGGACGAGCACGTGGTTCGAGTACGCGTGGAGCCACCGGCCCGAAGGTCTCGCGCTCGACGCGTGCAGCTCGGACTACGTGCGCGGCCCGGACGCCGCGAAGAGGACCTGGCTCGAGGCTCGTCGCCGGCTCGACCCGCGCATCCTCGCGCGGCTCTTCGGCCGCACCACTGCGGGCACGGCGAGCCAGCTCGGCGCGCGCGGCGTCGCGCCCGCGAGCGTCCCGGGTTGGCGCGCGATGTGGCGAGAGCCGGTCGTCGACAGCATGGGCCTCGTCTCCGCCGGCCCCGACGGCCGCGGCATGTGCTTGTCGATCGGGCTCTTCGCGCTGGCGTCGCTCGGCCGGAGGGAGACCACGCTGCTCGAGCGCGTCGCCGTTCACCTCGGCTCCGGCCATCGCCTCCGCGCGCGCGGCAAGTCGGACTCGATGCGCGACGCCGAAGCGATCCTCTCCCCGCGCGGCAAGCTCCTCCACGCGGAGCGCGAAGCCGCCGCGCGCCGCGACGCCCTCGACGACGGCCGGCGCCGCCGCGACGAAGCGCGCAAGACGCGGCACGACGCCGAGCGTGCGATGGAAATCTGGCAGGGCCTCGTCGCCGGCCGATGGTCGCTCGTCGACTACTTCGACACCGACGGCAAGCGCTTCATCCTCGCGATGCGCAACGCGCCCGATCTCACGCGCGCCCAGGCGCTCGCTCCCCAAGAGAAGCGCGTCGTCGCGCTCGCGGCGATGGGACACCGCGACAAGGAGATCGCCTACCAGCTCGGCCTCAGCGTGTCGGCGGTCGCCGCCGCGATGAAGCGCGCGCGCGCGAAGCTCGGGGCGAAATCGCGCGCCGAGCTCGCGACGACGTGGAGACGGCTCGGCTGAAGCGCGGCGCCGACCGCGCCGCGCCGTGGTAGCGTGATCCTCGATGCGCGCCGCCAAACGCCCATCGGTCCCGAAGGATCTCGCTTGCCGCACGCTGCGCGCGCGCGGAAGCGAGCTCGTGCTCCTCTCGTTCACGCCCTCGCGCAAGGGAAGGCTGACGCGCGCCGAATGCGAGGTCGCGGTCGCCGTGGCTCGCGGCCTCTCGAACGCGGCCATCGCCAAGGAGCGCGACGCCTCGGTGCGCACGATCGCCAACCAAGTCGCCGCCATCATGAGGAAGCTCGCGGCGACGTCCCGCGTCGAGATCGCGGCGAAGCTCCACGTCTCCGACTTGGCGTGACCGTCAGAAGAGGGCGGCGTAGGCCGCCGACGCGTTCGGGCTGGTCGTGCCCGGCAAGATCAAGGACTGCGTGTCGCCCTGAGAAATGGGGAGATTGAAGTACGCCTCGTAGGCGATGTCGGAGGCGTTGGCGGCGAAGAAGTCGTGCATGTGGGGCGAGAGGCGCGCGGCGGCGTTCTCGAAGCAGCGGACCTGCGCGTCCTGCGACTCGAGCACGAAGAAGGTGTTGAACGCGACGAAGATCACCGAGAAGGGTCCCGGCGCCGGCACTTCGGCGAAGTCCCCCGCGTGAACCGCGATCCCCTGCCCGCCAGGCTTCGCGCGGAGCTTCTCGATCATCGCCGCCGACGCGTCGACGCCGCTCACCGCGACGCCGCGCGCCGCGAGCGGCAACGCGATGCGCCCGGTGCCGATGCCGAGCTCGAGGACCGCCCCGCCGCCCGCGAGCTCGGCGAGCGTGTCGACGGCGGCCGTCGGATCCAGGTGAGCGTGGAGCCGGTCGTAGTCGTCGGCGATGCGGTCGCCGTAGGTGGCGAGGTCGTAGTCTCTCATGGGCGCAGGCTACCTCGATGTCACCGCGATGCGCGCTCAGCTCGGACGCGGGGCCTCGGCGAAGGTCGCCGGGACCTCCACCGCGTCGATCGGCAGCACGAGGACGAAGGTCGCGCCCGGGCCCTTCGGATTGCAGAGCACCTCGCCGCCGTGGCCCTCGGCGATGCGGCGGACGACGGCGAGGCCGAGCCCCGTGCCCGTCGGCCGCGTCGTGAAGAACGGCGTGAAGAGGCGCGGCACGAGCTCCCGCGGGATGCCGGGACCGTCGTCGGTGACCGCGATGCGCACGCGGTGCCCGTCCCGAGTCACGCGGACGCGCACCGGCTCGAGCCGCCGCGACGCCTGAATCGCGTTGGTGACGAGGTTGATGATCGCCTCGCGCACCCGCTGCTCGTCGCAGTCGACGAGCGGAACGTCGTCGGGGACGTCGACGGCGATCTCGACGCCGCCCTCGGTCGACGCGCGCGCCGCCTCGACCGCGCCGGCGACCAGAGGCCCCACCTCGACGCGCGCCATGCGGAGCGTCTGCGGTCGGGCGAACGCGAGCAGGTCGTCGATCATCCGCTTGAGGCGCTGCGCCTCCTCTTCGACGATGAGGATGAGCGCGTCGTGGTCCACCGTCGAGCGCTGGCGCCGGAGGACCGAGAGCGCGTTGAACATCACGGCCACGGGGGTCCGCACCTCGTGGGCGACGACCGCCGACAGCTCGCCGAGCGCCGCGAGCCGCTCGCGTTTGACGAGCTCGACCTGCGTCGCGTGGAGCTGCGCCGTCTGAGCCTCGAGCGAGCGCGCCGCCTCGATGAAGCGCACGGTGAGCGTCCACACGACGCAGCCGACGACGACCAAGAAGCCGACGTCGAGCAGGTACGGTCCCTCGTAGACGAACGCGCTCGTCAGGCTGTCGTTGACGCCGGCGAGGACGAGCACCGCGAGGCCGACGAAGTGCGCGAAGGCGCCGCGCACGCCGCGCCGCCACGCGAGGAAGTAGCGACGCGCGAGCTCGAGGATCGCGAGGCAATAGAAGCCGCAGACGACGTCGCCGAGCCACGTCGGGTAGGCGTCGCGGTAGACGACGCCCCAGCAGGGCCGCGAGTAGAGCGTGTCGGTGATCAAGAGCCGCGGCACGAGCGCGCAGCACGCGCAGACGACGCCCGCGGCGACCATGGCGCGCTCGAAGCGCGTGAGCGCGCGTTTGTGCTGGGCGGCGTAGTAGACGTACCAGGTGACGCCGTGGAGCCCGGCGACGGCGAGCGCGAGCCGAGACGCGAATACGATGGTCGAGCCCGACACGTCCTGCAGCGCGAACACCGCGTCGCACGCGGCGAAGATCGCGGCCAGCGCGGCGCCCACCGAGAACGGCGCGAGCTCGCGCCATCCTGGGCCGAGCGAAATCCTCGCTGCGAAGAACGCGAGGAACGCCGCCAGGACGGCCATCGAGATCGACAGAGTCGCCGCGAAGGTCACCGGTTGAAAATTTTAGCGCGTCGCGCGCCTGCGGGCACTGCATATCCTGCGCGCAGCCTCGGAGCGGTTCCCTTCCCGCCGCTCAACGGCAGCAGACGGTCTTCTCGCCGACGAGCGAGGCGTCGCCCGCGGGCTGCGAGGTGACCGCGCACGACGCGGCCGGCGCGACCAAGTCCACGTGGACGCTCTTGTATTGCTGCGAGATGAAGTTGCACGTGTCGAGCGCGAACGTGCCCGCGTCGTCGGCGGCGTGGCAGTCGTTTTGGTAGAACGCGGTCACGACTCCGCCGCACGCTCCCGGCGGACCGGCTTCGCACGCGCACGGGCCGCAGCCGGGGTCCACGTCGGTGCCGGCGTGCGCCGCCAGGACGAAGCCGGACGGGCACGCGACGTCGCCCTCGGCCATGACGCACTGCTTCGCGCCGCCGCAGAAATCCGCGGTGCAGCTCGGCACGCAAACCGCGAAGTCGTCGGCCGACGCGCCGGTACCCGCGTCGTTCGGCGCGAAGCAGCCGACGGCGCCGGTCGCGTTCACGCCGTGCGCTTGGAGGTGCTGCGTCGCGTTTCCGTTCGAGCACTGGCCTGGCGTCGCCGTCAGGAATGGGCTGTCGCCGCAGTTGTTTCCGCCCGAGATCGGCACGCCCGCCTCGCACGCGTACGCGCCGACGACCGAGCACGCGCCGCACGCGCACGACGTCGCCGTGTCGTGCGGGTTCGTCTTCAGGTGCACCGCCGACCAATCCGCGCCGCACCCGCCGTCGGCGAGCGCGACCGGCGTCCACGCCCCGCTCTGCGCGAGCGTCCCGAGACACGCCGCGTCGAGGGTCGCGCACGCCTCGGGCAGGTTCGCGTCGACCGCGGCGCCGCCGTCGCCCGGCAAGAGACCGCTCTCCGCGAGCGCGCAGGCCGCGGCGAGCGCCGACAGCGTCGCGATCGCGGCGAGAGCTCGCCTCATCGCTCCATCTTAGCGCATCGACTCTTGATCACCGACTTGAGACGCTTGCCCTCGGCGCCTTCGAGCATGCCGACCGCGACGACGTTCAGTCGCTCCGGTCGCACGATCTCGCGTGCGACCGCGACGACCTCGTCGACCGAGGTCTGCGCGAGGCGGTCGTAGAGCTCGCGCGGCGCGTGCAGCCGGCGAAAGAGCGTGCCGAGCGCGAAGAGCGCGCCGAGCTCCTCGGCCGAGTCGCGCATCGCGCGGAGATCCCAGAGCCGCCGAGCGCGCGCCTTGTCGAGCTCGTCCTTCGTCGGCCCCTCGTCGGCGAGCTCGTTCATCATGTCGATCAGCTCGCCGGTCACCTGCGCCACGCGCGCGTGCTGCACGCCGGCCGAGAGATCGAGCACGCCGTCGTCCTCGTAGCCGTCGTACGTCCCGCTCACGTCGTAACAGAGCCCCTGCGCGTCGCAGATGCGGTGGTAGAGCCGAGTCGACATGCCGTCGTCGATGACGCGCATGAGCGCGTCGAGCGCGCCGCGCATCGGCGTCCCCTCGGGGAGCGCGCGGAAACAAACGCGGAGCTCGGTCTGGCTCGCGATGCTCTCGACCAAGTGAACGCGCGGCTTGTCCTGCTCGTGGTGCGGAGCCTGCGCGGCGACGCGCGGACCGGCCGGGAACGCGTCGAGCACGCGCGCGCCGACGTCGAGCGCGTGCGCCGGGTCGACCGCGCCGCTCACGAGCGCGACGAGGTTCTCGCCGCGGTAGTGCCGCGCGTGGTGCGCCCGCAAGATGCGCTGGTCGAACCCGCGCACGTGCCGCTCGGTGCCGGTGATGGTGAGCCCGAGCGAGTGTTTGGGGTAGATGAGGGCGCGCGAGACGTTGTCGGCGTCGACCTGCCGGCCCTCGTCGTCGAGATCTTCGAGGATCTCTTCGCACACGATCCCCTTTTCGATCTCGATGTCCGGAAAGACCGGCTGCGAGAGCACGTCGGCGAAGAGCGCCGCCGCCGCGTCGAGGCTCTCGGGCGGCATCGACACCGAGTACACGGCCCAGTCGACCTGCGTCGCGGCGTAGAGCGAGCCGCCGAGCCGCTCGAACGCGAGGTTCACCTCGTGCGCGCCGGTGACCTTGGCGCTCCCGCGGTAGAGCATGTGCTCGAGGAAGTGGCTGATGCCGCTCGTCTCCTCGGACTCGAAGCGCGAGCCGGTGCGCACGTAGAGCGCGAGGTGCGCGCGGTGCAGGTGCGGCTGCGGCACGGCGACCGCGCGTCCGCCGCGCGCGTGCTCGCGCACCTCGTAGGGAACGTCGAGCTCCGCGGGGCTGGTCATGCGCGCGCGGTCACGGCTCGTCGTCGTCGCCGGGGCCCGCGTCCGACGTCCACGAGGCCATGTACGCTTCGTCCTTGTGGATGTCGGGGCGCGCCGCGTCGAGCAGTCGCTTCATGTAGAGCGCGAGCGCCTCGTTCTGCCGCGCGCGGAGCATCTGCTCCATGTACGGCGCGCGGTCTTTCTGGAACTCCTCCGGCGTCGCGAGCTTGTGGCTCTTGAGCTGGACGACGTAGTAGCCGCCGTCGGCCATCGCGACCGGCTGGTTCATGAGGTCGCCGTCCTTGCCGGTGAAGGCGAAGTCGAGCACGTTCGCCGCGTCGCCCGGGGCGAGCTTCGGGAGCGTGTCGCCGCCGCGACGGACCGAGTTGGACGTGAGCGCCTGCGGGCGATCGTCGTCCTGGCTCGGATCGAGCGCGGTCGGGATCGGCTCGGGCTTGGTCGCCGCGCCCGCGTCGGCAGAGGCGGTCGCGGTCTTCGCCGCGTCGGCGCCGGCGTCGCCCGCGGACGCGGGCTTGGCGTGCGTGAGCGACGTGTCCGCGGTGACCTTGATGAACGGGATCGGCTTGAGCGTCGCCGTCTCCTCCTTGATCGCGTCGTCGGGCGTCTTGCCCGCCTTGATCGCCGCCTCGATGTGCTCGGCGAACACGCGCGCCGCGTCGTGGCTGCGCGACTTGAAGAAGAGCTCGCGCGCGACGTCCTTCGCCAGGCGCGAGGCGTCGTCGCGCATGATGAGGTGGTAGCCGAACTGCGACTCGATCGCGGTCTGCGTCATCTCGCCGTTCTTGAGCTTGCCGGCGGCGGCCTTGAACGCCGGCACGAAGCCGTCGGTCTTCTCGGTGTCGAGCGAGCCGCCCTTTTTGTTCGACGAGTCCTCCGAGATCGCGCGGGCGACGTCGGCGAAGGGCTCGCCGCGCTGGATGCGCGAGTACGCCTCGGTGATCTTCGCGAGCGCCTTGGCGTGCTCCTTCGGGCCGTCGGTCGGCGCGACCTTCACGAGGATGTGGCGGATGTTGCCGTCCTTGGGCGTCTCTTTCTTGCGCGCCTCGAGGGTCGACGACACGAGCGTCGCGTTCTCCGGCTTCTTCGCCCAGTCCTCGACCATCGCGTCCGTGATGTTGGGCTGCGTCGAGTAGCGCGCGACGAACTGCGGGCGAACCTCGACGTACGTCAGCACCGCGAGGCTCTTCTCGTTCAGGTACGACTGGAGCGCCTCGGGCTCGCTCACGCGGACGGGCGCGCGCACGAGATCGCGCATCTTCGCCGCGAGGATCTCGTCCGACTCGAACTGGCGGAACTCGACCTCCGACTCGCCGACGAGGTTCTTCAGGTTCCGCTCGTAGACCTTCATGTCGAAGTCTTTCGTCTTCGGGTCGCGGAACCAGAAGCCGAAGTAGCGCCGCCCGTCGATCGCCGGCGGCTGCAGCGCGGTCTGCATCTCGGGCTTGTCGGCCGGGATGCTCACGCGGAGAAAGCCGCTGATGATCGCGTCGTTGATCTCGTCGTCGCTGACCGTCAGGCCGATGCGATGCGCTTCCTCGATGAGGAGCTGCCGCTCGATGAGCCCGTCGAGGGCGATCTGCGGGATGTGCATCTGCTTGGCGTGACCGATGAGCCGTGCGCCGTGCTGATCGAACGGAACGAGCAGCATGAACTCGGCCTTGTGGTCCTTCGGCTCGATGCACGTGCCGTGGACGGTGGCGGCGCAGGACTGCGTCAGTTGGGCGGACTTCTTCCCGGCGCTGGGATTGAACTGAACCACGAACACGATCACCGTCGCGACGATGAGGATGCCGTAGATGGCCGATTGAAGGCCCTTGTTGCGGAACATGTCGAGCATCGCGGGGCCAGGCGTAACACGCCTGTTTTCCCACGCCAAACCGGACAGTTCAGTTCGCGCTCTTCAGTGGCGCGAGACCGCGGTCTGCGCGACCTCGAGAGCGAAGCGCACGAGGTCGAGCATCGCGGGCACCTCGGGCTCCTGTTTGCCGAGGATCAGCTCGAAGAACGTGTCGAGCGTCCGCTTGGAGTCCGCCGGATCGCTGACCGGCGCCTGGCCCGTCTGCACCTCGGCGAAGCCGCGGCCCATGGCCGGCGCCGCGAGCTGCCGGAGGCGCGCGAAGACCTGCTCGTCGGACTCGTTCGGGTACTGCCCGCGCCGGAGCCCCATGACGATGCGCACCTCCATCGGCTTGCCGGCGCGGACGCGCACGCCCGAGTCGAGGATGAGGTTGTCGCGGACCCGCTCGGCGATGATGACCTCTTGACCGGTCGTCCGATACACCTCGAGGCCTGCGGCGACGATGGATTGCTTGATTTCTTGGGGCGTCAGGTGGGGACCATTCAAGCGTCATTGCCGGAGCCGCGTCAAGACTTGCTTGAATGATGCAGGTTTTCCGGCTTGGGGCTAACATGCACCCGGTGAAGAATCGTCGAAGCCTGACGCCCGACATCGGGGTGCCCGCGGTGACCGGCTCGCACCCGGTACGCCGCGGCGGGGCGCGCCACGAAGTGACCGACCGCGTTCACATCGTCGGCTCGAACATGAAGATGCGCGACGGCTGGGCGCTGAACATCAGTCGCGGAGGCGTGCGCGCGATCCTCGAAGAGAGCGTCGAGCTCGGCGAAGAGTACGAGGTCACCGTGGGCGAAGAGGGCGCGGGCGGCCTCACGCGGCGCGGCCGCGTCGTCTGGGTGCAAGACGAGCCCGACGGCGTCATCGTCGGCTTCGAGTTCATCGTCAAAGAAGAGTGATGGCCGCGTCGAAGAACGTCCTTCCCCCCTGCGGCCTGTACCGCACGAGCAAGCCGCTTCCGGACCACGACGACGAAATCGGCGCGGGCGTCCTCGTCTATTTCCACAATCACTCCGACGCCGGCCTCCCCGTCGTCATCGCGCCCGATCACAACATCCTGAACCGCTGGCATTTCCACGGCGACGGAATCCCGTTTCGGAGCCTCGCGTGGGCCGACGGCCTCGTGCGCTTGCCGCCCGAGGGCTTCTACGTCCTGCGCAAGCCGCTCGACTTCGACGGCGGCAGCTGGCCGAAGGCGACGCTCGTGCAGCTCGGTTACACGCGCACCGCCGACCCGATCCTCTTCATCGCGCAGCTTCGGTCGGGTCTCGACGAAAACGATCTGTTCTTCTCGGATCGCGGGGTCGCCATCGCGCGCGAGCAGCTCGCGTTGCTCGAGCAAGTGAACATCTTCGTCGAGCCCACCGCGCCCGGCGGTCACGGCACCGGCACGCACTGAGCGTTCATCCGATGACTTTGAGCTTGCCGCGATTCGAGAGGCCCTTGTGGCTGCCCTCGCGCGCGGGCGTCTTCAGGAACGACTTTTCGTCGTTCCACGCCTGCGCCGCGCCGTCCGCCGCGCCGGTCCAGACGTCGAAATCCTCGCCGAGCGGCCCCGGGAGGGTCGGCTGCGCGGTGCGCTCGAGGAGCTGGAAATCGTGGCGCACAGCGAGGTTCAGCGGCAGGCCGCGCCCCGGCCCGCCCGCCTTGAACCACGCGCGCGCGGCGTTGACGTTCTGAATGAGCACGTAGTGCTGCGGGTCGGCCTTGGCCGCGGTCGTGAAGAGCTCCATCATCGCGTCGAGATCGCCGCGCGCCTTCGCGATGCAGGCGAGGTGGTTGTACGCGAGCCCCGGCAGCGGGTAGCCGAGCTCGAGCGCGCGCCGCACGTGCCGCTCGGCCGCGTCGAGCGCGCCGTCGCGGTAGAGCGCGGCGCCGACGTCCATGTGCGCGGCGTGGTACTCGCCGAGCCTCTCGAGGATCGCCGCGTACTCCGCCGCGTCGGGCTCGTGCATCGTGCGAAGCCCGCTGTGGTGTGCGAACCACTCGTTCATCACCGCGGTGTCCGCCTCGCTCGCGTCGAACGGCGTCTTCAGCTCCTGGAAGTTCTCGTGTAAAGTACACGTTCCGGTCGAGCCACGGTCTTCTCCGCGTCTTCGAAGTCGCGCGTCCCCGGATAGATCGAGAGGCACGAGAAGATGAACTCGTGCGGTCGCGCCTTCTCGAGGAAATCGAGCGTCTCACGGAAGGTCTCCGCCGTCTCGCCGCGGTTGCCGAGCATCATGTAGTAGCGGACCTTGATGCCGTATTTCTTCGCGAGCGCGGTCGACTCGAGGATCTCGCCGACCGTGATCTTCTTGTCGATCGCGTCGAGGATCCGCTGCGAGCCGCTCTCGACGCCGAGCGATAGCCGCTGGCAGCCGGCGAGGCGCATCTCGCGCAGGAGCTCGTCGGTCGAGGAGATCGACGCGGGTGTCGCAGCTCCAGAAGAAATTCATCTTCCGCTCGCGGATGCCGCGACACAGCTCGAGGACGCGCTTCTTGTTGGTGGTGAAGGTGTCGTCCTTGATCTGAATCATCTTCACCGGCAGGCGCGCGAGCACGCTCTGCATCGCGCCCAGCACGTACTCGATCGAGCACGCGCGGAAGCCGCGGCCCCAGCTCGTCTCGGCCCCGCAGAAGGTGCAATTCCAGGGGCACCCGCGCGAGGTCATCAGGATGTGCGTGTCGAAATACGACTGCGACGCTCGCGAGATCGTCGAGGTCGTTGATCGCGGCGCGCTCGGGGCCTTGCACGATCCGTTCGCCGTCGCGCCAGAACGCGCCCGCGATCCCTTTCGTGTCGACGCCGCGCGCTGACGCGGTCGGCGAGCTCGAGGAACGTGACGTCGCTCTCGCCGACGCACGCGGTGTCGACCGCGCGTGAAATGCTTCAAGCACCTCGCGCGGGAGCGGCGTCACGTGCGGGCCGCCGACGACGACGTGGGCCTTCGGGTGCTTCGCCTTGATGAGCTCGGCCACCATGCGCACGCCGCGGCGGTTGGCGGTCCAGCACGACATGCCCCAGAGCGGCGCGTCGAGCCGCTCGATCACCTCCTCGACGCGCGGCCAGCTCCACGACGAGAGGTTCAGGACCTTCACGTCGTGCCCCGCGCGGAGGGCTTGCGCGCCGAGCGAGAAGAGCCCATAGGGCGTCTGGTGGAAGTCGGCGTCGAGATCGCCTTCGCGGTAGCCTTCGGGCGGGCCTTCGGCCTCGGGGTACGGCAGGCCGCCTTCGGGCGCGATCTTCCACGGCGGCGGGTACAAGAGGACGATCTTCACGGGACGTCCGCAGCATAGCGCATGCGATTTGGGTATTTCGAACGGCTCAGCGCGAAGGACAAGCGCATCTACCTGAAGTCGGACGCGATGCGGGTCGTGAAAGTTCCCGACGCCGCCGCGCTCGCGCCGCTCGTGGAAGAGCTCCGCGCCCAGCTCGAGGCCGGCCAGCGCCCGAAGACGACGCGCGCCGCCAACGCGCTCGTGCTCGCACTCTGCAAGCAACTCGGCGCCCCGCCGGTCCGCGTCCGCATCCACGAGGTGCGTCCGAGCTGGGACGGCGGCGAGCTCCACGGCCTCTACACGTTCGCCGACCCGGGCGAGATCCCCGAGATCGAGGTCTGGATGCGGACGGTCGCCAAGGGGCAGATCGTTCGGTTCCGAACGTTCCTGCGGACGCTGCTCCACGAGGTCTGCCACCACCTCGACGCGACCCTCTACGAAATGACCGAGAGCTTCCACACGCACGGCTTTTTCGCCCGCGAGTCGAGCCTCACCAAGCAGCTCGTCGGGGAACGAAAGCGCGTCGCCGAAAAAGAGGGCGAACAGCTCGAGCTCTTTGGATCCACCCGATCGGATCGGCGCTGATCCGTTTTGGCTGCGAAATTCCGCTATTTCCGCGTGTTCCGGGGCGGCACGGCGGTTGCTGTAGTCCCATGTAGGAGGACTTCATGTTCGTTCGTGCCGCCGCCCTCGCCGCCGTCGCCACCGCCCTTTCGTTCGCCTCGCTGACCGGGTGCACGGCCGACACGTCGGGGTCCGACCCGGTCGACGTGACGATGACCGGCTCCGACGCGGTCACCAAGTGCACGAAGAAGATGTACGTCCACATCATCTCGTACGGCGCGACCAACTACGCGTCGATCCTCGCCGACAAGAACGGCTGCTGGGGGATGGAGGCGCCGAAGTGGAGCGCCGGCGCGGCGTGGGCGGACTGCAACGCGACCAAGGCGGTGCCCACGGGCGGCACGCGCTGGGCCTACGACGACGTCAACATCGGCGCGGCGGGCCACGCCGACGCGAGCAAGATCCTCGCCTGCAAGAAGGCAAACGGCGGCGACGCCGACATCGCCTACGTGGCCGCCAACAGCGGCGTCGCGTGGTCGCACAGCGGCGTCACCGGCGTGAATCGCTTCTTCAACGAGTGCTACGACACCGACTTCGCCGTGAAGAACCGCCTGAGCGGTTGCACCTCCAACGGCATCCCGATGTGGAACATCGGCGCGTCGTCGAGCGTGTACAAGGACGTCCTCGCGCTCTGCAAGAGCCGCAAGAGCGGCGACTGGATGGGCATCTACGCCGCGACCGCGGGCCTGAAGGGCAAAGAGGCCGAGATCGTGAAGGCGCTCAACGACTGCACGACGCACTGAGCTTCCCGTAAAGCGCGAGCTGCCGGCTCCGGACCATGTCAACGCCGGCCGAAGCCTTGCCCGACGAGATTTCGAGCACTTGGAGCGACGGCGGAGGCCGTTTGGCTCGCCACGATGCGTTCCACCGGTCGCTGACGAGGCTTCCGCGAGTCGCGCTCACGGGATTTCGCGCAGTTGACATGGTCTCGCCGGTCGTTGACATGGTCTCGCGCACGAGCATGCGAACTTCCGCGCGTGCTTACGTGGTCTCGGGCGGCAGCACGCAACTTCAGTCGGCGGCGGGCCGAGAGGAGGCATGCGCACCGTCCTCTGCACCTTCCTCGTCCTGTCGATGGCTTCCCCCGCGCTCGCTCAGTCGAAGCCCGAGTACAGCGTGGTCGTCGGCGCGCGCGCCCCGGCGACGCGAGTCGATCAACCCCCGCCGGCGGGTTTCCACCGCGAGCGGCGATTCGACTGGGGCATGTTCGCGACCGGCCTCGGCGCCTTCGCGCTCGGATACGGGGCCTCCGCGGCTTTCGCGCCGGTTCTGTCGAACAAGGGTGGTGACGTCATGGCCATTCCGTTCGTCGGCCCGTTCCTGATGATGGGCAACGTCCAGGAGGCGGGCTCGGGATGCAACTCGAGCAAGGCGATGTGCCTACCTTCCGACTCCCGAAGCAAGATGATGAGCGGCCTCGGCAGCCTCGCGGCTCTTCAATTCGTCGGCTTCGGCTTGTTCGTGGCGTCCTTCTTCACGAGCAGCACCGTGGTGGTGCGCGACTCGAAGGCGCTCGTGAGCAACGTTCACGTCGCGCCCGTGGTCACGGGCGGTTTCAGCGGCGTGACCTTCTCGGGCTCGTTCTGACGCAGACCGTCGTGCTCTGCACGCCAAGTCCCAGCTGCACCGCTCGCCCTCGGTCTAGGAGACTCTGCCATGTGCGCGGCGAGCTTCGGCCATCGCGTCGCGGTGTTCGAGGGACCACTCGAGGAGCGCCTTCAGCGGCCCGATCAGCGTGCGGCCGACCGGCGTGAGCTCGTCGACGCGTGGTGGAACGGTCGGAAACGCCGTGCGTTTCACGAGGCCGTTCTCTTCGAGCGTCTTCAGCGTGAGGGTCAGCATGCGCTGCGAGATGCCGCCCACCGCGCGCTGGACGGCGCTGTAGCGGAGCGGCCCATCCGCGTTCGCGAGCGCGCCCAAACAGAGGAGGGTCCATTTGTCGCCGAGCAGCGCCACGGCGGCGTTCACCGCGACGCAGGTCTTCGTCGGGCGTCCGTCCCTACGCACAGGTCTGTTCGTGGCGCTCATGAATGTGCGGGTCGTCGCGATCAC
Organism: uncultured delta proteobacterium; assembly: GCA_963731595.1. Taxonomy (GTDB): domain Bacteria; phylum Myxococcota_A; class Polyangia; order Polyangiales; family Polyangiaceae; genus DASXHD01. The sequence continues at coordinate 582,856 of CAVSWE010000006.1, forward strand.
CGCGAGCGAGCTTCAGGAGAGTCACGCGAAGTCGATGTTCGACGCTCTCGCGAAGTGGACCGGTGCGCTCGCGGCGCTCCGCGGCTGACCGGTGTCGAACGCGGGACTGGGCGATTCTCGGTCTACGCCGCCCACAGCTCGCGGCGCATTTCGTCGGCGAGCGCACGCGCCCGGGCGTCGCGGAGCCCATCGTGGAGCTCGCGTGCAGCAGCGTCGCGCGCCTCGCGCACGCGCTCGATCGCGTCACGCGACAAGCGCGTCTCGGCCCATGCCGCGACCGCCCAGCCGAGCGCCGCATGACGGAGCTCGTCGTCCGCGACGGCGCGCATCGCATCGCGCACGTCCGCGTGCGACGCGTGCTCCACTTCCCACTTCGCGAGCGCCGCGCCGAACGTCTCGCCGACGCACCCTTCGACCGCGTTCTCTCGCGCGACGCGCTCGACGTCGCGCACACCGACGCGACGCGGCTCGCGCTCGACGCGGGGCACCTTCGCGCCGTGCTTCTTCGCGAGGCGCGCCATCGAGCGCGCGTGCCGGATCTCGTCGCGAGCGGAGGCCTTGGCCGCCGCGACGAGCTCCTGCGGTGCGCCGTGCGCGCGGAGCTCGAACGCGAGGCGGCGGAACGCGCCCACCGAGACCGCCTCGAGCCAAGCGGAGCGGGCGAAGAACGCGCCGAGATCGTCGCCTTCGACGTTCGGCGTCGAGACGCCCTCGAGCTTGCGACCCGTGCAGAGGCCCGCTGGAACTTCGCAGTGCGCGACGACCGCCGTGCCCGCGTCCTCGTCCGCGCCGAGGCAAACCGCCGTCCCGCCGACGTTCGCCGGCTTCAGCTGCGCGCACGCTTGGTCGCACGTGGCGAAGCACGCGCCTGCGTCCGCCGCGCTCGCGTCCAGGTCCGCGTCCGCCGTCCCCGCGTCGTCGGCGGGACACGCTTCGTACGTGACGTCGAACGGCGTGGGCGAGCCCGCGTCGCCGCAGTTGCACCCGCCGCACGCAACCGGCTGAGTGCCGCACCCGGCGGCGACGACGCCGAGCGCCGACGCGATCGCCGCGCCGAGGACGTGCTGCGTTCGAACGAGCGACGTCGAGACCAAGCAAGCTTTGGATCGCATGAGACCTCCTGCCGAATGAACGTCCTCCGAGGCTATCGAGAAGTCGGCTCGAGCGCGACGTGGTCGATCGAGTGGCGCGTGCGCAGCTGGACGTCAAAAACGGACGGGATGGAGCAAAGCGGGCGCGACGGTTTCGCCGTTGACGTGCACCGACGACGTGCACAGGGAGAGTATCGTCACACCCGCCGCGAGCAGCGCGAACGCACCGACGTTGACGACGACGTTGATCGTGTCGAGCACCATGTTGTCTTGCCATGGATTGGCGCCAAGCGCCGCGAGCGTGAGCCCGTTGCCCACGAGCCCCGCGGGCACCGCGGACAAGGCGGACGCGAGCCTCGCGACGACATGATCGTCGTTCGTCGACGAAAGCCGAAACGGCCTCGTTGGCATCGAGTCGGGACCGTTCGCGCGGAAGATGCCAGTCGTCGGCACGACGTCCTCGCACGGCGCGGTGCAGACTTTCTGCCAACCGACGTCGAGTCGGCGCTCGAGCGTCGCGTCGCGGTTGGCGCGGAAGTCGAGCAGATGGTCGTGCTTCGCGATCGCCGGCCGCGTTCGGACGTCGATGTCGCTCCAAGCAATCGTCACCAGCTCACCCGTCACGAGCGCGACGGTCTCGTGGTTTCCGACGACCTTCTCGATCAGATCGCCGTGATAGACGTTGCCCTTCTTCGTGCGCACCGTCTCGGTCGGTCCCGGCGGACGCGGCGGCGAATGCGCCGGCGGCGGCGTCGACGTGTCGAGGTCGTCCCAGTCGAGGGTCCGCGTCTCGCCGCTCGCGAGACGGATGAGGACGTGGTCTCGGGCAACCTTCTCGAGGATCTCTCCGTAGAAAATGCTTCCGTCCTTGGTTCGCACGGTGCCGGTCGGCGGCGGCTCGGGCTCCGGCGGTCGATAGAGCGGCGCGTCCGGCGCGGGGTTCGGGTCGACGTCCTTCATCGCGAAGCGTTTGACCTCTCCGGACGCGTTCATGATGGTGACGTGGTCGCCCGTGACGCGCTCGACGAGCTCGCCGTAGTAGACGCTGCCGTCGCGCGTGTGGACCATGGTCGGTGGACCGCGGCCCCACGCGGCGCTCGCGCTCGCCAGCACCGCGAGGAATACGGTTGCGCGCACAGCCTCCCATGACCGGCGCGCGCGGCTTCCGTCGCTCTTCTTGCTGCGCCGCCGAAGGGGCGTCGAAATCACACAACTCCGGCGCGTCGCCGGACGACGTGAGGTCATGGATACCACCGGCCTCGACTGCTTCGGCCTCACCCGCCATTTCGAGGAGCGAGCGCGAGAGCGCGGCCTCGACCCGCATGTCGCGGCGTTCATCGCCGAGTGCGGACGGCTCATCAAGGCCGGACCCGTCTTCTATCTCGTCGTCGTTCCGCGCCGGCTCCCGCGAGACGTTCGAACGAACCGGACCGCCCGCGCCGCGAGCCGATGGACCTTCGTCGTCTCGCTCGGTGGAGCGCTCATCACCTGCTACCGAACCAAGCCGCGACGGAAGTGTCCGAAAATCTCGCGCCGCGAGCGCGAGATCGCGCGCGATCCGCGCCGCCTCGTCGCGTAGAAGCCGCCTACTCCGCCTCGCGCGTACGCACGTGGATGCCGCATGACGGTCACATGTCGAGGATGGCCTTGTAGATGGCCGTGCCGAACGCGTCGTCGACGTCGTTGCGCGCGTTCGAGCCGGACATCGTGCCCTGACCGGACGAGTCCGCGACGATGTGACCGCCGCCGACGAGCTTGCTCCCGTCGTTCAGCTCGAAGACGAACGCGTCGGCGTTGATGCTCCCCGGCGTGTACGAGGTCGTTCCGCTGACCGGCCGCTGCATCAATCGCGGGCGCAGCACGACCAAGTATTGCAGATGCTCGCAGCTGTACATGCACTGGTTCGAGGAGCACGCGCTGTACGGCGCCTCCCTATGGTGGAGCACTCTCGCGCAGGACTCGAACATCGGTTTGTGCGTGACGTAGGCGGGCGCGCTCGTCGTGGCCAAATCCGCGAGCTGCTCGGCGAAGAGCACGTCGAAGTTCTCGTGGTACTCCTCGCCGTTCAACGTGACGTGCTTGCCCTTGTAGTCGGCGGGCTCGAGCTTGGCGACCGTGTCTTTCAGCGCGGCGATCGAGTCGAGTCGCGCGTGCACGGCGGTCTGTTGTCGGGCCTTTTCCTCGTCGAATTTCTTCGACGCCGCCTGTTGTTCTGGCGTGGGTTCGTGCTTGCACGCGCCGAGCGCGACGACCATGCAGGCGACGATGAACGCTCTCATCTTCGCACCGTAGGTATGGCGCCCGTCCGTGGTCAATCGGACGTGTGTTTACGGATCCGTTTACGGGCGGCGTGCGGCTCGGACTCAGCTCGGCTTCAGTTGCACGAGCTCGCGAAGGCCGCGGTGGTGCTGTCGACGCAGAACGTGAGCGTCTGATTCCCGTCTTGGAACGTGCAGCACGTCGGGTCGTTCTGCTCGGTGCAGTCGGCGCTCTGCTTGCACAAGTGAACCTGCTCGGTCGCGTTGCAACGAGCTGGAGCTGCGTGGGGCACGAGGCGCCGGAGGTGCACGTCGACGAGACCGAGCCGATGTGACAGCTCGGCGGCGTGCCTCCGTCGGCCACAATCGTTCCGCAGCAGACGGGCGTCGCGCCGCCGTCGCAGTCGGCCGGGCTGTGACACGCGAACGCTGCGGCGTCGCTCGCGTCGCTCCCGCTCGCGTCGGTGGTGGACACGTCTTGCGCCGTGACGTCGCTCGCCTTCGCGTCGCTCGCGTCCTGTCCGGGCGCAGACAATGTTGCCAGGGGCGGGCCCCTGCGATCGCACCGGAGGTGGCGCCGATGATCCGTCCAAATGACCATAGCGTCCCGTTTCGTGTGCGCGAGACTCGTGCATGCGTTTCCTGGCCGCAACCGTCTTGCTGTTCTCTGCAATGCCCGCGTACGCGGGTGACGAGGTCACGCTCACTGTCAGCGGAAGCCCGCGCGCGGCCTTGGAGCATGAGGTCCGGAGCGTGACTCTCGGCTCCAGCTGGGAGCGAGTCTGCGTCGCGCCGTGCCGAGCGAGTGTCGCGCGCGAGGGCCCATTCCGAGTCGTCGGCCTCGATCCGGACGCGCGAGACTCGAGCGCGTTCGCCCTTCCGCGCGGCGAGCGCGACGTCACGATCGACATCAATCTCTCCACGCGTGGAAAGCGCGATGCAGGCATAGTGGGGCTCGTCCTCAGCGCGAGCGCGCTCGCGTTCGGGCTGGGAACGCTGATCGCAGGCGCCGCAATGAACGGCGCGTTCAATCTCTGTTGGTTCTCACCATGCGCGAAGAGCCACGACGGCGATCCCGTCCTCGTCGCCGGGGGAGCGCTGAGCATCTCGGGCCTGATGGGGGTCCTCATTGGAGCCGTGTTGATCCACGTGAACCGAGCGACGACGGTCCAAGTCGGCCTGAGCCCGGCCTCGATGGCCGTATTCTTCTGAGGCCAACCGGGCCGTGACTCGGGCATCGGTGCACGCGCCCGCGTTCTCGACGAAGCCGCGTGAGGATGCCGATGACTGGCCCCTGGTTCATCGCGAGTATCGTGGGCATCTTGCTGCCGCCGTCTTTCGCTGCTGTTTCGAGCCAAACATCTCGAATACCGCATTTTCACGAGGCGCGATTTCGCGGCGGAGTTGCTCGCTGCCGGCTTCACGGGCTTGGACTTTCGCGAAGTGCGAGGGTTTGCCGGGTACGTCACGACGCCCGCGCCCGGCACGAGCACGAGCGCGGGAGCGGTCACGGCACGCCGGGCTTCGTCGGCCACGGATCACGAAAGGCCGCCAGCTCCTCGAGCTCGCCCTGCCAGCGGCGCACGTTTGCGCAGTCTCCGAGCGGCATCCCCTGCGCCTTCCAGTCCGAAAGGAGCGCGCCGATCACGAAGTCGGCGATGGTGAGGCGCCCATGCACATCATCCTATCCACGCTGATCGTCGGCCTCATCGTCGGCGCGATCGCCAAGCTTCTCATGCCGGGCCGGGATCCGGGCGGCATCCTCGTGACGATGCTCATCGGCGTCGCAGGCTCCTTCATCGCGGGCTTTCTGCGCCGGCTCCTCGGGCTCTACCGCGACTCGTCGCAGACGCCAGGGGGCATCGCCTCGATCGTCGGCGCGATGCTGCTCCTCGACATCCACCGCCTCGCCACGCGACGCCGCCTCGGCCACGCGTGAATCACAGCCCCTGGTGCGTCGCGATCTCGTGGAGCGACGGCGGCATGCCGTTGCGAAGCAAGAGGTGGCTCATCGTGTACCCCATCGCCGTCGCGCCTTCGGAGAACGTGCACGCGCCCGCGTAGTGCGCGAGCTCGCTCGAGTCGAATTGCGGCTGCAAAAAACGCGAGGCGACCAGCGCGCCTTGCGGGTTTCGCCGGAGCACGCCGGCGCTCGAATCGGAGAACGGCACGACGACGCAACCGTTCCGTGAGCTCGGCCCTTCGGGCGTGACCATGAGATATTCGGTGCTCGCCGCGACGAAGAGGTCGACGGCGTTCACGCGGTCGCCGCTCCCGCCGAAGCACGTCCCGTCCGCGCCGCTCACCGGAGTCGAGACGTACGACCACGACGCGCCGTGGTCGGCCGAGCGAAGCAGCTTGATGTCGATCTTCGGCGTCGCGAACGGCGGCTGGATGCAGCCGACTGCGAGGTGAATCGAGCCGTCCGGCGCGATCGTCGCCCCCGGCTCGCCGAACGCCCCGCACATGCTGGTGCCCGGATCGCTCGTCGAGAGAAAATGCGCGCCCGTCGTCGACAGCGAGGAGCCGGGCCAGCCGAGGGCGACCTCGACGGCGCTCCACGGCCCCGCAGGCAGCGGCGCGGTGTACATCCCGATGTTGCCGATCGTGTAGAGCAGCATCGGGTTTGTCCGCTCTGGTCGACGACCACGTAGCGGTGCGTGAAGAGCTTCCATCGACGCGAGGTGTCCGGATCGGTCGCGTCGTACACGATCGAGCTCGTCTCGTTGACGATCGTCGCGGAGCAGACGCCGCCGTCCGGGCACGCCGGTGGCGGGACGCTCGTCGGTTGATTGGCCTCCGCCACGTAGGTCCAGGTCGCGCCGAGATCGTTCGACACGGCGACGTGGGTTCGGATGTTCGCTTGATCCGGGACGCTCGAGTACGCGAGCGCTCCGGCGGGTGCGTTCGGCGGATAGAAAGCGGACGGATCCGCGATCGTGCTCGTCTCGCCGCCGATCGCGAACGACGGTTGGTCGGCGACGGTCGTGATCGCGTCGGGTGTCGGGCACGCGGAGGCGCTGCTCTCGCTCGCGTCAGCCGGCGGCGCGCCCGAGTCAGCGGGGCTGCTCGGCGTGCTGCAGGCTCCGAGAAAGAGCAGATAGTGCAGAGGTCTCACGGGCTTGAAATAGCGCAAACGGCCGAGCTTGGCCGCCTCGCACGGCGTCGTCGATCGGTGCAATGTCGCAGCCGTCTCGCGCTGGGGGGCCGCGAAGAAGCCCCGATGTGGACGGCCATTCATCTCGCGATCGCGGTTTTTGCGTCGCTCGCTTGGAGCATCCTGGCGATGCTGCTCATGCGCGCCGTCGGCGTGGACCTGAAGAACGTGACCGGCGCGTTCACGCTGCGCGCCATCGCCATCGCGGCGGCCTCGTACGCGCTCATCCTCGCGACGACGCTCGGGCTCGCGTCCTGGCTCGACTCGTCGCCTCCTGCCGCTCTGGGCTTCGAGATCGGCAGCTTTGCCATCGAGCTGGCGATCGGCGAAATCGCTCTGACGCTCGCGATGCTCGCCGGCTTCGTGGGGTTGCTTCGACGAACGCTCGGCGCCGGTCCTGCGAAGCGCGCCTCTACGAGCCGACGTTGGGTCGTGGTCCCGCTGCTCTTCGGCGGCGCGCTATGCGAGGAGGCTCTCTATCGTGGCTACTTCCTCGCGCTGCTCGAGAGGCGCGGCGTCCTACTCTCGATCGCCGTCTCGGCGACCGTGTTCACGGCGATCCACTTCGTCACGAGCAAGGGGACCGTGCTTCGCGCACTGAACTGGTTCGTCGGCGGCGTGGCCCTCGCGGCGATCTATCTCGACACGAAGTCGATCTGGGTCGCGACGTCCGCTCACTTCGCGCGCAATCTGGGCAACGCGCTCTTCCTGCTCCCGGAGTCCGGCGTCACCGTGATCTCGCTCGAACGTCCCGTCCCCGAGCCGCTCAGGACGGCCTGGTACGTCGCGCTGTCGGCCGCGACCGTGGCGCTCGCCCATTTCGCACGTCCGTGACGGCAGGCCGGCCCGGTGCCGCACGCGCGATTCGCGAATTTGCGATCAGATTTTGCCCGTCGCGAGCGCGGCGGCGCCCTGGGCGGCGAGCGCGCGGACGCCGTAGATGAACGACGCGAAGCGCTCGTCCTTGGTCAGGCCTTTTTTGTAACGCGTGTAGATCTGCTGCGCGACGACGGCGGTCTTGAAGAGGGCGAAGACGTAATAGAAGAGTACGCCGGAGACGTCGCGGCTCGATCTCTCGCCGTAGCGTGCGGCGACCTCGCGGCGCGTGAGCGTGCCGGGCGTGGTCGTCGGGCCGAAGGCGACCGACTTCAGCAGCTCGTCGTCGCCGGGCTCGACCCAGTACGAGAGCGTCGTGCCGAGATCGATGAGCGGATCGCCGATCGTCGACATCTCCCAGTCGAGGACGCCGACGATTCGGTTCAAATCGTCGGAGAGCACGAGGTTGTCGAGCTTCCAGTCGTTGTGGACGATCGTCGGCGGCTGCGAAACGGGCATGTTCTCGCCGAACCATTTGGCGAGCGCGGGCATGTCGGGGATGTCGTCGGTCTGCGCGGCGACGTAGCGCTCGCTCCAGCCGCGCACTTGGCGCTCGACGAAGCCCTCCGGTTTTCCGAGATCGAGGAGGCCGTTTTTCTCGACGTCGATCGCGTGGAGCTCGACCAGCCCGTCCACGACGAGCTCGGAGAGAGCGCGCGCGAAGTCCGGCGACGGATCGATTCCAGCAGGGAATTTCCGCCGAATGACGACGCCGCGGACGCGCTCCATCAAATAGAACGGGGCGCCGAGCACGCTCGGATTCTCCGTGGACGCGACGACGCGCGGAGCCTTGTCGTAGAACGGGCGGAGGCGCGTCAGCATGCGGACCTCGCGGCCCATGTCGTGCGCGGTCTTCACCGTGTTTCCGAACGGCGGGCGCCGCAAGACGAGCTCGCGGTCGCCGACCTTCACGAGGTACGTGAGGTTCGAGTGGCCGCCCGGAAACTGCGTGACGGAGATCGACTCCGGGGCGACCTCGAGGAAGCGCGCGAGCGCGGCGAGGTCGAGCTCTTCCCCTTTTCGAACGGGTTTCGTACCGTCCTGCTCGATGGGCATGCGCGCAAGCATACTTCTTCTCGCGCTCGGCGCGTGCCGCCCGTCGCCGGCGCCGCCCACCGAGACGACGCCGCCCGTGAGCTCGGCGAGCGTGGCCCCGTCGGCCGCGCCGTCCGCGCCGTCGACCGCGGGTCCGGCGATTCGCTCGTTCTTCGTCACGCCGAGCGACTCCGGCGTGCAACCGGTGCTCGACGCGATCGCGTCGGCGCGGAAATCGATCCGCATGGAGATGTTCCACCTCACGCTGCCCGAGGTCGAGGCCGCGCTCGCGGCGGCGGCGGCGCGCGGCGTCGACGTGCGCGTCATCCTCGACGGCAAGAGCCTCGAGAGCCACTCGTCGGCGGCGCTCGCGCAGCGGCTCACCGATCACGGGGTCGCCGTCACGGCGAGCTCGCCCGCGTTTTCGATCACCCACGTGAAGGCGATGGTCGTCGACGGCGCGCGCGCGCTCGTGATGTCGCTCAACCTGACTCGCCCGTACGATCGCACGCGCGACTACGCCGTCGAGACCGACGACCGCGGCGTCGTCGACGAGCTCCTGCGCGTGTTCGACGCCGACGTCGACAACGCCGCCCGCGGGGCGAAGAACACGCCTCCGCTCGCGAGCGACGCGCTCGTCTGGAGCCCGGTCGACGCCGAGGCGCGCCTCGTGCGGCTCGTCGACTCCGCGCAGAGGTCGATCGTCGCGAGCACCGAGAACCTCGGCGACAAGCCGATGCTCCAAGCGTTCGCGCGGGCCGCCGCGCGCGGCGTGCGCGTGCGCGTCCTCGTGCCGCTCTGCGACGAGGGCGGCGAGCCGCTGCGCAACGTCAAATTCGTCGCCGAGCTCGATCGCAAGAACGTCGACGCGCGCCTCATGCCGGCGCCGTCGTCGCGCGAGCAACCGTACATGCACGCCAAGATGATGATCGTCGACGGCGCGCGCACCTTCGTCGGGTCGATCAACCTCTCGGAGAACTCGATGCGCCGCGCGCGCGAGCTCGGGATCGTGTTCGACGATCGTTCGGCGACGACCGCGTTTTCGAGCACCTTCGAGTCCGACTGGCGCTTCGCGGTTCCGCCGCCCCGCGAGCACGAGGCGACGGGCGATCTCTGCCGCAGCAAGCCGTAGGCCGCGGGCGCGGTCAGACCGCCTTGCCCATCGCGTGGTAGCCCTTGTCGACGTAGATCGTCGACGCGGTGATGCCGGCGCCGAGCGGGCTGAGCAAGAACGCGGCGGTGTGGCCGACGTCGTCCGCGGTGATCTCCTCGGGCAAGGGGGAGTTGATCTTCGCGTACTCGACCATCGCGTCGATGATCCCGATCGCGCTCGCCGCGCGCGACGCGAACGGGCCCGCCGAGATGGTGTTCACACGGACGCCCCACCTGCGGCCGGCCTCGAACGCGAGCACGCGCGTGTCGCTCTCGAGCGCCGCCTTCGCGCTCGACATGCCGCCGCCGTACCCGGGGATGATCTCTCTCGCTCGCCATGTACGTGAGCGAGAGGCACGCGCCGCCCGCGCGCATGAGCGGGCCGAGGCGCTGCACCATCGAGACCATCGAGTAGGCGCTCACGCCGACCGCGCCGAGGTAGCCGGCGCGCGACGTCTCGAGGAGCACCTTCTTCACCTCGGGGCCGTTGGCGAGCGAGTGGACGACGTAGTCGATCGGTTTTTCGCCGAAGTCGGCGACGAGCGCCTTGGCGAGGCCCTCGACCGTGAAGTCGCCGCGCTCGGCGTAGCGCTTGGAGGTCTTCACGTCCTCCGGGACGTCGGCCATCGTGTCGTACGACGCGTCGAACGGATAAATCTTCTCGAGCTCGAGGAGCTTGCCGCTCGAGAGCTTGCGCGAGGCGTCGAGCTTTCCTCGGGCGAGGAGCGTCTGGAAGATGTTGAGCGCCGGCGGCCACGTGCCGACGCACACCGTCGCGCCCGCCTCGGCGAGCGCCTTCGCGATCGCGAAGCCGAATCCGCCGTCGTCCGCGACGCCCGCGACGAGCGCGCGCTTGCCCGTGAGATCGATCGAAAGCATGGCAGCGTGTCTCGCCGATTTCGGCGCTTTTCACAAGGTCCAGAGCGAGGCGAGCTCGAGCTCGATCGCGTCGAAGGGCTCGGCGCGCACCTTGGCGTCGTCGCGGTGCGCGCCGACGCGCAGCCACTCCTTGCCCGCGAGGCGGTAGACCTCGAGCGTCTTCGCGAGAGGATCGATCAGCCACGCGCGACCCACCTTCTCGCGCGCGTAGACGGCCATCTTGTCGGAGCGATCCAGCGCTTGCGTCGCCGGCGAGAGCACCTCGCAGATCCAATCGGGCGCGACGGTGAAATACGCCTCGTCGGGGAGCTTGGTGAGCCGCGCGCGCTTCCAGCCGGCGAGGTCGGGCACGAGGATGTCCTCGTCGGGCTCGCGACCGAAGTGGAGCTCCGGCTCGTCGAGGATGACCCAGCCGCCGGGGCCGCCGCGACCGCGGTCGAAAGGGCCGTCGAGGTCGGCCCCGAGCCGGCTCGCGACGCGCGCGTGGCGCGGGGCCGGACGCGGATGCGTGTAAAGCACACCGAACAGAAATCTCCGCCACGACGTGGCTCGGCGCCGCGAGCACGTCCTTGTAGGTGGCGCGAGCTTTCGGCTTGGCGACCATCGGAGTCAGCCTAGCTTCAGGCCCCGGTCGCGCAAGATGCGCTTGGCGACGGTCGCCTTGTGGACCTCGTCGGCGCCGTCGTAGATGCGCGCCGCGCGCTCGAAGCGGTAGAACGCCGCGAGCGGCGTGTCGTCGGTGATGCCGAGCGCGCCGTGCGTCTGGACGGCGCGGTCGACGGTCTTTTGCAGCACGTCGGCCACGAAGAACTTGAGGAGCGAGATCTCTTCGCGCGCCGCATAGGCGCCCTCGTGGTCCATCTTCCACGCGGCGTGCAGGATCATGAGGCGCGAGGCGTGGATGCCGGCGCGCGCCTCGGCGATCCACTCCTGGATGATTTGCTTCGTGCCGAGCGGCTTGCCGGGCTCGATCTCGCGCTTCACGGCGCGCTCGCACAGGAGATCGAAGGCGCGCTCGCAGATGCCGACCCAGCGCATCGCGTGGTGGATGCGGCCGGGCCCCAAGCGATCTTGGGCGAGGAGAAAGCCCGCGCCCTCTTCGCCGATGCGGTTCGACACGGGCACGCGCACGCCCTCGAAGCGGAGCTCGGCGTGGCTGATCCAGCCGTCGCCGGCGTGGCCCATCACCGGGATGTTGCGCACGAAGCGGACGCCGGGCGCGTCCATCGGGACGATGATCTGCGAGGCGCGCCCGTGCGCGGGCGAGTCGGGGTTGGTCACGGCCATCACGATGCAGAACGCGGCGCCGTCGGCGCCCGTCGTGAACCATTTGTGGCCGTCGATGACGTAGTCGCTGCCGTCTCTCTTGGCGGTCGTCGCGAGCCAGGTCGGGTTCGAGCCTGGGCGGTCGGGCTCGGTCATGCCAAAGCAGCTTCGGATGTCGCCTGCGGCGAGCGGCGCGAGCCACTTTTCCTTTTGCTCGGACGTACCGTGCGCGAGGAGGAGCTCCATGTTCCCCGCGTCGGGCGCTTGGCAGCCGAAGACGTAGTGCCCGAGCGGCGAGCGCCCGAGCTCCTCGCTGACGCGCGCGTGCTCCATCAGCGTGAGGCCCATGCCGCCGGCCGCCTTCGGCAGCTGCGGAGCCCACAGTCCGGCGGCTTTCACGGCCTTTCGCGCTTCGCGGAGCTCGGGCTCGACGGCCGCGAACGAGCCGCGCTCGCCGAAGAGACGCTCGATCGGAAAGACGCGGTCGCGAACGAACGCGCGCACGCGATCGAGGATCGGGGCGAGCGTGGGCGGGAGCGAGAAGTCCATGCGCCCGAATGTACGTCAGGCGCGGTAGTCGTGCGCGGCGATGACGACGAGCGAGTCGGTGGCCGCGAGCACCGCTTCGCTCGGGTTGATGCGCGATTTTCCCGCTTCGTCCATGATCGCGACGAGCGTCACGTTGTGCTTCTGTTTCATGTCCACGAACGCTAGGGCGAACGGTTTGCCGACGTACTCCTTCGGCACGTCGATGCGGCAGAACTTGTGGCCGTACTCGTAGCTGAGGAGCTCGGAGAAGACGTTGAGGGTGCCGCGGTTGAGCGCCGCTTGCGCGAGCAAGAAGGCCGAGTGCTCGCCGCCCACGACGTAGTCGTCGACCGAGCCGAGCGCGAGGTGCTGCGCGTACTCGCGGCGATTGAGCTCGGCGCACGTGTAGCAGTTGGGGTTGAGCTTCTCGACCGTGAGCGCGGCGAGGATGGTCCGCGCGTCGGCGTCGCGCTCGTTTCGGCCGCGGGTCTGATCGCTCAAGATGACGCACGACTTGGCCTTGGCGACGCCTGCCTTCTCGAGCGCGGAGATCTTGGTGAAGTCGTCGTCGAGGAAGAGCACGCGCGTTCGCAGGCTCGGGTCGGCGAAGATCGGGGCGCCCTCGATGCGCGCGATGACGACGACCGGCATCGGGTCGTCGCGGTTCGCCGCGTCGTACTCGCGCACGATGATCTCGGCTTTGCGGTTCCAGCCGCAGATGATGAGGTGGCCTTCGAGATCTTCCCAATCCATCGCTGCTCCTTCGTCGCGGAGGCGGCTCCCCACGATCGCCGAGACGCTGCCGGTGAGCAGCGCGAACGTGCTGAGGCCGACGAAAATCAACACGAGCGACACGACGCGCCCGCCGAGCGTGAGCGGCGGCTCGGGCGTCGGCTGCGTCGCGAAGATCGAATAGAGGCTGAACCAGAACGCCTGACCGAACGTGGAGAGCGCCGCGTTCGTGCCGGACTCGAACGCGAGGAGCGCGGCCGTGCACGTGAGCGCGGCGAGCGCGACGAAGGCGGCGAGGCCGATCGCGCGGCGCGCCGTGCGACGGCGCGCGAAGCCCGGGAGCGACGGCAGCCGCTGCGCGATGGCGACGAGGCGAACGACGCGGAGCAGGCGGAGCAGCCGCAGCGCCGGCCACGCCGCGGCGAGACCCGGCGCGGCGGCGGCGACGGCGATCACGTCGGCCCAGTTTTCGCGAACGAACCGCGCGCGGCTCGTCGACGCGGCGAAGCGCAGCGCGAGCTCGAGGACGAAGACCGCGGCGAACGCGAGCGAGAGCATCTCGAGCCCCTGCGCCTCCGCGGGCGCCGCGCGAGGACGGGTGACGGCGATCTCGCTGATCGTGAGGCCCATCCACGCGAGGATGAGGAGCGCGAACGCGAGCTGCACGGCGGGGCGCGCGAGCCACGCGCGCGCGAGGTGCTCGCGCGCAGGCCGATTGTCGGGTCCGGTCGCGGCTGCCACGCGGCGTTTCTCGCACGAAATCGTGCGGGAACAAACGCGCGCGCGTCCGTGTAGTAAGCTTCACGGGTGAAGACAGTAAATTGGTCGCGCGCCATGTGGGGATCCGTGCTCGGTGGCGCCATCGCCGCGGGTGCGTCGCTGGCGGCGCTCCTGCTCCGCGCCGCCGCGGGCCCGGTGTTCTCGATCGCCGCCGCGGCGTCTCTTCTCGCGTGCGCGGGGGTCGCGATCGTCGCGTCGAGGCGCGGTGGCCTCGCGGTCGGCGCCGCGATCGGCGCCGCGTTCGCGCTCGCGCCCAACGTGCTCTTCGGCGCGACGTGGGTGCTCTCGCAGCCGCTCGGCGACATTCGCTACGGCGCGGCCAACGTCGCGCTTCCGTTCGCCCCGATCGTGACCGTGTTCGTCGGCACGACCTTCGCGATTCCAGTCGCGATGCTCGCCCAAACCGTCGCGCGGGACACGCTCCGCGCGCTCGTGACCGCCGCCGCGGCGATCACGGTCGCGGGCGCCGTCGCGAGCGGCGTGGGCGCGGCGTCGCTCCGGCGACCGGATCCCGACGCGTACGTCTCGACCCACGCTACGCGCGCCGGCACGCCGATTTACGTGTACCAAGTCGCCCGCGAGCTCGGCGCGCCGCGCGGTTGGGTCGCCGGCAGCCTCGCGGGCGTCGCCTGTGCGGCGATCGCGCTCCTCGGCGCGGCGGCCTCGCGGCGGCGCGCGCGCGGGCTCGTCTCGGGCGCGGTCGAAGCCGTTCACGAGGGCGGCGGGTGGATCGTCCTCTCGGGCACCCGGTCGCACGCGCCCGAGCTCGAAGACGCGGCGCGAGGCCCGGTCGTCGTCCGCGCCGGGGCGTCGCGGGCTGCCACGTATCGGCACGACGGCGCGCCCGACGTGATCGTCTTGCACGAGGGCACGCTCGAGTCGATGGCCGCTACGCTGCGCGAGCGCGCAGGGGGCTGGGCTTGCGTCGCCATCGCCGCGGTCGCGACGACGTGCGCGCCGCGGTGGGCCGCAAGTCTTTGCGGGATTTTGTGAAGACGATGTGCCATAGAAACGTCGAACGCTCATGCTTCGACGTGCGCTCTTGGTCTTCGGGGTCGTGATGGCCACTTCGGGCGACGCCCGCGCGTCGGCCGTCGCCTTCGGGCCGAACGACGTCCCCACCGTCTTCTTCATCAACAAGAGCGACGACCACAACCGCGTCGACTACGGCATCCGCCTCAACGAGCACTGCGCGCCGACCGGCGACGACGCCGTCTTCCCCTACTGGCGCGAGTTCGAGCACTCTCCGCCGGTTCGCATCCACTCGCTCGGCATGTTCGAGTACGTGCCCTACGGCTTCTCGGAGCAGCGGCTCGTCCACCGCAGCCCGACGGGCGGCGACCAGCTCGTTCGCTTGAAGCAGCTCGCGCGGCCGATCCTCGTCCGCACGAAGAAGCTCGCCGACGGTCGCTGCGAGGCGACCGCGTACGCGCGCATCGACGGCGTCGAGGGGGCGGAGCTGGAGAGCGTCTACGCGAAGCTCGCGGGCGCGATGTCGGTCGAGTACGTCGACATCCACGGGAAGAACCCGCAGACCGGCGCCGAGATCACGGAACGCGTTCGGAAATAGCGGGCTGCGCGCTCTCGTCGATGCGCATCCACATCGCGCTCTGCTCGCCCGTGTAGACCAGCGTCTCGCCCTGGAAGAACTCGAACTCGTAGCGGGCGAACACGCTCGTGGGGCTCTTTCGCACCTGCGTGACCTTGCCCTCGAGCACGAGCGGGACGCCGGGCTTGGCGAGCGCGCGGAACCGCGCGTCGTAGATCCGCCCGCCGTAGCCGATCCAGCCGTCTTTGTGCTTCAAACCGAGCACGTAGTACGCGTGCACGAAGCCGACCATGCCGGTCATGTGCACCATGAGGCCGCCCGACACGTGGCGCGGGTGCCGAACCGGGTGGGCGCGCTGCTCGCGCGTGAGCGGGAGCTCCTCGTGCGTCGACATCCGACAGCGCACGAAGTGTTTCTCGCGATCGATCTCGAGGATCTCGTCGATGAGCAGACCGCCGGGGCCGTAGGGGCAATCGGCGACGAATTCGGGGTCGAGCGGCATGACGACCGACCGCTTATCACCTTTGCGCACTCGCCGGGAGCGTGAACTGGAACGGTCGAGGTGTCAGACTCCGGCGATGACCGAGCACGTTCGCATCGAACCCGCCAAGCACATCAAGGTCACCCTCGACGGGGAGCTCGTCGCCGAAACGTCGCAGGGCTACGTCGTGCACGAAATCGGGCTGCCGGATCGTCATTACATCCCGCGCGGCGACGTGCGCGCCGAGCTCGCCGGCGGAACCGGCGCGGGCGTCTGCCCGTGGAAAGGCTCGTGGAAGCACCTCGACGTGACGCTCGGCGGCAAGCGGGTAGCGAACGGCGCGTGGACCTACCACGAGACCAAGCCGGTCACGGATCCGATGCGCGACTACGTCGCGTTCTACGAGTCGAAGTTCGCGATCGAGACGAGCTGAACGCGGCGAGCGCATCAGGCCGGCCAGAGCGTGCGCAGGCGAGCGCGATCGCGGTGGGACCGACTTGGTGCGTCGCGAGCGTCGTGGGCCGCGCAGGTTCGCCCGCTGTAGCCCGCACGCCGTCGTGACGCCGTAGGTCGGTCTTCCGCGTGACACCGCGTTGCCTTAGTTGGGAGGCGGCACGCTCTTCAAGAAGTAGACGTACGGATAAGCGCCTGCGCCTCCGCAGGCAGCGCCGCCGCCGATCAAGATCGACCCATCGAGCAGCGTCGTGGCGACGAGCTCCATGTTGTCGTCGTTCAGCGTAGGAAACGGGGCGACCGTCCCGGCTTTCGGATCGATCACGTCGACGGCATTCGTCGTCGGGAACGTGTCGGACTGACATCCGTACGTCGCGGGATATGGCGCCGCGACGCCTGCAGCGACCATGACGGTCCCGTCGCCGAGCAACGCGGACGCAAACTTGAGGCGCGGTGAGCTGAGCTTCTGGCTCAACGTCGTCACGAGCGGCTGAACGGGATCGACGAGCGTCACCACGTCGGTCGGCGTCACCATGCCGTTCACGAGGTCCGCGCCGCCCGGCGACATCACGCGCCCGTCGGGCAGCGTGAAGGCGGCGTTCGCGCCGTGCCCGATTGGCGCCGCGAGCGGCGTCACCGTGTTCGCGTCCGGATCGTAGACCTCGCTCTGACTCGAAATGAAGAGCACGCGCCCATCGCGCAACCGCGAAGGAAGCCCGAACGCTCCGTAGCTCGACGTCGGCCCGGTCGAGAACGTGTCGGTCGATGGATTCGAAGAGCTCGGACGTGGGCGAGCCGTTCGACGTCACGAGCACGCGACCGTCCGGCAACATCGTCAAGCGCATGTACACGCGCGTCGAATCGGCGAGCGTGGACTTCGCGGTGGTGAACGTGTTCGTCTTCGGGTCGAACAAGTCGGCGACCGCGCGATCGCCCGCTGCGAGACAGCCGCTGCCCGTCGTGATGTTGCACGCGCCGACGACGAGCGCGCGACCGTCGAGCAACGTGATCGCGGAGACGGTGTTGCGCGGCTCGCTCATCGGGCCTGCCGCGGGAGACATTTGTTTCGTAGCGGGATCGTAGAGGTCGGCCGTCGGGAGCGACGAGCTCGGCTGCGACGTCGACGTGCCGCCCACGACGAGCGCGCGGCCGTCCTGTAACGTCGTCATCGCAGGGAAATTCCCGCGCGGCGTGCTCATACTGATCTCGACCCACTGCGTCCCGAAGGCCTCGCTCCGCACTTCGTAACCGCGCGGGAGCGTCGCGCTCGCTGCACCGACCTTCACGCGGACGTCGTACTTTCCGGTCGGCGCCGGCGGCGTGACGAGCAGCGCGTTCTGCGCGTCGATGAACCTCACCGGCGCGCGTCCATCGCCGACGTAGGCGCGCATTCCGGGCGCGAAGCCGCTGCCATGAAGCGCGACGTAGTCACCGCCGCTCATGTAGCCATGCGTGCTCGAGACGGACGTCACCGTGATCGCGCACTGCGAGTCGGACGAGCACGACGCGCCGCAGCAGCTCTCGCCCGCCGGACACGCCAGCCCGCAGCCGCCGCAGTTTGCCTGATCGGTCTTCGTGTCGACGCATTGTCCGCCGCACGTGACTTCGGGCGTCGCGCAGCCCGCGTCGCCGTCGACGGACGCGTCCACGCCGCCGTCGACGCCCGAGGGCGCCGAGCTGCATTGGACGAGGAGTGCAAGGAGGATTCGCCCGAGCCGCATCCCCCAATCCTATCCGGGCGGCGGCGAAGGCGCCCGACAAGTTGGTCATCCTTGGAGCGATGCGGGTCTCGAAGACTCAGCGGCCAAGGTCGCGTCGGCTTCGAGAAAGAAGCAGGCGGGGCAACGCTCCTCGACGCCCGTGCCGATCGCGTAGCGGCTCGCCACGACGACCGATCGCGCCGACGCGGATGCGAAGCACGCTGCGACGTCGGCGCGAACGCCGTCGACTGCTCCCGAATCCCCGCTCAGGCGCTCGTGACGACGACCGTCTTTGCGGTCGCGCCGGCGGGGAGTTTCACCCAGACCGAGCGCGTCGCGGTGTCGGCGAAGGCGCCGCTCGCCGAGGCTGCGAGCGCATCGAAGCTCGCGGCGGCGGCGGCGGGCGCGCCGTCGATTGTGACCGTCGTGGCGCCCGGCGCGTCGACGCGGACGCGGAGGAGCGTGGGCCTCACCGTCCGCGCGAGGGTAATCATCGCGGCTCCGCCGCTCGCCGACTGCGAGATGGCCGTCGTCGTGTCGTCGTCCTCGTAGAGCGTGAACGACGACGGCGTCGCGCTCGGGTAGACGAGGACGGTCAGGTGACCGGCGGAGCTCGCGTCGCCGACCGGCACGACGTCGGTCGAGACCGCGAGCGGAAGGATCGCGCCCTCGCGCACGAAGAGCGGGTAGCGCGCGCGATCGGTCGCGTCGTACTGCGCGAGCGTCGTGCCGCCCGCGAGCGCGTCGGCGGACGGGCTCCACCAGTCGTAGTACTTCGCCCCCGGAGGAAGCGCGACGTCGCGCGTGCCGGTCGCGTCGAGGATCGGCGCGACGAGCAGCGCGTCGCCGAGCATGTATCGAAAGTCCCCCGCCCACGCGCTCGCGTCGCCCACGGGGCGAACGATGCCGCTCGCGCGCTTCGCGTACGTCTCCTCGGCAAGGCTGTAGAAGAACGGCACGAGCTCGTGGTGGAGCGTCGCCCAGTAGCGGTAGAGCGCGATGGTCTCGGGCACGTGATCCGGGACCGTCCACGGCATGACGTCGGCGCGCGAGAGGAGCTGCATCAGCGGCATGAGCGCGCCCATCGCCGACCAGCGCGCGAAGACGAGCGTGTCGAACGGGATCGCCGGGCCGGTGAGGTTCTGATCGTCGTGGTCGAGGTACCCGCCCACGTCGGAGCCGACGACGACGTAGCCGAGCGTCGCCGACATGAAGCTCGTGTTCAGCGCGTCGGCGACGCCGACCCAGTCGCGCCGGTTGTCGCCCGCCCACACGGCGGGCGCGTCCTCGGGGCGCGCGTACGTTCGCGGCTGAAAGCCGTAGGAGACGTCCCACCCGCGCGCCATCGTCAGGAAGTCGCCCGGTCGCTTGCTCGCGCCGTACGCGTAGAGATCGCGGTAATACGCCTCCGAGTAGTCCTGGTGCGAGACGGGCCCGGCGGCGGTCGAGACCGGATCGCTCGTCACGTAAGCGTCGCCGAAATCGACTTTGTACCCGCCGATTCCGGTCGCGAGGAGCGCGTCCTCTTGCGCGTGCCACCACGCGAGCGCGCTCGGATTGAAGAAGTCGAGCGCGCCGCCCGAGCCTTTGTACCAAGGGTAGGAGTGGCCGTCGTCGACGAAGAATCCGCAGCGGCTCGCGACGTCGTAGTTCGGCGCCGGGCCGTCGTAGTGCGTCGTCGCGCCAATCTCGACGTCGTAGGAGACGTTGTTCACGAACGGCGTGATCCACATCACGGTGCGCACGCCCTCGCCCGCGAGCGTCGCGACGAGGTTCGCGAAGTCGTGGTAGCGGAGCGGCGACTCGTCCGGCGTGAAGGTGTTGTAGTTCGTCTCCCAGGGGCTGTCGATCAGCGCCACGCCGACCGGGATGCCGTCGGCCAGCGACGTCTCGACGAAGGAGCGCGTGTCGTCGGTGCTCGAGTAGTCCTTCGAGAGCCACGGCTCGAAGGCCCAGCGCGGCGTGTGGATCGGCGGCGGAGAGACTCGACCGTCGACGCCGGGCAGACACTCGGGCGGCGGCTCCGACCCGGCGTCGGCCGCGGGGCCGTCCGCCTCCGAGCAGGCGAGCGCGACGGACGCGGCGAGCGTCGCGCCTCGCAAAAAGACGCGCGCCGTCATTCGTCCGCGTCGCCCTCCGCGTCGGCGGCGTCGATGACGCCGGCGAGCAGGTGCACGAGATCGTACTGCTCGCGCCACGTGGGCTTGCCCTCGAGATCGACGTGGACAATCGCGCGGCTGACGACCGCGTCGGCGACGGCCCCCTCGGGCGCGTCGTGCGCGAGCCAGCGCGTCTCGGACGCGGGGATGACCGTGTCGCCCTCGCCGTGCAGGAGGAAGACGCGCGCGCGGAGACCGGCGAGATCGCCGTGCGGCGAGACGCGCTTCATGTCCTCGCCGTGCGCGGCGATGACGCGCTCGATCTCCGGGCGGAGCGCGTCCTCGCGATGGTCGAACACGAGCTCGATCTCCTTTTGACCGGCCTCGGTGAGCTTCTTCGCCGTGGCCTTCGCCTCGTCGAATTTCTCCCAGAGCCACAGCCGGATCGCCTCGCGCGCCGCGGGCACGTCGCGCCCGGTGAAAAAGGATGCAACATACATGTAAACGAGGACGACCGCGCCGTAGTCGTGCGCCTTGAGCTTCACCTCGTGGCCGTCGGGGCCGGCGATCTCGTCCTCGACGAAGAAGTGCGCGACGCGCTCGAGGTCGTCGTGCGCGCCCACCGCGACGACGAAATCGATGGCCGGCGCGTACTCGGCGTCGGCCGCGGCGAGCAGCGAGAGGCCGCCGGCGAAGCTGAGACCGAGCACGCCGACACCGCTCTTGTGGACGCGCTTGCGGAGCTGCATCGCCGCGCGCCCGATGGTCGTCACGCTCTTCGGGTCGATGCGGTAGTCGGCGAGCTCCTGGAGCTCCGGCGTGAGGACGACCACGCCCGACGACGCGATCGCGCGCGCGAAGCGCATCATGCGCGGCTCGTCGATGCCGAGGTGGTGCACGCCGTGGCAGACGACCATGCCCGGCGGCGACGCGACGCCGCGCGGCACGTAATACCGCGCGCGCATTCTTCCCTGCGGCACCTCGACGAACGTGTCCTCGACGTCCACCTCGTGCATGCCGAAGCGCGCGAAGCCCTGCGGCTCGCCTTTTTCGGCGAACCGCAAGAGCAGCGCCGCGGCGCGCGCGTGCGTGTACGCGGGACGCGCCGCGAAGACGACGAAGAGAGCGAGGACGATCCCGAGGCGACGAAGCCAGCGCTTCACGCCGTCGAGATTACGTCAGCGCGCCCAGTGACCGCGCTCCAATTTCCAGCGGTTGCCGTTGCGCACCCAGTGGTCGGGCTCCCAGTGGTTGCCCGGCTTCTGCGCGGACCAGTGCCCGCCGACCCACTGATGACGTCGGCCGACCATGCTCCAGTAGCCCGGGATCCAGACGCTGTTCGGCGGCGGCGGCGGGCGCATCTCGACGATGGGCGGCGGCGGCGCGAGCTCGACGTTCTCCTCCGGTTGAGCCGGCGGCGGCTCGTACACCACGGTCGGCGAGGCGGCGTGCTGCTCCCACTTTCCTTCCTCGAAGACCCACTTGCCGCGCCGGTTCTCCCACTTCGGCTCGTGCCAGCTCATCCCGGGCTGCGGCGGCGCGGTCCAGTGACCGGGGTTCCACACGTGGCGCGACCCGCTCCACCCCCAGAAGCCCGGGATCCACTCCTGGCCCGGGCCGGGCGGCGCGCCGCGCGTCTCGGGTTGCGGCGGCGGCGGCGCCTGCGTCACCTCGAAGACCGGCGGCGCTTCGGTCATGACCGGCGCGCGATCGCGGAAGCGGTGAAGCTCGTTCTCGAGGACTTTGTCGGCGCGCGCGAGGAGGCCGTCGACGCGGCGAACGCTCGCGGTGTCGTGCGCTTCGTTCGCGAGCTTGCGGATGCGCCAGAGCTTGGCGCTCCGCTTCCAATGGTCGTCGATGGCGCGGCGCTCGTCGTCGGTCGCCTCGTGGTTGCCCTCGTGGATCCACGTTCGAATCTCGCGGTCCATTCGGCCTTCGTAAGAGTGCTGCTCCGGGGTCTCGTCGTCCGCGTCGGCGTGCACGAGCGGCGCGACGGCGAACAGCGCGGCGGCAAAAAGGCTGGCGTGCTTGAACATGCGCGGGATTCTCGATCACCCGAACGCGATCGGCCCCGATCTTTACAATTCGTTCGATCGTGGCGGTTCGCCTCGCTCGCCTCAGTGCGAGATGCCGTCGATCATCGCGCGGACCATCGCCATCTGCGGGCCCGTTTTCTTGGCGAAATCCGGGCTGTCGTAGCCCCAAAAGTCCCAGCAGCCCTCCGGGTTGGTGCCGGACTTGAGGACTTGCGGGTAGAGGACGACCAGGTGGTTCGTGTCGGCCCACTCGTTCAGGCCGTTGTGGGCGTAGAACTCGTCGCCCACCAGGCTCGCGCCCTGGAGGCAGCCGTGGAACGATACGTGTACTTTGCACGTCTCCCCGCCGGCGCAGGAGGCGGGCACATACGCGTAGGCGGTGTCGTCGAGGCTGTGCGAGCCCGGGTCGGCGACGAACGCGCCCTGCGGGACCGGGACGAACGACCCGCCCGGCGCGGACGAGCGCGGCGCGAGCGTGCCGTAGAGCTGCGCGAGCGCCGCGCCTGCGGCGTCGTAGCTGCATTTCCCGACGTAGGGGGACATGACCGCGTCGCACGGCACGCCGTAGTCGAGCGTCGGCCACGTGTGCGAGGTGCCCGGCCGGCGGCTCTCGTAGAGGATCGACGCGCTCGGGACGAACGACGCGTAATACGACTGGAGCGCGTCCATCACGACCGGGTTCACGACGTTGTCGTCGGCGCCGCCGAAGAGGAAGACGCGTGCGTCTTGCAAACCGCTCGGCGCGTCGACGGCGCCGGCCTGCGCGGCGTCGTTCGTCGCCTTCACCGAGGCGGCGACGTCGGGCGCGGGCGACCCGCTCGCGCAGCTCGTGAGCGCGGTGGACACGGAGCCTTTCGAGCACATGTACGGGCCGCCGGCGAAGATCGCCGCGCCCTTCACGAGCGACGAGAACGCGACGTGGAACTGCACCGCCATGAACCCGCCCGACGAGAGGCCCGACACCGTGACGCTCGACGTGTCGAGCGTCAGGTGCGGCACGGCGACGTCGTCGGCGGCGGCGTCGGTCGCGCCCGCGTCGAGCTTCGTCGCCGAATCGACCGGCGCGCTCGCGTCACCGGCGTCGGCCGCTCCGCCCCCGTCGCCGCACGCCGCGAGAAAACCGCACGCGAGCGCCCACGAAATCAGCCGGGTGACGATTTTCACCGCTTTCAGATAGCATCGTCTCATGGAGAACGGGCGGACTCGCAACGATCTCGGCGCCGCGCTCGTCCGGTTTTGCGTCGCGATCGAGGAGCACAGGCGAACGCCCGAGGGACGCGTGCGTACGCCGGCGCAGTTCCTCGCGCACTTCTTCGCCACCGAAGCCGGCGCGCCGAAAGACGAGGTCTTTCGTCACATGCCGAAGGACGTCCGCGGTCCCATCTTGTCGGGCTGGGGGATCCGCGGGGCGAAAGCGGCCCTGCGCGACGACGACGCGAAGGTCGCGACCGTCGTGTTCGACGCGCTCGCCGCGGGCGATCTCGACGACGGCGCGTTCGAGGGCGCGCTCACGGCCGACAAGCTCCTCGCGTGGGTGCCGCTCGCGAGCTTCTGGTCCTTCTGGCGCGCCGGCGCGATCACCAAGCCCGCGCTGCTCCGCGCGCTCTCGACCGCGTACGATCTCAAGCTGCTCGACGCGCGCATCTTCTTCGAGACGCTCAAGGCGCGCGGCGGCGAGATCTCCGGCACCGACGTCCTCGGACACTCGTTCACGAAAGACGATTTGATCGAGTGGATGCGCAAGGTGCACGCCGCGGGCGACGGCTCCCCGAAGGGAATCCTCGAGGCGGTCGGCTGGGAAAAGATTGTGCAGAAGGCGCCGACCGAGGCGCTCCTCGGCGCGCTCGACGCACTCGCCGGACGGCTCGGTCTCGCGGAGGCGCCGCCGCCGCCGCCCAAGGCGGAGAAGGCGGAGAACGCGACCGCGCCGGTCGCGCCGGTCGCGTCCGTCCCGCCGCCCGCGCCCGCGAAGTCGGCGTCGCTGGCCGCGCCCGCCGAGACGCCCGCCGGCGCGGAGGTCGAGATTGAGACGTCCGAGACCACCGCGTCGAAGACCGATCCGCCGACCGCCACCGAGAGCGACGAGTCGTGGTCGCCGCCCGCGACCGACCTCGCCGAGACGGGCCCGTACGCGACGCCGGTCTCGCGCGCCAAAGCCCCGGTCTCCCTGTCCGGCGACGAAGAAGAATCCGACGAAGAGACGAAGCTCTATCGCTCGCGCCCGCCCGTCCGACGGTGAAATGAAATGCGTCGCGTTTGGATCAGCCGCCCAGGCCCGCCCGAAGTGCTCGAGGTCCGCGAAGAGTCGGACCCGGAGCCGAAGCCCAACGAGATTCGTCTCCGCGTGCGCGCGTGCGGAATCAATTTCGCCGATCTGATGGCGCGCGTCGGCATGTACCCCGACGCGCCGAAGATCCCGTGCGTGATCGGCTACGAGGCGTCGGGCGTGGTCGACCGCGTCGGCAAGGACGTCACCGCGTTCCACGAGGGCGATCGCGTGATGGCCATCCCGTATTTCGGCGGCTACACCGACACGCTCTGCATCTCGGCGGACCAGGCGTTCGCGCTGCCGGACAAGATGTCGTTCGAAGAGGGCGCCGCCCTGCCCGTCGTCTACGGCACCGCGTACACGATGATGCTCTTCAACGGGAACCTGCGCGAGGGCTCGACCGTCTTGATCCACTCCGCCGCGGGCGGGGTGGGGCTCGCGGCCATCGACCTCGGCCGCACGCGAAGCTGCACGATGATCGGCATCGCCTCGGCCGGCAAGCACGAGTTCCTCCGCGAGCGCGGCTGCCAGCACACGATCGGCCACGACGAGGACTACGTCGCGAAGACGCGCGAGATTGTCGGCGAGCGCGGCGTGGATCTCGTGCTCGATCCGGTCGGCGGAAAATCGTGGAAAGAGGGCTTCGACTTGCTCGGGCCCTGCGGGCGCATGGTCTGCTTCGGCTTCTCGGCGGCCGCGGCCGGAAAGACTCGGAGCCTCTGGACCGCGGCGACCAATTTTCTCCGCGTGCCGAAATTCTCGCCGATGCAGTTGATGGACACGAACAAGACCGTCAGCGGCACCAACATGGCGCACCTCTTCTCGCGGCTCGACTTGCTCAAGGGCTCGTTCGAGGAGCTCATCAGGATGTACGAGCGCGGCGAGGTGCGACCGTTCGTCGACAAGACCTTCTCGTTCGCCGACGCGCCGAAGGCTCACCACTACCTGCACGACCGCAAGGCGCGCGGAAAAGTGCTGCTCACGCCGTGAGCGCGGCTCAGCGGATGCGGACCACGATCGAGACGGTCTTCGCGTCGCCCTGGAACGACTTCACGACGACGCGGTGAAAGCTCGCGCGCAGGCACGCGCCGGTCGCGCCCTCGCCGAGGCTCGCCGGCTCGATCGCGACGTCGGTCTGGTAACCCTCGGGCGCGACGGTGACGCGAACCGTCGCGTCGCCGGATTCGTCGCCTCGGCAGCAGCGCTGCGCGAAGTCGCGCGCCGAGAGCATCGCCTGGTTCAAGCGAATCACGTCGAGCCCGCCGCTCGCGTCGGCGTCGATCGCGACGAGGCCGTGCGGCTTGCATGCGAGGTCGTCGAGCGAGGGCGTCGCGCGGTCGTCGCCCGCGCTCTCCGCGACCGGCGGGAGCTCGACGCGCGTCGCCGCGGGCGCCCCGCACGCGCAGAGCGCCGCGATCGCGACGAGCGGCTTCATGCGATCCGGCCTCGCACGGCGAAGTAGATCACGCAGCTCAAGACGATCGAGCCTGCGGCGACCGCCCACTCGCCACGCTCGGCGCCGCTCACGAGCACGAGCGCGACGAGGATGGTCGGGATCGCCGACCACGCGTCGCGCGGCCGGAGATCGTGCTCGTGGCGCAGGCCGAATTTGAGCAGCGCGAGCGCGACGAGGAGATACTGCATGACGACCGAGAGGCTCGAGAGCGCAAGGAGCTGGCCGAGGCTGCCGAGCGAGATGAGGAACGTGACGAGGAGCCACGTCGTGGCGAGCGCCGCGAGCGGAACGCCGCGCGGGCTCTCGCGGCCGAAGCGCGTGCGCGGGACGAGCGCGGAGAGAAAGCGCGGCGTCGTCGCGACCATCCCGAAGCAGATGCCCATCGCCGAGACGCTCGTGCCGATTGAGACGACGCGCCCGAACCCCGCGCCGCCGTAGGCGTCGCCCATGTCGACGAGCGGCGCCTGCGAGCTCGCGAGGTGCGGCACGCCGGCGACCGCGCCGCGCTGGAGGAGCAGGTAGAGCGCCGTCGAAATCGCGAGCGAGCCGAGGACGGCGATCGGAATCGTGCGCGACGGATCGCGCGCCTGACCGGCGACGACCGGCACGATCTCGAACCCTTGGAACACGAAGACCGCTGTGAGCGCGGCGCGGCCCCAGTGGACGGCGTGCCAATCGGTCGCCGCCGCGACCGCCGGGTGAGGCTTGATGAGGCTCGCGACGATCGCGAGGCCGAGGAGCGGAAGGAGCTTGAGCACCGTCAGCGTGTTCCACACTCCGGCCGAGACGCGGATGCCCGTCGCCGCGACGAGCGAGAGCAGCGTGAGCAGGCCGACGGCCGCGAGGTGGACGCGCGCGTCGCTCCACGGCAGCACGGCGGACATGAAGCCGGTCATCACGCTCGCCATCGAGAAGAGCGCCGCCACGTACGCGAGCCATCCGACGACGAACCCCGCGAGCTCGCCGAACGCCGCGCGCGCGTAGAGCACGGGCCCGCCGTCTTCGTGGAAACGCGCGCCGACCGTCGCGACCGCGAGCGCGACCGGCAAGAGACCGAGCCCCGTCAGCGCGACGACGGCGACCGACGACCAGCCCGGCGCGAGCACCGCGATTTTGTTCGGCGTGAAGAAGATGCCGACGCCGACGATTCCGTTCACGCCGAGCGCGAGCAGCGAGAGCGCGCCGAGCGGGCGTGATTTCGGAGACGACACCGCGCTCACGATACCGTCAGAGAATGCACGCGACCTAGCAATCTGCGGCGATTGCGCGGTGGAGCGCTTTTTGCTGAGCCATCGCCGCATGCGAATCGTTCGATGGCTCGCGGCGGCTTCGGTTTGGATCTTGGCTTGCGGCGGAAGCGTGGAAGGCTCGCCCGACTCGGGGACCGCGGACGCGAGCGCGCCGACCGACGACGGAGGAATCGTCGCCCCTCCGGACGCCTCTGCGCCCGTGGAGGCATCGGTCGTCGACGCCGGCTTCCCCGGCCCGCACCCGGACGTGCCGCAGGTGCAGAGCTACGGCGGCGACGTGCTCGACGCGCCGAACGTCATCCCGGTCTTCTTCGCGAACGACGACAAGCAATCGATGATCGAGGACTTCCTCCATCAGCTCGCCGGCTCGTCGTTCTGGGGCGACTCGACGAAAGAGTACGGCGTCGGCCCGCTCACCGTGGGCTCGTCGATCGTCGTGAGCGACGCGCCTCCGCAGACGACGGACGTCTCGCAGATCGAGTCTTGGCTCGCGAGCTACCTCGACGGCACGCACCCCGAGTGGCCGGCGATCGCGAAGAACAACGTCTACACGGTGTTCTATCCGACGACGACGACCATCAACGACGCGAACTGGGGCCAGAGCTGCCAGAGCTTCGGCGGCTATCACTTCGAGGCCAAAGGCGCGGGCGGCAAGAGCATCGTCTACGCCGTGCTCCCGCGCTGCGGGAGCTTCAACACGGGCCTCACCGCCGACGACCAGCTCACCGCGGCGCTCTCGCACGAGCTCATCGAGGCGTCGACGGATCCGTTCACCGTGTCCCTCCCCGCGTACTCGTACGTCGACGTCGATCACATGGTCTGGAACCTGATGCCGCTCGGAGAGGTCGGGGACATGTGCGCGTACCAGCCGCAGAGCTACCAGCGGCTCGTCGGCGCTTACATGGTGCAGCGGCCGTGGTCCAACGCGTCGGCGCTCGCGGGACACGATCCGTGCGTGCCGGTGCTGAGCGAGCCGTACTTCAACGCCGCGCCGATTCTGAAAGACTCGCTGAGCCTCGACTATTACGGCCAGAGCGTCGTCACCAAGGGCGTCCAGGTGCCGCTCGGTCAGAGCAAGACGATCGACGTGCAGATGTTCTCCGACGCGCCGACGGCGGACTGGACCGTCCAGGCCGTCGACGAGACGTACGGCACCAATCAGCCGCACCAGCTCACCTTCGCGTGGGACAGCCAGTCGGGCAACAACGGCGACGTGAGGCACCTCACGATCACGCGCGTCGCGAACGGCACGCACGCGGGCACCGAGTTCATCCTCTACGCGCAGCGCGGGTTCACGACGGCGAACATGTGGTTCGGCTTCGCGGGCAACTGAGGCGGCTTGCAAGACTCGGTCGGTTCGAGTGACTCCTGCATTAGAATGGCGGGGTGGACCGGCTCATCCTCGCAGGAGACGCCGCGGCGATCTTGGATCGCCTCGGGATCAGCGCCTACGGCAAGCGCGCGGACGGGCGCGTGACGATCGACGGCTGGGCGAGCGCGAACGGAAAACGAATCGCGTTCAGCTACGACGTGGACGAAGACCTCTCCGCGGAGGACCTCGCGGAGCGGTGCGTCGCGAAGGTGCGCGCTGCGCTCGAGCAAGGGTGATGCTCGCGGGGATCTTCGTCGGCGGCCGCGGCGCGCGCATGGGCGGCGCCGCGAAGGGCCTGCTCCGCGGGCCGGGGGGCGAGCCGCTCGTCGTCGCGATCGCGGCCGCGGCGCGCGAGGCGGGCCTCGAGCCGGTGCTCGTGGGCGCGCGCGAGGAGTACGCGGCGCTCGGGCTCGCGACCGTCGCCGACGTCGCCGACGCGGGGCCGCTCGGCGGGCTCGTCGCGCTCCTCGAGGCGGCGCACGGCGCGCGCGCCGTCGCGATCGCGTGCGACATGCCCCACGTGACGGCGCCGCTCCTCGCCAAGCTCGCGTCCGGACCCGACGCGCCGGTGCTCTCGCCGAGGCGCGACGGGCGGTGGGAGCCGCTCTTCGCGCGCTACGACGCGGCGCGCGTGCTCGACGTCGCGCGCGCGCGCCTCGCGCGGGGCGAGCTCGCGCTCCAAGGTCTGCTCGACGAGGTCGGCGCCGTCGAGCTCGCGACGACCGGCGAGGAGCGCGACGCGCTCGACGACTGGGACACGCCCGAGGCCGCCGCGGCCGCGAACCCGGCGCTCGCGACGGCGACGGCCGCGCTCGTGGTGCTCACGTTCGAAGACGGAGCGTCGCGCGCGCGACCCGATCGCGTGGCGGTCGAAGAGCCGCTCGAGATTCGCGCCGGGCGCGAGCCGATCGCGGTCACGATGCGCACGCCAGGCGCCGACGTCGATCTCGCCGCCGGGTTTTTGCTCGGCGAGGGCGTGATCCGCGAGCGGGCCGACGTCCTCGCGATCGCGCCGGCGGGGCCGAGCGCCGTCTCGGTCGAGCTATCGGCGAGCGCGCGCGCGCGGCTGCCGTCGGCCGAACGGAAATTCTTCACGACCTCGAGCTGCGGCGTCTGCGGAAAGGAATCCATCGACCGCGTTCGCGCGGCGCTCCCGGAGCGCGCCGCCGACGTCTCCACGATCGACGCCGGCGCGATCGCGCGAATGCCCGAGGCGCTCCGCGCCGCCCAAAGCGTGTTCGATCGCACCGGCGGCCTCCACGGCGCCGGGCTCTTTCGCGGGAGCGATCTCGTTCGCTTCGCCGAGGACGTCGGACGCCACAACGCCGTCGACAAGGTGCTCGGCGCCGAGCTCCTCGCCGGGCGGATCCCGCTGCGCGGTCCGCACGCGCTCGTCCTCAGCGGACGCATCGCGTTCGAGCTGGTGCAAAAGGCCGCGCTCTCGGGCGTCTCCTTCGTCGTCGCCATCGGCGCCCCGACGAGCGCCGCGGTCGAGCTCGCCGAGGCGGCGGGCCTGGTGCTCGTCGGGTTCGTGCGCGGCGAGCGCTTCAACGTCTACGCGGGGCGCGCTAGGGTTACGTCACGATGAAGCTCCGTATCCGAGGCAACTCGATTCGTCTACGGCTCGGAAAAACCGAGGTGGCAGCGCTGCGCGAGCGCGGGCTCGTCGAGGAGTCGACCGCGTTCGCCGGCGGACGCCTGGTCTACGCGATCGAGCGACGCGACGTCCCGGCGATCGCCGCGAGCTTCGACGGCCGGCGCATCGCGGTGCTCGTCCCGAACGCGGTCGCCTTCGATTTTTGCGACTCCGAGCGCGTCGGCTTCGACGGCACGGCGGGCGAGCTCCGCGTGCTCGTCGAAAAAGATTGGCAGTGCCTCGCGCCCCGCGACGAAGACGAGTCGCACGCGTACCCCCACCCGCGCGGCGGAGGGTCGTGAGCGATCTGCACGTCAAGAAGCCGCCCGAGGAGGCCGCCGGAGTGGGCGCGGCGCTCTCGAGCCTCGAGGTCGCGCGGACGATGGGCGTCGTGCGCGGCGCGCGCACGCTCCTCCTCATGAATCAGGAGGGCGGATTCGACTGCCCCGGGTGCGCGTGGCCCGAGCCGCAAAGCGAGCGGAACGTCTTCGAGTTCTGCGAGAACGGGGTGAAGCACGTCGCCGCCGAGGCGACCCCGCTCCGCGTGGGCCGCGAGTTCTTCGCCGCGCACTCGATCGAGTCGCTGCGCGCGCAGTCCGACGCGTGGCTCGACGCGCAAGGCCGCATCGAGGAGCCGATGGTGCTCCGCGAAGGCGCGACGCATTACGAGCCCATCGGCTGGGACGAGGCGTTCGCGCTCGTCGGCGAGGAGCTCCGCGCCGGCTCGCCGAACGACGCGGTCTTCTACACGTCCGGGCGCACGAGCAACGAGGCGGCGTTTCTCTACCAGCTCTTCGCGCGCATGCTCGGCACGAACAACCTGCCCGACTGCTCGAACATGTGCCACGAGTCGAGCGGCACCGCGCTGAAGGAGGTCGTCGGCGTCGGCAAGGGCACGGTGCACCTCGACGACTTCGAGGCGTGCGACGCGGTCTTCGTCGTCGGGCAGAACCCGGGCTCGAACCATCCGCGCATGCTGAGCGCGCTCGAGGCGGCCGCGCGGCGCAACTGCGCGATCGTGTCGGTGAACCCGCTGCGCGAGCCGGGGCTCGTGCGCTTCTCGCACCCGCAGCGCTACGAGTCTCTCCTCGCGCGCGGCACGCCGATCGCGAGCCTGCACGTGCCGGTGCGCATCGGCGGCGACGCGGCGTTCTTCCGCGGCGTGTCGAAGCTCTTGCTCGAGGCGGGCGCGATCGATCGCGACTTCATCGACCGCCACACGACGGGCTTCGAGTCGTTCGCCCGGAACGTGCGCGCGACCTCGTGGGAGGAGATCGAGCGCTCCGCCGGCGTGCCCCACGCGTCGATCGAAGCGGCGGCGACGATAGCGATGCGCTCCGAGCGCACGATCGCGTGCTGGGCCATGGGCCTCACGCAGCACAAAGACGCGGTCGCGACGATCCAGGAGCTCGTCTCGTTCATGCTCCTCCGCGGAAACCTCGGGCGGCCCGGCGCGGGCCTCTGCCCGGTGCGCGGTCACAGCAACGTGCAGGGCGATCGCACGATGGGCATCTGGGAGAGGATGCCGGACGCCTTCCTCGATCGTCTCGGGCGCGCGTGCGGGTTCGAGCCGCCGCGCGAGCACGGCTACGACACGGTCGGCGCGATCGAAGCGATGCGCGCCGGCAAGGTCCGCGTCTTCTTCGCGATGGGCGGGAATTTTCTCTCCGCTTCGCCCGACACGCTCCGCACCGGCGAGGGCCTCGGGCGCTGCGCGCTCACGGTGCAAGTCTCGACGAAGCTCAACCGCTCGCACGTCGTCACCGGCAAGCGCGCGGTCATCCTCCCGTGCCTCGGGCGCACCGAGCGCGACGTGCAGGAGGGCGGCGAGCAGGTCGTCACGGTCGAGAACTCGATGGGCTGCGTCAGCACGTCGCGCGGACGAAACGAGCCGGCGAGCCCGATGCTCCGTAGCGAGCCGGCGATCGTCGCGGGCCTGGCGAAGGCCGCCCTCCCCGCCTCGAAGCTCGACTGGGGCGCGCTCGCCTCCGACTACGACCGCATCCGCGCGCTCATCGCCGAGGTCGTCGACGGCTGCGAGGATTACAACGCGCGCGTGCGCGAGCACGGCGGGTTTCATCTGCGAAACGCCGCGCGCGAGCTCGATTTCTCCGGCATCGGCGGCCGCGCGCGCTTCACGGTGCATCCTCTGCCGGAGATTCGCCTCGCGCCCGGCGAGCTCTTGATGATGACGATCCGCAGCCACGATCAGTTCAACACGACCGTCTACACGCAGAACGACCGCTACCGCGGCATCGAGGGCGACCGGCGCGTCGTCTTCATGAACGCGCGCGACGTCGCGCGCCTCGGGCTCGCGCCCGGCGAGCGCGTCGACCTCGTCAGCCGCCACGGAGAGATCGAGCGCAGCGTGTCGGAGCTCGCGGTCGTGCCGTTCTCGATCCCCGAGGGCTGCGTCGCGACGTACTTCCCCGAGGCGAACCCGCTCGTGCCGCTCGAGAGCTTCGCCGACAAGAGCCGCACGCCGACGTCGAAGTCGGTGCCGATCACGATCCGAAAGCGATGACCGTCTCGGTGCTCTTGCCGTACCGCGACGCGGCCGAGACGGTCCGCGCAGCGCTCGAGAGCGTGCTCGCGGAGGACGTCGTGAACGAGGTGGTCGCGATCGACGACGGCTCGCGCGACGACGGTTTTTCCCGTCTGCAAAGCGTGCATGATGCACGCATCGTCCACGTGCGCACGGCGGGGCTGGGCATCGCGCGGGCGCTCGCCCTCGGCCTCGAGCGCGCGCGCGGCGAGCTCGTCGCGCGAATGGACGCCGATGACGTGAGCCACCCCGGTCGCATCGCCGCGGAGACCGCGCTGCTCGCGAGCGACGCGTCGCTCGCCGTCGCGGCGTGCCGCGTCGAGCTGACCGGCGCCGTCGGCGACGGGATGCGCGCGTTCGTGGACTGGCAGAACGCGCTCGTCACGCCGGACGAGCACGCGCGCGCGATGTTCGTCGAGTCGCCCGTCTGTCACCCGTCGGTGACGATGCGACGCTCGGCGATCGAGGCGGTCGGCGCGTTCCGCGAGGCGCCGTGGGCGGAAGACTGGGATCTCTGGATGCGGCTCGACGCGGCCGGCTGGGGCATCGCGAAGATCCCGCGCGTCCTCTTCGCGTGGAGGCAACACGCCGCGAGCGCGACGCGCAGCGACGTCCGGTGCTCGCTCGAGCGGATGCGCGCGGCGCGGGCGCTTTATCTGGCCGCGCGGCTGCGCCGCATGCAGCGGCCGATCGTGGTCTGGGGCGCCGGCCCGACGGGCACCCGCCTCGCGCGCGAGCTCGAGAAGCACGGCGTCCGCGCCGCGCGCTTCGTCGACATCGATCCGCGCAAGATCGGCCGCACGCGCCGCGGCGCGCCGGTCGTCGACCGCGCCGCGCTCGACCGCGACCACACCATCGTCGTCGCCGTCGGCGCCCGCGGCGCCCGCGCCCTCGTACGCGCCGAGCTCTCCTCCCGCGGCTACGTCGAAGGCACCGACTTCCTCCTCGCCGCCTGACGCCCCCGCCGCCGCGTGCGGAAGGAGAATTCACAGGAAGATCAGGAAGCTCCCCTTCCTGATCTTCCTGACCTTCCTGTTCAATCTCTCTGGCCGTTCAGGGCACGTCGCTAGGCGGCGTCACTTCAGCCGGCGGATGGGCGGCGTATCCCATGCGGCGGCGGCGGGGTCGGGATCGTAGAGCCGGAGCGCGACCATGAACGCCTCGTTCTTCGGCGCGGGGAGCCAGTTCGACTCGGGGGCCTTCGGCGGCGCCGACTCCGCGTTCATCGTGACGTCGAGCGAGCCGTCGGCATTCTTCTTGAGCTTCGACGAGTCGACCGACCAGCGCTTCGCGCCGGGCAGGAGCGTCGCCGTGCGACCCGAGTACATCGTGAGGCTGTAGAACGCCTTCGCGGGCGGCAGCTGGCTCTTGTCGAAGTGGAGCACGTACTCGTGCGCGCCCGAGAGAACGCGATCGCCGTCGTCGACGCGCGCGAGGAAGACGAGGCCGTCCTTCGCGAACGGCCAGTCGAGCCCGCGCAGCACCCAGGCGGCCTCTTTCACCGGCGGCGCGCCGCGCACGCCGAAATTCGCGTCGAGATCCCAACCGTTCTTGCGCGTCGGCAGCTTGTCGAGCTCGCCGTCCACCTGCTCGGCGCCGTCTTTGATCCCTTGCGCGACCGCGGCCATCAGCTCTTGCGTGAGCACAGTGCCCGGCCGCATCCCCGGGCCGATCCCGATCTTCGCGAAGTCCTGCATCGAGACGTGATCCGCCGACGTCAGCGCGTCGATGACGTCCTTGGGCGCCGGCTGCGTCTTCAGGACGTCGCCGAGCTCGTCGAAGATTTCGGGGCCGGCGAATTTCAAATCCTGCGGCCGGCCGAGCGGCGGCGGCGGCAGCTCCTTCGGCGCCGTCGTCGGCGGCAGCGGCGCGAGCTGCCACTTCTTGAGGAGCGACGACGCGACCGTCGCGTCGCTGTCGTTCATGACGCGCGTGCGCCCGAGCACCCAGACGCGGCTCGTCGTCGACTTGATCTCGTTGGCGCCCGCCGGCACCTTGCCCGCGAAGCCCGGACCTTCGATCACGACGGGCGTCTTCGTCTCCTGCACGAGGCCGATGGGCTGGCCGTACGCGTCGAACATCTGGATCGCGAACCAGCGACCGGGCATCTCGGGGAGCTTGAGCGTCCACGCGCCGCCCTCGAGCTCGAGCCAGGCCGACGAGAGCAGCGTGTCGCGCGACGGGAGCACCTCCGAGTCCTCCGGCCGCGGGAGCTTGCTCGAGTGCGCGAAGGTGCCGAGCGGCAAGCGCACGTTGGTCGTCATGGTGCGCTCCTGGCGCTCCATGAAGAGCGCCGGGTAGCCGAACACGTAGGCTTGCGCGGCGAGCTTCTCGACCTCCTTGGCGCAATCTTGCTCCGGCGTCGGCGCCGCGCTCGCGGCCGTCTTCGTCGTCGGCAGCGGCGGTGGGTTCTTCGTCGGTTCTTCGGTCGTGTGGCCGGCGCCGCACGCGACGGCGGCAATCGAGGCGACGACGAGGATGGCGGCGACCGGCGTGCGCTTCATGCCGCCGTCTTAGCTCAACTTCTGTTACCGTGGGCGGGCGATGCGGTTTTTGTACGGCGACTCCGTCCCGTTTCCACCGCAGTACGACTTCCTCGGCGCGCTCAAGGTGTTCGTCGATCAAGCGACGCTCGCCGCGCGGCTCGACGGCGAAGGCCGCGCGGCCCTCGAGATCGCGACGGTCGAAGCCGCCAATCGCCAGCGCGGCGTCGAAGCGCTCGAAGCGGCGCACTTCGCGGCGATGCACGCGCTCGGCACCGCGACCGCCGGCGGCCAGCCGCTCATCCTCGACTACGCCCAAAAAGTGACCGAGTACGCGACCTCGCTCGTCGGCCACACCAAGCAAGAAGCGATCACCAGCGCCGAGCGCGCGCGCGAGGCCGCGCGGCAAAAGACCGAGGGCGGTGCCGCGCAGCTCCACGCGGCCGTCGAGGCGATCATGGTCGCCGTGCGCCTGCCGGTCTCGTCGTCCGAGATCGTGATGGACTTTTCGGACAATCAAAACGACTTCCAGACCATCCAGCGCTTCCCGGAGGGCATCGCGACCGCGTACGCGCTCTCGACGAGCGCGCTCGACGAATGGCAGCGGCCGCGACGCGTCGCCGACTTCACGAGCGGCGTGAACCTCCCCGTCGGACTGAAGCGGAGCCTCTTCAAGCGCACCGTCACCTACGAGGCCGTCGCGCTCGACGAGTACTACCTCGGCGGCTTCGAGCTCGCCGACGACACCGCGCAGCTTCGCCTCCGTCGCAAGCCCAATCAGAAGGACGTCCTCGTCTTCGACATGCGCTACACCGACCAGGGCTTCTTCGCCGAGGTCTCGCACCCGGGGGAGCCCGAGGCCGGGTCGCTCGAGCCCGTCCTCGATCAGGGCGCCGCGACCGAGCTCGAGCGCTTCATCATGCTGCTGCGCTCGTCGGCGGGTCAGGTCGTCAAATTCAAGAACCGCGTCCTCGGCGTGACCATCCACGGGCACGACGTCTTCGAGGAGCACCTCGTCGGCCAGCTCCTCGGGACGATCGTCAAACGAATCGCTCCCACCGTGAGCGAGGTCGCGCGGCGGAGCGCGAGCCCCGGCGAGCTCACGCTGAAGACCGAGAGCGACGAGGGCCGGCGCGAGGAAATCTACGTGAAGAAGTCCGAGCTCCAAGCGAAGCTCGAGATCGTCCCGGTCACCGAGAGGGCCCTCTTCGAGCCGCTCCGCGGCGCGCTCGAGGTGACGCCCGGCACGCCGCCCCCGCCCAGCGCGATGGTTTGACCTTTGCGGTCGCGTCCGCTGACGCGCGATTTCGGGTTCGCGGTTCCCATCATCGGTGTCGACGCAGCCATCGCGCTTCGCCCGCGCGTGCTCGCGCTCTCGTTCGGCGATCCGG
This sequence comes from uncultured delta proteobacterium, assembly GCA_963731595.1. GTDB lineage: Bacteria > Myxococcota_A > Polyangia > Polyangiales > Polyangiaceae > DASXHD01. Next base: position 619,330 of record CAVSWE010000006.1, read on the forward strand.
CGAAGCACGTCGCCGCGGCGCGCGCGGCCGGGATACGCGTGGTGTCGCAGGTGCAAGACCGCGCGAGCGCGCTCGAAGCGGAGCGCGCCGGCGTCGACGCGGTGGTCGCGCAAGGGACCGAAGCGGGCGGACACACAGGCTCCGTCGGCACGCTCACCCTGCTCCAAATCGTGCTCGACACCGTGGGCATGCTCGATCGAATCGAGCCGGCGGCTTCCATCGCGCTTCGCATCGCACGCGACGCCGAAACGCACCTGCGCGCCGCGCAATCGCTCGTTCGTTGATCCGCGCGCCTCGCGCGATCGGGAAGTTCTCCGCGCGGCGTGGTGAAAAACGAACGTCGCTGGCCGGCTCCGCGCGTGCGGATGGGGATCGCGGCGCGGTACGCGCGTTGCTCTGCACTCGCGCCATGCGCCACGCGGTCCGCATCGCCGCCGTCGCGTTCTTCTTCGCGTCCGTCGCGCGCGCGGACGACGCCGCGAAGGCCCCTCCGAAGCGCGCGCTCGTCATCCACCTCGCGGCCGCCGTCCAAGCGCTCGACCCGAAGACGAGCACCCTCGCCCTCGGGACGCACTCGGGCAACACCTTCACCATGAGCGGCGCCGAGCTCGGGACGTTCTTCGCGAACGTATTCGAGCTGAGCATCCGCTTCCGGGTCGGGCCCGTGTCCTTCGGCCCGCTCCTCGGTCTCGGCCCGGCTTGGGTGCCGCACGTCGTCGACCAAGCCGACAAGCTCGAGTCCTTCGGGACGGGCATCGACTTCCAAGGCGGGCTCGCGGTGAACGTCGCGCTGCCGCGTTGGGGGAGGCTCGCGCCTCACGTCGAGCTCGCCGGCGGCGTCCAAGCTTTCAGCGTGTCTTTGTTCCACCCCAATCCGGCAAACGCACGAGGCGGCGTCGCGCGGACGCGCGGCATCGTGCAGCCGCTGCTCGAGCCCCGCGCGTCGCTCGACGTGTCCCTCGGTCCGCGCGTGACGCTCAGCTTCTGGGCGGGTCTGAACCTGCTGCAGCGCGGCGAGCCTGCCGCCGGCCTCGCGTTCGACTTCGAGTTTCCCGCGAGGAAACGATGAGGCGCCAAACACGCCGACTTGCGGTCTGCGCGCGGAGACCGCACGCGTCACTCGCCGAACGGCGGCGCTGCGGGAACACGCGCGGAAGAGAGACGCGCGACGACGGGAGCGGTACGAGGTTTGCGTTCCCGATCGTATGGAACACGTGTCCTATGCCTTGTTCGACGACGCCGACCATGCGCGAGCGGCGGTCGCCGAGATGAAGAAGAGCGGCATCCACTGCGCCGTCGTCCTCCACGAGGATCACCTCGACGACGGACTGCTGACGTTGGCCGACACCGGTGCGAAGATCGGGGCGCGCGAAGGTAGCGCGCTAGGCGCAGCAGGAGGCGCGGCCATGGGGCTCATCGCGGCTGGGCCGATCGGCCTCCTGTCCGGCGGCGCGCTCGGGGCAGCGTTCGGTCTCGCGTTCGGCGCGATCGCCGGCGCCAGCGGTCCCGAGCCGAATCTCGAGCGCCTGGGCGCGCTGCTCGGTAGTGGAAAAGTCCTGCTCGTCGTCGAGTGCCCGACCACCGCGTCTCGCGAACGGGTCGACGGACTTCTCCGAGGCAACGGCGGTCACGTGGAGCACCAGGCGTTCGTTTGAAGCCGTGCGTGGGGCATGAAACGATCGGACAAGGCCCTCGCGCAGCTCAAGGCGCTCACCGCGTCGGAGGTGTGGGCGTTCCGCGACGGCGGGCTCGCGCGCATCCCGAGCGTCGCGCTCGTGCCTCAGGGATCAGTCGGGCTCGGGCTTCGGAGTCTGCGGCGTGCTCGGCGGAAGCTCGGGCGGGACAATCCAATCCTTCGGCAGCGGCCCGGTCAGCGAGTCGAGGAACGTGACGATCGAATTCACGTCGGCGTCGGGGAGCTCTTTTCCGAGCTGATGACGTCCCATGAGCTTCACGGCCTCGGGCAACGTCTTCACCGAGCCGTCGTGAAAGTACGGCGCGGTCTTCTCGACGTTGCGCAGGCTCGGCACCTTGAACACCATGCGATCGCTGTCCTGCTTCGTGAGCTCGAAGCGACCGAGGTCTCGCGTGTCCCTCCACGGCATCACGAGCCCGAATTTCTGGAACATGCCGCCGCCCATGCCGGGTCCGAAGTGGCACGTCTGGCAACCGGTCTCGACGAACTTTCGCAAGCCCGCGATCTCGTCCGGATGCAGCGCGTTCGGGTCGCCCTCGAGGAACTGATCCCACCGCGAGGGCGTGAGCAGCTTGCGCTCGAAGGCGCCGATCGCCTTCGCCGCGTCGTCGAGCGTCACCGGATCGCTCGCGTCGGGGAACGCCTTCTTGAACGAGTCGACGTACTGCGGGATCGACCTCAGCGTGTCCACGATGCGCTTCTCGTTCGGCATCGCCATCTCGACGGGGTTCATCATCGGCCCCGTCGCTTGCGCTTCGACGTCCGGCGAGCGTCCGTCCCAGAACTGACGGAAGTGGATGGCGGCGTTGTAGACGGTGGGCGCGTTGCGCGTGCCATGCTGCCCCTTGTGCCCGGTCGAAGTGGCCTCGTTGTCGACGCCGTATTCGCTCAGCTTGTGGCACGTCTCGCACGCCACGTCGTGGTTCTTCGAGAGGCGCGCGTCGAAGTAGAGCATGCGCCCGAGCTCGACCTTCTCCGGCGTGATGGGGTTCTGCGGCGTCTCGGCGGTCACCGGAACGGGCTTGAACGGCGCGAGGAGCAGCGGGTCGAACGTCCCGGCGCCCGCGTCGATCTTGCCCGTCGTCGTGGTCGTCGACGACGTGGTCTTGCAAGCCGCGAAGGCGGCGGCGGAAGCGAGCACGAAAGCGAGGGTGTGGCGACTGCGTGGGCCCATGCTCCCAGGAGAAGCAAGTATCGTGACGGTGGTCGCAGTGTGGCGGTCATCTCGTGCGCGACGGCGCACAGAACTCGTCTTCGGTGACGACGCCGTCGTGGTTCAGGTCGCGCGCGGCGAAGATTTCGGCGGCGTCGCCGTGGGGGTGGGGCGACGCGGCGAGCTCCTGCTCGGTGAGGGTCCCGTCTCCGTTCGCGTCGAACGCCTTGAAGTTCTCGATGCAGCGAGCGCCCATGCCGAAGCCCCTGCCGTCGTTCGGCATCCCGCGCATCCCCCCGCCGGGACCCATGCCGGGACCCATGCCGCGCGGCCCTAGAGCGCCGCAGAGCTCGGCTTCGCTCAGGAACCCGTCGCCGTTGCAATCGCGCGCGCGAAAGACGCCCGCTGGATTGGGGCGCGCGTGCGGCTTGGAAAGGAACTCGTCGAGCGAGAATCCGACCGTCGCCGTTGGCGTCGAACGCCGCGAAGTTGCCGGCGCACGCCGGGAGGATTGGCGCGGGCTCGTTGGCGCCGGTCACGGTCGCCGGCTGAGTCTCCGCGGACGTGCTCGACGCGCTTCGGTTGCACGCCGCGAGCGCGAGCACCGCCGAGGCCGTCGCCGCAAAGGAGGCATGCTTTGCAGGTTGCGTACGCATGGTGATTCTCCTGCTCGGGAGACCAGCAAGCTTCGTGCCCCGTCGGCTCCGCCCTCCCCGAGCAGCCAAGACCGACGCGAGCTACGATGACGTCGTCGACCCGAGCCCCACCTCGCAGACTCATGCTCCACACGCCTCCGAGACGTCCCGTCGTCGACTACGTCTGGTTGCTCGCGCTCCTTACGTGCGCGGCGAGTCCGGCGAGGAGCGCGAGCACCGACGGCGCAACCTTCGCGGTCGTCGTCGGCTTCGGCAGCGAGTGCTGCGGCGTCGACAACGCTGCGCGCGACGCGCTCGATCGCGTCGTCGCGCGATTCCCACGGAGCACGACGGGCCGCGTGGAGCACGATTGGGGCAAGGAGGGCGAGACCGACGTCTGCTTCACGCTCGAAGCGCTCTCGACCGCCGACCGCGCGCGCTTCGTCGCGGACCTCCGCGGCACGGTCGCGGCCAAGCTCGTCACTGTCTCCGAAAACGGCGCGTGCCACGCCGAGCGGTGAGGTCCGACCGCAGCTTCACGGTCGGGTCACCTTCGCGCAAGCGGCGAGCGCCGCGGTCCAGCCCTTCCCGGGCGCCTTCGACAACGCCTCGAGCTGCTCGTCGCGAATCCCCTCGCGCCGGAGGATTCCCGCCGCGAGGGCCGGAGCGATCTTCGTCGCCCGACCTGCTCGCAGGAGCGCTTCGAAGAGCCACGGGTCGCCGTCGGCGCCGTGCTCGAGCGCGGCATCGACGACGGCGTCCAGCTCGCAGCTCGCTTCGGCGAGGAGCGCGCCAAGCTCGCGCGCCGCGCGCTCCGACGTCTTGCGGTGCACCACGAGCTCGCTCATCGTCCGCACGTCGGCGCCGTTCTTCGGATCGAAGATCGCGCGCCAAACGCCGCTCGCCGGGTGAAACGAAAAAGACTTCCGGATCGCCGGGGCCCCCGAGCGCCAGTAGCGGACGAGGAGGCGCACCATTCCCGCGTCGGTCGGCGCGAGCGCCAGGGCGCGGACGATCGCGACGGTCGCTTCGTCGCGACGTTTGGCGCCGAACGCGGCGACGAGCGCGTCGAGCTTGGGCCCGAGGACGTCGGGCGAAAGATTCTCGACGGCGTGCTCCAGCGCCGCGTCGAGCAGGCCGCTCGTCGGGGGCGCCGCCGCGAGCTTCTTCGGGGCGTCGAGGAGGTCGAGCACCTCGGCCGACAGCACCGGATCCGAGCTCGCGAGCAGAATCGTGCGCGCGTCCGTCGAGAGCTCCTCGCAAGCGTGAGCGCGGGCGATCGCGCGGCACGCCTCGGCGAGCGGCTTGGACGCCCCGAAGAGATCGGCCTCGACGGCGAGCGTGATCATGTGGCGCGTCCGCTGGAGATCGCCGTCGAGCGGACCGGCGTCGGGCGGGACTCTGGCCTGGGTGGCGGCGAGCGTCTCGGCGAGCCAGTCGGCGAAGCCGGGCTCCTTCGCCTGTGTCGCCAGCGCTTTTTTCGCGGCCTCGGCGGCGGCGAAGTCTTCGTCGCAGAGACGGGATACGAGCGCGTCGCGCGACGACTTGCCTTTCTTCGCGGGCTTGGCAACGGGCGCGAACTTCGGCTTCGCGAGCGGCGGGAATTTAGCGTCGATCTCGGCGCTGCCCGCGCCGAGGAGGAGCCAATGAAGCTCGTAGCCCTCGGTCCGTCGCAGGACGAACGGCGCGGCTGCGTCGTCCACCACCCAGAGCTCGACGTCGGGACCCTGCGCCCGCAAGACGCGAAGCGTGCCGAGCTCGGGCACGGTCAGCGTGGCGGTCCCGGTCAGCTTGACGTTCACCGGCTCCATCCCGAACGCCGACGCGAGCGTCGTGCCGCCTTCGCGGAGGTCGGCGAGCGCCGTGCGCGACAAGAGGCACGGCGGCAGCGCTCGCGTCCCATTCTTCGGGACCTTCGTCGCGCCTCCCTGGGCGATCGCGATCGTCTCCGGTGCCCGCTCGAGCGCGCCGGCCGGGAGCGTCCAGCGCCCCACGGGACCCGACGCCCACGACACCGCGACCTCGAGCCCGGAGGCGCGGGGCGTGAGCTCGAAGGCGTAGCGGTCGTTCGCGTCGAAGTCCGCCTGTTCGTACACGAGACGAGTCATGCGCGTCAGCGTACGCCGATCGGCGCGGGACCTTCCTCGCTCGCGCGATTGCTATTCCTGGCAGCTCGGCGCGCCGCCCGCGATCGCGCAGACGGACGCGGTGAAGCTCGCAGTCACGTGGTCGGCGCCGAACACGAGAATCGAAGCTCCCCTTCCCGCCGCACTCGTCGAGCCGGTCGAACGTCACGCTCCCGCTGACGGCGCTCTCGCGGGTCGCGCCGCACGTCGCGCCGTACTGCGTGTAGCTCGCCACGAGCGCGGGCGTGCTCGCGACATCGTACGTCCCCGATTTCGAGCGCGTTTCCCGTGTAGGCGAGCTCGAGGACGCTCGAGCCCGCGTGCACGGCGTCGCCGAGCGTGCACGCGTCGGCGTAGTCGGCGATGCGGAACGTGAACTTCGCCTGGGTCGCGTCGAAGATCTCGATCGCGTCCTTCGCGGCGAGCGTGACGCCGCTGACCGACGCGGAGCCTTGCGCGTGGCACGTCGTGCCCGCGTCGGTGACGCTCGAGCTCGGGTCGGTGTGTCCGGGGTCGGTGCTGAAGTCGCCGCCGTCGTACGCCGGGTGGATGTCGAAGACGCTCTCGCCCGGCGTCGAGTACGCGCAGCCGAGAGCCGGCGCCAGCGCCGCGAACCATACGATGAACGTTCTCACGACATTTCCCTACGCACGGAGCGCGCCAGCTCGCGCGGCGCAAATGGGCCACGATTTCGCGGCGCGCTGCGGCGGGCCGCGCGCGACTGAGGGTAAAAGTGTCCATGCGGGACACACGATTTCGTTCGGCTCGGATTTTTTCAGCCGAAGGAGCGCGCGGTCGACACCACGAGCGCGAGCACCGTCAGCGCGGGGAAGAGCCGCCGGCAGATTCGATCGACGCGAACGGCGCGCTCTCTGTGCCCCCGTCGCACGAGCGCGTTGACGCCGATCGACTCGACGACAGCCGCGGCGATCCCCACGTAGAAGACCGCGTAAGCGCGGTCGGCGAGCGTCAGGTACGAGACCTCGGGCAGCGTGCCGCCCTCGGCGAACTGGAGCGCGACGGCCGCGAGCAGGCACGTGACGCCGATCTGCATCTGCGATCCGAGATCCTCCGGGTCGATCCAGAAGACCGCGAACGCGACGACGACGATGAGGATGAGCGGCAGAAAATAACGCGTCAGGTGGAAGGAGACATGGCGCGCGACGGTCACGCTGAACTGCGCGTAGTCGTACTTCGGCGCGCCCGGCTCCCATTTGAAGGCGCTCTGCGTGCGCGCGTATTTCGGCTCACCCTGCACGTGCCACCCGGAGACCATGGTTCGCACCGCGTCGTCGAGGCCCGCGACGTACGGCTCGTTCGGGTAGACGACGCTCGCGCTGTCGAACTGGTTGTCCGACAGACGCAGCGTGAGCGTCTGCTTGTCGAAAGGAAAGGCGCGCAGGTTGAACTCGCTGCGCAGCGTCGAGTGGATGCGGCGCGAGCGAATGCACGTCCCGTCGCGCAGATCGGTGTCGTCGAAGCTGACGCTCTGGCGCTGCACCTCGTTCACGACCTCGGTGCGCGGCGTGAAGCCCGGCGTCGGCGGCCACGTCTCGTAGAGGTAGAAATCCGCGTCCCACGTCCCGCTCTTCTCGGTCACGTTCGAGATGCCGAGCAGCACGACGCCGGTCTTGACGTTCACGGCGTGATCGAGCGACTCGACCTGCTTGTCCGGGCAGCACGCGTCTGGCCCGGAGCATTTCTCTTCGATCGCGCGCGCGGTGCGCGTGACGAGGAGCACGGCGAAGAAAGCGACCGCGAGCGCGAGCAGTCGCCTCATCAGTGCGGGGTCGGAAGAACGACGACGCTGTTGATCGGCTGCACGTTCATCCCGCCCGGGTAGGAGTACGACACGTAGCCCGTGCCGGTCGCCGGCGTTCCCCAGCCCCAGATGTTCAGCCCGAAGGGCGCCTTGCTCGTGAGCTCGTGGCGGCCGTTCGAGCAGCCGTTCACGTCGCTGAAGCCCGTCTGGAGGTCGAGGCGCGTCCACTGGTAGCTGCCGACGGTCTTCCATCCGCTGAGCGGCGCGTTGAGACACTCGATCGTGACGTCCTGGAAGACGTTGTTCGCGTCCGGCCGGCGGATGACGACGAGGTTCGTCTCCGGATAGGTCGGGTCGCTCATGATGACGTAGTGCGAGAGGTACTGCTGCGGCGGGACCTGCACGCTGAAATCGGGATCGCCGGTGCCGTCGGGGCTCGAGAGACCCGACCAGCTCGAGCCGGCCATGTACTCGAAGAGCATGAAGGGGTGCTTGTCGTCCTGGCTCTTCACGACGAAGGGCGTGCCGGTCGCGAACTCTTTCACGTCGCCTTGGGCGAGCGCGGTCGGTGCGGCGGGCAGGCCGTCCATCGCGCCGGGCGCTGCGGGCGTGTACGTGAGGGTCGTGCCGTCGACCGCGCCGACGACGCGCCAGATCGCGGGCTCGTTGGACCGCGGGCGGTACATGACGCCGACGTACTCGTTTCCGAGCGCGCGGATCGGCGGGAGCATCTGCTCGCCGTGGTCGCAGTACGTCACGCCGAGCGGCGTGTTCATGCACGGGTTCCCCGCCATGACGCCGACCGGGAGCGACGACGAGATGATCGAGCCCGCGAGGTCGGTCGACTGCTCGATCTGTGCCTCTTGTCCTTTGTTGAGCGTGAACTTCACCGTCGTGTTCGCGGCGCCGCTCGGGATGCCGCCGCCGCCTTGGAGGGCGACCTTCGGGAGGAAGCTGACGACGGTATTGTCTTGCGCGGCGATGATCGTGACGCCTGGCGGGCTCGCGGTGTCGGGCGACGCGGTGGACGCGACGTAGTTCGTGTCCCACGCGCTGACCGGCAAGAGCAGCGACGAGCCGGTGACCGCGGCGCTGCCGCCGCCGTACGGGCTGATCTCGTACATGACGACGGGCACGTCGGTCGTCACGTGGAAGGAGTGGCCCACGCCGGTGCCGCTGTACATCGCCGACGTGCCCTCGGCCGTCGGCATCGGGCACTCGGGCGGCGCGCCCTGCACGCCGCCGAGGAAGAGCATCGCGACCTGTCCCGCCGGGAGCGAGCCGGTGAACGGCGTATAGGTGATGCTCTGACCCTTGCCGGTCGGGATGGCCGTGAAGCTGTTGATGTTGGTGAGCTTGGTCCCGTTGAAGTCGACCGCGATGTGCGCGTCGGTGTTCCACGTGTTCGCGACGAACGCCGCGAAGCAGAGCGACGAGCCGAGCAGGTTCTCCATGTGCGTCGCGTAGTACTCGCAGCCGACGGAGTTCTTGTTGTCGACCGCCGCTTGGCACGCGTTGACGCAAGTGCCGGTCGCGGTGTCGCAGCCGTCGGTGCCGCTGCACGTCTGCACGACGACGTCGTTGCAGTCGATGACCTCGTGGAGGTCGCTCGAGCACGTGTGCCCGCACGCCGCGCCGTCGCCGCCCGTGTCCGCGAACACGAAGCTCGAGTCCTGGGTCTGCGCGTCGCTGGTCGTCGCGTCGTCGCCGCCGTCGAACGTCTCGAACGGGCGTCCGCCGCACGACCACGCCGCGCTGAAGGCGACCACCGCCACCGAAACCACCCAAGCAAAGCGAAGATGCATGGGCTCCAATCTACCACCGAAGATCAGGGCCTGAGCACCCCGCCGCCGACGATTTCGCCCGCCCATTTGGCGCGCATCGCGGCCTGGAACTCTTCGAGCGGCCAGGCCTTCGACACGTAGGGGACGAGCGCGCCGCTTTCCGCCCATTTCATGACACGGTCGAGCCGGGCCGGACGAATGGCCGGGTTCATGACCGTCGCGATGACCGTCGGGCAGCCGAGCACGTCGAGGCCCTTCATCATCATGAGGTTCGTCGGGAGCTGGTTCGGCGATTTCTGCTTCGCGACGAACGGCGTCGAGGCCCAGCCGACGACGAGGAAGCGCGCGCCGAATTTCACGCAGCGCATGGCCTCGAGCGAGGCGTCGCCGCCGACGCCGTCGTAGACCACGTCGACCCCCTGCCCGCCCGTGATCGCTTTGACCGCCTCGCGCATCGACCCGGCCGCGACGACGTGGTCGGCGCCTTGCGACTTCACGATCGCGAGCTTCGCCTCGGAGCGGCCGGCGGCGATGACCGTCGCGCCGAGGAGCTTCGCGACGTGCACCGCCGCGAGCCCGGTCGCCCCCGACGCGCCGAGGATCAAGACGGTCTCGCCCGCCTTCACGCCGCCGCGCAGGACGAGCGCGTGCGTCGCCGTCTCGTAGTTTCCGAGCAGGCAGCACGCTTGGTCGAACGACAGCTTGCCGGGGATGCGCATCACCGCCTCGGCGGGCGCGACGCCGTACGACGCGAAGCCGCCGTATTTCTGGTACTCGCCGAGCGAGCGCGGGCCCGCGAGGAAGCCGTCGACGAGCACGCCGTCGCCCTCGGCGAGGCCGGTCACGTCCTTGCCCTTCCACGCGACGACGCCGGCCCACTCGAGCCCGGGCACGTACGGCGGCTTGGGCACGTGTTGGTACTGACCGCTCGTCATGAGGAGATCGACCCAGCCGACCTGGGCGCTCCGGATGGCGACGACGACGTCCCGCGGGCCGAGCTTGCTCGGGTCGGGCGCGGGCATCGGCTCGAGCTTCATCGCCGAGTCGATGGCCTCGACCGGGCTCTCGCAGAAACGTTCGACGACGACGCGCTTTCCGTCTTGCATCAGTTCGTGCAGCCCGGGAGCGACGAGACCGTCGCGGGCGTGCCCTCCTCCATCAGCGATTCGACCTGCATCTCTTGCCGCGTGAAGTAACAGAGCGTGTGCGCCGGCCTCAAGTAGCCGAACGCGTAGGCGCTCGCGTTCGGGTACGCGTCGACCAGATCGTGCAGCGGGAAGCGGTAGTGCGGCTCGCGGCGGGCGACCACCTGGCCGGCGAGCGACGTGAACGATTTGGCGCGCGCGAGGTCCGCCTTGCCGTCGCCGCCCGCGGCGAGATCGAGGATCGCGCGGTAGAGAGCGGCCGACTGGCTCGCGCGGAGGCGGTCGATCTCGAAGCCGTCCCACAGCTCGTCGCAGAACGACGCGACGCTCCCGGCGGCGGTCCCGCGGCAACGCGCCGCGACGGCGTCCTCGAGCGGCTCCACCGCGGCGGCGAACGCCTCGACCTCGGCGACGACGTTCGTCTCGAAGTCGGCGCGATCGCCGGGCGACATCGCGAGCACGGTCTCGAAAGGCACGCGCTTGGGGTGCGTCTCGTACCCGAGCAGGTAGCCCTCGTCGACGGTCGCGTTCTCCCCCTGCAGGTACGGCAAGAGGCGCTCGTCGAACAAATAATGATTTTGCAAATCAATCATCGCGCCGAGCGCCTGGCCGATGTCCGCGCCGCACGACCCGAACGCGGTCGCATAATGGTCGACGAAATACGAGAGCGGCTGGTCGGGCTCCCAAAGCATCTTCGCCGTCAGATAATCGGTCAGCCAATATCCCCACTCGTGGCCGGATGAAAACATCAAATGGCCCTCGAGCGGCGGCAGGCCGAGCTGCTTCGTCTCGTCGACGAGCCCGTGGACGTCGTTCCACCGCGCCTGCAGGAACTCGGGCAAGAAAAGCGGCACGTCGACGTCGGCCGAGATCCAATACGCCGACTCGGGGAAGTAGCTCACGCGACGCGTCGGCAGCTCTTTCAGGATGTAGTCGTGTTGAAAGTGGAAATCGGGGTGCGCGTAGGTCGCCCAATCGCGATAAACGTCGAAGAGCGAGAGCGTGTGGACCGTTTGCCCGAGCCGCGCGTCGGCGAATTGGGGCAAATGATAGTAGTAAACGGTTTGTCCCTGATATTGGACGTAGAGGTTCGAGTAGTTTCCGACGTGGTTTTGCACGTCGACCTCGACGTTGGGGTGGGCGGAGAGCACGTGCTGCACCGCCTCGTTCAGCCAGTCGATCACCTCCTGCGGGTCGGCGCTCACGAACTCGCCGAGCGCGAGCTCGATCGCGTCCCAGGAGATTTGCATGATTTTGTCGAGGCCGGCGTCCATCTGCGGCTGCCAGCCGTTCGCGCTCGTGACGAGCACGAAGTTGTTCTGGAGCGAGGCGCCTCCCCAGACTTGGATCATCGCGCCGACGCGCACGCCGCGCGAGTGCGCGTAGTCGACGATCGATTGCGCGTACGGCTGCCAAGCGGCGAAGTCGACGGTCGCGAGCTCCGCCCACTGGAAATAGTTTTGCCCGGTCTTCACGAGCCAATCGACGAAGCGCTTGGCGTCGGCGAAATGATCGGCCGAAGGCTCGTTGAACGTGTGGAAGTACTCGATCGGGTGGAGCGTGTGGAGCTGCAGGCCCCGCTTCTGGAACGCGGGCGCCCGCGTCACGTGCAGAGTCCAGGGCACGACCGGGTGCGAGACGACGGGGACGACTTCGTCTTTGGGGTGGAAGAACCGCGCGCCGAGCTCCTCGAGGAGCGCGTACGCGCCGAAGGCGAGGTTCTTCGAGTCGTTGGCGACGACGAGGACGCGCGTCCCGCCGGGCGGGTCGAGCCGCACAATCGCGTACCCGTCGGTCGCCGTGAAGTCCGCGGCGGCGCGCGCCTCGGCGCTCGTCGAGACCCAGATCGTCAGCTTCTTCGAGAAGTCCGGCGCCGAGTCGGCCGCGGGGTACGAGCCGCTCCACATGGTCCCGAGGTACGACGACACGTCGGCCGCGACCGGATCGAGCAGCGGATCGCCGCCGCGCTCGACGTGCAGGTCGACGTCGGTCGCGGCGAACGACGTGCCGCGCGCGACCAGCGCGTTGCCGTCGCACGCGACGACCGGCAGGACCTGGTTGCCCGACGTGTCGCAGGCCAGGACGGCGAGAGCGAAGAGAGCGAGGATCGAGAAAAACCGCACCGTCCGAGCTTACTTCAAGGATCGATGCGCTCGCTCACGTTGCGTCCGTCGGGCGACTGGCCTTGCAGGGTCATGTGGTCGACGTGGAGGAACGCGAGCGCGACGTAGATGCTCTCGAGCCGCGCCTGCCTGCCGGCGATCGTCGTCTCGGCGCTCGCCGAGCACGTGCCGTCGGCCGCGCGCGACACGCGGATCATGATCTGCCGCGAGGGCAGCGCGCGGAGCCAGACGACGACGCTCGTGCCGACGACCTGCTGCCGGGCGATGCCGTACGCGCTCTCCTCGCGATCGAGGAGCGGCTCCGTCACGCTCGGCCCCTTCTCGAGCATCTGCCAATACGCGCGAACCGGCGCGCGCGAGGCGAAACCGCAGCGATCGTCGAGCTGAACCGAGTAGCGGACCTGGTTCCGGTTCTCGCTCTTCGATACGAACATCACCGACGGGATCGTTCGATCGGCGCTCGCCGCGCTCGCGAGGAGCAGACCGAGGAGGACGACCGAGATTCGCATGACGCATGGGTAGCGTACGGCCGAAACGGGCCCGTGTCGCGCAGGCGACGAATGTCGGCGTGCTACTTGCGCGCCGATTGAACTACCCTGGCCACGTGGAGCACGTCCCCTTCCTCGTCATCGGCGCCGGAATGAGCGGCCTCTCGTTCGCGAACGCGATTCGTCACGAGGCCGAGCGTCGCGGCAAGAGCGCGCCGCGCGTGCTCGTGCTCGAGTCCGACGAAGAGCCCGGCGGCTATTGCAAGACCGTCGTCCAGGACGGGTTCGTGTGGGACTACTCGGGGCACTTCTTCCACTTCAAGCACCCCGAGATCGAGGCGTGGCTGCGCGAGCGCATGCCGGCGGCCGAGGTGAAGACGATCGCCAAGCGCTCCTACGTGCGCTTCGGCGGGCGCGACGTCGACTTCCCCTTCCAGAAGAACATCCACCAGCTCCCGCGGCGGGATTTCGTCGACTGCCTCTACGACCTCTATTTCCGCGAGAAGAACGACCACCCCGAGAATTTCGAGGCGATGCTCTACGCGCGCTTCGGGCGGAGCATCGCGGAGAAGTTTCTCATCCCCTACAACGAGAAGCTCTACGCGTGCGACCTCGGCACGCTCGACACGGGCGCGATGGGGCGGTTCTTTCCGCACGCGAGCATCGACGAGATCGTCCGCAACATGAAGGTGCCGGACAACGCGACCTACAACGCCACGTTCACGTACCCGCGCGGCGGCGCGATCGAATACGTCCGCGCGTTCTTGAAGGACCTGCCGAAGGACGCCCTCGCGCTCCGCGAGCGCGCGATCAAGATCGACCTTCGCGCGCGCACCGTCGAGACGCCGTCGCGCACGATCCGGTTCGACAAGCTCGTGAGCTCGGCGCCGCTCCCGCGCCTGCTCGAGGCGTGCGGGGTTGCGCACGACGCGAGCGCGTTCTCGTACAACCGCGTGCTCGTCTTCAACCTCGGCTTCGACAAGAAGGGGGTCGGTCTCTTCCCCGCAAGCGGGGGCCCCGTCTCGCCGCACTGGATGTACTTCCCCGACCGCGCGCTGCGCTTCTACCGCGTCGGGTTCTACGACAACATCTTCGATACGGAGCGTATGAGCCTCTACGTCGAGATCGGGCTCCCGCGCGAGGGGCGCTTCGACGTGGAGGCCGAGCGCGAGCGCGTGCTCGCGGATCTCGCGCGCGAGAAGATCGTGACCGATCACCGGCTCGTCTCGTGGCACTCGGTCGCGATGGATCCGGCTTACGTGCACATTACACGCAAGTCGCTGGCCGAGACCGCGCGCGTGCGCGAGATCCTCGGCGCCGCGGGCGTGTACTCGGTCGGGCGCTACGGCGGGTGGACGTACTGCTCCATCGAGGACAACATCGTCGAGACGCGCGCCCTCGCCGCGACGCTCGGGGAGCTCCTCTGAAGTGAGGGTCGCGTGCGAGCTCGTCGTCTGCGCGCTCGCGCTGGCGCCGCCCGCGCTCGCCGACGGCGAGACCGAGAGCGTCGAGACGGTCGAGGGCGCGAGCTGCGCGACGAGCGCCGAGTGCGGCGATCTCCGCTGCATCGACGGGCGCTGCCGCGACCTCACCGCGACCGTCCGCGGCGAGCGGCGACCGTGGGAGGTCTCGGCCGGCCACTCGGCGATGTTCGGCGACGGCCAGGGTTACCGCGACATGATCATCGCGGCCGACGTCGCGGCGACCCTGATCGAGCCGCTCCTCGTGCTCGGCGCGGTCTCGAACCCGGCGCCCGCGTCGAGCGTGTTCGGCGTCGTCGCGTTCGCGCCCGTCGGGTTCACGGGCACGATCGTCCACGCGGCGCACGGCCGTTTCGTGCCGGCGGTCATCAGCTTCTTCGCGTGGACGTCGCTCGCGGGGACGACCTTCGTCGTCGGCGGCGCGGTGGGGCTCGCGGTCGAGCAGCGCGGCGAGTTCAACTCGGTCGCCGCGTGGATCGCCGGGCTCAGCTTCGGCGCGGCCGGCGCCGTCGGGCTGACGTGGCTCGACGCGTGGATGGCGCGCTCCCTCCACGAAGGAAAAAAGTCGCGCGACGCGCTGCAGCTCGCGCCTTCGATCGCGCCGACGCGCGGCGGCGCGATGGCGTCGCTCGTCGGCGCGTGGTGAACGTCAGCGGATGACCGCGCTGCGGTAGCACGCGCTGGAGCGCGCGTCAGCGTGTCGCGGCTCGCCGAGGCGGCGGAGGAATCTCGCCGCCCTCCTTGTCTTGCACGAGCGCGACGAGCTTCGGCACCCTGGAGGGGGGAGCGCGCTCGAGGTCCTCCAACGGGCAATTGTCCATCGCCTCGTTACGCGCAGACGAGCACGCCACCAAAGCGGCTACACTACGATGCGCAGCGCGTGAGAGACGGCGAAGAGCAAACCATCGCAGAGCCCGTTCGCAGTGGCGGCCGGGCGTCGACGCCGCCGAGCGGCCCTCGGTCGAACGCGGGGCCGTCGAACGCAGGCACGGTGACGTCGCCCATCGAGGCGATGCGGCTCGAGGAGATGGACCGATCGCGGGTCTTCTTCCGCATCGTGCTCGCGCTCACGCTCGGAGGGTTGGTCGTCGCGATCACGTCGAGCGGCGATCCGATCGCCAAGGCCGTCGTCATCGGCGGCTCGATCGCCTCGCTGCTGGGCGCCGTCTACATCCTCGTCTTCGCGCTCGACCCGATTCGCTACGACCAGCGCCGCATCGTCCTGCCCGGATTGCCCGTCCTCTTCGGCGCGATGGCCGGCATCTACTACTGGGGAGTCGCGTCGCCCGTCAGCGGCATGCTGGTATTCGGCATCTACTTCTTCAGCCTCGGCGCCTCCTCGCTCATCACGACGGTGAACTACGCCGTCGTCGCCGTGGCGCACGGTCTGCTCGGGCTCGGCATCCTGACGGGCGTCCTCGCCGACCGCGGGCTCATCCAGATGACGTCGCTCTCCCTGCGTGATCGGATCGCGATCCTCGTCATCGTCGAGGCCTTGTATCTGTTCGCGTTCATCACGGCGCGCCTCAGCCAGCAGGCGACGTTGCGCGCCGTCTCGAAGCTGGAGCAGGCCGTGCGCGGCGTCGCCCAACGCGACGCCCTCCTCGCCGAGGCGCGCGCGGAGCTCGATCGCGTGCTCGAGATCGGCGGGCCGGGCAAATTCAGCGATCAGGTCATCGGCAGCTATCGCCTCGGCCCGCTCATCGGGCGCGGCGCGATGGGCGAGGTCTACGAGGGCTCGCACGTGTCGATCCGCCGCGACGCCGCCGTGAAGCTGCTCCGCGCGGGCGTGAACGACGACCCAATGCACCTGCAGCGCTTCCTCCGCGAGGCGGACGCCACCGCGCGCATCGATTGCCCGCACGTCGTCCGCGTCTTCGACGTCGGCACGACGGCAGGCTCAGTGCCCTACATCGTCATGGAGCGGCTGCGCGGGCACGACCTCGCCCACGAGCTGCGCGACAAGCGCCGCCTGAGCCTCGCCGACGCCAAGGCGATCGCCGTGCAGGTCGCCGACGGGCTCGAGGCCGCGCGCGCCCAGGGCATCGTCCATCGCGACCTCAAGCCCAACAACGTCTTCTGCGCCGAGGCGACGGCGACCGGCCGCGTGTGGAAGCTCCTCGACTTCGGCGTGAGCAAGATGGGCGACTCCGGGACGCTGACGGCCGGCAACGTCATCGGCACGCCCGCGTACATGGCACCCGAGCAGGCGCGCGCGGCCGACGTCGATCATCGCGCCGACGTCTACGCGCTCGCCGCGATCCTCTACCGCATCGTCACTGGCTTTCCCGTCTTCAGCGGCAAGGACATCGCGCCGATGCTCTACGACGTCGTGTACCGCGTGCCGAACCAGCCCTCGAAGCTGACCCCGCTGCCGGCCGACGTCAATCGCGTGCTGGCCATCGGCCTGGCCAAAGACCGCGCCGACCGCTTCGAGACGGCGGTCGATCTCGCCGCCTGGTTCACCGCGGCCGTGGACGGAGCGCTGACGGCCGAGCAGCGCCGCCGCGCGGACGCCCACATCGCACGCGCGCCATGGGGCGCCATGCTGCGCGCCCCCTCCGACCCGGACGCATGAGCGCAGGCGGGGAGCGTCGCTCGCGCCGTTGGGTCCAAACGTCGCCCACGCGTGGCCGTCTCGCACGTGGATTCCGCGGCGCGCCGCGGGGACGCTATCATCGACGGGTGCCGCGGCTGTCGATCCTGCTCTTCCTGTCCGCGGTCTTCGTCGCGCTACTGCCGCGATGCGGAGGAGGCGACTGTGCGGAGGGTGCGCCGTGCCCGGAAAGCCAAGCGGGCGTCACCTGCTCGACGAGCCCGTGCTCTTCCCTGGTGTGCGACGGCGCGCAGGTCGGGCTGGTGATCAAAAAGGCGGGGGATTCGTGCGACCGACCCAACTACACCTGCCCGCCTGCTCCCGGAGCCTGCGGCGGGTATTACCTGGCGTGCATGCCGACGCAGCTCGTCTTGGTGGAAATGCCGAGCGACGGCGTTTCGCCGGGCGAGCCATGCGTCGGGGAAGGGCGAATCTGCTCCTTTCCGAGGCGCGGTCAGCCGCAGTTGATCTGCGAGTGCGACGGGAGCTCGTGGGTCTGCGGCGGCGACGGCGGCTGAAGATTGCAGAGTCGGGACGCGACGTCGCTTGGACCGGGCTGCGATCCGTTCCTGGGCAACGCACGCGTGTCCGCTGCGGCTTCGATCAGGCACGCGACGCGATGCTGGGCGACCGCAAGCGCGGCTGACCGGCCGCGTCACTTCACCCGGAACACGATCATCCCACCCTCGCTCGACATCTGCCCCGTGATCTTCGCCGGCAACGCGCCCGCCGGCAGCGCCCCCGCGAGCGCCCCCGTCTCGACGTCAAGTTGCATCCCGGCGGCCTCGGCGAGCGTCGGCGCCTCGAGCTTCTGGGAGTCGCCGTCCGACGAGACGACGACGAACCGCTTGTCCTTGCCGGTGCCGATCTCGTAGAGCGCCGCGCGAAGCGCGCCGAGCTTCACGACCGAGCCCAGCTTGAGCTTCGCTTTGCGATCGCAGGGCGTCTTCGGAGCGAACGCGCACTCGGCGGCGGCGCGCTTGGTGCCGGCGGGCATGAGGCTCACGAACTCGGCCTCGGTGCGCTCGCCGAGGAGCGTGCCGACGCGATCGAAGCGCGTCCAATCGAACGCCGGCGCGTCGGCCGCGCGCCGGGACTCAATCGCCGGGAGCATCGCGAGCAGGTGGGGAAAGCCCGCGAGGAGCGCGCCCTGGCCGCTGTCGCGCATCGTCTCGATCGCGGTCTTCGGATTTCCCCCGGGGAACGGCCAGCTCTTCCAGAACGCGCGCGAAGCCTGCACGAACGGGCCTTGCCCGGCGAGGTTCACGGCGAGGCCCGCGCCGGGCGCGAACGCCTCGGGGTCCGGCATCGCGAAGCTCGCGCTCGACTTCGCGCGCCCGACAATCTCGAACGGCGAGAGACGCGCCTCGACCTCGATGCGATCGAACGTCGCGGCGGCGAACACGCCCGCGGCCTCGGTGAGGCCTTGCCGCAGGATGGTCGCGCGCCGCGCGGGATCGACGCTGGCGCCGGAGACGGCGCCGGTCACGCGCGCGACGCCGATGAGGTACGAGATGCCCGCGACCGCCTGCGGGTCCCACGCGGCGCGCGCGCTCGCGCCCGCGAGCGACGGGGCCGGTTCGTGCGCGCTCGCCGCGAACGCGGCGTACGCTTTCGGGTGCGCGTCGCGCGCGATGATCGTGTCGACGGCGACGCTCCGGCCGTCGTCGGAAAGAGGGCGCGGACGACGACGAGCGTGTCGACCGAGGCGATCCGCTCGATCGTGTCGTCGTTCGGCATCGCGCTCGCGTCTTTGACCTCGGCGCGCAGATCGGCGACGAGCTTCGACTCCTCGTCGTCGAGCGGCGCGCACGCGAGGGTGATCGGCCGCGTCGTGTCGAGGCCGAGCGACCCGGCTTGCTGCAGGAGCGAGCCGTCGGGCAGGCCGAGATCGTTTTCGATCTCACGGCGCAGCGGAGCGATCGAGGCGAGCGCCGCCGCGTCGAAGCTCGCGACGAAGGGCGCGCCACGCGGGACGCCGAGCGGCTCGATCGGCCCGCTCGGTCGCACCGCGACCGACGCGTCGGGCGGCTCGATCCGAACGTTCCCCGAGGTCGTTTGCTGCTGCCCGCCGCCACAGGCGACGAGGACGACGAGCGCCAGGCCTTTTCGCATGGCGCGCATCAGAGCACGGCTCGGTCAGCGTAGCAGCGTCGGCGGAACGAGCCGCGCGACGTCAGCGCCTACGCGACAAGGTCACCGCCTCGCTCGCCGACGAGGACGAGAGCGCCGAGTCTTTCGTCGACATGTCGCTCCGGATGCTCGACATCTTCCTCGTGAAGGTCCCCCGCGGCCGGAGCGAACCGTCGCCGTCGAGGTGCCGTTCTCGCTCGAGCTCGCGCATCCGGTGACGGCGGAGATGCCGGCTGCCTTCCACTCCGCGACGCGCGTCGCGTCCGTGCGCGTCATGCCGAGAAGATGAGCTCACGCAGCCGTCAGGAAAAGAGCGACGGGCTCATGCACCGGACCCGACGTGGACGGCGCGCCGTCACGGCACGCTCGCCGCGCGTCGAGGCGCTCCTGCGCGATCGGCAGATTCGCAGCGGCGCGGATTCGGGTGAACGTCGCTACTCGTCGACGTCCTGAATCGGCCCCTCGCTCGGCTGCTGCGATGGGGTGACGGCCCCCGACGACGACGACGAGAACGCGCCGACGCGCGCCGGCGGATCGTCCGGTCCAGCCACTCCCATCGGTCCGTCGTAGACGCCGATTTCGGTGTCGAGCTTGCCGTCGTGCTGGTGCTCGCGCTCGTTCTCTTCCTCGAGCATCGCGCCGGTGGCGGCGCCGAGCACCATCCCGACGATCGCGCCGGCGAAGGTACCGATGGGCCCAGCGATCGTTCCGACGGCGGCGCCGGCGACCGTTCCCGACACGGCGACGATCGATTCGGTTCGGTGGTTTATTCCGGTCCTGGCTTTGTTGCGGCGCATCCCTCCCCCGGTGCATCGCGCGCGCCATGCCGCCACGACCGCACGAAATACAGCTGAATTTCGCGGCGCGGAGCGCTTCCGTCGAGAGCGGCGGGTTCTCAGGCGACAGCGGAGGTCGCCGGTCGTCAGCCGGCGGATCACCGCGCTGCGGTCGTAGGCCGGCGCAGCTGCTGATCGCCGCCGGCACCTTGGTCGCGAAGACGGCTTAGCTCTGGCTTGCGAGTCCGCGGTGCCATAGGACGCTGAGCGCGTGAAATACTTCAAGGAAGCGCAGGCGACGAAGCCACGCGGAATTCGTCTCTCGAGTCGCCGCGGCAAACACGCGTCTCACGGGACGCTCTGTCCGCCGCAGGTCGCGAAGGTCGCCGGTAGGTTCCAATCGGCGATGTTGTTCGTCGAGCAGGGCTGGCTCGAAGGGCAGCCCGCGTCGACCGCCTGTGGATCGCAGAGCTGGACCTCGTTGTTGCTCGAGGCGCAGCTTGGCTCGCACGCCGAGATGTCCACGTTGTTCTGGCGATGGATGCAGCAGACGTTCGAGCCGCAGTCGGCGGCGCCGGTGCACGCGAGCTCCGCGAGGTGCTGGCTCCCGGTCGGCGCGGGGCACTGGGCTTGGCAGCTCGTCGAGATGGTCAGACCGCCGTCGGTCGCAGCCTTCGTGTAGACGCAGCACGTCTGGCCGGACGTGCACGTCGTCGTACCGCAAGCGATGGGTTGGACGGGGAGGGGTGAAGCGTCCGGCGACGCGTCCGAGGTCACGGCGTCGGCGCTCGCGTCGAGCATGGCGTCGGACGCTGCGTCGCCACCGCCCTCGGTCGAGGCGTCGACCGGCGTGAACGTGTCGGTGCTGCACGCGGCCGAGAGCGCCGCGAGCGCGCCGACGATCAGTTCCCGACGCCGCCGCACGTGGCGTATCCCTTCGGGAGGCCCCAGTCGCTGATGTTGGAGCTCGAGCACGCGCCCGCGTCCGCCGCGCAGCCCGACGCGGACGCGGTCGGATCGCAAAGCTGGGCCCCGTTCGCGGGACACGCGGTCATGCACGACGACTGGACCTGTTTGTTCGCTCCCTCGAACACGCAGCACACGGTGCCGCTGGCGCAGTTGGCCGCGCCGCTGCACGCGAGGGCGGTGCCCTGCCCGCCGCCGCCGCCCCCGTCGAGAAGCGGACAGCTCGTGCCGTCGACGCACACGTACGACCACGTCGGCTGCGTCTCGTAGACGCAGCACGACTGCGCGGAGACGTTGCAGGCGCTGCTGCCGCACGCCACGGTCTGGGTGTTGCCACCCGGGCCGCCATCGCTGGTCGTGGAGACGCTCGCGTCTCCGAAGAGAATCCGTGGTGCTGGAAGCGCCGCCGCACGCGAGCGAGCACGCGGCGCCGACGGCGAATGAAAGAAAAGAAAAGCGCATGTCCACCATCCTTCGAGAGACGCAGCCCTCGAAGACTCAGTGGCGAAGGCCACGTCGGTGGTTTCAACAAAAGCGAGCACGTCCACGCGAGTACGCCGTTGGCGCCTCTCAGAACGCCTCCAGATCCCTCGCTCGTCGGCGCGTTTGAGCGTCAGCGGTCGAGCGGCACGACAATCGTCGGGTTCGGGAGCTGCGCGGCGCGGCGCGGATCGCCGGGCGCGAGCGGCGCGATCGCGGTGCCGAGCGCGCTGTACTCGACGACGAAGTTGAGCCCGGGGTGCATCTTCTCCTCGACGACGACGCCGACGATCCCCGCGGGCTCGTCGGGGCTCCCCTTCGGGTGATCGCGGTAGAGATCGTCGGTGAGCCGCTCCATCGCCGACTCGCGCGCGTCGAAGAAGGCTTGCGTGTACTGAACGAGCTCCTGCGGCGGCGGCTGCTGGCTCGGGAGCACGTTGCCGAGGGTGGCGCCATAGTAGTTGCCCACGATCTCGTAGACGCAGCTCCCCATCGCGAGCTCGACCGGCCTGTACCCGGCGCGGAGGAGCGTCACGAAATCCTGGCCCGAGAGATCGGACGTGAACGGCCGGCCACCTTGGAGCAAGAGGCTCGGGGCCTGCTTGAGCTCGTGCGCCGCGTGCTCGCGATCGAAGGCGATCGCCGTGCCGAGCGCGACGAATTTGGCGACCGTGTGCCCGCCGCGCCAGACGTGGTGCTCGACCTGGAGCCGCACGCCGACGACGCCCTCGGCGCGGTGGTTCACCGCCTGCTGGCGCATGCGGTCGACCGCGAGCTTTCGCGCCTTGTGCATCGCGGTGCTCAGCGACGTGAGCTCGCGCGTCTGCCCCCAAGCGCCTCCCCAACCCGCGTCGTAGACGCTCGTGCCGATGACCATCCCCATCGGCAAGAACCCCGCGCGCGAGAGCGTGAGAAATTCGGTGACGGCCAGATCGCTCAGGGCCGGTTCGGATCGCAGCGTGACGGGCATCTCTCCGGCTCCTTATTCGTTCAGCGGCACGGCGAGCGTGACGGGTGGGAGGGCGCCGTCGCCGAAGCGGACGACGGCGGTGCCGACGACGAAGAGCTCGAGCAGCTCGCCCGAATAGAGCGCGGCGTTGCCGTCGAAGCGACCGGCGCCGCCCCAGCTGTGCTCTTTTTCTTCGATGGTGACGCCGACGATCCCCTCGGCGCCTAGCGTCTCGGCCTCGTACTGGAGCCGCCCGATCGCGAGCTCGCGCGCGTCGTAGAGGACATGCGTGTATCCTGCAAGCTCTCGGTTGCCGCCGGAGACGACGCCGAGGGTCTCGGGCGGAACGTAGGCGACGCAGTTGCCCATGCAGAAGCCCACGGGGCGATAGCCGGCTTTGACGAGCGTCCAGAACTCCTGACCGGTGAGATCGGATTGGAACGGCTTGCCGTGGCGGTTACGAAAATTGCCGCCGTCGCGATGCTTGACCGCGGTGCCGACCGCCATGAACTCGAGGATGCCCTTGCCGAACGCGTGCAGGTTCACGTCGAGCCGCACGCCGACGATGCCGTCGGCGCCGAGCTGGTCGGCCTCCTCCTCCATGCGCGTCATCGCGAGCTGGCGCGAGTGCCAGAGCGCGTGCGACATCCACCCGACCTCGGTGCCGAGCTCGCCGAACGCGAGCTGCGGAATGTTCGGGCGCATCTGGTAGACCGAGCTCCCCATCACGAGGCCGAGCGGGTCGAAGCCCGCCTCTTTGACGAGCAAGAACTCGTTGACCGAGGAGATCGCTCGTGAAGAGGTGCCGCTGGCGCATCGCGACGAGGCGCTCGCGAGCGTGCTGCGGAAGATCCGCGGGCATCGCGACGAAGCCGTCCGGAGCGACCGGCGGCGCAGGGAAGCGTCCTTGGCTCATTCGGTGTCCTCGCCGTCGCGCTCGAGCGCTTCCTCTTCGGCCTCTTTCGCCTTCTCGGCGACGTCGTCCTCTTCGTCCTCGAGGACCTCGCCCTTCTTCCGCCCGAGCGGCATCATCGAGAGGATCAGCGCGGGCGCGTTCGGGCGCTGCGGCGGCTCGTAGTGCGGCACGCGGCGAACGCCGGTGCCGAACCAGCTCACGTCGACGTCGAGGTCGTTGAGCTGACAGCCTTCCCACCCGCAAGGGACCTCGCGGATCTGGATCTTCACGTCCGAGCCGACGACGAACTCCGCCTCCACGCGGGCGGCTTGTTGCTCGAGGTTCTGCTCGACCGACTGGCGCGCGAGCTCGATCGCGCGCATCGCCGGCTCGAGCTCGCCGCTGCCGGCGGTCCAATCCTTGAGCACGTGCCACACGTGGTAACGGCAGAAATCGAACACGAGCCCGCAAGGCTCGAAGCCATCTTGCGCGAGCGCCCAGAGCTCCTGGCCGGAGAGATCGGTGACGACCGGCTCGCCGCGGCGGTGCGTGATCCACGGCGCTTGGATCGCGGTGCCGACGGCGGTGAACTCGATCACCTCGCCGCCGTCGTCGCCGCCTTTGCCGTGACGGCCCATCGTGATCATGCGCTCGTTCAGCCGCACGCCGACGATCGCGTCCGCGCCGACGAGCGCGCCCTCTTGGAAGAGGCGCGAGAGCGCGTGACGGCGCGCCTCGCGGTGCCCCTCGGAGAGCGTCTTGATCTCGTAGATCTGATCGCCGCCGCCCTTGTAATCGGCGACGACGCCGATGTGGTAGATGCTGCTGCCCATCACCTGCGAGATCGGGCGCGCGCGCGCCTCCTCGACGAGCAAGAACTCGCTCACCGAGAGATCGCTCGTGAAGAGCCGCTTGTTCGGGCCCGCCTCTTCGGCGAGACGGATCTGCGCGCGGAGCGGGAGGCCCCCGGCGCGCACGTGCTCGATGCTGGTGGCGAGATCGAACGGCGATCGCTGCGACATCTTCCTCGCCTCCTCAGTCGTTGACGGTGAGCACGAGCGCGGGCACCGGGATTTTGTGGTCGCGCGAGATCGGCGCGACCGCCGTGCCGACCGCGGAGAACTCGAGGACGTTCGCCTCCCACGTGTGGCTGTTCTGCTCGACGGTCACGCCGACGATGCCTTCGGCGCCGAGCTCCGTCGCCTCGAACTGCATCCGCTCCATCGCGAGCTCGCGCGCGTCGTAGAGGCCCTGCGTGTAGTTCTTCATCTCGCCCTGCTGCGGGTTCGAGAGCCACGACATGATGCCCTGCTTGCCGACGTGGTAGACGCAGTTGCCCATGCAGAAGCCGAGCGGCCTGTAGCCGGCGCGGAGCAGCGTCCAGAAATCCTGGCCGGAGAGATCCGACTGGAACGGCTTGCCGTTCGGCGCGCGCCAGTTCTGGCCCTGGTCGTGCTTCACCGCGGTACCGAAGGCGACGAACTCGACGATGTTCGAGCCCCACGCGTGGAGCTGCACGTCGAGCCGCACGCCGACGATGCCGTCGGCGCCGAGCGCGTCGGCCTCTTCCTCCATGCGCACCATCGCGAGCTCGCGCGCCTGGTAGAGCGCCTGCGTGAGCTGCTGCATCTCGCAGTTCGAGGTCGCGGCGACGAACTGGTAGCCGATGTGGAAGATGCTGCTGCCGAGCACGAGCCCGACGGGGTGAAAGCCCACCTCCTTGACGAGGAGGAACTCGTTGACCGACAAATCGCTCGTGAAAAACTGCCGCTGGCGCATCTGGCCGAGGCGTTCGCGAGCGTGCTGCGGAAGGTCGGCGTATTGCGGAGGTTGCTGGGCCACGCCCTGAGGATACGCACCGTCGCCGCCGCGACTCAAGACGCGAGGCGTTCGCACGCTCGAGCGCTCACGAGTCTTGCGACGTAGCGGACGCCGAAACGCGGCAGCGAGAACCGCGCGGCCGGGCCGCCGCTGGACAACCTCTGGAGGCGTGGGCGGCCACTTCCTGCCCGCCGTTGCAGCTCACGACGGCCCGGCGCCGGTCCGGCCGGTTTCGTCTCGCTGCCGCGTGTCGGCTTCAAGCGCGGCGTGAGACCATCAGGTCAAGTGAGCTTCGAAGTAACCGGTGCGTAGCGCGCGCGGAGATCGGGCAGGGCCGAGGCGATCGCCTCGCGGCATCGCTCGCGCAGCACGGGCAAATCGCCCTGGCTCATCGCGTCGGTCACGACCGGCTCGAGGATCTTCGCGCACGCGTGCGCCTTGCCGAACCACTTCGAGCCCTTGGGGCGCATCTGGCGCGTGCCCGCGACCGCGATCGGCAAGACCGGGACGCGCGCGCGGAGCGCGAGCGCGAACGCGCCGTCCTTGAAGGCGCCGAGCGAGCCGTCCGACGAGCGCGTGCCCTCGGGGAACATCATCACCGAGATTCCGCCCGCGAGCGCGCGCTCGCACTCGGCGAGCATCGCGCGGACGCTCTCGCCCTCGCCCCGCCGCAGCGGGATGTCGCCGCTCAAGCGCATCGCCCAGCCGACGAGTGGCGGACGAAAGAGCTCTTCCTTCGCGATCCAGCGCATGTCCCACGGCAGCCACGAGAGCAAGAAGGGGTCGGCGAGCGACTCGTGGTTGGCGATGACGACGTAGCCGCGATGCTCGATGTCGGCCGGCCGCTCGCCTTCGATGGTGAACTTCCACAGCGGCGACAGCGCGCCGGTCGCGCGGCCGAGGCGGCGCATCCATCGGCCGGGCATGCGCTGCGTCGGGTCGCCGCGATGCCGAATCGACGACACGGCCATGATCGGGAGAAACGCGGCGACGCAGGCGCCGAACTCGGCGTAGCTGTAGAGACCCGTGAGCGCGTGACTCATCGTCCTCTCAGCTAGCGCGCGGCCGAGCGCGCGTGTGTCACGGTTTTGCAATCGGTCCGGTGCTATCCTGGGGGTATGCGGTGGGTCGCCGGCGTCGCGCTCGTCGTCGCGTGCAGCCTCCCCGAGGAGGGGACGCTCCTCGTCGACGAAGACGCCGGAAATCCGGACGTCGTCTCGCCGGCCGACGGCGGCCCAGTCGACGCGACCGACGAAGCGCCCGCGATCGACGACGCTCCGGCGCCGACGCCCGACGTGGCCGTCGACGCGCCCGTCGTCACCGCCGGCGACGCGCTCCAGTTCACCGGCGGGTCGTACGTCGACATGGGTCCGGTCCCCATCCCCGCCGACTTCACGCTCGAAGCGTGGATCCACCCGGCGAGCGCGAACGGCGAGACGTACGTCGTCGCGGAGGACGAGCGCAACCAAGCCGACGGCCAGTTCCGCTTCGGCCTCACGACGGCGGGCAAGCTCTTTTTCATGATGACCGACTCGAGCGGCTCGTCGCACGGTCTCTACAACGGCGGGTACTCGCTCCAGTCGCCCGCGGCGATCCCGATCGGCGTCTGGACGCACGTCGCCGCGATCAAGAACGGCGCGGCGTTCGCGCTCGCGGTCGACGGCGCGTCGGTCGCGACGTTCACGGCGGACGCGTCGTTCGCCCACGGGGGACCTGCCGTGAATTTCCGCGTGGCCGCGCGCGTCGACACGAACGGCACCGCGGCCAACGGCGCGTTCGACGGCGTCATCGACGAGGTGCGCCTGTGGAGCCAACCGCGCTCCGCCGCCGAGAATCGCCCAGACGATGAGCACGACGGTTTCGCCGTCGAGCGCGGGTCTCTTCGCGTATTGGCGCTTCGACGACGGCGCGGGCACGACCGCCGCCGACGAAGAGAACGGACACCCCGGGACGCTCGTCGCCAACCCGGCGTGGGTGAAATCGACCGCATTTTGAACGCGCCGGCGTATTCTCCGGGCCGATGCCGCGCTCGCGTCTCCTCTTGCCGCTCGTCGCGCTCGCGCTCGCCGCCGCGTGCGGGAGCTCGCCGCCCGCGGCGCCGCTCGTGTCGCTCGACGACATGCGGACGCCGCCGAAATCGTGCGCGTACACGTGCCCGCCCCCCGCGACCGGCTGCGCCGAGAACGGGACGCCGTACGCGTGCCCCGCGCTCGGCGCGTGGGACACGCTCGAGCACGACTCCTGCCCCGACTGGGACGGCACGTATCCCGCCGTCACCCAAGGCCAGTGCGCCGCGACGGATCCGAGCGGCGACGCAATCGCGTACGCGGGCCCGGCGAACGGTCACATCGTGCTCGCCGACGGCCGGTGGCTCGCGCCGTCGGGCGCCGACTCCGTCTTCGCGGATTTGCCCGGCGGGCTCACCTCGGGCCTCTTGCTCGTCCCGGGCACGTCGCTCGCGCTGACCGTCGACACGGGCTACGACGACCACGTCGTCCGCCTCGTCGACACGACCGCGATCGGCAGCGGCAACGACCCGACGCTCGCGAAGGTCCAGTTCGCCGCGCCCGAGACGCTCAACTCCGGGCTCGCGTTCGTCGCGCCGGACCTCGTCTACGTCGCGACCGACGACGGCGTCGTCCAGGCGCTCACGCTCGACACCGCACAAAAGACGCTGGTTCGCGACGACACGCGGAACCTGCCGCTCCCGCAGGCGACCGACGGCAATGGTAACCCGGTAAATTGGTACGCGTCGGGCGTCGCGGTCTCGCCCGACGGCAAGAAGCTCGTCGTCTCGTCGGTCAACTCGGTCGACCTGCTCGTCTTCGACCTGACGACCAAGCAGCTCGCCGGCACGGTGAGCCTCGGCAAGCAAGAGACGTTCGGCGTTTGGTTCGACCCGCACGACGCCGCCGGCTCCCACGTCTACGTGACGCTCTGGCAAGAATCACACGCTCGTCGAGGTCGACGTCTCGAACCCGGCGGCGCCGAGCGTCTCGCGCACGTGGGACACGCAGAAGGACCCGCAGTCGATCGCCTTCCTCGACGCGCGCTGGGTCGTCGTGGGAAACAATCTCGGCGACTCGTTCACGATCGTCGACCGCGTCGCGAGCACGACGACGACTGTGCCGACCGACTCGCGCATGAAGCTCTACGGGCAGGAGCCCTCGGCGCTCGCCTACGACGAGACGAACCACAGGCTCTACTCGACGCTCGCAGGAATGAACGCGATCGCCGCGTACGACGTGGACCTCGCGCAGACGCCGCCCGCGCTCGCGTTCGCGGGGCGGTTGCCGGTCGGGTACTGGCCGTCGGCGGTCGCGACCGAGAGCGACGGCACGGTCGTCGTCGCGAACCTGCGCGGCCACGGCGAGGGCCCGCGGCCGCTCTACTTCGACATCGGCGACGCCGACATCGGCGAGCGCATGCACGGGTCGATCGAGGCGATCGCGACGCCGCAAGCCGCCGACCTCACGAAGGGCGACGCCGACGTCGCGGCGTTCGCGGACGTGGCCGCTCGCGCGGGCGGCCCGTCGGTGAGCTGCCCGAGCGGCGCGAACGATTTCCCCGTTCCGGCCGACGACGCGAGCGGCCCGTCGACGCGCATCCAGCACGTCTTCGTCGTCGTGCGGGAGAACAAGGGCTTCGACGCGCTCTTCGGGGATTTTCCGAACGTGAACGGCGAGCCGACCTACGCGTTCAAGGCGGCGATCCCCGGGCAGATGGACGTCATCTGGGACAACCTGCGGACGCTCGCGCGCACCTTCACCGTGAGCGACAACTACTACACGCAGGCGATCTACTCGACGCAGGGCCACGTGCTCACGACGTTCGGCCGCGCGAACGACTTCGACGAGCGCACGTGGATCGTCTCCGGCTCGCGCACGAGCGACCGGAAAATCCCGGGCGGCGGGCTCATCGACGTGAGCCGCCCGGTCGAGGGATCGCTCTTCGACTGGCTCGGCGACAACGGCGTGCCCTACGACATCCTCGGGGAGATCGTTGGAACTCCAACCAACATCCCGGCCGACCACGACCCCATCGACGCGCGCTACCCGGGCGGGCCGTTCCAGAACATCGGCTACAACGACCTCGAGAAGGCCTGTTACATCGCGGGGCGAATCCGCGGGTACTGCAACCTCGGGACGGTCACCTACCTGACGCTCCCGAACGATCACACCTTCGGCCTCTCGCCGACGAACCCGACGCCCGAGACCTTCTGCGCGGTCAACGACGAGGCGACCGGCATGTTCATCGACGCGCTCTCGCACAGCCCGATGTGGGCGACGTCGCTCGTCATGATCACCGAGGACGATCCGTCGCAGGGCGGCGAGCACGTCGACAACCACCGCGCGCCGTTCGTGATGGTCTCGCCGTTCGTGAAGCGCGGGTACGTCTCGCACACGCACATCGACGTCGCCTCGATGCACAAGATCATCGCGAACGTCGTCGGCAAGCCGTACATGAACGCGCTCGTCGCGAACGCCGCCATCCCGTTCGACGCGTTCACGTCGACGCCCGACTACACGCCCTACACGTACGCGCCGCGCACCTTCCCGCTCGCGTGCGGCCCCAAGGGAATGTCGGGCGAAAATTCGCTCCACGACTTGTGGGACCTCTCGGAGGAGGACTCGCAGCCCGGGCTCGACGCGCAGGTGACGCGCTGGATGCACGGCCACCCGCTCGCCACCGTGCCGCGCGAGGCGCTCGATCGGGTCCGAGGGATCCAGGCGCGGAAGCGCTGAGCTGACGCGCTCGGCGTGGCCCGAATCGCTGCCGCGACGGTCGCGGTATACAATCGCCCGACTCCGCATGGCTCGACTCCTCGTCGTCGACGACGACCGCCAGCTCCTCGACGTGCTCGCCATCGCGCTCGCCGACGGGGGACACGAGGTGCAGACCGCGAGCGACGGGCTCGCCGGCCTCGACGCGGTGCGATCGTTTCGGCCAGACCTCGTGATCGCCGACGTGAACATGCCGCGGCTCGACGGGTTCGCGCTCTGCCGCAAGCTGCGCGAGGCGGGCCACGCGACCCCGGTCGTGCTCCTCACGTCGCGAGACAACGAGATCGACGAGACGCTCGGGCTCGAGCTCGGCGCCGACGACTACGTGACCAAGCCGTTCGCCATGCGCGTGCTCCTCGCGCGGATCAGCGCGATTTTGCGCCGCGACGCCGCACGGGCCGCCGGCGCGCGCCCGACCGACGCCGTCGCCGTCGGCAAGCTGGCGATGGATCCGGAGCGCGTCGAGGCGCGATGGGGCGGAGCCGCGCTGTCGCTCACGCTCACCGAGTTTCGCGTGCTGGAGGCGCTCGCGCGCCGGCCGGGCGTCGTGCTGGCGCGCGCGCGGCTGCTCGAGATCGTGCGAGGAGACGACTCGATCGTCGGCGAGCGCATCGTCGACGTTTACGTCAGACGCCTCCGGCGGAAGCTCGAGGCGATCGAGCCGAGCTTCTCGAACATCGAGACGGTCGTCGGGCTCGGGTATCGCTGGGTCGCGGGATGAAGCGGCCGCGGCTCTCGCTGCGCGTGCGCGTGATTGTCGCCATCGCCGCCGTCGCGCTCGCCCCGCACGCGATCGTCTTCGCGTGGACGCAGCTGGATCGACCGGTGCCCGGGCGGCTCTGGACCAACGTGCGCGACGCGACGCAGGAGGCCGCGGCCGCGGTCGCCGCGCCGGCCCCCGATCTCGACGCGATCGCGAACAAGCGCGGCGTTCGTCTCCGCGTCGTGCGCGTCGCCGACGGGCGCGTGACGTTCGACCGCGACGCCGACGCGCCCACCGGGCCGGGCGACCGGCTCGAGGCCTTCTTTCTCCGGCCGAGCGGCGCGCCGACGCTCCGCGCGATCGACGACGGCATGGGCCCGCTGCTCGCGCGCGACGAGACACGCTGGGCGCGCGAGCACGGCAGCTTCGTCGGTTGCCAGCTCGCCGATCTACTCTTTTGCGAGGCGGTCGCGCCCGCGCGCACGGCCGCGGGGGACGAGGCGATCGTCTACGTCGAGCAGAGCTCGTACCGCGCCGTCGGCGAGGTCTACCAGCTCCGCTACCAGCTGCTTCGCATCGGGCTCTTGTTTTGGCCGATCGCCGTCGTGCTCGCCTGGCTCACCGGAAGCCGCATCACGCGTCCGATCCAGCGACTTCGGCGGCAGGCGCTCGATCGCAGCCGCCCGGCGAGCGTGCGGCTCGACTTCGAGCCTGGGGACGAGGTCGGCGACCTCGCGAGCGCGCTGAACGGGCTCATCGGCGAGGTCGAGGCGGAGCGAAAACGCCACGAAGAATTCGTCGCCGACTTGGTGCACGAGCTGAAGGGAACGGCGGCCTCCGTCCGCGCGACCGCCGACGCGCTCGACGGGACCGAGGTCGACGACCGGACGCGCCGCCTGGCGCGCGTCCTCCGCGACAGCTCGGCCAAGCTCGAGACCACCGTGTCGCGCTTCTTGGATCTCGCGCGCGCCGAGGACGGCTTCCCGCGCGAAGAGCGCGAGACGGTCGACGTCTCCGCGCTCGCGCGCGCGCTCGTGGGCGCGACGCGCGAGGACGCGCGCTTCGCGGACGTCACGTTCGAGGTGGACGCCGCAGAGGCAGCGCTCGTGACCGGCGTCGCCTACCGGCTCGAGGCGATGCTGCGCGAGCTGCTCGAGAACGGGGCGTCGTTCGTGCCGCGCGGGGGACACGTGAGCGTACGCGTGCGCGCATCGGACGACGTGGAGCTCGTCGTCGAGGACGACGGCCCGGGCATTCCGGACGCCGAGCGTGACGAGATCTTCCGCCGCTATTACACGACGCGCGGCCACGCGCGCGGCACGGGGCTCGGGCTCGCGCTCGTGCGCGCCGTCGCCGAAGCGCACGGCGGCCGCGCCGAGGCCCTCGGCGGGCGAGCGCGCGGCGCCGCGTTCGCCGTGCATTTGCCGCGATTCACGCCGAATTCACGCGCCTCGTCATGACGTTTCACGCCCGCTGACGCACGGCGTTCACCGGCGGGACGCACCGTGCCCGCATGAACACTTTCGGTCAGCTCGTCGATCTGGTCAGTCCGAGAAAACCCGCGTCGCCGATGTCGCGCGCCGAGCGGCTCTACGTCGCGGGCATCGCCTTCGCCACGTCGATCGGCTTCGCCGCGCTCTGGGGTCTCGCCGCGGGCAGCGGCGGCGGCCACATCGCGCTCCGCAACCTCGTGTGTGTGCCGATGCTCCTCGTCGTCTCGATGGTGGCGTCGCTGCCGCTCGGCGTCCTCGCGCTGCGCCTCACGTCGGCGTCGGGGCGCTCCAGCAATCTGGTCGTCGCGCACTGCGGCGCGACGTTCGCCGGCGCGCTCGTCCTCGTGCTCCTGGCGCCACTCCTCGCGCTCTACCAGCTCTCGAGCGCGTGGGCCGGGCCGCTCGTCGCCGTGGGCACGGTGTTGGTCGCGTTCGCGTGCGGAGTCGCCGTTCTGGTGCGTATCCTCGGCAAGCTCGGTTCCCGAGGGCCGGCGATCGCCCTGCCCGTCGTTCTCCTCCTTGCGATTCAGGTCGCGAGCCTCGCCCAACTGGCCGCGCTCGCGCCGCCGGTCATGCCCAGCCGCACGCTCTTCGGTCGCGGGATCGACGGCGCCGTCTCGGTGGAGCAGACGCCGTGACCCACACGGGCCTTCGCGTTCCCGAGAAGTCGCCCGAGATCGCGACGCACGATCGCGCGATCGGATTCGCGGCCGCCATCACGCTCTGCATCGCCGTCCTCGCGGCGGTCGCGTTCGGTCTGCGTCGTCTTCGCCGTCGCGCGGAGAGCGACCGGGCCGAGCGCGAGCTCCGCGAGAGCATCGACGATCTCGAGCGCGAGGGAGACGTCTGATGTGGCCCGCCCTCCCCGTCGCGCCGTCGCTCGTCGGTTCGTCGGTGCTCGCTCTGGCCGGCGCCGGGCTCGCGCGCGTGCTATTGCCAGACCTCGCGAAGACCGGCGCCGCGCGCGCCTCTGCGGCTTTGCTCGCCGCCGCCATCGTCGGCGCTCACCTCGCGTGGACGTCGTCCTGCTTCGAGGTGTCGTACTGGGGCGCCGCGATCGCTTCGGTGATCCTCTGCCTCTTGCCCTTCGCGCTGGTCAGCGTGCCGCTCTCGGCGCTCGCGCGGTTCGGCGCGAAGGCGGCCCTCGCGCCGGTCGCGCCGGTCGGCGTCACGCGGCGAGCGGTCCTCTGCGCGGCCACCGCCGCGGCCCCCGCCGTCGCCATCGCGACCGGCGTCACGGGCTTCACCACGGCGGACGCGCCGCCACGCGTCCCTCGCGTCCGGTTCGCGTGGCCCGACCTGCCGCC
Source organism: uncultured delta proteobacterium (assembly GCA_963731595.1). Lineage (GTDB taxonomy): Bacteria > Myxococcota_A > Polyangia > Polyangiales > Polyangiaceae > DASXHD01. The sequence continues at coordinate 652,626 of CAVSWE010000006.1, forward strand.
GGAGCTCGCGGGTCTTTCGATTCTGCACCTATCCGATCTGCACCTCGGCGTGGAGAGGCACGTCGAAGACCTCGAGGCGCTCTTCGACACGCTCGGCGGCCGGCGACCGGATCTCGTCGTCCTCACCGGCGACGTCGCCGAGGACCTGCGCGAGCTCGGTCCGGCGCTCGACGCGGCGGTTCGGTTCGGGCCGCGCCTCGGAGTCTTCGCGTCGCTCGGCAACCACGAGTACCTCCGCGGCGTCGCTGCGGCGCGCGCGATCTACGCGCAGAGGCGCGACGTGCGGCTCCTCGTCGGCGAAGGCGCGCTCGTCTCCGTTCGGGGCGCCAAATTGTGGATCGCCGGCGCCGACGACCCCGTCTACGTCGACGCCGACCCCAAACCGTTCCTCCGCCGCAGCATCGAAAGTGCGCTCGCGGGCGCGCCGAAGGACGCCTTTCGTGTGCTCATGTGCCATCGGCCCGAGGGCTTCGTCCCCGCGACCGAGGCGGGCGTCGAGCTCACGCTCGCGGGGCACACCCACGGAGGACAAATCGGCTTCAACGGTCGCAGCGCGTTCGAGCCGATCTGGCGCGATCACTATTTGTGGGGCCGTTACGCGCGCGGGCGCTCGCGCCTCTACACGACGAGCGGCTTCGGGCACTGGTTCCCGTTTCGGCTCTTGTGTCCGACCGAGGCGCCGATCGTCGAGCTCGCGCGCTCGGCTCAGTAGACGTCCTTGCAGTACCGGCCCTCGGCCTCCATCGCGCGGAGGCGCTCGAGAGCGCGGTCGCGATCGACGCGCGCGCCCGCCATGATCGTGTCGAGGAGCTCGCTCTGCACGTCGGGCGCCATCTTCTGCGCGTCGCCGCAGACGTAGACGTGCGCGCCGGCGTCGAGCCACGCGTAGAGCTCCTCTTTGGCGGCGCGCATCTTGTGTTGCACGTAGATGCGCTCGCTCTGATCGCGCGAGTACGCGCAGTCGAGTCGCGTGAGCGTGCCGCGGTCGATCATGCGCCGGAATTCGTGGGTGTAAAACTCGTCGTCTTCGTGGCGCGTGCCGAAGAAGAGCCAGCTCTTGCCCGGCGCGCCGATCGCCGCGCGCTCCTCGAGGAACGCGCGGAAGGGCGCGACGCCGGTGCCGGGGCCGATCATGACGATGGGCACGTCGGCCGCGGGCAGGCGGAAGTGCGGCGCGGGCAGGAGGTAGACGTCGAGCTTGGTGCCCGGCGGCGCGCGATCCGCGAGCATCGACGAGGCGACGCCGGCGCGCTTTCGGCCGCGCATTTCGTAGCGGATCACGTCGACCGTGAGGTGCGCCTGCCCCGGGTGCGCCAGCGGCGAGGACGCGATCGAGTACGCGCGCGGCGCGAGCGGCCGCAGCGTCTCGACGAACGTCTGCAAGTCCGGGCGCGCGGTCTTCATCAGGACGAGATCGATCACGTGCACGTCGGGGCTCTTCGGCAGCCCGGTCGCGGCGAAGAGGCGCGGGTCGACGTGCTGGAGCTCGAGGTGACGCGAGAGCGCCTCGCGCAACGTCATCGTGCCGCCGCCGCGGCTGCCCTCGTGCACGGCGCCGCGCAGCGCGACGCTCTCCTCGCCCGTCGCGCCGAGCCCGCGCACGATGTCGTCGACGAGCGCCGGATCGTTGTCGCAGAAGACGCCGAGCGAATCGCCCGCCGTGTACGTGAGGCGCGGATCGAGCGCGAGCTCGACGTGGAGCGTCTCTTTCGTCGAGCCGTGCGCGGAGAGCGCGCGCTTGCCGAGGACGTCGGCCGGGACCGGGTTCTTGCGCGTGCCGGGAGGGTGCACGCGGGTCTGCGATGGCGCCGGCGCCGGGACGACGACGGCGCTCGTGGACGTCGACGCCTCGCTCCGAAGCGCTTCGACCTTCTCGAGCACGCGATCGAGCCACTCCTGCCACGGCTCTTCGTAGTCGACGTCGCAGTCTTGCCGCTCGGCGATGCGCGTCGCGCCGAGCTCGCCGAGCTTCTGATCGAAGTCCTTCCCGCACTGCGCGAAGCGGTCGTAGGTCGTGTCGCCGAGGCCGCACACCGCGAAGCGCAGGTTCGGCAGCGGATCTCTGCGCGCCATCAGCGCGCCGTGGAGCGCCTCGGCGTTCGACGGCGGGTTGCCGTTTCCGTACGTGCTCGTCACGACGAGCGCGGTCTCGAGCGAGTCGAATTGCGCCGCGTCGAAGCTCGCCATGTCGACGAGCTCGGCCTCGAGACCCGCCTTTTTCAGCGCGATCGCAGTGCGCTCGGCGAGATCGGCCGCGTTGTTCGATTCGCTCCCGAAGAGCACGAAGATCGTCTGCATCGCGCGCTTGTCTCTATACTGCCGCCGATGCCGAAACGCGACGTGGTGCGGACCGATCGTCCGATCGAGCTTCTTTTGTGGGGTGCGACCGGTTTCACGGGGCGGCTCGCGGCCGAGTGGCTCGCCCACCGTTACGCGGACGCGCGCGTCGCGCTCGGCGGCCGCAGCGAGGAGAAGCTCGCCGCGCTGCAGAGCGAGCTCGTCGCGATCGACCCGCGTTGCGCCGCGTGGCCGCTGCGCATCGCCGACGCGCTCGACGTCCCCGCGCTCGACGCGATCGTGCCGCAGGCGAAGGCGATCGCGACCACCGCCGGGCCGTTCTCGCTCTACGGACACGAGCTCGCCGCCGCGTGCGCGCGCCACGGCACCGATTACTGCGACATCACGGGCGAGGTGCCTTTCGCGCGCGCGCTCGTCGATCGCAACCAAGAGCGCGCCCGCGAGTCCGGCGCGCGGCTCGTGCCCTTCTGCGGGTTCGACTCCATCCCGAGCGATCTCGGCGTCCACGTCCTTCAAGAATTCGCGCAGCGCGAGCTCGGCGCCCCGTGCGCCGAGGCGACGTTCGTGCTCGTTCGCGCGCGCGGCGGCGTCAGCGGGGGAACGGCGGCGAGCGCCATCGCGATCATGGAGGCGGCGGGTCGCGACGCGCGCGTGCGCGAGATGCTGCGCGATCCCTACGCCCTCGCTGACGGCGAGCGCGGCTCCGGCGCGACCGACGCCCACGGCGCGAAGAAGATCGAGGGCTCGTGGACGGCCCCGTTCGCGATGGGCGCGATCAACTCGCGCGTCGTGCACCGCTCGAACGCGCTCCTCGGATTTCCGTACGGGCGCGGCTTCCGCTACGAAGAGCGCGTCGCGCTCGGCGCGGGCGCTCGCGGCTTCGCGCGCGCGCAGGCGATGAGCACCGGCCTCGCCGCCTCCGAGCGCGCGCTCGCCCTCGGCCCGGCGCGCTCCATCGCCAAGCGGTTCCTCCCCTCGCCCGGCGAGGGCCCGAGCCGCGAGCGCCGCGAGTCTGGCTCGTTCCACGTGCGGATCCTCGGCAAAATGGGTCCGGCGAGATCGTTGCAGTCTGCAACGTGACCGGCCAGGGCGATCCCGGCTACTCGGGCGCCGCGAAGATGCTGGTCGAGTCCGCCCTCTGCCTCTCGCGCGACCGCGCCTCCGAGCCCGAGGGGGGCGTGCTCACGCCGGCTTCGGCCATGGGCGACGCCCTCGTCTCGCGCCTGCGCGCGGCGGGAATCTCGTTCGACGCTTCTCGTGTATAGAGTGCCGCGTGGCCAGGTCTCGGAGCATCCTTCGACGAACGCTCGCACGAACGCGCGCCGGCGCGCGCAACGCCCTCGAGATCGTCCGGTTCGGGCGCCTCGGCGAGCCGTACGGCGGCTCCTACGACGTCGTCCACGAGGGCAAGCACCACCGCCTCCGTCGCTACGGCGGCGCGAGCGACAGCGGCTCGGTCGTGCTGCTCATCCCGCCGCTCATGGTCACCGCCGAGGTCTACGACATCGCGCCTGACCTCTCCGCGGCCTCGCTCCTCGCCTCGCGCAGCATCGCGCCGTTCGTCATCGATTTCGGCGCGCCCGAGCGTGAAGAGGGCGGCATGCGCCGCACGCTCGACGACCACGTCCGCGCCGTCTCGGCGTGCATCGACGCCATCCGCGCGCTCACGCACCACGACGTGCACCTCTGCGGCTACTCGCAGGGCGGAATGTTCGCGTACCAGACCGCCGCGCTCCGGCGCGGCGAGGGCGTCGCGTCGATCGTCACCTTCGGCAGCCCGGTCGACCTCCACCGCGGCTTGCCCAACGTTCGCCGCGACGTCGCCGGCGCGATCGTCGAGCTCGTCGAGCCCGCGCTGTCGTCGGTCGCCGCGCGCATCGAGGGCCTCCCGGGCGCGCTCACGAGCACCGGCTTCAAGCTGCTGAGCGGCCGCAAGGAGATCCAGCAGCGCATCGAGTTCTTGCGCACGCTCCACGACCGAAGCGCGCTCATGCGACGCGAGGCGCGCCGTCGCTTTCTCGGGGGCGAAGGCTTCGTCGCGTGGCCCGGGCCGGCGCTCCGCGTGTTCCTCGACGACTTCATCGTCCACAACCGCATGCTCTCGGGCGGGTTCGTCATCGACGGGCGCACGGTCACGCTCGCCGACATCGACATGCCGATCCTCGCGTTCGTCGGGTCGACCGACGACATCGCGCGGCCGGAGACCGTGCGCGCGATCGCCGACGCGGCGCCGAACGCCGCGGTCTCGATGGTGACGCTGCGCGCGGGGCACTTCGGGCTCGTCGTCGGCAGCCACGCGATGATCGAAGACCTGGCCGATCGTGGCCGACTGGATCCTCTGGCGCGACGGTCGCGGCGAGGAGCCGGCGGCGCTGCGCCAAGCGCCGCCGCCGAGCGTGCACGCGCTGCCCGACGACGACGGCGAAGGCGAGCACGAGAGCGACCTCGAGCTCTTGCTCGACGCGGCGGCGCGCTCGGCGCGCGCGGCGTGGACGCGCCTCGGCGACGTCGCCGCCAACGCGTCGGACGCGCTCGACGCGGTCCGCTACCAGGAGCCGCGCCTGCGCCGCCTCGCGGAGATCACCGCCGAGACGACGACGAGCCCGGCCCTCGACCTCGCCCAGCGCGCCGCCGAAGCGCCTGACGCGACCTTCTTCTTGTACCGCGATCGCGCGTTCTCGTACCGCGACGCCGACGTCCGCGTGACCAACGTGATGCGCGGTCTCTACGCGTGCGGCGTGCGCCCGGGCGACCGCGTCCTCGTCGTGATGGGCTCGCGCCCGAGCTTCCTCTCGATGACGACGGCGCTCGGTCGTCTCGGCGCGATCGCCGTCATCGCGCCGCCGGACGCCTCGCGCGCGGCGCTGCGCGCGGCCGCCGAGCGCGAAGGCGTGCGTCACGTCGCCTCCGATCCCGAGCACGCCTCGCGCGTGCGCGACGCGCTCGGCCGCGACGTCCTCGTGCTCGGGGGCGGCGGGGCCTCCCGCACGCTCGCGAGCGGCCTCGTCGACATGGAGGCGATCGACCCCGCGTCGGTCGAGCTCCCGAAGGACTTCGTCGCGAACCCGGGACGCGGCGGCGACCTCGCCCTCGTCTTCTTGCGTCCGGTCGACGGCCCCGCCGACGGCGGCGAGCTCCGCGCCGCGCCGGTCACGAACCACCGCTACGCGCTCTCGGCCCTCGGCGCCGCCGCGGCGTGCACGATCAAGCCGAGCGACACCGTCTACTGCTGCGTCCCCCTCCACCACCCGACGAGCCTGATGGCGAGCGTCGGCTCCGCGCTCGCGTCCGGCGCGCGGCTCGCGCTCGCCGAGCGCTTCGATCCGGATCGCTTCGAGACCGAGGTGCGCCGGGCCGGCGCGACGCTCGTCTTCTACGCCGGCGACATGCTCCGGCCGCTCCTCCGCCGCAAGATCGCGCGCTCGCTCCCGGTGCGTCTCTTCGCGGGCAGCGGCATGCGCGCGGACCTCGCGCGCAAGCTCAGCGAGCGCTTCGGCGTGCGCACGATGGAGTTCTACGCCGGCACGACTCACCGCGCGATCCTCGCCAACGTCGACGGCACCAAGCCCGGCGCGCTCGGCCGCGTCCTCCCCGGCAGCGACCCGATCGACGTCGCGCGCGTCGACCTCGGAAAAAAATCGCCGACGCGCGACGACGCGGGCAATCTCCTCTTCGCCGGTCGCGAGCAGCAAGGCCTCCTCGCCGTGCGCGCCGAGTCGGAGTGGATCGCGACCTCCGACGTGGTCCGCCGCGACGAGGACGGCGACTATTGGTTCATCGACTCGCTCTCGGGCTTCGTCGGCCAGGTGTCGACGCGGGCGATCGAGGACGCCTTCTACGACGAGCTCGACGTGGATCTCGCGGCGGCGTACGGCGTCGGCCAAGACGTCTGGGTCGCGTACGTGGGCGACGTCGCGCCCGAGCGCGTGCGCGCGTTTCTCGAGGGCCGCGACCAGCCGCGCGTCGCCGTCCGCGTCGACGACATCCCGCTGACCGAGGGTTTTCGCCCCAAGAAATCCGGCCTCCCGCGAACGCAGAACGACCCGCGAGTCCGCCGCTGACGGGCCCCCGCGGTTTGGGTAAGCTCGCGGGATGAAATCCTTGCGCCTGTTGACCGCCGTAGCTTTCGTCGCCGGAGCGCTCGTCCGATGCGTCGGGGACGACTCGGTCCTCGTGCCCGACGGCGGCGCCGACGCGACGGGCGACGCCAACGGCGACGCCAACGGAAGCGACGCGACGCTCGGCGACGGCGCGGTCGACGCTGGTCCGCCCACGCCCGACGGAAGCCTCGCGTGGTTTCAACATTTCGGCACGAACCTCGGCTTCCAGGACATGGCGGTGAACGAGAACGGCGGCCCTTCGTACGTCGTCGCCGGCGGGTTCACGACCGACCCGGACGCCGGAGACATGCTGCTTATGGGCTCGCACCAGCTCGGGCCGAGCGGGCAAATCCTCACCTCGGCGCTGCTGGCGACGACGACCGCGCAGGGTCCCGTCTGGTCGCTGTCGCCGCAACAAGATCCCGTTTACACGCCCAACCCGAGGTGCGCGGCATGGCAAGCTTACGACGAGGATCTCTACACCTCGGTCGCGGTCGACCCCGCCGGCACCATCTACGTCGCGGGGTCGGCGTCGGCGCGTTACTTCTATCTGAAGGACATCTTCCCCGGCCCGACGTCGTTCGTCGCCGCATTCAGCAACGCTGGAACGCCGCTCTGGGACCACCTCTACTCGGTCGACGGCGACGTGACCAACGGCTACACGGACGACGGTCGCGCGCGGATGACCCTCGCGGTCGCGGGTGGAAAAGTGTTCGTCGCGACCGGCTTCAGCGGCACGCTGCTCTACGACGGACAAGCCGACGCGGGCGGGCAGACGGTGACGAGCAGCTCCGAGGACGTGTTCGTCACGGCGCTCGACGCGAAGACCGGGGCGACGCTGTGGCACGAGACCTTCGGCAGCGCGAACGACGACACAGTCGAGCAGAATCGTCCCGACGACGCAAGGCGGCGCGCTCCTCGTCGGGACGATGCAAGGCACGCTGACCGGCCTCAGCGGCCCGGGCTTTCCGCTCGTCACGGGCGGCGACGGCGGAACGACCGGCACCGAAGCCTACGTCGTGAAGCTCGACGCAACCGGCAAGCCGGTCTACGCATTCGCGGAGACGTCGGATCCGACGGCAGGCGCCTCGTTCGGCCTTGGCGTCGCCGAGAGCGGCAACACGCTCGCGATCGGCGGCTACTTCCTCGGTACCGTCGATTTGGGCCAGGGCCCCGTGACGTCGCAAGGGGGCTACGACGGCTTCGTCTCGGTGATCGACGAGACGTCGATGAAGGCGACGACGGTCGCTCCGCTCGCGGGGCTCGGCGACGACTCGATCCGCTCCGTCGCGCTCGACGCGTGGGGCAACCTCTTCCTCGCCGGCACGTACGGCGACAACACGCCGGCGTCCGCTTCGCTCGGGACGGCGCTCTTGCCGCAGACGACGACCGGCGTCGTCGGAATGGTCCTCGCGAAGTTCGACCCGACCGGCAAGCTCCTCTGGTCGCACCCGTTCGTGCCGACCGCGCCCGACGGCGGCGTCGCGGATCCCTCGGGCGGCGACCACCAGAGCATCGTCGCGATGCGCCTCCGCGCGCTCGCGTCGGGCGAGGTCGCCGTCGCGGGCGAGATGTCCGGCGGCGTCGATTTCGGCGCCGGCTACCAACAGGTGCTCTCGACGCTGAACGTGCCGACGTACTGCGGTCTGATCATCAGCGGCGGCCACTCGTACTGCTCGTGCGGCGCGCGCGTGCCCGACGGCTTCGTGGGTGTGTGGCACCCCTGAGAGGCCAATCGTCACGCTCGCGCCACGGACGGCGCGGGAGGGTGAGACCGCGCCGTCCGTGGGGAGTTTCTTCGCCGTGAGGGCTCACGGCATGATCTTGTGCACGACCACCGGCGCGCCGTTCTGCCCGACGACCCATACGACGTCGCCGCCGTTGGCTTCGGTCGCGAGCGTGACCGTGCTCGGCTTCGGCACGTACGGGCTGACGACGCCCGAGCCGACCGCGTCCGCCGGCGCGAGCACGGTGAGTGAACCGGTGACCGTGGACTGCGAGGTCACGGCGAGCAGCCCCGCGCTCGTCGCGAGGGCGGGCATCTCGCCGGTTCCGCCGCCGCCGGTGAGGACGACCACGACGCCGCCCGTGTGGAGAAACGCCGCGACGTGCCCGTCGGATTGCCAGGACGAACCAATCGAGGCGAGCGTCCCGGCCGGCGCGCTCCGCTGGTCGTGCACGAGGAGGACGTCGTACCCCGCGTCCTCGATCGTGCTCGAGACCGCTTGGGGGGACGACACGGGGGCGAACGTCACGGTGCGCCCGAGCTGCTTGGCCTCCGCCGTGACGACCGCCTCGGCGTTCTTGACGGCGCTCGGGTCGGCGTACTCCTCGTAGCTCATGACACGCAGCGGGTTCGACGCGGGCATGAGGGTCGCGTTCACGAGCACGCGCGCTTGCGACGAGAACGTGCTCGGCGCGGTCTCGTAGTCGTGACCGATGACGACGACGTGGCCCGGCGCCGCGCCCACGCACTTGCCCGCGCTGCACGCGTTCGACGGGCAGACGTGCCCGCACGCGCCGCAGTTGTCCGGATCGCTCGAGGTGTCGACGCAGACGCCCGCGCAGACCACGTCGGGCGGCGTACACAGGTTGCCCGGGTCGAGCGCGGTCGTGTTGGACGAGCCCGCGTCGCTCTGGGAGGCGCCGCCGTCGCTCGTCTCTGCGCCGCCTTCGGGTCGCCGGCCGTCCGGGTCGCTGGCGGCGTCGTTCGCGCCGCCGTCGGTCGTCGAGACGAGCGATTCGAGCACGCACGCGTTGTCTCGAACGACGTAGCCTTCGGCGCACGCGCCGCCGACGACGGAGTTCACGTCGGCGCACGCTGCGAGCAGCGCGAGCGGCAGGAGCTCAAAGGTTCGAAGCATGGGCGCCTCCCTCGATTCGGAACGCAGCGTCGCCGCTTCGCTGGACGTAAAACTCGACGCGACGATTCTCTTTCAGCTGCTCGATGGTCTGTCCGTGGACGCGCGGGTTCGAGTCGCCGTAACCGTGCGTGACGAGCCGCGAGGCGACGCCGTCGCGAATCAACCAGGCTTTGACGTTCTCGGCGCGCAGGCGCGAGAGCTCCACGTTGTACTCCTCGGTGCCGATCTGATCGGCGTAGCCGTCCACGTCGACCTGCTCGATGTCGCCGCGCGCTTGAATGTATTCTGCAATTTGCTTCACGAGCGGCAGGCTGCGCTCTTTGACGCTCGGGCTGTCGAAGTCGGAATAGATGCGGTCGGGGAGCTCGATGCGGTCGCCCGTGAGCTTGACGCTCGTGGGCGGGCAGCCGTTGGTCGAGGGCTCGGCAGGCGTGGGGATGCCGAAGACGTCCGGGCACGCGTCCTCCGCGTCGGCCACGCCGTCGGCGTCGCGGTCCGCGGGCGGCGGCCTCGGCACGACGCGCGGGCGCGGCTTGGCCTTCGCGAGGAAGACGGGCGGCTTCACCTCGCTCTTGGCACCGAACGACGCCTGGAACCCGAAGAGCAAGACTCGCGCGTCGCCCGGCCGCAGCGTGTCGCCGAGGTCCGCGACTTGCGTGTAGCCGACGTACGGGCCGACCCAAAAGCGATCGCGGACGTGGATGTCGTAACCCAGGTTCGCCTGCACCATCGGCTGCGCGCCATTTCCGGTCGCGGCGATGCCGACGCCTCCGTCGATCCACGCGTTGCCGAGGGAGAAGCGCACGCCGCCCACCGCGCCGAACACGCTGCCCGCTTGCCGCTGCGCGAACGCGGGGTTCTCCGGCGGCGCGCCTTGCGAGAGCGCGAGCGCGACGCCGCCGAGCTCGAGGCCGAAGTGCGTGCCGATCGGCGCGTCGAGAACAATCGCGCCGCCGCCGCCCCACCCGAGCTCGCTCGCTTGCGGCTCGGTCAGCGCGTGTCCGGCGCTGAGGCGCGCGTGGACGTACGGTCCCTCGGCGCGCGCCGTTCCGCCGAAGCTCGCGAGCAGCGCGCTCGCATAGACGATCGAGTGCGGCCGCATGGCATCACCGCACGACGATGCGCTGCGCGTGGAGCGCGGCGGGGCTGTCGGCTTCGGTGGCCTTGGCGGCGAGCATCTGGCCCGAGCGCGCGGGCGCGCGGTGCGAGGACGGGATCGGCTCGGCGGGCTCGGCGAGCTCGCCCGTCATGAGCGCGACGTAGCGCGACAGCGACGCGCGGAGCTCGCTCGTCGCGTCGAGGAACTCGAGGCCGATCGCCTGCGAGGCGTACGGCCGGTCCGGCCGCGCGCGGACCCACTGGACGCGCGCCTTGCAGACCGCGATGCGGCCTTCGATCGGGAGCGCGAAGCGCACCGACACTTCCTCGTTGGGCTCGCACGCCTGGTCGGACATGAGCAGCATGCCGCCCTCCGAGATGTCCTCGCATCGGCCGTCGACCTCGCCCCAGCGCGAGAGCACGCGAACGGGCGTGCGGTACGGCGCGCGGTTGAAGCGGCGGCGCGCGGTCGGGGCGGGCATGTCGAGCAGGCGCGTCTTGCCGTCCGCGTCGGGGCACGCCGAGCGGAGCGCGTTCGCGAGCTCGCCGACGGTGGCGAAGCGATCGGTCTTCTTCTTCGCGAGCGCGCGCGCGATGACGCGCTCGAGCGCCGCTTCGATCTGCGGCCGGACGAGGCGCACCGACGGGGGCGGCTCCGGGTTGCACGCGGCCATGAGCACCTTCGGGTATGCGCCCTCGTACGGGACGGCGCCGGTGAGGCACTCGAAGAGCATCGCGCCGACGGCGTAGATGTCGACGCGCTCGTCGACGTCGTGCGCGAGGAGCTGCTCGGGCGCCATGTACGACGGCGTCCCCACGAGCATCCCCGGCGCGGTCATCTTCTCGGCGCCCGGGTCGGTCGGCTTCGACGTGCCGAAGTCGACGAGCTTCACGCGCTCGCCGTTCTCGCTCTCGCGGACGACGATGATGTTGCCGGGCTTGACGTCGCGGTGGAGCACGCCGACCGCGTGCGCGGCGGCGAGCGCGTCGCAGAGCTGCAGCGCGGCGCCGACGGCGTCGACGACCGCGAAGCGCCCGCGGGTGACGAGCAGCGCTTCGAGCGAGCGCCCTTCGAGCAGCTCCATCGCGACGAAGGGGAAGCCCTCGGCCACGCCCGCGTCGGTGATCGAGACGATGTTCGGGTGACGCACTTGGCCGAGCGCCCGTGCCTCGCGCAGGAGCCTCACGCGCTTCCAGTCGGCGTCGCTCGGGATCTGCGACGTCGCGACCTTCACGGCGTGCCGTTGACCGGTGAACCTGTGGACGGCCTCGAAAACGGTTCCCTCGGACCCTCGCCCGAGGACGCGCCGAAGCTCGTAGCGACCGTCGAGCAAGGCACCCGTGGTGATCGTGCCTCGCGTTTGATTCTCCATGGACTCACCCTCCTGCGGCCCCGAGCGACTACGGCTACGAGGCGTCATTCAGGAGAGCGGCGCAAAAGAGGCAGGTGTTAAGCTGCAGACTGCAAGTAGGTGCGACATGGTGGGCGCGGCGAGGGCGCGGTAGAGTGGGCGGCGCCATGGGAAAGGTCTCTTTCATCGGCGCGGGGCCGGGCGATCCGCGGCTGCTCACGCTGCGCGGCGCCGAGCTCCTCGGGCAGGCGGACGTCGTCGTCTACGACGAGGACGTCGACGAGGACGCGCTCGAGCTGGCGCGGGAGAGCGCGCCGCGCGTGCGGATTTCCCGCGCGGCGGCGCCCGAGTCGAACGTCCCGGATCTCGTCGCGCGGGCGCGGGCGGGCGCGCACGTCGCGCGGCTCTTCTACGGCGACCCGTTCGCGTTTCGCGGCGGCGCGATCGAGCTCGCGGGCGTTCGGCAGGCGCACGTCGACGTCGAGGTCGCCGCCGGCGTGATCGCGCCGACAGCGGCCGCGGCGTACTCCGGCCTCGCGCTCTCGCGTTACGACGACGTCACGCCGAGCGTCGCGCTCGCCGTCGTGAACGACGCCGAGGAGCTCCACGACTGGCGCAAGCTCTCGCTCGCGACCGACACCCTCGCGCTGCTGACCGACATCGACCAGGTGCTCGAGATCACGCACACACTCACCTACTACGGACGAAAGCCGGAGACGCCCGCGGCCCTCGTCCGCAACGTGTCCTTGCCGTCGCAGAAGGTCGCGCTCGCGACGCTGGTCGGCATCCGCGAGCACATCCCGGAGTTCGCGGCCGACGGTGGACGCGGCATGGTGCTGCTCGTGGTCGGCGAGTCGATCGCCGGGCGCGAGGCGCTTCGCTGGTTCGACACGCGCCCGCTCTTCGGAAAACGCGTGCTCGTGACGCGCACCGAAGGTCAGGCGCGGAGGATGGGCGCGATGCTGCGCGAGCGCGGCGCGGAGCCGGTCTTCGTGCCGACCATCGAGCTCGCGCCGCCCGCGGACCCGGCGCCGATCGAGCGCGCGGCGCGCGAGCTCGCGTCGTACGCGTGGGTCGTCTTCACGAGCGAGAACGGCGTGCGAGCGTTCTTCGACGTGCTCGCGGCGCAGAAGCTCGACGCGCGCGCGTTCGGGCGCAGCCGCATCGGCGTCATCGGTCCCGGCACGGCGTCCGCGCTCTCCGCGCACGGGCTCGTGCCCGACGTCGTCGCCAAGGAGCTCCGGGGCGAGGGGCTCGCGAAGGCGCTCCTCGACGCCATGGGGACCGAGGCTCGCGGCAAGCGCGTGCTCGTCGCGCGCGCCAAGCAAGCGCGCGAGGCACTTCCGGAAGCGCTTCGCGAAGCGGGGTGCGAGGTCGACGTGGCGGCCGCCTACGAGACGCACCCCGCGAGCCGCGCGGTCACCGAGAAGCTCCGCGGCATGCTCGAGTCGCGCGCGCTCGACGCGATCACGTTCACGTCCGCGAGCACGGTGAGCGGATTCTGCGAGGCCGTCGGCGAGGACGCCGCGGCGCTCGTCGCGAAGAGCGGCGCGCTCGTCGGCAGCATCGGCCCCATCACGACCGAAGCGGCGATCGCCCGCGGCTTCACCGTTGGAGCGACCGCGTCGGTCTACACGATCGAGGGCCTCATGACCGCCCTCGAAACCGAGCTCACCCGCGCGCCCCGCTGACGCCGTCCGCGGGATTCAGCTTCCGAGCAGAATGTCGACGCGGCGGTCTTCGCGCATCGACTGCTCGTCGGTGCCCTTCGCGTCGAGCTCGCCGCGCGAGGTCTCGTTGATGCGCGGCGAGTCGACGCCTTGCTGCTCGAGGTACTTGCTGACCGTCGACGCGCGGCTCGCGCCGAGCACGAAGTTGTACTCGCTCGTGCCGCGAGCGTCGGCGCGGCCGACGAGCTGCAGGTGGCGGCCGGCGAGCGGCCCGCTCGTGAGGCACTTGGCGACCTGCGCGAGGATCGCGGTGTCCTGCGCGCTGAGCGCGCTCTCGTCGAAGTCGAAGTGCGGCGCGGCCTCCTCCTTGGCGTCGGGCTGCGGCGCGTCGACGTGCACGTTGCACACGCGCAGGATCTCCGAGTCGAGACCGAGCATGTTCGTCACGGCCTGCGGCGTGTGATCCACCGGCGTCGGATCCGCCTTCGCGACCGGTGCGGGCGCGACCGGCTTCGCGACGTTCGCGGCGACGGGGGGCTTCACTGTGTCTTTGCTGCAGGCCGCAGCGGCGAGCGCGAGGGCGACGACGACGAATTTGGTGCTCATGAAAAGGTCCTTCCCCGGTGACAACGGCCGGTGGCGTCCACTTCTTCCAGCTCGAAACGAACGATGGCGCACGTCCACCCACACCGGCAAGTTTTCGGCGTTATCATCGGGCCGATGGAGAAAGAGCGGCCCGTGCCCTCCGCCGAAGGCAAGATGTCCACGAGCGCGAAGCTCTCGCTCGCCGAGATCGCGATGCAGCTCCGCGACGAGCAGCTCCAAGCGCGCGTCGTCCACTACAAGGGCGAGCTCGAGACGAGCCCGGAGCTCGACGCCGTCACGGCTCAGGTCATCGCCGAGCTGAAGATGCTCCAGCGCTCGGTGCCTGGGCGCGAGGCCGGCCCCGCCGAGACGGATCGGTCGCAGGTCGAGATCGATCTCATCGCCACGCTCAAGCGCATGCTCGCCAAGCTCTTCGCGAAGGACCACGTCGCGAGCGTCGTCCAGCGAAAGCTCGGCGAGGTCTCGAAGCGCTTCGCGCGACTCTTCTTCGAGAGCGAGCTCGCCGAGAAAATCCGCGGCTCGGACACCGAGCTCAAGACGATGCGCTTCGGCGAGCAGGCGCTCTACCACGTCCTCTCGCGCAACGAGGCGCGGCTCCTCGGCGAGCTCGACGGTTTCGAGTACGCGTCGGGCGACGTGAAGGAAGACGCGCGCGACGCGCTACAAAATTGGGTGAAGGAGCTCCGAACCCAGTTCCTGAGCCGCACCACGCCGGAGCTAAACGCGCTCGTGCGCATGTTGAACGAGGTGCTCACCCTCTTCTTCACGCAAGAGCTCCCGCCGGTCGTCGGCGAGCTCTCGTGGGAGGTCGTGAAGGAAGCGAAGCTCGCGGACGAAGCGATGCGCGGCGGCTACAAAGTCCCCGCGGAGTCGTTCGGGCGTTTCCGCAAGGCGTTCGAGCGGCGCTTCCTCCAGCGGCTCGTGCCGTTCGCCGCCGACGGGATGCTCAAGCGCGTCTACGCGAGCGTCGGCGGATCCACCGAAGGCGGGACGCCGCAATCGGTGATCGACTCGAAATTCCGCCCCGAGACGCTCCGCTTCGTCGCCGACCCGCACATCTTCAGCGACGTGTGCGAGCTCATCTGCGAGGCGATGTACGACTTCCTCTACAACGAGGGGTTCTTGGATTTGCCGGCGGACTGGCGGGCGCGGCTCTCGGTGAGCGGGGCTGTGTGATTGGTGTCGAACGCGGCCTCTTCGACTTGGGGAGAGACCATGCAAGCGCCGCCGCAAGGTCGTGTGCTCGTGCGCAAGACCATGCAAGCGATCCGGGACACCATGTTAACTGCGCGAAATCACGTGAGGCGCTTCTCCGAAACCGTCGCGCCCCGCAATCAGGGCTTCGGACCGCGCTGAGTTGGGTGCGCGAGACGCGTGCAAGTGCTCGAAATCCCGTGGACGAGACCTTTCGGAGGCGTCGACATGGTCTTTCCGTTCGCTTGCGGACCCTTGAAGAGCCGGGGGGGCAACTGGCCTGCTGACGCTCACGGTAGGAGCGACATCGAAGTCTTCTGATCGAACGTGGCGAGGATATCGTTGCACTCCTGGTCGGCGCGCGGCAGCTGCGGTTTGCCGTCGATCTCGGCGCGGCAGTCCCACGGCACACAGCTCGAGGCGATGCGAGCGCGGACGGTGGCGAGATCGGCCGGCGCGGTCCGCAGCCGCGCGCACAGCGCGGCCTCGCGCGTCGCGATCATCGCCGGCTTCGCGGGGCACCACTTCTTCGCCCACTTTTGCGCGATGTCGTCGGTCGTCGAAAACGCGCCGTTCGGCAGCGCGTGCGCGAGAAGCTTCGCGGGCGCCCAGGTGTCCTTTCCGAAGCAGGCGCGGTGGCGCATGCCGAGCCCGAGCGTCACCGGCAGGTCGAGCCGCCCGTCGCCGTCGGCGTCGAACGGCTCGGCGATGTCACCGAGCGACTTTGCCGGCGCATACTCGCGGATCGCTCCGTCGTGGATCGTCAGCACCCAGCTCGCGACGAAGTGGCCGCCTTCAACGCCGTCCTCGTCGGTCCGCACCCAGAGCTCGGGGACGCCGTCGCCGTCGTAATCGCCCGCGAGCGCGTTCCTCATCGTCGTCGGCATACCGCCATAACCAACATCAATCCCGCCCGGGTCGGGCGTCCACGGCGTGGGCGCGCGTCCGTCGAGGCTGGCGCGCACGGTCGTGTGCGTCGAAATCTCGAGGTCCTCGTGCAGGTCGAGGTCGGGGCCTGGTTCAATCCACCAAGCGCCACGCGCGAACGACGAGCAGTGCAGACCCGCGTCGTCAATCGCCGTCTTGAGCGCCGGCTCGGTCCAATGGTCCGTACCGCCGTATCTGAGGCCGGCGTCGCCGATCGCCACGATCGCCGCGTGGAGCGACTTGTCGATGCGCGCGCGGTAATCGGCGCATGAATCGGGTGGGAGTGCCGGCGGGCTCTCGGCCGGCGCGGCGTCCACGCTCGCCGGCGGCGCGACGCGGACGGCCGTCGGCGCGCCGGACGCGACCGGGTCGGCGACCAGGCCGGGGTCGCGTCGGCGGCACGACGCGAGCGCGACCACCTCCAACGAACAGACCACGATCGACGCGGTGCAACGATTCATCACGATTCTTTCAACGCAGCGCGACGGTACGACGATTCCCACGGGACCGCGTAGCGGCGAAACCGCGGCGACGCCGTCCCACGTGTGGGTCAAAGCGACGAACAGGAGATGCCGAAGACGCACGGCCGGACGAAAGACGCCGTCGCGTCGGGCCGGGCCTCGCTCTTCGAGACCGTGGTGCCACGCCCGCCGAAGAAGAAACCGAGGTTGAAGGACACCATCGGCGCGAAGGGCGGTGGCGTGATGGCCGAGATGTCCGAGCGCGACGAAATCCAAGGTCGACCCGCAACGACGCGAGCACGCGGGCGCGCGACGTCCGCGGGTATTCGAGCCCGATCTCGGCGAACGGGCCGCCAATCGAGCCGGTCGAGAACGCGTACGCGGCGGTGAATTCTCCGCCGTAGAACGCGCCGCCGCCGACGAAAAACAAGCGCCGCGAAGGGAGGAAGAAATAGCGAAAGCCCAGATCGCCGACGACGAACTGGGTGTCGCCGAGGTTCGCGCCGGCGCGAATGCCGACGAAAACTCCGACCGGTGGGCCCTCGATCACGACGTGAAGGTCCCCGCCGAGGACGCCAGGATCGGTGAACCCGCCGGTGACCGCGCCGAAGCCGCGCGCCTCGATGCCGAAGTCGGAAAAGAATTCGTCCAGATCGGCGTTCGACGGCCCCGCGTGGGCGCGCGAGGGCACGAAGAGGACGACCGCCCCGAGGGCGACTGCGAACGAAAGGCGCTTCATGGGTGGACGTGGATCGACGTCGTTTGCACGAAGCGCGCGATCGCGCTCCCGCCGGCAAAGTCTCCCGCGATGGGGGTGACGACGTCGCGATCGACCTCGAGGGCGTAGACACAGTCGGGCCGCATTTTGCTGCCGGTCGCGAACGACGAGCCGTCGAAGTCGAAGGAGCCCGAGTCCTTCGCGTTGGTGACGACGGTGCTCACGTCACACCCCTTGGAGGTCGTCGACGCGGTGATGCCGATCGTCGCCTTGCCGAGATCGGGCGCCGTCCACGTGATCGTATATTGACTGTCGTAGGTGCCCTCGAGCGGCGCGCTCGTCACCGTGAACGGCAGCGGCGCGCCGAGCGGCACCGACTCGCTCGCGTCGGCGCGCACGAAGCGAAAGAGATGCGAAGCGGCCGGTGCGATGGGCGAGCCGTAGGTCGGTCGTGGCGACGCGGCGAGGGTGAGCCGAACGTCGTCGCAAAAGACCGCGTCGGCGCCGGCGAGCTCGAGCGTCGCTCCGCCCGGGCTTTGGACGGTGAAGGTCGCGCGCGCCTTGGCCGATTGAGCGCTCGATTGCTCGACGACGAGCTCGGCGTACACACCGCGCGTGAGGACGTCGGTTGACGGGACCGAACCCTGGCAGCCAACGATCGCGAGCCCGATGAGCCAAGTCCAGCGCACGGCGGCTCCCAAGCACTACCCATGCCATGTGGTACGCACGTTGCTGACGCGGGACTGCGAGATGAACGCCTCACGGTTTCGCGCGCAGCTTCGTTCGCACCGCGTAGCGCTGGGCCTCTTCGTCGCGCTGCCTCGCCTAGAGCCGGTCGACGGCGTCGCCTACGGCTTGCCGGTTCGCAAGGCGGCGCTCGAGCTCTCCGACGTGCATCCCGACACGGTGCACGCCGAGGTCGTCCCGAGCTCGGACGACACCGCGACGACGATCACCTTCGACGTGCCGTCGGGCTCGTTCGGCCACGCGCGGTCGTGCAGCGGCTCGTCGCGGTTAAACTGAGCCCCTGAGCGTGCGAATGGAACGCGTCTTCACGGCGCGTACGATTCGCGCTCGAGTCGTGTGGAGTGATCGGCAATCGGCACGAGACCCGCCGTGAACATGGTGAGTAACGCGTTCACCACCAGGTTAGGTTTGCTCGTATCGCTGCGCCTACACGACTTGGGGCCGTGGTCGTCGCAGGTGCAGTCGAAGGACGGGAAAATCGCTACGTCGCAACCGCTCGCGAGCGGCGGATCGGCCTTTGACGCGAATTTGTTTTGTTTCATCCGCGTCGTGCCGTCGAATCCGTAGACCTCGAACGTCTCGTCGCCGAGCACGGCGCCCATCGAATCCGTGCGTACGAGTCGCATCGACCATAGATGCAAATCATTTTCGGTCTTGTCGCCGACGATCGATAAATCGAGCGTCCCGATGTTGCTCGCGCTCTCTCGGGAGCTCACCACCAGGCCGCTGGCTCCGTATACGTCGCTGACGCGATAGCGCCACGCCCGTCCCTTCGCGAGTGCGAGCAGACCGTCGCCGCGATCTTCACCCGCGAAGAGCGTCACGGGAGACGTGAGGCGCAGGTATGGACGCTCGACCTCGACCTCGGCGTCGATCGTGCCGGGGTGGTCGACCGTGAGCACGTGTGGAACCACCGCCCAACCGCGTTTTTGCGGATCGCTTTTGACTCGGCCTCCGCCGATCTGGAATCCGAGAACGCGCGAAGACGGAAGGTCGTCGACACAAGCCGCGCGAAGTGTGACGACGGTTCCGACGTGAACGAGGTCCGCGTCACGGTCGAGCGTGACACTCACCATGATCGCGTCGTGTAGGGCGAAGCCGTAGCGATGGACGGGGAGCGTCGCCAAGAGCCCAGCGAAGATCGACACGCCGAGCGCGCGTAGCCACGGCTTCGTGACGACCACCGCGACGGCGCAGACGAAGGCCACGACGAGCGACTGCACCGCGACCAGCTCGAAGGCGCGATCGATTGGCGCGCGAAGCACGACCGACGCGGCCTCCTTCAGCACGTTCGACCACGCTAGCGCGACGCCGAAATTCGCGAGCGCGAGCGCCGCCAGCACGGCGGGCGAACGCTGCAGCCATCGCGGGCCCGACCGCTCGCGCTTCCGGAGCACGAGCGCGACGGTCGCGCCTATCGCGCCCGACGCACACGCTGCGACAATCCCGCGAGAGACGCAGGCATCGTCGATGGAGAGCAGGCCGATATGAAGCATGTCGACTCTAGTTCTAGCTTGGCACGGGCATGGTGCTCTCGAGTCGGAAGAATGTTTCGCTCGGGATCGTGCCACCTGCGAGCGTGGCCATCACGAACGACTTGGTTCCGACGAGGTAGTTCGAGCGCGCAAGCTCGGCCCCGCGAAAGCCGCCGCGCTCACCGAGCTCATCGACGCAACCGGCGCTCTCTCCCGCGGGGTGAAGTTGCCCGGTGGAAAGAAGCTCCTCGTGCGCGGCTCGTCGACGCGCGCGATTGGCGCATCGCTCGTGAAGAAGCGCCATGCGCTCGGCGCGAAGGACGCGAAGGTGACCGTCGTTGGAGTGCAACCGGTCCAATGGGGAGCGGGCCGTTAAGCGAAGTGCGGGGAAGGAATTGCGGGACGAGCGGGATTTTGGATGAAACTGGCCATCACCGAGCACGCGACGCCCGTCGGCAGCGGCACCGTCGCGCGAACGAAGCGCATCCCCGTCGAGCGCCGCGCCGAGGCGGCGGCCATCGCTTGGTTGCGCCACCAGACGACGGTCTCTCGCGCGCTCCTCGACGTTCATCGCCGCGACGCGACGCACGCGGAACGAAGAGTCGGATCAGTCCTTCGACGGCAAGACGTCGGTCTTCGGAAGCTTGCGGCGCAGCCCGTCGAGCACGCGCGGCGACAGAGGGTTGTCTCGGAGGTCCAACCACTCGAGCTGGGTGAGCTTCTCGAGTCCCTTCGGGACCTTGGTGAGGGCGCAGCCATTCAACTCCAACCACCGCAGACGCGTGAAGCCGGTGAAGTCCAGCTCGGAGACGATCGGACCTGCGCCGTTGAGCGCCAGCGTATCGAGCCAGGTCAACGCCTCGATCTCGTCGATCGACGCGAGCCGGTGGTAACTGAGCGTCAAGCTCCTCAATGCCGTGAGCTTGCTCGCCGTCGCTGGCAACCGCTTCACCTTGGTGTGGCCGATCTGGAGCCTCTGCAGCCCCGTCAGCTCTCCGATCTGGTCCGGAATCATCGCGATGGGCGCGTCCCAGATGCTCAGATCCTTCAGCCCCTTCGCCGCGAAGACCTCCGGCGGAAAAGTGCGATCCTTGGTGTGCTGAATGGAAATCACCTTCTTGCGAGAAGCCACGCCGACGGCGAGCGAGCCACGCCGCGGCTTCGGTGGCTTCGGCGGCTTCGGAACGCGCGGGCGCTTTCCCTTCGCGAGCGCCGCGCACACGAGGCAGGCGCACTCGCGCGAGCGATCGACCTTCTCGACGAGCGCGCGTTCGGTGGCGTTCAGATCCGCCATGCCGATCGCTTCGGGCGAATCATCGGCGGAGAGATACGGCTTCCCTTTGTCGTTGCGCGCGACCTCGTAGAGCACGGAGCGGATCTCGACGAAGACGCGGCGCTTGGCTTCGTCCCTTCGAGCGTCCGCGAGCGTCGTCTTCTTCTCGGTGACGCGATACCCGAAGCGCGCGGCCAATGTGTCGAGGTCGCCGCTCTCGCGCATCGCCGCGACGAGGAGCCGGTTCCAGTGATGCAGCGCCTCCATCGAGAGGTACGCCTGCCCGCCGCCGTCCGAGAACGCAAACGAGAGTGACTTGTCCGTCGAGTCCTCGAGCGACTCGGACATCGAATTCATGCGCACGGGCTTGTAGGCCTTTCGCGCGTGCGTGAAGTCGTAGATCGTTTCGTTCACGATCTCGAACAACGCGGCGCAGAGCTCGCGGATGGGGCGCGCGCCTTCGTTCGGTGCGATTTCGATGGTGAAGCCGATGCCACCCATCCGCCGGAGCCTACGTCATGATCTTCGGCTTGGTCTCCGTGATCTGCCACTTCGAGCCGTGCTTCTCGAGCGTGTACTCGACCTCGCGAACGCCGCCGGCGCGATACGGACCGCCGCTAGAGGTCGGCGATTCCGCTACGATAGCGCGTGAGCTGATGAAGGTCGCTTCCACCTGCGAGTCGATGAACGCGTACTTCACGCGCTCTCCTTCGCGAAGAAGGTGGCCGCCGCTTCTAGGATGTCGCGTTCCCGCTGCAGGTGCTTGACCTCTCGTCGCAGCCGCGACAGCTCCTCGCGCTCTTGCGTCGTCAGCGCGTCGCTACGCTCGCCGGCATCGGCCTCCGCTCGCCGTACCCACGCGTGCAGCGACGTCACCGTCAGATCGAGCTCCCGCGCCACCTGCGCGACCGACTTGCCGCTCTTCACGAGCCGCACCGCGTCGGCCTTCTGCGCCGCCGTGAACGCCCGCCGAGCGCGCCGTTTCTTGAGTTCCTTCTTTTGTCCCATCGTCGAACACTCCCGCGCAGTATCGCGCTATCCGAGGTGTCCGTCAGCAGGGGGGAAGATCACCGAGACCCAAGGCTTCTCGACATGGGATGTCGAAGGGCATCGCCATTTGGCGGTAGGCGCCCATGTCGGGGTGTGCGAAGGGACCTCCATGCGCGAGCGAGGCCGAACACGACCGTACGTCCAGATCGCCTGGACGCTCGCGTCGATCGTCGTGGCGTCGTGTACATCGCACCCACGTCCGGTGAGCCGCGCACCCGTCACCGAGGCTGCCGACGCTCGCCTGGCGTCCGGCGACCCTCGATGGTGGCAAGGGCCGCACGCTCGATGCGAGCGCAGCGATCCTTCGTGTGGGCCAATTCCATTCCGCGACGGCGCTTGCCGCGACCCGGCCGCCCCGCGGAGGCCGTTGAGCGTGCCCGCCGGAGCGTGCAGCCACGACGGCGAGTGCATCGGTGGTGGGTGCGGCTACACGTGCGAGCGCTACGACCCAGCCAGGATGGTGGCTCACACGTGCGAAGGCGTGGACGTTCTCGACCGAAGGCTGCGGCACGCGTTCTGCGGGTGTGTCGAGGGGCAGTGCCGCTGGTTCGACTGAGCGTACGCGTGGACAAGGCCCTCCTCGGGAGAGCTCGGGGCAAACCGGCGTACATTCGACGAGCGGCTTCGGCGCCCACGGCACGCGGAGGTCGCGACGGGCCGTTTCTTCGCCGTCAAGAGTCAATCGTCCGAGAGAGACTGGAGTACCCTGCGCGGGATGACGTCGCCTCCGCCCGGCGGATACGGATCCCCGCCGTACAGGCAGCAACCGCCGGTGCCAGTCGCGCCGACGCGGCCCGCGGTGTGGCAGTGGTACATCGCCTACACCTTCGCGACGACGCTGGTGTGCATTCTCATCTTCCTCGGCGGCCTCGGACGCAGGGGCGACGCCGCCGACGCGCAGCGGCTCGAAGGTCTCGCCTTCATGGTGGTGGCCGCGCCGTTCGCGGCAGCGCATTTCGTGGCTCCGTTCCTCCCGAAGACGCCGGGCGCGTGGACGTACCACCTCGTCGTCATTTCCGTCGGGATCGCGTTCTGCTGGCCCGTCGCGGTCCCGCTCCTCTACTTTTGGCTCAAGCCGGAGACGAAGCAGTTCTTCGGGCGCGGCTGAATCGCGCAGGACTATGCCGCAATCGCTTGGGTTCGGGATTGTAATTCAAATTCCATCGGGCTGACGTAGCCGACGTGCGAGCGGCGCCGAGGAGTGTAAGGATGGTTCCCGCTTTTTTAGCGAGAGAACAACGCTCTTCAAATGTCCGAACGGCTACGATCGAGATCGATGCACGACGGCTCCTCACCACCTACGCTCGCCGCTCAAGACTGCGAACGAACGCCCGACTCGCCCTCGCTCGGGTCGAACGTGACCTTCGTTTTCTTCCAGCCGTGGGTCTCGCCGAGCGCTTTGTCGACGACGGCGATGACGTCCGCGTCTTCGTCGCCCATCACGCGTTGGATGAACACGCCGCCGCCGTCGAGCGACCAGAACGCCGTCACCTCGGGGTTGCCGAGCACGGCGCACACTCGTGCGACGCATCGGGAGGAGGCGCTCGCGTCACAGCACCAACGCCGGCCCCGCGGATGACTCCGGTACGGTGAACGAGGACTCGCCGCGCTCGACTCAACCATCCCCGAGACGCGTCAAAAGGTTCGCGCGCAAGGCCTGTCACGATCATGCGGCGTGCTGAAACATCGTCAAGAACGCGAACGAAGCGGGTCACAAGCCGGACGCGAAAACACGTTGCGTCGCGGCGAGGGACAAGGAGATGCGTCGAGTGCCTGAGTCTCCCACGCAGACCTGAAGAGCTTCACCGGTTGTCGCGAAACTCCGCGAGCGTGGCTCGCGGCAGCGCCCTGCCCTCGAACTCGGGCGCACGCCGCGCGAGGAGCGTGAGGTCTCCGCGCGGCACGTCGGATGCACCGGTTCGCGTCAGTACTGCCAAATCGCTGGAGGCCAACGATGAGCATCATCGACGACGCTGTGATGGCGAATCGCAACTACGCAAAGCGGCACGATCGGAGGCTCGCGCAACGTCCAGCTCCGAAAATCGCCGTGGTCACGTGCATGGATCCTCGGCTCTCGAATCTCCCGGAAATCCTGGGCCTGCCGCACGCCGACATCGACGTGATCCGTACTGGCGGGCCGGCCGTGACCGAGGACGTGCTCGCGGAGCTCGTCGTTTCGACGCGTGTGATCGGGTCGCGGGAAATCATGCTCCTCGACCACACCGGTTGCGGATTCACCACGTTCACGGACGACGCGCTGAACGCGAAGCTCGCCGCTGCGACGGGTGACGCGTCGCCCACGCCCATGCGTTTCTTCTCGTACGACGATCCCGAGGAGCACACGCGCGAACAGATCCGAAAGGTGCGCGCGCATCCTTGGATCGCGAAGGACGTCCCGGTGCGGGGCTTCGTCTTCGACATGGAGACGGGCCTCCTCAGCGAAGTCGACGCGGCGCCGGAGCGAGCTGCTGCCGCGAAGAAGGATGACGGGGTCTCGGCGATGCATCGTTGAGCGGAGAGGTGCGAGATGCCGAGCGAAGCCATGCAAGACGTGATCGCCGCGCTCCGAAACCAGCGGAAGCGCAGCGCCAGCCGGGCCGCGCCTGCGCTCGAAGCGCGCCGCGCGGCCTTCGCTCCGGGAGGTTTCCCCCACGCCGTACCAGACGACGTGCGGGTGACGGACGTGACCGCCGGCGGCGTGCCCGCGCACTGGCTCGATGCACCGGGAACGGACCCGCGCCGCGTGCTCCTTTTTCTGCACGGCGGAGGTTACGAGCTCGGCTCGGTTCGAAGCGACGGCGAGCTCGCCGCGCGGCTGGGACGCGCGAGCGGGATGCGAGTGCTCTTCCTCGAATACCGCCTGGCGCCCGAGCATCCGTTTCCCGCCGCCATCGACGACGTCGTCGCCGCATGGCACTGGCTCCGCCGCGAGCAGAGCGAGCGATCCATTGCCTTGGTCGGCGCGTCGGCCGGTGGAGGGCTCGCAGTCGCGCTTCTCGTCGCCGCACGCGATGCCGGGGAGGCGTTGCCCGCGGCCGCTGTCCTCCTGTCTCCGACCGTGGATCTCACCAGCTCGGGCGCCTCGATGACCGAGCGCGCGGATCAGGATCCGATCTCCACGCCAGCGGTGCTTCGTCAGTTCGCCGCCGACTACCTCGCCGGGGCCGATCCGAAAACGCCGCTCGCGTCGCCGCTCTTTGCGTCCCTGATCGGTCTCCCGCCGCTCCTCGTGCTGGCGGGCACGGCCGACGTGCTGCTCAGCGATTCCGAACGGCTCGCCGCGGCAGCGTCGAAAGCCGGAGTCGACGTGGTCCTAGAGATCGGCGAGGGGCTGCCCCATGTTTACCCGCTCATGCTCGGCACGCCCGAGGCGGCCGCCGCTACGGAGCGGATTCGGGAAGTTTCTTCGCGCGTGAACGGAAATCACGGGCGCCTCATGGAGGCGGGGGCCTTCGAGCTCGTCCCCGCCAAACCCTTCCCCGCCCTGCACGCGGCGATCGACGTCGCCACGCGCGTTGGGACGATTGACTTCGTCGACGCCATCGCCCACGCGCGCGACCGATTCGTGCTCTGCACGGGCCGCTACGGTCGACGTTGCGCCGGCCGCGAGCTCGTACCGGAGCGACCGCGTGTATTGGGAGAGCACGCGCGAGCTCGCCGAGGATTGGCTCACGACCTACGATTACTTCTTTCGCTTCGACACCGATTGTCACTGGACCGCGCAGACCCTCCCCGGCATGAAGCGCGCGTGGAGCCGCAAGCTCCTCGGGCGGTTCATGCTCGGGTCGACCAACCTGCTCGCCTGGTCGGAGCGGCTGCGCCCGCCCTTCAAGCTGCAGAAGCACCCGCCGGTCGTCACCGATCTCTTCATCCCCGAAAAGGAGGCCGACGCATTTCACCGCTGGTACGACGGCGCCGTCGGTCATTATCCACTTTGGATCGTCACTTATCGCATGCCGCGCCCGTATCCGTGGCTCCGCGCGCCTCGTCCGGGCTTGTATTTCAATTTCGCCATTTACGGATTGCCGAACGAAAGGCACGACGTCGATTACTCGCTTTTACTGGAACAAAAGACGTTTTTGTCCGGCGGCATCAAGACGCTCATAGCGACAAATCATTAGGATGAGCGCACGTTCTTTTCGATTCACGACCGCGCGCGATACGAGCACGTGAAGCGGCGCATGGATCCGGACAGCCTCTTCCGTACCGTCTGCGAGAAGATGGTCGCCCCGCACCTCCGCAGCGCGACGGCGCGTCATTCGCGGCAGGCGGTCGTGTCGATGCCGTAGATGCGTGAGCTCGCGCCGCAGCCGGCGTCCGTGCAGACCATCTCGGTCCAATAGAATCGCCCGCGGTCGAGCGCGACCGGGCCCGCTGGGCTCGAGCTCGCGTCCTCGACGTCGAACCGCTGCCAATCGCTTTGGTCGAGGCGCTCGCAGCCGCGGCTGGCGAACACGCGCGAGCCGTCTACCGCATACGCCCTCGACGACTGCCACTCGCCGGGCGGGCTCGTCGACGACCACCCGCGCGAATCGTAGAGAAACGCGACCGGATCGCGTCCGGCGAGCAAGTCCGCTTCGCCCTCGTGGAAGAAGACGAAGCGGCCGTCGGTCGAGAGATCGTGCGGCTTTCGGCCCGAGTGGAGCGTGGCCTTGGCGCCAGTCGCCAGATCGAGGCGGTAGACTCGACGGCCGCTGCGCCAGACGATCCAACCGCCGCCGGTGACGATCTCGTCGGCGGTTTCACTCGCGACGAGCGTCGTCGCTTTCGTCTCGCGCGGCCAGCTCATTCGGCGGATCGCGTCGGCGTCCGCGAAGACGAGACCGTCTTCGGTCGTGGCGAGCGCGCTGACCGCGCCCTTGGCGAGCGGCGTCCGCGGGCTGCCGGCGAAGAGGCCGTCGATCGCGGCCCAGACCGGGCGGCCTTCGCGCACGACGATCGGGGTCGGCTCGTGCTCGCCGCTCGCGACGACGCGGGCGTGCGGCGCGGGGTCCTCCACGTCGATCGCGAAGATCGTCCCCGCGTCCCGGCTCGCGAGGAACACGGTCGAGCCGGATGCGGCGAGCGCGTCGATCGGCGCGCTCACTTCCGCGAGGAGCACCGGGCGCGGCATCGACCTGCACCGCGCGAGCGCCGTCGCGACGGGAGGCGCTGCGCTCGCGGTCGGCAGCGAAACGGTCGGCGTTGGCTCGGCCTCTTGCGCGTGGCACGCGACCAGCGCGACGGCGAACGCGACTCTCCGCATCGCCGCAATCTACGCTCGCCGCGCTAGGAGTGTAAGGCATCATCGGGAGGTGGCGTTCGGATCTCCACGTGTGAGCGTGCGGTCGGCAGAAGAAGAGTGGCGTCCTCCGAGCTCGCGAGCGAGCGTTGCGTTGTCGATACGAAACGCAAACCCGAACAAGGAGAACGCCGATGGAGAAATACATCGGGATGGATGTCCACGCCACGAGCTGCACGGCAGCGGTGGTGAACGCGCAAGGCAAGAGGGTGGGGACGCACGTGCTCGCGACGAGCGGAGCGGCGCTCGTGGAGTTTCTCAAGACGCAGGCTGGGACGATTCACCTGTGCATCGAGGAGGGAACGCAGAGCGAGTGGCTCGTCGAGATCTTGTCTCCGTACGCCGAGCGAATGGTGGTGACGATGGTGTCGGAGTCGCGAGGGCAGAAGAGCGACGAACACGACGCATTCGGCTTGGCCGAGCGATTACGCACGGGAGCGATCGACACGAGCGTTTACAAGCACGTTGGACGCTTCGGAAAATTGCGACACCTCGTGCGAGCGCACGCGATGATCGTGGAAGATTCGGCGCGCGTCCAACAGCGTCTCAAGTCGCTATTTCGATCGCGCGGTGTCCAGGTTGCAGGCAAAGGCATCTACAACGAAGCGAAACGCGCGGACTACGTGGGTGCGCGCTTCCAAACACCGTGCGAGACGCGGCCGCCTTGCTGTTTGCGCAATACGACACGATCGACCCGCTACGAAAACGAGCACATCAGGAGCTCGTCGCCGAATCGCATCGGCACCCCGAGACGCGTTGGCTCGAGAGCTGCCCTGGTGTTGGCGAGATCCGCGCGGCTCAGATCGCAGCGGTCGTCGTCACGCCGGAGCGCTTTCGAACCCGAGAGCAGTTTTGGTCGTATTGCGGCCTGGGCATCGTGATGAGGTCGTCGTCGGACTGGGTGCAAACTGCGCAGGGGAAGTGGACGCGTGCCCAGGTGACGCAGACGCGCGGGCTCAATCACAATTACAACCACATGCTCAAGTACGTATTCAAAGGCGCGGCAACGACTGTGCTCCAAATTCAACGCGACGACGAGCCGCTGCGCGCCGCGCACGAGAAGATGCTCGCCGCGGGGACGAAGCCGAACCTGGCGAAGGTGTCGCTCGCCCGCATGCTCGCCGCGATCACGCTCGCGCTTTGGAAGAAGAAGGAGGTCTACGACGCGACACGGCTGAAGAAGACCTCGTAGCTTGTCTCGCCGCAGCGCATGACGACGATTCTTCGAGCCGAAGAGATCGCTCGCGCAGTGCTCGACGGACGAGTCGGAATCGGAGGAGAGCATCCATTGGACAGCTGGACCGCGGCACTCGCCGTCTCCCACGGCGATCCGAAGTCCCCCGAGTAAGGCTATGCCCCTCCGGAGAGCCGAAAGAAGCAATGGCCCAACGAGGCCCGGATAGCAGGATGGTTCCCGCTTTTTCAGCGAGAGAACACAGCGCTTCAAATGTCCGAACGGCTACGACCGAGATCGACGCTCGAGGACCCCTCACCACCTACGCTCGCCGCTGAAGACTGCAAACGAACGCCCGACTTCAAAATGATCTCGCGCGTGCGGACGTAGTCCATCTTGACATCTCCTCCCATAGCAGCGGTCCAATGGGGAGCGGGCATGACGAAAAGTAACGCTCCTCCTCGTAACCGCAAAAAGTCGTCGCCACGATCCCTACCCGCACGGGTGCGGGTTTCAACGAGCGGAGACGGATTCGGGCGAGCGGAGGCGATGGAGCCAGCGTTCTCTTATGCCCGGGGCCCGGGGCGGTGTGGAGCGTTGCCGGCGGCGGCCGGCGGCGGTCGTCACTATCGACGCGTAGGTCAATTGCACTTCGGTTGCCGACTCAGGCTTCTGGCGGTGTGCCTTGCACGCAATGCAAAGGCACGCAGCGCGACATACAAACAAGGCTCTCTGGAAAGCAACAGGGGCTCGTCAGTCCTTGAACGGGACAAGTGTCCGCGTCGATAAGCGCGTCGCACAGACCACCCTGTCTGTTGGCGCACCATCTGCTACTGACGTGGCACCGTCATCGGATCCGTCTCGCGCAGCATCGGTCGGTGGGGCCTGAACTGCTCACATGCAGCAGCGAAGACGTACAAGAGTAAACGATGCGCGGCGGTAGATCATGTGTACTCGCTGTTCAAGATATTTCGTCGCCGCCGAAGCAAAAACAGATCGAGTTCTGCTGGCCCGATTGAGGAGTGAGTGATAGGCCATAGCCGTACGTTCCTGCGTCGAATCCACAGATTCCGGGGTAGCCCAGGTCGCCTTCCGCCGGGGGAGGAGACGTTGTGTAGGCCAAGCTGCTTTTGTGGTAGTCACTCCCGTTCACTGGGAAGCCCGAGTCGATGTAGCTGACGTTGCGGTGGTAGGCCGAGTAACCGTAGCCGTAATACGGCGGTGGCCCAGACGGGTAGATGCCGCTCCCCATCTGCGTTGTCGTGTGTTGGCCACCAGCCCAGTGATCGAAGACTTCCCCGCCGACCTGCAGATAGGTCGCCGACCATTGCATTTGGCCAGTGAATGCCGCGCTCTGGTACCATCCGATCAGTTGGCCATCGATGTACACAAACCAGGCCCAGATCCCCATGAACGTACCCATTCCAGATGAGAATGGCCATCTCATCCGGCGGCGAGCCAATTGGCTGCACGTATGCACCAAGCGACTGATTAACCACGTACGGGGCACTTGTTGCCGCGATCCAGCAATCGGTCCCTGTTGGCGAATCTCCGAAAGGACAGCAATTTGTCGTCCCGCCGTGCCCATTGGGATTAGCCTGGCCCGCAAAGCAGTTCAGCGCGCTATAGCCATCCAACGTTGTGAACGCGAAGAGATGGGGGCTCGTGGGGTCCTGCGTGTACCCATTGCGCACTTATCCAACCGACCTCGATGGACTGAACAGCGTCCGTCGTACAGGTGTCTGGGTCGTGATAAGGATTTATTGGGACTCTCGCAGTTCCCGGTTTGCACCCACATCTGCGAGAGATTGTGCTCCTGCGCAAGATCCGCTACAAATGGTGCATACACCGGGCGTGACGGTGAAGCCACCATAGTACGTGATATATGGGTACTGCACGCCCGCCGCGTGGTCAAACCCCTCGCCAGCTGTCGTTTGATGATAGCAGTCGTGTTGTAGCAAGTCCTGATTCGGGTCGACGGTCGGCAAAGGGTGCTTGATTGCCTTGTAGGCATCGAGCCCACCAGCCGCTTCACTTGTCCGCCACGCTTGGCCGCATGGCGGGAACTGACCCTTGCGGGCAGGCGCGGACCTTCCCATTACTGTCCAGCGAACCGTCAAAGGCGACGCTCACACCTGAATGCGTGGCTGCTGAGTTGATGGCGGAAGGCGGGAAGGGGGCGGCGGCACGTGGCTTGGGTCAATGACAGCCAATCCCGCCGCTTGAAAGCCTTTCACGGAGCGCTGGGCGTAGAAGTCGATGCAATCGATCTGCTCGCCCACGGCGGTGTGGAACGAGTGCCGAATGTCGGCGTCGGCGTAGAACGCGGAGTCTATAAATGCTTTCGCGTTTGCCAACTCGCCAGCGTCTGCGACCGATGTGCTTGCCTGGGACTGAACCCCTTCATCGCGTGTGCTGACATTCCGTGGTCGCGACTAATATCGCAAATACAGCGACCGTCGCAACGCGGGATGAGACACAGGATACCTTTTGGTGGCGCTCCATGCTTATGTTCCCCGCCTTTCGCGATCCACCGAGCAAAGTGATCGACGACGCAGCGTACGCTTGGTACGAGCATTGTCGACTCGCGGTAACAGCACCGGTCGGGTCCAACCCGCCTCCGTCCACGTGGGTCAATTGGTCCCCAGCTGATGTTCCCTCTAAGGAACACCGCCCGGCGCTTGCATCCACAGGGTTGGTGCAGCCGGACGTCGTGGCCGAGGCGCGCCGAACGAACCGCTTGCCAGGAGTGCAAGGCATCATCGGGAGGTGGCGTTCGGATCTTCGCATGTGAGCGCATCGGCAGAAGAAGAGTGGCGTCCTCGGAGTCCGCGAGCGAGCGTTGCGTTGTCGATACGAAACGCAAACCCGAACAAGGAGAACGCCGATGGAAGAATACATCGGGATCGATGTCCACGCCACGAGCTGCACTGGCAGCGGTGGTGAACGCGCAAGGCAAGAGGGTGGGAACGCACGTGCTCGCGACGAGCGGAGTGGCGCTCGTGGAGTTTCTCAAGACGCAGGCTGGGACGATTCACCTGTGCATCGAGGGGGAAACGCAGAGCGAGTGGCTCGTCGAGATTCTGTCTCCGTACGTCGAGCGAATGGTGGTGACGCTCGTGTTGGAGTCGCGAGGGCAGAAGAGCGACGAACACGACGCATTCGGCTTGGCCGAGCGATTACGCACGGGAGCGATCGACACGAGCGTTTACAAGCACGTTGGACGCTTCGGAAAATTGCGACACCTCGTGCGAGCGCACGCGATGATCGTGGAAGATTCGGCGCGCGTCCAACAGCGTCTCAAGTCGCTATTCCGATCGCGCGGTGTCCAGGT
>CAVSWE010000007.1:0-404510 GCA_963731595.1 uncultured delta proteobacterium
GCCATCGGAATCCGCCGACGAGCGCGCGCGCCGTTCCATGACACCGCCGTCTCATCGTGCGCGGTGGAACTCGCCGCCGTGGATAACCTCGCGAGCGTCACCGCACGGTCTTGGACCTTGCCCGTCGACTGGCGATCGGTTCACAACCGTCGCTCCGGCGCGATTCCCCGCTCACCAGTGCCAGCATGCTCGCTGCATGACCGAGGACACGCGCATCGCGCGCGTCTAGGACGTCCCGAAGATGCAGCAGCTGCTCCCGAATGAGCGAGAGGCGTAGGAAGAGCTCGAGTTTGGTCACGGCTTGCCCAGCGACTCGAACAGAGATGCTTCGGTCGACTCCTCGGATCTCCACCACCGAAATCGGAGCGTCGTCGCCGTCCCCGCGCGCAGCGTCCATCGATACGTCGAAGTCGGTTCGCACTCCCAGCCATCTTCTTGCGCTCTGAGCGCGAGCTCACGCCCGCGGGCGCCATGTGCGTAATAGAGGCAGAGGACGTAATCGGTGCCGTTGAGCGTGTGACTCCATTTGGCGCGGTGAAATCCGTTGTGAACGATTTCCCGTTCGGCGATCCGTTCCAGCTGATCCTGGTCGCGCGACAGGAAAAGGTACTTGCCCATGATCGCGTACGGCGGGCTGACCTTGGCCACCATCCAGCGCCAAACGCCGAAGTCCACGACGCGCACGCGGCTGGTCTCGCGGACGAGTTTCGGTTCCAAAAACGGGAGGGATGCAGTGTTCACATCCATTGACTACGACCAGGCCCGCCCCGTGTCAACGAAAGACGGAGTATAAGCAGTCTTTATTCTCGCCCGGCCCGTGTAGTCACGTAGGGGTGCCTGGGCGGACCCTCGAAGAGACGCTGCAGAACATCGGCGCGAACGTGCGCCGACTTCGGCTCCGTCGGGGTATGACGCAGGAGCAGCTCGCTCAGGCCGCGGACCAGGATCTGAGCTACGTGCAGCGCGTCGAGCGCGGCGTGACCAACGTCACCGTATCCGTCCTGCTGACGCTCGCGAACGCCTTGATGGTGCCCGTCGCCACGCTCTTCAGAAAATCAGAGCTGCTCCCGCGACCGACGGGA
This sequence comes from uncultured delta proteobacterium, assembly GCA_963731595.1. GTDB lineage: Bacteria > Myxococcota_A > Polyangia > Polyangiales > Polyangiaceae > DASXHD01. Next base: position 1,083 of record CAVSWE010000007.1, read on the forward strand.
CGACCGCGCAAGCGTCGCACTCGATCCGCCACGCGCTCGTGAGGCGCGCGCCTTCAACGAACGAGGCATGTTCAACGCGGGCTGTCGCAGCGGCTGTCGAGCGAGTGCCTTTCAGGTCTGCACCATGCGGGACCACGGGACGGCGTTCGCGTCACCCGCGAAGTGCGGCGCCCAGTCCGAGCAGGATGGCGAGTGGATCGCCGACCTTCTCGAGCTCGTCGAGCGCCCTGCTTGCAGTGCGTGCCTTGGCTAACCGCTCCTCGGCGCGCTGTCTCGGCGTCTGCTCCGCGTAACGGGGGGTGCCCGCCGAGTCGAACACCCGAACGGCGTTCGCAAGTACACCGGCCACGAGACTCATCGACGACCTGCCTTCCTTCCGGCGCGCCCGCGGTCCCCACGGCCACTCGCCGTTTGCCGCAGCAGCAGCTTCGTCACCGCAAAAGCGCCGACGCCGCACGCGGATTGCCGCAGCAGCAGCCGTGCGAGCCGTGCGCGGTTCTCCATTTCGAGCGCGCGAGCGTCCCGTTCGATTTGCTCGACTTCGGCGCGTTCAGCGGCGTCGCGGGCGTCGTCTGCCTGGGCGGCGGCAACGACTGCGTCCGCGTCCTTTGCATTTTGGTGAGCGAGCAATTCGATGTGCTCGAGAGCACGTGCGAGCGTCTGGCCGTCGGCTCCGCGGTCGCCCGGCTCCGCCAACGGCGGTGACGACATGGTCTTCGATAGTGCCTTCACGCGATTTTCTCCTTCTCATGGTCGGTGCCGATCGCGACCTCTTGCGAGGCGCCATCCGACGCCGCGAACATCTTCTTGAACGCGCTTGCGACGGAGGCCTCGTACTGGGCGAACTTGGCCGCCTGCACGGGGTCATTCGCAATCGCGTGGACGTGCGCACGGAACACGCTTTCGGCGATTGCGACGTAGCGTACAGCATCACGCAACGTCGGAACGAAGCAGCGCGTGCCGCACGTGCACGTCAGATACGGTCGCCCTTTGCGATCGATGCGGAGCGCCGCGCGTTCGCTGAGACAAAACGGACACATCAGATCACGAGTTCGCATCGGGGATCTCCTGGTTTGCGAAGACAGTCCCGCTCACGCCGGTCCGGTCGAAACGGTTTTTCTCCGTCACCCAGCTCATCGACTCGACGCGCACGATGACATCCGCTTCATGCGCGATCCGCTCCCGGCCCTCGATCTTGCCAGCTTTGTTGACTTGGCAAATCCCCACGATCAAGCGCAACGTCGGCGCCAGCACGATGAGCAGGTGGCGCAGTTCCTCCGGCGTGAAGCTCGCAACCTGCAACGAGTCGATCGCCAGAGCTCGTGCGCTTCTGGAACGTACGATATCGACGAGTTGATCGACTGTCGTGGCTGCGCCCAAAATTGTGAAAGTATCTCGACGTATGTGACACCGGTGCAGCCTCGCGTGGAGTGAGGGCCCAGCGGGCTCCTCCAACGACTGCAACACGACAGGGCCCTCGATCTTGTCGAGCAATCGCGCGACGAAACTACTCTTGCCGCTTCCGGGCCGGCCGTAGACGGCCATCAAGGCGCCGGCGCCGATCCGAATTGTCGGATAGGCCTGGGACACGACTAGCGTGAAGCTCGCGCGCGCCAAGGCACTCGCGGTGGTCACTTCGGCCTGGCCGTCGATTGCGGCGCGAGGGCGGACGCCGAACTGGACAACCGTGCCGGTCTCCAGGCAGCCCGTGCAGCCCGCGACATGCTCAACGTAGCTAGTACCGCAGAGTAGACAGCGCCATGTGCGAGTGCTCATGGCTTCGTTGTACGCCGGCGAGTTGCGCTGTCACGGAGGTGATGCGCGCAGATGCGCGCAGATGCGTGCCCGTCGGGCGCTCGCTATTCAATCATATATAGATAGACGTATAAATCACGCGAGACGATGAGACGATGAGACGATGAGCGCAGTCGAGAGAATGCGCCATCGATCTTGCCTGGGACGCGAGTAGGAGTATTGTCGGTATCGGCGGTGCGACAGCCGCTGATACGACACGCGAGTCCGCAATAGGTGGCGGCTCCTTTTTTGGCGACGGATCGTCGCAAAGGAAGACCACCATCATGAGCACCAACCGTAGTCGGCAGGATCGTAGACACTCGCGCGTGCACGCAGCACTGCGGGTCCTCGGCGATTCACCCCTGTGGCAGACGACCGACTCGGCCGCGGCGATGCTGGACCTCGACCCGCACGACCTCCGGCAGCAGCTCCGTCGCGCGCCGGTCGAAATGATCGACGGCATCGCGGTCCGAGTCGTCCGAGGCGGAATCGTCCTCGGCGTCAAATCGGGCTCGCGCTGGCTCGTCCACGTCGTCGGACCCGATGACATTCTCCGAGCTCGCCGGGCGTCATGAGCGACGCGCCGCCCGTGGTCACCCCCGCGGAGCTGCCGTATCTCCTGACGGCCGCCGAAGCTGCCGCGCTCTTGCGGACGACACGCGCGGCGATTTACGCGCGCGCCGAACGCGGGCTTCTCCCAGGCGCGGTGCGCGACGGCCGCCGCCTGCTCGTGCGTCGCGACGACCTGCTACGCTCGCTCGTCGAAGGACGAGCGGCATCGCCGGGAGGTACCCGACGATGACGATCAAGGTTCGCGATTACAAGCGCGGAGGACACGAGGTGGACATTTCCTTCACATGGTCGGACGGCACGCGCTTTCGCGAGCGCCGCCGATCTCCCGTGACGGGAAGGTCAGCTTCGAAGCGATGGGGCGAAGCGAGAGAGGCCGAAGTGCTGCGCGCTGGCAAAGCCGCTCTCGAGACGCCCACGACCAAGGAGGTGCCGACCCTGAAGGAGTTCGAGGAGAGGTTCATCGAGGGCTACGCGAGGGCCAACCGGCAGAAGGCCAGCACCATCGCGTCGAAGCAGCGGATCTTGCGCATGCATCTTCTCCCGGCGCTCGGTCACAAGCGCCTCGACGAGATCACGAACGAGGACATCCAGAGGATCAAGGCGGCGCTCGCCGTCATGAACTCGAAGACGGTCAACAACGTGCTCAACGTGCTCAGCAAGCTGCTGAACGTCGCGGTCGAGTGGGGCGTCATCGATCGGATGCCCTGCAGGATCAAGTTGCTCCGCGTCGTCTCGCCCGTGATGGACTTCTACGAGTCGGAGCAGCGCAACGCGCTCGTCGACGCGGCGGGGAAGATCGATCCCCGCATCCGCGTCATGGTCCTGCTCGGCGCCGACGCTGGCCTCCGTCGGGGCGAGATCATCTCGCTCCGCCAAGCCGACGTCGATCTTCGCCGCAAGCAGATCCACGTCGAGCGTTCGTCGTGGTACGGCGTCGAGGACGTTCCCAAGGGCGGCCGTAGTCGCATCGTGCCGATGACGACGGCGCTCTTCGAGGCGCTCTCGAAGAACAAGCACCTTCGCGGCGATCGGGTTCTGCATCAAGACGATGGGAAGCCGGTCCACGAGAACGTGCTCCAGGACTGGATGGAGCGCGCGAGCAAGCGCGCGGGTCTCAAGCCCACGCGCTCGCTTCACGTCCTCCGTCACACGTTCTGCTCGCTGCTCGCGATGAAGGGCGCGCCGGCGAAGGCGATCCAGGAGCTCGCCGGTCACCAGTCGCTGTCGACGACGCTGCGGTACATGCACCTCAGTCCGTCGGCGCGCGAAGGGGCGATCCGGCTGCTCGACGGCGCTATTTTTGGAGACATTCTGGAGACGGCGGAGACGAAATCCGCAACATCTTGAAGTTGCTTGGCTTTCCGGTTCGGGCGCAGGGATTCGAACCCCGATAAGCGGCACCAAAAACCGCTGTCCTGCCATTAGACGACGCCCGAAAGTGGCGGCTCAAGCTAGCCAACTCGCGCGCAAACGCAAGCGTACGGACGCTCGCGAGCGCGCGGGCTGACGTCAGTACGGATTGTCGTCGGAAGGCTTCGCGGTGGGCTTGGCGGTGGCGGTCGGTTTGGCCGTCGCCGTGGCGGTCGCGGTCGCGGTCGCCGTGGCGGTCGCGGTCGCGGTCGCCGTCGCCGTCGGGGCCTCGGTTGCCGTCGCGGTGGGATGCGCCGTCGCCGTGACGGTCGGATGCGGGACGACGACCGCGGTCGCGGTCGGTTGCACGGTCGCGGTCACGGTCGGCGCTGCGGATGCGGAGGTCGCCGCGGACGCCGACGGGGCGGCCGACTCGGCTGCGGCAGCCGACGCGCTCTCGGTCGCGCTCGGGGCCGCGGACGCGGAAGCCGCGACGCTCGCGCTCGGCTCGGTCGCCGACGTCGTCGCCGAGGTGCCCGCGCCACCGAAGAGGCCGGCGCGGTACGAGACGCCCACGGCGACGCCCGCGGCCACGAGCAGACCCACGACGATCATGCCGGCGTTGCTCTTCTTCTTCTCGGACGGAGGCAGCGACGCGATCTTCTTCGCCGCGATGGGCTCGGAGGCCGGCGGCGTCGACGGGATCTTGCGCGCCGGCGGATCGGAGAGCGCCTTCCGCGTCACCTTCTCGGGCGCGGGTTGTTCGACGGCGGGGGCTGCCTCGGCGCTCGCGGCCTCGGGCTCGGCGGATTTCTCGGCCTCGGCCGCTTTCTCCGGCTCCGGCGCGGTCTCGGCGGCGGGCGGCGGCGCTCCGGCGGCCGGCGTGGGCGCTTTCTTGTCGTCTCGTGCCTGCGCGGCCCCGCTCGAGGCGGCTCCGGCGACGGCTCCGACTTCTTCCATCGAGCCGCCGGCTTCTTTCAGCGCTTCTTCGAGGAGCTCGGCGGCTTGCTTCATCACCGTGCGCTCTTGCGGCGGCGGCATGTCGGCGACGCTGTCGGTCTTCGGGAAGAAGTTGCTGCCGCTGTCCTCGTGGCGCTCGGTCTGCTTCGAGACCGGGGCTTGCGGCGACGTCTTCGTGAGCGGGCTCTGCGTGCCGAGGCCCATCATCGTCTTCTTGACGGTGAAGGCCGGCTTCGCCGCGCCCATGCCCGGCTTCGTCGGCGTCGTACCCGGCACGACCGAGCGCGTGATGTTGACCGGCGGCGTCGAGGTGGACGCAGGCGGCGGGCCCGAATTCGTGGCCGGCGGCGGCGTCATCGACGCGCCCGCCTCCGACAAGTACTCGCGCCCCGCGTCGGCCTTCGTGCCGGTCAGCTTGTCGATCGTCTGCCGCGAGTTGTCGTCGATCTTGATGAACTTCACGCCCATTCCAGCGGGCCGCTCGGCCGCCGAGCCTGCCGCGTCGCGCTTCCACACGACGCGACCGACGCCGGCGATGACGGGTTGATCGGCCGCGAGACGAATCTCGAACTTGAGGAGCGTGCCGATGGCGAAGGGCTTGTCGGTCTTGATGAAGACGCCGCCCTTGCTCACGTCGTGGGAGTGGTTCTCGATGAACTCGTCGACCGTCGCGCTCTTGTAGCGCACGTTCAAGCTCACGATTTTTGCGCGCGGATCCTTGCGCGTGTCCTGCGTCATGGGACCCCCATCGTAGCGCGTCGGCCGACGAAAACGCCAACGTTGTGCTTTGTGACGTTTGGTAGGATGGCGGCGTGGCGGAAGAGCAACAAGGCGCCGACAAGACGCGATTTCGGGCTCATGCGCGCAAGCCCGTGCGGCTCGCGGCCGTGCTGGCCCACCGCGAGCGCGGCTGGCAGCGGGACGTCATCGTGTTCGACCTCGGGCTCGGGGGCGCGTGCGTCGAGTGGAGCGAGCCGCTCGGGGTGGGTGACCGCGTGCAGGTCTCTTTCGTGACGGCGGACCGCTGGGACCCGCTGCAAATCGCGGCGCGCGTCGCCTGGACGTCCACGGCTCGAGCCGGGCTCGCCTTCGAGTACGCGTCGCCCGAAAGCACGTGGGGAATCTTCGAGCTGCTCATGACCAAGGCGGGATGAAACGGCGCTCCGTCGACGCCGAGCGCTCGGTGATGGTCGCGTTGCGGCTCATCGTCCGCGATTTGCGCCTCAGCGCGCGCGAGGTCGAGCGCGCGGCGGGCGTCACCGGCGCGCAGCTCTTCGTCCTCCAGCAGCTCGCCGGCGGCGGCGGGCTCTCCGTCAACGAGCTCGCCGAGCGAACCAAGACCGATCAGAGCTCGGTCTCGGTCATCGTGAAGCGACTCGTCGACGCGGGCGTCGTCGCGCGCCGCCCGTCGAAGAAGGACGCGCGTCGCGTCGAGCTCCGGCTCACGCCCGCGGGCCGCAAGGTGATGGCGCGCGCGCCCGAGCCGTCGCAGTCGCGTCTCCTCGCGGCGCTCGGTCGCCTGCGCGCTCGCGATCTCGAGGCACTGCGCGGCGCGCTCGACGCGCTCGTGCGAGAGATGGGCCTCGAGAAAGAGACCGCGGAGATGTTCTTCGAAGACGCCGCGTCACGCCGGCGCAAGCGAGACTAAGCGCTCCGCCAAATCGAGGACGGCGTCCTCCGAGCCGGGAGGACCCAGGATTTGCAGCGATCGAGGGAGCGACGTGCCCTCGAAGCGGCCGAACGGGATCGCGATGGCGGTGGCGTCGACGAGGTTGCCGAGCATCGCGAAGGACGGCGCGCGCAGGGCGAGCACCGCGCGCCCGTGCTTGGGCGGCAGCGCCGTGGTCGTCGGCGTGACGATGAGACGGCCCTTCGCCCACGCGCTCGCGGCGGAGCGGCGAAGCTCCTCGAGCCGCGCGACCTGCGGCGCGGGATCGCGGTAGCGAACGAGCTTGCCGAGCGCGACGAGCGCGAAGAGCGATGCGCTCACCGGGTGAAGGCGCTTGTCGAGCCTGCCGTTCGAGAGCACGCCGAGCGCCGTCGCCACGAGGCCCTCGCGGATCGACATCTCCTCCTCTCCGACGAAGTCGAAGAAGTGCGCCGACACGTAGCCGGCGAACGTCTCGTTCACCGAGCTCGGCGGCGGAAGGCCGTGCTCGGTCGAGACGTCGACGGCGGCGCGCTCGAGCAGCGCGCGCGCGTCGCGCTCGAAGGTCGGCCACTTTCCGAGGTGGGCTTCGTCGGGCGCGTAGAGAAACACGCGCGACGGATCGACGTCGGCCGACTCTCGCCGGCCGAGCTCCCCCGCGAGCGCCTCCACGACTCGGCGCGCGGTCGCGACGTCGCGCGCGAGCGGCCCCATGCCGCAGAACGACCAAAACCGCTCCGAAATGCGGGGAAAATGCTCGCGATCGACCGACCATGTCTTGGCCGACAGTCGAAGCCCCACGACGCCGCAGAACGCCGCGGGCAAACGGATCGACCCGCCGAAGTCCGTGCCCCAGTCGAACGCGGCCATGCCCGAGGCGACCGCCGCCGCGCCGCCGCCGGTGCTCCCGCCCGCCGTGCGCGACGGGTCGAGCGGGTTTCGGACGGGGCCGAAGATGTGGTTGTCGCTCTCCATCGAGAACGCCATGTCGCACAAGTTCGATTTGCCGAGGAGCGCGGCGCCGGTCTTCTGCAGCGCGACGAAGACGCGGCTCGACTCGCTCGGCACGCGCGCGCGATGACGAAACGAACCGCCGGTCGTCGGGATGCCTGCCGTGTCCCAGACGTCCTTCAGCACGTAGGGGACGCCGGCGAGCGGCGCGTCGGGATTACTTGTATTCTGCACGGGCTTCGGGAGCACGTGCAGGACGGCGCGGAGCTCGTCGTTGCGCGCGGCGATCGTCGTCCGGGCCGACTCGATCGAGAGCGTCATGCCCTGCGCTTCGAGGAGATGCCGCGCGGCATCACGGTCGTCTTCAGCAGGTCCTTGCGGCGCTTGTCGATCTGCTTCTGGAGGTTCTTCACCGCGGCGTCGCGCGCGTCGTAGAGGCGGCGGTGCTTCTTGTGGACGCCCGCGTCGCTGAGCAGCGCGTACGTGAGCCACGGAAAGACCGCGGTCACGTCGGCGTGAACGTAGACCGAGCCGTACTGCACGCTCTCGGCCGAGACCTTGCCCCACGTGTGCCCCTCGCCCGCCGGGCACGACGAGAGCGCGCCGTTGTCGACCGGGTCGACGCAGAACTGCACGTCGAAGTCGAAGCCGTGCGTCGGCACGCCGAGGATCTGATCGAGCAGCGGCTCGCCCTGGAGCGTGTAGTTCTTCGGGACGCCGCCGCCGAGGATCCAGACGGCCATCTTCTTCTTCAGCGTGCCGAAGCAGTGGTGCTGCATCGCGCCCATCTCGAAGACGTCGTCGTTCACGTCGATCTCGAGCTTGAACTCGCTGCCCAGCAGGCGCTTCAGCTTCACCATGTTGAGGAAGATCGAGCCGTCTTGCACCGCGCCGACGAAGATCGGCACGCCGTAGCGGTACGCGGTCGAGAGGAGCGACTGGGTCTTCGCGCCGAGGGCGTTCTCGATCGCGGCGAGGTGCTTGCCGAGGCGGTAGTGCAGCTCGACCGTCGTCATGCGCTTCTGGAACTCGGGCTGGCGGAGGATCGCCGAGAAGAGCTGGTCGGTCTCGAGCAGCGTCTCCTCGTGGAAGCCGAGGTCGTAGATGCGGATGATGCGCGCGACGCGGTACTGCAGGTCCCCGCCGTTCGGGTCGATCTCGCGGATCGTGTGGCCGATGATGCGATGGGCGTCGTGGTAGAGGTTCGCGCCGGTCGTCGTGATGCAGTCGACGAGGCCGCGCTCGACGAGCGGAATGAGGCACGACTGGTGGAGGCCGGCGGGCGTCATCGCCCCGGAAAAGGTGAGAAAGACGCAGGTGTCGTCCTTCGAGCTGCGCTGCATGAGCTCGAACGCCGTGCGCTCCTGCCGGCCGACGTACGCGGGAAACGCCCGCGAAATCACGTCGGTCGGCCGCTCGCGGCCGGTGATGCCCGTGGGGCGAACGTCGCGTTGTTTTTGGAAGGTTTTTCGGAGCGCCGCTTTTGCCATGTCGGGGAGGGTTCTTTTATCCGAGTTGCGATGCTCCGAAAATGGGGTGAAATGAAAAGATGACGGCCGCCAATTTCGAGCAGCTCGCCGCGAGCGACGGGGAGCTCGACGTCGCGCTCGGCGCGGCGCTGATCGCGCGCGACGTCTACGGGGAGCTCGACGTCGGCAAGCTCCTCGCGCGCTTCGACGAGCTGGCGCTCGGGCTCGCGGGCGCAGACCTCGCGCGGGCGAGCGCGCAGGCGCGAGCGGAGGCGCTCTCGGCCCACGTGTACGGGACGCTCGGGTTCGCCGGCAACGAGCGCGACTACTACGACCCGCGAAACAGCCTGCTCTCCGACGTGCTCGAGCGGAAGACCGGCATCCCGATTTCGCTCGCGCTCGTCTACTGCGAGATCGCGCGTCGCGTCGGCGTGCGCGCCGAGGGGGTCGGATTTCCCGGGCACTTCCTCGTTCGCGTCTTCGGGGCCGCGCCGGGCGACGAGGTGCTGGTGGACCCGTTCTACGGCGGGCGCGTCGTCGACGACGCCGCGCTCGCGACGCTCTTCGAGCGCGTGTCGGGGCAGTCGTCGGCGAAGGAGGCCGGCGGTGACGCACGGGCGTCGCAGGCGCGGATGACGGCGGAGATGACCGCGGCGACGACCGGCCGCGCGTTTCTCTCGCGGTGGCTCATGAACCTCCGCGGCATTCACCTCTCGCGCGGGGACCTGCCGCGCGCGTTCCTCGTCGTCGATCGGCTCGTGTCGCTCAACCCGCGCGATCGCGGGCTCCTGCGCGATCGCGGGCTCCTCGCGGCGCGGCTCGGCGCGACCGCCGCGGCGCGCGAAGACCTCGCGCGCGCGCTCGCGCTCGATCCCTCGGGCGAGAGGGCCTCGGAGCTGCGCGCCGTGCTCGCCAAGCTCGACGAGAAAGCGGCGGCGTCCAACTGACGCGCAGAGAGAGAAACAGGAAGCTCAGGAGTGTATTCTTCTTGAAGAGACTCCCCTTCCTGAGCTTCTTGATCCTCCTGTCGCCTCTCTCGGCGCGGGCTCAGGTTCGTTACGACGTGGGCGCGCTCGCGTCGTTTCAGCAGCGGATTTCGAGCGGCGTCCCCGCGGCGCGGAGCACGTTCGCCGAGGGCGGCGCGGTGACGATCGACGGGCACGTCGCGTTGTTTCCGCTCCTGCGTCTCGGGGCGTGGGCGACGGGCGAGGTGAGCAAGAGCGTCGACGACGCGCCGCTGCGCGAAATTCTCGGCGGAGGGTTGCAGCTCAAGATTCTCTCGCCGTGGCCGCGCGGCGTGTGGCGGGTGTGGCTCGCGACCGGCTTCGGCTACGACGGCCTCGTCAGCGACGCAGGCGGAGGCGGGTTCTTCGAGGTTCCGGCGATCGTCGGCGCGTCGTACCGCTTTCGGAGGCCGTGGGTCTTCTTGATGGAGCTCGCCGCTCGCCCGTCCTTCGGATTTTGGGGCAGCTACTACGCCGGCGGCACGACGGACGCTCTGTCGATCGCGCTCTCGTTCGGCGTCGGCATCGACGATTGACGCGCTATGCTACGACCGCGATGAGCACGGCCACAACCCCCGCCGCGGAGCCCGCGAAAGGAATCGTCGGCAAGACGATTGGCGGCCGCTACCGCATCGAGCGCCTCCTCGGCGAAGGCGGGATGGGCGCGGTCTACGCGGCCGAGCACACGCTCATGCACAAGCGCGTGGCGGTCAAGGTGTTGCACGCCGAGATGAGCAAGATGGACGAGGTCGTCGCGCGCTTCGAGCGCGAGGCGATGGCCGCCGCCCACATGGAGCATCCGAACGTCGCCAACGCGACCGACTTCGGCAAGCTCGACGACGGCGCGTTCTTCCTCGTGCTCGAGTACGTCGAGGGCAAGAGCCTGCGCGAGGCGATCGCGCAGGGGCCGTTCGCGGTCCCGCGGGCCGTCCACGTGGCGCGGCAGATCGCGTCCGCGCTGTCGCGCGCGCACGGGCTCGGCATCGTGCACCGCGATCTCAAGCCCGAGAACGTGATGCTCGTCACGCGCGACGGCGACGAGGACTTCGTGAAGGTCCTCGATTTCGGCATCGCGAAGGTGCCCGTCGACACGTTCCGCGACTCTCGTCGCGATGGCGGCGACATCGCGCCCAAATCGAGCACCGGCGACAAAGCGCTCACGCAGCTCGGCATGGTCTACGGCACGCCCGAGTACATGCCGCCGGAGCAAGCCCTCGGGCAAGAGGTCGATCGCCGCGCGGACCTCTACGCGCTCGGCGTGATCCTGTACGAGATGCTCGCCGGCAAGCGCCCGTTCGACGACGAGAGCAAGGTGAAGCTGCTCGGGAAGCACATCACCGCGCCCGTGCCGCCGCTGCCCGCCGAGGCGCACGTCGCGCCCGAGATCGAGGCGCTCGTCATGCGGCTCTTGGCGAAGGACACGGCCGATCGCGTGCAGGAGGCGCGCGACGCGATCGAGGCGTTCGACGCGCTGGTCACGCCGCCGCCGGGCGCGGTGTCGTTTCCGAACCTGCCGCCGGCGGCGAGCGGGCCGCACGTGTCGCTCGCCGGCGTGAGCCGCCCGTCGCTCCCGCAGGTGCACACGTCGTCTCCGCTCCAGCCCTCGCATGCTTCGACGGTGCTCGCGCTGCGCGTGCAGGCGAAGTCGCTCGCGGGCGAGGTGACGCGCATCCTGCCGCCGCGCGTCCTCGCGATCGTCGGTGCGATCTTCGCCGCGCTCGCGCTCGTGACCGGAATCGTCCTCGTCGTGCACGCCGCGTCGGGCACGTCGTCCGACGTCGCGGCCGACGGCGGCTTCGTCGTCACGCCGCACAAGAAGGACGCCCGCTTCGATCGCGAGCTGAAAAAAGCGCAGTCCGAGCTCGGCGCCGCGCAGTACGACGTCGCGATCGCGCACGCGCAGGCCCTCGCGGCCGAGCAGCCGGCGCGCGGCGAGCCGTATCACGTGCTCTTTCGCGCGCACCTCGCCAAGGGGGACACGAAGTCGGCGCTCGCCGACGCGGCCCAGTGGCTCGACCTCGACCCCGCCGCGCGGAGCGACGCGCAGCTCCAGGGCACGCTGCGCGACGCCATCGCCTCGCGCCAGGAAGAGAGCGCCGCGTTCGCGTTGCTCGAGAGCGGCAAGATGGGCGCGCAGGGCGCCGATCTCCTCTACGACGTCGCGTACGGCTCGCCCGGCGCGGGACAGGCGCGCGCGCGCAAGGCGCTCGAGCGCGACGACCTGACGAAGCACGCGACCCCCGCGCTCCAGGTGGCGCTCGAGCTCCGCGGCGCGAAGAGCTGCGAAGCGAAGAAAGAGCTCCTCGAGCGCGCCGCGACGCTCGGCGACGCGCGCGCGCTCGCCGTGCTCGACGGCTACGCCTCCAAGAGCGGCTGCGGCTTCCTCGGCATGCGCGACTGCTACGGATGCATGCACGACGACGGGTCGCTCGCCCGCGCGACCGAGAAGCTCCGCGCGCGCGTCAGCCCGTGATGCCGTAGCGCGCGGGATCCTTGCGCACGATCTCCACGTACGCCTCGCACGGCTGGCGCGGCTCGATCTCGCCGCGATCGATCGCGTCCTCGAGCTTCTTCTTGATCTCGCCGATCAGGCGCGACGGCGGGATCGCGAACGCCTTCATGATCTCGTCGCCCACGCCCTTCGGCAAGGGCGGCTGCTTGCTGTCCTCGAGCGCGAGCTGTTTGATTCGCTCCTCGAGCTCTTGGATTTGCATCAGCCCGCGCCGCTTCTTCTCCGGGCGCTTGGTCGTGATGTCGGCCCGCGCGAGGCAGAGGAGCTCGCCGAGGTGCTCGCCGAGCTCGCGCGCGAAGCGGCGGACGGCGCTGTCCGTCCAGCTCGGGTCGTACTGGTTGGCGCGCAGGTGGTGCAGGATGAGGAAGCGCACCGTGTCCTTGAGCGCGGGCTCCGGCGAAAAGAGCGGCATGCGACGATCGAGCTTCTCGAACATGCGCGTGCCGACCTCGGCGTGGCCGAAGAAGTGGACCTTGCCGTCGGGCGAGATGCTTCGCGTCTTGACCTTGCCGATGTCGTGGAAGAGCGACGCCCAGCGCACCTCGAGCTGCGGGACCGCCTGGCGCACCACCTGCTTCGTGTGCTTCCACACGTCTTTGTGGCGCCACTCGCCGTCGCCGAAGCCGACCATCGCCGACACCTCGGGAAAGAGGGCAGAGAGGGCGCCGCCGTCGAGGAGCGCGTCGAGCCCGCTCTCGGGGTCGTCGGCCATGACGACCCGGTCGAGCCGGTCGCGCAGGGCCTTTCCGTCGAGGCGGGCGAGCTCGAAATAGTCGTCGGGCGCCGCGCGCACGACCGCGCCCTGCGGCCTGCCTTCCGCCACGGCCGCCGCCCGCTCCAGCGCGTCCATGGCGCGGTGGATGGACAGCGGTATCGGATGATTCTGCGGCTCCTTCATCGAAACTGGGACCGGCGCCCTTACCATGATTTCCGTCCCGTTGCACGACGCCGCAAAGACGCCCATACTGACGCGCCGTAACCGCGGGGTCCCAGGGAGCGCACATGAATCGGTGGTCTTTGCTTGTCATGGTTGGGCTGGTAGCCGCTTGCGGCGGCGCGGAGCAGAGCTCGTTGCTCGAGGATTCGGGCACGAGCCCCGGAGCCGACGGCTCGGTGAAGCCCGACACGGGGCCGGGCACCGACGGCGGCGTCAAAGCGGATGCGACCGACGACGGTCCCACGGTGGTCGACGTCGTCACGATCGACGTCCCGGTCGGCCCGCCCGACAGCGTCATCCACTGCGGCACGACCACGTGCAGCGCGCAGAACCAGGTCTGCTGCGCCACGTACGGCAACCCCGTCACCTACGCGTGCGTCGGCTCGCTCGGCGACTGCCAGGGGCAAGACCAAGCTCCGATCACCTGCTCGAGCGGAGAGAACTGCGCGTCGCAGGGCAACGCGGGCTTCATCTGCTGCGCCACGTCCGGCGGCCCGCAGAACCCGAACCTCAACTGCAGTCAAATCACGACCGTGAGCCAGGTGCAGTGCCAGCAGACGTGCGACCCGCAGCAGGGCGAGTTCGAGATCGGCTGCAACCCGCAGACGCAGAACTGCACCGACAACACGCAGACGTGCATCGCGAGCAAATGCACGCTGCCGGGCTACGGCATCTGCCAGTGAAGGCGGGCGCGGCGGCGTTCGTGCTCGCCGCCCTCGCGAGCGGGTGCGGCGGCGCGGACGGCTCGTCGCTGCTCGAAGCCCAGGACGGCGGCCCCGCGCTCGACGCCACCGCTCCTCTCGACGCGACGCCTGCGCCCGAGGCCGCGCCGCCCCCGGACGCGTCCGTGCCCGACGTCGGGACGAAAGACGCCGAGCCGCCGAAGGACGCCGGAAATCCGTACCAGGACCCGGGCATCGCCTGCGGCAACACCGACTGCGGTCCGGCGACTCAGCTCTGCTGCGGGACGGTCACGAGCTACTACCCGCAGTACACGTACTCGTTCGCGTGCGAGCCGACGAGCGACCTCGTGCAGTGCCCCGCGGGCTTGCCGATTTACTGCGACGACGATCACGACTGCACCGGCGGACAACTCTGCTGCGGCGACCTCGGCTACCAGAATTACTCGAAGGTCTCGTGCAAGGCGACGTGCACCGGCAACGTCTACGGCTACACGCAGGTCCACTTCTGCGACCCCAAGGCGCCGACCTGCGACACGAACCAAACCTGCAAAGCGAGCACGCTCTTGCCGGGATACTTCGCCTGCCAGTGAGCCTCAATTCGCGGACGGCGCGACTGTGCGGTCCGGCAGCTCCTCGTCGGTGAACGACTTGAGCTCCTCGCTCACGCTGCGGAGGTACTGCTGCTTGACGTGGAACGGCAGGAACGCGCTCTTGAAGCCGCTCGTGATGACTTGTTTGATCTCGCCGAGCGTGAGGCCCATCTCTTTGTGACAGAGCCAGAGCTCTTTCGAGACGGTCGTGTCGGTGACGAGGCGGTTGTCGGTGTTGACCGTCACGCGCAGACCCAAGTTGAAATAGAGCTTGATCGGGTGCGTCGCGAGATCGCGCACCGCGCCGGTCTGCACGTTCGACGACGGGCAGCACTCGAGCGGGATGCGGTGGTCGTTGACGTAGTGGAGCAGATCGCCGTTCTCGCGGAGGCGGCAGCCGTGGCCGATGCGGTGCGCGCCGCAGACGTGGACCGCCTGCGCGATCGACTCGGGACCGTACGCTTCGCCGGCGTGGATGGTGACGTTGATGTTGTTGTCGCGCACGAGCTGGAAGGCTTGCGAGGTGGTGCTTCGCGGGGTGGTCGTACTCGGCGCCCGCGAGGTCGAAGCCGACGACGCCGCGGTTCTTGTAGGCGACGGCGAGCTCGGCCATCTCGAGCGAGCTCTCGGGCGACACGTTGCGGATGCCGCACAAGATGACGTTCGACTCGATCCGGAAATCCTTCTGCGCGGCGCGCAGGCCGGAGAGCACCGCCTCGACGACGCGCGTGAGCGAGAGGCCCTTGCGCGTGTGGAGCATCGGCGAGTAGCGGACTTCCATGTACCGGACGTTCTCGCGCGCGGCGTCCTCGGCGAGCTCGTAGGCGGTGCGCGTCAGAGACTCCTCGGTCTGGAGCACGCGCAGCGTGACGTCGAAGGCCTTGAGGTACTCGACGAGCGAGCCGCAGTTCTTCCCGAGGTTCATCGCTGCGCCGAAGACCGTCTTCGTCCGGCGCGGGCAGCTCGACGCGCTGCCGGTCGGCGAGATCGAGGATCGTTTGAAGACGCATCGACCCGTCGAGGTGGACGTGAAGGTCGGTCTTCGGGAGCTTCTCGATGAGCTCCAGCGGGATCGCTTTCGGCATGACGCAAGATACCACACCCGCCGGAGGCGCCCCAGCGAGAGCGAGAGGGTTGGAAGGTCAGGGCATTTTGACGCTCTTGATCTCGGCGTTCGTGGGGTCGAGGCGCTTGGCTTCGTCGAGGTGTTTTTGGGCTTCGGCGGTGCGCTTGAGGGCGACGAGCTCCTCGGCTTCGAGGGCGTGAGCGGTCGCCGCGTCGGGGGCCTCGGGCTCGCAGAGGAGCGCCGACTCGAGCTCGAAGACGGCGCGCTCGTGCTCGCCGAGGGCGGCGAGCGCGCGCGCGTAGTTCATGTGAACGTGCGGGTCGTAGATCGCGACGAAGAGCGCGCTCTCGCCGATCTTCCTCGCCTCTTGCCACTGCTTGTCGTCGACGAGGTGCTTCAAGAGGGCGCCCCAGAGCTTCGGGTCGTGCTGATCGAGCATCGCCGCCTTGCGGAGGATGTCGACCTCGTCCGCCTCGCGCTTTTCGTCGCGCGCGAGCTCGAAGAGATCGCCGAGCGGGTCGGCTTGCGTCGGGTCGAAGCGGTATGCGGCCTCGACCTGCTTCTTGTACTCGGCCTTGTCCTTCTTCTTCTTCGCGAGGAGCGCGAGCTGGGAGCGGACGAAGTAGCCGTCGCCGCCGAGCGATTGGAGCGTCGCGAGCTCCTTCTGGGCCGCCTCGGCGTCCTTGCCCGCGAAGCGGAACGCGAGGTAATGCGCGCGCATGTTGTCGGGGGCGGCCTTGAGCGCTTTGTCGAGCGTCGCCTTCGCGTTGTCGGCGTCGTCCTCGCGCACGTACGCGATCGTGAGGTCGACGAGCGCGTCGCCGTCGTTCGGGCTCTTCTGTACGGCCGCTTTCGCCTGGTCGAGCGTCTTGGTCATCCGCAAGTCGGGGATGAACTGGCCCTTGTAGCGCGCGAGGCGCTTCATCTGCCACTCGCGGTACATGCGATCGTAGTCCGCGGCGGAGACGCCGAACGCGTGCGGGATGACGTCGGCGGTCACCTCGTTCTGTCCCCAGAGCTGGAGCGCCTTGACGACCTTCGGCATGCCGAAGGTCTCGACGGTGAAGACCATCATCTGCGATGCGGCGTAGTAGGCCACCGTGATGTCCTCGGCGCTCTCGGCGTGCGTGAAGACGTGGTTCATGTCGACCGAGCCGGGGATGCGGTTCTTCGTGAGCGCGACGTAGAGCTCGGGATCCATCTCGCGCTGCCACTCGGGGCGTCGCGCGATGGTCTCGTACTCGGAGAGGCCCTCGGTGAACCAGCGCGGCACGTGGTTCTTCGACAGCTGAATCGCGAAGACGTGACCGAGCTCGTGCCAAAGCACGTTTCCCCAGTTGAACGGCTCGGCGCCCGGCCCCATCGCGGCGATGACGTGGCCGAAGCACACGCCCTGCAGCATGCCGCCGGGTAGCCCGCTGATTCGCACGTTGAACTGCTCGCGGGCGTCTTTGATTTTGCCGCTTTGATCCGGCTCGAAGACCTCGATTTGAACCGGCTGCGCCGGGACGAAGCCGTAGCGCGCCTTCATCGAGGCCCAAGCCTCTCCGAGCATCCGCGGGAGGTAGCGGCGCAGGACGGGCTCGGACTTCTTCAAATAGCGAATCTTGAACGGGCCCTCGTCGACCAAATCGTAGTCGTTCGCGAAGTTCGACTCGAAGAGCTTGAGCGTGTTGAGGACGTAGACGTTGTAGTGGTCGTTCGACCAGGCCGTGTTGAGCGCCTGGAGGCCCTCTTTCTCGTCGCCGCGGCGCGTCTCGAGCAAGCCGAGCTGCGCCCAGGCGAGGCCGTCGTCGGGATCGACCTTCACCGCCTCCTTCATCATCGCGATGATGTCGTCGTAGCGGTGCTCCCACTCGGCGTACTCCGAGACGGTCGTGTAGAACTTGGAGTAGTCCTTGTCGCGCGCGAGCGTCTCCTTGCGCGCGGCGTCGTAGCCGGGGCGATCGTCGGCGAGGAATCGCGCGGCCGCCTTGAGGCTCCACAGCTCGAGGTCGTTCGGATCGCTCGCGAGGCCCGCGGCGATCTCGCTCTCCGCGGTCTTGAGGTCCATGTCGTGGAGGGCGAGGCCCGCGCGGACCGCGTGCGCGCCCGGGTTGTTCGGGTTCACCGCCAGCGCGTCCTTCACGATGCTCTCGGCCGTGTCGAAGTCCATCGTCTGCGCGAGCTTCACGCGCGCCATGAGCACCAGGGCGTCGGGGTTCTTCGGCTCGAGCTTGAGGACCTCTCGCGCGCGCGCTTCGGCCTGGCCGATCTCGAACTTCTGGAGGTCTTCGCCCGCGTGCCACATGCGCGCGCGGATGTTCCGCTTGTCGTCGTCTTCGGCCGACTGGTACGAGGTCGCCGCGTTCTTCCACGCGCGGAGGAGCTCGGTCGCGCGCCCGACGAGCGTCATGCCGACGGAGTTGTCGTCCTTGATCGCGTCGGAGTTGTAGTCGCTGACGAGCGTCTGCAGGTACGGCTCGGCGTCTGTGCGCCGGCCCATGTCGATGAGGAATTCGCCGAGCTCGACGCGCACCTCGCGTCCGCCGTCGCTCGTCGCGTTCTTCTGCGCCTCGAGGACTCGGATCGCCTCGTCGCGCTTGCCCGTGTGAAAGAGGATGTTCGCGCGAAGCGCCGCCGCGTCCGCCGCGTGACCGGCGGCCGCGAGCTGCTTGCACGTCGCCTCGGCTTCGGCGTTCTTCCCCTGGAGGGTCTGGATGCGCGCGAGCTCGGCGAGCGCCTCGGGCTTGTCCTTGCCGGTGACGCTCTTCAGGAACTTTTCCGCCGCCGAATAGTCGCCCTGCGCGAGCGAGTCCTTCGCGGGCGCGAGCGGGCCGGTCGCCGGGACGTAGCGCGGCGGCGGATGGTGCGCGGCCGACGCGGACGCCGACGACGTCGGGAGCAAGTGACCGCCGTGACGCGGTTGAGCGAACGCGGAGGCGAGCGGAAACGCGAACGCGAGACCGAGGAGACCGAAGTGAGCTTTTCGCACGGCGTGCAGTGTAGACGAGCCGAGCCCGCGCGTCCTTGGCCGGTTAGACGCTGACCTCGTCCTTGCGCGCCTGGATTTCGCCTCGATCGTCGAGCACGAGCACCATCTCGACCGCGTCCTCGCCGTCGGCGTAGTAGCTCTTGCGTACGCCCATCGCGAAGAAGCCGCACTCGCGATAGAGACGAATCGCCGCCGTGTTCGAGCGCCGCACCTCGAGCAGGACGTGACGGATCGCCTGCTCGCGCGCGTACGCCAACGACTGCTTCATGAGCGCGCGGCCGAAGCCGCGCCGGCGGAGCTCGGGGTGCGTCGCGACGTCGAGCACGTGGAGCTCGTCGGCGACGTGCCACGCGAGGAGGAAGGCCGCAGCCGGCGTCTCGCCCTGGCTCGCGGCGCGCGCGACCCAGAGGCGCGCCCATGGCCGCGCGAGCTCTTCGCGGAGCTGCACGGCGTCGAGGCGACCGCTCTTCTGCTCCGCCGCGTCGCTCGCGATTCGCGGACGAGATTGGCGGAAGGACGCCGCCTCGATCGCGAGAACGTCGGCGACGTCCGATTCGGTCATGCGCTCGACGATCACGGGTCGCGTCAATATACGATCACGTCGCGCGCGGCGCGAGGTCCGCCGCGCGACGGGCGGAGGTCGCGAGCGCGCGCGCGCGCGGCGCGAGCGCGTGCGCGTCGAGCGCGAGCCGCACGGTCCCGTCGCCTCGCACGATGGCCCCGGCGAAGGGCCCCATCGCCGCGACGAGCGGGGTCAGCGGCCGGACGAGCAACTCTTCGATCGCGAGCGCCGCGTCGACGCTGACGCGCGCAGCCTCGTCGTCGCCCTGCACGGCGAGCTCGAGGACGACCGGACCAGGATTTGCGTCGGCCTCGCCGATGCACGCTGCGAGGTGCGGCGCGAGCGCGCCCTCGGAGCGCCTCACCGCCGCGACGTCGGCGGCGAGGAGCGCGTAGGGCTCGCCGTTCGCCTCGACCCAGAGCACCTTCGCGAAGCCGCTCTCGACAGGCACATCGACCGCGGCGCGAAGCCCCTCGCCGCGGCTGCTCGAGAGCGAGACGCGCCCGCCGAGCTTCTGGACCGCGCCGAGCGCGATGTCGAGACCGATGCCGCGACCCGCGAGGAGATCGGACGCGTCGCGCGTCGTGAGGCCCGGCAAGAAGAGGAGCGCGAGCAGCGTGTCGTCGTCGGCGCTCTCCGCGAGCGCCTTGCTGACGACGCCTGCCTCGATGACGCGCGCGCGGATCGCCGCGACGTCTGCGCCGGCGCCGTCGTCGGCGATCTCGATCCGCAGGCGCCCGGCGGACTTGCGCGCCGAGAAGCGGATCGAGCCGGTCCGCGCCTTCCCTGCGAGCTCGCGCACCTCGGGCGGCTCGATCCCGTGCGCCACCGCGTTGCGTGCAATATGCAAACATGGATCGACGAGCGCCTCGGCGAGGCGGCGGTCGACCGTCTCGTCGCCGCCGGACTCGCTGACGACGATCTCGCGGCCGGCGCGCCGCGCCTCCGCCTCGACGGCGACGGTCAGGCGCCCGAAGAGATGACGGAGCGGCGTCTGGCGCATCGCGGAGAGATCGCGCTTCGACGCGCTCGCGACGTCGCGCAGCGCGCGCGCCGGTCGTCGCACGCTCGCGGCCGCCTCTTCGAGCCGCTCGCCCGCGATCCCGAGCGCCTGCGCGACGGTGCGGATGCGCGAGAGCGCCGCGGCGGGCGCGCCCCACGGGCGCGGCGGTCCGATCAAACGGAGCGCTTCGGCGAGGTCCGCGCGGAGCGCGCGCATCTCGGTGCTGCGGAGCGCGAGCGCGTTGGCCGACTGCGCCATCGCCTCGCGCGCGACCGAGACGGTCATCGTGCGCTCGAGCAGCCTGTCGACCGACTGCGCCGCGACGCGGATGGTGGCGTCGTCGGAGAGCGAAGCGCGCGAGGACGGCTCGTCTTCGGGCGGGCGCGACGGCTCGGCGTTCGGGACGTTGCTGCGCGGGCGAGGCGGGCGGAGCGAGAGGAGCGCGCTCGTCGGGTCGTCCAGGAGCCCGCCGAGCACGCCGCGCCAGCGCGCGACCTCGGCGAGCGCGACCTCGGCGGCGTCGCGGCTCGCGGAGCCGCCGCGAATGCGCTCTTCGAGACCGTGGCAGAACCATGCCATCGGCTCGTCGCCGATGGAGCTCGCGGCGCCCTTGATCGTGTGCACCTGGCGATAGGCGAGCGTGACGGCGTCGAGCGGCGCGAGCGAACCGCCGAGCGCCTCGTCGATGTGCGCGAGTCGGTCTCCGACCTCGGCGAAATACTGCGTGCGGATCGACGGATCGATCGAGCGCGGCGCGAGCGAGGCGGGCGGAACGGGCCAGAACGCCAGCCCGGACGACGCGGGCTCGCCCGCGAGGAGCTTCTCCTCGGCGTGACGAAGCGTGCGCGCGCCGTCGCGCGCGGCCGACTCGTCGCCCGCCGCGAGCTTGCGCTCGAGCCGCGCGATCTCCTGCGCGAGGGCGCCCTCGCCGGCGAGCCCGAGCGAGCCCTTCAGCGCGTGGAGCGCGCGCCGCGCCGCCTCCGCGTCGAGCGGGTCGTGCTCGAGCGACGGCAAGTGCCGCGCGATTTCGACGAGCAAGAGTCTCGTGAGCTCGGCGTCGCTCACGTCACTCCTTGGGGTGCTCTTCGGCCTCGTCCTCTTCGAAGAGCGAGCGGACGAGCGGCTCGAGCACGGGCCGCAGCGCCGTCGTGAGCAGCGCGCGCGGGACGCGGCCGCTCAGCGTGCCGAGCGCCGACACGAGCGCTCGCGCGTGCTCCGTCGCTTGCGCGATCGCCTGCGCCGTCTCGGGATCGCTCCCGGTCGCGGTGCGAAGACGCTCTCCGAGCTCGCCGAGCGCGCGCGCCGCCTCCGCGGCCGACGCCGCCGCGCTCGACGCCTGCTGCGTCACGTCCGCGCCGTGGGCGCGCGCGTCGTCGAAGCGCGTGCCGAGCGCGCCGAGCTCGCGCGAGCAGTCCGCGAGCGCTCGACCAATCTCGCGCGCCGCCTCGGCTCCGCGCTCGGTCTGCGCGCGAAGCTCCTCGCTGACGAGCGTCAGCGGGCGCCCCGCGATGTCCCCGAGCCGCGCGCCTTCGAGCCCCGCGTTCAGCGCGATGACGCCGAGCCGATCGTAGGCGTCGGAGATGCGCGCGACGTTTCGCTGGAGCTCGTCGTTTCGTGCGGCGACCGCGCGCGCCTCGTCGGCGCCGGCGTCGAGCGACGCGCGCTGCTTGGCCGTGCTCGTCGCGGCGCGCTCCGCCGCCTCCGCAGCGTTCTTGGTCGACTCCGTCGCGCGCGCGTGCGACGCCCAGAGGGCGCCCTCTTCCGTGATCGAGCGCGCGACCTTTCCGTCGCTGCGCCGCCACAGACGAAAGAACCGATTCTTCGACTGCCGGCTCTCCGCCATGATCGCGTCAGCCTCCTTGCTCGTGTCGTTCGGCGAGCGGCGAGCGCGCGCTCTGCAGCCGCGCGAACGTCGCCGCGAGATCGAGCGTCCTCGCGGGCCCGCCGCTCGCGACGACGGCGCCCTCGATGCTCGCGTCGGGCTCGAACGAGCCGGTCTCGACGACCTCGCAGCCGACGATCCCGACCGGCTCGCCGAGGTACCGGCACACGACGAGCGTCGTGCGCGAGCGGGGGCCTCGCTCGTCGCCCTCGTCGAGCGCGATGACCGGAACGATGTCGCCGCCTTCGTGCGCGATCCCCAGCATGGGCGACGGCGCGCCTGGCACCCGCGAAATCGGCGGGCACGACGCGATGCGAACGACGACCGACGCCGGAAGAAATCGCAGCGCCCCCTGGTGCCGAACGATGACGCCCCCGCGCTTCGCCATCACGCCGCCGCCCGCCGGACGAGGCGAGCTTCGATCAGCTGAAAGAGGATGCGGCACGCGTCGAAGCTCGAGAGGTGGCTCGCGGCGATGACCTCGCGCACCGTGCGCTCGCCGTCGATCGCTTCGAGCACCGCCTGCTCGGCGCGCGCGAGCTTTTTGTCGCCGCCCATCGACTCGACCGACGCGGGGTCCGGCAGCAGCACCTGATCGAAGCTCCCGAGGCGCGCCTCGATGACGCGCCACTCGTCGACGCGGCGGAAGCCCTCCATGACAATCGACGCGACCGGCATCGCGAGCCGCGCCCGCTCGGCGAGCGACGACGTCGCGCGCAGCCGGAACTCGAACTGTCCGGCCTGCCACCGAAGAACCTCGTAGATCAGCTCCGCCGACTGGCGCGAGAGCGCGTCCTTCAGCTGCGCCTCGGTCACGTTCCCTGCCTCGACGAGCATGTCCCCGAGCAAGCGCGCGCGGCGCGAGGAGGGGGCGCTCGGCGGCGGCGGGTTTTGCGAGCTCCGCACGAGATCGTCGAGCTGCTCCTCGGTGACGAGACCCTCCTCGAGGAAGAATCGCCCGAGCCTGAACTCGTCGCCCGCGCCGCGCGACTGCACGAGGTCGACGAGCCCGCCGCGCATGTGCACGCTGATCTCGCTCTCGGCGTTCCAGATCGCGAGCGTGCCGGTCTGGGCCTCCATCTGGAGGAGCTGCAGCACGGCGCCGATGGGGATCGCGCCGAGGTTGCCGGAGAGAACGACCGCTTGTTTCTCGGTCAAGTCGACGCCGCGCACCGCGCGCGCGAGCCGCCCGATGTCCTCTTGCCCGACCCGCGTCGCGAGCGCCTCGAGGATGCGACCCTCGTCGCCGAAGGTGCTCTGCGGGAGCTTGGCGAGGATCGGCGCGAGGACGTTTCCGAGCTGCGCCGCGAAGTCCGCCGAAGCGCGCGCGCGGATCGCGTTCTCTTCGCGAACGGCGGATGTGCGCGTCGAGAGCGGCACGTCGGTCTCGTCGAGCACGAGCGGCGGCACGTTCGCGACCTGCCCGGCGGCCACCTTCTTCAGCGCGTGCTCCACCATCGCCACGAGCGCCTGCGCGTCGAAGGGCTTGGTGATCGCGTCGAGCGCGCCGGTCTGCTGCACGAACTGCTCGCGGATGCGGTCCGTCTTGGCGCTCATCAGCAGCACCGGCAGCCGCTTCCACTCCTCGCGCGAGCGGATCGCGCGGCAGAACTGGAAGCCGTTCATCTTCGGCATCACGAAATCCAGGAGCACGAGCTCGTACGGCTGCTCAGCGCTCGTCAGCATCTCGACGGCGCGCTGGCCGTCGGCCGCGCCGTCGGGCTCGAAGCCGTGACGCTCGAGGATGCCGCAAACGACCCGGCGGATCGTGTTGCTGTCGTCGACGACGAGGATGCGCGCGCCCATGGTCCGCTTTCGGAAGCCCCAGAAGGGTAGGCCGAAATCGTGCGCGATGCGCGCCATTCTGTTAATGCCTTGAACCGTGGACGTGCTCCTTCGCGGCGGGACGATCGTCGTCTGCGACGCAAAAAACACGGTAATCGAGGGCGATTTGCTGGTGCGCGGCGGGCGGATCGCCGCCGTCGGAAAGGCGGCCGAGCGCGCCGCGCTCACGCCCGCGCGGGTCCTCGACGCGCGCGGCTGCGCGGTTCTCCCGGGGCTCGTGCAGGCCCACGTGCACCTCTGTCAGGTCCTCTTCCGCGGGATGGCTGACGATCTGCCGCTGCTCGATTGGCTGCGCCGCCGCATCTGGCCGTTCGAGGCCGCGCACGACGAAAAGAGCGCGCGCGCGAGCGCCGAGCTCGGGCTGCTCGAGATGATGCGCGCCGGCACGACGACCATCTTGGACATGGGGACGGTGCGCGCGCACGACGCGATCTTCGAGGCGTGCCTCCGCTCGGGGATCCGCGCGTTCAGCGGCAAGACGATGATGGACATCGGCGACGGCGTGCCGCGCGGCCTCCGCGAGACGACGCGCGCGAGCCTCGACGAGAGCGATCGCCTCTGTCGCGACTGGGACGGGCGCGCCGGCGGGCGCCTGCGCTACGCGTACGCGCCGCGCTTCATCCTGTCGTGCAGCGAGAAGCTCGTGCGCGGCGCCGCCGAGCGCGCGGCGAGCTCGGGCGCGCTCCTCCACTCGCACGTCGCCGAGCACCCGAGCGAGCGCGCCGCCGTGCGCGCCGTGCTCGGGCGCGACGACGTCGACGTCCTTCGCGCGTGGGGCGCGGCAGGTCCCCGCACGATCCTCGCGCACGGCGTCCAGCTCACCGACGACGAGGCGCGCGCGGTCGCCGCCGACGGCACGCGGATCGTCCACTGCCCGAGCGCGAACCTGAAGCTCGGCTCGGGCGTCGCGCGCGTCGCCGATCTCGACGCGGCCGGCGTCCAGCTCGCGCTCGGCTGCGACGGCGCGCCGTGCAACAACAACCTCGACCCGTGGCAGGAGCTTCGTCACGCCGCGCTCCTCGCGAAGTGGCGAACGTCGCCGACCGCTCTGCCGGCGCGCCGCGCGCTACGCCTCGCCACGCTCGACGGCGCTCGCGCCCTCGGCCTCGACGGCGAAATCGGGTCGCTCGAGGTCGGCAAGCGCGCGGACGTGATCGTCGTCCGCGTCGACCGCGAGCACGAGGAGCCCGGCGGCGACGTCTTCTCGCGCCTGGTCTACGCGGCCAAATCCAGCGACGTCGAGCACGTGCTCGTCGACGGCGAGCACGTCGTCAAAAACGGGGAACATACACGCTTCGACGGAGGCGCCGTCCGCGCCGCCGCCCGCCGCGAAGCCAAAAAGCTCGTTGCGCGCGCGGGTCTCTGAGAGAGAGGACAGGAAGGTCAAAAGAATCAGGAAGGCGAGAGGAAGGGGAGATTGTTTTGGGTGCGATCTGCACACAAAAAATCCTTCTCTTCCCTTCCTGAGCGTCTGATCTTCCTGTCGTCTCTCTTCGGGCGGTCGGTCAGTGCGGGCCGCCGAGGACGCAGAAGCCGCCCGAGCAGACGTCGCTCGTGTCGCAGCAGTCCGCCGAGGTCTGGCAGGAGTTGCCCTCCGGCGAGCACGTCGCGTTCGGCGGCTTGTCGCCGCAGACGAGACCGTTTCCGCCGTCGGGCGCGCCCGCGTCCGGGTCCGAGGGCTCGCAGAACCCGTTGCAGCACTGGTCGCCGCTCGTGCAGTTCGTCCCGTTCTGACGGCACGGGTCGAGCACCCAGAACCCGCGCGAGTTGCCCGCGAGGATCTCCTGCGCCGGCAGGTAGAAGGCCGGGTGGCTCGCGTCCTTGCCGGGCGCCGCGTTGAGATCGATCGCGGCGACCCACAGCTTCTTCGGCGTGATGTTGGTGACGAGGTTCACGCCGCGCGGATCGCTGCAGAACGGCGGAATCGTCGCGACGCTGCCGTAGCGCCGCCGGCTCGTGAAGACGACCCACACGTACCCGCCCGACGGCACCGGGTTCACCGTCGGCTCGTAGTTGTAGTTCACGTCGTTCGAGTGCGACGGGTCCATGTTGCCGACTTGCACGCCGTCGGCGGTGCAGTTCATGTTCGCCGCGCCCGGGATGCTCGGCAGGTAGCTCGTGCTGTTCCCGTCGAGCCCATTGAGCTCGTTGAGGACGGTCACGTTCGTGGCGTTCGCCGAGCTGGTCCAGTGGATCTGCGCCTGGCAGCCCTTGCGCGTGTACATCGCGCCGCTCGTGCCGTCGCTGCCGACGACGCTCTGGTGGTGGAAGACGAGCGACTGCCCGTCGGGGAAGAACGCCGGCCACCCCGGCTGCACGCCCGCCGCCTTGCCCGTGTCGTCGACGACGAGCGTCGGGTTCGAGAAGGCGTTGGTGTTGTTGTCGTAATTCATGACGAAGAGCTGCTTGCCCGGCGCCGTCACGGTCGTCGTGGCGCTCATCGGGTTCGCCGCGACGAGCTTGCCGTCGGGCGAGAACGCTGGCGTCCCGAGGTTCGTGCCCATGACGCCCAGCCCGGTCGTCGTGATCGGCGTCGTGTCGGTCGGCAGCGGCAAGAGCAGCCCGCCGGCCGTGAGCGCGAGCGAGCCGTCGGGGTACAAACCGGGGAAGGTCGCGTTGTGCGTCATCACGTGCTCGGTGTTCGCGTTGCCGAGATCGTACGCCGAGCTCACGCTGTAGTTGTCGCCGTGCTGCGCGACGAGCCAGCCGCCCTTCGCGGCGACCGAGTGGCACACGCGGCACTGCGCCGTCGTCCCGGTCGAGCCCGCGACGAGCTGCGGCCCCGTGTCGCCGACGTGGATCGAAAGGACGGCGCCGCCGAACTTGCCGTTGCCGCCGACCGCGCCGCCGAGGTTCTGCGCGAGCTGCGTGCCGTAGGAGTTGTAATAGATGATGCCGTCGAGCCGGCCCGGCGCGATCGTGTACGTCTGCGAGATCGGCCCGTACGCGACCTGGTTCTTGGCGACCGTGAGGCTCAGCATGAGCCGGTCGGTCACGTTGTTCGTCGTCGGACCGCCGGCGGTGTTGGTCGCGGCCGTCCAGATGTCCTGCGGGATCGGCAAGCGAATGAACTTGCCGCCCGTCTGCGTCAGGATCGTGGGCCGAGCGAACGTTCCCGTCCACGAGAAGGACCCCGAGGTCGTCGTGAGCGAGAGCTGGACGGCGTCGGCGTCGCCGGTCGTCCAATCCCATTGAATCAGCGGCGCGAGCATGCCGCGCGGGAAGACGGTCGCGTCGTACGGGTAGACGAACGCGAGGTTTTGCGCGCTTCCGTCCGACGCCGGCGCGCCGAGCGCGGTCAGCGTGGCCGTGTCGGTCACCGCCGGGCCGAGGCCCTCGCCGCCGACGCCGCCGACGCCGCCGCCGGTCGTGAGCTGGCCGACGCTCGTCGCCGTTTGCGCGTTCTCGCCGGGATCGTTCGAGTTCAAACCATTTTGCGACGCCGTGATCTTCACCAGCACTTGCCGCTGGACGGTCTTGCCGTTCAAGCCGGCGGTGATCGTCACGAGCCCACCCGTCGTCCCGGTGGGCACGACGACGGCCGTCGACGACGGCCCCGCACCGACCGACGCCACGTCGCCGCAATCGACGCCCCAGCCCGCGTTCACCGGCTGCCCGCCGTACGTCGCCGTGAACTGCACGGTGGGCGCGGTCTGCCCGAGCGGAACCGTGATCGTCTGCAGCGTGCTCGGCTGAACGTCGAGCACCTGCGCCGCGTCGCTCGTCGCGTCCGTCGCGCCCGTGTCGAAACCAAAAACCACGTCGGGTCCGCCGTTGGCGTCGGTCGTCGCGTCGACGGCCGACGGCGCGTCGACGCCGGAGTCGAAGATCGTGCTGTCGTCGGAGCCGCACGCTGCAATGCAGGCGCCGAGCGTGAGTGCGACGAACAGACCGGGAGAGCGCAAAATTCCCACCATACCGCAAGCGTACGTGGCCCTCACCCTCGCAGCAAGAACCCTGATCAGGCAGGTCGCGTCACGTGATAGGGCGGCCTTCGGCGTCCTCGATTTGGCCGAGAACGACGGCGAGCGCATCTTTCGCGCGCTCGAGGGCGGCCCGGTCGGCCTCCCATTTGGCGAAGGCCTTGTCGGCGCGAGCGCTCTCGCGCGCGTGGGCGTTTTTCGCGTCGGAGAGCTCGGTGCGCAGGGCGGCGGTCTCGGCTTCGAGCACGACGATGCAATCCTTGGCGGTCGCGAGCTCGCGCTCGAGGCGCTCCTTCGTCTGGACGAACTCGCCGACGTCTTGCTCGAGCTCCGAGATGCGCGCGCCGCTCCGCGCGTTCTCCGCGTCGCGCATTTCGCCGAGCTTCTGGAGCTCGGCGCGCATCATGGCGACCATCTCGTCGCGCGAGCGCTCCATCTCGGCGAGCTTCCCGTCGCGGTCGCGCTCGGCTGCGGAGACCTTCTCGTCGCGGTCGCGCTCGGCTGCGGAGACCTTCTCGTCGCGGTCGCGCTCGGCCGCCGAGACCTTTTCGTCGCGCTCGCGCTCGAGCGCCGCGACGCGCTCGCCGGCGCTTTGCTGCATCTCGGCAATCTTCTCGTCGCGATCGCGCTCGGCGCCGGCGACGCGCTCGCTCGCCTCGCGCTGCATCTCGGCAATCTTCTCGTCGCGCTCGCGCAGGGCCGCGGCGACGTCCGCGGCGCGTCTCTCCTCGGCCGCGCCGAGCTCTTCGGCGCGTTTGGCTTCGAGCTCCGCCTCGCGGGCGGAGAGCCGCTGGTCGGCTTCGTGCTTCGCTTCTTCGAGCTGCTCTTCGTGCTTGGCCTGCGCGAGCGCCGTTTCGCTCGCGTGACGCGCCGCGAGCGCCTCGTTCTCCTGCGCGTGCTCGCCGCGGAGTCGGCCAATCTCGTCTTGATGCGCGCGGTGCAGCGCGCCGAGCTTCGAGTCGCCCTCGGCCTTGAGCTCGCTCTCGCGCGCGGCAATCGCCGCCTCGAGCTCGGCGGCGGCCTTTTGCTGGGCGGCCTCGAGCGCCGCGGCTTTGTCGGCCTGCGCGGCTTCGAGCGCGGACGCGCGCTCGGCCTGTTCCTTCGCGAGGGCGCTCTCGAAATCCGCCCGCGCGGCCGCTGCGGCCGCCTCGCGAGCCGCCGCATCCTCCGCCGCCTTCACGCGCGTCTCTTCGAGCTCGCGCGTTCGCGCGTCGAGGAATCGCTCTCCGCGGTCGCGAGCTTCGTCTTCGCGTCGTTCAGCTCGCCGACGCGCGCCTCGAGATCGCTCTGCGACTTCGCGAGCCGATTCTTGAAGTCCTCCGAGGCCTTCTTCGCCTGCTCCTTGTCGCGGGCGAGCGACTCGGTCTTGTCCTTCGCCTCCTCGACCTCGCGCATCGCGCCGATGAGCTTGTCCTCGAGAATCGGCCTTGCCGCGCTCGAAGCCGATGGCGCGTTCGCGTACCTCGATGATCTCCTTGTCCTTGCGCGCGAGCTGCTCGCGCATGCCGAGGATCTCTTTGTCCTTCTTGTTGAGCGCCTCGCGCAGGTCGAGGAACTCGCGGCTCGAGACGCCGCCCTTGCCGGCGGTGGCGAGCTTTCCGCGAAGCTCCTCCATCTCGGCTTCCATCTTCTTCTGCTCCGCCTCAATCTTCGCGTCGAAATCGGCGCGGAGCTGGCCGGCTTCCTCGCGCGCGGCTTGGAGCTGGGCCTCGAGCTCGGCGACGCGGCCGTCGTCGGCGGGAGGCGGCGGCGGAACGACGCTCTTCGCCTTGGTCGTCTCCGTCTGCTGAATCGCCTCGGGCGCCGAGGCCGCGAGCGACGAGGACCCGTTGGTCCCGGTCATCTTCCCGAACCCGCCCTCGACGAACGCGTCGATGTCGTCGTCGACGTGGACCTTCGCCGGCGGCTCGCTCGGCGGCCGCGGCGCGCGCGACCCGCGCTTCGGCGGCGGCGGCGCGGACGGCGACGTGCGTGCTGCGGCGACCGCCTCGCGGGCGTCTTGCACGACGAGCGTGCCTTCTTCCTCGATGTCGATGCTCGAAATCTCGTCGTCGATGACGATCCCGTCGCCCTCGGCGTCGGTCGCCGACGGCCCTCCGCCGAGCTGCACGAACCGGTTGATGTGCTGCAAGAGCTCGCCGAACGCGATCGGTTTGTGGACGTAGTCCTCGGCGCGCGTCCGCAGCTTCTTGTGCTGCTCGAACGTCTCGTCGCTCGACTCGGTCGACATGATGATGAGCGGGACGTCCTTGAGCCGGCCGTCCTTCTTGAGCTTGTTGCAGACCGAGAAGCCGTTCATGCGCGGCAGCTCGATCGACAGCAGGATCAAATCGGGCCGATCGGACGCGGCTTGCTGCAGCCCCGCGTTGCCGTCGTCGACGACGTTCGTCGCGCACCCGAGCCTGCCGAGCTCGTTTCGAAGCTCGCCGGCGAACGCCGCATCACTCTCGAACACGAGCACTTTGGTCGACATGAGAGAGCCACCAAGCGTACATAACGGAAGCGGAAAAGACTCGAATCACGTCGTCTTTCCGGTTCGGGCGGCTTTCTCGGCGTGACCGCTCTGGCCGAAGCGCCGGTCGAGCTCGGCGAGGACGTCGCGCACGGGGACGCCTCGGTGACGGAGCGCGACCATGAGGTGGTAGACGACGTCCGCCGCTTCGCTGACGACGCGGGAGTCGGCCTCGCCGTCTATCGCGCGAGCGAGCTCGTCGGCTTCCTCGCGCAGCTTCTCGCCGATGCGGAGCGCGCCGCCTTCGTAGAGGCTCTTCGTGTAGCTCCGCTCGCCCGTGCTCGATTTACGCGCCTCGAGCTCGGCCTCGAGCTTCAACAAGAGCGGCGCGCGCGTCTCCGCGCCGAAGCACGACTCGGCGCCCGTGTGGCACGTCGGGCCCGTGGGACGGCCGAGGTAGAGCGCGGCGTCCTCGTCGCAATCGAGCCGCACCTCGCGCACCTCGACGACGTTGCCGCTCGTCTCGCCCTTCACCCATTCGGCGTTTCGCGAGCGCGAGAAGAAGGTCGCGCGGCCGGTCGCGCGCGTACGCTCGAGCGTCGAGGGCGTCGCGTACGCGAGCATGCGCACCTCGCCCGTGAGATCGTCTTGCACGACGACCGGCATGAGGCCTTGAGAATCGAGCTTCATGATTGGACTCCGCGGCGCGGCCGCGCGGGCATGCTACACCGCGTCGAATGCCGACGCCGTCTCTGGCCATGTCTTTGGCCTTCGCGACACCGCGCAAGCTGCCGCGTGCCACCGAGCTTCGGGGGCGCGTCGTCGTGCTCGACGTGGCCTTCGCGTCGGAGGCGTCGGGCGGCGGGTTCGACAAGCTCACGCGCCCGCTCATCGAGGGTCTCGGCCCGCGCCTCGCCGCGTGGGTCGACCACCACGATCACGTGCTCCACGCGGCGTACGCCTCGGACCCGCGCTTCGTCCTCGCGACGAAGGCCGAGCACGGCGCCTGCCCCGAGATGGTGACCGCCGAGCTCGTCGAGCGCATCGGCGCGGTCGACACAATCGTCTGTCACACGGACTTCGACGGCGTCTGCAGCGCCGCGAAATGGATGTGCGGCGGGCGCGAGCCGTACCCCGGCGCGGACGCCGACGCGCGCGCCATCGACACCCGCACCGGGAAGCCGAGCCCCACGGCCGATCGGATCGATCGCGCGATCCGAGCGCGCCCGCGCGACACGGCGCTGCTCGGTCTGGTGGTTCGTCACCTCGTCGGCAACCTCCGCGACGCGTCGCTCTGGGGGCCGATCGACGAGGCCGGCCAAAAGCTCGCCGCCCTCGAGGCCGAGGCCCGAAGAGATCGCCGACCGCTACGTCCGGCTCGATCTCTCCGGGGCCGCCGGCCCGCGCACCGCCGCCTTCGTGGACGCGAGCGAAGCCCACGGCCGCTACGACAAAACCGTCTTGCTCCTCCTCGGCCAGCAGCGCGCCGAGGTGGCCGCCGTCGTCGACCGGGACACGGTCAGCTTCGCGGCGCCGTTCGACAGTGGGGTGAGCTTTCTCCGAATCCTCGGTCTTTCCGGGGGGATGCCCACGCTCGTCTCGATCCCGAAGACCCAACTCGGCGATGCGCTCCGTAAGCTCGGGGCCGGCAGCGACGACGTGATGCGCCTCGCATAGTTGCAATGTTGCCCCAACCGGGCGGCAGTCGAACATCACTGTAAAGATGCCCGCTAAGCCGCGGATTTATCTCCGATTCCGGGTTGACCATCCGACTTCGGCCGTGTTACTCGCGTTTCACTTTTGAAAAGTGCTCACAGCAGGGTGGGAAGAGAACAAAATGGCCGCAAAAGCCTGGGGTGGTGCGCAGCAGAAAGCCGTCGAGGAGATCTTCTTCCAGAACGACGCGGTCTCGCTGTGTTTGATGATTCATCGTCGCGCCAAGACCATGCGCGTCATCGATTTTCGCGCGGGTCCGAGCAACGCCAAGCGCATGTTCGTGCTGGCGCTCGCCCAGCGTGAGGGGGTCGAGAAGGTCTACACGCTCGTCGAGCGCGACGAGGTCTCGACCTGGCTGAAGCTCGGCTTCGCGCGCGAGGGGAACATCCCCGGCTTCTACAAGCGGAGCGACGCGTTCCTGCTCGGTTGCAGCGTCGCCAACGCGGGGCGCCCTCAGAGCGAGATGCGCATCGCGGTCCGCGACCCGAACGCCGATCCGGACGCCGCCGCCGAGCCGGTCGAGGAAGAGGAAGAGCCGCCGGTCGACGCACGAGCGCTCGAGGCAGCCGAGAGGACCATCGTCCACGGGAAAAAGGCGGCCAAGGCCCTCGTCGGCAAGGCGCTGCCGAACGTGAAAATCTCTCCGATCACCGAGGCGGAGGCGAGGAAGCACGTCGCGGCGGCGGTAAAGGCCAACCGCGCGCTCACGGGCTTCGAGCCTTTCGGGCGCGACGTCGAGCGCGCGTATTTCGTGCTCTCCGGCCGCGGCGGGTACGAGCTCGTCGTCTCGACCGAGTCGCAGGCGTGCTTCGGCAACGCGTTCATCGAGATGCTGACGGCTCCGAAGAGCGACGCCGAGCGACTCGGCGTGGTCGGCGCGCTCCGCTCGATGTGCGAAAAGATGATCGCCGCCGGCGTCGTGAGCTGCTTCGCCCTCGCGCCGTCCGACGATGTCTCCCTCGCGACGGCGTTTTCGTTCAACGGATTCCGCCGCACCGGCCTGCTCCAGAATCACCTGCAGGTCGGGAGCGCGCGCAAGGACGCGATCATCTGGTCGCGACGCCTCGCGAATCCCGCCGACATCACCTGAAAAGATCCGTGCACGCGGCGCGCGTTTCGCCCTAGGCTGGGCCAGCCTTGCGTTTCGAGATCGTCCACGAGTTCGAGATCCCGCTCGATGCCCTCGAGCTCGCCGTGCTTTCGCCGGACCTCGTCGGCAAGCTCCAGACGCGCCTGAAGAACATCGAGGAGGTGCGCCAGACGGAGCACCGGCTCGAAAAGGGCGTGCTCTACCGGGTGTGGGCGTACCAAGCCAGCGTGAAGCTGCCGGTGCCGGTCTTCGCGAAGAAGGTCGTCACGCGCGACATGCTCTCGTGGGACGAGCGCTCGACGTACGACATCAAGTCGCACTCCGCGGCGTGGAGCGTGCAGCCGAACGTGAAGCGCGACTGGCGGAAATATTTCCAAGCCGACGGCAAGTACCGCCTCTTGCCCATCGAGCGTGGCAAAACGCGGCGCACGGTCGAGGGCGAGCTCTTCTTGCGCGTTCCGGTCGTGCAAAAGATGGCCGAGCGAGCCATCCTCGGTGAGGTCCGGCGGATGTTCGACGCCGAGGCCGAAACCCTTCGAGAGATGGCGACGCTCGTATGAAGAGAACGACTTCGGTTTGTGCCTTCTCGCTGGCGGCGTTCGCGGCGATGGTTGGAGTTGCAACTACTTCGCGCGCCGACTCGCCGGTGCCGCAGCGCGCGACGCGCCTGGACGCGTACGGGCGCAGCGCCGCGAGCGAGGACGGGGCGGAGGCGATCCGGCTGAACCCGGCGAACCTCGGGTGGACCCCCTCGTGGGAGGTTCGTTACGACGGCGTCTATTGCGACGGCACCGACCAGATCAACTGCGGGCACGCGCTCGAGGGCGCGGTGCCGCTGCTCTTCGGGCTGTCGACCGCGGCGCGCATCGACTACGTGCTCACTCCGGGGACGACCACGCCGGAGAACCAGATTTATCGCAACGCGAGCTACACCTGGCTCACGTGGGCGCTCGCGTGGCAGATGAGCGAGTCGCTCTCGTTCGGCGCGTCGATTCAAGGGTCGCTCTCGGGCGACGCGCTCTTCAACGGGCTCTTCGGGGTCACGCTCGGCGCGAGCTGGCGGCCGGATCCGCACCTCGGGCTCTCGCTCGTCTTGAACGACTTGAATCGGCCGAAGGGCCCGCCGCTCCCGAACGGGCAGCCGCTGCTCGATCGAAGCTACACGCTCGCGGCCGCGTTTCGTCCCACCGGGCGGCGCAACCTCGAGATCGGGCTCGACGTGCGCTACCTCGAGGGCGCCGATCCGACCGGCCAGCCGCCGGCGATCGCCGCGCTCACGGGCGACTTGTGGCTCCCGCGCGCGTCGGTCGCGGTGGACATCCCGTACGTCGGGCGCGCGCGCGGCGACTTCGAGATTTCGCACATCGAGAACGACGCGCTCCGCAGCTACGTCGCGAGCGCGTCGCTCGAGCTCGCGCTCGGGCACTTCAGCGCGGGCGGCGGCGCGGTGTTCGGGAGCGGCATGGGCGGGCGCGACATCGGCGCGTTCGGCACGGTGTCGATCCACGGCGTGCGCGAGCCGGGGCTACCGGCGCCCGAGCACGCGGTCTCGATCCGCATCGAGTCGACGCCCGGCACGCGCGGGCACGTGAAGCTGCTCCGCAAGCTCTGGCGCATCGCCGACACGCGGACGATCGACGCGGTCGTGCTCGTCCTCCGCGCCGAGCCGGCCGACTCGTACGCCCACGCCGAGGAGCTCGCCGACGCGCTACGCGTGCTCCGCGCGCGCGGCAAGAAGGTCCTCTGCAGCCTCGAGGACAACGGCGCGCGTTCGCTCTACGTGTGCGCGAACGCCGATCGCATCGTCGTGAACCCGGCCGGCGGAATCCGCTACGCGGGCCTGCGCTCGCAATACATGTATCTTGCAGGTTTGCTCGACAAGATCGGCGTGAAGGCCGAGTTCGTGCGCATCGGCGCCCACAAGAGCGCGCCGGAGGAGTTCGAGAACTACCACGCGTCGCCCGTCGCCGCGGCCGACCATCTCGACTACCTGCGCAACGTCGAGGCGGTGTTCGACAAGAACCTCGCGAACGGGCGCCACCTGACCGAGGAGCGCGTGCGCGAGGTGACGCTGAAGGGGCCATACGTCGCGAGCGAAGCGAAAGAGTACGGCCTGGTCGACGGCGCCGCGTTCGACGACGAGCTCGATCACGTCGTGCACGAGATGGTCGGCAAGCCGGTCGCGGTCGAGAAGTACGACGACCCGCAGGACGCGCCGGTCGCGTTCGGATCGCAGAGCAAAGTGGCGATCTTGTACGTCGACGGCGACATGGTCGACGGCCGCTCGCAGACGATTCCGATCATCGACATGAAGCTCGCCGGCTCGTACACGATCGCCGAGACGGTGCGCGCGCTCCGCGACGACTCGAGCATCAAGGCGGTCGTGCTGCGCATCGAGAGCCCGGGCGGATCGTCGATGGCGGCCGACGTGATGTGGCGCGAGCTGCGCCTGCTCGCGAAGAAGAAGCCGCTCATCGTGTCGATGGGCGGCATCGCGGCGAGCGGCGGCTATTACATCGCCGCGGCGGGCAGGGAGATCTACGCGCTGCCGCTGACGCTCACCGGGTCGATCGGCATCTTCTACGGCAAGGCGGACTTGAGCGGGCTGCTCGGGAAGATCGGCGTGAACGTCGACACCTACCGCACCGCGCCGCGCGCCGACGCCGAGTCGCTCTTCCGCGGGTTCACGCCGGACGAGAAGGCCGAGCTGCAGCGCAAGGTGAAGCAGTTCTACGACGTGTTCCTCGATCGCGTGGCGACGGGACGACACATGACGACGGCGCAGGTCGACGCGGTCGGGCAGGGGCGCGTCTGGGTCGGGCAGCAGGCGATCCAGAAGGGGCTCGTCGACAAGATGGGCGGGCTCCGGGAGGCGCTCGCCGAGGCGCGGCGGCTCGCGAACCTGCCGAGCGACGCGCCAATCGCCGAGTACCCGGTCATTCAGCGGAGCCTGCTCGAGATGGCGCTCGGCTTGAACCAAGAGACGCGCGTGACGGCGTCGCTCGCCGCGCTGCCGGCGCAGCTCCGCGACGCCGTGCGCGCTGTCGCGCCGATGGCGGTCTACACGCGCGACATCCCGATGGCCCGCCTCGAGTGGGTCAGCACCGACGCCCCCCCCGCCGAGCCTTGAAACCTCGCGGCGCGTTCAGGATCGCCCCCCAATCGGCTCGCTTCCTGTCAATTCTCTCTGGGCCGTCGGAGGGTGATCTCGACGATGGCGGGCGCGACGCCGATGCGGATGGGCGGGCCGGTGGTGCCGAGGCCGGGATGGACGTAGAGCGTGCTCTTGCCGCGGCGGTAGATGCCGAGGTGGTGGTGGTGCGAGAGCTTGCTCAGGTTCACGGCGCGCGCGAAGAACGGAACCGCGATTTGACCGCCGTGCGTGTGGCCGCTGAGGACGACGTCGACGTCGCGCTTGGCGGCGGCGCGAAACTCGTCCGGATCGTGCGCGAGCAGGACGGTCGGCGTCGACGGAGGGCGCTCTCGGAGCGCGGCGTCGAGATCGTTGCGGCGCGTCCAGGTATCGTCGATGCCTGCAAGATACAAGTTTCCGCCCGCGCGCTCGAGGACGTGGCCTTCGTTGCGTAGGACGCGCACGCCCGCGCGCCGCAGCAGCGACATGAGCGGCTCGCCGTCGCCGCCGAAATAATCGTGGTTGCCCATCGACACGACGACGCCGTCCTTCGCGCGGAGCGCGCCGACGACCTCGGCGATGTCGGCGTGGAAGGCCGTGCCGCTGGTGACCATGTCGCCCGTGACGACGGCGAGATCGGCGTCGAGGCGATTGGCCGCCCGCGACCAGCGCATTCCCCAGCGTCTCGGCGTGAGCGCGCCGATGTGCAGATCCGACAGGTGCGCGATGCGGTAGCCGTCGAAGGACTCGTGCAGGCCCTCGACCGCGATCTCGACGCGCTCGATGCGGAAGCGCCGACGCCGGTAGAGGACGCCGTACGCGGCCACTGCGAGCGCGACGACGTACGCGCTCGTGACGCCCGTCCACGGGAACGCGAGCGGCGCGCCGCGCGCCAAGTCGACGAGCGGCGAGGCGACGAGGACCACGAGCGAGAGAACCGTCGCGAGAAGCGACGCGCACCAATGGACGAAGTACGGCTCGTCGACGACGTGAAGCAGCCACCACGGCCGCGGCACGTCGGTCATGCGCGCGCGCGCGCGACCGAGGAACAACCCGACGCCGTAGACGAACGCGGCGATGCCGAACATCCACGGACGCGCCGCGTGCGCGCGCGCCGCGAGCGCGCCGATCGCGAGCGCCGGGGCGATCTCGCGAGCCCGCCGTGAAGGCGAGCAAGAGCCACAAAAATCGGGCCATTCGCGGGCGGTGTCCGATGGCGCGCGTGGCGGCGCGCGGCGGAGGCGGCGCGCTCGATCGTGTGAATGCAGGGCTCGACATCGACTCGCGAGCTTTACGGGAGACGGCCCTCGACGACGGCGCCGTCGGAGCAGACGCCGCGCACCACGCGCGGCCCCGCCCACACGGCGGCGATGGCCGAGGCGAGGCCGAGCTCGCCGGACATGCGCACCCAGCTGTCGCCCGTGCGACGGACGATGCGTGTCTTGTGCGCGCCCGCCCAGCCGGAGCCCTCGGGCGTCACGCAGACCGACGTGAGATCGGCGGTGGTCTGCACCGCCTCGAGGTGCCAGTCGAGCGAGGGCGTCAGCGAGAACGCGTGGCCGCCGGTTCCGACCGCGTACGCGCCGCCGTCCGGCGTCGCGGCGGCCGCGAGGAGATCGCCGTGGCAGAGCGAGCCGCGAAACGAGATGCCGGAGGGTTCGATGCGCACGAGCGCGCCGTCGTTGCCGACGGCCGCGTACGCGCCCGACGCGAGCCTCGTGACGGCGCGCAGACGCGTCGTGCGCGCGGCGTCGCGGGCCTGCGTGATGCGTCCGCCTTGGTACTCGACGACGAAGCCGATGCGCGCGCTGCGCTGCGCGCGGTCGGGACGCTCGCCGACGAACACGGCGTTGTCGCGCGCGTCGACGTGCGCGCCGTGGAGCGTCGCCTCGGGATCCGAGACCGCGAGCACGTGCCATTGCCCCGCCGGCGTGAGCCGCAAGATGAGCCCGGCGGTGCCGAACAGGAGCGCCTCGGACCGCGGGAGCATCGCGACGCCCCGGAGACGACTCGCGTCGAAGCCGGGCGGCAGCGAAATCCCGAGCCACTGCCCGCGCTCCCAGCGCGCGACCCCGTTCGGGCCGACGCCGATCGCGATGTTTCCGTCCTCCGAGAAGGCGCCCGCGCGCACGACGTCGGGCTTGATCGGCGCGGTCGCGATGCGCCAGGTCCAGAGCGCGGGGTTCGACGTGTCGCCGCGCGGCCTGGGCGGCTGCGTGGGCTCGCTCGAGCTCGCGTGCGGCGAAATCGCGACCGGCGCGTAGTGCACAGGCGACGCCTGCGAAGGGCGCGTCTTGCCCGGGTCGATCGAGGGGCCGGGCGTCGGGCTCTGGAACGCGGGGACGATGACGGGCACTTGATGCGGCAGGAGCGACGCGGCGACGTTGGACATCGACGCGGGCACGGTCTCCGAGAACGGCAGCGCGCGCGACGGCGGCGCCGGCTGGTTCGAAGGGACGCCCGTCGCCGCGCGCAGCACCGGCTCCACCGCCGAGAAGAAATCCTGAACGGTCGCGTGGCGCGAGCTCGGATCCGCCGAGAGCGCTCGGCAAATGTGCGTGTCGAGGACGGCGATGAGATCGGCGCGCGAACGAAGCTCGGGCGCGAGCGACTCGGCCGTCTTCGCGAGCTGCGGGCGCGTCTCGTTCAAGATTCGCGTGACCACGAGCAGCGGGTTTTCGCCCTCGCGATAGGGGAACGCCATCTTGCCGGCGAGCATCTCGTACGTGATCGCCGCGAGCGAGAACACGTCGGTGCGCTCGCCGACGCGCTGGTTGCCCTGCTCGTATTGCTCCGGCGGCGCGTAGCCGAGCGACGCCCCGGCGAGCGTGGTCGTGCGCGCCATGCCGACGTCGACGAGCTTCACGAGGCCGAAGTCGGTGACCTTCGCCACCTCCGAGCCCGCCTCCATCGAGAGCAGGATGTTCGACGGCTTGAGATCGCGGTGGATCACCTTCTGCGCGTGAACGACCTCGAGCGCCTGCGACACCTGCCGGAGGATGCGCCGCGTCCGCTCGACGGCCATGCCCTTGCCGGGCGCCGAATCGAGCACGCGCTCGAGCGTCGTACCGCCGACGTACTCGAGCACCGTGAACGGGAGCGTGTGCGTCTTGCCGTCGGGCCCCGAGATCACGGCCGTTGCGTGATCGAAGAAGCGAACGATGTACGGGTTCGGCTGTCCCTGCTGCGAGAGCATGCGCAGCACGTCCGCTTCGCGCTGGAAGCGCCGCAACGTGTCGGCGTTCACCGCGTCGGGGCGGAGGACTTTGACGATGACGACGAACCCGCCCGGCTCGTCCCAGTTCGCGGTGAAGACCCAACCCTGGCCGCCCTCGCCGATTCGCTCGCGCAAATGGTAGGAGATGCGACCGCTTCCTCGGAGCACCCGGCCCGGGAGACTGTCGCGCAACGCGACGAGGCGCGGGTCTTGAGCGAACACTCAGCTCTCGAGGAGCTTCATCAGCGTTTCCTTGTTGGTCACGCCGACGTGCTGTCCTTTGACCTCGCCCCCCTTGAAGACCATCACGGTGGGCACGCCCTTGATGCGGTACTTCGACGCGATGCTCGGGCACTCGTCGATGTCGACCTTGGCGACCTTGTACTTGCCGACGTTCTCGTCGGCGATTTCGTCGACGACCGGCGCGAGCTGCTTGCAGGGGCCGCACCACGTGGCGGTGAAGTCGACGAGGACGGGGCTGTCGGACTTGAGCACCTCGCTGTCGAAAGTGGCATCGGAGATGGTGACGACGTTCCTGCTTGCGGCCATTGCGAATGTCTCCTGTCGGATTGGGGTAAGTTACTCACCGGCCGGGCGAAAATCCAGACGCGGCTGGGTCATCTGGTCGAAGGGCTAGGAGCCGGGGGAGCGAAGGCCGAGGCGAGGACGGCTCGGACGGCCCGCGCGAGCTCGCTCTCGGGCGCCGTGAGCCGGAGCTCGACGGACGGGCCCTTGGCGTCCAGCCGCAGCGAATCGAGCAGGCCGGCGACGCCCGCGAAACGGGCGGCGGGCTCGTTCGCGAGGGATTTGCGCTTGGCGTCGAGGAAGTCCCGGAGCGTCGCGCAGGGCTCGTCGGCGTCGCAGTCGAGCTCCGCGGAGGCCTCGAGCTGGTCTCCGTGGGGCCCGATCGAGAGGGCGACGGCGTTCACCGAGAGGATGGCGTCCATCGTCTTCTTGTTGGATTCCGACGGGGGCGCGCCGTCGCTCACCTCGGTCTCGATTCGGTCGCGGACTGATTTCGGCAGGACGGCGGTCGCGACGAAGAAGGCGTTCGCGAGCGCGCGTTTGCGCAGCGCCGCGTGACCGCTCGCGTCGACGGCGCGGGGCGTCTGTCCGTCGAGCGCGGCCTCCATCGTCGCGAGGTAATCGCCGCGCGCCACGAGGAGGGGGGCTCCGTCGCGGTACGCGATCTTCGGGCGCGCCGCTTCGAGGATGCCCTCTTGCTCGACGACGGTCCATCCGCCGTGCTGCGTCAGGCGGGGCATCGCGCTCCGCGCCGACATGACTCGCTCGGCGCAGTGAACGAGCGCGTCGCGCGGGAGATCGCTGGTGATCGCGAGACCGAAGACGCCGTCGGGTTTTTCGGGCACGCCGATCGCGACCGAGTCGGCGTGCGCGAGCGGATCGAAGCCGCAGAGCTCGGACACTTCGCTCACCTCGCGCAGCCCGCCGAGGTCCTTCGCGAGCGGCGAGGCGCGGAGCGCGGCGAGGTCGACGGTGACCACGAGGAACGCGCCGCTCGGGATGGCCTCGACCGCGCGGCGCTTCGACGCGGTCGGGGCGAGCACGAGCGCGCCCGCCGCGCCGAGCACGAGCACCGCCGCGAGAACGAGCCCGTTGCGCGTGCGCGTCTTCATGGCCATCGGCAGCGCCAACGTAGCAAAAGGCGGTCGCGCCGCGCCAAACTTGACCCCGCCGCGAAACAGACCGACGCTCGCGCCATGCTCGTCGCGCTGGGGATCGCCACGATCGTCGTCGTCGTGGTCGGCGTGGCCGTCGTCATGGCGTTCGCCCGAAAGCAGGTCGAGAGCGACGCGCCGCCGGCGAGCGTCGGCGCGGACTTCGTCGCCCCGGTGAGCTCGGGGCAGTACCGGTTCCGCAAGCCGGACGAGTCGCCCGAGGAGTTCAAAGAGCGCGTCGACCGGGAGAACGAGACGATCGCGTCGAGTAGACGCGGAGAGCAGCCGAGCCCCCCGAAGTGAGACGGCGCTCGTCGCGCATGATCTCGAGCGCCTCGGCCGCCATGCGGACCGCGAGCGGCCCGAGCAGCGCGCCCCAGGGGCCGAACGCGCCGATGCCGCCGATCATCGCCACGAGCACGACGAGCGTCGGGAGCTTGAGGCTTCCGTAGCGCGTGAGCGCTGGCCGGAGGAGGTTGTCGATCAGGCTGATGACGATCGCGCCCGTGATCGCGACCGCGGCGGAGCGCCCGTAGTCGCCCGCGACGAAGAGCTCGATCGCGAGCGGGATCCACACGAGGCCGGTGCCGATCGCGGGGACGAGCGCGGCCACCGCCGTGAGCGGGCCGAGGAGCCAAGCGCGCGGCACGCCGAGCGTGACGTAGACGATGGTCGCGGTGGCGCCTTGCACGAGCGCGGTGCCGCCGCCGCCCACGAGGATCCCGCGGCCCGTCTCGCGGAAGGCGCGCGCGAAGCGCGTGAAGGCGCGCGTCGGGATCGGCGCGTGGCGCGCGAGCCAGCGGTAGCTGCGTCGCCCGTGCGCCGCGAAATTGTAGAGCGCGCCGAGGAATACGACGATCCAGAGAAAGCTCCAGAACGACGCCTGCGCGACGGCCGAGCTCGCGCGCCAAAAGTTACCGGGGTAACGCGCAGCGATCTTCGCCCATTCGTGCATGGTCGGAAACGAGTGGCCGTCGGCGAAGAGGACGCCCGCGAAGCTCTCCTGACCTTCGAAAGCGGCGCGGAGCTGTGTCGCGAGATCGCGCAAGCCGAAGGCGACCTCGACGCCGATCGCGACGAGCGGAACGAGCACGACCACGACGAGCAAGACCACGATCGCGGCCGCGGCGCGCCGCCTGCCGCCGAGCCAGCGCTGGAACGCACGCAAGAGCGGCTGGAGCAAATCGGCGAACCACGCGCCGAGCACGAGCGGCGACCAGAACGGCGCCACCGCGAGCGCTGCGGCCACGAGGAGCCCGAGCGTCAGGATGCGGAGCGCGGTTCGCTGACTGTCGACCATCGCGCTCGGTGATCGGAAAAGCGTGCCGCGCGTGGCAGGTCGACGATTTGGCTTCGCGCCGCCCGCTCGGTTTGCGCGGCGCGCAGCGCGTGCGTTACGGCGAGACGCGCTCGTGCACGACCGCGCCAGTCGGGCCGACGCCGGCGAGCTCGATGTACTTGACGCCGAACAGGCCGACCTTGACGAACACGTTCGAGATGCGCGCGTCCGTGCCGGCGATGCTCATGCTCGACGTGGCGTCGCATCGTCCCTTTTCGCCCCGCGCGGTGTGCACCGTGATCGGGCGGGCCGGGAGTCCGCGGACGACGAAGCGGACGGAGTCGCCCGACGTCTCCTGGCCGTCGACGCCGAAGGCGCGCTGCTCGCCGGACGTGAGCGGCTCGGTCGCGTCCGGGCCGTGCTCGAGCATGCGCCAGTACGGGTGAACCGGCGCCGAGCCCGCCGGCGCGCACGCGTCGTCGACGGCGACGGCGTACGCGACCTCGTTCTTGTTCGAGCTCTTCGCGATCGTGAGCGCGCTCGGGATTTCGCCGAACGAGCTCGCGTCGACCGGCCGCGGGTTGGCCGCGAGCACCGAGGCCGCGGTGACGAGAGTGAGCAGGAGGTGTCGCATCTCGAGTCCAACGTTTGCACGAGATCGGCTTCGCGGCAGGCAGCTCGAGCGAAATGGAACGACTTGCAACGGTTGCGGTCGAGCCTGTTTCAGGCGGCGTCGGCCCAGACCTCGCCGCGCATCGCCGACATGAGCGCGAGCGCTCGAGGCGACGAAGGGAGGCCGAGCGTCTCGGCGACGCGATGGTCGGGCTCGACGCGGAGCGAGCGCTCGAGCTCGGTCACGGCGCGGACCATGGCGCGCTCGACGCGCGCGCGATCGGCCGCGCCGAGCCGCGCCTGAGCCCAGTCGAAGATCCGCCAGCCGAGCGCGGCGTGCCGAGTCTCGTCGCGTGCGACGCGCCTCATCGTCGCGCGGACGCGTGGATCGCGCGCGTGCGCGGCCTGCCACTCGGCCAGGAGCGCGCCGAACGTCTCGCGCACGCAGCCCTCGACCGCGTTCTCGAGCGCGATCTCGGCGAGCGGTCGCACGCTCGTGCGGCCGATTCCTGGGCGTCCCGGGCTCGGCGCCGAACGCGCGCGCGAGCGCCCCGACCTCGCGCGCGTGGCGCACCTCGTCCGCGCTGGCGC
Organism: uncultured delta proteobacterium; assembly: GCA_963731595.1. Classification (GTDB taxonomy): domain Bacteria; phylum Myxococcota_A; class Polyangia; order Polyangiales; family Polyangiaceae; genus DASXHD01. Next base: position 44,578 of record CAVSWE010000007.1, read on the forward strand.
GCTCGGCCGAGCGCACGAGCGAACGCGGCGCACCGTGCGCGCGCAGCTCGGCGGCCAGGATCGCGAACGCGTCCACGGCCGCGGCCTCGAGGTACGCCGCGCGCGCGAGGTAATCCCCCACCGCGTCTGGCGTTCGCGCCGCGCGCGACTCCCGCAAGAGCGCGGGGAGCCGGCCGGTGCACATGCTTTGGCACGAGAGGATGCTCGTGCTCGAATCGAAGGTGCAGAACGGATACTGCGAGCCGCCGCAGATCGCGGTGCACGTGCTCTGCGGCACGTCGCTCGCGTCGCCGAGCTCGCACTTCGAGACGTCGCCCGAGAGCTTCACGCTCTTGCCACCGCAGCCGACGACGCCCGCGTCGACGTCGGTCGCATCGCAACCGGGGAGCGGGTGGGTCACGTCGGGGTTCGCGCCCGAGTCGTCGCCGGCGTCGCCGTTGTCGACGGCGCCTCCGCAAGCGACGACCGCGGGGGCGGCGAGGGCGGCGAGCATGGCGCGCCGAAAGCGAAGCGAGAGCGAGCGTGCGTGCATGGTCGTCCCGCAATGCACGAGCCGGACCAGCGCGAAACGAGGGATTTCCCCGCGGATCGTGGCGTGTCAGATCGTGCCGCGCCCGATCGCGCGATCTCGGATCCTCGCGGGGGTCAGGGAAACTTGCCGCTCGCCGCGAGGAGATCGAGCCGCGCCTGGCGGGCCGCGTCCTCGGCGATGGTGGCTTGCGTCGCGGCGTCGCGCGCCTGGCGCTCGGCGTCGATGACGTCGAGGTTCGTCGTCGCGCCGGCCTTGTACGCGAGGTTCGCGAGATCGAGCGCGCGGTTCGCCGCGGCCGCGCCGTCGGTCGCCGCTTTCAGCGCGGCGTCCGCCGAGCGCACCTCGTCGAACGCGACGCGGACCTCGGAGCTCGCCTGTCGCTCGGTCGCGTCGAGCCCGATGCGCGCTTCGGCCGTGAGCGCCGTGCGCTCGCGTCGAAGGCCGTAGCGGAGCCCGCCGTCGTAGAGCGGAATCGTGAGCAGCGCCTGGAGCTGCCAGCCGGTCGTCGGGTAAATCAGCGACGGCGGGTTTTGGTAGAACGGCTCGAACCCGACGCTGAGGAGCGGCACGTAGTCGGTCCAGCCGTCGCGCTCGACGTGCGCGGCGGCGGCGGCGCGGGCGCGCGCGAGTCTCACGTCGGTGCGGTCGCTTTCGGCGGTGCGCAGCGCGTCGGCGAGCGACATCGCGCGGTCGAGCGACGGCTCCTGGAGGACGTCGATCGGCTCGTTCGACCCCACGAGCACGCCGAGCGACTCGCGCGCGCGCTCGAGCGCGATGGTCGCGGACTGCACTTGAACCTCGGCGGCCGCGAGCTGCGTGTCAGCGCGCGCTTCGTCGAGCGTCGTGCCGACGCCGCCCAGGACGCGCGTCTTGGCGTAGTCGGCGTGCGCCTTGGCGTTGTCGCGCGCGATGACCGAGACCTCGAGCAAGCGCTTCAGCGAGACGATGCTCAGGTAGGCGTGCGCGGTCGCCAGCGCGACGGTTCGGTTCGCGTCGGCCGCGGCGTGCTCGCCGACGCCGACGTTCTCCGCCGCGTGCGACCAGCGCGCCCAGGTCGCCGTCGAGACGAGCGGGACGTTAACCAGAAATTCCCGAACACCTGGTTCTGCGACTGGATGACCGTCGTCGAGCTCGGGAGCGTTCGATCGTGGTCGAGCAGCGTGTAGGTCGCGTTGAACGAGAGCGTCGGGAGCGACGCCGAGCGCGTCTCGCGGACGATCGCTTCGAGCCGCCGCACCTCGGCGAGCGCGGTCGCGGACGTCGGGTTGTTGGCGACGGCGGTCTTGATCGCCGCCTCGAACGAGAGCGCGCGCGGGCCGGTCTCGGCCCCCATCGCGGTCGTCGCGGAAAAAAGCACGATCGAAGCGAGCCAGCGAGCGGCTCTCAAGCGGCCTCCTCTTCGTCCGGCTGCGCGCGTCGCGCGAAGCGGTCGAGCAGGGTGTAGAGCGACGGAATGAGAAAGAGCGTGACGACGGTCGAGACGGCGAGGCCGCCGATGACCGCGCGCGCCAGCGGCAGGTTGGTCTCGCTGCCCTCGCCGATCCCGATCGCCATCGGCAGCAGGCCGAAGATCGTCGCGAGCGTCGTCATCAGGATCGGGCGGAGGCGCGTCTTCGCGGCCTGGACGGTCGCGTCGCCGAGGCCGAGGCCGCGCCGGCGAAGGACGTTGGCGAAGTCGACGAGCAGGACGCCGTTGGACACGACGATGCCGACCATCATGATGATGCCCATCGCGCTGTTCACGCTGAGCTCGGTCTTCGTCAGATAGAGCGTCGCGAGCACGCCGCTCAAGCCCATCGGCACGCTGAACATGATGACGAGCGGGTCGATGAGCGATTTGAACTGCGACGCGAGCACCATGTAGACGAGCGCGAGCGCCATGAGCGCGGCGAACCCGAGGCCCGCGAACGCCTCGCGCTGCGCGGCGGTCTGGCCGCCGAGCGTCGCCGTGAAGCCGTCCGGCGGCGGGTGATCGTCGACGATCTTCTGCACCGCGGCGCTCGCCGACCCGAGGTCCTTGCCCGGCGCGACGTTGGCCGTCACGTCGACGATGCGCTGCAGGTACTTGCGCGTGATGGTGACCGGGCCCGAGGAGCGCTTGATCTTCGCGACCGTGGAGAGCGGCACCATCCCGCCGCTCGGCGTCCGCACGAACACGTCGGAGATGTCGTCCGGCGCCCCGCGGCTCGCGTCGGCGGCGCGCACGTTGATGAAGTACTCGTTGCCGCTCTTCGGATCCGTGAACGGCACGGGCGCGAACTGAGTGCTGCCCGAGAGCGTCGCGAGGACGCTCTCGGCAATCTGCTGCTCGGAGAGGCCGAGCATGCCGGACTTTTCGCGATCGACGTCCACGTCGAGCTCGGGGTAGTTCTCCTCGCGCGAGACGTCGACGTCGGTCATCAGCGGCCTGCCGTCGGCGTCCGCGGCGTCGCGCATGAGCGCCTGCACGGTCTTCGCGTAGCGCGCCGCGGCGTCCGAGATCGTAGCCGACGACCTCGACGTCGATCGGCGCGGGCGAGCCGAAATTCAGGATGATCTTCACGATGCCGCCGGTGAAGAAGAAGAGCTGCGTGCCCGGGTAGTCGTTGCCGAGCGCCTTGCGGATGCGCTCGGTCGCCTCGACGTCGCTGATGGACCGGTCCGCGTGCGGCACGAGGTTCACGCGAAGCTGTCCGCTGTGCGGGCCGGTGTTGCCGGAGTAGACCGCGGTGCGGCCCGTCGGCAGGCCGATGTCGTTCAGCTGCGTGGCGACGTAGGTTCCCCTGCCGTCGGGACGCGCCAGCGCGGCTTCGACGGTCTTCTCGAGGCGCGCGCCGAGCTGCTCGGTGCGCTCGACGCGCGTGCCGATCGGCGCGCGGTACGTGAGACGGATCTGGCCCTCGTCGCTGTCGGGAAAGAACGTCGTGCCGATGCGCTTCACGAGCCCGAGCGAGCTCACGAACCCGCCGAGGACGACGGCGATCAGCATGCCGCGGTGCCCGAGGACGTAGCGGAGCGCGCGCGCGTAGACCGCGTCGAGCCGCTCCCACGCGCGCGCGATGGCCCCGGTGACGCCGCGCGCAGCGCTCGCCGCGTGCTCGCGCATCACGTAAAAGCAGAGGAGCGGGGTCACGGTGCGCGAGACGAAGAAGCTCACGACGAGCGCGAAGCTGATCGTCATCGCGAACGGTAGGAACAAATTGCGCTGCACGCCCTGGAGGAAGAGCACCGGAAAGAAGACGACGATCGTCGTGATGGTCGACACGAGGATCGGCATCGCGACCTCCTGCGCGGCCTTCAGCACGGCTTGTTTTCGGGTCGTCTCGAGCGCGAGGTGGCGGTGGATGTTCTCGAGCTCGACGATCGAGTCGTCGACGAGTCGCCCCACCGCGAGCGCGAGCCCGCCGAGGGTGAAGACGTTGAGCGTCTGACCCGTGAAGTAGAGCGGCACGAACGTGGCGACGATCGACAGCGGGATCGCGACGCTCACGATGGCCGTCGCGCGCCCGCTCAAGAGAAAGAGGAGGATGACGGCGATCGCGAAGCCGGCGCCCTGCACGGCCTCGTGCTCGAGCGACTTCACTGCCGCGCGGATGTACGTCGACTGGTCGAACGAGATGTCGCATTTCACGTTCGGCGGGACGTTGCGCAGGTGCCCGAGCGCGTGCTGGACCTCGTCGACGACCTGGATGGTGTTGGCGTTCGGCTGCTTGAGCACGCGGACGTAGACCGCCCGCTCGCCGTTGACGCGCACGATGTTGAACTGGTCGGCGGTGCAATCCTCGACGCGCGCGACGTCGCCGATGCGCACCGCCGCGGCGCTCTGCCCTGCGACCTTCGGGTCGCCGGGCGCGACGACGACGCTCTCGAGCGGCTTGGCCGAGTCGATCTGGGTGTTGGTGAAGACGTTGTAGTCGAGGTCGCCGGCGCGGATGTCGCCGCTCGGGAGGAGCAGGTTCGTGCCCTTGACCGCGTTCACGACGTCGAGGATGCCGAGGTTGCGCGACCGGAGCTGGTCGCGGTCGGTCATCACCTCGATCTCGCGCGTCTTGCCGCCGCCGACGTTGGCGCTCGCGACGCCCGGAAGGCGCTCGAACTGCGGCTCGATCACGTTGTAGGCGAGATCGTAGAGCTGGCGCTCGTCCATGCCGTCGCCGCGGATGACGACCTGCGCGACGGGGATGTTGGTGATGTCGAACTTGATGATGAACGGCTGCTGGATGCCCGGCGGCAGCGTGTTCAAGATTTGTTCGACGCGCTGCTGCACCTCGAACTGCGCGTTGTCGAGGTTCACGTCGAAGTCGAACCAGACGCTGACGACCGAGACGCCCTGCTTCGACGTCGACTCGACGCGGTCGACGCCCGGCGAGGCCGCGACGGCGCGCTCGATCGGCTGCGTGATCGACTTCTCGATGTCGGCGGGCCCGGCGCCCGGGTAGAACGTCGCGACGCGGACGACCGGGATGTTGATGGAGGGGAAAGAGATCGACCGCGAGCCGGTCGACGGCGACGGCGCCGAGGACGAGCACCATCAGCGACATCATCAAGATGAAGACCGGGTTACGGAGCGCGAGCCGAGTGAGCCACATCGCCGCCGCGCGCTAGGGCGCCCCCGTTGTTTGGTGCGTGAACGGGTCGACGCCGCGCTGCACGCGGACGGTCGCGCCCGGCGAGATCATGTCGATGCCGGCGGTCACGATCTCCTCGCCGGGCGCGAGACCGGAGAGGACCTCGATGTCGCTCCTATCCTCGCCCACTCGAATCTCGCGGCGCTCGACCTTGTCTCCGTGCAGCACGTAGACGTAGCTCTTTCCGTCGGAGAGCTGGAGCGCGCTCGGCGGGACGACGGGGACCCCTTTGTGGATCTCTTTGACGATCGCGCCGGTGCCGTACATCCCCGGGCGGAGCAGGCCGTCTTTGTTTTCGAGCTGCACCTCGGCGTCGAGCGTGCGCGTCGTCGGGTCGAGCGCCGGGGCGATGCGGACGACCTTTCCGGCGAGCGTCTGGCCGGGGAGGGCGTCGAGATCGACGTGCGCCTCCTCGCCGAGCGCGACGCCGGCGATCTCGCGCTCCGGCACCGCGATGAAGACGCGCAGCACGTCGATGCGGACCACGGTGACAATCGCGCTCGTGCCGGACGTCGGGCCGACGAGCGCGCCCGGGTCGAGCCGCCTCACGAGGACGACGCCGTCGAGCGGCGACTCGATGCGCGTCTCGCCGAGGCGCGTCGCCAGCCCGCCGACCTGCGCTTGCGCGGCCTGCTGCGAGGCCTCGGCGGTCGCGACGGCGGTCGTTGCATTCTGCAAGTCTTGCTGCGAGATGACGCCGCTCGGCGCGAGCTTCTGCGCGCGCTCGAGGTTCGCGCGCGCGAGCTGGACGGCGGCCTCGGTCTGGGCGAGCGTCCCTCGCGCGGTCGAGAGTTGGTCGGGGAGATCGCTCGGCCGCACGAGCGCGACGAGCTGGCCGCGCTTCACGACGTCGCCGCGGTCGACGAGCACCGCGTCGAGGTAGCCGAGCGTCTTCGACGCGACGTCCGCCTGAGCGATGGGCCGCAGGTCGACCGGCGCGCGCACCTCGACCGGGACGTCGCGCGTCTCGACCTTCGCGACGACGACGAGCGGCGGAGGTCGCTGCTTCTTCTCGTCGGCCTTGTGGCCGCCGCACGCGCAGGCGAGCGCCAAAGCCGCGGCGATGGCGACGCGCATCATCTCAGCTCCGCGTGTCGCTCTTGCGCCGGTCCTCGAGCCGGCGCCCCTCCGGTCGCGGCGGAAACTGCCGGCGCTCGCCGTTTCGGCGGTCGTCGCCGCCGCGCCGGTCGGACTTCGTTTGCGCGGTCTTCCGACGTCTCATGCTCGGAATCGAACGATCGGTCACGTCGGCGCCCGCGGGCAAGTTTTTTTAGGTAAGTTCATGTCCACGATGAGCCTGAAAAAGTCGCTGATGAAGCAAGGCATGAAGCTCATGACCGACCCGCGCGTGATGAAGCTCATGCAGGACCCGCGCGTGATGAAGGCCGTGATGGCGGCGATGAGCATGCCGGGCAAGGTTCAGAGCTTCGGAAACGAGCAGGCCGAGAAGATCGCCAAGGCGATGGCCCTCGCCACCGAGGACGAGGTCAACGACCTCAAGCGCACCGTTCGCAGCCTCGAGGAGGAGGTTTCGCGCTTGCGAAAAGAGCGCGAAGAACGAAATTCATCGAAGAAGAAGTGACCCTCCTCACGCACGCCATCGTCGAGGCGGACGGCTCCAGCCCGTCCAAGACGATGCTCTTTCTGCACGGCATACTCGGCTCCGGCTCGAATTGGCGCACGTTTGCCCGGCAGGTCGTCGCGGTGCGGCCCGAGTGGCGCGCGGTGCTCGTCGATCTTCGCAAGCACGGCGGCTCGCAGGATTTCGCGCCGCCGCACACGCTCCCGGCGTGCGTCGGCGATCTCGTCGCGCTCGAGCGCGAGATCGGACCGGTCCACGGCGTGCTCGGTCACAGCTTCGGCGGCAAGGTGGCGCTCGAATACGTCTTCGCGAAGAAGGATCTCGAGGTCGCGTGGATCATCGACTCGACGCCGGGCGCGCGCCCCGACCGGCGCGGCTCGGAGGAGACCGTGCAGGTCGTGAAGATGCTCGACACCGTGCCCGAGCGCTTTCCGACGCGCGAGGACTTCGTCGAGTACGTGCAGAAGCAGGGCGCGGAGCGATCGATCGCGATGTGGCTGGCGATGAACATGCGCGCCGCGCCGGACGGAAACGGCTACGCGATGCGCGTCGACTTGCCCGCGATGCGCGCGCTCCTCGACGACTATTTCGCGCGCGACTTGTGGCCCGTGCTGGAGGACCCCGCGCGGGCGACGAAGGTGCACCTCGTCGCCGGCGGTCGCTCGCACGTGCTCGACGCGGGCGAGCGCGCGCTCGCGCTGCGCGTCGCGAACGGCGCGCCGGATTGGACGTGGCTCCACGTCATTCCGACCGCCGGCCACTGGGTGCACGTCGACGCGCCCGCCGAGCTCCTCGAGCTCGTCGTACATTACTCCTGACGTAATGCCGGCGATCGTCCTCGAGCACGTGACGAAGCGCTTCGGCGACAAGGTCGCGGTGTCGGATTTATCGCTCGAGATCCAGGCGGGCGCGTTCGTCGGGCTGCTCGGGCGAAACGGCGCCGGCAAGTCCACGACGCTGAAGATGCTGACCGGCTTGCTCGCGCCGACGAGCGGCACGATCCGCATCCTCGATCAGCGAATGGACCAGGCGGCGCTCGCGATCAAGCGGCGCATAGGCGTGATGCCCGAGGACATGGCGCTCCTCGAGATGCTCACCGGGCCGCAGTACCTCCGCTTCGTCGGGCGGATGTACGGGCTCGAGGACGAGGTCATCGACCGTCGCCGCGAGGAGCTCTTCGAGAAGCTCGACCTCGCGCCCGGCGCGCGCACGGTCATCGCCGACTACAGCTTCGGCATGAAGAAGAAGGTCGCGCTCTCGGCGGCGCTCCTGCACGGGCCGGACGTCGTCTTCCTCGACGAGCCGTTCGAGGGCATCGACCCGGTCACGAGCCGCACGATCGAAGAGATCCTCGCCGCGCTGCGGCGGCGCGGGACGACGATCCTCCTCACCAGCCACATCCTCGAGATCGTCGAGAAGCTCTGCGAGGAGATCGCGATCCTCGAGAAGGGCGAGCTGCTCGGGTTCGGCACGCTCGAGGACTTGCGCAAGGGGAGCTCGCTCGAAGCGGCGTTCGTCGAGCTCGTCGGCGGCGCGCGCGCGGGGGAGCTCTCTTGGCTCGCGAAGTAGAGCGGCGGCGGCCCCTTCGCGCGGTCCTCGCCGCGCACTGGCTCGCGACGCGCAACCGCGCGACGCGCGAGCTCGGTCGGTCGGGCGTTTGGGTCTTGCTCTTGGGGCTCGCCGTCGTCGGCACGACGGTCCTCGCGCCCCTCTGGCTCGCGATGCTCGGCATTGGCTTCGCGTTCGGAAAGACGCTGCCCGGCCCGCACGCCGAGCCGCTGCTCGGTGGGCTCCTCTTCGGGCTCTCGTATTTCGGCGGCGCGACGAGCGGCACCATCAGCGGCGCCAAGCAGCTCACGTGGGACGCGTATCGCACGTACCCCGTGCGCCTGCGGACGCTCTTCTTCGCGGAGATCGTCGCGAGCGCGGTCGACCTCATGCCGATCGTCCTCGGCGTCGCGACGCTCGCGCTCGCGGTCGGCCTCGTGATCGCGAGCCCCAAGCTCGCGCTGCTCATGCCGTTCGTCGTCGCCGAGGGCGTGCTCGGCGTCCTCGTCGTTCAGCTGCTCGTCGGCGCACTCGCCGAGCGCCTGATTCGGCGCTTGCGCGTGGCGCTGAACGTCCTCGCGCTCGTGCTCGCCGTCGGGATCGTGTTCGGCGCGATGGTCCCGACGATGGCGAGCCAGCCGTCCGACCCCATGAGCGCGGCGCTAGCGCTCGCCGCGCGCGCACGCGGGCCGCTCGAGCACGCGGCGATGATCTTGCCGACGACGTGGACGGCGCGCTCGCTCGGCGCGCTCGTCGAAGGTCACCTCGCGCGGGCGCTCGCGTACCAGGCCATTCCGCTCGGCGCGCTCGCGCTCGTGACGCTCGCCGCGGCGCGTGCGCTCGCGCGCGACGCCGAGGGCGCCGCCGACGGCGACCAGCCGCCCGAGAAGCTCTGGACGTTCCGCACGGCGGTCGCCGGCGTCGCGAGGTTGCAGTTTGCAACCATCCTGGACAGCCGCGTCGGTCGCTTCGGCCTCGTCTTCCCGCTCGTGGTCGTCGTCCTCGTGCGCGGCCCGCTCACCATGCTCGTCGGACGCGCGCCGTGGGCCGTGCCGGCCGCGTTCATCTACGTCGCCCTCCTCGGGACGCAGTTCCAGCTCAACCAATTCGGCCTGGACGCGCACGGCACCAAGGCGCTCCTCCTCCTGCCGATCGACGAGGCCGACGTCTGGCGGGGCAAAGCGCGCGGGCTGCTCGCGTACCAAACGCTCCAGGCTGCGTCGCTCGCGGTCTTCCTCGCGTTCGTGCAGCGACCCTCGCTCGTCGAGCTCGCCTCGGGCGTTCTCGTGTTCTTCGCGATGGTCTCGACCGAGAACGCCGTCGGGCGCGCGACGAGCGTGCTCATGCCGCGCATGCTTCCGCGCAAGCGCATGCAATCGAACGCGACGCCGATCGGGCTCGTGCTCGTCGCGCTCTTCATGTCGCTCGTCTTCGGCGGCACGCTCGGCATCGCGTTCGCCGTGCTCGCGCACAGGGCGCCCGGGTACCGCCCGCTCGTCGCGGCGGCGCTGCTCGTCGTCGCGGCGAGCGCGCAGCGCCTGCTCCTGCCGCGGGCGAGCGCGCTCCTCCGGCGACGGAAAGAGACGCTGATGGCCGCGCTCGGTTGATTTATTGTACGATCCCCCCATGGCGCGACGTGTGCTCGTCGTCGAGGATTCGGCATCGACGCGCGCGTTCGTGCGCGCGGTGCTCGAGGGAGAGACCTTCGCCGAGAAGCTCGGGTCGACCGAGGTGACCGAGGCCCGGTCCGGCTTCGAGGCGATGCGCCTTCTCCCGCGCGGTCCTTACGACCTCATCATCACCGACATCAACATGGTCGACATCAACGGCCTCGAGCTCATCGCGTTCGTGCGAAAGAGCGAGCACCACAGAAAGACGCCGCTCCTCATCATCTCGACGCAGTCGACCGAGCGCGACATCGAGCGCGGGCTCGCCCTTGGCGCGAACAAGTTCGTCCCCAAACCCTTCGCCGCCGAGCAGCTCGTCGCCGCGTGCGCCGAAGTACTGGCCGCTCGGAGCGCCTGATGGCCGAGCAAGGCGGCGGCGGAAAAGGCGAGAACGATCGGGCGCGCGAGGAGTTCCTGTCGGAGGCGCAGGAGCTCATCGACGGCCTCGGGCGCGACGTGCTCGCGCTCGACGAGCTCGCGAAGGGCGGGCGCTCGGACCCCGAGCTGATCAACGACGTCTTTCGCGCGGTCCACACGCTGAAGGGCCTCTCGGGCCTCTTCGGCGCGTCGATGATGTCGGGCCTCTCGCACGAGCTCGAGGAGGTCCTCGACAATCTGCGCCTCGGTCGCATCGAGCTCTCGCAGCGCGTGCTCGACTCGGTATTTCGCGCGGTCGAGCTCTACGGGCTCCTCCTCACGGTCGAGCGCGGCAGCGGCGCCGATCCGTCGGCCGACGTCGAGGCGCTCCTCGTCGCGCTCGGCGAGGTGTCGCACCGCGGGCGCGCCGGCGGCGCGTCGCCGGTGGCCCAATACGAGCTCGACCCGGGCCTGCTCGGCGTGCTCACCGAGTACGAGGAGCACCGCCTGCGGACCAACATCCAGAACGGGATGTCGCTCTACAAGCTGCGCGTGCAGTTTCCGCTCGCGACGATCGATTCGGCGCTCGACGAGCTCAAGGCGGCCGCGCGCCCGCACGGCGAGATCATCACGTACCTGCCGACCGGCGGCGGCACCGACGTCGACGCGATCGAGCTCGAGATCCTCATCGCGAGCAAGGAGCCGGTCGACGTGCTCCGCCGCGATCTCGGGACGCACCGCCTCGCCATCGACGAGGTCCCGCGCCGGCCGATGGCGCACGGTCGCCCGTCGCTGTCCGTCGCGCCGCCGCCGCAGCACGTGAGCCTCGCGCCGTCTTTCAACCCCGAGGCCGGGACGCAGGTGATCGGCGACCTGCCGCCCCCGCCGGCGCCCGTGCCGTCGCTCGCGCCGCCCGAGGCGCGCGAGATGTCGCTGCGCTCGGTGACGCAGACCGTCCGCGTCGACATCCGCAAGCTCGATCACCTGATGAACGTCGTCGGCGAGCTCGCGATCGTGCGCACCGAGCTCATGACCGTCGTCGACCGGCTTCGGAATCGCCCGGACATGCGACCGCTGATGCAGGAGCTCTTGCGCCTGCACCGCTCGTTCGAGCGACACCTCGGGCAGATGCAGGGCGGCATCCTCGAGGTGCGCATGGTGCCGCTCGGACAAGCCTTCGAGAAGCTCGCGCGCGTCGTCCGCCAGCTCTCGCGCGAGCACGACAAGCAAGTGCACCTCGTCATCACGGGCGCCGAGACCGAGCTCGACAAGCTCATCGTCGAGGAGCTCAGCGATCCCTTGATGCACATGATCCGCAACGCGCTCGACCACGGCATCGAGAGCCGCGAGGAGCGCCTGCGCGCGGGAAAGCCGCCGCTCGGCACGATCGCGCTGAACGCGTTCCAGAAGGGAAACCAGGTCCTGCTCGAGGTCGAGGACGACGGCCGCGGCATGGATCCGACGGCGCTCGCCGCCGTCGCCGTGCAGCGCGGCATCCTCACGCCCGACGAGGCGCGAGAGCTCGCGCCGCGCGACGCGCTGAGCCTCATCTTCCGCCCCGGCTTCACGACGCGCGAGGAGGCGACGGATCTTTCAGGTCGCGGCGTCGGCATGGACATCGTGAAGACGAACATCGGCAAGCTCGGCGGCGTCGTCGAGGTCACGAGCGACGTCGGCATCGGCACCAAGATCACCATCACGCTCCCGATCACGCTCGCGATCATCAGCGTGCTCTTCGTGGAGGTCGCCGGCCGCACCTACGCGATGCCGCTCGCCAGCGTCGAAGAGGCGATCGTCTACGACCCCTCGGGCGCCCGCTCGTTCGAGGGCCGCGAGGTGATGACCGTGCGCGGCGCGACGTTGCCGGTGTGCAGCCTCGCGCGGCTCTTCGGGCACACCACGAGCTCGCCGCCGTCGCACGGGTTCGTCGTCGTGACCTCGGTCGGCAACCGGCGCGTCGGGTTCGTCGTCGACGGCCTCATCGGGCAGCAGGACATCGTCATCAAGGCGCTCGGGCGCACGCTGCGCGCCGCGCGCGGGTTCGCCGGCGCGACCGAGCTCGGCGACCAGCGCGTCGCGCTCGTGCTCGACGCCTCGACGCTCGTCGAGGACGCGTTCGTCGGCTACGAAAAGCTCGCCGATCGCTTCGCAGGGAGGCTCCCGGCATGACGGCGATGGTCAAGTCGCGCGACGAAAAGCGCACCGAATACCTCGCGTTCATGCTCGCGGGCGACACGTACGCCGTGCGCATCTCGGTCGTCGGCGAGATCCTGCGCCCGCCGCCGATCACGGAGGTGCCGCGCGCGCCCTCGCCCATCATCGGCGTCACGAGCGTGCGCGGCCGGCTCGTCACCGTCATGGATCTCCGGCGCCGCTTCGCGCTGCCGGAGTCGCCCCTCGACGCCAAGAGCCGCATCTTGCTCGTCGAGCTCGCCACCGACGAGCACGTCGGGCTCCTCGTCGACGAGGTGATGAGCGTGTTTCGGCTCGCCGAGTCGGAGGTCGAGGGCGCGAGCGTCCTCGGCGGGGAGCAGCCGGCGTACCTCGTCGGCGTGGGGCGACCCAAGGAGAGAGAGGATCTCGTGCTCGTGCTCCTCGATTTGCGGGCGGCGATCGCGGGCTAAGTCGAATGGAACGCCAAAGACGCAAAGATCCTTCGAAGAACTTGGTCGAGTGCACCGTCGACGAAGTCCGCTACGCGGTGAACATCGCGGCCGTACGCGAGATCGTGAACCCGCTCGCGACCGTGCCGCTCCCGAGCGCGCCGCCGTGGATCGTCGGCGTCGCCGACTACCGCGACGAGGTCGTGGCCGTCGTCGACTTGCGCACGAGGTTCGGGCTTCGAAAGACGCAAGTCACGCCGCGCACCAAGTGGATCGTCGTGCGGCACGAGGACGTCTCCTTCGCGCTGGTCGTCGACTCGGTCACCGAGGTGTTCCGGAGCGGCGACGTGCGACCGGCGCCCGCGCTCTCCGACGGCGACGACGTCCGCAGCCTCGGCGGCGTGACGACGCACGGTCAAGCGATGGTCTTCATCCTCGACGTCGAACGCCTCGCCGAGATGGTGGACCCGCGCCTCGTCGAGGACGCCGCGGTGCCCAGCAGGACCCACCCGCCACGAGAGGGAACATGAGCGACGAAGACCTCGCCTCGCCGGACCCCGAGGTGCGGCGTCTCGCGGCGCAAGCGCTCGCCGCCGACGAGCGACCCGACGCGGCGGCGCGGATCGCCCGGGCGCTCGCGGACACCGATTGGCGCGTACGAAAGGAGGCTGCGCTCTCGGCCAAGGCGTCGCCGCGACGCTCCGAGGTGCTCGGTGAGCTCCTGCGCGCGCTCGGCGACCGCGACAACGTCGGCCTTCGGAACTCGGCCGTCGAGGCGCTCGCGGCGATCGGCCCGGACGCAGTCCCCACGGCGGTGGCCGCGCTCCGAACGCTGGACGCCGACGGGCGCAAGCTCGCGGTCGAGGTGCTCGGCGGCGTGCCCAATCCGCGCAGCGCCGAGGCGCTCGCCGCGACGCTCGCCGACGAGGACCCGAACGTCCGCCAGGCGGCGGCCGAGGCTCTGGGAGCGAGCGCGCACGCCGGCGAGGACGCGCGGAAGATCGCGGTTCGCGCGCTTCGGTCCGTGCTCCCGCGCGGCGAGCCGATGCTCAAGCTCGCGTCGCTCGGCGCGCTCGCGCGCGTCGGCGCGTCGCTCGAGTGGAAGCTCCTCGCGCCGCACATGAGCGATCCGCTGCTCCGCGGCGCGGTGCTCGGCGTGTGCGCTCGGTGCATCGACCCGGCGTGCGGCGAGGCGCTCGCGGAAGCGTTCTTCGACCCGAACGTCGCGCACGCGCGCGCCGCGATGACCGCGCTCGCCGAGTGGATGCACGCGGCGATGGGCAAGGGCCTCCCGGTCGACGCGGTCGCCGCGAAGCTCCAGGCGCGCGACGCGGGGGCGCGCGTGCGGGCGCTCCTCGCCGGCTCCGTCGAAGGCGGGACGGCGCAGACCCAAGACGAGGGGACGCCGCAGTCGCACGGCGCGGCGCTCACCTTGCTCGCGATCCTCGGCGACGCGGAGGCGGCGCCCGCGATCGTGCGCGCGCTCCTCGACCCGATGCTCGCGCGCTCGGCGGAGGCCGCCGTCTCGCTGCTCGGCGCGGCGGCGCTCCCGGCGCTGCTCGCCGTGGGCGAGCGCGAGCCGCCGTCGCGCCACGCCGCGCTCCTGCTCGTCGTGCCGACGCTCACCGGCGCGCTCGACGAACGCGCGCTCGCCGTCGTCCGCGCGACGCTCGGTCACGCCGACCCGGAGGTCGCCGCCGCCGCCGCGCAGGTGCTCGGCGCGGTCGGCGAGGGGAGCGACATCGAGCGCCTCGCGCTCTTCGCGACGGGCGATCGCGCTCCGCGTTCGGCGGCGCTCGCCATCGAGTCGCTCGCCGAGAAGCACCCGGCGGATGCGCTCGCCGCGTTCGACCGTCTCGCCGGCGATCCGGGCAAGACGATCGCCGGGTGCGTCCTGCTCGCCGCGCTGCGCGGCTCGCCCCCGCGCTCGACCGAGTACCTCGAGCGCGCGCTCGGCGCGGGCGACCCGGCCACGCGCCGCGCGGCGATCGAAGCCTTCGCCACGATCGGCGGACCGGTCGCTGGCGAGCGCGTCGCGACGGCGCTGGCCGACGAAGATCGCGACGTGCAGCTCGCCGCGATCCGCGCGCTCGGGGCCTTGCGGCACGGCGACGCGCTCTCGGCGCTCGTCGCGTCGGTGAGCGACCCCGAGATCGTCGCCGCCGCCGTCTCCGCGCTCTCCGAAGCGGACGCGGCGCGCGCCGAGGGCGTCTGCACGCGCCTCGTCGCGCGGGAGGACCCGGCGATCGCGAGCGCCGCGGTGCGCGCGCTCGGCAGGCTCGGCGAGCGGGGCGAAGCGGGCCTCGAGGGCGCGCTCCTCCACCCGAGCGACGAGGTCGTGAAGCTCGCGCTCTCCGAGCTCGGTCGCGCGCCGAGCGTCCGCGCCCTCGAGCACGTCGGTCGCGCGCTCGATCACCGCTCGTGGGAGGTGCGTCGCGTCGCGGCCGAGGTGCTCGGCGCCGAGGGGAGCGACGACGCCCTCGCGCTCCTCCGCGCGCGTCTCGAGCGCGAGAGCGACGCGTCGGTGCGCGAGGCGATCATGATCGCGCTCGCCGGCCCCGATCTCTTCGGCGCGGGCGGCGACCCCTGGGGAGGCTCGGAGACGACGTGAGCCGTTCGTCTTACGAAGCCGGCGGGCTGCTGCAGCCGGAGGAATTCCGCCTGCTGCGCGATCTGTTCGCGCAGCGCACGGGCCTCAGCTTCTCGCCCGACTCGCGCCCGTCGATCGAGCGGCGCCTGCGCGAGCGGCTCGCGGTCGTCGGCGTGCCGAACTTCTCCGACTACTACCAGTACCTCCGCTTCAACCCGCGCGCCGCGTCGGAGTGGGAGGAGGCCGTCGAGCTCCTCACGACCAACGAGACGTATTTCTTCCGCGAGGACTACCAGCTCCGCTCGTTCGCGACCGAGGTGCTGCCGATGCTCCACGAGCAGGCGCAGAACCGCAAGCGCCTCGCGCTCTGGAGCGCCGGCTGTTCGACCGGCGAAGAGGCCTACACCATCGCGATGCTCGTCCTCCAGTCGGGGCTCTTCGACGGCTGGGACGTGCGCATCTTCGGCTCGGACATCTCGAAGCGATGCATCGCCGTCGCGCGCCGCGCCGTGTACGGTCCATCGAGCTTTCGCTCGACGCCGGCGGAGATGAAGCGCGCGTTCTTCGTCGAGCGCCCCGACGGCTTCCACGTGATCGACCGCGTACGCGCGCTCTGCCACTTCGGCTCCATGAACCTCCTCGATCAGGAGCGCGCGCGCCTGCTCGGTCGAATCGACGCGATCTTCTGCCGAAACGTGCTCATTTATTTCGACGCGCACGCGCGAAAGCGCACCATCGACATGTTCCACGAGCGGCTCTACCCGGGCGGCGTCCTGCTGCTCGGACACTCCGAGTCGCTTCTGAACGTGACCACGGCGTTCGAGCTGTTACACTTGCGCGAAGATCTCGTGTACCGAAAGCCGACGGGAATGCGCGAGGGGGATTCTGGCACGTGACGAAGCTTCGCGTGCTCATCGTCGACGACTCCGCGTACAACCGGCGAAACATCGCCGACATCTTCGCGGGGCATCCGGACATCGAGGTGGTCGGCAAGGCGGCCGACGGCGAGGAGGCCTTGCGCCTCGCGACGCTGCTGCACCCGGACGTCATCACGCTCGACCTCGAGATGCCGCGCATGGACGGCTTCACGTTCTTGCGCATCCTGATGTCGAAGCAACCGACGCCCGTGATCGTCGTCTCGTCGTACGCGCAGAAAGAGAACGTCTTCAAGGCGCTCGAGCTCGGCGCGCTCGACTTCGTGACCAAGCCCGATCAGAAAATCGCGCCCGACGCGCGCGAGCTCAAGGATCAGATCCTCGCGAAGGTGCTCGCGCTCCGCACGATCAAGCCGAAGCTGCTTCGTCTCCCGCCGACGCGGCGAATGCCGAGCGGGATTTTTTCGGACGGCGAGCCGCCGAGCTCCGACGGCCGGCCGTCGCTCAAGTGGTCCGGCGACTACGCGCCCCGGTGGGTCGTCGGCATCGCGTGCTCGACCGGCGGGCCCGGCGCGCTGCTCGACATCTTCGGACGGATCGTGAAGCCCGTCCCCGCGGCATTCGTCGTCGCGCAGCACATGCCCGACAAGTTCACGCGCACGTTCGCCGAGCGCTTGGCGAAGCGCGGGCCCATCCGTTTCTCCGAAGCGCAAGACGGCGATCGCCTCTTCGCGAAGAGCGGCCTCGTCTGCCCCGGCCGGCAGTGCATGGAGGTCGTCATGCAGGACCTCGCGTTCTTCGCGAAGCTCTCGCCACCGACGAGCACCGATCGTTACGTGCCGAGCGGCGACAAGCTCTTGCGCAGCGTGGCCGTCGCGGGCCCGCGCGCGATCGGGATCGTGCTGACGGGAATGGGCGACGACGGCGTCGAGGGCGCGCGCGCGATCCGCGCGGCGGGCGGAATGGTGATCGCGGAGTCGGCGGAGACGGCGGTCGTGTACGGGATGCCAGGAGCCGTGGTGCGCGCGGGGATCGCGACGAAGGAGATGCCGTTGCCGCAGATCGCGGAGTTTTTGGCGACGCTGACTTAGGGACCCCCCTCTTTTTCTCCCCCCGCTCGTGCTCGCCGACGTGCTCGCAAAACACGACGAGCTCCGACGAGCGCGCTGACCCTGGCTCGTCGTGTTTTGCTTGCGCGCGTCGGCTGCGCGCGAGCGGCCCCCTCTTGCGATTTGCCTTCGCCAAATCGCGAGGTGGGCGGGGTGTCCACTGGGCTCTCTTGTGGAACTCAATTGGCGGCGCTCGCAGTTCGTGGCGCTTCGAGTGAGCGCACGCGAAGATCCGCCGGGCGAGTGGTTCATGCCTAGCGCGAAAGAAGCGCGCCGGCCGAGCCACTGGTCCCAGCGTGCGTGGGCGGCCGTCACGCTTCTTTCGCTTGGGACGGCATGAACCACTCACCCGTCGGCCCTTCGCTCTTCACCCTCACCCGATTCGCTCGCGAAATGCGCATGGCTCCTACGCGCACCGAGGAGCTGCTCTGGGCGCAGCTTCGCGGACGCAAGCTCGGGCCCCGCGTGCGGCGGCAGGTCGCCGTGCAAGTAGCACGGCGACATTCCGTGCGCGGCACGTCACATGTGGTCGCGATCGTGCGCGCCGAGCTCTGACCGGCAACGTTGCCGGTCGGACGGCAATGTCGCCGACGGAGTCAAACCCGGGCAGCGGGCACCCCACCCACCTCGTCGGCGGCCGAAGGCCGACGGCAAGAGGGGGCCGCTCGCACCCCTTCGGGTATCGCGAAGCGCGTCGCGCAGGGCTCGCCCGCAAGCGTCGGCTCGGACGCGGTGCGCTCGCTGCGGCCGGCGCGACGCACGAGCGGGGGGAGAAATGATCCCCGCCTCCCCCCGTGTTAGGTTTCGCCCCATGTCTACCAAAGGACGCGGACTGGACGAGCTCCTCGCTCTCGGCGACGCGATCGTCGCGCGCGCGACGAAGGGCGGCGCGACGGTTGCAGAATGCATCGTTCGAAGCGGCGCCGAGCTCTCGGCGAAGGTGCGGCTCGGCGAGCCGGAGCTCGTGGAAGAGGCGGGGCATCACTCCGCCGGGCTCCGCGTGATGAAGGGCAAGCACGTCGCGTCGACCTCGACGAGCGATCTCTCCGAGGCGGGCATCGCGCGCTTCGTGAGCGACGCGCTCGAGCTCGCCGAGCTCTCGCAGGAGGATCCGTTCGCCGGCCCCGCCGATCAGGCGCTCTTGTGCGACCCGAAGAACGCGCCGGCCCTCGAGCTCTTCGATCCGAAGGGAGGGTCGATCGACGCGGCCGAGGCGATCGCGATCGCGCGGCGTGGCGAGGACGCGGCGCGCGGGTTCGACGCGCGCATCACGAACAGCGAGGGCGCGACGTTCGGGCGAACCGCGGGCGGCGCGGCGTTCGTCCTCTCGAGCGGGTTTCGCGCGTCCTACGAGGGCTCGTACACGTCGCTCAGCGTCGTGCCGGTCGCCGAGGACAGCGGTGGCAAGAAGCGGCGCGGCTACCACTGGACCGCGAAGCGCTTCTTCGACGATCTCGAGCCGGCCGAGGCGGTCGGACGCGAAGCGGCGCGCCGCACGCTGCGAAAGCTCGGCGCGCGCACCGTCGCGACGACCGAGGCGCCCGTCGTCTTCGATCCCGACGCGGCGCGCTCGATCCTCGGCCTGCTCGCGAGCTGCGTTCTCGGGAGCTCCATCTGGCGCAAGTCGAGCTACCTCATCGGCCGCGAGGGGACGCGCATCGCGAGCGATCTCGTGACCGTGGTCGACGACCCGCTCATCCCGCGTGCGCCGGGGTCGCGCCCCTACGACGGCGAAGGCCTCGCGAGCCGCAAGAACGTCGTCGTCGAGAAGGGAATCCTGCAGACCTTTCTCTGCGACAGCTACTCGGCGCGCAAGCTCGGGCGGCAGAGCACCGGCAACGCGTCGCGCGGCGGCGGCGCGGGCGTCGGCGCGAGCACCACGAATTTCGTGCTGCAGCCCGGCACCGACTCGAACGAGGACATCGTCAAGACGACCAAGCGCGGTCTCTACGTGACCGAGATGATGGGCTTCGGCTTCAACGCGACGACCGGCGATTTTTCGCGCGGCGCGTCCGGTTTCTGGATCGAGAACGGCGAGCTCGCGTATCCGGTCAGCGAGGTCACCATCTCGCTCAACGTCGACGACATGCTCAAATCGATCGACGTCGTCGGCAGCGATCTCGATCTCCGCACCGCCACGGCCGCGCCGACCATCCGCGTCGCGCGCATGACCATCGCCGGAGGCAGCCAGACGTGAGCCCGGACGAGCTGAAGGCGCTCCGCAAGGATCTTTCGTGCACCGCGAAGGAGCTCGCCGCGGCGCTGGGGCTCGAGCAGGCCACGGTCCTCGCGTGGGAGCGCGGCGAGCTCTTTCCCACGAAAAAATTCGTCGACGAGATGAACGCGCTCCGCGCGCGCGGGCCGGGGGCGATCCCGCGCAAATCCAAGGGCGAGAACCCGGTGAAGGCGCTCGCCGACCCGCTCACGTGGGAGCTCCTGCGCAAGCTCGCGGCCCACAAGAAGCTCCGCGACGAGGTCGCCAAATTGGCTGCAAAATACACGGATCCGGCGGCCGACGAATGACGTCGAAGGAAGCGCGGGCGAAGGTCGGCCTGCTCGCGCTCGTGGTCGCGTGCTCGCCGAACGCGCCGCCGCCCGCGACGGCGCCGGATCCCGTGCCCTCGGCCCGGCCGCCGGTCGCGTCGGCTTCTGCGTCGCCGGCGCCGGTCGTGGACGCGGGCGCCGCGCGCCCCCCGGGCAAGGTCACCGTGGTCACCGAGATCATGACCACGCCGGTCGCCGTGCGGCCGTACATCGCGCGCCTCGCCACGAGAGAGCCCGAAGCGCCGAAGCTCGCGCCGATTGAGCCGCGCACCGGGTCGCTCGCGGGCGACGCCGCGACGACCGCGTGCTTCGTGGCCACGGGCCTCGGCGCCGACGCGACGTGCGAGGCCGCGGTCGACCGCGTCACGGGCTCGACCCTCGACGTGACCGTGAAGGTCGAGCTCGAGTCGGACACGATGCAATCGCGCGCGAAGACGCGCGCGACGCTTCACGGCACGATCACGATTAATCCCGCGACGCACGCCGTCGTCGGCGCGTCGTTTCGCGGTCGCGAGGAGTTTCAGCACCGCTCGCCATGCGAGAAGCTCGCCGAGTGCGAGACCTGCGACCCGCTCGTCCGCAAGCGCGGCTGCAAGCCCGCTTGCTTCTGCCCGTTCGCCGCCGCCGGGACGGCGCAGCTCGAGACGACCTACCGCTGACCGCGGTCACTCGTCGTCGTCGTCGTCGTCGTCGTCGTCGTCGTCGTCGTCGTCCCAGTCGTCATCGTCGTCGTCGTCGTCATCGTCGTCGTCCGCGGCGCCCTCAGCGTGCTCTTCGGGCTTCTCGGGATTTTCCGCAGCTTCCGCCGCGGGCGCGGCGTCGTGGGCGAGCTCTTCTTCGTGCTCCGTCGCGCTCTCGAGCGTCGGGCGATCGCCCTCGGCGGGATCGGTCGGCGGCGGGAGCTCGGGATTGGCCGCGCCGCCGAGCTTCTCCTCGAGCTGATCGCCGAGCTCGCGCTCGACGACGCGCTTGCTGTCCTCGTTCAGCTCGGTGAACTCGCGCAGCGTCGGCAAGTCCTTGAGCGACTTGAGCCCGAAGAGCTGCAGGAACCCCGCCGACGTCCCGTACAGGATCGGCCGGCCCGCTTCCTCCTTCTTCCCGAGGATGCGCACGAGATCGCGCTCGAGCAGCGTGCGCAGGACCGGCCCGCAGTCGACGCCGCGCACGTCGTCGATCTCCGGGCGCGTGACGGGCTGGCGGTAGGCGACGATTGCCAGCGTCTCGAGCTGGGCGCGCGTCAGCTTCACCGGCTTCTGCCCGACGAGGTCGCGGACGAAGGGCGCGTAGACGACGTTGGTGCGAAACGCGTAGCCGCCGGCGATCTCCTCGAGCTGCATCCCGCGACCCGTGTATTCTGCACGGAGCTCCTCGAGCACCTCTTTGATCTGGCGCGAGGGCGCGTGCGCCAGCTTGCCGATCTCCGCCGGTCGAATCGGCTGGTCGGCCACGAAGACGAGCGCCTCGACGAGGCCGCGCAGATGCTTGCGCGCCGCCTGCTCGCTGCTCGCGTCGATCGAGACGACGCTGGGGATGGTCTCCGGATCCTCGTCGGATTCGACGACGTCGTCGGACTCGGGCTCGGGTTCGAGGACGGCGGCGTCCTCGTCCTCGCGGAGCGGGAGGTCCGGGCTCGAGCCCGTGAGATCGACTGTGGCTTCGACGTCTGTGACGGTCGGTTTCTTCGGCATGGTCAACCTTCGGGGACCTGAGTCGCGTCCGCCTCGTCGTTCAGCTCGACGTGGAGCGGACCGAGCGGCTCGACTTGGTAGAGACGCATCATGCGCAGGCGGGTCATCTCGAGCACCGCGAGGAACGTGACGACGAGGTCGAACCGCGTGACCTCCCCCTCGATGTCGAAGAGCTGATCGAACTCGGCGCGGCGCGCGACCGAGAGCTTGTCGTAGAGCTGGTGGATGCGATCGGTGATGCTGATGCGATCGGCGACGACCTCGTGCGAGATCTTCACCTTCGCTCGCGCGAGGACGCGCTGGAAGGCCTCGACGAGCGAGAAGAGCGGCACGTCGGCGAGCGGCGGGAGCCCCTCGGGCTGCGCCTCTTCGACCTTCGACCCGCGACCGAACACGTCGCGCCCGGCGATGCCGCGCGCCGCGAGCTTCTCGCCCGCCTCCTTGTACTTTTGATACTCGAGGAGCCGCCGGATGAGCGCCTCGCGCGGGTCCATCTCCTCGAGCGTGAGCTCGTCGTCCTCTTGTCCGGGCGGCGGCGAGGGAAGGAGCGACTTGGACTTGATGTGCGCGAGCGTCGCCGCCATCAAGAGGTACTCACTCGCGAGATCGAGGTTCATCAGCTGCATGACGGCGAGGTACTCGAGGTATTTCTCGGTGACGAAGCTGATCGGGATCTCGAGGATGTTCAGCTCGTGCTTTTGGCAGAGGTGCAGCAGAAGGTCGAGCGGGCCTTCGAACGCGGGCAGCGAGATGTGATACGCGTCCTCGCGGCTCTCGGACTCGGGCGATTCGTGCTCGTCGCTCATGATTCGCTACTCGCCAGGCCCGCTCGGCGCGAGCGTCTCGCGGCGAGGCTGGAAGGGTCTTGCGATTACCATCACGGGCACGGCGGCACCAGATCGATTGCGAAGAACTCCTTCACGAGAGCGCCCCAGGATCGCCTATTTTCAGGCGGTCCGCACTTGAACGCGCGCCCTCCCATCGGCAAGCGCTCGCCGCGGAGGACGGCGCGCTGCTCCTTGTACCAGCGCAGCGCCAGCTCGGCCGCATACTCCCGCACCGGCAGGCCGTTGTTCGGCTCGAACGCGTAGAACGTCCCGCCGCGGACCCTCGTGTCGTTGGGCGCGTAAGGCCGCAGACACGCGACGTTCATCGCGCCGCATCGGGCGAGGATCGCGGCGTAGTCGGCGCCGAGCGCGCGGCGCGACCAGTCGCCGTGGGCTGCGTCGTTCATGTGGAAAACTTCGTGAAAAACTGTTTCTCGAACGCCGGTCTCGCTGCCGAGGAGCGAGCCCTTCACGTTGTAGGCGAGCGAGAAGGCGATCGGATCGCTCGCGTCGTGCGGCATGGGCTCGGGGCCGTCGGCGTAGGCCGAGGGCGTCGTGCGCGGCACCTCGCGATCGGTCGGGCCGCTCGCCGAACGGAAAAATCGAAACGTGAGATCGCGCCACCGGTACGGGGCGCCGTTCGGGCCTTCGGCCGCGCCCTTGGCGCGGAGCTCGGCGAAGAACCAATCGAAGTCGCGCGCCGCGGCGAGCACGCGCTCGAGCTGGACGCGCGCGTCGCCGGTCGGCAGCGCCGGATAGATGTGGAGCGTCCCGCGAAAACCGCCGTCCATCGTCTGCTCGTGCTCGGTCCCCGCGACGTCGCCGGTCTCGTCGAAGAGCGCGAGGGCGAGCGCGCGCGTCTTTTCGTCGGAGGCGTGAGCGTGCTCGACGAGGCAGCGGAGATCGCCCTTGCAGGAGGCGTCGGGCGGGAGGGCGAAGGCGCGCTCGGGGTGAGCCGGAGGCGCCGCGGTCAGGGCGGCCGGCGGCGGTGCGCTCGCCGTCGCGCTGGTCGTGGCGCTCGCCGCGGAGGTTTCAGCTGGCGGCGGCGGCGCGGGGGTCCGCGTGCACGCGCAAATCGCCGGGAGGACCCAGCGGATCAGACGCATCGGCTGCCGGCGGCGCGCAGCTTCTCGACCACCAGCCGGACGTCCTGCGCGCGCTCGCGCGGGACGATGAGCACCGCGTCGTCGGTCTCGACGACCACGAGATCCGAGACGCCGACGAGCGCGTAGGTGCGCTTCGTCTTCGCGCGCTCCCAGACGAGGTTGCCGCGCGCGTCGACCGCGACCGCGCCCGCGGGCAGCACGTTGTCGTCAGCGTCTTTCTCCGCGAGCTCCCACGCGCTCTGCCAGCTGCCGAGATCGCTCCAACCGAAATCGCCCGGCACGACCGCGACGCGCGCTGCCTTCTCCATGACGCCCTTGTCGATCGAGATCGACGGCAGCGTCGCGAACCCGGGTGGAACGGGCGCGTCGCTCGCGACCGCGCGCGCGATCTCGGGCAGGTGCTCGGCGAGCGCGTCGAGCATGGCGCGCGCGCCGTAGAAGAACATGCCCGCGTTCCAGAGGTATTTCCCGGACGCGACGTAACCCTCCGCGACGTCGAGCGAAGGCTTCTCGACGAAGCGCCGCGCTTCGAAGACGTCGCCGTCGATTTTCCCTCCGAGCTCGACGTAGCCGTAGCCGGTCTCCGGGCGCGTCGGGCGGATGCCGAGGGTCGTCAAGAAGCCGCGTCGCGCGCCCTCGAGCGCGCTCGCGACCGCGGCGCGGAACGCATCCGGAGCGGCGATGAAGTGATCGCTCGGCAACACCATGCACGTCGCCTCGGGATCGCGGCGCGCGGCGACGGCGGTCGCCCACGCGATCGCGGGCGCGGTGTTGCGCGGCGCGGGCTCGGCGAGGAAGTTCTCGGCCGGCACGTGCGGGAGCGCGGCGCGCGTCGCCTCGAGCAGGTGCGCGCCGGTCGCGACGAGCACGCGCTCGGGCGGCACCATCGGCGCGATGCGCCGAACGGTGGCCGCGAGCAGCGACTCGTCGCCGACGAGCGGGAGGAGCTGCTTGGGCTGCGCGCCGCGCGACGCCGGCCAAAAACGCGTGCCTGCGCCGCCCGCGAGGACGATTGCGTGAACGGCCATGCTCCGACCCTAGCACGGGGCCGGCCGAGAACTTTTCCCATCCCCGAGGGGCGCGATATCTGGAAAGTCATGCGTTCCGCGCTCGCCGTCGGAGTGGCCCTCGCGTTCGGGCTCGCGCTCGCCGCGTGCGAGGGCGACCCGCTCGTGGCGCTCGTGCAGCTCGGGGGGGTGGCGCCCAAGCAGATCGAGCTCGGCGACAAGCTCGAGATCGACGGCGCGGGATTCCCACAGGGACGCAAGGCGCGCGTCGTCTTCGAGGGCGCGCTCCACCGGCCCGCCGAGACGGTCGAGGACACGGCGGAGATCGATACGCAGGGCGACGTCGTCGCGCCGGACCGAATCGAGATCGCGGTCACCGACGATTTGCTCGCGTCGTTCTGCGGCGCAGGCTCGAGCGCCGCGCACACGACGTTCGAGGGGACGGTCACGGTCGTCTTCGCCGCGCAGACGCCCGGCGCGCCGCCGGTCTCGGGAAGTTTGCAACATGCAACCATCGACGCGGAGCCGACCGCGGCCGGCCAGGCGCGTTATCTCGCGGACGCCGAGGACGGCGACAGGCTCGCGCGCGCGGCGGGGTTGCACGTCGAGACCCGTCCGGCGGGCGGGCTCGTCGTCACGGGCGTGGAGCCCGCGTCGCGCTCGGCGAAGGCGGGGCTCTTGCCGGACGACGTGATCGTGTCGGCGAACGGCGTGCGCGCGCTCGGCGTCGCGGACCTCGCGCCCCCCGCGGGCGTCGGCTCGCTGCCGCTCGTCGTGCGTCGCGGCGGCGGGGGCGAGGAGCTGCACGCGCTCCCGCTCGACGGCGCGCGGCTCGAGACGCCGCGCAGGTTCGCGTGGCCCGCCGCGATCGTCGCGGCCGTCGCCGCGCTCCTCGCGCTCCTCGCGGCCTCGCCCGGGCGCAGAGTGCTCTGGCTGAAGCGAAGGCTCGCCGGACGACGCCCCGCGGAGAGCGGGCGAGCGCAATCCGCCTTCGCGCGCGTGACGGGGGTCGTCACCGCGGCGGCGCTGCCGCTCCTGCTCCCGGCGGCGGACGTGTCGGTGCTCGCGCTCGTCGCGTTCAGCGGCGCGCTCGCGGTCGCGCTGCTCGTCGGCTCCGAGCACGAGCGCTCGAGCTCGCGCGCGGTCCTCGGCGTCGCGAGTCGCGTCGTACCGGCGGTGCTCGCGCTCGCCTTCGCGCTCGTCGTGTCGGGCTCGCTCCGCGCCGACGAGCTGACGGCGGCGCAAGGCGCCGCGCCGTGGGGATTCTTCGCGCTCCGGAGCCCTGCGCACCTCGTGCTCGCGCTCGTCTTTTGCGCGTTCGTCGCGCGCCGCGCCGGAGAGGGCGAGGGCGCCGCGCTCCCGCGCGCCGCGGAGATCTTCCTGGCTCAGCTCCACGTCGCGCTGGCGGTCGTCGTGTTCTTCGGCGGCTGGCGTCTGCCGATCGCCGGCGCGCACGCTCGCGGCGCGATGGTCGCGGTCGCGACGGCGCTCTTCGCGCTCAAGGTCGCGCTCGGCGGGCTCGCGGTCGAGCGCATTCGCGCCGCGCTTCCGCCGCAAAAGCTCGGCGCGCTCGTTCGCTCGTCGTGGCTCCGCATGGTCCCGCTCGCGGCGGCGGCGGGTCTCGGCGCCTCGGCATGGGAGAAGCACGTGACCTCGCGAGGCCTGGCCGCGGGGACGACGTTCGCCCTCGCGGCGTTCGCCGCGATCGTCGCGGCTCAGCTCGCCTGGCCGCGCCCGGCCGCGCGCGTCCGCGTCGACCCGCTCGTCTAAATCCAGTTGCGGGTGGGCTTCGGGCGTCGTTTGGCCTAAAAGGACGCGAATGCGCGCGCTCCGCCGAGTGCTCTTCTGGCTCGTCGATCTCGCGGCGATCGTCGTCGTGATCGCGTGCATTCTACAATTCTCGCGGCACCGCTCGGTGACCTGCAGCTGGACGGGAGCGCGCGCGTCCTGCGCCCTCGAGGCCGAGGACTCGCTGGGCCGCGTGCAGCACGCCCGGATCGACGGCATCCGCGGCGCCGCCTACCGGACGGAAAACGTCGTCGGCGTCGTGACCGACGCGCGCAACAAGGACGACCTCGCGCTCTTCGGCACCCGCATGATCGAGGTCGACCGGATCGAGGACGCGAAGCGGCTCTACGCGTTCGTCGACGACCGCGGGCCCGACAGCATCGCAATCGCGTCCGGCGTGGCCCACCCGCGGTGGATGACCGCCGGCCTGCTCGGCGCGCTGCTCGTCTACGCGTTCCTCTCTCGCCGCGCGCGCAAGGTCGAAGCGCATGTTTGAGGTGCTCGGCCCGCTCGCCCGGCCGGCGCCCGGCGTCCTCCCGTTCTTGCTCGCGCTCGCGCCGCTCTTCGGCGTCTTCGCGTTCGGCGATCCCGCTCGAGCGCGGCGGCGCGCGCTCGCCGCGCTAGGCACCGCAGCGGCCTTTGCGGCCCTCTTTTTCGCGTGGTCGCTGCGTTGGCCGAGCGAGCAGCGGATGATCCTCGCGCACCTCGGGGTCGCGGCGCGCATCGGCCAGCTCGATCTCGTGCTCGCGCTCGCGCTCGATCCGCTCGGCGCGCTCGCGTCGGCGGCCGTCTCGCTCGTCGCGGCCCGCCTCGTCTGGGCCCAGCGCAAGCCGCGTCGCATCGGCCTGCTCTGCGCGCTTGCGAGCGCGATGCAGCTCGTCGTCCTCGCCGACGGCGCCGCCACCCTCGCGCTGGCGTTCGGCGTCGCGTCGCTGCTCGGCGCCGCGCTCGGATATGTGCATTCTACACATTGCGTGGCGGACCGCGTCGCCGACGTCGCGCTCGTCGGCGCGGCGGGCGTTCTCTTTTGGGCGCTCGGCGGGTCGTGGATCGACGGCCAGTACACGCCGGACCTCGAGCCGCGCGTCGTCGTGGCGGCGAGCGGGCCCAAGGCGCAGACGGCTCCGGTCGACGACGACGACGACGAGCGTCCGACGCCGCCGCTCGCCCGTGGCGCGCGAGCATCGCTCTCGTTCGGCGGGCTCCCGGGCGCGTTCGTCCTCTTCGACGGGGCGTGGCTCCGCGACGCGCGAAAGAAGGCGGTCGTCGCGCCGTTCGCGGACGTCCCCATCGCCGCAGGCCCGCACGCGGCGCGCTTTCGTCCGGGCCCGGGCGCCGACGACTACGTGATCCCGCGCTTCGACGCAGCGGAGAACGAGGCCGCGCTGCTCGCCGAGCGCGGCGCGACGACGACGTTTCGCACCCTCCAGGACGATCTCGTGTGGCGCGACGCTTCCTCCGCGGCAGCTGCGACGCCGGGACGCGATGCGCTGGAGCGTCGCAAGTTCTTCGGCGGTTTTTCGGTGGCGTCGATCGTGCTCGCGCTCCTCGGGATCGGGCTCGCGGCGCGCGCGCGTGTGTTTCCGTTCGCGCCCTCGGTCGACGAGCCGGCGCGGGCGCTCGGCGCGCTCGGCGCAATCGTGGTGGTCGCGCGTTTCCCGATCGGTTTCGCGGCGCCGAGCGGGCAAGTCGCGGTCGCGTCGTCGCTCGCGCTCGCGTCGCTCGTGAGCGGCGCGTCGGCGCTGCGAACCGGTCGCGCCGGCGCGCTCCTCGGCGCGGGAGATCGCGCTCGCGGGCGCGGGCGCGGTGGCCGGCGCGCCGGCCCTCGCCCTCGTGCACGCCGCGGTCGCGTGTTTCCTCTTCGCGCGCGAGAGACCGACGAGCCGACTCGGGCTGGTGGGTCTGTTGCCGACGCGCGTCGCGTTCGCCGCTGCGTGCGCGAGCTTGCCGCTCGCGCCGCTCGTCGCGGGCGCCGTCGTCGCCGCGTCGTGGCTCGCGTCGTGCGCGATCGCGCGGCGCGCGTCGGGGCGTGACGCCGTCGGCGTGGTGGCGAGTGTCGCCGCGTTCGCCGCAGCGATGGATCTCCGCACGTTCGGCGTGGCGTCTGCGCCGCTCGCGGTCCGCGGGCTCGCGGCGAGCTTTCGCGCGGCGCCGGCCCCTTCCGCTCCCTCGACGGCCGTCTTCGGCCTGGTCGCCCTCCTCGTCGCCTTCGCGTGGGTCGCCTCTCGAACCGGGGCGCTCGAGCGTTTCGCGCGAGCGCCCGCGCTGGGCCTCGCGAGCGCCTGGGCACCGCTTCCCGCCCGCGCCGCGCGTGCCCTCGCGGGCGCGATGGCCGCCGCGCTCGTCGAGCTCGAAGCTCGCGCGGCAATCCTTCTTCGCGCCGGCGACTCGCTTCTTCGAGCCGCCGGCTCGCTCGGCTCGAATCGTCGACGAGGTCGGCTTCGTCGCGCCGTCCAATCGCCTCCGCATCGCGCTCCCGTCCGAGCGCGCTCTTCGATTCGTTCTCGTTCCGGTCGCGCTCGCCGCGGCCGCGCTCTTCGCGGTGCCATGGGCAAGCTGATCGTCGCCTGGCTCGCGTTCGTGCTCGTGCTGCTCGCGGCGCCCGCCGCGTCCGCGCGCGGTCGCATCGTCGTCCCGCGAGGCGCGCCGCTCGAGCTCCGGCCCGTCGTCGGAAGCTACGAAGCCTCCTTCGACGTCCGCAACGACAGCGACGACCCGCTCTACGTCTCGCGCATCGCCCCGCGCACCGACGCCGACGACGTTCGGCTCCCGCGGCGCGTGAGCGCGCGGTTCGAGTCGGGTCAGACGAGCGGCACGATTCCGCCGCACGGCACCGCGCGCGTGCGCGTCACGTGGGCGCCCGACCGCGACACGCACGTCCGCTCCTTCTACGGCCACGTGATGATCACCTCGACCGACGAGAGCGCCGGCGAGGTGGCCGTCGGCATCGCCGCGCACGACAAGCGGCTGGGCGCGCTCGGCCGTCACCTCCTCTCGACGGCGGTCCTCCTTCCGATGCTCGCCTCCGCGCTGCTCGCGCTGCTCCTCGTCGCCGCGGGCGGCGGTCGCACCGGGCGCCGCCCGCGCGTCGTCGCGCTCGTCTTTTCGCTCGCGTGCGCCGCCGTCGCGCTCGCCGCGTGGGCCGCCTTCGATCCCGAGCTCCTCCGCGCCGACGGCGGCGACGGCCTTCAGCTCGTCGAGCGCGCCGCCTTCGCCCGGTCGCTGGGCGTGGAGATGTTCCTCGGCGTCGACGGGCTGAGCCTCCCGCTCTTCGTCGTTTGCGCGCTCGCCGCGCCGTGCGGCGTCCTCGCGGCGTGGGAGCATCGGCAGAGCCCGGCCGTCTTCTTTGCACTCTACATGCTTTTGGTCGGGGCCTCGCTGGGCGCGCTCGTCGCCCTCGACGGCGTCGTCTTTCTCTTCTGTCTCGCGCTCGCCCTCGCGGCCGCGTTCTTGCTCGTCGGGCTCTTCGGTCGAGGCGACGCGCGCGCCGCGGCGGGGCGCCTGCTCGTGCTCGGCGGGCTCGGCATCGCGCTCGTCGCAATCGCGCTCGGCGCGCTCCACGGCGTCTCGACGCGCACGTTCTTGGTCGACGGCACGCCCGCGCCGCACGCGTGGGCGCTGCCGGAGCTCGCGCGCGTCGATTTCGCCGGCGCGCGCGCGACGCTCTTCGGAGGCGCGATCGCCAAGAGCGCGTTCGTCCTCTCCTTCGTGGGTCTGTCGCTCCTCGCCGCGATTTTTCCGTTCCACGCGTGGCTGTCGCCCGCGCTCCGGAGCGCGCCTCCGGCCGTGGCCGCGCTGCTTTCGGTCGGCCTCACGCGCGCTGCGCTCCTCGGCGTCGTCCGAATCGATCTCGCCGTCGTCCCCGACTCGTTTCGGTGGGCCGCGCCCGCGCTCGGCGCGCTCGGCGCCGCCGGCGCGCTGTACGGCGCGTTCGTCGCGCTCGGAGAGCGCAATCTCGCGTCGATGACCGCCTTCGCGCTGGTCTCGCTCTCCGGCGTCGCGCTCGTCGGCCTCGGCGCCCTGACGCCCGAGGCGACGCTCGGGGCGGTCTCCGCCGTCGTGACCGCCGGCATCGCCGGGTCCGCCGCGATGCTCGCGTTCGGCGCGCTCCGCGACCGCACGGGGACGCTCGACACGCGCCAGCTCCGCGGCCTCGGCATCGAAGCCCCTCTGCTCGCGTGCGCCGTCGGCGTCGCCGCCCTCGGAGCGGGCGCGCTCCCCGCCACCGCCGGGTTCTGGACCACGTGGCTCGTCGGCCTCGGCGCGGTCGTCCGCGAGCCGGGCCTCGCGCTCGCGGTGCTCGCCGGTGCCGTGATCCTCGCGGCGTCCCAAGCGCTGCCCGCCGTCCGCGTGCTCCGAGGGCGCCTCCCCGAGCCGCTCCGTCGTGGCGAGGCGCTCGCCCCGCACGGCGGCCGCGTCCCCGATTTGCGCCCGCGCGAGCTCGCCGCGATCGCGCCGCTCGTCCTCCTGATCCTCCTGCTCGGTTTCTACCCGTCGCCGCTCCTCTCGCGCGCCGCGAACACCGCGCGCGACCTGAACGAGCTCGTGAACCCGCCGGGGCCGGGGCGCGTCGAGTGAAGAGAGAGAGAGAAACAGGAAGATCAGGAGATCGGAAGGCCAAGAGGGAGGGATGTTTTTGGGCGGGCATCGCCCGCGCGCGTCTCTCTACTCTTTGAGCGCTTCGGCGCCGCCGATGATCTCCATCAGCTCTTTGGTGATCGCCGCCTGGCGCGCGCGGTTGTACTGGAGCGTGTAGCGCGCGATCGCGTCCTTCGCGTTGCGCGTCGCCGCGTCCATCGCGGTCATCTGCGCGCCGAAGAAGCCCGCCTGCGACTCGAGCAGCGCGCGGTACACGCTGATCTCGAGGTACATCGGCGCGAGGCGGTCGAGCACGCGCGTCTTGTTCGGCTCGAAGATGTACGCTGGCGCGAGCTCGCCCTCTTTCGCAGGCTCTCCCTCCGACAGCGGCAGGAGGCGATCGACCGTCGGCTTCTGCGTGATGGCGCTCTTGAACTCGCTGAAGACGAGGTACACCGCGTCGGCGTCGCCGCTCTTGTAGCGGTCGGTCAGCCACTGCGCGACGCCGCCCGCGAACTCGAGCGAAACGTCCTCGCGCCCGCGCTGGAAATTGTGAGCCATCTCGCCGCCGCGCCGCGACAGGTAATCGCGTCCCTTGCGGCCTATCGTCGCGAACCGAACGTTTTTGCCCGCGGCCCGCTGCTCGTGCCAGAGCGCCTCGGCCGCCTTGCCGATGTTCGTGTTGAACGCGCCGCAGAGCCCGCGGTCGCTCGTCACGACCAGCACGAGGACGTTCTTCTCCGCGCGTCTCACGAGGAGCGGGTGCACCTCGGGCCGCGCGCCGTCGGAAGAGGCCTCTTCGACGACCGCGCGCGAGACCGAGCGGAGCATCTCGCCGGTCTTCACGGCGTACGGACGCATCGCGGAGATGCGCTGCTGCGCGCGATTGAGCCGCGCGCCGGCGACCATCTTCATCGCGCGCGTGATCTTCTGCGTCGATTTGACGCTCGCGATGCGCTTGCGGATCGTTTTCAGGCTCGGCACGGGATCACTCCGCCGCTTCGTCCTTGGGGGCTTCCTTGGCCTTCTTCTTCTTCGGCTTCTCTTTCGGCTCTTCGTCGGTCGGCTTGCCGCCGCTCTCGCCCTTGCCGAAGCCCTTGCCGAACGCCTCGAGCGCCTTGGTGATCTGCGCCTCGAGGTCCTTGTCGATCGCCTTCTTCGTGCGGATGTCGTCGAGGATCTGCGGGTGCTTGCCCTCGATGAAGGCGAGGAGATCGTGCTCGTACTTGGCGATTTGGTCGACCGGTAGCTCGTCGAGGTAGCCCTTCGTGCCCGCGAAGATCGCGACGACCTGCTTCTCGACCGGGAGCGGCTTGTACTGCGGCTGCTTGAGGAGCTCGACGAGGCGCGCGCCGCGCTCGAGCTGCTTGCGCGTGACCGCGTCGAGGTCGCTCGCGAACTGCGCGAACGCCGCCATGGCGCGGTACTGCGCGAGGTCGAGCTTGAGCGTGCCGGCGACCGAGCGCATCGCCTTGACCTGCGCCGACCCGCCGACGCGCGACACAGAGATGCCGACGTTGATGGCCGGACGAACGCCCGAGTAGAACAAATCGCTCTCGAGGAAGATCTGCCCGTCGGTGATCGAGATGACGTTGGTCGGGATGTACGCCGAGACGTCGCCCGCTTGGGTCTCGATGACCGGCAGCGCCGTGAGCGAGCCGCCCGAGTGCGGATCTTTTCGATCACGAGCTCGGGGTCGTTCTTCTCTTTGAGGTAGTGCTCGGCCTCTTCGTGGCCGACGTCGCCGACGTGGATCTTGCCGTCGACGCCGCGGAAGTCGTGGTCGCCCGGCGTGATCTTCGTGCCCTTTTTCACGACGAACCAGAGGTTCGCCATCTTCGCCGCGCGCTCGAGCAGGCGCGAGTGGATGTAGAAGACGTCGCCCGGGTACGCCTCGCGGCCCGGCGGGCGGCGGAGGAGCAGCGAGAGCTGGCGGTACGCGACCGCCTGCTTCGACAGGTCGTCGTAGATGCAGAGCGCGTGGCGCCCGGTGTCGCGGAAGTACTCCGCCATCGTGACGCCCGCGTAGGGCGCGATGTACTGGAGCGGCGCCATCTCGCTCGCGCCGGCGATGACGACGGTCGTGTACTCCATCGCGCCGAACTGCGTGAGCTTGTCGACGACGCTCGCGACGGTCGACTGCTTCTGGCCGATCGCGACGTAGAAGCAGTAAACGCCCTGGCCCTTCTGGTTCAGGATCGTGTCGATCGCGACGGCGGTCTTGCCGGTCTGGCGGTCGCCGATGATGAGCTCGCGCTGCCCGCGGCCGATCGGCACGAGCGCGTCGATCGCCTTGAGGCCGGTCTGGAGCGCCTCCTTGACCGGCTGGCGCCACACGATGCCGGGCGCCTTCACCTCGACGCGGCGGCGGTGCTGGGTCTCGATCGGGCCCTTGCCGTCGACCGGCTGCCCGAGCGCGTTCACGACGCGGCCGACGAGCGCCTCGCCCACGGGCACGTCCATGATGCGGCCGGTGCGCTTCACGACGTCGCCTTCTTTGATGTGCGAAGACTCGCCGAAGAGCGCGGAGCCGACGTTGTCGCTCTCGAGGTTCAGGACGAGGCCCATCAGGTTGCCCGGGAACTCGAGGAGCTCGCCGCTCTGCGCGCCTTCGAGGCCGTAGATGCGCGCGATGCCGTCGCCGACGCTGATGACCGTGCCGGTCTCCATCGTCTGCGTGGCCTTCTCGTAGTTCTGGATGTTCTTCTTGATGATCTCGGAGATCTCTTCAGCGCGGAGTTGCATGGGGCTTTCTTCTCAGTTCGGGAGGAGAGCGTGTTTCAAACCGTCGAGGCGCGTCTTGAGCGAGCTGTCGAGGACGAGGTCGCCGATGCGCAGCACGACGCCGCCGATGAGGGCTGGGTCGTGCTTCTTGTCGAGGACGACGCGCTTCTTCGAGAGCTTCTCGAGCGTCGTCTTGAGCTTGTCGTAGAAGCCGTCGCTGAGGGCGACCGCGGTCGTGACCTCCGCGCGGACGAGGCCTTTCTTGGCGTCGGCCATCTCGCGGAGCATCGTGACGATTTCGGGCAGGAGCTGGAAGCGCCGGCGATCGCCGAGGAGAAGCACCGTGTTTCGCGCCGTCGCGCCGACGCTCAGCTTCTCGCAGAGCTCGCGCAGCACCGCTTGCTTCGCCGGAAGCGTGACGAGCGGGTTGTCGACCGCGTTCTTGGGATCGGCGCTCTCGGTGTAGAGGTCGGCGACCTTCGCCACGTCGGCGACCAGCGCGTCGAGGTTGCCCTCGCCCTCGCCGATCTCGAGCAGCGCGCGCGCGTAGCGACGCGAGACGTGAGCGGCGATCACGCTGCACCTCCACTCGACGCTCGCGCCGTCCCGCCTCCGGCGGAATCCGGCGCCCGGCAGGCCGTTTTCGTAGTCCTTCGCGAGCTGCGCGATGAAGTCCTCGGCGAGACGCTCCTGGTCCTGCACGCTGACGTTCTTGCGGAGGAGATCCTCGGCTTCTTTCGCGGCCTTCTCGACCGTCTCGCGGAGGAGGTCGGCGTGGGTCTGCTTCTTCTCCTGCTCGAGCAAGAACTCCGCGTCGCGCGCGATGCGGATGGCCTTCTCCTCGGCGGCGCGGACGAGCATCTCCGCTTCGCCCTGGCCGGTCGTGATCTTTCCAGCGCGCGCCTCGTCGGCGTCGGCGGCGACCTTCTCGAGCTTGCTGCGGTAGCGCTTGCTGCGCTGCTTGGCCTCGCGGAGGATCTTCTGCGCGTTCTCGATGGCGGTCGCGATCGCGAGCTTGCGGTTGTGCAGCCCCTCGGCGACCGGCTTTCGCCCGAAGCGCCAGTAGATGAGGAGCAGCACCGCGAAGTTGAAGAGCATCGCCCAGTAGGGCGGGCGGTCGTTGTTGAGCAGCTTGCCGCCCCACATGACGAAGGGCTTCGGGCCTTCTTCGTGCTCCGACTCGGCGACGCCGTTGGCGTTGGCGTACGCGGTCGACGGGGCGGGGACGGGCTGGATGCCGTGGGGATGCTGCGCGACGACGCGCGCCGGCTCTTCTTGCTGGGCGAGCGCCAAGGCCGGCGTGAGCGCCAGCGCGAGGACGAGGAGAAGCTTTTTCATCCGTTCACCTCGCGGCCGAGCACGCGCTTCGCGAGATCGCGGGCGATGGTCTGCGTGTGCGGCACCAGCTGGGCGCGCGTGGACTGCAGCTCTTTTTCGGTCTGCGCGCGGGCGGCGTCGACGCGCGCCTGCGTCTCGCCGCGGACTTTCGCGAGGAGGTCGTTCTCCTTGCGCACGCTCGCGGCTCGGAGCTTCTCGCGCTCGGCCTCGCCCTCGGCGCGGGCCTTGGCCATCGCGTCGTTGTATTCGGTCATCGCCTCGGCCGACGACTCGTCGATTTTCGGGCCTTTTTGATGGCGCCCTCGATCCGTTTTTCACGCTCCTCGAACAAACGGAGCATTGGATCGAAGAGCACCGGCTTGAGGACGAGCCAGAGCACGAGGATGAAGCCAACCTGCACCAGGAGCGTGGCGTCGAAGTCAAGGTTGACGCCACCCTCGGCAGCGTGGCTGGACGTCACTAGAAAAGTGGCAACCATGCGGGTCTCGGGTCGCGGCCAAGTACCACCGACCGCCGGTGATGTCCATGCCGCGCGGCGGATCTAGGACCTTATTTCCCGCGGGCCAGCTTCTTCAGCGACATGTTTGCGGCGCGCGTGCGAACCGGAATCGATTGCACGGCGGTCGCGGCGCGCAAGCCGGAGCCGGTCGAAGAGAGCGGAACGCCCGGAGCCGGCGGGATTCTCGCGACGATTCGCGCGCGCGGGGGCGGCGGCAGCGGCGTATTCGGGAGGGGGAGCCTCGGCGCGGTCGGGCGCATTCCTGTCGTGGGTCGGGCGAGCGGGACCGGGATGGACTCGGGCGGAAACGACGGCGGCGGGGGGATCGAGCTCGACCGTGGCGACGGCGCGACTGGGGTCAGCTCGTCGTCGTACGCGCGCGGGGCCCTCGGCGTGGGCATCGCGTCCACCGTCCCGTCGACCTCGAACTTGGAGGCCAGCGGCCTGCGCGCCGGCCCGGCGCGGCGGTCCTCGAAGCGGAGGAGCGGCGGCGTCCGCACGAGGCGGACGCGTCCGCTCTCGTCGGTCGCGGCGAAGAGCATCGGGCAGCCGATCCGCGGGAGATCGACGAGCGCGCCCTCGGCGTCGAGATTCGAGCGTCGCCAGGTACTGCGCGCCGACGATCCGCTCGGGCACGGCGTCGGTGCGCCCGGGGTGAGCGACCGCCCAACGGCAAACGCCGCTTTGGTCGAGCATGAAGACGCCCGACTTCGTGTGTGCGGCGTACACGATCTCCATCGCGCGCGTGATGATGCAATCGACGAGCCGGCCCGCAGGTCAGCGTTTGCGCGGCTTTTCCCTGGTTTTTCGACCCGAGTGCGGCCCATCCTGGCTCTTTGGAGATCCAGCGCTGGATCCAGCTTTCGTGTACGGCTGCTGCGGCGCGGTACGGCTGACGACGAGCTCCGGCCCGCTCGGCGTCATGGCCGGGCGCACGCTCGCGAAGCCCTCGGCGCGCGCGAACCCGCCGAGATCGCCCTTGTTCTTTTCCATGTGCTCGCTGAAACGCGCCCAAAAGGCGCGTGCCTCGTCGTCCGGCATGCGGACGCCATCGACCAGGACCGAGAGACCCATTCTCGGTAGGATGCGCCCGCGATGCCGAAGAGCAAAGACGCGTGAAGCACGTCCCCGGGCTCGACGGGCTGCGCGGCGCCGCCGTCGCGGGGGTCCTCCTCTTTCATTCGGGGGGCGCGCTGCGGGGCGGTTACCTCGGCGTCGACTTGTTCTTCGTCCTCTCGGGTTACCTCATCACCACTCTTTTGCTCGAAGAGCGGCGCGCGACGGGCGGGATCGATTTCAGCGCTTTTTGGGTGCGGCGCGCGCGGCGGCTCCTGCCGGCGCTTTTGTCGCTCATGCCTGCGATCGCGCTCTACGCCTGGAAATTCGCCGACGCGAACGAGCTCGCGTCGATCCGCGGCGACGCGCTCGCCACGCTCGCGTACGTCGCGAACTGGCGCGCGATTCTGGTGCACCGGAGCTACTGGGAGATGTTCGCGGCGCCGTCGCCGCTCGAGCACACGTGGAGCCTCGCGATCGAGGAGCAGTTCTACGTCGTCTGGCCGGTCGTCGTCGCCGGCGTGCTCGCGCTCTCGCGCGGGCGCGCGCGGGCGCTTTTTTTCGTGTGCGTCGCGCTCGCGGCCGCGTCGTGCGCCGCGATGCTCGCGCTCTACGGCGGCGACGAGACGACGCGCGTCTACCTCGGGACCGACACGCGCGGCGCGGCCATCGTCGCGGGCGCCGCGCTCGCCTCGCTGTCGTCGGGTCGCGAAATCCGGCCGTCGCGCGCGTTCGACGTCGTCGGTGCCCTCGCGCTCGCGGGCCTCGGCGTCGCGTGGGCGCGGCTCGACGGCGAAGCTCCGTTCCTCTACCGCGGCGGGTTCTGGCTCACCGAGCTCGCGGGCGTCGCGCTCGTCGCCGCGTGCGTGTTCCGGCCCGCGGGCGCGGTCGCGCGGCTCTTGTCGTTCCGGCCGCTCTGCGCGCTCGGCGCGATCAGCTATGGCGTTTATCTCTGGCACTGGCCGCTCTACGTCGTCTTGAGCGAGGAGCGCCTTCGCGTGCACGGCGCGCTGCTGCTCGCGATTCGGCTCGCGGCGACTCTCGCGATCGCGAGCGCCTCGTATCGATTTCTCGAGCAGCCGATCCGTCGTCACGGTCTTCGCTTCGGAAAACCAGTCGTCATCGTGCCCGCGGCGTTCGCGCTCGCCGCGCTCCTCGTCCTCCTCGCGACGCGGAGCGTCGCCGCGAAGCCCGAGCCCGCCGGCGCGAGCTCGGCGCCGGCCCCGCCGCCCGAGCTCCCGAAGGAGATCAAATTTCCGCCCGTGAACGCGTTCCCGCCGCAGAGCGACCTCCGGCCGAACGCGGTGCGCGCGCTCGTCCTCGGCGACTCGGTCGGCATCTCGCTCGGCTCGCGCATGTACTGGGTGCGCCGCCCCGACGACCCGTTCGTCGTGCAGCGCGCGCGCGGCGACTGCTCGATCCTCGACGGCGTCGTCCCGGTCCACTCGATGGGCGGCTGGCCGCACGGAAACGGCAACTGCGCGAGCGAGTGGGAGAACGACGTGAAAGAGCTCGAGCCGGACGTCGTCCTCGTCGTCCTCGGCGGGGCCTACTTCTCGAAGGTGAAGGCGCGCGGCGCGTGGCGCTCGGCGTGCGATTGCGGCTGGGCCGAGCCGTACGAGAACAAGCTCGCGTCGCTGCTACGCGCGATCGCGCCGCACACCAAGCGCCGAGTCGTCGCGCTCGCCGCGTACCCCGTCGGCAAGTGGCAAAAGCGCGGCGTCGACGACACGGTCGACTGCTACAACGCGACCCTCGCGAGAGCGGCGAAAGACGCGGGCGCCGACGTCCTCGACGTGAACGCGTACTTGTGCCCGAACAAGTCGTGCACGCTCGAGAGCCGCGGCGACGTCGTGCGGCCCGACGGCCTCCACTTCGGCGCCACCGGCGCCGACGACATCTCGCACTGGGCGCTCTCCGCGCTCGAGAACGAGAGAGAGAATTGACAGGAAGGTCAGAAGATCAGAAGTCGAGCAGGGAAGAGATTTTGGGCATTCAGCTGCAAGGCCTGGGCGATTTGCTGCGCCCGGCAGACTTGCCGCGTCCTTGGAAATCTGATCGTGCTGTTTTTTCTCTCTCTCTTTGCGGGGCGATCAGAGGATGCCGAATTCTTTGAGGCGGCGGTAGAACGTGCGGCGCGGGATGCCGGTGAGCTCGGCGGCCTTCACGCGGTTCCAGTTGCAGGCGGCGAGCGCGCGGAGGATGCGCTCCTTCTCGGAGTCTTTGTATTCGGCCTCGCTCCGCGCGGCGCGGGGGGCCGAGCGCGGCGTCGAACGGCTCTGATCGGGGAGCTGGATGTCGCCCTCGCCGAGCTCGTCGCCCTCGCTCATCAGCCACGCGTTCAAGAGCACGTGCTCGAGCTGCCGCACGTTTCCCGGCCACTCGTAGGCGCAGAGACGCCGCACGGCTTCGCGGTCGATCGTCTTTCGCTCGCGTCGGTAGCGCGTCTGAAAGAGCGTGAGGAAATGATCGATGAGCGGCGGAATGTCCTCGGTGCGCTCGCGCAGCGGCGGGACGCGGAGCTCGATCACGTGCAGGCGGTAGTAGAGATCCTCGCGGAAGGCGCCCTCCTTCACCATCTGCTCGAGGTCGCGGTTGGTCGCCGCGAGGATGCGCACGTCGACCGGCTCTTCGGCGGCGCCGCCGACGGGGCGGACCATCTTGTCTTGAAGCACGCGCAGGAGGCCCGCTTGCATCTTCAGCGGCATCTCGCCGATCTCGTCGAGCAGCAGCGTGCCGCCCTCGCTCTCGCGGAGGAGGCCCTTGCGATCGCGGTCGGCGCCGGTGAACGCGCCGCGCACGTGACCGAAGAGCTCGCTCTCGAGCAGGTTCGCCGGGATCGCGCCGCAGTTGATGCCCAGGAAGGTCTTCTTGGCGCGCGCGCTCGCGTTGTGGATGGCGCGCGCGACGACCTCCTTTCCGGTGCCGCTCTCGCCGGTGATCAGCGCGGGCACGTCGGTGTCCTTGATTCGCTCGATGAGCGCGTAGACGCGCCGCATCGCCGCGCTCGTGCCGACGAGGCCCGCGTAGCCGAAATGGCCCTTCACCGCCGCGCGCACGCGATGGAGATCGCGTCGCGCCTCGGCGAGCTGCTCGCTCCTTCGGTCGAGCGTCGCCTCGAGCTTCTCGTGTGCGGCCTCGAGCTCGGCGTTCTTCCGCGCGAGCTCGGTCGTGAGGCGGGCGCTCTCGATCGCGATCGCCGCTTGATCCGCGAACGCCGACAAAATGGGCAGCTCCTGCTCGAAGCGCGAGCCGGGCCGCGCGCGGGTCTCGACGTACAGTGCGCCGATGGGGCGTCCGAGCGGTGGCGCGCCGCGCACCGGAACGCACGCGATCGACTGGATCGCGAGCTGGTGCACGCTGACGGCCTCGGCGAGCCGCGCGTCCTCGCGCGCGCGCAGCGCGACGACCGGCTCGCCCGTCTGGACGACCTTCTCCGCGACGGATCGCGAGAACTGCGCGTGCGGGTCGTCGCCTTTTCGGTCGCGCGACGCGTGGACCTCGAGCGTGCCGTCGTCGTCGGCGAGGACGACGAACCCGCGCTCGCCGCCGAGGAGCGCGATCGCGTGATCGGTCACCTTCTTCAAGAGACGCGGCAGATCGTGCTCGGTCGCGATCTCGCGGACGATCTCGAGCACGCGCGCGAGCTTGTCCTCCGCAGGGCGCGCGATCGAGATCGCCGAGAGCGTTTGGCCCTCGATCTTCGGCGCGCGCGGATCGCGGACGCTCTCGACCGTCCTCGAGAGCGACGTCCCGCCCGCGGCGGATCCGTCGACGACGTTCGAAGCGCGGCGGAGCGCGGCGCGGCGCGGCTCGTCCCAGAAGACCTCTCGGAGATCGCGCGGGAGCTTGGACGCGGTCTCCTCGAGCATCGCGAGCGCCGACTCGACGTCGCGACGAGCCTGGACGCGCAGCCCCTCGGCGCCGAGGACCTTCGCGCGCGCCGAGAGCGCCCAGACCTCGCGCTCTTGCTGGCCGTCCGTGCGGGCGCGCGCGACCGCCTCGTCGAGCGCCCGCTTTGCGGCTTCGTCGTGCCCGAGTCGCGATTCGACGACGCCGCGGACGAGGAACGCGAGCGCGCGATGCGACTCTGCGCCGGGCGTCTTTTCGATCGCTTCGAGCTCGGACAGGAGCGGAGGCGAGCCTTGGCCCGCGCGCATGAAGAGCCCTTCGAGCCGCGCCTCGGCCGCGTCGGAGGGGCGTCCTTGGGCGTCGTACGCGACCGCGCAGCTCTCGTAGTGCCTCGCGGCGTCTTCGAGCTGGCCGCTTCGCGCGGCGAGCTCCGCTCGGCAGCCGAGGAGCTGGGCGCGGAGCGCCTTCGGGAGCGCGTCGAGGCTCGCCTGGAGGAGCTCGATCGCGGCGCGAGCCCGCGCGTGCCGCCCCAGGTACAAATCGAGGTTCACGAGGTTCAAGCGCGCCTGCTGCACCGCGCCGAGCCCCCCGCCGCGCTTGCCGAGATTGACCGTCGCCTCGAGGTGCTCGAGCGCGCGCGCGATGTCGCCCTCTTCGCGCGCGATCCCGGCGAGGTTCAGGCGCGTCGCGGCGACGGTGCTGGCGTCGCGCGATTTTCGGCGAGCGCCAGCGCCTTCTCGTAGACCTCGCGCGCCTCGGCCGTGCGCCCGCCGCGCTGGTGCACGATGCCGAGCGAGCCGAGCGCGAAGGCCTCGCCGCGCTCGTCGCCGATCTTGCGCGCGATCGCGATGGCGCGCTCGAGGCTGGCGCGCGCTTCCGCATCGTCGCCGAGGTACGCCTGCGCGACGCCGAGCGTCGAGACCGCTTCGACGCCGAGCGCGTCCTCTTCGAGCGCCGCCGTCCGCGCGGCCTCGAGCGACTCGGCGAACCGTCCGAGGCGCAGGCGCGCGCGGCTCATCGCGACGTTCCACGCGCGCGCGACGGATTCCGGCGACCGGCTCGTCGCCGTGCACCGGGCTTCTCTCGAGCACGCTCACCGCCATCGCCGGCTCGCCGTGCGCCGTGCGAATGCGCGCCTCGGCGACCGCGGCGCGCACGCGAATTTCACGGGAGGACCCGGTGAAATCCGCGCTGCCGAGCTGCGCCTCGGCGCCGCTCATCCGACCGAGATCGACGAGACGCTCCGCGCTGGCGAGCGCGTCCTCGGCCTTCGCGTGCGCGATGGGCTCTTCCTCGAGCGCGTCGTCGACGTCCTGCGCCGAGACGATCGCGCGGCCGGCGAGCGCGCGCACCGCGGCGCGCAGCGCGCCCGGCCGACGGCCCGTGCGCTCCGCGAGGTGGGCGGCGAGCGCGCGCGGCAGCGACGGCATCGCGCGCCGCAAGAGCTCGTCGGTCGTGCTCGCGTCGAGCGGTGGAACCTCGAACGACTGCACCTTCTTCGCGCACGACGCCGCGGCCTCTCGCGAGCCGACGAACACGAGCCGCGCGCCCGCGCGCGTCGCCTCGCGCAAGAGCTCGCGCGCCTCGTCGTCGAGCGCGTCGCCGTCGTCGATCGCGAGCACGGTCGCCTTCGCGGGAGAGTCCCCCATCGCGAGCGCGAGCGCTTGCCGCCGCGAAATCTCGGTCGTCGGAGCGTCGGCGATGACGACGTTCTGCCCGGCCACGCCGAGCGTCCACGCGACGCGACGAAGGAGCGTGCTCCGGCCCGCGCCGCGCTCGCCGACGACCGCGAGCGCTTCGCCCGGTCCGAGCGCGCGCGCCGCCGCCGCGAGCTTCTCGGCGACGCCGTCGATGCCGACGACCGGCCACGCCGCCTCGCTCTCGCCCTCGGGCTCGAGGCCCGCCGCGGCGCGCATCGCGCTCGCCAGCTCGCCGGTGCTCGGGTAACGCTTCTGCGGGGCCTCGTCTTTTCCGCGCAGCGACACCTTCGCGAGCGCGAGGCGCGCGTCGTCGGACAAGTCGGCGCCTCGCCGCGCGAGACCTTCGCCGAGCGTCGCCGCGAGCGCGTACACCTCGGCGCGCACCGTGAGCGGTTCTCCCGCGAGCAGCTCGGGCGCGGCGTATTTCGGCGTGAGCCCGCGCGCGAGCGTGCCGCCTTCGCGCAGCGGCGCCGCGAGCCCGAGGTCGACGAGCGTGCCGCGCCGTCCGCCGGACGACGGCGCCGAGACGATCACGTTGGCGGGCTTCACGTCCCCGTGGAGCAGCCCCGCGCGGTGCAGCGCCGTCAGCTGATCGGCGGCGTCGGCGAGCGGCTCGAGCCAGTCGCTCGCGTCGCTCGTCCCGCCGACGACGCTCTGCTCGAAGATCTCCTCGAGGCTCCGTCCCTCGACGAGCTCGCGCACCATGTAGCGCCGCCCGTCGGCGAGCGCGCCGAACGCGAGCACGCGCGGCACGCCGAGCCCCTCGAGGCCCGAGAGCGCGACCGCCTCGCGCACGAGCGCGACCAGCTCGTGCTCGCCCGCGTCCTTCGCGAGCACCTTGAGCGCGCACCGCGTCCCGAGCACGCGATCGCGCACCGCCCAAACTTCGCCGCCGCCCC
Organism: uncultured delta proteobacterium; assembly: GCA_963731595.1. Taxonomy (GTDB): domain Bacteria; phylum Myxococcota_A; class Polyangia; order Polyangiales; family Polyangiaceae; genus DASXHD01. The sequence continues at coordinate 87,654 of CAVSWE010000007.1, forward strand.
CTTGACCGAGCCGGCTCTGCGCTTCGTAACGCGGAGGGAGCCCCTTCACATCACGTCACTTGGGCGTCGACTTCGGACTCTCGAAGCCATAATAGGCCGCGAAATTGAAGAAGAACCCGGTCACCGAGAAGCCGGTCTGCAATCGCATCTCGAGCTCCTTGATCGGCTTGAATCGGAAGCCGAGGATCGGGAGCGAGATCCACGGCATGATGTTCGGCACGCTGCCGCCGCCGGAGTCGAACCACATCGGCTCGCGGTACCCCTTGCCGCTGCCGACCTTGTTCACCGAGGAGTTCTGGTGCTGGTTCGCGTTGCACCCGTTCGGGCCGGTCGTGACGCACTGGTTGTACTTGGTTCCGTCCTGCGCCGTGTACGCCGTGCCGCCCGTGCTCTGATCGCTGACCCATGTATTGTACAAGTCACCCCAGACGCCGCCCACGCCGACCGAGAACCCGAACTCGAAATCGGCCTGCCCACCCTTCGCGATTGGCACCGACCACAAGAGGTCCATCGTCAAATAGATGGCGTTCAAGTCGGAGCTGACGACCGTCGTGTTGCCGACGCCGCTCTTGCCCTTCTCGGTGAAGATCGTCGGGTCGAGGCTGTACTTCGTGAAGTTGAGCCCCGGGATGATCGAGAAGTGATCCTTGCGGTAATCGAAGCTCAAGCCCGCGGTGCTCGATCCGACGACGCCCGTCGGTCCCTGGTCCACGAACATGTTGATGATGAACGCCGGCACGAGCGTGAGCCGGTAGTTCGCGCCGAGAAAGTAGTAGCCCTCGCCCTTGTTCTCGAGGACGTCGGTGATCTTCTCGTCACCGGCCGACGCGCCGTTCGCCGCACCGGCGTTGGTCGTCGTCGAGGACGTGTTCGCGTTCGCGTTCGCGTTCGTACCCGAACCGTTCGCGTCCGTCGTCGTCGGCGCCGTCGTGTCCTGGGCCAACGCCTGAGGTGCAAAGAGCACGGCCGTTGCACCCGTAGCCAAAGCAAGCAACCCGTTCCGGTTCATGTGCCATCGCCTCCCGGCGCTCGTCGCGCCAGCTCGTGCCACGCTTCCCGGAATGCTACACTAACGTTTAGGCCCTGCGCGCAATTTCGTTGTGATCCTCTTCGCCCGACAAGTCGACCAGACGATCGATGGACGCGAACGCGAGACGTTCGTGAAGGAGGTCGTCGTCACTCGAGGGGCCGTACCGCTCGCGATGATCCGCAAGCGCCTCGCGCGAAACGGCGGCGGCACGCGCGGGACCATCCTGCTGGTCCACGGCTTCGGGCAGAACCGCTACGCGTGGCACCTGCCTTCGCGGAGCTTCGCCAACTACCTCGCGAAGGCCGGGTACGACGTCTTCAACCTCGATTTACGCGGGCATGGTCGGTCGCGGCATTTCGGGTCGCGCCGGTCGAGCAGCGTCGCCGACTACGTGGACGAGGATCTGCCGAACGCGGTCGAGGAGATTCGCTCGATCGTCGGGCCGAAGAAGATCTTCCTGGCCGGCCATTCGCTAGGCGGGCTCGTGAGCTACGCGGCGGCGCCCGGGCTCGACGGCGCGATCGGCGGCGTCGCGTCGTTCGGCAGCCCGTATCACTTCGGGCGCGGCTCGGCGTCGCTCACCGCGATCGCCACGTTCGTGCGGATGGTGAACGTCCTCCGCTTGAAGCCGAACCCGCTCGTGCCGCTCAAGCCGGTCGGTCTCACGATGGCCGCCTTCCGCCGCCTCGCCGAGAGCCCGCTCTACCCGATGCCGTGGCGCGGCTGGCGAAAGGGGTCGATGGAGCCCGAGATCCTCGGCGAGCACCTTCGGATGGCGTTCGACCGCGCGGGCCTCGCCGAGCTCGCGGAGCTCTTCGACTGGGCGGCGCAGAAGCGCTTCGGCGGGCGCGAGCTCGATTACGGCGAGCGCTTCGAGAAGCTCGATTTGCCGCTGCTCGTGATCTCGGGCACCTACGACGACCTCGCGCCGCCCGAGGGCGTGCACCCGGCGTTCGCCCGCAGCGCGTCGCAAGACAAGACGTACCGCGCGCTCCCTCTCGGTCACATCGACTTGCTCGTCGGGCGCGAGGCGCCGAAGTCCTCGTGGACTCTTTTGTCCGATTGGGTCGGCGCGCGCGCGAAATAGTCGATCAAGACCGGTGCCCGCCGGCCATTGCCCTTGGAGACAGGTGAGCTATGGCTAGATGCAGGAGGGATTCTTGAACAAGCTTGGATTTGCGTCTCGTCACGCTCTCGGGGTCTCCGTCGCGTTCGCCGCCGCGCTCGGGTGCAGCACGAAGACCACGGTCTTCGAGCCCCCGTCCGGCCAGCCTTCGGAGCCTGCGTCGGCGCCGGTCTTCAACGGGGCCGTCAACCAAGCCGCGACCCCGCCGCTTCCGATCTCGGGCGGAACGCTCCTCACGATCACGCGCCCGGACGGGACGGCGATCGCGGTCGCGTCGGACCCGGACGAGGACACGGTGAGCGTCGTCTCGCTCGCGGATCCGCCGGCGCTGCTCGGCACCGTTCATCTCCAACCGGGCGACGAGCCCGGGCGCCTCGTCGCCGACGCCGCGGGCCGCGTGCACGTCGCGCTTCGTCGCGGCGGAGCGATCGCCACGATCATGCCGACCGACTCCGGGCCGTCGCTCGTCATGCGCCGGCAAGTGTGCAGCGCGCCGCGCGGTCTCGACTACGACGCGCAGAGCGACTCGGTCTTCGTCGCGTGCGCGACCGGCGAGCTCATGGCGCTCCCCGCGGGCGGGGGCGCGGCCACGATGAACGTCTCGGTCGACCGCGATCTCCGCGACGTCGTCGTCGACGGCGACAAAATCTCCGTCACCCGTTTCCGCTCGGCCGAGATCCTCACGCTCGACCGCGCCGGCTCGATCGTGAACCGCACGATCCCGCAGATCCCCGCGTCCAACACGCAAATCGGCTTGCCCGACGCCGCGTGGCGCGCGGTCCACGCGAGCAACGCGAGCGGTCTCCGCGTGCTCTATCAAATCGCGTCGACCCAGCCGATCGACCTCGTCGTCCCTCCGGGCGTGAGCGCGTACGGCGGCGACGGCTCGAACTCTCCAAATCAACAAGTCGACGGCACCGCCGGCGGCGTGGTGAGCGTCGCGGTGGGCGCCTTCGACGGAAAGAACATCGCGTCGCAGGCCCTCCAGAGCAACCCGGTCGTCGACCTGGCGCTCGCGCCGAACGGCGACTTCGAGACCGTCTCGGTCGTCGGCATCGTCGAGGATCCGAGCGGGCAGGCGCTCGACCTTCGTTCGTTGCTCTCGGCGTCGCCGAGCTCCCCGAACGCGTACGTCGCGATCGCCGACGCGCGCGGCGCGAAGAACCCGGTCGTCGTCGTACAGGTCCACGGCGCGAAGCCGGGGCTCGCAGTCCTGCAGACGCCGGCGAACGCGCCGATCGGCACGGCGCAGCTCCAGGGCTTCGTCGATCTACCGCAGACGATCTCGCACGTCGACACCGGCTTCGACGTCTTCCACCAGCCGACGTCGGCCGGCATCGCGTGCATGAACTGTCACCCGGAGGGCGGCGACGATAGCCACACCTGGGAGTTCCAGCTCGCGTCGGGCACGCGCGCGCGCCGCACGCAGTCGCTCCGCGGCGGCGTGATCACGCCGAGCGCGCCGTATCACTGGGACGGCGACATGACCGACCTCCAGGCGCTCTGCAACGAGGTCTTCACGCACCGCATGGGCGGCGGCGCGATGACCTCGGCGCAGACGCCGGTGCTCGCGCGCTTCTTGAACGGGATGCCGCGCATTCCGGTGAGCGCGGCGCTCGACCCGCTCCGCGTCGCGAAGGGCCAGGCGCTCTTCGTCGGCGCCGCCGCTTGCTCGTCCTGCCACACCGACGCCGGCCGCGGCACGCTCGTGCAGAACCAGGACATCGGCAAGTCCGACATGCTCGGCCAGCGAACCGCGCTGCAGGTCCCGATGCTCGTCGGCGTCGCCGATCGCGCGCCGTACATGCACGACGGCTGCGCCAAGACGCTGCTCGATCGCCTCGACGATCCGCAGTGCGCGGGCTCGGCGCACGGAAACGTCTCGAGCCTGACCGACGACGACAAGCAGAACCTCGTCCAGTATCTCGAATCGCTCTGAGATCCAGTATGGTGACGGTCATGCGGGGCGTGCGCCTCGCGGTGATCGTCGCCGCGCTCGGATACTTCGTCGATATCTACGACCTGCTCCTCTTCGGCATCGTCGCGAAGCCGAGCTTGAGCGGCATCGGCGTACCCGCGAGCGAGCTCCTGCACGAAAAAGCGTTCTTGCTGAACGTGCAGATGGTCGCGCTCCTCATCGGCGGCCTGATCTGGGGCGCGCTCGGCGACAAGCGCGGGCGCCTCTCGGTGCTCTTCGGCAGCATCGTCCTCTATTCGCTCGCGAACGTCGCGAACGGGCTCGTGCACACCGTGCCGCAGTACGCGGTCGCGCGGTTCGTCGCGGGCATCGGCCTCGCGGGCGAGCTCGGCGCCGGCATCACGCTCGTCAGCGAGTCGCTGCCGAAGGAGTCGCGCGGCTACGGCACGACGATCGTCGCGACGATCGGCATCACCGGCGCGGTCGTCGGCGCGCTCGTCGCGAAGCTCACGCCGTGGCGCGTCTCGTATTTCATCGGCGGCGGGCTCGGCCTCGCGCTGCTCCTCTTGCGCGTCGGCGTGCTCGAGTCGAGCGTCTTCGAGCGCGTGAAGAAGGACGTGACCGTGAAGCGCGGGAGCTTCTTCAAGCTGCTCTCGACCTGGCCGCGCGCGCGCCGCTACGTCAGCGTGATCCTCGTGGGCGTGCCGATTTGGTACGTCGTCTCCATCCTCGTGATTTTCTCGCCCGACATCGGCGCGGCGATGCACATGAAAGAGCTGCCGAACGCCGGCACCGCGATCATGGTGAACTACGCGGCGCTCGCCGCGGGCGATTTCGCGAGCGGCGCGCTGAGCCAGGTGCTCCGGAGTCGAAAGCGCGCGATCCTCGTCTTCCTCGCGATCACGGTCGCGAGCATGGCGTTCTACTTCGTCTTCGGCGGCCGCTCGCTCGGGTGGTTCTACACGGCGTGCGCGCTGCTAGGGTTCGGCACGGGGTATTGGGCCGTCTTCGTGACGGTCGCGTCGGAGCAGTTCGGCACCAACGTGCGCGCGACGGCGACGACGACCGTCCCCAACTTCGTGCGCGGCTCGGTCCCGCTCATCACGACCTCGTTCGAGGCGCTCAAGGGTCACGGCCTCGTGGAGAGCGCGGTGCTCGTCGGCGCGGTCACCATCGCGCTCGCGCTCGTCGCGCTCTTCGGCCTCGAGGAGACGTACGGCAAGTCGCTCGAGTTCGTCGAGTGAGTTACGCTTCGCGCTGACATGGAGCCCGCCAAGACCGCGGCCGCGCTGATCATCGGCAACGAGATCCTCTCCGGCAAGATCGAAGAGAAGAATCTCGCCGAGCTCGCGCGCCTTCTCCGCGGCCTGGGCGTGCGGCTCGCGCGCGTCGTGATGATCCCCGACGACGTCGAGCTCATCGCGAAGGAAGTCGCCGAGCTCGCGCGCGCGCACGACTGGCTCTTCACGTCCGGCGGGGTCGGGCCGACGCACGACGACGTCACGATTGAGGGCGTCGCGAAGGCGTTCGGCGTTCGCGTCGCCTCCGCGCCGGAAATGGAGGAGATGATCCGCGCGCACTACCGCGAGCGCACGACCGAGAATCACCTGCGGATGGCGCTCGTCCCCGAGGGCGCGACGCTCGAGGTGACCGACGAGGTGCGCTGGCACACCGTGCGCTTCCGCAACGTGTGGTGCCTGCCGGGCGTGCCGGAGGTTTTCCGCATGAAGCTCGAGGTGGTGCGGGCGCACATGGCGTCGGCGCCGAGCTTCGTGTCACTTGCAGTCTACACGAAGATGGACGAAGGCGATTTGAAGCCGCTCCTCGACCGCGTCGTCGCCGCGCACCCGGACGTCGAGGTCGGGTCGTACCCGAAGTGGCACGACCCGACGTACAAGACCAAGCTCACGTTCGACGGTCGCGACGAAGCGCGCGTGCGCGCAGCCCGCGACGCGTTCGTCGCGTCGCTCCCGCCGGGCGAGCCGCAGCCGATGTCGTGAATCAGCTCTGCGGCGCGTCGATCACGTCGCTCTGCGCGCGTCGCTCTTTCTGGAGCTCTTCGGAGAGACTGCCGAGGAGCTTCGAGACGCTCGTGAGCGTCTGCGCGCTCGCCGCGAGGGCGGACTCGGCGATCTTCAATCCGTGAGAGGCCCACGCCTCGCCCACGTCGAAGAGGCTGTCGACGACACTTTGTTTTTCGTTGTTCTCGCTCATGATTGCTTCTCCTTTTCGTCGTCCTTGCGATGATCGTGTTTGGGCAAGCAGGCGTCGCACACGAAGATGCGCGCGTCGCCGCTCGAGGCTCCCGCTTCGACGAGCCCGAGGTGCGCGTGCTCTCCGACGTCGAGCGGCCGTTCGCACTTCGCGCATTGCGCCGACTGCGCGAGCGTCACGCCTTGAAAGGCGTAGACGTCGCCGAGCGGGTCGGGCTTGATCTTCTTCCTCAGCCGCTCGCGCTCGACCTGGAGCTGGGTCGCGGCCTTGCGCAGGCGCTCCTCGACGCGATCGCCGGCTGCGTCGGCCACCTCGAGCGCGTCCTCCAAGATCGTGCGGACGAGGTTGGACACGGGAACGCGGAGATTTTGGGCGAAGCGTTTCAGCTCGGCCTCCAGCACCGCGGGAACTCGTGTATGAAGGACCCGCTCTTTCTTGTCGTCGCGGACGTCTTGCTCTTCTTGGACGGGCTCGGCTTCCATGGCTCGCTTTCCCTTTTGTGTCACGCCGTGATACATATGTCTCACGATGTGACACGTCAAGGCCGCCGTTGTGTTTTCGACGGAATGGTCTGTAAACTTCGAGCGATCGGCGCTCGGCGCCGCAACCCCCCATGTGGAAGCTCGTCATCGAGGACGATGAGGCCAAGCGGACGTCGGTCCCGCTAACGCGGGACGACTACACCATTGGCCGGAAAGAGGGGAACACCATCCGGTTGACGGAGCGCAACGTCTCGCGTGAGCACGCGAAGATTCGCAAGTCGCAAAACGGAGCAGGCTCGCACTCGCCCGACTCGCCGTTCCTCCTCGAGGACATGAACAGCTACAACGGCGTTTACGTGAACGGCTTGCGCGTGGCGCAGCCGCAGAAGCTCCAGCACGGCGATCTGATCCAGATCGGCGACTACCGCATCATCCTGCAAGACGAAGCGCTCACCGAAGACGCGGGGATGAACAACGCGACGACGCAGGACATGAAGTCGACGGTGCCGGCCGGCGTCGTCAGCCGCGCGTCGCTGTTGCTCGAGCGCCCGAATCGTCTCGTGATGCTCGCCGGCCCGACGCCCGGCGCCGAGTTCCCGCTCGACAAGGATCGCACGACGATCGGCCGCGCCGAGGACTGCACGATTTCGGTGAATCACAACTCGGTGTCGCGCCTTCACTGCGAAGTCCACTCGCTCGGCGAGGGACGCTACGAGGTCGTCGACAAAGGCTCGTCGAACGGCGTTCGCGTGAACGGCTCCGACCTTCGTCGAAGCATCGTCGAGCCGGGCGACATCATCGAGCTGGGCGACGTGCGGTTCCGCTTCGTCGGCGCCGGACAGATCTTCTTGCCCGGCGTGGGCGACAGCCAGCAGCTCGAGGCGATTCCGGATCGACCGCCGACCTCGATGCGCGCGGTCCCGGGCTCGACGACGAGCCTCGTTCCGTTCGTGGTCGTCGGCGCGCTCGTCGCCGTCGCGGTCGTCGTCGGCTTCGCGGTCTACCAACATCAGCAGCAGGCCCAGCCCGTCGGCGACACGTCCGCGCACCCGCAGAACGAAGAGCCGGAGCAGATCTCGCTCCGCGCGGCGAAGAAGCTCTGCGACGACGGCAACTGCGACGTCGCTCACGACAAGCTCATCCTCGACGTCGCGAAGGGCTCGCCGCTTCGCCAGAGCAGCGACTACCAGAACATCGAGACGCGCTGGGCCGACGACGTGCTCGCCCGCGCCGACAAAGAAGCCGACCCGACGAAGAAGCGCGCGCTCCTGCGCCTCGTCACCGACGACGACGGCGTGCCGCTCACGCGTCGCAACGTCGCCAAGGCCAAGCTCGCCGAGCTCGACGCCGCGACGAGCGTGCAGCCGACCGCGACGAACGTCGTCATCCCCGAGCCGACGCACACCGCCGCCCCCACGCACACGGCGATGACGAACCCCACCGCGACCGTGACGGCCGTTCCCACGGCGACGCACACGGCGACGCACCCGCACGGCGGCTCCAACGTCCTCCAGCAAGCGTCCGCGCTCTCGCTGGCCGGCGACAATGCCGGCGCCCGCGCCCTGCTCGAGCCGCACGTCTTCGGCGGTCACGGCTCCGCCGAGGAAGTGCGCATGCTCAAAGGCATCTGCAAGGCGCAGCACGACAAAGAGTGCGTCGCCGCGATCGAGAAGAAATACCCCTGACAGCGGACGGACGCGTGCCCGGGCCAGGCGCGCGCCTGGCCTCGGGCCACTTCACTTCGTGAGCGTCAGGGCGGGACGGGCAGGGAGCGGACGCCGTGCGCCGCGGCGTTCGCGCAGCCGAGGTCGACGCTCGTCGGGCCGTCCTTCGTCTTGACGACCTTGAACTCGACGCGGCGGTTCTCTTCCCACGCCTTCTCGTTGTGAGCGGGGTTGGCCGGGCAGTACTCGCCGAAGCCCTTGCTCCGCAGGCGCGAGCGATCGATGCCGCGCGAGAGCAGCGCGCTCATGACGGAGTCGACGCGGTCCTGCGTGAGGCGAAGGTTGTAATCGTCCGGCGCGCGCTCGTCGGCGTGGCCTTCGATCTCGAGGAGCGTGAACTCCGGGTGGTGCTGGAGCGTCGTCGCGACCGCGTCGAGGATCTCGTTCGACTCGGGCAGGATCTCCGCCGAGTTCGTGCGGAACTTGATCTTCTGCAGGATCAAGATGTCGTTGCCCTGGATGATGACGTTGCCCTTGTCGGGGCAGCCGTCGTCGTCCTCGAAGCCGTTCCAGGTCTCTTTGGTGTCCTTGCCGGCTTTGACGGTCTCGTTCGTGCCCGGGCACTTGTCCTGTTTGTCCGGGATGCCGTCGTTGTCGTTGTCCGGATCGGGGCAGCCGTCTTCGTCTTGGAAGCCGTCCTTGTCCTCCGGATCGTTCGGGCACGCGTCTTTCTTGTCCGGGATGCCGTCTTGATCGTTGTCGGGGTCGGGACAGCCGTCTTGGTCTTGGAAGCCGTCGCGATCCTCCGGCTGATCGGGGCACTTGTCGCGCGAGTCGAGGATGCCGTCGCCGTCGCGGTCGCCGTCGCTCGACGACGGGCAGCCCTGAGTCTCTCGCGGCCCAGGCTCGTTCGGGCAGCGATCGTCCACGTCGAGCACGCCGTCGTTGTCGTTGTCGGGGTCGGGGCAGCCGTCTTCGTCTTGGAAGCCGTCGAAGTCCTCCGGCTGATCGGGGCACTTGTCGACGTCGTCTTTGTAGCCGTCGCCGTCGCGGTCGCCGATCGAGGGCTCGTAGATGAAGCCCACGAACCCGCGGATGTCCGCCGCCTCGTAGCCCGGCGTGTAGCGCGTGCCGCCGCCGAGCATGAAGTAGCTGTTGCGGTCGACGAAGAGCTTGATGCCCGCGGTCCCCTCGTTCGACGGCGCGAGCGCCGACGACGAATTCCCGCCGACCTGGTACGAGCCGTACGTGTCGACGACGAGATCGAGCGAGTCGGTCGCGCGGTACGACATCGCGAGGCTGTACGTGAGCAGGTTCGCGTCGGTCACGGTGCCGTTCGCGCCCGCGACGGGGTCGAAGCTCAAGCTGTCGCGCATGTGATCGAGCGACGTGTTGCTCACGTCGTGCGCGCGGAAGCCCACGTTCGCGCCGAGCTTGAACTTGCCGGTCGCGCCGAAGCGCTTCTCGGCGATGAGGTTCGGCCACAGGAACCAGCTGCGCTCGCCGCCCGCCTGGCGGTACGCGTCGGTGACGCCGACGCCGGCTTGCAGCGCGAGGGCGAGGCCGAAGCCGCGTTCGACCCGCAAAATACGCCATTTCGCGTGGACCGCGAGAAACTCGAGGTTCTGCGAGTCGAGCGCGGTCGCCGGCGCGCCCGTCGTCGGCGCCGAGCCCCACCCGTTCACGCCGGCGTTGTACGGCCCGTTGGTGCAGTTCGCCGTCTTGCCGACCACGCCGCCGTTCGGGCAGCCCTGGTTGAAGTACTGCGGCGAGCCATCCATGAGGATGATGGGAACGTCGAGGCCGACCTCGATGTGGTTGAAGAGACCGAGGTTGAACCCGAACGTCCCTTGGAAGGAGTTGTCGATGAGCGAGTTGGTTCGCCCGTTCGGGTTGAAGCTGCCGTCGGTGCGCAGCAGATTGCGCCCGTAATCGACGACGAGTCCGACGCTGAAATCCAGGTGACCGAGGATGTCGCTGCCGTTGGTCGCGAAGAAGCCCTTCGAGTCGAGCGCGGGCCGGAACAAGTGCGTGTCGAGGCCGTCGTTGTTCCCGAGCAGCGGATTGTCGGCGCGCGCCTGCCCCTCGGTGAACGCGAGGAGACCGAGCGCAGCGAGCCCTGCGAGTACCGCCCCGTACCTGTTCATGTGTCGTAAGACCTTCCTCGCGCGCGTCCGGCCGCTACGCCGCGATTGAGAGTCGCGAAAGTATCACGGTCGCGCAAGAAAACGGACAATTTGCGCCCGCTCGCCTTTCAGGAAGAAGGTCTCCATCTCCCCTTTGCCCTTCACGTGGATGGCGCCGCGCGGCTCGAAGTCGAAGGCGTCGCCGAGCTCGTCGCGCGCGGCGCGGGTCACCTGGATTTCGCCGGGGACTCCGCTCGACTCCATGCGGCTCGCGGTGTTCACCGTGTCGCCCCACAGGTCGTAGATGAACTTGCGCTTGCCGATGACGCCGGCGACGACCGCGCCCGTGTGGAGCCCGATGCGGACTCGGAGCGCGTAGCCGCGCTCGGCGTTGATGCTCGCGACCGCGTCGCGCATCCCGAGCGCCATGCGCGCGATCGCCGCGGCGTGATCGGCGCGCGGGGTCGGTAGCCCCGCCGCGACCATGTAGCAGTCGCCGATGGTCTTGATCTTCTCGAGCCCGAGCTTCTCGGCGAGGTCGTCGAACGCGGAGAAGATCGTGTTGAGCATCTTCACGAGCTCGTCGGCGGGGAGCGTCTGGCTGAGCTCGGTGAAGCCGACGATGTCGGCGAAGAGGACGGTGACCCGGTCGAAGCGATCGGCGATCGCCTGGTCGTCGCGCTTGAGGCGCGCGGAGATCTCGGCGGGGAGCACGTTCAAGAGGAGGCGCTCGGAGCGCGCGTGCTCCTCGGCGAGGCGCGCCTCGGCGCGCGCGGTGTCGCTCGTGAAGAGATCGACGATGAAGAGCACCGTCGCGATCACGGCGATCGCCGAGGTGACGTCGAGCGTCCGCGCGAGCGCCGGCGTGATGGCGACGAGCGCCCCGCCGCGCGGCGTCGCGAGCACGAACGCGCACGACGCGACGCTGAGCAGCGCGAGCCCCCAGCGAAAGACGCGCTGCCGTTCGTCGAACAAGAGGAACGCCACCGCCGCGAAGAGAAAGAAGTAGTAGAGGAAGCCGACCCGCTCGCCGAGCAGCATGCTGGCGACGACCACGACGAGGTTCACGGGTACGAGCACCGCGACCTTCGCCGCCGTTCGAGCGCTGCGGCGCGAGAGCTCGAGCGCGACGGCCATCAGCGCGACCGTGGCGACGTTCGCCGCCATCGGCGCGAAGAAACGCGGCCCCGCGATCGCGTAGCCGATCGCGAACGAGCCGCAGCTCACCGCGCCGATCACCGCGCTCTGGTTCGTGAGCCGCGAGCGTCGCAGCTCGCCGGGCGGCTCGTCCGCCGACTGGCCCAGGGTCGAGATGCGCTCCCAGAGGCTCATCGACGCGATTGTGGCACCGTCGCGTCGAGAATACGAAGCCCATGCTGCGTGTTTGCGACCGGGTTATGGTGTTGGGGCGAATGAAACGGTTCGGGTTGCTCGTCGTGCTCGTGCTCGCGTCGGTCGACGCGCGCGCCGACTCGCCGTACGACGGTCCGTGGAAGCAGTCGCCGCTGAAGGAAGACTTCACGGTCCAGCAGTGGCTCCCCGGGTGCGGCCCCGCGCCGGCCAGCCACTCCGCGGGCGGCGGCGAGACCATCACGATCACGCAGGAGGGCGACGAGCTCTCGTTCTCCGGCGGCGGCCGCACGTTCAAGTCGAACCAGTGTTACGACGACATGCCGACGCTCGCGCGCGAGTCGCACACGCGCGACCCCTCGGGAAAAGTCTTTCGCACGCACTGCGCGACGCCCGCGGGCGACCCGCGGCGGGCGACGATGAACACGCTCGTCCAGATGACGAGCGACGGTCACATCGAGATGGCCGAGACCGGCCGCTACGAGATCACGCTCAAGGACGGCAAGTGCACCGCCGACGTGAAGCGCACGCGGAGCTGGGACTCCATCAAGGCCGCGCCCGTCGCGACGACGCCTCCGCCCGCGCCCACGCACACTGCGGCGGCCAAGGCGTGCACGACGATCGGCGACCCCGCGCGCCTCGAGGTCCGTCCGTCGCGCAAGCTGATGAAGACCGGCGACACCTTCGCCTTCGGCGCCGTCGTGCTCGACGGCGCGGGCTGCGCGACCGGGACGAAGACGACCTGGTCGGTGGAGCGCGGCGCCGGCGTCACGGTCGATTCGAAGGGCGTCGTGACCGTCGCGCCCGACGCGCCCGAAGGCGACGCCACCATCGTCGTGACCGCGTCGGGACAGAGCGCGAAGGTGACGGTCGAAGTCTCGTCGGCGGCGCACTACGCCGATCTGCTCGCGACCTCGGGCCTCAACTCGGCGGGCGAGAGCGACGTCGCGTCGACCGCGGTGATCGCGTCGTCGTCGCTCGGGACGTCGGGCGCGCACGCGGAGGACACGCGCAAGCATCGTCGAAATCTCTTCGTCGCGGTCATCGGCGGGCTCACCGCGCTGCTCGCGCTCATCGCGCTCGTCGGTTGGCGGCGATCGAAGAAAGCGGCGCGTCTCGCGCGCGAGGCCGAGGAGCGTCACGCCGAGCGCCTCGAGGAGTTCGAGGTGCGCCAGCGCCAGCGCGCCGAAGCGCACGCCGCGCAGCTCCGCGCGCACGAGGAGAGCGTGAAGCGCGCCGAGGAGATCAACGCGAAGCGCGTGATCAAGCCGGCACCCGGCGCGCTCGAGTGCCCCTCGTGCCGGCGCGAGTACCCGGCGGGCAGTCAGTTCTGTCCGCACGACGGGAGCAAGCTGCAGCCGCACGGCGGCGTGGGCGCGCCGCTCGGAAACATCTGCCCGGTCTGTCAGCGCGGATACGACGCCCAGACGAAGGTTTGCCCCGCCGACGGCGAGGAGCTCGTGCCGCAAGCTGCCTTCCACGCCACAGCCGTGGCCGGCGCCAAACCGAAGGGGAAGATTTGCCCGACGTGCGGCGGCCGATTCGAAGGCGCGGCGGCCTTCTGCGGGAAAGACGGCACGGCGCTCGTATTGCTGAACTGAGAGCGCACACACGGCCTTACCCAAGTGGAGCGCGGCCGGTGGTTCTGTCAGATCGTGGCGGCCGGAATGGCGTAGAATCGTGAGCGCCGACGCCAGCTTGATCCCGCGCGATCCCGCTCGCTATACTTTTCGTTCAACGTTTTGACACCCGATCGAAGGACCGCATCGCCGTGAAAATCTCCTGCCAGTCGTGTCAGGCCAAGTACACCATCGCCGACGAGAAAGTCCTCGGGAAGATCGTCAAGATCCGCTGCAAGAAATGTGGCGCGACGATCGTCATCAACGGAAACGAGCAGGACTCGACGCAGGCGTACGACGCCGGCGCCGCCCAGCAGCAGCAGCAGTACGACTACTCGGCGCAGCAGGGCGGCGAGCCGTGGACGGTGAACGTCTCCGACGGCGACCAGCGCAGCATGACGACCGCGGAGATCGCCGACGCGTACCGCGTCGGGACCGTCAACGACGAAACGTACTGCTGGAAAGACGGGATGGCCGACTGGCTGCCGCTCCGTGAAATCGGCGAGCTCCAGGCGGCGTGCGCGGGCGGACAGGCGGCGGCGCCCGCACCGGACATGGGCATGGGCGGGTACGATCAAGCGGCGGCGGCTCCTCCGCCGGCCGACAATCAACCGACGCAAGCGGGGTTCAGCTCGCTCTTCGGGATGGGCGGCGCTCCGCAACCGCAGAACGGCGGCGCGGCGCTCTTCGGCGGCGGGGCGGCGGCGGCGGCGGCTCCGGCGGCGGCGCGACGCGCGGGCGGACGCGGGGGTGGCGGCGCGGACTTGTTCGGCAGCGTCGCGCAAGCGGGCAGCGAGCAAGAAGCGGCGATGGCGCCGATGGCAGCGCCCGCGCCCGTCGACGACAAGCTCACCGGCGCGCGCAACGAGAACAGCGTCCTCTTCTCGCTCGCGGCGCTCACGTCCGCCGCGCCCGAAAAGAAGAACGACACCCCGATGGCGCAGGGCGAAGGCTCGGGCCTCATCGACATCCGCGCGCTCTCGGCCTCGATGGAGTCGAAGGGCGACGGCGGCAAGAAGGTCGACGACATCATGAACTTGAGCGGCGGCGGCGCGTTCAGCGCGGCGCTCGCTGCGCCGGTGCTCGCTCCTGCGCCGGCCGACATGGCCGATTTCAGCGCGACCGGCGAGAAGCGCAAGGGCAACTCGACGCTGCTGTTCGGCATCATCGGCGGCTTCGTCATCCTCGGCGTCCTCATCGCCGGCGGTCTCGTTCTCGCCTCGCGCGGCAGCTCGGGCTCGAGCGTCGCCGCGACCGGAAGCGGAACGGCGACCACCGCGCCGACCGCGACCGAGACGACCGCGTCGACGGGCGGCACCGCGCCGACCGAGTCGAACGCGGTCGCAGCGGCCGGAACGACGACCGCGGAGCGCCCGGGCGTGGGCGTCGCCGCAGGCGGCGGTCACGAGCACGTCGCGGTCCACGAGCACACGGGCGGCGGCGGCGGCGGCGGTCACGAGGCCGTGATCCCGCCTCCTCAGACCGGTGGCGGCGGCGGCGGCAAATGCGCGCCGGGCGACTTGCAGTGCGCGATGGCCGCTTCGGCGGGCGAGCACGGCGGCGGTGGCGGCGGTGGCGGCGGCGGTGGCGGGGCGGCGGCCGGTCCGTTCGATCGCAGCGCGGCTGCGGCGACGCTCGGCTCGATCGCGTCGGGCGCGCAGTCGTGCAAGTCGGGCAGCGGCCCGACCGGCAGCGGCCACGCGAAGATCACCTTCCAGCCCAACGGTCACGTCTCGTCGGTCGAGATCGACGGCGGTCCGTTCCCGGGCACGTCGGTCGGCGGCTGCGTCGCCGGCAGGTTCCGCGGCGCGCACATCCCGGCGTTCTCGGGCGGCGCGGTCACGGTCGGCAAGAGCTTCGTGGTCAACTGAGCGAGCGATGCTCGCCCGCGCGTTTCTCCTCGTGCTCGTGGGCGTCGTGTTCTTGCTCGGGGTGAGGGTCGGGTTCGTCCTTCGTGGCCGAAACCTGGCCTCGCGAAAGCGTCCTCGCTAAAGTCGACGGGTGCGTCGCGCCCTCTTCGCCGCCGTTGTCTTCGCGTCGGCGAACGCGGGCGCGCAGCAGCGCGAGCCGCGATGGGCGTGGGCGGCCGCGAGCGAGTCGGGGGTCGGCGTGGCGGCGAGCGCGCTCACCGATGGGGAGATCGATTTGCAGCGAGCGTGCGGGGTCTCGGAACGAGGCCTTCACGCGGTCGCCGAGCGGCTCGTCCAGCGCAAGTCGCTCGGGCTTCCGTACCTCGACCTCGACGGCCTGACCTTCGCGCAGCGGGCGAGCGGCGAGCCTCACGTCTGGCCGCGCGCGTGGGTCGTCTCGGCGCGCGCGATGGACCACGAGGCGACGGTGAATCGGCTCGCTGCGTGGCGCGCGAGCTTCCACGACCTCGGCCAGCGGCGCTGCGGAGTCGCGTCCGGGTACGCGCCCGACGGAACGCAAATCGTCGCGGCGATCGCGCTCGACGCCGCCGCCAATCTCGTGACGCCGCTCCCGACGCGCGCACACGCCGGCGCGTGGCTCAGGCTCGACGCGCGGATGCTCGTGCCCGCGACGAGCGCGCACGTCGTGCTCGTCGGGCCCGGCGGCGAGCCGCACAACGTCCCTTCGTCCTTCGACGGCACGATGGTGCGCGCGCGCTTCGCGCCGGACCGTCCGGGCGCGTTCACCGTTCAAGTCGTCGCCGACGTCGCGACCGGCCCTCGCCCCGTCCTCGAAGCCCAGCTCTACGCCGACGTCGATCCGCCCGAGCATATGCCGAGCCTCGCGGCGCCGGGCGAGTCCGCCGGCGCGGGCGTCGCCGACGAGCGCGCGGCGTTGGCCGCGATGATCCAGTCGCTCCGGAGCGCGCGCGGGCTTCGCGGTCTCGCGCGCGATCCGCGGCTCGACGCGGTCGCCGCGGCCCACGCCGCGCGCATGAAGGCCGCGCACATCGTCGGTCACGACGTGGGCGACGGCGATCCCGCCGAACGCTTGCAGAATGCAAACATCTCGGCGCGCGAGGCCGGCGAGAACGTCGCGCACGCGCAGACCGTCGTCCTCGCGCACCGCGCGCTGTGGGAGAGCCCCTCGCACCGCGCGAACCTCGAGCACGCCGAGTACGACTCCTTCGGCGTCGCGGTGCTCGACGATCCGGACGGCAGCGTGTGGGTCGCCGAGGTCTTCGCGCGCCGCTGACGCCGCCTCAATTCAAGCGAAAATCGACCGTCCACCGCATGCGCACCGCGACCGCGTGGCCGCCGCGCATCGCGGGCGAGAATCGGTACTCGCGGAGCGCCGCCGCGGCTGCTTCGTCGAAGCCGTAGCCGACGCGCCGTAGCTCGCGCGCCGACGTCACGCGCCCCGACCGATCGACGACGATCTCGAACGCGATCGGCGTCTGGAGCTCGACGCCCTGCGCGAGCGCCTCGGGCGGGTAGGCCGGTTTCTCGCCGCCGATTTGCCGCGCGCGGATCGCGACGTCGTCGTCGCCCAAGACCTCCGCGGTCTTCGGCCCCGCCGACGGCGAGGTGCCGCCCGGCGCGCCCGCTCCGGCGCTCATCACCATCGTGAAACGCGCGGGCGCGACGGCCGCTTGCGTCGTCGGCTGCGGCTGCGGCACCGCGTCGCTCGGCTCCGGCGAGGGTGCGCTGGTCGCGAGCGGCGCAAGCGGCGCCGCTGCCCGCATCGCCTGCGCGTGAGGCGCGCCGCGCGCGGGCGCCGCCGCGGTGGGCGCGCGAACGGGCTCGGGCTCGGGAGGCCGAACCGGCGCGGTCTGCTCCGGCTCGATGTCGATCGTCTGCCCCGAAACCGCGGGTTTGGGCCCTTGACCGCGCGCGACGCCGAGCGCCGCGATCGACGCCGCGGCGGCGGCGTGAATCGCGAAGGCACCGGCGAATGCGACGAAGAGCGGTTTCACGAAATCGACCCGAGGGGTAGCACGAACTGATCCATTCGTGCCACGCGGCCCCGATCAATCTACGCCCGGCGACGCCGGTCGGATCGCTTGGGCGGGTGAGGGTGGGGGTGCGTGTGCTCGTGGGCGTGCTCGTGCGCGTGGTCGTGCGGGACGTCGGTCACGATCTCGAGCCCGCCGCGGACGACGCCGCGCGTCGCGAGCATCTGGTTGGCGGCGTGGCGGAGCTCGTCGGCGCGCCCGTGCATCACGATGACCTCGAGGCAATAGGCCTCGCTGAGATGGACGTGCATCGACGAGCGCACCTGCGCCCCGAGGTCGTGCTGCAGGCGCGTGAGCCGCTCGGTCAGATCGCGCACGTGGTGGTCGTAGACGAGCGTCAGCGCGGCGACCGCGTCGGCGCTCGTGCTCGCCTTCTCGCGATCGACCTCCGTACGCACGAGATCGCGCAGCACCTCGGAGCGCGTCGAGCCGCGCGCGGCGACGAGCTTGTCCAGATCCGCGAGGAGCTCGCCTTCCATGGCGACGCCGAAACGAACGAGGCCTTGCATGACCGGCAGCGTACGAAAATCCGCGCCGCCGCGCCGCGCGTACTTCGGTGGCACGATTTTGAAACATCGTGCTACGCCCCGATCGCCCGATGCGCCGCCTCGTTCTGCCCGCTTTCGCGCTCGTCGCGCTCGTCGCCGCGACGGCGAGCGCCCAGGTGCTGACCGCGCCGACCGTCGCCGCGCGGGCCGAGGCGACGTACCCGCGCGAGGCGCTCCGCGCGCGCCTCGAGGCGTCGGTGGGGCTCGAGCTCGACGTCGACGCCGAGGGAAGGGTCACCGGCGCGCGCGTGACCAAGCCGGCGGGCCACGGCTTCGACGAGAGCGCGCTCGAGGCGGTGAAGAGAATCGTCTTCGTTCCGGCCAAGCGCGACGGCGTCGCCATCCCCGCGACGATCGATTTCACCTACGAGTTTCACCTCCCGCCCGCGCCGCCGCCGCCGCCGCCGAAGCCCGCGCTGACCCAGACGGGGCCCGACCAATCCACCGTCGTGCTCGCGCACCGCCCGATCAGCGCGGCCTCGTCCTTCACCGTCCGCGATCGCGATTTCCAGCTTCGTCCCATCGGCAGCGTGCAGGACATCCTCCGCGTCACGCCCGGGCTCGTCCTCGTACAGCACTCGGGCGGCGGCAAGGCGAATCAATATTTCTTGCGAGGCTTCGACGCCGACCACGGGACCGACATCGCCTTCTCGATCGACGGCGTGCCCATCAACATGCCGTCGCACGCGCACGGCCAGGGGTACTCCGACACGAACTTCATCATCCCCGAGGTGGTCGAGCACGTGCAGGTGACGAAAGGGCCTCTATTTTGCGAATCAGGGCGACTTCGCAACGGCGGGCGCGATCAACCTGGTGTCGCGCGACGCGTTCGACCAGTCGTCGATCGGCGTCGGGTTCGGCGGCTCGCCCGGCCACGGCGCGCCGAGCTACCGCGCGCTCCTCGTCGCGAGCCCGCGCATCGCCGACGACTTGCACGCGACGTTCGCGGCTCGACGTCGGGCGCGCCAACGGGCCGTTCGACAACCCCGAGGACTGGGACAAGCTCAAGCTGTTCAACAAGCTCACGTGGGCCCTCGGCCCGACGCCAGTCGCTGAAGCTCACCGAGATGAGCTACGAGGGAAACTGGCACGGGTCGGGTCAGCTCCCCGAGCGCGCCGTCGCGATGGGCCTCTCGCGGTTCGGGTCGATCGATCCGGACGAGGGCGGCGACTCGGCGCGCCACCAGGTCGCGCTCGAGTACGAGCTGCGCCCGAGCGAGAAGAGCGAGCTCTCGGCGCTCGCCTACGTCGGGACGTACCGGTTCGATCTCTTCTCGAACTTCACGCTCTACGCGCGCGACCCGCAGAACGGCGACGAGATCGAGCAGGTCGATCGGCGGACGTTCTACGGCGGCAAGCTCGCGTACCGCGTCGTCGAGACCTGGCACGGCGTCCGCTTCGACACGACCATCGGCGGCGACGTGCGCAGCGACGACATCCACGAAGAGCTCTCGGACACGCTGCACCGCCGCGTGCTGGCGACGGTGCGCTCCGACGACGTCAGCGAGACGATCGCCGGCGCGTACGCCAACGAGGAAGTTTCGCCCTGGAAATGGCTGCGATTCGCGATCGGCGGGCGCGCCGACCTGCTCACGTTCTCGGTCGACGACAAGCTCGGGGGCCCGAGCGGCACCGACGGCGCGACGCAGCTCAGCCCGAAGCTCGCCGCGATCGCGACCGCGGTCGATCGCAAGGACGCCGAGCTCGAGCTCTACGTCGACTACGGCCACGGCTTCCACTCGAACGACGTGCGCGGAGCGTTCGGGGCGCAGCCGGTCACGCCGCTCGTGCGCGCGATCGGCGAGGAGGTCGGCATGCGCGGGCGCTTCTGGAATCGCTTCGACGTCGCCGCGTCGCTGTGGATGCTCGATCTCGCGAGCGAGACCGTGTGGAACGGCGACGACGGCACGACCGCGCCGAGCGACCCGACGAATCGCTACGGCCTCGAGGTCGAGTCGCGGCTCGAGATCACGAAGTGGCTCGCCGCCGATCTCGACGTCACGCTCACGCACTCGGCGTTCACGGTGAACCACGGCAACGCGTCCGGCGCGCTCGCGCTCGCGCCGAAGCAGACGTGGTCGGGGGGGCTCTCGATGCGGCACCCGCTCGGGCCGGGCGCGATCCGCGCGGGCCTGCGCTTCTTCGGCATCGGCGAGCGCCCCGCCTCCGACGATGGCGCGATCACGGTGCCGGCGTGGACCGAGCTCGATCTCCACGTCGGCTATCGCGCGAAGCGCTTCGACCTCGCGCTCGACGCGGAGAACCTGTTCGACGCGCAGTTCTACTCCGCTGCGTTCGACACCGTCTCTCGCCTGCGAACCGATCCCGCCATCGGCGCGCCGATTCCGCCGGGCTTCTCGTGTGGCGCGAACGCGCGCCTCGCCGCGGGTCCCGCCCCCAATCGATTTACGGCTGCGAGGGGCTCGACTTCACGCCGGCGTACCCTTTTTCGGCGCGCCTCACCGGCACGTTCTTTTTCGACTGATCATGAAGAAGCTCCTCGTCCTCCTCGTCCTCTGCGCGTGCGACGATCCGGCGCTCGTCGTCGTGGACGACGGGTATCCGCCGGGGACGAATGTCGAGGCGACGTGGTGGCACGAGACGCTCGTCCCGGACGAAGTGACGCCCGGCGCGGAGTCGCCCGCGTACCGCGCCGCCGCGGGGAGCGACTACGCGTACGCCTTGCTCCTGCGCGACGGCGTCCCGATCGTCGTCCGCTCGAAGGACCCGCTCTCGGTCGAGATGGGCGAGACGCTCCACGTGCGGCTCGCCCCGGAGACGGTCGTCGGCGACTGCGCGACCGGCGCGACTCTCTCGCAGGCGGAGGCCGACCTCGTCACGCAGAGCATCTTCCCGGGGCCTTTCGAAGGCGCGATCTACGACGCGGCGACGTGCAAGCTCTTCAAACCCTGATCGCGATGCTCGTCACCATCCGTTCGAGCCCGACGGGGCACCGGGTGGCACGATCGCCTCGACGCGCTCGCTGACTTCCGAGACGCGGTCGCGATGAGCTATCGTCGACACGTGGATCACGCGGGGTTCTGGTCGATCCTCGACGAAGCGCGCGGCGCGGGGGGCGCGACGTCCAAGGCGCTCGCGCCGGTGCTCGCGGGGCTCGAGCCCGCCGAGATCGCTTCGTTCGCGGCGTGGCTCGACGCGTACGACCATGCGCTGCGACGCGAAGATCTCTGGGCTGCGGTGTTCGCGATCCGCGGGGGTGCGGGGACGACTCGTTCGATTATTTCCGCGCGTGGCTCGTCGGCCGCGGCGAAGACGCGGTGCTGGGGCTGCGCGCGGTGCGCGATCCGGAGTCGCTCGTCGAGATCATCGATGACCAAAATCCTTCGGACGAAGGAATGCTCTACGTCGCGCGCGAGGCCTACGAGGCCCGAACCGGACGCGAGCTTCCAGACCCGCCGAGAACGCCGTCCATTCCGAACGTGGAGCGCTGGCCCGCGGATCGAATCGCGCCCCGCGTGAAATGGAACGACGCCTTCTACGCCGCGAATTTTCCCAAGTTGTACGCGCTCCATTTCGCCGACCGCCCGAAGGCCTCGTCGGGCGAGATCGAGCGAGCGCGCTTCTTCGAGATCCTCGCCGGGCCTCGGTCGAGCCTTCCGAAACGGCTCGCGGCGCTCTCGACGCCGGACCTGATCGGCTTCGATCGGTGGCTTCAGACCTACAATCAGGCGCTGATGCGCAACGACGTCCGTGCGGCGTCGCGCATCCTGCTCGGCGACGACGACGTGGAGACCTGCGCCGGTTTTCGCGGCTGGTTGATTTTCGAAGGCGAGCGCGCGATCGCGACGGCGACGCACGATCTCGATTCGCTGCTCGAGGTCGCACGTCAGCCCATCCTGCCGTTCAAGGACCTGATCTTCTCGACGATGCGAGCGTTCGAAGGGCGATCGACGTACCGCGGCGCGCTCGACGACGACGAGCGCATGCCGCTCGAGACGGACTGGGCGCCGGACATCGAAGGAAACCCGAGCGTTGCCCATATCCGCGAACGCTTTCCGAAGCTCACGGCCAAGAAGACGGACGTCGAGCTCGGCGCTCCCGCGCCCCGTCCGCCTCGCGCCGCCTCTCGGCCCACGCCTCCCGCTGCGCCGCCCCCGCCGACACGCGCGCGTCACGCAAAGTTCGGCGAGGGTCGGATCGTCGAGCGCAAAGAAGGATCCGAGCCGACGCACGTCGTCGAGTTCGCCGCAGGTCGCAAGACGATCGCTGCGCGGTTCCTCGAGCTGCTCGACTGACTGCTCCATCCAGGCCGCGCCCGCCGCGAGGTCGCATGGTGGCCGAGGGTCGCTACTTCTTCTGGACCTGATTCGAGTCCGACTGCTCGAGGATCTTGAACTCGACGCGGCGGTTCTTGGTGCGGCCGGCGACGGTCGCGTTCGTGTCGATCGGTTTGTCGGGGCCGTAGCCGTGCGCCTCGAGCCGGCTCTTGTCGACGCCGTGCTCGACGAGCCAGTTCATGACCGACTCGGCGCGCGACTGCGAGAGCTTGCGATTGAGGTCGGCCGAGCCGGTGTTGTCGGTGTGACCCTCGACCGCGATGCGCTTCAGGTTCGGGTTCACCTTGATGAGGTTCACGACGTCCTGGAGGATCTTGAAGCTGTCCGGCAGGATCGTCGCCGACCCGATCGCGAAGTGGACCTGCTGCACGAACTTGATGACGCTTCCCTCGAACGTGTACGTCGTCGGACAGCCGTTCTTCTTGGGGTCGCTGTTGCGCGGGCCGGGTTGCTTCGGGCACGCGTCCTCGGTGTCCGGGATGCCGTCGGCGTCGGCGTCGGTCTCGGGGCAGCCGTCGCCGTCGTCGATGCCGTCCTTGTCCTCGGGCTGGTCCGGGCACTGGTCGTAGATGTCGGGGATGCCGTCGCCGTCGCGATCGGCGAGCTTAGGGCAGCCGTCGTTGTCTTTGCTGCCCTTCTCCATCGGGCACGCGTCGATGTCGTCGGGGATGCCGTCGCCGTCGGAGTCTTCGCCGTGCTCGCTGCGCCACTTTTCGCGCATCGCGAGCTTTCGCTCGGTGTCGGTCTGCGTCGCGTTCGAGCCCGGAAGCGGGATGTAGACGCCGCACGACGCGACCGCGCGGAAATCGGGCGCGCCGTAGCCCGGCACGATGAGCGAGCCGAGCGTCGCGCCCGCCCACCAGCGGTCGCCCTTGCCGAACTTCATGCGGCCCTCGACGTTCCACTCGACGGGCGTGTTCTCGAGGCGAAAGAACGTCTGGCCGATGTGTCCCGGCCGCTCGTCGGCGTTGATGCCGGTCTGCCCGAACACGTTGAGGCCGATGCGGTACTTGCCTTCCTTGAACGGCATGAACGCGCCGAGCGCCCACATCCAGTCGTCGCCCACGCCGAGGCCATTCTCGTTCGCCGGATCGTTGATGACGATCGACCCGCGCCCGATGTGGACGGCGGTGTTGAACGTCAAGACGATGCGGCGAAAGTCGTACTCGCCCTCGATCCCAAACAACCACGACGGCGCGCCATCGCCGCCGAAGGCCGTGGACGAGCCGGTAGGCGCGAACAGGCTGATGCCGCCGCCGAGCGCGCCGCGGAGGTTCGGCGTGCGATAGAAGACGCCTCGCAGGTCGATGCGGAGATCGTCGGTCGTCGGTCCCGACGTGTCGAGGATCGTCGTCGGCACGCCCGGGCGGAGGTTGCTGCTCGGGTAGTTCGGGTTCTGTCCCGTCATCAGCGGGTTCCACGGGAAGTTCACCGACGCGATGATGCGATTCAAGAGCTCGAACCCCGCCGACCCGTAGATCGTGAGCTCGGTGTCGATGACGTTCGCCGCCGACGCCTTCTGGGTGGCCTTGTCCTGGATGATGTTCGACGTGCGAAGCGGCGCGTACTGGAAACCGAGCGCGAGCTGCCCGTAGAAAATGTTGTCGGGCTGCGTCACCGGCCGCCACATCACCATGCCGTCGTCCGGCGCGCCGGGGATCTGCAGACGGTCGAGGTAGAAGGTGGCCGACTGCGCGTGAGCCGTGGTCGACGCGGCGACCACCGACCCGAACGCTCCGAAAGCCGCCAGGATGATTCCCGATTTCGAAAGTAGTCGCATGGGCTTAAGGCGAATCAGCTTCGGAGCGTACACCTCCTTTCGAAAAATGCCGAGCTATCGAATATCCCCATCCGGATAGCTTTGCAAAGCGCGTGGCGCTTGACGGCCTAGCTCGGAAATGGTTTCTTCCGCGCCCCGCTAACGGTTCCCCCATGAAACGCACGTACCAACCCCACAACCTTCGCCGCGTCCGCACCCACGGCTTTCGGGCCCGCATGGAGACCCGCGGCGGCCGCAAAGTGCTCTCGAACCGCCGGCGCAAGGGACGTCATCGTCTCACGGTGACGGTCTACAAGAAGTAAGCGCGTTGCGCTTCGGCCGCGACCGCCGCGTTCGCCGGCGGGCGGATTTCGTGCGCGTGCAGAAGACGGGCAGGGCGGTTCGCACGCGGAATTTCGTGCTGCTCGTGGCTCGCCGCGTCGAGGCCGTCTCGGCCCCGCAAGCGGGGCCGCTGCCGTCGCGCCTGGGCATCGTGGCCGCGCGGACGACCGGCAACGCCGTGGTGCGAAATCGCATCAAGCGCCTCTGCCGCGAGTCGTTTCGTCTCTCGCCCGAGCTTTTGCCGGCGGAAATCGACCTCGTCGTCATCGCGAAGCCGGGCGCGGCGAAGCTCGGCCTGCGCGAGGTCCAGGCGGAATGGGCGGGCGCCGCGTCGCGTCTTCGCGTCGAGTGTAAAAAAGTGCTCGAGGCCGAGCCAGAATGATTGCGCGCACAAGCTCCGAGCCTCATTTTGCTGGCGCACAGAGGTTTGCTCGAAGTCCGATGCTCGCCCGCGTTCTCGTTTTTCTCATCCGCATCTACCAGCGGGCGGTTTCACCGCTTCTCGGGAACGTGTGCCGGTTCGAGCCGTCGTGCTCGCGGTATGCGGTGGCGTGCATCGAGACCCACGGGGCGCTACGGGGCAGCTTGCTTTCGGCCGTTCGCCTGTGTAAGTGCCACCCGTTTCACCCGGGCGGCGTCGATCTGCCCCGACCCCGAAAATTGACGAGCCGAAACTGATGGACAAAGGCGCGCTGGTACGAACGCTCGTCATCTTTGGCGTGATCCTCCTCGTGTGGAAGGTCATCTGGCCGATGATGAGCGGCGGCTCGAGCGAGAAGCCGCAGCCGGTGCCGCCCGAGACGTACGTCAACGCGCCGAACTTCGCGCCCGACCCGGTGATCGAGACGGTCCCGCCCGGAACGCCGGTCCCGAAGATGGTGCCCGAGGAGACGTGCACGATCCACGGCAACCGCTTCGACGCCGAGCTCTCGACGCGCGGCGCGGCCCTCGTGAACCTTCGCCTCACGAACCCGCAGTACGCGGACGTGCGGATGGTGACGAGCGCCAACCCGGAGTCGGCGATCGAGCGCTGGCGCCCGCTCCGCACGCTCTTCCGCGCCGACGACGCCAAGGATCAATTCGACTACGACCGCTTCGACTGGACGCTCGAGAAGATCGATCGCGGCTGCAAGTTCACGTACGAAAACCCCGGCCTCGTCCACGTCGAAAAGACCGTGACCGCGGGCGCGCGGCCCTTCGAGCTCTCGGTGCAGACCAAGGTCACGAACCTCGCCGACGCGCCGAAGAAGCACGATTTCGCGATCGAGACGTTCGCGTTCTACAAGAACGAGGACATCAAAGGTCACTTCGGGCGCGTCTCGCCGTTCGTCAGCGATCTCGTCTGCGGCCGCGACGACAAGATCGTCCGCAAGAACAAAGACGATTTCAAGAACGGCTGGGTGGACGAGAGCGACGCCGACCGGTTCGCCGCGATCTCGAACTACTACTTTGCGAACGCGCTCATCCCCGAGGGCGCGCGTCCGAGCTGCCAGATCCTCGCCGAGGACTGGGTGACCGACGGGCAGAAGCGCGACGACGATCAGGCCGGCGCGGTCTATCACGCGCGACTGCGCTACGCGCCGCGCACGCTCGCGAAGGGCGAGACGGCGACGTACGACCAGATCGCCTTCTTCGGCCCCAAAGAGCGCGAAATCCTCAAGAACGCGGGCGGTCCCGGCAAGAAGCTCGGCGACCTCATCAACCTCGGCTTCTTCTCGCCGGTGGCGAAGGTCCTCGTCGGCTTCCTCGTCTTCTTGAAGGACCACATCACGCACAACTGGGGCGTCGCGATCGTCCTGCTCACGCTGTGTCTCCGCGCGATCCTCTTCCCGCTCCAGTGGAAGTCGATCAAAGCGATGGTGGGCATGCGCCGCCTGAAGCCGGAGATCGACCAGATCAACAAGAAGTTCGCGGGCGACATGCAGGCGAAGAACCTCGCCATGATGGAGCTCTACAAAAAGCGCGGCGTGAACCCGCTGGGCGGCTGCCTCCCGCAGCTCGTCCAGATGCCGGTCTGGTTCGCGATGTACACGACGCTGCAGACCGCGGTGGAGATGTATCATACACGCTTCCTGTGGTTCGCCGATCTCTCCGCGCCGGATCAGCTCTTCGGGGCGCTGCACCTGCCGCTCGTCGGGCATCTGCCCGCGCTCGGGCCGCTTCCGTTCATCCTCGGCGTGTTCATGGTCGTGCAGCAGCGCATCGTGCCGCAGCAGGGCATGGATCCGATGCAGCAGAAGCTCATGACCTGGGTCATGCCGCTCGTGTTCATGGTGATGATGCTGTTCCTGCCGGCGGCGCTCGGGGTCTACATGCTGACCAACAGCGTGCTCGGCATCGGGCAGCAGCTCCTGGTCGAAAAGTTCGCGCCGCGCGACGGCGGGCCGAAAAAGAAAGATATTGAAGTGACGGTTCTCGGAAAGGACAAAGCTCGTGTCTGAAGAAACTGCGGAGCTCAAAGGGGCGGACGAGTCGACGCTCGACGAACAGTCGAAGCGCGCGCTCGGATTTTTGCGAAACCTCGTCGAGAAAATGCAGATGACCGCCGAGGTGCTCGTCGCGCCGGACGACGGCGAGAGCGAAGAGGGCGAGATTCGCTTCGAGATCGAAGGACCCGACGCAGGCCGCATCATCGGCAAGCGCGGCGCGGTGCTCGAGGCGATTCAATACCTCACGACGCGCGTGATTCACCGCCCGGGCGAGGCGCGCAAGCACGTCTCCGTCGACGCGGAGGGTTACCGCGCGCGCCACGAAGATCAGCTCGCCGAGATGGCCCGCCGCCTCGGCGCGCGCGTCGCCAAAGAGGGCAAGATCATCACGTTCGATCCGATGACCGCGCGCGACCGCCGCGTCGTGCACAAGGCGCTCCAGGATTTCCCGGGGGTTCGCACCGAGTCGAGCGGCGAAGGCTCCGACCGGCGCGTGCAGATCATCCCGGACAAATCCGGCGCGCCGACGCCGAGCGGCGACGTCCAGCCGAGTTGAGCCGCACGTACGCGAACCTCGACGGCACCGTGCCGAACCCGGGGTTCGGCTCGTTCGTGCGCTGGCAGCTCCATCGAAAAAAGGACACGACCGGCTTTCGTACGCCCGTTCGCCCGAACGACGGGCGCGATCTGCATTTCGACGCGCCGAGCCTGACGTGGATCGGCCACGCGACCTTCGCGCTGCGGCTCGGCGGCAAGATGATCGTGACCGACCCCGTGTGGAGCGAGCGCATCGGCACGCAGAGGCGACGCGCGCCGCCCGGGGTGCCGCTCGAGAAGATGCCGCGCGTCGACGTCGTGACGGTCTCGCACGCGCACTACGATCACCTCGATCTGGCGACGCTGCGGCGCATCGGTCCCGAGGCGCTCTACGTGGTGCCGAGCGACGTCGGCGAGATCCTGCGGGGCGCCGGGCTCCCGCGCGTCGTCGAGCTCGGCTGGTGGGAGACGCACGAGCACGAGGGCCTTCGCATCACGCTCGTTCCCGCGCAGCACTGGTCGATGCGCGTCCCGTGGGACCGGAACAAGCGGCTCTGGGGCGGCTTCGTGATCGACTCCGACCAGGGCCGCGCGTACCACGCAGGCGACACCGCGTTCAACGAGCCGATGTTCGCCGAGATCGCCGCGCGCTTTCCGCGCATCGACTGGGCGATGCTGCCGATCGGCGCGTACGATCCGGAGTGGTTCATGAAGGCGCAGCACATGGGTCCGGAGGACGCGGTGCGCGCCTTCGAGCTGCTCGGCGCGCGCGCGCTCGTGGCGATGCATTGGGGAACCTTCAAGCTGACGGACGAGCCGCTCGGCGAGCCGCCCGAGCTCGCGAGGAAGAGCTTCGACGAGCGCTCTCTCTCGGGTCGAACGCTCCACGTCCCGGACGTGGGTGAGACGATCGCGCTTTAAGAGGCTCGAATGGGGGTCGATCGTTCGGCTCCGAACGATCCGTACGTTTTTGGGGGCTCAAGGGGGACGGCGGTCGACCGGGCCGTCGAGTGGGGGGCGTTGCATGGCACCCAGGTCTGCGAGACGAGCGTGGGGCGGGGCGAGAGACCGGACGAGCTCGAACGGAAGGTCGGTTCCGATGGAGGTGACGAAGCGAGCGAGGTCGCCGAGGGCGGCTGGAAAGTCGGTCGGGGCGCGGAGCGGGCGCACGAGCACGTTGCGGCCGGTCGGGGGGAGCGCGGGCGAGTCGAGGACGCCGACGGCGCTCGAGGCCGCCTGGTGGAGGTCGCCGGCGTAGGCGACCGTCGCCGACCACCGGGCGAACGCCTCGCGCTCGTCGGGGGCGAGGGCGCCGCGCGGTACGAGCGCGGCGCGGGTCTCGAGCGCCGCCGAGAGAGCGCGCGCGAACACGCCCGCGTCGCCCACGACGAACGCGACGCGCGGGCTGAGGCAGCCGCGCTGATCGAACGCGGTCACGTCCTCGGCGAGCGCGCCCGCTGCGCGCGCGAACGTGCTCGCGTCGGCACCGACGAGGGCGACGCCGATCCCCGCGCCGTGACCGCGCACCTGGACGCCGGGACCTGCCGCGCGGCGAACGCTCGCAATCGTCTCGTCGCGCCCGTAGACGTCGAGTCGCGCGACCCCGACGGTCCCGCCTTCGAATCCGGCGAGCGGGTCCCCAATCGTCACGCGCGGGTCGGCGAGCTCGGCGACGAGCGCCGTCGCGAAGAACGGCTCGCGGCGCGACGGCTTCACGACGACGCGGTCGCTCGCGGCGAGCGCGAGCGCGATCGCGCGGAGCGGCGCGACGAAGACGCTCGCCGAGAGAACGACGCCCACGCTCGACGCCCGACCGGCGGCGGCGACGAGCGCGTCGATCTCCGCGTCCGACGCGCTCGTCTCGAGGTGCCGCGCGAGCCCGATCTCGACGTTCTCGCGCGAGAGCCCGGTCGAGGCGACGAGCCGCGGCACGATCGCCGCGTCGCGCGCCACACGGGCGCCCGCGGCGAGCAAGGCTCGAACGTCCGCGGCCTTCACGGGCCGAGCATCTCCTCGGTCGCGAGCGAGCACCCGCGCGGCGTCGCGCCGACCTGCCTACCGAGCAGCTCGAAGCCGGCCGCGGCGGCTCCGGCGGGGACTCGCCGAACGCGATCCGCCGTCACGATGGCGACCGCGCTGTCCACGTTCAGCAAGTCCTCGATGCGCGCGACGCCGACCTCGCCGTCGGCGACCGGCGCGAGCGTCTCCGGGTCGACCGGGACGACGCGCGCCCACGGCGGCTCGGCGTACACGTTCTTCGCGCCGCCGCGCACCGTCATCTCCCAGAACTGACTCGAGAGCTCGGTCATCCCGTACTCGGAGGCGATCGCGAGCTCGTCGATGCAAAGCGCCCGCGCGAGATCGCGCCGCAGCGCGGCGGCGTCGACCTCGCGTCCGAGCGTCTTGAAGCCGCCCGTCTGCATCACGCGCGTCCCTTCGGGCATCCGGAAGCGCGCGTCGCCGATCGCGTCGAGGAAGTGAACGTACGCGAGCGAAGTGCCGAGCACGACCGCGCCGCGCGCGTTCGACATCATGAGGCGGGCTACCCGCTCGTCGAGCGCCTCGAGGTCCAAGACGCCGCCCCGGAGAAAATACGTCTCCTCGATCGATGCATGGGCTCCCATGCTTTGGACGAAGCGCCCGATCATGTGCGTGAGCGACGAGTCGGGCTGGTCGCGCGGCGGCGGTCCGAGCACCATGACCGCGAGCGGTTCGCGCACGTCGAGCGCGACGCGGCCGAACGCGACGGAGCCGGCGTCGTACGTCGCCGTCGTCCGAAACCAGTGCGAGCCACGCGCGCCGATCGTCGTGCCGCTCGTCCGAAAGACGACCGGCGTGTCCTTCTCCTCGAAGGCCGACACGCGCGCCACCTTGAAGGCGTCGGTCGGCACCGCCGGCACGTCCTCGCCGCGCGCCGCGCGCAGGCGCGCGTAACCGGCGTTGTTTCGCGCCTGAAAATCGGCCAAATCGCGCGCGAGCGCGTCGAACGACTCCGGCGTCGGCGCGGCCCGCTCGAACGCGCTCACGAATTCGCGCGCACGCGCGTGCAGGGCATCGCTTTCGCCGCGAGGATCCATGAATTCGCAGTAAAAGAGATGGGACCATGGCGCGCAAGCTCATCGCCGTCATCCCTGGTGACGGAATCGGTCCGGAGGTCATCGCCCAAGCGGTTCGGCTGCTCGAGCTTTTGCGCGAGCAGAAGAAGCTGCCTCTCGAGCTATGGCAGCTCGATCTCGGCGCGGACCGCTACCTGAAAGACGGGACGACGTTCCCGAAGGAAGTCTCGGATCGCATTCGCAGCGAAGCGAGCGCGGTCCTCCTCGGCGCGCTCGGCGACCCGCGCGTCCCGAAGCTCGAGCACGCGCGCGACATCCTCTTCGGCCTGCGATTCGGCTTCGATCTCTACGCCAACATCCGCCCCGTGAAAGCGCTGAGCGATCGCCTCGTCCCGCTCAAGGGCCGCGCGAAGAAGGACGTCGACTTCGTCGTCTTCCGCGAGAACACCGAGGGCATCTACGTGAACATGGGCGGCCAGTTCAAACGCGGCACGCCCGACGAGATTGCCATCAACGAGGACGTGAACACGCGCAAGGGCGTCGAGCGGCTCATCCGCGCGGGCTTCGAGCACGCGAAGCGTCACGGTAAAAAAACAGTGCACATGGCCGACAAGTCCAACGCCATGGCGCACGCCCACGAGCTCTGGCACCGGGTCTTCTTCGAGGTGGCGAAGGAGTACCCCGGCATCGCCGCCAAGCACGTCTACGTCGACGCGATGTGCCTCTACATGATCCAGGATCCGAGCCAATTCGAGGTCGTCGTCACGTGCAACTTGTTCGGCGACATCGTGACCGACCTCGGGGCGGCGCTGCAGGGCGGCCTCGGCGTCGCGTCGAGCGCCAACGTCCACGCGAGCGATCCCAGCCGCGTCGCGATGTTCGAGCCGGTTCACGGCTCGGCGCCGCCTTTGGCGGGAAAAGACCTCGCGAACCCGATCGCGAGCTTCCTGACGGTCGGGATGATGCTCGCTCACCTCGGCTTTCCGGAGGAGGAGGCGCGCATCGAGGCCGCTTGCATTCAGGCGCTCGACGCGGGGCAGTGCACGAAGGACGTCGGCGGCGCCCTCGGCACGCGCGCCGCGGCCGACGCCGTGCTCGCGCTGCTCCGGTGAGAGCTTGTCGCACCTATTTTCGCGAGGCGCGGGATCGAAGACGGACGCCCAGCGTACAAACCCAAGACGCCGCCGGCTGAGGTGTCTTCTTTTTCCGGAACTCTGCCGCGGCGCGGTTGTCGGCTAGAATGAGGGAGCCTCGATGGGTGGTTTGCGCGCGCTGAACACGGTCCTCTTGGTTCTGGCCTTCGCGCTGCTCCTCGCGAGCGGCACGCAGCGCGAGAAAGCGGTGCTCGCGCGCGGGCACGAGGACACCGTTCGCGGCCTCGAGGCGCGCTACGCGATGCGGCACGACGCCGCGTCCCTCAAAGAGCTCGCGCAAGGTTATCTCGACGCGGGCGCGCCGGGCCTCGCGGTCGCCGCGATCGAAGCGGCGCCGACCGACGTGCGGCACGACATCTACGTCGAGCACACTTACGCGCGCGCGCTCATCGATTCGGGCCGCGCGAGCGACGCGCTCGTCGCCGAGCAAGAAGTGCTCGCCGCGTGCGACCGAGGCTTGAGCGAAGCGAACCAAGTCGAGCCCTCTGCCGATGGAAAGCAATGCGACGCGTGGCTCCTCGCCTCGGCGATGCGCCGGTCGGATATCTTGCGCGAGCTCGAGAAGCTCGGCATCGACGACGCGCAGGCTCACCCCGAGAGCGCCGCCGTCGCGTATCACGCAGCGACCCGCGAAGCGAGAATGTCCCTTCAATGAGCGTGGCCTCGCGCCTCGCCACCGCGTTCGCTTGCGCGTTCGCGACGAGCGGGTGCTGGCACGCTCCCAGTACGAACGTACGGCCCGCGGCGAAGCTCGATGAAGACCCGTTCTCGTCGCCCCGGTTCTTTTCCCCACCGATCGCGCTCGCCGTTCCGGAGGACGCGATCGTTCGCATCGTCGGTCCCGTGACGACGTGCAGCGGGACGCTCGTCGACGAAGACCTCGTGCTCACCGCGCATCACTGCGTCGTGCAGCTCGGGCGCCGCGGCGAGTTCACGCCATCGAAGCTCGCCCCCGGCGATCTCCACATCGAGCTCGGCGGCGATTACCTGCCGTGGGGAACGGTCGGGGTCAAAGCGGTCGTCGCGCCCCCGTGTGGCGAACGCGGCGGTCGCGGCGACGTCGCGATCCTCGTCCTCTCGCACAAACTCATCGGCATCGCGCCGTACAAGGCCCGCCTCGACGGGCCGCCGCGCGTGGGCGAGACGCTCGACCCGACCGGCTTCGGGCGCTGCTCGCTCTCGCCCGACGGCATCCACCGCGAGCCGCGCGAGGGCGGCGCGATCGCGTGGCTCACGAGCGGCACCATCGGGATGACCGCTTCGGTCTGTCCCGGCGACTCGGGCGGGCCCGTGCTCGCGCGCGGCAGCCACGAGATCGTCGGCGTCGTCAGCCTCAGCGCGATGGACGGCGACGACCGCACGCGGAGCGCGTCGATCATGGCGCGCGTCGACGCGTTCCGTCCGCTCTTCGGCCTGGCGCGCCAGATCGCCGACGGCGCGAGCCCGAGCGAGCTGCCGCCGCCGGCGTGCGGCGAGTGAGCGATACGCCCAGTCGCCCAAACGCGTTCGAGGTGCTAGAGCCCACGAGCCATGTGCGGAATCGTTGCATACGTGGGCGACAAACCCTGCGCGCCTCTTCTGTTGGACGGCCTGCGCAAGCTCGAATACCGCGGCTACGACTCGGCTGGGCTCGCCGTTCACTCGGGCCGCTCGGTCGAAATCGCGCGCGCCGTCGGCAAACTGCACAACCTCGAGGCCGCGCTGGCGAAGGCGCCGCTC
Organism: uncultured delta proteobacterium; assembly: GCA_963731595.1. Lineage (GTDB taxonomy): Bacteria > Myxococcota_A > Polyangia > Polyangiales > Polyangiaceae > DASXHD01. The sequence continues at coordinate 120,950 of CAVSWE010000007.1, forward strand.
GCGGGGACGGTCGGCATCGGCCACACCCGCTGGGCGACGCACGGTCGCCCGAGCGAGGCGAACGCGCATCCGCACATGGCCGGCGGCGTCGCGGTCGTGCACAACGGCATCATCGAGAACTACGTCGCGCTCCGCGCGCGAGCTCGAGAAGGACGGCGTCCGCTTCGCGAGCGACACCGACACCGAGATCGTCGCGCACCTCGTCGCCCGAGGCGCATGCAGGCGGGCGCGCCCAGCCTCGAGGCCGCCGTCCGCGACGGCGCTCGCGCGCGTGAGGGGCGCGTACGCGATCGCCGTCGTCGAGCAGCGACTCGCCGGACCGCATCGTCGTCGCGAAGAACGAGTCGCCGATCGTGCATCGGCCTCGGCAAGGGCGAGACGTCGGGCCGCGAGCGACATCCCCGCGATCCTCGAGCACACGCGCGAGATGCTCTTTCTCCACGAGGGCGAGATGGCGCGTGCTCACGCGCGAGGGCGCCAAGCTCTCGACGATCGAGGGCGCGCCGATCGAGCGCGCGCCGCGTCGCATCGACTGGTCGCCGACGCAGGCCGAAAAGGGCGGCTACAAGCACTTCATGCTCAAGGAGATCCACGAGCAGCCGCGGGCGATCGAGGACACGCTCCGCGGCCGCGTCGATCTCCCCACGGCGCAGATCGTGGCCGAGGAGATCGGCGTCTCGAACGAGCTCGCGGCGCGCATCGGCCGCGTCTACTTCATCGCGTGCGGCACGAGCTCGCACGCGGCGATGGCGGGCCGCTACTGGGTCGAGCAGCTCGCGCGCATCCCCTCGGTCGTCGAGATCGGCAGCGAGGTGCGCTACCGCGATCCCGTGTTCCTGAAGGACGATCTCGTCGTCGCGGTCAGCCAGAGCGGCGAGACGCTCGACACGCTCGCGGCGGCGAAGGCCGCGAAGGCCGCCGGCGCGCACGTGCTCGCCGTCGCCAACGTCCTCGACAGCGCGATCCCGCGCATGGCCGACGCCGCGCTCTACACCCACGCCGGCCCCGAGATCGGCGTCGCCTCGACCAAGTGCTTCACGACGCAGCTCGCCGCGCTCCTCCTGCTCGCCGTTCACATCGGCCGCCGCCGCGGCGCGCTCGACGAGGCGCACGCCCGCCGCATCATCGAACGCGCTCTGGCGCGCGCCCCAGCTCAGATGCGCGACGTGCTCGAGACGAGCGACCACGCGCGCGCGATCGCGAAGAAGCACCTCCGCGCGACGCGACTTCCTCTTCCTCGGTCGCGGCACCGGCTTCCCGATCGCGCTCGAGGGCGCGCTCAAGCTGAAGGAGATTTCGTACATCCACGCCGAGGGCTACGCCGCCGGCGAGATGAAGCACGGTCCCATCGCGCTCATCGACGAGGACATGCCCGTCGTCGTGCTCGTGCCGAAGGACGCGCAACTGCGAGAAGATCCTCTCGAACGTGCAGGAGGTGCGCGCGCGCGAGGGGCAAATCATCGCAGTCTGCACGCAAGGCGACGACGAAGCCGCGCGCCTCGCCGACGACGTGCTGCTCGATGCCCGACGCCGACCCGAGATCCTCCCGCCGATCTACGGTGCTGCCGCTGCAGCTCCTCGCGTATCACATGGCGGATCTCAAGGGCACCGACGTCGACCAGCCCCGCAACTTGGCGAAGACCGTCACCGTCGAGTGAGCGGGCCGGTCACTGGCAGATCGTCTGGCAGCTCGGAGGGTTCGAGACCTGCTGGATGCACTGCGAATTCTTGATGTCGTCGATGCAGGTGCTCGCGTTGGCCGAGCTGTAGGTCGTGCCCGACGGGCAACCCGTGATGTTGTTGCAGTTGGCCTGGGACTGTAGCTTGATCGTGCAGTCCCCCTGATCGGTGTAGCCGAGCTGCGTCTTGAGCACGCTCGGGTCGACGCACTGAAAGAGCTTCGCGCAGGCGTTCGACGCGATCTGATTGCACGCGTCCTGCGCGTTGCCAGGGCCGCCGCCGCACGCCGACGTGACGACGAGCGCCGCCGAAAGCACGTAAATCGAAGCTTTGATCATGACTCCCTCCAGACTCGAACAATCAGTGACAGACGGTGCTGTTGCTGCACGACGTCGGCTGAAACCCCGGTTGCGAAACGTCGACGCAGCTCGCGTTCTGGTAGTCCTTCACGCACTTTTCGTACAGGCCCGTGTCGAACCCGAGCCCCGCGGAGCAGGGCGTTTGGTTCGGTTTGCAGTTGAGCGCGTCGTAGTTGGTGACGCAATCGGTCTGGTTCGAGCCGTACGCCGACTGGAACGTCTGGAGATCGGCGCCCTGCAAGCACGCGAGGTTCTGGCTGCAGAACGCGACGGCGAAGTCGTCGCAGGCTTGCTGCGCGCTCGGCCCGCACGCAGCGGCCATGGAGAGCACGACGGCGATCGCTGCGACGAATTTCATGGCAGGCGTTTATCCCCTCAAGCGGCGCTCGTGTCGAGCAGGATGGTGACCGGGCCGTCGTTCACCGCGTCGACGAGCATGTGCGCGCCGAAGCGGCCGGTCTCGACCGGGATGCGTTCGCGCGCGATCGCGACGAAGCGGTCGTACTCGGGCTCGGCGTCGGCCGGCGGCATCGCGCCGTCGAAGCTCGGCCGCCGGCCGCGCTTCACGTCGCCGTAGAGCGTGAACTGACTGACGACGAGGAGCTTGCCGCCGACGTCGAGCACGCTCTTGTCCATCTTGCCTTCGTCGTTCGGGAAGATGCGAAGGCCCAAGATCTTGTCGATCATCCAGGCGCGCTCGCGCTCGCTGTCGCCGCGCCCGACGCCGAGGTAAATCGAAGAGCCCGCGATCGATCGCGCCCGAAGGGGTCCCCGAGATGGTCACGCTCGCGCGCGACACACGCTGAATCACGGCGCGCATCAGCTCTCTTTCATGCCGAGCTCGCGGCGCAGGCGCTTCACGAGCTCGAAGTACTCGTCGCGCGCGTAGGGCTCGTTCAAGACGTGGAAGTCTTTGCCCGCGAGGCCGACGCAGCCGAAGCAGTACGTGCAGCGCGAGCACGAGACGCACCGCTCGAGGTACGCGCTCTGCGAGCAGCGGTCGGTGGCCTGGCAGTGTGCGCACGAGAGGCACCCGTGGCACGCCGCGCAGTGCGAGCAGTCGGTGCAGTCGTCGCACGCGCGGCAGTAGTGGCAGCGCGCGACTTGCTTGCATTCTACACAGAACGTGGAGTCGACCGCGCCGGTGCAGCGCTCGCAGCCGATGCACCCGGTGTTGGCGGTCGCGGTGCCGTGGGCGGACGTCAATTTTCGAAAGGCGGCCTCGAACTCGGTGCGTGTCAAGGTGGGCTCCGTGCACCGAAGTCGCTGAAATGGCTTGATTTGTCAACGCAGCGCGCGACAAATTTGGCCCAGGTGAGCAGATGTAGGCATTTGTACGTGTATGAAGGTCACCTCGCTGCTCACCTGGCCCGCCCTCGCCCTCGTCGCCGCGCCGGCGCTCGCCGCGCACGGCCATCACCACGCGCGCCGCGTCGCGCACCCGCCGACCGCGATGCACACGACGCAAGTCCACGTGCGCGACACGTCAATCACGCACGCGCCGACCCACGCCGAGAAGCCGCCGGAGAAGAGCGAGAAGAGCGAGAAGAGCGAGAAGAGCGAGAAGAGCGAGAAGACCAAGGACAAAGCGAAGACCAAGCACGCGAAGGTGACCCCGCGTCCGTGCGTGCACGAGCCGGTCTCGGTCGCGCGCGGGGTCGAGGCCGAGTCGCTGTCGCTCACGCGATGCGACGGAAGCCCAATCCCGCAATCGGTCGACGAGCTCTCGGTGCTCGCGCGGCCCGGGAACGTCCTTCGCCCCGCGCACGGCGCGCACGCCGCCGGGATTCGGCGAGTCGACCCGGGCCTCCTCGAGCGGCTCCAGCAGGTCGCCGATCACTTCCACGCGCGCGGCCACGAGGTCGCGATGCACATCATCTCGGGGTACCGGCCGACGAGCGTCGGGAGCTACCACGCGAGCGCGCAGGCCCTGGATTTCCGAATCGACGGCGTACGCAACGAGGCGTTGGTTGCATTCTGCAAGACGCTGCCCGACACCGGCTGCGGCTATTACCCGAACAGCTCGTTCATCCACATGGACGTCCGCGCGCCGGGGACCGGTCACGTCGCGTGGATCGACGCGAGCGGGCCCGGCGAATCGCCGCACTACGTCGCGAGCTGGCCGCCGCCGCCCGAGCCGACGAAAGAGGACTTCGCCGAGAAGCTGAGCAAGATCTTGCCGCCGTTGCCGAAGGACGAGCACCCGGCCGACGTCGGCGCTCGCGCGGCCGATTACGCGACCGGCATCCTGCGGTCGTCGCTGCCGTCGTCGATCAACTAGGCTGCGGCACTCGCGCGACGAGGGACTCGACGGCGCGTTTCACGTCGCTGACGTGGCAGTCGATGCGGAGCTCGTGGTGAAAGACGTTGCGCACGACGCCCTCGGCGTCGGCGACGAAGGTCACGCGCTTGGCGACGCCGACCACGGGCCAGAGCACGCCGAAGAGCTGCGACACCTTGCGTGAGGCGTCGGCGATGAGCGGGAAGGGCGCGCCGGCCCACTCGGCGAAGCGGCACTGGGCGTCGAGGGGGTCGGTCGAGACGCCGACGATGCGGACGCCTTGCCGCGCGAGGCACGGGTACTCGTCGCGGAACGCCTTCGTCTCTCGGACGCATCCGGGCGTGAACGCGCGCGGAAAAAAGAAGAGCACCATCGGCTGGCCGAGCAGCGACGAGGTGCGGATGGGGCAGCCCTCGGTCGTTTGAGCCTCGAACTCCGGCACTCGGTCGCCGACTTTGAGCATGCTTCAGCCTGTATGGATGCCGCAAACCCTCCCCTAGTTGCGCGCTACAATGTTACGAGCAAATCGTGACCGAACGGAAAGATCCGCTTTTCGACGCTCTCTGGGACAAGACGCTCGAGTCGTGGGACGACGAGAAACGCCACGCCGCCCTGCTCGAGCACGCTTTGCGCGAGAAGATGCTCCCTGACCTCGCCGGCCGCTACCGGGCGCTCCGTGACGACGCCGAGCGCTCCGAAATGGCGAACAAGCGAATCGACGCCATCTTGAACGCGGCGACCCAGATGATGTTCTCGATGAAGACGCCGAAGCCGACGAAGACGCCGTCGTGGCTCTTCTGGAGCGCACTTTTGACCTGCGCGGTGATGTTGATGTACGTCGCTTACGCGATGCTCCACCGGTGATGAAAGCGGCATCTTTCCTTCTCCTGCTCGTTGCGGCTTGCCGCATGACGGATCCCGACGCGGAGCCGAAGCCGTCGCACGTGACGCAAGCGGCCGCCGTGCCCACGGCGGCGTACGTGCAGGCGCCGAGCGTCGCGATGGCGGGGCCGATCGCGCCGATGCCGATCGGCGCGAAGGCGAGCGGCGTCGAGCTCGTGGTGCCGTCGCCGGGCGACGCCCAAGCCGTCGTCGCCGCGGCGAAGAAACAGGCGCGCGAGCGCGGGCGCACGCTCCTCGTCTACATCGGCGCGACGTGGTGCGAGCCGTGCCAGCATTTTCATCACGCGGCCGAGCGCGGCGAGCTCGACGCGAAATTTCCGAAGCTCACGCTGCTCACGTTCGACGCGGATCGCGACGGCGAGAGGCTCCGCACCGCCGGCTACGCGCCGGGGTACATCCCGTATTTCGGGATGCCCGACGACGAGGGCAAGCCAACGCGCCGCTCGATGGAGGGCTCGGTCAAGGGCGACGGCGCCGTCGCCAACATCGCGCCGCGCCTCGAGCGGCTGATCGCGGGCGATGAGAACTGAAGGCATGCTCATGCGGGCCACCGGGGGCCCGGAGGTGCTCGAGTGGGGCGCCTTCGAGCTCGGCGAGCCGGGCCCGCGCGAGGTGCTCGTGCGCGTGCGCGCCGTCGCGCTGAACCACCTCGACTTGTGGACGCGGCGCGGCTTGCCCAACGTCAAATACGAATTTCCGCATCGCCTCGGCTCGGACATCGCCGGCGAGATCGAGGCGCTCGGGCCGGGCGCGCGGAGCGTCTCGGTGGGGCAGCGCGTGATCGTCAACCCGGGCCTCTCGTGCGGCGTCTGCGCGCGCTGCCTCGAGGGGGACGACAATTTGTGTGCAAAGTACAAGCTCCTCGGCGAAAACACGCAGGGCGGCTACGCGCGCCACGTCGTCGTGCCGGACGCGAACGTCGTGGCCATCCCGGACGCCCTCTCGTTCACCGACGCGGCGGCGATCCCGCTCGTCTTCATCACCGCGTGGCAGATGGTCGTACGACGCGCGGAGGTGAAGCCCGGGCAGACGGTGCTCGTGCAGGCCGCGGGGAGCGGCGTCTCGAGCGCGGCGATCCAGATCTGCAAGCTCCTCGGGGCGCGGGTCATCGCGACGACCGGCACCGACGAGAAGGCGAAGCGCGCGCGCGCGCTCGGCGCCGACGAGGTCATCAACTATTCGACGCAGGACTTCGTTGCAGAGTGCAAGCGTCTCACCGCCAAGCGCGGCGTCGACGCGGTGATCGAGCACGTGGGCGGCGAGGTCTTCGCCAAGAGCGTCCTCGCGACGGCGCGGGGCGGACGCGTCGTCACGTGCGGGGCGACGGCGGGGTTCACGCCGGAGCTCGATTTGCGGCAAATCTTCTTTCGTCAGGTCCAGGTGCTCGGCTCGACGATGGGGCGCAAGGCGGACCTGCTGCGCGTCGTGTCGTTCGTCGAGCAGGGCAAGCTGCGGCCGGTCGTCGACCGCGTGATGCCGATGCGCGAAGCGCGCGCCGCGCACGAAGCGCTCGAGCGCCGCGAGGCGTTCGGCAAGATCGTCCTCGAGCCCGGATGAAATCGTACAAGGCGCATTTCCAGAAGTTCATCGGGGCCGACCCGAAGCGCCTTCACTTCGCGGCGCACAGCCACCACTATTGGCCCGACGTCAGCGAGGACGCGCACGCCCGAGCGTGGACCGACGCGGCGACGCTCGTGGACGACAAGTGGGATCGCGTCTTCGGCAAGCTCTGGCCGCGGGCGCAGCGTCACGTCGCGCGCGCGCTGCGGCTGCCCGATCCGTCGACCATCGCCTTCGCGCCGAACACGCACGAGCTCGTGATGCGCGTCGTCTCGTGCCTGCCGCACGACCGGCCCATTCGCGTGCTCACGACCGACGGCGAGTTCCACTCGTTCGCGCGGCAGATGTCGCGCCTCGAGGAGGAGGGGCTCGCGGACGTCGTGCGCGTCCCCGAGCGCCCGCTCGCGACGTTCGTCGAGCGGTTTCGCGAAGCGGAGCGCGGCAAGTTCGATCTCGTCTACGTGAGCCAAGTCTTCTTCGACTCGGGCTACGCGGTGCGCGATCTCGAGCCGATCGTGTCGGCGGCGCCGAGCGGCGCGGTGGTGATTGTCGACGGGTATCACGCGTTCTGGGCGATCGACGTGGACCTGTCGTCGATCGCGTCGCGCGCGTATTACGTCGCGGGCGGCTACAAATACGCGATGAGCGGCGAGGGGTGCTGCTTTCTCCACGCGCCGCCGGGCGCGTTTCCGCGGCCCGTCGACACCGGCTGGTTCGCGGCGTTCTTCGCGCTCTCGTCGGCGCAGGGCGGCGGCCAGATTCGAAAGGTGCCGTACGCGCTCGACGCCTCGCGTTTCTTGGGCGCGACGTTCGACCCGACCGCGCTCCACCGCTTCGACGCGGTGATGGCGTGGCTCGAGCGCGAGGGCGTCACGCCGCGCGAGATCGACGATCGGGCGAAGAGCCTCCAAGCGCTCTTCGTCCGCGAGCTCGAGAAGCACGCGGACCTGCCCATCCGCGAAGCTCAGCTCGTCGTGCCGATCGCCGATCGCGACCGCGGCCAGTTTCTCGTCTTCGAGACGGAGCGCGCCGCCGAGATCCACGCGCGCCTCGCGTCGCGCGGCGTCATGACCGACGTGCGCGGCGATCGTCTTCGCGTCGGCTTCGCCATCTATCACGACGAGAGCGACGTGCTCGAGTGCGTGCGGCGCATCGCCGAGGCGTGGGAGATCGGCTGAGCACGCGATTCGCGCCCGCGCGAAAGGGGCGTAAGATGGCATCATGACCCAGCAAGCGTCCGAGAACGCCTCGCAGATTCAGCTGCATCAGCTCCTCCGAGCGATGATCGAGAAGGGCGCGAGCGATCTCCACATCACGACGGGTCAGTCGCCGCTCTTGCGCATCGACGGGTCGATCGTCCCGCTCAAGCTGCCGAAGCTCGAGCCGGTCGACACCAAGCGCCTCTGCTACACGATCCTCACCGAGGAGCAGAAGATCCAATTCGAGCAGAACAACGAGCTCGACTTCGCGTTCGGCGTTCGCGGCCTCTCGCGCTTCCGCGCCAACATCTTCATGCAACGCGACAACGTCGCCGGCGCGTTCCGTACGATCCCGTTCAAGATCCTCTCCTTCGAGGAGCTCGGGCTCCCCGCGATCGTGCCCGACCTCGCCAACAAGCCCAGCGGGCTCGTGCTCGTCACCGGTCCGACCGGCAGCGGCAAGTCGACGACGCTCGCGTCGATGATCGACAAGATCAACGCGGAGCAGCGGCTGCACATCATCACGATCGAGGATCCGATCGAGTATCTGCACCCGCACAAGCTCTCGGTCGTCAACCAGCGCGAGGTCGGTACCGACACCGAGAGCTTCAAAATCGCCTTGAAATACGTGCTCCGGCAGGATCCGGACGTCGTGCTCGTCGGCGAGATGCGCGACCTCGAGACGATCGAGGCGGCGCTCACGATCAGCGAGACGGGCCACTTGGTCTTCGCGACCCTCCACACCAACAGCGCGGTCTCGACGATCAACCGCATCATCGACGTGTTTCCGCCGCACCAGCAGCAGCAGGTCCGCGTGAAGCTCTCGTTCGTGCTCCAGGGCGTCGTGAGCCAGCAGCTGATTCCGCGCATGGGCGCGCCCGGCCGCGTGATCGCGATCGAGGTGCTCATCCCGAACCCGGCGATTCGAAATCTCATCCGCGAGGACAAGATCCACCAGATCTATTCGCAAATGCAGGTCGGCCAGGAGAAGCACGGGATGCAGACGCTCAATCAGGCGCTCTACTCGCTGTGGGGGCGCCGGATCATTTCGCTCGAGGAGGCGATGGGGCGGTCGCTCGAGCCGGACGAGCTCAGGATGATGATGGAGAAGGGGACGGCGGGGCAGGCGCCGCCCGGGCAGCGGCCGATGGGGCGCTGAGCGCTCAGGGGCAGAGCGGCGCGGGCGGCGGCAGCGGGGGCGCCGCGCTCGTCGGGTTCGCGACGCGGCGCGCGTGGAAACCGATCGCGAAGGAAATGGAGCTGCACGCGGCGCCTGGGAGGTTCGTGCCGTCGGCGAGCATGTCGGCCATGCCGCGAATTTCGTCGCCCTCGCCGTCGCCGCAATCGAGGCCGCAGCACGGTTGCAGCTCTTGTCGGAAGGCGACCTCGACCGCCGCGAGGAGCTCCTCGGGGTCGAGCACGCCGGCGAGGATCCCGTTCGCGGCCTCCGGAGCGGTCGCGTGATCGAACGTGAGGAGCGCGTGGTGCACGAGCAGGTCGAGTGCGTTTCCGTTCTCGAGCACGAGGTGCAGCGGAACGTCGACGTCGTCGCGCGCGCCGGCGACGAACGTTCCCGCTTGGACGTAGGCGTCACGGAAAGCGAACTTGGAGCCCGCGGCGACCGTCGTCGGGTCACTCAGCGATTCGGACATGACAGGCCAGTCGGTGGTCTCGTCGAAGGTCGGCGTCGCGTCGTAGGCATCAGAGGAGAACGCCTGTCCGACCAAGCCGTCGCAGGTCTGCGTCGGCGTGTCGTCGAGGCCGACGATCTGGAGCTGCAGCGTGAAGCGGCCTGCTCGGATCGCGCTCGTCAGCGTGCTGGACGGCTGCGGATCGGCGAGCACGTCCTCGAGGATCGGGACGAAGAGGGCGCCGAACGCGTCGTCGATGCCGTCCGCGCCGTCCGCCTGATTCGAGCGCGGCGCGCCCGTGTGCAGACTGCACACGTCCGTCGAATCCTTGGTGGTGAGCTTTCGGTCGAGGTCGTAGCCGAGCGTCTGCCAGTCGTTTTCGCCGAGGTCGATCGAATCGATCGCGAACGTCTCCGGGCCGTGGCCCTCGCAGGATTGGCCGGGACGCGGCGGCGGGCGACGGCCTTCGTCGACCTCGACCGTCGCGCCGCATTGCACGAGCGGCGCGAGGACGAGCGCCGCGATCAAGCGCGGATGTGCCACGCCTCGAGCTCGTCGTCCGACGCGTGGCGGAGGCGGCGGTAGCGTTCGCCGATGCGACCGTCGATCGCGCGAACGACGAAGATCGCGAGGGCCGCGCTGGCCACCGTGACGAGCGTCCCCACTCCGGCGAGGACCGTGTCCTTGTCGAGCCCGACGAGCCGCGTGAGGATGAACGCGCCCCACCACGCGCCGATCGAGACGTGCGGCAGCGCGCGTGGCGGGGGCGCGCTCTTCAGGATGACGTCGCGGTAGCCGCCCGAGCCGTCGAGCAGCGGCTGCGGCGCGGGCTCGGGGACGCCGTCGGGCGCGACGAGATCGTGCAGATCGCGCACGACCTGGTACGGCCGCCAGAGGCTGATGATGGGCATGAAGAAGCTCCACACCGCGGCGGAGGCCGTCCAGCGCAGGCGCAGCGGGCTCAAGTCCGACGCGAACGAGACGGCGTGCGCGATCCAACGAAGGAAGGCAACGGGAGTCAGGACGAGGAGCACGAGCTCGCCGATCCCGACGGCGGCTTGGAGCGTCGGCGACGCGATCTGCATCGCGCCGAGATCGAAGACGCGAAACGCCGCCGCGCCGACGAGCGCGTACACGGCGAAGCGCGCGCGCGCCGACTCGACCGCGAGGCCCGCGTCCCACGCGGCCCGAGCGCTTTCCCAACCGCCCTCCTGCATGCGTAGAGGATGCGCGAAGGAGAGGGCGCTGGCAATGGGCGCGGCGTCAGAGCAGCGCGGCGAGAGCGCGCGCGAGGATCTCGTACTGATCGCGTGTATTATACAACTGAGCGCTGACGCGGACCAGGCGCTTCGGCGGCGCCGGCCACGCGACGACGGGGACCTCGATGCGGTGCTCCTCGAAGAGCTTCGCCTGGAGCGGGTCGATCGCGAGCGGCGAGGACGCGGCCGCCGCGCCGTCGGGCAAGGGCACCGCGGCGAGCGAGCCGATCATCGAGTCGGGCGCGGGCGGCGGCACGCCGAGGGCGTCGCAGAGAATGTCGCGCGCGGCGAGGGCGAGCGCGCGGTTGCGCTGGCGGAAGTCGGGCGCGGCCATCTCGAGGAAGTCGATCGACGCGGGGATGCAGAGCGCGGCCGTGGGGTCGACCGTGCCGACCCAGTCGAACTCGACGAGGTAGCGCGAGCGATCCGCGCGCGCGACGTTCGCGCCGTGACTGATGACGTGCGGCCGGATCTTGGGCTGCTTGTCGCGGCGCACCCAGAGGAACGCGGCGCCCTTGGGCGTGCAGAGCCATTTGTGGCAGTTGGCCGTGTAGTAGGAGACGTGCGGCGCGAGGCGTTCGAGCGCGAGATCGATCATGCCGGGCGCGTGCGCGCCGTCGACGAGGACCTCGATCCCGCGCGGCGCGACGCTCGCGGCGATTTTTTCGATCGGAAAGACGAGGCCGGTCGGGCTCGTCACGTGATCGACGAGCAAGAGGCGCGTGCGCGGCGTCACGGCGGCGTCGATCGCGGCGACCACTTCGTCTTCGCTCGCGAGCGGGAAGGGGACCTTGGCGACGACGACGCGCGCGCCGTCGCGCGCCGCGGCGAAGTCGAGGACGTTCTTGCACGCGTTGTATTCTTGGTCGGTCGTGAGGAGCTCGTCGCCGGGCTCGAAGCGCAGCGAGCGGAGGACCGCGTTCACGCCGGTCGTCGCGTTCGGCACGAAGACGAGATCCTCGGGCGCGGCCCCGACGAACGCGCCGAGGCCCGCGCGCGTCTCGTCGAGCAGGCCCTCGAGATCGCGCAGGAAGAACTGCATCGGGTTCCGCTCCATGCGCGCCCGGAGCTCGCCCTGGAGCTCCTGCACGCGCTTCGGCGTCGCGCCGAAGGAGCCGTGGTTCAAGAAAACGATCGACGGGTCGAGCGTCCAGAGCTCTTTCATCGCCGCTTCGCCGGACGTTCGCTGACCTTGAGCCCGACCGCGGCGGCCGCAGCCGCGGTGTCCGGGTTGAAGGCGCCGCTCGTGACGAGGTCCTTCACGTAGTCTTGTCCGCGCCTTCGGTCTTTCATCGCGCCGAGGGCGACGGCGGCGATTTCGCGCGCGACGAGCGGCGCGGCCTCGGGCGGAGGCTCGAGGCCCGAGGTCTTCGCGCGCGCGTCCTCGACCTTTCCGCTGGACGCCGAGACGTACCCCGCGAGCCAGCCCGAGAGCGCACCGAGCACGAGCGGGTAACGCGAGAGGAGCTGGTGCGCGACGTTCGCCTTTCCGCGCGCGACGAGCACCATCGAGCGCTCGAAGAGCGTGCGCGGCGTGATGGTGCCGATCATGGCCGCTTCGCTGAGCGCGTCGGCGTCGTCGAGTCGGTTCTGCCAGCGCGCGAGGCGCGAGAGGCGGAGCGCACGGAGGGGCCGATTTTCCGTGCCTTTCCACTGCTCGGCGATCTTCGCCGCCGTGTCGAGATCGCCGCCGTCGAGCGCGAGGTCCATCGCGACGAGGTCGGCCCACGGGGCTTCGTCGTCGGCGAGGTCGAGCACCTTCTCCGGGTCGAGCTTGGCTTTTCCGACGAGCGACGTCTGCGCGAGGTTGAACGCCTCGAGGAACGGAAAGCTACGCGCCTCGGCGGGGATCGCGTCGAGCGCGCCGCCGAGCGCGGTCGGATCGACGCGCTCGTACGCGGTCGCGGCGCGGACCACCGCGACGTCCGGCGAGGTCGCGTCGAGGTCTTCGGTCGCCTTGAGCGCCTCGTCGAGCCGGTTGCCGAGCAGGGCGACGCGTGCCGCGAGCACGCGCGCCGGCGGATACACGGCCGAGAACGCGACGGCCGAGAGCGCCGCCTTCTGCGCCAACGACTCGTCGCCGGCCTGGAGCGCGATGATGCCGAACCACGACGCAGAGCCCGGCCCTTCGACGACGGCGAGGCCTTTCTCGACCTCGTCTTTCACGGTCGCGGGGTCGTGCTTGTCGACGGCTTGCAGCGCGGCGACGGCGTGCGGCACGAACTTGAGGCCGAGCGGGAGCTCGGCTGCGCGCGTGCGCGCCTCGTCGATGTCCTTCGCGACGTCGGCCGGCGCCGCGTCCCCGCGCGAAGGATCGCGCGCCCACGCGAGCGCGACGAGCGCGGCGCCCTCGACGCGGTCCGGGTACTTCGCCTGGAACGCCTTGGCGAGCTCCATGGCCTTGACGGGATCGCCGTCGATCGCCGTCGATCGCACGAGCCCGGTTCGGGCGATCACGAGCTCGGGGTCGAGCTTCGTCGCCGCCTCGTAGCGCTCCTTCGCGCCGCCCGACCCGGCGCGCTCGAGCGTGGCGCCGGCCATGAGCTGATACCAAGCGTCGTCTTTGCAGTGCTGATCGTTCTTCGCGAGGAGGCCCGCGGCGCCGACCGTGTCGCCCTGGAAGAGGAACGACGCGACCTGCGCGAAGACGAGCTCGTCGTCCTTGATCTTCAGCTCGTGCGCGCGCGTCAGGCCGTCCTCGAACGCGACGTCGGACCCGCCGCGGAGGAGCCCCGAGAGGGCGCGCTCGCGCAGCCAGTCGAGCGCGACCCGCTCGTTGCGCGAGTCGAGGTCGAAGACCTGCGAGAACTGCTGCTCGCTGTTCGGCAGCAGCGACGCCTGGCTCTTGCGCATGTCGGTCTCGATCTGACCGAGCATCGCCTCCGCTTGGACATGGGCTTTGTCGCGCTTCGTCTTCACGTAGCGGAACGCGCCGATGCCGCCGCCGACGAGGAGCAGCGTGAGCGCGACGAGCGGGAGCGTGCCGCGCCGCTTGGACTTCGGTGCACGAATCCCACTTGAGGACGGCGCCGCCGGTGGGCTCGAAGACGCCCGCGAGCTGCAGCGAGTCGAGCACGTCGCGCGCGTCGGGCACGCCCGGGGTCGCCGAGGTGCGGAACGGCGAGCGCGACTCGTCGCCGCGCGAGACCGCGACCTCGGGCGCGGGCGCGAACGGATTCGCGGAGCGCGCTTCGACGGGGTTGGCCGGGAGCGGCGCGGGTGGCGGGATCGGCGGCGCCGCGACGGGCGGCGGTCGCTCGGACCTGGCCCTCGCCGCGGGAGGCGGCGGCGACGGAATCGGCGGGAGCTCGGCGCGCGGCGAGAACGGCTCGACCGTCGGCGCGTTCATCGGGTACCGGCGATCTCTCGGGGCGATAACCGGGGGCGGCCCGTTCGGCCCGGGGCCTGCCGGAACGCTCGCGATGCGGACCTGGGTCTCGGCGTCCTCGAACTCGCCGTTGGTCTTCGCGGGCGGCGCCTCGACGGGCGCGGTGCGCGCCACTTCGGCCGCGACCGCGCGCGAGCCCGCCTTCGCCTGCATCGGTTTGAAGACTCGCGCGCGTTCGAGCCAGGTCGACGTCTGATCGTCGCGGGCGCCGAACTGGACCGCGCGCTCGAGCACTTTCTCGGCGCGATCGGCGTCCCCGCGCCGGAGCAGCACTTCGCCGAGCACCTGGTAAACGAGCGCGTCGCGCGGTGCGATCTTTCCCGCCGCGACGAGCACGCTCTGCGCCTCCGCGAGCTTGTTGGTGCGCATGTACATGCGCGACACGGCGACGAGCACCGGCACGTTCGAAGCGTATTTCGCCTGCGCGAAGTCGGCGACCTGCTGAACGAGGGTCGTCTTGACCGCGGAGAGCGCGCCGCACAGCTGGATCGTCGAGTCCATGTCCGGCGACTTGCGCCACCGCTCAGCGAGATCGTCAATCGGGTCCGTCATGCCTGGTACTCCGCCGGACCAGGGACCCCGGCAAGAGCGACGGCCAAGATAGCAGGCCGACCTCGCGTCCGGGAACCCTTTACCGCTCCGGCTCGCCGCGCTAGCTATGAAGGGTGAGTCAGCTGCAGCGACGCAGGCGCGGAACGGTCGAGCCGGCGCCGGAGTCGACGGGCCCGCGGCTCCGCCGCGAAGGTGCTCGCCGGGCCTCCGACCTCGCCGACCTGCGCGCCAAGCTGCACGCGGCGGGGCTCCGGAGCACGGGGCCGCGCCTCGCCGTGCTGCGATGGCTGTCGCGCACCGGCATGCCGGTGAGCCACCCCGAGCTCTTCGAGGCGCTCGCCGGCGACGGCTTCGATCGCGCGACGCTCTATCGCAACCTGATCGACCTCGCCGAGGCCGGGATCGTTCGTCGCACCGACCTGGGCGATCATGTCTGGCGCTACGAGCTCCGCGCGTCGGAGGACGGTCACGTCGTCGAGCACCCGCACTTCGTTTGCACCGATTGCGGCGAGGTCGCGTGCTTGCCGGGCGTCGCGGTGAAGATCGTCTCGAACGGTAACGAGACGCCCCGGTCGGTGCGGACGCGCAAGGTCGCCGTGCAGCTCTCCGGCCGTTGCAACGCGTGCGGGTGACGCCGACGTAGTTGCAACGGAGTTGCGTCTCGACTAACTCGAGCGTGTGCGACGCACCGCGCTGCTCTTCGCCATTTCCCTCCTCGCCGCGCGGGCGGCGTCGGCGCAGGTCGAGGGCGAGATCACGCATCCCGTCGTCGTTCACCAGTCCGACGCCGTGTATCCGCCCTCGATGGCGCCGCAGCACGCGGACGTGATCCTGCTCGTGACGCTCGACGCCGAGGGCAACGTGACGGACGTGAAGATCGCGAGCTCGGGCGGCGCCGCGTTCGACGAGGCCGCGGTCGAAGCCGTGCGCAAATGGACCTTCTCGCCGG
The DNA here is from genome assembly GCA_963731595.1 of uncultured delta proteobacterium. GTDB lineage: Bacteria > Myxococcota_A > Polyangia > Polyangiales > Polyangiaceae > DASXHD01. Next base: position 136,711 of record CAVSWE010000007.1, read on the forward strand.
CCACGCGGAACGGAAAGCCGTTCGCCGCGCGAATCAAGATCCCGTTTCACTTCGCGCCGCCCGCGCCGCCGCCGCCCGTCACGCCGCCGCTCGTCACGCCGCCCGCCGCCGCCGCCGCCCGTCACGCCGCCGCCGCGTTCGGCGAAACCCCACGAGGACGACATCGAAGAGGTGCGCGTCGTCGGTCCGGCGCCGCAGCCGCGCGTCGGCGCGTCGGACGTGCACTTTCGGCTCGAGCACTTGCGCGTCACGCACGCGTCTCCCGTCGCCAACGCGTCGACCATCCTCGAGTCGGCGACGCCCATCCTGCTCACGAACGAGAGCGGCTCCGGCCACGCCGAGTCGGTCTTCATGCGCGGCTTCGACGCCGGCGAGGGCGAGGACGTCGAGTTCACGGTCGACGGCGTTCCAATCAACGAGACCGGCAACGTCCACGGGAGCGGCTACGCCGACACACACTTCATCATCCCCGAGCTGATCCAATCGGTCCGCGTCGTCGAGGGCCCGTTCGACCCGCGCGAGACGAACTACGGCGTCGCGGGCGCGATCGACTTCCACCTGGCGCTGCCCACGCGCGGGGTGACCGCGGCGTACAGCGGCGGCTCGTGGAACACGCAGCGCGGGCTCGTCATGTGGGGACCGCCGGGCGAGAGCGACCGCACCTTCGCGGGCGCCGACATCGTCACGAGCGACGGCTTCGGTCAGAACCGAGACTCGCTCCTCGGTCGCGTGGTGGGCCAGTACGAGGGCAAGCTCGGCGAGCACGGCCTCTGGCGGCTGAACGCGCAAGGCTACGCGACGCACTTCCACTCCGCCGGGCTCGTGCGCGAGGACGACTACGACGCCGGGCGCCTGGGTTTCTACGACAGCTACGATCGGCCGCCGACCTCGGTCGACGCGGTGCCGCAGGGCGGCGACGGCTCGCGCTTCTCGATGGCCGGGACGATCGAGACGCACACGGGCTCGACGATCTTGCACCAGCAGGTCTTCTTCATCGAGCGCCAGCTGCGACTCCTCGAGAACTTCACCGGGTTCGCGCTCGACCCGCGCGGCGACGAGCTCGATCTCCACATGAACGAGCAGACCTTCGGCGCGCGCGGCTTCGCGCGCCTGCGCACGCGCGCGCTCGGCGAGCGGCAAGAGCTCGAGGTCGGCTACTTCGCCCGCGCCGACGTCACGCACGGCACGCAGCAGCGGCTCGCGGCGGCGACGGGCGATCCGTACACGACCTTCACCGACATCAGCGCGACGCTCGGCAACGTCGGGCTCTACGCTGACGCGAACCTCCACGCGACCAAGTGGGTCAACCTCCGCGGCGGCCTCCGCGCCGACGTCTACACGTACGACGTGATCGACAACCTGAAGCCCGCGAACGCGTCGACCGCGAGCGTCGTGCCGATGCCGCGCGCCGCGCTCATCGTCGGCCCCTTCGAGGGCTTCTCCTTCTCCGCGAGCGGCGGGCTCGGCGTGCGCCTGCTCGCGCCGAGCGACGTCGTGCAAGGCGGCTCGGCGTCGCTCGGCAACGTCGTCGCCGAAGAAGCCGGCGTCTCGTACACGCGCTCCCTCGCGGAGAACACGCTGCTCGAGGCGCGCTCGGTCTTCTTCTCGACGCAGACCGACAAGGACTTCATCTTCGACCCGACCACGGGCCAGGACGTGCTCGGGCCCGGGTCGACGCGGAGCGGCTGGGTCGGCTCGGCGCGCTTGCGGAGCGATCACGTCTTTGGGTCGGCGGTCGGCGTGGACGAGTCGACGAACGTCACCTTGGTGCGCGCGGTCTACACCGACACGGGCGCCTTCGTCCCGTACGTGCCGAGCGCCGTCTTTCGCTCCGACACGGCGGTCTACGGGGACCTGCCGATCAAAATCGCGCACTCGAAGCTCCGCGGCTCGGTCGGCGCCGGCGTGACCTACGTCGGCTCGCGACCGCTGCCGTACGGCACGCGCAGCGGCGACATCTTCACCCTCGACGCGAGCTTGAACGTCGCGTGGCGCGACGTCACCGTCGGCGTGACCGCGACCAATCTCACGAACAACCAGTACCGCCTCGGCGAGTACGACTACATCTCCGATTTCCACAGCGGCGCGACGAACACGACGACGCCCGTTCGCATGTTCAGCGCGGGCCCGCCGCTCGGCGTGTTCGGCAACCTCGCGATTCGCTTCGGGCGCTGATCGCCCGGGGTTGCTATGCTCGGCCGGTGACCGCATCCCTGGTCGTCGACGCGAGCGAGCTTCAGCGTACGATCCGCGCGCGGGTGCAGTCGCTCTCGGGCGTCGCGGCGACCATCGCGAAGAACCCGCGGAGCACGCTCGTCCCGACGTCGGACTCGGCGCCGCACAGCGGAAAGACCGCGCTCGAAACGCTGCGCGCGCTCCAGCGCGATCCCGCGGCGCTGCGCCTCGTCGCGCCGCTCGGCGAAGGCGGGATGGGCGTCGTCCACGAAGGGCACCAGGTCACGCTCAATCGCCGCGTCGCCGTCAAGACGCTGCGCAGCGAGCACGTGTCGGAGGAGAACGTCGAGAACCTCCTCGGCGAGGCGTGGCTCGCGGGCTCGCTCGAGCACCCGAACGTCGTGCCGATCTACGACCTCGGCCTCGACGAGTCGGGCGCGCCGCTGCTGCTCATGAAGCGAATCGAGGGCGACACGTGGTCGAAGCTCCTCGACGACGCCGACGTGATGACGCGCCACGCGCTCGAGCAAGACCCGCTCGAGTTCAACTTGCGCGTGCTCATCCAGGTCTGCAACGCGATCCATTACGCGCACTCGCGCGACGTCATTCACCGCGACCTCAAGCCGGACAACGTGATGATCGGTCACTTCGGCGAGGTGTACGTGCTCGACTGGGGCGTCGCGATGCGGCCGGGACCGGTGCGCCACGTCGCGGGCACGGTCGTGTACATGGCGCCCGAGATGCTCGGCGGCGGCGCCGAGATCGGGTCGCACACCGACGTGTACCTGCTCGGCGCGGTGCTCCATGAGCTCGTGTCCGGCAAGCCGCCGCACGACGGCGACAACGTGCAGGCGATGATCGCGAGCGTGGTCGTCTCGACGCCGAAGCTCGGCGGCGACGTACCCGAGGAGCTGGCGGCGTTGATCTCCGCCTGCATGGATCGCGACCCGGCGCGCAGGCCGTCGAGCGCGCTCGAGGTGCGACGCGCGCTCGAGCTCTTCCTCGAGCACCGCGGCGCGCTCGCCCTCGCGGCGCAGGCGGCGCAAAAGCTCGGCGAGCTCGAGGCGCTCCTCGCCGCGCCCGAGGTCGAGATTGAGCGCGCGTACAACGTCTTCGGCGAGTGCCGCTTCGGCTTCCGCCAAGCGCTCCGCGTGTGGCCCGAGGCGGACGCTGCCAAGCGCGGCCTCGCGCGCGCGATCGAATCGATGGTCCGCTTCGAGGCCGAGCGGGGCGACGCGCGCGCCGCGGCGCTCCTCGTGCGTGAGCTCGACGAGCGCGACCCGGAGCTCGAAGCGCTCGTCGACGGCGCGCGGCGACGCGCAGAGGCCGAGGCCGAGAAGATTGAAAAGCTCCGCGAGCTCGAGAAGGATCTCGACCCGCGCGAAGGACGGCAAATGCGCCTCCTCGCCGGCGTCGGCTTCGGCGTGATCTGGGCCATCGTCCCGCTGGTCGCGCCGCTCTACGTCTCGCGATACCCGAACGACGAGGGCCTCGCCGCGATCCCGGTGTGCCTCGTGTCGCTCGTCATCATCGCGCTCACGCGACCGCTCTGGCGCGACACGACTCGACTCAATCGCCAGCTCGTGGCGACCTTCGCCTACGCGCTCGCGGTGCAGCCGCTCTACGTCCTCACGCTGAAGTACGGCGTGCACGCGCCGTCGAGCGCGACCGTCATCGCGCTCATGGGCTACTGGTCGCTCGTGATGGGCTTCATGGCGGTCGCCATCGAGCGACGGCTCGCCCCGCTGCCGATCGCCTACGCGCTCGCGCTCTTCGCGGCGCTCCGCTTCCCCGAAGACCGGTACATGGCCGCGACGTTCGCCAACGTCGTGACGGTCGTGACCGTCGCGATCATCTGGTCGCGTCGCGGCACCGAGATCGCGATTGAGCGCGACGCGCGGCGCCGCGAGCGCGGTCGCGTCTGCCTCTGACGGGCGCTACTTTTTGTGCGCCGGCGGCGCGGCGGTCACCGTCGCCGGGCCGGCCTTCGGCGGCCCGCTCACCATCAGCGCGGCGAGCACGAGCACGGTGGCCGCGCGACGCGCGGACGGCTTGAAGCCGACGAACTTCACCTTGCCCGAGTCCTTGTCTTCTTTGCCGTCCGGGTTCACGAGCTTCAGGACGCCGGCGTCGGTGACGAACATCTTCGCGCCGTCGCCGACCTCGAGCTCGTCCTTCGCGTTGAACTTCGGCGACTTGTTCGCGCCGTCGAGGGTGACCGTGCCGTCCGCGGCGACCGACGCGACGGCCTTGCCGTCCTTGTCCTGGAGCTCGGCGCCGACGAACTTCATCACCGTCTTGCCGTTGGCCTCGACGGTGCCGTCGTCCTTCAGGACGACGGGGCCCTTCGCCTTCGGCAGCACCATCTTCATCGCCACGACGGCGAGCGGCGGCGCGGGCGGCGCGGGCGTCGCCGTCGACGCGGCGGCCGACGCGCTCGCGGTCGAAGACTCCACGGGCGCGGCCGAAGACGTCGCGGGCGCCGAGCCGCTGCCCGCCGCCGGAGGATGCGCCTCCTGGTTACCGCCGCCGCACGCGAAACCCACGAGACCGGAGGCGGCGAGCGCCGCGACCGCGAACCACTGCGCCGTCTTCTTCATGCGCAGCTTCTATCAGCGTCGCGCGCCGGTGATCAAGCCGAGCGGCTCGCCCTCGCCCTTGCGACGGCGCGGCTCGATGCCGGCGACGCGACCGAGCTCGCGGTGGACGCGCGCGACGCGCTCGACCTGCCCCTTCGCGGGGAATCGCTCGTAAAAGCCCTCGGTGCGGAAGTTCCGCGCGTGCTCTCCCCACTCGGCGAGCCGCTTCTCCCAGCGCTTCTGCCGCCCGTCCGTGGGATCGGCGTCGATGTGCGCGAGGTCGATGCAGACGCGCAGCATCGCCTTGAGCGTGACGGGCCGGGTGACCATGTGATTCGACGAGCCCCACGCCGAGCCCCACGCCTTCTCCGCGGCCTTCAAGAAGTCGCGCACGATCTCGTAGTAGCGATTGGCCTCGCGCTGCCAATTCGACTTCTTCGAGATGGCCTTCCAGTCGGCGCTCGCCCACTTGTGGAGCTCGTTGAAGAGCTCGGCCTGGAGGATCCACTTCTCCTGCTTGCTGCGCCCGCCGAGCCGGTTGATCTTGTAGCGGAGCGGGCTGTCGCCGGAGCTGTAGAGGAGGTCGACCAGGCGCGCGGCGAATTTCTTGTCGGGCGCCGCCCACGAGACGCGCTCGTAGAGATCGACGAGGTGGCTCTTGTTGATGCGCGTGGGCGTCGAGTTGATGATGACGAACATCTCGGTCGCGAAGTCTTCGCTCTTGCCGTCGAAGATGATGCACGGCACGTGGATCGTCTTCGCGTCGTCGCGCCGGTGCTTCATGTAGAAGTGGAGCGCGGCGAGGCGGTGCTGGCCGTCGATGATGAGGTATTTGCTCCGCGGCTCGTCGAGGTTGCCGACGTTGTCGAACGGCCGAACCGGCTCGAAGCGCAGGCGCTCCGCCGTGAAGAGGAGGACCGTGCCCGGGATGGGCGGCTGGCTCACGGCCGTCTCGTAGAAATTCTGGATCTGGGCGACCTTGGCCTTCGACATCTGCCGCTGGAAGGCTTTGTCGGTCTGCTCGATCTTCGCGATGAACCCGGCGACCTCGTCGTCGCTCTCGGCCTCGTCGGCGCGGATGCTCTCACCCTCGCCGTAGAAGCGGCTGATGAAGCGGACCTTCTCGAGCAAGTCTTCGGCGGGATAGGCGGCGAAGTAAAAGACGCCGTCTTTCTGACGAACCTGGGTCGCAAGCATGAGCTTGGACCTTATCCGGATTTCATCGCGCTATCCACCGTCTGGGATTCGGCCGCCGCCCTCGCCGTTCGAGCGCGCGTAGCCGACCACGTGGTGCTGGAGGAGCGACACTTTCTCCGCGGGAAACCCCTCGCGAACGGGGAACGGAACGTCCTTGCCGAGCAGCAGGCGATCGACGAGAAACGCGAGCATCCGCGCGTCCGCCGCGTCGTCGGTCTCGCGGTACTGCTCGGGCGCGCGGTTCGCCCAGGCCTCTTCGACGACGCTGCCGCCGTTTTCTTCGCGCAGCTTCACGCCGTAGATGGCGATCCCGGTCCAGCTCCGGTGGAGCCACAGCCAAGGCGCTTCGTAGAAGACGAACCATTTGTCTTCCATCTGCTCGGGCACGAGGCCGGAGACGACGCGCGCGTGCTCGGCGGCGTCGAACGCGCGCGACCACGGGAGGCGAACGCGCGGCTCGGGCAGAGGCTTCAGGTCGTTCCAGTCCTCGCGCCGCGCGATCTTCATCGCGCTCAGCGTACGTCAGCGCGGCAGGCTCGGCGAGCGCGCGGCCGCGCCGGCGACGACGTCGGCGACCTCGGCGAGCGTCGCGACCCAGGACTCGTAATGGGACGACTCCGACTCCCAATCGGCGGCGAATCGCGCGTCGATCATCGCGCGCTCGTGACCGATCGCGTCGGCGACGTCGCGTTGGACGCGATCCGCGGGCACCGCCGCGGTCGTCAAGGCGAGCTCGTGCGCGAGGCCGTCCCCGTCGACGGACCACTGCCGAGCGATGGAGTCGGCGACCGCCCGATCGCCGGTCTCGGACGCGAGCACGTACGCGACCGCGTCGGTCGTGTCGTTGTGGAAGTGGTACTGGAGCCGGCTGCCGACCGCGGTCCCGTACGTCGACGCGAACGCCGCGCCGAAGTCGTTGGTGCTCTGCACCGCGCGATCGAGCTCCGGCTGCGCTTGGCGCCGCGCGAGCCAATCGATCGACCACGCGCGCACCCAAAACGCGTGATCGTCCATGACGACGCGCAGATCGGCGTGGAGGTCGTCGAGCGCGGGAGCGAGCGGCGACGCGGAAATGTCGCTGGGAAACGCCGCGCGGAGCCCGGCGACGATCGCGTCGCCGACGGCGAGCGCCGCCTGCTCCGCCGCGTCGAGCTCCTTCACCGTGCGCCCGAGATCGCCGTCGCGCCGCGCGATCACCGCGCTGACGCTGGCGTCGATCTCACGGTCGAGCTTTGCCTCGAGGTCGGGCCACGCGCTCGCGTCGAGCCGCGCGAAGAGCTCGGCGATCTGCGCGGCGTTCGTGTAGAGATCGCCGGTCGCTCGCACCTCGCTGACTTTCTGCGACCCGAGCCACGCGACGAGATCGGAGAAGGCGATCGCGCGCGCGTACAAAAGCAGCGCGAGCTCGTCGCGAGCGCGGGGTCCGTAGAATCGCGCAATCTCGGCCGCGATCGCGTCGTCCGCGCGCAGCACGCGCGCGTATTGGACGTTCGACTCGGGCGCGGCGACGAGCGCAGTCATCGCGTAAAGATGCGACGCTTGCAGCTCGCTTACAAAAGCGTCGCGCGTGTCGCGACGCAGCGCCGCCTCGCTCGTCGTGCGCTCGGCGCCAGCCTCCGGCGACGGCAAACCCGCGTCATTTCCGATGGAACCCGTCGAGCCCGAGCAGGCGTACGCGGACAAGCCTGCGACGAACGCGAGCGACAGAAGTTTCTGTGCGTGGATCATGGCGATGCCTCGCGACGAGGCGGTGCATCGCGGGTGCCAGACGCTTCACCTCGCCGCGCGGGCCGCGTAGACTCGCATCACCTCGCGCAGGGACTTCATGCTCGTCGTCGCCTTCGACTCCAGCCGACTGATCAACTTCTCGCTCCACACCGGCGATCCGCTGACCGACGCCGAAACGGATCAGATCGTCTCGTACATCGAGAAGATGGCCGACGCCCTCGGGGCGAACCCGTCGGCGACGGCGACGACCGTCGTGCTGGTCGAAGCGGACACCGGTCCGAACGCGAAGCAGCGCAAACGAATCGGCGAAGCGACGAAACGTCTGGCTCGGCACAACGAGGTGCTCATCACGAGCTCCGCCGTCGTCCGCGCCATCATGATTGCGATTCGTTGGTTCGCGGCCGAGCGCGTGGACAGAAAGAACGCGACGTTCTCCACGTACGCCGAGGCGCGCGCCTGGCTCGTCCGGCACGGCGCCCACGGCCCCGAGATCTACGACGCGATGCTCGCCGAGGTGCGGGCGCGCACGAGCTCGCAGCCGCGCGCCGAGCGCGCGTGAGCTGCTTCAAGGTTTCGTGATCGGGCGAAGCGTCGCGGCCGGCACCCACGCCTCGAGCCCGCCCCAGCGAAACTCGGTCCAGCCCCCCTGTCGATCGACGATCTCGACGCGCGCGGCCTCCGGAAGCACCGGCGATTGGGGCAGCGCGATGCCGTGCGCGTCGCTCGGCCGCGCGCTCGGGCTGATGACGACCGCTTCGTGAACGTACAGCCGATCGTGTCGCGCGGTTCGCGCGAGCGCCGCCGCGAGGACGAGCATCGGCGCCGACACCGCGATGGCGATCGCCGCGCCCGCGCGCGCGCGCGTCGCGCTCGCGAGCCATCGCACGAAGAGCCCGACGCCGAGCAGCAGCGAAAAGGCGAGCGCGACGGCCGTCCACGCGTTCTCGCCGAGGAGGCGGCTGAGCGTGCGCCACGGCGAGCCGCGCTGCTCCATGTCCACCGTCACCCCCTCGCGCGCCTTGCGCCGCGCGACCTCCGAGCGCACCGCCGAGAGCGCGAGCTCGGCGTCGCCGACGAGCCGTGGATCGGTGGCGAGCTCGCGCGCTTCCTCGAAGCCGTGCGCGGCGCGACCGAGATCGCCCGGCTGCTCGGCGTTCATGTGGACACGCAGCGCGTACGCGAGCCCGCGGTCGTAGCTCGCCGTCGCGTCGACGACGCCGCGATCGGCGAGCGCCTCGAAGCTCGCGATCGCCTCGGTCGGACGCTCTTGCTGGAGAGCGTGCACGCCGTCGTCGAAGAGCGTCTTCGTCTCCGCCTCGTCGCCGAAGGCGGGCAGCGCGACGACGAACGCGGCGAGCGCGAAGAGGGCCGTGCGTCGCATCAGCGCTCCGACGGCCTCGCTTCGTCGCGCGCGAGCTTCTCGATGACGGCGCGCGCGCTCTCGGCGCGCTTGCGAGCGTCGTCGAGCTCCGCTCCGTCGGGCGAGAAGCGCGCGGCGGCGCACGCGTCGAGCAAGTCGCGCAGCTTCGCCGCGGTCTCCGCCGGCACGCCCGCGCGCGTCAGCACCGACGCGACCTCCTCGCCGCCGACGCCGCGGACGTTGACGCCCGCGTGCGCCGCCGCCCCCGATTCGAGCGCGCGAATGGTCGCGCCGTCGACGGCGCGCGCGTCGTCGCCCGCCATCGCCGTGTCGAGCGCGCGCAGGCGCTGCTTCAGCTCGGCCATGGGCGAGGTCTTCCGATCGCGCGCGCGCTCGGCGAGGGTGCGCGACGCGCGCCGCCCGGACACCGCGAGCCCGAAGAGGAGCACCGGCGCGCCGAGGAGCCCCCAAAAGACGTTCGAGTCGTCGAGGTGCGCCTCCTCGCCGCGCGTCGCCCCCATCTGGAGACGCGGCGCCGGCAAGTTGGGGAGGAGCTTCGCCGAGTCGTCCGGCGCCGGCGCGGCTCCGGGCTTGACGTGGATCACGCCGAGGGTCGCCTTCGCGACGCCGTACGCGCGGGCGCGCGCGTCGTAGTACGAGGCCGCGATCTCGCCGAGGTCGAGCTCGCCCTCTTTGGTCGGCTGCACGATGTACGAAAAGCGACGCGTGCCGCCCCAGACGTCCTTGGCGCCCGCCGCGGCTGGGTCGAGCACGTGCATGTCGTCCTTGACGTCGGGGTCGAGCCACGTCACGCCCGGACGCGTGGGCACCGCGAGCGAGGTCGGGAGATTTCCCCAACCGGAGAGCTCGACGTTGACCGCGACCGCCGCGCCGCGCTGGACGTCGCGCGGCGCCACGTCCGCGGTGAGCGTGAAGTGACCGACGTCGCCCACGACGTACCCCGCGGGGCGATGCTCCATCGGCGGGTCGGTCACGTGGACCGTGAGCGTCTCGCTCGCGCGGTCGCCGCGCCCGACCGAGAGGCGCATCGGCGTGATCTGCAGGTCCCCCGCGTGGAGCGGGAAGAGCGCGTATTTGCGCAGCAGCGCGACGACGTACGTGCGACCCCCGACGCGCGCGTAGCCGGTGTGCTCGACCGACGCGTCGTCCTTGAGCAGCGAGCGCCGCAAGAAATCGCTCGTGCCGGCCTCGTGCGGATCCGCCAGTTGCGGGTCGGATTGGGTGACGTCGGCGTAGATGTAGACCGAGAGCGTCACCTGCTCGCCGACGACGGCCTGGGTCTTGTCGACGGTCGCGTGGAGGAAGGTACCCGCGTCGCGCGGTCGATCGAGCGAGAGCTTGGGATCGATCGGGTAATCGGGCTCGATCGGCTGCTGATTGCCGAGCGGATCCATCTGCTGGAACTGCTGCTGGAACTGCTGGAACATCCCGAACGGGTCCATCGGGTCGGGCTGTTGCGGCGGCAGCGTGCCCTTCGCGACGACCTTCAACGTGACGCGGTCGCTCGTGACGCGCGCGCCGTCGGCCACGATCGTGATCGGCCCGATGGTGAACGTGCCTTCGCGCGAGGCGCGAATGCGAAAGACGCCGCGCGCGGTGACGACCTGCGACATCTGACCGTTGACGACCGTGATCTGGAACGAGGGCGACATCGACTGGCCGGTGACGGTGAGCCCCGCGGGGAGGCCGTGGAGATCGGCCTCGGTGACTTTGTCGCCGGGCGCAACGACGACCGAGAGGGTCGCGCTGTCGCCCACGGCGATCGTGCGCGGGCTGATCTGCGTCTTGACCTGGGGCGCGGCGAGCGCGAGCGGCGCGAAGAGGAGCGCGACGAACGCGACGAAGATCGCAACGACGCGCGCGCTCATTTGTCGATCATCCCGCGGACCTGGTGGGCCTTCGCTTGGCGCTTCGCGTATTCTTGCTGGAACGTCGGCGTCGCTTCGAGCCGATCGAGGATGCGATCGTCCTCGCTCTGCGAGGGAGGAGGCGGAGGCGCCGCGGCGTCCGGTTGGTTTTGGTTCGGAGGCGGGTTGCCTCCGTCGCTGGCGTCGGGGCCCGCGTCTTTGCCGCCGTCGTCGCCGCCGCCTCCGCCGCTGTCCCCGGCGTCGCCGCCGTCGCTTCCGCCGCCGCCGTCGCCTGCGTCGTTGCCGCCGTCGCCCGCCGCGTCGTTGCCCGCGTCGCCGCCGCCGCCGTCGCCTCCGCCGTCCGGCGTTCCCGCGTCGCTCCCGGCGTCCTTCTTGTCTTCGATGCGGCGCAGCGCGATCGCGCGGTTCCACGCCGCGTCGCGGCCGACCTCGTCGCCGCCGTCGACCATGCCAGGCGCGAGGGTGAGCGCCTTGTCGTACGCCGCGACCGCCTGCTCGTACTCGGCGCCGAGGAAATGCAGGTTGCCCTCGAGGTAACGCGCCCGCGCGCGGAGATCGATCGGCTGCGCGTCGTCGTTCGCGATCGCCTCGACGATGCGCAGCGCGCAGTCGATCTGCGCCATGCGCTGCTCGTGCGTCTCGGGCGGCCCGGCGTCCTCCTCTTCCTCGCCGAAGCGCCGCCCGTACGCCTCGCCGATGCGGAAGAGCGAGAGCCCGAGATCGAACGACCCGTTCGGGAGCTTCTTCAGCGCGTCGGGTTGGCCGATTTTCCCGTCCTTGCACTTGCCGGTCGAGAGGTACGCCTCGAGCACGTTCGACGCCGCCGACGCGTCGCCCGCGTCGAGCGCGCCGATCGCCTCCTTCACGGGCGGCGCCTCGCGCTCGAACGGCTTGGACGGGCTCCACCCGCTGCAGGCGACCACCCACAACGTCGCGGAAGCGGTGACGACGACGAGGCGCGCGACGCTACGCACGTGCACCTCGCGTCTTTCGCGACCGCGATCGCCACAAGTCCGACAGGAGCACGACGAGGCTCACGAGGCCGAACGAAGCGATCGCGGCGAGGAGGATTTTCGCGGGCGTCCACGGCCTGCGCCACGGCGTGTCGAAGAGGAGCGCGTCGTTGAAGAGCAGCGCGATCGCGGCGAGGAGCGGGATCCAGAAGACGTCGTCGTAGACGGTCTCGACGCGCTCGGAGAACTCCTCGCGCATCATCTTGGACAGGCGCGCGGTGATCTTGTCGATGCCAGTCGTGCCCTGCTCGGAGCGCACGATCATTCCGCCGGTCGTCTCGGCGACCTTCGCGAGCTGCGCCTCGCCGTCGGCCGAGAGCTCGGTCGTGAGCGGCTTGCCGTCGTCGTCGCGGCGAATGCCGATCACTCTGCCGTCCGCCCCGACGTCCGGGATGACCTCGGGCGCGCGCCCGCCGATTTGGACGACGTCGATGACCGTCCCCTCTTGCGCACACTTCGTCGCGACGCTCACCGGGTCGCCCTCGAGGTCTTCGCCGTCGGTCACGAGCACGATGCGCCGCACGTGATCCTTCGTCGTCGGGTCGCGCGCGAAGGCTCTCGCGCGCGCTCGAGCGCCTTGGCCGTCGCGGTGCCGCCGATGGGCATGTCGTTCGGGTCGAGCTGGCGGAAGAACTGCGCGATCGCGCCGCCGTCGCTCGTGAGCGGGAAGCTGATCGGCTCGCCCGCGAACGCGACGGCGCCGAAGCGAACGCCCGGCACCGACTGGATCAGGTGCGCGACCTCGGCCTTCGCGCGGGCGATGCGGCTCGGCACGACGTCGCGCGCGTACATGCTCTTCGAGTAATCGAGCACGATCACGACGTCGACGTTGGTCGCCGGGATGAGCCTCGTGCCCTTGCCGTACTGCGGCCGCGCGAGCGCGAGCAGCGCGAAGGCGAGCGCGAGCACGACGAGCACGCCCTTGGCGGCGCGTCGTTGCGTCGCGTCGTACGACACGAGCTTGCCGACGAGCGTGGGATCGCCGAAGCGCCGCTCGGCGCGCGCGCGCGCGAACGACGACCAGACGAGGATCGCCGTGAACCCCGCGAGGAGCAGCGCCGCGAGCGCGACGAAGATCACCGCCGGGTACGACCCCAAGTCGTAGGCGAACCTCACGGGAACCTCCGGATGACGAGCACGCGCGCGAGCGCCTCGAGCAGGAGCAGGATGGCCGCCGGCGCGAGCAGCAGCGGGAAGAGGTCCTCGGTCGTCCCCGTCTGCGCGAGGAATTTCGTCTTCTCGAGGCTGTCGAGGATCGAGTGCATGCTCTTCTCGAGGCCCTTGTTGTCCGTCGCGACGAACGCCTCGCCGCCGGTCTCCGACGCCATCCTCTTGAGGAGCTGCGGGTTCACGGGGAAGTGGCGGCGCACGTATTTGGGCTGCCCGAAGATGTCGAAGCCCTCTTGCACGTCGACGTCGTCGCCGTTGCCGATCTGGACCGTGTAGACCTTCACGCCCTGTGTCTTGGCGAGGTGAGTCGCGTACTCGGGCGAGAGCTCGCCGGCGTTGGAGTCTCCGTCGGTGAGGAGGACGATCGCCTTCGACTTCGCCGTCGAGCGGCGCAGGCGCGCGACGCCGCTGCCGACCGCGTCGCCGATCGCGGTGCCGTTGCCGTCGATGAGCTCGAGCTCCATCTTGCCGACGAGCGTCGTGAGGAGCTGGTAGTCGAGCGTCGGCGGCGCGAGCACGTACGCCGCCTTGCCGAACACGACGACGCCGATGCGGTCGGTCTTTCGGCGCGAGATGAAGTCGAGGATGACGTCCTTCGCCGTGTCGAGGCGCGTCAGCCGCTTTCCGTCCTTTGCGTGCGCGGGGTCGACGGGCGCGTCCATGATCGCGCGCATCGAGCCGGAGAGGTCGAGCACGATGACGATGTCGATGCCGCGCTCGCCCGATTTCTCGTCGTGGAGCACGTTCTGCGGGCGCGCGAGCGCGGTGAACGCGAAGAAGAGCGCCGCGCCGCGGAGGACGCCGGGGACGTCGCGGAAATACGTCCGCGTGCCCCGCGGCCCGGTCACGAGCGGCGCGATCGTCGGGACGCGGAGCTTCGGCACGCGCGCGTCGGCGCCGAGCGTCATCGCGAGGAGCACGATGGGCGGCACGATCGCCGCGGCGATCCACCAACCCCACGACGCCCACTTGGCGACCTGCCAATCGTCGAAGCGAAGCCAGAACGGGACCGCGCCCGCCGCGAGGATCACGAGGCCCATCGCGACGACGAGCGCGAGCCCTCGGAGCCAAGGCCACCACCAGCGCGGGCTCATGGCGTCGGGCCCTCGTTCGGCGGAGTCGGAGCCGCAGCCGGAGACGGAGCGGGCGCGGGCGGCGCCGCGGGACGCGTCATCGTCGCCCGCACGATGAGCTCGGCCTCCTCGAGCGCCTTCTCGCAGTCGTCGGGGCTCGGCGTCATGCGCGCGAACTTCACGAGATCGCACTGCTCGAGGAACGACGCGATCTCCGGCATCGTCACGCCGACCATCGCCGACCGCGCGAGCTGCGCGAGCATCTCGTCGGTCGTGCACTCGAGACCGTCGAAGCCGTAGCGCGCGCCGAAATACTGGCGAACCGCGTCGCCGACGCGATCGTAGTACTCGGCGTACCGGTGCGTCGCGAGCAGGCCCGCGTGGCGCACCTCGTCGAGCTTCTCGAACGCGACCTCCCACGGCGGGCGCGGCGGCGGAGGCGGCGGCACGGGCTTGGGCCGGCGGAGCCACCGCGCGACGAGCCACGCGAGGATCGCGCCGAGGGCGACGCCGATCGAACCGTAGATCACCGCGCGCTTCAGCGCCGTCCACTCCTCGCGCTGCGCGCGTGGCGGTGGATTTCCCTTGGGCTTCGGATCGGGGGTCTCGGCCGTCGGATCTTCGACGGTCATGCGGTGCTCGTGCGTGCACACCGTGGCGACCTCGCCGCTCGCGCGCGCGATCGAGATCGGGAGCGGCGGCAGCGTGAGCACGTGGCGACCGGGTTTGTCGGGCAGCGCGAGCAGCGGGAGCTCGAGCGTCGTCGTCACGCGATCGCCGTGCGCCGGATCCGGCTTGCTCGTGAGCCGCGCGCCGGCGCTGCCGTCTTGATCCGGAAAGACCCAGCCCTCCTTGCGGAGCTGCTCGACGGCTTCGGAGTGCGACTGGAGCGAGAGTCCGCTCGGCAAGACCGACTCGCCTTTTCCGTGCTTCACGGTGACGACGAGCGTCGCCGCGTACCCGCTCCGCCCGCGCGCGGGGAGCGTGTCGGTCACGTCGGGGCGCACCGAGCCCTGCGGCACGATCTCGGTGCAGCCGTTCACGGTCGCGGGGGAGGTCGCTCCCGCGTCGACCGCCGCCACCGCGGCGAGCGCGATCGCCGCGAGCATCATCGATGGATCCTCCGCGCGCGGCGCGCGAACAAATCCTGCAGCGGCTTCACGAACGAGCCGCCGGTCTGGATCTCGACCGAGTCGAGCCCGAGCTTCCCGAAGAGCTGCTGGCGCGCGCGCGCGAGCTGGGCCATCGCGCGGGCGTGGTGCGCGCGCACGGAGGGATCGGACGTATCGACGAGCACGCTCTCGCCGCTCTCGAGATCCTCGAACGCGACGAGCCCGATGTCCGGCAAGTGCAGATCGCGCGGGTCCGTGAGGACGACCGGGATGACGTCGTGCTTGGCCGCGACGAACGAGAGCGCGCGCTCGTAGCCCTGCGCGTAGAAATCGCTGATCACGAACGCGACGCTCCGCCGGCGCGACACCGACGCGAGCGCCTCGAGCGCGCCCTTCGAAATCGGTCGCCGCGCCGAGCTTGGGCGCGCCTCCGCTTCGCTTGGGCTTGGTCTTCCCCTGGAAGCCGAGGATCTCGCGCACGACGCGCATCACGTGCTTCTCGCCCTTCTTCGGGGGCACGAGACGCTCGACTTTGTTCGTCGAGAGGATCATCCCGACGCGGTCGTTGTTTCGAATCGCGCTGAAGGCGAGGAGCGCGGCGACCTCGGAGGCGACCCGCACCTTCGGCGCGCGCTGCGTGCCGAAGCGCTCGCTCGGCGACAAATCGACGACGAGCATCACGGTCATCTCGCGCTCTTCGACGAAGACCTTCACGAACGTGTCGTTCATCCGGGCCGAGACGTTCCAGTCGATGGCGCGCACGTCGTCGCCCGGCTGGTACGGCCGCACCTCGCGAAACGCGAGGCCCTGGCCCTTGAAGCTCGACGCGTACGTGCCCGACAGGTTCTCGTTGGCGAGCCGCGCCGTGTGGATCTCGATGGTGCGCAGGGCTGCGAGAAGCTCTTTGGGGATCATTTCGGACGCGGAAGAGGCAAATCAGCCGCTTTGCGACAAGCGAGGCGGGCGGAGTATTCCATGTCCGGCGCATGAAACAATCGGCCGGCTTGCTCCTCTATACCCCGGGCGGGCACGTTCGTGCCGATCCTGTCTCCGTCACGGTCCTGCTCGTCCACGCGTCCGGGCCGTACAATCGCAAGGCGCCGTTCGGCATTCCGAAGGGCGAGCCGAACGAAGGCGAGCCGCTCGAGGCGGCCGCGCGACGCGAGACGCTCGAGGAGACCGGCATCGAAGTGACCGGACGGCTCGAGCCGCTCGGGTTCGTCGACTACACGAGGAGCCGCAAACGAATCCACGCGTGGGCCGCGCCGATGCCCGCCGGGGCCGTTCCGCGCTGCGCTTCGTGGGAGATTGACCAGGCGCGGATGTTTTCGATCGAGGAGGCTCGGAGGGTGATGCATCCGGACCAGGTGGCGTTCGTGGAGCGGCTGGCGGGGGTGCTCGGTTCGTGAGCCGTGCGCGCTCGGCTGTTCTCGCGGCCGCGTTCGATTACGTCGCGATCCACGCGCGGCTCGATCGGATCGCGGCGATCGCTTGGCGCCTCGCCGGGTCGCCGGCGACGACGGTCAAGGGACTTCGACGACCTCGAAGACGCGGCGCACGACCTGCTCGACCGCGATCTCCTCGGCGTCGGCTTCGTACGTGAGCACCACGCGGTGCCGCAGAACGTCGGGGCCGACGGCCTTCACGTCCTCGGGCGTCACGTAGCCGCGGTGGCGCAAGAAGGCATGCGCGCGGGCGGCCATGTTGAGCGCGATCGACGCGCGCGGCGAAGCGCCGAAGTCGATGAGCGGGGCGAGGTCCTTCAAATTGTATTTCGCGGGCTCGCGCGTCGCGAAGACGACGTCGACGATGTAGTCCTTCACTTTGTCGTCGACGTAGATCTGCGCGATCGTGCTCTTGGCGCTCGTGAGCTCGGCGGGCGTGACGACCGGCTCGGCCTTGACCGGTTCGAGGGCGGTCATGCGGTCCATGATCTTTCGCTCGTCCTCGCGCGAGGGGTAGCCGACCTTGATCATCAGCATGAAGCGGTCGACCTGCGCCTCGGGCAAGGGGTACGTGCCCTCTTGCTCGATCGGGTTCTGCGTCGCCATGACGATGAACGGCGATGGGAGCGGGTAGCTCTTGTCGCCGATCGTGACCTGGCGCTCTTGCATCGCCTCGAGGAGCGCGCTCTGCACCTTGGCCGGTGCGCGGTTGATCTCGTCGGCGAGGACGAGGTTCGCGAAGACGGGGCCGAGCTTGGAGGTGAACTCGCCTTTTTGCTGGTTGTAGATCGTCGTGCCGATCACGTCCGCGGGGAGGAGGTCGGGCGTGAACTGGATGCGGGCGAATTTCGCGCTGATCGCCTCGCAGAGGGTGCGGACGGTGAGCGTCTTGGCGAGGCCGGGCACGCCCTCGAGGAGCACGTGGCCGCCGGTCAAGAGGCCGATGAGCACGCGCTCGAGCATGTGGGTCTGCCCGACCACCACCTTGCCCACCTCGTTCATGATTTTCTCGACGAAGGCGCTCTCCTTCGCCACGAGCTCGTTCAACGCGCGGACGTCGTACATGGCCGTCCTCTAACACAGAATCCGCGCCAGAATTCCCGGGGGGAGAGACATAAAGATGGGAGACGAGGGGAAGAAAAAGATTGGCAGCGAATGCCCTCCAACCCTCTCTCCTTCCTAGCTTCCAATCTTTTGTCTCTCCTCTCTCGGGCCGTTAAGCGAGGACCTCGGAGGGGCGGACGCGCGCGCCGGGGTGGGGGGCGACCGCGTGCGAGAGGCTGAGGAGCTCGACGAGGAGGACGCGGTAGATCGAGTAGACGTCGTCGACGTCGACGCCAGCGGCTTGGTTTTCGATCGCGACGTCCACGTGATCCTGGATGAGCTCCATCAGCGCGGGCTGCTCGCGCGCGACGACGTCGTCGGCCTCGAGCGTGCTCTCGGGGTGGGCGGCGCGGAGCTCGCTCTCGAGCTCGAGCGACGCGGCGGCGGCGCGCGCGGCGGTCTCGTCGACGCGCTCGAGCCGACCCGAGAATTGACGGTCGAACGCGAGCCACACGCAGACGCCGAGAAAATAGCCGAGCGTGCGCGCCGTGTCGTCGAGGCCGCGGCGCTCGAGCGCATCCTCGAGGCGCCCGCAGAGCGCGGGCTGCGTCGCCTCGAACCGCGCGAACGCGTCGTCGAGCTTCCGCTGCGCTTCTTCGTCGTCCTCGCCGAACGCGTCACGGACCGCTTGGACCGTGCGTGGCTCGACGATCGCGTACGCGGGGACTGGACGAATCGCTACGCCTTGAGTCCACATGCCCCCAACGTAACTCAGTTTCGCGCGCGCGGGCCCGCAGGCGGCCGATTCTCCGAATGCAAGAGTCGCACGCAAAAGACGGCGGCCGCGGCGCAGGTCGCGACCGCGACGAGCACGGCGCGACCGAGCGCGGTCGCGGCGATCGGGTGCGTGTCGAAGTCGTTCGCGAACTGCGCGAAGGTCGCGCTCGTGCCGAGGCGATGCTCGAAGACGAGCGCGAGCGCGGCGGCGGCGCCCGCGGGCACCGCGATCATCGCGATGACGGCCTCGCGCCGTCGCGCGCGCGCGAGCGGCGCGGCCGCGAGGAACCCCGCGGGCACGAGCGCGGCGCACGCGAGCACGACCGCGAGATCGATCGCCGACGGAACGCGCCTCCACGAGACGAAGTACATGTACGCCCAGTCGCCGTGAAACGCGGCGAAGTACGCGATCGCCGGCAAGTACACGAACGTCGCGAACGCGGCGGCCACGGCGATCGGCCGCGACGAAAAGAGCGGGGCGTCGCTCTGCGCGAGCATCGCGCGCGCCGCGTGGGCGAAGAGCGCTCCGAGCGCGAGCGCGACGAGCGCGGCGAGCGGGAGGGGCATCGCCGGCGGAGCTTACTCACATTTTTCCGAAGTAGTCGTGGATGTCGAAATAGATCTGCAGCGACTTCCCGGCGACCGTGACGTCGAGCATGTCGTACGGCTTCCCTTTTTCCTCCAGCAGGCTCTGCCCTCGGACCGCGTAGCCCGAGCCGCGTTCCCCGTAGAGCATGTCGAGATACTTGTATTCTGCAGCTGTCCCGGCCTCTTCGCCGCCGGCGCCGACGATGACGATCGCGTCGTCCACCGAGGTGCCGGCGCCGCCTTCGAAGCGGATCGCCGTCCCCGCGATCCCGCTCGGCCGACCCGGTGCATTCCCGCGCGGCGCCGGCAGCAGCGATCCGCTCGCCGCCGTCGTGGCGCTCGGAGCCCCCGTCGCGACCGTCACCTCGCCCCGCACTGCCCCGCCGCACGCCGTCACGGCCCCCACAAGCAACAGCACGATCACAAGGTCGCCAGGCGGAAATGTCCGCAAAAAATTCTTTCTGATCTTCTGACCTTCCTGTTTCTCCCTCTCCCAGCGTGCCGTGCGCCCCATGCGCGTTCGTACGGCGGCAGCGCGCAAAAGTTCCCGTGCTAACTTGCGCGCCATGACGCCCGTCCGCCTTCAGCAGCTGCTCGAGCGCGTCGCGAAGGGGGAGGCGACCGTCGACCAAGCCGTCACCGAGCTGCGCGATTTGCCGTTCGCCGACCTCGGCTTTGCGATGGTCGACCACCACCGCGCGCTCCGGCAGGGCGTGAGCGAGGTCATCCTCGGCCAGGGCAAGACGGTCGAGCAAATCGTGGCGATCGCGAGCGAGCTCGCGCGCGCCGGGCACAACGTGCTCGTCACGCGCGTCGAGGCCGACCCCGCGGCGGAGATTCAAAAAGCGCTCCCCGACGCGCGCTACCACGCGCTCGCGCGCACCGTCACGCTCGAGGTCGGGCCGATCGCGCCGCTCGCGACCGACGGCGTCGCGCTCGTCAGCGCGGGCACGAGCGATCTGCCGGTCGCCGAAGAGTGCGCCGAGACGATGCGTATGCTCGGCATTCGTCACGAGCGCGTCTTCGACGTGGGCGTCGCCGGGATTCACCGGCTCCTTCACCGGAAAGAGATCGATCGATCGCGCGCGCGTCGCGATCGTCGTCGCGGGCATGGAGGGCGCGCTCGCGAGCGTCGTCGGCGGGCTCGTCGACATGCCGGTCATCGCGGTGCCGACCTCGGTCGGTTACGGCGCGGCGTTCCAGGGGCTCGCGGCCCTCCTCGGGATGCTCACGAGCTGCGCGTCGGGCATCACGGTCGTGAACATCGACAACGGGTTCGGCGCGGCGTTCGCCGCGGCTCGCATCCTGCGCGCGCGGAGCAAGTGATGGGCCACGAGGATCACGAGCATCCGCACGATCACGGTCATGATCACGATCATGATCACGGTCACGGTCACGATCACGGCCCTCACCACGATCACGACCACGATCACGACCACGGCGCCGCCCACCGCGCGCGTCGCGTGCTCGGCCCCGGCTGCGGGCGCGGAAGCATCCTCTTCCTCGACGCGCCGAGCGGGCTCGCGGGCGACATGACCATCGCCGCGCTCGTCGACCTCGGCGTGCCGATCTCCGTCCTGCAAGACGCCTGGGCCGCGCTTGGGCTCGAGGGCTATCACGTGCATTCGGCACACAAAGAGCGGAGCGGCATCGTCGCCACCTTCTTCGACGTGCACGTCTCGGGCGCGCAGCCGCACCGGAATTTCCGGCATCGATCCGCGAGCTGCTCCACCGCGCGGCGCTCGACGAGGCCGTCCGCGCGCGCGCGACGAAGACCTTCGCGAGGCTCGCGGAGGCGGAGGCGACGGTCCACCGCATGGAGCCCGACGACGTGCACTTTCACGAGGTCGGCGCGGTCGACGCGATCGTCGACGTGGTCGGCGCGTCGGCCGCGATCGAGTACCTCGGCGCGGACGTCGTGTGCTCGCCGCTGCCGATGGGGCGCGGCTTCGTGAAGGCGGCCCACGGCACGCTGCCGCTGCCGCCGCCCGCCGTCGTCGAGTGCCTGCGCGGTTTTCCGACCTACGACGCGGGCATCGACTTCGAGCTCGTGACGCCGACGGGCGCGGCGATCGTCGCGACGAACGCCTCGCGCGCCGAGCGCTGGCCGGCGATGAGCCCCGAGCACGTCGGCTGGGGCGCCGGAAAAGCCGAGCTCCCCGACCGACCGAACCTGCTCCGCGCGGTCCTCGGCGCGCCCGCGGCGAGCACGATCACGTCGCGTCGCTCCCACGTCGTGCTCGAAGCGAACCTCGACGACGCGACCGGGGAGATTGTTGCAGGTGCAATCGAAACGCTCCTCGCCGAGGGCGCGCTCGACGCGTGGGCCGCGCCGGTGACGATGAAGAAGGGCCGTCCCGGCGTCGTGCTCGGCGTCTTGTGCCAGGCGTCGGCCGCCGAGGCGCTCGCCGGCGTCGTGCTGCGCGAGACCACCACGATCGGCGTCCGCTTCACCGAGGTCGATCGCATCGAGCGACCGCGGCGAACGGTCGAGGTCGAGACGCCCTACGGAAGGATCCCGGTCAAAGTCGCCGAAGGCCCCTACGGACCCGCCCAAATCAAGCCCGAATGGGACGCGTGCGCGGCGGCCGCTCGCGCCCACGGCGTGCCGGCGCGCGTCGTGATTACGGCTGCGCTCGCCGCGGCCTCCGAGCGGCCGCGCTGATTCGGATGGCTTTTCGCGGATAGGACATTCGACGGCGCTTCCGATATGCTCCGCGGCCATGAGCGTCGTTTGTCCGCAATGCGGCACGCCGGCCAAGAGCACCGACAAGTTCTGCAACTCGTGCGGCTTTTTGCTGCAACAGGCGGGGGCTCCCCCTCCGCAGCCCTTCGGCGCGCCGCCTCCCCAGGCCGCGCCGCCGCAAGGTCCGTACGGGTACGGGGCTCCGATGGCGCCGCCGCAGCCGCAGTATCCGCAGCAACCGTTCGCTCCGCAGCAGCAGCAGCCGTTCGGCCCGCCGGGCGGTTACAACCCGCCGCAGCAAGCTCCGTACGGCCAGCCGCCCGCTCCGTACGGCGCGGCGCCCGCAGCGGTCTGCGCGCAGGGTCACGAGATTCCGCCAGGCGCGAGCTACTGCGCGATGGGTCACCCGATCGCCGTCCAGGGTCCGCCGCACGACGCGTATCAAGGGCCCGGCTTCGCGCCGCAGCAGCAACAGCAGCAGCCTGCGTTCGGCGCGCCGCCCCCGCAGCAGGCCTTCGGCGCCCCGCAGCCGTCGCCCGCGCAGCCGCCCGCGTTCGGCCAGCCGCCCGCGCCGTTCGGCGCTCCTCCCCCTCCTCAGCAAGCCGCGCTCGCGCCGACGGAGAACCCTCCGCCCGTCGCGCAGCCGGGGCCGCAGGCGCTCCGCGGCTTCCTCGTGTCGTTTCAGACCAACCAGAACGGCGAGTTTTGGCCGCTCAAAGGCGGTCGCGTCGTCGTCGGGCGCGCGCAGTCGGTCGACGGGCTCGACATCGCGCTGCCCGACGCGACCATCTCCTCGCGCCACGCGACGCTCCACGTCGACGGCGTCGCGGGCACGGTCGCGGTCGAGGACACCGGCTCGACCAACGGCACCTACGTCAACGAAGAGCACATCGGCCTGAACGGCCGGCGCGATCTGCGCGACGGCGACAAGCTCCGCTTCGGCGGGTACACGACGCTCGTGAAGATCGTCTCGCGCGTCTGAGCCGATGAAGCCGAGCGAAGCGCTGGCAAATATCGGCGTGCTACTCGCACGCCGATTGAAGACGAAGAAGCTCGTCGCGGCGCTCTCGTTCGTGGCGACTGCGACGACCTCAATCGCCGCGCACGCGCTGCCCGAAGCGCACCTGCTCCGGGTGGATCCGCGCACGGCTTCGAGCAACGGCGCGCCGATCCTGAGCACGCTGATCGAGGTCGTCGAGCTCACCTCGCCGTCCGACCGCGCTCTCCGCGTGCAACGGTAAGCGCGGCGCCGCCGAGATGGACTGCTGGTCGGACGCCCTCGAGAAGGAGAACGCGTCGTGGACCGGCTTCGACTTCACGAAGCTCGAGCCGAACGCGTTCTTCGCGGCGAAGGTGAACGGCGCCGACATCCCCGCGCGGCTCGACGGCCACGCGATCCGCTGGCCCGACGCGGAGAAGCAGCCGGGCATCGGCACCGCCTGGGTCATCGCCATCGACGGCTCGCAGAGCTCGGCCGATCGCTTCCGCGACGCGCAAGAGGTCGCCTACGCGTTCGTGAAGCAGATGGGGCCGAACGACATGATGGACATCATCGTGTTCGACTCCCACGAGCACCAGTACCTCGCCGAGTCGAAGTGGAAGACGTACGCGACCAAGGAGCGCGACGACCTCGTCCACACGCTCGACAAGGCCGCGCCCTCGAAGATCGCGCAGGACCGCTCCCTCTTCTCGGTGCTCCAGAACGTCGTCTCCGACGCGTTCGGCAGCCTCGGAAATTTCTCGGCGACGAGCACGATCCCGATGCACCAGGCGCTCGTCGTGCTCTCCAACGGCTACGCGAAGGCCGACGCGGGCACCACGGGACCTGCCGCGCAGACGTTCAGTCAGTACATCTCGAAGGGGCGATTCCCCGACGACAACACCGCGCAGGTGAAGACGCCGCTGCCGGTGATCTCGGTGTGGCTGCCGCCCGTCACCGCGACCGCGGTCGGCGACATGCTGCGCAACAACGAGAATCAGTTCATGCAGTCGCTGGCGAACTCGCGCATCGGCGGGTTCTACACGATCGTCCGCGCGGGCACGGGCCACGCGCGCGCGCCGCGCGTCGTCGCGGCGGTGAAGCGGCGCTTCGACTCGATGTACGTCGTCAAATGGCGGCTCTCGTGCTTGAACCCGTCGCCCGAGCAGAGCTTCTCGCTCTACTTCCGCAACACGAACCCGCCCATCACCGGCGACACGTCGTTCAAGGACGTGCCCATCGGCGTCGACCCGATGCAGTGGCCGCTCGACGTCGACGTCGAGAAGACCGAGGCCGAGGCGAACCAGAACCCGGTCTTCCCGGGCGGCAAGATGAAGATCTTCGGCGAGTTCTGCTGGGCGGGCGAGAAGAACCGCGCCGAGGCGTATTTCGTCCCCGCCGGGAGCAAGCCCGACCCGCAGCTCGCGAGCGGCAACCCGGACGCGATCAAGAGCGCGGTGCAGTCGCTCGTTCAACAGAACATGCGCGCGAGCGCGCTCGAGGTCGGCGACACGTTCGTCACGTTCCAGGTACCCGACGAGGACAAGCTGCTCGAGGGCAACGGCGACAACATGGTCGCGCACGTCATCGTCTACGACAACGGCGCGCGGCGGCTCAGCGGTCACGACGAGAAATCGATCCTCACGCTCAAGGCCGCGAAGAAGCCTTTTCCCGTGCTGATCGTCGCGGGCGCGGGCGGCGCCGTCGTCGTGCTCGGGCTCCTCCTCGTCGTCATCATGAAGAGCGGCGGCGGCGGCGGCGGACGAGGCAAGCGCGCGGGCGCGCCGCCTCCCGCGCCGATCGTCGCGGGAGGTCCGCTCCCTCCGTACGGCGGCGGCGGCGGGTACGGTCCTCCGCCCGGCGCGGGCGGCGGTTACGGCGCGCCGCCCTACGGCGGCACTCCGCCCTACGGAGGGGGCCCGCCGCCAGGCGGGAGTTACGCGCCAAACCCTCCGTAGGCGCTCCGTCTCCGTCGATTCCCGATGCAGGTGCGAGCGCCGCGACGACGCAAGTGCGATGTCCTTCGTGCGGTTCGCTCACGACGGCGACGCCGGGACAGTCGTCGTTTTGTTTTTCGTGCGGGCAGCCACTCCCGCTCGACGCGACGGGGAAGGCGCCCGGCTCGTACCCGCTCACGGGCGGCATGCCCGTGCCGACGCCGCCCCCCAACCCGTACGCCGCATCCGCGTCGCCGTCGTTCGTGCTCACGAGCGCGCTCGGCACGTTCAAGGTGAGCGGCGCGGGCGAGGTCTACGTCGGCCGCGATCCTGCGCGCTGCGCGATTCATCTCACCGAGCCGCGCGTGAGCGGGCTGCACGCGACGATGAAGATCGACGGCGGCACGCTCTACGTCCGCGACGAGCGATCGAACAACGGCGTGTGGATCAACGGCGAGCGAATCGCGACCGCGACGTGGGTCGCCGTGCCGCCGAGCGCGGCGCTTCGCTTCGGGCCGATTCAGTTCAGCGTGCAGCCGGGGTGAAGAACGAAATCGGGGCCCATCCGTAGTACCCTCCGGCCCTCATGCGTCCCCGACTTGCGCTCCTCCTGGCCGCCGTCGCGTGCTCCCCCGCCACCCCGAACCCCGAGATTGGAAAACCGGCGCCGACCCTCGCGTTCGACGCCGGCGCGCCGTCGCTCGGCTTCGAGTCGCCGGCGAGCTGGGCGCTCTCCTACGCGACGCGCTGGCGACCGGCCGCGACGCTCGCGCTCGACTCGGGGAGCACGCTTCAAGTGGGCGACGGCGGCGAGCGCTGGATTGAGAACGCCGCGGGCGACACCGAAGGCGCTAATGCGCTCGCGCCCGAGCCGCTCGTCGGAATCCAGAAAATCGAGACCGGGTTTCGGTTCGTCGGCGCGAGCGGCACGGTGTATTCGGCGCGCTCGGCGCTCGGCAAGCTCGCGCGCGAGAGCGACGGCCCGCACGGCGCGCGCCGCGTCGCGGTCGGCAAGCGCGCGATCCTCGTCGTCGACGACAAGGGCGAGCTCCAGCGAAGCGTGGACGCGGGCCGCACCTGGACCAAGGTCGACCTCGGCACGCACGAGGGCGTCGTGGTCGACGTCGCCATGCAAGACGAGGGCGGCATCCTCGTGATGGCGCCGCAGCGCTTCTACGGGACGAAGGACGACGGCGCGACGTGGACCGTCGCGAAGAGCCCGGGCATCGGCGTGCAATCGGTCGCCGCGCGCGACGGCGCACTCTGGGTCGAGGGCGTCGAGGACACGATGCGCTTCGACCCGGCGTGGTCGACGTTCCAATCGGGCGCGTCGCCGCGCCACGGCGCGACGCGCAAGACGTCGGCGATCATGTCGGGTCGCGTCACCCGGACGCTGCGCATGGACGGCCGCCGCGTCGTCGAGATCTCCGGCGACACGAAGGAGCGCCTCTGGTCCATCGCCGTCGGCGACGCGGGCGCGCTCGGCAAACCGCGCAAGGTCGACGAGCTCGACGGCTGCGAGACGGTCGACTTCGCGGTGCGCGGCGACGACATCGCCGTCGCGTGCGACGCGCGCGGCACGGTCGCGGGCGGCATCGACAAGGACGCTGGCGCGCCGGTCCCGAGCTACTTCCTGACCGGCAAATTCCGCCACGCCACGGCGGCCGCGTCCCCGGACGGCGGATCGCTCGGCTGGATCACGCGCGTCCTTTGGTCGAGCGACGCCGGCCGCACGTTCCGCGAGGACACGACGGTCGAAGGAGGACTCCCGCAGCGCGGCGACCGCGCGATCGCGATCGGTGCCGAGAGCTTCGTCTATCTCGGCCGTCGCTGCGGCGTCGGTTACGGGAGCGCGTGCCTGCCGCCGCGTGTGCGCGCGAGCAAGAGCGCGGGCTTCAGCGAGGTCCCGGACACGGCCGACGAGGACGGGCAGGCGCGCTTCGCGTCCAACCCGTCGCAGTCGCTCACGTACAGCCTCGGCACGCACGACGGCGAGGCGTTCCTCTACCGCTGGCGCACCGGCAGCGCGGTGCGCGAGCCCGTCGGACGAATCGCGGCGTCGGTCGACGCGCAGTCGGCGACCCTCTCGCTCGACGACGACGGCACGGTCCGCGGCTTCGTGCGCGCGGGCTCGACGCCGACGAGCTTCACGTACAAAGAGGGCGGCTCGATCGCGACGGCGACGCTCGGCATCGCCGCGACGCGCGCCGCGTTCGCCGAAAAACACGGGCTCGCGCTCGTAAGCGACCGCGGCGAGTCGAAGGCGTACGAGTCGCTCGACGGCGGCAAGACGTGGGGCCGAGTTCCGTCGCCCGCGCTCGTCGGCAACGTCGAGGCGTGCTCGACCTTCGGCTGCGAGACCGATCGCGGCGTGCGCTGGGGCTGGGACGCGCCCGCGGGGACCGCGGACGGAACGCAGGGCGGCGCGCTCGCGACGGCGCGCGCGTCGTACGCGCGCCCGCTCCGCTGCAGCGCCAAGGATCGCTGGATCCCGCTCGGCGGCGGCAACCTCCCGAACGTGAGCGACGTCGATCACGGCGCGGCGCGCTGGGTCCTCCCGACGCGCGACAAGAACGGCAAGATCGCGCTGCTCGTCTCCAAGCGCGGCGAGCCGACGACGAAGACGACGAGCGTCGCGCTGCTGGGCACGCCGCCGGCGGCGCCGACGTTCGGCTCCGGAACCGTCGTGCACGTGCAGGCCGATGGCACGGTCGTCGTCCGCTACTCGTACAAGCGCGCGCGCACCGGGCTCGGCCGCTACAACCCGGTCGACGCGCAGCTCGCGTGGTACCGCGATGCGACCGGCAAGGTCGTCCACCAGTCGGTGAGCAAGAACCCGCCGTTCCGCGTGAACCACGATCCGCAGGGCAGCTACGACCGCGACGCGCAGCCGGGCCACACCGACCTGCCCGAGATCGTCGCGCTCGCGCCGAAGGGCGTCTACTTCCGCCCCCCGGTCAACTACGTCGAGAGCGACAGCGACACGGCGTCGCCGAAGCTCCTTCCGCTCGCGCTGCTCCGCGACGACGGCAAGATCGAAAAGCTCCGCTGGCCCGAGAGCGCCGAGGACGAGAGCGGCACGGCGTTCGTGACGTCGGTCGACGGAACGACCGTGCTTCTCGGGCGCAACCCGGAGAGCGTCTCGGCGCTCGCGATGCCCGACGGAAAGCGCACCTTCTACAGCGTGCTTGGCGGGCTCGGCGACGACGACGGCGCCGTCGACTTGCTCTCGCTCGGCGGCAAGCCCGCGTTCGCGGCGACGCTGCGCGATCCGTCGCGCGCGTGGATCCTCGGCCTCCAATCCGATCCCGACCTCGGACCGGCCCAGCCGATCGCGACGCAGAAGTCGCTCGGCGACGTGCCGAAGGCGTGCGACGGCGCCATGAGCAACGACCCGAAGGCGTACCGCGTCGACGCGCCGTGGGTGCTCGGCTCGCGACGACCCGTCGTCGTCGACTCCGACGGCGTCGCGATCGTGCTCGCGACCGATCGCGCCGAAATCCGCGGCGAGGTGGGGACGTCGAAGGTCGACGCGTGCGTGGCCGCGTTCGACGCGACCGTCCCTTCGCAAGACGGCGACAACGACTACGGCGCGCTCGTTTTCCCCGACGATCTCGCGCACTCGCTCCTGTTTCGCGCCGACACGGCCGCGTGGCCCGCGACCGTCTCGGTGCGCACGATGGAGTGCCAGTACCAAGCCGGCCCGCTCCCCGAAGAGCTCGAGGACGTCGAAGGCTTCAAGCCCGACCCCCGCCACGCCGCCGTGCGCAAACGCTACTGATCATCCGCAACCTCGAAGGCGAGAGAAGAGACCTTCTCTCGCCTTCCCGAAATTCTGATCTCCTACGAAAGCGCGACGCACCTCTTGCCCTCGAGAGGAGCGATCGCCAGGACGCCAGGACGCCAACCTTGATTGTTGGCGCCTTCGCGCCTTGGTGATCGCTTCCGACACCCCGACGCGTTTTCACGCGCTCGTGGCGACCGCGCGGCGGTCATTCTCACTTCCTGTTTCTCTCGCTCGCGTCTCTCAGTCGCCAGCGGCGTCGGAGGACTCGGCGTCGGTGCCCGCGTCGACCTGCGCGCCGCACGCGGACGCGGACGCGACCGGCTTGGGCGCGAACCCCTCGGGCGCGCACAAGACCACGTCCGTCTGATCGCAGCCGCACGCGACCGCCGCGTCGCAGGCCGCGCCGCCGTCGTATGGCAAGCACTGGCCCGCCGCGCTGCACGCGCTCGCGATCGCGTACGCGCACGTGAACGCCGCGGGGCAGTCTCGCGGCGCGGTGCACGGTTTCCCGTACGCGTCGCCGGAGGCGTCCGGCCCGCCGCTCGAGATGCCGGGATTCCCGGGGTCGTCGGGGTCGTCGTAGTTGTTCGAGCCGGCCGGATCGCCGATCGGCTGATCGGCGCACGCGGCCGCGACGGCGGCGGCGGGCGCGGCGAGGAGGAGCGCAAGCCAAGCGAGCTTCACGCGATCAGTATGGATACGTCGCGGCGCGAGCGCAACGGCCTCCGCCTTGACATTCATAAGCGCGCGCTTATGTGTATCGCGTGCAACGAGAAGACGCGGTCTTTCGAGCGCTCGCCGATCCGAGCCGACGCGCCATCTTCGAGCGGCTGACGCGCGGCGAGGCCGCGGTGAAAGATCTCACCGCGCGCTTCGACATCTCGCAGCCCGCCGTGTCGCAACACCTCGCGGCACTTCGCCGCGCCGGGCTCGTCGCCGAGCGGCGCGAAGGACGCCACGTCTACTACCGCGTCGCGCCGAAGGGCCTTCGCCCGCTCGTCGATTGGATCGCGCACTACCAAGCCTTCTGGACCGAGCACCTCACCGACCTACGAACCGTTCTCGAGGAGATGGACGAATGACCGACACGATCCACGTCGAATACGACTTGCCCCACCCGCCCGAAAAAGTGTGGCGCGCGCTCACCGAGCCGAAGCTCCTCGCCGCGTGGCTGATGGAGAACGACATGCGGCCCATCGTGGGGCATCGCTTCACGTTCAAGGCTCAGCCGATGCCGGGGTGGGACGGCACCGTCCATTGCGAGGTGCTCGAGGCCGACCCGCCGAAGCGGCTTCGCTACTCGTGGCGGGGCGGGAGCGAGGCGCTGCACATCGACACGGTGGTCGCGTGGACGCTCGCGCCGAACGCGTCGGGCGGCACCCGCCTCTTGCTCGAGCACTCGGGGTTCACGCCGGCGCAGTCGATCGCGTTCGACGGGATCGCGCGTGGCTGGCGCGGCAAGGTCGCCGAGCGCATGAGCGAGGCGCTCGCGCGGGCGGCCGCCTGAAAAAACGCGCCGACGCGTCACACTCTCGCGTGGCCATGCGACGATGGGTCGGCGCCCCTTCATGGCCCTCGATCGCAAAGCGTTTCTCGGCGACCCTCGGCTCCTCGCGGCCCTCGGGTCGCACATCCGCGCGCGCGTGCCGGCGAGCGACGCCGACGACGTGCTCCAGTCGGTGCTCGCCGATGCGCTCGCGGCCGAGGGGGCGCCCGACGACGAGGGCGCGATGCGCCGCTGGCTCTACGGCGTCGCGCGCAACAAGGTCGCCGACTTCTATCGACGGGCGAAGCGCGAGCAGCCGAGCGAGCTCCTCGACGACGGGCCCGCCCCGAGCTCCGGGCGAGGCGCAGCCGACGACCTGCTGAGGTGGGCGGAGCAGGAGCTCCCGCCCGGCAGCGACGCGAAGCGCACGCTCGAATGGATGCTGCGCGAGGGCGCGGGGGAGAAGCTCGAAGCGATCGCCGCGAGCGAGAAGGTCCCCGCGCCGCGGGTGCGAAAGCGCGTCTCGAGGATGCGCGAGCATTTGCGCGCGCGCTGGGCGGCGTACGTCGCGGCGCTCGCGGCGGCGGGGCTCGCCGCGTTCATTGTATTCTGCATTCTTCGGCGCAAGCCGGTGCCCGAGGCGCGTATCGTGCCCGAGGCGCCCGCGTCGAGCGCGCCGCTCGTGCCCGCGCTGAGCGCGACCGCGCCCGCCCCTAGCGCGAGCGCCGCGCCGACCCCGAGCGCGAGCGCGGTCCCGGCCCCGAGCGCGCTGCCCACGGCGACGACGCCCCTTCGTCCCACGCCGACGGCGGTCCCGCGTCCGACCTCGACGAGCACGCCCTCGCATTTCGGCACCGGCTCGTCGCTTTGAGCGAGGCCGCCCCGCGCGGTACATTGAGCCCCATGCTCGACATCCCCGCGCCGCTCCCGCAGCCGTCGAACGAAACGGTGCTCTCGTACGCGCCGGGCAGCCCCGAGAAGAAGCAGCTCAAGGAAGCGCTCTCGAAGCTCGCAGGCGAGCGCGTCGAGATCCCGCACGTCGTCGGCGGGCGCGAGCTCTTCGACGGCGAGGCGTTCTCCGTGCGCGCGCCGCACGATCACGCGCTCGAGCTCGGACGCGCGCACCACGGCGGGGCCGCGGTCGCGGAAAAGGCGATCGCCGCCGCTCTCGCCGCCGCGCCCGCGTGGGCCGCGACCCCGTTCGACGAGCGCGCGCGCGTGATGATGCGCGCCGCGTCGCTGCTCGCCGGCCCCTGGCGCGCGACGCTGAACGCCGCGACGATGCTCGGGCAGAGCAAGACCGCGCACCAAGCCGAGATCGACGCCGCGTGCGAGCTCGTCGATTTCTACGCTTCAACGTGCACTTTGCGTCGCGCCTCGCCGAGCAGCCGCGCTCGGTCGACGGCGTGGAGAACGCGCTCGAGCTCCGTCCGCTCGAGGGCTTCGTCCTCGCGGTGACGCCGTTCAACTTCACCGCGATCGCGGGGAACCTCCCGACGGCGCCCGCGCTGATGGGCAACGTCGTCGTGTGGAAGCCGGCCGAGAACCAGGCGTTCGCGGCGCACCACCTCGTCAGGCTCTTCGAGGCCGCGGGCCTCCCGCCGGGCGTGATCAACGTCGTGCACGGCGAGGGCGCGAGCGTCGCCAATGCTTGCACTGTGCATCCATCGCTCGCGGGCATCCATTTCACGGGGTCGACCGCCGTCTTTCAGTCGATCTGGAAGAGCGTCGGTCACAACATCGCGTCCTACCGGACGTACCCGCGTCTCGTCGGCGAGACCGGCGGAAAAGACTTCGTCTTCGCGCACGCGTCAGCCGAGCCCGACGCGCTCGCCGTGGCGCTCGTGCGCGGCGCGTTCGAGTTCCAGGGGCAGAAGTGCTCGGCCGCCTCGCGCGCGTACGTGCCGAAATCGCTCTGGCCCAAGGTGCGGGCTCGCATGCTGGACGAGATCCGCATGATCAAGATGGGCGACGTGGTCGACTTCCGCAATTTCATGGGCGCGGTCATCAACGAGCGCGCGTGGACGCGCCTCACCGAGTGGATCGGAAAAGTGACGCACGACGCGTCGTGCAAGGTGTCGACCGAGGACAAGCTAACCTCGCGCGAGCGCGGCTGGTTCGTCGCGCCGACGCTCGTCGAGGTGAACGACCCGAAGCACGCGATCATGCAGACCGAGCTCTTCGGGCCCGTTCTCAGCGTCTTCGTGTACGACGACGCGCGCGCCGACGAGACGCTGCGCATCGTCGACGAGACGAGCCCGTACGGGTTGACCGGCGCGATCTTCGCGCGCGATCGCGCGGCGATCGCGCACGCCGCGGCGCTGCTCCGGCAGTCGGCCGGCAACCTCTACATCAACGACAAGCCCACGGGCGCGGTCGTCGGACAACAGCCGTTCGGCGGCGCGCGCGCGTCCGGGACGAACGACAAAGCGGGCGCGGCGTACAACCTCCTGCGCTGGGCCTCGCCGCGCGTCGTGAAAGAGACCTTCGTGCCGCCGACGACCGTGGGCTACCCGTTCATGAACGAAGAGTAGTAGGAACGGGCGCATGGCCAGGAAGCCGTTGCTCGAAGCGGCGTGCTACCCGCTCGTCGCCGCGGCGCTCGCCTCGCCTCTTTTCGTCGAATGCGGCGGCGGGACGCCGAACGCCGCCGCGGTCGCCCCGCCGGCGTGCCCCGAGCTCGCTGACGCCGACGCGGCGCTCGCCTACGACTGGGCCGGGCGCTACGCGATCGACGCCGCGAGCGCGAACCGAATCCGCGCGGGCGTCGCCGCGGCGCTCGACCTCCGGCGCGTCGCCGCGCAGCTCGACGCCGACTTGAAGACCGGCTGCGGAGGGCTCGCCATCGATCTCGGCGCGACGGGCGACTTCAAGACCGGAAAAGAGGCGTGCGACGCGGCGCTGAAGGCGCTCCAAGACACCAAGTCCAAGCTCCGCAAGGCGACAATCGCGCTCGACGTGACGGCGCCGAAGTGCGGCGCGTCGATGGACGTCGTCGGCGCCTGCGTCGCGAAGTGCGACGCGAGGCCGGGCGGCGCGAAGGCGGAGTGCGAGCCCGGCAAGGCGCAAGGCACGTGCGCCGGCTCGTGCAGCGGCGTGTGCGACGTGCAGGGCGGCGCGAAATGCGCCGGGACCTGCAGCGGAAAATGCGACGGCAAGTGCAAGGGCAAGTGCGAAGGCGTCGCGAGCACCGGCGTCTGCAGCGGCACCTGCGACGGCAAATGCACGGGCGCGTGCACGGGGAGCTGCGCGCTCGACGCGAACGCGGCGTGCACCGGCACGTGCACGGGGAGCTGCGACGTCGAGATGAAGTCGCCTCGCTGCACCGGCGACATCAAGCCGCCGACGACGAGCGCCGAGTGCGGCGCCGACTGCGCCGCGCGGGCCGAGGCCAAGGTCGAGTGCACCCCCGCACACGTCGGCGTCACGGTTCGGGCCCGCGACAAGGCGCTCGCGAAGAAGCTGAAGACGGCGCTCGAGAACGATCTGCCGATGGTGCTCAAAGTGTCCCTCGGCATGGGCGAGCGCGCGAAGAAGCTCGCGGGCGACGTGAAGACCGTGATCGAAGGCGCCGAGGACGTCGCCAAGACCGCCGCGTCGGGCGCGATGGGCGCCGCGCTCGCCGCGTGCGTGGCGCGACCGTTTTCCGAGGGGATTTCCGCGGTCGGAAGCGTCGACTCGAGCGTGAGCGCGTCGGTGGGCGTGTCGGCCGGCGTTCGGTGACTTTTCGCGGTATGTTTTCCGCCGCCTGGGCGTTTAAGCGTTCGGGACCTTCCTGAATGGCCACTTTACCGCTTGGAATCACACGGCTCCTGCCCGTTCCGGCCACGGGGGCGGAGCGGTCCGACCTCTCGGAGCGGGCGCTTCGCGGCGACGAAGCCGCGTGGAACGCGCTCGTCGCCCGCCACAACCAGCGCGTCGTGGTCGCCCTCCTCGGGCGCGGCCTGCCGCTCGAGCGCGCGAAGGACATCGCGCAAGAAGCTTGGCTCCGCCTGCTCGAGCAGCAGCGCGCCGGAAAGCTGCGCGAGCTCCGCCTCCCGCAGCTCGCGATCACGCAAGCGACGTTCCTGTCGCTCGACGACGCACGCAAGCAGGGCCGCACGCTCGCCATGGCCGAAGGCTTCGACGCGGCCGACCCGAGCCCGCTCCCGCCGCAGCGACTGATCGGCGAGGAGCAGCTCGCGCGCGCGCAGCGCGTCCTCGCGAAGTGCTCGCCGTCGGCGCGCCAGGTCTTCTCGCTCGTGTACGGCGGCGGCAACCTGAGCCACGCCGACGTCGCCGTGCGCGTCGGCCTCTCGGTGCAGCGCGTTCGGCAAATCGTCTGCGAGGTCCGCAAGGAGCTGCGACGCGAGTTCGAGGAGGACGGCGATGAGTGAGTCGCACGTCGCGCGCGAAGCGCTCGAGGCCTACGTGATCGGCGCGCTGGACGAGGCCGAGGCCGCGCGCCTCGAGTCGCACGTCCTCGCGTGCCCCGCGTGCGAGGCGCGGTTGCAGCACGAGGCGAGCCTCGAGCTCGCGTTCACTCAGGTCGCCCGTGCGCCCGAGGCGCGCCCGCGACGCGCGGGTCGCGTGGCGGCGCCGATCGCGGCGGTGGGCGGCGTCCTCGCCGTGGCCGCGGCGATGATCCTCTGGCTCGGCGCGCACGGCGACGTCGACGCGCGCGCGCCGGCGGCCGAAGCGCCGACGACGATCTCCGACACGGCCGCCGACGCGTCGACCGCCACCGCGCAGCTCGACGTCCCCGGCGACGGCGCCGTGCGGTCGGCCATGCGCGACTGATCGACGTGAGCTCGCGCCTCCGGTTCTGGGTCCTCTCTCCGGCTTGGACGTGGCCGAACGCGCGCTACTCGCTGTGGGCGACGATGGCCGCGCTCTGCGCCTTCGTCGTGATCGGCCCGTCGACCGTGTTCGGCGCGCTTTACACGATGTTCGTGCTCGGCGCGTTCGCCGTGTCGCTCGTGCCGATGCGCGTCGACGCGGGAGCCGACGGCGTCCTCCTGCGATGGCTCGCGATGCGCTGGTTCGTCGGGTACGCGTCGCTCGCCGACGTGGACTCGTACGGTTACACCGTGCCGGTCGGCGTGAGGCTCGCGCCTGCGACCGGTCTCCCGCTGCTCCTCCACGTCGGGCAGTTTCGCGGATGGCTCGCGCGGCGCTGGGCGGAGCGCATGCGCGCGCAGTGGGCCGCGGTGCGCGGCACGCAGCTTCCGTCCTTCGACCACCTCGCGCGGCGCGGCAGGCCGACTCGAGAGTGGATCGGCGCGCTTCGAGCGTCGACGACCGCGACGTACCGCGGCGCGGCCGTGGATCTCGAAGACCTTTGGGCGATCGCGCTCAGCCCGGCGAGCAGCCCCGAAGAGCGCGCCGCCGCGAGCGCCGCGCTCACCGCGCAGCCGAGCGACGCGCGCGTGCGCCTCCGTGTGGCGGCGGCCGAGGTGGCCGAGCCGCGCGTGCGCGCCGTCCTCGAGCGCGCGGCGACGGGCGACGACGACGCGCTCGAGCGCGCGCTCGAGCGTTTTCGTTAGCCGAAGTTTCGCGGTAGGCTCGCCGACCGATGACCCCCGGCCTCGGCCGCGAGCAGATCACGATCGGCAGCGCGCCGACGTGCGACGTGGTGTTGCAGGCCCCAGGGGTCGCGCCGCTCCACGCGCGCATCGTCAAACAAGCCGGCGCGCTCGCGTTCCTCGACGCCGGCGCGGGCCCGAGCCTCGCCCACGGCGCGCCGATCGCGCCGAACCAGCCCGTGCCGTTCGATTTCCGGACGGTCTTCACCGTCGGCCAGGCGAACGTCCCGCTCGCGCACCCGGCGATCGTGTCGATGATCATGGCGCCCGGCCAGCTCGGCGGCGTGCCGCGCGGGCACGTCGTCGTGGGGCGCGACCCGGCGCGCGCGACGCTCGTCGTCGGCCACGCGGCGGTGAGCTCGCAGCACGCGACCGTGATGCTCGACCGCATGATGGTCGTCGACCACGGGTCGACGAGCGGCACGTACCTCGGCGGACAGAAGATCGCGCCCAACCAGCCGACTCCACTCGACCCGAGCGGCGTCGTCGCGTTCGGACCCGTGCCGATCCCGGTCGCGCTCATCGCGCAGATCGCTTCGCAAGCGCCGGTCGCGACGCCGGCCCCCGCGGTCTCGCCCGGCGTCTCGCCGGTCGCCGCGTCCGGCCCGGCGCCGACCCCGCCCACCGCGCCGATGCCGCAGCAGCCCGATCCCTCGCAGGCCCCCGCGCGCCGCCACCGCACGGTGATCGGCGAGCTCAACATGGGGCAGCTCCTCGGCGGGGTCATCACGATCGGGCGCACGCCCGACAACCAGATCGTCGTCGCGCACCCGCAGGTGAGCTCGCGCCACGCGCAGATCGTCCGCGAGGGCGAGGCGCTCTACCTCCAGGATCTCCGCTCGGCCAACGGCACGTTCGTGCGCGGCGCGCGCGTGCCGCCCGGCCAGCGCGTGCCGATCCAGAACGGCGAAAAAGTCCAGATCGGCCCGATGCCGCTGCTCGTGCAGATCGCGGGGCAGCAGGTCAACGTCGTCGTCGAGGACGCGCAGAACTGGGCCGGCAAGCCGCTCTACGAGATCGAGGCATGGGACCTCCTGCTCGAGGTGGCCGACCGCGATCGCAAAGGCCAGACGAAGACGCTGCTCGATCACGTCTCGTTCAAGGCGCTGCCCGGCGATCTCATCGCGCTGATGGGACCGAGCGGCGCGGGCAAGACGACGCTCTTGATGACGCTCAACGGCTATCTGCCTCCGACGGCGGGCCAAGTGCGCATCAACGGCGAAGACCTTTATGCGATTTACGACGCGATGCGCGGCTCGATCGGATACGTGCCGCAGGACGACATCGTGCACCCGGAGCTCACCGTCTTCGAGGCGGTGAAATACTCGGCGCAATTCCGTTTGCCGCCGGACTACTCCGAGGCCGAGATCGATCGACGCGTCGAGGAGACGCTCCGGTCGCTCGGCCTCGAGGGCGTCAAGAACCTGCAGATCGGAAAGCCCGAGAAGAAGGTCCTGTCGGGCGGGCAGCGCAAGCGCGTCAACATCGCGCTGGAGCTCGTCACCGATCCGGTGATTCTCTTCTTGGACGAACCGACGAGCGGCCTCGCGGCCGACGACACGACCGCGCTCGTCAACCTCCTCGCGGACCTCTCGAAAAAAACCGGCAAGACGATCATCGTCACGATTCACCAGCCAGCCAAAGACGAATTCGAGAAATTCAATCTTTGTCTCGTGATGGGTTATGGGGGAATCCCCACTTACTTCGGACCGACCGGCGACGCGGCGTATCGCTTCTTCGGGAGCGTGATCGAGCACCCGAACAGCCCTTATCGCGCGACCTACCAGGGGCACGCGCAGCGCATCGACAACCCGCGCGACATGTTCGACATGCTCAACGTGCGCGAGCGCTACACGCAGGCCGAGATGCAGCGTCACGACCCGAACGTCGAGCGCAACGTCGCGCGCCTCGAGGCCGCGCGGCAGTGGCGCGGCGAGTATTTCCAGAACCAGAACCCCGTCTTCCAGCAGATGTACGCGGGACGGCGCGCGGTGGGCACCGAGCCGGCGACGCGCGGCACCCGCATGCGCGCGCGGACGCCGATGATGCGCCAGCTGCGCCTCCTGATGTCGCGGTACTGGAAGGTGCGCGTCCGCGACCGCGCGGGCGCGGCGATCATGTTCCTGCAAGCGCCGATCATCGGGATCATGCTCGCGATCGTCTTCGGCGGGCAGAAGTCCGCGATCCCGTTCTGGTGCCTCGGCGCCCTCCAGGAGATCGCCAAGAAGAGCTCGGCCGCGGCGAGCGGCGGCACGAACCTCTTGAACGAGATGCACCCGACGAGCGACCACACGGCCGCGATGTTCTTCGTCGTCGTCTCGTGCGTCTGGTTCGGCACGAGCAACGCGGCCCGCGAGATCGTCACCGAGCGCGCGATTTACCTGCGCGAGCGCATGGTGAACCTCTCGCTCTTCAACTACGTGATGTCGAAGTACGTCATCCTGAGCCTCGTCGCGATTTTCCAGTGCACGATGCTGCTCGGGATCGTCTTCTTCGCGCTCGGCTTCAACGGCGGGCCGCAGGCGTTCTTGCTCGAGCTCGTGTCGATGATCACGCTCGCGATGAACGCGACGGCGCTGGGCCTTCTCTTGTCGACGGTCGTCACGACGGCCGAGGCGGCGATGGCGCTCACGCCGATCGCGCTGATCCCGCAGGTCGTGCTCGGCGGCCTCATGGTGCCGATGACGACCAACCCGATGCTCAAGCCGCTGATGATGATCATGCCGGCGCGCTGGGGCTTCGAGGGGTCGATCTCGCAGGAACGCTGGGCCATCCGAGGCGACCCGGCGTGGCTCATCGATCTGCACCAGCCGACCCTCACGAGCGCGCCCGACTTCATCAAGGACGGCCACTTCCAGTGCGCCGTCGCGCAGATTCAAGCCGACAACATCTCCGGCGCGTGGGGCTTCGCGAACTGGGACCTGACGGGCTTCCCCTGGGCCGTCCTCTCGGGCCTCACCCTCGCGATGCTCGTCGCCCTGTTCATCCTGCTCAAACGGCGCGACCCCGTTTGAGGCGAGAGCGCCTCGCGGGCGCTCAGAGCGTCGGGTAGACGACCCAGAAGGCGCCGAGGCACATCTCGTCGAGCGTGGTCTCGCCGAGGGACACCGGCTGCGTCTGTTTTTGGCCGGCTTCGGTCAGCGCCGAGACGAGCGCGGGGTTGTCCATCGTGTTGTCGTACGTGCAGCGGACCTTCACCTTGTCGCCCGGCGAGATCAGCGGCAGCGACGCGATGTCGGTGTCGTACTCGTACGCGCGCTGCCAGTTGAAGTTCCAAACCGGCACCTGGAGCAAGCACTCGCTCGCGGGGTTGGTCGAGGTCGCCGTCGCGCGATCGACCGTGATCTTCTCGTCGGTGCCGACGAGGTGCATGTGCGCCGCGACCGCGAGCAACCGCACCGGGATCGGGATGCTCTTCGGGTCGGTGAAGTCCATCGTGAAGACCTGGTTCTTCGTGTCCGGCGGGGATCAAGAACGGCGGGTTCTCGAGGCCGACGCCGCTGCTGTTCACCGCGCTGGCGAAGTTGCCAGCGAGCAGCGTCGCGACCGTCCACGTGGGCTTCACCGTCGTCGTCGAGAACTGGAACGTGGTCGTGTCCGGCGAGAAGTCGGCGTTCGCGTGCGGGTGGTAGTGGACCTGCATGATGAACTTCGTGCCGGGATCGACGGGGTGCGCGACGCCGTCCGGGTAGACCCACGGCTGTCCGCCGGGCGCCCACACGCCGACGAGCTGCTGGCCCGAGACGCCCGAGCTGCCGAAGCACGTGTACTGGTCGGGCACGTTGGGATCGTCGGGAGGGGGAATCGTCGCGCCCGCGGGGACCGAGAAGATGAGCGCGTGGTGGACGATCGTCTTGTTTCCCGGCTTCACGTAGGTGCCGGTCAAGTACGTCGTCGTCGTGATCTTCGGGTCGAGCACGAAGCAGCGGAAGTCGTCGTTGTTCGAGTTCGCCGGGAGCGAGAAGGGTTGCGCGGGCGCGAGCGACGTCGCGTTCGGCAAGTCGGTGATGGGCGGCGTCGTGTTCGGCGGGGGCGCGTCGTTCGGGTCGCCGGCGAGATCGCCGCCGTCGTGCCACGCCTTGAGGGTCGCGATCTGCGCGTCGGTCAGGCTCCAGTCGCCCTTGAACCCGACGCGCGTCGTGCACTCGGTCGTCGTCCGCGCGCCGAACGGCGGCATGATGCGCGCCTGCGTGTCCGAGACGATCGACGCGGCGTTCGCCTTCGCGTCGTCGTAGGTCGCGAGCGGGAACGGTGCGATGCCGCCCTGCACGTGGCAGTTCTGGCAAACGCTCTGCACGATCGGCGCGACGTCCTTGTAATACGTGACGCCGCCGGCGGACGCGTCCGGCCCGCCGGGCGTGCTCGAGCCACCCGAAAAACAGGCCGCGACGCTCGCGACCGCGAAGGCGAGAAACAAAACGGGACCGCGCATGCTGAGCACCTAATCCCCGGCAGCAAAAGTCTATCAGGAAATCACGCGGCTTCGAGCCTTCGAAATAGCGTCGTCAGCTCGGGGCGTTCGCGCAGCGGCTCGACGAGCGACGCGGAGAGGGAAACCAGCTCCTCTTCGGACTCGTCGACCTCCTGCGTGAGCTGGAAGACGAGCCCCTCGACCGCCTCGCGCTCGGCCTCGGTGTCGAGCTCGTGCATCGCGAGCGACTCGCGCAGCTTCATGAGCTGGAACTCCACGTCGCGGACGGTCTGCTGGTAGCTCTCGAGCGCGCGCTCGGCGTCGCGCTCTTGCTTGCGCGCGGCAATCCACCCTTCGATGACGTCGGCGGCGTCGCGGTAAGCGTTCATCGAATCCTCGTAGGGCTCGGCGAAGCCGCTGCGGCCTTCCCAGTAGGTCATCGTCTTGTGCACCTCGAGGAACTGCTTGCGCGCGCTCTCTTGCCGCTTTCGCCCGACTTGGAGCTTCTCCTCGGCGGCGCGGAGCTCTTCGCGCGCGCGGGACGCGTCGGCGCCGAGCGCGTCGACGGCGTTGCCGAGGCGCTGGCGTCCGTCGCGCCCGCGCTTCGCGATGTCCTCGAGCTTGGCTTGCTCGGTCACGCTGCGCGTCTTCAAATCCGCGACGCGGGTGGCGAGCGCCTCGACGCGCGCGAGGCGCGTCGCGATGTCCGAGGGAGCCTTCGCGGGGCCGTACGCGCGCTCGAGCATCTCGCGGAACACGTCGGCGCGCCGGAGCCAGCGGCGCGTGCCTTTCTCGGAGCTCGGAAGCGAAGCGGGCCGCGAGCTCGCGGCAGGCTCGAGCAGCGGCTCGGCGGGGATGAGCGCGCCGATCTCGCGCGCGACGTCGGCGAGATCGGAGGCGACTTTGTGCGCGTCGACGGGCCGATTTTTCGGCTCTTTCGCGAGCAGCCGCTCGATGAGATCCGCGAGCGACTCGGGCGTGCCCGGGTGGATGGTGCGGATCGGGAGCGGCGGATCCTTGAGGTGGCGCACGAAGAAGGTCGCGACGTCGGGCGCGTCGAACGGCAGGCGCGCCGTCAGCATCTCGAAGAAGATGACGCCGAGCGCGTAGAGATCGCTCGCCGCGCCCGCGTCGGTCGACGTGATCCGCTCGGGCGCCATGTACTGCGGCGTCCCGAAGAGCTCGCCGGTCCCCGTGAGCCGCGAGTCCTGCTTCGAGAGCGCGATGCCGAAGTCGAGCAGCTTCACGAGCTCGTCGCCGCCGGCGCCCTTGCAAACGAAGATGTTCTCGGGCTTGAGGTCGCGGTGGATGACGCCCAGATCGTGCGCGCGGGCGATGCCGCGCGCCATCTGGATCATGAGCCCGACGGCGCGCTTCACCTGGATCGGCCCCTTGGACACGATGTCGGCGAGGCTCGAGCCGTCGAGGTACTCCATCACCATGTAGGCGGTGCCGTCGCCGGTGTCGCCCTCTTCGAAGATCTCGATGATGTTCGGGTGGGCGATCTTCTTCGCGCTCTTCGCCTCGCGGCGGAAGCGCTCGCGCACGATCGGGTCGCGCGCGAGCAGCGGGTTCATGAGCTTCACGGCGAAGGTCTGATCCGCGTTCACCTTGTGGCGCGCGCGGTAGACCATCGCCATGCCGCCTTCGCCGATCACGTTCTCGAGCACGTAGCGACCGGCGATCGCCGTGCCGAGCCGCGCGTCCTTGAGCGTGTCGAGCGTCGAGCCGTCGACGAAGCAGAACTGCCTTTCGTCGCCGTAGCGCTCGCCGCACTTGGGGCACGCCTTCACGGGCGGGATTATATCAGGTGTGCGCTCGGAGAGTCTCCACGCGCCCGGCGCGTACGAGCTGGATGGTCACCTCGCTGTCCACCTTGTCCCGAAGGACGGAGGCGAGCTCCCACGGCGACTCCACTTTGGCGCCGTCGATCGCGACGAGCGTGTCGCCGACCAGGATTCCCGCGGCCTCGGCGTGGCTCTTGGGCTCGATGGCGTTGACCAGCACGCCCGTTTCCTGCGGGCGGCCGAGCCCGGACTTTACGCTGTCCGACAGCGCGACCCGATGAACGCCGACGCCGAGATGGCCGCGGCGGACTTTTCCATGCGCCGAGAGCTCGGCGACGACGCGCTCGAGCGTCGCGTGGGGGACCGTCAGGTGGGCGTGACGCACGAGGCCGCGGTTGTTGAGACCGAGCGCGCGACCGTCGAGATCGACGAGGGCGCCGCCGGACCAGCCCGCCGCGATGGCGGCGTCGGTCTCGAGCCAGCGATCGATTCGCGCGCCGGGGCGTGTCTGGAACTCGCCGCCGAGTACGCTGACGATTCCGAAGCTCGCGCGCACGGTCTTGCCCGGCCGCGCGATCGCGACGACGAATTTTCCGACGCGGACGTCGTCGAGCCCGCGAAACGCAATCGGGGAGAGCGTCGCGCCGGCGACGCGCAAGAGCGCGACGTTGGTGGACTCGTCGCGGCCGACGACCGTCGCGGTCGCCGTCTTGTCGCCGTCCAAGCCGATTTCGATGTCCTCGTCGCGCTCGACGACGTGACTGGCGGTGACGACCAAATCGCTCGACCACGCCGTGCCGGTGCCGCCGAAGCGGTGACCGGCGTCCACGCGGACGATGCTGGGGGAGATTTTCGAGACGACGTCTTCGACGGCGTCGAGAGAGAACGATGCTGCCATGCCCGAAACCGTAAGACGCGCGCGCGGCGCCCACATCGCCCGATGGGCCAAAAATAGCGCCCGCGAACCTAGTCGTTTGGCCGGGGCCGGTTGACGTCCGACTGGCGCGTGACGACCTTGGACGAACGGTGGACGTGCCCATCCAAACGCCTGAAGTCGCGGTGGTCGCCGACGATCCGCTCGTGCGGTCGGCGCTGCTGTCGCTCTTGTCCAGTCAGCACATGCTCGCCGAGACGGTCGCGCCCGACGCGATCGGCCTCACGTCGGCCGACGTGCTCGTGTGGGACCTCGGCGCGGACCCGGCGGACGCGCGCGAGCGCATCACCGACGTCGAGGAGACGGAGGTCGACGTGGTGGCGCTCGTCCCGACCGCGTCGATCGCGGCGCCGGCGATCGCGGCGGGCGCGCGTGGCCTCTTGCCGCGCGAGACGAACGGCGCGGCGCTCGCGGCGGCGGTGCGCGCCGTCCGCGCGGGGCTCGTCGTCGTCGACCCGTCGTTCGCGTCGGCGCTCATCCCGACGCGCGAGCGCGAGCCGCTGGCCGAAGAGCTCACCGCGCGCGAGCAGGAGGTCTTGCAGCAGCTCTCGCTCGGCCTCGCGAACAAAGAGATCGCGGCGAACATGCACATCAGCGATCACACCGTGAAGTTCCACGTGAACGCGATCCTGTCGAAGCTCGGGGTGACGAGTCGGACGGAGGCTGTGGTGCAGGCCGCGAGGCGGGGGTTGGTGATCCTCTAGTCGAGCCCGTGAACGTTCCGGCGCGGCGGGCATCGAATCCATCCCATGCGTTTTACTCTCGCGTTCGCGTGCGTCGCGTTGGCGCTCGCGCGAGACGCGAGCGCGGATCCGGTCGCGTCGCCGCTCGGCGTGCCTGCGTTGATGCAGGCCACCCAAGACGTCGACCTGGCGCATTACGTGTACTTGCCGGTGCTCGGCTCGTGGATCGCCGTCGGCCGGCCGGGCATCGCGAGCGGCGCGCTCGTGTTCGACGGGCTCTGCCAGAACGTGGTCGACCTCGTGTTCCTCGCCGGCGTGCTGCGCGAGCCGATGCTCGCCGAGGCGGCGTGGCGCGTGCTCCCGTGGTTTCCGCAGAGCGGCGGCGGCGGCGTGTCGCTCCAGGCGACCTTCTGACGTTCTATTGCGCGACGAACGACGCGGTCGACTGCTGGTCCGGTGCGGGCCGGCGACAGCGCGTGAACGTGATGCCGTAACCGCTGCCCCGGCCCTCTCTCTCTCCTCAAGCGCGACTGGCCGCCGGACGCGCGACCCAACGGAGCGACTCGCGCGCGATCGCGACGCCCCGCGCGAACGCGACGGTCGCGAAACCGTGCGAGAGCACCGACGCGAGCGGCGGCGTCTTGGCGTCCCAGTACGTCCAGCAGAGGCGCGTCGTCCCCCAGTACTCGAGCAGCCACCCGAGCAGCGACCCCGCGACGAACCGGACGAGGTCCTCGCGCGGCGTCTTGCCGCTGAAGCACGTGATCGCGACGAGGCCGTAGGCAATCGCC
Organism: uncultured delta proteobacterium; assembly: GCA_963731595.1. GTDB lineage: Bacteria > Myxococcota_A > Polyangia > Polyangiales > Polyangiaceae > DASXHD01. The sequence goes on from CAVSWE010000007.1 coordinate 180,906, forward strand.
GTCGTCGGGTGCGCGCGGCCCGGGGCGGTCCACGTCCACAAAAGGATGCAGAATGCAATCAACGCGGCGGCGTGGAGCGCGCGCACGCTGCGCTCGCCGAGGCGCGCGAGCGGGCGAGCGACGGCGCGGCCAATCCGCTCGGTCGCGAGGGCGGCGACCGGCCACGCCGGCAGGATGAAGAGCGGCGGCTTCTCGTGCGTGAAGTACGTCCAGAGACCGGAGCGCGTGCCCCACGTCTCGATGAGCGCGCCGCCTACGAACGCGACGGCCGCGAGCGGAAGATCGCGCCGCGGCGTGAACCGAAACGCCGCGAGCCCAACCATGAGGAGCCAGCAGAACACGAGCAGCGGGTCGAAGTCCTCCCACCTGAGCGACACGTACTCGCGCCACACGATGCCCGACGCGAGCGCCACCGCGCCGACCGTCGCGAGCACGACGAGGCTCTTCTTGTCGTACGCGCCGCGGAGAATTAGCATTTCGTCCCGAGCGTTTCCTTATACGCGAGATTCATGGGCATCCTGCCGCGACTTTCGATTTTGGCGGTGCTCGGCGCGGGCGGGGCGTCGTGGGGCCTCCACGCGCGCGCGCTCTATTTCCCCGCGGGCGAGACGCTCCCCGGTCTCCGAATCGACGGCACGCCGGCGAAGGGCGCGCTGCGCGACGCGGTCCGCGCGCGCGCCGAGGCGCTCGTCAATCGCAAGGTGCACCTCGCGAGCTCGCGCGGCGACGACCTCGGCGAGCACACCCTCGGCGAGCTCGGCGTGAAGGTCGACGAGGACGCGGTGGCCGCGCGGGCCGCGCGCGTCGGGCACGCGGGCGACTTCCTCGCGCGCGCCGCGCTCGCGCAGCGCGCCGCGCGCGGCGAGATCGACGTCCCGCTCGAGCCGTCACTCGACACGGCGCCGCTCGTGCGGACGATTGCAAAATACAAAGAAGCGCTCGATGTGCGCCCCGCGTCGGCGCGTCTCGATCTCGACGACCGCAAGGTGATCGCGGAGAAGCCAGGCCGTTACCTCGACGCGTTCGGCGCGATCGGTGCGCTCGAGCGCGCCGCCGTCGATCCCGAGGTCCGCGAGATCGTCGTCCCGTTCGCCCTTGTCGCGCCGCGCGTCTCGAGCGCCTTCGTGAGCAAGCTCGACGTCCACGCGGTGCTCGGCTCGTACGAGACGTATTTCTCGCGCTCCGGCGACCAGAAGCGCCGCGGCGTCAACATCGACGTCGCCGCTTCGAAGCTCGACGGCGTCGTCCTCATGCCCGGCGAGATCGCGAGCTTCAACGCGATCGTCGGCGATCGCTCGATCGAGAACGGCTTCGAGAAGAGCTGGCAGATCTACAAAGGCGAGATGGTCGAAGGCGTCGGCGGCGGCACGTGCCAGGTCGCGTCGACGCTGCACGCGGCGGCGTTCTTCGCGGGGCTCGAGATCGTCGAGCGCCTCCCACACTCGCGCCCGAGCGGGTACATCCCGATGGGGCTCGACGCGACGGTCGTCTATCCGATCGTCGATCTCAAGCTCCGCAACCCCAACGCGTTCCCGGTCGTCATCCACGCGAAGACCGACGGCCCGAAGCTCACGATCCAGCTCCTCGGCGCGACGCGCACGGCCAAGGTCACCTTCGCGCGAGAGCTCCTCGACACCAAACCGTACCCGCGCAAGGTCGAAGAGGACGAGCGCGTCGCCGGCGACAAGGTCGTCGTGAAGCAGCACGGCATCCGCGGGTTCCGCATCAAGCGGACGCGCACGATCGCGATGGCCGACGGCGCGCGCAAGGTGGAGGAGAACGTCGATTTCTATCCGCCGACGACCGAGATTCTACGAAGTGCCGCCCGGGTTCGACGAGTCGCAGCTCCCGCCGCTGCCGAGCGAGGACGACGACGCGCCGACGCCCGCGACGACGACCACGGCCGCCGTGACGAACGTCTCGTTCGTCGACGCGCCAGGCGCGCACAAACCGACGGACGCGCAGAAAACGCCTGAAAAGAAGGTCACTCTCACGCGCTGAAGCGATATGCTTCGTCGCATGGGAAAGACTTCTCTTGCTTTCGTCACGCTCGGAGCGGCCTTAGCCGGCGCGCTCGCCTACGCGTGCGTCGGAAGCGGCGACGGTCTCGCGTGCCCGAAGTACTGCAGCGACATCCTGAAGACGTGCACCAACGCCGACACCCAGTTCCCGGACGACCCGACGTGCGAGCGCTTCTGCGCGGGGACGGACCTCGGCGAGGCCGGGGTCGCCGCTGGCGACACAGTCGCGTGCCGCGCGATCTCCGTGAGCAACGCGAAAGACGAGCCCGACCCGGCCACGAAGCACGCGGATTGCGTCGGCGGCGGGATCGTGGCGGCGCAGTGCACGGGCGGAGACGCGTGCTCGGCCTTCTGCAAAATGGACCTCGAGCTCTGTGGCCCGACGAGGACCGGCTACGCCGACGTCAACGACTGCATGACGGCGTGCGCGACGTGGGGTCAGAGCTTCGACGGGCCGCTGCTCGGCTCGACCGGCAACACGCTTCAGTGCCGCACCTACCACCTCGAGCTCTCGCAGACCGGCGACCCGAACGATCTCGCGACGCACTGCCCGCACACCGGCAAGACGAGCGCTCGCTGCTTCGACCCCGACGCAGGCGCGAGCGACGCTGGCGCGAGTGACGCCGCGGCCGATTGATCACAGAAGGCCCAACAGCAGCGCGCCGCCCACCATCGCGAAGAGCACGGCGGCGACCCGCTTCGTGATCTGGGGGTCGAGCATCTTGCCGGCGCGATGCCCGATGAAGACGGCGATGCCCGCGACCGCGAAGAGCGCGCTCGCCGAGCCCGCGAAGACGACGTACGGCGCGCGGTAGCGAGCCGCGAGCGCCGCGGTCGCGAGCTGCGTGAGGTCGCCCCACTCGGCCATGAAGACGACGGCGAAGACGAGCCAGAGCGACCTCCAGAAGCCCGCGTTCGGGTCCTTGTCCTTCACCTCGTCTTCCGACTCTTCCTTTCGGAACCACATCACGACGGCCGAGACGACGAAGAGCCCGCCCGCGGCGAGATGGACCGGGCGCGGCGGCAGCATCGCGAGCAGCTGTCCCGCGGCGACGGCGACCGCCGACTGGATCGCGAGCGCCGTCGCGGCGCCCAGCCACACCGCGACCGGTTTGTGGCGCGTCGCGAGCACGAGCGCCGCGAGCGCGGTCTTGTCCGGCAGCTCGGCGAGGAAGACCACGCCGAAGACCGAAAAAAAAAGCGAAATGGAATGCATCATTCGTGAACGATCACGCGCGTGCCCGGGTTCGCGTCGGTCGCGTGCACGCCGTGCCACCCGTCGGGCAGTCGCGGGCCGGCCCACTCGAACAAGTTCTTCGCGTCGTAGGGCTCGAGGTTGACGCAGCCGTGGCTGCGCTCGTGCCCGAAATTGGAGTGCCAGAACGCGCCGTGGAGCGCGATCCCGCCGTGGAAGTACATGATCCACGGCACGTCCTGGATCGAGTACGGCCCGTCGCTCGCGCTGTCGTCGTCCATCGTGGCGGCGATGTGCTTCTCGCGAATGCGAAACGTCCCGGTCTTGGTGCGGTGATCCTTGCTCGGGTCTTTGTCGTTGTGGCGACCGCTCGAGATGATCGTCGCGTAGACGGGCTTCTGCCCCTCGAAGGCGACGAGCGATTGCGTCGACAGGTTCACGTCGATCCACTTCTCGTCCGGCCCGAGATCGGTCGGCGCGGTCCCCGGCTTGGTCAGCGTGCCCTCGACGTCCTTCATCCAGTAGCCGTCCTTGGTCTCGTAATAGTGCCGGTTGTCGATGACCACGTCCTTGCCGGTGAGCTCGACGATGGTGAAGCGCGCGACGTGGTCCTTGCGGTGGACCTTCTTCGCGTCCGCGTCGACCTCGTACTTCCACGCGCGCGGGTTCAAGATCCAGCCGAGCGGGAGCTTGCGCGTCTCGCCGGGCTGACGAAAGTCGACGCCCTGGAAATCGGTGACCGCCTTGTGCGGCAGGATGAACTCCTGCGGCACGTAGGCGTTGTTGGTCGTGCGCCAGAGCTTTCCGCCGCCGTGGTGGACGTGCGACTCGCCGTCGAGCGCGAGGTAGAAGCCGCGCACCATGCGCAGCGTGACGAGGCCGTTGCCGCGCAGATCGTCGAGCGTCACGTCGGGCCGCGCGCCTTTGTGATCCTGCAGGTACCAGGGCACGCCGCCGTCTTCCTCGCGCGCCGCCTCTTGCGCGCGCGAGAGATCGCCTTCGTGCGTCTTGCCGATCAAGAGGTGCTTCTCGTTTTCTTCGCGCTCGGACTTCGTCGGCACGCGCCGGTAGAGCGGCGCGCCGTTGGTGAGGTTCAGGCCGTAGCGATACGGGAGCGGGCCGTCGGTGAGCCACGTGCGGAGCATGTCGGGCGTCTGGGTCGCGCTGACGAACTGGCCGCACACGAACCCGCCCTCGGCGAGCTCGTACCAGCCCTCGGGGCAGTTGCGCTTCTTGACGGGCCCGCCCTTGATCGCGACGCTCTCGCCGTCGCGAAAGTAACCGAGGCGCATGACGTCCTTGCGGCTCGGGTCGGCCTTCTCCGGATCCTTCGGCGGCCACTCCATCGCGCTGAAGATCGGCGCGACGAACGCCGTCGCCCAGACGCGCGGCGCGTCCTTGGCGGGCGCGCCCGCGTCGGCGCTAGGGCCCGCGACCGTGACGACGGCGCTCTCGGCCGCGACCGGCGCCGCGTCGGCCGCACCGACGCCGCTCGCGTGACCATGGCACGCGAGGGCGAAGGACAGTAGGACCAGAGGGGCGAGACGCACGGCGACCCCCTTTTTCTTTCACCCCTGGACAGACCGCAAGAATCTGATATTTACAGTGTAAGCCATGCAACTGCCGAAACAGAGCCAAACCCGCGACGCCGTCCTCTCCGCCCTCGAAAAAGCCCGCGAAAACGACGCGAGCTGGCGGAGCGGCAAGACCTTCAGCCTCGTCTATTGGGCGGGCGACGACGTCCTCGAATTGTTGCAGAATGCATTCTTTCGCTACTTCAGCGAGAACGCGCTCTCGCCCATGGCGTTTCCGAGCCTACGGCGTTTCGAGAGCGAGGTCGTCGCGATGAGCGGCGCGCTGCTCGGCCACGAGGGCGCGGCCGGCGCGATGACCTCGGGCGGCACCGAGAGCATCTTGATGGCGGTGAAGACCGCGCGCGACTGGGCGCGCGAGAACAAGCCCGAGGTGCGCGACCCGGGAGATCGTCGTGCCGCTCAGCGTTCACCCCGCGTTCGAGAAGGCGGCGCACTACTTCGGCCTGCGCGTCGTCCACGCGCCGCTCGACGCGAGCTTCCGCGTCTCGGTCTCGGCGATGAAGGACGCGATCACACCCAACACGATCCTGCTCGTCGGCTCGGCGCCCGCGTACCCGCACGGCGTCGTCGATCCGATCGAGGAAATCGCGGCGCTCGCCCAGGAGCGCGGCGTCCTCTGCCACGTCGACGCGTGCGTCGGCGGGTTCATGCTGCCCTTCGCGCGGAAGCTCGGACGAAAAATCCCGCCGTTCGACTTTTCGGTGCCCGGCGTCACGTCGATGTCCGCCGACCTCCACAAATACGGCTGGGCGGCGAAGGGCGCGTCGGTCGTCCTCTACCGGACGCGCGAGCTCCGGCGGCATCAGTTCGTCGTCTACACCGACTGGCCCGGCGGTCTCTACGGCTCGCCGAGCGCGCCGGGCACGCGGCCCGGCGGTCCGATCGCGGCCGCTTGGGCGGTCATGAACTACCTCGGCGAAGAAGGTTACCTGCGCCTCGCGAAGACGACGCTCGACGCGACCGACGCGATCCTCGCGAAGGTGCGCGCGATCCCCGAGCTGCGCGTGCTCGGCGACCCCGCGATGAGCGTGTTCTCGTTCACGTCCGACTCGCTCGACCCGTACGCGGTCGGCGACGTGCTGCAAGAGCGCGGGTTCATGCTGGACCGGCAGCAGCGGCCTCCGTCGCTGCACATGACGATCACGCCCGCGCACGCTCCGCACGTCGAGGCGATCGGCGAGGCGCTCCGCGAGTCGGTCGAGCGCGTGAAGAGCGGCGCGACCGCGAACGGGTCGGCCGCGATGTACGGGATGCTCGGCGCGATGCCCGATCGCGCGGCGGTGCGCGACATCGTGCTCGAGGTGCTCGACGGCATGGCGGGTGCGTCGTGAAGACGACGACGACGCGGCAGTTCGCGAATCTCCTCGACCTCGCGCGGCTGCCGTATTTCGAGGTGAAAGAGGGACGGCTCGTCCTCGCCGACGCGTCGCTCGGTCCGGTCGTCGATTGCCACACGCACCTCGCGCTCGCGTACGGCCCGCGCCCGCCGAACGTCGATCTCTTGCGCGAGACTCCGAACGTGGAGCTCTACCTCCGCGGCGACAAGCCGATCGACTTCGACGTCTACATGAACAAGAACTTCGCGCCGCACGATCTCCACGCGATCGAGCGTGACATGACGAAGGACAGCTTCGGCGCCGGCGGCATGCGCGCGACGCACACGCTGCCGAACCTCATCCGGCACATGCGCGACGTCGGCGTCACGCAGAGCCTGCTCTTGCCGATCGACTTTCCCTTCTGGTCGAAGAACTCGGAGCGGTGGCTGGCGCTCACGGCCGGCAAGGGCGAGATCGTGTGCTTCGGGTCGGTGCACCCGTACCAGCTCGGCATGCGCCGGCGCGTGAAGAAGCTCGCCGACATGGGGGCGCGCGGGCTGAAATTCCACCCCGCCGTCATGCTCGTCGGGCCGGACGAGAAGCGCGCGATGAAGCTCTACCGATACTGTGCAGAATACAAGCTTCCGGTCTTGTTCCACTGCGGGCCGGTCGACATCGAGACGCGGCTCGGTCGTCGAAAGTGCCAGGTGCGGCGCTACGAAAAGGCGATCGCCGAGAACCCCGACGTCGACTTCGTGCTCGGTCACGCGGGCGCGCTCCAGTACGAGGAGGCGATCGGCTTCGCGAAGAAGTACCCGAACGTCTACTACGAGATCGCGAGCCAGAGCTTGCCGGCGGTCGAGCGGCTCGTCGGGGAGCTGCCGGAAGGGCGGCTCATGATGGGCTCCGATTGGCCGTTTTATCACCCGGCCATCGGCATCGCGAAGATGCTCCTCGCGACCGAGAGCGCGCCGAAGGCGCGGCGCGCGGTGCTCTACGACAACGCGGCGCGGCTCTTTCGGCTGCCGCCGTCAACCCACGGCGCGCGCGAGGCTCATGACGCGGGCGTTCTCGGGGACTCGCGCGAGCAGCGACGCGCGTAAGCCGTCGTCGCCGAGCTTTCGCGCGCGCTCGCCGAGGATCGCCGTCGCTTCGTGCAGTGCCTCGCGCGCGCGCGGCGCGTCGCCGCTCGCGATGAGCGCCTCGATCCACGCGAGGCGAACGCGCATCTCGCCGTCGTCGAGCGTTCCGTGCTCGGCCAAGACCGCGTGCGCCGCGGTCGCGAGCTCGAGCGCTTCGTCGGCGCGGCCGAGGGCGACGCGCGCGCGCGCGTGCGTCGCGAGCGCGTCGGCGCGCGTCGTGGGGAGCGGCTCGAGCGCCGCGGTCGCCCGGGCGGCCGCGCGCTCGGCGTCGGCGGGCTCGCCGCGGAGCAGGTGCGCGAGCGCCTCGTAGTTGAGGGCGATGCCGGTCATGCGAGCGTCGCCGAGCGTTTCGTATTCGGCGCGCGCGGTCCGGACGAGCTCGAGCGCCTCATCGAACGCTCCGACATGGGCGCGCAGCAAACCGAGGTTGACCCGCGCGCCGAGCGCGATGGATCGCACGCCCGTGGCGATCCCGGCGTCGATCGCCTCGCGAAACGCGCGCTCGGCTCGCTCGGAATCGCCGAGCTCCATCTGGATGACCCCGAGGTTGAGGCGCACGTACATGCCGCCGCGTCAATCGCCGATGCGCTCGAAGACCTCGAGCGCGCCGCCGAAGCACGCGAGCGTCGCCACGTCGTCCTTGCGCCGCACCGCACGGAGCGCCGTCGACAAGCGAACGCGCGCGAGCGTCGCCTCGCTCGGCTCGCCCCAGCCGAGCGCTTCGTCCATGCGGGCGTGCACGCGGTTGGCGAGCTCCGTCTGGCCGCCGTACGCGAGGCAGGTCGCGACGCGCGAGAGCGCGAGGAGGTACGCGTCGAGATCCGAGGCCGCCGGCCGCGTCGCCTCGAGCTTCGCGGTCGCCGCGACGACGGGGCCGAGAATCGCCGACCGAGATGCTGGCGTAGGCGAGCTGGCTCAGCGCATGAAACCACCCGCCGGTCGCCTCCTCGGCGAGGTCCATCGCGCGCATCGCGCACGCGCGCGCCTGGGCGAGCTCGCCGCGCCACCTGTGCGCCTCGGCGCGCATCGCCTCGAGGCGCGCTCCCGCGGCGCGCTCGGGCTCGCAGCGGATGCCGCGGGCGGCGAGCTCGATCCCGAGCGCGAGATCGTTGCCCTCCATGGCTTGCTCGGCCGCGCGTTCCCAGTGCACCGCGGCGCGCGCGCGCTCCTTGCCTCGCTCGAAGTGCTCCGCGAGCGCGACGGTGTTGATCTCGCCGGCGGCGCTGAGCCACTTTCCCGCGAGGCGATGTCCGGTCACTCGGTCCGACTCGGTGAGCGTCGCGTAGGCGGCCTCGCGCACGAACGAGTGGCGAAAGACGTACTCGCGCTCGCGCTCGAAGCGGCTCTCCGGCCGCGCCTGGAGGATCTCTTGCGCAGCGAGCGTCGCGAGCCAGCGATCGGTCGCGGCCTCGTCGCCCACGAGCTCCGCGACGCCGCCGCGCCAGAACGCCTGTCCGAACACGCTCGCGGCGCGCAGGACGCGCCGCGCCTCCGGCTCGAGCCGGTCGAGGCGCGCGGCGACCGTCGCGAGGATCGTCTCGGGGAGCGACGTGCGCTCGCCCGCGCCCTCGGCGGCGGCGCGGATCAGCTCCTCGAGGTAGAACGCGTTTCCCCCGGCGCGCGCGACGAGCTCGTCGACGAGCGCGTCGGGTGCGTCCGGCAGGAGCGCACGAACGAGCTCGGCGGCGGGCCGCTTTCCGAGCTCTCGCAGCGGCAGGACGAGCACGCCGTGGTCGTCCCAGAGCTTCGGGAACAAGTCGTCGATCTCGGGCCGCGCCGAGCCGAGGACGAAGAGCGAGCTCTCGCCGAGATCGCGCAGCAGCGCATCGACGAGCTTCACCGTCGGGATGTCGCCCCAGTGCAGGTCCTCGAGCACGAGCATCACCGGGTGTGCGGCGCACTCGGCGCGCAGCAGCGTCTCGAGCGCCGCGCGAATCTGATCGCCCATCAGCACCGGGTCGGCGCGCGCGGCGCGCACGCGCGCGCTCGAGGCGGCCTCCGCCGGCGCGCCGACGATCTCGCCGACGAACTCGGTCGTGCGGGCGCGCTCGGCCTCCGGCACGTGACGCGCGACGCGCGCGGCGAGCTTCTGCCGCCGCACCTCGACGGAGTCGTCCGCGCGAATGCCGTACGCGCGGCGGATCGCCTGCGTGACGAGCTCGAACGGCGCGCCCGCGCTGATCGGATCTCCCGCGACCGGTCCAGACCTGCGCGCGCCCTTGGACCTTGGCGACGAGCTCGTACCGGAGCCGCGATTTTCCCAGGCCCGAGGGGGACTTCAAGAGAACGGCGCGCGGCGCGTGCTCCTCGAGGCACTCCTCGAAGAGCGCCTCGAGCTGCGCGAGCTCGCGGTCGCGACCGACGCACGGCGAGGGCTTGCCGAGCAAGGTGCGCAGGGCGACGCCGGCGTCGCGCGTGCCCCGGAGCACGTGCAGCTCCCCGTCGTTTTCGATGGCGAAGCGCTCCTCGAGCAGCGTCGCCGAGACGCCGTCGACGACGAGCGTCGTCCCGCCGCCCGCGCCCGCGTGCGCGCGCGTCGCTCGCGAGCGCAGCGCGGCGACGCGGTCGAGCAGATCGCCGACCGGCACGCCGCCATGGAGCACCGCGCGTCCGGTGCCGAGCACGGCGAGCACGCCCGGCATCACGTCGGCAATCGCGAGCGCGCAGCGCGCGGCGCGCGCGGTCTGCTCCGCGCCCGCGCCGCGGAAGGCGACCAGGACCGAGCCGTCGGCGAGCGGCTCCGGCACGACGTCGAACACGGCGGCGGCCGCGCGCACGGGGTTCGCGAGCGCCGGGAGCGTCGCGGTCGCCTCGGCGTCGCGCCCGTCGAACGCGGGCGGCGCGCCGACGTCGAGCAAGAGCACGCTGAGCATGCGCTGCTCGAACGCCGTGAGCGCCGCCGCGGTCGAGGGCGGTGGACGCTCGTCGTCCTCGCGCGCGACCCGCGCGCGCTCGAGCAGCGCCGCGACCTCGGTCCCATCGCGAGGGCGCTCGGCTGGATCCTTCGCGAGGAGCGTCGCGATCGCGCGCTCGACGTGCTCGGGCACGTCGGGGCGAATGCGGCGCACGGGCAGGGGCTCTTCGAGGAGGATCTTCGCGAGCACCGCGACGATGCTCCCGCCCGCGAACGGCGCGCGCTGCGTCAGCGCCTTGTAGAGGAGGCACCCGAGCGCGAACACGTCGGCCCGCGCGTCGACGTCGCGCGAGCCGCGCGCTTGCTCGGGCGACATGTAGCCCGGCGTGCCGACGAGCATCCCGGTCTGCGTCAGATCGCGCCGCAGGCTCTGGCGCGCGATGCCGAAGTCGAGCACGCGCGCCTCGTCGAGGTTGCCGCCGGCGGGGAGCATCACGTTCGAAGGCTTCACGTCGCGGTGCACGATCCCGCGCGCGTGCGCGTGACCGAGCGCGGCGGCGATCCGCGCGCAGAGCGCGAGCGCGTCGTCCACGCCGAGGCTCTCGCGCTTCAAGCGCGCCGCGAGGCTCTCGCCCTCGAGCCATTCCATCGCGAGGAACGCCCCGTCCTGCCCTTCGCCGTGCGCAACGTAACGAACGACGTTCGGGTGGTCGAGGTGCGCGAGCATCTCGGCCTCGCGCACGAAGCGCGCCCGCTCGTTGACCGTGCCGAGCAGCTTCAGCGCGACGAGCCCGCCCGTAGCGCGATCGCGCGCGCGGTACACCGTCGCCATCCCGCCGGTGCCCGCGTGCGAAAGGATCTCGAAGCGATCGGCGACGGGGCCTGGACGCACCCCATACAGCCTATCTCAAACGAGCGCAGCCGGCGGTGGACGGCGTCCGGGAGAGTGAGCTGAAATTCTCCCGACATCGTGCCGTATCCAGGGACGTGAGCGACGCAACCCGAGCAGATCCGAGCTATCTCGAGCTCGTCGCGCGCGTGAACGGCGTCATCGCCGTCGGCGGGGCGTCGCTGAGCGCGCTGTGGGTGGTCACGCTCTGGCGGCAGTGGCGGCTCTTGAGCGTCGTCGCCGGCCTCAGCGTCGTCTTGATCGCGTTCAACGCGGGGCTCGTGAGCTCCTTCTTGCTCCGAAGGTGGGGCATCGAGCGCGCCGAGTACTTCCGCAACGTCGTCAACCTCTGCGTGATGCTCTACGCCGACCACATGACGCATTGGCCGCTCGTCGCTGGCTCGAGATTCGGCGGGACCGCTCGGGCGGCGTGAGTCGCGTCGCCGGGGGAGCCCGACCCGCGCTACTCTCCCATCTCCCGTGGCTCGCCCGCACGTCACCCAGCTTCGCATCCAAGGCTTCGGCTGCATCCGCGACGCGACGATCGCGCTGACGCCGCTCCACGCGCTCGTCGGCCCGAGCGACTCGGGCAAGACCACGGTGCTCCGCGCGCTGCGGGCGCTCTCGCGCTACGCGCAGCAACGGAACGTCCAGGCGACGACGACCGAGTTCAGCCTCTACGCGCACGAAACCGCGACGCTCGAGGCGCACGTCGAAGGCGCCGGCGTCGCGATCGTCCGGCGCGATCGGGGCGGGTGGGGCGAGCACCACGTCGACGACGAGGCGCGCTCGGCGCTCGGCGGGCAGCACACGCTGCACTTCGAGCCCGAGGCGCTTCGCCAGGCGAGCGCGCTGATCCCCGAGGGCGCGCCGCTCCGTTTCGCCGACGAGCGCGGGCTCGGCCTCGCCGCGGTCTACGACGCGATCCTCTCGCGCGACGTCGCGACGTACTTGGCGCTCAGCGAGCGGCTCGCGGAAATCGTTTCCCACGGTCAAATCGATCAGCCTCAAGAACACGCACCAGCAGACGAAGTCGCTCGGCGTGCAGCTCGTGGACGGAGCGTTCGTCGCGGCGCAGGGGATGAGCGAAGGCCTCCTCCGCTTCCTCGCCTTCGCGGCGGTACCCTACCTCGCGCCCGCCGCGCTCCTCCTCGTCGAGGAGCCGGAGAATGGGCTGCATTCTGCACGCATCCGTGACGTCGTCGCGCTCCTTCGCGAGGTCTCGAAGACGACCCAGGTCGTCCTGGCGACGCACAGCCCGTTCGTCGTCGAAGAGCTCGAGCCCGGCGAGGTGACGCTGCTCGGCCGCGACGAAACCAAGGGCGCCGAAGCCGCAACACTCACCGACAGCGTCCTCGAGGGGGCGCGCGCGAAGGCGCTCGCGCTGCGCAAATGAGGATCGCCGCGGTCGAGCCCGGCTCGGCCGACGCGCGTCGCCTGCTCGGCGATTACGTGGGCGAGCTCGCGGGGCTCCTCCCGGGCGGCTACGACGCGCGCCCGGAGTGGGACCCGGAGCCATACGGCGCGCCGCGCGCCCGCGTGCTCGTCGCCTACGACGGCGACGACCCGATCGCGTGCGCCGGGCTTCGCGAGCACGCTCGCGAAGCCGGCGAGCTGAAACATTTTTACGTCGCGCCGCGCGCTCGCCGAAGAGGCGTCGGCGCAGCGCTCGTCGCCGCCGTCGAGGACGAGGCGCGCAATCTCGGCTACCGCCGCGTCGTGCTCGACACGGCGGCGCCGCTCGAAGACGCCGCGCGCCTCTACGAACGGAGCGGCTACCGAGCCGTCGCCGCGTTCAACGACAACCGCCATGCGGCCAAATGGTACGAAAAACTTCTTCCGCTCGACGACCGAGCCCTCTGGGGCGCGTTCGTGCGCTCGTCGCTCCCGGCGGGCGAGTGGTCGCACGCGACGCACCTCCGCGTCGCGTATTTGCACGTGACGCGCTTCGAGCTCGACGAGGCGCACCTGCGCATGCGCGTCGGCATCATCCGCCTGAACGCCGCGCACGGTCTCGTCGAGAGCACCGAGCGCGGCTACCACGAGACGCTCACGCGCGCGTGGCTCGCCCTCGTCGCCGCCGCCGCGCGCGCGCGGCCCGCGAACGGCTCCGAGTCCTTCCTCGAAGCCCATCGCCTCGACCTCCACAAGACGGCGCTCCTCCGTCACTACTCGCGCGAGACGCTCCTCTCGGTTCGCGCTCGCGCGGTCTTCGTCCCGCCCGACCGCGCGCGGCTTCCGTGACCCGGCGGGACGCGGCTTTCGTGCTAACTAACCGCGCATGTCCCTGAGCGTTCGACTGCGTCGCAGAGCGACGATGTTCGTCGTCGATCGCTTCTTCTACGGCATCTCCGCGCTCGGTCAGATGCACCCGCTCGCGCGCCCCGAGCGGCACGACCTCGACGTGACGCGCGACGTCGCGTACGGCGACGACCCCGTGCACCGCCTCGACGTGTGGCGCCCGCGCAACGCCAAGGGACCGCTGCCCGCGATCGTCTACGTCCACGGCGGCGGGTTTCGCATCCTCAGCAAGGACACGCACTGGGTCATGGCGCTCATGTTCGCGCGCGCCGGGTACGTCGTCTTCAACCTCGACTATCGGCTCGCGCCGGCGCACCCGTTCCCCGCCGCGGTGCGCGACGTCGCGCGGGCGTGGACGTGGGTCGTCGAGCACGCGCGCGACTTCGGCGCCGACCGGGACCGACTCGTGCTCGCGGGCGAGAGCGCGGGCGGAAACCTCGTGACGGCGCTCGCGATGGCGACGTGCTTCGAGCGGAGCGAGCCGTGGGCGCGCGAAGTGTTCGACAAGGGCGTCGTGCCCGCGGCGGTGCTGCCCGCGTGCGGTCTCTTGCAAGTGACCGAGCCGGATCGGTTTCGCGCGCGCTGGCCGCACATGTCGCGCGCCGCCTACGATCAGATCGTCGTCATCGCGTCGGAGTACCTGCAGGGCTCGCGCGAGCTCCCGCCCGAGACGCTCGATTTCGCCGACCCCTTGCGGGTCTTCGAGCGCGACGACTCGCCGTCGCGTCCAATCCCGCCGTTCTTCGTCGCGTGCGGCACGCGCGATCCGCTGCTCGACGACGCGCGCCGGCTGCATCGCGCGCTCGAGCGCCGCCGCTCGCCGAGCGAGCTTCGCCTCTACAAAGGCGAGCTCCACGCGTTCCACGCCGCGCTCGTCACGCCGAACGCGCGGCGATTCTGGCGCGACACGTTCCGCTTCCTCGAGGCGCACGTGAGCTGATGCGCGCGCTCGTCGTCAGCCTCGCGCTCGCCGCGTGCGGCGCGCACTCGTCCAAGCCGCTCGACGCGTGGACGACGGCGGTCCAAGCGTCGAGCCCCCTCGTCGGAAAGACGTACGACGCGCGCACGCGCGCGTTCGTCGACTTCGATCGCGCCGAGGACGTCGCCATCCGCGCGCCGTTCGTCCTCCTCGGCGAGAAGCACGACAACCCCGACCACCACAGGCTCCAGGCGCGCGTCCTCGGAGCGATGGTCGCCGCCGGCCGCCGCCCGGCGCTCGTCTTCGAGATGATCGACCTCGATCTCCAGCCCGCCGTCGACGCGTACCTCGCGACCGGCCGCGCGACGGTCGACGGTCTCCGCGCCGTGCTCGAGTGGGACAAGCGCGGCTGGCCCGCGTGGGCGCTCTACCGCCCCATCTTCGAGGTCGCCGTCGCCGCGCACTTGAAGATCGTGGCCGCCGGCCTCCCGCACGACGTGATCCATCGCCTGGTGCACGAGGGCGTCCCCGCGCTCCCGCCGGAGATTGGCGCGCACGTCCGTCTCGCGCCGCTCGCGCCCGCGCTCCAGGCGTCGCTCGACGCGGAGATCCAGGCGTCGCACTGCGGGTTTCTCCCGGACGCGATGATCGCGCCGATGAGTCTCGCCCAGCGCGTGAAGGACGCGCTCATGGCCGACCTCATGCTGCAGAACGCCGCCGGCGGCGTCGTCCTCGTCGCCGGCAACGGCCACGTCCGCATCGATCGGGGCGTCCCGTTCGATCTCGCGCGCCCGGGCGCCGTCGCGATCTCCTTCGTCGAGGTGAACGGGTCGACCGCCCCCGCGACCTACGAGGCCGACGAGCCGGCGACGTTCCTCGTCTTCACGCCGCGCGTCGACGACGCGGACCCTTGCGCGCAGTTCAAACGCTGAGCCGATGGACCGTCAGTCCGACATCGTCACGCGAAGGATCTCTTCGGTCGTCGTGACGCCGTCGAGCACCTTCGTGATGCCGCTCATGCGCAGCGTGAGCATTCCGCCTTTGATCGCGGCCATCTTGAGCTCCGCCGCCGACGAGCCGCCGAGGACCATCTCTTTCAGGCTGTCGCTGAAGCGCATGACCTCGTAGAGCGCCACGCGGCCCTTGTAGCCGGTGTTGTTGCACGTGCGGCAGCCGACGCCCTTCATGAGCTTCGCGCCGGCGATCTGCTCGTCGGTGAAGCCGATGTCCTTCAGCGCCTTGTGCTCGACCTGGTACGGTTGCTTGCAGTCTACACAGATCTTGCGCGCGAGGCGCTGCGCGAGCACCAAGTTGACGCTCGCCGTGATGAGGAACGGCTCGACGCCCATGTTGAGCAGGCGGAAGATCGTGGCCGGCGCGTCGTTCGTGTGCAGCGTCGAGAGCACCAAGTGCCCGGTGAGCGCCGCCTTGACCGCGATCTCCGCCGTCTCGAAGTCGCGGATCTCGCCGACCATGATGATGTCCGGATCCTGCCGGAGAAACGAGCGCAGGCTCATCGCGAAGTTCAGGCCGATCTCGTCGTGCATCTGAACTTGGTTGATGCCGTGGAGGTTGTACTCGACCGGGTCCTCGGCGGTGCTGATGTTGTGGGCGACCTTGTTGAGCTCCGAGAGCGCCGAGTACAGCGTCGTCGTCTTGCCCGATCCCGTCGGCCCCGTGACGAGCACCATGCCCCAGGGCTGGTCGATCGCCCACTTGAAGTCCTTGAGCGGCCCGACGTCGAAGCCCAGCTTCGTCATGTCGAGCTGCAGGTTGCCCTTGTCGAGCAGGCGCAGGACGATCTTCTCGCCCCAGAGCGTCGGCAGGACGCTCACGCGAAAGTCGATCTCGCGCCCTTTTCCGAGCTTCAACTTGATGCGCCCGTCTTGCGGCAAGCGGCGCTCGGCGATGTCGAGCTGGCTCATGATCTTGAGGCGGCTCGCGATCGCGGCCTTCAGTTTCATCGGCGGCGTCATCTCCTCGATGAGCACGCCGTCGACGCGGTAGCGCACGCGCAGCTTCTTCTCGTACGGCTCGACGTGGATGTCGCTCGCACCCTTCTTGATCGCGTTCAAGAGGATCATGTTCACGAGCTTGACGACGGGCGCGTCCTCGCTCTGCTTCTCGAGCTCCATCAGGTTGAGCTCTTCGTCGTCGCCCTTGACCTCGATCTCGGTCTCGTCGAACCCCGCCATGACCTCTTCGTACGAAGGGCCGACGTTGTAATAACGCTCGATCGCCGCGAGGATCGCCGCCTCGCTCGCGATGACCGGCTCGATGTTGAAGCCGGTGAGGAATTTCAAATCGTCGATGGCGTTGAGGTTCGTCGGATCTGCCATCGCGACGACGAGCGAGCTGCCCGCGCGAGAGACCGGCAGCACCTTGTGGCGCTCGCACTGCTCCCTCTGCACGAGCTTCAGGATGTCCGCGTCGATCTCGTACTCCTCGAGGTTGATCGTCGGGACGCGGTACTGCTGCGAGAGAAAATTCGTGATCTCGGTGTCGGAGAGGAACCCGAGCTTCTGCAGCGTGTAGCCGAGCGCCTGACCGGAGCGATTCTGCTCGTCCTGCGCCTGCCGCAGCTGCTGCAAGCTGATCAGTTTTTCGCGTACGAGGAGCTCGCCGAGTCGGTTATTCGCCATCGAAGCTTCATCCTACTTGGAAATCGAGTCCCGGATACGGGTGAAGAGCACCTCGAAGTAAGAGGACGCGTTCGTCCGCGGGCAGATGCTCGCGACTACGCCTTGGCTCTCCAGATCCTTGGCGACCTCGAGCTCGCGAATGGTGGGATACGCCTTGCCGCGGACTTGCACGTTTCGGTTCGTCGGGTCGCAGAGCGGCGGGCCGTCCTGGGCGGTCGCGAGGCCGGCGCAGTCGCACGACGCCGGGTTTTGCGAGCAGTCCTTCGGCTGGAGGAGGGGGAAGGTGCATGCATACTGCAAGTCGATCCCGGCGTTCGTTTCGAGCGTGTTCCACTCGCGCCCGTGGATCGGGTCGGACGTGTCGCTCGAGCTGGGCGGCGGGAGGCCGGGCCGCGGGAGGATCGACTCGATCATGTGCGGGTCGATGCCGTCGAGCTGATGCGTTTCGGGGCTCGCGCCGAGGATGCGCCGCCAGTCGGTCGAGTCGAGCGTGCGCTTCAAGGGGAGCGACGTGTTCAGCGGATCTTGCGCGAGGAGCTGCCACGGCACGCCGCCGATGACGAGGTAGTAGACGAGCGAGGGATCGCGCGGGCCGTCGGCGAGCTTGCAGAGCGCGCTCGCCGACGTGTCGGAGCCGTCGGGCAGCGAGGCGGCGAAGAGCGGGTTTTCGCAGTTTTTCTGCGGAGCGTAGTGGCTCGCGTCGTGCGACTCGTGATCGCGGTCCGGCACGGTGCGCGACCGGAGGCCGTCGACGTAGCGCTGGATGCTCCACTGCGGGTCGAGCCCGTACCGCTGGCGCATGTTCGCCGTGTAGCGAACGTTGAGACCGTCGGCCGCCGCGGGGTTCCCGCTCGGCGTCGCGGGCGCGTACCAGCCTTTCTCCGGGCACGGCCCGCCGCCGGGGCACGATTGGCAGTTCGGATCGGTTCCGACGGGCTGACCGGAGACGGGTTTGTTGGAGCTGGGGAAGGCGCACGACACGCAATCCGGGTTGTTCGGCCCGGTCGTCGTCGGGTTCTGCGGGTCGACGGGCTGGTCGCACTCGCTCGTCCCGCGCGGGCCCGCGCCGAGGGTGGGGCCTCCCGGGAAATTGTTGGTGCGCACGGTCCAGCCGTACCCGCCGAGCCACATCGGATCGCTCCACGAGTCTTCTTCGTCGGTGATCTGGACGATGACCACCATGGAGTCCGGTCGAAGAAAATCGTGGCGCATCTTGAGCAGCGTCGCGTCGACCCCGCTCAGCGACGCTTTCGGAGGCGAGGTCGAATCGAGCGTGATCGAGTCGTACGGGTCCGGCTGGACGAGGAAGCGGTACCAGCTCTCGAGCTGAGCCTCGAGGCCGCACCCGAGCTCCTGCACGCCGCCGACGAGCGAGCCGAAGTCGGTCTCGAGCTGCGACTCGCTCGGCTCGTTCGTCACGTTGATCTTCTCGCTCGCGGGCTCCCACGCGAGGAAGTTTCCGCCGGCGCCGTCGAGCGGCTGGGCGTTCGCGACGAAGCCCTCGCCCGAGCCGCCCTGGGGCCGCGTGCGGTTCAAGAGGTGACCGTGATCGTCTTGGTGGGTGACGTCGGTCGGCGGCCCGCTGTTGACCACGCAGACGTCGGGCGAGCCGCCGCCGCCGAGCGACGACGAGACGATCCCGACGTGGATGTCTCGGATCGGCGGAAACTCGAGCTGGTACCCGCTCGCGCAGCCGCCGTTCGTGGGCGGAATCGCGGTGCCCGTCGGGTCGCTGCTCGGCACGCACCACGGCGACGTGAGGCGCCCGAGAAGCAGCGGGATCGCCTGAATCAAAAGCTCTTGCTTGTCGCCCATCGAGGCCGAGTTGTCGATCGCGAAGAGCATGTCGAGCTTGTTCGATTGGGTCTGCTTCGGCGGGCCGGAGTCGGCGAGCGCGTCGCCGCCGCCGTCCTTGGTCACGTACGTCCCGTCGTCGAGCGCAGTCCGCCCGCCACACGCCACGGCGAGAATTGCGAGCGCCGCGATCCGCGCGGATCCGTGCCATCGATCCATGCGTCGATGGTACGCCCGCGCGCGCGCCTCGCGATGCTAAAAGACTGTGCGGTGGGCGTGTTCGAGAGGCTGTTCGGAAAAGGCAAAGACGTCCGCGCCGCGCGACGCGCCGAGCTCCGCGGCGACCTCGAGACGGCCGCCGAGGCGTATGGCCTCGCGGGCGCGCCCGAGGAGGCGGCGCGCGTCATGGTCTTGCGCGGCGATGCCGAGACCGACGCGCGCGTTCGCATGCGGCATTACACGCAGGCCGTGGCGACGGCTCCCGAGGGTCACCCCGTGCGCGACGACGCGCGTCGAAAGCGCGCGGCGCTGCTCGTCGCGCACTTCGGCGGAGGCGCGACGTCGGAGGCGCGGCGGCGGGAGCTCCGCGAGGCGGGCCGGGAGCTGCTCGACCTCGGCGACGCGAAGAACGCGGCCGCCGCGTACAAGCTCGCGGGCGACGCGGAGGGCGAGGCGAAGGCGCTCGCGCAAGCCGGCGACGTCGAGTCGCTCGAGGCGCTCCTCGGCGCCGAGCAGGAGAAGGAGCGCGCGGAGCGCGGGCGCCAGAAGGTCCACGGCGACGTCGACGTGCTCGCCGAATCCGGCCGCCGGCGAGAAGCGCTCGCGGCCGCGGAAAATTGGCTCGCCGCGCACGACGACCCCGCGCTGCGCGAGCGCGCGGCGCGCATCAAGACGCGCCGGGCGCTCGGCCCCATCGCGCAGATCTCGGTGCGAGGCAAACCGGCGCCCGTCGTGCTCGGAGACGAAATCGTGATCGGCCGCAGCCCGGAGACGTCGGCCGCCGCCGGCGCCGCGATGGGGACGCTCCACGTCGCGTCGCAAGCGGTGAGCCGTCGCCACCTCCGCATCGCGCGCGAGGGCGGGGCGGTCGTCGTCCGCGATCTCGGCAGCCGCAACGGCACGCTCTTCCGCGGGATCAACCTCGTCGGCGCGATCCCCGTGCCGCTCGCGCCGGGCGAGGGCCTCGAGCTCTTTCTCGGAAAAGAGGTTCGCGTGCGCGTCGCGCCGGCGCCGGCGCTCGAGGGCGCGGTGTCGATCGAGCTCGGCGGCGACACGTACGTCGCTCCGCTCGGCCCCGCGCGGATTCCGGTCGAGGTCGCGGGCGCGACGTGGGAGCTCGTGCAAGGAGCCGACGGATGGATTGAGCTCGTCACGCGCGGCGCTCCCGGGTACCTCGGCGACGTGAGCCTCGCCGAGCGGACGACGCTGCTCGTGGGCGACGTCGTGTGCGCCGAGCGCGGAGGCCCCGAAGTGCTCCGCGTGGTGGGCGAGTGATGCGTCGCGCGCTGCTCGCGCTCGCGCTCGCGGGCTGTCGCATGGCCCACCTCGAGGCGCCGTCGCGCTCGACCGGCGACGCGCGCGCCGGCCTCGCGCCGGCCGATTTCGACGCGTCGAGCGCGTGCCGCGACTGGACCGACGCCGTGCACCACGACGCGCTGGCGACGAGCCACGACTCGTTTCCCGAGCTCGAGCCGCGCGTCGCTTGCTACACGCCCGTGCGCTATCGAGGCGAGACGCCGACCGCGGACGCGACGCCCGCCGGCTGCGGCTACGAGCCCGCGGCGCACGCCGCCGCGCTCCGCGCCGAAATCGCGCGCGACGAACGAATCGCGCGCGGCGAGCCCGCACCGCTGCCGCTCGAGCTCGCGTGCGATCTCCCGGACGGCGTGCGGCGCGCGGCCGCCGCCAACAACGCTCGCACGCTGCGCGCCGCGCTCAGGGACGAGCGCTCGTACCCGTACGCGACGGTCGCGACGTTCGGCTACGGAAACTACGCGCACGCCGGCACCGCGCTCGACGCGTGGGTCCCGGGACGAGCATGCCCCGCGAACCTCGACCTCCAGCGCTTCGGCATCAACGTGGACCGTGCGACGCGCGCCGCGCTCGCCTGGTCCGCGGGCGTCGCGCCGCTGGTCGTCGTCAGCGGCGGGGCGGTGCACTCCAAGCTCGTCGAAGCCTTTCTGCTCGACTACATCGCGACGTGCCGCGTCGGCGTGCCGGCCGATCGCGTGCTCGTCGATCCGTGCGCGAACCACACGCACACCAACGTTCGGAACTCCGCGCGCCTGTTGCTTGGCGTCGGCGGCCGCGTCTCGTACCTGGTGACCGACGAGGCGTTCCAGGCGACGTACCTCGAGGAGTGGACAGCGTTCGACCTCTTCGGCGGCAGCATCGACCAGCGCTCGCTCCGCGACTTCCACCATTTGCTCGGGAGCTGGCGCCGCGCGAGCGTCGGCATCGGCGCGGGATTCTGGTTCACGCCGTACCGGTTCTGGGCGGACTCGCGCTTCTCCGGTTTTTCGTGTGAGAAGTAGCCGTGGGTTTCTGGTCCAAGCTGGTCGGCAAGAAGGAAGCGAGCGCGCCGCCGCCCGCCCCCGTCGCGCCGGCCCCGCGCCCACCGGCCCAAGAGCCCGCGCCGACCGAGATCGATCGCCTGGCGCAGGCCGGTCTCGAAGGCGGCCCGCGCGACGACGAAGCCGTCGCGCTCTTCCGCCGCCTGCGCAGCACGGCCGACGAAGCCGCGGCGCTCGAGGCGATCGCCACCGCGGCGGCCGATCACGCGATGCCCGAGGAGCTGCTCGTCGTCGCCGCCGCGGCGCTCGTCGACCGCGGCGAGCCGGCGCGCGCGAGCCAATTGCTGCAGAATGCAACGACCCCGTCGGCGCTGCTCCTCCTCAGCGATCTCGAGGCCGAGCGCGGCGACGTCCCGCGCGCGCTCTCGCTCGTCGAGCGCGTCCTCTTGCGCGAGATTCGATCACCCGGGCGCGCTCGAGCGCCACCGCCGCTACCGAGCCGCGCTCGGACTCGCGAACGAACGCGATCCGTCGCGCTTGGGAGCCGAGCAGAACACGGTCGTCGCCGCCGAGCCCGACTCGCCCTACCAACTCCTGCGCGAGGTCGCGCGCGGCGGCGCGGGCGCAGTCTACGAAGCCGAGGATCGCGAGCTCGGCCGCCGCCTCGCGCTGAAGGTCTACCACGAGCCGACGCGTGACCGAGACCAGCTCCTCCACGAGGTGCGCACCGCCGTCGCGCTCGCGGGACCCGGCGTCGTGCGCGTCTTCGACCTGGACCCGGACCACGGTTGGATCGCGCTCGAGTGGGCGCCGCTCGGGGCGATCCGCGAGCGCATCCGCGCGCGCGACGACAAGAGCCTCCGGCCGATCGAGCGCTGGCTCCTCCCGCTCGCTCGCGCGCTCGCGCGCGTGCACGACGGCGGGCTCGTCCACCTCGACGTGAAACCGGCGAACGTGCTCTTGGTCGCGCCGGACGCGCCGGCGCTCGCCGACTTCGGAATCGCGCGCCGCGCCGGCGAGCCGTCGCCGCCGGGCAGCATGGGCTACCTGAGCCCCGAGCGCCTCGCCAAGCGCCCCGCCGACTTTCGCGACGACGTGTACGCCTTCGGCCGCGTCCTCGAGGACGTGCTCGACGCCGTCGGCCGGCCCGAGGACCGCACGCGCTTCACGCCGCTCGCCAGGCTCTGCACCGGCGAGCTCGCCGCCCGCCCGGCGCACGCCCGCGACCTCGTCGTCCGCATCCAGGCGCTCCCTCTGTCATAGTAGAACCTCGTTCAGCTTGACGAATAACTCTCGCGACGCCACATTAGGCCGGCCATGCCTTCGACCTACACCGACCTGCTCGCCGCGGCCCGAAAGCGCATCCAGGAGATTCTCGCTCGAGGAGCTGCGCCGCCGCCTGGACGCCAAGCACGACCTCGTCCTCGTCGACGTGCGCGAGAAGGAAGAGTACCGCCAGGGCTTCATCCCCGGCGCGCTCTCGGTGCCGCGCGGCTTCCTCGAGTCGCAGATCGAGTCGCGCGTCCCGGACAAAAACGCCGAGGTGGTCGTCTACTGCGCCGGCGGCGTCCGCAGCGCGTTCGCGGCGGTGACGCTGAGCGAGCTCGGCTACAAGCGCGTGCTCAGCGCGAACCCCGGCTTCGTCCGGTGGAAGGACCTGACCTTCCCGGTCGACCACCCGCCGAGCCTCACCGACGCGCAGCGCGACCGTTACTCGCGCCACATCCTCTTGCCCGAGGTCGGCGAAGCCGGTCAGGTGAAGCTCCTCAAGTCGAAGGTCCTCCTCCTCGGCGCCGGCGGCCTCGGCTCGCCCGCCGCGCTCTACCTCGCCGCCGCGGGCGTGGGGACGCTCGGCATCGTCGACGCCGACACGGTCGACGCGTCCAACCTCCAGCGCCAAATCCTCCACACCACGAGCCGCGTCGGCCAGCCCAAGGTGCTGAGCGCGCAGAAGACCATCGCCGACCTCAACCCCGACGTGAAGGTCGTGCCGCACGAGGAGCGCCTCACGAGCGAGAACGTCGAGCGGCTCTTCGCCGACTACGATTTCGTCGTCGACGGCACCGACAACTTCCCGACGCGCTACCTCGTGAACGACGCGAGCGTCTTCCTCGGCAAGCCCGTCGTGCACGGCTCGATCTTCCGCTTCGACGGCCAGGTGACGACGTTCGTCCCGAAGAAGGCCGCGCAGAAATTCGGCGTGCCCGAGGGCCCCTGCTACCGCTGCCTCTACCCGGAGCCGCCTCCGCCGCACCTCGCGCCGAGCTGCCAAGAAGCCGGCGTGCTCGGCATCCTCTGCGGCATCGTCGGCACCATCCAAGCGACCGAAGCGATCAAGCTGATCTTGGGCAAGGGCGACGTCCTCTCGGGCCGCCTCCTCGCCTACGACAGCTTGAAGATGCGCTTCCACGAGCTGCGCCTCCGCAAGGACACGAGCTGCCCGGTCTGCAGCCCCGCGCCGAAGATCACGAGCTACATCGACTACGAAGGGTTCTGCGCGATCGGCGCGTGAGCGCCCCCGTCTTGAGTTTTGTAAATCCCCAGGCCGAGTGAATGGGGCTAGGATGGCCTCCGTCAAATTCTGGTGGAGGACGTCATGTTCAAGCACGTTAGCGCTCTCGTCGCCGTCGTCGGATTGCTCGCCGCAGCACCCGCCGCGCACGCGCAAGGGGGCCCGCTCGTGAACGTCGAGATCACGCCCGAGCAGCAGTCGTACCAGTCGCGCACCGACGCGCGCATCCGCGAGTGGATCCACGAAGAGAACCACGACACGACCGACGAGGAGCGTCACTTCGTCGACGAGCACTGGCGCCGCGCCGCCAAGCTCTGGCGCATCCGCCACCTCGCCAACGATGCCCACGACATGGCCACCGTCGCCCGCGTCGATTGTCTCCTCGCGCGTGCCGACATGATCCTCGAGCACCAGCTCGCGCGAATGCGCGCCCACGCGCCGATCATGACCATCGCCCCGGGCACGGCCGACATCGCGCAAGCGCCGCCGCCGCCGCAAGTCGAGGTGGAGGGCAGCGCGCCGCCGGGCGAGACCTGGGTGCCCGGCTACTGGCGCTGGAACGGCTCGCGTCACGTCTGGATCCGCGGCCGCTGGGCCGCGCCGCCGCAAGTGGGCATGAGCTACGAAGCGCCGAAGTGGGAGAGCCGCGGCGGCCGCTGGTACTTCCACGAGGGCCGCTGGGCCGCGCCGCCCGCGGCGCCGACGGTCGTCTACGAGCCGCCCCCGCCTCCTCCGACGGTCGTCGAGGTGCAAGCGCCCCCGCCGCCTCCGCTCGTCGAAGTGCGTCCGGCCGCGCCGCGCGGCAGCGTCTGGATTCCGGGTTACTGGCACTGGAACGGCAACCGCCACGTGTGGATCAGCGGTCGCTGGTCGGCGGCGCGCCGCGGCGAGCGCTGGGAGCCGGACCACTGGGTGCGCACCGGTCGCGGCTACCGCCTCGACCGGGGCCACTGGACGCGCTGAGGGGATTTCTCCCCCCTCAGTCGCGCCGCTCGGGCGGACCTACGCCCTACGCCCGCTTCGGCTCGAGCGTCTCGCCGAGACGAACGACCGCGGCTTCTTGCGCGCGGAGGGTCTCCTCCATCTTGATCGCGCTCGCGACGAGCTGCTCGGACGAGCGCGCTTGGGTCTTCTGCGACGCGGCGAGCTGCGCGACGAGCTGCGAGATGCGCTCGATTCGACGTCGTGATCTGACGGCTCCCCTTCGCCTGCTCCTGCGAGCTCCGCTCGACGTGCTGCGAGATCAGCCGCATCTTGTCGGCGCTCTTGGTGATGAGCTCGGTGCCGCGCGCCTGCTCGGCCGTCGCCGCCGCGATCTGCTGCACGGTCTCGGCGATGCGCCCGATGGCGTCGGTCACTTGCTTCGAGCCCTTCGCCTGCTCGACCGTCGCGCGCGCGATCGCGCGGACCATGTTCGTCGACTTTTGCGACGACTCGAGGATCTTTTTCAGCGCGCGCTCCGCCTCGTTCGAGACCTCGACGCCGCGGTCGACGTTGTGGGCGCCGCGCTCGACCGCGCTGATCGCGTTCTTGCTCTCGGCCTGCACCGTCTTGATCAAGTCCGTGATCTCGCGCGTGCTCGCGCCGGCGCGCTCGGCCAGATCCTTGATCTCGTCGGCGACGACGGCGAAGCCCTTGCCCTGCTCGCCCGCCTGCGCCGCGATGATCGCCGCGTTCAGCGCGAGCAGGTTCGTCTGCTCCGCGACGTCGTCGATGACGTTCACGATCTGCCCGATGGCCTCGATGCGCGTGCCGAGGTTCGAGATGACCTGGACGGCCTCCTGCGAGCTCTCTTTGATGCGGTAAATCTCGCTGATCGTCTTCAGGATCGCTTCCGCGCCTTTTTCCGCGTCGAGCGCGACCTCTTCGGAGAGACGCGCGGTCTCGTTCGCGTTCGACTGGACCTGATCGATCGAGACGTTCATCTCGTTCATCGAGGAGCTCGTCTCCTCGGCGGTGAGCGAGAGCGCGTCGACGTTCTTGGCGACCTCCTTGATCGAGTACGCCATCTCTTCGATCGAGCTGACGGTCTCGCGCACGCTCCCCGCGAGCTCGCCGATGTTCTCGGCGACCTCGTCGTGCGTCGCGGTCATCTGCAGGATCGCCGAGCTCGACTCCTCGGCGCTCGACGCGAGCGTGTCGGCGTGCGCGGCCGAGTCTTTGATCGAGACCGCGAGATCGTGCGCGACGCGCGTCGTGTCCTCGATGGTCGAGAGCTGCGAGCCGAGCCCGTCGCGTACGCGCTTGCTCGCGTCGCCGACGTCGCGCCGCAGGGCTTCGCCTCCGTCGCCGCCGCCGTCCGCGAGCCGCGCGATCGCGAAGCTCGCGAGCACACCGAGCGCGACGAACGCGCCCATCACCGTGCGTCCCAAATCTTGGAAGACGAACGCGGCGCCCACTGCCAGGGCGAGCACGGCAAAGATGCCGCCCATCACGCGCGACGAGAACATGGTGCCCTACGGTACTGGTCTGGAGCAGACGCGTGCAAGCGCGCAATCGTCGTCTCGATGGCGACGTCGCTCTGGTCGATGCCCAAGAAGACGCGTCCGAGCCTCTCCGCGACGGCCAGCGTCGTCCCGCTGCCGGCGTACGGGTCGAGCACGATTTCGCCCGGCGACGAGAGCGCGAGCACGATCCGCTCGAGCAGCGCCTCGGGTTTCTGCGAGGGGTACCCGGTGCGCTCGCGGGCGACCGGCGCGATGACGCCGATGTCCCAGACGTCACCCATCGGAACGCCGGGCGTCGACTCTTCCGTCTTGGACGAGCGCAGCCGGCGCCCGTCTTTCACGACGGCGCGCTGTTTTTTCGTGCCCCACGTGGCGAGCGTCGAGGCCGCGAGCGGCTCGTACATCGGGTGGTAGCGGGGCTCGGCCTCCGCGCTCTTGCGGTACCGGAGGAGCACGTCGTGAACCCGCTGGAAATTCGGCGTCCGCGAAGGCCAGCGGCGGTAGCGCCAGACGATCTCGCTCGCGAAGCACTCCTCGCCGAAGATCTCGTCGCAGAGCACTTTGACGTAGTGGCTCGTCTTCGGGTCGACGTGGACGACGACGCACCCGTGCGGCGCGAGCAGCGCGCGAATCGCCGAGAGTCGCGCGCCGAGCGACTCGAGGTAGGCGGCGCGGTCGCTCCACCGGTCGTCGAACGCGACGCGGCGCTCACCTGGTCCGGCGCTTCCGCGGCGCTCACCTGGTCCGGCGCGTCGCGGGGCCTCGCGCGTCTCGTGCACGCGGCCCGTCAAAAAAGGCGGATCCATGTACGCGAGGGTCACGCGCGCCTCGTGCGAGCCGGCGAGCGCACGCAGCGCGTCGAGGTTGTCGCCGCGGTAGAGCGCGCTGCCGTCGGGCTTCGCGACGACGCGCTCCACGCGGCCCGGCGCCTTCTTCGGGCCGTCGGCGGACTTGCCTTCCCAATGCAGACGTACCGATCTCACGTGGGAGAAATCGTATCGACCCGCGTCCCCCGAGGTGTAATTTCCTGCGGTGCGATTCGCGCCGTTCGCTTTGTTGGCCTTCGCGCTCGCCGCGTGCTCGCGGCCCGCGCCGGACGCGACCCCCGACGGCGCCGTGCGCGAGTGGATCGATCGCATGAGCGAATCGCAGGCGGATCCCGCCGAGTCGCGCGCCGCTTGGGCCCTCTTGAGCCAGGCCACGCACGAGTCGCTCGAAAAGCGCGCCGAGCGCGCGAGCTTGATCGAAGGGCGCCGCATCGAGGCGCGCGCCGTCCTCGCGCCGGGGCGCTTCGGGCTTCGTTTCACCCCCACCCACTACGCGACGAGCATCCAGGGCGCGACCGCGACGGTCGACGTCTCCGGCCCGGAGCCCACGGATCGCGCGACGCTTCGCTGCGTCAAAGAGGGCAAGGCGTGGCGCGTGGATCTGGCTCTGCCGGAGCTCACCGAGCTTCCGCACCGGCCCGACGCGCCCTGAGCCCAAGAAACGGATTTGCTCGGCCCGACCGGCAGCCTTACGCTGCGCGTCGAACCCCCATGGCTGACGATCTCTACTCCGTGCTCGGCGTGGCCAAGAGCGCGGACGCCGAGGCCATCAAGAAGGCTTACCGCAAGCTCGCCAAAGACCTGCACCCCGACAAAAACCCGGGAAACAAGCAGGCCGAGGCGAAGTTCAAGGCGGTCAACCACGCCTACGAGGTCGTCTCGAACCCCGATCGCCGCAAGCTCTACGACGAGTTCGGCGAGGAGGGGCTGCGAGAGGGCTTCGACGCCGAGCGAGCGCGCGCGTACAAGCAGTGGGCGTCGCAGGGCGGAGGCGGCGGGCAGCGCGGCCGCACCGGCACGGTCAACATCGAGGACCTGTTCGGCGGCGGCGGCGGCAACGCCGAGGGTTTCGGGGACGTGTTCGGCGATCTCTTCGGGCGCGGCCGGCGGCGCGGGCCGATGCCGGGGCAGGACGTCGGGAGCGAGATCACCGTCGACTTCGTCTCGGCGGTGCGGGGAACGACGCTCGAGCTGCGAGCCGAGGGCGGAGGCCCGCCCGTCACCGTGCGCATCCCGCCGGGCGCGGACGAGGGAAGCCGCGTGCGCATCGCCGGCCAGGGTCTGCCGTCACCCAACGGAGGACCGCGCGGCGATCTCGTGCTCACCATCCACGTGCAGCCGCACAAACATTTCCGGCGCGAGGGCGACGACCTCCACGTCGAGCTGCCGCTCGCGCTGCACGAGGCTTATTTCGGCGCGAAAGTGCGCGTCCCGACGATCGACGGCTCGGTGACGCTCAAGGTGCCCGAGCGAACGCAGGGTGGCACGGTGATGCGGGTGAAGGGCAAGGGCGTGCATCGCAAGGGGCACCAGGGCGACCTCTACGTGCACTTCCAGCTCCATCTCCCGACGGGCGACGGGGCGGACCTCACGTCAATCTTCGAGAAGCTCGCGGAGCACGAGAAAGAAGACCCGCGGCGGCACATCACCGTCTAGCCCAGAGCTCTCAGCGGCGGCCGCGGCGCGATTTCTTGTTGTTGCCGCGCGCGTGTTTCGGCTGGAAGCGCGGCTGGGGCTTGGCTTTGCCGCGCTGGGGCTTGGGGGCTTTGCGCGAGCGCGTTCGCTCTTCGCCGCCGATTCGTTTTGCGTAGACCGTGCGGCGGATGAGCGAGACGTCGACGACTTCGACGAGCATCGCGTCGCCGAGCTGTACGGCGTCGCCCGAGCGGGTGCCGACGGCGCGCAGGCCCGTGTCGTCGAGCTCGTAGCGGTCGCCGCCGAGGTCTTCGTAGCGCACGAGCACGTCGACGAACGGCGACTCGAGCGTGACGTACACGCCGCTCCCGACGAGGCCGGAGACGACGCCCGCGAAGCGCGCGCCGACGCGATCGCGCATCACGTACGCGCGGTACAGGTTCGAGACTTCGCGCTCGACCTCCATCGCGCGGCGCTCGTTCTTCGACGAGCGGAGCGCCGCTTCGGCGAGCGCGGCTTCTTGCTCGTCACTCATGTGCGCGCGCTTCTGCCGGCGCTCGGCCTCGAGCACCGCGTGGACGCCGCGGTGCACGAGCAAGTCCGGGTAGCGCCGAATCGGCGAGGTGAAGTGCACGTAGGCCTTCGACGCGAGCCCGAAGTGACCGACGTTGACGATGTCGTACGTCGCCTGCTTCAACGAGCGGAGGAGCAGGCCGTGGAGCACCGCGGCCTTCGGGTGGCCGACCATGCTCTTCAAGAGCTTCGAGAGCTCGCGCGGGTCTTGCACCGCGGCGACGTCGGCCTTGAATCCGAGCTCTTCGCTGAGCGTGAGGAAGCGCGCGAGCTTCTGCTCGTCCGGCGGCGCGTGCACGCGGAAGACCGTGGGCATCTTGCGCGCGACGAGCCAGCGCGCGACGACCTCGTTCGCGAGGAGCATGAGCTCCTCGATGAGCTGGTAGGCGCGGGCGACGCCCGCGTCCATCGCGCGCTGCTCGACGTCGGTCGGGTGACCGCTCTCTTCGTCGAGGATGATCTTCGCCTCGGGCAGCTCGAGGTCGAGCGCGCCGCGCTTCATCCGCTTCGCCCGCAAGATGCGGGAGAGCTCGTACGCGACGCGGAGGCCCTCGACCATGCCGCGCGCCTCCATCTGCTCTTTCGCTTTGTCGGTGAGGCCGAGCGCCATCGCGACGCCGCCGTACGTGAGCTTCGCGCGGCTCTTCATGAACGCCCGGTGGAGCGTCTCGGAGACGACCTCGCCGTGCGCGTCGAGCACGATCTCCGCGCACAAACAGAGGCGAATCTCGTGCGGGAGGAGCGAGCACAGGTTCGACGAGAGCGCGCGCGGGAGCATCGGCACGGCGCGATCCGGCAGGTAGACGCTGCATCCGCGCGCCTTCGCCTCGTCGTCGATGCGGGTGCCGGGCTGCACGTAGCTCGAGACGTCCGCGATGGCGACCCACGCGCGGTAGCCGCCGTCGTCGGTGCGCTCCACCCAGACCGCGTCGTCGTGATCGCGCGCGTCCTCCGGGTCGATCGTCGGGAGCGGCAAGTGCGTGAGATCGATGCGGCCCTCGAGCATGTGCGCGGGGACGGTCTCGCCGAAGGCCTCGGCCTCGCGCGTGGCGTCGGCGGAGTGGACCTCTTCGATCTGCTCGGTGACGAGGACCTTCGCGACCTCGACCGAGAGCTCGCCGGGGCGCCCGAGGACGGCGTCGAGCTTCCCCTCCGGGTTTTCGCCGGGCTGCGTGGGGTAGCGCGTTATGGTGACGACCGCGGCGTCGCCGTCCTTGCCGCTGTTTCCCTCGGCGCTCTTGTCGACCGCCGACGTGAGGACGATGGGGCCGCGAAAGCGGGTGTCGTCGGGCTCGAGCCACGCGCTCTTTCCGCGGCGGCGGAGGACGCCGGCGATGCGCTTGGTCCCGCGCTCGAGGACCTCGGCGACCTCGCCCTCGGGCCCGCGCGTGCCGCGCGCGACGATGTCGACGCGAACCTTGTCCCCGTGCATCGCGCCGTGAATGCCCTCGGGCGGGAGGTAGACGTCGCCGCCCTCGCGCGAGACGAACCCTGCGCCGCGCGGCGTCATCGAGAGCCAGCCCTCGACGCTCGTCCGTGCGTGCGGCGTCCCGCCGTCGGCGGATCCGCCGACGCCGCGCGCTTTCTTGGATTCTTTTGCGACCACGTAGCGGTGGCCCGGCCGTACGGCGAGCTCGCCCGCGTAGACCATGTCGTCGAGCTGACGGACGAGCCCGGCGTACGCGCCCTCTGCAACGTCGAGCTCGCTCGCGATTTCGCGCGCGTGGCGCGCGCGGTCCTGCGAGCCGAGCAGGCGGAGAATGCGGCTTTTTTGTGGAAGGGAAGACGAAGGCATCGAGATGGGTTGCATATGTACCAGTTTTTTCTATTCCACTGACGGATGGCCGAAATCGAGCTGACAGCCGAGAAGAAGACGCAGCGGATCGTCTTCTTCGCCATCGTCGCGCTGACGGCCCTCGGCCTCGCGGCGAGCGCGGCGCTGCTCGTCGACTACCTTCGGCCGCTGCCGCTCTTTTGCTCGGAGACGAGCGGCTGCGCCAAGCTGCGCAGCACCGACTACTCGCACATCCTCGGCGTGCCGACGCCGGCGATCGGCCTCGTCGGGTATTTCGTGATGGCGTCGCTGACGGTCGTGAAGGGCGACGTCGCGCGATTTCTCCACCTCGTCGCGGCGACCTTCGGAGCGCTCGCCGCGGGGTTCTTCCTCTTCCTGCAGTTCATGATGTCGACGTTCTGCGCGTATTGCCTCACGGTCGACATCACGACGATCGTCCTCCTCACGCTCGTCCTCCTCCGCGTGCGGACGGAGGCCGACGGCCCCGACGGGGGCGGTGCCATCGGCGTGAGCGCGGTCTTCGCGCTCGCCGCGGCCATCCCGTTCGTGTCGAACGTCGTCGTCAAGCCCAGCGTCCCTGACGTGATCGCCGCCGAGATGAAGAAGACGCCACCGGGCGAGGTCACGATCGTCGATTTCGTCGACTTCGAGTGCCCGTTCTGTCGGCAGACCGCCGCGGATCTGCAGCCGTCGCTCGACAAGTACCGCGGCAAGTATCGGCTCGTTCGAAAGCAGATGCCGCTGACGCGCATTCATCCCTACGCGGAGAGCGCGGCGCGCGCCGCGACGTGCGCCGAGACGCTCGGAAAAGGCGACGAAATGGCGGCCGCGCTGTTCCACGCGCCGGTCGAGGACCTGACCGACGACGGCTCCACCAAGATGGCGACCGGCCTCGGCCTCGACGAGCACGCGTTTCGCGCGTGCCTCGCCGCGCCCGAGACGCAGAAGCGGCTCGAGGCCGACGAAGCCGCGTTCAAAGCCGCGCACGGCCGCGCGTTGCCGACGATTTGGATCGGCCGGCACGTCATCGAGGGCGCGCAGGGCCCCGACAAGCTGCGCGAGGCGATGGACGAAGCCGTCGTCGAGGCCGGCGGCTGAAGCCCGCGGATGTGGTAGATCCCGCCGCGTGGACGGATACGGAAAACACGCGGCGTTCTTCGCGCTGGCGGTCGTCGTCGTCGTGCTCGCCGGCTGCCCGATGGAGCCGCGCGACCGCCCCGACGTGCGCTGCGCGGACGCGTGCGAGAAGCGCGTCGTCGGCTGCACCCCGCACGAGTGCGAGCGCGGCTGCGCGTTCGTGCTCGATCGCCTCGTCGAGCACGAGCAAGACACGGTGCTCGCGTGCATCGAGCGCGCGGGCAAGTGCGCCGACGAGGAGTGGGCGAGCTGCGCGGCGCGCGTCGGCGCGCACGCCGACGGCGGACCGGGCGTGCCCCCGGAGCTGCCGTCCGAATTTTGATACGGTCGGCGGATGACCTCTCGCATGACCCTCGCGCTGGCGTTCGCCACGCTTTCCCTCGCTGCCTGCCAGCGGCACATCGACGAGAAGAAGGTGGAGCACTCGATTCAGACCGAGCTCCAAGGCAAGGGCGTCGACCTTCGCTCGCTCAAGTGCCCGAAGAACGAGCCGATCAAGCAAGGCGCGACCTTCGACTGCGAGGCGGTCGACGGCCAAGGACAGACGCTCGCGATTCACGTCGACCAGACCGACGCCCACGGCACGATCTCGTGGAAGCTCGACGGGATGATCATCGACACGAAGAAGGTCGGCGACAGCATCGAGCAGAAGGTGGGCGCCTCCTCCGACGTGCAGTGCACGGGTGGCACGCGCATCCTCCGCGTCAACGAGTCGTTCGACTGCGACGCGACGATCGCCGGCCGCCCGCACAAAGTGTCGATCACGCTCACCGACAAGGAGGGCAGCGTCTCGTGGAAGGTCGTGAAGTAGGCGATGCAGATTCGCGTCCGTGACGATCGCAACCGCGTCGTCGCGCTGCCGGGTCCTCCCGCGCGGGTCGTGTCGCTCGTGCCGAGCGATACCCTGAGCGTGCAGGCCCTAGGCGCGGCGAGCGCGCTCGTCGGGCGCACCGATTATTGCGACGCGCCGGGCGTCCCGAGCGTCGGCGGAACGAAGAACCCGCGCGTGGACGACATCTGCGATCTCGCGCCCGACCTCGTGCTCGCCAACCAAGAGGAGAACACGCGCGGCGACCTCGAGCAGCTCGCGCAGCGCGGCGTGCGCGTGCTCGTCGCATTTCCGAAGCGCGTCGCCGACGGGCTCGCGCACCTCGCGCGTTTGGCCCGGGTTTTCGGCGTCCAAAATGATTCACACGTGAAGGATCTCTTCCGTCGCGGCTACGATTCCTTCCGCCGCGCCGAGGACGCGCGCGCGCGGACGACGCCGGTCCGCGCGTTCTGTCCGATTTGGATGGACCCGCTCATGACCGTCCACGGCGAGACGTTCATCTCCGACATGCTCGACCTCGCCGGCGCGCAGAACGTCTTCGCCGACCGCGAGCGCCGCTACCCGCTCGCCGCCGACCTCGCGGGTGCCCGTCCGATCGCGCCGGGCGAGCGCGACGTCCGCTACCCGCGCGTCACGCTCGACGAGGTGATCGCGCGCGCCCCCGCGCTCGTCATCCTCCCCGACGAGCCGTACCCCTTCAGCGACGCGGACGCGGACGTCTTCCGCGCTCTCCCGATTCGCGCCGCGGTCGTCCACACGAGCGGCAAAGACCTCTCCTGGTACGGCGCGCAGAGCATCGACGCGATCGACCGCGTCCGCGCCCTCGTCGCCGCGCGGTCGCCACGAGCGCGTGAAAACGCGTAGGGTCGGAAGCGATCGCCAACGCGCGAAGGCGCCAACAATCGAGGTTGGCGTCTTGGCGTCCTGGCGATCGCTCCCTCTCGAGGGCAAGAGGCGCGTGGCGCTGCTGAAACGCTTTCAGGTGCGCGAGTCGGTCGCGAGCAGGCCGAAGACGGCGTGATCGAGCCAGCGGCCGTGGCAGCGCTCGGCTTGCCGCGCGATGCCCTCGAAGCGAAAGCCGAGGCGGCCGATCACGGCGAGCGACGCGCGGTTGTCCGTCGCGGCGGCGACGCGGACGCGGTGCGCGTGCAGGCTCGTGAAAGCCCAGCCGACGACCGCGCGCGCGGCCTCGGTCATGTACCCGTGGCCCGTCGCGTCGGTGCGCAGCCAGTAGCCGAGCTCGACGCTCTGGTGCAGGTGCGCGAACGCCTCGAGCCCGACGACGCCGTAGAGCTTGCGCATCTTCTTGTCGCGGATGCCGAAGCGGCACGCGCGCGCGTTGTCCCAGTCTTGCGCGCTCGCGTCGGCGTAGCGGTAGCTCGCGTCCTGATCGGCGTTGAACGGCACCCACGGCAGCCACGGCTCGAGCTCGGCGCGCGAGCTCTGCACCGCGCTCCAAAGATCGGCCGCGTCCGACGTCTCGATCGGCACGAGGCTCAAACGCTGCGTTTCGACGGGACGGCGCACGACCTCGATGCGCGGAGGCACTGCGAGCATGCGCCGGTTGTAACTCAGTGTTTCTTCGCTGTCTCGCGGACGGAAGGGTAAGCGCCCACGATTTCTCGCGAGGGGCGCTCGACGCCCTCGAGCGGGCTCGTGACGAGATCGCGGCCCTCGGTGGCGAAATACAGCGATTCGCCGACCGTAGGCTCGCCCGGGTTCGGCACGATCGCCCCGTTCAGGTAGAACTTGATGCCGCCGTGGATTCGCCGGCGAAGCGCGAGGTGTCCCTGCAGGAAATCGCCGGTGCGCCGATCGCGCACGGCGACGCAGAAGCCGTCGCGGAAGTGGTACTCGGTGTTCTTGGTCACGTAGACGCGGTGGCGCCTGCGCTCCGGCCCTTCGAAACTGTTCTTCGCGGTCTGCATGGCGAGTCGAGGTTGCCAAAGGGCAACCGCCACGGCCAACTTTCAGGGCAAGACGAGCAGCGCGGGATCGATCGGGACGTCGCGGCGGAGCTCGCCGAAGACGATCTCGGTCTTGTTGCGGTTGTCGTAGACGATGCTCGCCTTGCGCGGACGGACGAGGTCGGCGTCGAGCGCGAAGGTGAGCTTGCGAAGGCGCGCCGCGCCGGCGCCGGGCTTGGGCGTGCACTCGAAGGTGGGCCCGCCGGTGTCGGACGGCACCTCGCGCACGTCGAAACGCGATCGCAAGGCGCTCACGTTTCCGCCGAGCATCGCGCGCAGCGCCTCGACGTCGGCCTGCGCGGTCGTGTCGATGGGGATGCGCCCGCTGCCGTGCGCGCCACGGTACGCGAGCCCCTCGGGCGCGACCCAATACGTCACCGAATCGGGAGGACCCAGCTCCCAGCGGAGGCGGCTCGGGTACTGGAGGTAGAGCTTGCCGGTCGAGACGACCTGCGAGCGCAGCAGCCCGACGGTCGCGGTCTGCGTGAACGGACCGACGAGCGTCTTCGCGCCGGCGCGAGCGCGCGACACCTTCGCGAGCGTGTCGTCGATCGTGTCGGCCGCCGCGCGGAACGACACGGCCGTGGCTGCGACCCCCAGCAAGAACGCCCGCCGCGGAATCATTTTGCGTCCCCGCCGATTTTCGGGCCGCCCGCGCGCTTGCGGCCCGCCTCGTACCGGCCGTCGGCGAGGATCGGATCCGCCGCGATGGTCGCGGGCGGCGGCTCGCTCGCCGGATCGTGATCCTTCGCGAAGGTCTCCTTCAGGTCGAACCGCACGAACTCGCCCGAGAGGTGCGGCCCCTTGCTGACCCAGAGCACTTTGTCGGTCGCGTCCGCGACGACGCCGTGCGTGGCGATGAGCGCGTCGATCTCGCGGCGATCGCCGAGCGCGCACGCCTGGCCGCCCGCGCACTGGTGATCGCGCAGCATCGCGACGGCCGAGGTCGGATCGACCGACGCGGGCGCGAGCGCGCCGAGCATCTCGTCGAGCCGCGCGCGCCGCGCGAGCGTCGTCGTGTGCTGGCGTACCCAGAGATTCTTCGGGTCGTCCTTCAGATCCCCCTCGAAGTGATTCGTCACCGCCACGCGCTGCGGATCGGAGAACGTCCGCCGCACGAACGCGGGGTGCCCGGGCGCGCGCTCGACCACCGCGAAGTCTCCCTTCGCGTCGGCGACGAAGACGATGTGCGAGACCATCACGTCCTGCTTCGAGAGCACCGCCACGGCCTCGTCGGTGTCGTGCGCAGACTGGAGCGTCTCGCGCAGACTGAAGACGACGGGCATGCCCTTGGTGCGCGGCTCGCCCGCGCGCGCGCCGTTGACGAGCACGGTCACGCCGTCGAGGTTCATGCCGGTGAGCACGCCGGTGAGCCCGGGCCACGCCACGCTCGCGTACGGAATCCGGCCGTTTTCCCGCACGAAATACACGACCTTGTCGCGGTCGAAGACGTCGCCGATCTCCATGTCGAACGCTCGTCCGACGAGGACGTGCCCGTTTTTAGTCATCGTGGGACCGAGCGCGAACGCCGAGCAGCCGATGAGCGGCGAGTGCTCGAACGAGAGCGAGATGTCGTAGACCGAGTGCAGGAAGACGACGCGCTCGTAGGTGGGCATGTGCGACGCGTTCGGGTCGGGCTGCATCGCGTCGGCGGCCGCGGCGAGCTCCCGGCGGCGCGGCTCGGGCACGTTGTCCTCGATGTGCCGGTACTGGACTCGGCTGATGTCGATGATGAGCGTGCGGAGCGGCGAGAGCGGAACGAAGTGCGCGAACGTCCCCCAGAGCTCGTTCTCGTCGGCCACCATGCAATCGCCGAGGAGGCGCGCGTCGCGCTCCCCGAGCTCTTCGGGCGTGCCCTCGAGGTACGCCTCGCGCACGCCGTCGCGCTGCATCTCGTACGCGGGGCCGACGCGGCGAATTCCGTTTTGCTCGACCATCTTCTCGTCGGGCAACGCGATCTTCGGCGCGGAGAACCCGGTCGCCGCGACGATCGCGTAGTGCGCGAGGATCGGCGCGCCGATCAGCGCGGCGAGCGCGATCAGGACTTTGCCGCGCCGCCTCATCGCGACCTACTCCGCGGCGCCCGGGAGCGCGGTCGGCCTTTTTTCGCTGCTCGGCGCGGAGCTCGGGCCGTCGACCTCCACGCGGACCACGGTGCGCGGCGAGGTGCGCAGGAGGTGGACGTCGGCCATCGTGCGCAGCACCGTCGCGACGATGCGCGCGGGGTCGCGCACGCTGTCGAAGTGCGTGACGCGCTCGCTCTCGGGCGGGTAGAGCACCTCAATCGGCACCTCACGCAGTCGGACGCGCGCCGCGACGGCCCGCAGGAGCACCTCGGCCTCGAACGCGTACCCCTCGGCGCGGCAGCCGAGCGCGAGCACCGGGGCGATCGGATAACGACGGAGCCCGCACTGCGTGTCGGCGATGCGCTTCCGCGCGAAGCCGGAGAGCACCATGTTCGAGAACCGATTCGACATCTGGTTGGCGCGCGGCGCGCCCGCGCCGGCGAGATTGCGGATGCCGAGGATGAGGTCGTTCGGGTCGTTCGAAGCTTCGAGCACGACGCGCGCGGCCGTCGCCGGGTGCTGGCCGTCGGCGTCGACGGTGAGCGCCGCGTGGTAGCCGAGCTGGCCCGCCTCGGCGAGGCCCGTCCGGAGCGCGGCACCCTTGCCGCGGTTTCGCGTGTGCATGGCGAGCCGCACGCCGCGCTCGCGCGCGACGTCGCTCGTGCCGTCGGTGCTGCCGTCGTCGACGACGATGAGGTCCTCGGGCGCGACGTCCGGAAGGGTCGCGAGGAGGTCGTCGATCACGCCACCGAGACTTTTACGAGCTTGATACGA
This sequence comes from uncultured delta proteobacterium, assembly GCA_963731595.1. Lineage (GTDB taxonomy): Bacteria > Myxococcota_A > Polyangia > Polyangiales > Polyangiaceae > DASXHD01. The sequence goes on from CAVSWE010000007.1 coordinate 218,649, forward strand.
GGGGACGACGACGGCGACGCGCATTGCGAAACTTGTGGCAAAAATGTGCAGACGATCGTCCGTTGACCGCGCACCGCCGGTCATCTAGCACACCTGTCCGCGCCATGCTCGATTCGCAGAGGAAGCCCGTGCGGCTCGTCGTCGACACGAAGCTCGGCCGAGGGGTGAGCCGCGCGGAGATCGAGCGGCGTCTGGCGCGAATGATGGCCGCGCTGAAGCTCGAAGACTCCGAGCTGTCAGTCCTGCTTACCGGAGACGATCAAATCCAAGAGCTCAATCGTCTCTATCGGAAGAAAAATCGGCCGACCGACGTCCTCGCCTTCGCGATGCGCGAGGGCGGCGGTCTCCCACGTTCAATGCCGGCAGGGTTGCCACGTTTGCTCGGCGACGTGATCGTGAGCATGCCGACCGCGCGCGCCCAGGCCAAGCACGCGAAGCGGCCTGCGTTGGACGAGGTCACGATGCTGCTCGCGCACGGTCTCCTCCATCTTCTCGGTTGGGACCACGACACGGTGGCCAAAGATCGCGCCATGCGCGCCGAGACCGACAGGCTGGTCGCAGCCTCCGCGAGGCAGCCGCGCGCGCCGTCGGCGCGGTCGAAACCCGCCGCCCGCCGCGCTCAACCCGGCCAAGCTCGCTCGCGCAAACTGAGTTAAAGCGCGTTCAGAATGGAGCAAAAGGATCCGAAACTAGGTCGCTTTCAGGCCAGGACCCTGCCACCGGACCCCTATTTTTCCAGCGTACCGCGACGCCCCGTCGCGGAGGGGCCTATTTTTCCCTTGCGAGACGCACAGCGCGAGTGTTACCCATCGTTTTGCAGGCCCGCGACAGGGGGGCGCCGCTCCACTGAAGAGAAGTTCGCTTAGAGCGGCTGCGAAGAATCATTGATTCATCATTAGGAGGAACAGCACATGACCCAGAAGCGTCTGACGAAGGCCCAGGTGATTAGCGAGATTGCCGAGATGTCGGAGCTCGATAAGAAGAGCGTCAACCGCGTGTTTGAGAGCCTCACGGAGATCATCAAGAAGCAGCTCGGCTCGCGCGGTCCCGGCGAGTTCGTGATCCCGGGCCTCCTCAAGCTCAAGGTGCGCAAGACCAAGCCGATCCCGGCCGGCCCGCGCTACAACCCGTTCACCAAGCAGATGGAGAACCGTCCGGCGAAGCCCGCGCAGAAGAAGATCGGCGCGCGCGCTCTCAAGTCGCTCAAGGACCTGATCCAGTAAGTCGATTTCGTTCGACTACGACGCGGCGCGCTCCCCGGCATCCGGGGGCGCGCCGTTTCGCTTTTGTGTCCCGGCTTCTCCGCGGCGCCGGCTTCCGAGCCAGGTCGCGCCCGCGAGCAAACCGAGGAGGAGCACGCCCGCGAAGTCGCCGATGCGCGCGTAGACGGTCTTGCCCTCGAGGAGCGCGGGCGTCGTCGGGAGCGTGCCGGGGACGGGCCCGACGTAACGCGCGCGCACCGCGCCGGTCGCGTCGACCCACGAGGTGACCCCCTCGTTCACCGCGCGCACGAGATCGCGGCGCGTCTCGATCGCGCGCATCGTGGCGATGCGAAGGTGGAGCTCGCTCTCCTCGGTGCCCGCGAACCACGCGTCGTTCGTCACGTTGACGAGCAGGTTCGGGCTCACGTCCATCGCCTCGACGCTCGCCGCAGGCAGCGTGTCCTCGAAGCAGTCGAGCACGGCGGCGCGGATCGTGTGCTCGCGCCCTTTCGCGACCAGGGCGACTTGGTGATCGCCCGGCACGAGGCCGGTGCCGCGCACGAACGCGCGCCGCAGCGCGGGGAAAGTCCCCGAGAACGGCACCGACTCGCCGAACGCGAGCAGGTGCATCTTGAAGTACGCCGGCTCGACGCGGTCGCCTTCCACGATCGTCGCCGCGTTGTACTCGCCGTCGCGCGCGCGCATGATCACGCCGGTCAGCACGGGCCCGCGCACGCCCGGTTGGAGCACCGCCATCGGCCCGACGAAGTCGTTCTTCTGCGTGGACGACATCGTGTACGGGTACGCGGCCTCAGGCCACACGACGAGGTCGGTTCCGCGCTGCTCGGCGGCGACCGTGAGCATCGTGAGCTTGCGCAGGATCGCGTCCGCCGCGCTCGGGTCCCAGCGCATCACCGCCTCGGTCGAGGGCTGCGCGAGCGCGACGCGGACGTGCGGCGCTCGCTCCCGAGCGCCCTCGATCGCGCGGACGCGGAGAGCGCCGCCCGCCGTCATGACGAGCGCGACGCCGGCGCCGACGATCGCAAAATACGAAGCCTTGCGCCGCTCGCGCGCGAGGAGCGCCTGCGCCGCGCACGCGAAGAGCGCACACACGATCGCGACGAGCGCGCTCACGCCGCGCTCGCCCACGACCTCGGCGATTTGGACGAAGCTCCGGAGCGGCGACAGCCCGCCCGCGACCGTCCAGCTGAAGACGACGGGCACGAAGGTGCTCACCCAGGCGGCGATGCCGAACGCGAGAAAGCTCGGCACGCGCCGCATCATGAGCTGCCGCGTGAGCCACCCGCACACGAGCCACCCGAGGCCCTGGAACATGCCGAGCAGCACGAGCGCGAGGACGCCCAGCCCCCACGGGAGATCCGTGAAGCGAACGATTGTCGACGGCACGAACCGCAGGACGACGACGTTGACCGCCGTGCCGAAGAGCCAGCCGCGGAGCGCGCCGGCGAGCCAGGCGCGCTTCTTCGGCGCGCGCGCGGGGCCTTCGCCGTCGTCGAAGAGCGCGAAAGCGAAGAGCGCCTCGCCCACGAAGGCCGCCAGATACACGTCGACCGGCGGCGTCGCGAGCCCGAGCATCGCCCCGCCGATCGCCGAGAGGGCGATGCGGTCGCGGACCTTCAATGCATCGTCAATATCAGAAGTAGAAGGTCATGCCGCCCGTGAAGAGCAGGCCGCCCGACGTGTTCGTCGTCTGACCGGTCTGCGGATCGCGGAACTCGGGGTTGGCGTCGGCGTTGGAGTCGGTGCGGCCGCGGATGAAGCCGCGCATGTCGACGTTGAACGCGATGTGCGGCGTCATGCGGTACTCGAGGCCGACGCCCGCCTGACCGCCGAAGTAGTGGTAGCTCACCGTGTCGCCGATGCCGACGGGCTCGGCCCCGCCGATGTACGTGTCGTTCGTCACGTTCGCGATGCTCCAACCGAAGCCGCCGAGCAAGTAGACCTGCGCGCGGCTGCGCGGGTTGAGGAACAAAAGCGCGTTGAGCGTGAGCGCGGTCTCGTTGCGGGCGTAGTCGTTGTAGTCGCGGCCGATGACGAAGTCGGCGCCGCCCTCGATCCCGAACCACGGCGTCGGCTTGTAGCGAAGGCTCGCGCCGAAGCCGCCGAGGCCTGCGTTTCCGCTGTAGCCGCTGCCGATGAACGCGCCCTCGAGCCGGAGGTTGAGACCCCACTCTTGCTGCCGCACGAGCGGCACGCGCCGGCGCACGTAATAGGTGCGGTAATCCGGCGGAGGCTGGCGCACGACCACGACCGGCGGAGGCGCCGGCTGGTAGACGACGACCGGCGGTTGCTGGGGAGCAGGTTGCTCGACGACGACCGGCGGGGGCTGCTGCGGGGCGGGCAGGGGGGCGAGCTGCTGGGGCTGCGTGCCTCCACCCACGGTGATCTGCGCGCCTCCGACGCCCGGGACCTGGGCCTCCGCGCAGAACCAGCTACCCGGAGGGCAGTTCGGATTCTGCTGCGCGGCAGCCACGGCCGAGACGCCCATCACGAGAGCAAACGCGGAGATTGAAGCGACAGTCTTCGTCATGACCTCGTGCCTCCAGCAGCACGCAGTCTAGGACTAAGCAATGCCGGTGCCACGGCAAACATCACCTTAAGCGGGGAAATCCGGGCCCCCCGCCCGGGTACGTGGACGCCGGTTCACACATCTTTTGGACGCCGTGGTAACGCTTTCCGCGCCGAGCCATGCCGACCATCCACTTGAAACCGGGTCACGTGCAGCCGGTGTGGGCTGGGCACCCCTGGGTGTACGCGCAGGCGGTCGAGCGCGTCGAGGGCGGGGCGACGGCGGGCGACGAGGTGAGCGTCGTCGACCCGCGCGGGAATTTTCTCGGCCGAGGATTCTACTCGCCCAAGTCGGCGATCGTCGTTCGCATCCTCTCGCGTGACGAGAAGACGCGCTTCGACGGGCGCTTCTTCCACGAGCGGATCGGCCGCGCGGACGCGTGGCGAAAGCAGTGCGACCTGCCGAGCCCGGAGACGAACGGGTTCCGCTTGGTGCACGCCGAGGGCGACGACCTGCCGGGGCTCGTCGTCGACCGATTCGGCGACGCGATCTCGCGTTCAGCTGACGACGTTCGGGATGAAGCTCCGGGAGAGCCTGGTGCTGCAGGCGCTGCTCGACGTCGTGAAGCCGACGACCGTCATCGATCGCACGAGCGCCGGCGCGGCGAAGATGGAAGGCTTCGAGGCCGGCAAGGGCGTCGTGCTCGGCGACGACGCCAAGGAGCTCGTCTTTCTCGAGCGGCGCCTGCGCTGGGCGATCCCGCTCGAGCTCGGGCAGAAGACCGGGTTCTATTTCGATCAGCGAGCGCTGCGCGCGCGGATCGAGGCGCTCGCGAAGGGCAAGCGCGTGCTCGACGCCTACTCGTTCGTCGGGCCGTTCGCGCTCGCGGCGGCGCGCGGCGGCGCGACCGAGGTGGTCGCGTGCGACGAGAGCGCGCTCGCGATCGAGGTGGGCGAGTCGTGCGCGCGGCTGAACGGGCTCGAGAACCGCGTGAAGTGGGTGCGCGCCGACGCGCGGACGGTTTTGTCGGACGCGAAGGGCAGCTACGACGTGGTCCTGCTCGACCCGCCGCGGCTCGCCTCGTCGCGCGGCGGTCGCGAGACCGCGCTCGTCGCGTACACGAAGATCGCCGAGCTCGGCTGCCGCGCGACCAAGGCGGGCGGCTACCTCGCGCTGAGCTCGTGCTCGGCGGCGGTCGACATGAACGCGCTGACGCGCGCGCTCGCGACCGGCGCGCTCCGCGCGAACCGCGAGGCGATCGTCGTCGAGCGGCACTTCCAAGGGCCGGACCACCCCGTCCTCGCGGCGCACGCCGAGGGCCTCTACTTGAAGTCGCTGCTCGCGCGAATCGAGCCGCGCCAGGGCCGCTGATGCGACCTCTCGAAGCGCTCGCGCCGGAGGACGGAAAACGAATCGAGGGGCTGCTCTTCGATCTCGACGACACCTTCTTGACGCACGGCGAGCTCCGGCGCGCGGCATACGACGCGCTCTGGGACCTGCACGACGCGGGCTTCAAGCTGATCGTCGTCACCGGGCGGCCCGCGCTGTGGGGCGAGTGGGTCGTCAAGCAGTGGCCGGTGGACGCGGCGACGACCGAGAACGGCGCGATCGCGATCGTTCGCGACGGCGAGCGCGTGGCGCGAATCAATCCGTGCGACGCGGTGGAGCGCGCGCACAGGCGCGAACGACTCGAGGCGCTCGCGGCCGAGGTGAAGAAGCGCGCGCCCGACGTGAAGCCGACGCAAGACCGCGCAGGGCGCATCAGCGACTTCACGTGGGACGTCGGCGAGTACGAGACCGTGCCGCGCGAGCGCGTGGATCTCGTCGCGTCGATCCTCGCCGAGCACGGCGCGCGGAGCTCGCGCTCGAGCGTGCATCTCCACGCGACGTACGACGCCGACGACAAAGCGAGCGGCACGGTGCGGCTGCTCGCGACGCGCTTCGGCGTCGAGGCGGGCGCCGCGCGCTTCCGTTTCGCGTTCGTCGGCGACAGCGGAAACGACCGGGCGTGCTTCTCGGCGTTCGAGACGACGTTCGGGGTCGCCAACGTGCGCCGTTCGATCCACGCTCTCGCCGTGCCGCCTCGTTACGTCGCGCGCGCCGAGATGGGCGACGGGTTCGCCGAGGTCGCGCGGGCCCTCCTTCGATGTAAAATGGGAGCCTGAAACCAATGAGCAAAAGTGCAGAGCTGCTCGAGATCGCGAAGAAACACCTCTACGGCAACTACAAGCCGGCGCCCTTCGTCGTCGCGCGCGGGCGCGGCTGCGAGCTCTTCGACGTCGACGGGAAGCGCTGCCTCGATCTCGCGGCGGGGGTCGCGGTCTCGTGCGTCGGGCACGCGCACCCGGTGCTCGTCGCCAAGATCGCCGAGCAAGCGGGCAAGGTGATTCACGCGTCGAATTACTATTTAAACGAGCCCAACATCAGGCTCGCCGCCGAGCTGTGCAAGCGCACCGGGTTCGACCGCGCCTTCTTCTGCAACTCGGGCGCGGAGGCGAACGAGGCGCTGCTCAAGCTCGCGCGTCACCACTTCTACGTGCGCGGCGACAAAGCGCGGCAACGAATCATCGCGTTCGACAACGCGTTCCACGGTCGCACGATGGGCGCGCTCTCGATGACCGGCACGCCGAAGTACCGCGAGGGCTTCGGTGAAATGGGCCCAGTCACGCACGTGCGCTACGGCGATCTCGACGCGGTGAAGGCCGCGATGGGGCCCGACGTCGCCGCGGTGATCGTCGAGCCGGTGCAAGGAGAGGGAGGCGTGTTCGTCGCGCCTCGAGGCTTCATCGCTGGGCTCCGGAAGCTCTGCGACGAGAACGGCTCGCTCCTCTTCGTCGACGAGGTGCAGACCGGCGTGGGGCGGCTCGGGCGATTCCTCGGGCACGACGGGTCGGGCGTGCGCGCCGACGCGATCGCGCTCGCGAAGGGCCTGGCCGGCGGCGTGCCCATCGGCGCGATGCTCACGACCGAGGCGCTCGCCGGCGCGCTGCCTCCGGGGACGCACGGCTCCACGTTCGGCGGCAACCCGCTCGCGTGCACGGCGTCGCTCGCCGTGCTCCAGATCCTCGACGACGAGAAGCTCGTCGACGGCGCGCGCGAAAAGGGCGAGGCGCTCCAGAAGATGCTCGAGGCTCTCGTCGCCGAAATGCCGCAAGTCTGCGAGTCGGCGCGCGGCGACGGCCTGCTCCGCGGGCTCGTGCTTCGGCCGGGGAACGTCGCGCGCGACCTCCTCCCGAAGATCCTCGAGCGCGGCGTCATGCTCACCGCGGCGGGCGAGCGCGTGCTCCGCTTCTCGCCGCCGCTCGTCGTCACGACCGCCGAGCTCGCCGAGGGTGTGGCCGTGGTGCGCAAAGTGCTCGGCGAAGTGGCGGCGAAGTCGGCCGGCGCGGTCGCTCCGCAAATGAAGACCATCGGATGAGCGCTTGCCCGGCGTGCGGACGCGAGGTCGATCCGCTTCGCGCCGGCCAAGTCGCGTTCGTCGGCGGGCGATTCGTCTATTTCTGCGACCAGGCGCACAAGGTCGCGTGGCTCGAGTCGATCGCGAGCACCGCCCGCGACGACGTCGTCACCGCCGAGCCGCCGCCCGTGGCCCTCGAGGCGCCGCCGAAGATCCAAGCGAAGGAGCCCGAGCCGGCGCCGCCCGAGCGCGAACCGAGCGAGGACCGCGAGGCCGAGCCGGAGCCGCCGCCGCCGTCGATCGAAGAGCCGCGCTCGATGCCGATTCGCACGTGGGCGACGCGCGAGGAGCCGGCTCCGTCGCTGCGCGCGCCGAGGACGCGCGCCCACGAGAGCGCGCCGACGTGGACATGGCTCCTCGCGTACGCGGGCCTGACCTCGGGGGCGCTCGCGATGGGCGTCGGCCTGGTCGGCGCGAGCGGCGAGCGCGCGCGGCTTCCGCTCGCCATCGCGGCGGGCATTTGCGCCCTCGCGTACGCGCTCGCGGTGACGCCGCGCGCCTTCGTGCGACCGCCTTGGACCGGCTCCGCGGGGGTCGCCATCGCGTGCGCGTGCGCGCTGGCCGCGCGCGCGACCGGCGCGGGCTCGCTCGCGTCGATCGCGTCGTTCGCGGGTATCGCCGCCGCCGCGTTCATCGCGGTCTGCATGGCGATGGTCCGCGCGTCCGAGCCGATCGCCGCTGCGCGCGCGTCGATGATCGGCGCGCTCGACGTCCAGGCGAAGACCGCGAGCGGCGCACTCGAGGAGGCGCGCGACGTACGCGCCGGCGAGGTGGTGATCGCGAGCGAAGGAGACGTGATCCCGGTCGACGGGCTCGTGATCGCCGGCGAGGCCGTCGTCAGCCCGTGGGTCGACGCCGAGGCGGACGTCCCCAAGCGCGAGGGTTCGTCGGTCGTTGCCGGCGCGCGCGTCCTCTCGGGCTCGCTCCGCGTACGCGCAACCTGGACGGGCGCCGATCGCGCGTACACCAAGCACCTCGTCGCCGCTCGCTCGCGCACGATCTCTTCGGCGCCGCTCGTTCAGCTCGCCACGCTCCTCGACGGTCGGCTCGTCGCGCCGCTCGGCCTCCTCGTCGGAGGCGTCGCGTACGCGAACGGCGCGCTGCCGCTCGAGTCGATCGCGTGCGGCGCCGCAGCGCTGACGGCGTTCGCGACGCCGGTCGCGTCGTTCGCCGCGGGCTTGCTCCACGCGCGCGGTCACTTGCGCGCGCTCCAGCACGGCATCATCCATCGCGACGCGCGGAGCTTCGATCGCGCCGGCCGCGCGCGCGTGGCGGTCGTCTGCGCGCGCGGCACGGTGCTCCTCGGCGAGCCCGAGATCGTCGCCATCGATCCGCTCGGCTCGTCGGACGCGTCGGCCGTGCTCGCGCTCGCTTCGGCCGTCGCGACGGGCTCGGCGCATCCCTTCGCCGCCGCGATCTTGCGCGCCTCGCGCGCCCGCGGCGTGCGCCCGGAGAACGTGCGAAACCCCATGCACGCGGGCTCGGGCGCGACGGCGATCGACGCGCAGGGCGAGCGCATCGTCCTCGGCCGGCGCGCGTTTCTCCTCGCCGAAAAAGTCAGCGTCGCGGTCGCCGACGAGCTCGTCCGCGAGCACGAGTCGCAGGGCCGCAGCGTGCTGCTCGTCGCGCGCGCAGGCAAGGTCGTCGGCGTCGTCGCGTTGCAAGACGGGCTCCGCGCGGGCGCTCGGGCGGCGATCCAAAAGTTGCATGATGCACACATGGAGCCGGTGCTCCTCTCGGGCGAAGCGCGCGAGACGTGCGAGGCGATCGCGAGCGCGCTCGACATCGAGCACGTCCGGCCCGAGGTCGACGGACCCGATCGCGGCGCCGAGGTGCGCGCGCTCGCCGAGGGCGGGGACATCGTCGCCGTGCTCGGGCATCCGTCGGCGGACGACTCGGCGCTCGGCGCGGCCGACGTGTCGGTGGCGCTCGACGCGGCGGGCGCGAGCCCCGGCGAATGGGCCGTCGCCCTCGCCTCGGACGACGTCCGCGCGGCGGCCGAGGCGCTCACCATCCCGCGCGCGGTCCGCGAGCGCAGCATTCGCGCGATGCTCGTGGTGCTCGGTCCCGGCGTCCTGGTCTCGCTCGCGCTCGCCTTCCAGCTCGTGCCGTTCGGCGTCGCGCCGGTCGTTTCGGCGCTGACCGCGTCGATCGCGCTGCTTTACGCGAAAGAGTGACCGTCAGACGACGGTGTATCCGGCCTTGGCAATGGCCTGCCGGACGGAGTCGAGCGACTGCGCCGCCTCGTCGAGGTCGAGCTCGACCGAGCCGATCTCGACCTTCGAGGCCTTCACGCCCGGCTGGCGGGCGAGGACGTTCTTCACGGACGAAACGCAGCCGCCGCAGGTCATTCCCTCCACACGGAGCACGAGGTGCGTCATGCCCTTCCAAATAGGCACGAGGCGGCGCGCTCGCAAGGTCGTTGGTGGTATGCTGCGCCCCCTGCGCGGCTCGTTCGGCCTCGACAGGGGGGCCTGTCGCGCATGTCCACGCGCCATGGCCGATCCGATCCCGACGCGAACCAAAGAGGAAGACGCCGCCGCCTCGCGCGTGGGCTCGACCCTCCGCGGGAAATGGCGGCTCGACGCGCTGCTGGGCGTGGGCGGAGTCGCGGCGGTCTACGCGGCGACGCACCGAAACGGGCAGCGCGCCGCGCTCAAGGTGATGCACCCCGAGCTCGCGCGCGATCGCGGCATCGTCGAGCGCTTCCTGCGCGAGGCGTACGTCGCGAACAAAGTCGGCCATCCCGCGTGCGTGCGCGTGATGGACGACGACGTCACCGAGGGCGAAGAGCCGTTCCTCGTGATGGAGCTGCTCGAGGGCGAGACGGTGCGCGACTATTGGCGCCGCACCGGCCGGACCATCCCCGCGTCGCAGGCTCTCCACATCGCCGAGCGCGTGCTCGACTGCCTGTCGGCGTGTCACGCGGTCGGCGTCGTGCACCGCGATCTCAAGCCGGCGAACATCTTCCTCGTGCGGAGCGGCGTCATCAAACTGCTCGACTTCGGCGTCGCCCGCGAAGAGGGCACGCGGCACGAGGGCGACAAGACGGTCGGCCTCGCGCTCGGCACGCCGGCGTACATGTCGCCCGAGCAAGCCAAAGGGCAGATCGATCGCATCGATGGCCGCTCCGACCTCTTCTCGGTGGGCGCGCTGCTCCACGCGCTCATCACCGGGCGGCGCATTCACCGCGGCAAGACCGAGAAGGAGTCGCTCCACCTCGCGGCGAACGAGCCGGTGCCGTCGGTCGCGACGATCGACCCGTCGCTTCCCGGCGAGCTCGTGAGGCTCATCGACAAGGCGCTCGCGTGGGAGCCCGAGCGGCGCTTCTCGTCGGCGCGCGAGCTGCAAAGCGCGGTGATCTCCGCGATGCGCGTCGCGGCGGACGCGTTGCGCTCCGCGTCCGACGAAGAGCCGGAGGACGCGCCGGATCTCACGCCGGTGCACGAGGTCGTCGCGCGCGACGACGCGCGCGTGCGCGAGGTCGAGGGCGTGCTCGCCGCGTGGGAGGACGCGCTCGTCGCGGGGATCCTCCACGGCTTCGAGTCGGCCTCGGCCGAGCCGGCGCTCCGCCGCGCGTTCGACGTTTGCATCGAGGTGCAGCGGAAGCGCAGCGCGGCGATCGCGCTCGTCGTGCGTCCGTTTGGCTTCGCGGCTTTCGATCACGTCGTGTGGGAGCCCGCGCGACCGCTCTCGGCCGTGCCGCATCGCTTGTTCGAGGCGGGCGTCCGCGTGCTGCGGATCATGCCGGGACTCGCGTTCGCCGAGCTTCGGACGTTGCTCGCGTGCATCGGCGCGCGCGGCGACGTCGACGTCGGCGCGTCGCTCTGGGAGGCGGCGCTCGGCCACGTGCGCGTCGACGCGTGCGTCGTCGCGGGCCTCGGCGACATCGAGAGCCGCGAGCGGTTCGGCGCCGAGTCGCTCCGCGACGAGACGCGAGCTGCGCATCGCGTCCACGCCGCGCGCGACGCCGGCGCGGCGTGGGGCGACGAGGCCTCGCCGCTCGCGCCCGACGACGTCATCCGCGCGGTCTACGCGTCGCAGCTCGGCCAGGATCGCTGGGACGAGCGCTACGCCGAGCTCTACACCGACGGCCTCCTCCAGGGCGCGCGCACGCGCAACGTCGGCGCCGTGCTCGGCGCGATTCGCAAAGTCGCCGCGGAGCTCTACGCTGCGCGGCGCTACGACGACGCGTCGTCGCTGCGCGAGGCGCTCGTCGAGCGGCTCGCGCGACGCGTCGGCCCGAAGGACGCGCCGAAGCTCGCCGCGGCGGTCACGTCGGCGATGCTCGGAAAGGAAGCGCTCGAGAGTCTCTTCCGCACCGCCTCGGAGCACCCGGAAGACGTCGCCCGAATGCGCGCTCTCCTCGACGAGATCCCCTCCGGGCGAAGCGTCCAACGTGCTCGCGGCCGCGGAGCGCGCGGTGCCGGCCGAGCTGCAGTCCGCGCTCTCGGCGGTCGTCGCGCGCCTCTCGGGCCCGGAGCAAGCTGCGACCCTCGCGGATCGACCCTCGAGCGTGCCGACGGTCCGCAAGGAGCTCTCGCCGGACGCGATTTTGCCGCTCGATCCTCGCGCCGCGCGCCACGCGAACATGGTCGTCGCGCTCGCGACGCTGCTCGAGGCGGGATCGGGTCACGCCGAGATCGCCGCGTCGCTCGCGGGGGATCTCGCGGAGGAGACGCAAGAGAGACCGTTCGAGATCTTCTTCGCGGAGTCGGCGACGTTCGTCAGCGGTCGCATGCTCTACGCCGACCGCGCCTCGCACGAGGCCGCGCAGACCGTCTCGTCGCTCCTCGCGCGGTGCGGGGCGCATGCGTTCGTCTGCTCGGCGGCGCCGACGGTCGAGCAGGTTCGCGCGCTCGCGGACGCGACGCGCGCGGCCCTCGACCGCGCCGCGCCGCTCCCGAGCGTCGGGCCGCTCGCGCTCGTCGCGCTCAGCCAAGCCGCGCGCACGCGCGGCGTCGCGATGGAGCGGCTCGCGATCGAGCCGCGCGTCATGCGCGTCCACGCGTCCGCCGTCGCCGTGCTGCGCGCGATCCACGACGGCGGGAGCGACGTTCCGCGCGCCGTGGCGCACGTGGCGCGCTCGATCGCCGACGTCGCGGGCTCGCCGCCGTGGCTGCTCGCCGCCGCCACGGAGCCGGATCTCGACGCCGATGAGCCGGCGCTCGCCGCGAGCGCGGCGATGCTCGCCACCGCGATGGCTCGCCTGCTCGTCGAAGATCGCCGGCAGCTCGTGCGTATCGCGCTCGCCGCGTTGACCGCGCCTTCGGTGAGCGGGCACGACGACGTGCTCCCGCGCACGGCGGCGCTGCTCGCGTCGCAGACGAGCGGCGACCGCACCGCGATCGCGCGCACGGTCATCGCCTACGAGGCGGCGTGGCTCGCGCGGGCCGATTGCGACGGAGCGCCTTATCGCGGCGCTCGCGCGGCCTCCCTCCATGCGCGCATCGTCGCCCGCGCGCGCGATTACCTCCAGCGCCTCGCCGATCGCTCGCCGCCGCCGCCGACGCCCGAGACGGTCGTCGCCGCGCTCGCGCAGCGCGCGTCCGACACGGCGGAGCGCACCGTGCTGCGCCTGCTCGTCGCGACGCTCGGCTTCATCCCGGCCGGCACGGTCGTGCGCCTTTCGTCGGGCGAGACCGCCGAGGTGATCGCCTCGAACCGCGGGACGTCACGCGGTCCGCTCGCGAGGCTCGTGCTCGACGAGAGCGGCGAAGAGTACTCCGAGCCTTTCGAGGTCGAGCTCGCGCTCTCGGGAGACGAGGGGCTGCGAATCGAAAAAGTTCTCGGCGTCGAGCAGTGGCGCAAAGGCGAGACGACCGCGCCGCCGAAGCCCGAGCCCGGGCCGCGTCGCGAGCCCACGGCGCCTCCGATCGCCGCCCCGCCGCCGCGACGCACCGAGGAGCCGGTCGCCGGCGACAACGTGAGCGGCTCGCGGCCCGCGTCCGCCGAGACGCCGAGCCCGGCGCCCGCGTCGGCGTCGCCCGCTGAGAAACCGACGGCGAGCGGCACGTTTACGACGACGCCGCTCGTCAACACGCTCGTCTACATGCTCGACCACGCGCTCACCGGCACGATCGAGCTGCGCGAGCCGGACGGCACGCTCCATCGAGATTTACTTCGCAGGCGGCGCGCCCGTTCGCGTCCGCACGGGAAGGCTCATCGCGCCGCTGGGCGCGCTGCTCGTCGCGGCCGGGCACCTCGGCGACGCGCAAACGGCGGACGCCGTGTCGCGGGCGAAGGGCGCGAGCTTGCGCCTCGGTGAGTGGCTCGTTCGCGAGGACGCGCTCGCGCGCGTCGATCTCCTCCGCGCGCTCGAGACGCAGGTCACTCGAAAAATCGAGGCGCTCGTCAACCTCGATCCCGCGACGTCCTTCGCGTTCTACCGCGACGTCGACCGGTTCGGAGAGGAAGGCGCCGAGGAGCTCGGCGTCGACGCGCTCAGCACGATCTTCGCTGCGGCGCGCAGCTGGAAGGATCGCGCGCGCATCCGCAAGCTCGTCGAGCGCGCGAGCGGGCTCTTGCTCGCCATCCATCCAGACTCGACGCTCGAGCTCGTCGAGCTCACCGAGGAGGAGCGCGGTCTGCTCGCCGAGCTTCGCGCGCAGCCGTCGCATTTCGTCGAGCTCGTCACGCAATCGACGGCTTCGGCGGACACGCTCGACACGTTCTTGTTCGTCGCGCTCGTGACGCGGCAGCTCCTCGTGCCGGGTCAGGCGAAGGCGCCGATGGGCGTTCGCTCGCAGCCCTCGCGCGCGCCCACGCCCTCGCCGTTTCCGACGACGAGCACCGCGCCGATGCCGCCGACGTCCCTCCCGCCGAGCGGGATGCCGCCGTCCTCCGTGCGCGCGCCCGGTCACAAGAAGATTTCGTGGAGCGACCTGCTCGCCGTCCGTCGTCCGCCCTCGCAGACGGCGATGGCGGCGCAGCGGGAAACGGCCGCTCCCGCGCCGCCGGTCGCTCCGCCGAGTCGCGCGCCGGCTGCAAAACCGTTCCCTCCGACGATGCCGGCGGCTAAGCACGAGCCGGCGAAGCTGACCGCCTCCGCCGCCGAGGCAGTCGCGATGATTCGTCGCGCCGAGCAGTCGTTGCTCCACAAAGACGTCGAGGGCGCCCTGCGCCTCGCCGAGCGCGCACGCGAGCAAGACGCGAGCGTGTCCATCGTCAAGGCGTTTCACGCGTGGGTGCGCGTGCTCGCGGGCCAGCTCCGCCCGGCCGAGGCCATCGTCCTTCTCGACAGGGTGCTCGCGGAGGACGAGTCGAGCGTCCCGGCGCGTCTCTTCCGCGCGAAGCTGCTCAAGCGCGACGACCGCGTGCCCGAGGCGATGCGCGAGCTCGAGGCCGTGCTCGCCACCGAGCCGGACAACCGAGACGCGCAGAACGAGCTCAAGATCCTGCTGCTCACGACGAAGCCGGGCCGGTGAAGCGTCAGCCGGCGCGCACCGGCATCGGCGCGGTTCGGTAGCGCGCGACGACGAGGTCGCGCAGCGTGCCCATGCGCGACGGCGCGGACTCCGCGGGCGCGCTCGCGTGGCCCGCCATCTCGGCGAGAGCGCGCCACGCGTCGCTCTCCTCGACGCCGAACACGGCCCGGGCCGCCGCGCCCATCGCGATCGCGTCCGGGAATCGCGCGTTCGGATCCTTCGCGAGCGCGCGCTCGAAGAACGTGTCGATCGCGGGCGGGAGCTGCGCGAAGAACGATCGCACCGGCGGCGCCGGCAGCGCGAGCTGCTCTTGCCGCACTTCGATCTCGGATTTCCCCGCCGGCGCGATCGGCGTCCGCCCGACGAGCGCCTCGTAGAGCACGATGCCGGCCGAGTAGAGATCGCTTCGCCCGTCGAGCGCAGACCCGACGACCTGCTCGGGCGACATGTAAATCCCCGTGCCGGGCGCGACGCCCGCCTCGGTGAGCGGTCGCGAAGCGGCCTCGCCGAAGCCGTGCTTCGCGATCCCGAAGTCGGTGAGCTTCACGATCCCGTCGCGGCGGACGAGGACGTTCTGCGGCTTCACGTCGCGGTGGACGATGCCCATCGCGTGCAGCGCGGCGAGCGCGCCGAGGAGCTGCTCGAAATACGCGAGCGCGCGGAGCGCCGCCATGCACGGAATGGTCGAGCCGCCGGCGACCGCACGCGCGCGGTGCCTCTTCACGATGGCCGAGAGGGGCTCGCCGTCGACGAGCTCCATCGCGAGGACGGACGCGTCGCCGTGCTCGAACATCTCGTCGAACTGCACGATGTTGGGATGCGAGAGCGCGGCGAGGGCGTCGGCCTCGCGCCGAAAATATTCGCGCAGCCTCGAGCTCTGCGCGCGGTGCGCCCGGAGGGCCTTCAGCGCGACGAGCTTCGGCCCGTCGCTCCCGCGCGGGTCGCCCGGCGCGAAGAATCGCCACGCGCGAAACACGACCCCCATGCCGCCTTCGCCGATTTTCGCGTCGACCACGAGCTTCGACTCGCCGCGATCGATCGTGACGCCGGGGGCGATGGCGAGGCTCGAATCCAGCGGCTGCAGCGCGTGACACGTACGGCACACGCGCGTCCCCGGCGTGACTTCGGCTCTGCACTGCGTGCACGTGGGCACGGTCGAAGGGTACACTATGGCGTGGACGACGCAGCCCAACGCAGCCTGGCCGCCCCGCCGGATTTCCGGTACGTCGGCCTCGTGCCCGCGCAAGAGCTCGGGCCGCGCGTCGCCGCGAGCCTCTTTCTCGCGGGAGGCGGCGTCGGCGCGGGTCTCCTGCACGAGCTCGGCATGCTGCACGCTGCGCTCGGGGCGCTCCTCGCGGCGACCGGCGTCGCGCTCGTGTGGCGCCGCGCGACCGCGCCGATGCGGCGCGTGGGCATGACGCACGTGCCGATCGCGATCGTGCCGTGGGGCGTGCTCGTCGACCACGCCGAGACGCCGCGCGTCTTGCGATGGGCGGCCGTGCGTTCGCTCCACGTGCACACGGCGTACGGGCGCGACGCGGCGACGCCGTCGACGCTCTGGAGCTTCGTGACGCTCGAGACCGATCGCGAGCTCTTCGCGGGTCGCACGGCGGGTGCCGCCCCGCTCGAGCGCCTCCTCGCCCACCTCGAGGCCTACGCGCGCGAGCAGAGTCACCGCGTCGCGCTCGATTTCAGCGGCGAGACAGGCTCCACCGCCGGCCCGCTCGAGCCCGAGTTCGCTCGCCTCCTCGGCGCCGCGCGCTCGGCGCTAGCGTCGCCGCCGCGCTCGCAAGAGATCGGCGTCGAGACGCTGTACCGCGCGAGCCGCGGCGCGGCGGGCGAGGTCGCGATCGAGCGCTTGCGCGCCATCTTGGTCGACCGCCGCGAGCTCGCGTACGACCGGCGTCCGCTCGCCGCCGTCCTCGCCGGCGAGCTCGGTCTCGTCGAGCTGACGAGCGACCTCGTGCGACTCGTTCAATCGCCGCACCCGATGGTGGCGGCGACCGCGAAGGCCGCGGCGCTGCGCCTCGGCGCGTCGCGCGCGCGCGTCGGCCACCTCGACGAGGTCGCGCCTTTTCTTCCGCCCGAAGACGTCGAGGACCTCGTCGCGTGGGCGGGCGCCCCCGAGCGTCGCCGCGATTGCGACGTGCGTATCGCCGTCAGTCGCGCGGCAGCCTCCGTTTGAGGTAGGCTCCGCGCACATCAGATGACGGAAAGCGGATCGGGCGAACGATATGTCGTTCCTCCGGAGCTCGACGGGCAGCGGCTCGACAAAGCCGCGGCCAAGCTCGCTTCGGGGCTGTCGGTCGCGCGCGTGAAGCGCGCGATCGAGGGCGGGCACGTGCGCGTCGACGGCCGCCGTCGCGCGAAGGGCGCGCCCGTCGCGGCGGGCGAGACGATCACGATTGTGCTCGAAGAGGTCCCGTCGCCGGACGCGCCCGCAGTCGCCGATCCCGATGCGCCGCTCGTCGTGCGCTTCGAGTCCGAGAGCGTGCTCGTCGCCGACAAACCCGCGGGCCAACCAACGGCGCCGCTCCGCGCCGGCGAGCGCGGCACGCTCGTGAACGCGCTGCTCGGCCGATTTCCGGATCTCGCCGGGGTCGGATACGGCCCGCGCGAACCAGGCGTCCTCCATCGCCTCGACACCGGCACCTCGGGTCTCGTGATCGTCGCGCGCACCGCGCCGGCGTTCGCGATCCTGCGCGCCGCGCTCCTCGACGGGCGCATCGAAAAAAAATACGTCCTCGTCTGCGCGAGCGACGGGCTCGCCGACGAGGGCACGATCGCGCACCCGATCGCCAACCACCCGAAGGATCAGCGCCGCGTCCTCACGTGCATCACCCCGCGCGACGTGATGCGCTTCGCGCCGCGCCAGGCGGCGACGCGCTACCGAGTTCTTCGTCGCGGCGCGGTCCACGCGCTCGTCGAGGTCACCGTCGAGAAGGCGCTCCGCCACCAGATCCGCGCGCACTTCGCGTCGATCGAGCACCCGCTCGTGGGCGACGCGCTCTACGGCAGCGACGAGTCGATGCCGACCAAGCGCCACGCACTCCACGCGTCGTTCGTCGGCTTCTCGGGCGAAGGCCCGGTCCCCGAGCTCGCGGTGGAGTCGCCGCTCCCGGCCGAGCTCGAGGCGCTCATCTGATCGTCTCGACGAGCCGGCGTGCGCCCTCGTCGAAGTCGCCCTCGCGCGCGAGCAAGCTGACGACGCAGTAGGCCTCGTCCTCGAACCCGAAGAACGAGCCCGGGTGCACATACACGCCCGCGTCGAGCGCGCGGAGGCACGTCTCCATCTCCGAGCGCACGCGCGGCACGCGAAGGGTCGCGTACCAGCCGCCCTCGAGATCGAGCCGCGTGAGCGCTGTCCCGGCGACGAGCCGATCGAGCGCGTCGAGGTTTCGCCTCGCGCGCGTCACGATCGCCTCGCGCGCGGTCTTGCCCGAGTCGAGGAGCGCGCCGGCGGCGTGCTGCACCGGCGTCGCGAGGGAGAGGTACGCGTCGGCGATCCACGCGAGCCGCTCGAGGGCCGGCGCCGCGAGCGCCTCCGGTCCGCCGACGACGGTCCACGCGAGCTTCATCTGCGGCAGCGCCGCCTCCTTCGAGAGCCCGCCGAGCGAAAACACGAGCGCGCGCGACGCCTCTTTCGCGGCGCACGCCACGCGGTCGCGCCCCTCGCGAAAGATGTATTGTGCAAATACTTCGTCGCTGACGATGGGCAAATCGAGGGTCTCCATCGCCGAGAGCTCGTCGCGCCCGAGGCGCGAGCCCGTCGGGTTGTTCGGGCTGACGACGAGGATCGCGCGCGACCGCTCCGACCGCGCGGCGCGGAGCGACGCGAGATCGACGTGCCACGCGCCGTCGTAGCGGAGCCGATACGGCACGAGCCGGACGCCCGCGAGCTCGGCGAGCTGCGCGAAGAGCGGGTAGCTCGGCGCGGGCGCGAGCACCTCGTCGCCGGGGTCGCAGAAGAGCGCGAACAGGAACGAGTACGCTTCGCTCGTGCTCGCCGTGAGCATCACGCGCGAGGCGTCCACGCCGGCGTGCGCCGCGACGGCCGCGCGCGCGGCGGGCAAGCCGAGCGGCTCGGGCTCGTAGGAGAGCGCCGCTTCGTCCGCGATCGCTTCGAGGATCGCGCGCGCGTCGTACGGAACGCCGGCGCGCGTCGGGTTCGACTCGGTGAGGTCGATGACGCCCAGGCCTCGCGCGCGTCGCTCGGCGAGGGCCCGTGCGAGCTCGTTCGGCGCGGCGTCGTACGCGCTGCGACGCGAGAACGTCATCGACGGTTCACTCGCGCGCGAGCTCCGCACCGTCGAGCGTCATCACCATGCGCGTGCCCGACGGGTGCGGCGGCGAGTCGATGTGCAGGCGCTTCTTGGTCACGAGCGCGTCGACGACGAGCGTGTCCTTCTCGAAGGCGACCGACCCGTGCATCTCCGTCTTCGAGCCCGAGCGCACCTCGCCGTAGTCGGCGGTCCCGTCCGGCCGGATCGTGAGCGTGCGAAAGCCGTCGGTCCACGTGCCGACCCAGTCGGCCTTGCCCGCGAGCGCGGCCGGGTTGCCCGTCGCGACCGACGCGGCGTGCGAGGCCTCTCCCTTCAGCACTTGGATGCCGCGCCAGGCGACCCAGAAGAGGGCGACGCCGCCGAGCACGAGGAGCGCCGCCATCACCGACAGCGTCGCGTTGAGCGCCTTCGACTGCTTCGCCATCAACTGCCTCGTCGAGCGGCCTCGTCCACGAGCGCGGCGTTGAAGGTCGTGCCGCGCAAGCGCGCTCGCGTGTCGGAGAAGAGCCGGTTCCACTGCGCGGCCTCGGCCGCCGTCGGCTCGTGAACGGTCATGCGCTGGCGGCGCCGCGCGAGCGCCGCGTCGTCCTCGCGGCGAATCGTCGTCGTCAGCGCCTCGCCCGCGACGCGCCCCGTGTCGAGCACCGCGCTCTGCGCGTCCGCGGGAAGCGAAGCGAGGCGCGACGACTTGACCACGAGCGCGCCGATCTCGAAATGCGTGGGCAGCGTGTTCAGGTGATCGAGCCGCGAGGCCCACTGGAGCTGCTCGGCGACGAGCGGCGGGACGTTCACGACGGTGATCGCGTTCGACGTGAGCCCCGGCAAGACCTCGGGGATCGAGACGGGCCGCGGCGTCACGTCGCCGAGCACCGAATAGAACATCGGGTCGATCGGATCCGTCGGCTCGTAGAACGTCGCCTTGTGCTTCAAGTCGTCGGGCACGCGCACGTCGTACCCGGCGGACATGAACCGCCCGGTCCCGACGTCGCCCCAGCCGACGATCTTGAACCCGGCGCGCTCGAACTCGGGATCCATTTGCGGGCGGAGCGCGTTTCGCACGGCGTCGAGCTTCTCCCAGCTCGCGAAGAGCCCCGGGAGCTGGAAGAGGAGCGCCTGCTTGTAGATCTGTCCGAGCCCGAGCGCGGTGATCGCGGCGCCGTCGAGCTGACCGGTGCGGATCTTTCCGACCATCGCGCCCTCGTCGCCCTGCGTGCCGTTCCAGAAAAATTGGATCTGCACCGCGCCGTGAGAGCGCTCGTCGGTCGCGCGCGCCCACACGCGAAAGACGCGGCCCCACGGCGACGCGGGCGGCGCGAGCGTTCCGAACTTCAGCACGACGGGGTCGGCGTGCGCCGGCGCGGCGAGCCCGAGCAGACACGCGAGAGCCAAGACGCGCGTACGAATGCGCATGCTCGAACAGTAAACTCGTGCGCCGCGCGTGTCACGCGAACGCCGCGGCGCTCAGGGAAATCCGCAGTCCTGCATCTTCTTCGGCGACTTCATGCGCGCGGCGCGCCGCTTGGCTATCGCGTTGTTGAGCCGCTGCTTCGGATCCGGGTCGTCGGCGGCGAGGATCTCGTCGACGAGCGAGTCGTAGAGCTTCTTGTCGGCGATCGTGCACGCGAACTGCGCGTACGTGAGCTGCACGGTGAGCGCGCCGCGCTTCGTGTTCTTCAGCGCTTGCTCGAAGAGCGCGCGCGCCTGCTTCGTCTCGGCGTCGGCGGTGCGCCCGTGGTACGCGGCCATCGCGACCATCGGGCTCGAGCCGTAGTACGTCGGGTCGAGCTCGAACGCGCGCTGCATCATGTCGACGCCGATGTAGAGATCGGCGACCGCCGCCGGGTCGTCCTGCAGCAAGTCGACACGGCTCATCCACGCGTACGCGACCCAGAAGAGGTTCTCAGCGTCCTCCTTCGAGTCGAAATTTTCTTTCAGCCACGCGCCGAGCGTCGCGTCGTTCTTCTTCGCTTTGTCGAACCCTTTGTCTTTGTGGCCGAGGAGCTCGAGCCCGTAAAAGATCGCGCGATCGTAGGCCGATTTCGCGCGCATCTTGTGGTACTCGGCCGCGTCCGCGTCGCCGCGGAGCTCCGCCGCCTCCATCTCGTCTTCCGCGAACCCCCAGGCGTAGCCGCCCCAACCTTGAACGAGCATGAAGAGCGCGTCCTCGTTGTCGGGCGCGAGGCGGTGCATGCCCTCGAACTGCGCCAGGCCGGCCTCGGTCGACGATTTCGCGACCTCGTAGTCGCCGACCGTATCGAACGCCTTCGCGGCCTCGCGCGTCGAGGCGATTTCGCCGTTCGTCAGGATGGCCTCGATGCAGCCCGTCGAGAGGAGCAAGAGCCCGAGAAGCGCCGCACGCATGAGAGCGTTCTACGAACGCGGCGTGCGCAGGGCCAAGATCTTGACCCTCGGCGCCGGCCAACGTAGTCGCAAGGCTCGACGTGCAGACCGCACCGATCTCCCAACCGCTCGCCACCGAGCCCAGCCGTGCGCTCCACGTGCGCCTCGCGCAGGCGATCGGACCTCGCTGGCGCGTCCTCGCGTTCGCGGGCGCGTGCGGCGTCGCGGGCGTCGTGCTTCGCGGGCCGGTGCCGGACAACGACCCGTCCTCGCTCGCTCGCGCGATCTCGGCGGCGACGGGCGGCACGGTGCAGCCGCGCGACGTTCGCTGGGAGCCGTCGGGCGGCGCGCTCTCCGACCTCGTCGTCGGCCGCTTCGCGCTCGTCCTGTCGAGCGAGACGCCCGGCGCCCCACGCGACGTCTGGCGCGTTCGCGTTCGGCTCACCCCCGAAGGTCACCCGCTCGTCGTGACCGGCGCGCACGATCTCACGCAGACGCCGCTCGGCGACGATCACGCGCTCGTCGTGCGCGGCACGCGCGCCGCCTTCGCGACGTTCGCCTACGGCCAGGAGCAGAGCGTCACCGCGCTCGATCTCGCCGGCGAGACCAGCGAGAACAAAGCGACGACGCCCCTCGAGCGCGTCACCGCCGCGATCACCAACGTGCAGCAGACCGGTACGACGGACGGCGTGGGCCGCGTCGACGTCGGCTTCGACGCGCCCGGCGAGCGCGTCGGCCTCGCGCTCGGGGACAGGTCGCTCGCGGTCGATCTCGGCGACGCGAGCGGCGAGCGCCACGCGTCCCTCGATTTCGCGCGCGGCGATCTCGTCCACGAGGTGCCCGGCATGCACGTCGAGGTCTCGCGTCACCTCCCCAAGCGCTTCATCTTCTGGGCCGTCGACACCGTGCGCGCCGTCACGGGCCCCGGTCCGATCGCCTGGCTCGAAGAAAAAGTCTTCGCCCTCCGCGACTCGCTGAAGCAAGCGACCTTCCACCGCGAGGGCACGCAAGACGAGCTCGCCGAGAGGCCGCCGCAAGTCCTCGGCGGCGGCTCGGCCGACGACGACGCGACCGCGTGGCCGCCGGCCATGGTCCCTTCGATCTGGAAATCCACCGAACCTGGGGAGGGCGTGTGGAAGGCGTACGCCCCGGCGTGGATGCGAAAGTTCTCCGCCGTCGGCAGCCCGCCTCCCGCGTTCTACACGACGCTCGTCCGCCCCGATCAAGAGCGTCCCTACGCGCACGTGCTCCTCGTCGCGATGGACACGCGCCAACTGGAGCTCGACATGGAAGCGGGCACCGAGGATCCGAAGCCGCTCACCGGGCAGCACGGTCCCGGCCGTTTGCCGCGCGATCCGGCGGTCCTCACGCGCGTCGTCGCCGCCTTCAACGGCGCCTTCAAGACGGAGCACGGCGAGTACGGCATGATGGTGCACAAGCGCGTGCTCCTGCCGCCGCAGCCGAACGCCGCGACCGTCGTCGTGCTGAAAGACGGCCGCTCGGCGCTCGGAACGTGGGGCCCGAAGCCGCTGATCGGCGGCCTCGAAGGCATCCCCGACGACGACATCACGTCGTTCCGCCAGAACCTCGACGCGCTCGTCGATCACGGCGAGGTCAACCCGACCAAGCGTCTCCTCTGGGGCTACACGCTCCCCGGCACCACCATGCAGACGGAGCGCTCCGGCCTCTGCGTCACGCGCGCCGGCCACTTGATGTACGGCTGGGGCGACGACGTGAGCGCGACGGCGCTCGGCAAGGCGATGCTCGCCGCCGGCTGCGACTACGCGATGCACCTCGACATGAACCCGCACCACACGGGATTCCTCTTCATGACGATTCGCGAGCTGCGCGGCCACGACTACAAATCCGAGGCGCTCACGCCGCTCATGGAGCTGAGCACCGATCGCTACATCGAATACGCGCCAAAAGACTTCTTCTACGTGATGATGCGCGACCCGACGCCTCCCGCCGCGACCGGCGCGAGCGCGTGGACGGCCGATCCCGGAACGCAGCCCGCCCCCGCGTGGAGCCCCGGAGTCTGGCGCTCCCAGATCTCGTGCTCGCGCACGCCGCCTTCAGCGGACTGTGCGACCGGCGACGTGACGCTCACGAGCATCGATCCCGATCGCGGCCGTTACCGCATCGTCGCCGGCACGGGCGAGCCCGACGCGAAGACCGGCTCGCAGCCGGCGCACGAAATCGACGAGGCCGACAAATCGCGCGTCGTACTCTCGGTCTCGCTCGGCGTCACGCCCGAGCGGCGTGCGCGCGGCCTCGTCGTCTCCGGCAAGCGCGCCCTCCCGATGACCGGCGACCCCGACGACGCGGTGCTGCTCGCGCGAAAAGACGGAACGCTCGCCGTCGTAGGACCGAACGACGCCTCGCTCGCCGAGCCCGGCATCGACGCGACGGAGCTCCCCGTCGTCTTGCGCGGTGGCGTCGTCGCCTCGCGAGCGGCCTTACCCTTCTCGAGAAAAGGCGCGGCCGACCACGTCGCGCTCGGCATCGCCCACGACGGCCGCGTCGTCCTCGCGCGCGGCGCAGTCGCGAACGCCGACCCGCTCGCGCGCGCGCTCAAGGCCGCGGGCTGCTCGATCGCCGTCCTCCTCGACCGAGGCGAGGACGCGACCGCCACCGTGCGCCGCGCGGGCACGGCGCTCCCGCCGCTCGCGCGCGACCGCGAGAGCACGCTCTTCGTGCTCGGCGTCGCGATGAAACCGCGCTCCTTCCGCTTCGAAGCAAGTCGCTGAGCGAGTCGCGAGAATCAGGCCGCTTCGGCGAGGTACTCGCGAAGACGGGCGACGGCGCGCGCGTGGAGCTGCGAGACACGCGGCTCGCTCACGCCGAGATCACGCGCAATCGAACGGAGCTGGACGCCCTCGAAGTAGTGCGCGGTGATGATGTTGCGCTCGCGCGCCGGGAGGCGCTCGACCGCTTTGGCGAGGGCGTTCGCTTCGGAGCGGGCGGCGACGAGCGTCTCGGGCGTGAGGCCGCCTTCGTCCGGGATGGCGCGGCGATCTTCCGGAAGGTCCTCGATGCCGACGACCGCGGCGCCGCTCGTGCGCTCCTCGGACGAGAACCGGCGGCGCGCGCGGCGCGAGAGCCAGTCCTGCGTGCGGAGCTCGTCGAGGATCGCGCCGCGCACGCGGACGCGCACGTACCATACGAACTCGGCGCCGCGCTCGCTCGCGCTCTGGCGGCGAAGGGCGTCCAAGAGCCCGAACGTTCCCGCCGCGACCAAGTCATCGCGGAGCACGTTCGGCGGGAGCCGCGGCAGCATCGCCCCGACGACCTGATGAACCAGGGGCATGTACTCGGCGACTTCTTGGCTCTGGATCCCGGCGTCGTGAAACATCCTCGCGCTCCTTGTTGAGTTCGAGGACCCCTAATGCTGGGATCGTGCCAGGGAAAATGTCAGAAAATTGAGTGACTTACGATTTTATGGGTCACGGGTGACTCAGGGAATCGAGGTCACCGCCGACTCTCCGCCGCTCCGAGGAGCGAACATGCGAAAAAACCATCATGGTTTCTTGGTGTTGGATGGTGTCGACCCGGACCCACCGCCGGCGGCCGCCGTGTTTTCAGGGGTGGGCGTGGGGGTCGCGGCGGCGGCGGCTGTCGTGGCGGCAGCCGTCGTGGCGGACGCCGAGGTCGCCGGCGCCGCGTCGTTCGGCGTCGTGGTCGTCGCTTCGGTCGGTGCCGCGGTGTGCACCTCGTCCGAGACGTCGCTCGCGCCCTCGTCGGCGCCGGAGTTCGGCGCGTCGTATTTGGGCGGTTCGCCGGGGTGCGAGTAGTCGATCCAATAGGCGGGGCTGGAACGCGAGTCGAGGTGAACGAAGACCGAGTGCGGGTAATACCCGACGCCCACGTTGTGCAGCGTGCGGCAGAAGTCGCGGACGACCTCGTTCGGCACGCCCTCGACGCGGAAATCGACCGCGTGTCCGATGTTGTGGTTGGAGTGCGCGGTGTACTGCGTCGGCGAATACGGCCGAAAACCGCTGATGATGTCGATTCGCCGGCTGCCGAAGTGGTTGGAGACGATGCCGAGAAGCGCGAGCAGGCGCGCGTCGATCGAGTGCGTCTGCCCGGTCGGGAAGCGCCACATGTGCTCGGCGGTCTTCAGCGTCGCGGGCGAGACGCGGCCGCGGCGATCGCCGACGCGGAGGTTCGCTTCTTCGTCCGTGACGAGGCGCTTGACGTGGACGACTCCGGGCGTGCGCGGGCGCGCGGCGTAATTTGCCGTGTGACCGGTGGTGCCGTGGCCTCCCGAAGGAGCCGTCGTCGCCGAGACGCCCGGGATGACCAGCGTCTGCCCCACACGCAGCCGGCCGGGGTCGTGCAGGTGGTTGGCCTCGATGATGGCCTTCGCCGAGACGTGGTAACGATGGGCGATCGCGTCCAGCGTGTGGCCGCGGGCTACCGTGTGCGTTACGTCGGCTCGAGCGTGGGGCGCGGCGAAGGCCAGCGCGAGGACTGCATACTGCCCGAAACGCACGAGGTCGCTATACCGCAATCGTCAGCTCGAGCGAACGCCTTTTTTGACCGCGGCCGAGTGAGGGTGCCACACTAGCTGCTCCTCCCGCGGCCCTCGTCGCGAGGGCGATTGCGCCATGGCAGACGGAAAAAACCTCGTCGGCGTCGACATCGGCGCAAGCTCGATCAAAGTCGTGCAATTGCGCGAAGCGCGCAAGCGGATGACCGTGATTCGATATGGGATCACCGCGCTCCCGGCCCAGACGATCGTCGATGGGCACATCATGAACCGCGCGGCGGTCATCGATGCGCTCTCTTCGATTTGGGCGCAGCAGAAGATCCCGGTGAAGGACGTCGCGATTGGCGTCTACGGGCAGAGCGTGATCGTCCGCAAGATCACGGTGCCGATGATGACTTCGGCGGAGCTCGCCGAGCAAATCACCTGGGAGGCGGAGCAGCACATCCCCTTCGACATCAAGGTGATGAAC
Source organism: uncultured delta proteobacterium (assembly GCA_963731595.1). GTDB lineage: Bacteria > Myxococcota_A > Polyangia > Polyangiales > Polyangiaceae > DASXHD01. Next base: position 244,849 of record CAVSWE010000007.1, read on the forward strand.
ATCGACTACGAGGTCCTGCGCCGCCGGCCCGAGGCCGGGCAGATGGACCTCTTGCTGGTCGCAGCGAAGAAGGACGAGATCAACGACTACGCGAGCGTCGTGCGCGAGGCGCGCGTCAAGCCGCAGATCGTCGACATCAACGCGTTCTCGGTGCAGAACGCGTTCGAGTTCGTCCACGGGCTTCCGGACGATCAGACCATCGCGCTGCTCAACGTGGGCGCGGCGGTGTCGTCGCTCAACATCGTGTCGCGTGGCGTCTCGGCGTTCACGCGCGAGGTGACGAACGCCGGCAACACGGTGACCGAAGAAATTCAGCGCCAGATGGGCGTGCCGTTCGACCAGGCGGAGCAGATGAAGATCGCCGCGTCGCAGGGCGCGCCGGTCCCGCAGCAGGTCCACCAGGTCATCGCGACCGCGTGCGACGCGCTCGCAGGCGAGATTCAACGCTCGCTCGACTTCTACCTCGCCACGAGCGGTGAGGCGGAGATTCAGCGAGTCTACGTGTGCGGCGGCAGCGCGTACCTCGCGTCGCTCGTCTCGGCGATCGAGAAGCGCGCGCGCGTGCCCGTCATGGTGCTCGACCCGCTCGCGAACCTCGCCGTCGACACGCGCACGGTGAACGAAGCCGAGCTCCGCTCGCGCGCCGCGCAGCTCTGCGTCGCAGTGGGTCTCGGCTTGCGCACCGAGCGCGAGCGCCGCGATCAGGAGATGCGCCGCGTGCGCGTCAACCTCCTCGCGCAGCGCAAAGAGACGAAGCGGAGCACGGCGAGCGAGGGCAGCCAGGCATGGCTCGGCGCCGTCGGCCTCGCGGTGCTGCTCGAGGTCGGCGGGCTCGGGCTCTGGCACGCGTCGATGAGCACCGATCTCGACGAAGCTCACCAACGACAACGCCGGCGTGCAGGCGCAGATCGACAAAATCAAGAAGGACACGGCCGATCACCCGAAGGTGAAGGCGCAGCTCGCCGAGCTCAAGGAGCGCGAGGACGCGATCGCCAAGCTCCAGTCGGCGCGCACCGGGCCGACGGCGGTGTTGCTCGAGCTCTCGCACATCTTGACGCAAGGGCGCGGGCCGACCGTCGACCACGACAAGCTCGAGCAGCTCAAGCGAGACAACCCGACCGCGGTGCCGAACCCGAATTGGGATCCGCGGCGGCTCTGGCTCACGAAGTACAGCGAGGTCGATCGCAACGTGAGGATGGAGGGGCTCGCGCGCGACGGCGAGGACATCGCCGAGTTCATGCGCCGCCTCGGCGTCAGCGACTACTTCTACGACGTGAGGCCGCTCCCCGCGAGCGAGACGAGCGACAAGGACACGAAGATCAACCTGAAGCAGTTCGCCGTCAGCGCGAAGGCGAGGTACTGATGGCGCAAGCGACCTCGCTCTCGCTCTCCAAGCTCACGATGCCCGCCAAGCTCGGCGTCGGCGCGCTCGCGATGGTGCTCTTCTTCGCGCTCTACTGGGTCGTCTTCTACAGCGACATCTCGGCGAAGCTGAGCAGCGCGAAGACCCAGAAGGAGCACCTCGCGACCGATCTCTCGACGCAGGAGCGCGCGCAGGCGCTCTTCATCAAGGACAAAGACGATCTCGCCGCGATGCAGCTCCGCGAGAAGGACTTGAACCGCGAGCTGCCCGAGCAGACCGAGGCGCCGGCGTTCTTGTCGGCGCTGCAGCAAGTCGCCAACGTGAGCGGGGTCGATCTCAAGGCGTGGCAGCCGCTGGACGAGCAGACGCAGAGCTTCTACGCGAAATTTCCGATGAAGCTCGAGCTCTCGGGCAAGTTCCACCAGATCGCGAAGTTCGCCTACGAAGCCGGAAAGGTGGAGCGGATCATCAACGTGGAGAACCTCGAGATGGCCGATCCGAAGCTCGAGGGCGACGAGGTGAAGCTCAAGGCGAAGTGTCTGGCGACGACGTTCCACTCCGTCCCGCCGAAGCCGGCGGGCGCCGCTTCCGCGCGGCCCGGCATGCCCCCGCAGGCGCCCGTGCCCGGAGGACCGAAGTGATGCGCGCCCTCGCAGCCTGTGCCCTCGGCTTCGTGCTCGCCGCGTGCGGGACGAGCTCGTCGACCACCACCGCGCCTCCGCCGCCGGCGACCGCGCGCAGCGTGCAGCAGACGCCGGACGCGAGCCTCGCCCCGGTGCCCGAGAAGATGGAGCACGTGGAGAACGAGTTCACCGAGAGCGATCGTTCGCGAGACCCGTTCCGCTCGTTCGCGTCCATGTTCGTCGAGGACAAGAGCAAGCAGAAGCAAGGGCCGCAGGTGCAGGTCCTCCTCGGCCAATACTCGATCGACGAGCTCAAGCTCGTCGGCATCTCGCTCGGCGGGGGTTACCCGCGCGCGATGCTCGTCGACCCGACCACGAAGGGGTGGGTCGTGAAGAAGGGCGACTACATCGGGCGCCCCGACGTCGTGCACATCGGCGGCACCAACGGCGCCGATTACCAGCTCAATTGGCGCATCGATCGCATTCGCGACGGAGACATCGTGCTCACGCGGGAGGACCCCGCGCAGCCGATGGTGCCGCCGGCGACGCGCGTGCTGCCGCTCCATCCCGAGGCGGATCAGAGCGGTCAAGCGAACATGCTCACCGGCATGTCGGCCGTCCCGAACTGAGCGCGCGCGCAGAATTCTGCGCCACAAACTGGTCCGATTGAGACGGCGCGTTCTACCGTCACATCGTGCGAATTTCCCGGCTTCGAGGAGTCGACATGACCAAGAGCTTGTGGCCCTGGCTTTCGGCTGCCGCCGCGATCGCGATCCCGGCGCTTGCCCACGCCGATGGCGCAGCGAATCACGTCCGCGACGTTCGGATCCACGCGGACGGCAGCGGCGGGACGGACGTCGAGGTCGTCGGCAGCGGGTCTCCCGTTTATCAAGCGCGCTTCGACGCCGCGAAGAAACGGCTCGTCGTCGACATCTCGAACAGCGACGTCGTCGGAGCGCCCGAGGCGATCACCGGAACTCACGGTCTCGCGGGCGGCGTGCTCACGAGCGCGTTCCCGACCGTCAGCGGCGGAACGATGACGCGCGTGCTCATCAACTTCGCGCGCGACGCGACGTACCGCATCCGGCCCGACGGGAGCACGCTCCACGTGCTGCTCTACGGCACGAGCCTCGGCGCGTCGGCGGCGAGCACGCTGCCCGACTTCGACAAGGCTTCGGCGAAGAACGACGGCGCCGCCGCCTCGGAGCTCGCGGACGTACACTTCGAGCGCAAGCCGGGCGCGGTCGGTACCGCAGGAAAAGATCGCATCGTCATCGCGCTCTCGCCGATGCCGGCGTACTCCCTCGACACGACGCCCACGGGGCGCGTGCGGCTCACGCTGCGCGGCACGAAGATCCCGCCCGCGCTCGTGCGGACGCTCGACGTGACGCCGTACCACGGCTCGTTGCGCACGGTCTCCACCTTCAAGGACGACAAGAGCGGCGACTGCGTGATCGAAATCGATCGCACCGGCGCAGACGACGGCGAGGTCGCGGTCGAAGACGACAAGCTCGTCTGGTCGTTCGACGTGCCGAAGAGCGAGGTTACCTCGCCTCTCGGCGTCGTGCACTCCCGCACGGTGGAGCGCGACGACGAGCCGGCGGACGTGCCGAAGGTGCTCACGTCGATCCACGAAGCCGAAGGCAACGACGGCGTGAAAGAGGCGACGACCGGCGGCAGCGAGGCAGGCTTCGCGCAGTCGATCTCGGGCCAGCGCTACAGCGGGCGCCGCATCGATCTCGACCTGAAGGACGCCGACGTCCACAACATCCTGCGTTTCCTCGCCGACATCGGCCGCGTGAACGTCGTCACCGCCGACGACGTGTCGGGGACGATCACGATCCGCATGCGCAACGTGCCGTGGGATCAGGCGCTCGACGTGATCTTGCAGGCCAAGGGCCTCGGCATGGTGCGGACGGGCAACTTGATTCGCGTGGCTCCGATGGCGGTGCTCCAGAAAGAGCGCGAGCTCGAGCTCGCCCGCCACAAGCAGGAGATGGAGCTCGCGCCGCTCGAGACGCGGCTGATCCCCGTGAGCTACGCGAACGCCGAGGAGCTCCAGGCGCGGGCGAGGGACCTCCTCTCGCCCCGCGGCTCGATCGCGGTCGATCCGCGGACGAACGTGCTCATCGCGCGCGACGTCTCCGGCAACTTGAACCACGTCGAGGAGCTCGTTCGCGCGCTCGACACGCAGACGCCGCAGGTGCTCGTCGAAGCGCGCATCGTCGAGGCGACCAGCAAGTACCTGCGCGACGTCGGCATCCAGTGGGGCGGCGACGCGACCTTCAGCCAGGCGACCGGAAACCCGACGGGCATCGCGTTCCCCTCGAGGCTCGGGCTCGCCGGCGGTAACTACGATCAGACGACGCCGACGGCCGGTCTCTCGCCGTTCACGCGCACGATCCCGAACCCGAACTTCGCGGTCAACTTGCCCGCCGCGGTCGGAACCGACACCGGCGGCGCGCTCGGCTTCTCGCTCGGGTCGGTCGACAACAACATCAACTTGAACGTGCGTCTCTCGGCGGCGGAGTCGAGCGGCATGGTCCGCATCGTCTCGTCGCCGCGCGTCTTGACGCTCGACAACCGCGAGGCGCGCATCGCGCAGGGCACGTTGCTTCCCTTCTCGCAGGTGTCGGCGCAGGGCGTCCAGACGACGTTCCAGGAAGCGAAGCTCCAGCTCCTCGTCCGGCCGCACGTGACCGCCGACGGCAGCGTCTCGATGCACGTGCGCATCAACCGCGACGAGCCGGACTTCACCCAGACGTCGGCGCGCGGCAATCCGACCATCCTCAAGCGCGAGGCCGAGACCGAGCTGCTCGTGATGGACGGCCACACGGCGGTCATCGGCGGCATCTACACGCGCAACACCGGCCGCAACTTGGACCAGGTGCCATTCTTCGGCGACATTCCGATCCTGGGCGTGCTCTTCCAGCGGCGCCGCGCGAGCGACGAGCGCAACGAGCTCGTGATCTTCCTCACGCCGCGCATCGTGAACCGCGCCGAGTCCCTCGGTCGCTGACGCTCTCTCTGTCCGCGATGGCCAACGCCGGGCGGTGAGTGTATGTGCGGGCGGTGGCTCGCGTCGTCGTCGTCGTGCCTTGTTACAACGAAGCCGAGCGCCTCGACGCCGAGGCGTTCCGTTCGTTCGCGCTGCGGGGGCACTACGTCGATTTACGATTCGTCGACGACGGCAGCACGGACGGTACCTCTCGCGTCCTCGAGTCGATTCGCGGCTCGCGCGGGGGCGTGACGGTCCAGCGGCTCGAGCGGAACTCCGGAAAAGCGGAGGCCGTGCGGCAAGGGTTCGTCGCGGCGCTCGCGCAAGACCGGCCCGATTACGTCGCGTACTGGGACGCCGACCTCGCCGCGCCGTTCTCCGAGCTCGCCGCGTTCGTCAATCTCGCGGAGTCGCAGACACGCATCGACGTCGTCATGGGCTCGCGGGTGAAGCTCATGGGCCGCTCAATCCAGCGCCTCGCGTGGCGCCACTACCTCGGGCGCGTCGGCGCGACGCTCGTCTCGATGGCGCTCGAGCTCCCCGTCTACGACACGCAGTGCGGCGCCAAGCTCTTCCGCGCGACCGACTTGCTCGGGCGCGTCTTCGCGGAGCCGTTCTTCACGGGCTGGGTGTTCGACGCCGAGATCCTCGCGCGCTTTCTCACGATGGATCCCGCCGGTCGCGCGCACGCCGCGGCGTCGATCTACGAGAGCCCGCTCGAACGGTGGTCGTTCGTACGGGGCTCGAAGGTGAAGCCCGCGGACTTCGCGCGCGCGCTCGTCGACCTCGCGACCATCAAGCGCCGCTACCGGCTCTGAGCCATCCTCCGTCAGAAAAGCTTGTCCGCCCACGTGCGCGGCATGCGCTCGCTCTCGATCTCGAGCGGGACGTTGTAGCGGAACGGGCGCGGGCCGCGCGCGCGCACGAAGGCGATGAGCTCCTTCAGGCCCTCGCGCAGCGTGGTGCGCGTCGCGTAACCGAGGCGCGCGCGCGCCTTGTCGGCCGAGCACGTCGCGAGGTAAACCTCCTGCGGCCGCGTGCCCGCGAACACCGGGTGGAGCTCGAAGCCGATGAGCTCGGCGAGGATTCGCGCGAGATCGAGGATGGAGACGAACTCCTCGTCGGGCCCGAGGTTGAACGCTTCGGAGACGACGCCGTCGTCGAAGCCGAGGCGAACGAGCGACGGAACGACGTCGTCGACGTAGCTGAACGTCCGCCGCTGCGTGCCGTCGCCGTAGACGAAGGGCTGCCGTCCCTGGAGCATCAGGTTCGTCATGATCGCCGCGACGTTCCGGTACGGATCGTCGTAAGCCTGGCCGGGCCCGAAGATGTTGTGCGGCACGGCGATCGCGTACTCGACGCCGTGCACGCGGCAGAGGTTCTCGAGCATCAGCTCGCACGTCACCTTGCCGATGCCGTATGGATCGACGGGCTTGGGCGCCTGGTCCTCGGTGAACGGCACGGCGGCCGCGCCGTAGCGCGCCATCGACGAGCAGAAGACGATGCGCCGCACGCGAGCGGCGATGGCGGCGCTGAAGACGCCCGACGACGCCGTCACGATGTTCTGCATCACGTAGTGCGGGCTGAAGACGCTGGCTCCCTCGTACGCGGTCGCGGCCGTGTGGAAGACGACGTCGACGCCGCGCGAGAGCGCGAGCATCTGGCCGAAGTCGTTGCAGTCGACGCGGTGGAACTCGATCCCCTTCGGGATGTTGTCCTCGTAGCCGCCGGCGAGGTTGTCGCAGCCGACGATCGAATGACCCTTCTCGAGCAGGTGACGCGCCAGGTTGCTCCCGAGAAACCCCGCGACCCCCGTAACGAACACGCGACCCGCCATGCGCCCACGTTAACACGATCGGCGATAGGGCGAAGGTTCGACACGGTGTAGGTTGGCGACGATGCTCAACGGCCTCAAGGTGGCGGTGGTCATGCCCGGCGTCGACGTCGCGCCCACGCTCGAACGCACCGTCCACGCCATTCCGAAGGGCATCGCCGACGATCTCATTTTCGTCGACGACGGCAGTCGCGACGGCTCCGGCGAGCTCGCGCGCTCGCTCGGCGCGCGCGTCTTCGTCCACAGGAAGAACCTCGGCTACGGCGCGGCGCAGAAGACCGGCTATCGCGAGGCGCTCGCCGCCGGCGCGGGCGTGGTCGTCATGGTGCACCCCGATTTCCAGTACAAGCCCGAGCTCGTGCCCGCGATCGCGTCGATGGTGGCGTTCGGCGGGTACGATCTCGCGCTCGGGTCGCGCGTGCTCATGAAGAGCGCGCTCAAGGGCGGCATGCCGGTGTGGAAGTTCGTCGCCAACCGCGGCCTCACCCACCTCGAGAACGCGATGCTCGGCGTCGGGCTGTCCGAGTACCACACGGGCTACCGCGCCTTCTCGCGCGCGCTGCTCGAGGCGCTGCCGCTCGCGGAGAATCGCAACGACTACGCGTTCGACAACGAGCTCATCGCGCAGACGGTCGGCCTCGGCTTCGCGATCGGCGAGATCTCGTGCCCGACGCTCTACTTCGACGGCATGCAGACGATCTCGTTTCGCGGCGCGATCCGCTACGGGCTCGGGTGCCTCGGCGTCGCGTCGCGGTACGTCATGCACCGCTCGGGCGTGCGAGCCTCGCCGCTCTTCGCGGAGACCGGACGCGGGCTCGCGGCGTGGACCGAGGGCGCGCCGCTCTGACGCGGGCCTTCAGCTGCCGCGCGGGCGCGCGGGCGGGAGCGCTTGCGGCGGCGCCTGCTGCGGCGGCTCCTTTTCGACGACGGGGCCCGCGGAGATCACCTTCGCCGCCATGAGCGTCTGAACGACGCGCAGCACGTCGTCGGACGCGGTCGACACTGCGCCGTGCTCCCCGCCGCCGCCGCTCGTCCCGAAGTTGACGAACTGCCCGTTCGACAGCGCCGCGGCGACTTGCTGCGTGAGCTCCGGCGCGAGCTCGAGCCGGCGCAGGTCGAGATACGCGCCGCCGGCCTCGACGAGCGCGATCGCTTTTCGGCGGATGGCCTCGGCCTCGGCTTCGGCGATGGATCGGATGCGCGCCGCCTGCGCGCGGCCCTCGGCCTCCTGCGCGATGAGGTTCTGCTCGGCGTCGGCCCGCGCCTGGGTGATCTGCGAGGCGCCGAGCTCGGCTTCGCGCCGCTGTCGAATGGCGGCCTGCTTCTCGGCCTCGGCCTTCGCGACCGCCGCGGCGTTCGAGGCGATTTGCATGTTGAGCGCGCGCTCTTGATCGTTGACCTTCTGCGCCGCTTCGAGCTGCGCGATGCGGGAGCGCTGCTCTTCTTGGGCCTGCACGACGTCGGCGTCCGCCTTCGCGCGCGCGGCCGACTCGCGCCGCCGGGCCTCGGCAACCTCGCTGAGGACCGCCTTGATGTTCAAGCTGTTGAACGACAGCCCGAGATCCATGAGCTCGCGCGAGCACGCGTCCTTGATGATGACCGCGAGCTCGTCGTCCTCGCCGCGCGGCGCGACGGCGAGGTCGGTCGACTGGGCGACCGCGAGGGCCGTGCTCGGAGGAGGAGCGGCGGTCGTCCGCACGTTGAAGAGCTGATCGTGCTTGAGCAGGTTGATCGCGCGGCGCCCGGCGGACGAGAGCACGTCGGTGAGCGTCGAGAGCTGCTCGACCTGCGACTTCGAAAAGAACTTGTTCGCGGCGGTGTTCACCATCGCCTCGTCCTCGCCCACGCTGACGATCGCCGACGCGCGCACGGTGACCTTCACCGGCGCGGAGCGCCCGTTCGGATCGATGTCCGCCGTCTGATCGGTGATCTCGATGTCGACGTTGATCGCTTGCGCGGGGATCGTCCGGATCTGCGTGAGCACCGGCACGATGAGCGCCTTGCAGGGACCTCGGTAGATGCGAAGGTTTCGCCCGCGGCTCGCGAGCAAGATTTCGCCCGCGTCGACGCTGCGGAGGAAGGTGGTGATCATCACCATCGTCAGCAGCACGACGACGAGGACGACGACGCCTGCGATGATCAACGAGAGCTCGGGCATGATTTCTCCTAGGGGGTGTCGAGGATGCTCACGATCACGCGCTCGCGCGGCGCGTCGACTTCTTCGACGCGCACGCGATCGCCGACGCGAACGGGCAGGTTGGTTTGGTCTTCGCGGAGCGTCGCCGACAGCTGGACGACGCGCCCGTCGCGCACCACCGAGACGAGGCCGCGCCCGTTGCGAAAGGGCACGACGGCCTTCGCTTCGGTCATGAGGATTTGGTCGAGCGGCGAGCTCGGCTGACCCTCGAAGCGGAAGAGCAGGTTCCACACGGGCCGCACGAGGAAGCGCTCGACGAGGAGCGCCGGCACCGCCGCGAGCAGCGCCGCGGGCACGACCCGCAGGTGACCGGCGTGGACGAGCGCGTTGCCGAACGCGCCGTAGAGCGCGAGGACGCTGCAGATCGCCCGCGGCGACGGCACGACCAACAGGAGCCGCTCGATCGGCGTCTCGGCGGCGAGGCTCTTGTCTCCCGCGCTCGCGGCCCCGGCTACGCCGCTCGCGCTCGTCGCGACGAGCGCCGCTTTTCCGCCGGCGCCGCGCGGCGCGAACCGCGCGCCCCGACCAAGGAGCCGCGAGCCGTGGGCATGAGCGTGATGCGCGTGGCCATGTCGCCCGAAGGCCGGCATCGCCATGAAGAACAGGCCCGCGAGGCCTACGATCATGAGCGTGATGAACATCCGCGGAGCACGGCTGACGGTAGCACTCCGAGGGCCCCGCGTCCGATCAGGGCTCTGCCGGCAGCGCGGCGGTTCGACGCGGTCCCCAGAGCTCGATGGCCGCGCCGCCTTCTTCGGCGCGATCGAGCAGCGAAAAGCCGCGGGCGCGCGCCTCGCGATGCAAGCGCTCGAAGCCGCCGAGCCCCTGCACGGCGATGATGAGGTCCACGTGTCCGACGGGACCGAACCCCTCTTCGGCCGGCTGAACGCATCGGAAGGGCCGACGCACCCAGCCGAGGAAGGGCTCGCGCAGCTCGTCGGTCACCGGCCAGACGGTCAGGACGCGCGGGTCACCGCCGTCGGCCTCGAGCCGACGGAAGAGCGCTTCGTGCGCGTGCACGGCGTGGAGGTATCGGAAGCTCGTCTCGCCGCTCGTCATGTCGGTGCCGGCGCTGCGGCGCGAGAACGCGACGCCGATCGCGACCGCGGCGGCGGCGAGGCCGGGCCATCGCGGGCCCTCGACCGCGAGGCATCCGGCGAGGATGACGCACGCGTAGACGTGGACCGGCAGCACGTAGCGCTCGAGAAAGAACATCTTGGTGAAGAACCCGACGTTCATCACGGCGAACAAGGCGAACGCGACGAAGACCTCGCGGTGCTCCCGCCACGCGCGCGCGAGCGCGTCGCGCCGCCAAACCCCGAGCGCCGCCGCGGCGAGCAGCGCGATCCAACGGCCGTCGACGAAGAGCGACTTGGCGACGCGCACGAGCTGCTCCACGAGCGAGTGCTCCTCGTGAAAGAGGGCCGCATGATACGGCAGCACGAACCAACCCTCGGCCATCTTCTGCGCGGCGAAGAAGAGGGCGAGGACGAGCACGGGCGCGACGGCGATCGCGACGCGCCGGACGCCGGTGCGGTCGCGACGCCCGAGGGCTTCGAGCGCGATCGCTCCCGCGATGGCCAGCGGGCACGCGACGCCCACCTCTTTGACGAGGACGAGCAGCGTCCCGAGCGCGGCGCTCTCTGCGACGCGCCCGCGGGCGAAGGCGTAAAAGGACGCGGCGGTGAGCGCGGTCATCGCCATCTCGGGCAGCGCCATCGACGCCATCGTCTGGAAGAGCGGCGACGCGACGAGCAGCACGGCCGCGAGCGCGCCCGCCCAGACGCCGAAGAGACGCCGGCCGAGCGCGTACGTGAAGAGCACGGCCATCCACGCGAACGCGAAGGTCACGACGTGTCCGGCCACGGGCCCCGCGCCCATCACGCGATACGCCGCCGCGAGGATCAAATAAAAGAGCGCCGTGTGCCCGCGCGACAAATCGGCGGGAAAGACGCCGGGCCGCGCGTCGAAGCCGTGATCGAGGAGCCACTTCGCTCCCGGCGCGTAGACGGCGCCGGCGTCCCACCAGCACGGCGTCGAGAGCGGCGCGACGAGGAGCGCGAGGACCGCGACGGTCACGACGGAGACGAGGAGGAGCTCGCGTCGGGTCATCGCGTTTTCGGCAGCAGCGCGAGCACCGGGTCGCGGAGGCGCTCGGCGAAGAGCGCGTGCGCGCGCTCGTTCGGGTGCAGGTCGACGGCGTGCACCCAGAGCGACTCCGGCGCGATGCCCGCGACGGCGGGCTCGAGGTCGACGAACGAGACGTTCGATGCGGCGCACGCGCGCTCGATCTCGGCCGCTGCCGGCGCGAACGGGTAGGGCGTGCCTTTCACGAGCAGCGGCAAGAGCGCGACGAGGAATCGACCGTCCATGCGCTCGCGCATCTTCGCGAGGTAGCCTCGCGTCGCGCTCCAGCCTTCGGCGTTCTCCGCCCCGTACATGTCGAGGTACCAGCGCGTCGTCGCCCGAGCGACGCGGCGCGACTCGACGCGCTCGCGCGCGAGCGCCCACAGCCTGAGACCCCCCGCGTCGCCGCCCGGATCGTCGTCGCTCAGCATGCGCCGGCGATCGAGGATCCAGTCGTTCAAGAACTTCTGGCGCGCGCGAAACGCGTCGCTCTGCACGGCGTCGTTGAGCACCATCGCGTAGACGACGACGTTCGGGTGGTACGCGTCCTCGAGCTCGCCGAACGCGTCCCACAACGCGGGGAAGTCGCGCCCGCGCCTGCCGCAGTCGAGCACCTCGACGTCGCGACCCGCCGCGCGGAGGTCCCGCTCGAGGCGGCGAGAGAACGTGTCGGCCTCGCGAACGCCTTCGCCCTCGGTGAACGAGTCGCCGAGCACGAGGATGCGCGTCGTGCCGGGCGGCGGATTCGGCCCGACGTCGCGATCGCGGCAGCGGTGCGCGTTGTAATGGAGCTCGACGGCGTGCGGCGTCCAGCGCGAGGCCTTCGCGACGTCGAGCCCGAGCCCGCCGAGCCGCGCGCGCGTCGCGGCGTCACGCAGATCGAGGTCGAAGTAGCCGCGCGGGTTCGTCGGGTAAGCGTCGACGGCGGCGGTCTTGTCCGCGTTCTCGAGGGTGCGCGGGCGGTGGTAACGCTCGGGGGCGATCCCCGCCGCGCGCACGCCGAGCTCCGCGATCGCCAGCGTGACGAGGACGCTGCCCGCGGCGAGCCCGATTCGACCGGCGACTGCCCCGAGACGCATCCGGCTCAGAAGGCCGAGTAGATGAACGGCGCGAGCGGCGTCGTCGACAAGACGACGAGCGCGACGAGCCCGAGCGAGACCACGAGCATCGGCACGAGCCACCACTTCTTGTTCTCGAGCGCGAACCGCGCGAGCTCGCGCGCGACGCGGAGGCCGTGATTCCGGCGTGCCATCGGCGAAGAAGCTACCACCTCGGTCTGCCCGACAAAACAGAAACGGGAGGGCCCTCGCATTTCGAGAGGCCTCCCGTCTCCTTATTTTCAGTCGAGTGTCAGTGACCGATGCCATTGAGCGAGAGCACGGCTTGGGTGGTGCCGTTCGTCGTCCCGTTCACGGCCGGCGGCGCGGCCGCGGGCTGAGCGGGCGCGGGCTGCGCTTGCGGAGCAGGGCTCTCGACCTGTCCGTGGATCGCCGCCTTTTGCCGCGAGCCCATCGTGTGACGAGCCGCGCGGGTCGCGAGCTGCTTCTCGACCGCCACGTATTTCTCCGCCACGGTCTTTTGCGCGAGCTTGCGCGGAGAGAACCCGAAGTCGGCGAGCACGGGGCTCGATTCGCCGAAATGCGCGATGACGTACTGCTTGAGTGCCTTCTTCATCGCCTTCGCCGACGTTTGCGCCGCGCGCGCCGATTTGAGAGCCTCGGCCAGCTTCAAACGAAGCTCATCGCAGACGTCGTCAGCCGAGATCGTCGACTGAAGAACGTTCGCGATGTCCTTCGCAGAGACGCTCGTCCCGTTGAGGACGACGTTCTTGGTGATGTGTTTGGAGACGCCAGCGAGGTTCTTGCGAACCTCGGCCTCGCGCTCCGCCTTGGTGAGGTAGTTGCTCATGCCGCCCCGTCGGTGCAGACGACGAACGAGTTGCGTGAAATGCGATCCCCCGCGGGTGAAGGGCGATCACGCGGCGTCTCGCGCGCGCTCGGCCGTGGGTGATGCCCGATCTTCCTCGGGTCGTGGGGGCATTTCCCCTCGGGTGATGGCGATATCCCAGCGGGTGACGTCACGTCGCCATGCGGTCGTGGGGGCGTTTCCCCGGGGGTCATCGAGTTCGCCAGTGGGTGTGGGCCCGTTCTCTTCAGCGAGCTGCGCGTTCGCGCTCGACGTGGTCGCTCGAGTACGTCAATCCGGCGCGATGCGCTCCCGCCACCCGTCTTCCTTCCACTCCGGCTGCTCGCGCTTGTCGAGGAGCCGGTCCTCGAGGACGAGGTAGTCGATCTCCGTCCGCATGAAGCACGTGTACGCCTCGCGAGGGGTGCACACGATGGGCTCGCCGCGGACGTTGAAGCTCGTGTTCACGAGGACCGGGCAGCCGGTGCGCCGGTGGAAGGCCGAGAGCAAATCGTGAAACGGCGCGTTGGCGTCGCGCGTCACGGTCTGCAGGCGCGCCGAGCCGTCGACGTGGGTGATGGCCGGGAGCGTCGAGCGCTTCACGTTGAGCAGCTCGATGCCCGTCTTCTTCGCGTCCTCCGGCGAGAGCGCGATGCGGTGCTCGTCTCTCACCTGCGCCGTGACGAGCATGTACGGCGAGTCGCCCGCGAGGTCGAAGTACTCCGCCGCGTGCTCGGCGAGCACCGCCGGCGCGAACGGACGGAACGACTCGCGGAACTTGATCTTGAGGTTCATCCGTCGCTGCATCGTCGCGTCGCGCGGGTCGCCGAGGATCGACCGCGCCCCGAGCGCGCGCGGGCCGAACTCCATGCGGCCCTGGAACCAGCCGACGATCGCGCCCTCGGCGAGGAGCTCGGCGACGCGGTCGTAGAGCGCGTCGCGCTCGAGCACCGAGGCGCGCGCCCCGTGCTCGGCGAGGGCGGCGTCGATCTGCGCGCCGTCGAATCGCGGGCCGAGGAGGGCGCCGCGGAGAGCATCGCGATCTCCGCGCGGGCCGCGCGGCCGTCCGAGATGCGTGTGCCACGTCGCGAGCGCCGCCCCGAGCGCGCCGCCCGCGTCGCCCGCGGCAGGCTGCACCCAGATGCGCCGAAAGCCGGTCTTGCCGCGCACGATCTTGCCGTTCGCGACGCAGTTGAGCGCCACGCCGCCTGCGAGACAGAGGTCGGTCTCGCGCGTCTTTTCGTGCGCGTCGCGGCAGATGCGGAGCACCACCTCCTCGGTGACGCTCTGGACGCTCGCCGCCATGTCCATCTCGCGCTCGGTGAGCTTGCCCTCGCTCGGGCGCGGCGGCCCCCCGAAGAGCGCGTCGAAGCGCCGGTTCGTCATCTTCAAGCCGGCGCCGTAATCGAAGTAGTCGAGATTGAGCCGGAACGAGCCGTCGTCCTTGAGATCGATGAGCTCGCGCAAAATGACGTCGCGAAAGCGCGGCTTGCCGTACGGCGCGAGACCCATGAGCTTGTATTCGCCCGAGTTGACGCGAAACCCGGCGTGGTACGTGAACGCCGAATAAAGAAGCCCGAGCGAGTGCGGATAATGGATCTCGCGGTGGAGCTCGAGCGTCTCGCCGCGCCCGACGCCGACCGAAGCCGTCGCCCACTCGCCGACGCCGTCGAGCGTCAAGACGGCGGCCGAGTCGAACGGCGACGGAAAGAACGCGCTCGCGGCGTGGGCCTGGTGGTGCTCGGTGAAGAGCACCTCGCCCTCGTAGGAGCCGAGGTCGTCTTCGATTTCGCGCGCGGTCCAGAGCTTCTCGCGGAGCCAGACCGGCATCGCCATCAAGAACGTACGCAAGCCTCGCGGCGCGAACGCGAGGTGCGTCTCGAGGATGCGCGCGAACTTGCGCACGGGCTTGTCGTAGAAGCAGACGTGATCGACGCGCTCGGCGCCGATGCCCTCCTCGCGGAGACACCACGCGACCGCTTTCGTCGGGAAGGCCGCGTCGTGCCGCTTGCGCGTGAACCGCTCTTCCTGCGCGGCGGCGACGATCTCGCCGTCGCGCAGCAAGCACGCGGCGCTGTCGTGGTAGTAGGCGGACAGACCCAGGATGTAGACGGGGCTCACGAGAGGCGCTCGAAATCGCGCGGCTCGAACGTTCGCCGCGTTCGCTCGATCCAGTACGTCGTCGCCTTGGGATCGCGGCGCAATCGAAGGGCGTCGTTGCCGAAGAGACGCATGAGCACGCCGATGGGGACGACGACGATCGCGAAGACGACGACGAGGAGGATGGGCGTCGTGACGCGGCCGATGAGACGGCCCAGCGTCGCCCACGCGTCGGCGGGCGCGCGGAGCAGCGCCGGCGTCGCGAGCGCGAGGACCACGAGCACGGCCGCGCAAGCGCCCGGACCGTATGCCCACGCGACGCCGTGGCGGCGCGCCACGACGACCGCGGCGATCGAAAGCGCGACGCCCATGACGAGCCCGAACTCCCGACCACGCGACGCAGGCGACTTCACGCGGGACGACGATAACACGGGCAAGTCGCGCGCGACGTCAGGGCCGAACGGCCGCGAGGGCGGCGCGGAGCTCGGCGATCGCCGCGCGGCTCGCGCCGCGCCACGCGATCCGGATGGGCGCGAGCGCGCCGGCGTGCAGAAACCACGCGCCGTCGCGCTGGACGAGCACCGGCCGATCGCCGAAGGCGAGGGCCTGCTGTCCGCGCCGCGTGCGCACGCTGACGATCTGCGCGGCGCGATCCACGACGACGATCGTCTTCGGCAGAACGAGCGTCGTCAGCGCGACGACGACCGCGACGAGCGCGAGGAGCGCGAGGATCTCCCGAACCTCTTCGGCCCAGCCCAGCGCCGCCATGTACTCGCCGAAATTCGGCGACGCGTTCCCGCAGAAGCCGTCGCCCTGGAGCACCGGGATCGGCGCCACGAGGCTCATGAAGCTGCGATTGAACGTGAGGAGGAACGGGATCGTCAGGATCAGCGCGAACCACCGCGCCGGAGGCGCGATGACGATGGTCTTGGTCGGGCCCTGGGCGACGCTGCGGTAGGCGACCGACATCACGACATCGTACGCCAGGACACGCGCCCTGCGCCTGCGCCCTCGCGTCGGAGACGTGATCCCGCGGGACGACGATAGGCCGAAGTGATAGACGTGGGGTGCTTGTCAGGACACAAAGTCACAGTCGTAGGTCTCGGTTACGTGGGATGCGTCGTCGCGGGCTCGCTCGCGGCGAAAGGCGTCCCGACGCACGGAATCGACGTCAAACGCGACGTCGTCGACGCGCTCGCGCGCGGCATCGCGCCGATGGACGAGCCCGAGCTCGCCGAGCGCCTGCAGGAAGGCCTGCGCCGCGGGTGCCTCTTTCCGAGCCTCGATCTCGCGTCGGCGGTCGCCGCCTCGGACGTCTCGCTCGTCTGCGTAGGCACTCCGCTCGGCGAAGACGGCACGCTCGTCGTGACCGACGTGCTCGACGCGTGCGAGGCCATCGCGCGCGCTGCGGTCGCCGCGTCGCGCTCGCACACGATCGTGATTCGCAGCACGGTTCCCTCGGGCATGCACGAGCGCGTCTGCAAGCGCATCCACGACGCCATCGGCTCGGCCTTCGGCGAGCTCGTGACGCTCGCGCTCAACCCCGAGTTCCTGCGCGAGGGCTGCGCCGTGCGCGACGTCGAGGAGCCGGAGATCATCGTCTACGCGACGGTCCACGAGCGCGCGGCCGAGCGCGTCGAGACGCTCTACGCCGACCAGCGCCAGTACCTCGTGCGCACCGACCCGGGGAGCGCCGAGGTCCTCAAGCTCGTCGCGAACGTCTGGCACGCGCTCAAGGTGTCGTTCGCGAACGAGGTCGCGCGCATCGCCGAGCCGGCGAACGTCGACCCGTTCGCCGTGATGGATCTGCTCTGCCGCGACAAGAAGCTCAATACGTCCGCGGCCTATCTCCGGCCCGGAATGCCGTTCGGCGGCGCGTGCCTCACCAAAGACGTCTCGTCGCTCGCGTCGCAGGCGCGCGCGCTCGGAGTCGACGCGCCGCTCGTCGCGAGCATCCTCGAGTCGAACGGCGCGCACGTCGACTATTTCGTCCGCGCGGTGCTCCGTCACCGGCCCAAGCGCGTCGCGGTCATCGGCATCGGGTTCAAAGCCGGGACGACCGACGTCCGCGACAGCACGCCGATGAAGCTCGTACGCGCGCTCCTCGACGCCGACGTCGAGGTCTCGGTCGTCGACAGCGCGGTCCTCGCAGCGACAATTCCGCCGCTCGGTCTCGACGCGCTCCGCGCGGCGCTTCGCGCCTCGGATCCTGCTCCAGGGGTTGCGCCCCGAGGGCGAGCCACGCCGTCCGCCTCGATCGCCGACGCGGTGCAGCGGGCCGACGTCATCGTCGCCGCGCACCCGTGCCCCGCCGACTCGCGCGCCCTCGCCGCGATGGCCCCTTCGGTCCCGATCATCGACGCCGCCGGCGAGCTCACGCGCCAGCTCGCTCCCGAGGCGCGCGCTCATCTCCATCTCGTCCAGGTGCTCCGGCGGCGATGATGGTCCCGCAGTACAAGACGCTCATCGTCCCGACGCACCCCGGGGTGCAGTACCACTTCGCACGCGTGGGCCTTCCCACGTACTTCCTCGGCAACTGGGATCAGTTCCAGTACTGGCGCCCGCGCCTGCCGAACGTGCACGATCTCGTCGCGACGTTCGACGACGCGCAGCTCGAGTGGGGCCCCGAGGACTTCGCGCGGCTCCTCGACCAGAAGGAGCCGCTTCACGGCGGCATGCGTTTCCCGGCGGACTTCGACCTAGCCTGGTTGATGTTCAACTGGCAGTTCACGCTCTTCCGCGAGCGCCGCTCGATCCCGAAGCTCTACCGCGTGTCGAAGGTGCGCGAGCTCACCGAGGCCGAGTGGGGCGAGCTCCTCTCGCGCGACGACTTCACGGTCGTGAGCTTCTACCCGAACACCGTGGACTGGGTGAAAGCCAAGTTCGGCGTCGACCTCCCTTACATTCCGCTCGGTCTCGACCCGAGCGCGTACGGCGGCTGGACCGGCGAGGACGCGACCATCCTCTCGATCATCCACTCGTGGAAGGACCGCGGCTGGCACTGGGAGACGTACGCGGAAGCGACCGAGGGCCTGCCGACGACCCACGTCGACCACCTCGACGCGAGCAAGCAGCTTCATCGCTACGAGGACATCCAGCGCGCGCTTCGTCGCTCGCGCCTCTACCTGCACGACGGCGAGCAGGAGTACACGATCACTCTGATCGAGGCGATGATGACCGGGATGCCGGTCGTGTCGTTCCGAATCCCGGGCATCGAGCGCTACGTCGTGCACGGCAAGAACGGCTTCGTCGTCGACGACGCGAAGTCGCTCCGCGAGTCGTGCCGCATGCTGCTCGACGACGCGGATCTGGCCGCGAAGATGGGCCGCGAGAGCCGCGCGATGGCCGAGCGCGACTACGCCGAGGACCGCTGGCAGCGTGACTGGATCGCCGCGATCGATCGATTCGTTCGGTCTCGGAAATGAGCTTCTTCGCGCGTGCGGCGCTGCTGCTCTCGAACCTGCGGCAGACGATCAAGCTCGCGTTCGGCGTGAGCCGGCCGCTCGTGCTCGCGTACCTCGGCGCGCAGGTGCTCGACGCGCTCCTGCCGATCGCGCTCGCCTACGTCGGAAAGCGCATCGTCGACGCCGTCGTCCTCGGCGCGACGAGCACGGCGCACGACATCCGCCCGGCGCTCGGCTGGGTCGGCGTCGAGCTCGCGCTCTTCATGAGCAAGCACGCAGCCTATCAGCTCGCGGGCTATCTCTCGTCGCAGCTCCGGAGTCGCCTCGCGACCCACGTCGACGTCCTCATCTTCCAGAAGGCGCTCGGCCTCTCGCTCGAGCACTTCGAAGACCCGGACTTCATGAACATGCTCGACCGCGCGCGCAAGCAGTCGAGCTGGCGGCCCGTCGAGATCATCACCCACGGCTTTTCGCTGGCGCGCGACGCGATCACGATCGTCGGTCTCGCCGCGTTGCTCTTGCCGCTCAGCCCGTTCGCGGTCGTCGCGCTCGGCCTCGCGTCGCTCCCGTTCCTCGCGGAGACGAAGTACGCCGGCGAGGAGTTCGCGATCAAGGTCGGGCGCACGCAGGACGAGCGCCAGGCCGGCTACCTGCAGTCGCTCCTCACGAGCGACTGGTACGCGAAGGAGGTGAAGCTCTTTTCGCTCGGGCCGATGCTCATCGATCGGTTCCGCAGGTACCAGGACCGCTTCACCGAAGAGGATCGAAGGTTCGCGGCGCGTCGCGGCTTGGCGGTGACGGTGCTCGGCGCCCTCTCCGCCCTCGTCTTTTACGCGGTCTACGCGTCGGTCGTAGCCCGCGCGGTGATGGCCACGATCACCCTCGGCGAGATGACGTTGTGCCTCTCGGCGTTTCGCCAGGCGCAAGGCTCGTTCGAGAGCGCGATGACCACGATCTCGCGAACGTACGAGGACAACCTCTACATCGCGAACCTCTTCGAGTACCTCGCGATCCCAGACGACGACCGTGCGTCGGCGACGTTCCGTCCGCCGGGAAGCGCGCCGTCGCTCCACGTCGAGCACGTCACGTTCGCCTACCCGGACGCGAAGAAGGACGCGCTCACCGACGTGTCGTTCGACGTCGCCGCTGGCGAGACCATCGCGCTCGTCGGTCCGAACGGGGCGGGGAAGACGACGCTCGTGAAGCTCCTCACGGCGCTGTGCCGTCCGACCGGCGGGCGCATCGAGCTCGACGGCGAGGACATCGCGCACGTCGAGCGCGGCGCCCTCCGGAGCCGCATCGGCGTCGTGTTCCAAGACGCCGCCGAATACAACTTCACCGCGGGCGAAAACATCGGCCTCGGTTGGCTCCCCGACGCCGGCGACGACGGGCGCGTCGTCCAGGCCGCGCGCGAAGGCGGCGTCGAAGACCTCATCGGACGCCTGCCGCAGAAGTACGCGACGATGCTCGGCCGCTGGTTCGGCGGCGTCGGGCTCTCGGGCGGCGAGTGGCAGCGCCTCGCGCTCGCCCGCGCGTTCATGCGGCGCAGCGAGCTCCTCATCCTCGACGAGCCGACGGCGGCCATCGACGCCGAGGGCGAGCACCAGCTCTTCGAGCGCTTCCAGACGCTCAAAGCCGGCCGCACGGCGATCCTCATCACGCACCGCTTCAGCACCGTGCGCATGGCCGATCGCATCGTCGTGCTCGACGGCGGCCGCGTCGTCGAAGAGGGCAAGCACGCCGATCTCCTCGCGAAGGACGGCCTCTACGCGCGAATGTTCCGCCTGCAGGCGGCACGCTACGATGTCGGCGAGCACGCGGCGTGAGTCTCGCCCGCTCCTGCGCAGTCGCAGCGGTCGCGTCTTTCGCGCTCGCCGTCGCGTGCGGCGGGCTCAGCGTGGAGACGAGCTGCGCGAGCTTGTTCGATCGGCAGGTCGCCCATTTCCAACGCTGCGGTGGCTTCGTCGATCCGACGCAGAAGAGCGCTTACGTCGACGCCTGCGTCGAAGCCTCGACGGCGCCGGGCACGAACGACCTCGTGAGTCAGCTCGATGCCTGCTCGCTGGATTCCTGCGACGGACGAACATGCATCCTTCGAGGGACGCTCGCCGCGAACGCTCCCTGCGGGACCGGATGGCAGTGTCAGAGCGGTTTCTGCAAACCGGGCACGCCCTCGCCCGACAGCGAGCTGGTCTGCGGAACGTGCGAAGCAGTCGGCGCGGCGGGCGCCGACTGCTCGGCCTCGCGCTGCGGCGACGGTCTCTACTGCGCCGCGGCGACGACGACGTGCGCGCCCGTGATCCCGCAGGGCGGCGCCTGCGACGTGTCGAGCTCGGGGTGCGACGTGGGCTTGTATTGCGATCCGGTCGCGGGGAAGTGCCTCGCGCCTCCGACCACGGGGCAGCCCTGCACGAGCCTTTGCGCATCGCCGTCCCTCTGTCTCGGCTCGGGAGTTTGCGTGGACCCCGTGGGCGTGGGCGCGCCTTGCCCCGTCGGCGACGAGTGCGACCCGAACCTCGTTTGCGACGCCCAGACCAAGCAGTGCGCGCCGATGCCGGTCTCCAACGCGGGCGGGCCCTGCCAACCCGACGCGATCGCCGTCTGCGACGCCGGCTTGATCTGCGTCGCGAGCGTTTGCACGCCGCCGAAGCCGCAGGGTGCGCCGTGCACCGTGGGGGGCGGCGAGTGCGCAGTCGATCTGTTCTGCGTCGGCGGCACGTGCCAACCCCCGGACTACGGCAGCTGCAAGTAGCGCCGAATGATGCGGGCCAAAGCGAACGGTCGCGCAGGCGCGGGGGTGACCGCTCTCCGGCGTATCGCCTGCGGCGCCATCGTCACCGCCGCCGCGTGCACTCGCGCGACTTCGAGCCGACGCGCTCGGATGTCACACCTCTGTTCTGGCGTGCCGATGACGCACGGTGATCGCGGCTACGAAGGGCCTCGCGCCTTCCGGGATGGACGAAAACGCTCCGGCATGTAGAGTCCGCGAGCGCCGCATGATCCTGTGTCTCCATTACGTCGGCGACGAACGGCGCCTCGCGATCACGCTCGACCAGCTCGACGCGATCCTCGAGAAAGAGCGCGCCGCGGGACGGAGGCTCGGGTCGCTCGCCGATGCGGCGCGCGACCCGAGTCGGTTCGCGCTGACGTTCGACGACGCGCACCGCTCGCTCCTCGCGCTCGCGCGCCGAGATCTTCCAGCGACCGTGTTCGTGCCCACCGACTACGTCGGCACGAGCGACGAGGTGCTCGGGTGGGACGAGCTGCGCGCGCTCCGCGACGCCGGCTGGACGATCGGCTCGCACTCGCGCACGCACCCGCGCATGTCGTGGCGGCTCTACGACGAGGACGCCGCCGCGTACGCTCGCCGCCTCGACGACGAAGCCGCGCGCTCGCGCGAGATCCTCGAGCGGAAGCTCGGCATCGCGATTCGCGATTTCGCGTACCCGTACGGCGACATCACGCCGGCCGCGCGCGAGGCCGTGGCACGCGCGGGCTACGAGCGAGCCTTCACGGTCAGCGAGAGCCTCGATTGGAGCGGGGACGTGCTCGCCATCCCGCGGCTCGACGGGATGGAGGCGCACGGTCTCGTCCGGGCGCGGAGCCACGAGCCGACGAAGATCAGCGTCATCGTCCCCGCGTGCGACCGCCACGAGACGCTGACCGAAGTGGTGAAGCGCCTCGCGGCGCAGAATTACCCGGAAGACTGCTTCGAGGTCATCGTCGTCGACGACGGGTCGAAGAGCTCGCTTCGCCCGTGCATCCCGCCGAACGTTCGCCTCATCGAGCGCGCGGGCGACGTCGGGACCTTCCGCGCGGGGATGGCGCGCCAGCGCGGCGCCGACGAGGCCCGCCACGACACGTTCGCCTTCCTCGACGCCGACGTCGCCGTGGAGCCGGACTTCTTGTGGGCGCTCGACTGGATCCACCAGCGCGTCGACGACGCCTGCGTGCTCGGTTACCTGTCCGGCTACAACCTCCACGACATCGGCTTCACGCACTCGCTCGAAGACGTGCGCGCCGGCGCGATCCCCATCATCCCCGACCGCTCGCGCGAGCCGACCTTGCGCGCGTGCTTCGACAACGTCGATTGGCTGAGCGAGCCCTGGCGGCTCGCCTACACCGGCAACCTCTCGGTGACGCGCGCGGCGCTCGCGCGCGCCGGCGGCTTCGCGCGCGATTTTTCGGGGTGGGGGCTCGAAGATTTGGACCTCGGTTACCGTCTATCCGAGACCGGGGCCCACTTCGTGTTCTCTCGCTTCGCCATCGGTTATCACGTCGTGGACGCCGACGAGCCCGCGCCGCGCAACCCGTTCCGCGCGAGGAAGCCCGAGCGCTCGCTCTTCGTAGGGTACGAGAAGAACCTCGTGACGCTCGCGAGCCTCCACCCGAACGATCCCGCGATCGACCGCTTCGTCGAGCAGGCGCGCGTGGACATCGACGAGACGTGCGGTCGCCCCGAATGGGTGGGCGTCGAGTTCGGCGGCGCGTGCCCGCTCGAGTGCGCGTTTCACCGAAAGCTCCACCGCTGCCAGCCCGGCGGCGTCTCGACCCACGACCTGCTCGACCGACTCGCCTACGCGGTGAAGGTCGGCGCCCGCGCGCTCTATCTCCTCGGCGGCGAGCCCGCGAGTCACCCGGGGTTCCTCGATTTCGTTCGCGCCGCGAAATCCGCCGGGATCCGCCAGATCACGAGCGAGACGACGGCGCTCCCCTTCGCGGCCCAGGGCGTGGCCCACGACGCGCGCGAGGCGGGGCTCGATCGCGCGGTCGTCGAGGTGCTCGCGTTCGACGAGGCGTCGTACGACCGGATCACGCGCTCGAGGGGGCGGTTCGCGGATTTCCTCGCGGGCGTCGAGCGTCTGCGCGAGGCTGGAATTTCGTGCAGCGCGCGCGTCGTGGTCGAAACCCCGGACGTCCGCTCCGCGCTCGTCGCCGAAGCTCGAGCCCGAGGGTTGGACCTCGAAGCCGTGGTAGATTGTCCCGTCCCATGAAGGCCACGGTGGTCATCCCCACGTACAACCGCGCCGAGAGGCTCTCGCAGCTGCTCGCGTGTCTCACCACGCAGGGCGACGCGCTCGCGCGGGTGGTCGTCTGCGACGACGGCTCGAGCGACCACACGCCCCAGGTCGCGCGCTCGTTCGAGGGGCGCCTCCCAATCGTCTACGCGTGGCAAGAGAACCTCGGCTTCCGCGCAGGCCAGGCGCGAAACCTCGGAATCGCGCGCGCCGAGGGCGAGGTCATCGTCTTCGTCGACGACGACGTGCTCGTCGCGTCCGATTTCGTCGCGCAGCACGTCGCGGCCCACGCCGGCGCGTCCCAACCGCGGATCGCCGTCGGCTACCGCAGCCGCGCCTTCTTGAGCAGCCCCCCGAGGACGCCCATCTCGTGGGACGACTTCGACGACGCCGAGCCCGACGATCGCGTGAGCGATCTCGGCCCCGAGGGCGAGGGCATCGCGACGCACCCGACGAGGTGGCTCTACGTCTATTCGTGCAACTTCTCGATTCGCAGAACCGCGGAGACGCCGCGCTTCGACGAGTCGTTCGTGGGTTGGGGCATGGAGGACATCGAGTACGGCTATCGCCTCGAGAAGTCCGGCTACGATCTCGTTCCGGCGCTCGGCGCGCGCGTCCTCCACATCGAGGACACGCACCCGCGCGATCCGTTCCGCTGCGAGGTCCGCACGCTCGAGCCGACGTACGACACCTACGTGCGCAACGCGATTCACTTCATGGACAAGTACCCCGAGGACACCGTCCTCGCGGCGCGCGTCCGCGCCGACCTCCGCTGGTACGTCCGCGACGAGAAGCGCGGCTGCTGGGTGAAGAACGGCCACGCCAACGACATCGAGAACGTCCTCACCCACCACCGGCGCGAGCGCGCGGAGCAAAGCCCATGACGAAACCTCCGAAGCCCCATTGGGCGCTCGCACGACCCCTCGAGCAGCTCGCCGTCGAGCTCACCGTTTATTGCAATCTGCAATGCAAGATGTGCAGCGTGTGGGAGCTGCGCGAGCACGGCGTCCCGACCGACATCGCCAGGCAGATGCTCGCCGACGCGTACGCGCTCGGCGCCCGCACGTTCATTCCCTGCGGCGCCGAGTCGTTCATGCGCAAGGACTTCCTCGACATCGTCGAGCACGCGCACGCGCTCGGTTACACGACGCAGGAGATCGTCACCAACGGCACGATGATCACCGACGCGCACCTCGACCGCCTCGCGAAGACGCCGTCGGTGCAGCTCCACGTCTCGATCGACGGCCCGCAGCCGATCCAAGACGAGCTCCGCGGCGAGGGCGTCTACGAGAAGTCGATGCGCACCGTGCGCGCGGCGGTCGAGCGCGGGATCCGCATCGGCCTCTCGGGCGTCATCATGAGCGAGACGATGGCGACGCTCGAGCACATCGTCGATCTCGCGGCCCAGCACGGCATCGGCGAGGTCTCCTACCAGCCGTTCCAGACCGAGATTTCGGGGCCCGACAAGGACATCGCGCGCTTCTCGCTCCTCCGGAAGTTCAACAAGGGCAAGCGCGACGCGATCCAGGCGCGTCTCGACGAGATCCGCGCGTACGCCGAGAAGCGCAACGTGCGCATCTACACCGAGTCGCTCTTCCCCGCGATCCCGGGCTACCTGATCGACGGCGAGCGCCCCATCCCCGCCGGCGGCTGCTACTTGCCGTCGAAGTTCATGCTCGTCGACTGGCGCGGCGACGTTTACCCGTGCTTCTTCATGCGCCAAGACAAAATGGGCAACGTCTACGCGGACCGCCTCGGCGACGTTTGGCACTCGCCCATCCAGAAGCAGCTCAACGTGCTCGCGCTCACGGCGCGGTGCCCGGGCTGCCTCGCGGCGTGCTCCGACGTCGAGGCCGCCACGAGCGCGGGCGGAGGCTTCGTCACGGCCAAGCAGGTCGCCGACTCGGAGGTCGCTTGAAAACACGACGCTGCAAATGCGGCACCGAGGTGACCCACGCCATGAGCGGCCGCGAGGCGCTCGAGCGCGAGAAGTGTCCGTCGTGCGGCAGCGACGTGCTCTTCAGCTCGTTCGTCCGAATGGACGTCGCGATGAGCGAGTACTGCAACCTCACGTGCCAGATGTGCCGGCGACCGTCCGAGGCGATCTTCATGGACAAGGAGGTCTGCAAGCGCGGGCTCACCGAGGCGCGCGAGGTCGGCGTCGAGACGATCTCCTTCTCGGGCGGCGAGCCGTTCGTCCACCCGGCGATCTACGAGATCCTCGAGCACGCGTTCTCGCTCGGCATCAAGGTGCAGCTCGTCACCAACGGCACGCTGATCAAGCGCGACAGGCTCGACTTCCTCTCGAAGCTCGATTGCATGACCGTGTCGGTCGACGGCCTCGAGAAATCGCACGACCACATTCGCCAGCGCCAGGGGACCTGGCAGCGCACGATGCGCACGCTCGGCTGGCTCGCCGAGACGAAGATCCAATGGGGCACGAACACGGTCATGCAGCGCGACAACGCGGGCGAGCTGTACGACCTCTTCAAGCACATCCAGTCGATCGGCAAGCGGCGCTACGCGTACTGCGGCTTCTCGCACGTCGAGGTCGTCCCCGAGACCGAGCACCTGCAGATGACGCCCGAGCAAGAGAAGAGCGCGCACGAGCAGCTCGTTCGCATCGCGGCCGAATGCGCCGACGCCGGCATCTGGTTCAACCAGAGGCAGCAGCTCCTCGAGCACTTCGAGCTCTACGCGCGCAAGGGCAAGCGGTACCGGCCGATCGACGGCTGCAAGATCCCGCAGAAGTTCATCGGCTTCAGCGATCACGGGTTTTACCTGTGCTGGCACCAGGGCCGGAACATCAAGCACGAGTCGCTCGTCGAGGCGCTCTCGAGCGATCTCGCGCGCGACATCGTGCGCGAGGGTCTCGAGAAGCGCTGCGTCGCGTGCAACAGCTTCAACTACGCGTGGGACGACGACTGGAACGCGGGGATGCTCGCGAGCGCGCTCCGCGGCGAGAACGTCGCCCAGGGCGTCGTCGCGCTCCGCGTGCCGGATCGCTTGGCCCGCAAGACGGGCGGAGCCACGACCGGGAACACGATTGTCGTCGCCGATGAGTGACGAGGTTCCGCTCTTCGGGGTGAGCCTTCCGTGGATCGACGGCGCGTACGGCCACGATCTCGCGCCCAACGAGCGCTTTCCGACGTGGCCGTGCGACTTCGACGCGATGCGCTCGTATCTGCCGCTCATCCGCGCGGCCGAAATCGGCTTCGGCGCGGTGCGCGTGTGGCTCTGCGAGAACGGCGAGGGCATCGTGACCGGCGACGGCCGCCCCGCGCGACCGCACGAGCGCTTGCTCGAGAGCGTCGCGGTCCTCGAGGAGTGCGCTCGGCTGCTCGGCGTCCGCGTCTACTGGACTCTCCTCGACGGCAACTCGTGGAAGCGCGAGGGGGACGCGCTCACGCACGCGATCCTCACCGACGCGGACGCGTGCGCCCGCTTCGCCGAGAACGTCGCCGCGCCGATCGTCGCCAAGCTCGATCCGGCCGTGACGTTCGCGGTCGAGATCGTCAACGAGCCCGAGGCGCTCTCGCCGAACTGCGTGAAGGACGAGAGCGCCGTCCCCTGGCACGTCCTCGGCCGCTCGATCCGCGGGATCGGCGACGCGGTGCGCTCCGCGATGCCGGGCGCGACGGTCACCGCCGGCACCGCGCACGTCTACCTCGCGCAGCTCGCTCGCGCGGAGACCGGCGTGGGCGCGTACGACGTGCACGTCTACCACAAGACCGGCGGCATCCCGTCGCGCCAAGAGCTCGCCGCGGCCGCCGGCGACCCGCGCATCGCGAGCCGCACCGTCCCGCTGATTCTGGGCGAAGGCGGCGTCTTCGGAAATGAGCCGGCCGATCCGACCATCCCGAACTACCTCTTCAACGCGACCTCGCTCGGCTACGACGCGGCGTTCATCTGGCAGCTCGACAAGTTGCTCGTCGAGGCCGGCGACCTCACGGAGACCGCGGGGCTCGTGCGCAAGACCATCCAGCAGATTGGCACTCGAAAGGGAGGATCGAGATGAAACGAAAGCTCGGACTGGCGGCGCTGCTCGCGGCGCTCGGCTTGGTGGTCGCGGCGCCTTCGACGCAAGCCGCGGCGGAGTCGCCTCACGGCGGCGCGTCGTGCGGCGACGGCAAGTGCTCTCCCCCGGAGGACTGCAACACGTGCCCGCAAGACTGCGGCAGCTGCTGCGGGAATTATCGCTGCGACCCGCCCGAAGACTGCCGCTCGTGCCCTCAGGATTGCGGCCCCTGCAAGTGAGCGCGCTCTTGGGGGCCACGGACTGGGACCTCCACTGGCGCTGGGAGACCTTCCGCCGCTCGTGCGACCCGCTCGACGTGCGCAAGTGGAAGCGCGACTCGTCCGCCGCCCTCTTCGGGCTCGTGGGACGTCCGGGCGCCCGCGCGCTCGACTCGACGTGCGGGCTCGGCGATCACACGATCAACCTGGCCGACGTGGGCTTCGACGTCGAAGGCTGCGACGCGAGCGCGTTCGCCGTGGAGCACGCGACGCGCGCGCTGCGCGAAGCGGGCCTCGAGGTTCCGCTCTTCGTCTCGCGCTGGGAGGATCTCGGCAAGCGCGACGCGCGCTACGACGTCGTCTTCAACGACGTGCTCCATTGGATCTACGACGAACGCGAGCTCCGCGCGGCGGCGGCCGGCCTGCGCGACGCGCTCGTCCCGGGCGGCGCGCTGTGCTTCTTCTTCGCCGACGGTCGCGAGCCCGAGCCCGGCGCGGGCAAGAAGATCCTCGCGTGGGACTGGGAGCAGCTCGGCCGCACCTCGCTTGCGTGGGAGCATACGCGAGGAGAGACGACCGTGAGCCTCGCGCTCCTCAACGAGCGCGGAGACGACTTCATCGACCAACACCATTTCTACGTCATCCGCGAGCACGCGGCGCACCGCCTCGAGGCGATGACGATGCGCCGCGTGTACCGCTGGGACTGGAGCGCCCTCAGCCGCGCGTTGAAGGACGTCGGGTTCGGGGAGATCACGTCGCACGCGTTCGAGAACGTGAAGGGTCACACGTACGCCCTGAACCTCGCGCGCAGGCGCTGAGGCGCCTGCCGGTCAGAGCGCCTTGTCGGTGTCCTTCTTCAGCGCGTCCCACTCGCGGTCGACGCGCTCCTTGGTCGCGTCCCAGTCCGCGGCCGCGGTCGACCCGAGCGAGTCCACTTCTCGGGCGAAAGCGTCGCGCTGCGCGTGGAGCGAGTGCGACTTGGCCGTCAGGTTCGACCTCGAGTTTCCCACCGCCTTCTGCGCCTTGCCGTCGAGGTCAGCGAGCTTCTTGTCGAGGTCAGCGAGGTTGATTTGCATGTCGTGGCGATAGTCATCGCGCGCTTTCGCGAAGTCCGCCTCGGCCGCGGCGACCGTCTTGTCCTCCTTCACCTGAGCGTTGGTGATCTCGGTGGACCCTTGTTCCTGGGCGTTCTCGACCTTCTTTTCGGCGTCGTGACCCGGCTTGTCGCAGGCCATGGAACCAAGAAGGACGAAACTGGCGAGGATGGGAAGAATGGTTTTCATGCCCCGCGCCGTTGCACGCGCCACACCAGCGGCGCGTGACGGGCTGCCACAGCGCCACAGTCGATCACTTGGCTTGGAGCTCACGGGCGATGAACGCGGCGAGCGCTTCGGTGCCGGTCGCGTTGTAGTGGAGGCTGTCGACACGAACCTCCTCGGGGCGGTGCGACGCGCGCAGCGTCGCGAGCGGATCGTGGACGACGAACCCGCGCGCGCGCGCGGCCTCGGCGACTCGCTCGTGGAGCGCGCCCCAGTGGTAACGGTTCCACGACCGTAGGATGGGCGAAATCACGAGGTGCGCGGACGCGCCGTCTTCGCGGATGTCGCCCGCGAGCCGCGCGAGCGCGCCGGTCATGCGATCGAACTTCTCTTCTCGGCCGTAGAGGAGCAGGTACTCGTCGGTGTACGCCGGGTCGCGCTCGTAGCTTCGAACGCGCCAGATCGTCCGCGCGCGCGCGAAGAGCCGGAAGAACGCGTGCGCTTCTTCGCGACGCGAGACATCTTCAATCGTCTCCTCGCGCACCGGCGCGAGCGTCTCGACGAGCGCGTCTTGCTCGTCTTTCGCGCGCAGCTCCTCCGGCGTCGCCCATCGGTTGAACGGGCCGCTCGCGATGAAGACGTCGTTCATGCAATAGACGACGACCACGATGGCCGGATGGAACGCGCGCACCTCGCGGCGGTACCACTCGTCCTCTTGGACCGTGTCGTAGCCGGTCACGCCGAAGCCGAGGACCTCCCACGTCGACGCGCCGAGCGCGCGCTCGAGCGCCTTGGGCAACGTCTTCTCGACGACGAGCTCCTCGCCCCACACGAGCGAGTCGCCCACGAGCGCGACGCGCGTCCGCCCGGGCTCCGGCGCGAGCGTGTGCTCGCGGTCGTCGCGCATGGACTGTCCGTCGAACGACGCGGGCCCGTAGGGCATCGGCACGCTCGTGTTCGGCGCGGGCTCGTAGACGAGGGTCGGGTCGTCGGACCGGCGATAAATCGTGGCGTTCATGCGATGAAGCTGATTTCGCCACGCGTCGTCCGAGCCCTTCGACTCGCGCGCACGGTAGACGCGAAACGCGCACTCCGCGAGGGCCAGGGAGAGGACCGTCGCGCCGCAAAAGAGCGCAAGTTTTCGCGCGGCGAGCTTCATCGCGGTTCCCGATTCCTATCTGATACGTTTCCGGCCGTGAACGACTTCGACGTCATCGTCATCGGGTCGGGGTTCGGCGGGAGCGTCAGCGCGCTTCGGCTCGCGGAGAAGGGCTATCGCGTCCTCGTGCTCGAGAAGGGCAAGCGTTGGGCGACGACTGATTTCCCCGAGACCAACTGGGACCTTCGCAAATGGATGTGGATGCCCCAGGTCGGGCTCCGCGGCTTCTTCCAGATGTCGTTTCTGAAGCACGTCACCGTCCTGCACGGCGTCGGCGTGGGCGGTGGCTCGCTCGTCTACGCCAACACGCTGCCCATCCCGAAGCACGAGTTCTTCGGGGCGAGCTCGTGGGCGAACCTCGCCGATTGGAAGCGCGAGCTCGACCCGCACTACGCCACCGCGAGCGCATGCTCGGCGCCGCGCAGAACCCACGCCTCGAGCGCGGCGACGAGGTGCTGCGCGAGATCGCCCGCGACCTCGGCCGCGAGGACTTCTTTCACCCGACCGACGTCGGCGTCTACTTCGGCAAGCCGGGCGTGCGCGTGCCCGATCCGTATTTCGGCGGCGAGGGGCCGGACCGCACCGGCTGCATCTTCTGTGGCGCGTGCATGACCGGGTGCCGCGTCGGCGCGAAGAACACGCTCGACTACAATTACTTGTATCTTGCAGAGAAACGCGGCGCGACCGTGCGCGCCGAGACCGAGGTGACCGCCGTGCGGCGCGCGTCGCCCTCCGGCTACCGCGTCGAGGTGCGCGGGCCCAGGGGCAACGAGGCGATCACCGCCGGCCGCGTCGATCTTCGCCGGCGGAGTGATGGGCACCGTACCGCTCTTGCTGGCGATGAAGGACGACCGCGACGGCTTGCCCGCGCTCTCCGATCGCGTCGGCGACATGGTGCGCACCAACAGCGAGGCCCTCTGCGGCGTGATCGTGCCCGACGCGAGCGTCGACTTCTCGAAGGGCGTCGCCATCACGTCGATCCTCCACACCGACGACCACAGCCACATCGAGCCGGTGCGCTACTCCGCCGGGTCGGGCTTCTTTCGGACGATGATCCTGCCGCAGGCGCGCGGCTTCACCGCGATCGGGCGCGCGGCGAGCGCGGCGCGGAGCTTCGCGAGCCACCCGATTCGCTGGGCGCGCGCGTACGCCGTGGCCGACTTCGCCAAGCAGAGCCAGGTCCTCCTCTACATGCGCACGCTCGAGGGCACGCTGCGGATGCGCCTCGGCCGCGAGATCCGAACCGGCTTTCAGCGCGGTCTCGTCACGGTGCTCGACGATCCGACGCAAGCTCCGCAAGCCAACATGCCCGAGGCCCTCGATCTCGCGAACCGCTTCGCGGCGAAGGTCGGCGGCGTCGCGGCGACGCTCCTGACCGAGACCGCGCTCGGCGTGCCTTCGACGGCGCACATCCTCGGCGGCGCGTGCATGGGCGCGAGCATCGACGCCGGCGTCATCGACACGAGCCACCGGGTCTTCGGCTACGACGGCCTCTACGTCGTCGACGGCAGCGCGGTCTCCGCCAACCCCGGCGTCAACCCGTCGCTCACCATCACGGCGCTGGCCGAGCGCGCGATGAGCCTCGTCCCTTCCGCCGCCGCGAGATGACGGCGCCTGCGGCGACGACCGCGAGCGCCGAGAGCGCGAGCGGCTCGAGGAATTTCGGCTGCCACGGGCGAAATTGCATCGCGATGCGGTGCTTGCCCGGCCCGACCGCGACCGCGCGCACGAACGCGTTGGCGCGGACGATCGCCGCCGGCGCGCCGTCGACCGTCGCGACCCAGCCCGGGTAATACGTCTCGTCGACCAGCACCCATCCGGCGCGCGGCGCGTCGACCGCGACGCTCACCGACTCGTCCGACACCGTCGAGTCCGCGGCCACGAACGCGCCGCTCGGCGCGTGCACTTCGCGCGAGACGTCCGCGTGCTCGATCACGATCGCCGGCGCGGGCGCGCTCGCGGCGAGCCGGTCGAGCGCCTCGTCCTCGTCGCGCACGACGGTCGCGCCGTCCATCCAGAACGCGTCAGGCAGCGCGCCCGGCAGCTCCCACACGTGCGGCGCGCGAAGCACGGCCCACGACCCGCGCGCCGGATCGGGAATGAAGTGGTGCCAGTCGCCGTACGCGTAATGCGGGCCGTAGAGGACCCAGCGCACGCCGAACGTCCCGAGGAGCGCCGGCTTCGTCTCGAGGCGCCCGAGCATCTTCTCGTAGCGGCCGATCGAGAGCGGATCCTGGTAACCGCGCAGATCGCGCTGCTCGTAGCGCGATCCCGAGCGCATGCCGACGCCGAACTCGTCGTAGGTCCGCTCGCGCGCGAGGTTCGGCGCGAGCGCGCGCAGCGACTCCTCGGTGGCGCGATTTTCGGCGACCGGACCGGGTCGCGTGTGCCGCGCCTCCACGAGCCACGGGAAGAGATCGGCGCACGCGAGAAGACCGAGCGCGACGCCGAGCGCCCACGTCTTGCCGGGCCAAGAGAGACGGGTCACCGCGAGCGACACGACGACGCCGGCGGCGAGCACCGCGCCGGCGCGCAGGAGGCCGTCGTCATGACTCGCGCCCCATCCGATCGCGACGAGCGCCGCGAACATCGAGGCCGCCGCCCACCGGCGACGCGCCGGATTCGAGAGCTCGCCTGCAAGGAGCGCGTCGAGGCCCGCCGCCGCGAGCACGGCCATCGCCGCTCCGTAGAGCGAGCTGTAGCGCGTCGGGTTGCGAAACAGCGAGACGCCGGGAACGACGGCGTACGCGGCGCGATAGAACGGCGTGTGCGTCCCGGCGATCATGAGCAGCCCGAAGAGCGCGAGCCCGAGGAAGAACCCTCGAAGCGCGAACGGCCGCGCGCGCACGAAGGCGAGCGGGGCGAGCGCGACCGTCACCGCGCCCACGTAGTGATGATCGGTGAGCGACGGCACGAGGACGCCGAGCGCGTCTTTCAGCGGCATGCCGCCCGCGGAGGTGGTCGCGAAATCATGTGCAGTCTGCACGGAATATTTCGTGAGCTCCCACGTCGGGAGCAGCATCACCGGAAGGACGCACGCCGCGGTCGCCGCCGCCGCGCCGAGCGCCACGGCGTGCGCGCGAGCGGGCGTGCCGGCGCGCACCGACGCGACGACGCCGTAGCCGACGAACAGCGACGCGCCGAGCAGCGCGAAGAAGGTCGACGGCGGGCTCCCGACGCTCACGAGCAGCGCCGCCGCGAGCGCCAAGAGCGCCCCGCGGAGCGGCGTCGGCGCGCGACACATCGCGCTCGCCGCGAGGAGCACGAGCGGAAACCACGCGAAGCTCCACGTGAGGTTGAGCTCCCAGTTGTGCCGCAGGTACGGCGACATCTCGAAGAGCGCGCCGCCGAAGGTCGCGGCCGGGAGCGTCACGCGCTCGCGCGAGAGGAAGAGCGTCATGCACGAGCCGGCGACGAAGAAGTGAAGCACGACGCGCGCGTCGGCCCAGTGGATCGACGGCGACGCGCCCGCGACCGCGCAGAGGGCGTGATTGAGCGGGTAATACACGCCAGCTTGCGGGTCGGCGTAAAACGGCGTGCCGCCGTGCTCGAACGGCAGCCAGCGCGGGATGTGGTGGTGCGCGAGGCCGCGGCACAAGACGACGAGGTCGGGCCAGTACTCCTCGGCGAGATCGCCCTCGAGCCACCGCGGCGCGCCGCCGTGGACGAGGTGCGCGACGAGCGGGAAGAACATCGCGAGCGTCAGCGCCGCGAGGAGCAGGGCGGCGGCCGTCCACTCGAGCGCGCGGCGCTTCACGCCAGCACGCCGAGCTCGACGAGCTTCGCGAGACGCGCGGTCATCTCCGCGTCGCGCGGCGGCCCGTCCGTGGCGGAGCCGGCGAACGCGACGAGCGCGACCGCCTCGGGCTTCGTCAGTCGAATTCCGTTGCCGAGCGCGCGCGACGCGAGCACCGCGGGCACGTCGGAGGACGCCGCGCGCTCGGCGACGTGCCGGTCGTAGGGCGACGCGAACCGCAGCCGCTCGGTGCCCACCGTACGCGCGCGCGTCGGCGCGGCGAAAGGCGAGATCGCGCCGCCGAGCAGGAGGTGAAGGACCGCGTCGCGGACGCGCGCCTCGCCCGCGCTCGCGAGCTCGGGCCGCTTCATGAGCTCGCCGAGCGCGGTCGCGCCCTCGCGAAGCGCCGGGACGAGCGCGTCGAAGATCGGCCCGCGGTAGCGGAGGGTGTGATTCGGCAGCAGGGCCTCGCCCGTCCACGGCGGCTCGACGCCCGCCATGCCGACCGGCGTGGTCGCGAGCCACGCTCCCTCGTCGGGCGAAGGCTTGCCCTTGACGAAGACGTCCGCGCGAAAAAACGTGTTGAGCGCGTAGTCCTTGAGGCCTTCGTAGGCGAGCCGATCGCCGAGCCCGGCGAAGACCGCCTGCATCGACTCGGGGATCGCGGAATCCCGAAAATTCAGGTGCGGCGGGAGCTGCCCGACGAAGTAGAGCTCGCTCGCCGCCATCTCGGCGGCGACCTGCGCGAAGTACATCGGTACCCAGTCGGCGTTCAGGTATTCGTGAACGAGGTACTTCGGGCCCGCCTTCTCGATGGTGGCGAGCATGTCCTTCGCCGTCGGGTTCCTCTCGAAGTAGTCGGCGCCCGCGTCGCGAAGGGCCTTCGCGAGATCCAGGCCGCCGCGCGCGACGATGAGCTGACGCAGCGGCTCGAGCGCCGCCCAGCCGGGGAGCGCGTTGTAGCCGAAATACGCGAGCCCTCCCGGCGCGAGCTTCGAGGAGGTGAAACGGACGAGCGCTTTCCGCTTCTCGGGCGAGATCCAGCTGAGGAGGCCGTGCGCGACGACGTAATCGAACGGTCCGAGCTCGGAGAGCGATTCGAAATCGGCGGCGATGAACCGAACGTTCTCGAGCTCGGCCTCGCGGGCCGTACGGCTCGCGGCGTCGACGTGGTCGGGGTTGAGAATCGATGCCGACGAACCGCGCTCGCGGAAACGACGCCGCGAGCGCGAGCGTCGTGTCGGCGAACCCGCAACCCACCTCGCAATACGCGAAGTCGTCCTGGCACGGCGGCCGGAAGCCGTTGAGCGCCGCGCACATTCGCAGGCGCGTCGGGCTGAGGTCGGCCCGAAACCCGCGGAGGTAGGTGACATCGGTGACGTAGCCCGAGCGCGCGCTCACGCGCACGAATCTACCACCCGCCGTCGCCGCGATGGCGGCGTGATACTCATCCATCGATGAGGATGCTCGCCGGCGCGTGGCTCTTCGCCTGCGCGTGCGCCGCCGCCCCGCCTCCGCCGGCGCCCGCCGCGCGCGAGGAGCCGAGGCCGAGCGGCTGCCGGGAGGACATCCCCGACTGCGCGGCGGCGTGCGCGCTCCGCGAGACGTCGCGCGCCGACTACCTCGACTGGTTCGATCGACGGTGTGCGGCCGTCATCCTCGGACGCAACCCCGACGGAGTCGACGGCGGCGCGCCGCCGATGCGCGCCGAGGACCTCCTCGACACGCGCTGAAACGCTCACTCGAGCACGTGGCAGCGGCCGCGGAAGAGCGTCTCGAAGCCGAGACGCTCGAGGATCGGCGCGGACGTCGCCTCGCGTGCTTGCGTGACGGCGTACTCGACGCCGCGATCGCGCAGGAACGCGAGGCGCGCGGCGACGAGCGCGCGATAGATGCCGCGTCCGCGGGCGTCCTCGGCGACCGCGCCTCCGACGAGGTAGCCGTAGCCTTCGCGCGCGTGAACGGCGGCGGCGCCGAGATCGGCGGCGACGAACAACCAACCGAGCGGCGCCGGACGCAGGAAGGCGGCGCGGTAGCTCGCGCGCGTCGCCTCGAGATCGTCGTCGTCGACCGACCAACCGCGGCGGCTCGCTCGGAGGTACGCGTCGAGATCGCTCTCCGTCTCCGCGCAACGCACGGCTGCCACGCTTTCCGGCCGAAGCGGCGCCGTCAGCGCGGCGTCCGTCTCGATGCCCATGCCCCGCGTGCCCCAGCTCGTGAAGCCGCGCCGCGCCAGCCGCTCGTCGAAGTCCTCGGGGCGCGTCCAAGGACCGGTGCACCACTTGGTGGGCTTGCCCAGCGCCCGGTACGTCGCGACGACCTCGTCGATGACGCGCTCGGCGTCGGCGTCGCTGACCGACGAAAGAAAGACCTCGTTGAGGTGCGTGCCCGGCGCCGACGGCGAGATGCGCTGAAACCAACCGTCGCGCTCGACGACGCGCGTGTCGGGCCGCGTCGACACGGGCCCGAGCGGCGCCTCGACGACGGCGCGGAGCTTTCTCTCGAAGGTCCAAGTCACGGCCGCTCGAGCTTACTCGACCCAAGCTGGTAATGTGTCGGGCGTGCGCACCGTCCTTCTGCTCGTCGGCGCGCTCGCGCTCGGCTGCGGCGCGCGCACGGAGTTGCGCGGAAAACCCACGCCGTCGACCTCGGGTTGTTCGGGCGTCGTGCTCTTCGGCGGGTACGCGGGCGGCGTCGTGCTGGCCGACACGTGGTGCTGGGACGGCGCGACGTGGACCGCGATGGCGTCGTCGCCCGCGCCCACGCCGCGCCAGGACACCGTCATGGCGAGCGACGGCAGCAAGCTCGTGCTCTACGCCGGCGAGGGCTCGCCCGGGCCGGTCTTCTCGGACACGTGGACGCTCGGCGCGTCGGGTTGGTCGCAGCCGAACCTCGCGTCGTCGCCGCCGCCGCGCGTGTGGGCGGCGCTCGCGTCGTCGGGCGCGGGCGCCGTGCTCTTCGGCGGGGAAGGGGCCGAGTCGTTTCAGCCGCTCGCCGACACGTGGGTCTGGGAGGGCGGCTCGTGGGTCTCCGCGCAGTCGTCCCTCTCGCCGCCCGCGCGCTCGCTCCACGCGATGACGCGTTGGAAGAACGGCGTCGTCCTGTTCGGCGGAATGGGCGCCGGGCAGGCGGGCCTCTCGGACACGTGGGTGTGGACCGACCAGTGGACGCAGTCGTCGCCCTTCGGAGCGACGCCGCACGCGCGCTGGCAAGCCGCGATGGCGACGCTGGGCGATCGCGCGGTGCTCTTCGGCGGCTACGAGTTCGACGCGAAGGAGGGCAACTCGCTCTTCGGCGACACGTGGACGTGGGACGGCGCGGCCTGGACCGAGCAGCACGCGCCGGCTTCGCCGCCCGCGCGCAGCCGTCACATGATGGCGGCGCTCGGAACCACGGTGGTCCTCTTCGGCGGCTCCGACGCGAACGGAAAGGCGCTCGGCGACACGTGGACGTGGGACGGCGCGACGTGGACCGAGCAGCACCCGTCGACGTCGCCGCCGCCGCGAATGGCCGCGGCGATGGCGAGCCCGTGACGGTTGCGCTCGCCCGAGCATCGGGCGACCCTCGAGGCATGCGCGCTCTCCTCCCGCTCTCGCTCGCCGTCCTCGTCGCCGGTTGCAACCACGCCAAGCACGACACGAGCCAGACGACCTCGGCGTCGGCGAGCGCCGCGGCGGTCCTCGCGCCCACCGCGAGCGCGTCGAGCGCGGCGGCGGCGAAGCCCTCGCCGTGCACCGTCGAGGCCGCCGTCACGGTCGACACTGGCGTGCGCGCCGACGCGGGCATCACCCTCGTCGAGCTCCAAGACGGACGTATCGCGCTCGGCTACGCGACCGGAAACGGCGAGCCCAAGGTCGCGATCGTCGACGCGGCGGGAAGAGCGAGCTTCCCCGACGTCGAGAAGCAGCACCTCGACGGCGCCGAAAAGAAGAAAGACCCGAAGACGCGCCGCGCGATCCTCCGCGTGACGCCGCTCGGGTTCATGCCGGGCGGAATGAAGATGCGCGTCGGCGTCGACATGGTCGACACCTTCCCCGACAAGTCGACGTACACGCGCTGCGGCGCCGCCGACACGGCGCCGCTCCTCATGCAAGGCGGCCCCGACGACAACGGCACGGGCGACGAGGGACGGCTCGTCGATTGCCGCACCTTCTCGAACGGCCACAAAGAGTGGGTGCTCGCGAGCATGATCAGCATCAGCGGAGCGATGGAGGGCAAGCTCCCGATGCGCTGGGTCGTCGACTACCAAGGCAAGCACCCGATCGACGACGTCGTCCTCGACGAGAAGATGTACGACGACAAAACGCTGCAAAAGCCCGAACCGTGGAGCTTCCAGGTTCCGGTCGGCATCGGCGTGAAGGACACCGGCTACGTCTTCGCGTCGCGCCAGGGCGGCGCGCTCGTGCTCGCGCGGCGCGACGCGCACCTCCAGAAACAAGGCGAGGCCGCGCGGTTCGGTCTCGGCCCCGCCGCGCCCACGATGACCGCGCTCGCGGCGCTCGATCACCAGGCCGCGCTCTTCGTCGGCCTTTACGGAAAGACCGACGTCCTCGGCACCACGTTCGCGATCGAGGCCAAACCGCAGAAGCCGGAGAAGCTCGCGCTGGACGATCCCAACCCGCCGACCGAGGGCGACCGGAACTCGCTCACCGCGAGCTACACGCCCAAGGGGGACATCTTCCTCGCGTTCGCCGACGGCCCGGCGACGTCGAAGAAGGCGCGCATGACCGTCCTCGGCGGCGATCTGAAATCGAAGGTCCCCGTCTTCGACGTCGCGCCGAGCGGCAGCGAGCTCCGTGTGGTCGCGACCGGCGACGAGAAGGCGCTCGTCACCTACCTCGCCGGCAACGCGATCCAAACCGCGACCGTGTCCTGCAAATATTGATCGCATTGGCGCGACGTTGTGGAATGACGAGGAAGCCATGATCTGTCCCTACTGCGGCGCGACGACGAAAGACGAGCACCCGAAGTTTTGCCCCTCGTGCGGCAAGACGCTGGACGTCGGATCCGCCGCGCTCGCGAAGCCGCCGTCGGGCGTCCTCGCGCCAGGCCAAGAAGAGACCTTCTTCGAGGGGCATCCCGCGGCGATCGGCTCGATCGGCGCGCTCCTCGCCGTCGTCCTCACCGTCGGGCTCGCCGCGATTTATTTTTGGCTGAGGTCGCTCGGCACGAGATACCGCATCACGTCGCAGCGCGTGATCGTCGAGAGCGGCCTCTTCGGAAAGCGCGTCGACCAGCTCGACCTCTATCGGGTCGTCGACTTCGTCGTCGAGCGCTCGTTCGGCCAGCGCGTCATGGGCACCGGATCCATCACGGTCGACGCGATGGACAAGACCTCGCCCATCACGCGCATCGACGGCATTCGCACCAACGTGATGGGCCTCTACGAGCGCATGCGCGCGGCCGCCGAGGTCGAGAAGCAGCGGCACCTCGTCCGGCCGATGGACCTCGAGCGGCCTTGAGCGGCGGCGCGAAGTTTCCGACCAAGATTTTTCTGTTCGCCTTCTTCGGGTGGGCGTTCGACTTTTACGACCTCGTCCTGCTCGGGTTCGTGAAGGACGGCGTCGCGAAGTCGCTTCACCTCGGGCCGACGGGAGAGGCGTGGATGCTCGGCGTCGCGCTCGGCGCGTCGGGCCTCGGCGGAATCGTCGCCGGTTGGCTCGCCGACCGCGTGGGCAAGCGGACGATGCTGGCCACGACCATCGGGCTCTACTCGGTGGGCTCGCTCGTCTCGGGTCTCGCTCCGAACGTGTGGGTGTTCTTGCTCGGCCGCACCGTCGTCGGGCTCGGCGTCGGAGGCGAGTGGGCGATCGGTCACGCGATGGTCGCCGAGGCGATGCAGCGCGAGGCGCGCGGGCGCGCGTCGGCGTGGCTCCAGTCGGGCGAGCCCGTGGGCGTCGCGCTCGCCGCGCTCGTCGGGTACCTCGTCGCGCCCGCGGTCGGCTGGCGCGCGGTCATGATCGGCTCGAGCGCGACTGCGCTCGTCGCGGTGCTCGCGCGCCGCTCGATGCACCTCAGCGACGAAAAGGTCGCCGCGCGGCCGAAGCTGAATCGCGTGCAGATTGCATCCATCTCCTCGCGCCTCGTGCGCGCCTGGGTCTTGGGGGTCTTCAAGCTCGGCACCTACTGGACTTGTTACACGTGGCTGCCGTCGTTCTTGATCAAGGAGATGCACCAGGGCGTCGGCAAGAGCGTCGCGTGGATGCTGAGCGCGCAGGCCGGGCAACTCTGCGGGATGCTCGTCTTCGGGCAGGTCGCGGATCGCGTCGGGCGGCGCCCGGCGTTCGCGGCCTTCTCGCTGATCACCGCCGCCGCGCTCGCGCCGCTCGCGTTTCGGTGGCACGAGCTCTCCGCGCACCCGCCGCTCTTCTGGGCCGCGATGACCTCGCTCGGCTTCGGGTCGGGCTGCACGGCCGGCTTCGGCGCGCTTCTCGCCGAGCTCTTTCCGACCGAGGTGCGCGCCTTCGCGATGGGCACCACCTACAACTGCGCGCGCGCCGCGCAGCTCCTCGCGCCCGTCGTGGTCTCGCACGCCGTCGGCGCGGCGGGCCTCGCGGGCGGCCTCTCGGTGCCGCTCGTGCTCGCCCTGCTCACGGCGAGCTGGGTGTGGACGCTGCCCGAGACGCGCGGGATCGAGCTCCCCGCCATCGAGCCGCGCAAGGTGCTAACTTCTTGAGTGCGGAGGTCGTCATGCGCGCACGCTTGCTTGTCATCGCGTCGGTCTGGGCTCTGGGTTGCGGCGGAGGAAATGGAACGCAGTTCGGGAACGACGGCGGCGGCGACGCCACGACGACCGACGGCGGCCTCGGCGACGACGGCGGCGTGGTCTTCGGCGACTCGGGCGCCAGCGACTCTTCGACGCAGAATGACGCGGCCCCCGTCGAGGTCGACTACGTGTACGCGCACAGCCCGACCGAGCTCTACAAAGTCGACCCCGTGAAGAAGACGATGACGACGGTCGGCGCGTTCAGCGGCTGCTCGAGCGTCATCGACATCGCGGTCGACGCCAACAACAACGGCTACGCGACGACCTTCGGCGGCGTCTACAAGCTCGATCTCACGAACGCGAAGTGCACGCTCATCAAGCAGGGCAGCTACCCGAACTCGCTCTCCTTCGTGCCCGCGGGCACGCTCGACCCGAACGTCGAGGCGCTCGTCGGCTACAACGGCTCGACCTACGTCCGCATCGACACGTCGACCGGCGCGGTCACGAACGTCGGCGGGCTCACGAACGGTTACGTCTCGAGCGGCGACATCGTCTCGGTCAAGGGTGGAGGAACGTTCCTCACGGTCAACGGGACGGACAACAACAACGTCACGTGCGGCGACTGCCTCCTCCAGATCAACCCGAAGACCGGCGACATGATCCAGAGCTACGGCAGCGTCAATCACAGCTCCGTCTTCGGCCTCGCGTTCTGGGCGGGCACGGCCTACGGCTTCGACGACGCGGGCGAGCTCTTCTCGATCACGTGGCAGAACAACAAGCTCGTCACGACGAACATCCCGACGACCGGTGGCCTCCAGTTCTGGGGCGCCGGCTCGACGACCTCCGCGCCCCCGAAGGACGCCGACGGCGGGGGCATCCCGATCAACTGACCGTGGCGACGATCGCGTTCGAGAACCCGACGGCTCGCATCGCGAGCGATCGCAACGTGGCGGTCGCCGTGTGGCGCGACGCGCCGCGAGCGCCGCTCGAGCTCCGCGAGATGGAGCGCGTCGGCAAGCGCATCGCGGCGCAACACGGCGGCTCCGCGCTCTTCAACGTGATCGTCGGGGGCACGCCCTCCTTCTCCGAAGAGGTCCGCAACGAGGTGACGCGCATCACCGCGGACGAGACCATCTTCAGCCTCGCGTCGGCGCACGTGCTTCTCGTCGACGGGCTCGTCGGCTCCGCGGTTCGTGCGTTCCTCAGCACGGCGCTCTTGCTCAGCCGCACGAAGACGCCGAACAAAGTCTTCGCCGGAGTCGAGCCGGCGACGAAATGGGTGAGAGAGCGACTCGCCGGCGGCTCGATCGCGTGGACCGAGGCGGAGCTCGCCGCCCTCGTCCGCGAAGCGCTCGGTTAGAGCAAGCGGAAGTGTCCGAGGTGCGTCCACGCGTCGAGCGTGTCGTCCTCGCGCGGGGTCGGGCCCATGTTGTGGATGAGGAGCGGGATGCCGCGCGGCCCCATCTTGTCGCTGACCACGCCGATGTGCGCCGGGTTGCACCCATCGGGGCGGCCGCCCCGGAGCAGGGAACCCGGGCAGGCACCGAACGAGATCACGACGACGTCTCCCGCGGCCCAGTCGCGGTCGAGCGGCAGCGAGCGTGCGTGGCGGCGCAAGTAGACGAGCAGCGGGCCGACGCGCCGGTGATCGATGTTGGCGTCCGGCGACTTCACCCACGGCTCGTAGGCGTGCGGCGCGCGGAGCACGTCTTCGTGGACGAGCTTTTGGAAATCGATCCCCGCGGCGCG
Source organism: uncultured delta proteobacterium (assembly GCA_963731595.1). Taxonomy (GTDB): domain Bacteria; phylum Myxococcota_A; class Polyangia; order Polyangiales; family Polyangiaceae; genus DASXHD01. Next base: position 287,263 of record CAVSWE010000007.1, read on the forward strand.
ATAGCCCCGGATGACCACGTCGGTGCACACACCGAGGGAAGGGTCGAGGTCGCCGCCCGGGTATTTCATCGCGAAGTAGCCGGGATCGTAGGAGACGCCGCGGGCGACCTCTTCGCGGGCGCGGGCGACGACGCGCTCGGCGGGGCTGGGCGGCGGGATGACCGGGGCCGTGACCGTCGCCGTCGCGGTCGCCGTCGCCGTGACCGTGACCGGCCCCGTGGCGGCTTTTTTTGCGGCTGGCGCCAGCGTGAGCAGCGGGAGCCCGAGGAGCAGCGCGAACGGACGCATCCCCCCATCGGACGTGCCCGGATGCGGAAAGTTTTGGGGTAAAGTCCGAAAGCATGAGCCACGTTCGCCTCCACGACCGCTGCGGCTGCGGAATCGCTAGGGAATCCGGGGGCTACGGCGGCCGCCCGTTCGCGTTCGCCGGCACGCCCCACAATTTCGAGCGAGACCGGCCCTTCGCCATCGAGCGGCTCGCCGCCGAGATCAGCCTCGACGTTCCGAAGAAATCGATCCGCGCGATCGCGTCGCTGACGGTGCGACGCGTCGACAAGTCGGCCGACACGATCGACCTCGACGCCGTGGGCTTCACGATCGAGTCGGTCGAGGTGGACGGCAAGCGCGTCGAGCACCGCTACGACGGGCGCGTGCTCTCGGTCGTCCTCGGCAAAAACGTGCAGAATGCAACCATTCGCGTCGCCTACCGCGCGACGCCGCGGCGCGGGCTCTACTTCCTCGAGCCGGACGAGCACGTGCCGAACCGCCCGCGCCAGGTCTGGAGCCAGTGCCAGGAAGAAGACGCGCGCCACTGGCTCCCATGCCACGACAAGCCCCACGTGAAGATGGCGACCGAGCTCACGGTCACCGCGCCCGAGGGCTGGCGCGTCCTCGGAAACGGCGAGCTCACGTCGTCGCCTGCGAGTGGCGCCGCAAAAACGAAGCAGGCGGGCTCCACGTTCACCTGGACGATGAAGGAGCCGCACCCGAGCTACCTCGTCACGCTCGTCGCCGGCGAGTTCTCGGTGCTCGAAGCGGAGGCCGACGGCGTGCCGCTCACGTACTGGATCCCGAAGGGCCGCGAGGACGACGGCAAGCGCACGTTCGCGAAGACGCCGAAGATGATCTCGCACTTCGGCAAGCTCCTCGGCGTGAAATACCCGTGGAACAAGTACGCGCAGGTCGTCGTGAGCGATTTCATCTTCGGTGGCATGGAGAACACGACGGCGACGACGCTCTACGAGCACACGCTGATCGACCCGCGCGCCGCCATCGACATCACGAGCGACGACCTCATCGCGCACGAGCTCGCGCACCAATGGTTCGGCGACTACGTGACGTGCCGCGACTGGTCCGAGGGGTGGCTCAACGAGGGCTTCGCGACGTACATGGAGCACGTCTGGAAGGAGAAAGACCTCGGACGCGACGAGTACGAGCTCGGCCTGCTCGGCGATCTCGAGAGCTACACCGCCGAGGCCGGAGGGCGCTACCGGCGCCCGATCGTCTGCCAAGACTGGGACGCGCCGCTCGATTTGTTCGACCGCCACTTGTACGAAAAGGGCGGCCTCGTGCTCCACATGCTGCGCACCGAGCTCGGCGACGAGGCGTTCTGGGGCGGCGTGCGCGCGTATCTCGAGAAGCACGCGAAGGGGATCGTCGAGACGCGCGATTTCGATGCGCGCGCTCGAGGGCGCGAGCGGCAAGAGCCTGGGGCGGTTCTTCGAGCAGTGGGTGCACAAGCCGGGGCATCCCGAGGTCGACGTGACGATCGCGTGGGCGGACGGCGTGCTCACCTGCGAGGTCAAGCAGCACCACTCGGCGCACGACGGCGTGCCGAACGCGTTCGAGTTTCCGCTTTGGCTCGACGTCGTCGTCCACGGCAAGAGCGAGCGCGTCAAGCTCTCGGTCACGCAGCGCGCGGAGCTCTTCGCGGTGCCGTGCGACGAGCGACCGGACTTCGTCGTCGTCGACCCCGAGCTCCGCGTGCTCGGCGAGGTGGTCGTGAAGGCGCCGGGCGACATGCTGCGAAACCAGCTGAAAAATGGGCAAACGGCGCGCGCGCGCTACCTCGCCGCGCAGGCGCTCGCGCACGTCGACGACCCGCCGACGATCGAGGCGCTCGCCGACAGGCTCCGCGACGACAAGGAGTTTTGGGGCACGCGCCACGAGGTCGCGAGCGCGCTCGCGAAGATTCGGTCGAGCGACGCGGAGGCGGTCCTCCGGTCGGCGGCGAAGACCAAGCACCCGAAGGTTCGTCGCGCGGTCGCGGCGGCGCTCGGGTCGTTCAAGACGGCCGAGGCGTTCGAGGCGCTCAAGCCGCTCGCGCTCGGCGACGAGAGCTTTCTGGTGCAGTCGGACGCGGCGCGCTCCATCGGCAAGACGAAGCAGCACGCGGCGCTCGACGTGCTGCTCGACGTGGTCGACCGGCCGTCGTGGGCCGACGTGGTCGCGGTCGGCGCGCTCGACGGGTTCGCCGCGTCGCGCGACGATCGCGCCGTGCCTCACGTCGTCGCACGGACTCGGTACGGCCACCCGACGCGCGCGCGCCGCGCCGCGATCGTCGCGCTGCCGAAGATCGCCGAGGCCCGCAAGGCGCGCGAGACGCTCGAGGACCTGCTCGACGACAAAGACCCGTACCTCCGCGTCGACGTCGTGCGCGCGCTCGCCGATCTCGGCGACCCCAAGGCGCGCCCGGCGCTCCGCACCAAGCTCGAGAGTGACCTCGACCCGCGCGTGCGACGGCGAATCCGCGAGGCCCTGCGCGATCTCGGAGGCGAGGGAAAACGCGCGGCGGAACAGCTCCGCGAGGAGCTCGACAAGCTCCGCGCCGAGCACGCGGAGCTCAAGGCGCGCGTCGCCAAGGTCGAGGCGCACGGAACTTCGTCGGGCAAGGAACGTAAGAAGGGGAAGCGAAAATGAACCTCGACGAACCTCCCGTGGCACGCCTCGTGCTTCGAACGGCGCGCGCACGCAGCGCGCGCGGCGGCTGCTAGACTGGACCGCGAATGCTGACGCTCACGGGGATGGTGCTCGCCGGGAAATATCGCGTCGGCGCGCGCCTCGGCGGCGGCGGCATGGGCGAGGTGTACGAGGCAGTGCAAGAGGGCCTCGGGCGGCGCGTCGCCGTGAAGGTGATGAGCGGGCCGATGGCGAGCGACCCACAGCTCCTGGAGCGCTTCCAGCGCGAGGCGCGCGCGGTCGCCGCGCTCGGCCACCCGCACATCGTCCAGGTCACCGATTTTCAGGACAACCCGGGCGAGCCGCCGTTCCTCGTGATGGAGCGCCTCGTCGGCGAGTCGCTCGGCGACTTGCTCGAGCGCGAGCCGATGATCGAGCCGACGCGCGCGTGCCGCATCGCCGAGCAGACTCTCTCGGCCCTTGCGGCCGCGCACGAGGCCGGCCTCGTCCACCGCGACGTGAAGCCGGACAACATCTTCTTGTGCAAGAGCGATACGGGCTCCGAGATCGTGAAGCTCCTCGATTTCGGCGTCGCCAAGGCGATGGAGGAGACGCAGCACGGCAAGCTCACGTCGACCGGCGCGATCGTCGGCACGCTCGTCTACATGGCGCCCGAGCAAGCGCGCGGCGAAGCGATCGACGCGCGCGCCGACGTCTACGGGCTCGGCGCCGTGCTCTACCACATGCTCGCGGGGCAGCCGCCGTTCAACGCGCCGAACGCCGCTCGTCTCCTCAGCATGGTGTGCAGCGAGCCGGTGCCGCCGCTCGCGCCGCTTCGCCCGGATCTCGATCCGAGCTTGATCAACATCGTGATGCGCGCCATGGCGCACTACCCGCAGCAGCGCTACCCGTCGGCGCGCGCGATGATGAGCGCGCTCGGCTCGTATCTGCGCGGCGAATCTCCGGCGACCGACCCGATGTCCGCGACCGCGCTCGCGTCGGCCGACGCCTTCCGCACCGGTCCGCCGACGCCCGCGCCGTACGGGGCGATGCCGCCGCGGTCGACCGGCCCACAGTACCTGGTCCCGACGCCGGTGCCGCTCTCGCCGCCGGTCTCGCCGCAGATCTACGGGCACCCCGGGAGCGGCGGGGGCGTCGTCGTTCCGCCGTACCCGATCGCTCGCTCCGCGCCGCCCCCGGCGCCGAGCAGCGGGCGCGCGGTGCTCGCGGTCGCGCTCGTCGTCCTCGTCGGGGCAGGCGCGTTCGCCGGGATCAGCTACTGGCTCACGTCGAAGCACAAGGCGCCGGTCGTCGCGACGACCGCCACGAGCGCGCCGCCCGCGGTTTCGCTGGTCGCGGCCAACGCCCAAGGCGGCGACCTCTCGACGCTGACCCCGGTCGACTCGGCCGCGAAGGTGCTCGCGCCGCCGCCGCCGCAGAACACCGCGACGACGATCAACACGCCGCCGCCCACGACGACGTCGAACCCCGCGCTCGGCGGCATGACGACCGCGCAGCTCGCCGGCGAGATGACCAAGGCGCACATGCGCGGCGACGGCCGCGCGTGCCTCGACGCGTTCGACAAGCTCCGCGCGCAGCCCGATTTCAGCGATCCCGCGAGCGGCTACACGATCATCCACGGCGACTGCCTGATGGAAGCCGGCCGCTGCGACGACGGTCGCAAGAAAATACGTGAATACTACAACCAACCGCGGCCGGTCATGCAGCAGATGACCCCGCAGCAGATCGACCAGACCGTGTCGGCGATGGCGCAGATGTACTGCCCGCCGTCGCAGCTCACGCCGGCCGAGCGCGTGCAGCGCGCGCAGACGCTGCTCTACCGATCGCAGAGCTCGAAGGACACGGTAGGCGCGGCGCGCTACGCCGACGAGATGTCCGCGCAGCTCCCGCTCTTGCCGCGCGGAACGGACGAGGACCGCCGCAAGATCGTCGGCTACGAGTACGGCATCGCGAAGGCCTACGGCGACGCGGGCCGGTGCGCCGACGCGCAGAAGCACTTCCGCGCGGAGTGCAGCCTGAACGGCACGTCGAACGTCGACATCTGCGCGAAGAGCCTGCTCCAGTCGACGGCGAGCTGCAAAACGTCGCCCTGACTCGTGCGAAAACGCGTGACTCGCGCGCGCGTTTGCGCAAGAACGCGCCATCTCCATGAACTACCTTCGGCAGATGACGGGCGCGGCGGCGGCGGCGATGATCCTCGGGCTCGCTCTCGCCGCGGGTTGCAGCGGCGACACGGGCGGAACGAACGACGCAGGCGGCGACGCGACCGTCGCGGGGTGCGGCGCGAACAGCACCCTCTGCGGCGGGGTCTGTGTGAGCACCGCGAACGACAACGCGAACTGCGGCGCGTGCGCAAACGCGTGCGGCGCCGGCACGGTCTGCTCGCAAGGCAAGTGCGGCACGTCGTGCGGCGGCGGCACGAAGCTCTGCGGAAGCTCGTGCGCCGACACCCAGGTCGATCCGGCGAACTGCGGCGCCTGCGGAACGAAGTGCGCCGGCGGCCAGGTGTGCAGCGGCGGAACGTGCGGCTCGACGTGCGCTGCTGGGCAGACGCTGTGCGGCGCCGATGCGGGCGCGCCGTACTGCGCGAGCACGAAGACGGACAACGCCAACTGCGGCACGTGCGGCGTCGCCTGCGGCGCCGGCCAAGTGTGCCAGAACGGCGCGTGCGCGAACTCGTGCGCGTCGGCCGACGGCGGCGTCGAGGCGCTTTGCACGCCCGACGGCGGCGCGCCCTATTGCGCGAGCACGGACAGCGACAACCAGAACTGCGGCGCCTGCGGCGTCGTTTGCCCGGGCGGTACGCTCTGCGACAAGGGCGCGTGCACGAACTCGTGCCCGAGCGAAGACGGCGGCACCTTGACGCTCTGCAACGCCGACGGCGGCGTTCCCTATTGCACCGACACGAGCAGTGACCCGAACAACTGCGGCGCCTGCGGCGCGAGCTGCGGGACGGCCGCGTGCGTCGGCGGCGCTTGCAACACGTGCAGCTGGAACGTCGCCAGCTACACCTGGCCGATCACGGTCCACCCGAGCAACTACTTCGGCGCGATTCGCTTCGACGGCAACTGCAACATCCTCGTCTCCGGCGGCTACAACGCCAACCTCTACTCGGTCAGCAAGACCAACGGCGCGGTGTCGACGGCCGTGACCGGCTTCAGCGGCTCGACTGCGGTCAATGGGATCGTCTATCGCCCGTCGGACGACACGGTGTACGTCGCGACGGACCTTTCGCCGCAGCTCTTCAAAATCGTGAATGGCGCGTCCGTGCTCGTGATGGCGCTTCCGGCGATCATCAACGACATCGCGCTCGCGCCGCCGGGCTTTGGCGCGTACGGCGATCAGCTCATCGGCGCCTCGTACGATGGCAACGTCTACGCGATCGATCCCGTCGCGAAGACAGCGACCTCCATCGGCTCGACGAGCGGAATTCTCAGCAGCGTCGTCATGGCCCCCGACGGGAGCGTCGCGTACCTCGCGAACAACGGCGGCGGCAAGGTCCAGACGATGACCGCCGCCGGCACCTTCGCCGACCTCGTCACGGGGCTGACGAGCGTCGACGGCCTCGCCATCGACGGGAGCGGCGCGTCGCTCTATGCGACCGTCAACTACGACGCGATCGACAAGATCGACATCGCGAACAAATCGGCCGCGAGCTACGTCCCGACGATCGCGCTCGACAACGGCTACTACGTGACGGGCATGATCGTCGACGGCCAGGGCCACCTGATCGTGAAGACGTCCGTGAGCGCCAACGCCGTGCTGAACCACTACTGACGATCCGACGCGGCGCCGGCTCGACCGAGTTTGCGCTATCTCTCTACGCCATGAGCGATCCCATTCGTGTCGAGCAGCGCGGCTCGGTCGCCGTCTGGACCATCGACCGTCAAGACCGGAGCAACAGCCTCTCGAAGGACACGCTGCTCGCCTTCGGGCGGCTCGCGCGCGAATGCATGCAGAATGCATCGATTCGCGCGGTCGTGATCACCGGCGCCGGCGAGAAGGCGTTCTGCGCGGGCGCCGACCTCAAGGAGCGCCAAGGCATGAGCGAGAACGACGTACGCCGGCAGGTCGAGCTCTACCGGAGCGAGCTCGGCCCGCTCGATCGGCTCGCCAAGCCGGTCGTCGCGGCGATCAACGGCGTCGCGTACGGCGGCGGTCTCGAGCTCGCGCTCGTCTGCGATCTCCGCGTCGGCGCGGCGCACTGCAAGCTCGCGCTGCCGGAGACGAGCCTCGGCATCATCCCCGGGGCGGGCGGGACGCAGCGCCTCCCGCGCGTCGTCGGCGAGGCTCGCGCGAAGGAGATGATCCTCCTCGCGCGGCCGATCGACGCCGAGACGGCGCTCGCGTGGGGCCTGCTCAATCGGGTCACGCCGGCGGGCAAGAACGTCGTCGACGACGCCGTCGAGTGGCTGGCGCCGATCGCGAATGGGGCGCCGATCGCCCAGGCGGCCGCGCTCGAGGCGATCGATCGCTCCTTCGACACGACGCTCGAGCTGGGCCTCGAGCTCGAGAAGGTGAGCTACGATAAGACGCTGGTCAGCGAAGATCGCCGCGAGGCTCTCGCGGCGTTCGCCGAAAAGCGGAAGCCGGTCTTCGCCGGCAGGTGAATATTTCCCCCTGACTCACGTATCACGAAGAAGATGAAGCGCTTTCTCTTGGCCGCGCTCCTCGTCGGGTGCGGCCCCTCGCTCGATCAAGTCGCGCGCACCACGCAGTCGTTCGCCGTGCAGCAGCGGTGCGCGCAAGGTCCGTTCGAGGTCCACGTCCCGGCGTTCGGTTCGAGGTGGGGCGAGGACGTGACCGTCGAGGCGCGCGGCAACGCGGTCGACGGGCACTCGACCCTCACGATCGACGGGGCGAAGATCTCCGACGGCACCTTCTCGACGCCGAACGGAACCGTGAGCTCGAGCGCGTGCGTCTTGTCGGACGCGGATCGCGCGGCGGTCGCGACGGCGGGAGCGCCGTCCGGCGGAGCGACTTCCGCACCGAGCGCAGGAACGAGCGCGGGCGGCGGGACGTCGACGAGCGGCGGGAGCGTCGCGCTGGTCCCCGCCGGGACGTCGGCGAACTGGCTCTATTCGACCGAGATCGCTCGCTACCACTACGAGGTCGACGACTGGAGCAAGACGAAGGGGATCCTGAAGCGCGGCCAGGACGTGAAGATCGTCTTCTGGTCCGAGCACCCGCTCGATCTCCTCGGCACGACGTTCGTCGTCACGCACAGCGAGATGGTCGCGCCCGGCCACGACGACAAGAAATGGCAGGCGCACCTCGACGACGTCAAAGCCGACGCCGAGCGCAAGCAGCGCGAGGCGCAGGCGCAGGCGAACAAAGAGCAGGCCGAGGCCGACGCCAAAGCGCGCGAAGAATCGCGGTGCAGCGCGATCCTCTCGGGCGCGGACTCGAAATGTCACGACGAGGGCTTCAAGACCGGCGCGGAGCTCGTCGCGTACCAGGAGCTCCAGCGCCGCTGCGAGGCGCTCGCGCGCAACAACGCGACCGACCAGAAATGCCGCGACGACGGTTGGCGCAACGACAACGAGCGCCCCGATTACAATCCGCCGCCGACCTTCACGTCGCTCGCGCCGACCGCGCCCGCGCCGACCGCGACGACCGCGACGACCGAGCCGATGAAGCCCGCGAATCGGCCGCCGCCCCCGCCGCAAACCGAGACCGAGCCGCCGAAGCCGAGCGACCACGCCGAGTGGATCCCCGGAAGCTGGCAGTGGAACGGCTCCGATTGGGTGTGGCTCTCCGGCGGGTGGAAGGTGCCCGACCAGGATCGCGTGCAGAAGCTCACGGCGACCGCACCGAGCGCGCCGCCCGCCACGCGCGTCGAGGTGCCCCCGCCGCAGCCGATCGCGACCGCGGTGTGGGCCGACGGGTATTGGCACTACGCCGGCGGGCAATGGATCTGGGTCCCGGGCCACTGGGCGGTGCCGCCGCGCGCCGGCGCGACGTGGCGCCCGAGCACCTGGGTCCCCGACGGCCTGCGGCTGAGGCTGAATCCCGGCGGCTGGGTGATTCGCTGAAGCTGCTACAACGGACCGGTCATGTCTCAATCGACCGATCTCGAGCTGAAGGGCCTCGTCGACGCGCTCGTGCGGAGCTACCGCGCCGACTCGCGCGGCCACCACATCAACCGCAAGTACCTGCCGTCGCGCGCGGAGATCATCGAGATCGTCCACCTGCTCTTGCAGGTGCTCTATCCCGGTTACGTCGGGCGGCAGGGACTCACCGACGAAGAGGTCGAGTACCACGTCGGCGGTCTGCTTTCGTCGCTTCGCGACAAGCTCGCGCGGCAGATCGAGCAGTGCCTCTGCCACCAGGCCGAGAGCGAGCGCCTCTCGACGAACGAGTCGTGCGCGCCGCACGCGAAGAAGCTCGCGTCGCAGTTCTTGGCCGGTCTGCCCGCGCTCCGCGCGACGCTCCTCGACGACGTGCAGGCCGCGTACGACGGCGACCCCGCCGCGACGAACCTCGACGAGATCATCCTCGCGTACCCCGGGCTGCTCGCCGTGACCGTCTACCGGATCGCGCACGAGCTCCACGAGATGGGCGTGCCGCTCATGCCGCGCATCATGACCGAGTGGGCGCACCAGAAGACCGGCGCCGACATTCACCCGGGCGCGAACATCGGGCGGAGCTTCTTCATCGACCACGCGACCGGCGTCGTCGTCGGCGAGACGACCGCGATCGGCGAGAGCGTGAAGCTCTACCAGGGCGTCACGCTCGGCGCCGTCTCGCACCCGCGCGACGAGCGCGGGCGCGTGATCCGCAATCAAAAGCGGCACCCGACGGTCGAGGACGGCGTCACCGTCTACGCGAACGCGACGGTGCTCGGCGGCGACACGACGCTCGGCGCCGGCAGCATCGTCGGCGGCTCGGTATTCCTGACCGAGAGCGTGCCGACGGGCTCGCGCGTCGCGATCACGCCGCCCGAGCTGCGCGTCGTCACTCCCGCGCGCTGAGGATCAGCGCGCCACGCGCGCGAGCGTGTTGGCGTCGACGTGATCGAAGAGCTCGTCTTGCGCTTTGAGCTTCATGAAGGTGTGCGACTCGTAGCGGAGCGTGTCGTCGCTGACGAGCTCGACCTCGAGCGTGTAGCGCACGGTCTTGAACTCGGCGGTGAGGAAGGGGCTCGAGCAGATGCCGAACACCTCGTCGCCCGCGCGCGCCTCGAGCGAAAATTTTCTCGCGGTCGCGGGCGCGGTGCCGCCGGCGAGCACGGTCATCCCCCGCGGCGGCATGAAGCAGCGCATGACGAGACCGGTCGCGGGCTCGTAGAGCCAGTAGCCGACCTCCTCGTGGAACGGGTCCACGGCGCCGAGCCGCCAGGCCTTGGTCGCGTAGCGCAGGCCGTAGAGCGTCTGCTCGTGGTTGTCGACGGGGCCCGTGGGCTCGAAGATCATGCGCTCGCGATAACGGCTCGTGACCGGTTGCCGGTCGTTGGCGGGTTTGTCCGAAGGCGCGACGTCGTCGCCGCGCTCTCCTTCCCAGACGCCTTGCAACGGCCCGAGCGGGCCGAGGTTCGCATCGAATTCCATGGCCCGAGCCTACCTCCCAATGCGCGCGCGTAGCCAACGCAACAAGCGCGCGAGCGACCGCGGAGAGCACGGACGACTTGGATTTCAGCGCGTGGAGTGTCAGCCTCCAGGGATGAGGTGGGTCATCGGCTTGGTGCCGTTCGCGCTCGCCGCGAGCTGCGGCGGCATCTTGGATTTCGGCACCGACGCGGGCGTGGACGCGGGCGTGGACGCCGCGACGACTTGCGCGACCGACTCGAGCTGTCCGAGCGGGACGAAATGCGGTTACTCGACGACCGCGGGCTGCGCCGCGAAGAAGACGTGTCTGCCCGCGACGGGCATCGGCGCGTGTAAGGGCAAGTTCTTTTGCGCGTGCGACGGGACGAGCGTGTCGGTGTGCGGTGGCGTCTCGCCCAAGCCCGTCGCCTCGCCGGGACTCTGCGACGCCGGCCCGATCGGCTGCAGCAGCCCGCTCGCGTGCGAGGTGTGCGACGTGACTGGCTTCTCGCCGGTCCCGCAGTCGAAGCCTCTCGTCGCCGCCAACGCGTGCCCATCGACGGATCTCGCCGCGTTCGTGGTCGCGTGCTTCGACCCGAGCGCGACGGCGGCGAGCTGTCAGGCGTGGCAGCAGGCGGAGAACACGGCGAACGCCGCTTGCCTGGGGTGCCTCTTCACCCAGGTCTCGGCGGCGGCGTGGGGCCCTCTCGTCTGCGACACCTCGCAGTGCTCGCTCGACGTCGGCGGCTGCGTCGACGTCGCGCTCGACCAGGTCGCGCAAGAGAAGAGCTCCGGGGGCCCCGGATCATGCGGCGATCTCTACAGCGACGAATACGGCTGCGTCGGGTTCGCGTGCGGCCAGTGCAGCTCGACGAGCGACGCGTCGCAGTGCGAGAGCTCGGCGACGGCGAACGAATGCAAGACGTACGCGGACGCGACGACGGCGACGAACGGACCGTGCGGCGGGCTCGACGCGGGCGCGACGCCGTGCTTCCCGCAAACCCCCGCGGACTATGCGGCGTTCTTCGTCAGGTTCTGCGGGCAATGATCACCGCGCCGCGAGCCGGCGCGCGAGCTGACCGAGCGCCGGCGTCACGCACGCGTAGAGCGCGGGCAGCCACATCGGGACGCGCGCGAAGTCCGGCGCGACGTAGTGGAACGCCGGGTTGATCGCCTCGGCGGTCGTCCCGAGCACCGCGCCGGCCGCGATCAAGATCGCGCCCGCGCGTGAGCCGTCGACCTCGCGCCAAATCACGAGCGCGCCAATCGCGAGCACGACGAGCTTCGTGGTCGCCGTGGCGGGCAGGAGCCCGCTTGCCGCGTAGAGCATCGCGAACGCGACGAGCGCGCGCGCGACGGCGCCCCACGACGGGAGCCTCTTCGGCCCGTCGAGGCGCTCCCACCCCGCGACGTACAGCGTGCCCCCGATCGACGCCGCCGAGCCCATGAGCAGCGGCACCCACCACGCCGAGCCGTACGCGAACGGATGATCGTAATAGAGCGTGCGGGTGTGCACGTGCACCGAGTCGAGCAGCGTGAGCCCGACGGCGCCGATCGCGAACAGCGTCGAAAACGTCGCCGAGCGCGTCATCTGCGGGCGGCGAGGCGCGTCGCCATCAGTCGCGAGAGACCGTAGATCGACTCTTGCGGGTTCACGCCGAGGCTCGTCGGAAAGACCGAGCCGTCGATGACGTAGAGGTTCTCGAGCCGGTGATGCCGCAGGTCCTCGCTGCGCACGACCGACCGCGACGGGTCGTCGCCCATCGCGCAGCCGCCCATCTGGTGCGCGGTGAAGACCGGCACGCGACCGACGTCGAACGGCGCGGCGTCGACGACGCGATCGATGTCGGCGGGCGACGTCATTTCATGCGGCGGATCGTGGAGCGTGACGACCTTCTTCGCGCCGGACGCGAGCTGCATCTCCGCGATCCGCTTCTGCGCGAAGCGGAACGCGCGCCAGAGGCGCTCGGGGATCGGGTAGTCGACGAGCGGCGCGCCCGATTCGCGCAGCGTCACGCGGCCGCCGGGGACGTCGTCGTGGAAGCCGTCAATCGCGATCGCGATGTGCGTCGCGCTCTTGTCGACGGTCTTCATGAGCGCGAGGTGGTCTGGTCCGAACCCGGGCGCCGCGCCGGCGGTGAGCGACGGGTACCAAGGGACCGCCTCGAGGAAGAAACCGACCTCGGCGCCGCGATGCGCGAAGTGGTGCGACGCCGCGCTCTGCGGCGCGCCGCGGTACGGAAAAATGTCCTCGTCGTAGGCGCCGACGCCGCCGACGACCGGGTGCAAGAACGTGCGCGCCCCGACGCGACCGTCGTCGGAGATCCCCGAGCGCAAGAGGAGCGCGGGCGAGTTGATGGCTCCGCCGCTCGCGACGAAGCGCTTCGCCGTGACCGTGAGCTTCTTTCCGGTGGGCGAGACGCCGGCGTCGTCGAGCAGCGTCGCCTCGAGTTTCTCGACGCCGTTTCCCCTGGTGACGAAGCGATCGGCGCGCGCGCGGAACACGAGCCTCGCCCCCGCGTCGATCGCGTCGGGCACGAGCGTGACGAGCATCGAGCGCTTCGCGTTCACAGGGCAGCCGAGCCCGCAGAAGCCGGTCTGCATGCACGCGTAGACGTTCCGTTTCAGCGTGTCGGCGGCCCAGCCGAGCTTCCTGCAGCCGTCGTAGAGCTTGCGGTTGTTCGCGTTGAGCGTCGCCTCCTCGACCTTGGCGATGACGAGCCGCTTCTCGATCGCGTCGTAGTGCGGCACGAGATCGGCGTAGGCGAAGCCCTGCACCGCGTGCTTGTCGTGCCACGTCTGGACGACGTCCTCGGGCGTGCGGAAGCTCGTCGTCCAGTTGACGACGGTGCCGCCGCCGACGGCCTTGCCCTGGAGGATCGTCATCGCGGAGATCCTTCGTCGCGCGCGTCCCCGCTTCTTGGTAGAGGCGCGGCGTCGAGTCCTTCTCGCGCATCGTGAAGTCCGCGGCGCTCCAGTAGCCGCCCTCTTCCACCATGACGACGTCGAGGCCCGCCTCGGCGAGCACCGAGGCGGTGACCGCGCCGCCCGCGCCGGTGCCGACGACGCACACGTCGCATTTCAGATCGAGATCGCCGCTCTTCGAGCCGTCGATCACGCGCGGGCTCTCGCGGACCAGCGCGAGCTTCGTCATCCGCTCACTCCCATTTTCGAGTCGTCGTAGGCCATCGCCGTGTACGTGCCCGGCGCGGGCGGCGCGTAGCCGAGCGCCGGCCAGAGCGACTCGTCGGTGTATGCGACCGCGAGGCAAATGCGGCGGAGCGCGTGGTATCCGGTGCGGCGCAGCGCGAGCCGGCTGTCGCGCCACGCGACGAGCACGCCGTCTTGCTCGTCGGGCGAGAGCCGCGTGAAGGGCATGAAGCGCCCGTCGAGCAAGAGACCGGGCAGCGCGTTCTCGAAGAGGCCGAGCAGCTTGTTGAAGTCGCGCTGCACCTCGACCGGCGCGCGCCGGAGCACGTCGTCGACGCCGAGCGCGATCTTCGCCGCGTCGGCGCTCGGCGGCGAGACGCGCCTCGCGACGGCGACGAGCACTTGGAAATTTCGCGGCGAGAGCACCGCGAGCGCGTGGGCCGGCGCGGCTTGCTCCTTCGTCGGGAAGAGCGCGAGCCCGCCGCCGCCGAGGAGGAGCACCGCGCCGCCCGCGAGCCCACGCTTGAGGAACGTCCGACGATCCATCCCGCGCCGACTCTACGCCGACCGAATTGCGAAGCAAACCGCGTCTGCCGCAAACGATGCGAAGGTCCGCGGGCTCGGCCCTCGTGATTCCGCGCATGGAGGCGACGGCACGGGGAATGCTGCGTTGCGTGCATCATGCACAAAATCATCTCCGCGTTCGCCGCCGCGGGCTTCGTCCTCGCGGCTTGCGCGAGCCAATCTCCCACCGTGCAGACGACGTCCGCGACGCTGCCGCCGCCGAACGCCGCCGGCGAATACAAGGTGCCGTGGCCCGTCTTCGGCCGCGGAAACGAGCGCTTCGTCACGATCCAGCTCGGCCCTGACCTCTACCAATGGTGCCGAAACGTCAGCCCGAAATTCCCCTTCGACGGGGCGTCCAGCTACGTCCAGGACCGCGATCAGCTCGTGGCGCTCGCGTCGTGCCTCAACCATCCCGGCCTCGAGTCCCGGCACGTGCGGCTCGTCGGTCGAGCCGACCCGCGCGGAAGCGAGGCCTACAACATGCAGCTCGGCTGGCGCCGGGCGCAGTGGATCAAGGAGTTCCTCGTGAGCGCGGGGCTCTCCGCCGACCGCATCGACATCGCGAGCGCCGGCGAGCACGGCGCCAAGGGCACGCTGCCCGAGTACTCCTACGGCTACGACCGCCGCGTGGACATCATCGTCACGGGCGGCGCCCACCACCCGTGATTCAGTTCGACGTCCCCGGGAGCGTCGCGCTCGCGAGCCACTGGAACCCGTCGATCAGCGCCGTCGAGTCGAAGATCGAATCGCTCACGTCCCAGATCGCGATGCGTAGCTGCACCACGTCGCCGGGGATGACGTTGCCGGCGGTCGTCAGCCAGTACGTGCCGCCGCCCACGAGGCAGTTGTCGGTGGTCGGCTTCTCGAAGCCGGTGCCGTCGAGCTGCGTCGCGCCGAGCCCGCAGGAGATGGTGCTCACCTGCTGGCCCTGGCACTGCTGCGACTTCGACGCGCTGTCGCACACCGAAAAGACGCTCGTGCCCGACGCGATGTTGATCGCGATCGGCCATTTTTGGTTGTTCTGCGTGAGCGTCATCAAGTTCTTGTCGACCGGGTTCGCGATCGGCGACGGCGTCCCGTTCGGCGTGTCGACGAGCGCGACGAACTGGTCGTTGTACGGCGTGCACACGTACTCGGGGAACTCGGCCGAGAAGAAGTACGAGTTGAACGAGAACGCGCGCGCGTTGGTCGGCGCGCGAATCGTGAGCACCAGCATCACCGAGTCGTTCGCGGTCGCCGGGTCGGTGATGTTTCCGCAGTTGGGCGCCGCGGGCAGCTCGCCGGCGGCCTTGAGCGGCGGGTTCGCGGCGCCGAGCCAATCCTTGATGCAGAGGCCGTTGGTGCACGACGAGATGTCGACCGCGCTCTGCGGGCTGAAGGCGTAGCTCACGTTGTTGCCGTTCGGCGCGCCGCCGTTCGGACCGGGCAGCGTCTGCGTCGCGTCGGCCGCGAGCCCGTTCGACAAGACGACGAGCGACTGCCCGTTCAGCGGGAGGATGTTGGTCCCGAACTTCGTCCGGATCGAGTGGCCCGATTCGATCCGTGAGCGGCGTCCCGTCGGCGCGGACGAGCTGCGCGCTGAGGAGGCCCCAGGTCTTCTGCGGGAGCGGCGGGTTCGCCGTCGTCGTGCGGCAGACGCCGAGCGCCTTGGCGTAGTCGCCCGCGTTGGTCGAATTCGACGTGAGCCCGTTGTCGCAAGGTTGCGTGTCGGTCTGGTCGAAGAGATCGACGAGCCCGTTGCAGTTGTCGTCGACGCCGTTGCCGACGACCTCGACCGCGCCGGGGTTCACGAGCTGCGGCTCGGCGCCGCAGGGGCCGGGCTTGTCGCAGCAGTCGCCGTCGGAGACCTTCCACCCGTCGCCGTCGCAGTCGGTCGTCGCCGAGTCGCACGGCGTGCAGGTCCCCGAGATGCACTTGTCGGTGCCCTGGCACACGAAGCCGCACTTGCCGCAGTTCTTCTGGTCGTCCGTCGTGTCGACGCAGAAGTTCCCGCACTTGGTGAGGCCGGAGCCGCACGTGAGCGCGCACTGCCCGTTCGAGCAGACTTGTCCGCCCGGGCACGCGTTGCCGCACTGCCCGCAGTTCGAGGGGTCGACCTTGAGATCGACGCACGCCTGACCGCACTGCGAGGTGCCGCCCTGGCAGCTCGCGTTGCAGCCGCCTTGCGTGCACACCATCGAGCCGGGGCACGCGTTTCCGCAGAAGCCGCAGTTTTTCGGGTCGCTCTGCGTGTCGACGCACAAGTTCGCGCACTTGGTCGTGCCGCCGTTGCAGTCGAGCGCGCACTGCCCGCCGGAGCACACCTGGCCGACCGGGCACGCGTTGCCGCACGAGCCGCAGTTCGCCGGGTCGTTCTGCGTGTCGACGCACTTGTCGCCGCACTCGGTGCTGCCGCCGTTGCAGACGCTCGACGTGCACGCGCCGAGCACGCACGACTGGCCCGTCGGGCACTTGGTGCCGCAGGTGCCGCAGTTGCTCGGGTCGAAGTTCGTGACCGTGCAGGTCGACCCGCAGAGCGTCGCGCCGCTTCCGCAGCCGCCGCCGCCCCCGTCTCCGCTGAGATCGATGAGCGGCGAGCGCACGCCGCACGCCGAGAAAAGCGCCAGAAAGCAAAAAGCAAAACCAAGTGACCAGCGAACGAGCCGCATCGCTCCCTCCGTGGAAGGGTGGAGCCTACTCCGTAACGTCCGCGAGTGGCACTTCACTGGAATTCGGCAATTTCACGGTAGCGCGTTGAAGCCGACCCACGTTCGCGCTAGGCAACTCGCCGCCATGAAAGCCATCGTCCTCGCCAGCGTCGTCGCCACCGGGTTCCTCGTCGGCTGCGCCACCGGCACCTACGCGCCGGCCGATTCGACGACGCACGGCGGAAAAGACGGCGGGATCCTGTCGAAGGGCGACTCGGGCTCGTCCAGCAACGACAACAACAACAACAACAATCCGCCTCCCTCCGGCGACGACGGCGGCACGACGAATACGAACACCTGCTCGGGCACGCTCTGCGGGACCGACTGCGTGGACACGTCGAGCGACCCGAACAACTGCGGCGCGTGCGCGAACGCGTGCGACGTCACCGCGACGTGCACCGGCGGGCAGTGCGTCCCCTCGAGCACCAACACGACGAACGAGCCCCCGCAAGGCACGTGCTCCCACTCCCTATGTACGACCGGCAACTACCTGGACGAGGGCTGCGACGAGGCGGGCTGCACGATCGTGATCTGCGATCCGACCTACCTCGGCGATAACTACTGCTGCGACACCTCGTGGGATTCCACGTGCCTCGACGAGGTGAACACGTACTGCGCCCCGTATTCGTGCAATTGAGGGTCGCGGACTAGCTCGGTTGGGCTAGAATCCGAGGAGGCGAGGGCGTCATGCGCATCTTCGGGCGGGGTGTCACGGTGTGCTGCGTGTTGGCGACCGGTTGCGCGACGGGCGTCGGCGCGGGCGACGACACGACGAGCGACGCGGGCGTCAAGGTCGACGCCGCGCCGAACAAAGATTCCGGCACGACGCCGCCGAAGGACTCAGGCGCTCCGCCGCCGCCGCAAGACTCCGGCGCGCCGCCGCAAGACTCGGGCGGGGGCAACTGCGGCGGGCAGTGCCTCGGCGTGCAGAGCACGTGCTGCGCGAACACGTGCGTCGACACGACGAGCGATCCGAACAACTGCGGCTTCTGCGGCAACGCGTGCGGCGCCGCGAGCTGCTGCTCGAGCGGCTGCGTCGATACGATGGGCAGCGACAACGCGAACTGCGGCGGCTGCGGCGTCCCGTGCAGCGGCACGTGCGTCGGCGGGACCTGCCAGACGAACAACACCACCTGTACGCTCGACATGGGCACCTGCGCGCACTCGCCGTGCACGACAGGCACCGCGCTCTCGCCGTTTTGCGATCTCTCCGACGAGTTCATCGTTTATCCCGTCTGCCTCGATCTCCCGGCCTGCTGCAGCGTCACCTGGGACGCGAGCTGCGTGTCCGACGCGGCGTCGTACGAGGCGAACTTCTGTCAGGGCGGCGGCTGCTGAAACTGTGGTAATGGCGGGCTGTCATGCCCGCCAGAGAGACGCTCGAAGAAACGCTCGCCCGCGTGGAAAAGGGCGGCGCGCCGAAGTACCACCAGAAAAACGCGGAGAGCGGCAAGCTGTTCGCGCGCGAGCGCATCGCGCGGCTCGTCGACCCAGACCCCCATCAGGCGTCGGGAACCTCGTTCCGCGAGGACGCGGCGCTCGCGAACGCGCTCGAGCCCGAGCTGCCGGCCGACGGCGTCGTGACCGGCACCGCGCTCGTCGCGGGCCGCGCCGTCGCCATCATGGCCAACGACTCGACCGTGAAGGCCGGGTCGTGGGGCCGCCGCACGGTCGAGAAGATCCTCCGCATCCAGGAGACCGCGCGCGATCTCCGCGTGCCGATGCTCTACCTCGTCGACTCGGCGGGCGCGCGCATCACCGACCAGATCGAGATGTTCCCCGGCCGGCGCGGCGCGGGTCGCATCTTCTACAACCAGGTGCAGCTCTCCGGGCAGGTCCCGCAAGTGTGCCTCTTGTTCGGGCCTAGCGCCGCGGGCGGCGCGTACATCCCGGCGTTCTGCGACGTCGTCGTGATGGTCGAAGGAAACGCCGCGATGTACCTCGGCTCGCCGCGCATGGCCGAGATGGTCATCGGCGAGAAGGTGACGCTCGAGGAGATGGGCGGCGCCAAGATGCACTGCTCGGTCTCCGGCTGCGGCGACGTCCTCGTGAAGACCGAGGACGAAGCGATTGCATTCTGCAAGCATTATCTGGGCTATTTCCCGCCGAATTCGGACGACTCGCCGCCGATCGCCCCGGCGCGCGCGCCGAAGAAGAGCGGAAAAGCCATCGAAGAGATCGTCCCGCCCGACGAGAACAAGTCCTTCGACATGATGTCGGTCATCCACGAGATCGTGGACGAGGGCTCGTGGCTCGAGATCAAGAAGCTCTTCGCCAAAGAGATCCTCACCGGCTTCGCGCGCATCGACGGACGCACCGTCGGCATCGTCGCCAACCAGCCCAAGCACCTGGGCGGCGTGCTCTTCGTCGACTCGGCCGACAAGGCGGCGCGCTTCATCTGGCTCTGCGACGCGTTCAACGTGCCGCTCCTCTACCTGGCGGACGTGCCGGGCTTCATGATCGGCACCAAGGTCGAGCGCCAGGGGATCATCCGCGCGGGCGCGAAGATGATCGCGGCGGTGAGCGAGGCGACTGTGCCGAAACTGTGCGTCGTCGTGCGAAAGGCGTACGGCGCGGGGCTCTACGCGATGTGCGGGCCGGCGTTCGAGCCCGACGCGACCATCGCGCTCCGCTCGGCGTCGATCGCGGTCATGGGCCCGAGCGCCGCGGTGAACGCGGTCTACTACAACAAGATTCAAGAGGTCCCCGCCGGGCCCGAGCGCGACGCGTACGTCGCGAAGCTCCGCGACGACTACCGCGCCGACATCGACGTCACCAAGCTCGCGAGCGAGCTCGTCGTCGACGCGGTGATCCCGGGCGAGCGCCTGCGCGACGAGATCGCGACGCGCTTCTCGCGCTACGCGTCGAAGGTCGAGGCGCGCCCGCGGCGCAAGCACCTCGTCCCGCCGGTCTGAGCTATTTGCAACAGATCGTCTTCGCGTTCGTGAGCGTGACCGTGGCGCTCTTCGGTCCCGTCGCGTTGCAGACCGTGTTCGTCGTGGCCTGGTAGCTCCACGAATTGGGCGTCTTGCCGGACGCGGGATCGACGTCGCATTGTCCGTCGACCGGGAGCGCCGCGAGCGAGCTCTGGCACTGCGTGTCCGCGTAGAACGTGAGCGTCGCGTTCGAGCACGTCGTGCCGGCGAGATCGCACGCGCACGCCGAGCACGCGAGGTCGAAGCCGTCGCCCGCGAGCGTCGTCGTCGCGCTCCACCCCGCCGGGCACGTTTGCGCGCCGGCGGTCTCGATGCACGTCGCGAAACCGCTCGGACCTTTGCCCGAGCAGAAGATCCTCTTCGCATTCGGTCGGCGGCGCGCACGCCCTGCCCGCCTGCGTCGTCACGGCCGCCTCGTTCGAGACCGCGCCGGTGCTACAGGTCCCGCCCGTCGGGCCGAGCGCCGTCGACTTCGAGTACGACGAGAGGGGACCGGTGTTGCCGAGCGCGTTGCAGCCGGCGCCGTTCACGTTGAACGTCACGCCGGTCTGGTTGCAGCTCTGGTCGGTCGAGATGTACCGCTGGAGCGTGCCGCTCTCGCACGTCGGCGAGGACGTGACGGCGCACGAGCAGTCGCACGCGCCGCTGCCCGCCTGCGGCTCCGAGATGGTTGCAGCTCCAACGTAATTGGCGGGACAGGTCGCGGCGCCCGTGGCGTCGAAGGCGACGAGCGTCCAGCCGTTCGGAACCGCCGCCACGCAGGCGCCCGGCGGCGTAGAGCAGGGTTGCGGAGGGCCGCTCTCCTGCCCGGTTTCCTGCGGGGTCGCGTCGACGGGCGCGCCGTCGTTCGGCGCGGCGACGTCCGCTCCGGCTTCGGGGACCGGGCCGGCGAACGGCATGAGCCCGCTCTCGTCGAGGCCGCACGCCGCGGTCATCGCCAGCACCACGAAGCCCGCGGCCCGCATGAAGAGAGCATAGCGCGCCGGCGCGCCGTGTGTACGATGTCCACGTGGCTCGTTGGCTCATTGCGCTGACCGCTGTGAGCGCGTGTGCGCTCTTTCCCGGCGTCGACGATCTCGGCGGCGGGCGAGACTCGTCGGCCGTCGTCGACGCGAGCAAGGACGTGACCGAGCTGCCCGACGCGATCGGCGTCGACTCTCCGGCGCCCGAGGCCGGCGGCGACGTGACGACGACCGTCCATTACGAGCGCGCGATCACGATCGCGAACAACGCGTCGACCGCGCTGCCCGTGGGCTACACCGTCGGCGTCGCGTTTCCCGACAGCGAGCTCCAAGCCGCGGTGAGCGCCGGCAAGATGCGCTCGGATTACGGCGATCTGCGCGTGCGCGGCTCGGGCGGCGAGCGCGATCGGCTGATCGACGCGCCGGCGCTCGCGCGCGTCGTGTGGTTTTCGCTCTCCTCGCCGATCGCCGCCAACAAGACCGACACGAGCTACGTCGTCACGTACGGCGACCCCACGGCGAGCGCGCCGCCCGAGAACGGCGCTGCGATTTTCGCGTTCTACGACGACTTCGGCGGGACGAGCATCGACGGCTCGAAGTGGATGACGCAGGGAACGATGACCGAGAGCGGCGGCAACCTCACGCTGCCGCACGGCGGGCTCGGCGCGCTGACGACGCTGTCGCTCCCGCCGCTCTCCACCGCCGAGTGGCGCGCGGAGATCACCGACCCGCAGTCGGACCCCGACACGAGCTCGGGCTTTTATTATTGGTTCGGTTTCCAGCACACCGGCGATTTCGTCGCGAGCGATCCGTGGGTCATCTGGATCGCCCGCGACAAAGGCTTGGTGGGCGCGGAGGATTTCGGCCGACGGCTGCGCGGGCACTTGCGCGAACACCCCGGGAGCCCAAAATACGACCTTCCGCCTCTACGGAATCGAGCGACAGGCCTCGCAGACGATTTTCTCGCTCGACGGCGCGACGAGCTTCGCGACGCCGGCGACGAACGATCAAGCGCTCTCGCTCATGATCCGCAACTGGCTCGTGACGGGCGACGTCGTCGTCGACTGGATGCGCGCGCGCACGCGAATCTACCCGGAGCCGACGGTGACGCTCGGGCCCGAACAGACGCTCTGACGATGCTCGGCCCGCTCCGCAAAAAACGGCGAGACGGCGCCGCGTTCGACCCGCGCTTCTTCGAGCGGAGCGCGCTCTTCGCGCCGATCGCGGAGGCCGCCGCGTCATTTGCAGAATGCACGGATTGGCCCGAGCTCGAGGCGATCGATCGCGCGCTCGCCGCTCGCGCGGGCGTGCGGTTCGTCGCGGC
This sequence comes from uncultured delta proteobacterium, assembly GCA_963731595.1. Taxonomy (GTDB): domain Bacteria; phylum Myxococcota_A; class Polyangia; order Polyangiales; family Polyangiaceae; genus DASXHD01. Next base: position 309,334 of record CAVSWE010000007.1, read on the forward strand.
CGAGCGGAGGCCGCGGCGGCAGCGCGGTCCGGTCGCGCTCGGCGATTTGTACGACACGCGCATCGCGCGCGGCGAGGTGCCGACGCGACCGCGCAACTGGCACGACTTCTTGAACGCGCTCGTGTGGGCCACGTTTCCGCGCGCGAAGACCGCGCTGCACGCGCGCCAGCACGGCGCGATTCGCGCGTGGGCTTTCAACGAGTCGAGCGTCGTCCGTCAACTGCCGAACGCGCGCACGCGCGAGCTCGACGCGCTCGCGCTCGTCGACGAGGGCGGCGTCCTCGTGGCCGGAGGCGGCGGCCGGGCCGTCTTCGGTCACGCGCTCTACGAGGGCCTCGTGCTCGGCGTCCCGGCGATGATCGCCCGCGCGGTCCCCGTCGCCGAGCTCACCGACGCGGCGCTCGCCGCGCGCCTCGCCGGCCCCCTCTCGCCGGAGATCCTCCCGAGGCAGGCCCTCACGCCCGAGGAGAATTGACAGAGGATCAGGATCTTCTGCTCTTGCTGTTCCCTCTCTCGGGAGTACTAAAAAGCGCACCATGGGTTTTCGCGACGGGTACGTGCGCTGGGAAGAGGTCGAGCGGACGATGCGCGGCTGGGCCGCGGCGCATCCGGAATGTGTGCAAGTTACAAGCATCGGCAAGACCGGCGAGGGCCGCGACCTCCTCTTGCTCGTCCTCGGGCGCGAGCCCGGGCGCGTGAGGCCGGCGGCGTGGGTCGACGCCAACATGCACGCGACCGAGCTCGCCGGCTCGAGCGTCGCGCTCGCGATCGCCGAGGACGTGATCGCCCTCCACACCGGCAAGAAGACCATCCACGAGCTCCCGGAGCACGTCTGCGATCGGCTGCGCGAGACCTTGTTCTACGTGCTCCCGCGCATGGCGCCCGACGGCGCCGAGGCCGTGCTGCGCGAAGGACGCTACGTGCGCTCGAACCCGCGCGACAGCCGCGCGCACGCGCCCGCGCCGCGCTGGAAGGTCGGCGACGTCGACGGCGACGGCCTCGCGCTCGTCATGCGCAAGCGCGACCCGAACGGCGACTACGTCGAGGCGCCCGACATGACGGGGATCATGCTGCCGCGCACGATCGAGGACGCGGGGCCCTTCTACAAAGTCTACCCCGAGGGGACGATCGACAACTTCGACGGCGTCACGATCCCGAACCCGTCGTACCTCTCGGACAACGACGCCGACCTCAATCGCAACTTCCCGTACAGCTGGGCGCCGGATCACGAGCAGATGGGGTCGGGGCGATTCGCGTTGAGCGAGCCCGAGTCGCGCGCGGTCGTCGAGTTCACGACGGCGCACCCGAACATCTTCGCGTGGCTCAACCTCCACACGTTCGGCGGCTGCCACATTCGCCCCCTCGGAAACGCGCCCGACTCGAAGATGGACCCGACGGATCTCGGCGTCTACAACCAGCTCGAAGCGTGGGGCAACGAGTACACCGGCTACCCGACGGTGAGCGGCTACCACGAGTTTCTGTACGAGCCGGACAAGCCGCTCCGCGGCGACGTCATCGACTATGCGTACCACCAGCGCGGCATCCTCGGGTACACGACCGAGCTCTGGGATCTCTTCGCGCAGCTCGGCGTCGAGCGTCGCAAGCCGTTCGTCGATCACTACCGCACGCTCACGCGCGACGACTTGAAGAAGCTCGCGCTGTGGGACAAGGCGAAGAACCGCGCGCGGCTCTTTCCGCCGTGGCGCAAGGCGCATCACCCGCAGCTCGGCGAGGTCGAGGTCGGCGGCATGGACACGCGCATCGGGCTCTCGAACCCACCGCCCGAGATGATGCCGGAGCTCTGCGAGCGGCACGCGAAGATGTTTCTGCGCGTCGCGGCGATGGCGCCGGCGCTGCGCATGGACCACGTGAAGACGACGTCGCTCGGCGGAGGCGCGTGGCGCGTCGAGGTCGCGGTCGAGAACTGCGGCTACCTTCCGACGAACGTGCTCTCGTCGGCCAAGGCGCTCGCGCTCGACGCGCGCGTCTTCGTCGAGGCCGCCCCCATCGGAGCCGGAGGCGCCGGACCGGGCAAGGGCAGCTGCAAGCTCGTGAGCGACGCTCGCGTCGAGGCCGGCCACCTCGAGGGCTGGGGTCGAGGTTTGTATGATGCAAGCACTTCGATCTTCCACGCCCGGAGTCGCGGCTCGGGATCGCGGCGGGTCGTGACCTTCACCGGCGAGGGCCACGGCGTGCTCCAGATGCGCGCTTCGGGCCTCCGCGTCGGCGCCGCGACGCTCGCGATCGAGGTCTGACGCTCGAGCTGCGGCCTGGGTCTTGCTTCGTCATCGAAGCGGAAGGAGAATACGGCCGATTTTCCCTGTCATTCACAGGGGCCGTATAAAGAGGTTCACATGCGCGGCAAGATGCTCGTCCTCGGGTTGACGTTCGGAGTGCTCGCGGCGGGGTGCTACTACCACCGCCCTTACGCCAGGTACGGCTACGGCCGCTACGGCTACTACCAGCAGCCGACATACTCGGCCTACACCTATCCCACGGCGCAGCCCGTCCAACAGCCGCCGCCGGTCGCGGTCGAAGGCACCGTGCAGCCGACGCAGCCTCCGCCCACCGGCGTGCAGGTCACGGCGACCGCGACGGTGAACGGCGAGGGCATCGCCGGCTCCGACGGCACGCGCGGGTGGCGTGTCGTCGTCCAGTCGCCGCAGCAGGAGTTCCAGCGGCTCGCCCAAGTCGCCGCGCAAGCGAACTGCCAAATCGAGTCGTCGACCGCGCAGGAGCTCAGGGCGGTGTGCAACCCGAACGTGCACATCGTCGTGCGCTTCGATCAGCAGCACGTCTACAAGCTCTGCGCGCCGAACACCGACCCGAGCGTTTGCGCCCAGGTCTGGTCGGGCGTCGCGCCCTGACGTTTTTCGGGGGCGGCGCGCTATAGTGCTCCTCCCATGCGCCGCTCCCTTCTTCCCGCCGCGCTCGTGATCTGCGCGGCGGGGACGGCGGCGGCCGCGCCGCCGAACGGGCTCGACGTGGTGCGCGTCCTCGGCCCGCGCGCCGAGAGCGTGCTCGCGCCGAAATCCGGGCGCCTGACCGCGCTGGTCGAGATCCCGAGCGGGAAGCGGGCGAGCGATTTCGGGCTCGCGGAGATTCGCCCCTGGCATCGGGCGACTCTCCGGGAGCTCGGCGACCTTGCTCGCGTTCGGCGCCGCGCACCCGGACGTGCACGTCGAGGTCGCCGGCCCGCTCCACACGCTCCTCGCGAAGGCGCAGAACATCACGCGCGTCGGCATCGCGCGGATGACCCGCAACGCGACCGGCGAGGGCGCCGCGGTCGGCATCGTCGACACCGGCATCGACCCGACGCTCGCGGACTTTCGCGATCCGGTGACTCACAAATCGCGCATCGCTTGGCTGATCGACATGTCGATGAAGCCGCTCGGATTGCACGCCGACCTCGAGAAAAAATACGGCGTGGTCGACGACCAGGGCAACGTCACGAGCGGCGCGGTGATGACCGGCGACGAGATCGACGCGCTCATCGCGAAGAACCAACCGATCCCGCAGGACCCGAACGGGCACGGCACGCACGTCGCCTCGATCGCCGCGGGCAACGGCGGCGGCACCGCGTACATCGGCATGGCGCCGAAGGCGACGCTCGTCGTCGCGCGCGTGACCCGCGACGCGTCCGGCACGATCGACAACGGCGACACGCTTCAGGGCGCGGCGTTCGTCTTCGATCGCGCCGCCGCACTCGGCATGCCGCTCGCGGCGAACTTCTCGCTCGGCACCGACTTCGGCCCGCACGACGGCAACACGCTCTGGGAGAAGACGCTCGCGAGCTTCGCCGGCGCGAACCAGCCGGGTCACGCGATCGTCGCGGCGATGGGCAACAGCGGGTCGATCGTCGACACGCCGATCCACCAAGCCGTCGAGCTCACCGAGGCGCGCGTGCGCGTGCCGATAACCGCGTCGGGCGACGTGCAGAGCGGCTCGGTGCAGATTTGGGTCGCGCTGCGCGCCGGCGCCGACGTGCGCGTCGGGCTCGACGGGCCCGACGGGACTTGGGTGTCGCCGATCTCGGACGGGCAGTCGCAGGCGCACGACTCGAGCGACTACAACTCGGGCGTCATCTTCGGCAGCAAGGCGCCGAACACGCTCGTGCCCGACGGGAGCCACGGCGCGATCGTCGTCTGGTCGGGAAAATGGCCGAAGGGGACGTACGCCGTGACGCTCGAGGGCCACGGCTACGCGGACCTCTACCTCGAAGGGCTCGGCGACGCGTCGCTCGAGGGCACGACGCCTGCGTATTTCTCCGACGACTCGGGCGCGACGCGCTCGGTGCGCGAGGCGACCGTGAACCTGCCTGCGACGAGCCCGGGCATCATCAGCGTCGGCTGCTCGATCGACAACCCGAGCTGGACGTCGATGGGCGGGCAGAAGATCGGGATCACCGAGCCGATCCTCGACGACTACGGCGGGCTGCCCGTGAGCGACACGCGGCAGGCCGTGTCCGAGGGCGAGGTTTGTTATTTTTCGAGCGCGGGCCCGACGCTCACCGGCGTGCCGAAGCCGGACATCCTCGCGCCCGGCGCGGTCGTCGTCGGCGCGATGAGCCAAGCCGCGCTCCCTGGGTCGCCGAACAGCATCTTCACGACGAGCTGCCCGCCGGAGAAAGGCACGGGAAACGTCGATCCGAAGTGCATGGAGATTGACCCGACGCACGCGGTCGCGCTCGGCACGTCGATGTCGTCGCCGATGGTCGCGGGCGTCATCGCGCTGCTCTTCCAGGTCGACCCGACGCTGACCGAGGACGAGCTCCGCGCGGTGCTGCAGGCGGGCGCGCACCATTTCCGCGGGTCGGCGCCGTATTCCGATTCAGTCCGGCCCGGGCGAGCTCGATGGGATCGGCGCGCTCGACGCGCTCGACGAGATGTCGCAGCCCGACGTCGCCCTCCCCGACGCCGGCGCGAGCTGGATGACGCTCAGCGAGGACTTTCTCCCCGCCGACGGCTCGACGCCGATGACCGCGACGCTCGAGCTGCGGACCGCCGCGGGAAAGCGCGCGACCCTCTTCGACGACTCGCGGCTGCGCCCCTTCGCCATCCTCGACGGCGTCGACTTGGCGCCGCCGATCGTGCGGGGCGAGGCGCCGGGCCTCTTCACGTTCGTCGTGAACGTGCCGCCGGGCCACGCGAACGACTCCATCACGCTCGGCGCGACGTTCGACGGCGCACCGATCGTTGCACCTGCAACCATTCCCGTCGCGCTCGACCCTTGGACCGCGGGTTATCCCTCGTATTCCGAGGGCGGGTGCAACGCGTCGCGCACCGGCACGGGCGACCTCGCGCCCCCGCTCTTCCTTTTGGCGCTGCTCGCCCTCCGTCGCCGCGCGCGGTGACGCTCAGCGACAGTGGCCTTCGATCACTCGGCCGTTGCGGAGTCGGCGCTCGGGCTCCCAGCCGCGGGGGCAGCGACGGCCTTCCCGCACTTCGACGGCGCAGCCGACGAGGATGGCGCCGAGGGTCATGGCGAGAACGATGCTGGCGACGAGCGAACCAAAACGACGCATGCGTGGAGCCTCCTGCAAACGGAGTATCGCGCGTTCGACGTCGCCCGTGGCGTGCGATTCAGCAGGCTCATGTAAAGTCCGTCCGTCCGCGGTGAGCGCAGGCGCCACTGGGTTCTCGGCAACGATTAGAACGTCCCGACGATGCCGACGCTGGCGCCACGCGGGGAGACGAATGGCGCGAACGCCACGCGTGGGACCTCATGTCCGCCCTCGACTGCCATCGCGACGCCTCCGACGGTCATGAGCACGCCGGCGACAAGCAGCGGAACGCCGACCTCGTAATAGCCGGAGACGTCCGGTTTGCTTCCGAAGAAGGCGAACTGTTCGTCGATTGGGGCGACGATCGCGACCAACACGAGACCCGCGAGCGAGGAAGCTCCGCCAACCGAGGCGAGCGCAATCCCGCCGCCGAAGAGAGTGGGGTCTTCGATGGTCGTCCCATTCGAGTCGTCCGCGCGCACGGGCTGAGCGAGGAGAACGACGCCCGCACAAATCGCAAAGACCATCGTGCGCATGCACCAGCCTGTCGCGCGGCCCCGCGAAGCTCCATGGTCATCGGAGCATGGTCAATCCGTCGTCGCGCCGCGCGTCGCGCTTCGCCTTCGCCGTGTCCGGACGTTCGGCGCGACTTGCGTCGCCTGCACCCAAGACGCGCGCACGAGCTTCGAGCAGTCGAACGCGGTGCTCGGCGGGCTTCAGCGAAGCCTGTCTGCTCGCGGCCGCCGGCAGCGCGCTCGAGAAGGGCGGCGCCATTCGAAGGACGACGCGGCGGGCAGGTCAGGAACCGGTCTTGGTGCGCAGGAGGATTTCCACCCCGTCGAGCAGACCGTCGACCCGCACGAGCCGCCCGTCGATGTTCTTCGCGATCTTTACGCGCGCAACGCGTCGATCCCGCGCCTCGCCGGCGGCCGAAGGCAAGAAGGGGCCGGTCGCGCGAGCCGGCGCGCGGGGGAAATCCGCGCTCAGAACATCACGGTCGCCGACACGTTGAAATTCCCCATCACCGTGTTGTCCACGGTGAACCTCCGCCCCGGCGTGTCGAGGATCGCGCGGTAGTTCGGGTCGGGAATTCCGGTGATTTGCCCGCTCGACGTCGTGCACGGGCCGGACGTCGAGCTCGTCGCGTTGTAGCCGGGGTTGCACGGGTCGGCCGCGGTGATGACGTGGCTCTCGTTGAAGCGGACGCCGCCGCCGACGGCGAATTTCACGTACTCGCCGGTCTGCCACACGACGCTCGCTTGCGCGGCGAACGCGCCGTACGCGGCCTGATCGGTGATGCCGGTGAAGTACACGGGCGGCGCGGTCTTGTCGGCGACGCCGTTCGCGTAGGCGCCGGGGTTCGACTGCGTCAGAGTCGGCGCGTTCGACGAGCCGAGCGCGTCGAAGAGCTCGGAGTAGTCGCGGCCGGGCGAGCTGTACATGCCCTGGACCTTCACGTCGAAGAGCAGGCGCTGGAACGACTCGCGCCGCTCCCACGGGATCGACTCCATGCCGAGCGTGAAGGTGCCGATGATCGGCGGGAGCGACACGAGCGCGCCCTTGATCTCTTGCGGGTTGACCGCCGTGCCCATGTCGCTGTCGCTCCGCGGGAACGAAAAGAGCGCCTCGAACCCGGTGTACGGCTCGACGTAGCCGAAGCGCTTCGAGATGATCGTGCGCGCGTCGACCTGGTACATCGCGCGGCTCACGCCGGGCGAGCGGCTCGGGAGCGAGTGGTCCGACGGGACCGGGCAGGTGGTCGTGCCGCTCGTCGCGTTGCACGCGTGCAGCGGATCGCCGATGCCGAAGCGGCCCTCGACGCCGAGCACCCACGTCGGCTTCGTTCGATCGCGCTGTTGGTTCGCGACGGCCCAATCGAGGCCGACGGCGATGTAGTCGATGCCGCTGCGCGTGGGCGACTTGAACGGCACGCTGAAGAGCTGCGCGCCGGTCGGGTCCATCAGGCGCTGCGGGTTCTGCGACGAGCCGTTCAGGTCGGAGAGCTCGCGGGAGTCGGAGAGGATGATCGGCATCCGAAACGTGAGCGCGAGATCGTGGAAGAGGCCGATCTCGGCGCCGACGTCGAGCACGCTCACGTCCTGGCTGAATCGCGCGACGTTCTCGGTGTTCGCGACGAAGCCGCCGGTCGAGAGCCCCGGCTGATTGAGCTCCGTCTGCCGGTGGATGTCCGCGCGCTTCCAGGTTTGGCTGAACGCGGCGTAGAGATAGAGGTCGAAGGGGTTGTCGCGATCGAACGCGTCGGCGACCGTCGTGACCTCGGCGGTCTCGTTCAAGAGACGCGGCTCGCTCGCGGCGATCGGCTCGTCGGCGCGCACGCCGCGCGCGGTCAGCGCCAAGCCTGAAATTACGACAAGCGAGATGGAAGCGCGAAAGCGCATCGTCTCGGCGACGCTACCATACCTTTAGGGGTTCGCGGAGCTGTCTCGCCAGCGGGCGTTTGCCGTGCGGGCGCGGGGCAGCAGCCGCTCGCGCTCGACCGGATCGAAGGAGCGGTCGGCGAGGAGCTCGGCGGCCGAGCAGAGGGCGTGTGCGCGGCGGCGCGCGACGACGTGCTTCGGCGCGGCGTCCGCGAGAGAAGCGTCGCGCGTGCCGATCGCGACGGCGAGATCGTGCGCGCTCTTCGCCGCGTCTTCGCACTCGCCGAGGAGCTGCGAGGGGGCGCGGCGCGACATGAACGCGAGGCTCCCGTTGCCGGGGATTTCGACCCAGCCGTCTTGTTGATGCGGCGTGCCCGCTTCGGCCACGGTCATCGCGCCGATCGGGTACGCCCACGCGGTTCCGCCCGTGAGACTCACGGTGACGCGCGACGGGCTCGCGTAGACGTGGAGGTGCGCGCCGGAGCCGTAGCGCAAGACGACGTGCGGCGTGACGAGCCACACCTCGGCGCCGGGCGACTCGCCCGCGCCGACGACGCTCGTGAAGACGCCGGTCGGCATCCACATCTCTTCTTCGCCGCCGACGCACGGGCGCACCGCGCCGGGGCCGTCGAAGATCGTCTCGCGCGTCGTCGTGCCGTTCTTGATCGCGAGGTGCCCGCCCGCCGCGAGCTCGACGAACGCGTCGCCGAGCACCTCGCCCTGCGCGACGCCCGCGTCGCCGCTGTGCATCGTGCCCTTCGCCTCGATCGCGCGGCACACGGTGGGGGCGACGTTCTCCGACTTCACGTTCACGCTGCCGCCTGGCGGAGCGGTGAGCTTCACGTTCGCGAGGCTGACGGCGGGGGCCGTGTCGTTCTTCTTCGTGTCGTGGCAGGCCACGGCGAAGACCGCGAAGACGGCGAGGGCGAGGTCAGCGCGTCGCATCGTCGTCCGCGTTGATGTCCGCGACGTCCGAGAGCGCCTTGCGCTCGGAGGTGTCGCCCATGTCGGGGAAAATCTCGGCCGAGACGTCCTCGGCGGTGAGCTCCGCCTTCGCGTGGCGGAGCTCGCTCGAGGTCTGATCGAGACGATCGGCGAGCACGCCGAGGAACTGCCAGAGCATCTTCACCGCGAGCTCGTGCTCCTTGCGGAGGATCTCGAAGAAGTCGGTCGCGCCGGATCGCGATGAGCTCGGCGTCGCCCTCGGCCGTGACGGTCGCCGAGCGCGGCACGCTGCGGATGAGCGCCATCTCGCCGACGTGCTCGCCCGGGCCGAGGAACGTGAGGAGCTGCTCGCCGCGCGAGACCCTGATCTTTCCGGTCAGAACGATGAAGAGCTCGTCGCCCTTCGTCCCTTCTCGGATGATGGTCTCTTTGTCCTTGTACGCGCGGACCTCGACGGCCTGCATGACGCGGAGCAGCTCGCGCTCGGTGAGGCGCGCGAAGATCGGCATCTTCGCGAGCACCTCGCGCTTCAGGTTGAGCAGGCGCGCGCGGCCTTCGTCGACGGCGCCTTCTTCGCCGAGCTTCACGAGCAGGGCGGTGACGTTGTCCTTGCCGCCGCGGTCGTTGGCGAGCATCGATCAGCGCTTTGGGCGCGGCGTTCGCCTCGAGCGCGAGGAGCGGCGCGAGCTCTTGCGGGCCGTCGAGGTAGCCGGCGAGCCCGTCGGAGCAGAGGCAGAAGCAGTCGCCCGGGAGCACCTCGACCACGAGCGTGTCGACCTCGACGCGCTCGTAGACGCCGACGGCGCGCGTGATCGCGTTCTTCTGCGCGACCTTCTCGATTTGCTCGCGCGAGAGCTTCCCGCGCTTGATGAGCTCGTTGTAGACGGTGTGATCCTCGGTGACCTGCTGCACGCGGCCGCCGCGCATCAAGTAGATGCGGCTGTCGCCGACGTGCGCGATGAAGCCTTGCTGGCCGATGACGATGAGCGCCGAGAGCGTCGTGCCCATGCCGCGCTTCGGCGGGGTCGTTCTGCGCTTCTTCGTGGATGCGCGCGCAGGCCTTCTGCACTGCGTGCTCGAGCACGCCGACGATGTGGCGCGGCAGCGGACGGCTGACCTTGGGCTGCGTCGCGTAGGCGACGAGGAGCTCGCGCTCCTTCTTCATCTCCTCGTGCACGGTGCGCACGGCGATCGCGCTCGCCACCTCGCCCGCCGCGTGGCCGCCCATGCCGTCGGCCACGACGAACAGCGCGAGCTTCTTGTCGACGAGGAAGTTGTCCTCGTTGTGATCGCGCACCTTCCCCACGTCGGTCGCGGCGTAAAAACGGATCGACTCGCCGAGATTCATACGCGCACGGGCCGACTATACCCGGACCGGCGACCGAAACCGAGCGTCAACGGACTTGCTATGCTGGCGGCCCGTGAGCCCGCGTTTTGCCACGACCACGACCATCCGGCGGCCGCGCACCGCGCTGCTCTGGACCGTCGCCACGTTGATGGTCGTTCTTTTCGCGGCTGAGATGATCTTCGCGCCCACTTCGTGGGGCTGCGTCCCTTCGGGCCCTTGCCGCTCTGGCTGCTCGGGCCGCTCATCGCAGCGATTCAGCGCCGGCCCAAGATCGAGCGCGCGGCCATCGAGGCCTCGGCCGATGGGCTCCGCATCGGCGACGCGCTCGTGCCGCGCGCGCGGCTCGCGTCGGCGCTCCTGCGCCACGAGCACGAGAAGGCGTACGTCGTCTTGGGGCGGAAGGGATTCCTCCGCGCCGCGAGCGTCGACATCCAGGTGGAGAGCGAAGACCAAGCCGACGAGCTCTGCCGTGCCCTCGGTCTCGACGCGGCGAGCACGACCGCAGAGTTCAAGCTGTTTCGCGACGACGAGGCCACGAGGAAAACTGCCCTCGTCGCCATCGCGGCCGCCGCGGGGGTCATGGTCGCCGTCACGCGGGCGCACCTCGGCGCGCTCGCGCCGCTCCTCATGGTCGGTCTGCTCTTCCTCGTCGTGGTGCCGGTGCTCATCCTCTCGCGTCAGGTGAAGTTGCGCGTCGGGGCCGACGGGATCGCCCTCCGCGAAGGACTCACCGGGAGGCGGTTCGTGTCGCACGACGAGATCCGCAGCGTCAGCGCCGACGGCGTGGCGATCACGATCGAGCTCGAGCACGGGAGCCCCATCCGGCTGAACCTCGCGAGCGGGAAGCGGAGGCGGCGCAGAACCGACCGCACCGCCGAGGTCGAGCGGCAGGCGCAGTCGATCGTCTGGCGCATCGAGAAGGCGCGCGAGGCGTACCGCGCGCTCGCCGGCGACGCGCCGCAGGCCGCGCTCGCGCTCGATCGCGGCGAAAAGACGCTGCGCGAGTGGATCGATCAGCTCCGCGCGATCGGCGTGGGCGCGAACGCGACGTTTCGCAGCGCGCAGCTCACGCGCGAGCAGCTGCTTCGCATCGTCGAGAGCACGACGGCCGCCGCGCGCGAGCGGATCGCCGCCGCCGTGGCGCTGCGCGAAGCGCTCACGGACGAAGAGAAGCCGCGCATCCGCGTCGCGGCCGATCGCTGCGCGGAGCCGGCGCTCGGCGAGGCGATGGTTCGCGTCGCGCTCGCGCCGAGCGACGAGGAGCTCGAGAGCGCGCTCGAAGAGGCGAGCGCGCTCAGCGCCGTCGGCGAATCGCGATGACGAGCGCCGCGAGCGCCGCGGCGAGCCACGGGGCGGAAGGCGCGCGCGACGCGGGCGACGCGCTGCACCCGCCGGTGCCGTCGCCGTTCGGCGGCGGCGGATTGGGCGCGGTCTGCGCGTCGCCGGCACCCGATGCGTCGGCGCTCGCGCCGTCCGCGGGCGCGCCCGCGTCGTCGACCGGCAGCATGTCGCACTGATCGTCCTGCCCGACCGGCTCGACCACGCAACCCGCCGTGCACTGCTCGAGCTCGACGGTGCCGTTGTCGCAGCGGAACGCTTGCGTGAGATCGGAGCTGCAGTTCCAGAGGTTCCAGATGTCGTTGCACTTGCAACTACCTCCGAACCGCGCCATGTACGTGCACCACTCCCAGTCGCCCGGGTCGCGGTGGTTGCTCGCGCCGCCGTAATTCGTGCCCGTCTCGCACGTCGCCGGAGATTGCTCGCACGGTGGCGAGCTCTCGGCGATGACGTTCCCGTTCGGGATTTGGTCGTGGCCGATGATGTGGTCGCGGTCTTTCGGGACGGCGTACTTGGCCGTCAGGTACGCGACGAGCTGCGCGCTCGCCGCGTACTGCGCGTCGGGGAACGTCTGGTTGTAGTAGCCGACGTGCTCGATGCCGACCGAGCGCTGGTTGTAATAGTAGTTGCCGGCGTGCCAGGCCGTGTACGACTCGGGCACGAACTGGCCGACTTTGCCGTCTTGGCCGACGATGTAGTGGACGCTCTTGCCCGAGTCGTTCTGCAGGGTCGCGACGCTCGCGTCCCAGCCGCCCTCGGTGTCGTGGATGACGACGTAGCCGACGGCGTTTCCGCCGCGCGTCGTGTCGCACTTGTTCGTGCAGCTCGTGACGAACACCTCGGCGCCCGGGTACTCGGGGAGGGTCCCCATCGTCTGCTCGGGGACGTCGATCGAGACCACCGCCTCGTGGAGCGAGGCGTGCGGCGCGAGCGCGATTGTCTCGCTGGCGCGCGCGTCGAACGTGCCGCCTGACTCGAGCGCCGAAAGGACGCGCTTGGCGTAGTCGGCGCGGTGGCGCGCGTCGGCGTAACCGGAGAGATCCTCGAGCGCGGGCTCCCAGCTCGCGAGCTCGCCCGCGCGCGCGCCGTGCTCGCGACCGAGCTCGGCGAGGACGAGCGCGCCCGCGCGGAGCCCGAGATCGGCGTCGCGCCGAATGTCCGTCTCGCTCACGCCGAGCAGCGCCGCGCCGCGCGCGAGCGTGTCGATTTTTCCGCGCCGGAGCTCGAGGGGGCCGGCGACCGGCACCTGCGGGTCGGGGTCGACCGTGCGCGTCTTGGGCATCGCGAGGCCGCCTTCGACCTTGGCGACGGCGACGAGCAGGTCGCGCGGGACGCCGCTCTCGGCCGCCGCCCGCGCGAACGCGTCGTCGAGCTCGCCGGCCGACGTCGCCGTGGGCGTCGGAGCTGCGCTCGTGCACCCCGCACCGAGGACCAGGGCGAGACCAAGGACGAGGCGCCGCATCCCAGCCTTATAGCACCGGCTGTGCCAGCCGCGATTCCCGTGCAGCGCGCCGGCGCCTCGCAGCCCGCCGCGATCCGCGGTCGCGAGGCGCCGCGAGCCTCGCGAGGCCCAAAGAGAACTTCCTGACCTTCCTGACCTTCCTGTTACCTCTCTTCGGGAGTCCAGTGGGTCAACTGCGTACCAACGTGGTGGGGTTCGACGATGCGCCGTTCGCGCGGGAGCATCGCGGCGACGTGCTGCTCGTCGGCGCGGTGTGCTCGCGGACGCGCCTCGACGGGGTCGTCTCGGGGCGCGTGCGGCGCGACGGCGCGAACGCGACCCGCGCGATGATCGAGACGATCCGCCGGTCGCAGTTCGCCGCGCACGTGCGCGCGGTGCTCTTGCAGGGGATCGCCGTGGCCGGATTCAACGTGGTCGACGTGCACGCGCTCCACGAGGCGCTCGGCGTGCCGGTGATCGCGGTCGTGCGCCGCCAGCCGGATTACGCGTCGATTCGTCGCGCGCTCTTCGCCCGCGTCGCCGGCGCCGAGCGCAAGTGGCGGCTCATCGAGCGCGCGGGAAAGCTCGACCCGGTGCGCGGCGTGCTCGTGCAGCGCGTCGGCATCACGATCGATCACGCGCGCGAGCTGCTCGCAGCGACGACGCTCCACGGCAACCTGCCCGAGCCGCTTCGCCTCGCGCACCTCATCGCGGGCGGCGTCACGACCGGCGCGAGCCGCGGGCGAGCGTGACGACGCGCGCGCGCCCTTTCTTCGACGCCGAGCACCCCGAGGCGCTCGCGCTGCTCCGGATCGTCGTGCCGATCCTCGTGCTCGCGTCGCCCGGTCTGCGCGAAGGCGTGCGCGTCGCGGCGCTCGACCCGGCGCTCCGCGTCGTGCCCGACGGGCTGGGCTTTTTCGTGGCGCACGTGCCGATCCGCGCGGACCTCGCGCGCGCCGTCGAAGCGATCACCGTGTTCTCCGCGCTCTCGGCGATCGTCGGCGTGCGCGCGCGGCTCGCGCTCGCGTCGCTGACGCTCGGCGCGTTCTATCTCTTTTCGATCGCGCAGCTCACGGGCTTCGTGTGGCACGACATGCACCTCCTCTGGATGTGCGCGCTCCTCGTGGCGAGCCCGTGCGATCATGCGCTCGCGTGGGCACGACTCCCGCCGCGTCCCGCTTCGCTCGCGTACGGCGTGCCGCTCGCGTTCGCGCGGGCGCTCCTCGGCGCGGTCTACTTTTTCCCCGGTCTCGCGAAGGTGCGCGAGCAAGGTCTCGGCTGGGCGCTCTCCGACAACCTCCGCGACCAGCTCTGGTGGAAGTGGGCCGAGCACGGCACGCACCCCGCGTTCCGCATCGATCACCACCCGACGCTGCTTCACGTGGGCGGCCTCTTCGTGCTCGCGTTCGAGCTCTCGGCGCCGCTCCTCTTCTTCTTTCGACGCACGCGCTTCTTCGGCGCGGTCGTCGGACTGGCGTTTCACGTGCTCGCGCAGCTCGTGTTTCTCATCCCGTTCGCGGCGCTCTGGGCGTGTTACGTCGTCCTCGTCGACGTGCGTGTGGCGTTCCCGGCGCGCCCGCCCGAAGGCGAAGCGCCGGCGCGCGCGTCGCGGTGGACGTTCGCCGTCGGCGCGGTGCTCCTCGCGGGCGCGGTCATTCAGGGCGCGCGCGAGCGAACGCAGTCCTACCCGTTTGCGTGCTACCCGACGTTCCAGTTCGATCCCGGCACGACGATGCCCGACCTCCGCTTCGTCGCGACGCGAAAGGACGGCTCGGAGCTCGACGTCGTCTTCGCGCGCGACGCTCGCGGCTACCGGACGCAGCGCCAATGGGGGACGATCTTCGCCGTCGCCGGCGTGACGCACGCGGTCGACCGAGCGCGCGTGGAGGCTTATTTCCGCGGGATTCCGCGCGTCCGCGAACGTGCCCGCCGACGTCTGGCGCGTCCGCGCCGAGCGCGCGCGCGTGTCGGTCGATCCCGACGAGCACCTGCGCGTCGTCTCGCGCGAGACGATCGCGACGTTCACGCCGTGAGCGGGATGCCGCGGGCGCGGAGCGGCGCGCGCACGCGCGACTCGAGCGATTTCGCGGCGAGCTCGAGGTACGGGTCCGACTGCATCCACGCGAGCGCGTTGCCCGCCGCGTTGTCCCACGTGCCGGTGCGGTTCTTCTTGATGCTCGCCCACTGGCGGTAGACCGCTTCGATCGTGCGGTCGACGCGCTCGCCGAGGAACTCGACGTCGTTCTTCGAGAGGTTCGGAAGCGCCCAGTCGAGGAACGTGAACCCGAACGTGCCGTGCGCCGCCTCGTCGCGGACGATGCGCGCGAGCACCGCGCGCGGGAGCGGATGGCGCGCGGCCTTCCACGTGCCGCGCAGGAGCGGGATGCTCAGCGCCTCGCCCACGCAGAAGAAGCGAACCACGAGATCGGCCGCGCGGAGCAGCGGCGAGAGCGAGTCGTCGGCGTCGACGATCATCGCGTCCGGGTCGTGGACGATCTCCGTGCCGCCGCCGAGCTCCATCGCCATGCGCGCGCAGAGCTCGACGTGCACGATCTCGTCGAGCGGGAAGCGCGCGGCGAGCGCGAGCAAATCGAGCGGCGCGCGCGCCTCCATGAGCGCGCGCAGCGTCGCGCAGACCGCGACGCCGGTGCGATGCTCTTGAAACGCGGCGCCGGTCCACGCCTTGCGCGCGAGCACGATCGCCTGCTCGGGGATGCCCGTCGTGTCGAGCGTGCCCCACGGCATCGTCTCCACCTCGGGCCGCATCTTGCGGTACCGGCGCTCGAAGAGGTCCCCGAGCATTTCGAGCTCGAACAGCTCCGCGCGCACGTCAGTCGCTCCCGGCGTCGATCGCGGCGTCGGCGCTCGCGTCGGTCGCGACGTCCGCGGGCGCGTCGGCGCTCACGTCGAATTCGAGCGCCGCGTCCTTGCCGCCGTCGGGCGCGGGTCCGGCTTCGACCGCCATCAAGTTGCCCACCGTCGTGTTGCTGCACGCCGCGAACGCGACCGCCGCGACGCCGACGGAGGCGACGAGGAGCTTTCGCGTGCCGAGCTTTCGGGGTCTCGAGATCACTCGAGCCCGCCGTCCGCCGGGGGCGGCGCGAGGTTCGCGACGATGGCTTCCATCGGCGCGTCTTGCGGTGCGTCCTTCGGCGCGTCGGCGGACTGATCGGCGGCGCCGTCCTGCGGCGGCGGCGCGAGGTTCGCGACCGTGTTGGCGTTGCACCCGTAAGCGTAATTGACGGCGGCGACGCCGAGCGACGCCACCAAGAGCTTCCGACCCAGTCTTCGCGGCGGCATCCGCCGAGCATACGCCACCCCCGGGAGTCGTGCGAGCACCCTCCGGTGCAACTTTCGTGGCTCGAAGGAGAACGGGCTCGCTCCGCACGCCGCCGTCTCGTACGCGGCCGCCGCGTGCCGCTCCGAGTCGGGCAAGCCCACGTGCGCCATGCGTCGCCGCGACGATGAGCATCCGTAGGAGGTCGACGGCGAATTTCACGCGCAGCGAAGGGGCGCGCCCTAGGCGTTGGCGAAATGCCGCACGAAACCCCTGCGATTTCATGCAATGTATGGATCCCCATGCAAACGCCCCCATTACGTCGAGCCGGCCGAGTTCAAACGTCACGTGAGCCTGCGCAGCGCGGGGCCCGCGCCGGTCCGTGCCGCTCCGGGCTGAGGTGCCGCTCAACGCATGGAGTCGTGCGCGCCGGTCGCCCTCGAGCCTCTCATGGTGCCGTCGTTCGCGTCGACGACGTCGAGTCGATCGGCGTAGTGCGCGACGAGCGCGCGGTCGTCGATCCACGTGAACCCCACGAGATCGCGCGAAGGTGCGGAGATCGTCTTGCCGTCGACCACGAGCGCCTCCGCGAGGACGTGGTGCTCGAACGTGCTCGCGAGCCACGCGACGCGCTTGCCGGAAGGGCTCGCGCACGGCCACAGATACGACGCGTACGGCCCGGGCGGGGCGAGCGCGCTCTCCTTCCACGTGGTGAGATCGAGCGCCAGCACGTCGGTGCGTTTTCGCGTCTCGTCCCAGCCCGTCGAGAGGAGCCGGTGGCCCGCGACGTCGAGTGAAAAGTCATCGTGTCGAGAGGCTCCGGGGGCGACCGGCGTCTTCGTACCGCGATGGACCCGCGAGAGCGCGCCGTCGTCGTCTGCGACGATCACGTCGCCGGACGGGAGCCACGCGGCCAGCTCGCCTGGGACATCGACGGCGGTCGTTCGAGCGTCGTCGCGATCGAACACGAAGTAAGACGAGGGCCCGGGCCCCGGGCACCCCAACGCGTGGCAGTCCGGCCTGAGCTGGCCCGCGCGGCGCGCGGCGTAGAGCACCTTGCGCCCGTCGGGCGACCACGCGGCGACCAGGAGCTCGCGCTTCTCGGCGTGCGCGGCGACGATCGTCTTCGCGCCGCTCGCGAGATCGCGCACGAGGAGCGGGCCGAACGCCGACCCGCCTTCGACGTAAGCGACCTCGCGTCCGTTCGGCGAGACGACGAGCGAGTCGATGATCGAGAGGCTGGCCCACGGAAACGCGACCGGCTCGACGCGCCCCGACGCGAACGGACGCCACAGCGCGAGGCCGCCGTACGGTGCGCCCGTGACGACGACGCTCACGGGCGCCGCGCGCGGCGCCGGAGTCGGCGCCGCGGCGGACGCAGGCGGCGCGGCCGGAAGCGACACGACGACCGGCGCGGCGGAGCGGGCCGTACCACACGCGATGCACGCGAGCGCGAGCGCGAGACGCTTCACGGAGCGGCTGACCGGCGACCGGCCCGAAAGTTCCCGCGGCGCCGGCGTGGATCGCGCGAGGCGGTGCGCGCGCGATCCAGTCGCGCCCAGGAAACGACGAAAAGCTGCGTTTTCCGCGAGAATCCGGCGGGTGCTGGGCTTGCATGCAAGGCCCGTCGGCGATGACCCTCCCGCGATTCCAATTTCCCGAGGAGGAGGACGGCGACGCGACGGCGCCCGCCGAGTTCGTGCTCAAGCTCCCCGCGTCGTACGCGCGAAAGCTCGCGAGGTTCGAGTCCGCCGCGCCGACTGTCTGGCCGACACCGTCTGCGCCGTGGACGATCGAGACGGCGAGGGCGCCTGCTTCGGCGCGCTGGCACGCGCGGACGACGCTCGTCGCCGTGCTCGCGAGCCTGGCGGTCGCGATCGTCGTCTTGGTCGGGGTCGGCCGAGCCGTCGCGCAGGCCGGCGGCGGGGAAGGTCCGGTCGGCATCTCGATGCGCGCGCCGAAGTCACTCGACGGGTTCGTTCGCGCGGCCGTCCGCGAGAGCGGGGTCGCGGCTCGCGTGAGAGCGGCGACCGTCGAGTCGCTCCATCACGGGCGTCATCGCCCGCACGCTCGACGCAGGCGCTGAGTCGCCCACGACCGGACGGGCTCGAGGTTGCCCTGCGCCACCTCGGAGATCTCGACGCGGTGGATCGAGACGCACTTGTGGCACGCCTCGCCCTCGGCCCCGGCGAGGGCACGGAGGCGCGGGCTCGCGAGGAGCTCCGAGAACTGCGTCTCCTTCACGTTGCCGATCGGGCGAGTCCCCCAGTGCATGCAGTCGACGACGTCTCCGTTGGCCTCGACCGGGAGCATGAGCTTCGGCCAGTGGCAGCGGTAAACTGGCGGGCCCGCGCGCATCATGTCGAGGTGCGTGAACGAGTTGAGGATCGGCCCGCCCTGCTCCTTGAGCTCGCGGAGCGTCGCGAACGCTTCGCTGAGCTCGCCCTGCGTCGGCGCATAGCGATCGAGGCGCACGTCGCCGTCGGTCGCCGCCTCTTCGCGGAGCGCGTTGAAGATCCCGAGCACGCCGAGCTCGTCCATCAGCGCAGCGAGCCGGCGCACCGTGTCCGGCGCGACGTTCGCCTTCTGCAGCGTGCAGACGAAGAGGATCGGCTTGTCGGGCGCGCAGCGGCGGAGCTCCTTCGTCGTCGCGACGATCCGATCGAACAGCCCGGGGATGCCGCGGAGATCGTCGTGCACGCGGGACGGATGGTCGAGCGAGATGGAGACGCGGTCGACGTACGCGACGACCGGGTCGAGCTTGCGCTCGAGCAGGAAACCGTTCGTCACGAGGTGGGTCGCGAGGCCGAGACCCCGCGCGTGGCGAACGACCCGCGCGAAGTCGGGGTGGAGGAGCGGCTCGCCGCCCCAGATCGACACGCCGAGGAATCCCGCCGCCCGCGCGTCGGCGTAGAGGCGCTCGATCGCCTCCGTCGAGAGCTGCTGCTTCGGGTCGTAGAACTCCGGGTTCCAAGCGCAGAAGCCGCATCGCGCGTTGCAACGCGCCGTGAGCGCGTGCACGAGGTAGAGCGGGTGCCCGCGCCCGAGGCGCGCTCGGGCGAGGCTTTCGGCGACTTCGAGCACCGTGGACCATCGTGCGATCATTCGGACATCTCCTGGACGAGCGTGGCCAGACGGACGACGTGGCGCCGGCGTCGCGCGAGCGCGCCGGGCGAGAGCGGATCGGCGCCGAGGAAGGCGCCGAGGAGCGGCTCGTAGACGAAGTAGCCGCCGATCGCTCCGAAGAGGGAGATCGCGAGCTCGATCGTCTCGTCGTCCGCACCGAAGTGCCGCTCGAACAGCGCGCGGAGCGGCGCGACCCAGCGCGCCGCGAGGCGTCGCGCGCTCGGCCCGCGGTCGAGGACCTCGCGCAGGAGCAGTCGCTGCAGCTCGGTGTCCTCTGCGAGGAAGTCGAAGTACGTCGCCGCGAGGCGGGGCGCGAGCGTGCCGCGCCCGCCCGCCAGCGCCGCCGCGACGCGCTCGCCGAGCCGCCCTTGAGCCTCGGCGACGACGGCGTCGTAAAGCCCGCGTTTGCCGCCGAAGTAGTAGTTGATCATCGCCGCGGTCACGCCTGCGCGTTTGCCGATCGTGCGCACGGAGGCGCCCGCGAGGCCGCGCCTCGCGAGCTCGGCGCGCCCGGCCGCGAGGATGCGGGCCTTCACGTGTCCGGCGTCGTGCATGAGGTCTAAACGACTGTTTAGATCGTCTGGCGCCGCGGCGACGTGATCCAAATCAAGCGTCGCCGGGCGGCGTTCACCGAATCCAGCCGAGCAGGATCGCGCCGAGCGTCCCCGACCCCAGCGCGAGCCAGAGCCCGACGCCCTGCAGGAGCGGCCGCACGCCGAGCGCGCGCAGCGCCGGCCGCGTCAGCCCGAGGCCGATCAAGAAGAGCGTGGCCGCGAGGAGCCTCTGCGCCAGCAGCGCGACGACGTGGCCCGCGCCCCGAAGCGCGGGGACGAACGTGACGACGGCCGCCGCCGCGAGGAAGCCGAGCATGAACCACGGCTTCTTCGCCTTGCCGGTGGCCTCGCCGGCCCGGACGCGGGCGATGACGAAGACGAGCGGGACGATCCAGAGGGCGCGCGCGAGCTTCGCCGCGGTGGCGACCTCGAGGGCGCGCGGGCCGTATTGCGCCGCCGCCCCCACGACCGAGCTCGTGTCGTGGATCGCGAGCGCCGACCACATCCCGAACGCCTCCTGCCCGAGGTGGAGGCGATGCCCGATCGCCGGGAAGAGAAAGAGCGCGATCGCGTTGAGGAGGAAGACCGTGACGAGCGCCATCGAGACGTCGTGCTCCTTGGCGCCGATCGTCGGCGCGACGGCGGCGATCGCGCTGCCGCCGCAGATCGCGGTGCCGACCGTCAAGAGGAGCGACGCGTCCGGCGCGACGCGAAGCCGCCGCCTGAGGAACGTGCCGAGCCCGAGCGCCACCGCGATCCCGACCGCCGTGTAACCGACGCCGTGCAAGCCCACGCGCGCGACGACGGCGAGGTTCATCCCAGCGCCCAGCCCGACGACGGACGCGACGAGCGTGCGGTGCGCGAGCGCGCGCGTCTTGGCCGGCCACGGGTTGCCCAGCGTCAGCGCGAGCGCGATCCCCGCGAGGAGCGCGGCCCCCGAAGAGACCCACGGCAAGAGCGTCGCGAGGGCGACGAGCGGGATCACGAAGGTCGCGAGGGCTTCGATCATGCCTTCATCATGGGGCCGAACGATTCGCTAGACGAATCGCAATTAGCGATGAGACATCAGATATTCTGATGGCCATGCCCCTCGCCGAGCTCGAGCCCGTCCTCCTGTCGACGTTCCTTGCCGTCGTCGACGCCGAGCGGATTTCCGCGGCGGCGCGCGGTCTTCACCTTTCGCAGCCCGCGGTCACGGCCCAGGTGCGACGGCTCGAGGCCGCGCTCGGCACCGCGCTCTTCGTGCGCTCGGCGCAAGGGGTGACGCCGACCGACGCGGGCGTGCGCCTCGCCGAGCACGCCCGCGCCGTTCGCCGGATCCTCGAGACCGCCGCGAACGAGATCTCCTCGAAGCGAGAGGCGGGCGGCGCGCTCGTCGTCGGCGCGAGCACGACGATCGCGGCCCACGTGCTCCCGGGCTTGCTCGCGCGGTTTCGCGCGGCGCATCGCGGCGTCGCCTTTCGCGTCCGCGTCGGCAACACCGAGCAGATCGTCAGCGAGGTGCGGTCCGGTCGTCTGCCGCTCGGCCTGGTCGAGGGGCATGCCCGCGCGCCCGGCGTTCGTCTCGTCGCGTTTCTCGACGACGAGATCGTCGCCGTCGTGGGCCGCGAGGCGCCCTTCACGCTCGAGCGCGCGCGCGACCTCGAGACGATCCCGCTCTTGTGGCGCGAGGCAG
This sequence comes from uncultured delta proteobacterium, assembly GCA_963731595.1. GTDB lineage: Bacteria > Myxococcota_A > Polyangia > Polyangiales > Polyangiaceae > DASXHD01. The sequence continues at coordinate 330,919 of CAVSWE010000007.1, forward strand.
GCTCCGGGACGCGCGCCATCGTCGAGCGCGCGCTCGCGAAAGCTGGCGTTCGGCGGCGCGCGATCCGCGCCCTCGACGTGGAGCTCGGCGGCACGGAGGCGATCGTCGGCGGCGCGGTCGCCGGTCTCGGCGTCGCCTTCGTGTCGCGGGCGTCGGTGCGTGCGCATCTCGACGCGGGCCTCGTGCGGATCGTGCCCGGCCTCGACCTCGTCCTGCGGCGCACGTTTCGATGGGCTCTGCCCGCGGGCGCGCTCGGCGGCATGGCGGCGCGCTTTCACGCGTTCGCCGCGCGCGCGAAGGCTTGAGGCTTCGCGTCGTCGACCGTCAGGGTTCCACCACGAGCGAGCGTGCCGCGCGACAACGCTTGCTCGCCAAGTCGACGCCGATCGCGTCGAGGCCGAGCGCGTTGGCGACGGCGAGGACGCTGCCGCGCCCGCAGAACGGATCGACGACCACCGTCGCGCGCGCTTCGTCGCGCACGTAGCGGCACGCGACGCGGCACGCTTCGAGGCCCATCGCGCGGCTCCAAGACATCTCGCCGGCGTCGGGCAGGACGTCGGGCCCGGACAGCCTCGCGTCCTCGCGGACGCGCGGGGCGATCGCGATCATGTGCGAATAGCTCGCCCGCCCGAGCGCGATCGTCCCCGGCGGCTTCCGGCAGACGATTTTGTGCCACAAGACCGACGCGCCCTGCTCTTCGGCGGCGCGCATCACGAGGTAACCCTTGTCGACGTGCGTGCCGCGCACGCGAACGTCGCTCTGGAAGAAGACCGCGACGCCGTCGGGCGGAAGCCACCGCACGATCGTCCGCGCGGCGCCGACGAACCACGCGCGCCACCCGGCGAAGTCGAGCGGAACCTCCGAGACGTCCGGCATCGAGGTCACGATAGAGGCGCCTCGCGGCGCGGAGTTCTGCGCGAGCCAGGCGAGCGCTTCGGCGTTCTCGACGCGGCGGAGCGGCGAGGCGGGAGTCATCGTCGGCAGGTTACAAAAAAAAAGACCCGCGCTCCTTTCGGAAACGCGGGCCTCTGATTCGCAGAGAGTCGATTACCAGCGGCCGCCGCCGCCACCCCCGCGACCACCGCCGCCACCGCCACGACCGCCGCCGCCACCCCCGCGACCGCCGCCGCCGCCGCCTTGGCGCTCTTCGGCCTCGTTGACCTTCAGCGGACGCCCGTCGAGCATCGCGCCGTTCATCTCGGCGATTGCTTTCTGAGCTTGCTCGGCCGTGCCCATGGTCACGAAGCCAAAGCCGCGCGACTGCCCGGTCTCGCGATCCGTGACGACGTGGACGTCCGTGATCTCGCCGAAGGCAGAGAACGCCGCGCGAACGCTGTCCTTGGTGGCGTTGAAAGAGAGGTTACCTACGTAGAGACGATTACCCATGTCTTGTTCTCGATTGTTCTCACGGCTCGGAAGTGTGCCGCCGATTCGGGCGCCAGTATGCGGCTTCGAGCGTCCCGACGCAAACGGGGCAGCCGGGCCCGCAAATTAGGGCACCAGCGCGGCCATCGCCGAGTCGTACCTCGAGCCTGGCGCGCCGGAGCCGAGCGACGTCCACGCGCCGTCCGCGAAACGCCACGCGTCGCCGACGCCCTCGTCGCCTACGAGCCCGCCGTAGAGGAGGAGCGCGTCGCCGCTCGAGACCATCGCGCAAGCAGCCCGGGCGGTCGGTCCCGCGACCGTAAGCTTCGTCCAGGCCTGTCCGTCGAATCGCCACGTGTCGTCGAGCAGCGAGGAGCCCGAGTAGCTCGACGCGAAGCCGCCGAACACGATCGCCGCATCGCCCAGCGCGGCCATCGCGAACTCCGTGCGTGGCGTCGGGCCGTCGAGGGTCACGAACGACCACTGCGAGCCGTCGAATCTCCAGGTCGAGGCGTGTTGGAGATCGCTCGGCGGCGGCCCGGTGAGCACGACGATGCCGTTCGCGAGCGCGGCCATCCCGCCCTCCGAGACGTCGGGACCGTGCTCGGCCAGCAGAGTCCACTGCGCGCCGTCCCAGCGCCACGTGTCGACGAGGTCTCCGTGAGCGTCGCGGCCGCCCTGGAGGATCACCCCGTCGCCGAACGCGACCATGAGGTGCTTTCCGCGCGGCGACGGTCCGGACACGTCGAGCAGATGCCACGCGCCGTCCCACTCCCACGTGTCGTCGAGATAATGGCCTTGGGAATCCAGCCCGCCGAAGAGCAAGACGCGGTCGCCGAGCGGAGCCATCGCGCTCGCGATGCGGGCTTGCGGCTCGCTCGACGTTTGCGACCAGCTCGAGTCGTTCCACGTCCACGTGTCGCCGAGGAGGCCGAAATCGGGGAGGCGGTGCTTGGCTCCGCCGAAGAGCAGCACGCGCGCCGTGCCGTCCGACCCGCCGCCGCCGCCGCCCGCTTCGCCTCCGCCGCTCGTGATCGGCGCGCCGCCGTCGGTCGCGATCGGAGTCGACGGGCCTGCGAGCTCCGTGCGCGCTCCGCAACCACCCGCCGCGGCGAGCACGAGGACGAAGAGCGTTCGAGTCACTCACCTCGAATGGCCTCTCTCGGCGCGGCCCATCGCGGGAGAGTCGTCCGAGCGCCTCGTGTGCGCGCTTTCGGCACAGCGGGCGACCCGTCTTCGCGGCATCTCTTTCGGGCGCGACGCCTTCGCTCTATCGTCGAAGGGTGGACGTGATCGAGGCGGAGCCTCCTCGCGGAATCGGGGTATTCCGCATTTTGCGCAGGCTCCCGGCGAGCTCGCGTGACGTGTTCCTCGCGGTCGCCGAGGACGGCGCGCACGTCGTGCTCAAGGTGTTCGGCGCGCCTCAGCGCAATCAAGGCCTCTTCGATCCGAAGGTCGCGGACGAGGCGAGCGCGTACGCTCGGCTCGCGCACCCGAACATCGTCAAGGTCCTCGACATGTTCTCGGCCGACGGGCAGTTCGTCATCGTGCTCGAGTACGTCGACGGCAGCTCGCTCTCGTTCGTCCGCGCGACGCTCGAGCGAACCGGCCGCGCCGTGCCCGACGCGTGCTGGCTCTACGTGATGCAAGGCGTCTTCGCGGCGCTCGCCGAGGCGCACGCCGCGAAAGACATGGAGGGAAAGCCCGCGCCGGTCGTTCACCGCGGGGTGAACCCGTCGAACGTGCTGCTCGGGTGGGACGGCTCGGTGAAGCTCGGCAACTTCAACGTCGCCCAGAGCGTGCGCGTGCTCCGCGACTCGAACCCGGGCGTGACGTGGGGCAGCTACGGATATTTCGCTCCCGAGCAAGTGCGGCTCGCGGCGCCGGCGGCGTGCACCGACGTCTACTCGGCGTCGCTCGTGCTCTGGGAGCTCCTCGCCGGGCGCAAGGGGATCGAGCGGCGTTCGCTTCCGGACGTCGAGCTGCTCAAGGCGATGGCCTCGCCGAGCTTCACGCCGCTCGAGAAGATCCGCCACGACCTCACGGCGCCGCTCCGCTACGCGGTGCGCGCGGGGCTCGAGCCGGATCCGAAGCGGCGCGTGATCGACGCGGCGCGTATCCGCGACGTCCTCCGCGCGGCGGTGGACATGGACGCGGCGCGCGCGAGCCTCGTCGAGCTGCTCGCCTCGGTGAAGTCGGCGCAGGCCGAGCACGAGGCTCCGACCGTCGCGCCGCCGCCCCCCGCGATCGAGCCGCAACCGATCGAGATCATCTCGCTCGTGCCGGACCCGATTTCGGACCCGCCGCCTCCCGTCGTCGCGCCGCCGCCGCCGCTGCCGCTGCCGCCGCCGCCGCCGCCCGCGTTCGTCGCGGCGCCTGCTTTACCGCCCGCCCCCGAGGCGCCGCCGACGCCGAACGGAATCGCGCTCGATCTCGGCCCCGACCGCGAGCCGCCGAGCCCGCGAGCGCCCGCGGCGCGCCGACCGCGTCCGCGCATGACGGGCCGCGCGCGCGCCGTCGTCTTCGCCACGATCGCCGTGTGGATCGCCGCCGGGTGCGTGTTCGCGACGCTGATCTTCGTGCGCACGCGTCCGCGCGCCACGAACGTCGCGTCGAGCGAGGTCGCGTCGCACGCGGCCGCCGCGCCCGCGTCGGTCGCGGTCGCCATCGAGACGACGTCGGCCGCGCCCGCCCCGCCCGAAGCGACCGTCGCGCCGAGCGCGACGCCGAGCGCGCAAACCGCGCCGCCCGGGCGCGGGCGCATCGTGCTCCCCGCGTGGGCGGCGGGTCATCGCGTCTACGTGGATCACCGCGTCGCCGGCGACGGCGCGAAGCCGATCGAGGTCTCCTGCGGCGTGCACGCAGTGCGAGTCGGAAGCCACGGCAAGGCGAAGTCGCTCGACGTGCCGTGCGGCGGCGAGGTGGATTGGGATTGAAGCCCTCGCGGGCTCACTCTTCGTCTTTGTCTTCTTTGTCGCGAAGGCCCAGCGCGCGCGCCTTTTTGTAGAGGTGGCTCCTCTCGAGATCGAGCGCGCGCGCGGTCGCGGCCATCTGGCCGCCGTGGTGGGTCATCGCTTCCTGCAAGATGGTGCGCTCCGCTTCTTCGACGAGGACGCGGAAGGGCACGCCGGCGCGGTAGAGGCCGGCGGGTTTCTGGCTGCTCGCGCCCGGGAGGCACGTGCGGACGTCGTCGGCGGAGATGACGTCGTCGGGCGTGAGGATGACGAGGCGCTCGATGAGATTCTTGAGCTCGCGCACGTTGCCGGGGAAGCTGTACGCGGCGAGCACGGCGATCGCGGCGTCGTCGATGCGGATTCCGCGTCGATCGTTCTGGCGCGCGGCGACGTCGAGGAAGTGGCGCGCGAGCACGGGGATGTCCTCGCGCCGCGCGCGCAGCGGCGGGATCGCGAGGGGGACGACGTTGAGCCGATCGTACAAATCGGGCCGAAACTCGCCCTTGTCGCACGCCGCGAGCAGGTCTTTGTTGGTCGCGGCGACGACGCGCGCGTCGACCTTGAACGTCTCGCTCCCGCCGACGCGCTCGATCTCGCGCTCTTGAAGCACGCGGAGGAGCTTGGCTTGCGCGGCGAGCGGCATGTCGCCGACCTCGTCCAAAAAGAGCGTGCCGCCGCTGGCGCGCTCGAACTTTCCGCGGCGCTGCTTGGTCGCGCCGGTGAAGGCGCCCGCCTCGTGGCCGAAGAGCTCGCTCTCGATGAGCTCGCTCGGGAGCGCCGCGCAGTTCAATTTCTCGAGCGGGCCCCGCGCGCGCGCCGAGAGCTGGTGCATCGCGCGCGCGACGAGCTCTTTTCCGGTGCCGCGCTCGCCGGTGACGAGCACCGTGGCCTGCGTCTTCGCGGCGCGCGCGATCTGCTCCATGAGCTTCTTGATCGCGGCGCTGTCGCCGACGAGCTCGCCCGTCCCCGCCTGCGCGCGGAGCTCCTTCGCCTCGGCCTCGGCGCGATCGAGGCGCAGCGCCGTCTCGACGTTGATGAGGAGGGCGTCGGTGTTGAGCGGTTTCTCGAGGAAGTTCAGCGCGCCGAGCCGCGTCGCCTGCACCGCGACGTCGATCGTCGCGTGTCCGCTCATCATGATGACGGGCGTCTCGATTTTGTTCGCGCGCATCGAGCGGAGGATTTGCAGCCCGTCGCCGTCGGGGAGAGCGACGTCGAAGAGGCAGAGGTCGTAGGTGCGCTTCTTGAGCCGCTCTTCGGCGATCTTCACGCCGCCCGCGACGTCGACCGCGTAGCCCTCGAGCGTCAGCGCTTTTTGGAGCGTCGTCAGGATCGACGGCTCGTCGTCGACCACGAGCAGATGCGCGCGTGCCATGGCGTCCTCTTGGTATACACGGATTCGAAGCGCGCCCTCGGTTCGGGTCGGCGATCGTGTCACACGGTCGGCGCTCGCATTCCGACGGCGCGCGAGCCAAGGCACGGGCATCGACGGGGTTCCTTGTGTAGACTCCCCACGCGGATGAAACGTTCCCTCTCGATCGCGTTCGTGCTCGCGCTCGCCTGCGCCCCGTTTGCCGGCGGCTGCGGGCCGGGCACGAGCGGGCAGGGGAGCCGGCTCCCGGGCGAGGGTCGCACCGCGGCCACGGCCGAGGTGAGCGACGACGCCTTCGCGAGCGCGGTTCGCGATCTGCTGAGCTCGTCGCCCGATTCGCCCGAGCGGCAGACGCGGCTCGAGGGCGTCCTCGCGCGGCAGATGGACCGCGCGAACGCGCTGTTCCGCAAGAAGTCGCACGAGCGCGGGCTCGACGCGGTGCAGGGCGCGCTCTACCTCGCGCGGCTCGGCGATTTGAAGGCGACCACGCTCGGGCCGCACGGCGTGGCCGCGCTCGATGGCGCGGTGAAGCAGCTCTCGCAGCGAGGCGACGAGGGGCGCGCCCAGGCGCTCTACGAAATCTTGCTCCGCGTCGCGCCGCAGGCGGACCGCAAAGACGTCCAGTGGCACCTCGACGCCATCGCCGGGTGGGCGAAAGACGCGCACGCGCTCGATCTCGAGTCGGGCGCCTCGGCCGGCATGGACGCGGCGGCGGAGACGCAGCGAATCGCGCTCTCTCGCGCGCTGCTCGAGCCGAGCAAGGAAGCGCTCGACGCGGCGACGAAGGCGACCTACGCGTGGTTCAACGCGGCGGTGCACCCGCTGCCGTCGTGGTCGCGCTGGGACCGCGTCGAGCGCGCGCGCGCGATTCAGTCGGCGTCGTCGACCATCCTCGCGCTGCACCTGCGCGACGGCGATCCGCGCGGCGCCCTCGAGGCGATCGATCGAGACGACCGGCTGCGGCAGACCTCGCCGCGCCACCTCTACACCGCCGTCGCGGCGCTCGCCGACAAGCAGGACGGGAATCGTTGGCGCGAGGTCCTCGACGCGCTGCTGCCGAGCGAGGACGGCGACGACGATCCCGTCATCAGCCGCGATCTGCTCGCGGGCGCGCTCATGACGGTCGCCGCCGAGGCGTACCGCGCGGACGCGACGGCGCTCAAGCCGGCGCTCACGCTCGCCGAGCTCCTTCAGTCGTTCGGCATGGGTGAAGCGAGCCCGGCGGTCCTCGTCGAGACGTGCAAGGCGCACCCCGAGGCGATCGCGCTCGACCAGTCGCTCTTCATCACGCAGCGCGCGCTCGAAGCGGCGACCGACGCGGACGATCCGGCCGCCGCGCGCCGCACCTACCGCGCCGCGGAGCCGATCCTCGCGATCGCCGAGGGCGCCAAGGTGCCGCTGAAGACGACGCCCGCGCGCGTTCGCGGGACGATGGGCGAGATCGAGCTGCGCGAAGGCGACCTCGACGTCGCGCGCGATCTGCTCAAGCGCGCGACGGCCGCCGAGCCCGCGCCGATGATGCTGATGGACCTCGCGCGCATCGAGCGCCACGACGGCGATTTCGGCGGGGGCGGCCGCGCACCTCAAGGCGGCGCTCGACGCGGCGAGCGATCCGGCGGTTCGCGCGGAGATCGTGCTCGTCTCGAGCGATCTCCTCGTCGCGCAGGGCGACGCCGAGGGCGCGAAGAAGCAGCTCGCCGAAGCGCTCCAGGCGCTCGTGGCGGTGCGCTCCGTGCGCGATCCGGCGCTCCGCGCGCGCGTCGAGCGGGCGATCGCGCGAATCGACGATCGCTTCGGTCGCACGAAGCAAGCCGACGACGCGCTCCAGCGCGCGCTCGAGGCCGCGCCTCGCGACAAGACGCAGCTCGGCGCGTCGCTCGCGCTCATGGGCTCGCGCGCGCTCGTTCGCGGCGATCTCGCGGCCTCGCGCGAGGCGCTGCGACGCGCCGTAGGCGCGGATCTCGGCGAGGACGACCTCGTCTACTTCGCGCTCTGGGAGCGTGCCGTCGAACGCCAGCAAAATGCAGCGAGCGACGGCGTCGCGGACCGGGTGCTCGCGTCGATCCACGACGACGGCACGTGGGCGTCCACGCTCTCGGCCTTCGCCCTCGGAAGGATCAAGCCGGCGGAGCTGATCGCAGCGGCGCCGAGCCCGTCGAAGCAGGCGGAGGCGACGTTCTACGTGGCGCTCGATCGGCGAAGCCGCGGCGACCGCGCAGGTGCGGACGCCCAATTGAAGCAGGTGGCCTCGGGCGCAGGCGTCGATCTGATCGAGGCGGACATGGCGCGCCAGATGCTCACGCCGAGGCAGCCGCTCAGCGCGCCTGCGTCGGTGACCGCGACTCCGTAGCTCACCCCTTGAGTGGCTCGCCCGACTCTCCCTCGAGCCACAGCTTCGTCACCTTCGCCCTTCCCGGAATCTTCGACGGGCCGAGCTCGACGTTCACCTTCGCCCCCGCGACGAGCTTCTCCGGCTTCGCGAGCGCGACGACCGCGTCGAACGGGAGCTCGCCGACGCCGTCGACGTTCACCCGGCCGAACCCCTGCTCGCGCTGAAACTGAACCACCGACCCTTTTGCCGATTGCGCCATCCTCTCACGCTATCACCGCCATGCTAAAGAAGCGCGCATGGCGCGGACGGCCCACACGCTCGGCGCGACCTTCGCGTGGAGCAACATCGCGTCGCTGCGCATCCGCTCGCGGCTCGTGGCCGAGGGCGTCTACGCCGGCGCGCACCGCAGCGCGCGGCGCGGGAGCGGCATCGAGTTCGGCGGGCACCGCGAGTACGTGCCGGGCGACGATCTCCGCTGGATCGATCGACGCGCGCTCCTCCGCCACGGTCGCCTCCTCGTCCGCCAGTTCGAGACCGAGACCGATCGCGCGCTCCGGCTCGTCGTCGACGCGAGCGCGTCGATGGGCTACCGCGGCTCGCGCGCGCCCGAAACCAAGCTCGCCGTCGCGACGCTCGCCGCTGCGGCGCTCGCGCGCATTGCCCTCGCGAGCGGCGACCCGTTCGGGCTCTCGTATCTCGGCGGCGACGACGCGCGGCCGATCGGCGTCTCGGGCGGGCGCGAGGCCTTCGATCGCGTGCTCGGGTCGCTCGAGCACGCGCGCGCGGGCGGCGACGCGGTGCGCGACGCGTCGATCGTCGATCGCTCGCTCGGCATCCTCGCCCGCGCGGCGCGGCGTGGCGCGGTCATCGTCGTCTTGAGCGACCTGCTCGATCTGCCCGCCGAGTCCGCCGAGCGCTTCGCGGCGATCGCGGCGCGCGGGCGCAGCGTCGTCGTCGTGCAGATCCTCGATCCGGACGAGATCGATCTGCCGTTCGACGGCACGGTGCGCCTCCGCTCGCTCGAAGGCGACGTGGTCGTCGAGACCGACACCGCCGCGACGCGCGACCAATACCTCGCCGCGCTCGCCGAGCTCGAGTCGCGCTACCGCAACGTCCTCACGGCGCGCGGCGCGCGTTTTCTCCGCGTCTCCAGCGCCGACGACCCCGTCTCGATCGTGCGCTCGATCGTGTCCGCCGTCCGCTGAAGCGCTCGTCGCGCGCGGCGCGTGGGCGTGCTACGCGCAGGGCGTGGGATTCGTCACTGCGCTCGCGCTCGGCATCGCGATCTTCGTCGCGGCGCCGCTGTTCGCGCACCGGCTGAGGCGCCTCCGCGCCGACGAGCGGCCGTTCGCGGCGGCGAAGCTCGTCCCCGCGGCGCCTCCCCGCGCGCGCCGTCGCGCGAAGCTCGAGGACCGCGGCCTCTTCACCGTGCGCGCGCTCGCGATCGTGGCGCTCGCGCTGCTCGGCGCGTCGCCCCTCGTGCGCTGCTCGCGCCTCTCCCTCTCGCGGTCGTCGGGCGCGTCGATGGCGGTCGCGATCGTCGTCGACGACTCGATGAGCATGCGCGCGCCGGCGGGGGCGTCGTCGCGCACGCGCTTCGACCGCGCGAAGGCCGCGGCGGCCGAGCTCCTCGCGGGGGCGCGCGACGGCGACTCGATCGGCGTCGTGCTCGCGGGCGCGCCGGCGCGCGTCGCGATCGCGCCGACCACCGATCTCGGCGCGGTCGGCCCGCTCATCGACTCGCTCCACGAGAGCGATCGCGCGACCGATCTCGCCGGCGCCGTGCACGTCGCCGAGTCGCTCCTCGCGACGCTGCCGCAAGTCGACAAGCGCATCGTGCTCCTCAGCGATCTCGCCGACGGCCAACCCGACGCGCCGCCGCTCGGCGAGAGCTCTCAGGTCCCGGTCTGGGCGCCGCTCACCGACATCGCGCACGACGCGCCCGACTGCGCCGTCGTGTCGGCCGACGACCTCGGCGGGCGCGTGCGCGTCCGCCTCGCGTGCGGCAAGGACGCGAGCGCGAGCGGCCGTCGCGTCGAGATCCGCGCGGGCGAGCGCGTGCTCGGGAGCGCCGTCGCGTCGGCGGCGCCGAGCGTCGACGTGGACGTGCCGGGCGACGCGAGCGGCGATCGCACGGCCCACTTGCTCGGCGGCGACGCGATCGCGAGCGACGACGTCGCGCCCGTCTTGGTCGCCTCGACCGGCGCGATCGGCGTCGTCGCCGAAGCGGCCGACGAGACGGCGGTCACGGGAGGCCCGCCGGTCGTCGAGCAAGCGCTCTCGGCGCTGCGCGTCGATCTCGCCGCGCGACCGCTCCCCGCGGTGCCGGATCAAGCCTCCGATTTTTCGGGCATCCTCGGGCTCGTCGTCGACGATCCCCCGGGTTTCACGCCCGAGCAGCGTCACGCGCTCGCCGGGTTCCTCGACGGCGGCGGCGTGCTCCTCTTGGCGCTCGGTCCGCGCGCGGCGGCGGCGCCGCTCGGCGCGACCCTCGAGCCGGTGCTCGAGCACGCGACGACGTGGACCGACGCGAAGGTCAAAGGCGTCGCGAAGGACGCGCCGACCGAGCTCCTCGGCGAGGCGACGCGGAGCCTCGTCGATCTCGACGCGACCCACCGCACGGTCCTCGCGCCGAGCGACGTGACCGCGATCGAGGACCTCGTGCCGTGGAGCGACGGCGCGCCGCTCGTCGCGAAGCGCGCGGTGGGCCAAGGCGAAGCGTTCGTGACGACCTTGCCGTTCGCGCTCGACGCGAGCGACTTCGCGCTGCGCCCGGCGTTCCTCTCGCTCCTCGACACCTTCGTCGCGACGACCCACGCCCACGCCGCGCCGCGCCGCGCCGAGGTGGGCGCCTCCTGGACGCTCCCCGCGTCGGCGTCGCACGCGACCGGTCCCGGCGGCGCGATTGACCTCGTGCGCGAGGGCGGCCGCGCGAAGCTCTCGCCGCCCCTCGTCGGCGCCTACCACGTGACGATCGACGGAAAGGACGAGCTCCGCGTCGCCGCGCCCGCTCCTCGGGAGACCGACCTGCGACCGCGCCGCGCGAAGACCGAGACCAGCGCGTCGAGCCTCGGCGCGACGCAGGCCAAGGTCGACGTGTCCGGCCAGATCGCCGTCGCCCTCCTCGCGCTGCTCTTGGCCGAGCTCGTGCTTCGGTTGCGGGCGCAGCGTTCGAGCCCGTCGGCCTCGTAGGGCTTGCGCCCACGCGGGGTTTTGCGTAGCGAGGTGGCATGATCCGCCTCGTCGGGATGCTCCTCTTGCTGGTGATCGCGGCGTGCTCGGGCGCCGGGCCCTACGGCCACGCCGTAAACTACGCGCCGCTCGGCGACGAAGAGAAAGCCGTGAAGCCGGCGAAGGAATACGACCCGGTGATGTTCCAGCGCCAGCCGGACCAGTGGCACGGCCGCCCGGTCTCGCTCTTCGGCGTCGTCACCAAACGCGACGCGGGCCCCGGCGGCACGGCGTATCTGACGCTCAGCGTGCGCCGCCTCGAGCCTCGCAACGTCTGCGAGAGCCACAACGACGAAGACACGTGCCGCGTCACCATCAGCGACGCCGAGTTCGGTCTGGTCCACGCGCAAGTCGTCTTGCACGGCGAGGACGACGTCGGCGAGCACTCCGTCGGCGGGGGCTCGCTCGTGCGCCTCGTCGGGACGTTCGGCGAGGACGTGGACCCGTCCGACGGCGGCCCCATCATGCACGTGACGTATTACCGGCACTGGCCCCGCTACTTCTACGTGACGAAGGCGGCCGCCCAGCAGATGCGCCAATAAGTGGCGACGACGATGCGACTGCCCGCGCTCGCGACCGCGCACTCGCACGCGTTCCAGCGCGGGATGCGCGGCGCCGCGCAGCGACCGGGCGCGACGGATTTCTTCACGTGGCGCGGCGCGATGTACCGCCTCGCGACGTCGCTGACGCCCGAGTCACTCGACGCGATCGCGCGCGTTGCTTTTCGCGAGCTGCACGCGGCGGGCGTGCGCACCGTCGGCGAGTTCCACTACGTCCATCACCAACCCGACGGCACGCCGTACGCGCAGCGCACGCTCCTCTCGGAGATCGTCGTCGAGGCGGCGCGCGCCGCGGGCCTCCGAGTGTGCTTGCTCCGCGTCGCCTATCACCGCGCGGGCGCCAGCGCGGACGGTGACCGCGCCGCCGAGCCCGGCCAGCGTCGCTTCTGCGATCCCGACGTCGACGCCGTCCTCCGCGACGTGGACGAGTTGCGTGCAAAATACAAGGATGCGCCCGACGTCCGCGTCGGCGTGGCCCCCCACTCGGTCCGCGCGGTGCCGCCGTCGTGGCTGGCGCCGCTCGCCGAGCACGCGACGAAGCACGCGCTCCCGTTTCACATGCACGTCGCCGAGGTCGCGCGCGAGGTGGACGAGTGCGTCGCCGAAACGAAGAAGCGCCCGGTGGAGCTGCTCGCGGATCTGGGCGTCCTCTCCGGGCGTTTCTGCGGCGTCCACTGCACGAACTTGCTCGCGCACGAGGCGAAGCTCCTCGGCGCGGCGGGCGCGTTCGCGTGCGTGTGCGCGACGACCGAGCGCGATCTCGGCGACGGCCTGCCCGATCTCGGCTCCCTTCGAGCGTCCGGCGCGCGCCTCTGCACCGGCATCGACAGCCACGTGGTCACCGATCCGTTCGAGGAGCTGCGCGCCCTCGAGACGCACGAGCGTTTGCGCACGCGCAGCCGCGTCACCTTCGCGCCGTCGAGAGGCACGCCCGCCGAGCAGCTCTGGCGCGAAGGCTCGATCGAAGGCTCTGCGGCGTGCGGCTTCGCGGACGCGGGCGGCGAGATCGGGATCGACCGCGACCACCCGACGCTCGCGCTCGTCCCGGACGATCTCCGCGATGGACGCGCTCGTCTTCTCCGGCCACCCGGGCCTCGTCAAGGCGTGAATTCGAGCCCGCCCGACGCCTTTTCCACCTTGCCTTGCCCTCGCCAAAAGCGGAAGTTATTCGGACGCGCATTGCGCGCCGAAGCGACCTCGCATGCCGTTCAAGCTGACGACCCATTTCTCCCCGAAGGGAGACCAACCGCAGGCCATCGCCGAGCTCACGGCCGGGCTCGCGCGCGGCGACCGCGACCAGGTCCTGCTCGGCATCACCGGCTCGGGCAAGACCTTCACGGTCGCGAACGTCATCGAGAAATCGCAGCGCCCCGACGCTCATCCTCGCGCCGAACAAGACGCTCGCCGCGCAGCTCTACGGCGAGATGAAGGAGCTCTTCCCCGAGAACGCGGTCGAGTACTTCGTCAGCTACTACGACTACTACCAGCCCGAGGCGTACATCCCGACGCGCGCGACACGTACATCGACAAGGACGCGATCATCAACGACGCAGATCGACCGCATGCGCCACTCGGCGACGCACGCGCTCCTCTCGCGTCGCGACGTCATCATCGTCGCGTCGGTCTCGTGCATCTACGGCATCGGCTCGGCCGAGAGCTACTACGGCCTCCTCATCGATCTCGAAAGTCGGCGAAGAGTTCCCGCGCGACAAGCTCTTGCGCATGCTCGTCGACATCCAGTACGAGCGAAACGACGTCGACTTTCACCGCGGCACGTTCCGCGTGCGCGGCGACGTGGTCGAGGTCTTCCCCGCGTACGAGCAAGAGACGGCGATCCGCATCGAGTTCTTCGGCGACACGGTCGAGGCGATCAAAGAGGTCGATCCCCTCCGCGGCAAGGTGAAGGGCAACGTCGAGCGCTACGCCATCTACCCGAGCTCGCACTACGTGACGCCGCAGGAGCAGATGCGCCGCGCGATCGGCTCGATCCGCGAGGAGCTCCGCGAGCGGCTCGACTTCTTCGACAAGGAGGGGCGCTTCCTCGAGAAGCAGCGGCTCGAGCAGCGAACGCTCTACGACCTCGAGATGATGGAGCAGATGGGGTTCTGCAACGGCATCGAGAACTACTCGCGCCACCTCTCGGGCCGAAAGGCGGGCGATCCGCCGCCGACGCTGCTCGATTATTTCCCGAAAGACTTCCTCTGCATCGTCGACGAGTCGCACCAGACCGTCCCGCAGCTCTCGGCGATGTACCGCGGCGACCGCGCGCGCAAGGAGACGCTCGTCGAGTACGGCTTTCGCCTGCCTAGCGCGCTCGACAACCGGCCGCTCAAGTTCGAAGAGTTGGCAGGAGCGCGTCTCCAACGTGATTTACGTGTCGGCGACGCCGGGCGAGTACGAGCTCGAGCGCACCAAGGGCGTGTTCGTCGAGCAGGTGATTCGGCCGACGGGCCTCATGGACCCGATCGTCGAGGTGCGGCCGGTGTCCGGCCAGGTCGACGATCTGCTGGAAGAGATCCGCGACCGCGCGAAGAAGAGACGAGCGCGTCCTCGTCACGACGCTCACCAAGCGCATGGCCGAGGACCTCACCGACTACTACCGCGAGCTCGGCGTGCGCGTGCGCTACCTCCACTCGGACGTCGACACGCTCGAGCGCATCGACATCCTGCGCGATCTGCGGCTCGGCGAGTTCGACGTGCTCGTCGGCATCAACCTCCTGCGCGAGGGGCTCGACCTGCCCGAGGTTTCGCTCGTGTCGATCTTCGACGCCGACAAAGAGGGCTTCTTGCGCTCGCCGCGCTCGCTCATTCAGACGATCGGGCGAGCGGCGCGCAACGTCAACGGTCGCGTCATCATGTACGCCGACCACATGACGGCCGCGATGACGAGCGCGATGGGCGAGACCGCCCGTCGCCGCGAGCTCCAGGGCAAATACAACACCGAGCACGGCATCGTCCCGCAGACGGTCATTCGCGCGATCCTCAACGTGAACCCCGCGTCGGGAACGACCGACTATTACGAGGTGCCGCGCGTTCGCGGCGGCGGCGGCAAGCCCACCAGCGAAGAAGATCTCGCCGACCGCATCACCGAGCTCCGCGCCGAGATGTTCGCCGCGGCCGAGAACCTCGAGTTCGAGAAGGCGGCGCGCCTCCGCGACGATCTTCGCGCGCTCGAGGGCAAGACGACGCAAAGCGACGGTGCCCCCGACGGCGCGCCGGCCGCCGCGGGCTACAACCCGTACGCCTCGAAGCGAAAGACGACCGGCACGCGCGTCAAAGCGGGCAAGGCCAGCTCGGAGCAGAAGAACTGGAAGGCCAAGCAGCGTCGTTCGTCGAAGTGGAAGCCTTGATCTTCCTGCTCGATTACGACGGCACGCTCGTTCCCATCGTCTCACGCCCCGAGCTCGCCGCGCCCGACGCCGAGATCGTCGCGCTGTTGCGCGACGTCGCCGCGCGCGCGGCGGTGCACGTCGTGAGCGGCAGGCCGCGCGACGTGCTCGACGCGTGGCTCGGAGAGCTGCCGGTCGCGCTCCACGCCGAGCATGGCCTTTGGTCGCGCGCTGCGGGGGCGCCGTGGGCCGCGCGCTTCGAGGTGGACCCGACATGGCTCGGCGAGGCCGAGCGCGCCATGGCGGCGGCCGCGAGCGCGGTGCCGGGCGCCCACGTCGAACGAAAGACCGGCTCGCTCGCGTGGCATTATCGCAACGCCGACGACGCGCTCGCGTCGCCGGCCCTCGCGCGGCTCGAGGACGAGCTCTCGCCGCTCGCGCGCGCCCGCGGCCTCGACCTGCTGCACGGCTCGCGCGTCCTCGAGCTCCGCGACGCGCGCGCGAACAAGGGCGCCGTCGCGCGCGAGATCGCCACGGCGGCTGCGCCCGGCTCGCGCATCGTGGCATTTGGCGACGACAAGACCGACGAAGACATGTTCGCCGCGCTGCGCAACGTCGCCGGCGCGCTCACGATCAAGGTCGGTGGAGGTCCAACCATCGCCCGCGAGCGCGTCGGCGGACCGACCGAAGCAAGAAATCGACTGCGACAGTTGGCGACAGCGACCGAAAAATTCTAAACCTGTCGTGTGAGTACGAGATCGCGCGAACGCCTGACGGCGCTCCTCTCCGAGCGCTTTTCCGACCGCAAATTCGTCGTCGTGGCGAACCGCGAGCCACTCGTCCACACGCGCGACCCGTCGGGAAAGATCCGCGAGCTCCACCCGGCGAGCGGCATGAGCACGGCGCTCGGACCGATCGTCGACGCGTGCCACGGCGTCTGGGTCGCGCACGGCAGCGGCTCGGCCGACTTCGACGTCGTCGACTCGCGCTCGGGCATCCCCTGGCCGGACAAGGCGTCCGCCGGGCGCCTCCGGCGCGTGCGCCTGAGCCCCGAGGTCGAGGCCGGCTACTACTACGGCCTCTCGAACGAGGGCCTCTGGCCGCTCTGTCACATCGCCTACACGGCGCCGCTCTTCCGCCACGAGCACTGGGAAAAATACGTCATCGCGAACCGCGCGTTCGCCGACGCCGTGCTCGACGAGATCGGCTCCGAGCCCGCGGTCGTGTTCGTCCAGGACTACCACCTCGGGCTCCTTCCGCGGCTGCTCCGCAAGGCGCGCCCCGACATCCTGCTCGCTCACTTCTGGCACATCCCCTGGCCGAACCGCGAAGTGTTCCGCGTGTTCCCGTGGGGCGAAGAGTTCCTCGAAGGAATGCTCGGGAGCGATCTCGTCGGCTTCCACGTGCAGCACCATTGCAACAACTTCCTCGACACGGTCGATCGCGGCATCGAGGCGCTCGTCGACTACGAGCACCGCTGCGCGACGCGCGGAGGGCACCCCACGTTCGTACGCTCGTTTCCGATCAGCATCGACGTGGAGCAGTACGCGGCGCTCGCGGTGGAGGGGTCGTTCGAGAAGACCTTCCCCGATCTGGCGGCGCACACGCGCGACAAGCTCCTGCTGCTCGGCGTGGATCGCCTCGACTACACGAAGGGCATCCCGCACCGCATCCGACTCTTCGAGGCCTTGCTGAAGAAACGGCCGGATCTCCGCGGCCGCGCCGTCTACGTGCAGATCGGCGCGCCGACGCGCACGGCGATCGGACGCTACGCGGCGCTCGCCGTCGAGGTGCAGGAAATGGTCGACGACGTGAACCGCAAGTTCGCGACCGGCGATTGGCTTCCGATTCGCTACATCCCCGAGCACACCGACCGCGATCAGCTCGCCTGCCTCTACCGCCGCGCGGACGCGTGCCTCGTCACGCCGCTGCACGACGGGATGAACCTCGTCGCCAAGGAGTACGTCGCCGCGCACGCGGGCGAGCCGGGCACGCTGTGCCTCTCGAAGTTCACCGGCGCGTCGCGCGAGCTGCTCGAGGCGTGCCTCGTGAACCCGTACGACGTCGAGACGAGCGCGGAGATGCTCGCGCAGAGCCTCGACCTCGACGCGCCGTTACGCGCCGAGGCGATGACGCGCATGTACCAGCGCATCCAGGCGCACGACGTCTACGACTGGGCGTATCACGTCATGCGCTCGCTCGACGACATCGCCCGCCGCCACGAGGCGAGCTTTTTTCCCGGCAACTGAGGCTCGTCCTCACACCCAGGCGCGCACGCGGCCGTCGCGCGCTTCGAGCAGCTCGCTGATGGTCGTCGCCGCGTGGACGAGGCCCACGTGCGTGTACGCCTGCGGGAAATTGCCGAGCAGCGCGCCGGTGTTCGGGTCGATGTCCTCGGAGAAGAGCCCGACCGGGTTCGCGTGCTTGCAGATCCGGTTGAAGACCTCGATCGCCTGATCGAGACGGCCGACGAGCGCGAGCGCCTCGGCCCACCAGAAGGAGCAAATCGTGAACGCGCTCGTCGTATCGCCGAAGTCGTCCGGCGCGCGGTAACGCAGCATGAGGCCGTTCTCGACGAGCTTCTTCTCGTAGTTGTCGACCGTCGCGACGAACCGCGGGTCCTGCGCGTCGACGATGCCGAGCGTCGGCAGGAGCAAGAGCGAGGCGTCGCCCCAGTCGCCGTCGAGCGCTTGCGTGAACATGCCGAGCTTCTGGTTGTAGCCGCGCGAGAGGATGATCTCCTGCTCGCGCTTGGCGATCGGGTCCCACTTGTCGGCGAGGTCCGGCCGGCCGAGCCGCCGCGCGAGCACCGCGCCGCGGTGGATCGCGACCCAGCACATCGCGCGCGAGAAGGTGTGCTGCTTGAGCGACGTGCGAAACTCCCAGATGCTCGTGTCGAGCGTGGGCGCCGCGGTGATCGCCTCTTCGACCAGACGCTCGAGCAGCGGCGTGAAGCGATGCGATCCCTCGTCGATGATGCGCGGATCGGTGAGCAGCGTCTCGAGGCACAGGACGAGCTCGCCCATGAGATCGTTCTGGCGCTGATCGGAGGCGGCGTTGCCGACGCGGACGACGTGCTCGTTGCGGAATCCCCGCAAATTCGTGAGGATTTCCTCTTCGAGGTTTCGCCGGCCGTCGATGCCGTAGAGCGGCTGGAGCGGCCCGGCCTCGGCGACGTCGCGCAGGAAGTTGAGGAACTGCTCGCCCTCGGCGAGGTGGCTGAGGCGCCGCAGCGCCTCGACGACGAACGCGGCGTCGCGGAGCCAGCAGTAGCGATAGTCCCACGCGCGCTCGGTGCCGATCGCCTCCGGGATGCTCGTGGTCGTCGCGGCGATGATCGCGCCGGTGTCGTGGTCGGCGTGCAGCTTGAGGCAGAGCGCCGAGCGCAGCACTTGATCCGCCGCGAAGTCGCGCAGGTTGCAGGTCTTCGCCCACGCCCGCCAGCCCGCGACGGTCGAGTCGAGATCGTGCTCGACGCTCGCCATGCGCGGGACGGTGTCGCGCGCGCCGTACGTGAGGACGAAGAAGATCGGCGAGGTGAGCACGAACTCGCGCTTGCCGAGGATGTACGGCGTCGGCAGGTTCGAGAAGAGGTGGAGGGGCGTCCCGTGGCCGCCGATCTCGAGGCCGTGCGTCGTCTCGCGAATGTGCGGCGGCACGCGGCCGTAATCGGGGCGCGGGTCGAAATCGATCGAGAGACGCGGAGCGCCGCGGATCGGCCGAATCACGCGCGTCACCTCGATGGGGACGTCCACCGTGAGCCCGTTCGGGATGCGCGGCGCGAAGTCGATGACCTCCCATGCGCTCGAGCCCGCGTCGAAGCGCGACGAGAGCACGTTCGTGTTCGGCAGGTACCGCAGATCGCCGCGGAGCTCGTTACGCCCCTCGTGCAGGACTCGAAACGTGCCGCCTCGCTCGCCGTCGAGCAGGCGAGCGAAGATCGAAGGCGAATCGAAACGAGGCAGACACAGCCACTCGATCGCGCTGGTCGGAGAGACGAGGGCGATGACGCGACCGTTGCCGATTGCCCCGTGGTCGAGGGAGAAGTTGGGACCCGATGCCGACATGAGTCCGTCGATTCAAGTATCGAAACTCGATCGACGCAAGGCGTCCGCTCGCACTGTACCCGGGCGGGCGTGATCGACGAGCGCGAGCCCAGCCATATCCCTTTGCAGCATCACGCATCGCGAGCGTGCGCTCTGCTAGCATGCGAATCGTGAAAAGCGCGTCCGGATCCGCCGAAAAGACTTCGGTGAAGATTTGTCCGACGTGCGGCGAGCGCTTCGGAATGGACGCGCTCTTCTGTCCGAACGACGGCGCGCCGCTGTCGATCGCGCAGCCGGGCGACACCCCGCAGCAAGTGGGCGTGCCCGACCCGTACCACAGGCGCCAGCTCCTGGGACACATCGAGATTCGTCAGCTCGTCGGCGTGGGCGCGATGGGGCGCGTGTACCGGGCGTTCCAGCAGGGGATCGATCGCGACGTCGCGGTGAAGATCCTCCATCGCGAGCTCTCGGCGAATCAGCAGCTCGTCCAGCGCTTCCATCGCGAGGCGAAGGTCGCGTCGCGCTTGCTCCACCCGAACGTGGTCGGCGTGCACCTCGCGGGCCAGCTCCCCGACGGCGCGATGTACATCGTCATGGAGTACCTCGACGGCCTGTCGCTCCAGAGCGCGCTCGCCGCGGCGGGCGGGGCGTTCGATCTGTCGCGCGCGCTCCACGTCGCGCTGCAGCTGTGCGACGCGACCGGCGAGGCCCACGCCAACGGCGTCGTGCACCGCGACCTCAAGCCCGAGAACGTGATGCTCGTGCGGCGCGGCGCGGACAACGATTTCGTCAAGGTGCTCGACTTCGGCATCGCGCGCCTCAACTGGGGCGAGCAGTCGATGGCGACGGCGGCGGGCCTCATCTTCGGCACCGCGCGGTACATCTCGCCCGAGGGCGCGCAGGGCGAGGCGGTCGGACCGACGGGCGACGTCTACGCGGCCGCGACGCTCGTCTACCAGATGCTCTCCGGGCGCACGCCGTTCGAGGGCGAGCAGGCCGTCGCGCTGCTCGTGCAACAAATCCACGATCCGCCGCCGCCGCTGCGGTCGCTCGCGCGCGCGGCGTACGTGCCGGAGCCGATCGCGCAAGTCGTGATGCGCAACCTCGCGAAGGATCCGCTCGCGCGCGAGCCGGACGGGCGCGCCCTCGGTCGCGCGCTGCTCGAGGCGGCGAAGGCGAGCGGGCTCTCGGCCGAGGATTTCGTGTCGCGCCCGCTGATGCAGTCGGGTCGCCCGTCCGTGCTGCAGCTGCCGCCGCAGCAGCGCACGGAGAAGTTGCAGCTCGTGCCCGACGCGTCGCCGCTCTTTCCCGCGCCGCGGCCGGGCGCGCTCGCGTCGACGCCGCCGCAAGCCGCTCCGGCGGTGGAGCAACCCGGTCCGCTCGAGACGACGCTCGACGACATCGAGCTGTCGGTGCCGCCCGCGGCGAGGCACGCTCACGATCGCACGCAGCAGATTCGTCCGCTGGACGAGCTCGCGCTCCACGCGCCGACGCACTCGCCGCCGCCGCCGGTGCGCGGCTCGATGCCGTCGATGGACGACCCGGCGATCTTCGACGAGCCGCCGGAGCCGATCGTCGAGACGTCGGAGACGCTCGCGCGCCGGAGCCGCTCGCGCACCGTGTTCCTCTTCATCGCGTGCTTTCTCGTCGGCGTGATCGGCGCGGCGACGCTCGCGTACAAGATGGGGTACGTCGGGCCGAAGACCGAGAACCCGCAGTCGCTCGAGGGCTACGTGCACCGCGCGCGAGCGGCGATGCACGCGGGACGCTGGGAGGCGCCGCCGGGCGACAACGTCCGCGAGATCACGACGGAGGGGCTCTCGAAGTATCCGCACGATCCGCGCTTGATCCAAATCCGGTCGGAGGCGACGAGCGAGATCGTCAAGGACGCGATCGGCCAGAAGTATCTGGGTCACATGGACCAAGCCGAGCACCTCGCCAAGCTCGCGCACGAGCTCGACCCGACCGACGCGACCGCCGAGCGCCTCGCGGCCGAGTACGCCGCGGACGTCGACGCCGCCGCCGACGCGGGCGCCGCGCTCGACGCGGGCGCCGCGACGACGAGCCACCACCCGACCGCGCCCACGGTCTCGACGCACGCGACCGTCGTGGCCCCGCCCGCGACCGGCGCGCGGGGCACGCTCGAGCTTTTGCCCGGCAAGCCCACGGTGCTCGTGCCGGTCGCGATCACGATCAAGCTCGAGGTCGGCGGCGCCGCACCGAAGGCGCTACCCGAAGCGGCGGCGCTCGCCGTGAGCGGGCCCGACGTGCCCGCGGGGACTCTGATCCCGATCCTCGCCGACAGCCCGTCGATCGTGCGCGGCGCGCTCACGTTCAACGAGCCGGGCAAGTTCGAGCTCGTCTTCACGGCGAAGGTCGACGGCTACGCGCTCAAGATCACGCGCGTCGTCGTGATCCCCGCGCCGGGCGGCGGCGGAACGCAGACGATCGACGCCGGGAAATGGCTTTGATGCGCGCGCGCGTGGCGTTGCCCCTCGCCGCCTTTGCGCTCGTCGTCGCGCCGCCCGCGCGCGCAGACGACTCGACGTCGTGGCTCGACTACGTCGCGCGCAGTCACACCATCGCCTCGCTCGAGGCGGGGATCATCGCGCTGCCGAACGCGCCGGTCTCGCAGAGCCAAAAAGGTGGCGACATCCCCATCGTCCCGCCCGTCGGGCAGGGCGACGCGACCATTCAGCTCGGCATCCACATCTTGTATCGGCCGTACCGGGACTGGGCGTTCGGCGCGAACTTCTTCTTCGACCCGCGCCCGACGGCCGACACCGAGTACGGCGGGCTCAGCGGTCTGCCTCGCACGCACTCGCGCTCGTATTTCTTCATCGGCAGCGAGGCGCGTTACATCCCGCTCCACGCGCGCGCGGTCGAAGGTTGGATCGGCGCGCAAGCCGGCGTCGTCATCGTCGCCGATCGTTTCTCGACGAACACCGGCATCGCCAAGCCGTCGATCTTCGGCGAGCGCGAGGTCAGCCTCAGCACCGAGGGGTTCTACTTCGGCGGGCAAATCGGCGGCGATTTCTACGTGACCGATCGCGTCGTGGTCGGGCTCGTGTTCCGCTACAACCACTGGATCCTGCCGGAGCTTCCGAAGTGCTCGCCCATCCTGGACTGCACGACGCTCACCGGCGGGGTCGACTCGATCGATTTCGGCGTCACCCTCGGATACAGGATTTCTCTATGACGAAAGCTCGCTTCGTTCGGTTCGTCCTCTTCGTCGCGCTGTTCTGCGGATGCGGCAGCTCCAAGGATCAGCACGTCGAGACGCCGCGCGGGAGCGCCACGGCCGCTGCGCCGACCGCGAGCGCGACCGCGTCCGCCGCGCCGAGCGCGACCGCGAGCGCCGCGGCGACCGCCACGCAGCCGCCGCCAACCAACCTCGCCGTCGACGCCGACTGGCACCCGCTCCTCTATCGCGTCGGCGGGACGAAGCCGTCGTACCTGTTCGGCACGATCCACGTGCCCGACGCGCGCTTGCAGGCGTTTCCTCAGCCGCTCGAGAAGGCCATCGCGAGCTCGGACGAGATCGTCAACGAGATGCCGCTCGACAGCGCCAACTCGATGTCGATGATGACGTCGATTCAGCTCCCGCACGGAAAGACGCTCGCGACCGAGCTCCCGGCGCCGCTCTACGCGCGGCTCAAGGCGGCGTTCGTCGCGAAGGGATTCGGGATGGCGTTTCCCGTGCTCGAGCACATGAAGGTGTGGGCCGTGGCCGCGCAGGTCGCGTTGCTCGATCACCTCCAAGACATGATGGGCGGCGGCGGCACGAAGGCCATCGACATGAACATCCACGACAAGGCCAAGGACGAGGGCAAGGCGACGAGCGGGCTCGAGACCCAGGCCGAGCAGCTCGCGGTGTTCGACGGCCTCACGAAGGACGAGCAATCGCGCATGCTCGAGCAGACGCTCGACCAACGCGAGAAGGACGCGAAAGACGGCAAGGATCCAGTCGCCGCGCTGATGACGCTCTACATCGCGGGCGCCGAGGCGCCGCTCCTGAAGGAGCTCGACGGCGGCTTCGACCTGTCGCGCCCGCTCGACAAGAAGCTGCTCAAGCGGCTCATCACCGACCGCAACAAGCGCATGACCGACCGCATCGTCGCCCTCGTGAAGGCGAACCCCGCGAAGGGCTATTTCTTCGCGGTGGGCGCGGCGCACTTGCTCGGCGACGACGGCGTGGTCGCCCAGCTGAAGAAGAAGGGGATGACCGTTGAGCGCGTGACGCCCTGACGCACGGTCGCGGCGCGCCATGAACGACGAATTCTTCGACGCAGACGCGACGCGACGCGTGGCCCATCGCGCGCTCGTCTCGGCCGGGCTCGCGTTCGTCGGCGGGGTCGGCGGCGCGATCGTGCCGCTGTCGGCCGTCGTCGTGATCCCGCTGCTGGTCGTCGCCATCGCCGTGGCGATCTCCGCGATCCTCACGTTGAACCACCACGAGGCCGCCGTGATCGGCGGCGTTCGTCAGGTCGGGATCGTCGTCGCGTCGCTCGGCGCGCTCGCGGCGTGCTGCGCGATCGTGCTGCGCGTGATCCTTCTCTTGCGCTGAACGCTCGCGCCCGCGCTACGGCTCGGTTCGGTCCGGCCGCACGAACGACACGCCACGGATGGCGTATGTCATTGCGGCGCGCGCCGGGTCAGCGACAGCACCGCCCCGATGATGAGCACGACGACGACCGCCGCGACGACGCCGACCCATACGCCGGCCTTGAAAATCCCCGCGACCGCGCGACAGCCCGAGAGCGACGCCCCGACCGCGAGCAGCACCATCGGACGAACTGGAATCATGCTGAACGAGCGCATGACGCACGAACGGTGCACGCCGTGTGCCTGGCGCGACGGATGGGGCTCAGCGCGGCGCGGCACGGACGGCGATCGCGAGCACCGCGGCGACGCGGTCGAGGACGATGCCGCAGACGACGAGCAGGCCCATCGCGCGGAGCGGCGCGAGGAGCGCGTGGATCTGCGCGGGCGACGAGGCGCGCGCGATGACGGCGCCGGTCACCTCGATGACGAGCGACGCGACGAGCAGCGGCGCGCCGATCGACACGGCGAGCGCGATGGCGCTCGTCAGATCGTTCGCGGCCGCGAGGATCGGGTGCGCGGGCATCGACGCGAACGCGAGCGCGCGCGCGACGCGCGCCGGGCCGCCGGTCGTGAGGAAAATGGTGCCGGCGAGGAGCGTGAAGGGGATCGCCATCGGCGTCGTGCGACCCTCGACGACCGGGACCTGCATCGAGTCTTGCGCGCCGCGCAGGTTGTCGAGCATCCCGCCGACCATCGTCGCGGCCCACAAAACTGCCGCCGCCGCGATCGCGACGGGCAAGCCGCGAAGGACCTCGCCCACGAGGAGCAAGGCCCAGGGCGCGTGGAGCGACTCTTCGATCGCCGGCGTCGGCGCGACCGCGGGATAGATGCACGCCGCCATCGCGAGCGCGATGACGCCGCGCGCCGCCGCGGGGAGCGCGCGCAGCCCGAACGCCGGAACGATCGCGACCGCCGGCGTCACGCGCGCCCACGCGAGCCCGAGCGCCCCGAGGTCCACGCCCGAATCGCGAAACGCGAGGGCGACTTCGTGCAGCACTCCCGGCATCGCGGCGCGACGCTACCATGTTAGTAAGTCGCCATGGCATTCGACCTCTCGATCGTCGGCAAGCCCTCCGCGCCTTCGCGGTTCACGTACTCGTGGAAAGACGCAGTGCTCTACGCGCTCGGGGTCGGCGCGAAGAAGGACGAGCTCGACTATCTGTACGAGGGCGCGTCGTTCGGAAACGTCGAGCGCAAGGCGGGCGAGCCGCGGCCGAAGGTGCTTCCGAGCTTCGCGGTCGTGCCGACCTTTCCGGTGATGCTCGCGCACCTCGGGGCGACGGGCGGCGATCTCGCGATGGTCGTCCACGGGGCGCAGCGCTTCCGCGTGCACAAGAAATTCGCGCCGAGCGGGGAGCTCTTCTCGACCGCGACCGTGCGCGGCATCTACGACATGCGGCGCTTCGCGAGCGTGCTCGTCGACACGCACACGAAGAACGAAGCCGGCGAGCTCGTGGCCGAGGGCACGTGGACGATCATCTACCGCAACGCTGGCGGCTTCGGCGGCTCGCCCCCGCCGAAGGAGCCGAGCGACATCAGCGTGCCCAAGGATCGCGCGCCCGACTTTCGCATCGAAGAGAGGACGCAAGACGAGCAGGCGCTCCTCTATCGATTGAGCGGCGATCCGAACCCGCTCCACGCCGATCCCGAGTTCGCGAAGTCGGTCGGCTTCGACCAAGGCCCGATCCTGCACGGCCTCTGCACATACGGCTTCATGGTGCGCCACGCCGCCAAGGGCGCGTGCGGCGGCGACGCGACGCGGCTCACCGGGTTCGAGGGCCGCTTCAGCAAGCCCGTATGGCCGGGCGAGACGATCGTGACGCAAGGTTGGATCGTCGCCCCGGGGAAAGTCGCGCTGAGCGTCTCGGTGAAGGAGCGCGAGGAGACGGTCATCACGGCGGCGTCGGCGACCTTCGCGTGAGGGCGTCAGCCGTCTTGGTTGATCTTTGCGATTAGCTCGCGAAGAACCTCGTCCGCCTTTTCGTTGGGGACCTGGCAGGTGCCCGCGGCGAGGTGCCCGCCGCCGCCGTACTGCAGCATGAGATCGCCGACGTTGGTCTTGGAGCTCCGGTCGACGATCGATTTGCCCGTGGCCAGCACGGTGTTCTGCTTCTTGAGGCCCCACATCACGTGAATCGAGATGTTGCACTTGGGGTACAGCGCGTAAATCATGAACCGGTTGGTGGCGTAGATGGTCTCCTCGTTGCGGAGATCGAGCACCACGAGGTTGCCGTGGACGGTCGCGCAGCGCTTGATCTGCTCGCGCGACTTGTCGTCGTGCTCCCAATAGAGCTGCACCCGCTCTTTGACGTCGGGCAGCTCGAGGATCTCCTGCACCGTGAGCGTCTTGCACGCGTCGATGAGCTGCATCATGAGCTGGTAGTTGGAGATGCGAAACTCCTTGAATCGGCCGAGCCCCGTGCGCGAATCCATGAGCACGTTGAGCAGCATCCACTCGCCCGGGTCGAGGATGTCGTCCTCGGTGTGCTGCGCCGAGTCGGCCTTGTCCACGGCCGCCATGAGCTCGTCCGGAGATCGTCGGGAAGCGCTCTTTGGCGCCGTAGAACTCGTACACCACGCGCGCGGCCGACGGCGCCTCGGGGTCGATGATGTAGTTCTTCGGCCGGTCTTGGACGCGCACGGTCTCGCTGAGGTGATGATCGAAGACGAGGTGAGCCCCAGGCACGTACGGGAGATTCGTCGTGATGTCCTTGTCGGTGATCTCGACCTTGCCGTCTTGCATGTCCTTGGGGTGGACGAACTTGATCTCGTCCACCATGTCGAGCTCTTTGAAGAGCACCGCGCAGACGAGGCCGTCGAAGTCGCTGCGCGTCACCAGTCTGTATTTGTCGGGCACGATGCCTCCAGACTACGCAGACTACCCTGCGCCCGAGTTGCGGGTAAGCTCGTGTGCATGACGAGCTTCGCCGAGGACACGATCGACGCCGGACCTCGAGCATTCAGGGGATCCAGTACGACGCGACGGTATTCGACGACCGCAAGTTCCACATCGTCGCGGCGCGTCGCCCGAACCCGAGCGTGCTGACGGTCTACGCCGACGGTCAGAGCGAGACCAACTCCGCGACGACCGACTTCGACGGGAGCACGGTCGGCCAGAACGTCACCATCGGCGCGCTGAAGTACGGCAAGACGATCTTCGCGGTGGGGGGCGACATCGCGGAGATCATCGTCGTGCGTGCTTCGATCGTGTCGGACGCGACGGTCGCGAATCTGCAGACGTATCTCGCGACCAAATACGCGCTCTGACGTCAGCGCTTCTTCGGTTGCGCGAACAGGCCGGCGAAGCTCGAGAGCACGCCGCTCCAGTTTTCGGCGAGCCGATACGCCGGGTCGCCCGCGCGGAAATTCGCGCGCGCGATCTCCGCGTTGCGATCGACGTCGGCCTCCTCGGCGCGGAGGCGCGCGTGGAGCGCGTCGTCGGCGGCTCGATCCGCGGCGGACTCGGCGGGCAAGTGCCCGCTCCTGGCGACGCCGCTCGCGACGGCGAGCACGGTCGCGAGCTCCCCCGCGTCGAGCCACATGCCGTGCGTGTCGCAGACGTCGACGACTGCGGGCGAGGTCACGCCGAAATGAAAACGGTCCATCTCGCGTCGGCAGGCGGGACACCGCGTCGTCTCGGCGAGCTGGTCGGGCGAGAGACGCGCGGCCTCGGCGACGACGAAATCCTTCGTGTCAATCGGGTGACCGCCGACCGAGTCGTCCACGACCACGGACCAGTCGCGCACGCGAACGAAGCAGCCGTGGCAATTCTCGCATTGGAGCGCCGACGACACGCCGTCCGCGAGCCGTCGCAAGACGAGCGCGTGCTGCGGGCAACGCGGGCACGGCGGCGAGCTCGACGCGGCCGCGCCCGGTTGGAGGCTCGCGCCGCATTGGCATTTGTCGTCGCCGGCGGGCACCCTCCGCTTGCAGTTGGAGCACGTCACGAAACGCGCGACGGCGCCGCACGTGGGACACGCGGGCCGCTCCGCGCTCTGAGGCCCCCCGCAGTAAAGACAGCGCAGAGACGAATCGACCATGCCGTAACCGTACCGCACTTCGTGCGGCTCGCGGACTGCGAAAGCGGGGTTCGCCCGCGCTATCGATGGGGGACGTGCTCGGGGCAGCACGCGTAGATCGCGAGCATCGCGCTCAGGCCGTGCATCGATGCGTGGTTCGCGAGCATGACCCGCGGCGCGTCGTCGTCGGCGATGTTCCAAGCGGCGACGAAGCCCGTGTCCGTCGGTGCGACGCGAAGGTGCTGCGAATGCTCGGGGCCGATCGCGAGCGCCGCGCCGACGCGCGGCGCGGAAGCGTCGAACGGCGCGAGCGCCACGCCGGGCGACTCGCCAATCATGTCCGCGCCGAGATAGAGTCCATCGCCGAGACGAAGGAAGACCGCGGTGTCGCTCCGGGTCGAGCGCACGCCGAGCCTCGCCGGCGCCCGCGCGGTCGCGCCGTGCACGGCGACCGTCGAGAGCTCGTGCGTGACGTCGTCCGCGAACAGCACGACCGGCCCGTCGCGGTCGACCGCCAGCGCCGTCGCGCGCTCGCCGGGCGCGTTCGGCAGCGTGACGGGTGCGCCGAGCTCGCCTGCGACGGACACGGAGAAGAGCTGCGCCGCGGCTTGGCGCGGCTGGGAGATCATCCACGCGACAGCGCCCGACGGGCCGCCAATCGGCGCCCCGCGGAGGCCGTCGTCGGCGACGCGCTTCCAGGAAATCGCGTCGGCCGGCGCGCCGACGGTGGCGACCGAGAACGGCATCGGCGTGGCGTTCGACGCGTGGCTCGCGACGCCCGTCGCGAGGAGAAATCCGTGCTCGGTGGGGAACGGCGCGCCCTCGAAGGACACGTTGGTGACGTGCGGCGCGCTCGTTCGGTGGACCGGCTTGCCGTCGCGACCGAGCCACGCGATCGTCTCGCTCGTCACGACCATCCCGGTGTGCGTCCGCGCGTTCCACGCGACGCGCGCGTTCGTCCCGGGCAGCGGCTCGGTCCACGAGACCTTGCCGTCGTCCGCCACCGCCGCGAGACGGACGCCCTGGCCCGGCGTGTCGAACGTGACGAGCGCCTCGTGGCCGTCCCAAGCGACCTCGGGGCTCTGGCCGACGATCGAGCCCGACACCCGCACGGGCTCCGCGAGGCGCCGACACGCGTTCCAGCGAAGCTCGCACGCATCGGCGGGCGGGAGCGCCGCCGATGCGGGCGAAGTCGACGCGCTCGAGGCCGGGGGCAGCTGCACCACCGCGGGAGCGGGCGCGGCGCACGCGGAAAGGACGAGCGACGAACCGAGGAGGCGTCTCATGAGCTGCTTCTACGACGGCGGCGCGCTCGGCGGACCCGAATTCGGCGCGCGCTCTCCGGCGAGCGGATGGCTCGTCACGCGAGCGCCGCGAGGACCGCGTGCCCGGTGACATCGCAGCGGAGCGCCGGGACGATCGGCGACGCGCGAAACGCGCCGGCGCATCGCGGGCTCGTGGAAGCGCCGGCGTCCAAGATTTGGCGCGCGAGGACGAAGCCTCGCGCGAGGGCAGCCGCGCGTCTCGCGTCGGCCGACGCGAGCGGCGCGAGGGCTTCGACGGCGACCGACGTGAGGGCCGTCTCGGGGATCGCGGTCACCGAGGCCCCCCCCGCGAACGGCGGCGTCGCGCGGATCGCGTCGACGATCGCGCGGGCGCAGCGCTCCACGATCGCGGCGTCTCCGCGCGCGCGCGCGGCCATGAGCGCGTACGGCGAGAACGGTCGCGACTCGAGCCCGCGTACGCACGCGTCCCAGAGCGCCTGCGGCGTACGCGCTCCCAAGACGGACGCCGCCTGCGCGGCGTGCCAAGGCGAGCACGACGATGCGTCGACGGATCGCGCGAACGCCTCGAGCGGGACGTCGAGCCCGGCGCGCGCAGCGAGCGCGAGCGTTCCGAGCGTCACGTCCGGCCGCTCGGAGAGACCGCGCGCGATTGCCTTCGCGAGCCACGCGCGCGCCGGCCTCGCCTTGCGCGAGCCGAGGGCGGCGAGCGCTTCGATCGCGACCGCCGCGCGACCGTGGCGCATCACGCCGGCCCTGCCGAGCGAGCCGGTGCCGGCGTCCATCTCGAACGCGAGCTCCCCCGACGGCGCCGCGAGCGACTCGAGCCACGCCTTCGCTGCCGCGCGCGGCGAGATCGCCCGCCGCGCGTGGGAGGCCACCTCGGAGACCTCGAGGAGCCAGACGAGGCCCTCGTTCGAGCGCGCGATCCCAGCCTTTTTTGCGAGCAAATCGAGCATGCCGGACGCGTCGTAGCCGCGCTCGCGCGCGACCGAGGGCAAGAGGACGGTGGCCGCACCGTCGTGAACGAGCGCGACGCCGTGAACGCCTGGCTCGAGCTCGCCAATCGCTTCGTCGGCGCGAACGGGCCTCGCGCGCGTGACGTACGCGACGTCGGCGGCGAGCTCGTCGCGCTCGCTCGCCGCGATTCCCCCGTAGCGCGCGTCGCCGAGCGCGAGGAGGAACGCGCGCGCGAGGCGCTCGGGAGGCGGCCCCTCGTGGCTTCCGAAGCAGCCTCGCAGCGTGCCGCGCGCGTAGAGCGAGACGTACGGCGTCGCGTCGGGCGCGGGCCCGAGCCGCGGAAACGCGCGGAGCGAGCGCTGCCAGCCGAGGAGCGCGCCGAGCGATCGCTGGAGCGCGGCGCGTTCGCGCGGACGAAGGCCGCGGCCGAGCGCGACGCACGTCTCGCTCAAGCGATGCGCTGGCGTTTTTCCCATGCGTGCGAGGCGCCGAGCCCGAGCGCGTCGAGGCCGGGCACGATCTCGTTTTCCATGACGTCGCGGACGACGCGTCGCTGGCGCGGCGTGTCGAGCACGCCGAGCGCGCGCGCGGCCTTTTGCGAGCCGCGCGGCGCGTCGCGGCCGGTGCCGAAGCGGCGCTCGATCTGCATCACCATGAGGCCCGCGTCGTCGGCGACGCGCTGCCGGTCGGCGACCGACCACTGCGGCGCGCGCCAGAGCAGGTAGTACCAACCGAGGCGAGCGTGGTGCACCTCGTCGGCGACGATGTTCGTGTAGATGGCGCGCGCGAGCGGATCGGTCGCGCCGTCGCGGCACGCCGAGAGGAGCGCGCAGGCGAGCGTCTCGCCAATCGCGATGACCTCGATCGCGAACGAGTCGAGGTCCAGGACGGTCAGGCGATCGCTCCAGCGCGCGGGCTTCTTCTCTTCGGGCGCGTCGACCGTGACGTCGCGCCCGGCGCAGAGCGACGCGAAGCGGAACGCGAGGTCGGCGTGGCGAATCTCGTCTTGGGGAACGCGCGCCGCCGCGGACACGATGTCGAACGGCGCGCCGATGCGCGCGAGGGCCTCGACGAAGCGCGAGAAGAGCCCGACGGCGGCGTACTCGCCGAGCGCGAGCATCCGCTGCGCGTCGTAGGCGAGGGCGAGCGCGGCCTTCGGGTGACGCTCGCGGCGAAACGAGCCCCAGGGCACGTCGACGCCTCTTCGCGGCCCGCGCTGCAAGATCGTGCGCTCGTGAATCCGCGCGAGCGGCGTGCTCGTCAGCACGCGCCGGATGCGCAAGCGCTCAGTCGCCATCGGGCGCGTCGCCGTCCGCCGCGTCGACGACGAATCCGACGTCGGCGACGCCCATCGCGTCGAAGCAGCAGTACGCGACCGCCGCGACCCCGAGGAACGCGTCGGCCGCGACGCCGTCGACCTGAGCGTCGGCGCCCCCGTCTCGAGTTTCGGTTCCTCCGCACGCCACGAGCGCGCACGCCGGGACGACCCCGAGGAAGCTCGCCGAGAGCACGAGCCCCGGAACGACACGCGCCGTTCTTCGCGCGCGGGGCTTCATTCGTCGGCTCCGTCGCTCGGCGCGTCCGCGGGCGCGTCGGCCTGGACGTCGTCCGCGCCGTCGCTCGAGGCTTCGGTCGCGTCGCCCGCGTCGCCGTCGCCCAAGCCCGCCTCGAAGCAGCAGTACGCGACCGCCGCGACCCCGATGACGGGCCCGCTGCTGCACGCCTGAATCCCGAGCGCGACGCACGCCGGCACCACGCCCCCGAAGCTCGCCCCGAACACCGCCCGCGGCACGAAGAAAGAACGTCTCTTAAGCATGGCTCGAGCTTACCCCACGCGCAGGCCGTCGACCATGACCTCGCGCTCGCGCGCGTCGACGGACCGACGCTCGAGGAGCGCGTCGCGCGCCGGCGCCTCTCGTGCGGCGAGCTGGCTCGCCTGGGCGAGGTCGTGATCACCATCGGCGTCGCCGCGCTCCTCGAGCCCGGACATCGGCTACGCCGGCGCACTCGCGTTCTTCGCCCCGCCTTCCAACATCCCAGTCTTCGCCCAGCCGTGAGGGCCGGCGACGGGATTCACCGCGTGAAATGATGGTACGCTGGCGAGGATGGCCCGCGCGCTCCGCGCATCCTTCGTGCTGGCGACGCTCGGCGCCCTCGAGTGCGGGCTGTTTCCGTCGCTCGACGGGCTCTCTTCCGGAGAGCCCGACGCGTCGCCCACGTCGGACGCCGCGACCGCGGACGCTCCGGGCGCCGACGCCGCCGACGGAGGTCGGTGGTGCGACTCGCTCTCGCCCAAGCCGATGTTCTGCGACGACTTCGACGATCAGGGCCCGCTCACCCGCTGGACGGATCAATTCGTGCGCGAGGACGCGTCGGTGGGCCGCGATCCGAGCGCGTTCACGTCGTCGCCGAACGCGCTGCTCGCGCTCTCGCCGGCCGCGCAGAACCCGTCCTCGGCGGTCGTGTACCTCGAGACGGCGGACACCAAGAGCAAAGTGCACGTCGCGTACGACATGCGCATCGACGCGCGCGACCCGAGCGTCGGTTACGCGGAGATCAATTACATTCGCTTCGACCTGTCGACCGTGCCGTTCGCCATCTATCTCCGCGTCTACGACGGCACCAGCTCGACGAGCACGCTCACGAGCGAGGCGTACCTCGCCGACGGCGGCATCCCGGCCCACGACGTGCCGCTCTCCGGCTCGCCGCGCTTCGACGCGTGGACGCGCGTCGCCGTCGATCTCGACCTCGCCAGTACGCCTCACACGCTGAGCATCACTGTCGACGGTCAGCCCGCCGGCTCCCAGACGCTCGAGCCCGACCTCTACTCGCCCGGGCCGGTGAGGGTGAACCTCGGAATCGGTTACACCGGCTACCCGACGACCGGCGCGTGGAGCATTCGGTACGACAACGCGACGATCGATTGGCAGTGAGCGGCGAGCTCGCGGGGACGACTCCCCCGAAGCTCACCCCGAACACCGCTCGCGGCACGAAAGAAAGAACGTCTCCAAGCATGGCGGAGCTTGCCGCTTTCGCGCGCTTCGCTCGACCATCAGCCGCCGTTCGCGGGCAGGCTCACGCGGAACGTCGTCCCGCGCCCGACGCGCGACTCGAACGCGATCGATCCGCCGTGCGCTTCGACAAGCGTGCGCGCGATCGCGAGACCCTGACCGGTGCCGCGCCCGACCGGTTTGGTGGTGAAGAACGGGTCCATGATCTTGTCGCGGATGCCCTCGGGAATGCCGGCGCCCGTGTCCGAGACCTCGACGACGACGTTCTCGCCGTCGCGGCGCGAGCGGACCGAGATGCGACCGAGGCTCGCGCCGTCGCCTCGGCTGCGTTCGGCGACGGCGTGAGCGGCGTTGACGACCAAGTTGAGCAGGACCTGGTTGATCTCGTTCTGGCGACCGAGGATCGGCGGTAAGGGATCGAGGTGCCTCTCGACCTCCGCGACGTAGCGGTACTCGCTGTGCGCGACGGCGAGCGCGCTCTCGATGACCTGATTGACGTCGATGGGCGTCCGTTCGCTCGTGCCCGGGTGGGCGAACATCTTCATCGATCGAACGATGTTCGCGATGCGCGCCAGCCCTTCTTCCGCGCGCGTCATCGCGAGCGGCAGGTTCTCGACGAGGAAGGGCAGCTCCGCCCGGTTTTCGGCCTCTTCGAGCGCCGCCCTCACGTCCGCCGGAATCGCGGCGCACTCCAAGACCAGCGCGCGACCGCGCATGAAGAGGCCGAGCACGTCGTCGATCGCCTCGCGCGCGAAGCCGATGCTGTCGCCGACGAACTGGATCGGCGTGTTGATTTCGTGGGCCACGCCCGCGGCGAGCCGGCCGAGGGCTTCCATCTTGTGCGCGGTCTCGAGCTCGCGCTGGGCTTCCTCACGCGCCGCGATTTCGGTCAAGAGGCGCTCGTTGGCCGCCTCGGCTTCGTCGACGAGGGCGTGGAGCGCGTCGACGTTGGACTCCGCGGTGATGCGCGCGACGACCGCCAGCACGAAGAACGAGAGCGGCACGAGCGGCGGCACGTGGTCGAGCACTGCCGCGAGCACGATGAGGCTGCCGTTCGCGAGGACGATGCCGCGCGCGAGCCGCCTGTCCAGGTTGTTCGTGAACAGGGCGATGAACGGGATCCAAACGAAGGATGCCAGCGGCCACCCGAGGACGTGGAAGATCGGGACGTTCGTCACGAGGTTGTATACGAGCCGTCCGATCTCCCCGCGCCGGTCTCCGAAGCGCGGAATGACCCTGCCGTTGATGAACGTGTTGAAGCTCCCGAGCACGCCCATCGACGCGGCGAGCGCGACGTGCACGGGGTTCGGCCAGACCGAGACGACCATGAGGAGGACGAGAAGCGTCGCGCAAGCGCTGTACCCGCGCGACGCGCGCTGAAGGGCTTTCGTGTAGCGACTCTGGTCCACGCAACCCTGAAACGGCCGCTTCCGAGCGCGCCTTAACGGTCCGGCCAGCCCCCTTAATCACAGGACCGTTCGAGCCGTTGGCTGAGGGAGACCGCGCCCTCGCGTCGTCAGCGCGCGCGGACCGCTCGGCGCGTGCCGGAGCCGAACGCGCTCTCCACGTGCGTGCAGCCCTTGGCGCAGAGGAGCTCGCCGCCGATCGCGTCGAGCAGCGCGTCGTCGTCCACGTCCGACAGCTCGCGTTCGATGACGAGCCCGCAGCCTTCGCAGCGCGCGATCAGGTAGACGGTGCGAGGACCCACTTCGAGCCACGTGATCTGGGGGGACTTCGACCGAGCGGGCTTGCGCCGCTCGTGCACGATCGCCACGGTCATCCGACCGGCCATGCGATGAATGGTCGGGAGGTCCCCCTCCAGTGTAAGGTGGGCCCGCCATGAAGCACCAAAAGAACATCTTCATCGTCGCCGCCAAGCGGACCGCTTTCGGAACCATGCAGGGCACGCTCAAGGGCGTGACCGCGACCGACCTCGCCGTCGTCGCGTCGAAGGCCGCGCTCGCGCAGTCCAAGGTCGCGCCCGACGCAATCGGCCACGTCATCGTCGGCAACGTGATGCAGACGAGCGCCGACGCGATTTATTGCGCGCGCCACGTCGGCCTCAAGTCGGGCCTTCCGATTACGACGCCCGCGCTCACCGTCAACCGCCTCTGCGGCTCGGGCTTTCAGGCCGTCGTGAACGGGGCCGAGCAGCTCCTGCTCGGCGAGGCCGACGTCGTCCTCACCGGCGGCACCGAGAACATGACGCAGGCGCCGCACATCCTCCGCGGCGCGCGCGAAGGCTGGCCGTTCGGCAAGTCGCCCGCGGTCGAGGACTCGCTCTGGAGCGCGCTCACCGACTCCTACAACAACACGCCGATGGCCGTGACCGCCGAGAACCTCGCGCAGAAGTACGGCATCAGCCGCAAGGACTGCGACGAGTACGCGCTCGCGAGCCAGCAGCGCTGGGCCGCGGCGAACGAGAAGGGCTTCTTCAAGGACGAGATCGCGCCGGTCGAGATCACCTCGAAGAAGGGGACCGTGCAGTTCGCGGTCGACGAGCACCCGCGCCCGCAGACGACGCTCGAGATCCTCGGCAAGCTCGGGCCCGTCTTCAAGAAGGACGGCGTCGTCACCGCGGGCAACGCGTCGGGCATCTGCGACGGCGCGGCCGCGCTCGTGCTCGCGACCGAAGACTTCGTGAAGCAGCACGGGCTCCAGCCGCTCGCGCGCGTCGTCTCGTGGGGCGTCGCCGGCGTCGATCCGAGCATCATGGGCATCGGCCCCGCGCCCGCGATCAAGAACGCGCTCGCGCGCGCCGAGCTGAAGCTCTCGGACATGGACCTCGTCGAGGTGAACGAGGCGTTCGCGCCGCAGTATCTCGCCGTCGAGAAAGAGCTCGGGCTCGATCGCGCGAAGACGAACGTGAACGGCGGCGCGATCGCGCTCGGCCACCCGCTAGGCGCGAGCGGCGCGCGCATCACGACGCACCTCGTCTACGAGCTTCGCCGCCGCAACGGGAAGTACGCCGTGGGCAGCGCGTGCATCGGCGGCGGTCAGGGCATCGCGGTCGTCATCGCGCAGCCTTGATGCGCTGCTCGAGGGCCGCGAGCTCCTCGGAGTCGGAGACGAGCGCGTAGCCGAGATCGCCCGCGCGTGCCTCGGCTGGCGCGATCTCCGCGTCGAAGAGACGCCGTACGCGGCCCCCGAGCGCGTCGTCCAGGTCGTCGCGCGCCGACCGGGCACGTATCGTCGCTGCTCAGGCGGTGCGTTCCGCGAGGACGGCGCCGCTCGCGTCGCGGCCGCCCATGATCGCCCACTGCGTCGCGTTGCGAAGCGCGCTCGCGGCTTTCATCGCCGCGTCGAAGCTCGGGAACACCCACGAGAGCGTGCCGGGCTGGACGTTCTCCCACCCGAAGACGACGAGCGTCACCTCGCCCTCGGTGGTGCCACGGTTCGCGACCGGATACGTCCCGGACTCGGCGACCTCCACCACGTTTTCTGCGAGCGCATCTTCCATGACGGACCTCGGCTGCCGGTCGAACAACCGCCGCTTGAGGTTTCGCATTCCCAGAGGTCGCTTCCCCATCCGCTTCGACCCCATCATTAGTTCCTCTGGTTCTGGGTGCAAGCGTCGCGGCGATCATTCGTGTCGATCGCGACGCTGTGCGTCGTACGATTGATCGCGTTGACCGTCATGGACTCGACACCGCGACGAGCACAGAGCGAGCCGCCGCGGACGCGGCTCGCGTCCGCCGTCGGTGTCCCTCTCGTTCCGCTCGTCCCGATCCTGGTCATCGTAGTTGCCACCGCCGTCGCTGCGGCCATTGGCTTGCTTGGTATCGCCCATCTGTCGCAGTCGAGTGACGACGACGCAGCGGCTCGCGCACATCTCCTCGTGCAAACGCTTGGCGCACGTTTGCCGTTCGTGGCGCCTTCCGACCGTCTCGCCGCGGTGCAGCTCGCCGCGCGTCGAACGGGCGCCGAGGTGCTGCTGGCCGACGCGCAAGGCCGTCCCGAGCTCGACGCGACGCTCGGCCCGCCCGCCCCGGACGTGCTCGTGGCGTTCGCCAAGAAGCAAGAAGGCGAAGCGACCACGAAGATGGGGTCGGTGCGATTTGCCACGCGCGTCATCGGCGAAGGTGGCGGAGAGGTCCTCTACGTGTTCGTTCGCGTCCCGGCGGCGGAGGGTGCGCCGGCGCTGCTCTCGGCGCTCTTCGCGCTGACCATCCTCCTCGTCGCCGTCGCGGCAATCGTGGCGTTCGCGGTGGCGCGCGACGCGGAGAAGGACGTCGTCTACGTCGCCGCGCGCGTGCTCGGCATGGCCAAGGTTCGCACCGAGCCGGCCGGCGAGGCGGTCGCGCTCCGGTCGATGGACGAGGTGGGCGTGCTGACGAGCGCGTTCAACAATCTCGTCGCGCGCTTCGCCGCCGCCGAGAGCGCCTATCACCGCGATCTCCGGCGCGCGGCCGCCGCCGACCGCGATCGCGCGCAGTTCCTCGCGGCCGTGAGCCACGAGCTCCGGACCCCGCTCAACGCGGTGCTCGGCTTCGCCGACGTGCTCATGAAGGGCGTCGACGGACCGCTCACCGAGGAGCAGGCCGAGGAGGTCCAGCAAATCCGCGACAGCGGGGCCCACCTGAACGAGCTCATCGAGGACATCCTCGACCTCAGCGCGATCGAGAGCGGACAGCTGAAGCTCCACCCGGCGAAGGTCAATCTCCGCTCGGTCGCGCAGGACGTCGTGCGCGAGCTCTCGGTCCTCGCGGCGAAGACGGGGCTCGCGCTGCGGCTCGAGGACGGGCCGCCCGTCGAGGTGTGGGCGGACAAGCGACGCGTGCGTCAAATCGTGAGCAACGTCGTCGGCAACGCGGTGAAGTTCACCCAGGTCGGCGAGGTGCTCGTGCGGGTGGGCGCGCGCGGTGCATACGGCGCCGTCGCGGTGCGCGACACCGGGCCGGGCATCCGCGAGTCCGAGCGTCAGATCGTCTTCGAGGAGTACCGCCAAGCCCACGCCGAGCGCGCGCGCCACCGCGGCACCGGCCTCGGTCTCGCGATCGCGCGCCGCCTCGCCGCGATGCAAGGCGGATCGATCGAGCTCGAGAGCGAGGTGGGCCGCGGATCGCAGTTCACGCTGATCTTGCCGCGCGGAGGCGCCGGATGAAGGCCAACCCGGTCGCGCGCCTCGTGCTTCGCGTCGTCGGCGCGGTCGTCGCCGTCGACGTCGCTTGCGCGTGGGTGTTCTGGGCGTTCGCGCCGCGCTGGCTCCTGCTCGACCCAGGCGACCTGTCGGCGATCTCGACGATGGCCGTCGTCGTCGCGCTCGCGCTGACGATGGGGGAGCTCTTGGTGCTGCTCGGGCTCGCGCTCGACAACCGGCGCGCGCTCGACGCGCTCGCGGGGACGGCGGGCTCGCCCACCGACATCCAGCCCGCCGACTTGTTGCGTCTCTTCACCGTGCCTTCGCGCATCGCGTACGCGCGCTTCGCGCTGACGCTCGTCTTCGGCGTCACCACGTTGCTCGACCGGCCCGAAGGCGTCGACTCGTACACGCAAGGGGCGCTCGTCGTTCTCTACCTCACGCTCGTGACGACGGCGTCGCTGCCGCTCTACGTGGCGTCGCGCGCCGCGGTCTCGCGCGCTCTCGAGCTCGCGCCGATCGGCGTCTCGCGCGACGCCGTCGCGCTCCTCGTTCGCATGGGGCGGGCGAACCGGCTCCGGCTTCGCTTCTTGGTCGCGCTCGCCGCGCCGGTTGCGCTGGTCGCGGTCGGCGCGTCGCTCCTCGTCTACGCCCACGCGCGCGCGGCTGACCTCGCCGCGCGGCACGCCGACGCGACCGCGTTCGCCGCGGGCACGCTCGATCTCGTCGAGGGCCGCGCCGACGGGCGGCTCGCCGCGCTCGCCGCGGGCCGGGCGATGGGCTTCGTCGCGGAGAGCGGCGCGCGCGCGGGCGGCGACGGGGAGCGCGTGACGGTCCCGCTCGAGGACGGCGTCGTCACCGTGCGGTACGAGACCTCCGGTCCGGGCTTCGAGACGATCACCTGGACGCTCGCGACGCTCCTCGCGGTCGGCTTCGCGGCGTTCGCCGGAGCACGCATCGGCAAGCGCCTCTCGCGCGACGTGCTGCTCGCGCAGCGCGAGATCGAGGCGACCGGCGTGATCGACGTCCTCAAGGGCTCGCGCGTCGTCAGCGAGGCGTATTTCCAGTCGGTGCGGCGCCTCGCCGCCGCGGTCGACGAGCTCGGCGGCGTCTTTCGCGAGTTCGCCGCCGCGCAAGAGCGCGCGATCGTCGCGCGCGCCGCGGCCGAGCGAATGCGCGCGCTCCTCCTCGCGACGATGAGCCACGACCTCAAGGGCCCGCTCAACGCGATCCTCGGCTTCGCCGCGCTGCTCGAGCGGAGCGCGCTCACCGACGGCCAGCGCGAGAGCGTCACGATCATCCGCCAGCGCGGCGGCGAGCTGCTCTTCCTGATTCAGACGGTGCTCGACGCGGCGCGCTTCGAGGCCGGTCCAATCAATCTCGCGCGCCACGAGGCGCCGGCGCAAGACATCGTGATGGCCGCCGCGCTCGACGCGCAGGAGCTCCTCCAGGGCAGCGGCCGCGAGGTCACGGTCTCGCTCGCCGAGGATTTGCCCCTGCTGGAGGTCGACGCCGCGCGGCTCGTGCAGGCGTTGGTCTCGCTCATGCACGCCGCGTCGCGCATGTCGGAGAAAGGCTCGATTCGCCTCCGCGCCGAGCGCGGGCCGGGCGGATCGCTCCGGGTCTTCGTCGACGCCGACGCGCCGATCTTGTCGGCGGAAGAGAGCACGCAGAATCGCCGAAGCCGACGCGACCGCGAGCGTGCGCCTCGCCGGCCGTCGTCCCATGAGCCTCGCGCTCGGGCTCTCAATCGCGCGCGCAGTGCTGGAGGCGCACGGCGGCTCTCTCGCGGTCACCGCCGCCGCGAGCGCTCCGCTCCGTCTCCTCGCGAGCGTGCCGTCGGCGTCGGTGACTGCCACAGTGAAGATGGACATGCCCGCCGGAGATGTGATCGACTCGCCGCATGAATCGAACCTTCGTCGTCGCCGCCGTGCTGGTCGCCGCCTGCAACCCCTTCGGGCAATACAAGTGCCGCTCTCGGCAGAGCGAAGCCAAGGTGACGCTCGCGCAAATCAAGTCCGCCGAGGCCTCGTATTTCGCCGACAAGAAGAAGTACACCGCGTCGACCGAGGAGCTCGGCATCACGATCAGCCCGCGCTACTACGGGATCGAGCTCTCGATCACCGGCGACGGCACCGGCTACAAAGCGACGGCGAAGGGCGACAAGCCCGACACGACGGGCGACGAGTGGAGCGTCGATCAGTCGGGGACGGTCA
Organism: uncultured delta proteobacterium; assembly: GCA_963731595.1. GTDB lineage: Bacteria > Myxococcota_A > Polyangia > Polyangiales > Polyangiaceae > DASXHD01. The sequence goes on from CAVSWE010000007.1 coordinate 371,279, forward strand.
GCGCCGTCCACGACAAGTGCCACGAGTGATCAGCGCGTCGCGGTCGCTTCGATCGCGCACAGGACGCCGCGCGCTTTGTTGCGCGTCTCCTCGGCCTCGGCCGACGGGCTGCTCGCCTCGACGATGCCGGCGCCGGCGGTGACCTCGAAGCGTCCGTTTTCGCAGACCGCGGTGCGGATCGCGATCGCGAAATCGGTGTCGGCGCCGAGGTAGCCGACCGCGCCGCCGTAGACGCCTCGCGGGCGCGCCCTCGAGCTCGCGGATGATCTGCATCGCGCGGAGCTTCGGCGCGCCCGACAGCGTGCCCGCGGGGAAGGCCGCGCGGAGCACCTCGGTCGGCGGAACCGTGGACGGCACGGCGCCGGTCACTTCGCTCACGATGTGCATCACGTGCGAGTAGCGATCGACCTCCATGTTGCGCACGACGCGCACCGTGCCGACGTTTGCCACGCGGCCGACGTCGTTTCGTCCGAGGTCGACGAGCATCACGTGCTCGGCGCGCTCTTTTTCGTCGGCGAGGAGCTCGCGCGCGAGCGCTTCGTCCTCTTCTGGCGAGCGGCCGCGGCGGCGCGTTCCGGCGATCGGGCGCACGGTCATCGTCGGCGGGCGCGCTCTTCTCCGGGCCGCGGCGCGCGAGGTGGACGAGCGTCTCCGGGCTCGCGCCCGAAATTTGCGGCCGCGCCGAGATCGAGGAAATACATGTACGGCGACGGGTTCACGAGCCGCATCGCGCGGTACACGTCGAAGGGATCGCGCCCGCGCTGCGGCACGGAGAAGGTCCGCGCGAGCACGACCTGGAAGGCGTCGCCGGCGGCGATGTACTCCTTCGCGCGGCGCACCGCGGTCTCGAAGCGGAAGTCGTCGATGCTGACGTCGACGGGCCCGGGGCCCCCGCTCGCGGGGCTGAGACCGGGGAGCTTCGCGCGATCGGGGAGCGCGATCGCACCGAGCTGGCCGAGCTCGAGATCGTCGCGCGCGCGGAGCGCCGCGGCGTCGTCGTCGGCCGCGATCGTCACGGTCTGCGCGAGCGAGTCGAAGACGCAGACGACGGGGCGTCCGAGGAGACGCGCGACCACGCGCCGTTGCGGCGCGCCCCGCTCGAAGCCCGGCACGCGCGCGATGCGATGGACGAGGTCCCACGCGAAGTACCCGACGTGCGAGCGCGCGATGCGCTCGGCGAGCGGCGCCGTCGTCGGGCGGAAAATCCGCGTCGACGAGCGACGCGGCCGCGACGAGCGGGTCGACGCCTTCTCGGGTGAGCGCGTCCGCAGCGCCAGGGCGCTCGCCGTGGATCTCCCATGGCCCGTCCTCGAAGAGCACAGCCTCGTAGCGCGGCCGATACCCGAGGATGCTGTAGCGCGCCCAGCTCGTCCCGCCGGCGACGCTCTCGAGCAAGAACGACGCGCCGCCGTCGGACGCGCGCCGCAGCCCCGCGTACGCGCGAACCGGCGTCAGCGTGTCGGCGGCGAACGTGAGCGTCGTCGTCATCTCATTTTTTGGCGAGGCCGAGCATCGCGCGCGCGCGCGGCGGCTCGACCGGATTTCGCCCGATCGATCGCGCGTAGTCGGCCGCGCGTTTCACGAGCGGCGCGCTCCCCTCCGCGAGGACGCCCTTCTCGAGGTAGATGTTGTCCTCGAGCCCCACGCGCGCGTGTCCGCCGAGCCGCATCGCCAGCTTCGGTGAGCGGCTGCTGAAAGCGACCGACGGCCGCGACCGCCCACGTCGCGCCGCTCGGCACGAGCGAGCGCATGTAGCGCACGTGCTCTTCGCGTGCGCCGATGCCGCCCGGCACGCCGAGCACGAATTGGAAGTGCAGCGGCGGACGAAATCGCGCCTTCGGCGAGGAGCTTCAGCGCCTCTTCGACGTGGCCGACCTCGTAGCACTCGAGCTCGGCGATGCTGCCGGCCTTCGCGATGCGCGCCGCGAGATCGCGGATGTCCGTGCGCGAGTTCACGAACACGTCGTCGCCGAAGTTGATCGTGCCGCAGTTGAGCGTCGCCATCTCCGGCTTGCACTGGAGAGGCTGCGCGCGCTCGTCGAGCGACATGCCGACGGCGCCGCCGGTCGACGTCTGCACGATGCAGTCGGTCTTGGCGCGGATGGCGGCGATCGCCTCGGCGAAGCGCTCGGCGCTCTGCGTCGGCGAGCCGTCGTCGTTGCGCACGTGCAGGTGGATCACTGCGGCGCCCGCCTCGCGGCAGCGCGCGGCCTCGTCGGCGATCTCGCGCGCCGTGATCGGCAGGTGCGGCGTCTGCGCGCGCGTGATCTCGGCGCCGACGATCGCCGCGGTCAAGACGAGGTCCGGCTCGTGCCAGTCGGTCACGATGGGCTCGGTGCCGGGCGCGGGCCCGGGAGGCAGGCCGGGCAGGTAGAGCTCTTCGGGCGGCGCTGCAGATCCTTGGGCACGACGCACGTGCCCGATCGCGCGGCACACGACGACCGGCTCGCCGAGCACGTCGGCCGCGCTCGGCGAGAAACCGGGCGCGCGCAGGTTCGAGACGACCTTGCGCGCCTCGAACTGCATCTTGCGGCTCGTGTTGCCGACGCGAGACGAGCTCGGCGGTCGCCTCGATGTAGTCGCCGGCGAAGACCGGCGCGAGGAACTCGACCGCCTCGTACGCGCGGAAGAGACCTTCGTCGCCGTCGAGCCGAATGAGCAGCTCGGTCGCGAGATCGCCGAAGAGCGCGAGCATGCGCGCGCCGTCGACGAGCTCGCCCGCGTAGTGCGCGTCGTGCGACGACATGCGCAAGCGAAGAGTGACTCTCATGCCGATCATCGGCGGAAATCTAGCACGTCACCGATAAGACTCGCTCACCGCGTCGGCGAAGGTCTGGTTCCACACGGCGCAGCCCGCCGCGTTCGGGCGCACGTCGCCGCCGTCGAAATACTCCACGAGTAGCTTCGACGGACCCGCGCCGACGTGAACGGCGGCCCAACACGGCGTGGACGGCCTACAGCGCGACGGCGTGAACGTCCACGCGTGCGGGCTTCGGTAGGCGCCGTCGGTGAGGAGCGACGCGTCGCCTTCGCTCGCGAACGCGGGCTTGCCGACCGAGACGTGCGGCATGCCGCCGACGGACACCTCGCTCACGACCACGGTGGCCACGTCGCGCGAGCGCGGGGTCGCCGCGCTCGTCGCGACGACGTGGGAGGTACCCGCCGCGGCCGGCGCTTCGTATTCGCCGGTCTTCGTGATCGACCCGCAGCCGCCCGCCTCCTCGACGGACCAATCGACGCCCGCGCTCGGGAGGCCGACGACCTTCGCGTGGAACCGCTGCGTCGCGCTCGTGAAGACCGCGACCGTCTTCGGCGAGATCGCGATCGACGGGCTCGACGACCAGAGCTCGGCGACGCCTGCGCGCGGAGGCACGAGCCGCTCGGGGTCGAAGGCGCCGCGGCTCGAGTCGCTGCCGCACGCAGCGAGCACGATGACGAAAAGGATGGAAGGTCGAGGGCCCACGGTCGTGACGACCGCATCGCACGTTCCACGAGCGGCCAAGCGGCCGGCCCAAGCGCGCCTACGCCTGCGTTTCGCGAAGCGGGGCCATGAGTCGCCGTGGCGCGCTGGCGGCGATCGACCGAAGATCGCGCGGCGGATGCCGTGCACGAGCTACGTGGGTCAGCGGTGAGTCACGAGCACCCACGCGACGATGACGCCGAGGGTGATGACGGCCGCGGCTGCGACGACGAGCACGAACGGAAAAGGCGGCGCCGGCCGCGGCGGCCGGTGGCTCGCGGTCCTCGCGAGCGAGGGCGCGCGCGGCGGATCGGTCGTGCGCGAGCGCGTCTCGGCGCTCGGCGCGGCCGACGCGCGCTCGAAGTCGACGTCGGGCTTTCCCGTGTCGTCGACGTCGAGTCCCGAGAAGCTCACCGCCATCCTGCGGACGTCGCACGCCTCGACGAACGCCTCGGCCATTTCCTTCGCCGTTTGAAAACGCTCGTCGCGCTCCTTGGCGAGCGCCTTGCGGAGCCACGCGACGACGGCGGGCGGCAGGTCCTTGCGGAGCTCGGTCGGATCGCGCGGCTCTTTCGTCGTGATGGAGACGATGATCTCGCCGACCGTGTCGCTCTCGTCGTACGGCGGCCGGCCGGTCAGGCATTTGTACGCCACGACGCCGAGCGAATAGAGATCGCTCCGGCCGTCGACGTCGCGCCGCCCGAGGGCTTGCTCGGGAGACATGAACATCGGCGTGCCGAGGAGCTGGCCGGTGATGGTCAGGTTGCCGGTGCCCGAGAGCTCGCGGTCGGCGCGCGCGATGCCGAAGTCGAGCAGCTTCACCTGCACGTCGGTGAACGCCCCCGTGTCGTCGGCGCGGGCGTGCGCGTCGCGGCAGAGAAAGACGTTCTCCGGCTTGAGATCGCGGTGGATGACCCCCGCGGCGTGCGCGGCCGAGAGGCCCTTGCACGTCTCGACGATGACCTTCGTCATGAGCGCGAGCGACATCGGCCCTTCGCGCTCGACGCGTTGCTCGAGCTCCTCGCCGTGCAGGAGCTCCATCGCGAGGTACGGTCGGCCCGCCTCGTCTTTGCCGAAGTCGAGGATCTTCACGACGTGCGGGCTCTGGATCGACGCGGCGGCGGTCGCTTCTTTCTGGAAGCGCTTCAGCATCGTCTCGTCGCCGATCAAGAACGCGCCGTCCATGAACTTCACGGCGACGTCGACCTTGAGCGTCAGGTGATGCGCGGTCCACACGCTCCCCATCCCGCCGCGACCGACCTGATCGACCAGCCGAAAACGGCCGGCGACGACTTGTCCCTTCGATCGCTCGGGAGGTGGCACCTGGGTCTATTTACTACAGCTCGGTCCCGTTTCGGTCGATGAGATCGAGCAGACCGTCGAACGTGTCGCGCATCGCCCACGCTTGCTCGGGCAACGTCGCGCGCTTCGACGCCTTCGCGCGGCCCTGCTCGAGCTCGCGCGCCGGGCCTCGGCACGTGCTCGCGGCGCCCGCCGCGATCGAGTGCGCCGCCGCGTCGTACGCGTAATACGAGCCGGAAACGTCGCCCGCGTTGTAAAGCGGCGAGGCGAGCTCGATCGTCTCGTGCAGGCGCGACCGTAGCGTCGACAAATCCTTCGGGCTGCAGCCCGCGAGCACGGTCGCCCCGAACGTGGGCGCCAAGCGCGTGATCTCTTCCCTGGGTTGCGGCGCCTGCTCGGGCACGCGCTCGCCGTGCGCGCCAGCCTGCCACGGCTCGTCCGCGCGCTCGCTCGGCACGTAGACGACCGGCACGACGTTCACGCCGCGCGCTGGCCGGTGCCCGACGAGCAGAAAGAGGGCGCTCGTCGCGCCCGCGACGAACAGCACGGACACGATGCCGCCGAGCGCGATCCAGATCGCTTGCCGCATCGTCCTTTCATCGAGCGTGGGTCTCCTTTCGACGGCGCGCAAGGAGGCCGCCGAGCGATACGACGACGAAGAAGAGGCTGAGGTCGGGGCGCGAGCCTGCTTCGCGACAGCTGCAACCGTCCGAAACGACGGGCTCGATCACGTCTACCCACGCGATCGCTTCGGCGACGCGCCCGCTCGAATTGCGAACGCGAACTTTGAACGGATAACGCCCCGGCCCTGGCGGAACGAACGCGTGAGGAGCGACCGCGCCGTACGAAGTGTCCCAGCTGCCGTCGTAGCCGTCGTCCCACTTGATCTCGAGGGCCGAGTCGTCGCCGTCGTTCGAGTGTGCGTCGGCCGTGAGCACGATCGAGTCGGCCGTCGTCGGCTGCGCGGGCGTGACGACGATCGACACGCTCGGGTCGACGCCGTCCTTCGTGACGCCGAGCGCGTGCGCGACGTCCAAGCGGCCCCAACCGTAATCGCCGTTCGGCACCGCGCCGGTGTCCGAGTCGACGATCGCGCCGGCGCGGAGCGCGTCTCGCGCCGCATCCCCGCGAATCCCAGCTTGCGCGAGCAGCGCCGCGGCGCCGGTCACGTGCGGCGACGCGCCCGACGTTCCGCCGAACACCGAGTAGCTCCCGTACGGCAGCGGGACGCCCGCGAGGTGCATGTTCGCGGTCCACGGGTTGTCGGGCGCGGTCACGTCGGGCTTCATCACGCCGTCGATGCGCGGCCCGCGCGGCGAGTACGCGCGGATCTGCCCCTGCGACTCGTTGGTGTCCGGCGAAACGTTGTATTCTGCATAGAAGTCGAGGTCGTAGTACGGCGCGTTCGGCGTGCCGACGTGATCGGGCGACGCGTTCACCGCGATGCAGTGGTCGGCGACCGACGGCACGCCCACGGTCGCCGCGTCGGTCGCGATCGAAGGATCCCACGCGGCGCCGACCGCCCAGCTCGACTTGTCGTCGGCGACGTACGCGTCCACCGAGAGCGTCGCGGACGCGTCGCCCGAGACGTTCAGCGTCCACGTGCCGACGGGCAGGGCCGGCTCGTTCTTGTCGACGTAGAGGATGACGTCGTAGAAGGCCGTCTGGCGCTTGGTGAGCTCGTAGGTCGAATAGAACGAGTCGCCCGTCGACATCGTGCCGTTGCCGAACGCCGTCATCGGCACGCTCTCGCCGTTCGGTCCGCTCAGCGAGAGCGCCGCCGGCACGCCTCCGCGCACGTTCACCGAGACGTTCACGTACGTGAGCGGGCCGCTCCCGGCCTTCGCTTTGGCCGGAAGATTGAACGCGAGCGACGCCTGCTGCGACGCCGCGACGTCGGCGTGCGCGTGCTTGAGCGCCGAGCCTTGATCGCCCGTGGGGCACGTGGCGGTGAGCGAGCTGTTCGTGACCGACGCGTCGATGAGCGTCGAGAGCGCGTCGCTGCCGTCGAGGGGCACGCCGGCCCACTCGGCCATCTCGAAGAGCGCCACGTCGGGATGATCCTTCATCGCCCACGTGAAGCCCTTCAGCGGGGCCGAGGTCTGGTCGACCTCGAACGCGGTCTCCACCTCGGCGTCGGGCGCGATGCCGACCCAGCGCCGCCCGACGAGGGGCACGTCGCCGACCAGGATCGTCGTCACCGCGGTCGCGTGGTACGCGTCGGGGAAGCCTTCGAGCGCGCCGCCGCTGTAGTCGATCTTGGTCTGCGAGAGATCGACGCCGCGCTCGTAGACGTGGTTCACGTTGTACGGCGGATACGCGAGGTCGACGAAGATCTTCCGAATCTTCGGCGTGCCGAGCCGGACGACGCGCTCGCCGACGTCGAGCTTTCCGTTTCGGTTCACGTCGTCGGGCACGAACAGCGGCTCGCCGAGCGCGGGCGTCGTGTCGTCGAAGCCCGCCGCCGCGCCGTAGTCGCGCTGGCCGTTTCCGTTCGAGTCGAGGAAGAGGAAATCGATCGACGGATCGAAGTCGTCGGTGCGCGCGCCGACGTCTTTGCCGTAATAGTCCACTTCGCGCGCGGTCAGCGGTTGAGCGGTCTCGCTCGAATCGGGCGCGCCGTTTCCGTCGAGATCGATCGCGTCGACCCCGGGCGTGAAGACGCCGTCGCCGTTCACGTCGAGCCAGTCGTAGTAGCCCGCGTCGCCCTTGAAGAAGGGCGGCGCGAACGGGTCGACCATCGAATCCATGTCGGCGATGAGCATCCCTTCGCCGGTGAGCGAATCGAGGTCGGGGCGCGCGCCGCGCGCGTCGGCGAGTCGAATCAGCTTCGCCGATTGATCGAGCGGGCGGAGGCCGCGCGGGCCCGCCGACGCGACGCGCTCGACGATCGCGAGCTTCGCGACCTCCGCGAGGCTCGCGCGGTCGACGTCCGCCGGCACGAAGCGATCGTAGCGCAGCCACTCCCCGCCGACCGACGTGAGCCTCACGCCGGCGCGCTCGATCGCCGCGAGCGCCGCGGCGTCGGCCGGTGCGCGCAGCTCGATCAAGACCGGCGCCGATCCCGGGTGCGGCGCGCCGCGCTGGTGCGCGCCCAGCAGCCCCGTGTCGATCATCCGGAGGATCGTGGGATCCACCGACGCGCGCGGCGGCGTCTGCGCGCGCGCCGCCCCCGCGAGGAGAAGCGAAGTCCCGAGAACCGAAGCCCAAGCCCTTTTCGTCATCGGCTCGGCCGTCCAAGCAAAAAGGGCGCCCGCGTCTTTCGCGCGTTTTTCCGCGGCGCCGTCAATCTTCGAACGGCCAGTCAAACTTGACATAAGGCTGACAACAAGGCCGCCTAGCCTCTCGGGCGAACCCAAGGAGGTCGTCATGAAGCTTCACTACGGTCCGCTCTCGTCGAACTCGCGCAAAGTCACCGTCCTCGCCGCGCTGCTCGGAATCGACTTCGAGCACGACGTCGTCGATCTTCGACGCCCGGAGCAGCGCGCGCGCCTGCTCGCGGTCAACCCGAACGGCAAGGTGCCCGTGCTCGAGGACGGCGACTTCGTGCTCTGGGAGTCGACCGCCATCCTGCATTACCTTTGCGACAAGACGCCCGGCGGCGAGCGCTACCTCCCGAAGGACCTCCGCGCCCGCGCCGAAGTGAATCGATGGCTCTCCTGGGGTCTCAACCACTGGAGCGTCGCGATCGGCGGCATCACGTACGAGCGCCTGTGGAAGAAGTTCGTGACCGGCCAGGACGCCGACCCGGCGCAGGTCGCGCAGCACGAGGCGACGTTTCACCGTTTCGCCCGCGTGCTCGACGCCCACCTCGCGGGCCGAACGTACGTCGCGGGCGACGCCCTGACCGTCGCCGACATCGCGCTCGGGACGGCGCTCGATCAAGCCGGGCCCGCGCGGCTGCCGCTAGAGCCGTACGCGAACGTCCGCGCCTGGCTCGGCCGTCTCCAGTCGCTGCCGGCCTGGAAGGCGACGCTCCCGCCCGAGCTCGGCGGCGCCGCGGCGTGATACGTTTTGCGGGCTCGGCGCGTTCCGTGGTATCCGGCACGTCCTGGCCGCCGATTCCCCCATGGTATTCGTCGAAGCCCGCAACCTGCCGTCCCACGTCGGCATCATCATGGACGGCAACGGGCGCTGGGCGCAGCTCCGCGGACGTGCCGCGCGTCGCGCGGGCACCGCGAGGGCTCGCACGCCGTGCGGCGCGTCGTCCGCGCCGCCCGCCGCCTCGGGCTCCGGGCGCTCACGCTCTACGCCTTCAGCGAGCAGAACTGGGCGCGGCCCGAACGACGAGGTCGACGCGCTGATGGAGCTCCTCCGCGAGTTCCTCCTCTCCGAGCGCGGACGAGATCCTCGACAACGGGATCCGCCTGAACGCGATCGGCAACCTCGGCCGCTTCCCGCCGTCGTCCGCGCCGTGCTCGATCCGCTCCGCCAGGAGAGCGCGCGACACGACGAGATGACGCTCACCCTCGCGCTCAGCTACGGCGGCCGCGAAGAGATCGCCGCCGCCGCGCGCGAGCTCGCGCGCGAGGTCGCGCGCCGGCGAGATCGACCCCGACGACGTGACCGAGCCGAGCGCTCCACGCGCGCATGCCGAGCCTGACCGTCGGCGATCCGGACCTCGTCATCCGCACCGGCGGCGAGCGCCGCATCTCGAACTTCCTCCTCTACGGCCTCGCGTACGCCGAGCTCCACTTCGCCGACGTGCTCTGGCCGGACTTCGGCGGGAGCGATCTCTACGAAGCGATCGCGAGCTTCCAGCGCGCGAGCGCCGGTTCGGGCTCGTGGCGGGCCCGTCGCGCGCGAACGCGCCCGCGCCGACGCCAGCGCCAACGCCGGCGCGTCGGCCGCGATACTCGACGCGGCCTAGGACGGTCGGGATGTCGCATGCCCTCGAACCTCGCGGTAGGCTCGCCACGGCGGCGGTCTGCGTGCCGCTGAATCTTGCTGCTCCTCTACCGGGGCCCGGCGTGGGGCTTCTACCTGCTCGTTCTGCCGGCGATCGCGTCATCGGCACGTAGGAGCTCTTCGCGATGACCCACCCCGGCGATCGCGTCTCGCAGGGGATCGGCGTCGGCCTCGCGCCGGCGGCGTCGCTCGCGATCTACTTCGCGGTCGCGACGCGCGCTGGTCGCTGACGGTGCTCGCGTCGCTCCGCTCGCCGGGCCGCTGCTGACGCTAGTGCGCCTCGGTGACATGCGAGACAGCGGCGCTCCGCGCGTTCGCGATGGGCGTTCGGCGCCGCTCTTCGTCGACGGTGCCGCTGACGTCTGGCTCGCGGTCCTGCGGCGCGACATGGGGTCGACGGCGCGAGCTACGTCGTCATGACGCTGATGTTCGCGTGGTTCGGCGACACCGGCGGCTACTTTGCCGGACGCTTCCTCGGCAAGCACAAGCTCTACGAGGCCGTCTCACCGAAGAAGACGGTCGAGGGGCCGATCGGCGGGCTGGCCGGGAGCGTCATCGGCGCGCTGCTCGCGCACTTCTGGTTCTTGCCGACCATCCCGCTCTGCGCACGCCGTTCCGCTCGCGCTCGTCGCCGGCGCGCTGGGACAGGCCGGCGACCTCGGCGAGTCGTTGCTCAAGCGTTCCATCGGGGTGAAAGATTCCGGTGCCATCGTGCCCGGGCACGGCGGGATCCTCGATCGCGTCGACGCCCTCGCTCTTGACGAGCGCCGTCGTCTATCTCTACACGCTCTGGCTATCGCTGACCCGCATCGAGATTTCGCCGACGCGACGCGCTGACGAACCAACGCCTTGCGCGCAACCCCGCGCGAGGTCAGAAAGCGTGCACTCATGAGCGCCCGCCCAAAGCGATTCCCGGCGCCGCGCCATCGAAGCGAACCTTGGCTACAAGGAGTACGACTTCTTCAAGGTCGTCCAGGACTACCTCGAGACGCGCGTCGAAGACGATCAACCTCGCGCGGCTACGTCGCAGACGATCCTGAGCCAGCCGAAGAACGAGCTCATCGTCAACTTCCCCGTGAAGATGGACAGCGGCGAGGTCCGGCTCTTCAAGGGCTACCGCGTCCAGCACAACAACCTGCTCGGCCCGTTCAAGGGCGGCATGCGCTTCCACCCGATGCGTCACGCTCGACGACGTCAAGGCGCTCGCGGCGATGATGACGTGGAAGTGCGCGCTCATGCGCCTCCCGTTCGGCGGCGGCAAGGGCGGCATCAAGTTCGACCCGCACTCGGTGTCGCGCGACGAGCTCCAGAAGCATCACGCGGCGCTTCACCCACGCGCTCGGCGAGAACATCGGACCCGAGTACGACATCCCCGCGCCCGACGTCGGCACCAACAGCCAGACGATGGCGTGGATGATGGACACGTACTCGAACATGGTCGGCGCCGCGCAGAAGCAGAGCGTCAAGGGCGTCGTCACCGGCAAGCCGGTCGCGTCGGGCGGCACGCTCGGTCGCGCGAAGGCCACGGGCCAGGGCATGGTCTTCTGCGTCATCGAGTGGGCGAAGCGACAAGGGCTTCGACCTCGAAGGCTCGACGATGAGCGTGCAGGGCTTCGGCAACGTCGGCTCGCACTTCGCGGTCATCCTCTCGAAGCTCGGCGTGTCGACGATCGCCGTCGGCGATCACATCGGGCTACCTGCTTCAACCCCGAGGGCTTCAACGCGCACAAGCTCCAGGACTACGTCGAGAAGCACGGCTCGATCGCCGGCTACCCGGGCGGCAAGGCGATCACGCGCGAGGAGTTCTTCGCGCAGAAGGCCGACATCTTCGCGCCCTGCGCGCTCGAGAACCAGATCGGCGAGAGCGAGGCGAAGCGCCTCCAGTGCAAGCGTCGTCGTCGAGGGCGCCAACGGCCCGACGAACCCCGCCGGCGAGAAGGTGCTGCTCGATCGCGGCATCGACATCCTCCCCGACGTCCTCGCGAACTCGGGCGGCGTCACCGTCAGCTACTACGAGTGGGTGCAGAACAAGCGCTCGGAGAGCTGGACGCACGAAGAGGTCGACGAGAAGCTCGAGAAGGCGATGAAGCGCGCGTACCGCGAGGTCGACGACTTCACGCGGCACAAGAAGGTGGACCGGCGCATCGCGGCGTATGCGCTCGCGCTCCAGCGCATCGAGGCCGTCTACAAGGAGCGCGAGATTTTCCCGTGAAGGCTCCCCCGCGCCGCGAAGCGGCGCGACCCCCTGCGATTTGGCGTTGCCAAATCGCGAGGGGCTGGGGTGTCCGCGTGGCGTGGGGTGAGATCGCGTTTTGGCGTCGCTGCGAGCGAACGCATTTGTGAACCCATGGGCGTGGCTCGCAGTGCGTTTCGCGAACCATGAGCGAACGCGAAGGGCCGTCGTCGTGATGGTGCATGGACGCCGCGAAAGAACCGCGCCGGCCGAGCCGCGGCGCGCGCGCAAGCCGTGGGCGGCCGTCACGGTTCTTTCGCTCTTCGCTGGCATGCACCATCACGACGACGGCCCTTCGCTCTTTTCACTCACCCAATTCGCTCGCGAGATGCGCAAAGCTCCGACCAAGAGCGAGGCGCTCCTGTGGGCGCAGCTTCGCGGGCGCAAGCTCGGGCCACGCGTCAGACGGCAGCATCCGCTGCATCCGTACGTGGTCGATTTCTTCGTCGTCGCTCACAAGCTCGATGATCGAAGTCGACGGCGGGATTCACCGCTTTCAGCGCGAGCGCGATCGCGCGCGCGACGCGTACCTCGCGGGCGCGCACGGCGTGCGCGTGTTGCGCATCGAGGCGGGGCTCGTCGAGCGCGAGGTCCGCGCGGCGGTCGCGCTCGTGCGCGCGGCGCCGTGACCGGCAACGTTGCCGGCCGCGCGGCAAGATTGCCGGTTGGGTTCAGTAGAACGAACCATGGGCGTACCCGGTTGGCAGCGCACCGGGCGTACGGGCGTTGAATCGCGCGACCACTCCATTCGCGTTCGGCACGAAGTACAAGTACTGGCCGTCGAAGACCGCGCCGAAGAACTGTTTCGCACTCGCATTCACGGTCGAGATGTCGAAAGCCTTCCATGAAGCAGGGGCCGTGAACGACGAGCTCCCTGCGTCGACGGCTGCCTGCGTATCCACACGCGCAACCGCGCCCCCAGCGTTCGGCACGAAGTAGACGTAACGGCCGTCGAAGGCGCCCGTGCTGAAGCCGACAGCCGAGCTGTTCACGCTGTAACCTACGTCGAACGTGCGCCAAGCGCTCGCGTTGCTGAACGCTCCCTGCGTGTCGAGCTGCGCCACTACGCCGTCGTTCGCTCCATTGTAGTAAGGCACGAAGTACGCGTACCGACCGTCGAAAACTGCGCCGATGAAGCCCTTCGCGCTCGCAGTGGTGAAAGATCCTTGCGTGTCGTAACGCGTGACAATGCCGCTGAAGCCGCTCGGGCTCGAATAGGCGAGCGGAACGGCGTAGAAGTACCGGCCGTCGAATAACCCTCCGTTGAACCCCTTTGCATTGGCGTTGACGGTGGTGTCGTTACCGGACGCCTGCCACCCCGCCATCGCGCCGAATGCTGCTTGGGTGTCGTAGCGGAGCATCGTTCCCTCGATGACGCTGCCGCAACATTCGTACGGAGTGAAGTAGACGTAACGGCCGTCGTACGTCGCGCCTTGGTAATAGACGGGGGTCGATGTGCCCGCGATGCTGCTCGTGTCGATCCGTGAGCGTGAAGGACTGCGTCGTGTCGTAGCGCGCGACGACGCCGGAGGTGGCGGGCACGAAGTACACGTATCGTCCGTCGAACGCTCCGCCGAGAAACGCCTCGGTTCCCGTCGGCATGCTGAAGGTCGACCAGTTCGCCGCGTTCGTAACGTCGTTGTAGGTCGGTGGCGCGGCGGCCTCTTCTTCGATGACGTCGGCCGACGTCGGAGCGTCCGTCACCGCGTCGCTGCCCGTGACGTCGAGCGTCGCGTCGCCGCCGCCGGCGTCGCCCGCGTCAACGCCAATGTCCGAGTCACCAACGCACGACCAGCACGCCGCGGCCGCGGCCGCCGCCCAGAGCTCCCACCTCATGCTCATGGGAGTACCTACATGTTGTCGTTAGACTCGGCGATGCACAAAAGGCGACCGGGAAACTGCCGCGTCCGCGCCGCATTGTGACAATCCGTCGCACCGTCTAGCCTTCCCGAAGGCGACGGTCGCCGACATCCAGAGCGCGACGCGCGAGCTTCTGCGCAAGAAGCATCGCTGGACCTCATCGCCCGCGTGCTCGCGGGAGTGGAACTTCCGCCGATGGCGAAGGCGCCGACGAGGCGACGACCAGCAACGTTGCCAATCGGGCGGCCACATTGCCGGATCATCCGCAGCATTTCTTGAACTTCTTGCCGCTGCCGCACGAGCAGGGGTCGTTGCGGCCCGGCCGCGGCGTTTGGCGCACGGGGTCGGGTGCGAGCTTCACGATCTCTTGCAAACGGCTCACGTAATCCACGATGTCGTCGGTCGACGCTTCGACGATGACGCGCGTCGCTACTTCGCGCGGAAAATAAAAGTCCTCGGCGCGCGCCCGCGCGAGGAGCGACGCGGCCTTGTAGAGCCGCCTCATGCCGCGCTCGCTCCCGTAAAACGCGTCGTCTTCGAGCGCGGTCGTCATCGCCAGATCGTCCGGAACCGCGGACGCATCGGCGAAAGAGTACGGGTCACCGGCGGGGAGATGCTGCGCCATCGAGACGAAGAGCTCACGCCCGTCCGCGAGCGCGTCGGCGGTGGATACGCCGCCGTCGAGGACCTCGAGCGCGTGCTCGGCGCAAACCCGACGGACCTCCGCGGCCGAATCGCTTTCGCTTCCCGGCGCGCGCATCGACTCGAGCAAACGCCGTGCGTCGTTGCGCGCCCGCTCGTGGCGTAACCCGATGGCGAGGACGGCAAGCGAGACATCGACCGCAGCGGCCAGCGACGCCGCCTTGGGCGCGAGCGGCCGATACGTCGCGAGGAGCGGCTTGCCGATCCGCGCAGCCATCCACGCCGCGCGGAGCGCGATCGTGTTCGAGCCGAGCATGGTCACGAATTCGCTGAGCGAGACCTGCTGTGCGATCGCCACGCGCACATGGGGTTCGAGCACGCGGCGGTCGCCCATCGACGCGAGGAGCGCCATGTGGCCTGCGAGCCAGCGAGTGCGCTCCATCTCGGCGCCGAGCGCGGCCTCCGGCGCGTTCAGCTTGTGCGCGCGGCGCAGCGTCCTGGCGCTCTGGAGGACGAACGTCGTCGACTCGACGGCGATCTCGTAGAAGCGCGCGGCGAGGAGCGGCTGCACCGACGAGAGCGCGACGAACTCCTCGCGCGTCATCGCGTCGCCGCGCCGATAGAGGCGGACGAAAAAGTCGGACAGCGACTCGTTCGCGCGCGTCTCGAGCGAGCGCGCGCTGTCGCGCGCTTTCTGGTCGCGGTGCTTGGCGAGGAGCGCGTCGAGCCGCGCGCGCGGCACGATCTCGAGCGGGCCGGTCGACATGCCTTCGCCGAGACACGTGACGAAGGCGCCCTCGCGCGTCACGACCGCCCAAGGTCCACGCTCGCCCTCGGCGAGCGAGAGCGCGACGCGCGCGGTTGCGTCGCCGAGGCGCAAATGCGCCAGCAGGTAGCGGAGCGCTTCGTGATCGCGATAGAGCCCGAGCGCGAACTCGACGTGCTCGCGCGAAGCGCGATCGAGCCGTTCGAGGAAATGATGATCGTGCCCCACGGCGCGAGGATACGTGCGCGACTCGGCGCCCGGCAACGTTGCCCGTTGTGTCCCGCGACGGCCTCCGTCTACGTTTCTGACCATGCCCAAGACGCGCGCTCACCGGGGGAAGCTCGCCCGAAAGACCCATGTCGCCGATCTCCGCGCCATCGCACACGTCGACCCGAAGCTCGAGGCCAGGTGGAAGCAGCTCGAACACCGCGTAGCCGACGCCGAGTCGCGCGGCGCCGAGGCGTACGACGAGCTCTGGGAGACCGTCGGCGAGATCGTGCACCACGACCCGGCGCTCTACGTCTTCGGCGGGTACAAGAGCGAGAGCGATTTCTACAAACGCGCGCTCCACACGGATCTTCGCTCGGCCAAGCGCAACATCGCCGTCGCCGAGCACGCGACGCCGAAAGAAGAAGCCGACTACGGCGAGTCGAACCTCGCCGCCGCGCTCGATTACCTCGCCGCGAAATTCGGCAAGCTCGGCGCGACGCTGCCTGTCGCGTTCGAGCGGTTGAAGATCCCCGTTCGTGAGGGCAAGCACGTGCGCATGGTGCCCTTCGCGAAGGCGACGGTCGCGGACATCCAAAGCGCGACGCGCGAGCTTCAGCGCAAGAGCGCGGGCGAGCCGGTCACCGATCGCACCGAGGCCGCCATCGCGAAGGTGCTCTCGAAGCACGCGGCCTTCAAGAACGTGCGCTTCACCGTGCGCGGCGGGCTCGTGCACGTGCGGTCGATCCCGCTGGCCTCGCTCGACCTCTTCGCGCGCGTCCTCTCGGCGGTGAAGCTACCTCCGACGGCGAAGGCGGCGAAGAAGCCCTGACCGGCAATGTTGCCGGTCCGGCGGCGACGTCGCCGGTTCGTCGAGACGCCCGTGGTACCGTCGGACCGAATGTCGGCGCGATGGTTGGGCCTCTTCGGATGTTTGGTCGCGTGCGGGCACACGTGCGGAGAGGCGAAGCCGGTCGCCGTCGACGCGGCGGTCGAGCCGGTGCCGCTCGAGGCGAGCGCCGCGCCCGAGGCGGAGGCGGCGACGGCGCCGAGCGCGCGCAGCGTGCTCGAGAAATGGAACGCGGCGCACCGCGCGCGCGATCGAGCGGCGTTCGAGGCGGTCTACGCGCCGAGCGTGGCGTTTTACGGGACGACGCTCTCGCGCGACGAGTGCGTGAAGCGGAAGATGGCGGCGCTCGCGAAGACGCCCGATTTCGAACAAGTCCTGCACGGCGTCGAGGTCAGCGCCATCGAGCCGAACGAGAAGCTCGTGCGCTTCCTCAAGACCACGACCGAGAAAGGCGTCTCCCGCGATTACGCGGCGTACGTCGTGCTCGACCCGGACATGAAGATTCGCGAGGAGAGCGACGAGACGACCGACGCCGCGGTCAGCGCTCGGCTCGCGCGCGAGGCGTCTTGGTGTCTCGCGAAAGAAGGGTCCGGCGGCCTCTTCGACAGCACGGCCGGGCTCCCGAACGACGCGACGCGTCCGCCGTTCACCGTCAGCGCGCGCGCCGCGCTCGAGGAGGTCCGGCGGTCGAAGCACTTCACGCGCGATCTCGGTCGCGTCGAGGTCACGACCATCGTCTGCCCGACGGAGTGCGACGCGACCCAAGACGACGGGTGCGGCTACCACATGCGCGTCGAGTCGCTCGACAAGACGCCCGGCGCGCTCTCGAACCTCATCGAGTGGATTTACGTCGACGCGGTGAAGAACGTCTTGAAGTGGCAGCTCGGCTTCGAGAAGACGAGCTCGGACGCCTGGAAATCCGAACCGCTCTCCGCCGTCGGTTCGCCCAGCTCACGCGACGACTGATCGCGGTGTAGCGGCAACGTCGCCGATCGCGCAGGAGCACGCGAGAGCCTCACGCGCCCCGAAGCGCGCGCCGCACGATTGCGAGCGCGCTCGCGAGGTCGTTCTCGACGAGCTCCGCCGGTAGGCGAAGCACGCGGACGCCGTAGGTGCGCACGAGTTCCGCGTCGCGCCGCGCGTCAGCGACCTGCGCCGCTTCGCCCGCGTGAGCCCCGCCGTCAATCTCGACGACGAGCCGACGCGAAGCGACGAAGAAATCGACGATGTACGGGTGCATCGGGTGCTGCCGACGAACGCGCACGCCGAGCCGCCGCTGGCAGACCGCGCGCCAGAAAATGCGCTCGCTCCGCGTGGGCCGCTTGCGATGCTCGCGAGCGAATTGAACAAGCGTGAAGAGCGAAGGGCTGTCGTTGCGAGGGTGCATGGAAGCGAAGAGCGAAAGAACCGTGACGGCCGCCCGCGCTCACTCGCGCCGCGGCTCGGCCGGCGCGGTTCTTTCGCGGCGAACATGCACCCTCGCAACGACAGCCCTTCGCGCCGCTCGCCTCCTTCGCCCAGCACACCGCGAGCGACAAAATGTGCATCTCCCCCGCGTCCCCCGCGTCCCCCAACAACCCCCTCGCGCTTCGGCGAAGCCGAAGCGCCGGAGGGGGCGCCGATGCGCGGAGGCCAGCGGCCCGCGCAACCCGCGTGACGCGCGGCCGCTGGCCGAGCACATCGGCGGGGGGAGAAATAAAATGATAAATCCGCATCCCCCCATGTACGTCTCCACGCGCCTCGGACGCTGGTACTACGAAGAGCACGGCAAACCCCGCCGCGAAGCCGACCCCACGATCGTCCTCTGGCCGTCGTTCCTGACCGACGGCGGCATGTGGGACGGCCAGGTGCGGCCGCTCTCGGACCTCGGGCGCGTCGTCGTGTTCGACCCGCCGGGGCACGGCAAGAGCGAGGTGCCGCCGCCGTTCTCGCTCGACGACAACGCGCGCGCCCTGCTCGACGCGATGGGCGCGCTCGGCATCGAGCGCGCGGCGCTCGCCGGCCTCTCGTGGGGCGGGATGGTCGGGATGCGGCTCGCGGCGCTCGCGCCCGAGCGCGTCCCCGTGCTGGCCCTCCTCGACACGAGCGCCGCTCCCGAGACGATGCGAAACCGCGTGCAATACCGCGCGATGCTCTCGACGTTTCGCCGCGTCGGGTTTCCGTCGTGGGCCGCCGACAAGCGCATCTTGCCGCTCTACTTCGCCGCCGAGACGCTCCACTCGCGCCCCGAGCTCGCGCGGCGATTCTGGAACGACGCGATCGGCTTCTCGCGCGAGGGCGTCTACAAATCGGGCAAGGCCATTTTCCAGCGACAGGATTTTCGCGCCGAGCTCGGACGTATTCGCAGCAAGACGCTCGTCGTCTGCGGCGAAGAAGACCGCGCCACGCCGCCGGACCGCGCGCGCGAGATCGCAACCGGCATCGCCGGCGCGGAGCTCGTGCTCGTGCCCGGCGCGGCGCACCTCACCGCGGTCGAGCAGCCCGAGCGGGTCAACGCCAAGCTCGTGCCCTTTTTGCGCGACGGGATGCGCTGAAGCGCGGCGCGGTACGCCGCGTGCTCGTTCGCTGCGTAAAGCTCTGAAAACCCGCTTGGCACTCTGCCACGCACCGCGCATCGATGAGTGTCGTGAAAAAGTCGCTGCTCGCCGTCATGGCGTCCATTGTCGCGATCGTGGCGATCGTGCTGGTCGTCGTTCGCGTGCGAGCCGCGAGCACGCAACGCGAGAAGGCCGAGGCCGCGCAGCGCGAGCGGCCGGTGCCGGTCGCGGTCGAGCCCGCCGAGCGCAAGGACGTGCCGATCGACGCCGAGGGCCTCGGCACGGTGACCCCGCTGCAGACGGTCGCCGTCCACTCGCAGGTCGACGGGCGGCTCGAGAGCGTCTCCTTCACGGAGGGACAGTTCGTCCACAAAGGCCAAGAGCTCGCGCTCGTCGACCCGCGCCCGTTCCAAGTGCAGGAGGCGCAGGCGTCGGCGACTCGCGCGAAAGATCTCGCCTCGCAGCTCAACGCCGAGACGACGCTGCGACGTGACGCCGCGCTCGAGCGCGAGGGCCTCGTCTCGCAGCAGCAGGTCGACAACGACCGCGCCGCCGTCGCGTCCGCGCAGGCCGCCGTTCGCGCCGACTCCGCCCAGGTCGGCGCGGCCGCGCTGAACGTGGACTACGCCCACGTGAAGTCGCCGCTCGACGGAGTCACGGGCATCCGCCTCGTCGACCCCGGCAACATCGTGCACGCGACCGACCCGACCGGCATCGTCGTGATCACGCAGCTCGATCCCATCGCGGTCATCTTCACGCTTCCCGAGGACGATCTCCCGCGCGTCAACGCGGCGCGTGCACGCGATCCGCACCCGCGCGTCACCGCGTACAGCCGCGACGGGTCGACCGAGCTCGGCGCCGGCGTGCTCACGGTCGTCGACAACCAGATCAACCAACAGACCGCCACGCTGCGCCTGAAGGCGGAGATGCCGAACGACGAGCGCAAGCTCTGGCCCAACCAGTTCGTCAAAGCGCGCCTCTTGCTCGAGGTGCGCAAGGGCGCGCTCGTCGTGCCGGCGGTCGCGATTCAGCACGGCCCGAAGGGCTCGTTCGTCTACGTCGTCGACGCGACGAGCCACGCCGCGATGCGCGACGTGAAATCCGAGGAGATCGCGGGCGATCGCGCGATCGTCGCGAGCGGCCTGAACGAGGGCGATCGCGTCGTCGTCGACGGCCAGGCGCAGCTCAAGCCGGGCGCCGCCGTGCTCGTGCAGGCCGCGCCGCCGGCGCCGACGCAAGGTCCGCCGTGAAAGACGCGCCCGCGAGCATCTCCAAGCCGTTCATCCTGCGGCCCATCGCGACGACGCTGCTCACGTTGGGTTTGCTCCTCGTGGGGCTGCTCGCGTTTCGCGAGCTGCCGGTCGCCGCGCTCCCGCAGGTCGAGTACCCGACGATCGTCGTTTCCACGTATCTCCCTGGCGCGAGCGCCGAGACGATGGCCTCGTCGGTGACGACGCCGCTCGAGCGGCAGTTCGGGCAGGTGCCGTCGCTCGAGCAGATGACGTCGATCTCGAGCCTCGGGAGCTCGCAGATCACGCTCCAGTTCGCGCTCGATCGCGACATCGACTCGGCCGAGCAGGACGTGCAGGCCGCCATCAACGCGGCGTCCGCGCTCCTGCCGCGCACGCTGCCCGCGCCGCCCACCTACAGCAAGAGCAACCCCGCCGACGCGCCGATCCTGACGCTCGCGGTCGACAGCTCGAGCCTCCCGCTCCGCCAGGTCGACGACTACGCCGACTCGATCCTCGCGCAGAAGATCTCGCAGGTGTCCGGCGTCGGCCTCGTCACGCTGGCGGGCGCCGAGAAGCCCGCGGTGCGCGTCCAGGTCGATCCCGAGAAGCTCGCCGGCTCGGGCCTCACGCTCGAGGACGTGCGCCTCGCGCTCGCCCTTGCGAACGTGAACCAGCCGAAGGGCAACATCGACGGCCCGCGCCGCGACTTCACCATCGCGACCAACGACCAGCTCAAGGACGCCGCGTCGTTCTCGCCCATCGTGATCGCCTACAAAAACGGGGCTCCCGTGCGTCTCGCCGACGTCGCGAAGCCGGTCGACGGCGTCGAGAACGCCGAGCTCGCCGCGTGGTCGAACGGGCAGCGGGCCGTCCTCGTGAACGTGCAGCGGCAGCCGGGCGCGAACGTCATCCAGGTCGCCGATCACGTGAAGGCGCTCCTGCCCCAGCTCGAGGCGTCGATGCCGCGCGGCATCTCCGTGCAGGTGGTGAACGACCGCACCGAGACCGTCCGCGCGTCGGTCCAAGACGTCGAGGTGACGCTCGGCATCACGATCGCGCTCGTGGTGGTCGTGATCTACGCGTTCTTGCGCGATCTCCGCGCGACGGCGGTGCCGGCGGTGGCCGTGCCGCTCTCGCTCGTCGCGACGTTCGGCGTGATGTACCTCCTCGGCTTCAGCCTCAACAATTTGTCGCTGATGGCGCTCACCATCGCGACCGGCTTCGTCGTCGACGACGCGATCGTCATGATCGAGAACATCGCGCGGTACGTCGAGCAGGGCGAGTCGCCGCTCCGCGCCGCGCTCATCGGCGCGAAGCAAATCGGCTTCACGATCGTGTCGCTCACGGTCTCGCTCGTCGCCGTGCTGATCCCGCTCCTCTTCATGGGCGGCATCGTCGGGCGGCTCTTCCGCGAGTTCGCGGTGACGCTCGCGGTCGCCATCGGCATCTCGGCGCTCCTCTCCCTGACGCTCACGCCCATGATGACCGCGCGCCTCCTGCGACCGGAAAAGGAGCTGAAACGCGGGCGATTCTACGCGGCGAGCGAGCGCGCCTACGAGGCGATGGTCGGCGTGTACGACCGCGGGCTCGTCTGGGTCCTCCGCCACCGGCGGACCACGCTGCTCGTCACGATCGGGACGGTCGCGTTCACGTTCCTCCTCTTCTGGATCGTCCCGAAGGGCTTCTTCCCGCGGCAGGACACCGGGCTCGTCCTCGGCATCACCGAGGCGAGCTCGGAGGCGTCCTTCACGAAGATGATGGACCTCCAGACCGAGCTCGCCGACATCGCGCGCCGCGATCCCGAGGTCGCGAACGTCGCGTCGTTCGTCGGCTCCGACGGGACGAACCCCACGTCGACGACCGGTCGACTCTCGATCGTGCTCGAGCCCCACGACCAGCGCAAGGACAGCGCCGACGAGATCTCGGCGCGCCTCATGAAGGAGCTCGCCCGCGTCCCGGGCATCACCGCGCACTTGAGCAGCGTGCAGGATCTCCAGATCGAGTCGCGCGTGAGCGGAAGCGCGTTCGACTACACGCTCGAGGACGCCGATCCCGCGGAGCTCGCGCTCTGGTCGAAGAAGATGCAGGACGCGCTCGAGCGCGCGCCCGAGATTGCGGGCGTCACGACCGACGCGAAGCCGCCCGGCCGCGGCCTCACCGTCGTCATCGACCGCGACACCGCGGGCCGGCTCGGCGTGAACGCGCAGGCGATCGACGACACGCTCTACGACGCCTTCGGCCAGCGCCAGGTCTCGATCATCTTCACCCAGCTCAACACGTACCGCGTGATCCTCGAGGTGGAGCCCTCGATGAAGCAGGATCCGGCGGTGCTGCAGCAGCTCTATCTGCGCGCGGGCACGGGCGAGCTCGTCCCGCTCTCGACGTTCGCCCACTTCGAGCCGGCGCTCTCGCCGGTCATCGTCACCCACGAAGGGCAGTTCCCGTCGGCGACGCTCTCGTTCGACGTCGCGAAGGGCTCGTCGCTCGGCGCCGCGCTCGACGCCGTTCATCGCGCCGAGCAGAGCGTCGGTCTGCCGCCGAGCGTGCACGCCGGCTTCCGCGGGACCGCCGCGGCGTTCACGTCGTCGCTCGCGAGCGAGCCCTTCCTCATCCTCGCGGCGCTCCTCACGGTCTACATCGTCCTCGGCGTCCTCTACGAGAGCTTCATCCACCCGATCACGATCCTCTCGACGCTGCCCTCCGCCGGCGTCGGCGCCGCGCTCGCGCTGCTGGTCACCGGACACGAGTTCGACGTCATCGCGCTCATCGGCGTCGTGCTCCTCATCGGCATCGTGAAGAAGAACGCGATCACGATGATCGACTTCGCGCTCGAGGCCGAGCGCGAGCAGAACAAGTCGCCCGAGGAGGCCATCCACCAGGCGTGCTTGCTGCGCTTCCGCCCGATCATGATGACGACGGCGGCCGCGCTGCTCGGCGCGCTTCCGCTCGCGTTCGGCATGGGCACCGGCTCCGAGCTTCGCCGGCCGATGGGCATCGCGATCGTCGGCGGCCTCCTGCTCTCGCAGCTCCTCACGCTCTACACGACGCCAGTCATCTACCTCTACATGGACGGCCTCCGCCAGCGGCTCGGGCGCGCACGCGCGAAACGGCAGGTCCCCGCGGAAGCGACGTGAGCATCTCCGCGCCGTTCATCCGAAGGCCCGTCGCGACCGTGCTCCTCGCGTCGGCGCTCTTCTTCGCCGGCGTGCTCGCGTATTTCGAGCTCCCGGTCGCGCCGCTCCCGCGCGTCGACTTCCCGACCATCTCCATCAGCGCCGTCTTGCCTGGAGCGAGCCCCGAGACGATGGCGTCCGCGGTCGCGACGCCGCTCGAGCGCCGCTTCGGTCGCATCGCCGGCGTCACCGAGATCACCTCCTCGAGCACGCTCGGCTCGACGAGCATCACGCTCCAGTTCTCGCTCGACCGCGACGTCGACGCCGCCGGGCGCGACGTGCAGGCGGCGATCGCCGCCGCCTCGGGCGAGCTCCCGCCGGATCTGCCGCAGCGCCCGACGTTCCGAAAAGTGAACCCCGCCGACTCGCCCATCATGGTCTTGTCGCTCACCTCGAAGACGCTGCCGCTCTCGAACGTGTTCGAGCAGGCCAACACCGTCCTCGCGCAGAAGATCGCGCAGGTCTCCGGCGTCGGTCAGGTCTTCGTCGGCGGCGGACAGCAGCCCGCGGTGCGCGTGCGCGTCGACCCGGTCGCGCTCGCCGGCGCGGGGCTCTCGTACGAGGACGTGCGCGCCGCGATCACGACCGCGACGTCGTCGCTGCCGCTCGGCTCGCTCCAGGGCGGCGGTATGGCGCAGTCGGTCGGCTCCAACAGCCAGCTCTCGACCGCGGCGCAATTCAGCGAGATCGTGCTGCGGCAGTCGCCGAACGGCGTCATCAAGCTCGGCGACGTCGCGACCGTCGAGCCCAGCGTCGAGAACGATCGCGTCGCGGCCTGGGAGACCGGCCAGCGCGCGGTGCTCGTCATCATCCGTCGCCAGCCGGGCGCGAACATCCTCGAGACCAACGCGCGCGTGCGGCAGCTCCTGCCGTCGCTCGAGACGTCGATCTCGCCCGCGATCGACACGCGCATCACCATCGACCGGACTCAGACGATCGAGGCCTCGGTGCGCGACGTCGAGCGCGCGCTCATGATGAGCGTCCTGCTCGTCATCGCCGTCGTGTACGTCTTCCTGCGCTCCGGCCGGGCGACGGCCGTGCCGAGCATCGCCGTGCCGCTCTCGCTCATCGGCACCTTCGCGTTCATGTGGCTGCTCGGCTACAGCATCGACAACCTCTCGCTGATGGCGCTGACCGTCTCGACCGGCTTCGTCGTCGACGACGCGATCGTCGTGACCGAGAACATCCAGCGCTACGTCGAGATGGGCCACACGCCGATCGAGGCGGCGCTCGAGGGCGCGAAGCAAATCGGCTTCACCATCGTGTCGATCACCGTCTCGCTGCTCGCGGTCTTCACGCCGATCTTCTTCATGGGAGGCATCGTCGGCCGCCTCTTCCGCGAGATGGCGGTGACCCTCGCGATCGCCATCGCGCTCTCGGCCGTTCTCTCGCTCACGCTCACGCCGATGATGGCGTCGCGCCTCCTCCGGACCACTGCCGAGGAGCGAAAGGGCTGGTTTTACAGGGTCTCGGAGCGCTTCTTCGACTGGATGCTCCACGGCTACGACCGCGGAGTGAGCTGGGCGCTCGCGCACAAGCGCATCATGCAGCTCGTCACGGTCGGGAGCATCGCGCTCTCGGTCGCGCTCTTCGCGTGGCTGCCGAAGGGGCTCTTCCCGCAGCAGGACACGGGTCTCTTGCTCGGCTTCGCGCAGGCGCCGCAGGACATCTCCTTCGACGCCATGCGCGAGCGAACCGAGCAGCTCAACGCCGTCGTCGCGAGCGACCCGGACGTCGATCGCTTCGTCTCGTTCACCGGCGGCAACGGCCCGGGCGGCGGCACCACCAACACCGGCACCTTCTTCATCGGCCTCAAGCCTAAGTCGCAACGTCACGCGTCGGCCGACGCGGTCATCGGTCGCCTGCGAAAGAAGCTCGGAAGGATCCACGGAATCACGCTCTTCCTCCAGGCCGTCCAGGACGTGCGCGTCGGCGGTCGCTTCTCGCGGACGCAGTATCAGTACACGCTGCAGAGCGCCGACCTGGCGACCTTGCGCGAGTTCGCGCCGAAGATGGAGGCGGCCATGCGCAAGCTCCCGGAGCTCCGCGACGTGGCGAGCGATCAGCAGACCGCGGGGCTCGAGCTCGACGTCGACGTCGACCGCGACACCGCCTCGCGTCTCGGCCTCTCGATGCAGACCATCGACGACACGCTCTACGACGCCTTCGGCCAGCGCCAGATCACGATCATCTACTCGCCGCTGAACCAGTACCACGTCGTCCTCGACGTGATGCCGCGCTACGAGGACCCGAAGACGATCCAAGACATGTATTTCGGGGCGAAGGGCGGGCTCGTCCCGCTGACGGCGTTTGCGAAGACGAGCGAGCAGCGGACGCCGCTCGCCGTCACGCACGAAGGGCAGTTCCCGTCGGTCACGCTGTCGTTCAACCTCGCGCCGGGAAAGGCGCTCGGCGACGCGGTGACCGCGATCCACGCCACCGAGGCGAGCGTCGGGCTCCCGGCGAGCGTGCACGGCGCGTTCTCGGGCACGGCCGAGGTGTTCGCGTCGTCGCTCTCGAGCGAGCCGGTGCTCGTGATGTTCGCGCTCGTGTGCGTCTACGTCGTGCTCGGCGTGCTCTACGAGAGCTGGGTGCACCCGATCACGATCCTCTCCACGCTTCCTTCTGCGGGCGTCGGCGCGCTCCTCGCGCTCCTCTTGACCGGCACCGAGCTCAGCGTCATCGCGCTCATCGGCATCATCTTGCTCATCGGCATCGTGAAGAAGAACGCGATCATGATGGTCGACTTCGCGCTCGAGGCGGAGCGCACGCGGAACCTCGCGCCGCGCGACGCAATCCACGAGGCGTGCTTGCTCCGATTCCGTCCGATCATGATGACGACGCTCGCCGCGCTGCTCGGCGCGCTGCCGCTCGCGCTCCAGGGCGGAATGGGCTCGGAGCTGCGGCGCCCGCTCGGCATCGCCATCATCGGCGGCTTGATCGTGTCGCAGGCGCTCACGCTCTTCACGACGCCGGTCGTGTACCTGACGATGGACCGAAAGCGCTGGACGAGACCCGCGGGCGACGCGGGGCTCGACGCGAGCTTCACGGCTCCGAGCGTATCGTGAGCACCCACCCGTGCGGCTCTGGGGCGTCGTCGTCCGGGTCGTACGTCCCGTCCCACGGCCCGAGGTTCGTGGCGACGACGAGCAGCGCGCTGGCTCCGCCGAGGTCCACGACTTGGAGGTGGGCTTGCGTCGACTTCGGCGCGGCGTTCGCCTCGACGCGGCCGATCTCGCGGCCCGCGGCGTCGAGCCTCACGACGCTCCAGCGCATTCGCGCGAGCTGTTCCCAAGTCGCGTCGAGGTCGAAGCGCGCGCCGGGCGCGCGGCCTTTGGTGTCGATGCGCACGTACGCCGAGCCGGTCGGCGCGAGGCCTTCGGGCGACGCGAGCGCGCGCGGCGAAGACGGCCAGGCGACGTCCCAGTCGAGACGCGCCGCGGGAGCGACGCCGAGCGCGCGCCAGATCGCGAACGCGCCGAGCGCCTCGCCTTCGTCCTTCAAGCTCGCGTGGAGCACGTCGAAGACGTCGGGCTCGTCGACCCAGCGATCGCTGCCTTCGGGGGTTCGCGTGGCCGCGAGCGCGAGCGTCGCGACGGGGATGCTGCCGGGGCGCTTGCCGTAGGCGTCGTCGAGCCACGAGAAAAACAGCGAGGCTCCCTCGTCGTAGCCGGGCGCGACGAAGCGGTCGACGAGCGCGCGCTCCGGGTGCGCCTGGAACGGGCCGGCGTCGACCGACGCGCAGGGGACCGCGAGCGCGGCGAGCGAGGTCGACTCGGCGCGGAGGCTGCCCTCGTCGATCGCGGGCGTCCGCGCGAGCGCCGCGGCGGCGTAGAGAGCGCGCGCCGCGTCGAAATCCAGCGCGCATCCCGATGGGATTCGATCGTCGAGGATCGCGAACGTCTGCGCCCCGTCGAGCCGAGTCAGCAAATCGCGCGACGCGAGGACGCCGCGCGAGGGCGCGTCCTCGAGGTACGCGTCGATCGAGGCGGGCAGGGGGAGGCCGATGACGAGCGCCGCCTCCCACGCGCGCTCGAGCGACGCGACGGCCGCGAGCGCCGCCTCGCCGCCGCCCCCGTGAACGCAAATGGCGCGCCGAAACGAGCAGGCCGTCGTCCCCGGGGCGGGCGGCGCCTCGAAGACCATGGGCTTGCCGCCCGTGTCGACGTCGGCCCTCGCCGCGCGCGAATCGTGCTCGAAAAGCGCCACGAGAAGCGCCCCCGCGGTCGCCACGAGCCCGGCGAGCCGCGGGCTCGGCCGCCGCTGACGTTGCCGGCGATTTGACACGCTCTTTTCTACCCTTCTATCGTGGATGCGCGGCATGGCAAGCACCGTCGACGTATCCGGCTCCGTTCGCTTCGATCTGCAATCGGGGACCGTTCACCTGGGAGACGACGCCAAGGGCGTCGTTGTTCCCGCGGCGGCGCTCGCGGCGCTCGTGAAGAGCGCGTCACCGGACGCGCGCGCGCAGGTCGGGCGCGATCTCGGCGCGCACCTCGGGCGCGGCGTCGTGCGCCGCGCGGGCGGAGGCAAGTCGCTGCTCGACGCCGATCTCGAGCACGTCGCGACGCTGCTCGCGGCGGAGCTCGCCGTCGCGGGCCTCGGCACGTGCAACCTCGAGCAGTGGGGGCGGGCGCTCGTCGTGCACGTCGCCGACTCGCCCGTCGGCGCGCCCGATTTCGTCGCGCACATGATCGAGGGCGCGCTCTCCGCGGCGACGGGCCGCGCGCTCGCGTGCGCGAAGCTCGGAGACGACGGCGGCGTGCGCGTGCTCGTCGCGAGCGAAGCGACCGCCGCGCGCGTTCGCGGCTGGATCGAAGGCGGAACGAGCTACGCCGAGGCGCTGGTTCGTCTTCAGGGTGGAGGCTCGTGAGCATGAATCCGCGGATCGACAAGCTCGAGGCGCTGCTCTCGCGCATTCGCACCAACGCCCAAGCGCCGCGCGCGCACGCGGCTCCGGCGGCCGAGCCGGTCGCGTCGCACGAAGGCTCGCCCTCCGCGGAGATCGCGGTCGCGCCGGAGCCCGACACCCAAGTGAGCGCGCACGCGGCGCCCGAGCGCCCGAGGGTCGAGGCCGAGATCGAGGTCCCGCTCGAGAGCCGCGCGCGTCTGGTCGCCGCGCCGCACACGGACGTCGACGAGGAGATCGAGGCCGAAGAAGTGCTCGAGCTCGACGAGCGCCACATGGTGCAAGAGGAGTCGCCGACGGACGTTTCCGCGAACGCGACCGCCGCGCCGCCCGCGGCGGAGCTCGACGAGCCGCCGCCGCCCTCGTCGCGCCGGCCGATCGCCGAGCCCGCCGAGTCGCCCCAAGAGGCTGAAATCCGGGTCGCCCACACGCCGCCGCCCGAGTCGGGCAAGCAAGTCGCCGTCGAGGCGCTCTCGTTCGACGACGATCTCACCGGCGTGCGCGAGGCTCACGCTCCGCGAGACGAGACGCCGCCGCGCGTCGCGCCGGAGCCGTCAATCCAGCTCCAGTCGTTGCGGATGCCGGCGGTCCAAGCGCCGAAGCCCGCCGACGAGATGGAGCTCGAGCTCCCCGGGAGCGCCGCCCCGTCGCAACAAGACGAGACGCGCCCGCCGCCCGGTCCCCTCCCGGAGATGCGCGCGCCCCGCATCGAGTCGATCCCCGAGCCCGAGCCGACGCAAGTGAGCGCCGAGATCACGCGCCCGACGCGCCCCGTCGCCGCCGCGCAAGTCGCCGAGATGATCGGCACTGTGAAGCCCGGCTCGCCCAAGACGTTCGGCGAGCTGCTCGACCTGACGCTCTCGCTCTAATCGGCGAGCCAGTCGACCGGTTCGCGGCCGAGCCAGGTGCGCTGGCGCCGCGCGAACGTGCGGGTCGCGCGGACGATCTCCGTGCGGAGCTCGCCGTCGGGGAGCTCGCCGCGGACGAACGCGGCGACCTCTTTGTAGCCGACCGAGCCCATCGCGCGCGCGTTCGCGCGCCCGCTCGCCACGAGCGCGCGCACTTCGTCGACCCAGCCGGCGGCGAGGAACGCGTCCACCCGGCGCTCGATGCGCGCGCGGAGCTCCTCGGGCTCGCGCCGGATCGCGAAGATCTTCGCGCTGTGGCGCGCCTCGCCGAACGCGTGGCTCGCGTGGAGCTCGCTGAGCTTCGTTCCGCTCGTCTCGAACACCTCGAGCGCGCGCGACACGCGCACGACGTCGTTCGGGTGGAGCCTCGCCGCCGACTCCGGGTCCACCCGCGCGAGCGCCGCGTGCAGCGCGGCGCGCCCTTCGCGCTCGACGAGCAGGCGGTGCCGCTCGCGGACCTCTTCGCTCGCCGGTGGCGCGGGCGCGAGACCTTGCACGAGCGCCTTCACCCACAAAAACGTGCCGCCGCAGACGATCGGCACGCGCCCGCGATCGCGCACGTCGGCGATCACCGCGTCGGCGAGCCGCACGAACCGCGACGCGTCGCACGGCGACATCGGGTCGAGCGTCGACACCAAGTGATGCGGCGCGCGCGCGCGCTCCTCCGCCGTGGGCTTGCCCGAACCGACGTCGAACTCCTGGTAAATTTGCACGCTGTCGGCGGTGACGATTTCTCCGCCGACGCGCTCGGCGACGCGCGTCGCGAGCTCGGTCTTGCCGGACGCCGTCTGTCCGACGATGCAAGCGAGAATCTCCCGATCGCCGTCGAGAGCGCGAGCGACGGCGTCGACGGCGAGGCGCACCGCTCCTTGATACACCGTGGGCGGGGGCGAGTCGTCGCCCGCGTGGTTACGTGGTCGCCCGCGTGGTTACGCCGCTCCCTCCGCCCGCGAGAGCGCGAGCGAGAGGCCCATCTGACCGCCGAGGCCGGCGCCGAGGAGCGCGCCGACGAACAAACCGACGATGCCGAGGCCGAGCGGGGAGTCCTCGTGGCCGGCGGTGGTGGTCGCGTCGCGAAACGCGGCGACGACGGTCGCGTCGTCGAGCGTGCCGAGCACGAGCGCGCCGACGCCGCAGAAGAGCGCCGCCGCGCCGGCGGAGGCGAGCGCCGCGCGAGCGCGCGAGCCTTCTCCGAGGGCCGCCGACACGCCGAAGCTCGTGAGCGCCGTGCCCAAGACCGGCGCGATCGCGAGCGTCGTCATGCCGATGAACGGATAGGGGAGCGAGCCGAAATACGCGAGCCCGAGCGATCCCGGCAGCGGTCCGACGAGTGCGGCGCCGAGCGTCGCCCCGACGAACGCGACGAGCGCGCGCCCGCCGTGCCCGCGCGGCCGCAGCCACGACGCGAGCGCCCGAGCGCCCCACGCGGCGCCGGCGCCGTAGAGCGCGCTCGTCGCGACCAAGAACACCACGAACATCGGCGCGAGCTGCAACCACGGCAACGTCACGCCGTCGCGCACGGCGAAGTAGTAGGGCACTCCCAGGACGGCGCTCGCGACGAGCCCGCCCGCGGCGCCCGCGCGCGCGGCGCGACCCGCCGCCATCGCCGACCGAGAGGCCTTCGCGCGTTCGGGCGCGACGATCGGCCCGAGCGAATCTCTCGCTTCGACGACGGCCCGCGGGGGCCAACTGTACTGCATACTGCAATTCAAGGCTGCCACGCCGGCCGGGTTTGTCACGCTCCCCCGGTGCACGCGTGTCGGCGCGGCTCCGGGCCGCATCTAGACAACGTCAAGCGATCTGCTACTCCGCTGCGCATGAAAAAGTTCCTCGTCCTCTACAAGGCGCCCTCCTCGGCTTTCGAACAAATGGCGAAGGCCACGCCGGAGCAGCAGAAGGCCGGCATGGACGCGTGGATGGCGTGGAGCAAGAAGGCGGGTCCCGCGATCGTCGACATGGGCGCGCCGCTCGGCAAGGGTGCGCGGGTGTCGAAGTCCGGCGAGGCGACCGACACGCCCAACGATCTCGGCGGCTACTCCGTGCTCCAGGGCGAGTCGAAAGAGGCGCTCGCGAAATCGCTCGAAGGCCACCCGCATTTCATGATGCCGGGCGGCTCGATCGAGATCGTCGAGATCCTCGCGATCCCCGGCATGTGAGGCGCGGCCGTCAGGCCGTGCCGACGTTCGCGGACTTCTTCTTCACCGCGACCTGCGCCGCGGCGAGGCGCGCGATGATCACGCGGAACGGCGAGCACGACACGTAGGCGAGCCCCACGGCGTGGAAGAACGCGATGCTCGCCGGGTCCCCTCCGTGCTCGCCGCAGACGCCGAGCTTGATCTTCGGGCGAGCCTTCTTCCCGCGCTCGACCGCGAGCTTCACGAGCTCGCCGACGCCCTTGGTGTCAATCGACACGAACGGATCCTTCGGCAAAATCCCCTGTTCGACGTAGGCCGGCAAGAAGCGCCCGGCGTCGTCGCGCGAGAGGCCCATCGTCGCCTGCGTGAGATCGTTCGTGCCGAAGGAGAAGAACTCGGCGGTTTCGGCCAGCTCGTCGGCGAGGATCGCCGCGCGCGGCAGCTCGATCATCGTGCCGAAGGAGAACGGCGGCACGTCGCCGACCTTCGCGGCGACCTCGTCGACGATCTTCTTCATCACGTCGAGCTCGGCCTTCGAGATGGCGAGCGGGATCATGATCTCGGGGTGGACGTCGACGCCATCTTTCTTCACGGTCTTGGCCGCTTCGAGGATCGCGCGCGCCTGCATCGCGTAAATCTCGGGGAAGGTGATCGCGAGGCGGCAGCCGCGGTGACCCAGCATCGGGTTCTGCTCGTGGAGATCCTTCGCGCGCTTCGCGATGACCGCCGCGGTGACGCCCATGCCCTGCGCCACTTGCTCCATTTGCTTGGGCTCGGTCGGCAGGAACTCGTGGAGCGGCGGGTCGAGGAGACGAATCGTCACCGGCAGGCCGTCCATCGCGCGGAAGATCTCGGTGAAGTCGTTCCGCTGGAACGGCAGGAGCTTCGCGAGCGCGTGCTCGCGCTCTTCCTTCGTCTCGGCGAGGATCATCTCGCGCACCGCGGTGATGCGCTCCTCGCCGAAGAACATGTGCTCGGTGCGGCAGAGGCCGATGCCCTCGGCGCCGAAGGCGCGCGCGGTCCGCGCGTCGTGCGGCGTGTCGGCGTTGGCGCGGACGCGGAGCGAGCGGCTCTCGTCGGCCCACTTCATGAGCTCCTCGAGACTCGGGGAAGAGACCGGCGGGTACGGTCGGCACGGCGCCGAAGAAGACCTCGCCGGTGCCGCCGTCGATCGTGATGGGATCGCCTTTTTTCAGCACTTTCGTGCCGCCGCCCTCGAGCGTGAAGGTCGCGGTCTGGTTGTCGTAGCGGACCTGGACGCTCGTCGTCCCGGCGACGCACGGCTTGCCCATTCCGCGCGCGACGACCGCCGCGTGGCTCGTCATGCCGCCGCGCGCCGTCAGGATCCCGCGTGAGATCTGCATGCCCTGAATGTCCTCGGGCGACGTCTCGACGCGCACGAGGATGACCGCGGTTCCTTGCGAGGAGCGCTTCTTCGCCTCCTCGGCGTCGAACACGATGGCGCCGCTCGCGGCGCCCGGGCTCGCCGCGAGGCCGCGCGCGAGGAGCTCCGTGCGTGCGTTGGGATCGAGCGTCGGGTGGAGGAGCTGGTGGAGCGACTCCGGCTCGACGCGCAGCACGGCCTCTCTCTCGTCAGATCAGCTTCTCGCGGACCATCTCGACGGCGATGCGCACCGCGGCGCGCGAGGTGCGCTTCCCGTTGCGGCACTGCAGCATGTAGAGCTTGCCGTTCTGGATCGTGAACTCGAGGTCCTGCATGTCGCGGAAGTGACGCTCGAGCGTGTCGGCGATCTGCTTGAGCTGCGCGAACGCGAGCGGCATCTTCTCTTCGAGCGACTCCTTCTTCGCCTTGGTACTGTCGCCTTCGGCTCGACCTTGCGGCGCCATCGCCCGGATCGGCAGCGGCGTGCGGATGCCGGCGACGACGTCCTCGCCCTGCGCGTTCGGCAGCCACTCGCCGAAGAGCTCTTCTGCCCGGTGGACGGGTTGCGCGTGAACGCGACGCCCGTCGCGCTCTCGTCGCCGAGGTTGCCGAACACCATCGCCTGCACGTTGCAGGCGGTGCCCCAGTCGTCGGGGATGTCGTGCAGCTTGCGGTAGTAGACCGCGCGCGCGTTGTTCCACGACGCGAAGACCGCCTCGATCGCGC
>CAVSWE010000008.1:0-85183 GCA_963731595.1 uncultured delta proteobacterium
AACATTCGCCGTTTCTGGCGCATCCGGTGGCCTCCGACCTGGAACTGGACCGGCGGCTCGTGCTGGGCGGCCACCCACTTCGACGCTCGCGGACAGGATTGGGCGTTCTGGAGCTGCGATTCCTGGCTGCCGAGCGGCGTGAAGCGGCACGCCCGGAAACTCTGCGATGGCGCGCGCGATGGCGGCGGCGGGTACGGGTTCCACGGCGGGCCGGACTGCATGCGGAGCCGAGCCTACCACCACGCGTCGCGCTCAGACCCGACTTGCGGGCTGAGGCGGCAGCGGAGAGACGTGCCGCGGTCGCTGCGCCAGCCACCACGACAAGCAAATCACGACGAAGAGAACCGCGACGACGACGACGACGCGGGTCATCGTCTCCCGACGCAGCTCGCGCTCGCGGGCGGCGATCAGCGCCTCCTGCTTCGCCGCGATTCTCCTCCGTCGCCGCGCGCTGGATTGCGAGGTCCGGCTCGCTCGGCCGCGACACGACCACGTGATGCCGCGCGACCGGCGCCTCGGGCGGCAGCGGGTCGTCGGCCTCCCGCGGAGCCGGCTCGCGATACCCGGCGCGGTCGCCGGGTGGCGGAAAGCGCTTCTCGTCCATCGACGAGCCGAGCGTATCAGACGCTTGCGCGACTACTCGATGCACTCGAGATCGACGGTCGTGCCCGACGCGGGGCCGCCGCCGCCGAACTGAATCGCCTGCGCGCACACCCCCGCTGCGGCGCCTTGGACGTAACACCAGCCGCTGCTCGCCGAGTCGGAGCACGACGCACCGGCGTAGTCGACGTTCGGCAGGAGCTGCTTGTACACGCACACGACGGGCGTGGGCATCGAGACGCCCGCGTCGCCGAGCGACGCCCGGAACTGCTGATCGAAGCGCGAGAGGATGCCCGCGTAGCCCGCGGCGCAGCTCGCGTCGCCCGCCGCGCAGCCGCAGCTTGTCGGGAGCGCGGGGTTGCACAAGCGGCTGCGGGATGCAGTCGGCCTGCAAGCCGGCACCGATTCGATTCGACGATCGCCCGCATGGCGGGGTTGTAGCCGTAGCTCGGGTCCGACGTGTCGCCGGTGACGACGCTCGCGCAGAGCGAGGCGACGACGGCTTGCGTGCCGAGCGCCTCGGCGACGCGGAGCTCGCGGATGGTCGGGTACGCCTTGCCTTTCACCTGCGTCGTGCCGTTGCAGAGCGGCGGTCCGTCGGGCGCGGGGTCGCCGCAGTCGCACGACGAGTCGCCGGGCGCACAGGTGCGCGGCTTGGGCAGGTCGAAAGTGCATGCATACTGCAAATCGACGTGCGCGCTCGAGCGGAGCGTGTTCCAGTCGCCGGGCACGCCGCGCGGCGCGGTGGACGGGGCGGCGACTCGCAGCAGCCGCCGGAGGAAATCATGGCGCATCTTCAAGAGCGTCGCGTCGACGCCGTCGTAACGCGAGCGAGCGACCGGCTTGTCGCCCGTCAGCTGGATCGACTGTCACGGATTGGGTTGGACGAGGAATCGATACCAGCTCTCGAGCCGCGCCTCGAGGCCGCAGCCGTTCTGCTGCACGCTCTCGACGAGCGACTGGAAGTCGGAGACGAACGCGCCGAGCGTCTTGCTCGCGCTCGTGCCGTCGTACGCGGTCACGTTCGGCGGCTGTTTTTCCGCGTTTTTCGGATGCACGGCCCTTACGCACGGACCGGGCCACGCACGATTGCAGACAAAACGGCTCGCCTCGTGCGAAGCGAGGCGGACAACTCGGTTTGCCGATTGTGCTCGCCGTTGGCGGCGCGTCAGAGCTCGATGTCGGAGCTGCCTGTCGGCGCGGGCGGCGGCGGCGGCGCTTGCGTCCTCACCGGCGGCGGCGGAGCCGTGTGCGTCGGCGCGGGCGTCGCGCCGGCGTCGGCTCGAACCGCCGCGGGCGGCTTCGCGAGGTGCGCGTCGTAGAAGGTGCCGTGCGGCACGTCGAGCGCGCCGAGATCCCACACCGAGCCCTTGCCGCGCTGCGCGTCGGCCGCGTCGCACGTGCTCACCGGCGGGACGAGCCCCTTGGCGAACGCGCGCACGCACGCCGTGGGCGCGCCGGGCAGATGCGCGTCCAGGTATTTCACCATCACTCGGTAGCGCTTGTTCCCCTCGGGGCTCAGCGCGCCCTGCTGCACGCCGACCGCGGTGTGCACCTCGCAGAACGTTCGCTGCGTCTTCAAGCTGCAGTCGCCGCTGGTGCCGAGGCCCCACGGCATCTCGACGACGTGCAGCTCCGCGCGCGGGAGCGACGCCGGATCGAGTCGCTCGGCGTGCTCGAAATACAGCTCGACGCCGGCCTCGGGCGGCAGCACCTCGACGAGGCCGAGCGCCGAGCCTTCGCGGACGGCGTCGTGGATCGTGGAATCGATTTGATAAACGCCCCACGCGTCGACCGGGAACGTGACGCCGACGTTGCCCTTGCCGACGACGAGCTTGGTCGACGAGCCGGGCGGCAAGCTGCTCAAGAGCCACGAGCGATCGCTGATCGTCCCGACGCGCGGCTTGCTCTGCGAGCTGTCGCAGTCGATCATCTCGCCCGGCGAGGCGGTGATCTTTCCGTCGCCCGGCGAGCCCGAGCCCGCGATGCGGCACATGACGACCGCGTCCGGCGGCGGCCCGCACGTCTCGGCGTGCACGCAATCGTAGACGACGTGGAGATTGAGCGGAACGTCGTCGAGCGCGACGATGTCCATCGGCACCGCCTTGCGCGGCTCGGCGGGACACGACGGCGCCGGGAGCGTCTCGAGGACGTAGACGTGGAGGCCGTCGAACGTGCGCGTGATCTTCTGCACCTCGATCGACTTGGCCTCGGGCGTCTTGCTCGTCGCGACGAAGAGCATCTTCGCCTTGAGGTCGACGTTCGCCGGCAGCGGCGGCACGTTGCCCCCTTCGTCGCGACTGAACGCCTCGGCCCAGTCGCCGGCGCCGTGAACCGCGTAAAATCCGGGCTTCTGCCGCGCGTAACCGTCGGCCGGGACGTGCTCGAAGTCGTAGTCGTCGCCGGTGTCGCGCGGCGACCGGTCGTCGACGTCGGACGTCCTCACCGTGATGTCGTTCGACTTCACGCACGCCGCGAGCACGAGAAGCAGACAAGCGCGCATCGTCCTCATGACGGGCACGGGATTGAAGCACGGTTTGCCGGACGTGGCGAGGCTCGACCGGCTACGATGAAACGCGCATGCGATACGCCGCTCTCCTCGCGGTCGCCACGTTCCTCGCACCGGCCACCGCGCACGCGGCGCTCCACATCAAGTGGGACTGCTACCTCCCGGGCACGACCGTGGACTGCGCAGTCCTTCGCAGCAGCCTCACGAGCAAGATCCCGTTCATCCACACGGTCTCGAACGAGAGCGACGCCGACGTCGTCGTCGACGTGACGAGCGTGCCCGCCGAGGACGCGGCGCGAATCCGCTTCGATTTCCGCGGCCGCGCGGTCGACGGCTACCGCACGACGGTGCACACGACCGACAAGATCCCCAATTCGATCGATCCGTCGACCGCGCTCGTCCGCGTCATGACCAAGCTCGAGCGAGGGCTCGCCGACTTCATGGATCAGAAACAAGCGGCGGAGGTCCTCGACGGCAAGCTCGCGATCGTTCTCACCGACCCGACCGATCTCCCGTACCGCGGGCGCCCCGAGCAGACGAGCAAGAAATGGTACGTCGCGCCCGCGCTGGGCTCGTACCTGAGCGACGTGGTCGGCGTCGGCATCAACGCGACCGGGAGCGCGGCCATCTCGTTCAACCTGTCGCAACGCAATTACCGACTGCAGCAGTCGATCGGCGCGAGCTACCTGCAGGAGAGCCAGCCCGTGCCGGGGTCGCACGACACCGCGACCGTGAGCTTCGCGAGCGCATCGGCGATCAACGTCGTCTCGCGCGACGTGACCGCCGATCATCGCTTCAGCCTCGGGCTGCTCCTCGGCGCCGAGAAGAACGAACAAGCCAACTACCGCCTGCGCGCGAACGGCTCCGTCGGGCTCGAGTACGATCTCATCCCGCGGCAGACCGCGAACCAGCGCAACCTCGGCTTCCGCTGCGCGGTCGGCGCCGAATACCAGCACTACGACGTCACCAACCTCGAGGGGCTCGATCAACAGGTCGTATCACGCGAGCTCTGCGACGCGTTCTTCAGCTGGCACTTTCGCCCGATCGATTTCCTCGCGAGCTTGAGCGAGAACGTCGTCCTCGAGAAGGCCGAGTACACGAGCTTCTCGGCGTACCTCGGCGCGACGTGGCGCGTGACGGACAACTTTCTCGTCTCGCCGTGGGTCTCGGTGCAAGACATCGTGAAAGCGATCAACGAGTTCACGCCTCCGCCCGTCGGCACCGACCCGAAGCAAGAGATCGAAGCGAGCATGCGCGCGGCGATTCAGCAGAACTACACCGCTCCGTTCGGCGTACAGTCGGGGCTCACGATCAAATACGTCTTCGGAAACGGCTCGCTCGCCTCCGAGGACCAGCGCTGGAAGAACGTGTCGAGCTTGCGCTGAGCCGGCCACGGTCGGGCCGCAGCAGCAAACGCGCCCGTTTCGGAGTTTTCCGTTACGCTTCGACTCGGTGCCTACGCCCAAAGCAGACGATCTCGACGCGCTCGACGAGAGCTGGGACGAGCCACGAACGCCGACGCCGACGCCGACGCCCACGCCCACGCCCGACGTCGCGGCGCTCGACGACGGCTGGGGGAGCCTCGAGCCCTCGCGACGCCACAAGACCGGCGCGGAGCGCGCGGCCGCGCGAAAGACGAAGGCGCTCGACCGCGCCGAGCGACGACGCGCCAAGGCGGCGTCCGCCGCGCAAAAACAAAAGGCAAAGCTGAAACGCGCGAAGGCGGCCGAAGCGGAAGCGGACGAGCCGCGCCCCGCCAAGCGCTCGAAGAAGAAGAATCACGACGCGTCTTCGGCGGCGTCGGCCA
This sequence comes from uncultured delta proteobacterium, assembly GCA_963731595.1. Lineage (GTDB taxonomy): Bacteria > Myxococcota_A > Polyangia > Polyangiales > Polyangiaceae > DASXHD01. Next base: position 4,917 of record CAVSWE010000008.1, read on the forward strand.
CCGCCATCGCGACCGCGGCCACCGACGCGCGGAGCTGGCGCCGAATGCTGCTCGCCGTCGCGGTCATCGTCGCGGTCGCCGCGTTCGTCCTCTTCGTGCTCGCGCGCTGACTCGAGAAGAGCGGTCGTTCGCGCGTGCCCCAGCGGTCACTCGCCTTTTCAGGGCGGCGGGATCCCGAAGGTGGATCCTCGCACCACGCTGTCTCAGTCGCGCGAATCGCCCATTTTTAGCTGGATTCGTGAGGCGACGCGCGCGGCACGCTCCATGCGATGCGAGGGGTTCATGCGCAACCTGCTCCCCCTCGCCGCCCTCGTCCTCGCCACCGCATGTGGCTCGCAAGACCCCTCGTCCCAAGCGGGTCAATCCGGCGACGTCGAGATTCGTCTCGTCGACGCGCCGTCCACCACGGTCACGCAGATCGTGGTCACCATCACGCGCGTCGAAGCGCACGTGAACGGCAGCTGGGTGACGCTCTCGAACACGACGAAGACCGTCGACCTCCTCACGCTGCAAGGCGGCACGTTCGCGCTCCTCGGCGTGACGACGATCCCCGCCGGAAAGATCACGCAGTTTCGCCTGTACGTGACCGACGCCGGCCCCAACTACGTGACCACGCCCGACACGAAGCAGCACCCGCTCACCGTGCCGTCGGGCGACGAGTCGGGCGTCAAGCTGAAGGCCGACGTCGACGTCTCGCCGTGCTCGCAAGGATCGATCACGCTCGACTTCGACGGCAAGAATTCCATCTTCACGCACCCGCTCGGCGCAGGGGCCGGCGACGAGTGGCTGCTCCGACCGGTGATCCGCATGAAGGAAGCGGCGCTCAGCGGCTCGTGCAGCGACGCGGGCATCCCGTCGGGAGACGGCGGCACGACCTCGAGCGATTCCGGCACGCCCAGCGCCGACTCCGGCGTCCCCACGACGTCCACGGACAGCGGCACCCTTCCGATCAACTGACGCTCGTGCGGCGTTAGAGAACGCACGCGCCCGCAATTTTCCGCGATCTTGTGCGCTGGAGCGGCTCTTGCTACGGCCGAGGCGTGGGAGCTCGCCGAGTCGTTTCGCTGTTCGTCGCCGCGCTCGCCGCCGCATGCGGCGCGCGCACCGAGCTGTACGTTCCGCTTCACCACGACGCCGGGCCGGACGCCCAAGTCGTCCACGACGCCGGCCTCGACGTCGTCGAGGAGCCGCCCGATTTCCCGCCGCTCGAGCCGACGCACGTCGACGCCGACAAGACCGACTGCCCCGCCGAGACCTTCGTCTGGGCCGTCTCGACCGACGACATGCTGCTTCGGTTCGACCCGCCGAGCGCCACGTTCTCCCCCGTCGGCAAGCTCGTTTGCCCGGGCTCGAACGGCTCTCACCCCTTCTCGATGGCCGTCGATCGCAAGGGCACCGCGTGGGTCGAATACGACAACGGCAGCCTCTACGCCGTCAGCACCGCCGACGGCTCGTGTCAGCCGAGCGTGTACGTGCCGAACCAGATGCCGCCCTTCTCGAATTTCGGGATGGGCTACGCGACGATCGGCGCGGGCCCTTCCGAGCAGCTCTTCGTCGCCGCGGACACGCCCGGCACGCTCGGAATGCTCGTCAACTTCAAGGTGGAGCCGGTCGGCGAGTTCCTACCGTCGATGCCGTACGCCGAGCTGACCGGCACGGGCGACGGTCGTCTCTTCGCGTACTACGCGTTCGGCTACCAAGACGGCAGCTACGTCGCCGAGCTCGACAAGACCACCGGCAAGATCGTGGCGCAAGACCCGCTGCCGACGGTGAACCGCGGCATCGGCTGGGCGTTCGCGTTCTGGGGCGGCGATTTTTATTTGTTCACGACGCCCGACGGGCAGGTGACGGTGAAATACGATCCGGCGACCAAAGTGCCACAAGTCGTCGCGCATTATTCGGCGTCGATCGTCGGCGCCGGCGTTTCGACGTGCGCGCCCAACTGAACGGGCCTACCTTCGCGCGCATGATCAAAAATGGAGACCACGTCCCCGACGCCACCCTCACCGAGTCGACGCAGTTCGGCGACGCGTGCCCGCTGCCGCCCGAGAAGATCTCGGTCGCGAGCGCAGCGAAAGGCAAACGCATCGTCGTCTTCGGGTTGCCCGGCGCGTTCACGCCGACCTGCTCGGGCAAGCACGCGCCCGGCTACATCCAGCACCTCGGCGATCTGAAGTCGCGCAAGATCGACGAGGTCTGGTGCGTCTCGGTGAACGACGGCTTCGTGATGGCCGCGTGGGGCAAGGAGCTCGGCGGTATCGGCAAGGTGCGTTTCCTCGGCGACGGAAGCGCGGAGCTCACGAAGAAGCTAGGTCTCGATCAGGACATCCCCGGGATGGGCGTCCGCTGCAAGCGCTTCTCGATGCTCCTCGACGATGGTGTCGTGAAACAACTCAACGTCGAGGAGCCCGGGAAGTTCGAAGTCAGCAACGTCGAGACGATGCTGAAGCAGCTCTCGTGACCGTTCAGGGGACGGCGACGGAGTAGAGGCCGTTGCCGTCACCCGTGCCGGTCGCGTTGTTCTGGCTGTACGTGTAGATGATGCGGTCTTTGGTCGGCGCGATGTAGAGCGAGTAGAGACCGCTCGACAGCTGCACGTCGACACCGGCCTGCACGAGCGTCGGCGTCGGGTTGCTCTGCGACAGGTCGATGACCTTGAGGTCGGCGGCGGCGAGGCCCTTGCCCGCAGTCGCCGAACAGCTCGGGCAGTTGTCCTGGTAGACCACCTTGGCGCCGGTCGCCGACCAGTTCTGCCACTGACCGGTGCCGATCTTCGTGGGCGTGCCGCTCGGAAGCGCCATCGCGTAGAAGTCTCCGGTGCCGGTGGCGGTGTCGACGTTCTCGAATCCACATCACGTGGCTCGAGTCGGTCGTGAATTGATCAGGGCCGTCGAGGCCGAAGAGCGCGTTCGTCGTTCCCGTGCCGAGCTGGACCGGCGTGAAGCCCGCCGTCGTTTTCGTGAGGAACAAGTCGCTGCCGAAGGACGCCGGCGGCGGCCCGCCCTTGTCCCACGTGGTCGTGTAGACGAGCCATTGCTCGTCACCGGACACGGCGCGGATGTAGTTCACCCCCGTCGCCTGGACGGCGGTCGGGGCGGGCACGGTCGTCGGCGACGTGTAGAGCGCGCCGGCCACGTTGTACATGACGGCGGTTCCCGCACGGTTGACGTAGACGAACGTCCAATCGCCCTTGTTCACGTCTTTCGTGTCGATTGGCGTGGGCGCGCCGCCGGTGACCGGTGAGATCTGCTCGGTCGGGAGCGTGGTCGCCGTGAAGACCGACGTGCCGTTGCCGCCGTCGCCGTCCCACGAAAAGACCGGAAGAGCGTTGGTCGCGACGATGGGCGTCGACGTCCAGGCGCCGCCGTCGCTCGCGACCGCGTAGCTGTTCACGGTCGCGTTCGGTACGCCCGCGTCGCCCGGGTTGGTCGCGCACGACGTGACGAGCGCGGTGGTGGAGTTCGGGAACCCGAAGTTCGGGACGCACCCGTTGACGAACGCCGAGAAGTTCCCCGGACCGACGTCGACCTGCGACGCGAGCGTCGCGATGCCCGTGCCGTCAATCTTCGCGCCGACGATGTCGGCGACGGTCGCGGCGGTGTTCGAGTTCGCCTCGAAGATGATGTAGCTGCCATCCGGCGAGGCCGCGGCGCCGTTCGCGGCGACGTTGAGCGCGACCGGAGACGCGTACGTCCCGCCTTGAGTCCACGTGTGGATCTTGCCGACGCCGTTCGCCGAGAGTGCGTCCCAAACAATCACGGCCTTGCCCGCTGTCGCGGCGAAGTAGTTGCCGGAGGGCGTGCCAATCTTCGTCGGCGTGCCGCCCGCGACCGGGATCACGTAGAGGCCGTCGGCGTACTGCCCGCCCTGGACCGTGTCGCTGAAGACGACGATGCCGTCGGTGGTGACGCCCGAATCCGGATGCCGTCGCCGCCGGCCAGCGCCGTCCCGTTCGGGGTCACGCCGGCTTCCGTGCCGCCGTCGGCTACGTCGTTCGCCGCGTCCTTCGGGACCTTGACGTCGCTGCCGCCGCTGTCGCCGGCGTCACCGGTGTCGTTGCTCGGGCCGCACTGAATGAGCGAGAACGCCGCAGCGGCGCCCGTCATCAGGGTGGTGGCAAGAAGAATGTAAGAGCGCTTCATGGATCTCCTCCGAGTACTTTTGGGGAGCGCACCGTACCACAGCAATAGGCGGCCGGCGCGCTGCGAAATAACGGGGTGGGTTCGAACGAAGGAAGGGCATGAACACCTCGTACGCCCTCCGGACGTCGCCGTTCCTCGGGTCGCCGTCGTCGAGCGACCGCTTGGCGGCCGTCATTGCCCACGCCGGAACGTGGTTCGGTTGGTTCCTCGTGCCTCTGTGCGTCTACCTGGTGAAGCGCGGCGAGTCCCGGTACGCCGAGTTCCACGCGATGCAGGCGCTCCTCTGGTCGCTCTTCGGGACGGTCGTCTCGGCCGCGACGTGTGGAGTCGCGTTGCCGGTCTTCCTCGCCTTCCACCTCTACGCGGCCTGGCGCGTGCATAGCGGCGAGGAATACGAGTATCCCATCGCCGGGGACCTCGCGCGGGGCATCGTCGACCCGCACCGGGTCTGACTGTCCGCTGACGTGCTACCCTCTAGACATGTCGGGGGCGGAAGCCACCAACGGGCCGGGGCACGTCGTCGGTCGATACGTCCTCTACGACGAGATCGCCGCCGGGGGCATGGCGACCATCCACATCGGTCGGATGCTCGGCGAGATCGGCTTCACCCGCCCGGTCGCGGTCAAGCGCCTGCTCCCGCAGTTCGCGCGCGATCCCGAGTTCGTCTCGATGTTCCTCGAGGAGGCTCGCCTCGCCGCGCGCATCCGGCATCCGAACGTCGTCCAGGTCCTCGACGTCGTCCGCGAGGAGAGCGCGAACGAGCTCTTCCTCGTCATGGAGTTCATCCAGGGCGAGACGGTCACGCGCCTCACGCGCGTCACGCGCAAGCGTGCGCGCATCGTGCCGATGTCAATCGCGCTCGCCATCGCGTCGGACTTGCTGCAAGGCCTCCATGCCGCGCACGAGGCCAAGGACGAGGCCGGGCGACCGCTCGAAATCGTCCACCGCGACGTCTCGCCGCACAATGTCATCGTCGGCAACGACGGCGTCGCGCGCGTGCTTGACTTCGGCATCGCCAAGGCCTCGTCGAGCTCGCAGTCGACGCGCGAGGGCGAGGTCAAAGGCAAGTTCGCGTACATGGCGCCCGAGCAGCTCTCGTCGGTGCCGCTCGACCGGCGCGCCGACGTGTTCGCCGCGTCGATCGTGCTCTGGGAGATGCTGACCGGCGGGCGCCTCTTCCAGGCGCCGGATCCCGCGGCGATCGTCGGGCGCGTGCTGAACGGGCGCATCGCGCCGCCGAGCGAGCTCGCGCAGGGCATCCCCGCGCAGCTCGACGCGCTCGTGATGCACGGGCTCGAGCGCGACCGCGACAGGCGCTTCGCGACGGCCGCGGACATGGCGCGGGCGATCGAGTCGCTCGGCATTCCGATCGCGCGCACGATCGAGGTCGGGACGTGGGTCAATCGCATCGCCGGCGACACGCTGAAGAAGCGCGCGCGGCGGCTGGCGGAGATCGAGAGCACCGGCTCTTTCTCGGCGAGCAACGCGCTCGCGGCGGCCAAGTCGATCAGCCAGCGCCCGATGCCGCTCATCGACAACACCGGCTCCGGGTCGCGCTCGGGCCTGCGCGTCTCGCGCGCGGTGACGTCGTCGCAGCAAGTCGCGATCCCCGACGACATCCAGGTGGACCTCGACGACGACGAGATGCCGCTGCCGCAGGCGCAGGCGCAGGCGCAGGCGCAGGCGCAGCCGCCGCCCGCGAAGTCGCGCGCGGGGCTCGTCTTCTTTCTCGTTCTCCTCGCGCTCGGCGGCGGCGCAGGCGCGTTCGTGTATCGAGCGGGCGGCGTCGCGCCGGCGAAGGCGAGGATCGCGAGCCTCCTTCACCCGGTTCCACACGGCGTCTCGATGGGGACCGTCGCGGCGACCGCGCCGTCGGCGAGCGACGCGGTCGCGAGCAGCGCGCCTACGGCGACCGCGCCCACCGCGTCGGTCGCCGACGCCATCGACGTGACCGCCGCCGAGCCCACGAGCAAGGCTCACGCGCGCTTGGCGCACGCTTACCGTCGCCACGGGGGACACGCGGCCGCCCATGCCGCCCAGAGCGCCGAGCCCGAGCCGGTCGAGCCCGATCCGCCGCCGCCGATTCCGACTGGGAACCTGCCGGAGCATCCTTCGCTCGGCACGGTGCAGGCCGCGCTCGTCCCGCGAATGGCGAGCGCGAAGGCGTGCTTCGCGCCCGACTCCCCCGCGACACGCGCCAACGTCACGTTCCAGTCGAACGGCACGGTCAAGAGCATCGGCATCACGGGCTTCGCCGCCGGCAGGCCGGAAGAGTCCTGCGTGAAGGGAATGCTCGGCAAGGCGCGCGTCGATCCGTTCAGCGACCCGACCTACTCGATCCCGATCACGATTCGCCCGTGACGCGTCACTTCGGGTAACACGCCGGATCGAGGAGCTCCGGGCGATACTCGAAGTGCATCGTGTCGAAGTGGTACCAGCGGCCGCCCCACACGAAGCCCTCGGCCTCGAAGGCGTCGACGATGGCCTGCGGGTAGCCGTTCTTCCACGCGAGCGGGCGGTCTCGACGTTCGTTGCGCCAGTAGCTCGCGCGCTTCGTGTCGAGGTCGATCGCGATCGCCCACGAGTGCATGCTGAGCTGATCGCTACCCGCGATGCGCCGCCAGTTGAACGTGCCGCCGGGCGACTCGAAGAAGCGCGAGAGCGTCGGGTCGCGCCGGATCGCGGCGTCGACGTGCGCGGCGACCCGACGCAGCGGCGCCTCGATCATGCGGTGGACCCAGAATGTCTTTCCGCCGAGCCGAACGGGGACGAGCGCCGCCTGCACGTCTCTCGCGGTTTTCCCGTACGTCGCGAAGAAGAGCGCGTCGATGCGGATGCGGCCGGGATCGAAGTCGACCTCGGTGACGGGTCGAATCGGTCCGGTCGGGTAGACGAGCTCGTACACGTCGCGGACATCGGGCGAGTCGAAGCGCTCCTCGAGGGTTTTCTGGCGCCCGTCGTCGTAGGGAATCGCGGAGCCGTCGGGGAGGACGAGCGACCAGCCCGCCGCGTCCTTGCGCGTCGTGTCGCCGTAGTAGCGCGCGATGCACGCGAGCGGCGCGGGCGGGGAGGCCTGCTCGGGCGCTCGCGGCGCGTCCGCGACGTGCGCCTGCGGCACGGCGATCGCGACCATCGGCACGCGGCGCGAAGGCGGCGGTTCGCTCGCGCACGCCGCGAGGACGACGAGCGCCGTGAGCGCGCGCGTCACGGCGAGCTCCAGAGCAGCACGATTGTGATCGTGCTCGCGCGAGACCGCGCGACGAACTTCGTCGCGGTCAGCTTCTCCTTCATGCAGTGGACGGAGCTGCCCGCCGTCGCCGAAAACGAGCTCGGCATGGAGGCGACGTGCCCGTCGGGGGCGACCTGGAGCGAGACGATGAGCTGCCCGCTCCGCGCGTGCGTCGGGTCGTCGGCGAAGCAGGTCGCGAGGTCGGCGGCGAGAGACTCGTCGAGCTTGTCCTCCACGTCTTTCTTCAGCGCGGCGTCGCCGCCGGAGACCATCCCGCCGACCTGCACCCGCGGTGGGCTGCTCGCGGTCGGTGCCGCCGCGGGCATGGACGTGGCCGTGAGCGTAGGCGTGGCGGTGGCGGTGGCCGTGGCCGTCGCCATGGTCGTTGATGCTCGACGCGCACGGACGTACACCATGGCCGCCATCGCGACGGCCGCGACGGCGAGCAGCGCGACGACGACGAGCGCCACGACGAGGCCAGCCCTCGCGCGCGGCGGCGGCAGCGGTGCCGCGACCGCTTGCGCGACTGCGGGAGGCCGCAAGATCGGAGCGAGCTCCGCGAAGGCGACGCGCACGTTCGGGAATCGCGCGGCCGGATCGCGCTCGAGCGCACGCCCGAGCCACGCATCGAGCCCCGCGGGCACGCGCGCCGCGAGCTCCGCCGCCCTCGCCGACGAGAGCGGAATCGGGTCGTAGAGGATCTCGCTCATCAGCGTCGCGACCGAGCCCGTCGGGCTCTCCGCCGAGCGCCAGAAGAAGTGCCCCGTGATCATCGCGAAGGTGAGCAGCCCGAACGCCCACACGTCCGCCGCCGGCGTGATCACGCCTTTGTGCGTTTGCTCGGGCGAGAGCCAGACGGGCGTGCCGAACGCGGCGGTCGTGCGGCGCTCGTCCTCGGTCACCTTCGCGATGCCGAAGTCGAGCACCTTCACGACGAGGCTCGCGCCGCTGCGGCGCGCCACGCCCAAGAAAATGTTCTCCGGCTTGAGATCGCGGTGCACCACGCCCGCGTCGTGCGCCGCGCCGAGCGCGTGCGCGACCTGTTCGAGGATCGTGAACGTCTCGTCCGGCGCGAGCGGCCCGCGCTTCAAGCGCGTGCGGAGGTCCTCGCCCTCGAGCAGCTCCATCACGAGATACGGGACGCCGCTCGGGTCGACGCCCGCGGCTTGCACCTCGACGACGTGCTCGCTGCGGATGCGCGCGCCCACGCGCGCCTCCTGCTGGAACCGGCGAAACGAGTCGGGATCGCGAACGAGGCCCGCGTGCATCAGCTTCAGCGCGCGCAGCTTGCCCGTGGAGAGCTGCGAGACCACGTAGACCGCGCCCATGCCGCCCTGCGAGAGCGGCCTCTCGATGCGGTAATCGCCCGCGAAGACGGTTCCCGGCGCGAGCTCCACGTTACTTCGAGTGCGCGGCGAAGAAGTCCCAGACGATCTCGTGAAAGTCCGGCGTGAGGTACGGCAGGTGTCCCGCGCCCTGCATGCTCCAGAGCTCCACGTCGCCTCCTTGCGCGCAGCCCGTGAAGCGCGCGACGGTCGTCTCCGCGCCGGCGATGCCCATCTCGAGATCCATGTTCGGCGCGCTCGTGTCGGGCGTCGGCGCGCACCCGTTCTTCTCCGCCCAGAACGAAGCGATCGCTTGCGCGCCCGGCGAATAGAGGTTGCCGACGTCGCCCACGCTGCCTCCGTCGTACGGCACCTCGGTGTCCGCGGTGCCGTGGAGCACGCGGATCGCGACGGGCGCCGACGGGTGACATTGGGATTCAGGTTGCGACCAGAACGGCCCGGCGAGCTCGAACACCGCCGCGAACGTGCTCGACGCGTCGCACGCGAGCCGCATCGCCATCGAGGCGCCGTTCGAGTGCCCGACGACGTAGACGCGCTTCGGATCGGTCGGGTACTTCGACTCGATCTCGGCGACGAGGCCGGTGAGGTATGCGACGTCGTCGTTTCCTCGATGATCGAAGTCGCAGCACGTGTCGACCGCGTTCCAGTAGTAGCTCCCGGCCGAGTCGAGCAACCCGTCCGGCGCGACGAGCATGATCTGCTTCTCGTTCACGAGCGGCTGGAGATTGAAGAAGATCACCTGCGCGAGCCCGCCGACGCCGTAGCCGTGCGTCACGAGGACGAGCGGGAGCGGCGTCTTGCCGTCCCATCCGTCGGGCGTCATGAAATATTTGACCGGCTCGTTGCCGCCGAGCGGTGTCGGATCCGGGGGCGTCGTCGCCGGCGCGTCACACGCTACGGACAGGCCTGCGGCGAGTACGGCGCACCATAGCTTCCGTACGTGTCGGTATAGACCTGCGTCCCGACTTCCTGCGTCTCGGGTAAACAGGCGGGGCCGTAAGTGATGTAGTCGCACAGCGGGTTCGAGTTGTGGACGCAATCGTAGTCCTGATCCATTTCGAGGGCGAAGGGGTCGACGAGCGTCGTCAGATCTTGCCTGCCCAGGGGCGACTTGGCCAGCGTCGACGTCGTGTCCTGGAAGTACTGCGTCTGCCCGCGGGGCGCGCCGCCGTTGGTCTCGTCGCTCAGGTCGAACGGGGCGTGCGGGCCGCCGACGTCGTGCGAGTCGCGCCAGTAGCTCGAGGGAATCACGTCGGCGATGTCGTACGGCTTGGCGCCTTTGTCCTGGTTGGCCGCGACCTGCACGTCGTGCAGCTCCGCATCCATCGACATGATCATTCGGTTGTACTCGCCGCCGCCGCAGCTCCCCGGGTCGCTCGCGGTCGCTCCCTGCCCGCCGGTGATTCGATAGACTTTCGTGACGTGCGAGAGCATCGAGCTCCCGTCCTTGCCGAGCGCGCTCCCCTGCATGCGCGCGGTGAGCGTGAGAAAGACGCCCTGCGACGAGGGATCGAGCTTCTGCCACACGTCGAGCGCGCTCGTGACCGCGTTCGAGAGGCCGTTCGATTGCGGCGTCGTCGCGGTGGCCTTCAGGAACTCGTAATAGGTTTGGAGCAAGCGATTGCGATTTGCGTCGAGCGTGTCGCCGGCGCACGCGTTCGGCCCCGCCTCCGCGCTCGCGTCCGACGACGACGCGTCGAAGGACGGCGACGCGTCCGCTGGCGACGCGTCGGGGATGACTGCACCCGAATCGAATCCGCCCGGCTCCGCGCTGCCGCAGGCCGCAGTCATGACGACCCCGGCAACAAAAAGGAAACTTTTTGCCGTCATCGGCATGATGTAACGCAAATGACACCTTCGGGCTACGGCCGAAGCGAAACTTCTGCCGCACTCGAGCGTGATCGGGGGGAGGCGGGGGGTTTGGTGCTCGAACGTGACGACGACAGCCTGGCCGTGAGCGCCGCGATGGATCGCTACGCGAACGGCGACGATTCGGCGTTTGGCGAGCTGTACGACCGGTTGGCTCCGCGCCTCCTCGGCTTTCTTTTCCGCCAGACCGGCGACCGCACCCGCGCCGAGGATCTGGTCCAACAGACGTTTCTCCAGATGCACTGCGCGCGGGAGACGTACGCCACCGGCGCGGACGTCTTGCCGTGGGCCTTCGCCATCGCCCGGCGACTCGCGATCGACGCGTATCGCCGCGGAAAACGCGAGGTCCTCGACGGCGACCTCGACCTGGCGCCCCTCGTCTCGGACCTCCTGCCGGAGGACGCGCTCCGCAGCAAACGCGCCGCGGAGCGGGTTCAGGAGACGCTCGAAAGTCTTCCGGACGGGCAACGAATCGCCTTCGAGCTCATCAAACTCGACGGGCTCTCGGTCGCGCAGGCCGCCGAAGCGCTCGGGACCACCGTGACGGCCGTCAAGCTCCGCGCCCACAGAACCTACGAAGCGCTTCGCGGCGCGCTGCGCGAGGGCATGGTAGAAAAGGAGGCACGGCGATGACCCCGTCGTCCTCACTTCGCGACAAGATCCTCGCCGAGGCGGCGAGCCGTCCCGCGCGGACGCGCTCGCAAGGCCGCAGGCGCGCGGCGGTCGTGTACACGATCGCGGCGCTCGCGGGTCTTCCGCTCTTCTTCTATTGGGGCGGGCTGAAGCACGCGAGCGGCAGGCCGGCGGCGATCACGATCGGCGTCGCGCTCGGCGCGCTGCTGCTCGCCGTCGCGTGCGCGTCGATCGCATTCTGGAAGGGGAAATCCGTGGTCGGGCGCTCGTCGACCGCGCTCCTCTCGGTCGCGCTGATCGCGCCGCTCGGCACGTACGCGTGGCTCGTGAGCTGGCACTCGACCTACGTCGATCCGTTCACGCGCGTCGGCTATCGCTGCCTCACGATGACGATCGTCGCGGGCGCGGCGATGCTCGGCGCGGCGCTCTTCCTTCGGAAGCGGAGCGTCGCGGTGCACGCGTCGGCCGCGGGCGCGGCGCTCGGAGCCGCGGCGGGAGCGTTCGGGGGCGTGAGCGTGGACGTCTGGTGCCCCCTCAGCGAGCCGGCGCACGTGCTCGTCGGCCACGTCGTGCCGGTCGTGATCCTGACGATCGCCGGCGCCCTCGCCGGCCGAATGATTTTGCCCCTCCGCGCGCGCTGAGCATTTTTTTCGAAACCTCCGCCTGGCTCGTGCGTGGTCCAGGCAAAGAGAGGGAACCATGAATCTGCGCACTTGGATGGGCGCTGCGGCGGTACTGGCTTGCGCGGCTTGCACGCACGCGCCGGAGCACCCGGCGGCGATGGCTCGAATCGACGGCGATCAGCACGTGGTCGTGCGCGCCGAGGCGGGGCGAATCTGGTGGGCGCATCGCGCTTGGAGCGAGCCGCACGCGCTCTGGACGCTGCCCGCCCGCGGCGAGGTGCAGAACCTGGCCGTCGCGCGCGAAGGCGAGGGGTTCGTGGTCACGTTCGATCAGGACGGCAGTACGTGGAGCGGCACCTTCGGCGACGCCCCGACCCGCGCGAGGCGGCTCGCGGGGATTTCGCGCGATCGGAGCGAGCGATGAAGCGCGCGCGCATCGTCCTGCTCGGCGCCGCGTCGCTCGGACTCTTGCTCGCGCAAGCGTGCAGCGGCGACGACTCGACCCAAACCGACGGCGGAAGCGACGCCTCGCTCGACACGACGCAAGACGTGGCGAAGCAAGACTCGTCGACCAACGACGCCGCGCAGGATTCGTCGACCAACGACGCCGGCGACGCCGGCTGTCCGTCGTCGTGGACCGTCGAGCCTACCGTCGAGCCGTCGCTCGCCATTCCCGACGGCGGCGGTGGCGTGCTCCTTCACGCGGCGGCGAGCGGCACGCAGGACTACACCTGCACGGCGACGACGACCGACGCGGGAACGACGTACGCGTGGTTGTTCATCGGGCCGGAGGCGGATCTGCACGACTGCGCGCAGAAGCTCATCGGCCACCACTTCGCCAACGACGCGGGCTCGCCGGAGTGGCAGACGACCGACCAGGCCTTCGTCGTCGGGAAGAAGCTCGCGGCGTTCACGCCGGACGGCGGCGCGTCGTCGGTGCCGTGGCTGATGCTCCAATCAATCGCGAACGGCGGCACGAGCGAGCTCGGCAAGACGAGCTACGTCCAGCGGCTCGACACCGACGGCGGCATCGCGCCGAGCGCGACGTGCGACGGCCAGAACGCGGGCACGACGATGAAAGAGCCCTACACCGCCGACTACTGGTTCTACGGCAACTGAGACGAACGTCAGCGCATCGGCCGGCGCGCCAACAGGATGGCCGCGCCGGCGAAGACGAGTGCGTTCACGATGACGCCGGCGACGATGCCTTCGACGAGCTGGGTCATGCCGCCCGCCTCACGCAACGTCCGGGCCAGCACGGATTCGTGCGGGCTTCGTCACGCGGCGGCGGCGAGGACCGTGCAGCGCTCTGCACATCTGTGCAGAGCGCCGGCCCCGGTCAGTTCTTCTTTTTGTCGCCGAACTCGGACTCGGGCGGCATGCGCGGGTCGACCCCGTCGCCGCCCACGCACGCCGCGTACTCGGTCGAGCTGGTGAAGGTCGCGAGGCACTTTTTCTGGTCCTCGGTGACCTGCGGCTGCTTGTAGTCGCAGTAGGCGTATTTCTGATCGAGGTACGCCTTGCTCGCGTCGCCGCTCGGAAGATCCGAGAGGTGCACCGACGAGAGCTTGGTCTGGAGCGACTTGCACTCCTCGACGGAGAGCTTGGTCATCGGCGACGGCGGGCGGGGCGGCAGCGGCGGGAGCAGGAGGTACGTCGCCCAGGAGTTTCCGACGAGCTTCGCGAGCCCGCTCTGCGGAATCGGCTTCTTGTCGCGGATCGCCTCGAGGATGTCTGTGACGGCGAGTCGCTTGTCGTCGCCCTTGGTGTCGCCCTTGAGCTCGCTCTCGTCTTCTTTCGTGAAGGGAGCCTTGTACGCGAGCTTGATGGTGCGGCCCGAGCGCGTGATCTTCATCTTCGAGAGCGCCTGGAAATACGTGTCGGCGACGTCGGAGAACTTCTTCTCGCGGCTCGTCGAGGCTTGGTCCTTCCCGGCTTTGATGAGCTTCGGCGCGTTCAGCTCGATCTGCGACTTCCAATCGCCGACGAGCTCTTTCACCGCGCGCTCGGCGTCCTTGGCCGTGTCCTCGTCGCGCGTGACGAGCACGATGTTGCCGGCGACGGCGCCCGCGCGCACGTAGTCGGGATCGGTCTCGAAGGCGATGGCGCGGAGCTTCGCGTCGATCTCCTCGATGAGCTTCGAGTCCTGCTTCTCGGGGAAACACGCCTCGATGAAATCTTTCCGGCTGGTGATGTCGGACGACGAGCCCGACGACGAGCCGCTGCCCGAGCCGGACGCGGAGAGCGAGCCGTAGCGGATGCCGAGCTGCGAGGCCGCCCAGTCGCACGGATACTCGAGGAACTCTTTCGACGACTTGGGCTCGGCGATGAGCGAGACCTGCGGCAGGTTGGACGTCTCGTTGAACGCGTCCTGGATCGCGGCGACCCGCGTCGGGAGCGTCGTCTTCGGGACGAGCACGGTCTTCGAGAGCTCTTCGAGCGACTCTTTGTCCGAGAAGAACCACGTGTTGCCCACCGCGAAGGCGGCGTTGCTCTTCTCGGTGCACGAGGTGGTCGTCGTGGGCGGCGCGGCGGCCGAGCCCGCCGGCGGCGGAGTGAGGAGCGTCGACAGCGATGACGACGACGACGCGTACGGCGGCGTGGTCGTCTGGCAGAAGCCGGAGATCGTACCGAACGAGACCGACGTGTAGCCCTCGAGCGGGGGCAACGTCTTCATCTTGAAGTGCCCGATGCGCACGCGGTGGCGCGCGAAGGTGTCCGACTTGTCGTCGTCCGCGTCGAAGCGCAGGTACGACGCGTGGTTGTCGTCGAGGTTCGTCGCGAGCTGCGTGCCGCATTCCATCACGCCGCGAACGGCGTCGAGGTGCTTCGGCTCGAAGAACTCCTTGGCCTCCTTCGAGCCCCAAATCCCGATCATCTCGAGGTGCGTCGCGGGGTCCATGTGGCCCGAGCAGAAGCCGTCGGCGAGCTCGGACGCGAGATAGATCTTCTTCACGCGCGAGTTGTCTTCGCGCGTCGCGTCGATGAGGCGCGTGTCAATCTCGCGCGTCTGCGCGGGGAGCTTGTTCGCGTCGAGCGGGAGCGAGCCGCGCTTCAAGTGACCGTAGGCGTAAAAGCCGACGGCCCCGACGATTCCGAGCAGGACCACGGCCCCCAGGCCGAGCCCGACGAACAAGCCCGCTTTGGACTTGCCCTGCGGAGGCGGCGCGTGCGGCTGCGATGGATACGGCGGTCGCCCGTACGCGGGCTGCTGCGGCGGCATGCCGTACTGCGGAGGCGGACCGTATTGCGGGGGCGGGGGGTATCCGGGCGGCTGCATTTGGGCGTTCTTACGCCGCGATTCGCCGCGGTCTCCCCGCGTCTCTGCGGCGCCGTCCAGCGATACACGGCTTCATCGCGCGGTTCAAGGCATCGCGGCAGAACGCCGCGCCCAGCGCGCGCGGGCTTTTTCGCGCTCGCCGTCGCGGGTGCGGACGGCGCCGTGCGGCTCGAGCGACGCGAGCAGGCGCTCGGTCGCCTGCGCGACTTGCTCGACGGCGCGGGCGAACGCTTTCTCTTCTCGCGCGTTCGGCTTGTTGGTGCCGCTCACTTTGCGGACGTACTGCAGCGCGGCGGCGCGCATTTCGTCTTTCGTCGTCGGCGGCTCGAAATGATGAAGGACGCGGATGTTGCGGCACATGGCGAGCACCTTAATTCAACGCGCGAAGACGATCCACGTGAGCCGGTCGACCGAGCGCCGAGTCAACCGGACCGAGCCCGCCGGCGAGCCACGGCGGGGCTCGGCGGCGGCGTCGGGGCGTGGTTGCAAGCCGCGCGGGGCGCGAGCATGATCGAGGTCTGTACGCGTCCTACGGCGAGGGCTCCGCTCACATCCGCGACCTCCGCTCGCGATGGCACGTCGTCGAGTCGCGCGAGCTCGATGCCCCGGCCGAGCGCGTGGAGCGCGTGCTGGCGGACGCCTTGTTCACCGCGACCGGAACGCGCGTCCTCGAGCGCGAGGGCGCGCCGCACGTCGAGCTGCGCCGGCCGCGATCGGTCTTCGATCTCTGCGAGGTCGACGCCACGGTGACGCCGCTCGACGAGGCGCGCTCGCGCGTCGAGGCGACGATCGCGTTCGACCTCAGCGACGGTCGAATCGACCTGGTCATCATGCTGACGTCGTCGGTGTTCGGGATCCCAGTGAGCCTCGCGTGGCGCGCGGCGTCGATCCGCGGCGCCCGCGCCTACGCCCGCGCGACCCTCGACGCGCTGTGGAAGGCGCTCGCCGACCTCACCGCGTCGGCGGCGTACCGCTGACGTTACGAGAGAAAGCTCGCGAGCCAGTCGGGGTGAAACGGCAGCTTGGCGAAGCCGCAGACGCCCATGAAGACGCCGAACGAGCCGAATACGCCGGCGACCGCGAGCATCCAGCGCTTCTGCGTGAGCGCCGTGACGCCGAGCAGCGCGATGGCGACGCTCAGCGTCGCCTCCGACATGTCGAACTGATCGTTGTGCACGTCGAGCGCGTTCCACTGCGCCTGGAAGCCCTCGGCCTTCTTCTTGATCTCCTCTTTCTCTTTCGCGTACCGCGCGGCCGCCTCCGTCTGCTTCTTGATCGCGTCGTCGAACTTCTTCTTCTGCTCGTCGGTCGCGCCGGAGGCGACGTCGCGCTCGACCGTGAGCTCGTCGGACATCGACTCGGCGATGTTCTCTTTCGTGCTCTTGGCCTGGTAGTACGACCATTGGTCGACGGCGTTCGACTGCGCCTGCGACATCTGCTGCGCGATGTTGCCGGCCTTCACGCTGCAGAGCGACATGAACGTGGCGATGACAGCGACCGCGACGGCGACGATCGTGTTGAGCTTCGACTCGCGCGCTTTCTCGACGGCTTCGTTCAGTTGATCGGCGATCTCGGACATGGCGCGCAGCGTATCAGCAGTTGACGATTCGGCGGAGCGCGCGCGGCGCGCCTGTCACGTTGTCGCGGTCGAGCTCGCCGGCGCGCGAGAAGCCGCGAAAAGAAGCCCGGCACGACCGTTGCGATAGGCGCGCACGAAAGGAAATTCCGAAATGCGCCTGCTCCCATTCCTCCTCGTCGCCGCCGCCGGGTGCGCGTCCGCACCGAAGGTCGTCACTACCGCGGCTCAGCTTCCGCGGCCGCCGGCGGTCGCGCGCACGGTCGACCTCGAGCTCACCGACAAGACCGCCGCGGGCTCCAAGACCACGCACTACGTGCTCTCGCTCGTCGACGACCAAGGATGGTCGCGCCTCTCGCAGCGCACGCCGGGCGAGCGTCTCGAGCTCCAGGCGTCGTCGAACCTCGACAAACGAGGCTACCCCGCGATCATCCGCGTCGAGCTCCACCGCGACACGGCCGGCGCGCCCGACGTGGCGATTCCGCAGTCGACGATCTTCTTCGCCGGACGCCGGACCGTGCTCGGGCACATCGACGGCGCCAACGGCTCCACCGACATCGCGATGGTCACCCGATGACGCTCACGAAAACGCGCTCACGTCGCCGTGGATGCGAAAACGCGTCACGCCCCGATCCTCACGCTTGGATTGGCGCGACGCGACGCTGACGATCTCCCACCCCGGGAGCACGACCGCCGTCAGCGGGCCGCCGAAGCAGCAGCCCGTGTCGATGCCGACCGCGTGCTCGCCGACGAGCGGACGATTGACCACCGTGTGCCCGAAGATCACGCGCTCGGGCCCGCGCCAGTGGTTGGTCCAGAAGGCGTGCGTGCTCGGCGCCTTCGACGGCCAAAAGCTCTTCCTGTCCGGAGGATGGATGCATTGTGCATGGAGCAGGTGATACGGGTCCTGCGACTCGATGGGCACGCCGGGCATCACGCCCGCGTGCACGAGGACCGCGCCGTGCTCCGGCAGACGCACGAACGTCGGGAGCTTCGCGAAGTACGCGTAGTGCTCGGGCCCGAGCGCGCGGCGCGTGCGCAGGTGATCGGGCGAGAGGTCCTCGTCCTTTCGTTTGCGGTGCTGGAGGTGCTTCTCCTCGTGGTTGCCGAGGATGCACTCGTGGCGCATCGCGAGCTCGACGCACTCGCGCGGTTTGGGGCCGCGGTCGACGACGTCGCCCGCGAAGAGGACGCGGTCGGTCTCGGTGACCGCGAGGCGATCGAGCAGCTCGCGCGCTTCGTCGAAGCACCCGTGCAGATCGCCGATGACGATGGTTCTTTGCATGACGCAACGACGCTTTTCGCTCGATCAAACTGACGTGATATCGTCGGCTCCATGGTCGATCCGACGCGGCTCTTTTTGCCGCTCAAAGTGACGGCAGCGGGTGCAACGGACATCGGCAAGGTGCGAAAGCACAACGAGGACGCGATCCTCCTTCGACCGGACCTCTCGCTCTTCATCCTGGCCGACGGCGCGGGCGGCCACAACGCCGGAAACGTCGCGAGCGCGCTCGCCACGACGGCGATCGCGAATTTCTTCGAGGCGACGGGGCACGCCGCGCGCAACGCCGGCGTCGAGGAGCCGGATCTCGACGCCTTCGGCCTGCCGATCGCGGCGCGCCGGCTCGCCGCGTCGCTGCAGAAGGCGAACGACGACATCCTCGACATCGCCAAGACGTCGAACAAGCTCCGCGGCATGGGCACGACCGCGGTCGCGGTCTCGTGCTTCGAGCGGACCGGGATGATCCACGTCGCGCACGTCGGCGACAGCCGCTGCTACCGCTGGCGCGACGGCGTGCTCGAGCTCCTCACGCATGATCACTCGCTGCTCAACGACGCGCTCGAGATGCGCCCGAACATCGACGACGCCGCGCTCGCGCGCTTGCCGCAGAACGTGGTGACGCGCGCGCTCGGGATGGAGCCGAACGTGCGCGTGTCGGTGCGCTCCTTCCGCATGCTCGCGGGCGACAAATACCTCCTCTGCAGCGACGGGCTCTCCGACTTCCTCGACGAGGACACGATCGGCGACGTGCTCGCGGTCGATCGCTCGGCCGACGATCTCGTGCGCGGCCTCGTCGGAAAGACGCTCGAGCGCGAGGCGCGCGACAACGTCGCCGCGGTCGTCGTGACGTGCGCGCTCGCCTCGGGCGCGGTCGCCGTGCCGCGCGCGGCGCCGGTCCTGCGCCGCCCGTCGACGATGCCGCCGCCGGGAGGACCCAGCGACGACGACGATCCGGAGATCGTCATCTTGTCGGAGGACGAGACCGACGGCTCGCACGTGCACGTCGTGCCGAGCGAGAACGTCGACGACGCCGTAATGGAAGCGCTGGAGGATTTCAGCAAGAACCGTTGAGAGGGGTCATGATGAAGAAAAGGTCGAGCGCAGTACTCGTTTGCGCCGCGATTCTCTGCGGCGCGCTGACGGCAAACGCGCAAGGTGCGCAGCCGCAGGCGACGCAACCGGAGCCGCAGCCGCAGCCGCAACCGCAACCGCAACCGCAAGCGACGGCGGGCGCGAACGACGCCAACCTCGGCGGACCCGGCGAGTCGTGCCGCGCGCGCGCCGACTGCAAGAGCGGCCTGAAGTGCATGAATCAAATGTGCACCGACGAGCACGAGGGCGAGTCGTGCGGCGCGACGTCCGATTGCGGCGGCCGCCTCAAATGCATCGACAACAAGTGCACGAGCCCGCTCGGCGCGGCGCACGGCGGCGGGGGCGGCGCCGGCATGGGCGAGTGGATGAAGTTCGACGCGACCGACGGAAACGCGCATCCGTTCGTCGGCCTCGTGCTGGCCGGCGGCTTCGCGACGGCCGGGATCACCGGCAACTTCGGCGGCGGCTTCAACACGTTCGACGGCGCGTTTCTCTTCGCCCTCCAGGGCGGCGTCTTCCTCGGGCGAAACCAGCTGAGCTTCGAGATCGCGCCGGTCACCTGGGTGTACGACATGAAGGGATCGCCCGGCCCCGCCTTCGAGATGACGGCGAGCTACGCGTATTTCATTCCGCTCGCCGACGCCGGCGACGTGCACGTCTCGTGGCCGCTGCGGTTCGGGGTCGGCATGGCCGCCGCGCCAGGAGACAACCTCGGCGGGCTCGCGTTCTTCCAGGCGCGCGCGGATTCTCATCGGCGCGGCATTTCAGATCGGCCACGTGGTCATCGATCTGCACTTGCCGAGCTTCCGCTACTTCGTCACCGACTCGGGCGGTGAGCAGCTCCACATGCTCGATTGGCTCTTCGGGACGAGCCTGTCCTACGCGTTCTGACCGTCAATAGAGGTTCGGCGCGAGCCACTTCTCGCACTCGGCGACCGTCTCGCCGCGCCGGCGCGCGTAGTCCTCGATCTGCGCGCGGTCGATGCGACCGACGTTGAAGTACCGCGCCTCGGGGTGCGCGAGGTAGATGCCGCTCACGCTCGACGCGGGCAGCATCGCGCAGTGCTCGGTGAGGCGAACGCCGATCGACTCGGCGTCGAGGAGCTCGAACAACAGGCGCTTGTCGCGGTGGTCGGGGCACGCGGGGTACCCGAACGCGGGGCGAATCCCGCGGTATTTCTCGTCGATGAGCGCTGCGGGCGCGAGCGACTCGTCCTTGGCGTACCACTCGCGGCGCGCGCGCTGGTGGGTCGCCTCCGCGAGCGCCTCGGCGAGGCGATCGGCGAGCGCCTTCACCAGGATCGCGCTGTAGTCGTCGAGCTTCGCCTCGAACGATTTCGCGAGCGCCTCGGCGCCGAGGATCGTCACGGCGAACCCGCCGACGTGATCGCGCAGGCCGCTGTCCTTCGGCGCGACGTAGTCGGCGAGGCAGCGATGAACGTCGCCCTTGAGCTGCTGGCGGAGGAACGTGAAGCGCTGGCCGCTCTCGAGGACGACGTCGTTGCCCTCGGCGTGCGCGGGGAAGAACGCGTACGCCGCGTTCGCGGTGAGCGAGCGGTCGGCGACGATCTGCGCGAGCATCTTCTTGCCCGCGTCGTAGAGGTCGCGCGCCGCGGCGCCGCGCTCGGGGTGCGAGAGGATCTCGGGGAACTTCCCCGGCAGGTCCCACGCGGCGAAGAAGAAGGTCCAGTCGATGTATTTTGCAACTTCTTCGAGCGGAATTTCCCGCACGATCCGCTTGCCGATGAAGTCGGGCGTCGCCACGTCCTCGGCGCGCCACACGATGCGCTGCGGCGTCGCGTTCGCTTCGGCGTAGGGCGTGAGCTCCTTCTTCGTCTTGTTCGCGAAGAGATCGCGGAGCATCGCCTGGTCCTTGGCGTTCTCCTCGGCGAACTTCGGCTTGCGGTCGCGATCGAGCAGCGAAGAGACGACGCCAACGGCGCGCGAGGCGTCGAGCACGTGCACGGTGGGCTCGTGGTAGGCGGGCGCGATCTTGACGGCCGTGTGCTGCCGGCTCGTCGTCGCGCCGCCGATGAGGAGCGGGAGGTCCATCTTCTGTCGCTCCATTTCCTTGGCGACGTACGCCATCTCGTCGAGCGACGGCGTGATGAGACCGGAGAGGCCGATCACGTCCACGTTCTTCTCGCGCGCGGTCTTCAGGATGGTCTCGGCGGGCACCATCACGCCGAGGTCGATCACGTCGTAGCTGTTGCACGCCAGCACGACGCCGACGATGTTCTTGCCGATGTCGTGGACGTCGCCCTTCACCGTCGCGAGGAGGACGCGCCCGTTCGGCTTCGAAGTTTCGTCCTTCTCCTTCTCCATGAACGGCTCGAGGTACGCGACGGCGCGCTTCATGACGCGCGCGCTCTTGACGACCTGAGGCAGGAACATCTTCCCGGCGCCGAAGAGATCCCCGACGATCTTCATGCCGTCCATGAGCGGACCTTCGATCACGCTGAGCGGCTTGCCGAAGAGCTTTCGCGCCTCCTCGGCGTCTTGCTCGATGAACTCGACGACGCCGGCGACGAGCGCGTGCTCGATGCGTTTCTGGACCGGCGCCTCGCGCCACGAGAGGTCGAGCTCCCGCTTCTTTCCGGCGCCCTTCACGCGCTCGGCGAGCTCCACCATGCGCTCCGTCGCGTCGGGGCGGCGATCGAAGAGGATGTCCTCGACGTGCTCGAGCAGCTCCGTCGGGATGTCCGCGTAGACGCCGAGCTGCCCGGCGTTGACGATGCCCATGTCGAGGCCGGCCTCGATCGCGTGGAACAAGAAGGCGGTGTGGATCGCCTCGCGCACGACGTTGTTGCCGCGGAACGAGAACGACAGGTTCGAGATGCCGCCGGAGATCTTCACGCGCGGGCACGTCGCCTTGATGCGCCTGGCGGCCTCGATGAAGTTCTTGGCGAAGGCGTTGTGCTCCTCGATGCCGGTCGCGATCGCGAGCACGTTCGGATCGAAGACGATGTCCTCGGCCGGAAAGCCGACGACCTCGGTGAGCAAGCGATACGCGCGCTGCGAGATTTCGACTTTGCGCAGGGCCGTCTCGGCCTGGCCCTTTTCGTCGAACGCCATGACGACGACGCCCGCGCCGTAGCGGCGGATCGTGCGCGCCTTCTTCAGGAACTCTTCTTCGCCCTCTTTCAGGCTGATCGAGTTGACGATGCCTTTGCCCTGGACGTGCTTGAGGCCCTCTTCGAGGACGGTCCACTTCGAGCTGTCGACGACGATCGGCAGGCGCGCGATTTCGGGCTCGGTCGCGACGATGTCGAGGAACTTCGCCATCGACTTTTCGCCGTCGAGCATGCCCTCGTCCATGTTGACGTCGAGCAGGTTGGCGCCGCCGCGCACTTGATCGAGCGCGACCTCGGTCGCCTTGCCGAAGTCGCCTTTGCGAATCAGCTCGGCGAACTTCGCCGAGCCCGTCACGTTCGTGCGCTCGCCGATCATGGTGAAGTTCGACTCGGGCGTGATCGTGAGCGTCTCGAGGCCGCTGAAGCGCGTCAGGTGATCGGGCTCGATCGGGACGCGCGGCGCCTTCTTCTCGACGGCGCGCGCGATCGCGCGGATGTGATCCGGCGTCGTGCCGCAGCAGCCGCCGACGATGTTCACGAGGCCGTCGTCCGCCCACTCGCGGAGGAACGCGGCGGTCTGCTCGGGCAGCTCGTCGTAGCCGGTCGCCGCCAGCGGGTTGGGCAGCCCCGCGTTCGGGTACGCGCTGACGAGCGGGTCGGCGATGCGCGCGAGGCGCTCGACGTACGGACGCATCTGCGCCGCGCCGAGCGCGCAGTTGACGCCGATCGAGAGCGGCCGCGCGTGCGCGACCGAGGTCCAGAACGCGTCGACCGTCTGTCCCGAGAGCGTGCGCCCGCTCTGATCGGTGATCGTCACCGAGATCATGATCGGCACGCGCTCGCCGCGTTCTTCGAGGATTTCGTCGATCGCGAAGAGCGCCGCCTTGGCGTTGAGCGTGTCGAAGATCGTCTCGACGAGGAGCAAGTCGACGCCGCCCTCGAGGAGGGCGCGCACTTGTTCGGCGTACGCGTCCTTCACCTCGTCGAACGTCACCGCGCGAAACGACGGATCGTCGACCTTCGGCGAGAGCGAGAGCGTCTTGCCGGTCGGGCCGATCGCGCCGGCGACGAAGCGCGGGCGCCCGTCGCGCTTCTCCGCGTCGCGCGCGGCCTCCTTCGCGAGCCCGGCGGCGGCGAGGTTGACGTCCCGAACGAGCGTGTCGAGCTGCGACGGGAAATAGTCGCTCTGCACGAGGCGCGTCGCGTTGAACGTGTTGGTCTCGATGATGTCCGCGCCGGCGTCGAGGTACGCCGCGTGGATGCCGCGGACGACCTCGGGCTTGGTGAGCGAGAGCAGGTCGTTGTCGCCCTGGAGATCGCGCGTGTGCGACGCGAAGCGCGCGCCGCGGTAGTCGGCCTCGCCGAGCTTATGGCGCTGGATCATCGTGCCCATCGCCCCGTCGAGGACGAGGATCCGGTCTTTCGCGATCGCGCGAATCTTTTCGAAGGTGCTCATGTTGATTTTCTCGCAAAGAGAACGACGACGCCGAAGTGTGGCGCACGCCGCTCGCGTGTCACGACCTCGCAGCGAAGGGCGGCGAGCCCGGCGCGCTGCGCGAAACGACGAAGCGCAGCGGGCGAAATGCCGAGCTGCGCGTGACCCCACGCTCGAGCCGCGTCCTCGTGCTCGTGCGCGTCGAGCGTGACCGCCACGAGATCCCCGCCGGGCGCGAGCACGCGCGCCGCCTCGGCCATCGCCTTCGCCGGCGCGTTCGAGTGCACGAGGACGTTCAGCATCGTGATCTGGTCGAAGCTCGCGTCGCCGAACGGGAGCGTGTGCATGTCGCCGAGGACGACGCGCGACTCGTCGAACCGCGCGAGGCGCTTCTTGGCGGCGGCGACCATGCGCTCGCTCGCGTCGAGGCAGGTGATCGCGCGCGCGCGCGGCGCGAGCATCTCGGCGACCGCGCCGTCGCCCGAGCCCACGTCGAGCACGCGCCCCAACCGAAGCAGCCCGACGAACGACGCGGCGAGCGTCTCCCACGTCCGCCCGGGCGAGTAGTGGCGTTCCATCTCGCCGGCGATCGAGTCGGGGAAGCCGCCGCTCCGCGCACGCAGCACCTCGGAAGCGCGCCGCCGATCGCTCGCGAGGACGCCGTCGCTCACGTTCTCGTGAACGAGCTTCCACACGCCGCGCGCGCCCGCCGGCATGTCGCTCGCGAGCGCGTAATAGGTCGACGTCCCGTTCTTTCGATCGCGAACGAGGCCCGCGTCGCGCAGCTTGCCGAGGTGCGTCGAGACGCTCGACTGCGGGAGCTCGGTCACCGCGACGAGCTCGGCCACCGAGAGCTCGTGGTCGCTGAGGAGCCGCAGGAGGCGCACGCGCGTCGGCTCGGCGAAGAGCCCGAACAGGTCAGCCGCGGCGGAGAGCGAGTCCATTCATCGGTGTATCATAATCAACCGATGGTGAGCGCGCAACCCCGGTGGGCGGCTGAGCCTCGGATCACTTGCAAATCGAATAACCGAGGATCGTCGCGATGCTCGGTTGGCACGTCTGGCCCGCGTCGAAGTCGCACGACTCGTCGTCGCCAGTCGTGCAAACGACCGCGCCGCCGCACGCGCCCGGCGCCACGCACGCGGTCGTCGTCGCGCGCGAGCCGCCGTCGGGCACGATCGCGCAGCACTCGTCGCCGGCTTTTCCGAGCGACGCGCAATCCGAGGGGCCGTCGCAGACGACGCGGAGGCCCGCGCACCCGGCGTCGGAGGCGACGCACGCGAACGACTCGGCGCTCGCGTCGGCGGGATCGCCCGTCCGGCAGCACGCTTCGACGAGCGCGTTGCAGGTCGTCGCGCCGCACGCAATCGGGCTGACGGGGACGTCCGCGGCGACGTCGGCGGGCGCGTCGGGAGCGACGTCCCGCCCCGCGTCCGCCGCCGAGTCCGCGACGGACGCGTCGTATTGGCGCGTCTTTCCGTCGTCGATGCCGAGGATGTCGGCGCACGCGCCGAGCGCGGCGCACCCGGCGAGGAGCGCGGCGCATCCCAAGCTCGCTCGTCGTGTCATCGCCCAGAATAGTGAACGGGGATTTGCGCGAAGGGAAGCTTCGTGAGAAGTCAGTGTCGTGACTCGATGGCTCCGAGCCGCGGCTGCGGTTCTGCTTCTGGCTTGCAGCTCCGACGACACGGCTCCGGGCGACGCGGGCGCCGACGCGTCCGACGCGGGGCCGCTGCCTCGGCCCGCGCCGCCCCAAGTCCAGAACCAGCACGGGCCGGTGCAGGCCGCGCCGAAGGTCTTCCCGATTTTCTTCGCGAACGACGCGCAGCAAAGCCAAGTCGAAGATTTTCTCCAGCAGCTCGCCGCGTCCACGTACTGGAGCGGGACGACGTCGGAGTACGGCGTCGGGCCGCTGAGCGTCGCGAGCTCGATCGTCGTGAGCGACTCGCCGCCGGCGACGATCGACACCGCCGGCATCGAGTCGTGGCTCGCCGGTTACCTCGACGGCACGCACGCCGGGTGGCCGCTCAACGGCGACCCGAACGACGTCTTCGCGATTTTCTATCCGTCGTCGACGACCGTGGCCGATCCGCAGTTCGGCACGAGCTGCAGCGACTTCAACGGTTTTCACTTTCAGGGTCTCGCGAGCACGAGCCTCGTTTACGCGGTCTTCCCTCGCTGCCCGTCGGCCGGCACGCTCACGGGTCTCGACGCTGTCACCGCGACGGTGTCCCACGAGCTCGTCGAGGCCGCGACCGATCCGTTTCTGCAGACCGCGCCCGGGTGGAGCTTCACCGACGTCGACCACCTGATTTGGAACTACGTCCCCGGCGCCGAGATCGCCGACCTGTGCGATCTCGAGCCGCAGAGCTTTCAGCGCCTCGTCGGGCCGTACATGGTTCAGCGCACGTGGTCGAACGCGTCGGCGCTCGCGGGTCACGACCCGTGCGTGCCGGTCCTCCCCGGCCCGTATTTCAACGCGGCGCCGGTCCTGACGGCGAAGCAGAACATCACCTTTCAAGGCAAGGTGACGACGACGAACGGCATCCCGATCGCGCTCGGCGAGACGAAGACGATCGACGTGCGGCTCTTCTCGGATGCGCCGACGAGCGACTGGAGCGTCGACGCGCTCGACACGACGAGCCCTGCCGGGCTGACGTTCGCGTGGGACAAGCAAACCGGAAACGACGGGGACACGCTGCACCTCTCGATCACGCGCACCGCGGCGACGGGCTCGGAGATCGTGCTCGAGTCGCGCTCGGGGCCGACGACGAACCTGTGGTTCGGTTTCGTGGCGGAGTGACCTCTACTTCAAGGCGGCGTGCACGCGATCGTCGCGTCGAGCGTCCCGACGACGCTCTGACCGCTGACCGTGCCCGAGAACGCCGCCTTGGCGTTGCCCGAGATCGTCCCGCTGCCGAGGATCAAGTTGCCGCCGTCGTAGGTGAGCGTGGCGGTGTCCGCTTGAAAGACCTGCGCGCACGTTCCGCCCGTCACGGCGGCCGTGGCGCCGGAGTAGGACGCGTCGATCACGCAGTCGCCCTGTCCGGTTTGGTCGTCGATCAAGAGCTGCCCGGCGGCCGGCGAGGAGATGATGACCGTGTCGGTGACCGTCGACGACGGCTGGGGGTTGCCGCCGATCGTCACGGTCTGCGTGATGTCGCACGTCCACGTGCCGATGAAGGTCGACGTCGGCGCGGAGTCCCCGACGCACGCCAGCGCAAAGCACGTCGAAAGCCAAAGGATTTGCCGCATGCATCCCACCGTACCGAAAGCGCGAGCGGGCGTCATCCGTCGACGTTCGACGACCTCAGGGCGCTCCGCGCGCGAGCTCGCCCTCGAGCACGCCGGCGGCGGTGGTCGCGTAGAGACGTCCGTCGGTGCGTACGAGCTCGAGCGAGGTGCGGCGCTCGATGCGCGCGCCGAGCGCGTCGACGAACGCGCCGTCGAGCCGGAAGATCTCGATCGACTCGCGCCGGTGAATGCGCTCGCCGGCGAGGTACGCCGTGTCGACCGACGTGAAGAGGCTCACGCGATCGCACGCCTTGGACGCCTTGTGGAGGCGCTCGGCCGCGGGCGCGCCGATTTCGATCCACGCGCGGAGCGCGCCCGTGGCGTCGCGCACCGAGAGCGGCGGCTCGTCTCGGCTCGAGACCCCGCCCTTGCTGAACGCGATGCCTTCTTCGTACGCGAGGGCGTACGCCAGGAGGCGCGTCGTCATGTATCGAACCGACTCGGAGGGGTGCTGCGCGACGCGCACGGCGAGCGTCTCGTACACGCCGCGATCGACGTCGGAGAGGACGAGGTCCACGTGGTAGAGCGTCGCGCCGGCTGCCATCGTTTCACGCGCGCTTGCGAATGAGCCCCTCTTGGGCGCACGTCGCGACGAGCTTGCCCGCGCGATCGAAGAAGCGACCGCGGGCGAGGCCGCGACCGCCCGAGGCCGACGGGCTCTCGACGGCGTGGAGCAGCCAGTCGTCGAAGCGGAACGGGCGGTGGAACCACATCGAGTGATCCAGCGAGGCGACCTGCATCCCGGGCGAGAGCCAGCTCACGCCGTGCGGATCCATCGACGTGCCGAGGAACGCGAAGTCCGACGCGTACGCGAGGAGGTAGCGGTGGAGCGCCGGGTCGTCGGGGAGCGCGTCGATCGCGCGGCACCAGTGGTGACGGCGCGGCGGCGCCACGACCGGGGCGAGCGGGTTTCGCAGCTCGACCGGGCGGATCTCGAATCGGGCGCTCGGCCGTCGCGCGCGAGCGGAGCGCGGGCGGGAGCGCGTCGGCGAGGTCGAGCGCCATGTCGCGCTCGGAGCGGAGCGCTTCGGGCGGCGGCACGTCGGGCATCGCGTCTTGATGCTCGAAGCCCGACTCGTCGACCTGGAACGACGCCTCGAGGCTGAAGATGGTCTGGCCTTCTTGCACGGCCGACACGCGGCGCGTCGTGAAGCTCTTGCCGTCGCGCAGCCGCTCCACCTGGTAGACGATCGGCCGCCGCACGTCGCCCGCGCGGATGAAGTACCCGTGCAGCGAGTGGACGTGGCGATCGGCGGCGACCGTCTGCACCGCGGCCGACAGCGCTTGCCCGAGCACCTGGCCGCCGAAGATGGCGCCCCAGCCGAGGTCCTGGCTCTGGCCGCGGAAGAGATCGCGGTCGAGTCGCTCGAGGCGTAGGAGATCGACGAGGTCGCCGAGCAGCCGGTGCATGGTCGCGGGAATGTCGCACGCGCGGTCGCGGCGCTCCCATTTTTTTTTGGACGAAGTGTCGGGTCCGAGGGATCTCGTTCGTCCTCGGTTTGGAGAACCAAACAGCCATGAAATACCTCGCGTTCCTTCGTCATTCCGAGTCGCACCGCCAAGCTGGGCCGCCGCCCGCGCTGCTCGAGGCGATGCACGAGTTCGTCCAGAAATCGCTCGCCGACGGCTCGCTCGTCGACACCGGCGGCCTCTTGCCGAGCAAAGACGGCGCGCGGATCCGCCTCGAGCGCGGCAAAATCACGGTGACGGACGGGCCGTTCACCGAGAGCAAAGAGGTGATCGGCGGGTGGGCGATCATCCAGGCGGCGACCAAGGCCGAAGCCCTGCGCGTCGCGACCGAGTTCATGGAGCTGCACCACGAGCACTGGCCGGAGTTCGAGGGCGAGTCCGAGCTCCGCCCGATGTTCGACCCGGGCATGGGCCCCTGACACGGGCGGCCGCGAACTTGGCCGTTTTCAGGCGATCCGCGCACCATCGGGCGATGGACCGACGTCAGCGCCGAAGCAGCGATTGCCGCACCGCACTCCACCTCTTTCTCGAGTCGCAGCGGGCGGCGCAGGGCGCGCGCTCGCTCCGCGTCTCGACGCTCGCCGGCGACGTGATCGCCGCGGTCGGCGACGACGCGTACGCGGACGACTGGCGCGCGACGTGGTCGCTCCCCGTGGAGGGCACGTCGCTCGTCGTCGCGTCCGCGGGCGGACGAGAGAGTCGCGACGTCGGCGCCGGCGTCCGCCGAATCGTCGGCTGACGCGGCGTCTCAGACGCGCCAGTCTCGGCGCGCGCGCCCTCGCGGCGGCCGGCGAATTCGCTTCTCGCGTTCGGGCTCGTCCTCCTCGGGCGCGCTCTCGTCGGGCGCGTCGACCGGCTCCGCGTTCATCGCGAGCCAGGTCGCTTCGTCGAGCTCTTCGTCGATCGGCTCGACCGGCGGATCGTCGGCGCTGTCTTCGGCCGCGAGGATTTCTTCCATCGTCGGCGTCGTCCCGTCGGCCAGGTATTTCGCCCAGAGATCGGGGTGCTCGCGCTCGCACAGCTTGCGCAGCGTCGGCGCGCGGAGGCGCACGATGGGCTTGCCGTCGGTGCTGCTGCGCGGTCGATTCGCGAGCTCGTTCGGCGCGTAGACCGTGAGCTCGAGCGGGAAGACGTCCGCGACGACGAAGTGCGTGAACTCCATCGCCTTGCCCTGCTTCATGATGCTCACGCGCGCCGTCTCGAACGTCCAGCCGAGCGCGCGGAGGTGCGTCTCGACGTCGGCGGCGTCCCACGCGAACACGTGGAGGTCGACGTCGCTGCCGCTCCGCACGTGCCCCGTCGCGACCGACCCGATGAGCCGAGGCGCGAACGGCTCGAGCTCCGCCATCGCCTCGAGCGCGACGACGCGCATCGCGAAGAGCCGCCGCGTCCGCCCGTCGCCCTCGATCTCGGTCACCAGCTCGAGCAGCGCCTGCTTGATCTCGCCGTTGGAAGGGAGATCCTGCGGGCGATAGCGGATCGATTTCGCGTTCGCGCGCCCGAGGAGACGCTTGGCCGCGAGGCGCTTGGCGGTGAAGTACTGTTTGACGTCTTCGCCGTACATGATCTGCGCGGCGAGCTGAGCGATGGCGGAGCGGAGGCCGCCGTGACGTTCCCAGCTCATGGCGCGTCGAAGAGCTCGGCGAGCGCGCCGTCCATCGAGAGCACGCGCGCGCTCGGTTTTCGGCCGCCGACGTCCCAGCGGCGGAGCTGCTCCAAATCGCGGAGCTCGCTCGTCCCGCGGAAGCGCCAGCGCGTGCCGCGCGGGTCCTTCAGCAAATCGAGGTGGTGCCGCACGAGCCACACTGCGCGATCGGGGAGCAAGCCCTCGAGCAGATCCGCGCCGACCTCGTCGTGGAGCGGTCCGTCGACCGCCTTGCCGACGTCGTGAAAGAGCGCGGCAGCCCACAAAACACGGTCTTTCGTGGCTCGACGCGCGAGGTCGAAGACCTGCAGCGAGTGAAAGAGGGCGTCACCCTCCGGGTGCCACCGCGGGGACTGTCGAACGCCGTTCAGATCCGAGAGAAGCGAAACGAGCTCATCGTTCATCGTCCAGCGGGGCGACTCGCCGCCGCGTAGCGCGACCGCACGGGCGATCGTGCCCGACGAAGATCTTAGCGACGATCGCTCCGCGGTCAAACCGGGTCAGGGCAGGATCTGCGAGCCGGTCGTGTCGGCGTCCGACTTCGCGATGACGTAGAAGCCGGGGAGCCCGGGCGTCTCGAACGTGCCCTTCGGGTTGTTGCGCGTGATCGAGTCTTTGATCGTGATCGAGCCGCTCTTGTCGTTGCTGACGAAGAAGACGGCGCTGCCGCCCTCGTTCGCCATGTTGTTCTCGATGAGGCTGCTCGTGACGTTCAGGACGATTTCGTTTCCGTCGTTGTAGATCGCGCCGCCGTTGCCGCCCTGCCCCGAGTTGGCGCCGTGGCCGACGGCGGTGTTGTTCGAGAACCACGAGTTCAAGATGTTCCACGAGACGCCGATGCTGCTGAGCGCGCCGCCGTTCGCGCACGAGTTTCCCATGCCGGGCGCGCCGAAGGTGCTGTTCACGATCCAGACGGGCCGCGCGGGGCCCGCGCCCGGCGCGACGAGGTAGTCGAGCTTGCGGATCGCGCCGCCGCCGACGTCGGAGCCGAGATCGTCGCAGACGTCGTCGAAGAATCGGCAGCTCACGACCTTGAGGCTGCCGCCTTGCGCGTAAATGGCGCCGCCGCCGCCGGCGTTGTTGGTGTCGGCGATTCCCTTGGCGCTGCCGTCGACGAACGTGAGGTTCTGGACGACGAGCTGCACGCCGGGGTTCGTGTTGCAGTCGCCGGGGCCCGGCGGATAGACCTGCGCCTTGTCGCACGTGGCCATGTAGAGGATGCGGCTCGTGCCGCCGCCGCTCAGCGTGACTTTGTTTCCGCCGTCGATGACGAGCTTCGTGCCCTTGTCGTTGAAGACCTTCGCGGGCGACGAGAGGACGATCGTCGCGGGGTCGGGTCCGCAGTCGAACGTGATGACGCCGCCTTGCGCGACGGCCGCGACGAACGCGTCGGCGGTGCAGCTCGCGGGCGTGCCGGTGCCGATCACGGTCGTCGGCGACGAGACGTCCTCGGGCTGCGCCTCGGACGGGATCGACGCGTGACCGTCGGCCCACCCGGCCGGCGGCCCGGACTGCGGATTCGTCGCCGGCGAGGAGCTGCACGCCACGAACGCGACCATCGACACGAACGCCCAAGACGAAGAAAGAGCCCTGCCCATTCTCGTCAGTTTAGCCGCACGTTCACCCGCGCGGAAGGAGCGCCGCCGATTGCGGCGCGAGCGTCATTTGCACGCGAAAGGCTGCGCGAGCGATTTCTCGCCGGCCGAACGGAACGTCCATCCGGACCACGCGCCGCCGGGCCCAGGCACGACGATGCCGTTCGCGTCGCGGCCTTGCTCGACGAGGTAGGCCGACGCGCACGCCTTGCCCGACGTGGCGTCGTGGAGCACGCGGTCGGTCGCAGTCCACGTCGCGCCGCCGAGGTGCATGACGACCGGCGCGGCGCCTCGAACGCGGGTCTGGTGCGGCGTCGTGCCGGTCACGAGACCGTCGCACCGAGCGTCCGACTGGCTCGTGTCGACGACGGTGCCCGGCGGCGGATCGCTCGCGACCGGCCACGCGACGTCGTAGAGCGCGTCGCCGGCGCGCAGCGCGAGCTTGCCGCCGGCGGTCTCGAGCTGCGAGTCGCCGGACGCCGGCGTCGGGCCGAACGCCCAGCCGCGCAGCGACCACGTCTTGCCGCCGTCGTCGGAGACCGCCATCTCGATCACCTCGTCGTCGGCGTCGAGCAGCAACCAGCGAGTGCCCGAGCGCCACGCCTCGCGCACGGGGATTGGCGGCGCCGCGAGCGTCTCTTGCTTTCCGTCGTCGGAGACGAAGTGAAGCGGCTGCTGGTCCGCGGTTTGAAAGACGACGCCACCGTCGACGACGTGCGCGACGCCGCTGAAGCCGAAGCGCGACACGCGGAACGGCTCGACGCGAATCGTCGCGTGACGCACGCGCGGTTTGCTCGGCGTCCACCACGCGGAGATCGACTTGCACCGGGTTCAGCTTGCCCGTCGAGGAGCGGCTCGCGAATCGGTAATGCGCGGCCATGACGCCCTCGTCGCGCACGGCGACGCCCATGCGCGTCTCGAGCTTCGACGCGCTCGGCGGGGCGAGGAGCGCGACGGTGTGAGCCGCGCTCGCGTCGGCGTACGTCAGGCTCGCCGACAGGTTCGCGAAATCGACGCCGGTGCGCGCCCAACGCACTTTGCCGAGGCCGTCGGTCCAGCTCTCGCCGAATTCGCCGACGGTCGTGCCCTTGCCGGTCGCGCTGCACACGAGCGTCACCGGCGGGCTCGTGGGGCCGACGGGCGGATTGGTCTGCGGCGTCTCCGCCGGAGGCTCGCTCGACGCGCGTACGAGCGCGGTCGATTGCACCGCCGGCAAATCCCAGCCGACGCGCTCGGCGCCCGCGAGCAAGCAGCCCGCGGAGCTGCACGCGATGCCCGACGTCGAACCGTTCGACGGCACGCGCGTCCACGTCTCGCCCGCGTCGCTCGTCTCGAAGGACGCGTGATCGCCGATTGCGAGCCCTCGCTCGCCGGCGAAGGCGAGCGTCGCGAGGCCGAGATCGAGGTAGCGCGCGGGGCGCTCTTCGCCCTTCGCCGTGCGCTCGTGGAGCGTCACCCATCGGCCGCTTCGGTCGAAGATGCGCAGCGTCCCCGCGCGATCCACCGTCATCGCGACGCGCTCGGACGGCGACGCGAGGAGCATGCCCGTTCGCGTCAGCTTGCCGCTCTCGAGCGTGCCCTCGTACAAGACCGAGCCGCCGGACGCGTCCGCGAGCGCGTAGACCGCGCCGTGCGCCTCGTCGAAGACGAACGCGCGCGGATCGAAGTCGATGTCCGCGTCGACGAACGCCGTCTTGCCCGCGGGTCGAATCTTCGGCGGCTTGCAGCCGCTCGTGTCATGGCTCGCGCAGAGCGCGCCGACGTAGGTCCACCCGCGCGGGCCGACCGCGACGGCGAGCTTCGATTCGAGCGGCGCTCCGACGAGCGCTTGCTCTTTCGTCCAGGTCGCGCCGTGATCGTGGCTGCGGAGGAGGGTCGAGCTCGGATCGTCGGCGTCGTCGTCGCTCGCTGTGCGTAGATACGCGAGGTCGTCGCGCCACGCGGAGACGCGGTGCCCGTCGAGGGCGGTGCGATCGAGCTCGGGCGGGCTGCTCGGCGGGCCGAGTGGCTCGCCGAGCGCGGCCGAGCGGATCTCCGCCTTGCCGGCGTGGAGCGAATCTCGACGACGCGGTCGCCCGCGAGCAGGCGCAGCGGCCGATCGCCGCCGGCGAGGTCGTCGAGCGGAGGCGGCGGCAGGAACCGGCTGCGCGACGGCCGCACGAAGTTGCGCGGTCGCCACGCCGGCTGCCCGTGAAACATCGGGGCCGGCGCGTCGTTCGTCTCGGCGAGCGCGTCGCCCGCGAGCGTCGCGCGCATGTCGTGATAGCCCGTCACGAAGATTCGATCGGCTCCGTCGCGGAGCGCACGCACCGCGCCGTATCGGGGCGCGGCGATGGGCGCCCACGTCGCGCCGTCGTCGTGCGTCACGTAGAGGCGCTGCGGCAGGTGCACGAGCACGCCGTTTCCTTTTCCGTCGAGCGCCACCGAGCTCGCTGCGCCGAAGAGTTTCTTGCCGCCCGCGTAGTCGACCGGGCGCCACGTCGCGCCCCAGTCGCTCGAGCGAACGAGCGTCCCGCCGGCGATGCCGAGGATCGCCGCGCGGCCCGCGGTCACCGACGCGAGCGGCTCGCTGCGCGGCGGCGCGACGCGCTCGAGCGGACCGAGAGGATTCGGCCGACACGTAGGCGTCGCCGTCGGCCGCGACGAACACGAATCGGCGCTTGGCGTCGCGGAGGACGCCGACGAGCGGCTCCTCGGCGAGCGTGGGCGCGTGCTGCAGCGCGCCGCCGACCTCGAGCTCGCGCCGCCCGTGCTCGCCCGCGTAGAGCGTCTGGTGGTCGTCGATCGAGAGCTTCGCGCGGATGTCTTGTTCGGGCGCCGAGAAGACCCATCGCGCGCGAGGCGGCGGGCTGGGCTTCGCGGTGACGTGGAGCGGCGGCTCGACGACGACCGGAGCGGGACCACCGCACGCGAACGAGGCGAGCACGAGCAAGACGAGTCGGCGCATGGGACCACCATACCGACGAGCACGCGCGTCGCCCTCAGTTTTCGACTTTGCGGATCACGAGCACTCGACCGCGCGCCGGATCGCCCTTCGATTCGACCGTCACGATCGCGCTCGCGCCGAGCCTGCCGACCCACATGCCGGGCGGCGCGGGCGGCTCGACGAGCGACCCCTTCAAGGCCGAGCGATCGAAGATCATCACCGCCTCCTCTTCGTGGTCGCCGCGATCGAGCTCGCCGTCGACGAAGATCAACGTGCCGAGGACCGCGCCGGCGTAGCTCGACACGAAGTCGTCGGCGAAGGGCGCGCTCGAGAGCGTGTCGAGCGTGGGCCACGCGTGCGTTCGCAGCGCCTCGTCCTCGGCCAGGTGCACGCGCGCGGCGTCGGCGGAGAAGCCCACGAAGCCGGCGGGCGCGCCGCCCTCGTCGAGCGCCGTCGCGATCGCGACCGGCGGGCCGTCCGACCAGCCCGCGACGCGCGCGAACGTGCCGTCTTGGCCGCACGCCGCGAGGAGGAGCACGGCGTCGTCCTGCGGGTGCACGTGGAGCTCGTGGAACGCGGGCGGCGGAAACGGCGCGCTGCGGAGGACCCCGAACGGCGCGTGCGTGCGCGCGTCGACGAGGATGAGCGCGGTTTCGCCGCCGCTCTCCGCCGAGACCCATAGCCGCGAGCCGGTGCGATCGAACGCGACGGCGTGCGCGACGAAGTCGCCGCCGGCGAGCGCGTCGATGCGCGAGCGCGCGAGCTCACCGCGTGCGTTCATCGTGACGAGCACGCTCGCGCCGCCGGCCGTGCCGACGACCGCGACGAGCTCGCCGCGCGAGTCGACGCCGAACCCGTGAATGCCCTCCGCCGCGCCGCGATGATCCGACGGGGACGGTGCAGCGACCGGCAAGCGAAGATCCGCGGGCAGCGCGAACGCGGGCCCTTCGTCGACCGCGCCGCCGGGCGCGAGCGCGCGCGTCGCCAAGCGATCCTCCGACGACGCGAACGCGACGCGCGCCCCGGCCGCGTCGATCGCGATCCACGGCCACCCGAGGCGGCGATGAAAGACCTCGAAGGCCGCAATTTCGGTGCAGTGCATTCGGACGTCTTACCCCGGGGCCCGACCGAAGTCGCGTGACGACGGGCCCCCGCCGCGCTCCAATCGGAGCATGCGCACAGCGGTCCTCGCGCTCTCGTTCTCGCTCGCCTTCGCCGGATCGATCCGCTCGGCGTTGGCGTGCAGCTGCATGCCGCCCGGGAGCGACGAGGCCGAGACGGCGCGATCCGCCGCCGTGTTCGTCGGCAAGGTCACCGCCGTCTCGACGACGCGCGACCACCGCCTCATCGCGCGCTTCACGATCGAGAAGGCGATCAAGGGCGTGCGAGCCGGGACGGTCGTCTTCATCGACGGCGGCACGGGCGGCGGGGCGTGCGGCTACGCGTTCGAGCTCGGGAAGCGCTACCGAGTCTTCGCCGACAGAAACGCGGCCGGGGGATTCGAGACGAGCATCTGCTCGTCGACCCGCGAGGCGTGAGACGATCTCGGCGGACATGCCCCTCGACCGCCTTCGCGCGCGCGCCATCGCGCGGACACTGTTCGAGCCGACGACGCTCCGCGACGCGATGAAGCGCCTCGGGTTCGTGCAGGCCGACCCGATTCGTGCCCCGGCGCCCGCGCAAGACCTCGTCCTGAGGCATCGCGTGAAAGGGTATCGCGTCGGCGATCTCGAGCGCGCGTACGCGGCGTTGCCGATCGAGGAGGACTACCTCTACGCGTACGGGTTCGTGTCGCGCGAGCTACGGGCCGCGCTGCACCCGCGGCGGCCGCGGCCGCTGGCTGCGCTCGAGAAGAAGGTGCTCGCGGTCGCGCGCGAGCTCGGCGAGACGCACCCGCGGGCGCTCGAAGAGCACCTCGGCGCCGACCGCGTCGTCAACGCGTGGGGCGGCTACTCGAAGGCGACCACGCACGCGCTCGACGCGCTCCATCATCGCGGGCTCCTCCGCGTCGTGCGGCGCGAGCGCGGCGTCCGGGTCTACGCGCCCGCTCCGCCGCACGAGCCCGCGCCGCGCGAGGCGCGCCGCCGCGCGATCCTCCTCGCGATCGCGAATCTGCTGGCCCCCGTCCCGCTGCGCACCCTCCGCGCGAACGTCGCGCGTTTTCGCCACCTCGGCGCGCCGCGCGACGCGATCGACGCGATGATCGCCGACGGGACCTTCGTCCGCGAGACGGTGGACGGCGTCGACTACGTCGACTTCGACGTGGAGCTCGCTCCGCCGGAGCGCGCGGTTCGTCTCCTCGCGCCGTTCGATCCGGTCGTGTGGGACCGCGCGCGCTTCGAGCATCTCTGGGGCTGGCGTTACCGCTTCGAAGCGTACACACCGAAGATGAAGCGCGTGCGCGGGTATTACGCGATGCCGCTCGCGTGGGGCGATCGCGTCATCGGCTGGGCGAACGTCGGCGACGAGGTCGAGCTCGGGTTCGCGTCGGGGCGCCCGCGCGAGCGCGCGTTCCGCGAGGCGGTCGACGCGGAGATCGAGCGGCTTCGCGCGTTTCTTCATCCGCGCGGGTGAACGCGCTCGGTCACGGCAGCGCGACCTCGCCGACCACGAGCGTTGGGTCGACGAAGAAGCGACGCCCACGTCAGCGGCACGCGATCTCCGACGCGGCGAACGGCGCGCTCGCCTTGCACGCCAGCACGCCGCCCGAGCATGCGATCTCCGAGGCGCTCCCGCAGTAGTCGTCGGCGCCCGCGCCGCGCGACGGCGCGAGCGGGACGTAGCCGTCGCCGACGCACGCGAGGTTCACGACCTGGCAGCCGCCCTTCGGCGGGCTCCCCGACTCGGTCTCCTTGCCATCGCAGTCGTAGTCGAACGAGAGCGTCGTCTTGCCCGTCGGCGTGTAGGGGACCGTGAAGTAGCTCGTCTGACCGGGGTGGACGTCGGGGTTGCTATCGTCGCAGTCGCCGCCGCCGTCCACCCACTGGGCGGTCGGGGGCGCGCAGGCGTTCTCCACTTGGGTGCCGCCCCATCCGTCGCCGTCGAAGTCGAAGTAATAAGCTTGCATGATGCACGCATCGGGCGCCACCGCTTCGCCCGGCGCGTCGGGAGGCGCCGCGGCGGCGGCGGCGTCCTCGCCCGCGTCGGCCCCGTCGGCCGCCTCGCCCGCGTCTCCCGCGTCGGACGGCACGAACGTGTCGGCGGTGCACCCCGCGAGGACCAAGGCGAGCGGAACGAGCAGGGCGCGCACGCCCGCTCCAGGTACAAGAAACGTTCCCCTCTTCGTCGTCGCGCAAGCAAGCGATTCCATGCGCCCTCCGTGGGCCGGCGCGCGTTCGGGTGCGAACGCTACGCGCCGAAAGCCGAGTATCCCAATTCGCACAGTTCGTCGTCTATGTCGAGTGGGATAGCTCGCCCGCGCACGAATGGCGCGACCACGTTGACAGGGGCGGCTTTCATACGCGATATGGCTGCATGCGCGCGAAGCTGCCCCTCCTCCTGTCGCTCTTGATCGTCCCCGTCCTCGCCGCGCACTGCGGCGGCAACAGCGCGGAGGAGACGCCGGTCACCGCGCCCTCGGCGAGCGCGACCGCGACGACGGCCGCGAGCGCGTCGTCTTCGTCCGCCGCTGCCACGCCGACCGCCGCGGTCCACTGCCCTGCGCCCAAGCCGCCGCCGACCTCGTCGCCCGCCACGGCGAAGGCCGGTTGCCCGACATGAGCACCCTCGACGCCGTCGCCAAGCTCGACTTCGCCAAGGAGCTGAAGGTGGATCGCAAGCTCGCCGGCCAAATCCGGAACGTCGCGCTGGTGTCGGTCGCCTTGCACGACGTGACCACGCGGGTCGACGCGACGATGAAAGAATCCTGCACCAAGCTGCTCGGCGATTTCGGCTGCTCCAGCGACTATGGCAACGTCCAGGGGACGTGCGACGCCGCGATGGACGCGCTCAACCAGGCCAAAGCGGCGCTCGGCGCGAGCGCGACCCTCTCGCACACCGCGACGCCCGCGCGGTGCGTCATCGCGAGCCAGCCGATGCTCGACTGTCTCCACAAATGCGACGCGACGTTCAAAGCAAAGGCCGACGCCCTCAAGTGCGACGGCACCGCCGACGCGACCGGATGCGACGGCAGCTGGTCCACGACCAAGACGTCCGACGGCTGCAACGTCGCGTGCGGCCTCGAGACGCTGGCTCAGGCGCAGTGCACGCCGCAGCGGATCACCATGAAGATCGACGGCGCGTCCGATCCGAAGGCGGCGGAGACGTTCCGGTCGGCCGTCGAGAAGGACCTGCCCGGCGCGCTGGTCCAAGCCGCGGCGCGCGGCTCCGTCGCCGCCCTCTTCAAGAAGAGCGTGGACATCATGAAGTCGCTCCCCAAGGACATGGACCATCGCGAAGCGACGAACAAGCGGCTCGAGTGCTTCGACGCCGTCACGACCGACACGGTGTCCTCCACCTCCCAGGTCGCGCTCGAGCAGGTCATGAGCGTGAACCTGATGGTCGCCGGCACCTTGCAGAAGCCGCATCCCTGACGTGAGACAGCCTCCTCGCCGGTGCAAGTCGTGACCGCCGAGGTCCGTGCAGTTTGCATGCGTTGTCGGCGGCCCGAGGTCGTCTGCTACTGCCGCTTCACGACGACCATCGAGACCGAGACGCGCGTCGTCATCCTGCAGCACCCGCGCGAGCGCGACGTGCCGATCGAACACGGCGCGCATCGTGCCGCTCTGTCTGCCGAACGCGGAGCTGCACGTCGGGATCGACTGGTCGTCGCGGCCGGAGCTCGACGAGCGCCGGGCGATCCTCCTCTATCCCGGGCCCGGCGCGCGCGACATCGAGGCGGACCCGCCCAAGGGGCCGGTGACGCTCGTCGTCGTCGACGGGACGTGGTCGCAGACGAAGACCGTCGTGCGCGACAACCCGCGGCTCGCAGCGCTGCCGCGCTACGCGTTTCGCCCGCCGTCGCCGAGCGATTACCGCATCCGCCGAGAGCCGCACGAAGACTTCGTCTCGACCATCGAGGCGCTCGCGCACGTGCTCGGCGTGCTCGAGCGCGATCCCGAGCGCATGCGCGGGATGCTCGCGCCGTTCCGCGCGATGATCGACGCGCAGCTCGCGTACATCGCGCGCGGCGAAGGTCGCCACCCGCGCGTCCTTCGCCGAAAGCGGCTCGTTGCGAAATCGGACCCGCGCGAGCGGCTCCCGCGCGCGCTGCTCGAGCGCTGGGACGATCTCGTGTGCATCTCGGGCGAGGCGAACGCGTGGCCGTACGGGACGCCGGAGCGCGCCGCGAACCCGGAAGAGATCGTGCACGTCGCGGCCGAGCGCGTCGCGACCGGCGAGCGCTTCGATCTCGTCGTCGCGCCGGAGCACGCGCTCTGCCCGAGCACCGCGTTTCACGTCGCGGTCCCGAGCGAGCGCATCCTCGCCGGCGCGACGCGCGGCGAGCTCGACGCGGCGTGGAAGCGCTTCGTTCGATCGACCGACGTCGCGTGCACCTGGGGCACCTACGCGACCAAGCTCTTCGCGCCGCGCACGAGCGCGCACCTCGACGTCCGCCGCGCGGCGCGCGCGTGGTCGGTCGCGAAGGTCGGCACGATGGACGCGCTCCTCGAGCGCCTCGCCGTCGACGTCGAGCTCCCGCCGGGCGCGCGCGCGAACCGCCGGCTCGCGCAGCTCGTCGCGATCGTGCGCCGCTTGGTGGTGTGATTCGGCCAGCGCGCCGCGTCGGTCCAACCTCTTGGGTGGATTGCGGGACACGATCTTGCATGGGCCGTGGCATGCAGTCCGTGCACCCGGAGCGCGAGGGGCTGGTCGCCGAACCGCCCACGCTTCAGCGCATCGCCGACACCATCCCGTCGATGCTCGCCTATTGGGATTCGACCCTGCACTGCCGCTTCGCGAATCGCGCGTACGAGCGTTGGTTCGGCGTTTCACCCGAGTCGCTCATCGGGGTGCACATCAGCGAGCTCCTCGGTCCGCTGTATCGGCTCAACTTGCCGCACATGGAGGCGGCGTTGCGCGGCGTGCCGCAGGAGTTCGAACGCGAAATCCCCGATCCCGGCGGCGGCCCTTCCAGGCACAGCCTCGCGCACGCGCGCCGAGCGCGAGCGGACGATACTCGCGGAAGCCGGCGCCGTTCTGGCTTCTTCACTCGAGTACGCGCAGACGCTGAGACAGATCGCGGCGCTCGTCGTCCAGAGCGCTGCCGACCTTTGCGTCGTCGACATGGTCGAGGAGGGCGACAAGGTCGAGCGACTGACGGTTGCGCATCGAGACCCGTCGAAGGCCGAGGCCTGCGCGAAGCTCGCAAAGCTGTCGCTCAGCTCGCGCAACACTCTCGGGCGATCGGCGATCGAGACGGGACAGTCGCAGCTCTTCAGCGAGTTGACTCCCGAATTCCTGAGAGCGGCCGCCGCGAGCCCGGAGCACCTCGCGCTCCTCGAAGAGCTCGCGCCGCGGTCGGCCATCGCGGCACCGCTCGTGTCCACGAGCGGCGTGCTCGGCGCGCTCGTGCTCGCCTCGTCGCAGCCCGGGCGTTACCAACCGCGCGACGTGGCGCTCGCGACGGAGCTCGCGCGACGCGCCGCGATCGCCATCGAGAATGCACGGCTCTACGAAGCCGCACAGCTCGCGACGCAAGCGCGCGACGAAGCGCTCGCGATCGTCGCCCACGACGTTCGAAACCCAATTGCGACCATCCATCTCGCGGCGACGATGCTCGAGCGCGAATTCGCAAAAGCCGAGACGCCCGATCGCGCGCATGTTCAGGTCATCTTGCGCGCCGCCAAGCGCGCGAATCGGCTGATTCAGGACTTGCTCGACATCACTCGCATCGAGGGCGGAGCGTTGTCCCTCGCGCGCGAGCCCATCATTCCGAAGCAAGTCGTCGCCGAGGCTTGGGAGATGTTGCGCCTCGTCGCGTCGGCGGCCTCGACCGCGCTCGACCTCGACGTAAG
Source organism: uncultured delta proteobacterium (assembly GCA_963731595.1). Classification (GTDB taxonomy): domain Bacteria; phylum Myxococcota_A; class Polyangia; order Polyangiales; family Polyangiaceae; genus DASXHD01. Next base: position 46,384 of record CAVSWE010000008.1, read on the forward strand.
CGAGGATCTTCCGCCGATCTGGGCCGACCACCATCGACTGCTTCAGGTCTTCGAGAACTTGATCGGCAATGCGATCAAGTTCACGCCGCACGGTGGACGAGTCACGATCGGAGCCGCGCCCGGCCCCGACGAAGTGGTCTTCTCCGTGCGAGATACAGGTCCGGGCATCCCCGTCGACGACCAACCACGCGTCTTCGACCGATTCTGGCAAGCGCAGCGAGCCGATCGCAAAGGGGCGGGCCTCGGGCTGCCGATCTGCAGGGGAATCGTCGAGGCGCACGGCGGACGCATCTGGGTCGAGAGCACGGCCGGCGAAGGCTCGACGTTCTCCTTCACCGTGCCCACCGGCCCTCGAAAGAGCTGACTGCAAAACCGATGGCGTCGGACTCGGCGAACGGCGACGCCGGGACGGCACAGCGCCGGTTTGGATTGTGAACAGTGTTCACTTTGGGTTTGGGCCGCGGGGACCCTCAAGCGAGAGCCTCGAGCTCGAGCTGACAATTTTTCGGTCTCGGAAGATAGTGCAGCGTGGCCGGCGCGAAGACGACCTCTCTCGTGGGCCCCATCCTCGTCGGCCTGGGCGCGTCGATGTGGGGGCTCGAGACGTACTGGCGCCTGCCGCTCGGCAAGAAGTTCGACGCCGACATCCTCGTGTTTCACGAGCATTGGATCGGGCTCGTGCTCACGCTTCCGCTCCTCCTGCGCGGCGCCGCGGCGCTTCGAACGGTGTCGACGAAGGCGATCGTCTCGATGATCGGCAGCGGCGTGCTCGGGAGCGCGCTCGGCACCGTTTGCTTCACGCAGGCGCTCGCGCTCCTCCACTCGTCGCTCGCCAACTTGCTCCTCAACGTGCAGCCGGTCGTGAGCGTGCTCGTCTCGTGGGTGTGGCTGCGCGAGCGACCGCACCGCGCGTTCTATCCGTGGGCCGCGGTCGCGCTCGCGTGCGGAGTCGCCCTCGCCTGGAGCCCGGGCGGGGTCGAAGAACCGCACAAGCTCGGGCTCGGCCTGCTCTTCATCACGGGGGCGGCCCTTTGCTGGGGCGCGTCGACGACGTTCGGACGCGCGGCGATGACGGAGATCGACTACAAAACGGGCACCGCGCTCCGTTACGCGATCGGCGCGGCCGCGACGTTCGCGCTCGCGGCGGTGCACGGAAGCGTCGCCGCGCGCCTGCGCTGGAACGTGCTCGCCGAGCCGGAGACGCGGCGGCAAATGTTCGGCCTCCTCGTCGTCGCGGCGCTCACGCCCACGTTCCTCTATTTCGCCGGGCTCGCGCGCACGCGCGCCACGGTCGCGACGTTCGCCGAGATGGCGCAAACCTTCGCGTCGCTCTTCATCACTTGGGGCCTGCTCGGCGATGCGCTGCGCCCGCACCAGGTCGTCGCCGGCGTCGTGCTGCTCGTGGCCGTGGCCTTCATCCACCGCAACGTGGAAGGTCCCTCGGGTCGCTCGTCGCGATCGTCGGCGTCGAGGCCGTCAGGAAATCCGACGGACGCTCACTCGTGACGTGTCACACGCAGCTCCTCATTGGTGCTGGCACTTTTTCGGCGACGCGCGACTACCAGGCGTTCGCCGTTCCGGTACGTGCGCTCGCGCAAATAGCGGCGGCCCCAGTCGTCCGAGCCCTCGTCGCGCTCGACGACGAACCCGCGGCGCTCGAAGCGCTTGCGCACTTCGCTCGGCATCATGCGCGTGCGAAAGGGCTCGCCCGCCGCGCGCACGACCCATGCGAGCGGGATCGCTTCGAGCCTGAACGCCGCGTCATGGTAGGTCGCGGTCACGACCGACGACGGTGCGGCGACGGCGCCGAGATCGGCCAGCGTAGCGTCGAGCGCCGAACGCTCGAGGTACATCGTCACGCCCTCCCACACGAACGTGGTTCTCGCGCGCGCGTCGTGGCCGGCGCGCGCGAGCGCCTCGCGGATCGACTCGCGCGCAAAATCAATCGAGGCCCACCGTACCTCGCGAGCGAGCGGCGGCTCGCCCTGAATCGCGGCGCGCTTCTCGGCCTGCGTCGCGGGGTGATCGACCTCGAACACGGTCACGTCGGAGAGCGCGTCGAGCCGCCACGCCCGCGCGTCGAACCCCGCGCCGAGGAGGACGAGCTGCCGGCTGCCGGCGAGCGCCTCCGACACGACCACGTCGTCGATCGCGCGCGTGCGGAGCGCCATGTGGCGCGACAAGTTCATCGTCGCGCGCGCGGTCGCTCGAAGCACCGCGCGCGAGAGCCGCGGCGCGCGCTCGGCCGCGCGAACCATCGACGCGTACGGCCGCGGCAGGAGCTCGGCCGCGAACGGATCCCGCACGATGACCGGGTCGTCGAGATCGGCAAGCCCGCGCAGGGCAGCGACCCACATCGCCGTTCGACTCGCCCATCCCTTTCGCATCGCCGTTAACGTCTCATCGGGAGCCGTGAGTCAGCCCGCACCCGTCCAATGCACGAACTGCGGCGCGATGATGGTCCCCCAGTGGGACGGCCGCGTCCACGCCTGCCCGTATTGCCGCACGCAAATCCAGGTCGCGATCGGCGGCGATCAGATCGCCGCGGGCCTCGCGATGGACTTCGCTGACGTCGACCAGTTCCTCGCGCGCCTCGCGTGGACGCTGAAACAAGGCTACTTCGAGCACGCACGCATCCAGGCCAACGGCAACTGGGTGACGAGCCTCGAGGTCTGGCTCGAGCCGGATCAGTTCATCGTGCGGCGCGAGGGGCGCGAGGCGGTCGCCGAGCACAAGAAGATCGTCCGCGGCATCGCGCTCCGCACCAAGCGCCTGCCGATCGACCAGTGGCACGCCCTGCTCTGCGACGCGCTCGCGCGGTTCGCCAACGACAACGCCCGCGCCGCGTGGGTGCTCAAGCAGCTCGGGGGATGAGGGTGGACGAGGACGAGCAGAGCCGAGAGCTCCTCGCGCGCGGCGGCATCCCGCTCCGCGCGCAGCGGCGAATCCACGAGCTCACGCACGGCCAGCGTCCGTTCTTCACGAGCACCCTCACGCCGTCGGAGACGGTCGTTGCACGTCAAACCGGTCTGACCGCCATCAGCCAGGTGATGGGCTCGAGCATCTACCACGTCGGGATGGGGCTCATGGGCTACGGCACCGGCGGCGAGATCGCGACGCTCCAGCACGCCTACGAGCACGCGCGCTCGCTCGCGCTCTCGCGCATGCAGCAGGAGGCGGCGCTCCTCGGCGCGAACCTCGTGCTCGACGTGAAGTTCCACGGGCGCGGCTTCGAGTGGTCGAGCGATCTCATCGAGTTCAACGCGGTCGGCACCGCCGTGCGCATCGCGGGCATGCAGCCGTCGCAGGCTCCGGTCCTCGCGCTGCTCGAGCCCGACCAGCTGTGGAAGCTCCACCACGCGGGCTACTGGCCCGTCGGCATCGCGATCGGAAATTCGTTTTGGTACGAGCCGCACGCCGACTGCTTCGGCGAGGGCGCGTGGTACTCGCAAGAGCTCCCCGCGCACACGCGCGCGGCGCAGGGCGCGCGGTACCAGGCGACCGAGCGATTCCGTCACTTCGCCCACCACCTGAACGCCCACGGCGTCGTCGGCGTGCGCGTCAGCCGGCACGGCTACGATCGCGAGTACGAGGTCAACGACAGCAAGCACGTGTCGTTCCGGCTCGAATCTCGTCGTGATGGGCACCGCGGTCGTCCGCCGCGGCGACGCCGTCGCGCCCCCGCGCCCGAAGCTCGTGGTCGACCTCCGCGACCTCCCGAAGTCCCGCTTCACCCACGACGAATAGAGACCATGGCCAACTACCAACGCCCGCAGACGCAACGGCAACCTCTCCCGCAGCACGCGGCCGAACGCATCGCGCGCATGCGCGGCGGGCAAGGCCAAGCGCGGTTCTTCACGAGCGACCTCTCGGTGAAAGAGTTCTTGCTCGTGCGCGAGGCCGGCTTCGAGTGCGCGGGCCTCGTGATGGGCTCGAGCATCTATCACGTCGGCTTGCAGCGCGGGAATTACTACCAGAACCAAGAGCTCGGCGTGCTCACGCAGGCGCTCTACCAAGCGCGCGAGCTCGCGATGGCGCGCATGGAGGAAGAGGCGACCGAGCTCGGCGCCGACGGCGTCATCGGCGTTCGCCTCAAGATCAACCGTCACGCCTGGGGCGAGGCGCTCGTCGAGTTCGTCGCCATCGGCACCGCCGTGTTCGCCAAAACCGCCGGCACTTGGAAGGCGCCGAGCGGCGCGCCCTTCACGAGCGACTTGTCCGGCCAGGATTTCTGGATGCTCCTGAAGAGCGGCTACCGGCCGATTTCGCTGGCGATGGGCAACTGCGTCTATCACATCGCGCACCAGTCGCTCGGCGGCTGGTTCAAGACGGTCGGCACCAACTGCGAGATGCCGAACTTCACGCAGGCGCTCTACGACGCGCGCGAGCTCGCGATGGAGCGCATGCAATACGAGGCGCAGCTCGACGGCGCCCAAGGCGTCGTCGGCACCGAGGTGTACGAGCACACCCACGGCGGCTGGGACTCGCACGTCCTCGAGTTCCTCGCGATCGGCACGAGCGTGACGCCCATCGAGACGCACGAGCAGCCGCCGACCCCGCAGCTCGTCATGACGGTCAACGAGTAAGGGCCCGCCCGAATGGCCTTCACGAGCGATCTCTCCATCGACGAGGTCTTGCTGATCGAAGAGGTCGGCTTCGAGCCGGTCGATCTCGTGATGGGCTCGAGCTACTTCCACATCGGCTGGCAGCCGACGGTGTGGAGCGCGAACATGGAGCTCGGCGACGTCACGCGGATGATGCAGAACGCGCGGCACCTCGCGATCGAGCGCATGGTGCAGCACGCGATCGCCGCGCGCGCCGACGGGATCGTGGGCGTTCGGCTCGAGGTCGAGCGCGAAGGCCACAACGCCGAGTTCACCGTGATCGGCACCGCGGTGCGACGGCGCGGAGACGACGGCGCGGCGTGGCGGCAAGCGGGCGGGCGGCCGTTCACGTGCGACCTCTCGGGCGGCGATTTCTGGGCGATCGTGCGCGCCGGGTTTCGGCCGGTCGTCTTCTCGTTCGGCGTGTGCGTCTACCACGTCGCGCACCAGACGCTCGGGCAGTGGTTCACGTCGGTCGGGCAGAACGTCGAGATGCCGCAGTTCACGCAGGGCCTCTACGACGCGCGCGAGCTCGCGATGGGGCGCATGCAGTGGGCCGCGCAGAGCGCGGGCGCGACCGCGGGGCTCGTCGGCGTCAGCGTCGACGAGGGAAGCCACGGCTGGGATCGCCACATCATCGAGATGATCGCGATGGGCACCGGCGTCGCGCCCATCCTCGACGCGTCGCACGAGGTGCACGCGCCGCCGACCATGGTCCTCGGGGTCGAGGATCTCTGATGGCTCCCCCGCCCCGCCCCAAGCGCCTCGGTCGCTACGACATCGTCGCGAAGATCGGCGGCGGCGGAATGGCCACGATTTACCTGGGTCGCGCGACCGATCACGTCGCCGCGGTCAAGGTGCTGCGCCACGAGCTCGCCGCGAGCGCGCACCAGGTCGACATGTTCCACGACGAGGCCGAGATCCTCTCGCGTCTCTCGCACGACAACATCACGCGCACCTTCGAGCTCGGCGAGGAGGCGGGCTTCCACTTCATCGCGATGGAGCTGCTCCTCGGCCGCACGCTCGTCGACGTGTGGGAGGCGTGCGTCGCCAAGAAGCTCTCGCTTCGCCTCGATCTCAGCGCGTGGATCGCCGCGCGCGTCGGCGAGGGGCTCGATCACGCGCACGGACTGAAGGACGCGCGCGGCCAGTCGCTCCGCGTGATTCACCGCGACGTGAACCCGAGCAACGTCTTTCTCACGTACGACGGGCAGGTGAAGCTCTTCGACTTCGGGCTCGCGAAGTCGCTGGGGCGGCGCGCGCAGAGCTCGGCCGGCGTCGTCAAGGGCAAGCTCCCTTATCTGTCGCCCGAGCAGGTGATGCAGCTCGAGATCAATCATCGCAGCGACGTCTTCATGCTCGGCACCACGCTCTGGGAGATGACGACGATGCGCCGCCTCTTCAAGCGGCCGACCGACGTCGACACAGTGAAGGCCGTTCGCAACGCGCCCATCCCCGACGCGCGCAAGCTCGTCCCCGGCTACCCCGACGAGCTCTTTCGCATCGTCGACAAAGCGCTCCAGCGAAACCGCGACAACCGCTACCAAGCCGCGGGAGCGCTCGCGCGCGACCTCGACGCGTTCGTCCGCGGCGTCACGCGCGAGGACATGGGCGCGCTCATCGCGCCAATCCTCGAGAGCCTCTTCCCCGGCGATCGCGCGCGCCAGCTCGGTTGGCTGAAGAGCACGAGCGCGCTCCCGCGCGGCTCCGCGGGCCCCACGATTCCGCCGCCCGTGCCGCTGCCGTCCGCGAGCGAACGCGACAAGGGGTGACGACGATCAGAAGCGCTCGCCGTCGTTCTGCGGAGCCGCGGGCCAGGCGGTCGACGCCTGACCGTCGACGGTGGTCCCGCCGAACGCGAACGTCGGAACCGCGCCGAGCATGTCGGTGGGAAACGGCAGCGCCGGCGTGGTCGCCTTGTCGAGCGCGGCGACGTGCGCCGCCGCGAGCTTCACGTCGAGCGCGCCGAGGTTGTCCTCGAGCTGCTCCATCGTGCGCGCGCCGATGATCGTCGACGTGACGCCCGGCCGCCCTTGCACCCAAGCGAGCGCGACGCGGGGCACCGTCGTGCCGAGCTCGCTCGCGATGCGCTCCATGAGCTCGAGCAAGTCGAACGTGCGATCGTCGAGGAAGCTCGTGACGCGCGCGCCGCGACCGGCCTCGTGCTTGCCCTTGTCGGCGCGCTTGTACTTGCCGCTGAGCGCGCCGCCGCGGAGCGGGCCCCACGGCGTGATCCCGAGCCCGAGCTCCTGGGCCATCGGGACGAGCTCGCCCTCCACCGTCCGCTGGAGGAGCGAGTACTCGATCTGAAGCGCGACGAGCGGCGACCAATCGCGGAGGTGCGCCATCGTCTGCGCTTGCGCGACCTTCCACGCGGGCGTGTCGCTGAAGCCGAGGTAGCGGACCTTGCCCTGCTCGACGAGCGTGTCGAGCGCGCGCATCGTCTCGTCGATCGGCGTCGTCTTGTCCCAGGCGTGCATCCAATAGAGATCGATGTAGTCGGTGCGAAGACGGCGGAGCGACTCCTCGCACTGCGCGACGACGGCCTTTCGATTCGAGCCGCCGCCGTTCGGGTCGCCCAAGAACATGTTGGTGACGAACTTGGTCGCGAGGACGACGCGGTCCCGCTTTTTCCGGTCGTACCCGAGGTGCTCGCCGAGGATCGCCTCGGAGCGTCCTTTCGTGTAGCCGTTGGCCGTGTCGATGAAGTTGCCGCCGCGCTCGAGGAAGCGGTCGACGATGCGCTTCGCCTCCGCGGGCTCGGAGCCCCACCCCCACTCCTTGCCGAACGTCATGGCGCCGAGGCAAAAGGGGCTGACGCGGAGACCGGAGCGACCGAGCGTGACGTAGTGATCGAGCGGCATGCGGTCGTCCTAATCCACTCGGTGTCGAAGCGAAAGCGACAACCCGGCGGCTCGTCGCGAACCACTCAGTCTCGTCGACGACTCAGTTCGATCCCGCGCCGGCGCACATGTTCCCGAACGTCGTGTTCCACGTGCCCGTCGACGGATCGCACGCGACCGCGAGGCCGTCGGGCGTGTTGCACGGCGCATAGGCGCACATGACGCCCGACGCGGTGCACGGGGTGCCTATGCGCGGGCGGCTCGCGGGGCAGCCGGCCGACAGCGAGCCGCCGCACATCCAGATGGAGTCGGGACCGCCGCCGTCGGGGATGGGCGGGCCGCCGACGAACACGCACGAGCACCATCCTTCGGCGTAGCTGCACGGGACGTCGACCGCGGTGCAGGCGCTCCCCTGCTGCGCGGCGCCGTACGTCGCCGGGCACGCGCTCGGGTTGGTCGCGGGCGTCGGGCAGTAGGCGTCGTTGCTCGTCGAGACGCTCCACGTTCCGCTCGAGCACGTGGCGAGCCAGTTGCACGTGTAGCGCGGGTCGCTCCCGTACTCGCACGAGAGACCGTCGTGGCTGCACGACGCGCCGTCGCTCGGCTGCGCCGTCGGGCAGTCGGGCGAGAGCGGCTGCGCGTCCGCCTTGGCGCCGTCGCTGCCGGCGTCGCCGGTCGTCGGGTCGTCTTGTTTTCCGCCGCATGCCGCGAGCGCGAAGAGACCGACGACGAGGAGAGCGCGAGGGTTCATGCGTCGCCCAAGAGCAAGCGCGGTGCCACGCGCGACGCGCGCGAAGCCACGCTCGCCGCCTTGCCAATCTGTGTCACGGGAAGGAGTAGACGGGCGTCCACGCCCGGATTTTATCGCAGTTCAGGGCCGGCTTGCTGGCCGGGTTCCGCCACTCGGCGACGCACTGACCGAGCAGCGCGCCGAGCGACTCGAGCTTCACGCCGTCGCCGGCGGGCGCGTAGAGGTACGAGCCGTCGGGCGTCGCGGGATCGAAGGAGCGGTACACGACGTCGTTCGACGGATCGAGGTAAGTCTGGTGCGCGAGATCGATCTGCTGATGCAGGAACGCGACCTCGCGCCACGTGAGCGGGACGCCGGCGTTCGCGGAGTGGACGATGAGGTCGGCCGCGTCCCCGACGGTGAGGTACGGCTCCGGCGTGCCGGACGCGTACGCGTTCATCATGTCGTCGAGCCGCTGGGCGAGACCGGCGACGAGCGTCTGCGCGATCGCGACGTTGTTCGAGAGGAGCGCGTGCCCCGCCGCCGCCTCGTGGAAGCTGCGGAGGATCTGCCCGTTCGAGTGCCCGCCCGCGGTCGCCGCCGCGTCGAGATCGCTGATGCCGTTTCCGCAGTCGAGCCCGCCGGGCGTCGTTCGCCCGAAGAACCGCAGCGCGATCTGACCGTCGCACTCGACGTCGTCAGTGCCGACGCTGATGAAGTGCGCGAGGCCGTCGGTCGGGACGAAGACCTGGTCGTTCTTGTCGAGCGTCGCGATCGCCCAGCCGTCGTCCTCCACGCGCCGCGACCACGCCTGGTAGAGCTTTCGGAGCTGGACGAGGTCGTCCTGGGCGCCCGGCTCGGTGAACGTCCCGTCGCACGCGTCGATCTGCGCGAGCGCGCGGAACATGTGCCCGATGTCGTCCTTGCTCCGCTTGTTCTTCACCCACTCGTCGCCCCAGATCGGATTGCTTGCAATGTGCACGTAATCCGTGGCGCCGTTGTCGATGCCGGGCTGGTTCTGCGAGTAGTCGATGAAGTAGCTCGCGCCCGGCGAGTCCGACGACTGGATCGACGCCGGGTACGACGCGCGCGTCATGAGCGTGTCCGGGTCGACGGGCCCGCGCTGCATCGCGAGCACCCACGACGAAAAGCCGCGGATGATTTTCCGCAGCAAGTGCTCGATGCGATCGTCCGACCACAGGAGGTGCGCGAAGCACGCGCCCTCGAGGATGGGCGAGGTGCCGATGCCGTCGTTGTCCGAGCCGCCGGGCTCGTGGAAATACGTGACCGCGCCGTTCGCCTTCACGACGTCGACGCCCGTCCAGTAGACGCCGTACCAGAAGCGCTTCTGCGCGTCCGACTCCGGCCAGCCGTGGACGCGCTCGTCCATGAAGCCGAGCCAGCGCGTCTTGGTGAGGAGATCGAGGAGCTCGTCGGTCTTGGCGTCAATCGTCGCCTGATCGATCGGCGTCCCATTTTCCGGACGCGTGAAGGTGAAGGGCAGCGACTTCGGGTGCGCCGGCAGGCTGCCGTCGGGCGGGAGCTCGGACGCGGCGTCGCCGGCGTCGGACGTGTCGGGCGGCGGCGACGAGCTGCAAGCGAGGAGCACGATCGCGAGAAAGAAGCGGCGCACCCGGCGAGCATAGTTCACATCGTCGAGAGCGTCAGCGCGAGGAGACGGCGCGGCGTGCGCCGAGAGAATCGGCGCCCTCCGTGCTCCGCCCGCACGAGCGCGCTCGGCCGCGAAACCGTCTTGGTCGTCCCCACGGTCCCGGGATTTTACGGGCGCCCGTAAAATCGCGGAAGGCCTATTTTGGCTGCCCGCCGAATGAATTTGCCGGACGCGCCGTCCGCGCCGCAACGTTCGCCGAGTCCCCGCGCCGAGACCGCTCAGGCGCCCCAGCGCTCGTTGCGCTCGCCGAGCCACTCACGCCCAGCGTCCTCCGCATCGCGCATTGGCAGCGCCTCCGCTGCGGCGCCCTCCTCGCGCCCTCTCCGCGCCTCGACTCGCGGCTCCTCATGCGCCGCACCTTCGACATCGACGCCTTCGAATGTGCAACCTGCCAAGGCCCGCCTCCGCATCGTCGGCATCGTCGACGACGAACACGTCGCCCGCCAATTCGTCGACGAGCTCGCCCTACCCCGCGCCCCGGCGACCCTCCTCACCTCCCCCGACAACACGTGACCGCTTCCCGCGCGCCGCGGTCTACTTAAAACGCGCTCAGTTTAGGCCCGCGATGCCAGCGTCGCCACAATTTCAACGGGGAACTTCGCATGACGGGCGTTTAATCAAGAGTCGATTGCGTGAGCGCGCCGACGGCGTCGCAGCGTGCGGGGCGCGGGTGCGCGGTCGCGTAATCGAGCGTTGGACGGAGCCGATGCGCGGCAGCGGCGAGGCGGTGCCGGTCGACTGTCGACCTATGGGAAAGTTGTCGAGCCGCCAAAGGTCCGCGAGGTGCCGGACACGTTTGCGCCGTGGCGCAGATTGCGACGGGAGGCGTCGTCGTGTTCGATGGCGCACTCGCCGCATGACGGGGAAGCGATTTTGGAAGGCGAGGACAAATCGGTGCCTCATCGCACTTGCGATTGGTGTGGGCGCGCGGGATTCACGCGACCTCGGCGGGCCACATCGGTCGTCGGGCAACGGGGCGCGCACGATGCGGGAGCCTTGCATGCGGGGCAGACGCGCAAGTCGATGCCAGTGAGACGCAAGAGAAGGAGGGTCGTGTCGTCGGAGCGCACAGGCCGAGGGGTGAGCGTCGCGTGAGGAGCGAGCCTCGCTCGTGCGAGGGCGAGTCGCGTGGTGGCGTGACCGGCGGAGTGAAGGCCGTAGTGTCGAATCTTGACGAAGCGTGGCGGCAGCACGTGCTCGACGAAGCGCGCGAGCAACTCGTCGGGGGAGACGGTGACGGATTTGCCGTCCTTGGTGCGGAAGGTGACGCCGCGATCATCCCACGAGACCAAGCGCTGATTGGAAATGCCGACGCGGTGAGTGTAGCGACCGAGATAACGAATGACCTGGTCGGGTCCACCGAAGGGGCGCTTGGCGTAGACGACCAGGGCTTGCGGTGAAGCGCGCGAATATCGATGTTGCCGAGGTCGATCTGGCCGTGTGCGTGGGCGCGCTCGAGGGCGGCGAGCATCTTGCCGCGAAAGAGCGCGCCCATGACGCGCACGGGGAAGAGGAATCGACGGCGAGCGCGAACGAAGCGCGTGCCATCGTCGGAGAGTCCACCTCCAGTGACGATGGCGTGTACGTGCGGATGAAACAAGAGCTCGCGGGTCCAAGTGTGCAGGACCATCGTGACACCGAGCTCGGCGCCGAGGCGCTTCGGATCGCGGGCGAGCGCGACAGCGTTGCCGACGCGCTGGCGAACAGCATGTCGAAGACCGCCTCGCGTGAGCGTTTAGCGAGGGCGCGAAGCTCGGCGGGCAGCGTGAAGACGACATGAAAGTAGTGGATGGGCAAGATGCGCTCGAGGCGGGAATCGACCCAGCGCGCCTGTGCCAGTGATTGGCATTTGGGGCAATGCCGATTGCGGCACGAGTTGTACGATGGCCGCTCGAGCCCGCACGCAGTGCACACGTCGAGGTGTCCGCCGAGAACGGCAGTCCTGCACTGCGCGATCGCGCGAAACGCCGCACGCTGCTCGGGACGCAGCACGCGCCCCCTGGCGAACGCCTCGCCATGGGCGCGAACGATGTCCGCGAACTCGAGCCGGGGCGCGACGCGCGTGCGCGTGAGCGCACACGCGGTCCGCATCGGCGATCAGCCGAGCGAATCGAGCGGGCTTTGGATCGCTGCACGCGCGCGGTGCTGACGTGCAGATACGCCATCGTGCTTTTGAGCGACGCGTGACCGAGCAAAACCTGCAGCGTGCGCAAGTCGGTGCCGGCGTCGAGCAAGTGCGTGGCGAAACTGTGGCGCAGCGTGTGAGGCGAGAGCCGCTTGTTGATGCCGGCGCGGCGCGCCGCACTGACGAGCGCCTTGTGGACAGCCGCGCGTGTCATGACGGCATTCGCATCGCGTCCCGGAAACAGGAAGGGACGGGCGGGGCGCGACGCCTTCCAATACGCCCGCAGCGTCGCGAGCAGCTTCGGGCTGAGCATCACGTAGCGCTCGCGCCCGCGCTTGGTCTCTCGCACGTGAATGAGCATGCGCTTCGGGTCGATGTCGTCGACGCGAAGCTTGCAGACTTCGCTGACGCGCAGGCCGGCGCCGTACGCGAGCATCACCATCGCGCGGTGCTTGTCCGTCTTCAACGCCGTCAGAAGCTGCGACACCTCGACCGTCGTTAGGACGACCGGGATGTGCATCGGAACACGCATGCGGGGCATGCGCGCGAGCGCCTCGGCCCGGTCGAGCGTCACGCCGTAGAGGAACTTGAGCGCGCCGACGTACACGTTGAACGACGTGGGGGCGACCTTGCGCTCTTGCGCCAGGTGCACGAGAAACGCGCGGATTTCCGGCGCGCCCATCGCCGACGGTGAGCGGCCGTGATACTCGGCGAACCGCCGCGCACACCGCACGTACGAGTCGATCGTCGCACGGCTCATCCCTCGCAGCGCGAGGTCCTCGCGCATCTTGTCTCGCAGCCTTTGCTTCGCAGCCATCGTAGCCTCCTTCGGCGCCCCCTCCGTCCACGAGCGGACGGGCGGCGCGAAGGCTCAGGATCGCGGCTACGCGCCCGGACTACGAGACGGACGCGCGATCAAGCCGCGTGAAGCGAGCCGCGATGAACGACGACCTCGATGCGAAGCGATGCTGCCGCGCAGCGGCTTCGTCCAACAGGCGTTACGTCACTTTTCGGCATGCGCGCTCCCGATCGGACCGCCTACGCTCCAGTTAGGCCCCCCTAGGGAGCCCAGTGGAAATAATCGATCCGGTCATGGAAATAGCCGGCGCGCGTGCGCGGTTGGTGCAGCATGGGCGACGTGGATTCGGTTCGAGCGAAGTACCGCAAGCTGCGCGGCGTGATGGATGAGCGCGTGACGCGCCTTTGGGCGGCAGCCGAAGCGGAAGCGATCGGCTACGGCGGGATCAACGTTGCGCTGAAAGCGACCGGGATCAGCCGGGCGCGAATTCGTGCGGGCATTCGCGATCTCGCGGAGCTGGAGAAGCATCCTTCTGAGGAGGCTCCGCGTGCGCAGCGCGTTCGTCGGCCTGGCGCTGGGCGACCGACGTTGATCGTGAAGGACCCGACGTTGCTTGACGATCTCGATCGCCGTAGACCCGACGACGCGAGGCGATCCCGAGTCTCCGTTGCGCTGGACGTGCAGAGCAAAGACAAGCTCGCCGCCGAGCTTCAAGCGATGGGCCAGAAAGTGAGCGCGACGCTCGTCGGACGATCGCTGCACGATCTCGGCTTCAGTCTTCAAGTCGTGCGCAAGACGCGCGCAGGAGTGCAATCGCCGGACCGCAACAAGCAGTTCGAGCACATCAATCGGACCGCGAAAGATTTCATCAAGCGCGGCAGCCCGTCGTGTCCGTCGACACGAAAAAGAAGGAATTGGTCGGCGATTTCAAAAACGCCGGGCGCGAATGGCAACGTGCTGGCGAGCCTGAAGACGTGCGCGTTCACGACTTCATCGACAAGGATCTCGGCAAAGTCATCCCGTACGGCGTTTACGACACGGCTGCAACGAAGCGTGGGTCAGCGTGGGCGTCGATCACGACACGGCGGAGTTTGCGGTCGCGACGCTCGAGCGATGGTGGCGCGAGATGGGACGCAAGGCGTATCCGGACGCGACCGAGCTCCTCGTCACGGCGGACGGCGGAGGAAGCAACGCTCCGCGCTCCCGATTGTGGCGCGTCGAGCTGCAGCGATTCGCCGACGCGACTGGGCTCGACATCAACGTTTGCCACTTCCCGCCGGGCACGAGCAAATGGAACAAGATCGAGCATCGTCTCTTCTCCCAGATCACGCAGAACTGGAGAGGCCGCCCTCTCGTGAGTCGCGAGGCCGTCGTCGAGCTGATTCGCGGAACGACGACGACCGCCGGACTGCGCGTGCGCGCGAAACTCGACAAACGCGAATACGAAATCGGAAAGGACGTATCAAGCGATGCACTTCGCGCAGTCAGACTCGAGAGGAAGAAATTTCGTGGCGAGTGGAACTATGCGGTCCGATCCGGAAAGCGGGACCGATAATTTCGATTGGGCTCCTAAGTTCCGGCCCCGCCGCAATCTCCCGCCCAGTTCGATACGAAGCGCCGTAATTTGGATGGACGGGCTCCATGCGTCGAAGTCTGACCGGCGAGAGACGGAGTCGCCGGATTGACTGACTCCTGCTCACGAATCATGCCGTCGACACGATTGAGAACGTTCGCAAAGTCGTCTTCGGCTAGTCTGCGGCGCGAGACCACGACATGGCTACCGTCACGCTGAGAAGGCGCGAAATCATTGTGCTCGCGCCTGGTTCCTCGCCCCAAGAGAAGAGCAACCGCAAAGGGCACCTCTTCGAACAGTTCATCGCGGGACTGCTCAACGACTACGGCTACCAAAGACCACGGTGCGAGAACCTAAACGTGACCGCGAATGGCATTGAGCTCGACGTGACAGGAAGTCACGACCTAACCAACGAGCCGATGATCGCCGAGTGCAAGGCCTACAGTTCCCGTCGCCGCGCGTGAGCTTGCAGCGTTCTACGGGAAACTTGGTACGGCGCGTCTCGACAATAAGGACACCTTCGGTTACTTCGTCGCGATTCCGACGCTCTCGAGCGACGGGATTGAGCAGGCGCGCAAGATAGAGAGTAAGGATAGGTCATTTCGATTCCTTACGGCGCAACACATCCTACAGTTTCTTGAGGAGAAGAACCGGATAGAGCGCATCGAAACTGTCTTGGCGCGTTACCGCTCTCCGGAGGGCGAGCTGTCTGACGAGGCACTTCTTATTGCCGAAGCAGGCTCTTCCTCGCGGTGAAGGAACTGAACCCGATAACTCGTCTGACCACGAGAGTCCTCGTTTTCGCCTTCGAAGCGGCTGCGGTCCCCGCACCCGTCCTCGGTCTGCTAAAGGACACCACCTTTGCTGCAGGAACGACCTGCATAGAGGCTGAATCGACGTCCCATCCTCAGGGGCTATCCGAGTAACGGCGTTACGCAGCACGCAAGGGAGTGCTCCGACCGTCGTCGAGGTGACCGGCAGCTCCAACGACTTCGAGTACCAGATCCTGCCTCACCTCGATATTTCGTC
Source organism: uncultured delta proteobacterium (assembly GCA_963731595.1). GTDB lineage: Bacteria > Myxococcota_A > Polyangia > Polyangiales > Polyangiaceae > DASXHD01. The sequence continues at coordinate 61,759 of CAVSWE010000008.1, forward strand.
GGACGAAAATTCTTCATCGCTGACGCCGAAAGCGAGATTGACGCGCTGACAACACCGATGGCCAAGGCGCGCGTCGTTGTGGTGAATGCGCAGTCCGGATGGGGAAAGAGTTCGTTCGCCCTGAATGATCATCGACACAGCGCGAAAACGAGGTGGCTTCGGTACGTGCATCGATTCCCGAACGGCGGATGGGCCTGCCTTCGTATGCGCCGCAATTCCGTCATTGGCTTCAAAGCGCGGAGCGACGGAGAGCAGTGAAACTTCCCACTTCCGCATCGTTTGCGAGCCTCCACAGCGCTCTTGAAACACTTGGGCAGACGACGTTCCTGAAAGAACCCCTCTGTCTCTTTTTTGATCAGTTCGATACAGATCGTGACATTGCAACGACGGAGGAATTTCGTAACCTTGCACTCGCCATCGCCGATGTCGAGGCACCTGTCCTTCTAGGCTTTGCTTGGAAGACTGACCTCGTCGCATTCACAGAAGGGCACCCGTATCAACTCCGGGACGATATCCGGGCCCGCGCTCGTGTGATCTCGCTTGACCCATTCGGCGCGGATGACGTCAGCAAGTTGCTCGGACGAATGCAGAAGGCGGCGAAGATCAAGCTACATCGCGACCTGCGCGAAAAGCTTCGAGAGTATTCTCAAGGCCTCCCGTGGCTGCTAGAAGCTCGTTGCCCATATCCTTCGCGAGCTTCGTGGCGGAGTCAGACAGGAGGCGCTTGTTGCGGAGTCGTTGAACATTCACAGTCTGTTTGACAGCGATATCAAGACGCTATCGCCAGAGGAACGCGGCGCACTCCACGCCATCGCGCGGAATGCTCCGATGCTGGCTTCGGATGCCGTTGAGGTTGCTCGCTCGCCGCGTGTCGTACAGTCGCTTGTAGACCAACGGCTCCTCGTGCAGATCGGCGAGCGGCTCGACGTCTATTGGGATACCTTTCGCGACTATCTGAACCGCGGCGTCGTCCCGATCGAGGAGGGCTACATCCTCCGACTGACGCCAAGATCGTGAGCAAGCTGCTTGTCTTTCTGAACAGTCAGGTGGCACGACAACTTCTGAGATAGCGGCGAAGCACTACGACATCGCGCATTGCGGTGTTTAATATCGCTCGCGACCTTCGACAGCTAGCAGTCCTCGCACTGTTGAGGACGCTTCAGCTATCGGAGGACGTCATGCGGCCGAGGATATGGAGGAAGGGATTCGGCATCGCGCGAACCCGCCTGAAGCGACACCGCGTATACTCACTTCTCGGTCGAATGCTAAGGCTGGGTCGCCCCCATGTCCGACTTCGCGGCAATGCAACTCTCTACCCGCGGTTGCGGCGAGTGCGAAGACCGGGCCAGCTTACGCAGAGCGTTGCTACTGGTTCGACTACGCCGGATTGCCACCGCTCGACAACGACCGAATCGCACTCGGTCCCGGACCTGAGTGAGAGAGCACCTCCTCGAACCGCAGGTTAGCGTCCGCGCGGCGTTGTCGTCTTCCAAGGTGTCCGCCGGAGCCTGTCCTCCAACTGCTTGATAGCGTCGCGCGTGAGATCCTCTCCGACGATGAAGGCCTCGACGCTGAAGCAGCTGTTCGCGATCGCAGTCGCTCGGCATGGTCACGTCTGGCGATGATAGACTCGCCTACAGCCGATTCTGGACGCAGCTTGCGGCACAGGCCGGCACCGACCGAACGCAGCTAATCGCGAAGGCGAGAGGTCAGGCATCGGTTAGCATGCAAGCAAGCTCTCAGCTGACCCTGGACAGTCGAAGGATTTGGCCTGGCGATCGCAGAGAAGTACGGCTAGACATCGACGGATCGAACAGCGATGGGTGCGGAAGTGCTCGGCTTGATGAGACGGTCCGTGGAAGACCGCACGCGAACGACGAGGTAAGATAGTAGACGAAGAGCGACACGTTGACGCACTCGCGAAATCGAATCACGTAATCGAAGCCGATTTCCTCGAGACCGACGTAGAGAATTCATGATGGTCTAGGAGCGAACGATGACGTCTACCCCGGCCCCGTTTCTTGTCGTCAGGTCCGTGAAAAGCAAAGGTGCGCCCTGGCTGGAAACCATCGAGAACGTGCCGGACGAGGAGGACCTGAAGTTCGGCGTCTCGCGCGCGAACGGTTTTCCGAAGGACGCGGCTTTTTCCATGAGCGCGGACTACAAGAAAGACGTCGGCCTGGCCGATGTGTTCAAGAACGTGAGCGCGTTGCTGGTGGTGTCGGAACGGGTGAGAGGGGTGCTCGCGTCCATCCCGGGGGCGCTGTTCGAGAACGAGGTCTTGCCGGTCACCATCGTCAACCACAAGAAGCGGGTGGAGAAGGCGCCGTATTTCATCATCCACCAGCTCGACCATCCCCGCTGCCTGGACGAGGCCAAGAGCAAGGGGACCCGGATGGCCATCCGACCCAAGCTGTTTCAACTGATGAGCGCGATGGTGCTGGACACGAAGGCGGTCCCGCCCGGCAAGATGCTGTTTCGGGTCGAGCAGTTTCCCTGGATTCCGCTCATCCGGCGCGAGCTGGCTGACAAGCTGGCGGCCGCGAAGCTCACCGGCCTCGAGTTTCACGAGATCGAGGGCTTCAACTTCTTGCTGGCCTGACGGCATCGCAGGTAAAGCGGACCATACGCCGCGGCGTCCTCGAGCGCCTTGGGCCGGGTCTTGGCGAGCGCCTTCAGCGCGGCGAGTGCCTTCGGTGACTTTTCCTTCGACATCGAGAACGACCTGGAGCGGACGTCGAACGGAGGCGTCGTCACGCGCCGAGCGTAGTACGCTCGCAGCATGCGGACCCACCGCGCCTCGCTGGCCGTGCTCCTCGGAGCTCTCGGTTGCGGCAATCGTCCGCCGTCCTCCGCGCCTGCGCCCGCGACGCCCGTCGCGCGGTCCGAGCCGGCTTCCGGCGAACGCGAGGCCGCGCCGCCCGAGGCGCCCGGCGCGTTCGACGTCCCCGGCGGCGGCTGCGCGGTCGCCGAGCGCGACTCGCCGCGCGTCTGCACGTCGGCGCGCGAGCTCCCGCTGACGCTGTCGTTCGTCCCCACCAAGCTCCACGGCCTGGCGCCGCTCGCCGGAGGCCGGGTCGGGAACCGTTCGTCGCGCGAGGTCTATGCGATCGGCTCGAGCCCCGACGGCTGGGAGATCGCGCGCGTGGCGCCGGGCGCGACCCTCGGCGGCGAGCTGGCCGGCGACGCTCGTCATACGACGACCGACGTCGACTGGGTCTCGGCGATCCCGCCGATGCTGGATGCAAGCGGCGCATTCCGTTACGAGCCGTCGACGCTCGGGGTGAAGATCTCCGACGGCAGCACCCTGGACGTCGTCGATCGGCCGGGCGGCGTGCGTTTCGAGCTCGGCCCCCGAGGTCCGCTCGGCGCGGAGGTCACCACCGCCGGTCGGATGAACGGCGGCTCGGTCATCGTCTTCACGCCGAAGCGATGAGCGATCGTAGACGGGGCTGCTGTGAACGACGTCGCCGCGGACGCCCCGGCCGATGCGGGCACGGACGTGATCGTCGATGCTGGTCCGGCTTGTGACTCGAATGCTCCGTTCGGTGCGCCGCAAATCGTCGCGGGAATGGACTCGACGCCCATTGCCGTGAACGAAGTGAACACGGGGGACACCGAGCGTTCGGCCACGGTGTCCGCGGACGGTTGTCGTCTGTACATCGGCCGAGGACCGTTTGCGGATCTGCATCTACAACGTCGACGTCCTCGAGTGCCCAACCTGCGAAGGCCGCCTCCGCATCCTCGGCATCGACGACGACGAATCCGACGCCCGCCAACTCTTCGACGACTCGCCCCACCCAGCCCCGGGGTCGCGAGCGGCTCGAGCGCGTCCTCGGCGCGATGGCGGGGCGCGGTGTACCGAGGTAGGCGGTGCCTCGAGCTCTCGGCGGAGGTCGGCATCACGGTGGCCCACCTTCCGGCGCCCGTCCATCCGTGCCCCTGATGGATCGGAACGCTTGGCATCGGCGTCGCGTCGGATAGACTCCGCCAGCGATGAACCAAAGAGGGTGGTGGCTCACGTTCGGATGGGTCGGTGCGCTCGCCCTTGTGCGTTGCGTCGGGGACAGCACGACGAATCCGACGGACGCCGGGCCGGACGTCGAATCTCACGGGCACGGTGGGCCACGAGTGCTTCCCAACGGAACGTGTGACACGGGCCTCACCTGTATCTCGAGCGTCTGCGTGAACCTGGATGGCTCGGTGCCCGAAGCCAGACCGGATGCGAGTCCGAAGCGGGCTCTGATGCCGGCGCCGACGCCTGCGCGGAGGTCCACCTCACGCCGACGAAGACCAAGCCGTACGTGGAGCTTTTGCTGGATCGTTCGGGCGCGATGCAGACATCCGACATCGCGCCCAACCGCTTTTCCGCGCTCCAAACGGTTCTGACCGGTGGCAGCGGCACGGTCACGACGATGCAGGCCAGCGTCTACTTCGGCGCCGCGCTGTTCGCTGGCGACGAGACCCCCTGCCCACCGGCCGCGAACCTTGACAACCTGGCCGCGCCCCGCGCACTCAACAACGCGAGTGCGATCGCGACGCTCTTGGGGAACAACCCGCCGAGTAACGGTTCGAGTTCGACCGCGCCGTGGATCACGGCGGTCACGAGCGACTTCGCGACCAACCCACCGGCGTCGGGCTCGGCTCCGATCATTCTGCTCGCGACCGACGGTACGCCCAAGGCGTGCGGCGGCGGCAGCGACAATGGCGCGACGGTCACGGCAACACAGGCGGCGTACACGGCGGGCGTCCGCACGTTCGTCATCGGCATCGCCGGAGTGGACACGCAGTTTCTCCAGGATATCGCGAACGCGGGCGCCGGCAAGGCGACGGCCCAGGCCCCGAACTGCACGGGCTGCGCGCCGTTCTACGCGGCGAACGACGCTCCCTCGCTCCGTCGGGATTCAAACGATCGTCGGCGACTTGGTTTCGTGACCTGGCGATCAATGGCAAGGTCGACACGAGCAAAGCGTCTTCGGGTGTCCTCAAGCTGAACGGCAACACGCTGACCTACGGCAGCGACTGGAGCGTCGATCCGAACGGCATCATGCAGCTGTCGGGGCCGCGTGCGAATTTCAGGAACAGACCTCTCCTACAGTCGGCGTGAGCTTCCGTGCACGGTCGTCCTGCCCTAGCGTTGTCCCCGACGACGCGAAGAGACCTTCCGCCGCTCCGTTCTCTTCGAGAAAGGCCTTGAGTCGCTCGGAGGCGACGATGACATCGTCTTGATCGATCAGCGAGTCGGTAAGCTGGATTCGAGTCTTGTAGTCCTGGTCCATCTTGTAGGCGGCTTCTTCCGTCCACTTTTCCTCGAGTGGCATCCCTTCGCATAGATAAGCGTAGACATCTGCGGAATTGAGCAAGCCGGTCAGGTGACAACGCTTTCCGTCGGCGCGATCACGCCAGGCCAGATAGTTCATGGGGAAGTCTCCTGGTTGGATGTCGATCGTTCACGCAATGCCATCCTTGATGGGCTCGCCGACATGCATCATCGACGAAGCCCGCAACGCTCATCGCCGCGGTGGACGCGCTCGTGAAGTCGCTCGGCTCGGCCCGCGCGCGATGACGTCGTGTCGCGACCGTCAGTCGCCGCCTGCATCGGGCGGAGGCGTCGCTGCGCCGCAGGTGCCGGCGCCGCCGTTCGGCTTCGGGTTCGTCCACACCGAGCAGCCGTGGGCGTCGGTCGCGAGCGTCCACTCGGGATCGCCGGGTTGCGGCATGCCGTCGCAGACCTGGAAGCACTGCCCGGTGTCCGACCAACCTCCATATCGCATGCAGCATCCCGGCGAAGGGTCGGGCGGACAGCACGCTCCGCCGTCACCCGCGTCGGCGCTGGCGTCGGGGCTGGCGAGACTACCGCCGTCGGGCGCGGGCGTCGAGCCGGTGCTGCCGCACGCGAGGAGCAAACAAGCCGCGATCGCAATCGTGGACACGCGCATGCCGCGGGCCCCATCCAACTTTCGTGCCTCGCGCCGAATGCGTGAAAAGCGCGATTTCGCCGCGCCGGATTGTGTCGCGAACGACGGCGCCGCGACGCCGGTGTCGGTGCCCGGGTGCGGAACGCAGCGAAGGCGCACGCAGCCCTACGCGGCGTGCCGCGAGGGACGTTATCGCGACGCGCCCGTCGCGGCGGCGGCTCCGCGATTCGAAGCGCTGCTCTGCCCGAGCTGCGGGGCGCCGCAGCCCGCCGTCGACGCCGACTCCGTCGTGTGCAGCGCGTGCGGGACCACGGTCTCGGTGCCCGCCGAGCAGAAACTGCTCCGCGACGCGCACCGCATGTCCGCGGCGGACGCCGCGCAGCTCGACGAGCGCTCGGCGCAGATCTCGCGACCGCCCGCCGCGTGGGAGCGCGTCGCGATCGTCGTCGGGTATGGCATCGGCATCACGACGGTCGTCATCCTCGCGATCGGCGCCCTCGTCGGGGCGATCGGCGGCGCAATCGCCGGTGACAAGATGGGCGACACGATGACGAAGATCCTCGCCGGCCTCGGCGCCATCGTCTGCGGGTTCGTCTCGGTGCCGTTCGCGGGGGAATGGGTCATCGCCTTCCTCGGGCACTTCGACTTCGACGCGGCGTCGACCGTCGTGATGGGGGCGCGCACGCACCTCTCCGCGGATCTCACGGTCGCCGCCGTCCTCTATTTCCTCGGCATCGCCCCGATCGCGCTGGCGTGGCGAACGAGTCAGAAAATATCGGGGCTCGAGGACCTGCAAGCCAGGCTCTCGGCCAAGCCGCCAGCGACGGCGGGCGGGACCTCGTCGTGCCGGCGATGCGGCGCGCCGCTCGACGTGAAACCGGGAGCGCTGGCCACACGCTGCGGCTACTGCGGAGCCGACAACCTCCTGACCGTCCCTCACGCGTACGCGAAGAAAAAGAAAGACGAGGCGAGCGAGCTCGACGTCCAGGTCCGCGCCGCCGTCGACACGTTTCAACGGACCAAGCGCGACGATCGCCAGACGATGTGGCTCTTGCTGGCCGGGGGAACGCTCGTCGCGCCGCTCCTCTGCGTGTCCGGTTGGGTGATGCACAAAATCTTCGCCGCGTGAGGCGCTCCGCGCGCGCCCAGCCCATGGAGTGACCATGTACACGCGCAAGGATGCAGCTCTCCGGGCGATCATCCCGTTCGTGGTCGTCGCCGGCATGTTCGGGTTCGTGGTGGTGGCCGCACCGAGGTATCCGAACCTCGCCGGCGCAGCGATGGTCGCGGTCCTCGTCGGACTCGTGGCATGGTGGATCTACGCGGCGCGCCACCCGGATCGCTGGCCGTCGCCGAAGAAGGCGCTTGGCGCGCTGCCGGCCGCCGGCTTCGAGCTGTTCTGGAAGCTCAAGGACGCAGCGGAGGCCGAGCACGAGCCGGTCGCGAACGCAGTGGCGCCGTTCCGGGGGAGCACGTGAAGGAGCGCCGGTGACGATGGGTTGCGGTCCATCGCACGCCGTGGTCCGCTCGGTGTCATGGCGGACCACGGCGCGATCACGTCGGCGCTGCGACTCGGGTTCCTGCTCGCGCTGTCGCTGGGGATGGGCTGCGGCGACGAGCCGGCCGCCCAGCAGGACGCGGCACTGACCGACGGCGGCCAAGGTGACGGAACCGCCGTCGACGGCTCCCCGAGTGACGGCTCCGTCAATACGCCGTGTGGTCTGGGCGCCGTCTCGGCCGCCTGCGACTGCGGCGGCGCGAGCGTCTCGAGCGGGTACTGCTGCGCCGGCATCCCGCAGAGCGGCGCGTGCACCATCTACTATGTTTCGACCTCCGGCCTCGACGGCCCCGGCCGCGGAACGACGCAGACCGACCCGTGGCAGACGCTCCAGTATGCGGAAGCGCACGCCACGGCACCGGGAACCATCATCGCCTTGAAGAAAGGGGACGTGTGGGCATCCACGACCGCCGTGGCGATCAAGCACGGCGGGTCGAGCGGCGCGCACATCATCTGGGATGGCTCACTCTGGGGCACGGGCGCCAATGCCATCGTCCGATCGAGCGCCGACCGAGCCTCCGGCAACGACGCGATCGTCAACATCATCGCGTGCAGCCACGTGACCTTCAGCCACATCACGGTGGACGGCAACGACACCCAGACGTTTGGCCTCGTCGTCGGCGGGCATACGGGATTTTCGGGGAACAACCAGAGCAACGAGACCGACATCGTCATCGACGGATGCTCGATCCTGAACTGCGGCAACGGTGGCGACTATCGGTTGGGATTCTTGAGCCAGACCTGGTTCACGGGCATGTCGGACATCACCATCGAGAACTCGACCCTCGACGGATCCGACGACGAGCTGCTGTCCTTCTATCCCGGCAAATCCCAGGATGGGAGCTCGCCGCAGGAGATCAAGAACATCACGATAAGGAACAACACCCTCACCAACTGGGGGAGGAGAGGGCAGTCCACGGGCTATGGAATGCAGATCAACAACAAGTGCACCAACGTCCTCGTCGAGCACAACACGCTGACGCAGGGCGCGAGCGGCAAGGGCGATGCGTTCCACATCGAGTCCAACGAGCAGGCCCTCGGTTACATCCCCACGGGGGTCATCGTGCGTTACAACAAGATGACGGTGACGCGGAGCAACGAGTGGTGCGTCTTCATCCAGCAGGGCCAGGCCAAAACCGCCGACTTTTATTACAACCTCTTCGTCCAGGGAAATAACCCGACCGACAGCAACGGAGGGGCCGTGTGGATCGTCATCTCGGCGTCTCCGCCCTATACCGGCGCAGTCCTGAACTTCTGGAACAACTCGATCTACACGATGTCCGGAATCTCTTTCCAGAACGACTGTGGAACACCCGGGGTCGTGACGCTGAAGAACAACCTCATCTACAACGCGGGGACCAACGGCGACTCCAGTTTCTGCTTGAGAAACAACACCGCGGCCAGCACCGCGCACAGCAACAACGCGTACTACCGCAGCGCGAGCGCCAGTTACCTCAAGGTCTTCGACGGCACCTACGATCGAACGAACGGCGAGGTGCTCTCGTGGGAGCCCACCGCACAAGCCGGTGACCCACTCCTCGCCTCTCCCGGCACCGATTTCACCCTGAAGGCCGGCTCTCCCTGTATCAACGCGGGCGTGAGCGTCGGGTTGACGATGGACTATGCGGGCAAACCCGTCGGCGCCAGCCCCGACATCGGCGCGCTGGAGTACTGAGCGGCTACTTCCAGTCCACGACCACGTTGTCGAAGCGCGCGGTCCACGCGGACGTGTTCGAGGCGATGTACGAAAACCCGACCTCGAAGGACGGGGTACCCGGCGTCCAGCTGGGATCCATCGCGCTCGCCGTCACGTCGGCCTTGCCGTCGATCGTCGCCGCGCAGGTCTTCGCCGCGGAATCGACGGAGAACACGACGTGCGTCCAGGCGCCGAGCTTCGGCACCCACGCGAGCGTGTGGTCGTTGGTCACGGGGGCGCCGCCGTCCGGCGTCGTGAAGTACTCCTCGAGCGCGGCGATACCGCCCCTCACGTACAATTCGAGCCTGTGCTCGTTCGGCGCGTCCTTGTCGATGGTAATCGCCGCCAGCACGCCAGACTCCCCGCCTCCCCACGCGTCGAGGCGTAGGTCGAAGGCGTAAGAGACCTGCGTCGCCGTCCCGGTGAACACGTGCGTCAGGTAGGCCCACTCGCCGGTGCTCGTTTTCGTGCCGACCTTGGAGAACAGCGAGTTGGGTGGCGACGTAAACGCCAGACCGTCCGAACCGAGGACGCCGTCCGCCGAGAGCGTGGAGTTGGTGAACTGGGCGGCGTAGCTTCCCTCGTCGAAGTCTTCGCAGAACGCGGGCGCGGGGGTGAGCGTCGCGCAGAACGCAGCGCCGTCCGAGCCGTCCGCCGCCACATCGGCGTCCGCGTCACCGCAAGTCGCGCACGCGTCGACGCCTTGGCCCCCGTCGGACAGCTCCGACAGATTCGGAAACAGGCACGCTGAGGCGGCGAGCACGCTCGTGGGTACTGCGACGACGACGATCCAGCGCACGCCCGCAGGCTACCACGTGCTCGCGCGGGTCATGGCTCGCGCCGAATCGACGACGCGTCGCGTCGCTCGATGAGCTGAGCGCGTGAGGCCGGTCCGAGTATAGTGCGAGGATCGTGGCCCGAGCCTGCACCCTCGTCCTGCGCGACCACCTGACCGCGGAATCGCTCCGAGCTGCGCTCGCCGATGCCGAGCGCGAGCTCGCCACCCACGACGAGAAAGCGGCCCTCCTCGTCGACGTGACGGCGATGACCGGGTACGAGAGCGAGGCGCGGACGCTCTTCGTCGCGTGGAACGACGCGCACCGCGATCGCGTCGTCGCGGTCGCGATCGTCACGACCAACAGCCTCTGGGTCATGGTCATCGCGGCAATGTCGCTCGCGTCGCAGCAGAAGATGAAATCATTCTCGACCTTCCCGCTTGCGGCGAGTTGGTGCGCGTCGCTGTGAGCGCGACGAGGGATCACGCGTCCCCGACCCCTCTTCACGGTTCGCGTAAGGTGATCGCTCGGAGGTTTGCGATGCCGGACTTGAGTGCGATGGGGTTCTGGGAGCTCAACGGCTTCGGTGGCAACGAGCGCCACCGAATAGACGCTCTCCTCGGCGTCGCAAGGCAAAGCGAGTATTCGCAGCAAGAGCTCGCAGCGCGCGTTCACCAGCTCGTCGACGTCGCGACAGCGCAGGCGAACGACATCGTCCAAGGACAGCGAAGAAGAGTATGGTGCGCGCGCCGTGGAACGCCGCGACTCTCTCGTCCTCGCTCCGACGTCCGATCCGAAAGTCTTCCTTGGTCCGGGAGGGCAACGCTTCACGCCTCCGCCCGACTGGGCTTGTCTCCCGCCGGGGGACGCAGGGCTCACGCGGCGCGTGAAGGCGGCCGGGCCCTCGTGGGCGGTGATCGAGAAGAAGGGACGCAAGGCGTTCTCGAAGGGGCTCTGGGCGCCGCGCGCCAACATCGACGCGGCGAAATCCGCGCTCTCCGCCGAGCGCTCGACGGAGGGCTACGCGAAGAAGCTCGCTGGAGCGCGGGCGCGGCGCGCGGACGAGCAGCGTGTGTATGTCGCTTCGTTCGAGGACGAGGTTCGTGGCTTTCTTCGGTTCGCGCCGCGCTTCGACGAGCTCGAGCGGGCGATGGCGCGTGCGATCACCGAGCACGCGACACCGGTCGGCAGCGGCACCGTCGCGCGGACGAAACGGATCCCCGTCGAGCGGCGCGCCGAGGCGGCCGTGATTGCCTGGCTGCGCCATCGGACGACCGCTTACGACCACATGGACATCCCGCGCATCAGGGGCGCGCGGCGCGAGGTGCGGCGAGAGCTCGCCCAGATTTCGCGGGCGCTCCTCGATCTGCATCGGCGAGACGCGTTGCACGCGGAGCGAAGCTGTCCGCTTTGCGCGCAGCGCACGCCGCCCGAGCTTCCGTGACCTGGCCACGCCGGGCCCGCCTTTCGTACAATCCCACGCAATGGGCCTCCTCACCTTCGGTCTCAACGTGACTTTGGACGGGTGCGTCGATCACACCCAGGCGATCGTGGACGACGAGCTGCACGACTATTGGACGCAGCTCATGGATCAGAGCGGGGCGATGCTCTTCGGGCGCAACACCTACGAGCTGATGGAGGGAGCCTGGCCCGCGGTGGCACGCGACGAAACGGCGCCGCGCGCGATGCGCGAGTGGGCACGGAAGCTCGAGGCAAAGACGAAGTACGTCGTGTCGGGCTCGCGGAGCGACTTTCCGTGGCAGAACACGATCAAGGTGGAGGGTGACCTTCGCGAGGCGATCTCGGCGCTGAAGGCGAAGACCGAGCGCGGCGTCCTCGTCGGGGCGCCGAAGCTCTCGGCTGCGCTCGAGGAGCTCGGGCTCATCGACGAGTACCGCATCGTCGTTCATCCCATCATCAGTGGCCGCGGGCCGACGTTGTTTCATGGCCTGTCCCGTGCGCGGCATCTCGAGCTCCTGTCGACGCAGCGGTTCGAGTCCGGCGTGCAGGCGCTCCACTTCCGTCGCAAAGCGGGGTGATGTTGGCAAGCTCACGCCGGTGCCGATCGTCGCGGACCAAGGACCGCACGTCGTCTTGGCGAACGCGCTCACCGACGCGGCCGTCACCGACTTCGACGCCGGGTTCGATCGCTTGGTGGTCGACGACACGTCGATCTTCGTCGCGGGCGAACGGCGCGGCGAGATTGGAAGGGTGCCGCGCGCCGGCGGCAAGCTGAAGGTCCTCGCGCGCGAAGGCGGCGTCACCGGCCTCGCCGTGGACGGGTCGAACGTTTACTACACGACGACCGGCGGCGCGGTCCGGCGCGTCGCCAAGACGGGCGGTGCAGTCACGACGCTCGCCTCCTCGCGTTCGACGCCGCACGACGTCGCAGTCTCGGGCGCCACGATCGCGTGGGTCGAGGGCAAGCTCAGCGAGGCGAACGAAATTTTCGTGCTCCACGCGGGCGGCGCGCCCGAGAAGCTCGCGCTACCCGCGAACGCGAAGGAAGGGCGCGACGTCGCGCTCGTCGGCGGCGACGCGTTCTTCCTCGCCCAAGATCAGTACGGCCTCACGCACCTCGCCTACGCGACGCTCGCTTCGAACGGTTCTTCGACGACGGTCGCGGGCCCGCTCGCGCCGTCGGACTTCGTCGTCGATGGGCGCACGCTCTACTTCATCGGGCTCACGCACGGACCGGGCGATCCGACCGGGATGGTCGGAAGCGTGACTCTGCCCTGAAGCTCGGCGTGCGCGAGAGGCGCCCCGCGCCACAACGCTTCCCCTGGCTACTTGTTGGAATTTCCCAACAAACCAAGCGCCGTCTCGCGCAGCTCGTATAGCAGCTCGTCGGCTGTTGCCGGAAAAATGACATCGACACGCTTTCCCTTTGCCATGCCTTCATGGCGCACATCGTCGAGCAGGCGCTGCGCTCCGTATGCTGGGTCGACGGCGAGCGACAGAAGATCCGCGAGGCGGAGACACGCGGGGCGGCCTGATGCCCGAAGGTCTCGGATGAGCTCGACGTCGTCCATAAGTCACTTTGCCGCCAAACCCGAGCTTACTCCGCAATCCGAGCGTCGCCACAATTTCAATGGGAACTTCCCATGACAGGCGTTCACAACCGCTTACACTCCTTAATCTCCTTGCGATCGCACGGGGTTCCTCGAAACGCGCGCGCCTCGACATCATTTCGTTCATCCGGTGATGTTCTCGCACCGATGTCGCCTATTCTCCAGACGGCATGCCCATCGAGATCCGAAAAGCGACCCGCGAGGACGTCCCGCGCATCCTCGAGCTCGTTCGCGCGCTCGCTCGTTACGAGCGCGAGCCCGACGCCGTCGTCGCGACCGAGGAGGACTACCTCCGCGACGGGTTCGGCGACGCACCAGCGTTCCACATCCACGTCGCGACCGAGGGCGCCGAGGTCGTCGGGTTCGCGCTGTGGTTCTTCACGTGGTCGACATGGCGCGGGCGACGCTGCCTTCACCTCGAGGACCTGTTCGTGCTGCCCGAGCACCGGAAGAAAGGCGCCGGCCTCGCGCTGATGCGCGCGCTCGCGAGCGAGGCCGTCGCCGCCAGCTGCGCGCGGTTCGTCTGGCAAGTGCTCGACTGGAACGAGCCAGCCATCGCGTTCTACGAGAAGCTCGGCGCGAGCGTGCTGCGCGAATGGCTCCTGGTGCGCCTCGAGGGCGACCCGCTCGGCGCGCTCGCCGTCACGCCGCGAGGAGATCCTCGGCGAACGTGACCGCGAGCGACATGATCGTGTGCTGCGGGTTCACGCCGAGGTTGGTGGGGATGACCGACGCGTCGGCGACGACGAGGCCGTCGATGCCGTGCACGCGGCCGCTCGCGTCGACGACGCTCGTCTTTTCGTCCTTGCCCATCACGCATCCGCCGAAGAGGTGGCTCAAGATCGCGATGTACGCGCGCGGGTCGAGCGGCGCGTCGGCGAGCACGTCGATCTCGTCTTTGTCGAGCATGAAGGGCATTCCGGCGATTCCCGGGATGACCGACTTCGCGCCGGCGGCGACGTGCTGTTGGGCGAGCAAGTGCATGCCGCGACGGAAGCGGAGCATGTCCGCTTCGTTCAGCTGATAACGCACGACCGGGCGCTTGCCGAAGAGCGGCGCGTGGACGCTGCCCGCCGACTCGGCGCGGACGGCGTGGCACCACATCGCGACGTGACGAAACTGCGAGAGCCGCTTGATGAGCTCGGTGCCGCCGCCGCTGAACCGGCTCGCGACGAGCTCCGGCGGGATCGCGAGCGTCTCGAGCTTGAGACCCGGCTCGACGCGAAAACCGGTGCTCGCCCAGCCCTGCGTCGCGCCGACGTTCATGTCGACGGGATCGTCGTAGCAGCCGAAGACGCCGGTGCCGGGGTGCGCGCGAAACATCTTGCCGAGCATCGGCAGGCGGAGGCCGGAGCGCATCAGCAGGACGGGCGAGTGCGTGGCCGACGCCGCGACGACGACGGCCTTCTTCGCGAAGACGCGGAAGCGCGTTCCCTCGGCGCGCGTGCCGGGGTGGACGAAGCGACCCGTCACGCCGATCGCGCGCGAGCCCTCGAAGAGCACGCGGTCGACGGGCGCGCACGAGACCACGACTCCTCCGCGCGCGACGGTCTCGGGGACGTAGTTGAGGTTCGTGCTTTGTTTTCGACGCTCGCGGCAACCCTGGAGGCACTGCCCCGCGCCGCGGCAGTCTCTCACGTAGCGGCGCATCACGTGCGACTCGGGGAAGCCGAGCGCCTCGGCGCCGGCCTGGGCGAGGAGGTTCGAGCGGCCGCGCGACGGCAGCGGGACCTCGGACACGAAGAGCTCGCGCTCGATGCGATTTTGCGCGGCGAGCATGCGCGTGCGGAGACCGTCGACGCCGTGCTCGCGCTTCCACTGCTCGAAGATGTCCTCGGGCGTGCGGACGCAGATGGCGCTGTTGATGACGGTCGTGCCGCCCACCGTGCGCGCTTGCACGACCGGCCAGAGCGCGCGGCCGACGGTGACCTGCGCGCCCCAGTCGTCCATGAGATCGCGCATCGCGCCGTACGCGCTCGAGGGATAGTCCTCGGGATCGCGCCACGCGCCGGCCTCGACGATCGCGACGCGCGCGCCGCCGCGCGCGAGAGTGACCGCGGCCGACGCGCCGCCCGCGCCGGACCCCACGACGACGTAGTCGACGTCGCAGTCGAAATCGGCCTCGTCGCGCCCGCGAAAGGCGACGTGCGTCACGAGTCGCCTCGGCGGTACGTGCCCGGATCGCCCGCGAGCGCCGGGAGCGCGAACCGCTCGCGCACCGCCGGGTGCATGCCCCAGACGAGACCGCCCGGGAGCTTCACGAGAAAGACGGCCTGGCGGATCAGATACACGTCGCTCGACGAGATTTTGTGCGCGTGACGATCCGCCTGCTCGCGCGAGAGAAGAAACGCCGGCAGCGGGACGAAGACGGTGAAGATCGGCGTCAGGTGAAACACGAGCGCGCCGACGACGACGCCGAGCCACATGAGCGCCGTCGACTCGGCGCGAAAGCGCTGGAGAAAGGCGTCGAGATCGCAGTCTTCGGCGCCGGGCCAATCGGCCGTGCGTGGGTAGAGGATCACGATCGCCGCGCGAACGAGCCAGCTCATGGTTCGAGCGCAGTCTACGCCGGGTTACCTCCGGCGTCGCCGTCGTACGAATGGCCCGAGCGCAGCGCGATCGCCGAGTGGCTCGGCGTCAAGGCCGAGATGCAGACGCCCGGGGCCGCCGATCGCCGAAGAGCAAGCGCACGCGCGCAGTCTCGTGACGAGGTAACGCCCGACGCGTACGCCGGCTCGCGTGCGACCACGCCATCCGCCGAGTGCGTCTCATGAAAGACACCTTTCGTATTCTGAAAGTCACTTTCGTCGGTGTGGCCCGCAGGCCGGCCCGGGCCTGGCCCGGCCAGGCGCGGCGGGCCCCATCTCCGCGGAATCACGTGAAGGCGCGTTGGCACGCAATCGGCGATGGGCCGCGCCGTGGCCGTCCTCGCCCGCCCGTACCGCCCGCGCCGCCCGCAAGACACGCTGCTCCATCGGCTGGTGCGCGAGCACCTCGAGACCTTCTTCGAGCACGCGCGCGAGTCCTACGACGCGCCGCTCCCCAAGTATGTCCGCGACGAGCTGCGCGGCTATCTCCGGTGCGGCATCTTCGAGCACGGGTTTCTGCGCGCGCGCTGCGAGTCGTGCAAGCACGATCTCCTCGTCGCGTAAGGTGGGCACCCGGCGCCTTGCCAGCTTTCGCCGGTAGGTTTCCGGGCGCCCCCTTCCAAACCGGGCGTGCACCTTTCGTTATGCACCCGGCTTTCCCTGATGGATCGCAAAGAGAGGCCGGCGGGCCGAGGCCAGCCGGTAGGGTTCGACGCGAGTCGTGCCGGCGACAAACAACGTGACACCGCGATGGTGCCATTGTCCCCGACGAATCCCGCGCTCCTTTGAAGGTGGATACATTGCCTTCAAGGCCTTTGCTGATGCGTATTGGTGTTTCTTACGCAACCAGCGAAAGACGGTCCACCACGCGTAGTGGTCGAGCGAGCATTGGACTCGCTTGGCTCCCCACGCATGACGGTAGAAGGCACTCCATCCCCGAAGAAGCCAGTTCAGATCGCGAAGCAGGTCGTGGAGCGTCTGTCCGGTGCGAGCGCGCCGGCACAATCGCTTGATCCTTTCGCGCATCCGGTGGCTGCGCTCCTTTGGGATCAGCGTCACGCACGCAGTCCGCTTGAAGCCGCGGCTGTTGCGTACGACGACGTGGTGCCCGAGGAAGGCGAAGGTTTTCGTCACGGGAGTGACGAGCGTCTTCGTCTCCGAGAGCTCCAGTCCCAATTGCTGCTTGAGGAGCGTGGCCACGACAGCCTTCTCCTTCTCCGCGTGCTGCCGCGCCCGTTCGTACTGCTCTGGGCCAGGTGCGGCACTGACGAGGAGGAGGAAATCATCCGCATATCGAATGGGAAACACGATCGTGCGCCCGAGCCGACGATCGTGATGTCGAGCCTCGCGCGCTCGTCGCTCCGGCGGCGCAGCGTCGCGCCTCGTGGGCGCCATTCTGCGTTGCAGGACATGTCGCTCATATCGCTCCTCGATGACGCTGAGGGCGATGTTTGCGAGCAAGGGAGAGAGAATCCCGCCCTGAGGCGAGCCGGCGTCGCTACGGAGGAAGTTTCCCTCCGACAGAATGCCAGCTTTGAGGAATGCGACGATCAAGCGGTTCGTCTTGGGGTCGACGACCCTCCGACGTACGCGCTCCATCAAACCATGATGGTTGATATTGTCGAAGCATCCTTTGATGTCTCCCTCCACGACCCATTGATAAGGAAGCCGTAGCTCCCCACCGTGCTCGTCGCCCTTGGGTCGCAGCAGCACCCGAAGGTGCTCCAGCGCTCCATGGACCGATTTGCCAGGTCGGAAGCCGTACGAGACGGGAAAGAAGTCCGCCTCGAATATCGGCTCCAGGATGTTCTTGAGAGCTGCTTGGACCACCCTGTCTTTCACGGTGGGAATCCCGAGGGGGCGAAACTTCCCCGGTGCGCCGATCTTCGGTATGAGCACCCGCCGCACCGGCGATGGCCGGTATGCGCCGGAGCGAAGCTCCGAGCGCAACTCTGCGATGAATGCTTCTACCTGTTTCGTCACTTGTCCTACCGTGATGCCGTCTACGCCTGCCGTTCGGCGGCCGCGGTTGCCCGCGACACGCGCGAGGGCCATTCGCAAGTTGCGGGCGTCGGTAACCAACCCCCATAGCTTGCGAAAGATGTAGTCGGTTTTCTTCTCACTTTGCGCGTACAGCTTGCGTTGCTCGATCCGGAGCCAATCCCAATCGGGTTTGGGCGCCACATACATGGCTTTCCCCAGCGGCTTCGAAGCCGTACCCATCACTGCCTCCCTTCGCCATGTGCGCGGCTTTCCCGTGCTCGGACTACTACGAAGGCTCCGTCCCCCGTACGAGACCGCGCCGGACTTGTCGGCTTGCCGGACTTCGCAGGTCTGGCGCTCGTATCGAGGTTCCCATGTTCGAAGAAGAAACCCGTGGTGCGGTAGGTGGACGACTGTACCCCTGGCAGCGCGGACCGCTCGCCGAATCGGGGCGTGGCGGCGGCATGCCCATGACGGGCACACCCAGTCTTGCTGAAAATAGCGACCGGGCTCTGGCTGCATTCTCGCAACGGCGAGTTCTTGCTCCGTACAGAGGATTCCATCATCGTCTTCAACCTGCGGGAATGCCCCGCTTGCTTCACCTTGGCACCTTCGGTAGCCCGTCTCCGGAGCACTCGCTCCTTCTCGGGCAGTTCAGACCGCTCGGCTGTTGCAGGTCGCCGCTCCAATCCTCGGCGACGTTCGCGATCCCCTTCTGCGCCCGACCCGACTCGGGCGAGGATGACATCTCTAGATCATCGGTTCCTCCTTCGCTTCATGGCGCACGTTCTCTTGCAAGGCACGTGGCCTTTGCCCGAGTTGCGCCGGCCGCCGAATGTGCAACACGGCCGCGCATATCGTCGATCGCATCATTCCGTCCGTTCCCGTGCGCCAGTGGGTGCTCTCGCTTCCGTTCGACGTCCGCGCCCGCGCCGCGTACGACGCGCAGTTCCTCACCGAGATCATCCGTACGTTCGCCCGCGCAAAAGTTCTCGCGGTGCGATCCGTCGAAGTGGGCGAAGCCGCTTTTCGTCACGCTACCGCCACTCGTATCACTTGAGGCGACCGTGGCGTCGACAAAGGACGTCGGTGCCCCTGTCGACAGATATCGGTCGCCGCTTGCGTGCCAGTTGGTAAACGGGTCTGCTCGCCTCGCTGGCGGGGCCCCGAGCGTCACAACTCGTCTGCCATGTGAAGGCGGCTGTCGCATGTCACGGTGCCTAGCGCAGGAGACCCTCGAATTCATTTGGGCATCGCTCGAACGGGATGTTTTTCTCGCTAGGGAAGTTAGGAGCCCAGTCGAAATAATCGATCGGGTCCCCCGATCGATTATTTGACTGGGCTCCTAACTTCCCTAGCGAGAAAAACGTCCCGTTCGAGCGATCCCAAATGAATTCGAGGGTCTCCTGCGCTAGGCACCGTGACATGCGACGGCCGCTTTCACATGGCAGACGAGTTGTGAAGACGGGGCCCCGCCAGCGAGGCGAGCAGACCCGTTTACCAAGCTGGCGACCGATATCTGTACGACGGGGCGCCGACGTCCTTTGTCGACGCCACGGTCGGCTCAAGTGATACGAGTGGCGGTAGCGTGCGGACGAAAAGCGGCTTCGCCCACCTTTCAACGGATCCGCGCGGCAGAACTTTGCGCGGGCGAACGTACGGATGATCTCGGTGAGGAACTGCGCGTCGTACGCGGCGCGGGCGCGGACGTCAATGGAAGCGAGAGCACCCACTGGCGCACGGGAACGGACGGAATAATGCGATCGACGATATGCGCGGCCGTGTTGCGCATTCCTGGCCGGGGCCGGCAAAGGCCACGTGCCTTGCAAGAGAACGTGTGCCGTGAAAGCGAAGGAGGAACCGATGACCTAAAAGACGTCATCCTCGTCTGAGTCGGGTCGGACGGAGAAGGGGGCCGCGAACATCGTCGAAGATTGTAGCGGCGGTCTGCAAAAGCCGAGCGGTCTGAACTGCCGGAAGGAGCGAGTCCTCGATGCGCTACCAAAGGTGCCACGGTGAATCAGCGAGGCATAGCGCACGATGAAGTCGGTGTTGGAAACCTCTGTATGGAGAAACCACTCGGCCTTGCCGAGGATGCAGCCAGATCCCGGTCGCTATATTCAGCGACTGGGTGTACCCGTCATGGGCACGCAGCTCGTTAGCCCCGAATCGACGAGCTGTCCGCACTGCCAGGGTACAGCCGACCACCTAAAGCACCACGGGTTCTTCTTTGAACACGGGAACCTCGAATCGAGCGTCGACACGCGAAGATCGGCAAGCTGACAAGTCCAGCGACGTCTCGGTCGAGGGGCGGAGCCTCCGTAGTAGTCGGAGCGCGGGAAAGCCGCGCACATGGCGAAGGGAGGCAGAGATGAGTACAGCCAAAGCCGCAGGGGAAAGCCACGTATGTGGCGTCCACGCTCGATGAGAGCTGGCTCCTGAACGTGCAACAAAAGCTGTACGCGAGAAGTCGTAAGAATCCTGGCTACGTGTTCCGCAAGCTGTGGGGGTCGTCACTGACGCCCGCAACCTGCGGCTCGCGCTCGGGCGTGTCCCGGAACCTGGGAAGCCGCACGGCCGGCGTCGACAGGATGACGGTAGATGCGGGTCGGCGATCGAGGACTGACACATTTATTGCCGACTTGCGATGGGAGCTTCGCACCCGCAAGTACCGCCCGCGGGCGGTGCGGCGTGTGTTAATTCCAAAGCCAGGACAACCAGGGAAGCATCGCCCCCTGGGCATTCCTACCGTCAGAGACAGAGTCGTTCAAGCCGCAGTGAAGAACATCTTGGAGCCGATCTTCGAGGCGGATTTCTATCCGTCTCGTACGGCTTCCGCCCTGGCAAATCGGTGCACGGCGCGCTCGAGCATCTTCGCTTGCTCCTGCGAGAAAAGGCCGCGAGCGGTGGAAGACGAAGGCTCTCCTTACCAGTGGGCCATCGAAGGGGACATCAAAGGATGCTTCGATCATATCGACCACCATGGATTGATGAACCGTGTACGCCGAGGGTCCTTGACACGAAAGTCACCCGGTTGATCGTCGCATCCCTAAAGGCCGGCGTGCTGTCCGAGGAGAAGTTCCTCGAAGCGCGAAGGCACGCCCCAAGGAGGGATTTTGTCGCCGTTGCTCGCAAACATCGCGCTTAGCGTGATCGAGGAGCGATACGAGCGATATGTCTGACGCCGAATCGCGCCCGAGGCGCGCGCTCGCCGCCGGAGCAACGAGAGCGCGAGGCTCGACATCACGATCGTCGGCTCGGGCGCACGATCGTCTTCCCCATCCGATATGCCGATGATTTCATCGTTCTCGTCAGTGCCCCACATGGCCCGAGCAGTACGAACGAGGCGGCAGCGCGAGAAGGAGAGGGCTGTCGTTGCATCGATGCTGAAGCAGCAAGTGGGCTGGAGCTGTCGGAGACGAAGACGCTCGTCACGCCGGTGACAAAGCCTGCGCATTCCTCGGTCACCATGTCGCGTTCGGCACCATCCGTGGCCTTCAAGCGAAGTGCTCGTACCTAATCCCAAAGGACGCAAGCGGATGCGCGAAAAGATCAAGCGATTTGCCCTCGCGAACGCACCGGACAGACGTTCCCCGACCGGCTTCGCGATCTGAACTGGCTTCTTCGGGGCTGGAGTGCCTTCTATCGCCATGCGTTGGGAGCGAAGCGAGTCCAATTCTCGCTCGACCACTACGCGTGGTGGACCATCTTCCGATGGCTCCGTAAGAAACACCATACGCGTCAGGAAAGGCCCTGCACGCAGTATACGGCTGCAAAGGAACGCGGGATTCGTCGGCAATGGCGCGATCGCAGTCTCGGTCGTTCGCCTCCGGCAGACTGGCGTCGAACCCCTACCGGATGATGTGGCACGACGACCTGACTTCGCATCCATCAGGGAAAGCCCGGTGCATAACGAAAGGTGCACGCCCGGTTCGGAGAGGGGCACACGGAAACCTACCGACGAAAGTCGGCAAGGCGCCGGGTGCCCACCTACGCGACGAGGAGAGAAAATTACACGACTCGCAGCGCGCGCGCAGAAACCCGGTGCTCGAAGAAGTGCGCACCGGAGATAGCCGCGCAGCTCGTCGCGGACATACTTGGGGAGCGGCGCGTCGTAGGACTCGCGCGCGTGCTCGAAGAAGGTCTCCGAGGTGCTGGCGCGGCCAGGGGTGGAGCAGCGTGTTCTGCGGGGCGGCGCGGGCACTAGAGGCAGGCAAGAGAAAACGGCGCGGCCCATCGCCGATTGCGTGCCAACGCGCCTTCACGTGATTCGCGGAGATGGGGCCCGCCGCGCCTGGCCGGGCCAGGCCCGGGCCCCCTGCGGGCCGCACCGACGAAAGTGAGTTTCAGAATACGAAAGGTGTCTTTCATGAGACGCACTCGGCGGATGGCGTGGTCGCACGCGAGCCGGCGAACGCGTGGGGCGTTACTCGTCACGAGACTGCGCGCGTGCGCTTGCTCTTCGGTGATGCGGCCCCGGCCGTCTGCATCTCGGCCTTGACGCCGAGCCACTCGGCGATCGCGCTGCGCTCGGGCCATTCTTACGACGGCGACACCGGAGGTAACCCGGCGTAGACTGCGCTCGAACCATGAGCTGGCTCGTTCGCGCGGCAATCGTGATCGTGTACCCACGCACGGCCATTGGCCCGGCGCCGAAGACTGCGATCTCGACGCCTTTCTCCAGCGCTTTCGCGCCGAGTCGACGGCGCTCATGTGGCTCGGCGTCGTCGTCGGCGCGCTCGTGTTTCACCTGACGCCGATCTACACCGTCTTGCCGCTGCCGGCGTTTCTTCTCTCGCGCGAGCAGGCGGATCGTCACGCGCACAAAGTCCGTCGAGCGACGTGTATCTGATCCGCCAGGCCGCTCTTTCTCGTGAAGCTCCCGGGCGGTCTCGTCCTGGGGCATGCACCCGGCGGTACGCGAGCGGCCGCGCTCCCGGCGCTCGCGGGCGATCGGGCACGTACGCCGAGGCGACTCGTGACGCACGTCGCCTTTCGCGGGCGCGACAAGGCCGATTCCGAGTCCGACGTCCACTACGTCGTCGTGGGGTCCGGCGCGGGCGGCGCGTCGGCCGCGGTCACTCTCGCGCGCGGCGGCGCGCGCGTCGCGATCGTCGAGGCCGGCGCGTGGCGCTCCCGAGGACTATCCCTCGAGCGCGTACGGCGAGATGCGCGATCTCATGGACGACTCGGGGGCGCAGGTCACCGTCGGCCGCACTCTGGCCGGTCGTGCAAGCGCGCACGGTGGCGGCACGACCATGATCAACAGCGCCATCTGCGTCCGCACGCCCGAGGACATCTTCGAGCAGTGGAAGCGCGAGCACGGCGTCGACGGTCTCCGCACGCGCATGCTGCGCGCAAGATCGCATCGAGCGCGAGCTCTTCGTGTCCGAGGTCCCGCTCCCGTCGCGCGGCCGCTCGAACCTCCTCGCCCAGGCCGGCGCCGAGGCGCTCGGCTCCCCCGAGTCGCACGTGATGCGCCGCTACGTAGAGACTGCCGCGGCGCGGGCAGTGCCTCCAGGGTTGCCGCGAGCGTCGAAAACAAAGCACGAACCTCAACTACGTCCCCGAGACCGTCGCGCGCGGAGGAGTCGTGGTCTCGTGCGCGCCCGTCGACCGCGTGCTCTTCGAGGGCTCGCGCGCGATCGGCGTGACGGGTCGCTTCGTCCACCCCGGCACGCGCGCCGAGGAGCGCTTCCGCGTCTTCGCGAAGAAGGCCGTCGTCGTCGGCGTCGGCCACGCACTCGCCCGTCCTGCTGATGCGCTCCGGCCCGCCTGCCGATGCTCGGCAAACGTTTCGCGCGCACCCGGGCACCGGCGTACTCAACAATGTTT
>CAVSWE010000009.1:0-1384464 GCA_963731595.1 uncultured delta proteobacterium
TCGCCCGCACAACCTCGGTTAAAAAGCAGAAGGACCGCGACCACATAGAATGGCATCATGGGCATCCGATACCGCGAAAGTGTCCCGAGGTTGGTCGTTGCGAGACCGACGGCGATCCGAACGAGACCGTGAATACCACGCAGAACGCGAGCAGCGGGGCTCCTCCGGAGCGCGCCAGCGCGCGCCGTCGAACCCGCAGCCGGGAAGAGCAGAACCACGTGACCAGCGTCAAGACCGTCGCTCTCGAGCGCAGCGCCCAACATGGGCCCGTTGCGTGCTTCGAAGAAGAACGGTCGAAACATCGAGTCGACAAAAGCAAGCGGGATGTAGGGCAGCTGCTGCCAAAAAGAGCGCGCATCGGCGTCACCGACCTGAATATACGAGCCGCCACCGACCTCGGCACCGACCTCTTGCTGGTGCGCCGCCTCCTTTGCAAAGTGCCCGATCGAAAACTCGGGAAGAGGGCTCCCATTGCCGCCACGCCCAACAAGCCGATTGCGATCGCTACCGGGAGGTGAACGAGTCGAAGCCGCTTGCCGGTTCGGTTGGCGCGCGCCACGTACACCCAGGCGACCACGCCGAGGACGAAGGGAAACAGCAAGTACGGCTTGAGCATCGCGACTCCGACGGCGCCGACCGCCGCACTGACAGCCCCTATCACCCATCGGCCGCGAGTCGCTATCAAGGCGCCGGCGGCCAATAGCGCGAAAAAGAACAGCGTGAGCCCTTCTTTCGTCACAGCCGATGACCAGAATACCACCGATGGAACGAGCAACAACGCAACCGCGACGGAGCGTCGCGACGCCTGCGGGACCTCGAGCCGAAGCACGCAGCACAGGTAGATTTGACCGAGCGTCGCAAGCGCCCCCACGAAGAGACACGCCGCGACCATCGAGTCGCCTACGGCGAACAGGATAAAGGCGGTCGCGGCCTCTATCGAACGGGTCGTGCTCGCGCCGTCGCCGTTTGGATCGATCTGAAGAAACAGCTTGACGGCCTCCCACCCGAACCTAGAAAAGTCGACGCTCATCAAGCGCGCCATTGTGCGGCCGGACTCGACGTAACTGAGCATGTCGCCGACGCCGTTGTAAAAGCGGGTGTGAAGCCACACCTGAAGCCATGCGAAGGCGCCGTGCAGAGCGAAACTGGCGAAGGCACACGTCGTCTCCCAGCGCGTCATGTACCTCGCTAGGATCGCGATGACTGCAAGCGTGACGAGGATGATCAGCGCCGGTGAGATCACGAGGCCGCCTTGCGGCGGCTCGTCTGCCTCACCGTCGTTGCCGTCTCCTCTTAGATCCTCGCGCGCCAGCGCGCTTCCACTCGGCAGGCAAAGGCCGTTCTCGAACAGTTCGGCGGAGACCGCGCCGCCAACCGCGCGGCAATGCAGCAAACACCGGCTGCAAGTGCATCGGCTTCCAAACGGGCCGCGCCTCGATATCTCGCATCGCTAGCGCGAGCGCTGACGTCTTCGCGCGTCGCGCCAAATGCCGCCGGGTCGAGCTGGATCAACCGAGAGCCAGCTCGTCGAGCGTCCCCACGATAGGCCTCAGGATGAAACGTCACGCCCGGCAGATCGCGCAGGCTGTTCTGATAGAATGCATTGTTCGTCCGCCGCTGCTCGCACGCGATCATGAAGAACGCGGAGCTGACCGCGGCCGACGGCGGCGAGCAGATTCGATAGACGATAGTTGTATCCTACATGCGTAGTGCTGATAGTGCGGCGCCGGGTCGCGCGCCTGCGTCGCGAGGAAGCGCGCGCTTGTCGGTGAAGCGCTTTGTCGTGCGCGACGAGCATCCCGCCGCCGCCCGTCGTGATGATCTTGTTGCCGTTGAACGAGAAGACCGCCATCTTGCCGAAGGAGCCCGGCGCTCTTGCCCTTGTACGTCGCGCCAAGCGCTTCGGCCGCGTCCTCGATGATGGGAATGTCGTATCGCGCGCACGCCGCGACGATGCGATCGTAATCGGCGCACTGGCCGTAAAGGTCGACGACGACCACGGCCTTCGGGAGCTTGCCGCGCTTCGCCGCGTCCTCAAGCTCCTGCGCGAGGAGCTCCGGATCCATGTTCCAGCTCTGGCGCTCGCAGTCGACGAAGACCGGGGTCGCGCCGACGTACGTGATGGCGTTTGCGGTCGCCGCGAAGGTGAGCGAGGACGTGATAACGTCGTCGCCGCGGCCGACGCCGAGCATGAAGAGCGCCAGATGCAGGCCCGCCGTGCCGCTCGAGAGTGCGCACGCGTGCGGAATTGCCGTGTACTCTGCAGAATTCGCGCTCGAATGCGTCGACGTGGGGGCCAAGCGGGCGCCACCCAGTTGGAGTCGAACGCCTCGAGGAGGAGCGCCCGCTCGTGCTGGCCCATGTGGGGTGGCGACAGGTAAATGCGAGGCATTGGCAGTCTCATACCCTTCGTTGCGCCGCCCATCCACACGATTTTCCGCGGTTTTTGTCGTGAATTTTGCGCCGGTATGCGCGCACCGAACTAGCGCCCGACCCCGCCTCGTTGTAGGGTCCTGCGCCTTTTCCCGATGACCGCTCTTCCCCTCCGACATCCCCCCCGCGCCCGCAGAACAGCGCGGCGCAAACGAGGAAGGCGGCCTCGACGTCCGCGCGCTCCTGGCCGGAATCGTCAAGCACTGGCCCATCGTCGCCGCGCTGACACTCCTCGCGACCGGCGCCGCCCTTCTTTGGTCGAAGTCCCGGCCGCGCATCTACCAGGCGTCGGCGATGCTGGAGTTCGACCCGAACCCGGTGCGGCCGATCGGCAACCAGCAGGATCCCATCGACGAGCTGGATGTTCTACCTGGACAGCCAGGAGATGTACCAGACGCAGTTCACCATCGTGACGAGCGACACGGTGCTCACGAAGGCCGTCGCGCGACATGGGCCTCCAGGCCAACCCGAAGTACAACGGCGGCGCTTCCGCCGGGATCGAAGCTCGCGACCGAGAACGCCGTGAATTCATTGCGCGGCCCGGATCACGGTCGAGCCAGTCAAGAACAGCCGGCTCTTCTACGTTCGCGCCGAGGACACCGATCCGGCGTTCGCGGTTCAGCTCGCCCACGCCGTCGCTCACGCGTACGTCGACCACAACCTCGACAAGGGCGTCTCCGAGAGCTCGGATGCCGCGCTGTGGCTGAGCGGTCAGGTCGACCACTACAACACCGAGCTCCAGACGAGCGAGAACGAGCTCCACGACTTCAAAGAGAAGAACGAGCTGCCGTCGAGCTCGGTCGAAGAAGTCTCGAAGATGATCCGTCTCGAGATGGGGACCTACGACGACGCGCTCACCCACACGCGCACGAAGCGCAAAGAGCTCGAGGCGCGCGCGGCCGAGCTCGCCAAGGTCACAATCGACAACGTCGACGTGCTGCCCGCGTCGGAGCTCTTGAACAGCCGGTTCCTCCAGACGCTCGGGCCCAGTACATCCTGCGCCGTCAAAGACCGTCAGGAGCTGCTCGCGGCCGGCAAGGGCGAGAACCACCCGCTCGTGAAAAGCGCCGACGAGCGGATCACCGAGGCCAAACGCGCCCTGGTTGACGAGGTCCACAACATCAAGGGCGCGGTCGAGCGCGACCTGGACGTCATTCGGCGCCAAGAGAATGGTGACGCGTCGCTTTACGAGGACGCCCGCAAACGCGCCGTCGACCTCAACCTGAAAGAGCTCGAGTACCACCGCCTCGACCGGCAGCGCGAGCAGAACGAGAAGATGTACAACACGCTTCTCGAGCGGCAAAAAGAGGCGGATCTCGCGCGACGCATGAAGGTCAACAACGTCGACGTCGTCGACGAGCCGACTGAGCCGCGCTACCCCATCCGCCCGAACACCCTCGATGAACCTCGGCGTCGGCTCGCTGATCGGCATCGTGCTCGGGATCGCGCTCGCGGTCGTGCGCGAGCAGATGGACAGCTCGCTGAAGACGCCGGCCGACATCGAGAGCCGCCTCAACCTCACGTTCCTCGGCATGCTGCCGTCGCTGGACGAAGACGAAAATCCGTACGGCACCTACGGGAAGAAGAAGAAAAAGAAGGGCAAGCAGCGCCGGCCCCAGCCGATCGTCGGGGCGATCCCGCGCTTTACGTGCACGAGCGTCCGCTCAGCGGCGTGGCCGAAGCCGCGCGCAGCCTCCGCACGAACCTCGATGTTCATGAACCCGGACAAGCCGCACCGGATGATGCTCGGTCACGAGCGCGGCTCCTTCCGAGGGCAAGACCACCGTCGCGTGCAGCGTCGCCATCGCGCTCGCGCAGAGCGGCAAGCGCACGTGCATCATCGACTGCGATCTCCGCCGGCCGCGCTTGCACCGCATTTTCGGGCGCTCGGGCGACGCGGGCGTCACCGCCGTGCTCCTCGGTGACGCGTCGATCCGCGACGTCGCGAAGCCCGCGCTCGCCGGTCCCGACGGCGACGAGATCCCGAACCTCTACACCATCCCCGCCGGCCCGCCGCCGCCGAACCCGGCCGACCTGCTCCAGTCGGAGCGCTTCAAGAAGTTCCTCCACGATCTTCTCGAGCACTTCGATCGCGTCGTCATCGACAGCCCGCCGCTCGCCGCCGTCACCGACTCGGCGATCGTCTCGACGCTCGTCGACGGCACGCTCTTCGTCGTGCGTGCGTTCAAGACGAGCCATCAGCTCGCGCGCCAGGGCCTCCGCGCGCTTCGCGACATCGACGCGCCGATCCTTGGCGCCGTGCTGAACGCGGTCGACCTCACGAAGAGCGGCGCTGGCTACTACTACAATCAGTATTACTACTATCGCCGCGAGGGCTACGGACCGCAAGAGACGGACGCCGACGACGAGGCGAGCGCCGTTCCCCCGCCGCCGAACTGAGAGCCGCTGCCTCTCCAGGTTTTCGACGTGTTGCTGAGGCGCGTCCGAGCTCGACGCGCCCCGCGCATGGTGCTGAGAGCCGGGGACGGAGAGGGGACCGAATGGGACGTAGTGGCCCGGCAATGCGCGATGCTGTTTCGTCCTTAGCGGTTAAGCGCCCAAGCAACCGCTCGAAGGCGTGCCGCTTCGGCGTCGCGGATCCTCGGCTCAGCGGCTCAGCGACGGCGCACTCGCTGCGGCGCCGCCACAATCCGGCTGGAGGACGAAATCGAAGACCCGGTGGCTCGACGCATCGCTGACGAAGAGCTTCGACGTGAAGAACGGCGTACGCATCACGGCGAGCCCTCCTGTCGGCTGGTAACCCTGACTCGACTCGCTGACGACGGAGCGCGTGACCGCACCGTGTTCTGGATCGCGCAGGACGATGACTCGCGCGAGATCACGGTCCGCAACGTAGAGGTTCACTCCGTCGAAGGCGAGCCCGCTCGGACCTGCGAAGTGTTCGGTGTCTTCCAACGATGTCGCCGGGACACGCGCCCCGGCGCCAATCTGCCCGAGCACCCTCTTGGCAACGGAACCGGTGGTCAGCTGGTCGAAGAGCAGCACGCGATTGTTTCCGGTGTCCGCAACGTAGAGACCCTCGGGCGCGAACACGCACGCCGTCGGGAGGGCAACGGTGTTGATGCCCGCGGTCCCCGTCCCAAGGTTGGGATTGCCATCGCTTGCTGTCGGCTGGCCGAGAACGGCATCGGCAGGCTGGCCGTTCTGGGCCGGTTTCGAATTCCAAATCAGGATCCGGCTGTTCCCACTATCGACGACCGCGACGCAAGTGCCGTCGGAGCATACGTCCGTCGGTGCGAGCAACGAGGACGCCGAGATCCCGCCTCCATTGGCCCCACCTGACGTCATGGTGGCCTGGCCCATGACGATCGCAGCGCTTGTCATCGAGCTTGCACGATCGAACTCGAGCACCCGGTTGTTCTGGGTGTCCGCGACGAGCACCGTCGCCGCATCCGCCCAAACGCCGTGAGGCGCGTTCATGCCGGTCGCGCCGACGCCGGTTCCACCATTCACGACGTTGGAGTTGTCATCCGGCTGCCCCATCACTGCTTTGAGCGCAATCGGACTCGCTGTCGTGTCGAAAACGAGCACGCGATGGTTGTTCGGGTCGGCCGAGAAAAGCTCTCCGGTCGGCGTCAGGTGGAGCCCAGCCGGCTGCGCGAGCGTGCCGCCGGCTGCCGAGGTCGCCGAGTTGAAGCCACTCGCCGCCAGGGAAGCTTGTCCGACGACGAACTGCGCGGAAGCGCCTGAGGACAGGCCGAGGCGAGCGGATAGCCCACGACGCGCGAATTCCGATTGTCGGCGACCCAGAGATTCGTTCCGTCGGAGCTGATACCCATGGGCTCGGACAGGCTCGCTGCGGACACGCCGCCGACGTTCGGCGCTGCAGTGACCTCGTCCGGCTGCCCCACGATCGCCGTCGGAGCGAGCGACTGTTTGTCGAACACGTCGATCCGATTCGAGTCGGTTTCCGTGACGTCGAGGCTTCCGCCGACGACCGCGACGCCGTACGGGCACAAAACTGACGACGATGTCGTCGCTGGCTGCGGAGCGGCGTAGCCTTGGAACACGCCTGGACTCGATTGATAGTTCGGATTCGACACGGTCGTACCGTTCGGCTGCCCGAGCCACGCCGTGGGCGTGGGCGCGTTGAAAACGTTGGTCCACTCGACGACGCGATTGTTCTCCGAATCCGCGATCCACAAGCTTGTGCCGTCGAAGGCGACGCCGCTTGGTAGATTCAGGCCGTCGGATGTCACAACGTACGCGCCTGCGCCCCCGTGCGCCGCGTTGGACGTGAACGTCGGCTGTCCGATGACGCGATCGGCCGGTTGCCCGTTCGCCGTCGGGACCTGCGACCAGACGAGCACGCGGTGGTTGACCTGGTCGGCAACCGCCAGGTGCGTCCCGTCGCACGCGACCCCCGTCGGGTAGAAGAAACCAACGGCGTCCGCGTCCGAGGCACCGTCTTTCGGCGATACGTCGCCGTTGCCGTGATTCGGGCGATGCCCGGCGAAGGTGCTCTGACCCAGCACGACGTCCGCGGGCGTACCCGTCGTCGTCGGGACCGTGTTCCAGAGAAGTACGCGGTGATTTTCGGTGTCCGCCACGATGAGGTGGGTACCGTCGAGGCAAGCTCCACGCGGTCCAGACATCGCACTCGCATCGACGGTCGCCAAGTCGTGGTTTGCGACAAATGACGCCGTCATTCGGCTGGCCGAGCACGGCGAATGCCTTGGCCGCAGGCTTCGTGAGGTCGGACGCGTGAAACAAGAGAACACGGTTGTTGCTCGTGTCCGAGACCGCAGCAATCGCGCCCGAGACCGCGACGCTCGACGGCCCCGCGAGCGTCGCCCCGGTGACGTTGCGGTAGTCGGTCAACTCGTTCGTGGCGAACCCCGCCTGACCGAGGACCATGTCTGCCGGTTCGAAGTCGTAGGTCGGGAAATGCGACCAGATGAGGAGCCGCCTGTCGTCTGCGACAAGCAAATCTGTCACCTGCGCCGCCGACGTCGTACCCGCCGGCCAGCGTCGAGGCGTGCACACGTCCGCCGTTGACCTGGAGTGAGTCGCCTGCCGTCGTTGTCACCATTCGTTGCGCATCGGGCTGGCCGACGACGATGCTCGGTAGCGAAGGACCGCTTGGTGCGGCGTTCGTGATGAGGATCCGACGCATGTCCAAGTCCCGCAAGGCGACCCCGCCGCCGGGCGTTCTGCGAATACCGCCGGGCCGCGTCGCTTGTGCGCAATTGGGGGCGGCATCGGCGCCCCATGGCCAACAGAAGACGAACTCGCTCGACGGAGAGTTGATTTGGCCGACTGCGTTAA
This sequence comes from uncultured delta proteobacterium, assembly GCA_963731595.1. GTDB lineage: Bacteria > Myxococcota_A > Polyangia > Polyangiales > Polyangiaceae > DASXHD01. Next base: position 7,723 of record CAVSWE010000009.1, read on the forward strand.
TCACGCGAAGACCCGGACCTCCATAGCCGGAGACGTACGCCGACGTGCCATTCAAGGTCACGCCGTACGGCAGGTAAAGCTGCGTCGCTCCTCCGTAAGCCGTGTTTGACGCGAGCGTCGGCTGGCCAATCACAACGTCTGCCGGTTGCCCGAGGGTCGTGGGGAATTTTGACCACTCGAGGACGCGGTTGTTCCATTCGTCCGCGACGACAAGTCGGGTTCCGTCGGAGTCGACCTCCACCGCTCCGAAAAGCGTCGAGGCTCCTGCGTTGCCGCCGGCGTTTGCCTTGTTGCTCGAAAAGTCGCTCTGGCCAAGTACGACATCGGCCGGCGCGTAGCTGGCTGTCGGAAAGCTCAACCAGACGAGGACGCGATTGCTGTTGCTAACGACAAGCTTGGTGCCATCCGACCAAATTCCGCCTGCACCAAGATTGCCGAACGACGACGCCGAAGTGGTCGAGCTCGGTCGGGTGTCGAAGTCAGGTTGACCGAGAACGATGCTCGGACGGTCTGCGAAATGAGGCAACCCGTTGTAAATGAGCACGCGGGCGCCGTTGCCGACGATGAGATGCTGACCATCGAAGAAAGCGGCGCTGAAGGTGCTCGTCTGCAGGTTCCGGACCGTCTCCGCGACAGTTAGCGACGAAAGCTTGGGCCCACCAACTTCGCCGCCGACGCTGACGGCGGCGGGCTCGTGCGTCACTCCGAAGGATCCCGCCCCCGGGAGCAACGCGTTCACGGAGCTCGCCTGGTTCGAGGTGGGGACCGCGGTTGCGAGCTTTCCCATCCCAATCGAACATCAGCGCGTCCGGCGGCGCGGCCTGGTCGCCCTTGATCGAAAGCGTGATCTCGCCCGCTTTGGTGCCGGGCGGCAGGGTCACGCTGCAGAGCGTTGGGGAAACCGAGTCGGACGCAAGGTCGCCGCTTGCGGGTACCTCAGTCACCGTGAGCATCGTCCCAGACGGGAGCGGATGGGCGGCGGACGAGAGAGTGCAATGTCCAATCGCGCACCCGCTAACGAGCCGCGCGTTGTCGCAACTCGCTGCGATTGGGGGCGGTTCGTTCGAGCCGCACGCGACTTGACCTCCCACACTGCTGAACAAGACACCGGCGAGCCCCACCCAACTTCTTCTTCTCATCCGCGCCTCCGAACAATCCGGCGGACCGTAGCACGCCGAGGGCAGGCAGGCGGCAGCAAGACGGAACGAGCGTCAGCGGGCAGGCCCCGGCATCTCCCGATTCATCGTCTCGCGCAGCTCGCGCCTCGCATCCCTCGACATCTCCCCGAGGTGCGCCGGCCTCCCCTCCGCGAGCTTCCGCCACCCCTCGTTTGCCCGGAGCTCCACCGCCGTCATCCCATGAAACCGCCCGGCAGCCTCCGCGCGCACGTGGAGGTTCATCGACTCGTAGTCGCCGAAGTGCCCGAGCAAAAAGTGATGGTCCCCTGCCCCGCGCGCGTCGCTCTCGGCGCACAGCGTGATGAGGTTTCGCTCGTCGAGCTCGAGGTCCGCTCGGCCGAGGCGCACGCGGAAATCGAACGGGAAAATGTGATGCACCTCGACGCGCAAGCCCGGCCGTCGGCACGCCGTACAATGCGGGCTCCGCGCGACGTGCGCGCGCTCCGCCGCGGGCCACTTCGCGCTCCGCGCGACGCCGTAGCGCGCCGCGACGAGCGTGCCGTGTTCGCTCATCCGCGGCAGCGCTGTTGGTGCTGCCGCAGCGCCTCGCTCGCGCGCTCGGCGCGATCGGGGATGACCCACGCGTCGCAGTGGGCGCAGCGCGCGTTGGGCTCTGCCCGGGCCACGGCCGGATCGCGATACGGGCTCGGCGGGCGATCGCTCGCGCGGCGTTTCACGTGTCCTCTTCGGCGAAGAGCGCGCGGAGTGGCACCTCGAGCGCGTCGGCGATCTCGACGAGCCTCTTGATGGTGACATTCCGCAGTCCCTTTTCGATCTTCCGGTAGTTCTCGATGTCCTTGTCGCGCAGCCGCTCGAGGAGCTGCTCCTGCGTGAGCCGGCGCTCGTTGCGGAGCCGCGCAATCCTCTGCCCAAGCTTTGGGCCGCCGACCTCCAACGCTCCACGTTCGAAGCAAAGGCCGGGCAGAGGCGTGCTGCCCAAGGTACTAGAAATGCCGATGCGCTTATTTTTCCGGCGTTTCGACGAGTCTGGCAGGCTCGTTCGAATGGGAACAGGCAACACAACAGTCCCGTCGGCGCGAGATGTCGCAGCGACATTGCGCCCCGTCGTCGACTTCGTGCCGGCGTTCGTCATCGCGTGGAGCGCGCTCGAGCCGCATCGGGTGGGCGAGGTCGCGGCGCTCGACGTGCCGGGCCCGTGGGTCCTCGGTCGCGCGAGCAGCGATCTCCCGCAGCTTCCGTTCGTGCGGCAGCGGCCGCGCGCGTCGGTGATCACCGGCGCGCTCGCGGGCGACAGCCTCTCGCGGCGACAGATCGACATCGAGCGCGCGTCGTCCGCGCTCGCGCTGAAGAACGTCGGCGGAGCGCGCATGCGCGTGAACGGCTCGGACGCGATCTCCGAGGCGGTGGTCGAGGGAGACGTGGTGGAGCTCGTCGGCCACTACGTCTTTCTCGTGACGACGCGGCCGGTCACGCTCGGCGACGCGTTCGACTGGCCCGCGTTCCCCTTCGGCGAGCCGGACTCGCTCGGCATCGTCGGCGAGTCGCCGGCGGCGTGGAAGCTACGCGCCAATCTCGCCTTCGCCGCGATGACCAACGCGCACGTGCTCGTACACGGCGCGAGCGGGACGGGAAAGGAGATCTGCGCGGCGGCGATCCACGCGCTCTCGCCGCGCGCGCGCCGAGCGTTCATCGCGCGGAACGCGGCGACCTTCCCGCCGGGGCTCGTGGACGCCGAGCTCTTCGGCAACGCGAAGAATTACCCGAACGCCGGCATGCCCGAGCGCCCGGGCCTCGTCGGCGCGGCCGACGGCGGCACCCTCTTCCTCGACGAGATCGGCGAGGTGCCGCCCGAGGTGCAGGCTCGTTTGCTGCGCCTGCTCGACAGCGGCGAGTACCACCGGCTCGGCGAGACGCACGCGCGGCGCGCGAACGTGCGGCTCGTCTGCGCGACCAACCGGCCCCTCTCCGCGCTCAAGCACAATCTCGTTCCGCGCCTCAAGGTCCACATCGAGACCCCGTCGCTCGAGGCGCGACGCGAGGACATCCCGCTCCTCGTCCGTCATCTCCTCCTCACGAACCCCGCCGCGGCGGCGTTCGTCCGCGAGGGCCCGCGCCGCGAGGTCGACGTCGCCGCGTCGCTCGTCGTGAAGCTCCTTCGCGAGCGTTACCCGACCAACATCCGCGAGCTCGAGCAGAGGCTCGTGCGCGCGCTCCGCGTCTCGCGTTTCCCTCCCCTTCGTCTCGAGGTTCGGATCCCGGGCATCCGCGTCGCCGAAACCGACGACGTCCCCGGCGAACCCGCACCCGAGAATCCTGGCCGCGCTCGCGAAGCAGCATTGGAACGTCACGCGCGCGGCGGAGTCGCTCGGGATCAGCAGGCACGCTCTGACAAGGTTCATCGACAAATACGGCCTCCGCGACGCACGCTCGACCTCTCGCCGTTGACGTCGACGTCAACGGGACGAGACCCTGTTAACGCTCGCGGAGACCATGTTGACGCTCCGCGAAGGTCCGCACGCGAACGCGGAAGACCATGCCGACGCGCGCGGAGCCTCGCCGGACGAGATTCCAAGCACTTGCGAGTGCCGCGGAGCCCCTTTCAGTCGACCTTGGACCCCTTCCCGCTCGCCAAAATCTTTTTCACCGATCCCTGACGAGCCCTCCGCGAGCCGCGCTCACGTGATTTCGCGGAGTTAACATGGTCTCGCGAAGCGTCGACATGGTCTCGCGCAAGAGCACGCGATCTTCCGCGCAGCGCTGACATGGTTTCGCGCGCCGCTGCAGCGCGCGGTGCGCGCTCGAGCTCCGCGCAACGTGGGCTTGCGGTCATGCGTTTTCGCGGGTTTGCGCGCGGGTTCGGGTGGCGCGCTCCGTGCGATGGGAGCTCTCCGTCGCGTCGCGGTGACGCGGTCACTTCCAAGGAGAAATCGTCATGAAACTCTCGCTCAAAACCAACTCCAACTTGTCTCGCAGCACTCTCGAGGGCGCTCTCGGGCGCGCGCTTCAGTTTCTTCGCGCGGTCGGCACGGACGCCAATGTGATGCAGGCGCTCGAGCAGACCGGGTTCGACAAGGCGGCCCAGAAGCAAGGCTGGACGCTCGTGCTCTCGGCTTACGCGGCGAGCAACGGGCCGATCGCCGCGGGCGTGAACGACACGCCGCTCAGCGAGGCGATCGACAAAGTCGTCGCCTGGCAGGGTTCGATGTTCGTGCGCGCGCACGCGGCGCTGCGGCGGTTTCACGAGGAGCAGGACGCCTTCGTCTTCGCCAACCTCGAGACCGGCGGCGGCATCGCGGCGGTGCCCGCCGTCGCGACCTTCCTCAATCGGCTCGACGCGCTCGAGAGCTCGGCCGAGCGCAAGGCGACGCGCAAGGCCAATCACGCGGCGCTCGAGCTGCTCGCGCAGCGCGGCGTCACGACCGCGCAGCGCAAAGAGATGCGCGCGCTCGTCAAATGGATCGAGTCGACGAGCGCCGAGCCTCTCACGACGCACCTGCAGTCGCCGCGCGACACGGCGCTCGCCGCGGTCTACGAGTGGGTGCAAGACTGGTCCGACTGCGCCCGCACGGTCGTCACCCGCCGCGACCAGCTCATTCGCCTCGGGATCGGCAAACGCCGCGCGCGCAAGGGTGCGGGCCCGCCTCCGCCGGTCGTCGCGCCCATCGTGGCGCCGCCCGCACCGCCGCCCGAGGGCGGCGACGTCTCGTCGAGCGACCCGAGCCTCGTCCAGATGGCGCGCGCGCCGCTCGCGCTCCCCGCGAAACCGAACGGGCTCACGGCCGGAGCGATGGCGGTCAGCGCCGTAGGAGGTGTCCGCGTCTGACGGCGGCGCGCGCAGGAACGGTTCCCTCCGGGGCGCGCGATCGGGCATCCGATCGCGCGCCTCGCCCTCCGGGGCCGGCGTGGACTCAGTTGCACGTGCTCGAAGGGCCGCCGCCGTACGAGGTCTCGCGCTTCGCGAGGACGTTGAACGACGGGCGCTTCTTGCCGCTGCAGATGATTTGCCACGGCCCCGTCTCGACGCCCTGATAGTAGATGCGCCAAACGCGGTTGGTGACGGCCGTCTCGATGTGGAGGAGATACGCGGCGCCTTTCGCTTGGACCTCGTCGCCGAGCGCGGAGCCCTGGCCCGCGCCAATCTCCGTGTCCCAGATGTGTCCGGAGCTCCAGCTGCCGCCGAGGCTGTGGACGAACGCGCGCGTCGAGCAGTTCGCGTCGCTCGTGCACTGGCTGCCCTTTTTTCCGTTCGACTGAAGCCACGCGACGTAGTCGTTGACGACTTGCCAGGGGTGATACGCCCAGTACTCGGGGCGGAACCCGTCGCCGAGCTCGAACGCCGGGTCGTTCGCGTGGAAGGCGATGAAGTGTTTGTATGCGTCGAGCCAACTTGCTCGTGGGCAGAGCGTGGGGTCGACGTCGGATGCGCAGTTCTGCTGGAAGTGCGCGATCATGTTTCCATTCGACGCGAGATCGCCCGCCGCTACTTTGCAATGCGACGGGTCCGCGCCGCAGAGGTGACGTGCCATCAAGTAATATTGGCCGGCGGTCACCGGCGACATCTCCCTGCCCGTTCCGTTTCCGGCCGAGCCGCCGTTGTTCGGCTCGTTCCACGCGGTGAACGAGAACTTTCGATTCGGGTGCGTGGGCGTCGTCCAAACTGGCGTGTAGGTCGCGAGGAACGCCTTGAACGCCGTGCCGTAGCAGGTCGTGCACCCGGCGATGTCGTGGAAGTCGGAGGGCGCCTTCGCGCTCTCGCCGGTGCCGGTCGCCTTGAAGCTGACGAGGGTGTCGACGCAGGGGTTGTTCGCGTCGGTCAGCCACTTTTGGAGCGACTGGTGCGCGGCGAAATTCGGATCGTTCGGACCGACGAGCGCGACGTTCCATGGCACGTAGAGGTGACAGATGCGATCGCCCGGCTGCGTCACCGTCGCGCCGAAGAACGTCTTCATCGCGTCGAACTGCCCGAGGTCGTTCGAAGGCGCCGTGCCTGCCCCACCGAAGCCGATGTTGAGGTTCTTCGGATTTCCGGAGACGGAGTCCGACGCGCTCCCCGAGTCGTCGGCCGCTCCACACCCGACGGCGAACGCGAGTAGGAGACACGAGCCGAGCGACGCAGCCGTCATGGCCGCTCCTCGAGCAAGCGCCGTTCCACCTCGTGGGCGATCGCGCGGGCTCACGATCGCCCTGGATTCGGCCTGGTTCGTCGGTCTCGCGGCAACCTGCCCTGCGCGCGGCGGGCCCTCGGTGTGGATCCAACGGATCGCGAACGGGCCGCTCTCGACCACGACCCGCGAACGAGCACGCGATCTTCCGCGCGCGCGTTGACACGGTCTCGCGCGGCACCGACAGGCTTTCCCGCGCCGCCAGCGGTCGCTCTCCAGCAGCATGCCTGCCTCGGAAATTCGCGAGGAAGGCGAGTGACGCGGAGCGCGGCGTGATCGCGGGAGCGAGGCTCCACGAGGGGCGCACGCGTCTCCCACCGTCGAGCGCGAGCCATAGCCCGCCTCCGGTGAAGAGGAGGCCGCCGAGGAGCAGCGGCACGCCGACTGCGAACGCGGTGCTTCGATCGAGCACGCAAATGAGGCTGCAATTGAGCGCTGCGCCGGTGACCACCAGCACCGAACCGGCGAGCAGCGAAGGCGCACCGAGCGTCGTGAGCACCACGCCACCCACGAGCTCGGACGGACTGTGAATGCCGACCGGGCCGTCGGCACGCGCGGTGGATGGCGCGCTGGCAGCGATGAGCGCGCTGAACACGAGGAGCTTCCGTCGCACGACTCCAGCTTGCGAGTCGTGACCTCGCCGCGCCATGGTCAAGGAGCCGTGAGCAATCCGACTTGGGCGACCCGCGGAGAAGGACGAGCTGCGCGGGCACGATCGCTGCTTGCCAACCGAGGATGATGACGTCCGTGACACGTGACCCGAAGCTCGTCGATTTCATCGCCTCGAATCGCAAGGAGATTCTCGAGCGAGTTCGAGCCCAGGTCGCTGCGCGTCCGGCTAAGGACCACAGCGAGGACGCGGAGCTCAACGCGGGGCTGCCCATCTTTCTCAATCAGCTCGCGACCTCTCTCGGCACGCGAAGCGCGAAGCCCGTCGCGGAGCATGAGTCGATCACGAGGTCGGCGGGCGTGCACGGCGGTCGCCTCTGGAGCCACGGCTTCAGCGTGACCCAGGTCGTGCACGACTACGGAGCCATCTGCCAGGTCGTGACCGAGCTCGCCGTCGAGCAACGCGCGCCCATCCGCTCCGAAGATTTCCGCACGCTCAACCTCTGCCTCGACGACGCGATAGCGGGAGCGGTCGACGAATACGCGCGGCAGCGCGAGCGGACGATACGCGACGAGGGCACCGAGCGGCTCGGCGTGCTCGCCCACGAGCTGCGCAACCTGCTCAACACCGCGCTGCTCGCCTACGACAGCGTCAAAACGGGCGCCGTGGCGCTCAACGGGAGCACCAGCCTCATCCTCGGGCGGAGTCTCCTCGGCCTGCGCAACCTCGTCGATCAATCCCTGGCAGACGTGCGGCTCGGCGCGGGGATGGAGAACATCGAACCGGTCGTCGTGCGCGAGGTGCTCGAGGAGGTCGAGATCACCGCGGCGGTGCTGGCGCGCGCCAAGGAAATCGATCTCACCATCGACCTCGGAGAGCCGTCCCTCGTCGTCGAGGCGGACCGCCAGCTCCTCACCGCGGCCGTCGCGAACCTCGTCCAGAACGCGTTCAAGTTCACGCGCAAGAAGGGCAGCGTCTCGCTGAGGGCGCACGCCACGCACAGCCGCGTCCTCATCGACGTCGAGGACGAGTGCGGCGGGCTTCCGCCGGGCAAGGCGGAGGAGCTCTTCCATCCGCACACGCAACGCGGCGGCGACCTGACCGGTCTAGGCCTCGGCCTCTCGATCGTGCTGAAGACCGTCCGATCCGTCCACGGAGAGGTGCGCGTGAAGAACATCCCGGGCAAGGGGTGCGTCTTCAGCATCGATCTTCCGCAGCACCGCAGCGCAGGCGCCGCGTCCTCGTGAGATCACCTCGGCGTCTGGAACACGGCGCCTGCGGCGTAGTCGGTCCAATAGAGGTTCGCGGCGTCGATCGCGAGGCCGGAGGTCGGGAGCTTCCATGTGCTCTTGCTCATCGTCGTCGCGTAGACCGCCGGCGCGCCGCTGCATCCGCTGGCCGCGCAGCCCGCGATCTCGCCGAAGGTCCCGCTCACGTCCTCGAGCGACCAGTAGACACCCTTCGCGTCGGCGACGATGGCGCCGCTCCCGAGCCAGAGCGGATAGGACGCGAGCACAGTGGGCTTGCCGCCGCAGCCGGTCGCGGCGCACGCGAGGATCGCGCCGTTCGTGCGCTTGGTGATCGGCACGTTGCGGCCGCCGTTCGGCTGGCCTTGGTCGACCCAATAGACGATCCCCGCGGCGACGGCGACCGGACCGGCCCAGGTGCTCGACGCGATCGCCACTAGCGCGCTCGCGCAGCCGGATTTCGGACAGACATCCACGCTCCCGCCCGACTCCGCCCACGCGATCCACTGGTCGTCGATGCCGAGGCCAATCGACTCGATCGCCGGCGTGGCGTACGTGAACGGCGTCTCGTTGCAACCTGCGAGCGCGCACGCGTGGATGCCGGCGCCGTCCCAGTAGACGTTCTGGTCGTCGGCGGCGAAGCCGTAGAACTGGGTGCTCAGCGTCGTGAGGAGGTTCGTCGGCTTGTCGTTGCACCCGCCCGCGGCGCAGCTCGCGACGTATTGCGTGCCTGCCGTGAAGTAGACGTTGCCGACTGCGGCCGCGAGGCCCTCGACGTAGAAATACGTCGAGGACCAGAGCGTCGTGGGCGCGTCGTTGCAGCCGCCGATGGCGCACTCGTTCACCGCGTCGCCGTCGGTGAAGTAGACGTTCGTCGCGTCGACGGCGATCAGCGTGGGGTGCGACGGACCGGTGACGAGCGCGAGCGGCGTCGCGAAGCACGCGCCGCCGGCGTCGCATGGAACCGGCCCGTCGAGATAAGGCGCGTCGGCGGCGGCCTCGGGCGCCGGCCCCGCATCGAGCGTCGCGTCGAACGCGTCGCCGCCGTCGAGCGCGTGCTCGTCCGGCGCGGCGTCGGAGGTGCCGTCGGGCGCGAGGTCGCCACACGCGGCAAGCGCGACGCAGGCGAGCAGGACGAGCGGAGAGCGTTCGACGAGGAGCATCGATCACTGCGGCCCGCAGAAGAATGTCGCGAGCCTCGTGATGAAGTCGCGCTCTTGCTGCGTGGGATCGGCGATCGTCGGGTCCGGCAGGCACGACGCGGCGACGCTGGCGCCCGCGTCGGCGAACGCGCCGCACGCAGCATCCGCCGCGTCGGAGTAGGCCTTGCAAAGACTCTGGGCGGCGAGCTGATCGCACGTGTTTTCGCCCTGGGTAAACGCCGCGCACGCGCTGCACGCGGCCTCGTAACAACCTTCCGCGTCCAGCAGCCGCTGACCGCACGAGTCGGGCTCGCTCGCCACCTGGCCGAGCGCGAAATCGACGCAGCCCGCCGAATTCCAGGTGACCGGAGCGCCGACGACGAGCGGGCCCCAGGATGCGTCGGCGTGCTGCGACACGAGACACGCCGCGCAGCTCGAAGCGTCGGCGTCGAACGCCGCGCACTTGCTCGCGTCGCCGGTGTAGCAGGCGGCGAAGTCGGCGATTTGTTGCATGCTGCACGCATTGGGCGTCGGCGCCCGTGGCGTGTGCATCGTCTCGGGCGAGTAATTGCTGACGTCGAGCGGAAGCTCGTCCGGCGTGGCCGGGCACGCGACTCCGGCGTCGCAATCGCACGGCCCGTCGTCGACCCAGATCGGGCACCCGCGATCGGTGTCGGAATGGACGTGGCGACACGGCCCGATCGATTGCGTCTTGCACGCGGCGACCCCGGGCGCGCTGTAGCCGCCCACGCTGACGGGCCCGCACATGCCCGCGGTGGGGACGCCGCGCGTGCAGCACGTGCCCGCGGACGCGTCGGACCCTGCGTCGCTCGTCGGCACCTCGTTCGCCCCGCAAGCGGCAGCGACCGCGACGACCGTCACGCCAAGGAGCAACGCCCGCATGCGCGAAATCTAGCCCGATCTCGCGGTGACGGCGAGCGCCGCGCGCCTCACCGCGATTGGATGCCGAGACCGAAGAGAACGAAGTACTCGTTCGAGCTCCCGGGGAAGAGGCCGACGCTCGGCGGCGCCCTCGTGCTCCACACGCCGTGGAAGTCCGCGCCGGCGCGAAGCGCGAGCGCGCGCGAGAGCGGCGCGGTGAAGCCCAGGCGCACCGCGAGGGCGGGAAACGCGCCGGCATCGCCGCCGACGGACGGCGTGCACGGTCCGCAGCCGTTGGTCGCGTTGTCGGCGGCGGCCGGCAGGACCCCGAAGAGCGCCTCCGGCCCCGCCGCGAGCGAGAAGTGCGCGACGGTCGCCTCGATCCATCCGCTGAGCCCGCCGAACGCAGCGGCCTGCGTCGCGTCGCACGCGGCGCAGTTGGCGTCGCCGAAGAGCGCGCTCGCTTCGGCGTAGAAGCCGAGCCATGGGTTCACGCGAACGCCGGCGCGCGCCTCGGCTCCGACGAGCCACGCTTCGACGAGCCCGGCGTCGTGGCTGCTGAAGAAGAGGAGCCCCTCGGCGGCGCTGGCTCCCCACGCGTACCGCGGAAACGGCGGCGCGTGCGCGGCGGCGCGGCGGAGCGGGCGGCGCCGGCGGGATCGGCCGCGCGCGCAGGCGCGCGTCGTCGCCGTGGACCGCGGTCGCGAGATCGCAGCTCCATTCGCCGTCGCGCGGCGCGGTCGGCGTGAACCAACAGCGAAAGCGCGCGGCGCGGTCGCAGCCCGTCACCTCGTAGTCCTCGGTCTCCACCGTGGTGGCGGAGCGCGGCGACTCGTCGACTCGATCCGGCGTGAGGCGCGCGGCGTCGCAGCGCCACCGGTCCGCCGCGACCTTCTGGACGACGCTCACGGCCGACATGCGGCACGCGCTCACGCCCATCGCGAGCGCCGCGAGTCGGATCCAGTGGGCGCGCATGGCTCGGAGCCTACGATCAGCACGTCGCCGCTGCACTTTGCCACGATGTAAGGCCGATTGAGTCTTGGCCGATGGAGCGGCGATGCTCGACGACATGCTCCGCCCCCTCGCGATCGGTTTGCTCGTCTGCGCAGCGTGCAGCTCGAATGGCACCACGGGTGACGACGCGGGCGTCGACGCCGCGAGCGACGCGACCAACGCGTGCAGCGCCGTCACGACGGACGCGTCGTTCACGTGCGACGTCTCCGCCGTCCCGCCGGCGTATCGAGCATGCGCCACGTGGGCGAGCGATGATTCGAGCCTCCACTCGTGCCCCGGCACCGTGGGGTGGTCCGGCGGAATCGGAGGCGGATGCACGTACACGTGGATGAAATCCGGCCCGCCGGATTTGTGCGAGCTGCCCGGCGGCGACAACGGAACGAGCGCGTTCGGGTGGCTTCACCCGACGTGCGCGAGCGAGTGCGACGCGTCGATCGACGTCGCGCCTCCGACCCCGTGCACGACGAGCACCGACTGCCCGAGCACGCAATACTGCGAGACGAACGGAACCTGCGCCGGCTCGGGAACGTGCACCCCGATCGACAGCGGCGGCGTCGGCTTCGGCGGCCAAGCGTGCGGCTGCGACGGCAAGACGTACGCGAGCTACGCCGCCGCCCACCAAGCGCGCGTGAGCGTCGCCTACGCTGGGGCCTGCGAGTAACGCAGGAGCGCGACGGACCGATCGTCGCGAAGGCCGAGGCGAAGCTCGTACTCGACGTGCTCTTGAAGCTCACGGGCACGATGCCGGCGCCAATCAGATCGGCGTAAGCAAAACGGGTTCGTCTCGGCGGTCATCGCCGCGCCGTGCTCGCGGTAGAGAGTCATCGTGTCGCGGTGCGCGTAGCGCGGTTCGATGCCTGGTGTACATTCGCGCGATGGGTGGCGAGATCATCGGCGCGTACCGCGTCGTGCGGACGCTGGGCCGTGGCGGGATGGGGGTCACGTACGAGGCCGAACGCACGGCCGACGGGCTGCGCGTCGCGCTGAAGGAGCTGCGGCTCTCGCGCGTCGACGACTGGAAGGTGCTCGAGCTCTTCGAGCGCGAGGCGCGCGTGCTCGCGAACATCACGCACCCGTGCGTGCCCGCGTACATCGACCATTTCAAGATCGACGGCGAGAGCGGTCCGGCCTTCTACCTCGTGCAGCAGCTCGCGGGCGGCCGCTCGCTCGCGCAGCGCGTGGCCGACGGATGGCGCGCCGACGAAGCCGCAGCGAAGCGCGTCGCGGAGAAGTTGCTCGACGTCCTCGAGTACCTGCACGCGCGCAACCCTCCCGTCTATCACCGCGACGTCAAGCCGCAGAACGTGATGCTCGACGACGCCGGCAAGGTGTGGCTGGTCGACTTCGGCTCCGTGCGCGACGTCTACAAAACGACGGCCGGTGGATCGACCGTCGCCGGGACCTTCGGTTACATGGCGCCCGAGCAGCTTCGAGGCGTCGCGCGGCCGGAGAGCGATCTCTACGGCCTCGGCGCGACGCTGCTCTTCATGCTCTCGGGCCAGTCGCCCGTCGACCTGCCGCAGGTGAAGCTTCGCATCGACTTTCGGCGGCGCGTGCGGCTCTCGAGCGCGACGAGCGCGTGGCTGGCGAAGATGCTCGAGCCGGCGCCGGAGGATCGATTCGCGTCGGCGCGTCAGGCCATCCTCGCGCTGCGCGATCCGACCTTCGGCGCGCGTTCGGGGAAGAGGACGGCGGTCCTCGCGGCTGCGCTCGGGCTCGTCGTCGCGGGCGGCGCCGCGTTCGTCGCGGTCACCGAGTGGCGCGAAACCAAGAAGGCCCGCGCAGAGCGCGCCGCGCACGCGCCGCTCGCCCTGCCTCAGCGGCCGCTGCTGCCGACCTTTCCGACCGTCACGTTCGTTCGGTCGATCATGGCGAGCCACAGCGCCGTCATGAGCCTCGCCTTCACCTCGGACGACAAGAAGCTCCTCGCGGCGGGCCGCGACGGCACCCTCCGAATGTTCGACGCGTCGACGGGCGAGTCGCTGCGCGCCTTCGCCGGTCACACGGGCGCGGTCGCCGGCGTTCGCGTCACCGCGGACGGCCGCTACGCCGTCAGCGCGGGCGACCACACAGTGCGCATCTGGAGCTTGCCCGACGCGAAGCCGGTGCGCGCGATCGACGCGGGCATGCCGCAGCTCTACTCGCTCGGCGTCTCGCCGAACGGGCAGACGATCGCCGCCGGCGGCCCGGGCGGCACGATCAAAGTGTGGAGCTTCGACGGCGCGCAAATCGCGACGCTCGCGTCGGGCACGCCGGGCCGCGTGCTCTCGGTCGCGTTCTCGCCCGACGGATCGCGCGTGGTCACCGCCGGAGAGGACAAGCTCGTCCGCGCGTGGACGACGAGCGATTGGAAGCAGCAGCGCGTCTTCACGGGGCACGCCGCGGTCGTCGACCAGGCGCTCGTCGCGCCCGACGGCGTGACGCTCGTCAGCGCGAGCGATGACCGGTCGGTGCGCCTTTGGAACCTCGACAGCGGGCAGACACTCGAAACGCTCTCGCTCCACACCGACGAAGCGTGGTCGGTCGCGGTGTCCCCCGACGGCGGCACCTTGATCAGCGGCGGCAAGGACGCGCGCTTGGGCGTGTGGGCGTTGCCGTGGGGCCGGTTGAAGGACGACGTCACGCTCAACCCCGGCACGGCCACGCCTTGCGTCGCGTTCTCGCCCGACGGCTTGACCGCCGCGACCGGACACAACGGCGTCGTCTACTTGTGGCGGGTCGCGCGCGCGACCGCGCACGCGACGCTCCCGGCGGTCACGGTGGCGCCGGCGGTCCTGCCGCCGACCGCGACGGCCGAGCAGCGCGCGTACGCCGAAGCCGTGGACCTCGTCGACGCCTACAACGGCCGAGCGGAGACGCTCGACGAGGCCGAGAGGCGGCTGCTCGCGATGGCGAAGGCCAACCCGCGCTCGGCCCTCGCGCTCACCGGGCTCGGGCAGGTGGCCTACCGCCGCGGCATGCGCACCTCCGACGACTACGATCCGGCGGCGCTCGCGACCGCTCGTGACCTGGCGACGCGCGCGATCGCGCTCGACCCGACGCTCGCCGACGCCTACTGCTTGCGCGCGTCGGCCGCCTTCCAATCCAAAGACACCGCTGGGGCGCGCGCCGCCGCCGCGACGGCGATCAAGCTCGCGCCGAAGAGCCCTCGCGCCCTCTTGATCTGGGCGCGCATGCAAAAGGCCGACGGCGATCTCGACGGCGCGGAGAAGACGCTGAGCGAGTCGCTGGCGCGGCCTGTCCCGCCGAAGCTCGCGCTCTGGAGCTTGGAGCTGCTCTCCGATCTCTACGAGCAGACGGGCGACTACGAGGCAGCCGGCGAGGCGTATCGCCGCCAGCTCGAGATCGCGCCGGACGCCGCGTGGACCAAAGGCAACTACGCGGGCTACCTCACGCGCAAGGGCGACTTCGACGGAGCCATCGCGATGGCCAAGAAGGCGCTCGCGCAAATGGACTACGGCGCCGCGCACTACGCGCTCGCGAAGGCTCACTGCGCGAAGGGCGAGCAGGAGCTCTGGGATCGCGGCGATGCGAAGGACGCGGTCGAGGAGTTCGACAGCGCGGTGGCGGCCGATCGCACGTTCGAGCGCGCCGCGTACGATCTCGGCGCGTACCACCAGTTTCTCGCGAAGGGCACCGACGCGAAAGAGCTCGCCGCCGCGCGGCGCGCTTACGCCGACGCCGTCGCGCTCGATCCGAAGGACGCGCTGGCGAAGCAGGCGCTCGACGCCCTCCGCGACCGGTGAGGCGCCGCCGGGCGGCGCCGTCCGGCCCTCCATCGAACCGTCGTAGCACTTCGGATTCCACGACGTGCCGCGACACGCTGAGGGCGTGCGCCTCGCATCGTTCGGCAGCATCGGACGCGGATTCGTCCGGCTTCCCGGTTTGACTCCACCCGCTTACGCGGAGGCCTGCGAGCGATCGCTACACACTGTGCAAGGTGGTGCGCGACGACCCACCGTCACGGCGGAGGAATCGGCATCGCGTAGATCGCGCCGGTTGGATCGCTCGCCGCCCAGTAGATGCACGTGCCGTCGATCGCGAGGCTCGGTGCGACGAGCGGTCCGGGGGCTTGCTCGGTCGGTCCGATCGACTTCGGCCAGCCGGTCGTCTTCGGCTGCTCCCACAGATCGGCGTCGTCCGCCCAAAAGATGCGCGTGTCGTCGACGCCGATCTCTCGTGGATAGGTGGTGGACGCCATGTACGACGGCGTGCCGCCCGTGCGCGGGACTTGGTAGATGCGCGAGGCGCCCTGCCCGTCTTGCTCCGCGATGAAGAGCGTCGTCGCGTCGAACGCGAACGTCTCGACCGAGTAAGCGGGCGCGAGCGGCTCGATCGGCCCTCCCGCGACGGGCACGCGCGCGACCACTTGTTCGGCGCCGTAGTACACGTAGCCGTCGCCGGGCATCGCGAGGACCGCCACGTCCTGGACGCCCGGGAGCGTGGCGATCGCGGTGTCGACGCCCGACGGAAGCGCGCGCACGTAAAGCGTCGCCGGGCTCGGCCTGACGTACGCGAGGGTCGTCTCGGCCGCGTCGACCGCGAACGCCTGAACGTTGTCGAGCACGGTCTGCGCCGTGCCGCCGCTCTTCGGAATGCGAACGACGTTGCCCCGCCCCGCGTAGAGCGACGAGGCGGTCACCGCGAGCGTCGCAACCGACGACACGACGCCGAGCTGATCGACGGGGCCTCCGCCTTTCGCGACGCGACGCGCGCTGCCGGCCGCGAGCCAGTACACGTATTCGTCGTCGATCGCGATACGGTACGCGCCCTGGCCCGGCGCGAGCACGGTCGTCGCGGTCGCGGTGCAATGCGTGGGCGGTGGGGCGGCGTCGATCGACGCGTCGGGCGCCGTCGCGGCATCGGGCTCGCTCGCCGCGTCGGGCGGCGGCGGCAGCGCTATCTGCCCGCCGCACGCCGCACACGCAACGCTCACGAAGACCCAACGCATGATGGGATCACGCACGAGCCCGTGCTCGGTTTCCGAAAAAAAGCGCCGCCACCGCGGCCCTCAGCGGTACGGCGGCGAGGGCGCGAAGAGGGCGCGAAGGAGCTCCTCCGCGCGGCGCGCCTCGTAGGCGAAGCCGCCACCGGCGAGCGCCGTCCCGAACAGCGGGAAGACGAGCGGCACGAGGCCGAACGGCTCGTGCCTCGCGAAGGTCACCCAACCGCCCAGGATGGCGCCGACCGACGCCCCCGTCATCCAGACCGCCATGAACACGATGACCGGCAGGCCCATGCGCATCGCCACGCCGACACGCGCGCCGCCCGAAGGCCGCGGCTCGATCGTCACGTGGAGGACGGGCAGGAAGGAGTTTCGATACGTGATCGCGCGCGAGATCGCGAAGCCCGTCGGTCCGACGCGCTGGCCGACGAAGGGCAGGCCGCTGTCGCCGCCGCCGAAGCCCCACGTGCGTGGCCCGACGTTCGCCTGGAGGGTCGCGATCGCCTCCTCGGGCGACGAGTCCGTCTCGAGGACGAATCGCCGCCACGGCCAGAGCTCACCAAGCCGGAATCGGGGCATCGAGACATCGTGCCACGAAACGCGGGACGCGCGCTTCGCAGGCGAAGTCGAACCGAACTAACCGTTACTCCTCGCGCCAGAAGCGCGCGAGGAGCTGCCCGCGCGTGCTCGCCCCGGACCTTTCGAAGAGCGCCTCGACGTGCGACTCGATCGCGCTCTCGGCGCAATCGAGCGCCCGTGCCATCTCCGCGTCGGACTTGTCCTCGGCGAGGAAACGCAGGACTTCGATTTGCGGGCGCGAGAGCTCCCAGTCGACGGTGCACTCGTCCAGGCAGACCTCGAGCGAGCGGACCGGCTCGCGCTCGCCCGTCTCGACCCCGGCGACGATCCGTCGAATCGCGGCGCGCGAGGCGCGGCCGACGCGCCGCAAGAGCGTTCGCGACTCGGGCAAGCGCACCCAGTAGATGCCGTAGTCGTCGCCGAGCTCGGTGCGCAGCACCTTCGCGGGAGGCAGCTCGAGGTGACGCGTGATGCCGCGAAGCGCGCCGACGCTCGCGCGGACGTACGTCGGGTTGGGGCGCACGCCGGGTCGGAGGCGCATCGTGATGCGAAGGTCGTTCTCGCCGAGGTCCTCGCACTGGAAATGAATCATCGGCCACACCATGGGGTCGAGGACCTCCATGACGAATCGCACGAACGCTTTGGGCTCGATCATCGCGCGCCCGAGCTGGCGGAGCTCCGGCAGCACGGCGTGGTAGCCGTCCTCGAGCAGCGCCGAGAGCGCCTCCGGGCCGCCGGCGATCGCGGCGGCGTTGTCGCAGATCGTGACGTAGTCGTCCCACGCGATGCGTCGCCGTCCGTTCAGATCGTGCTGGCGAAACGCGAGCCCATCGAAGAGCGCGTCGGTCGGAAGCGCGACACGCTCGAACATCCGCACGATGGCGACGGCCACGCGCGCGGACACCTCGTGTGAGGGAACGCTCACCGATCCGACGATATCGCATCGGGTCCTCCGATGCAGCGACGACGGACGGCGGGCGGCCGACCGAGGAAGACCCACCGATCCGCGACGCTCAGCTCGCCTCTGCGCGCCGTACGAGCGCTGCGATCGCGCCGACCACGCGTGGCCAGACGGCGCGCGGGAGATCGTGGCCCATCCCTTCGACGAGGAGTAGCTCTGCGCCTGGGACCGCCGCCGCGGTCGCGCGCCCTCCGCTCACGTCGCACATCGGATCGGCGGTTCCGTGCACGACCAGCGTCGGCAGGCTCAGACGTCGCAGCTCAGAACGTGCTGTAGGTCGCGACGGCCACGCCTAGCGCCGCTACGGCAAGCGCCATGGCGAAGGACGCCACGAACGCGCGGTGTGCGCCTCGCGCCAGCGTCTGGCGCAAGCTGTCGTCGGCGACGGCTCCGAGCGACAAGTGGAGCACGCATCCGACAATTGCGAATCCGATCGCTCCGACCGCGAGATGCTCCTTTCTCTCGAAACACCATCCTAGGCGCGGCGCGTGGATGAAGATCTGCTGTTTCAATTGCTTGCGATAGTCGGGGTAAATCGCGCTGCCGAGCACGCCCGCGCCGATCGCCGCGACCGTCGAGAGCGTGACGGCCAGGCGCGCGCGACGCTTGGGGTTGCGCAGGACAATCGCCGGATGAAGCAAGGCCGCGACGGCCAACCATCCGAGGTGTCCGTGAACATGCTCGAGGATGCGGAGTGCGTTCACGGCAAGAACGACCCCTGAACGGCGACGAGCGCCGCCACGATCGGAATCGCCCACGTGATGCCGCGCGCAAAGACGGTCGCTTGTCGGCCGCTCAGCCAGAGCGAGCCGAAGGCGACGGCGCCGCCAGCGTACGAGCCCACCGCGAGGCGCCAGAACATCGCGATGTGAACCGACGCGACGAGCGTCGCGGGGTTGGGCTCGACGCGGAAGAGAACGTCGAACGCGCGGAGCAGCGCGTAGCTCGCGACGACCACGAGCACGCCCGAAGCGATGGCCATCGCTCCGCGCGCCTTCCAGGTCATAGCCGGATCGACACGCCGAGAAGCGGCGTGAAGCCTATGGTTCGGTGGACCACGAACGTGAACGGCACTTCGACCGCGGCGCTCAAGGCCACGCGATCGCCGACCGGAAAGCCCCCGCCGAAGACGGCCTGCATCCCGAAATCGAAGTTGTTGCTCCGGTTCGCGCCGCCGAGCGTCCACGGCGCAATCGTGAAAACGAGCGCCGCGAACAGCGGCCCCCAGAAATGCCAGCCGATTTGCGGCAGGAGCGCGAACGTCGCGAACCGGCTCTGGCCCGGCGCCGGATCGGTCAGATACTCGGAGAACTGAAGGTTCATGCCGATGCGCAGGCGATCGATCACGAAGTAGTGCAGACCCACGAACTCGCTCAGCGCGGCGACGTCACCGACGCCCGTCGTCTTGCCCGTGTCGAACGCGTACGTGACGAGATTCATCCCGACGGAGTTGCTCTGGACCCATTCGCCCTTCTTGGGCGCCGCGAGCGAATGAGTCGCGAGCGTCAGCGCGCACGCGGTTACCGCAAGGCGGAGCCTCATGCGCCGATCCCCACGGTCTTGCCCGTGTCGCGAACGTCGTAGCCGAGCGCGGACAGCTCGGCGCGCACCGCCGACGACGTCAGCGCGTCGAGCATGCGCTGGATCTCGCGCTGCCCGAGCAGGTCCGCCGGAATCGCCAGGTCGAAGCGCTCCTCGCCGAACGCGACGAAGTCGAGATCGAAACTGATGGCGACGTCGCGCACCGCGGGCCCGACATCAGCCGCTCCGAGCGCGATCGCGCGCGCCACGTCCCGATGCGTTCGGACCGTCAGGGCATCGCGCGGCGGCGCCGTCCCTTCGGCCCGCAGCCGGCGCTCGAGAACGCGGCGCGGGCTCGCGCCGTGCTCGCGGTTCACGAGGCGCACGCCGCGGCGCGCGACATCGGACGCGCGCGCGATCCGTTTGGGATTGCCCTTGGACGTGACGAGCCCCACCTCCCAGTGCGCGAGCGTGACGAGCGTGAGCCCCGCGTCCCCCGCGTGCTCCGCTGCGAACGTCGCGTTCGCGCTCTTGCCGCGCTCGTCGGTGAGATGAAGGCCCGCGACGTGCGCCTGTCCCGCCGATACCGCCGCGGCCCCGTCCTTGCTCGTCCGCGAGAGCCAGACGAATCGGCCAGCGCCGCGCTCGCCGTTCAGGCGATCGCTCACGATGCCGAGCGCCGGTGCGCAGCCCAGGACGACCACGTTGGCCGCGACGACATCGACCGGATTCAGCAGCGTCACGGTCCGCGTTGGGTCGGCGAGCCCGTCGCACGCGACGTCGTGCTCGCGCTCGCCGAGCTCGTGCGCGACCCATCGACCGCGGACGCTCGCCACGACGCGCCGACGCGTGCGCCCCGGTCGGGCACCCGAAATATCGACCTGCGGAGCCGCTTCGCCTCGCCCGAACAGCGACTCGGCGGACGTGCGCAGCGCGGCGGCGACGCGAAGGGCGACGTCCACGGACGGCACCGACCTGCCTGATTCGATCGCGCCGAGCGCCTGGCGCGAAATCCCCACGCGCGACGCGAGCTCTCGCTGCGTGACGCTCAGGGCTTCCCTTCGTGCTCGAACGTGCGACATGACGTAAAGCAAACTTCACATGCGTCGTGTGCGCATGTCCAGCAGCATCTTTGCCTGCGGGGCATGCGGGGCCGCCACCGCGGCCCTCAGCGGTACGGCGGCGAGGGCGCGAAGAGGCCGCGAAGGAGCTCCTCCGCGCGGCGCGCCTCGTACGCGAAGCCGCCACCGGCGAGCGCGGCCCCGAACAGCGGAAAGACGAGCGCCACGAGGCCAATCGGCTCGTGCTTCGCGAGGGCCACCCAACCGCCGAGGATGGCGCCGGCCGACGCCCCCGTCATCCAGACGCCATGAACACGATGACCGGCACGGCCATGCGCATGTCCACGCCGACACGCGCGCCGCCCGAAGGTCGCGGCTCGATCGTCACGTGGACGACGGGCAAGAAGGAGTTTCGATAGGTGATCGCGCGCGAGATCGCGAAGCCCATCGGTCCGACCCGCTGGCCGACGAAGGGCAGGCCGCTGTCGCCGCCGCCGAAGGCCCACGTGCGTGGCCCGACGTTCGCCTGGAGGGTCGCGGTCGCGTCCTCGGGCGACGAGCGCGTCTCGAGGACGAATCGCCGCCACGGCCAGAGCTCACCAAGCCGGAAGCGGGGCATCGCGATAGGGTGCCACGAAACGCGGCCCGCGCGTCTCGCGGCGAGCGCCGCGATGCTTCGTCCACCAACCGTACGACAGCGTCGCAAACGAATTTCAAAACCGCTTCGCGCGACGGCGTTACGGTCGTGGGCCATGAGCTCGAAGCGGGCGCCCAGCAAGACAAAGCGCAAGCCCTCCCGCGATCGCCAAGGCTTCACGCCGCTGATGTGCGCCAGCCTGGCCGGCGACCTGAAGAAGGTCCGCGCGCTGCTCCAGCGCGGCGCGGACGTCGACGACGGCAGCCTCCAGTCCAACGCCAACCATCAACTGCTGCACCTGAGCTTCACCACGCGGGACGCCGGCCGCACCGCCTTGATGCTGGCGGCCTTCCGTGGCCACGTCGAGATCGTGGAGGCGCTGCTGGCAGCCGGCGCGGACGTCAACCTCGCCGATGGCGAAGGCAACACCGCGCTCGGTAACGCCGCCGGCTCAGGCGACCGCCGCGCCGTCGAGCTGCTGCTCGACCATGGAGCCGAGGTGAACCCCCAGACGAAGTTCCACCCGCTCTATCGCGCGGCGGTCAACGGCCATGTGGAGCTGGTGCGCCGCTTGCTCGACGCCGGAGCAGACATCGACGCGCCCATCTGGACCGGCGACACCGCGCTCGCCTGCGCGTATGAAGCCGACGAAGCCAAGGGCCCGGTGATGCGGCTCCTGCTGGAGCGGGGGGCGCGGCCGGACATACCGAACCGCCACCGCCAGACCGCGCTGCACAAGCTGATCGCGAACTGTCCGCTGTCCGGGCGCGACGAGGCGCCGGATCTGGTGAACCTGCTCCTCGAGCGCGGCGCGGATCCAGCGGCCGCCGACCATCAGGGAGTGACACCCCTGTACTTGGCCGCCGGACGACACCGCCATGCGCTCTCCATCGTCGAAGCGCTCACCCGCGCCGGGGCCCCCGTCGATGTCCCCGATTGCCGCCAGCGCCGGCCGCTACTGCACGCCTGCGAGATGGAGCACCTCGACGTCGCGCTCCACCTGCTCGACCGCGGTGCCAGCCTCGAGGCGACCGACGCCGAAGGCAACACGCCGTTTCGGGCAGTCGCGGCCAACGGCTACCTCGAGCTGGCCAAGCTGCTGATCGCGCGAGGCGCCCGCATCGACCCCGAGGCGCGGACCGCCGCCCAGGCGAATGGCCGCCACGAGCTCGTTCGGCTCATCGACCAACTGCGGACGTAGTGTCCCCAGTCAGCCGGCCGGCGAAGCGTCGACGCGTCGGTCTACCTGCCCGCTGCGCACTTCTTCAAGCCGTGCGCGCTGGGATCGTGGTCGAACGCGCTCGTCGTGTGGAGGTCCACGGCGGGGACCCAGCCCCAGTGGTTGTTGTCGAGCACGCGCCCTTGCCGAGGTTCGCGTGGGCGATGGTGGCGATGCTCCCGCGCGTGATGGCGTCGGACGACGAGCCCGGGTCGTCGCCGGAGGTGACGGCGCAGCCCGCGAGACCGCGAGCGAGGAAGGCGACGAGTCGAGTTTTCATGGGCGCCCCCTCAGCACGCGGCGCGCCAACGCGACCGCGAGCGACGGAGCTCACGAAAAAACGCGATTGGATTGCGAGGCCATCACCGGACCGAAGCGCGTCCACGCTCTCGTCGACTGGCTCGGCGCGAGCTGACGTGGTTCCATGAGGCGGTGAGGTGGGCCAGCTCGATGCCGTGCGTCGCGTTCGCGCTCGCGTGCGCGTGCGGCGGGAAAGTCGGGGGCAGCGGTGACGGAGGCGTGCCCGATGGCGCGAGCTCGCCGCCCACGACTGCGGTCACGACGTTCGCGATCCGGACGCTCCACCTGGGCGAAGCCGACGTGAACGGAACACCGAGCGCCGCGGCGTGGAAGAGTTACGGCCGCAACGTCGACGGTGAGCGAGAGAGCGCGCGCTGGGTGCTCGACTCGGTCGCCCATGCGTGAGGCGCGGCGCGAGCTGAACCCGGATTCCTGAACGGTCGCGGGGAACAATCCGCCGATGTGGCGTAAGACCGAGCGCATGAACGGTTGGGCCAGCTTGCTCGCCGTCGCGCTGTCCGCGACGTGCATGTGCGCGTGCTCGAGGACGCAACCAACGGTCACCGTGCAGGTCGCGCCGGCGCAACGCGCGATGGTCGCGCCGAAGCCGGCGCGACGCGACGGCCTCGACGGCAGCCTCGACGACCCACGCAGGCTCTGGGTCGCGGTGACGGTCGACGCGACGTCCACGTACGGCCGAGCCGGCGCTCGGGGCCCGTTCGAGGCGAAGAACATCCTTCATTCCGGACCGGAAGCCGCCTGGTGCGAGGGCAATCCCGCGTCGGCGGTCGGTGAATCGATCCGCCTCCACTTCGACCATCCGATTCCGATCACGCAGGTCGCGCTCGACGCCGGCGTTCACATCGACGTCCCGCGCGATCGGCGCGCGCGCATCTTCGCAGCGGACGTGACGCTCGACGACGGGCGGCGATTCCACCTGGAGCAGAGCCCCTTCGGCGGGTTCTACGCGGACGTCGGCGGCGCGCCGGCGGGCGCCGTGACCGTCACGATCACGAAGGTCGACCGACCCGACGGCGTCGCGTGCTTGTCGCGCGTGGTCATGAACCACGGCCGCCCCAACGTCTACGAGCTGTTCGGCGGCGACGCGCACACGCTCGACGCCCTCTCGAGGGACGTCGGCGCGCTCCAAGCGGCGTTCTCCGCGTGCGACGGCGCGCGGTTCGAAGCGCTCGTCGACTTTCCGATCGTCCGGACCTCGCGCGTGAAGGAGACCATCGCCGGCGCCGCCGACCTCCGCGCGCGTTGCCTCGCCCATCCGAGCGGCTACATGGACGCCGGCACGACGACCGACCTCCTGCGACGGATACGGTTCGAGGGCGACGACCGCGCGACGATCAGCATGGGCATGTGGACGCTCCGCTGGACTGGAACCCGATGGCACCTCGCGGAGCTGTGGAACTTCGACCCGTAGGCTCTGCTCCGCACGAACGGTCGTCGGGAACGGGCAGTACCGGACGGCTGACTTGTGAGCCCGTGGGGGAACGATCCGCGCTGCGCGAGGGTTGAGCTCCTCGCATGATGCTGATCCGTCATTGGAAGCGCGCCACGTCCGCGCTCGAGGCCGGCGCGCGCGAGGCGCTTCAATGCTGGAGAGAAACCGCCGCGAGCGACCACGCGATCGCGCTCTCTCGTCGCCTCGACGCAGCCGTCGCCTCGCTCCAGGAGCCTCTGGTCGACGCGAAGAAAGGCGTCGCGATCTCGATCGCGACCGAGAAGCGTCTGACGCAGGAGCACGCGCGCGAGCTCGCGGCCGTCCTCGCATGGGAAGCGCGCGCTCGGATGGCGGCGGCCGCAGGGCAGGAAACGCTCGCGGCCGAAGCCGCCGACCGCAAGCGGGAGCACGAACGCATCGCGGCGGCGCTCTCTGCCGCGGTCGAGGAGAAGAGGTCCGCCGTCGCCAAGCTGAGGGACCAACTCGTTCGACTTCATGTCCAGCTCGAGGACGCCACGCGCAGGAAGAACGCGCTCGTCGCGCGGGCGACCCACGTGAGCGCGTCGATCTCGCTGAGGCGATTGGCTCGAGCGCTCGAGCGCGTGGAAAGAACACTTCGCGAGCTCGAACGCGCCTGACGGACCCACCACGGCGCGCGAGTCCGGTACGACTGCACGTGAGCTGACGGCGGCGGACCGTCGTCGACCCGCCTCTCCACGGCGTGGCGACGGTCGTCTACTGGACCTCACCCTCCCGCGGCGAGGTGATGAGCGTGCAATTGGCAGGCTACTGGACCGACGGGCGATCGATCTGGTCGCGCCCGTTCGTCCGGGCGCGTCGCTGAGCTCCTGCTGCGAGAGGAGGAAGCTCCACCGAGGAACGCGCGTAGACTGCGCGTCGTGAACGTCCCCACTCAGCTCGCGCAGCCTGACGCTCTCCGCGCCGAATGGGTCGCCGAGGAGGCTGACTTTCGTTCCGCCACCAAGGTTCTGCCCGGATCCACCCTCCGTCTCGTGCGATGGCCCGTTGCTTTTTTCATCGCGTACGTCGGCGTCGGGCTGGCCGACGGTCGGGTCGGGGTCGCGTTCACGCTCGGCTCGGCGGCCGCCATCACCCTCTTCTGGATCATCCTCTCCCTTGGTTCGCGGGGTACGAGCATCCGGCGGACGGCACGGCTTCCGCAACCGCAACGCACGGCTCGCATCACGATCGACTCCGAGCGGGTTCGCCATGAAACAGGAAGTGGACACGCAGTGGAGCTCCCGATCGCCGCCCTCACCCACGCGAAGCTATGTCCGGCCGGCATCTTGCTCCTCCTCGGCGGGCAGGTCGTCTTCGTCCCGATGCGTGGAGTCCGCGCGAACGAGGAAGCGTGGCGCGCTTTCATCGGGCGCCTAGCCGGCCGAGCGTGGCCGAAGCAGATCGCCTTCACGGTGGGCCTCTGGCTCTTTGCCGCGACCGTGGCGGCGTACGCGTTTCTCAAGTAGTCGCGAAGAAGCTCTCGGCGCCGTAGGAGGCATCCGCGCCCTGACGGCGCCCACTCGTTGCGCTTCGGGCTTCACTCCGGCACGACGACGCCCGTCGCGTTCGGAATCGAGCAGGCTTCCGAGGTTCGCGACCTTCGCGTCGTTGTGACCGAGCTGGCCGACGGGGCCGAGGAAATTGAACTCGAGGAAGCGGACGATCGACGAGTGCTCCATCGTGACGTGCGACACGGTTCCCTTTCGCGCGAACGGACCGATGGCGAGGAGCGGCACGCGCGTGCCGTAGGGAACGGGGTTCGCGCTGTCGTCGACGTCGATGCTCGGCGGCGGCTCGACGTGATCGAAGAACCCGCCGCCCTCGTCCCACGTCAGCAGGATCAGCGTCGAGCTCGCGTACGCCGAGCCCGCGATCGTCTGGATCACGCCCTGCACGAATTTGATTCCGTCCGTGATGTTCGACACGTTCGGGTGCTCGTTCCGCGTCGTGAGCGCTTTGACGTACGCGAAGCTCGGGAGCTGGCTCGCGGCGACGTCCTTGGCGAGCTGGGTGAAGTCCTGGATGTGCGAGCTGTCGGCGAGCTGCGCGTAATACTCGAACGGGACGTCGGACGCGTCGAAGCGGCACGCCTGGTGCGCGATGGGGTGGAGGATGGCGTCGTACTGGCAGTCGCTCACGATGTTCGGGCAGTTGCCGGCGCCGGCCGCTGCAGCCGCCGCGTAGCCGTCGGCGTAGACCGTGAACGTCTTCCCCGCGCCGAGCAGCAGATCGGCGATCGTCGTGCGCCCCGCGTACTTCGTCTTTTGCGCGGAGAGACAGACCGCGTCGGTCGCGCAGTCGAGCAAGCAGCCGATCGAGTCCGGCATCCGCTGGTTATCGGTGAACTGGTAATGCGCGATCGCGAGGTACATGTCGTTGGAGGACGTGCCGCCGGCGATCGGCTGGAAATAGCGGTCCGCGAGCGCGTTGTCGTCCGCGAGCGTCCAGTACGCGCCGACCGTGCCCTGGTCCGCGAGCGCGAAGTTGTTCCCGCTCGCGCAAGACGGGCCCGTGCCGAGGCACTGATCCGAGCCGGTCGCGCCGGTGACGTATTCGTCCGATCTTGCCCTCGTCGATCTCCTGCAGCTCGCACGCCTGCGTGTGATCGCGATCGCTCGCGAAGTTCGAGCTGTCGTCGAGCACGATGGGCGACGCGCCGTGCGGCTCGGTCGCCGGCGCGGCCTCGCAGCAGGCGCGCCCGGTCGTGCACGTCGGCTTCGAGCCGGCCGCCGCCTGGCAGTAGCGGCCGAAATAGGAGTCGAACGTGTGGTTCTCCTCGACGATGAGCACCACGTGCTGAATCTTCGAGTCCTGGCACACGCCGCTCGCGCAGTGCTCGGCGCCCGTGCACGCGTGCCCGCACGCGCCGCAGTTGGCGTCGTCGGAGCCGAGATTCGGCGCACGTCGCTCCGCACGGCGTGGTGCACGCGACGGCGTCGGCGCCCGCGTCACTCCCTGCGTCGGCGGCGTTGTCGGCTGGACCGCACGCCACGAGAAAGACAAGCGCAAGTCGGCACAGCAACCGCATCGTCACGTGAACGTTACCGTGCGCGCACGATCACTGCACGCCCGCGGCGCTGGGGCGAACGGCCCAGCGGCTAGACACAACTTAACGTTGCCAGCGCCCTTCCGGGGTAACCATGGATTGCGTTGCGACCGTCGAATGCCGTCATCGTGGTCATCGGGCAGCTGCGGAAGGTGCTCGCCCTGGCTGAACGACCGACCTCCCTCGACGAGGCCGAGCTCCTGGAGGTCAAGCTGCTCGAGGTGATGATGCGGGCGATGGCGGCGCGCGGCCACGTTCCGATGACGAGCGACCAGGCGCGCGAGCTGGAGCGAGGCGTACGGCGCCTCGGCGAGCTCGGTCGGGCGCACGGGCTGGGGGACCCCTCCCTCGAGGCGTTGATGCGGGACGCCCGTCGCTCGCCGAGCGCCCTCAAGAATTGACGGTCATCACGGGGTCACGGTCAGCACACCCTTCATCATGACGTAGTGGCCGGGGTACGTGCAGATGTACGGGTACTTGCCCGCCGCCGGCGCCTTGAAGGTGACCTCGCCGGTCGAGCCCGGCTGAACGAGCCCGGTGAAGGCGAGCAGGTTCGGACCCTCGGCGATGTAGCTCGCCTCTTCGCCCTTCTTCAAGCCTTCGGCGGCGACCTTCGCCTCGGTGCCGGGCATCACGAGCGCCCAGTTGTGCGGCAGCGCGCCGGGCTTCTCGTCCTCGAGCACGAGGTGCACCGTCGAGCCTGCGGGCACGGTCAGCTCGGTCGGCTCGAACGCCATCGCAGCGGCGTGCGCCGTGACGCGGAGCTCGACGGTCTTGTTCTCGACGCCGGCGGACGCCGTGGCCGAGGGCGCCACCGCTTCGTGCGACGCGCTCGGCGTGACCGCCGCGGGCGGCGTCGTCGCGGAGGGAGCGGGCTCCGATTTTTCGCTCGATTTCGCCGCAAGCGGCCGCGAGCAGGAGAGCAAACATCAACGTCTTTCGCATGATCATCCTCGATTCTCTTCCACGAGCTACCGGTGCAGCTCGAAATCCACTTTCGCTTCTTTTCCCGCCACTTCCACGGCCTGCGTCGACACGGCGAGTCGCGGAGCCCACGCGCTGATCGAATATTTGCCCGGCGGCACTCCCTTGATTCGGTAATGACCTCGTCCGTCGGTCTTTGCAAAGAAGCTCGAAGGACTCACGAGCACGTATCCAATCATGTTGGGGTGCAGATTACAGAGCAGCGTGTAGACGCCTGCATGGTTGAATTTGTGAGTCACCGAATGCCCCGACTGCACGAGGCCCAAATCGAATCGCTCGTGATCGGGCGAAAAGACGTTGTGGGGGAAGGGATCGCTGTCGAGGAACGACACGCTCCCGCCCTCGGCGACGACCTGGACGATCGGCGAGAAGGCCATGTTGTGATTGTCCATGTGCGCGCGCATGCCGCGGTCCGGCAGCTTCGGCGCGTTCTCGAGGTACACGACCGTGGCGCCACGCAAGTAGGCTGGCGTGGTCGTGACGTCGCCCACCACGTCGGCCACCGTGGGCGCCGCCGGCGGAGCGCCCGCGTCCGAGGCCGCGGCGGGCCCCGCGTCGTTCGCCAGCGCGATCGGCGCGGCGCCTGCGTCCCCGGCGTTCGGGCACTGACATTGGCAGCAGGTCGCCGCCGGCGGCGGCGCGTTCTCGGCCTGCGCGGAGGCCGACTCGCTCTCGTCCGGCGCGGCGAGCGCCGGCTGGTTCGCGACCGTGGCGGACTCTGGTGTCTTGGGAGGCTCACCCTCGCACGCGGCGACGCCGGCGCCGACTGCGACGAGCGCCCACCCGAGGATCGAACGGATCGAGTTCATATTTCATCTCCTCAAAAGGCCATGTTCATGGTCGCGGTGACCGTCTCGGCTTCGATCTTGCTGCCTTGGTCCGCAGCCGGCGCGACGATCGCGCCGCCCGCGGCGTCCCAACCTCCTGCCGCAGCGATGCCCGAGGCCCACTCGAAGTCGGCGGTCAGGATGAGCCTGATGTTCGGGCGAAGCAGCGTCGCGACCCCAGGGATCAAGCGGAAGAGCGTCGCGCGGCGGCCGTTGCCGAGGCTCGGGTCGAGCGACATCGTCGTGAGCTCGGTGCGAACGCCCGGCACGAGCCACGGGAAGATCACGTAGTCGAGCTCGTTGTATTGGACCCACGCGTCGCCGTGCGACGCCGCGTTGGGAGTGCCCGGCGTGACGACGCCCGAAGCGGGATCGACGGTGGCGGGCGTACCTTGATAAGGCGCGTCGTGATGCTCGAATTGGAGGCCGGCGGTGAGGATCGCCGAGCCGAGCTGACCGCGCGCCGCGCCGCCGAGCACGCCCACCGAGTCCCGTTGCCCGACCGGCGCCTTCGGGTCGTCGACGGTCCCGGTGCCGGTGTCGAGGAGGCTCATGCCGTGGTACGCGAAGAGATCGAGCGTGATCGACTTCTCCGCCCAGGGCTTCTTCGGATCCGGCGGGCTCGGGCCGTATTTGCCCTCCCCGTCGAGCGCGATGCCGCCCGACTTCACGCCGAGGTGAGCGTAGACGTCCTCGGCGTCGATCGACCCGAGGCCGGCGGCCTGCGTCGACGCGAGCCAGCCGACGGCGTACCCGAGCCTGTGCGCGATGATGCCGTTCAGCTCGATCCCGTCTGCGTGCGGCTGTCCGACCGCGAACGACCCCGACGGGTTGTAGAGGCCCGCGATGGATATCGCCGGGAGCATGGTGTCGCTCAAATACGAGCTATGCAGCGCGTAGCTGGTGAGCTGCGGCGTCATCAATCGCCCTATCCACAGATTCACCAGGTGGCGAGGACCGATGATGTCGTTCCAAAGTAGATATCCAGTCTCGAGGTCGACGCCATCTTGGTTCGACAGCGTGAGCTGCGCGAAGTACGTCAGGTTGTCGTTGAACGCGCCTCCCGCGAAGATGTGCGCTTCGCCGACGAGGCCGTTCCACGTGAACACGTTGCCGGCCGCGGCTCTCGCGTTCGAATCCGGCATGTTCGCCGTGACGGAGCCGTTCACCATGATGCTTAGCGGAACCGCCTCCATGATCTTCGCGGGGAAGACCGAGTCGGGGAACATCTTGACGTATTCTTCTTGGCCGAGCGCGATCTCCGGCGAGCGAATGCTGTCGCTGTCGAGACTGCCTTTGACGCTCGGGAAGCGATATCCGTCTCGGCGAAACGCTTCGCCGAACGCATTGAGCATTGGATAAACGGTGTGACAGGTCAGACAGCTCGTGTGGTACTTGCGTGAAAACGACGGAAGCGCGTTCGCGCTTCGCATCTCTCCGAAGAGAACGAGCAGAAAAGCAGCGAGCATGCCGACGACGACGCCGGCTCGGTACGATGGGCGCACGAATCCCTCCTTGCGACGCGGTCTCTCGCGGTCGCGGACTCGTCAGGCCTGAGCAAGGCGCGTTCCAGACGCGTTTTCTGCTGATTTGCGTGGTACCGCGGCAAATGCGGCTTGCACTGCATGCACCTCCTGCGTTCGGGCCGCAAAATGGTCGCACCCGACGATCACCTTTGGGGGGGCGCAAAATCCCAGCGGGACGCGGAGTTGCACGTCGGGGCCGCAGGCGTGACGCACGGACTTCGCTCGCGCAGCGCACACGATTCCGCTCGGCGACCCGCGAGGAGCGCAGCTTTGGCCCCCGGCGCGCCGGCCTTGCAGCGCCGTGCGGCGCGTTCGCCGCGCCGTCAGCTGCGTCGCGCGTTGTAGGCGTCCACCAGCGCCGCGCGCGACTGCACGCCGAGCTTCCTCGCGGCGCGGCCGAGGAGCACGCTCACCGTCGACGCGCTGATACCGAGCTCGTAGCCGATCATCTTGTTTGCATGACCGAGCGACGCAATCGCGACGACCTGCCGCTCGCGCCTGGAGAGGAGCGCGAACGGCGCGATCGCTGGATCGTTTCGATGCGCGATGACGTAGCGCTTGCCGTCGCGCTCGAAGTGGTCCACGAGCGACCAGCGCGCGTCGACCAGCGCGCGCCAGCGGTCGAGGGCCCGCTCGGGATCGCGCTTGCCGATCGCGCCGCGCAGCCGGTCGATCGTCGCAGCCGCCGACGCGAGCGCCGCTCGCGCTTCGCGAAGCTTCGCGGTTCCCGTCGCGTGCACGACTCGGCCGCCCGCGTCGAGGATCGCTTCGCCTTGGCTCATCGGGTCCGCTCGAGTCAACCTCGCGCGCAACCGGAACGCCGCCGCGAGGTGCGACGACATGCGCGCCAAGACATCGCGGTTCGCCCGTCGCGCGACGCGAGCAGGTACGAGCACGCCGACGTGCAAACCGCGTCCGTCGACGTTCACGCCGTTCAGCCCGAGAATGTCGCCGCCGCTCATTCGCATGAGCTTGTCGCGCGCCGCGGCGACCTCGCCCGAGAGCGGCAAGAGCGCGCTCGGCCCGTAGGGCGTCTTCCGAAACACCGCCTCGACGACTGCCGGCGCCCTTCGATACGCTTGCGCCATCTCGTGGCGCAGCAGGCGCTGGAGACGAGGCAGCTCGATCCCGCTGAGGGCGATCGCGCCGAACTTGCAATCCTCGACGTCCGACGCGTCGTAGGTGAGGGCGTAGGCCCCGACGTTGTCTCGAAAGGTCCGGCGCGCGGCGCCGGCGATTCCGCCGAGCCAACTGCGCTCGCTGGATTCCAACGAGTAGGCAGACTCGACCAAGGTGATGGCGTTCGCGTGCGGCATCGCTCTCGGGGCGCAACCCTCTTACGCCTCCGTAAGCAATCCGAGGGTTGCAGCGGCGTCTGCGCCCACGATACGCCGATCCTCGTCAGGAGGAAGCCATGTCGCGTCCGTTCGCCACGCTGGTTGCGCTCGCATTTCCGTTCGTCGCCTGTTCGCAAACCAATCCGGCTGCCGACGGCGGCGCCGACTCGGGGGCGAGCGTGCTTGGTTTCACGCCGTCGAACATCGCGAGCGCGATCGCCGGAGTCGACACGACGAAGCTCGTCGACATCGATGCGACGTCGGCGAGCACGATCAAGCTCGAGTGCGGGATTCAGCCGAACGGAGGATGCGCCGCGCTCACCGCCACGCAGCCCGACGGCACCCAAATCGACGTTTATTTCGCGCGCTCCTGGCGCATCGAGCAGAACGCGGTCGTCACGGCGGGCGACTCCAAGCCGATCGCGATCGTCGCGCTCACGACGATCGACATCGTCGGCCGAGTCGACGGGAGCGCGCAAAACATCGGCACCGACGCCGGCGGCTTCGCAGGGACGACCACCAGCGGCTCGGGCAAAGGAGGCGGCACCGTGGGCAAGTCGACGAACGGAACGTCCGGCATCGGTGGCGGCGGCGGCGCGTTCTGCGGCGCGGGCGGCGCGGGCGGCAACGCGGGCGGCGGAATCCGGCACGGGGGGCACACCGTACGGCAACCCGCAGCTCGTCCCGCTGGCGCCAGGGTCGGCGGGAGGCGGCGCGGCGACGTTCGGCGGAGCGAGCGGCGGCGCGATCCAGCTCGTCGCGGGGACCTCGATCACCGTCGAACCGAGCGGCGTGATCTCGGTCGGCGGCGGCGGCGGCGATCCGGGCGGCGCGCCCTCGGCGGGCCAGGCGGCCGGCGGCGGCGGCAGCGGCGGCGCGCTGCTCCTCGAAGCGCCGACCGTCTCGATCGCAGGAACGCTCGAAGCCAACGGCGGAGGTGGAGGCGGAGGCGGTCCGGGCAGCCAATACGGCGCGGACGCGACGCCGAACGCGCAGCCCGCCGCCGGCGGAACCACGGGCACGCCCGGCGCCGGAGGAAACGGCGGCGCAGGAGCGAGCGCAGCGGGCGGCGCCGCAGGCCCCGGCGACGCGACGACCGGCGGAAGCAATACGGCGGGCGGCGGCGGCGGCGGCGCGGGGTACATCCGCATCAACACCACGTCCGGCTCCGCCGCGATCTCGGGCACGGTGTCGCCCGACGCGACCACGACGTGCACGACTCAAGGACAGCTCGCACGCTGAAGCGCGGGTCGCGACGCGCGCCCTACTCGACGAGGCGGCGCGCCACTTTCGACCGCTCACCGAATCGCCGTGACGAGCGCGGCGAGCCGCCGGCATCCTCTCCGCTCGCATCCCTTGACAGGTATATGCTCTGATGAGCATATACAAGGCGTGGTCGAAACGTTCGCAGCGCTCGCGGAGCCCAATCGCTTCCGCATCGTGGAGCTCCTCCGGTCGGGCCCGCGTTCGGTGAACGACATCGGCGAGCGCCTTCACTTGGCGCAGCCGCAAGTGTCCAAGCATCTGCGCGTCCTCAAAGAGGTCGGGCTCGTCGACGCGCACGCCCGCGCGCAGCAGCGCCTCTACGTCCTGCGGCCGCAGCCGCTCCGCAAGATGAACGCCTGGCTCGAACGTTACCGCGAGGTGTGGGAAGCCCGCTTCGACGCGCTCGACGAGCTCGTGGCGGAGCTCGAAGAAAAGGAGAAACGCCATGGACATGAAAAGAAAAAGTGAGACGACCTTCGAGCGACGCTCCGACTGCGTGCTCGTCATGGTCCGCACCCTCGACGCGCGCGCGAGCGTCGTCTTCGACGCGTGGACCAAGCCGGAGCTCCTGAAGCGCTGGTGGGCGCCCTGCAAGATGGGCGTGAAGCTCTTCGAGTGCGACGTGGACCTGCGCGTCGGCGGCGCGTGGCGGTACGTCTTCGGGCGCGAGGGCGAGCGGCGCGTCGCCTTCTCGGGCACGTTCAAGGAGGTCGAGCGGCCGACGCGTCTCGTACACACCCAGATCTTCGAGCCGGTCCGCGAGGCGGGCGAAGCAATCGTCACCGCCACGTTCGACGAAAAGGACGGACGCACGACCCTTACGCTCCACCAGGTCTACCCTTCGAAAGAGTCCCTCGACGGCGCGCTCGCCTCTGGCATGGAGCACGGCGCACGCGAGACGATGGATCAGCTCGACGAGCTCGTCTCCGCGGGGGCTTGAGCTGGGCGTGCACGCCGCGCGTCGGGCGGTGCGTCGTTTGCGCCGGACGGGGAGGAGAAACGCGACGAAACGCGCATCCGCCGCGTTGGAACGTGCGGTGCAACGGTGGGGCAGATGTCGTTGTTCCAAGCGGTCTTCGATCGCGCGCTCGACGCGATGGTGCTCACCGACCACTCGGACGTAGTGGTGGAGGCCAACCCGGCCGCGTGCGAGCTCTTCGCAGCCGCGAAGGACGAGCTCCTCGGACGTGCGCTTGGAGAATTCACCGACGCGGAGCGCGTGCCGCGCGGCTGCGGAACGGTCCGGCAGGCGAACGGCGGCGAGCGTTCAATCGAGTACTCGTTCGCCGAGGTCCTTCCCGGCTTGCACCTCTGGGTCGTGCGCGACGTGACCGCGCGCGAGGAAGCCGAGCGTCGCTGCCGCTTGCTCGCGTATCTCGTCGACGCTTCGCCGGACGCGATCGTGTGCTCGAACCTGGACGGCGAGATCACGAGCTGGAACCCGGCCGCGCAGCGTCTCTTCGGCTACGACGCGGTCGAAGCGATCGGCCGCAACGTGCGCATGCTGTTTCCGCCTGCGACCGCGCAGCAGGAGTACGAGAGCATCCGCGCCGTCATCGTCGGCGGCGCCGTCCTCGCGCAGCGCGAGGTCGTACGGGTCCGCAAGGACGGCACGCTCGTCGACGTCCTCTTGACCGTGACGCCGGTGCGCGACGCCGGCGGGAAGATCATCGGCGCGGCGAAGATCGCCCACGACCTCAGCGTGCGACGTCAAACCCAAGAGCAGCTGCGTCACGCGCAGCGGATGGAAGCCGTCGGTCTTCTCGCCGGCGGAGTCGCGCACGACTTCAACAACCTGCTGTCGGTCATCCTCAGCTACGCCGACGCCTCGCTCGACGAAATGAGCGAGAGCGATCCGCACCACGAGCCCATGCGCGAGATTCGCGACGCCGGGCGCCGCGCGACCGAGCTCACGCGGCAACTGCTCGCCTTCAGCTGCAAGCAGACGTCGCGTCCCCGCGAATTGAACCTGAACGACTGCGTGCGCGGGCTCGAGCGCATGGTGCGCCGGCTGCTCGGCAAGTCGATCGACCTCCAGTTGCGACTGGCCGACCCTCTCGGGCTCGTCCGCGCCGACCTCGCGCGCATCGAGCAGGTCGTCATGAACCTCGTCGTGAACGCACGCGACGCCATGCCGAGCGGCGGCGAGCTCGTGATCGAGACGTCCGAGGTCGACGACGACTCGGGCGCGCGCGTCGTGCTCGCGGTGCGCGACACGGGAATCGGGATGGACGCGGCGACACGCGAGCGCGCCTTCGAGGCCTTCTTCACGACCAAGGATCCCGATCACGGGACCGGGCTCGGCCTGTCGACCGTCCACGGCATCGTGCAGCAGAGCGGCGGTCGCATCGCCGTCGAGAGCGAGCTCGGGCGCGGGACGACGTTCCGGGTGGAGCTCCCGCTCTCGCGCGGGACGGATGCGAGCGCGACGACCGCCTAAATCGTGGTCGAGCGCGCCGCAAACGGTTCGCACGAGTGCGGCGCCGTCGTCGATTCCGCCGCGCTCCACGCATGAATGCGGCTCGGTCCTCGCCTTGCAACGTCTTCGCCCATGGGCAACATCCTCGTCGTCGATAGTCATCCGGCCGCCGCGCGCGGGCTCAGCCGACTACTGCGGGAGGACGGCCACGAGGTCGTCGCGCTCACGAGCGCGAAGGACGCGCTGCAGCTTCTCGCACGCGACTCGTTCGACGTCGTCATCACCGATCGCGAAATGCCCGACGTCGACGGCGATCACATCGTCGAGATCGCACGGCAGCATCAGCCCGACGCGTGCATCGTCGTCGTGAGCGTGCGCGCGGCGCAGCAGTTCACGCGTCTCATGACGCTGGGAGCCTGCATCGTCGCCGACAAACCGCTCGACTACTGGAAGCTCACTTCGCTCCTCGACGCGTGCCGCGACCGCCGAGCGGGAGAGGGTCACCGGCGCGCGCTCCTCGCCTCGCCTCTTTCGACGACGTCAGTCGGTTGACCGAGTCGCGCGGCGAATCACGCGCGAGCGCCGTCGACGTTACCTCGCGTGCTGCGCTTCTCTTCGCGGGAGGATCGACGTCTGGTTCGTCGCCGTTCCCTCACTGTCCCGCGCCTTCGCGATGCTCCGCGTTTTCGGTACCGCTCTCGGGCGATCGTTCGGGTGAACCGCGCGACGACAAAATCTGCCTTCATGGCGCAGCTCGACTTGGATCCAGCCTCGAGCGCGCGCATCGCCGCGAAGCACGGTCAACGTGGATTCTCCTCCGACGTAGCTGAAATCCTCGACCCGGCTCGACTCCAGGCCGTCGAAGAATGCATCGCGAACGACCCGGTCAGGATCCCTCGGCAGCGGCGCAGGCAGCTGCTCCGATGCGGGTACGTACGCGACCAGACGGAGCGCGGTGTGGAGCTCCGCCGGCGCGAGCTCCGGCCCTAACCACCAGCGATCCGTGGCCGTCACGCGCGATTGAATGCCTGCGACGGTCCTCGCGTGGACGCCGTCGACCAGCCGCTTCGCATGATAGGTTTGCGTCGCCCGCGAAAACGCGAAGACCGCGAAAAGCGCGTAGACGCCGACGCCCGCCCACACGAGTCCACGTTTTCCGCCGGAGGTCGCGAGCCGCTCGATGTTGCGCAAGGCGAGCAGCGCGAGCACCGGCGACATCGTCAAGAGGTAGCGGCTTCCCCAGTTCAAGCCGGGATCAATCGGCGTCGCAATGACCACGAAGGCGAAGAGGGTTGCGGCCCGCAATAATACGCGGTGAGCGACGTCGCGCGACGAGGCGCCGCTTGGCCTGTCGGCGTAGGCGAGCAAGAGCCACGGCGTGACCTCGAAGAGACCGCCCGCGTAGCCCGGCCTCGCGAGTAGCCAAGCCGAGCCGAGCGTGAGCGCCGCCGTGACGGCGAGAGCGCCGCGCCGTGCTCCCAAGCGGCTCAGGACCAACAGCACGACGACGAGCATCACGTAAGCCCGCTCCAAGTGGCCGTGCCCGCCTGCGAGCTCGTTGGTGGCTCGGTCGCGCAAGGCCGTGACGCTCAAGAGATGTCGCATCATGATCTCGGTGCCCGGCGTCAGCGGCCCCATGAGATGCGGGCCTCGAACCACGCCGTAGAACACGCGGTTGAACACGATCCACGCGCCGACTGGGCCGACGAAGCCCGCGAGCCAGCAGAGCATCGCGCGAGGTCGGCTAGCGAGCGCCACGGCGAAGCACAGGCCCGCCGCCACGACCAGCTCGTGCATCCACGCGCCGCACCCCGCGATGACGCCGGAGACGACCAGGGCATGACGCGAGCCCTCGAGGCCGCGCAACAACCACAGCGTGGCTGCCGCCACGATTGCGATTTGGATTGAGTGATCCCAGAACGTGGACGAGTAAACGACGAGTGGCGTTCCGAAAAAAAAGATTGCCGCAGCCCATCGAACGGACGCGAGCTCCCAGACGCGCGCCGCCCGGTGCGTGAGCCAAGCAGCGACGACGCCGCCGGCGAGCGCGGGAAGCACGAGCCCGACGGGGCCGAACGTGAAGTACGATAGGCCCGCGACGAAGGGAAACAGCGCCGGAT
The DNA here is from genome assembly GCA_963731595.1 of uncultured delta proteobacterium. GTDB lineage: Bacteria > Myxococcota_A > Polyangia > Polyangiales > Polyangiaceae > DASXHD01. Next base: position 45,141 of record CAVSWE010000009.1, read on the forward strand.
AGACGGTGCAGACACCTCGCGAAACGGCGACCGTGTAGCCGATGAAAGGGTCCACGAGGCGCGCCGCGCCCGCGTGCCCCGTCGGGTGAAGAAGGAGCGGCCCTGCGGCTCCCCACTCGCGAATCATCAAGAAGCGGGCACCCGAGTCGGGTCCCATGAACGCGTACCAATGAAAGACCCCGGCGCCGAAGGCGAGCGACGCGCTCACCGCTGCGACGAGTGACAGCGCGACGACGAAGCTCGGACGCGTGGACATTTCGCGCACGTCTAGTGGGCGAGCCGATCGGCAAGGTGACGGATTTCGCGATGGTCGTTCAAACTGGGAAAACGGGTCCCGCTCAACAACCCGACGGAGTGGAGTGGCACTTCATCGTGGACGTGTCGCACCAATAGCCGCCATAGCAGCCGTTGGCCTGGCAGCTCTGGCCGCTGCTGCAAGCTCGACAGCCGGAGGCCGTCGACGGCCCAGCCCATCCGCTGCACTGCGAGGGAGACGAATCGCCGCCGGGACTCGTGGACGCGCCTCCGTCGACGCTGGGATCACTCGGACCACCGACGCCGACCGCGCATGCCGGAAGGGCGACGAGGAGGAGCAGCAGCATCGGGTTCATCGGCATTGCGTAGGTCAATGTCTCACCCGCGTCCCGGCGATCACGCTTCGCCACCGCGATACAGCCCGAGTGTTCGATTCCGACGGCGCCCGATCACGGCGCGGCGGAGCGCCGCGAATTGCGAATTCGTTGATCCCTGACGCTCGGCTCCGACATTGAACGACGTCGCGGAGTCACCAAGTCGCCATCCGGAGTTTGTCGATGATCAGTCGTTCGCATTTCGTCTTCGTCGCCTTCGTGTCCGTCGGCCTCACGGGCCTTTCGACGGGGTGCGCTCAGAACACGGATGGACCATGGGGGGCCGATTCGGGTCTTGGCGCGGACGGGCCGAATGATCCGGACGGATCGACGAACGCGAGCTGCAAGGCGTGCGTCATCGATTCGGATTGCTCGGGCGGCGTCTGCGCGCAGCTCGGCAGCGACTCGTACTGCGCGGCGACGTGCACCAGCACGAGTCAATGCCCGAGCGGCGAGCAGTGCACGTCGGTGACGAGCATCGCCGGCGATCAAGTGAGCGTTTGCGTGAACGTGTCGAGCACGCAGTGCGGACTCAACCCGGGACAGACGAGCAACGACGCCGGAAGTCCGCCGCCGTCGAACACCTGCCCGGGCTGGGCCGACCCGAGCACGTCGGCGAGCTGCACGTCGTGCAAGCAGGGTGCGAGCGGCTGCCAAGCCAACGGTTGCTACGGAGGCTGGTGGTGCAACACCAGCACGAACAAGTGCCAGTCGGCGCCGCCCCAGAACTGCGGCGGCGGGACCGACGCGGGACCGCCGACGGTCTACGACGGGGGCGTCACCGGAAACATCGGCATCAACGGCGGCACCGAATCACACCTTTATTTCGCCGTCGTCGGCGACACGCGTCCCGCCAACGAGGACGGCACGTCGAATTACCCGACGACGATCATCGACACCATCTTCTCCGACATCGCCAAAGTGAGCCCCATGCCGCCCTTGATGGTGTCGACGGGCGATTACCAGTTTTCGAACCCGTCCGGCTCGCAGGCGGCCGCCCAGATCACGAAATACCTCGCCGCGCGAAACAACTACCCGGGCGTCGACTTCCCGACCATGGGCAACCACGAGTGCACGGGCGCGACGGCGAGCAACTGCGGCGCGGGCAACACGGACGGCATCACGAACAACTACTCGTCGTACATGAGCATGATGCTGGGGCCGATCCAGAAGACGCAGCCCTATTACGTCATCAACGTGAACGCGAACGACAACTCGTGGACTGCAAAGTTCGTCTTCGTCGCCGCCAACGCGTGGGACTCGGCGCAATCCTCGTGGCTCAGCTCGACGCTCGCGCAGAAGACGACCTACACGTTCATCATGCGCCACGAGTCGGCGTCGGCGAACACCGCGCCCGGCGTCAACCCAGCGGAGGCGATCATGAAGAACTACCCCTACACGCTGTCGATCGTCGGCCACGCGCACGAGTACTACCACTCGTCGGGCTCGCGCGAGGTCGTCATCGGCAACGGCGGCGCGCCCATCTCCACGAGCCAGAATTACGGATACGCGCTCGTTCAGCAGCTCACGAACGGCAACATCCAAGTCGACATGTACGACTACAGCACGAACATCAGGGACTCGAAGTTCGAGTTCAGCGTGACACCGTGACGTCGCTTGATGGGCGACGTTTGCAGTGATACACGGCGCGCGGGGTCGAAAAATATGAAGTCACAACTACTGCTATCGTGTGCTTTGGGACTCTTGATTGCAGCTGGGTGCTCGGGAGAGCACAGCGGCTTCGACCAGGACGCGGGTGGGTCGGCGAAAGACGGAGCACCCGAGATTGACCAATTCGTTCCCCTCCCGAGCGGCGACAGCGGCTCGTTCGGAGACGCGTCGTCGCCGGACGGCGGCTCGGGCGGCGTCACCACCATCTACGCGCATTCGGACACGACGCTCTACACGCTGAACCCCCAGACGAACGCCGTCACCCTCGTCGGAACGTTCGCGGGCACGAGCGGCGGCACGAATGACACCACCGTCACGGACCTTGCCGTCAACTCCACCGGCGACGTCTACGTCAACTCCGAGAGTGTCATCTACAAGGCGACCGTGCCGACCAGCCCGGGCACGGTCCAGCTCACCAAGATCGCCTCGATCTCGCTCCAGTCGGGCCAGAAGTTCTACGCGCTCGCATTCACGCCGGCCGGCTCGCTCGATACGAACGAGGTCCTCGTAGGCGGCGACGGCTACGGCGAGCTCTATTCGATTGACACGACGAACGGCTCGACGAAAGACCTCGGGCATTTCGGGGTCGATCCGAGCCACAGCGGGTACGACTTCGCGCTCTCGGGCGATCTCGTCTTCTACGACGACGCGAGCAACAACGCGACGGGCCTTGCCACGGTGCGGCCGTGCAAACCGAAGACGACCACGTGCATGACGAGCAACGACTACCTCGTCGCCGTCGACATGACCGCGCTCGCGAACGCGTACAAGAGCTCGACTCCAGCCACATCCCTCCTCAAGGGCATCTACGGAGGCTCGTCGAACGCCGACGGGCCGGGCACCGGCTACGGCGACCTCTTCGGCCTCGGCGCTTGGGAGGGCAGCGTGTTTGCCTTCGCGCGAAAGACGAACACCAACACGACGCCGCTGTTGCTCTCCATCGACACGACCACCGGCCATGGCAACGTCGTCCCCAGCAACGTCAACTTCACCAACGGTTGGTCGGGTGCCGGCGTGACGACGAGCGCCACAATCACGGTGCCCACGCCGAAGTGACGGATGACCGTGATGACCAAAAGCGCGTGGGTCCTCGTCGGGGCGGTTCTGGTCGGCGGAGCACTCACGGCGCATCACTTCTCGGCGCGAAAGGCGACGGCGGCGCCAGCGGCCGTTACCACGAGCGCCGCGAGCGCCACGAAGCGCGCGCGGGAGATTCACGTTCCGCGCACGACCGAGGCGCTCGTCCTCAACGGCGAGCTGACGGAGAAGAGCTGGCAGAGCGCGCCGGTCACGCGCTTCCTCGGCGCTGACGGAAAGGACAGCCGCCCTTACTCCGAGGTGCGCTTCTTGTGGAGCGGCGACGGCGTTCTCCACGTCGGCCTCTACGCCTCCGACCGCAACATCGTTTCGGCAGGCGTCGGAAACGACGGACCGGTTTGGCGCGGGGATTCGTTTCACCTCGTCTTCGCGAACGGCGGCGTCGAGCACTCGTTCGATCTCGGTCCGACGGCGCACGGCATCGTGCTCACGGACGGCGAGCGCAAGACGGGCGGCGCGTGGAACTACGCCTGGCAGAGCGGCGCACACACGGCGCTCGACATGGACGAAGGCACGGTCGACCAACCCGCCGAAGCCGACGAAGAGTGGGTGATCGAGCTCGACATTCCGCTCGCGGCGCTCGGCCTCGAGCCCAAGGGCGGGCAGCGCGTCGATTTCTCCGCGCGTCGATGTGACGTCGACGTACGCGGAGGACCGCCGCTCGAGTCGCCGTGTCCAGCGATCGCTCTCGCGCTCACGTTCGATCCGTAGTCGCGTCGAACTGATCGAACGCGCGCGCCGCGAACATTCCTCGGCGCAGCAATCGTGATCCCTCCACCGCGCTCCGTAGCGCGCGCGTCCCACCGTGAACGAGAAAGAAGCGCGATTGCACGCGATGGTCATGACGCACTTCGACTTCATTTGGCGGTCACTGCGCGGCTTCGGCGTGCCGCAGATGGACACCGACGACGCGACCCAGCACGTCTTCTGGGTCGCGTCACAGAAGATCGACGCGATCACAGTCGGTAGCGAGCGCTCCTTCCTCTTCGCCACGGCGCGCGGCGTCGCCGCCAACGTGCGGCGTGCGCGCACGCGCAAGCGCGAGGTCTTCGACGAGTCGTCGTTCGCGCTGCGGCCAGACGAAAGTCCCGACCCCGAGGAGCAGCTGCAGCGGCGCGAGGCGGTCGCGTTGCTCGAGGAGGCGCTCGAAGAGATGCCCCAAGAGCTTCGCGAGGTCTTCGTTCTCTTCGAGCTCGAGGGGCTCACGAGCGGCGACATCGCCCGGTTGCTCGACATTCCGACGGGCACCGCGGCGTCGCGGCTTCGTCGAGCCCGTGAAGCGTTCAGCGCGACGACGACGAAGATGCGCCGCGCGCGGGGTGAGAAGTGAAGGATCCGCCGCGCCTTTCGGCGACCGACAGCGAAGTCGGCGAATTCGCGCGTCGCCTCGTCGCCGCGTGGCGCGACGAGCGGCCGTCTCCCGGAGCACGCGACGCGGCCCTCGCAGCGTTGGGGCTGCCGCACTCGGGCGCGATGAGGCTCACTGCCAAAGTGGCCAAGCTCGCAAAGTGGTTCGTGCTCGTTCTTGGTATGGGCGCTCCGCTCGTCGTCTTGCTCGGCCGCGAGAAGGCGCCCGCGACCGTCACGATTTCACGCGGCGAACCGGTCGTTGAACCGGTAGCCAGGGCCGAGCCGGGCGTCGAGGCAGCCGCTCGCCCAACCGAAAGTTCGACTCCGGTGTTGGTCCCGCGGCCGACGCCGCGCGCGCCTCACCGCCGCACGTCGAGCGCGCCGCCCGCGCCACATGACACGCTCGCGGCCGAGCTCACCGCACTCGATGGCGCACGGTCGGCGCTCGCCACGTCCGAACCGGCGAAAGCGCAGGCTCTCCTCGATGCCTACGACGCCGACTTTCCGCTGGGCGCGCTCCGCGAGGAATCGGCGGTGATCCGAATCGAAGCGCTCGTCGCGAATGGCCGGAGCGACGAGGCACGACGTCGCGCCGATCTCTTCGTGACGTCCCATCCGACGAGCCCACACGCTCCGAGGTTGCGGCGGCTGCTGGGCTCGCGATGACCGCAACGTGATCGCGAGGCGCGACGCCGCACATTCAGCGGCATGCACTCGGTACTCGTCACGCTCGCATGCATCGGCCTCACGGGTTGCGCCCTCGCGACTCACGGGAACCCGGATTTTGGCAACCCGGACGGCGGGCCGGAAAATCCGACTTTTGGCAGCGATGGCGGTAGCGGCGGAGGCGCGGGCGCCCCAGTCATCTATGCGCATAGCGACACGGAGCTCTTCACGTTCGACCCGACGACGAAGCAGCTGAGCGACATCGGCGCGTTCGACGACGGCAGCGGTTCGACGCCGACGATCACCGATTCTCGCGGTCAACGAAAATGGCGAAGTCTGGGTCAACTCCGAGAGCGCCATCTACCGCGCGCACCTCCCGAACGGCACCGGCCCGATCGCGCTCACGCTCGTCTCCAAGATCGCGGTCGGCTCCGGGCAAAGCTTCTACGCGCTCGGATTCGCGCCGGCGGGCGTGCTCGGCTCCAACGAGACGCTCGTCGCCGGCGACAATCGAGGCGTCCTCTACGCCATCGAGACGGGCGGCCAAACGACGAAGCTCGGCTCCTTCGGCACGAACGGCTCCGGGGAGCGTACGAGCTATCGGGCGATGTGCTCTTCTACGAGCAGAACGGCGCCGTGCGCGGCCTGGCGACGGTCCGCTCTTGCTCGAAGAGCGGGTCGTGCACGAGCACGAACGACATTCTGGCGGAGATTGACGTCGCCGCGATGTCGACCGCGTACCAAACGCACACCCCCGCCGCGACGCTCAAGAAGCAGTTCTTGGGAAGCGGCACGGGGTTCGGCCGTCTCTTTGGAATCGGCGCTTGGAACGACGCCGTCTACGCGTTCTCGCGCGCGTCCGGCTCGAGCCCGGCCGAGCTCATCACGATCGACGGGTCCGGGAACGGGACGGCGGTGCAATCGTTCGGCAACATCAGCTCGGGTTGGTCGGGCGCCGGCGTGACGACCAAAGCGCCGGTGACCGTGCTCGCGCCGAACTGAGCTCCAGCGATGCCGACGACGCAGCTGACTGTTTTCGGCTTCGCGGCCGGCGGTGCTTCTGCGGCGCTGCGAAATCGCTTCGCTCAGTTCGGCGCGATGCTCGCGAAGCGGCTCGGCGGCGAGGTCGCGCTCTTCGAGGCGAGCTCCTACGGCGAGCTGTCGAGCGCAGTGGTGAGCCAATACGTGGACGTCGCGTGGTTGCCGCCGATCCCGTTCGTCAGCCTCGAGCGGCAACGCGCGGTCGTGCCGCTCGTCCAAATGCGACGAGGCGGGACCAGCTCGTTTCGTTCGGCGCTCATCGTGCGAGACGACTCGACGATTCGCAGCGTGGCGGACCTCGTCGGCACGCGCGCCGCGTGGGTCGACCGCTACAGCGCGAGTGGGTTCGTGGTGCCGCGCTTGGAGCTTGCCAAGCAAGGCGTCGACGTTCGGAAGGCGTTCGCTCGCCAGCGTTTCTTCCACTCGCACGAGGCCGTCGTGCGCGCCGTGACCGCGGGCCTCGCCGACTTCGGCGCGACGTACGCCGGCGTCGCACCGGACGGAGCGATCGCGCGCGGTCCGTGGACCGGGACGACGAGCCGTGTTCGCGTCCTCGCGCTCGTCGGCGAAATCCCCGGAGACGTCGTCGCGTCACGCACCGACTCGGGGCTTCCGACACGCGACCGGCTGCGGCAGGGGCTCCTCGCCGTCTCGAGCGAACGACGGAGCAAGCTGCTCGCCCACGGTGCATTCGGTGTCGACGAGTTCCAGGCGTTCGAGCCGGGAGGCTACGTCGAGCTCCAGCGCGAATTGGAGCACGCCTCGGATCTCGGCCTGCTCGACGTGCAAACCGGCGCCGACGCGTCGGGCGCACACCGGTTGCTCTGAGCGCACTGTCGGGCCGTCTCGATGTTCGTCACTCTGCTCGTCCCGGCTCGTCGCTCGCACGTCAGCCTGGGTCGGCGCTTGCGTCATCGCGTGACGATATCCTACGGCCCGGCCCAGCGAGATGGCGCGCTTCTTGGAAGCGACGCGGGGCCATGGCGCGCGCGCTCACGATCTTGGTCGCCTTTGGAGTTTTCGGTTGCGGCACGCCGAGCCCCGGCAGGCCCATCTCCGACGCCGCGGCGAGCGACGCGGCGAGCGACAGCGTGAGCGAAGCAAGCGGCGACGCCGCGGACGCGAGCGTCGCCGACGCGCCGGACGCGGGCGTCACGACCGGCCTCCTCGTTCCGCTCTACACCTACCCGACGGACGGAACGTGGGCCGCGGTGATCCAGGCCAAGACGATCCACCCCTCGGTGCCGATCGTCGCGATCATCAACCCCGACAGCGGCCCCGGGCCCTCGAAGAGCAGCGACTACGCGACGGGCATCGCGAGCCTCGAGGCTGCCGGCGTCCGCGTGATCGGCTACGTGCCGACCGGCTACGGCACGAGCTCGTACTCGGGCGTGAGCCAAGTCGAAGGCGAGATGGACGACTACGCGACGTGGTACCCCGATCTCGACGGCATCTTCTTCGACGAGATGAGCACGTCGGCCGGCGAGCAGAGCTACTACGCGACGCTCGCGACGCACGCGTCGTCGCTGTCGTTCGCGATGACCGTCGGTAACCCCGGCACCGCCGTGCCGAGCGCGCTGCTCGGCATCTTCACGGTGCTCGTCATCTACGAAGATCCGAACCTCCCCGACGCGTCGGCCATCGACGCCTATCAGGCGACGTACGGGAGCGCGCCGTTCGCGTTCATCGCATACGGCGTGCCGGCGCTCCCGAGCGCCGCCACGATGCAATCGCTCGACGCGTACGTCGCCTACGAGTACGTCACCGATCTCGGCGGCGCGAACCCGTACGGCGCGCTCCCGTCGTACTTCGCGAACGAGGTCGCCGCCCTCGGGCCGTGACGAGTACCATGACGTCCGTGCGAACCGAGGCGTGGCCGGAGCCGTTTCCGATCGGACGCGTGGGGGGCGCGTGGCTCTTCCCCGATCAGACGACGATCTACACGCAGGCCACCGCCGAGGTCGCGAACGCCGACGACGTGCACGCGCTGTTCGATTTCTTCGATTGGATCGAGCCGCACTTCCACGTCGCGTGCCCGCCCATCCTCGTGCACGACTGGCGCACGCTGCGGAGCGTGCCGCGCGACGCGCGGAGCGCGTTCACGTGGCGCCGGCGCAAGGTCAAGCACGAGCCGAGCCGCGTCGTCGTCGCGCTCACGATGAACCCGCTGCTGCGCATGACGATCCAGACCGCCGCGATGGGCGCGCAGATCTTCGCGCGATCGGTTCCGCTCACGGTCGTCGCCGATCCCGTCGCGTCGCTCCGCGAGCTCGGCGTGACCGACCCCGACGCGACGCTGCACGCGCGCCTGCGCATCGCGTGGCAGCGCTCGAGGACGTGAGTCGCGCTCGCGCCGAGCCGAGCGACGCGCCGCATCCGTCTTCCCAGTGAGCGTCGGCGTCGCCGTCAGCCGCGGGAGCCGCAATACGGCGCGTCGCCGAACGTGAACGTCCCGCCGTCGCCGCCGAGGAGCCAGTAGCCCTTGCCGTTCGGAGTGGCCGAGAGCCCGACGACGGGCGCGTTCATCTTCTGACCGCCCATCGAGCCGTAGAAGCCGGCGTCGCCGAACGAGAACATTCCCCCGTCCGCGCCGACGAGCCAGTAGCCCTTGCCGTCGGCGGTCGCGGCCACGCCCACGACGGGCGCGTTCATCTTCTGACCGCCCATCGAGCCGTAGAAACCGGCGTCGCCGAACGAGAACATTCCGCCGTCGGCCGCGACGAGCCAGTAGCCCTTGCCGGTCGGCGACGCCGCGAGACCGACGACCGGTGCGTTCAGCGCCTTGCCGCCCATCGATCCGTAGAAGCCGGCGTCGCCGAACGAGAACAGTCCGCCGTCGCCCGCGACGAGCCAGTAGCCTTTGCCGGTCGGCGTCGGCGCCATGCCGACGACCGGTGCGTTCAGCGCCTTGCCGCCCATCGATCCGTAGAACCCTGCGTCGCCGAACGAGAACAATCCGCCGTCGGCCGCGACGAGCCAGTAGCCTTGCCCGCTCGGCGTGGCCGCGATGCCGATGACCGGCGCCGCGAGCGCCTTGCCGCCCATCGATCCGTAGAACGTCGCGTCACCGTACGTGAAGACGCCGCCGTCGCGGCCCGCGATCCAATAGCCGCCGCCGGTCGCGTCGTGGGCAATGCCTACGTAGGCCGGTACGGGAGGGGGGCTGGCGGGGGTCACGCCGACCGGCGAGATGAAGCCGCTGATCGTCATGCCCATCACGCCCGGATAGCTCCCGACCACGCCCGGATACGCCGGCGCGTTCGACACGACGTGCGACGTGCTCGAGAAGTACGCCTCGCTGCCCGAGAGCCCGCCCCAGTCGCCGCTCACCGTCTCGATGGTGCCGTTCGGGTTCACCAGCGGTGACGAGCGCGACGTGATCGGCGTAGCCTCCGCCTTGGTAGTTGAACACGACGGCGTCGCCGACGCTCGGCGTCGAGTGGAGCGTGCCGTGGTTCGCGCCGTAGACGTAGAAGCTGCCGGCACCCGCGGTGAGCTCGCCGACGTTCGGCACGCCCGCCTGGCCCCAGACCCAGCGCGCGAAGTCGGCGCACCAGTACTCCGGCTGCCCGCCGTTGCCGGTGCAGCTCGAGGCGAAGGCCCCGCCGCCCTCGCTGTTGATCGAGCACGCGCCTTTGCCGACGTTGGCGAGGGCGATCTGCGCGATGTCGCCCGTCGTGCTGGCGGCCGACGACGAGGACGTCGAATCGACCGAGGCGCTGCACCCGCCCGCGAACGCCGCGAGAGCTCCGAGAACCACGAACCTGGCGACGTCGGCTTTCATGAGCACTTCCTCCAACGCTCACGATAAGTTCCGCCGCCGAGGACGCGACTTAAGCCGCTGTTAAGCGCGCTCCCGCGCGCCGGGCACTCGCAAATCCAAGGCGTCTTCGCCGAGGGTTCGTCGCGCCTCTCGGTGTGTCGACGTCGAACGCTCCGTCCTGCCAATCGACGCCGAACGCATTCGACCCGCGCGCCGGCGTCGCCCGAGAGCGCGAGGAGCGAGGCAAGCTGCGCGCGCGGAAAAACGGCGACCGCGGTGCGCCTTCTACCGCTGACCGCCGCGCTCCACCGGACGACGTTCAGCAGGCCCCGTCACGAAGCGTCTCGAGCCGGAGCTCGAGCTCGGGATCGTCGGCGGCCGGCGCCTCGAGCGCGCCGCGCAGCTCGTCGGAGGCGCACGTCGCGGCGATGTCGCGGAGGCGTCTTCGGCCGAGATCGTCGATTGCTTGCTGAAGCGCGACGGCCGCTCCGGCGCGCGCGGTCGGCGACGCGGTCGCGCTCTCGACGGTCCTCCAGAGCTCGTCCGCCGGGAGCGCCGCGACGCGGTACGTGCTCCGCTCGGGATCGCTCGCGACGCGCAACTCGCGGACCCACGCGTTCACGGACCGAGCGCCTCGCGCGAGCCGAGCGACTCCGTCGGTCGCGACGAGCGCTCGGTGCGAGGCGAGCCCACGCTCGATGCGCGCCGCGAAGCCTTCGTAGTATTGCCGCACGCTCTTGGCCGTGCCCCATGATCGGCGCCACGCGACCGTGCTCCCGTCGAGGAGGCGGACGACGACGTCGTGGCGTCGGCTCAGGTCGCGCCGGCGTCGAGCCAGCGGAGCGCTTCGCCGACGTCGACGCCCGCCTGCTCGAAGCCCGGGAGCACGAGCTCGCGCATCGACGCGAGCGACGCGCGCTCGATCGCCGCGCCCGACGGGCAGCCGTGCTCCGGGGCGTCGAGGTCGGGCAGCGTCGCGATCTGCTCGCGCCAGCTCACCCACTGCGTTCGGAGGAGGAGCGGCAGCCACTTCGACACGATGCGCCGCGCGTCGTCGCCCGCGTCGCGCGAGCCGAGGTACGCCCAACCGATGCGCGCGTGGCGGATCTCGTCCTCGAGCACGCCGCGGATGGCGTCGCGCGCGGCCGCGACCTTCGCGCCGGCGAGACACAGCTCGAGGAACGAGCACGCCATGGTCTCGTTGATCGAGCACATCGCGACGACGCGCAGCATGCGCTCGCCGTCGGGCGTGACGCCCGCGTAGCGCGGCGTCTCGATCGGCGAGGCGCGGAGGACGCGCGGCGGCGCGCCGTACGTCCGCGCGAGCTCGAGGTAGGCGTTCGAGTGCGCGACCTCCTCGGCGACGGCGCGCGCCGACAGCTCCAAGATGCGCGCGTCGGCGCGCAGGTCGATGAGGTCCTGCGTGATGACGGTGAACGCGGCCGCGCCGTGGAGCTCGAGCTCGGCGCGCCGCGCGCACGTCGCGGCGACGAGCGCGCGCGTCCGCTCGTCGAGCGAGTCCATCACACGTAGCAAGGGAACGGACAGGGCGCCCCGTCCGGCTCCGTTCCGAAGCAGCACGGCGCGCCGTCGGGCGTGACGCCCGTCTCGGGAAGCGTGCCGCCGTCGCCGAACTTCGGCCCGTCGCTCGGCGCGTCCTTCGTCGTCGCGTCGTTCGCGGCCGCGTCCTCGGGGCCTCCGTCCGCTGCCGGCGTACCGTTGCCGCACCCAACCGACAGACCCATCACCACGACGGCGTGAAACAAACGAGAGCGCGTCGTCATTCTCCCAGACCTCCCACTTCATCATGGCCGACGGCGCGAAATCCGTCGAGCGTCCTCAGGCCTGGTCCAACCATCTCGCGACCGCGGGCATGCGCCGCTCGAAGTCGCCGTGCGGCTTGCCCCGCTCGGCGTCGACCGCGCGCCGCGCGAGCGCTTCGTCCCCGGTCTTGCGCGCGTGCCAGCCGACGAGCGCAAGCACCCCCCAGCCCATCGCGAGGTGCTCGTAGTCGATCATCTTCTTCACGTCCTCGGCGGGGACGACGCTCGGATCGTCGGTCGTGAAGGCGACGGCGAGGCGCGCCGTGTCGTGGAGGAGCGTGAGGAAGTCGCCGGCAGGGCGCGCGGCCCGCGCGAGGAGCTCCTTGGCGTCGTCGCGCCGGTCGGCGTTGCAGAGGGCGACAATCTCTTCGAAGAGCGCGACCTCGGCGAGGCGGTTCAGCACGCTCGAGCGTCGCGGCGCACGCGTGTAACGGATGGCGCGGTACTGCTCGATGGCCTCGGGCCATCGTCCTTGCTTGCCGGCGGTGCGCGCCTTGATCAGGCGTGCGACGCGCTGAAAGCCCGCCGCCATGACGTGGTGAGCCAAGATGCGGTCCGCCATCGCCGACGCCTCTCGGGCCTGGCCGCGCGCGGCGCGCTCGAGCGCTCCGCGAGCGACGAAGCTCCAATACGCCGCGGCGCCGAAGAACAGATACACGAGCCCCATCACAATCCCGAACACGCGAAGGCTCTCGCTGAACGCAGCCAGCGCGACGCACGCCAGCAGGCCCAGCGGCAACACGACGAGCACGACCGCGAAGCGCACGCGCTGGAGCCACGTCATCGCCCGGACGTTGCCGTCGCGATCGAGCCAGAGCAGATCGTTCGGCCGAGCTTCGCGGAGCGACGGCGCGACGCGCACGGGGCCGGTCGCCGGTTTGTCTTCGTGCTGCGGGGCCTGACGGTACGGCACGCTTCCTCTTACGGTTGGGTAGGCGATGACCTTCCGCTCGCCGCGCCGCCCTCGAGACGATTGAACCACGATTGTGGACGGCGTGGTACGAAGCGCGATGCGCATCGCGATTCGCCTGCCCGCTCATCCGCAGCTCGTGAGCGAGTTCGAGGTGAGCGAGTTCACCCCTTCGACCTATCGCCTGCGTTTCAAGCTCGACGACGACGCGGCGCCCGAGCGCCTCCACGATTTCCTCGGCGGCGCGGGCTACAGCTCGCGCGAGTTCGCGCTCACGACCGACCGCGGCGTCACCTTCCACGGTTGCCGCATCTCGACCGAGACCGGCCGCGACATCGGCGTCGACTTTCAGTCGCAGTCGTAGCCGCGCGCTCGGCGCGTGTTAGCGTGGCGGCATGCTCTCGATTCGCGTCGTTCGCGCGGCCGCGTGTCTCCTCGTCGCCGGCTGTAGCTCGGAGCCCACGCCCGGAGCGCCGGACGGCTCGGCGGACGCCACCGCATCCGACGCGGCGCCGTCCGATGCGCAGCCAGTCGACGCGGGCGAGGACGGCGACGGAAGCTGCTGGGGAGCCGTCGGCGACGCCGCGTGCTGGACGTGCCCGACCGGTCCGAGCTTGCTGCTCGAGTGGAACGCGTCGTGCGGATCCAATCCGGCGACCGGGTACCTCGTCGAGTGGGGACCCTACGGCGCCGACGCGTACCCCGACAGCCTCGACGCGGGCAATCCGTGCGAAGCGGGCGCGGGCTGGCCCGAGTGCGAAGAGGCCGGCGCGCCGAAGTGCTCGTACGACTTGAAAGCGCTCGAAGCAGGCGCGTCGTGGTGCGTCGTCACCGTCGCTTACGACGACGCAGGCAACACGAGCGCGCCGTCGAACCCGACGTGCGCCGCGCTGCCGCCGCATTGCCCGTGAGGCCCGCGCGCAAAGCCCCGTAAAGGTGCTTGGCACTCGCGCGCGCTTCGCTCGCGCCCGCGCGCTGGGAGAAGGCGAACGGCAAATGGCAACGCCGCCCGGCGCATTGGGTCGCGGCGCCCGGCGCGCGCGACGATCACCACGAGACGCGAGCCGCCGCGCGACGATCGGGTGCCTGTCAGGGGCCCGCCGCGGCGAAGATGAACGGGTACACGACCGACACCGGAGCGCCGGCGTGCGGCGGAAAACGCAGCGCGCGGAACTGCCCGAGGACGCACGACACCACGTTCGCGTCGGGCATCGACGTCGGCGGAACGCTCGCGGCGGAGGTCACCTGCGCGAAGCGCACCGACACGCGGCCTTCGAGGTGCGGATCGCGAACGAGCGCCTTCTCGTAGCAAACCTTGATGGCGCCTCGATGCGCCACGACGACTCGATGAATCGCGTCGCGCGAGAGCTCCCCGGCCGCGTCCGCGTCGCCGAGGGTCGTGCCGGTGAGCTGCGCCGGCGACTCCGTGTCGCGGCCGAAGACGCTCGTCGAAGCCGACGCGGAGGGCGCGGCAGGCGCGGTGCTGACCGACGCGCTCGGCGCAGGCGCGAGCGAGACCTCGGTCCGCGGCGCCGAGTGCCTCGCTCGCGCACGCGCCGAGCAGAATGACCAAAGAGGCGGCTCGCTTCATTCGCGCGTACGCTACACGCGGTCGCCCTGCACGTCGACGGAGCCTTCGCCCCTCACGCCTCCATCGAACAGAAGAACTCCTCGCGCGCGATCTTGTCGTTCTCGACCGTGAGCAGCGCGACCTCGTCCAGCTTGAAGCGGCGGCCGCTCGGCTTGTTCGTGACGTCGTACGTGAAGCGCACGATGCAGCGATCGCCGTGAGGCCACGGACCTTCGACGCGCGCGTCGTGCAGCTCGTGGTTCCGAGCCCACGAACGTTTCGAGCTCTACGAAATGCTCTCGGCAACGGCGTCGGCGGCGTCGGTTCGCGCGACCTCGACGCCGAGAAGCGTCAAAACCCGACGTTGACGATCACCTGCCCGCCCACGAACGCCCCCGCGTTGAACGCGCTCGTCCCCGCGGGCGCGTCGATCGGAAACGTCCCGAGGAGCCCGGCCTCGGCGACGAAATCGAGCGCGAACGCCGGCCCGAAAACGTGGCGGTACCCGGCGCGGCCGCGAACGAGGAGCGACGCGTACGTCTGGCCGATACCGCCGTCGGTGATGTTCTCGTAGCCGGCGCCGGCGCCGAGCAAGAGCTGGTTGTCCGCCCAGCGGTCGAACGGGATGCGGAGCTCGTAGCCGAAGACCGCATTGAATCCGTCTTTCGTCGACGCGGTGCCGGTCGAGAGCTGGTTCATGTAGCCGAGCTCGAGCGCAATCGTGCTCGTCGCGCCGAGCGAGATGCCGAGCTTCACGCCGATGCCCTGCCCGAACTGGAAATCGTATTTGTTGAACACGTACCTCGGGTAGAGAAACGCGCCGAGCACGAACCCGCGGCCGAGGCGCAGCGGGCTCTTGTTCGCTTCGGCGTCGCGGTCCTCGTCGTGCTCGATCGTCGAGAGCGGCTTGCCCTCGTCTCGGACGTCGACCTTCGCCGCGGCGGCCGCGCCGTCGTCCTGCTTTCCCTCGTCGCCCGACTTCGGCTTCGACGGCGTCTCGCCGTTCGACATGCCGCCGGCCATTTCGCTGTCGAAGCTGCCGCCCGCGCCGACGTGCGACATCGAGATGTCCTGCGACGCGTCCTTCAGCAGGTCTTGGAGGCGCTGCCGAAATTTGTCGGCGTCCGGCGCGTTCGGCTCCTGCGCGAGGTACTCGCGGTAGTCGTCGATTGCAGGATACACGTTTCCGAGCTTCTCGTGGCAGACGCCCCGGTCGCGGTAGAGCGTCGGATCGATCGAGTGGCGGAGCGCGTCGTCGAACAGGTCGAGCGCCTCCTGGCACTTCCCCGCCGCGGCCTTCGCGCGCGCCGCCTCGGCCACTGCGCTCCGCGACTTCTCGAACCGAAGGACCATCGGGCCCCGATTCGGATGCGCCTCACCATGCACCGCCCCCTGCTGAGCGAACGCGCTCGTGGACAGACAGACGATCGCGGCACCGGTCCAAAGACGCATCGGCCCCATGCTATCGGCCAGCACCGCACGAGGCGAATTTCCGTCAACTCCCCCCGCGCCACGCCGAAGAGGGAGAGTGGAACAGGAAGATCAGAAGATCAGAAGATTCGATGATGGATCGAGCCAGGTGATCGGGGCGCTGATTCAAGTCCACCGGGCCTTGGGGCCTGGGCTGCTGGAATCGGCCTACGAGGCCTGCGTTTGTCGTGAGCTCGAGCTTCGGGGCTTCGAGCTCGAGCGGCAGGTCGCGGTCCCGCTACGCTATCGCGGCTGCGACATCGACTGCGCGTACAGGATGGACATCCTCGTCGACCGGAACATCGTCATCGAGCTCAAGGCAGTCGACGAGCTCACGAACGTCCACGCGGCCCAACTCCTCACGTACATGAAGCTCGCGACCATCCCCGTAGGCCTGCTCGTCAACTTCAACGTCCCAGCGCTACGCCAAGGCCTCCGCCGCTTCTCTCTCGCGCCAAAATATTGATCGAAAGATCAAAAGCGCGGCCCCAACCCACCAAGCATGCGCCGCTTCTTCTCTCCCCCCAAATATTCCTTCTGATCTTCTGACCTTCCTGTTCCCTCTCTCCCCTCTCTTCAGGGAGTCACCGGGCGCGCCGCGGTGGCGGCGGGCTGGGCGCCGCGGGGCATGCGCATGCGCGGGATGCCGCGCGGCATGAAGACGGCGCCGCTGCCGTTCGTCGGCGGCACGAGGTGCGGCATCGGGTTGGTCGCGACCGGCTGCGCGCCGAAGTGCACCTTGCCGAAGCGCGCCGCGCGGTGGAAGCCCTGGCCCATCGGGGCCGACCACGCGACCGCGTTGTTCTGCTTCATCGCGTAGAAGTTCATGCGCCAGACGTCGCCGTCGGCCGGCGGCGCCTTCGCGTTGTTCTTCGCGAACGCCGTCCACGGGATCGCGACCTCGACGTCGTAGCCCTCGTCCTTGTCGCCGGCCTTGTCCATCGTGCCGTGCACGACGACCGCGCTCTTCAGCTTCGGGTCCCAGTCCTCGTGGCCGTACGGGCCGTTCGGCTCCGTCGTCGGCGAGCGGAAGTCGTCGAAGTGCGCGTGGAAGACTTTGTTCTGCGGGTTGATCTGGAGCTCGAAGTAGTTCTTGTTGTCGCCCGCCGGCCCGGGGTCGACCATCATCTCGAGCGCGTCCTTCGTCCAGAGCTTCGGCTGGCCGGCGACGGTCCACTCGCTGTCCTTCTTGTCGTCCTTGGCGGGGACTTTCTTCGTCTTGTCGTCGAAGCCGCCGACGACGTCGGCTTCGGTGATCTCGGCAAACACGTAGAGGTTCTGGTCGTCCCAGAGCAACCGCACTTTGCCGTTCGCGGGGAACGTGGTGCTCGGAGCACCCGTCCCCACATCAACGAAAGGGCCTAGGAGCTGCGCTCCCTTCCAGGCTGCTTCGTCGGCCTTCCCGTCGATGGTGATCTTGTCGTTCGCCGCGAGCTTCGCGCCGGCGCTCGCCTCGGGCAGGGCCGAGTGGAGCTCTTGCGGCGGCGCGGCGGCGAGACCGGTCTTCACCTTCGCCGCGATCGCGCGATTCTCGCCGTCGTTCGGACCGGACACGACGTGCAAGCGCGCCGAGCCCTTCCAGATGCCGGTGTAGAACGTGAGCTCCGGGCCCTTCACCCACTCGGGCACTTTGTAGGGCTGCTCGTCGATGTAGTACTTCCCGCGCTCCCAGCGCGACGGTCCGAGCAGCTGCTTGTTGTCGCGGTTCTCGCGCAGCGGGCCGGCCCAGTCGAGGTTGTCGGTCTTGCCGATCGACTCGTCGGCGACGTGGGTGAAGAGGGCCCAGCCGTCGTCGAGCGTGTCGTCGCAGCGCCAGTAGTACGTGATCTTGATGTCGGTGTTCGGCCGCGCGATCTCGGGCTCGACCTTGTATCCGATGAGGTGGATCTTGTTCTCGAAGTTGATGTCGATTTTGTGCGGGATGCCCGCCGGCTCCGAGTCCGAGATGTAAGCCTTCAGCTTCTGCTTGTCGTCGCTCGACAGCCCCTTCGACCCGCTCACGCACGCGGTGGCCAACGCGACCATCGCGATTCCAACGAAAGCTCGCGAAATCTGCATGCGGAGGGTTTACCGCGGGTTTTGCCGCATGGGAAGGGGCCGTCTGTGCGGCCGGTGCGCGCCCGGAGAGGGAGAGAGAGAAACAGGAAGGTCAGAAGGTCAGAAGGTTTTTTTTGGAGGAGGAAGGTTTCGAGGGGGGCGCCGTCGTCGAACGGCGACGCCCGGCGGGCGGGACGCCGCTCCGCATTGCAGACGATTTGCGGCGGCGCTTGCCGACGCAAGCGCTTCTGATCTTCTGACCTTGCTGTTTTCTCCCTCTCGAGGGAGGTCAGCGGCGGCTTTTGCGGCGGGCTTCTTTTTCGCGTTTGCGCGCGGCTTTCTTCGCGTTGCGCTCTTTGTCGCTGAGGGCCTTCATCTTGGTCATGCTGTCGCCCGGGGCGCCCGCGCCCATTCCGGGGAACATGCCGCCGAGGCCGCCGAGACCGCCCATGCCGCCGAGCGCGCCGAGGTCGGGCATGCCGCCGCCCTTTTGCATTTGCGGAGCGCGTTCGCCATGCCGAGGTTCTTCATGCCGGGGATTTTTCCGAGCATGCCCATGTTGGCGCCGAGACCCTCGAATCATCTGCTTCATCATGATGAACTTCTGAACGAGCTCGGTGACCGCGGTCTCTTCGGAGCCCGAGCCCTGCGCGATGCGCTTGGCGCGCGACGGCTCGCGCACGAGCGCGTACGGATCGCGGCGCTCGAGCTTCGTGAAGCTCGAGATGATCGCCTCGATCTTCACGAGCTCGCGGTCGTCGAGGTTCGCCATGGCGCCCTCGGGCAGCATCGCGTCCATGCCCGGCATCTTGCCGACGAGATCTTTCAGCGATCCCATCTTTTGGATCATCCGGATCTGCTCGAGGAAATCGTCGAGGGTGAATTTCCCCTCGAGCATGCGCATGGCATCTTCGGCGGCTTTTTTCTGATCGACGACCTGCTCGAAGTCCTTCATCAGGCCGACGACGTCGCCCATGCCGAGCACGCGCGAGGCCATGCCCTCGGGCCGGAACTCTTCGAGCTTGTCGGTCGCCTCGCCCATGCCGATGAAGCGGACGGGCGCGCCGGTGACCTCGCGGATGCTGAGCGCGGCGCCGCCGCGCGCGTCGCCGTCGAGCTTCGTCAAGATGACGCCGCCGATGTCGAGGCGATCGTGGAAGCCGCGCGAGACCTTGACGGCGTCCTGACCAATCATCGCGTCGACGACCAGGTAGATGTTCTCGGGGTGGACGGCGGCCTTGATGTCGGCGAGCTCGGTCATCAGCGCGTCGTCGATCGCGAGGCGGCCGGCGGTGTCGTAGACGATGACGTCGCAGCCCTTGGCCTTCGCCTCGGCGGGCGCCGCGGCGCAGATCTCGAGCGGCGTCTTGCCGGGCACGTTGAAGACCGGGACGCCGATTTGCCCTCCCAGGACTTGGAGCTGCTCGACGGCCGCGGGCCGCTGCATGTCGGCGGCGACGAGCATCGGCTTGTGCTTTTCGTTTTGCAGGAAGCGCGCGAGCTTCGCGCACGTCGTCGTCTTGCCGGAGCCCTGGAGGCCGACCATCATGATGCCGGTCGGCGGCTTGTCGGACCAGACGATGGCCTCGCCGTCGGCCTTCATGAAGTCGACGAGCTCGTCGTGGCAGATCTTGACGAACTGATCGGCCGCGGTGACCTTCACCGTCGAGCCGTCCTTGCCCTTCGAGCGGACGCGCACGACCTCGCCGAGCGCCTTGTCCTTCACGCGGGCGAGGAACGCCTTCACGACCGAGAGCTCGACGTCCGCCTCGAGCAGCGAGAGCCGCACCTCGCGGAGCGCCGATTCGACGTTCTGCTCGGTCAGCTCGGTGAGGCCCGCGAGGCGGTTTTTCGCCTGCTTGAACCCTTTGGTGAGCGCATCGAACATGGGGGGTGGAGACTTACCACGAAAGCCGCAGCCGAGCCGCTCAGATCCCGTACTTGTCGCGGAGCGCTTGGGTCTTCGCGCGACACTCCTCGAGGAAGCCGTAGCCCTCGGCGAGATCGCTGTTGGCCTCTTCGAATTTCTTCTGCGTCACGTCGGGATCGGTCGGCCCGCCGTCCTTGATCGCCGCTTGAATCTCGGCCTGGAGCGTGAGGCCCTTGGCGGTCGCGTCGGCCGACTTGCGGCAGACGTCCTTCGCCTTGCAGACGTCGTCCTCGGTGCACTTGACCGCGTCGAGCGCGGCGGCCCTCGCCGGCTTGTCGTCGTTGCTCGCCGCGCGATACGCGTCGACGGCCGTGACGAGCGCGCGCGCCTCTTCCTTGTTTTGACACCCCGAAAGCCCCAACGCGATCGCGAGCACGATGACTCTCCGCACCCCGGAGAGAGAAACAGGAAGATCAGAAGATCAGAAGGATTTTTTTGTAGTCCGCTCGCCTGGCGAAGCTCGACCGGTCTGCTAGCGTCGCGCCTGCAGTCGAAACCCCACAAAAATCTTCTCGTCTTTTGACCTTCCTGTTTCATCTCTCGGAGGACCCATGGAGTACCGACGGCTCGGAAAATCGGGGTTGAAAGTGAGCGCGCTGTCGCTCGGCGCGTGGGTGACGATGGGGAGCCAGATCGGCGAGGACGTCGCCGACGAGTGCATGCGCGCGGCGTGGGACGCCGGCGTGAACTTCTTCGACAACGCCGAGGCCTACGGCGGCGGCAAGGCCGAGACTGTGATGGGCAACGTGCTCGCGAAGTCGGGCTGGCGGCGCTCGTCGTACGTCGTCTCGACGAAGATCTTCTGGGGCGGCGAAGGCCCGAACGACAAAGGCCTCTCGCACAAGCACGTGCTCGAGGGCGTCCACGCGGCGCTCGATCGCCTGAAGCTGACCTACGTCGACCTGTGCTTCTGCCACAGGCCCGACCCCGAGACGCCGATCGAAGAGACCGTGCGGGCGATGGACATGCTCGTCCGTCAGGGCAAGATCTTCTACTGGGGCACGAGCGAGTGGAGCGCGGCGGACATCATGCGCGCGCACGGCATCGCCAAGGAGAACGGCCTCACGCCCCCGACGATGGAGCAGCCGCAGTACAACATGCTCTGGCGCCGTCGCGTCGAGCTCGAGTACGCGCCGCTCTATCGCGAGCTCGGCTACGGCACGACCATCTGGAGCCCGCTCGCCTCGGGCGTCTTGACCGGCAAGTACAACGACGGCGTGCCAGCCGGCTCGCGCCTGGGCCTGCCCACCATGAAGTGGCTCGCCGAAATGGTCCTCGACGAAGAGCGAATCTCGAAAGTGCGCGCGCTCGCCCCCGTCGCCAAGGAGCTCGGCTGCACGCAAGCCCAGCTCGCCCTCGCCTGGTGCCTCAAAAATCCGAACGTCTCGACGGTCATCACCGGCGCGAGCCGCCGGGAGCAAGTCGTCGAGAACATGAAATCGCTCGACGTCGCCACGAAGCTCGACGCCGCCACGATGAAGCGCATCGACGACCTCCTCGGCAACGCCCCAACGCCCGACGACGCCTAACTCCCCAAGAGAACGCAACAGCAAGCTCAAAAGCTCAGAAGCGAGAGTGAAAAATATTCAAAAAAATATCTCTCTCTCTCCCCTTCTGAACTTCTGATCTTCCTGTTCGCTCTCTCTCTGCGGGGCCGCTAAGCGAGGCGCGCGTACAGGCTCGCGAGGGCGTCGTCGAGCTTGGCGACCTCGGGGCCGCCGGCTTGCGCCATGTCGGGGCGGCCGCCGCCCTTGCCGCCGACGACCTCGGCGACCCCGCGGATGAGATCGCCCGCCTTGTATCGGTCGGTGAGCTCTTTCGAGACCGTGAGGACGAGCATCGCCTTGTCGGCCGCTGCAGCGCCGACGAGCACGACCGAGGGGCCGAGCTTGTCGCGGAGCTTCTCGGCCATCTCGCGCAGGGTCGCCGCGTCGGCCACGTCGGCGCGCACGGCGAGCGCTCTTCCGCCCGGAATTTCGCGTGCATCTTGCACGTAATCGCGCGCGCCCGAGCCGCCCATGGCGACCTTGCGTTTGAGGTCGGCGATCTCGCGCTCGAGCGCCTTCTTCTCGGCGACGATTTTCTCGGCGCGCTCGGCGAGCTGGCTCGCGCCGACGCCGAGCGTCTGCGCCGCGTGCTTCGACGTCGACTCGACCGAGCGGAGGTACCCGAGCGCGTTGAGGCCGGTCACCGCCTCGATGCGACGCACGCCCGCCGCGAGCGCCGAGTCGCTCACGATCTTGAAGAGGCCGATCTCGCCGAGCGCGCGCGCGTGCGTGCCGCCGCAGAGCTCGACCGAGTCCTTCGTCATCGTGAGGACGCGGACGACGTCGCCGTACTTCTCTTCGAAGATGGCCATCGCGCCGCGCTTCTTGGCCTCGTCGATCGGGAGGACCTCGGTCTGCACCGGCGCGTCGGTGAGCACCTTGGCGTTCACGAGGTCTTCGATGCGCCGCACCTCGTCGTCGCCGAGCGCCTTGCCGTGCGCGAAGTCGAAGCGGAGGCGCTCGGGCCCGACGAGCGAGCCCTTCTGCGTCGCGGTCTCGCCGAGCACCGTGCGGAGCGCCCAGTGGAGGAGGTGCGTCGCGGAGTGGTTTCGCCGGGTCGCGGTGCGGAGCGCGTGATCGACCTCGAGCTTCACGGGGTCGCCGACCGCGATCGCGCCGCGCGTCACCTTGCCGTGGTGGGCGACCATGCCGGTCACCGGCTTATGTGTATCTTGCACGTGAAATGCGCCGTCTTTGCCGGCGATTTCGCCCTGGTCGCCGACCTGTCCGCCGGACTCGCCGTAGAACGGCGTCGCGTCGACGACGATCGCGACCTCGTCGCCTTCGCTCGCGCGCTCGACCGTCGCGCCGTCCTTGACGATCGCGACGACGCTCGCGTCGCCTTGCTCGAGCTCGTAGCCGGTGAAGCGGACGGCGCCGTTCTCCTCGACGAGCTCGCGCCAGACCTTCCCGACGGCCTCTTCGCCGACCTTCGAATCCCGCGCTCTGTTCCTTCTGGGCTTCGAGCGCGCGCTTGTAGCCGTCCTCGTCGATGGCGATGTCGCGCTCGCGCGCGATGACGTCGGTGAGGTCCTTCGGGAACCCGAAGGTGTCGTAGAGCTTGAACACGACGTCGCCCGGGATGGTGCCCGCGCCGCGCGACTTGAGGCCCGCGATCTCCTCGTCGAGCATTTTGAGGCCGCGCTCGAGCGTGTCGCGGAAGCGCACCTCCTCTTGCTCGCTGATGCTCGCGATGAGATCGCGGCGCTCGCGGAGCTCGGGGTAGACGTCGCCCATCTCGTCGACGACCCGCAGCGCGACGCGGTGGAGGAACGGCTCCTTGATGCCGAGCCTGTGGCCGTGGCGGATCGCGCGGCGCATGACGCGGCGGAGGACGTACTCGCGCGCGCCTCGCTCGGGGAAGACGCCCTCGGCGATCAAGAACGCGGTCGTGCGCGCATGGTCGGCGATGACGCGCATCGAGACGTCGTCGTCGGCGAGCGAGCCGCTGTATTTCTTGCCGGCGATCTGTGCCGTCTCCTCGACGAGCCCGCGCAGCAAATCGGTGTCGTAGTTGCTCGTGACGCCCTGGACGACGCTCGCGATGCGCTCGAGGCCCATGCCGGTGTCGACGCACGGCGCCGGCAGCGGCGCGAGGCCGGACGCCGAGCGATCGAACTGCATGAAGACGAGGTTCCACACTTCGAACCAGCCGGTGCCGTCCGGCGCGGGCTCTTGGCCGAACGTCGAGTAGTCGGGGACGCCGTGGTCGAGGTTACCAAGGTAAAAGTGTACCTCGGTACAGGGGCCGCACGGGCCGGTGTCGCCCATCTGCCAGAAGTTGTCGCCCGGCGCGCCCGGGATGCCGAGGATGCGGTCGTCCGAGAAGCCGGTGACCTTGCGCCAGATCGCGCGCGCCTCGTCGTCGGGCGCGAGGCCCTCGGCGCCGCCGAAGACGGTCACGAGCATGCGGTCCGCCGGGAGGCCGTAGCCCTTGCTGAGGAGGTCCCAGCAAAACGCGATCGCGTCGTCCTTGAAGTAGTCGCCGAAGCTGAAGTTGCCGAGCATCTCGAAGAACGTGTGGTGGCGCGCGGTGACGCCGACGTTCTCGAGGTCGTTGTGCTTGCCCGAGATGCGGATGCACTTCTGCGACGAGGTGGCGCGCTTGTAGGGGCGCGTCTCCTGGCCGGTGAAGACGTCCTTGAACGGGACCATGCCGGCGTTCACGAACATGAGCGTCGGGTCGTTGCGCGGAATGAGCGACGCGCTCCTCTGCACGGCGTGACCGCGCGCCGCGAAGAAATCGAGGAACGTCGAGCGCACTTGCGCGGAGGTCTTTTTCAGCTCGTCGGGGACGCCTGTGAGCGACATGATCGGGCTCGGTTTCCTAGCACAGCTCCACATAGAGCGCGTCGTGCTGAGCACCGACGACCTCGGGGGTATGGCGCTGACGCCAGACGTGACGGCCGAGGTCGCGGAGGCGCTCGCGCTCGCCCGGCTGCGTGAGGAGCGAGACGAGCGCGGCCGCCAGCGCGGCGCCGTCGCGTGGCGGCACGGGCAGCCCCGGGAGCTCGTCGAGCGGCCCGCCCGAAGCGAGCACGAGCGGCGTCCCGAGCGCCATCGCCTCGAGGAGGACGATGGGCAAGTCGACCTTGCCGTAGAGATCGTCGACCGGAAACGCGACGGCATCGGCCGCGGCCAAAAGCCCGTGCATGTCCTCGACGCGCCCGACGATGCGCACGAACGGCTCGAGCCCGCGGAGCCCTTCGCGCAGGCCTGCTTCGTACGGCGCCACGTCCGCGCCTTTGTCTCGGCACGCGAAGACGAACCGCGCGCCTGGCACGGCGCGGAGGACCTCGGCGGCCGCCATCGCGACGGTCGCGGCGCCGGAGGAGACGTGGAGATCGCCCGGGTAGACGACGAGCGGCCCGTCGCCGACCTCGAGGCGCCTACGGATCTCGGCGGCCGGCACGCGCGGCACCGGCTCGGCGGCGCACGGCGGGATCACGCGCACGATCCGATCGGGAATTCCGGCGCGGAGCAGCCGCCCGCGCGTCCACTCCGAGAGCGCGACGATGCGGTCGCCGAAGCAGAGCGTGCGCGCCGCATCGAACGACTTCGGCCGACTCGCGACGGTCTGAACGACCTTGCCCGTCCAGCCTCGCGAGCGCCGCGCCCGAATCGCGAAGCGCGCCGCGGAAGACGACGCCGTATTCGGCGCGAACACGAAGTGCCAGAGATCGAGCGGCTCGCCGAAGAGCAACCGATTGAACGCGAACGTCGCGGGCGAGGGCGCGAACTTCGACGCGGTCCCGTACACGTTCTCGCGGTGGACGCGCGGCCCGAGGCTCGGCGCGCCCGGCGACACCATGACGGTCGGCTCGGCCACGCGCAGCGCGCCCGCGACGTCGCGCACCAAGCACTTCGACCCGTCGTCGAACGGCGGCACGACCGACTTCGAAACGAACAACACCCGCATGACCGGCCGCCCTTCTAACACCCCAACCTCCCCGCCCCAAGCCAGCCCAGACCAGCCCCCGCCTGGCCCGGCCAGGGGGGTAGATCGTTCGGATCCGAACGATCTGGGCCTTTTGGGAGCACGGACTCGATTGGCATGGCAGGTGCTCGTGCCGCCTGCATGGATGCTGTGCTTTTTGCCGTCAAACAGGCGCATCTCGCGGCGGGTCGTTTCGGACGCGAGCTTCTCGGGAGGATGGGGCTGACACCCGCGAGGTTCGACTTGCTCGTCGCGATCGGTCACGACC
Source organism: uncultured delta proteobacterium (assembly GCA_963731595.1). Lineage (GTDB taxonomy): Bacteria > Myxococcota_A > Polyangia > Polyangiales > Polyangiaceae > DASXHD01. The sequence goes on from CAVSWE010000009.1 coordinate 70,851, forward strand.
ACGATCCGTTTCCCGCCCAGAGCGCCATTCGCAAGCGACTCGGCGTGGCCCGCTCGACCCTCTCGGAGATGCTCGCGTCGGTGGAGAAGCTCGGATGGATCAGGCGAAGCGTTCGGTCCACCGACCGCCGCACGTGGAACTTGGCTCTCACGCGGCGCGGGAAGGTGCTTTTGCGGTGGGCCTACCGATGTTGGATCAACCGCGGAATCGTCCCGATTTCGATCGACGCCGCGCTCGCCTCACGTGAGCCGGAGATCGATTCAGCACAAAAACGGCTCGAGATGATCGGCGCCTGCTTGACGCTGCAGAGCACGTTCGGACGCGATCCGCCGCGTGATTTGTACATGTGGCATCCGGACGATTACTTGGGCGCGTTCGCCGACCCACCGCTACCGACCACGCTCCCGTACGTGTCGTGAGCGTCAGCGGGCGGCGACGAGCAGTCCCTGGTCCGCGTTGCGGAGCGCGCTCTCGACGGCGCCGCCAATCGCTTGGTCCTGAAGCGTCGCGACGCCACGCTCGGAGCTCGCCCCGGAGCCCATCGCCGCGGCGCTGCCGGAGAGCGTGCTGCGCAGCGTCTGGTCCGGCATCTTTCGGACGACGAACTCGACCTCCGCTTGGCACGTGACGACGTTCGAGCGCTGCGTCTGGGTGAGGCGGATGACATTTCCGTCGAGCAAGACGACCGGCACGTGGCGGTCGGCGGCGCGGGAGAGCATCGCGGAGTCGGTTGGCGTCGCGACGGCGACATGGTGCATGTTGCGCGCGCGCGAAGTGAGCGCGTCGCGAAGCACGTCCGCGACGTCGGAGCCGCGCACGCGCGTATTGTTGCGCATCGTGCCGATCTGCACGACCAGCTGCACACCTTGGAGCGTCGCGCGGCTGGTGAGCGAGGCGATCGTCGAGTCGAACTGGGCGCGCGTGCTCGCGGACACCTCACGCGCGCGCGCGCGTTCGAGCGCCGGCACTGCGGCCGCGTCGCCGAGCGCGCCGAGCGCCGCGGATGCGGCGGTGCGTACCGCGGGGCTCGAGTCGGAGAGCGCTTGCTCGAGCAGCGGCCGCACCGAAGGATCGTGGCTCCGGCCGAGCGCCAGCGCGGAGGCCATTCGGACGCGGACGTCGCTCGAAGCGCCAATTTCTCGCTTCGCGACAGACAGATCGTCGGCGAAAGCCACGTGGGCCGTAACGACGGCCACCGCGAGAAGATACGCTCGCGCCCTCACAGCGTAAACTTCACCACAGCCGTAGGCTGCGCGCAATGCACGGGATCGTTCGGATCCGAACGATCTCCCCTCACATCAGAGATTTCAGCTCCTTCTCGAGCTCGGCCTGGTCATTGTCGTGGTAGCCGACGTGCACGAACCGCACGATGCCGTTCTTGTCCACGACGAAGGTCGTCGGCATCGTCGGCGGCTTGTACTGCCCGGCGATGCTCTTGCCGTTGTCCCAGCCGACCGGAAACTTCGCGTTGCCGTGCGCCTGCGCGAACTCGGCGATGCCGTTGTTGTCGTCGTCCTCGGAGACGCCGACGATCTCGAGACCGCTCGACGCATACTTCGTGTCGAGCTCCTGGAGCTTGGGGAAGGACTCTTTGCAGGGCCCGCACCACGTCGCCCAGAAGTCGACGAAGACGACCTTGCCCTTCAAGCTGGCGAGATCGACTTTGCCTTTTCCGTTCGCCGTGTCGATCGTGAACTCGGGCGCGGGCTTCCCCACGAGCTCGTGCTGCGCGCCGGACGCCGACTCGGCGCCGCCGCCGGTGCCGCTGGAATCGCCGCAGCCGACCATCGCGCCCATTGCAAGAACCGCAGTAACGACAAGGAGAGATCGCATGGCGAACTCTTCTATCACTCCTAAAAGACGACTTCGAGCGCTTCGGCGAGCGTGCGCACGGTCACGATCTCGACGTCTTTCAGGTTTGCAATTTCCGCGCGATCGCAGCGGGGCATGATGGCGCGTCGAAAGCCCATCGCCGCCGCCTCCGCGAGGCGCGCACGCACGCGCGACGCGCCGCGCACTTCGCCCGCGAGCCCAATCTCGCCGAACGCGAAGACGTCGTCCGGAATCGGCTGACCGCGAAAGCTCGACGCGAGCGCGAGTGCCACCGGCAAATCGATCGCCGGCTCGTCGACGCGCACGCCGCCGGCGACGTTCAAGAAGACGTCGCAGCTGCCGAGAAAGACGCCCGCGCGCCGCACGAGGACCGCGATGAGCATCGCGAGGCGCGCGCCGTCGACGCCGTTCGCCGTGCGTCGCGCGTTGCCCTGGGCCTCGCCGCCGACGAGCGCTTGCACCTCGACGAGCAGCGCGCGCGCGCCCTCGCACGTCGCCGCGATGACGCTGCCGGGCGCGCCGCGCGGCCGCTCCGCCAAGAAAAGCTCGCTCGGGTTCGGCACTTCGCGCAGCCCCTCGGACCGCATCTCGAAGACGCCGACCTCGGTCGCGCTGCCGAAGCGGTTCTTCTGCGCGCGCAGCGTGCGGAGCGCGTGCGTACGCTCGCCCTCGAACGAGAGCACGGTGTCGACGAGGTGCTCGAGCACCTTCGGCCCCGCGAGGACGCCGTCCTTGGTGACGTGGCCGACGAGCAGCGTCGCGATGCTCTTTCGCTTGGAGACCTCGATGATGCGCGAGGTCACCTCGCGGAGCTGCGTGACCGTGCCCGCCGCGGAGTCGAGGTCCCCGCAGCGGATCGTCTGCACGCTGTCGACCACGAGCGCGCGCGGCGCGTGCTCTTCGATCGCGGCGAGGGCGCTCTCGAGCGACGTGTCGGCGAGCAGGAGCAGCGCGTCGCTGTCTTTCGCGATGCGCCGCGCGCGCGCCGCCGTCTGGCCCGCGCTCTCTTCGCCGGAGACGTAGAGGCACTTCAGCTTGCGCGCCGAGAGCGCCGCGAGCGCCTGGAGCAGGAGCGTCGACTTGCCGATGCCCGGATCGCCGCCGACCAACGTCACGCCGCCGAGCACGACGCCGCCGCCCAAGATGCGATCGAGCTCGCCGATGCCGGTCGGCACGCGCGCGAAATCGTCGGCCGCGACCTCGGCGATCGGCACGGCGCGCGTCATCGCGGCGGCGCCGCGCGGCTTGTCGCGGACGATCTCCTCGGTCACGGTGTTCCACGCGCCGCACTCGGTGCAGCGGCCAATCCATTTCGCGAAGCTCGCGCCGCAAGCCTGGCAGACGTGTTTCGTCGTGACTTTCGCCATGCGTCCTATCGTCCGCCCGCGAGAAATATTTCGAAAATTCGGTAGCCGGCGTGAAGGAGCGCCAGCGAGGTCGACTCGTTCTTCTGGTGGGCCTGCGCGTTCTCTCCGGGACCGAGGTTGACGGCGGGGATGCCGAGCTGCGCGAAACGGGCGACATCGGTCCACGCCTGCTTCCGCTCGACCGCGGCGACGCCCGACGACGCGAGGCGCTTGGCGAGCGGGTGATCGCGGTGCGGCATCGCGGCCGGGCTCAAGTCGGTGAACTCGACGCGCCCGCGCCCGGCGACGACGTCGACGACGCGCTGCTGCGCTGCCTCGAGCGACACGTCGGGCGGAAACCTGTGGTTCACGTTGAAGACGAAGCGGTCCGGCACGACGTTGCGCCCGCGACCGCCGTCGCGCGCTTGCGTGACGGTCATGACGCTCCGAAAGGAGAGGCCGTCGATGACGTGCTCCTCGGGGTTCAACGCGCCGATTTCGGCGAGCAGCGGGGCCGCTTTGGTGACCGCGCTCTCGCCCTCCCACGGCCTCGCGCTGTGCGCGGTGCGGCCTTCGATCGTCACGGTCGCGTGAACGGAGCCCATGCACCCGAGCTGGAGCCGGTTGTCCGAAGGCTCGAGGCACACGGCGAAATCCGCCGCGCGCAGCTCCGCGTCGCGCTCCATCACCACGCCGAGCTCGTTCTCGACGAAGGGGCCCTCCTCGCGCGCGTAGAAGACGAGGGTCACGTCGAATCCGCAGTCCGCCGGCTTCACGCGCTCGGCGAGCTCGATCATGACCGCGAGCCCGCTCTTCATGTCGCTCGACCCGGCACCGTAGATGCGGTCGCCCTCCCGACGGGCCGGACCGTTCTCGGTGCGGACGGTATCCAGGTGACCGGCCAGGACGACGTGGGGCCGCCAATCGTTCGGATCCGAACGATCTCCCCTCACCCAAGGGAAAACCAGGGAATTCCCATACCGGCGGGGGCCGAGGGCGGCGAGACGCGCTTCGACCGCGTCGCAGAGGGCGCGCTCCTCGCCGATGGGCGAGTCGATCGAGCAAAGCCAGAAGAGGGTCTCGTCGAGGCTCATCGTTCGGATCCGAATTCGGGGCCGAGCGGAACGCTCGGCCGAACAACGCGACCGACGGAGGCCGTCGGCCGACGGAAGGCCGTGAACGATCTCACACCGGGACCGCGAAATCCCGCAGGGCCTGGTTGAGGCTCACCTTGCGGTCCGTCGTCGCGCTCCGCTGGCCGATGATCAGGGCGCAGGGCACGCCGAACTCGCCGGCCGGGAACTTCTTGGTGCGAACTCCAGGGATCACGACGCTCCGCGGCGGCACGAACCCGCGATGCTCGACGACGCTCGGCCCGCTCACGTCCAAAATCGCGGTGCTCGCGGTCAGCACGACGCCGGCGCCGAGCACTGCCTCCGCCCCCACGCGCACGCCGTCGACGACGACCACGCGCGAGCCCACGAACGCGCCGTCCTCGATGATGACCGGCGAGGCCGCCGGCGGCTCGAGGACGCCGCCGATTCCGACGCCGCCCGAGAGGTGCACGTCGCGGCCGATCTGCGCGCACGAGCCGACCGTCGCCCACGTGTCGACCATCGTCCCCGCGCCGACGCGCGCGCCGATGTTCACGTAGCCGGGCATCACGACCGCGCCGCGCTCGACGAACGCGCCGTAGCGCACCGTGCCCGGCGGCACGACGCGCACGCCCGCGCTCGCCAGGTTCTTCTTCAGCGGGATCTTGTCGTGGAACTCGAACGGCCCGACCTCAATCGTCTCCATCTTTCGGAGCGCGAAATAAAGGAGGATGGCTTGCTTCACCCAGGCGTGCGTGACCCAGGCGTCCCCGACTTTTTCGGCGACGCGGAGCTCGCCCCGGTCGAGCGCCGCCAGCGTCTCTTCCACGGCGCTCGCGTTCGCGGCGAGCTTGCCTCGATCGGCGAACGCTTCTTCGATCTTCGCGCGGAGCGCTTCGGCGTCCATCGCGCCCGGACTTATCACGGTTCACCCGACGCGGGGACACCGAACGAGCACCCGCCCGGGCTCGACGACGAGCCCGATCTGCGCCGAGCTCGCCGCGGCGCGCAGCACGGCTTGCGTCGGCGCGATCCGCCGCACGACGCGCGTCTGGGTGACCACGGCGCCCGCGTCCTCGGGCGCGAGCGCAGTCACCTCGATGACGCCGGCGTCGTCCTCGACGCGCGTGCGGACGACCACTTCTTGCGCGACCTCGCGCACGGCCGAGACGGCAATCACGAGCAGGCGCGCGACGAGGTGCGGGTCGCACGAGACCGAGCAGTCCGTCTCGCTGCGCCGAAGATGAACGCGCACGACGCCGTGCGAGCGAATCGTCCACGCGAGCTGAAGCGCCTGCTCGGCGAGCGTCGCGACCGAGACTTCGACCGGCGAGCCCTCGCTCGCGCGGGCCGCCAGCTCGAAGAGGCCCGCGGCCGCGTCGAGATCGGCGGCGACGCTCTCGAGCAGGTCCGGCACGCCGTCGGACGACGGCGCGCTCAGCGCCGACTCAATCGACGCGACGCGCTCCGACACGAACGCCTCGAGCTCGGCCGACGTCGCGAGGGCTTCGCGCACCGCGGCGAGCGCGCGTCGCAGCTCGTCAATCTCGTCGGCCGCAGGGACGCTCCCGGCGCGCAGCGCCGACTCGACGTTCGCGAGCGTCGCGAGCGCGTCGCGCACGCGTCCGCGCCCCGCCGACAAGCCGGATCTCCGCTCTTGCTCGGTGGATGCCGGCGCGGACGACGAGTTGGATGGTTCCTTCTTACTGGCCACGCGCAGTCCCTGACAAGGTAGGCCCCCCTACGCGTGAATGACGGCTGACGCAGCGACGCCCTTTAGGGTGCGACCTCGGAGCCAGCGAAGAAATAACCAATCTCGATCTTCGCGTTCTCGAGCGAGTCCGAGCCGTGGACGGCGTTCTCGCCGACGTTGCTGCCGAAGAGCTTGCGGAGCGTGTTCGGCGTCGCCTTCGCCGGGTCGGTCGCGCCCATGACCTCGCGGTATTTCGTGACCGCCGAGTCGCGCTGCAGCACGGCGATGACGACCGGCGAGCGGGTCATGAACGTCACGAGCTCGCCGAAGAACGGCCGCTCGCGGTGGACGGCGTAGAAGCCTTCGGCCTCCCGCTTGGTGAGCTGCTTGCGGCGAAGCGCGACGATCTCGAAGCCTTCTCCTTCGAGGTGAGCGAGGATCGCCCCCGCTTTGTGCTTCTCGACCGCGTCGGGCTTGATGATGCAGAGGGTGCGTTCCGTGGCCATGTGGCGAGGGCTTCTACCGAACGGAAGCCGATTTAGCAATGCTCCCGTTTGAATTACTTTGCAGCCATGAAGAAGGTCGTCATCGTCGGTGCAGGTCACAACGGGCTCGCCGCTGCGGTGTTGCTCGCGCAGGGCGGCGTGAGCGTGCGCGTGGTCGAAGCCCGAAAAACGATCGGCGGCGCGGTGCGCACCGAGCGGCCGTTCGCCAAGGCGCCGAATCTCGGCGCCTCGACCGGCGCGTACCTGCTCGGCCTCATGCCGCCCGAGCTGAAGCAGAAGCTCGAGCTCGACGTGCGGACGATCCGCCGCGATCCCCACTATTTCCTGCCGACGACCGACGGGCGGTACCTGTTGTTCGGATCCGAACGATCGGCGACGCGCGACCAGATGGTCCGCTTCTTCTCGCAGCAGGACTACGACGCCGACTGCGCCCTGCAGGACGAAATCGGCAAATCCGCGACGACGTCGCGCCGACCTGGCTCGAGGAGCCGCTCTCGATCGAGGAGACCGCCGAAAAATACTTGCGCCCGGCCCTCCGGACGGCGTTCGTCGATTTGTGCCGCAAGCCCATCTCGCATTACCTCGCGCGGTTCGGCTTCAAGAGCGAGCTCTTGATGGCGATGTACGCGACGACCGACGCGTTCAGCGGGCTCTACGGCTCGTGGGACACGCCCGGCACCGGGATGAACTTCCTCGTCCACAACATGTGCCGACTGCCAGGCTCGGGCGGCACCTGGATGATCGTCGAGGGCGGCATGGGCGCGATCGCCGCCGCGCTCGAGCGGCGCTGCAAGTCGCTCGGCGTCACGATCGAGACCGGCGACCCGGTCGCCCACGTCCTCGTCGACGGCAAGACCGCGCGAGGCGTCGTGCTCGCGAGCGGCAAGACGATCGAGGCCGACGCGATCGTGTGCAACGCCGACCCGTTCGCGATGCGCGAGCTCGTCGGGCGCGGCGAATTGCCTGCAGAATACAACGACCGCCTCGACGCCTACGCCAAGAAACCCGGCTCGACGCTCAAGGTGAACCTCGCGCTCTCCGGCCCGCCCAAGTTCTCGTGCTTGCCGAAGGCGTTCGACAAACCGTTCGCTCCGACGATTCACCTCCTGCCCGACGAGCGCGAGGTCATCGCGCGTCTCCGCGAGGGCTTCGCCGCCGTGCAGCGCGGCGAGCTCTACGACTTTCCGACGATCGAGTGGTACATGCACACGACCGTGGACCCGTCGCTGCAGGATCGCGAGGGCCGGCACAACTCCGCGCTCTTCGTGCAGTGGGTGCCGTACGAGATCACGGGCTCGAGCTGGGAGGCGGAGGAGTCGCGCTACGTGCAGAAGCTCCTCGCCATTTGCGACCGCTTCGCGCCGGGCACGAGCGATCTCGTCGTCGACACCTTCACCCTCCACCCGAAAAAGATCGAGGAGCACTTCGGCATCACGCGCGGCCACATCCACCACGTCGACAACGGTTGGGGCTTCGCCGACCGCCTCCCCTACGCGACCCCCATCGCCGGCCTCTACTCGTGCAGCGCCGGCACCCACCCCGCCGGCTCGGTCATCGGCGCCGCCGGCCACAACGCCGCCGCCCGCGTCCTACGCGATTTCGAGAAGAGAAATTAACAGGAAGATCAGAAGCTCAGAAGGGCGGTGAGAAGGTTTTTTTTTGAAAAAATCCTCCCTCTCGCCTTTTGAACTTCTGATCTTCCTGTTTCTCTCTCTCGGGGCGTTCACATCATCGATTTGAGGGTGCTGGCCATGTCGCTGGGGGTGGGGGCGATTTTGCAGCCGGCGGCGACGAGGGCTTCCATTTTCGCGGCGGCGGTTCCCTTGCCGCCCGAGATGATGGCGCCCGCGTGGCCCATGCGCTTGCCGGGCGGCGCCGTCGTGCCGGCGATGAAGCCGCGACCGGCTTCTTCATGTGCGCCTTGATGTAGGCCGCGCCGCGCTCCTCTGCGCCGCCGCCAATCTCGCCGATCATGATGACGCCGTGCGTGTCCTTGTCTTCGTTGAAGAGCGTGAGCGTGTCGACGAAGTCCATGCCGCCGACGGGGTCGCCGCCGATGCCGATGCACGTCGACTGCCCGATGCCGAGCGCCGTGAGCTGGCCGACGGCCTCGTAGGTGAGCGTGCCCGAGCGCGACACGACGCCGACGTTTCCCGGCTTGTGGATGTGGCCCGGCATGATGCCGATCTTGCACTGGCCCGGCGTGATGATGCCCGGGCAGTTCGGTCCGATGAGGCGCGTCTTGCCCTTCAGCCCCTCGAGGACGCGGCGCACCTTGATCATGTCCATCACCGGGATGCCCTCGGTGATGCACACGACGAGCGGGATCTCGGCGTCGAACGCCTCGAGGATCGCGTCGGCCGCGCCGGGCGGCGGCACGAAGATCACCGTCGCGTTCGCGCCCGTCGCCTGCACCGCTTGCTTCACGGTGTCGAAGACGGGGACGACGGCTTTGCCGGCGCCGTTGGCGCCGGTGGCGTCGAACTTCTCGCCGCCCGCGTCCGGGCGTGACGCCCGCGACGACCTGCGTGCCGTACTCGATGCACTGCTTCGCGTGGAACTGCCCGCGCTGCCGGTGATGCCTTGGACGAGGAGCTTGGTGTTCTTGTCGACGAGGATGCTCATTTCGCACCTCCGGTGACCGACGCGACGATCTTCTGCGCGCCGTCGGCCATCGTCGTGGCCGCCTGAATCGCGAGCCCGCTCTCGCTCAAGATTTTTCTTCCGAGCTCGACGTTCGTACCTTCGAGCCGAACGACGAGCGGCACCTTCAGCCCGAGCTCCTTGGCCGCGGCGACGACGCCGCTCGCGATGACGTCGCACTTCATGATGCCGCCGAAGATGTTGACGAAGATGGCCTTCACCTTGGGGCTCCGCAGAATCATCTTGAAGGCCTTGGTGACCTGCTCCTGGTTCGCGCCGCCGCCGACGTCGAGGAAGTTCGCGGGGGCGACGCCGTGCTTCTCGCCGGCGTGCTTGATGATGTCCATCGTCGCCATCGCGAGGCCTGCGCCGTTCACGAGGCAGCCGACGTTGCCGTCGAGCGACACGTAGTTGAGGCCCACCGCCTTGGCCTCGATCTCGACGGGGTCCTCTTCGTCGTTGTCGAGAAGGTCTTTCCACGCGGGGTGGCGGAAGTCGGCGTTGTCGTCGAAGTTGATCTTGGCGTCGAGCGCGACGATGTCGCCGCCCTCGAGCTCGACGAGCGGGTTGATCTCGCAGAGCGAGCAGTCCTCTTTGACGAAGAGCTCGTAGAGCGACATGCGAGGAGCTTCGTGAACCGCTTCTTGGCGTCGACGCCGAGCGCGAAGGCGAGCTCGCGCGCCTGGTAGCCGGCGAGGCCGACGACGGGGTCGACGTGGACCGTGAGGATCTTCTCCGGGGTCTCGGCCGCGACCTTCTCGATCTCCACGCCGCCCTCGGTCGACGCCATGAAGGCGATGCGCCGCCGGTCGCGATCGATGACCGCGCCCAGGTAGAGCTCGCGTTTGATCGGCAGTCCCTGCTCGATGTAGAGCCGCCGGACTTTCTGGCCCGCCGGACCGGTCTGGTGGGTGACGAGCTGCATGCCGAGGATCTTCGACGCGAGCTCGCGCGCTTCGGCGGGGCCATCTTGGCGAGCTTGACGCCGCCGCCTTTGCCGCGCCCGCCCGCGTGGATCTGCGCTTTGACGACGACGACCTTGTTGCCGGTCTCCTCGATCAGCCGCTTGGCGGCGGCCTCGGCCTCGTCGACGGTGAACGCCGGATAGCCCTTCGGAATCGGCACACCGTACTTCGCGAAGAGCTGCTTGCCTTGGTACTCGTGGATCTTCACGCGACCTTCGGTACCACACGGGCCGCGCGGCCGTCACCCCGCGTCGCCGCCCTCCCGGAACCGAGATCGTTCGGATCCGAACGATCTCTCGTTTACCCACGCCGTGGATCGGGCCGATCCCAGGGCCCGTCCAATGGGCCGGTGGAAATCCGCGAAAACGTGGGAAATCGCGATCCAGCGGATCGCGGACGGGCCGGCACGAAGGCTGCACCTACATGGGGGCATGACATCTCACCGATCCCGGACGCTCCTTCGAGATCAGCGGGGCGCCACGATGGTGGAGTACGCGCTGCTGCTCTTCCTCGTCCTCGTGATCGCGTCCGTCGTTTACCGCGAAGTCGGCAAGAAGGTCCGTCAGGCCGGCGACATGACCGCGCAGCAGTTCATTTGAGCCGAGGAACACGACCATGAAGAAAGCCATCCTTGGATTCGGTGCGTTGCTCGTCGCGATCGGCTGCAGCTCGGCGCCGGTCGAGAACCCGAACGGCACGAGCGGGTCGGGCGCCGACGGGTCGGCGACCCTGCACGCGGGGACGCACGTGATCGGCCAGGCGCTGAACGACGTCGTCCTCGTCCAGGCCGACAAGCTGGTTTACCCGGCCTCGGCGTGGGACGAGCTGAAGACCGCGCAGGCCGGCGACATCCTCCTCGGCGATCGGCAGACGCCGGGTAGCGCCGGGCAGAACCCGGACGGTTACCTGCGCACTGTGCAGTCGGTCGCGCAGCAGGACGGGACGGTCGTCATGACGACGACGTCGGCGACGCTGCAGGAGGCCGTCGACTCGCTGAAGATTCAGGGCACGCTGCAAGTGCCGGCGCTCGGCCTCACGGGCCCGGCGACGCAGAGCGCCGGCGGCGCGCACTTCCAGGATTTGCAGGGCAGCACGACGGTCAAGCTGATCGACTTCTCCGGAACGAAGCTCCTCGACCAGAGCGGCAACGTCACGGTGAACAACCAGAGCATCGGCTACCACGCGTTCGCGAACGTGACGACCGGCACGGTGAGCTTCTCGCCGAGCTACGACGTCGGCGCGGACATCGGATTTCTGTCGGTGAAGTCGTTCCACGCGACGGCGACCGGCGAGCTCGACGCGACGCTGCTCGTCGACGCGGGCGTGAAGCTGACGACGACGCTCGACGATCAGACGTTCACGCAGCTCGTCGCGCAGAAGATCTTCGGGTCGCCGAGCTCGACAATCGCAGACTACAAGGTCTCGCTCGGGAGCCTGCACGTCGGGCCGTTCAACATGCCGTCGAGCGCGCACTTCACGGCGACGCTCGCGTGCGACTTCGCGTGGGGCGGTGGCGTCGAGGTGAAGGTCGGAGGCAGCGCCAAGGCGAGCATCACCGCCGGCGTGAAATACGAGAACGGGACCATCAGCCCGGTGTTCGACAAGAGCGGCGAGCTCACGCAGACCGGCCCGGACTGGACCGTCGACGGCGCCACCCGCGCGTACTGCTCGATTCAACCGAAGCTCGAGCTCCAGTTCTTCGGCGTCGCGACCGCGCAGCTCGCCGCGAACGGCTACGCCGGCGTCGGCGGCTCGGTCGCGTGCGGCGGAACCGACGGCCAGGGCAACTCGCTCGGCTTGATGCACGGCGACGCGGAGGTCGGCGTCTCGGCCACCGTGCTCGCGAAGCTCAATCTCTTCGGCCTCTACAAGTGGCAGAAGGAGTGCACGCTGTTCGACCTGAGCCAGGAGTGGCAGAAGGACGACGCCTTCGTCCTGCCGGGCGGAACGAACGCGACGTGCAGCATGAACGGCGACTACTCGCTCCCGCCGAAGCCGCCGGCGAACCCCACGTCGTGCTTCGGCGACGAGACGACGAGCACGTCGGGCGACGGCGGCGCGAGCCTCATCCCCGGGACCTGCACGCACGACGTATGCACCGCGGGCGACAAGCTCGGGCAGCAGTGCGACAGCTGCACGATGAAGGTCTGCGCGCAGGACCCGTACTGCTGCGACACCTACTGGGGTCTGTCGTGCTTCGCCGACGTCCAGCAGCTCTGCGGCCAGAGCTGCAGCTCGAAGTGAGGCGCGCCGTGGAGACCTATCACAAGCTCGTCTTCGTCCTCTTCGTCACGGCCACGGCCATCACGCTCTACGGGCACTTCAGCCAGGCGCTGCGCTGAGCACGGCGTCGATGCGAGGTCCTCCGCGCGCGAGGACCTCGCCCGATGCGTGCAGAATGCACGAAGTTCCCTGCCCCGGCACGCGCGGCTCGCCGTCGCCCCAGTTCGCGTTGACGACGTGAACGCCGAGCGCGGAGAGGAGCGCGGGGCGCGAGTCGTCTCGAGGGCGGGTTTCGCGTTCGAGGGGCTGCGCCCCTCGAGCTCCCCGGTCCCTCGGCCCGCTCCGCTCCGCTCCGCGGTCCTCGACCCACGCGCTCGGAAAGAGGAGCACGTCGGCGGCGGGGAGCTCGTTCGCGAAGTGGATATCGAAGCAGATCGCGAGCGTGACGCGCAGGCCTTCGATCGTGACCACGGGGTGCGGCGCGGCGCCGGGCGTCGCCCACGTCTCGGGGTACCAGGGGTGACGCTTGCGATAATGGAGAAGCTCCGCGCCCTCGGCGTCGAACCCGATCATCGCGTTGTAGAAGTCGGCGCCGTCGCGCTCGACGAGCGGCCCGACGAGGCGCGTGCGGTGCTTCTTGGCGAGCGCCGCGAGCGCGCGCGCGGTCGGCCCGTCGCGCGGCTCCGCGAACGGCCGCAGGTCGAAGTCGCCGGTCGGCGAGACGTAGCCGGTGAGCGACGCCTCGGGCAGCAGCACGAGATCGGAGGGCCCGCGCGCGAGCATCGCGTCCACGAACGCGAGGCCCTCCACCGCGCGCCCGAAGCGCGCGGGGATCTCGATCGCGGTCACCTTCAACTGCGGCGCGTCAGCCCTTCTTGCAGATGTCGACGACGGCCTGGACGCTCTTGGCGCTCTTCTCGAGCATGCCCTTCTCCTCGGCCGTGAGCGGGATCTCGACGATCTTCTCGATGCCGCCCTTTCCGAGGATCGCCGGGACGCCCATGAAGAGGTCCTTGTAGCCGTACTCGCCGTCGAGGTACGCGGCGCACGCGAGCAGGCGCTTCTGGTCGCCGAGGTAGGCCTTGGCCATCGCGACGGCGCTCGACGCGGGCGCGTAGTAGGCGCTCGTGCCCATGAGGTTCACGATCTCGCCGCCGCCCTTGCGGGTGCGCGCGATGATGGCGTCCATCTTGTCTTTGGCGATGAACTGCGTCGCCGGCACGCCGTTGATGGTGCACATCGAGAGGACCGGCACCATGTCGTCGCCGTGGCCGCCGAGCACCATCGCGCGGACGTCTTTGACGCTCACGCCCGCTTCGCGCGCGAGAAAGAGCTGGAAGCGCGCGCTGTCGAGCACGCCCGCCATGCCCGCGACCATGCCCTTGGCGAAGCCGGTCACGCGCTTGTACTCGTAGACCATCGCGTCGAGCGGGTTCGAGATGACGATCGTGAAGACGCCCGGACAGTGCTTCTTCGCGTTGTTGGCGACGTCGCGGATGATCGGCAGGTTCGTCGCGACGAGGTCGTCGCGCGACTGTCCCGGCTTGCGCGGGATGCCGGCGGTGACGATGAGCACGTCGGCGCCCGCGAGGTCCGCCCAGTTGCCCGAGCCGGTGATGCTCGCGTCGTAGCCGATGACGCTGCCGTTCTGCTCGAGGTCGAGCGCCTTGCCCTTGGCGAAATTTTCCTTCGCCGGAATGTCGAAGAGCACGACGTCGCCGAGCTCGGCGGCCGCGCAGAGGCGAGCGAGCTCGCCGCCGATGTTACCCGCCCCGATGAGTCCGATCTTTTTGCGGTTGGCCATGGTGCGGAGTCTTAGTGCCGCGTGAGGCCAACCTCAAGCCTGACGGCGACGCCGCGCGCGAGCGGCGACGAGCGCTCCAAGGAGAAAGAGCGGGGCAGCAATGCTTCCTGCGTCGGGTGAGGCGTCGCACGAGCATCCACCACCTCCGCCCGCCGCGCCTCCCGCATCGCCGCCCGCGTCGGGCGCTCCGCCGGAATCCGCGAGCGATGCGTCGACGCCCGCGTCGACCGGCGCGGCGCCGCAGCGTGTCGGTCTGACGGTCGCAAACCTTGCCGCTTCCGCAGTCGGTGTCGGACGCGCATTGCACGCAGAGTCCCTGGTTCGGGTTGCCGGGTGTCGTGTCGCATGCTGCCTTGGCGCCTGTGCAGTCGGGCGCGCCGCCGTCGCCGCCGCTCGCAGGCGAGCAGGGGCGGCACGGGTGCTTCGTCCCGTCGCAAAGCGGCAGGTTCGGGTCGGAGACGATGCACTGGGCGTGCCGATCCGACCACCCCGCTTGGACTTTGTACGACGCGAGCGTGCTGGTCGTGGACAAGCAGAGATAGCCGATGGCACCTTGCGACGGGTCTTCCCACCCGCGCCCACTGGTCTGATCGAGCTGCGGCGCGGTGATCAGGTTCAGTAAGCCCTGCGAGTGCTGAATCGTGAGCGACTCTTGGTAGTTGTTCCCGCCGCACCCGCCGGCACAAGCGCCGTTCAGGTACGGGACCGCTAGGAAGGGCACACGCGTGCTCCCCGACGGGATGCTGCCGGCGATCGAACAGAACACCGCGCATGACTTGTTGCCGGTTCCATCGTCGAGCGTAATGCCTTGCGGGAAGTCGACGGCAAAGAGCGTGTTGGCATTTCCCTGCGCGTCCACCTCGGGCGCCGGAAGGACCTTCGATGCGATCTGCGCCTGCAGTTCGGCGCTCACCTCCGCAACGGTGATGGTCGTCTTGACGTTGCTCGGCGTGATCGTGACGGCCCCTGCGAACGACCCACGCCGGATCCGCTGATTCGAGCCGCCGTCGAGCCCGACGGTGTCGTACTCGCCGAGCCAGTCGAGGTATGGGCTGTCGACGATGCTCTGCCAAAATGGAACCACCGTGGTCTGCACCGTCGCGTCGACGTTGGCACCCCAGTACACTTCGACGACCTTCACGTTCGAAATCACCGGGCCGCCCGTGTAGAGGACGTCGTTGGCTCCGCGAGCGTTCGCAGCGAGCGCCGATACGGCGAACGCGCCGAGCATGGCAGTGACTTGGGTTCTACGAAGCATGTGCCCTCCTCTTTCGTTCTTGAATCGGCGCTATTTCGTCGAGTATTTCGTCTTGAGGTAGCTCTCGAGCTGCCCGATCTCTTGCACGGTGAATGTGCCCGCGCGCCGGGCGACCACGAGCTCGGCGAGCTTGTAGGCGAAGGTGCCGGTGTAGATCTCGCCCCAGAAGACGTTTCCTATCGTCAGCGGCACCGTGGGTTGGCTCAAGTCGACCGGCTGCGACAGCGCGATTGTTTCTTCCAGGCCATCGATCTTGACGTGCAGACTGTTGCCGCCGACCCGGCGACCGATGACGACGTGGTAGTTGCCGTCGTCCAGGTTCTTGCTCGAGATCAAATCGGCGCCGGCATCGAGATCCGAGCCTTCGTCCCAGATCTCGGGCTCGTCGTTCGTCTGCGTCACGTTCGTGCCGAACACGAGGCCGTCGCCGAGGTGCGCGAACGGCTTGTTTCCGAAGATCTGCGCCTTGAAGAAGGCGTAGGCGCCGGGAGGCGCGGTCGTTCCGCTCGTCGTTTGCATGACGGCGGCGATCACGAAATCGTCCGTCGAACCGAGCTCCAACTTCGACACGCTCGCCGTCTGCATATTGACGTTCGTCGCGTTGAAGTTCACCACGACGTGTCCGTTCGGCGTGATGTCCGTCAGCGCGGAGCCGCTGAACGTCACCGGGTAGAGGCTCTGATCCTGCCACGACGCGACCGACCCGGCGTCGTCCAACCCTAGGCCGACGTCACCCTCCAGCCAGAGGACGAGATCGACGCCGAGCGCCGACGGCACCCAGGCGGCTGCGTCTGCGTCGTTCGCGACCGCGTCGGGTGTCGAGCCGTCGGACGCGCTCGAGTCCGTGGTCGTCGCGTCCGAGCCGCCGTCGTTCGTCGCCGGCGAAGAGTCACCCACGCACGCTCCGATGAATCCCGCCGCGCCCAGCGCGGCGAGCGCCCAGTGCCGAGTCCGCATGCGTAGACTCTACACGTCGCGTAATCTCGAGGGGTGAGCGTCTATCGCGAGAGCGCGCGGCGAACGATCCCACGTACGTTCGTGTTTCGGCAGCGGGGCGGGCTCGGGCCGGCGGTCTTGGCCCTCGTCGTGATGACGTTTTTGGCGGTGTTTCTGGGACTGCGCGTACACGTGTCGTGCTCGCGCTCCGCCGATCGATGCACGTACGAGACCTTCGGCGTGGGCGGGAGCCGCGGGAGCGTGCGGCTCTCGACGGTCGGCGCGCTCACGGTCGATCGCGACGGCCACGGCCTCTCGCGACTCGTGTTCGCGACGACGAACGGCGACGTGTCGCTCGGGAGCGGTTGGGACAACATCGCCGAGGCTCAGAAGAGCGAGCTGTCGGCACGCTTCGACGCGTGGCGCGCGACCAACCAGGAGTCGTTCGAGGACGGCTACGGGCCGTCGGCGGCGCTCGTCTTGATGGTGCTGCTGACGATCGCGGGCGTCGCGCTGTGGATCGCCCGCGGCGGACCCTCGGCGCGCGTCGTCGTCGAGCCGCAGGAGGAGCTCGTGACGGTGACGTTCCGGCCGCACCCGTGGGTCGGTCGCGCGACGCGGACGATCCGCAGGGCGCGCCTGCGCGCGTGGAAGGGCGCGTTCGAGCTCTACGACGACGAGGGGCAGGTCGTTCCCCTGCCCGTCGCGACGACGGACTCGCGCGGCCGCGCGCTCGAAGCGCTCTTGGAGCGCTGACCGATCGCGCCGAGCGCGCTCACATGTGCGCGATGATGTTGTCGCCGAACTCGCTGCACTTGACCTCGGTCGCGCCTTCCATGAGGCGCGCGAAATCGTACGTCACGCGCTTGCTGGCGATCGCGCCGTCGACGCCCTTGAGGACGCGATCGGCCGCTTCGGCCCAGCCCATGTGACGCAGCATCATCTCGCCCGAGAGGATGACCGAGCCGGGGTTCACCTTGTCGAGGTCGGCGTACTTCGGCGCGGTGCCGTGCGTCGCCTCGAAGATCGCGTGGCCGGTGACGTAGTTGATGTTGCCGCCGGGCGCGATGCCGATGCCGCCGACTTGCGCCGCGAGCGCGTCGCTCAAGTAGTCGCCGTTCAGGTTCAGCGTCGCGATGACGTCGAACTCCTTCGGGCGCGTGAGCACTTGCTGGAGCGTGATGTCGGCGATCGCGTCTTTGATCGTGATGCCGTGCTTTTCGAGCTTGCACCACGGGCCGCCGTCGATCTCGACCGCGCCGAACTCGCTCTTGGCGAGGGCGTAGCCCCAATCGCGGAACGCGCCCTCGGTGAACTTCATGATGTTGCCCTTGTGGACGAACGTCACGCTCTTGCGCCGCTGCTTGATCGCGTACTCGATGGCCGCGCGCACGAGGCGCTCGGTGCCTTGCTTGCTGACCGGCTTGATGCCGACGCCGACGCAGAGGTCGGCCTCCTTGCCGAAGCGGATCTTGGAGAACTCTTTCGGGAACTCCTTGTCGATGAACTCGAGGAGCTTCTTCGCCTCGGGCGAGCCGCCGGGCCACTCGATGCCCGCGTAGATGTCCTCGGTGTTCTCGCGGAAGATCACCATGTCGACGTCGGCCGGGCGCTTCACCGGCGAGGGCACGCCCTCGAACCAGCGCACGGGACGAAGACACACGTAGAGGTCGAGCATCTGGCGGAGCGCGACGTTGAGCGAGCGGATGCCGCCGCCGATCGGCGTCGTCAGCGGGCCCTTGATGCCGACGAGGTATTTCTTGAACGCCTCGACGGTCTCGTCGGGCAGCCAGTTGTTGAACTGGGTGTAGGCCTTCTCGCCGGCGTAGACCTCGTACCAGCTGATCTTCTTCTTGCCGCCGTAGGCCTTGGCCACCGCCGCGTCGAGCACGCGGACGCTCGCGCGCCAGATGTCGCGCCCGGTTCCGTCGCCCTCGATGAAAGGAATGATCGGGTCGTTCGGGACGTCGAGTTTTTCGTTCGCGCCCATCTTGATGGGCTGGCCCGTTTTCGGAGGTGCAAAGGACGGCATGGCAATGCTGCGCAATAGCAGGCCCGAGGCGCGTCACGCAACGACGCGTGCGGAGATTCCGTCGTGGTCGACGGCGCGCCCGGGGCCGTCCGAGACGGTGAGGCTCATGGCCCCTTCGGCCGAGACGCGCACGGTGAGCGCGATCTTCGGCACGCCGCGCGGGGCGCGCGCCGCGATCGGGAAACGAACGTCGGCGAGCGTTGTCGCTCCTTGCACGAGCTTCACGTGGAGGGCGTCTTGATTGTCGGTGCTCGTCGAGAGCGTCTCGGTTCGGTGGATCGGCAGCGCAGCGTTCGCGTCGAGCCAAGGAATCGTCCTCGTGGGTGTCACGAAGGCGATGCCTTCGGCGAGCCGCGCGCCGGTCTTGTGGCCGAGCTCCACCGCCTCCGCCGGAGCGTCGAGGCAGGTCTGAGCCCCGCAGTACCCGCACGTCGCGATCGGTCCGGCGTCGAGACGAAGCGGCGCGAGGCAGCTCGCGCAGCGAACGATTTCAGTCATGGGCGCGAGCGTATCCCAGCCGACCTCGTGCGTGAAAACGTGCGATCCGAGGATGGCACGCGAGGACCTTGGCTGGTAGGAAGGGCCCCATGACGCGAACCCCCATTCGCGCGGCCGGTGTCGCGCTGATCGCCCTCGTTGCGCTCTCGTCGAGCGTGTCGCGTGGCGCACCGCAGCAGAACGTCCGCTACACCGAAGTCACGCCCGACGCGATGATCGACGCGGCGAGGGTGCGCGGGACGGCCGAAGGCGCGCCCGATCACGCGGTGCTCGGCGCGATCGCGACGATCAGCTCGCTCTCCGACCGCGCGACCGACGGCGCGGCCGACAAAGCGCTCGCGGCGATCGCCGCGTCGAAGGCCGCCCCGGACCTGCGCGAAGAAGCGTCGCTCGTCGCGCGCACGCTCGCCGCCGACGAAGGGCAGCCCTCGGGCGTGTCCGCCGACGCCGCGCTCGGGGTGCTCACGCACGTCGCGCTGCTCGGCCCCTTCCGCGACACGGGCGGCGGGCTCCAGCGTCACGAAGGGCCGGAGAAACCCGGCGCGATCGCGTTCGATCCGAAAGAGGACGACTCGTGGGGCACGGTGCAGGTCGGCTGGCGCGAGGTCCCCGATTCGTACGCGCAGGCCGCAGGCATCCCGCTCGACGTCTTCGTCGAGCCGCGTCGCGAGAGCTGCACGTACGTCGGCTCGCGCGTGACGCTCGCGAAGAGCGGGCCGATCGTCGTCCACCTCGCGGCGACGGGGACGGCGCGCTTGACGTTCGACGGGAAAGATCTCGGCGCGAGCGACGAGGCGAACTCGTCGCTCGCGTTCGACCGGATCGCGGCCAAGGTCGACGCGACCGCGGGCGAGCACGTCGTCATTGCGAAGGTCTGCGCCGGCGCGCTCGACGACGACGGGCGCGTGCGCCTGCGCGTGACGGGTCTCGTCCCCGCGAGCGACGTGCAGCCGCCGAAGGGCGCGGTCGCGATCGGCAAGCAGAAGGTGGAGACGCTCGCGACGCCGCTCGAGCGCGTGATCGGCATGAACGAAGCGTCGATGAAGAAGCTCGAGGGCGCGAGCGATCCCGACGCGCTGCTCGACGCGATCCTCGCGCGGACGATCGGCGGCGCCGACGACGGCAAGAGCCCGCGCGCTCCCGGCATGCTCGACCGCCTCACGCACCTCGTGCCGAACGACGCCGACCGACTCGCGATGGCCGGGTGGGTCGCGCCGAGCGGCGCGAATCGGAGCGGCTGGCTCCACGACGCGGCGCGCGTCGGCAAGCAGACGCACGATAGCCGTGCGCTCGCGTTCGCCGAGCGCCGGCTCGTCGCGCAGCACCTCCAAGCGCGCATGCCCGACTGGGCGCGCGCCGCGGCGAACACGACGCTCGCGGGCGCGACCGACTCCGAGGCCGTGCTCATGAACGCGGTCGTCGACGAGGGGCTCGGCGTCGAGGCGCTGCGGCTCGACGCGCTCCACGCGCTCGCCAGCTACGCGGACGCTCACCGCGACGCGCCGAGCGCGCTCTACGAGGAGCTCGCGAAGATCGCCGTGGGCGTCGACCCGGCGCGAGCGCAGTCGGCGCGACAAGTGCTCGCGACGCGGGGCGCGCGCGGCGCGACGTACGTCGAGTCGGTCGCGCGGCGCGGCTCGAAGGCCGACGTCGTGAAGGCGGCGCGCGAGGCGCTCAAGACCGGCGCCGTCGGCGACGCGGACGAGGTGGTGCGCGTCATCAAGGCCGTCGGCGACGCCGGCGGGCACGACGAGGCGCTCCAGCTCGCGGCGATCGCGGTCGCGATGGCGCCGAACGAGGACACCGCGTGGGCGGCGCTCGCCCAAGAGACGCGCGGCGCGCGAGCGGACAAGGCGCTCGCGATCGCCCGCGCGCTCGGCGCGCCCGCGCCCGCCGCGCTCATCGAGGCGGCGCTCCGCCGCGCGCGCGAGCTCTCGCCGAGCGAGGCGCGTTACCGCGCGCGGCTCGCGCTCGATCACGAGAGCCGCAGCCACCACGCGCTCCCGGACGAGGCGAGCTCGTCGCCGGGCGCGCACGAGGACGAAAAGTACATGGTCCCCGCGTCGACGATCCTCGCGCGGCGCATCCCGGTGCCGTCGACGCCGACGATCGCCGACACCCAGCTCCACTGGGTGCGCGCGGTCGTGATGCACGACGACCGGCGCGTCTCGCAGCTCATCCACTACGCGCGCGAGATCATCATCGCGCCGCGCAGCCAAGAGGAGCTCTACGAGGAGATCCCGAACGAGGGCGACCTCACCGAGATCTTGAAGGCGCGCGTCCACCGCAAGGACGGCGGCGTCGCCTTCCCGCTCGAGGAGCAGAGCGAAGGCCGCCGCCCGCGCATCCGTTGGCCGGAGCTTCAGCCGGGCGACGTCGTCGAGGTCGCGATCCGCACCTGGACGGCGAACGCGGTCGGCGGGCGCGCCGATCCTCCTTACTACTTCCTCGACTACGCCGGCTCCACCGCCGCGCACCCGATCGCCTACAACGAGGTCGACGTCGAGGCGCCGCCGCAGACGCCGATCTACGTCGACGTGCTCCACGCCGCGCCGGGCAGCTTCCAGCGCACCGAGAAGGACGAGAACGGCCGTCACGTGACGCGGCTTATCTGGACCAAGCCGCCGAGCATCGAGGAGGAGCCGCTCGCCCCCGCGATGAGCGAGACCGTTCCACTCATCATGGGCTCCACGTTCAAGTCGTGGGGCGACTTCCGAAAGTGGTACGCCGAGGCCGTCCGCGGCTTCACCGAGCCCGACGATCAGGTGCGGCGGCTCGCGGGCGAGCTCACCAAGGGCAAGACGACGCGCGAGGCGAAGCTCAAGGCGATCTTCGACTTCGTCGCCGACGACATCCGCTACGTGAACTACCAGAGCGGCGAGTTCTGGCTCCCGAACCGGCCGCAGCAGCTCCTCGCCCGGCGCGAGGGCGACTGCGACGACAAGGCCATCCTCCTCATCACGCTGCTTCGCGCCGTCGGCATCGAGGCGCAAGAGGTGATGGTGCAGACGCGCGAGACGGGGCAGCCCTCGGTCGTGCAGGCGAAGAACGTCGCCGTGCCGCTCTTCGATCACGGCATCGCGTTCTTGCCCGGGCCGAACGGCGGGCAGTACCTCGACGCGACGTCGCCGCAGTCGCGCCTCGGGCCGCTGCCGTCGATGGACGCGCGCGCGGTCGCGCTGCGGCTCGACTCGGGCCCGGCGGAGATCGTGCAGCTCCCGGCGGGCTCGCCCGACGACCACGGCTCGGACGTGACCTGGTCGATGACGCTCAAGAACGGCGGCGGCGGCGACATCGCCGGCGAGGAGCATCACACCGGCGACAGCGCCTTCTTCCTGCGGACGGGCATGAAAGAGCCGGACGCGCGCGCTCAGTACGTCGAGGACAACATGCTGAGCGGCTGGTTCTCGACCGTGCGCGTCGACAAGGACGTGTCGTTCGACAGCGACCTCGCCCATGGGCAAGTGCTCGTGAAGTACAAGGCGCACTCCGACTCGCTCGCGCGGCGCGAAGGGCACGATCTCGTCGTGCCGCTCTCGCCGAGCTGGACGTTCACGTCGGCGCTCGCGCCGCTCGTGACGCGCACGCTGCCGGTGGTGCTCCCGCCGCAGCTCGCGCCCAACCACCAGACCCGCACGCTGCGCATCACCGCGCCGCCCGGGATGAAGTGGATCGAGACCGCGCCCGGCGGCGAGGTGAACGGCGGCGACTTCGGCCGCGCCTCGCTCGAGGTGCGGCGCGATCCGCGCGACGCGCGCGTGCTCGTCGTGACCCGCAAGATGACCCTCGACCGGAACGTCATCCCGGTCGAGAAATACGCCGCGTGGCGCGCCTTCCTGCAGCGCGTGGACGCCTTGATGCACCGCACGGTGCGCGCCGGAGGTGCCTCGTGAAATCCGGCGAAAATCGCAGCGCTTGCCTCGAATCATTTGGGCCACCCCCGGCTGAAGCCGGGGGCAGGCGAAGAAGCCATGGACAACTCCACTTCGAGTCCGCCTGCGGCGGGCTTCAGCCCGGGGTGGTCCAAGAATCCGGCGCCCGACGTTGCTCGCTGCGCCCTTGGCGCTCTTTCTCGCCTGCGGCGGGCCCGGCGCGAAGACGCCGACTCACCAGGCCTCCGAGCTGCCCGCGGCGTTCGTCGCGGCGACCCACGCGGAGACGACCGGCGACGACAAGAAGGCGCTCGAGCTCCACGAGAACGTCATCCAAACGGCGGTCGGCGTGCCTTCCGATGCGCACCGCGTCGCGGCGCTGCTCGCGTCGCTCGACGCCGTGGCCGAGGGCGGCGCCGACGTGCTCCGCGACGTGACGACCCACACGGCGCTCCTCGATCGCACGAAGGACGGCAAGGCGGCGATCGACGCGCTCGCCACGGATTTCGGCCTCGCCGACGATCCGTTCTCGAAGGGCCTGCTCGCGCAGACGCTCGCCGAGCGCGCCGAGAACGCGGGAGACGCGCGCGACGCCGAGCGCTGGCGCACGGCCTCCGGCTGCGTGCGCGACGCGACGGTCATCGGCCCCGTCGACTGGACGCGCATCGCGAGCGTGAACGACCCCGGCCCGCTCGCCGCGTTCGACGCGCCGATCGCGCCGTCGTACGAGTCGCCCGGCCCGTTCGGCACCAAGGTCGCGCCGTTCGTCCTCGCGGGCCGCACCTGCGAGCACGGCGTCTCGACGCTCTCGACGCGCCACGGCGTGCACGACGTCGTCGTCGACGCCGACGTGCCCGAGGACGAGAACCTCGGCGTCATGCTCCGCGCCAATCGCGCGGCGACGCTGCGCGTGGGCGGCAAGCTCGCCATCACGCGCGCGAGCGAGCTCGGGACCGACGACGTGACGCGCTTCGCGCGCGTGCACGTCGGCAAGGGTCGCGTGCGAATCGTCGCGCGCGTCGCGTCCGGCGATTTCGCGTTCGCGGTGCTCGGCGAGCACGGCGAGGCGCTGAAGCTCCACGCGCCCGCGGTCGGCGAGCGCGCGTCGGCGGCGGCGTCGAGCGTGCTCAGCGTCTCGCCGTCGGATTTGCCGCAGGCCGCGAACGACGGCGAGCGCACGCTCTTCGCGGCCGCCGCGCTCGCCTCGGGCGACGCGCACCTCGCCGAGCGCATGCTCGCGGCGCGCGCGAAGGACGAGTCGGCCCCGCCGGATCTCCTCCTCCTCTACGCGCGCGCCATCGGCGCCGTGCGCGACGTCGACGCCATCCACCGCGCCGAGCGCGAGCGCGCGGCGTTCGACAAGGTCCTCGAGAAGTCGAAGGGCGCGTGGGAGGCGAACGTCGCCCACGCCGAGCTCGCCGCCGTGCGCAAGGGCGCGAGCGAGTCCAAGCTCGAGGCGCTCCGCGATCTCGACGAGCAGCGCAAGAGCGGCAAGGCCTCGCAGAGCCCGCTGCTCGACGTGTTCGAGGCGGGCCTCGCCGGGCGCGAGGGGCTCTACAATCGCGCGAAGGCGGCGCTCGAGCGCGCGCGTCCCGCGTTCGAGGGCACGCTCCTCTTCCGCGATCTCGAGCGCGAGGCGCAGCAGCGCTCGGCCCAAGACCGCGTCGCTTTCGAGTGCGCGAACGTGCCGGGCGCCGAGCGGGGGACGCTCGGCTGCTACTTCGCGCTCCGCGACGTCGGCAAGCTCGCCGACGCGGGCGTCGAGCTCGAGCGCGTTCGCAAGGTGCGCGGCGCGCCGAACGGGTACGCGAGCTTCGCGCTCCGCGACGCGCTCGTCCGCGGCGACATGAGCGCGGCGCGCGCGGCCGAGGCCGTGCTCCTCCCCGGCGAGCGCACGCTGAGCGGGCTCGTCGCGACCGCGACCGCGAAGGATCGCGCGCTCCGCGATCGTCTCCTCGCCGAGGCGACGAAGACCGAGGACTCGCCCAACGCGCTGCCGGGCCTTCTCCTCACGCTCGGGGACGATCCCGCCGCCGAGTTCGAGGGCGTCGCCGACCGACTCGCCGCCGAAGACCGCAAATCGCCCAAGCTCGAGGGCGCGGCGACCGCCGTCCTCGCGCACACCGAGCGCTACGACCTCGGCGACGACGGCCTCGTGCGCTACGTGTACTTCGACGTGCGGCGCGTGAGCGGCACGACCGACATCGAAGAGAACGCCGCCGCGCGTCCGCCCGAGGTGCTCGGCCGCGGGTCGATGCGCGTGCTTCGCCGCCGCATCCACAAGCGCGACGGCCGCGTGCTCGAGCCCGACCGCACGCCGGGCGCCGCGCAGAGCCACGCCGACCTCGCGCAGCTCGAGCAAGGCGACATCGTCGAGGCGCTCTACGAGGGCGTCGCGATTCCGTCGGAGACCGGCGACATCGGAATCGACACGCCGGACCTCCTGCCCGAGCGCACCGCCGTCGCGAACGCCACGATCCAGATCACGATGCCAACGTCGCTCAAGCCGGCGCTCTGGGTCCACCCGATCCTCGGCAAAGGCACCGAGACCGTCTCGGGCAATCGCAAGACGCTCACCTGGACGCTCGCCGACCACAACGCGCGGCGCCTCGAAGAGGGCGTGCCGCGCACCGAGCGCGAGGTGGGCGTCGTGCTCGGCACGACGTCGTGGACGACGGTCGCGCGCGCGCTCCGCGAGACGCTCTTGTCGCTCCAGGATCACGACGACGAGGTCGCCGCGTGGGCGGCCGCGACCGCGGCCAAGCACCCCGCGAAATCGCGCGAGCTCGTGGACGCGATCGTCGCCGGCGCGGGCCACGCCGTCCGCGAGGCCTCGGGCGCGCTCATCAGCG
The DNA here is from genome assembly GCA_963731595.1 of uncultured delta proteobacterium. Classification (GTDB taxonomy): domain Bacteria; phylum Myxococcota_A; class Polyangia; order Polyangiales; family Polyangiaceae; genus DASXHD01. Next base: position 96,406 of record CAVSWE010000009.1, read on the forward strand.
ACTTCGGCTACGCGTTCGACCGCGCCTCGACGACGACGGCGCGCACCATCCTCGTGAATCACGAGGGCAGCCGCACGTGGCTCATCGCGCGCGCGCTCACCGACCTCGGCGTGCCGGTCGACGTCGGCGTGGCCGAGAACGAGCCGTACAGCGCCGACCCGACGTACCCCGCGAGCATGTCGCGCTTCTCGCACCCGCTCGCGGTCGCGCACGTGACCGAGAACGGCAAGACCGAAGACGTCTGGATCGACGCCGACGTCTCGGGCCCGCCGCTCCCGGCGGGCCGCATCTCGCCCGAGCTCCGCGGTCGCGCGGTGCTCTTCGCCGACGGCAGCATCAAGCCGGCGCCGTCGATGTCGCTCGAGAAAGAGCGCGACGAGGTCGACATGCGGCTCGTCGTCGACGACAAAGGCGACGCGAAGGGCGAGCTCACCGTGCTGCTCCGCGGTCGCGCGGCGCAGCAAATCTCCGAGGCGCTGCTCCGGCTCGTCGGCTTCGAGCGCGAGCGCGCGCTCTTCGGCATCGCGCTCGGCTGGGTGCCGTTCGCGAACGTCGACAAGGTCGCGCTCTCGTCGAGCGAGGGCAGCTGGCAGATCGCGCTCCGCGCGAACATCTCGGTGCCCGGTTACGCGCAACCCGTCGCCGGATCCGCGGGCGGGACGGCGCGTCCCCGGGACGAAAAGAAGGTTTGGCTCCTCCCGGGCCTCGACCCGATCCACTACGTCTTCCCGCGGTCGAGCGTCTCGACGGTCGCGGCGACGTACGCGGGCCAGTCGGCGCGCGAGAACGCGCTCTCGATCCGGCAGGCGGTGCAGTACCACGTGCACCGTCGCGTCGAGCTGCCGAAGGGCGCCTCGGTCGTGAAGTCGCCCGGCCCGACCGACGTGCAGTCGGCGAACCTCGAAGGCAAGCGCGCGATGAGCGTCGCCGCCAACGTGGTCGAGGACGACTTCTCGCTCTCGGTCACGACCGGCACGGTCGCCCCGTCGCGCTACGGCGACTTCGTCGACAGCGCGCGCAAGGTCGACGACTCGTTCCTCGCCTCGACGCGCGTCAAGCTCCCCTGACGCCCTGACGGCCCCGAGAGGGAGAAAACAGGAAGGTCAGAAGATCAGAAGGGATTTTTTTGAGCTCGGCTGGCGGGGCCTGGACGTGTTTGCAAGGATCTGGCGAACGGCAAGTACGTCTGCCACGAACCTCCTTCTGATCTTCTGATCTTCCTGTTTCTCTCCGCTCGGATATAGCTGGGCGCATGGCAAAGGCCGAGCTCGAGAAGCACGCGGAAGCGATTCGGAACGACTTGGCGGTTCCGAAACAGAACGACGTGTTCGAGGCTGCGGCGGAGGCGGGTTTTCTCGCGGCCAACGCCGACGGCAACGTCGACGACGAAGAGCGCGCGATGCTCGTCGCCGCGATCGACACGCTCTCGAAGGGCGCGGTCATCGAGTGGGAGGCCGAGTCGCTCCTCGAGTCGTGCGCCGAGCGCGCCAAGAAAGACGGCAAGCGCGCCGAAGCCGTCGGCGCTCGGCTGAAAGAGCTCGGCCAACCCGAGGCCGGTCTCCTCTTCGCCGCGTTCGTGGCGCAGGCCTCCGGCGGGATCGACAAGCAGGAGTCCGCGGTCCTCCACGCCATCGGCAAAGCCGCCGGCGTCGCGAAGCCCAAGGTCACCGCGCTCCTCAAGCGCGTCGGCGCGTCCAGCGCGGAGTGAGCGCGTCCGCTCCGCGAGGCGCATTGATGCCCCGCGCGGCCAAGGCTATAGAGGGCACCTCGAGAGGCGCAGATGAGCGGGCATTCCAAGTGGGCGACCATCAAGCACAAGAAGGGCGCGATTGACGCCAAGCGCGGCAAGCTCTTCACCAAGCTCATCAAGGAGCTGACTGTCGCGGCGCGCATGGGCGGCGGCGATCCGGGCGGCAACCCGCGCCTGCGCAAGGCCATCGCGGACGCGAAGGGCCAGTCGATGCCGAACGACACCATCAACCGCGCCGTCAAGCGCGGCACCGGCGAGATCGAGGGCGCGGCCTACGAAGAAGTTCTCTACGAGGGCACGGGCCCCGGCGGCACCCTCTTCCTCGTCGAGGGGATGACCGACAACCGGAACCGCACCGTCGCCGAGATCCGGAAGATTTTCGAGAAGCACTCGGGCCTGCTCGGCGGCGCCGGCACCGCGGGCTGGGCGTTCGATCGCAAGGGCCTCATCCAGCTCGCGAAGGACGCCGCCTCGGAAGAGTCGCTCATGGACGCCGCCGTCGGCGCCGGCGCGGACGACTACGCGCAAGAGGGCGACGAGTGGCAAGTGACGACGCCGGCGGAGGCGCTCAACGTCGTGCTCGAGGCGCTCGAGAAGGCGAAGATCCCGGTCAAGGGCTCGTCGATCGCGTTCTTGCCGAAGAACAAGAAGCCGCTCGCCGGGCGCGACGCCGAGGTCGCGATGAACCTCGCCGAGACGCTCGACGATCACGACGACGTGCAGAACGTCTACTCCGACTTCGACATCTCGGACGAAGAGCTCGCCAAGCTCGGCGCATGATCCGAGACACGGTCGTGCTCGGTCTCGACCCCGGCACGCGGCGTTTCGGTTGGGGCGTGGTCGCGCGGCGAGGCACGCGGCTCGTTCACGTGGCGCACGGGATCTTCGCGCTCGGCGACGGCGAGCTCTCGCTTCGGCTCGCGGATTTCGAGCGCGAGCTCGACGCGGTCGTGCGCGAGTACCGGCCGGCGCAAGCGAGCGTCGAGTCGCTCTTCTTCCACAAAGACCCGCAGGCCGCGGCGAAGCTCGGCCACGCGCGCGGCGTCGCGCTCATGGTGTGCGGCCGCGCCGCGCTCGACGTCTTCGAGTACGCCCCCGCGCGCGTGAAGCGCACGGTCGCCGCGCACGGACGCGCCGACAAGGCCCAGGTCGCGCAAATGATCCGAGTCATCCTCTCCCTCGCCGCCGCCCCACCGTCGGACGCCGCCGATGCGCTCGCCCTCGCCGTCACCCACTTGCAAAACGCCCTCGCACGCTGACGCCCCGGGCGCCCCAAAGAGGGGTTGCGCATGGGATTTGAATTGGGCAAAACGAATCGGCTCGAAGTCCGTCCAACGGAGCAAAGACATGATTCGCAAGCTCATCGCCGTTTTCGCGCTCGCGCTCGCGCCTTTGGTAGCGGCGCCCACCGCGGCTGCGCAGAACGCCACGCTCCCGCCGGTCGCCCAGGCCGTGGCCAACGTGCAGGCCTTCTACGACAAGACCAGCACCTTCAGCGCGGACTTCACTCAGCAGTACCTGGCCAAGGCCTACAACACGACCAAGACGTCGCAAGGCCACGTCATCTTCTCGAAGCCCGGCAAGATGGACTGGGAGTATCAGAGCCCGCAGGGCAACCGCATCGTGTCCGACGGCTCGACGCTCCGCGTTTACGAGGCCGCGAACAAGCAGATGTACGAGCAGACGGTCAACCAGTCGCAGTATCCGGCGGCGCTCTCGTTCTTGACCGGGCAAGGCAGCCTCGGGTCCAACTTCGATTTCCAGATCCTCCCGGGCGCGCAGCTCGGCTACCAGGGCGGCTACGTGCTGGTCGGCACGCCGAAGCAGCCGACGCCCGCGTACACCAAGGTACTCTTCTACGTCGACGCGCAGACCTCGCAGGTGCTTCGCGTGCTCATCCTCGACGGGCAGCAGAATCGGAATCGCTTCGATTTCACGAACCCGCAAGTGAACACGGCGATCGACGCCAACAAGTTCACGTTCTCGCCCCCGCCGGGCACGACGATCGTCAAGCCCTGATTCAGCAGCCGCCGCACTGCGTCTCGACGGCGCGGCGCGCGCGGTCTGCGCGGGCGCGCGCGTCGGTGCACTCGTCGGGCTCAGCCACGGCGCAGAGGTGATCGGCGGCGCGCTGCAGCGACGCGAGCGCCTTGCACGCGAGCGTGCAGTCGGTCGCCGCGAGCTGGAAGTCGTGCTCGCTCTTCTGGAAGTCGGCGCGCCCGGCCCCGAGCGTGTACCACTCGGCGGGGTGCTCGCTCCGATCGGCGGGCGGAGCGGATTTCGCGCCGCCGGTGCTGCTCCCCGCGGCGCAGCCCGCGACGACGACCGCCAGGGCGAGGATTTTCCGACGCAGCATTCCTTCCAGGCAACGCGCTCGCACGCGCTCACCTTACACCCGGGGACGTGGTAATGCGCTTGCCCCATGCCGGATCCGCTGTCGCCGACAGGTTTCGACCCCGCGAGCGGGGGCCCCGGCGCCGACCTCGCGAAGGTCTACGGCGAGCAATCGCGCTGCCCGGCTTGCGGCGCCTTCGCGCGCGTCATGCCGAGCGAGGAGCACCGCTGGGTTTGCGGCGTGTGCGGCGCGCCGCGCGTGGTCATGCCCGACGGCGAGAAAGTGCCGGAGGAGTCGACGCTCGCGCTCCGCGAGGCGAGCGACGCGCAGCGCGCCGCGGCCATGCAGCGCATCATCTCGTACGTCGCGGGCGGGCCGGCGGCGATTTCGCTGCTGCTCGCGATCGTGCTCGCGCCGGCGAGCTTCGTCGCGGCGGGCGTGCTCGTCGGGATGGGCGTGTTGCTCGCGGTGCTCGCGTCGCGCGCGTCGCGCAAGGGCGCGACCGAGCGAAAGCGCGTGCGCACAGCGGTCGCGCGCGCGCACGAGGCGGCGATCGCCGCGCTCTCGGCGAAGAACCTCTCGCCCGCGGAGATCGCCGCGGCGTTGAAGATTCCGGAGTCGGAGGTCGAGGCGGCGCTCGTGGTGACCGGCGTGCGCGTCGCGATGCCGCAGCGAATCGCGGAGCCGGAGCCGGAACCGGAACCGGAGCCGGAAGCGGAAGCGGAAGCGGAGAAGAAGGCGTGAGACAGCGGCGAGCGCTCACGCACGTCGGCGGCGAGGTCGCGCGCGAGGGCGCGAAGGAAGAGTCGCTCGCGCTCGCGCACGCGCTCGACGTCGCGCGCTCGACGGGCGAGGAGGGCGATCCCGCGCGCGCCCACGTCCACGGCTTTCACGTCTACCCCGCGCGCATGCACCCGGTCACCGCGACGCGGCTCGTCGAGATTACGAGCGTCGCGGGCACCAAGGTGCTCGACCCGTTCTGCGGCTCCGGGACCGTCGTCGTCTCGGCGATGCTCGCGCGGCGCGACGCGATTGGCGTCGACCTCAACCCGCTCGCGGTCCTGCTCACGTCGCGCAAGGTCGCCGCGCGCGACGACGCGCACACCGAGCGGCTCCTCGCGGCCGCCGCGCGCGTCCGCGAGCACGCCGATTTGCGGCGCACGAAGAAAGCGGGCGCGCTCCGCCGCTACGGGCCCGACGACGTCGCCGCGTTCGACCCGCACGTCCTGCTCGAGCTCGACTCGATCCGCGACGCGATGGAGCGCGAGACCGACGGCGTCGTCCGCGACGACCTGCGCGTCGTCCTCAGCGCCATCCTCGTGAAGGTGAGCCGCCAGCGTGCCGACACGGCGAGCGCGCGCGACGACGAGGCCCCCAAGCGCATCGCCGCCGGCTACACCGCCAAGCTCTTCGTGAAAAAAACCGAGGAGCTCGTCCGCCGCACGAGCGAGCTCGCCGCGCTCCTCCCCGGGTCGCCTTCGAGCGGCGATCCACCGGGAACGCGGCGCCCCCGCGCGCTCGTCTTCGCCGGCGACGCGCGCGATCTCGCGAAGGTCCGCGACGGCGAGGCCGCCGCCATCGTCACCTCGCCGCCCTACGCGGGCACGTACGATTACGTCGCGCACCACGCGCTCCGCCTGCGGTGGCTCGGGCTCGCGAGCGCGCAGTTCGAGAAAGGCGAGATTGGCTCGCGGCGCGAGCTCGGACGCGGCGGCCCCGGCGCGGCGCGCACCTGGGAGGACCAGCTCGGCGCCGCGCTCGCCGCGATGCACCGCGTCCTCGCGCCGCGCGGTCGGGCCGCGTTCGTCGTCGCCGACTCCGAGCTCGGCGGTCGCCCGGTCCGCGCCGACGAGACCTTCGCCGCGGTCGCGCCGCGCCGGGGCTTCCGAATCGTCGCCCGCGCTGCGCAAAGTCGTCCGCACTTCCACGACGCGCGCGCCTTCGCGAGATCGCCGCGCCGCGAGCACGCCATCCTGCTCGAGCGGACCTGACGTGTTATGAAGCGCCCCGAACCATGCCCCGCATCGTCTTCATCGGCCTCGACGGCGACCAGAAGGAAACCAACGCCCCGGGCGGCGCCGCGCTCGTGGACCTCGCCGACGAGGTGAACGCGCCCATCCCCTTTTCCTGCCGGAGCGCGAGCTGCGGCACCTGCCGCCTCGTCGTGCTCGAGGGCGCCAGCCTCCTCGCGCCCGCCGACGACGACGAGCTCCAGGTCCTCGACGCGTTCGGCCAGGCTCCGCCGGACCGCCGGCTCTGCTGCCAAGCCAAGCTGCTCGAAGGATCAGGTACCGTCCGCGTGCGCGCGGCCCGCGACGACGAGTAGGCTGCCGCACGCTCGAGCGAAGCGAGAGTACGGAGCCAAACGGAAATGTCCGTTCGCACCGCGCACGGCGCTTCGCGGTAAATAGCTCATGGCGAGAGATTGACGAGACTGTGAAACTGCGCGAACCCATGAGGGCGCGCTGATGGTTCAACCGCTCCTGACCGACACCACGCTGGGCCCCTCGAGGGCCCTGAGCGAGACCTCGCTCGTGCGGCGCGTCGTGCGCAACATGGCGGTCGTCGACTGGATCGGCTTCGTCGATTTCGGCATCCTCGCGAGCGCGCTGCTCGCGACCCGCAACGCGAACTGCTGGGGGTCGCTCAAGGACGTCTGCATCGATTGGGCGATGCTCGTCGTGATGCTCGTCCTCGTGCGCGGCGAGGTGATCCGCGGCGTGGCGGCGTCGTCGCTCTTCCGCGTCGGCATCACGGCGCCGGTCGTCCTCTCGTACTTCCAGCTCCGGTGGATCCTCCCGGCCGTCACGAGCAAGGCGCTCGACCCGCAGATCTACGCGTTCGACCTCCGCGTCTTTCACTACGAGCCGTCGGTCGCGTGGGACAAGTTCGTCACGCCGAACACCGTCGAGTGGTTCGCGTTCTTTTATTTCGGCTACTTCATCATCGTCGCGTGCAACGTGCTGCCGTTCCTCGCGCTCGCGGGCGACGGCAAGCTGCTCCGCCACTTCGGCACCGGCCTCGTCGCGCAGTTTTGCTTCACGCACATGCTCTACATGGTCGTGCCGGGGTTCGGGCCGTACCACGAGCTGCGCTTCGAGCACGAGCTCCAGGGGGGCACCTTCTGGGCGCTCGTCCTCCACTCGGTGCACTCGGCCGGCGCGCTGAAGGACATCTTCCCGAGCCTGCACACCGGCGCGCCGACGTTCTTCGCGATTTTCTCGTTCGTGCACCGGAAGAAGTTCCCGTTCAAGTACACGTGGCCGGTCCTCGCGTTCTGCGCGCTGCAAATCATCGGCGCCACGATGTTCCTCCGCTGGCACTACCTGATCGACATCATCGCCGGCGCCGCGCTCGCGACGTTCAACGTCCTCTTCTGGGGCCGCGTCGTCGAGTGGGAAGAGGGGCGGCGCGAGCGAGCGGGCCTTCCGGGCGTCTTCGGCCCCGCGCCCCTCTCGTGGGTGGTCGACCGGATCCGCCGCAGGCGGGACGGCGCGGACGAGGACGTCGATCGCGTGATCGTTCGCCGCGCTCGGTGACATTCTCCGTCCGACCCTTGACGGCAGAGGCCCACATGTGGGAATCACGCCAGCGGAGAAAAGCATGAAGAAGCCTATCGCTTGGATTTTCGGTGGCGCGGCGCTCGTCGGCCTCGGCATGATGAGCAGCCTCAGCGCCTGCAGCGGCGACAACACGCAGACGGACGCTGGCGGCAAGGACGCAACGGCCAACGACGCGAAGAACGACGTCGCGCAGGGCAACGACAGCGGCCCGGCCGACGGCGGCCCCGCCGACACCGGCACCGGCGCCGAGTGCGGCTCCTCGCCGACGCTCCACGCCGACGACGCGGGCTCGATCTACTGCGGCTTCGGCGGCGGCGACGCGGGCTCGCTCTACTGCGCCACGGGCACCCAGTGCTGCTTGGGCGGCAAGCTCGGCACCGGCTTCTTGAACCAAGACTGCCCGACCTGGGGCGGTAGCTGCGACAACCCGGCCCCCGACGCGGGCGGCACGGTCCCGGCGCTTCCGATCGAATGCGAGCAGAACTCCGACTGCACGGCCAACGGCATGGCGAGCAAAGTGTGCTGCCTCCAAGGCGCGACGGCCCCGGCGCAAGTCACGGGCTGCACGTACGACAAGTCGACGCAGGGCACGGCCATCGTCTGCTCCACGCCGACGAACGGCGCCTGCCCCGGCGCGACCGACGTCCAGATCTGCTCGTCGAACAGCGACTGCCCCCAGGGCAAGACCTGCACGGCCATGAAGTGGAAGATCCTCCAGCTCGGCTACTGCAAGTAATCGCGACGAGCGAACGAACGACGCCCGCGAGCCTCGGTGCTCGCGGGCGTTTTCGTTTTGTGTTGAAGAGAGATCGCCAAGGCGCAGAGGCGCCAAGGTTTGGGGTACAGGCCGTCGCTTACGACGTGAGGCGAAAGAGAGTCGCTGCGATTCGATCGAGACGGTCGACGAGCGCCGGGTCGAGCGCGACGTACTCGAGCGCAGACGCAACCTCGAGACACGCCCGTGTCTCTTTCGCCGAGCCAATCGCATTGCGAAATCGCATGCGCCGGTTCCCGTCGCCGTATCCTTCTCCCTCCGCGGTGTTCAGCGCGATGCTCGCCGCAGCCCGCCGCATCTGCCGAGCAAGATCAGTATCGATACGAGCGATCTCCCGAGCGACCGGAGCCAACATGCGCAGCGTTTCGATTTCGAAGTCGTAGATCCGAAGTGACATGAGAGCCTCCTTGCCTCTCTCTCGCGAGAGGCAAAGCCTCACCGCGTCGCGCGCAGGCGGGGTCAAGGATGCCGAAGGCACCGGCGAAGCCGGCGATGCCGAAGGCATCGTCCTTGACGCCGCCGAGCACGACGCGAAAATGAGAACAGCCGAGCGAGCGCCACCCTCCCCGCCTCGCCCTACCGCAACCACTCACCCCAACAACCGGTTCCGGTTCCGGTTCCGGTTCCGGTTCCGGTTCCGGTCACGTCCTCGTCTTCACCCACTCCGCGATCGCCCCCGCGACGTCCGCCCACTGCGGTTCATTGAGCACTTCATGAAGTAGCCCTTCGCGCACGTCGAGCTTCTTCTCCGCGCTCCCCGCGGCCTCGAACAGCTCGCGGCCTCCGGCGACGACCGGGTCGGCGCTCCCGAGCACCATGTAGAGCGGGAGCTGAATCTCCCGCGCGCGCGCCATGACCTCGCCTTGCGCGCGCTCGGACTCGGTGAACCACCGCACGTTGGCTTTTTTGAAGACGAGCGGGTCCTCGTCGTATTTCTTCGCGAGCGCTTCGTCGTGCGTGAGCTGCGAGCCCTCGATGCCCGAAGCGAGCCCGACGCCCGGCAGCATCGCCGACACGACTCGCCCCGCCATCTTCTTCGCCCCCGGCAGCGGAAGCGCGACGCGCATGTACGGGTTCGACAGCACGAGCCCGCGCTGCGCGCTCGGCTTTCGCAGCACCCACGACGCGGCGAGGAGCCCGCCGAAGCTGTGCCCGAAGAGAAAAATCGGTTTGCCCGCCGCTTCGAGCTTCGCGAAGAGCTCCTCGAGATCGTCGAAGTACTCCTCCCAGCGCTTGCAAGCGCCGCGCGGCCCCTCGGCGAGGCCGTGCCCGCGCAGATCGATCGCGATCGACGCGAGCCCGCGCTCGGCCCACGCGCGCTGCACGCGGTCGTAGCGATCGGCGTAGTCGGCGTACCCGGGGACGATCCCGATCACCGCCGAGCTCTCCTCGCCGCGCACGTCCGAGTAAAAGAGCGCGGGCCCCTTGGTGCGCACGCGCGTCAGCGTTCCACGATCCGTCTTCATCATTCTCTTTCCAGGGCCTCTCGAAGGGCCGCCATGGCGCGGGCGGCGCGCGATTTCACGGTCCCGAGCGGGACGCCCTCGCGCTCGGCGATCTCGGGGTAGCTGAGCCCCTCCCAGAACGCGACGAGCAGCGTCTCGCGCTGCGCTTCGGGCAGCGCGACGAGCGCGCGACGCACGCGCTCGCGCGAGCTGCCCTCTTCGGCGAGCGTCTCGGGCGTCGCCGACACGTTCTCGTCTTTCGCGATGTAGCGGTCGGCGAGCGCCCCGCGGCGATCGCGGCGGCGCGCTCGATCGATGCACAAATTCCGAACGAGCGTGACGAGCCACGCCGAGACGCTCCCGCGCTCGGGCGCGTACTGCGCCGCGCGCTCGTTCACGATCACGAACGCGTCGTGCAGGACGTCCTCGGCCTCGGCCCGCACGCGGAGGATCCGCAGCGCGACCGGAAAGAGCGTCGTCTGGTACCGATCGTAGAGCGCACCGAGAGCGTCCACGTCGCCGCGTGCGATTCGCCCCAAGAGCTCGGCGTCGGTGCTCGTGCTCACCAAGGGAGCAGGCTACACTTAAAACGTGGCCTTCGAGCACATCCTCTCGCCCGCGATCTTCGCCGCGCTCGCGAGCCTCAGCGTGACCACGATGGCCGCGCGCGACGCGAGCCCCGCGCGTTCGATGCGCCTCGACTCGAAGAAAGACGCGAGCGTCGCGCACGACGAGCGCGACCTCCTCGGGACGCTCGTCCAGACGCACACGGGCGAGCACGTAATGCTCGACGACGCGTCGCCCACGCAGGCGCGCTTCGACGACCTCCTCGCCGACCGCGTGACCGGGCAGCGCGCCGACGTCGACGAGCGCCTCCTCGCGATGCTCCGCACGCTCGCGCGGATGCACCCGGGCGCGCGCGTCGAAATCGTGAGCGGCTTTCGGAGCGAAAAGCTGAACGAGATGCTCCGAAAAAAAGGCCATCATGTCGCGACCCACTCGCAGCACTCGCTCGGGCACGCCGTCGACTTTCGAATCGTCCCGGACGGCGCGGACCGCGCGCTCTCGCCGCTCGAGATCGAGCGCGAGCTCCGCGGCGACCTGAAGTGGGACGGCGGCGTCGGCGTCTACTTGTCCGACAGCGACTGGTTCACGCACGCCGACGTCGGTCCCAATCGACGCTGGAACGGGCTGTGATACGCTGATCGCGTGCTTCGTCTTCGCTTCGTCGTAGCGGCCGTCGCGCTCGTCGCGTGCGCGAAGGCGGCCGGGATCACCGACGACGCCGGCTCGTGCCCGGCCCAAGAGACGCTCTGCGGAGCCGCGTGCGTCGCGACGGGAAACGACCCGGACAACTGCGGCGCGTGCGGTCACGCGTGCGGCGCGTCCGAGGTCTGCTCGAACGGCGCGTGCGGCTCGAGCTGCAGCGCCGGCACGCTGTGCGCGCCGGACGGCGGAAAACCCACGTGCGCGCTGCTCACGAGCGATCCGAAGAACTGCGGCGCGTGCGGCAACGCGTGCAGCGGCGGGCAGACCTGCACGAGCGGCAAGTGCAGCGGCGCGTCGGCGTGCGGCCAAGGTCTCACGTCGTGCCCGGGCGCCGACGGCGGCCCGACGTGCATCGACACGCAGACCGACTCCAATCACTGCGGCGACTGCTCGACCGCGTGCCTCTCGGGCCTCGAGTCGTGCACCGCGGGGAAATGCGCCTCGACCTGCACGGGCGGAAAGACCCTGTGCGTGCCCGACGGCGGCGCGGGCGACGGCGGACCGGTCGCGCACTGCGCCGATCTCCAGAGCGACGACACCGACTGCGGCGCGTGCTTCGCCGCGTGCCCGAGCGGCGCGACGTGCACCGCGGGCAAGTGCGTCTCGACGCTGCTCGGCTCGGGCACCGCGGCCGACCCGTGGCACACGGCGACGCCGCTCGCGAGCTGCGCCGCGTACAAAACGCAGATCCCCTCGGCGACGAGCGGCGTCTACACGACGCACCCGCAAACGACCGACATCGGCGTCTACTGCGACATGACCGGCGCCGGCGTCACGTACGAAAACTTCGGTATGGGCCTCTACTCGAACACGTACACGGGCTGGACGTGGATTGGCGCGACGGATTTCTCCGGCTCGACCCAGCTCGACAACGCGTTCGCCTACCTCTTCACGCGCAACGGGGGGCTCGTGAACATCGACGTCGGGTTCACGAGCACCAACTGCTGCTTCATCAACTCCAACGCGTCGAACTTCTTCGGCGTCGCGGGCGGCACGTACATGTACCCAGGCCAGGGCACGAGCTTCACGTGCAGCCCGGGCGGCGGTTACACGGCGGCGGTCATCCCGCTCTTCCTCGTGAACCTGAACACGACGATTACGAGCATCACGTCGACGCAGGCGGGGACGGTGGGCACGTATTCGTCGTGCACGGTCGCGAGCAACCCCGCGATCTTCGTGAAGCGTTACTGACGACGCGTCAGGGCTTCGCGGGCACGTTCAGCGTGAGCTGAATGAACGCGTAGTGCGAGAGGTCGGGCGGGACGAGCGCGCCGGTCGCGTCGTGCGACCCGCGGTTCTCCGCGGCGAGCATCTGCTTGGCGCCGTCGCCGAGGACCAGGAGCGAGTAGCCGGCGGCGACGTCGAGCGCGGGCCACGGCCGGTACGAGACGACGAGGTCGACCTCGTGACCGAGCTCGGGCGAGGTCGTCGGTCCGCGGCCGGTCACGACGAGGTACGTGTCGAGCCACTCGCCCGTCGTGTCGTCGGCCATGCGCGCGTAGCGGTACTCGGCGGTGACGTGGAGGTTGGTCGTCGGCACGACGTCGACCGAGCCGTGCGCGTCGATGAGGTTCGACCACGCGAACGCGCCGAGCAGGCCGTGGTTGACCTGCACGTCGGGGTAGAGCGGATCGAACTGGTTGTATTGCGTCGCCGAGCGGCCGCCGCTCGCGTACGAGCCGCCGATGCGGACCGTCGGCGTGAGCACGACGCCGTCGAACCTTCGTGACGCGTCGCCGACCACCGCGTAGGCGAGGCGATCGAGCGTCGCGCCGCCGAGCACCGGGACGCGCCCGAGCTGAATCGCTCCGGTGACGCCGTACGACCAGCCCTTCGCGTCGCCCGAGAGGCCGAGCGCGATCGTCCAGTCGTCGCCGAACGTGCGCGATTGCGTGAAGTCGGCCCCGAGGGGCGTGAACGTGTTGCTGGAGACGCCCGGCGCGGGCCGCATGAGTCCGTAGACCTGCGCGCGAAAGAGCGGATCGAGCGTGAGCGAGGCGAGCGCGCCGTAGAGCTGGGTGCCGCCGTAGTACCCGCCGTTCGGATCGTCGAACCCGATGCCGACTGGCCGAGGCATGTCGGCGATCGCCGCGAAGGCCTCGAAGTCGAGCGAGCGCCAGCCGGCGTGACCGCGGACGGCGTCGAACGTGCGCGCGACCGGGGAGAAATCGGCGTTTCCGAGGAGGTGGCCGTGGTCCCACGCGATCGCTTGGCGGCCGACGCGGAGGTACTGCGGCTCGCGCTGGCGCGTCGTGCCCTCGGTGCCCGGCGCGAGGCCCGGCGGCTTCGTCGTCTTGATCTCGATGTAGCCTTCGTAGAGCCCGGTCGACGCGAAGGGGCTCGCCGGGTTCATGACCGGCTCGGGCGGCGTCGCGCCCCAGACGCGCGCGTCTTGAAAGGTCACCTGCGCGCGAAGCGCCCCGCGCTCGGCGCCGAGGCCCATGCGCGTGCGCTCCATCACGTTCCACGGGTCTTCGGTGTACTCGCCGTTGACGCCGCCCATGTCGACGGGGTTACGCCGATACTCGCCGCGCGTTCGGACCTCGAGCGACGGCCACAAGTCGAAGTCGCCGACCGTGATCGTAGGCTTCGCCGCGGGCGTGGTCTGCGCGAACGCCGTCGACGAAAGCACCAAGATCGCAAGGACACACGAGCCGCGCACGGAGCGCGACCGTAACATAGTTTTCGGGTCGACCGCGCGCGCGGCTACGGATTCATCTTGCGTGCGAGCTCGAGGAGCGTTTCGCGCGCATTTTGGCCGGATCCGCGATCACTTCTTCGAGCAGTGCGTTCAGGATCTTCCCGAGGATCGGCCCGGGCGCGAGGCCGAGCTCGGTCATCAGATCGCGCCCGTCGACGGCGAGGTCCTTCGTCGAGAGCGCGTCGCCGGCGGCGAGCACGCGCGCGACGTGCTCCTTCAGCGCGGCGAGCGCGGCGAGGTCCGGCTCGTCGCCCTTGCCCTTGGCGCGCACGTCCGCCTCGTTCAAGCGGTAGAGATCCTCGAGCCGCTCTTGGCCCACTCGCCGGATGAACCGCCGCACGGTCGCGTCGTTCCACTCGCTCGTGTAGTGGAAGAGGTGGTTGCGAACGAGGTGCACGATGCGCGCTCGCTCGTCGTTCGAGAAGCGGAGGCGATGGCAGATCGGGTCGGCGATCTCGGCGCCGATGCGCTCGTGATCGTAGAAGGTCCAGTCCTTGGTCTTGTCGCTGAAGGCGCGCGAGCGCGGCTTGCCGACGTCGTGAAGCATCGCGGCGACGCGCAAGATCGGATCGCCCGGGCACGCGTCGAGGCATTCCATGCCGTGGCGCCAGACGTCGTAGCCGTGCCACTTGTTCTGCTCCATGCCGACGCCCTCGAGCATCTCGGGGCACGTGATGCCGAGGATCCCGCTCGTTCGCATCACGTCGAAGGCGCGCGACGGGCGGCGCGCCTTCATCGCCTTCACCCACTCGTCGCGCACGCGCTCTTGCGAGACTTTCTTGTAGACGTCGAGGCTCGGGGCGATCGCCCGCTCGGTCTCGGGGTCGAGCTCGAACTCGAGCGTCGCGGTGAAGCGCGCCGCGCGCAGCACGCGGAGGCCGTCCTCGCGGAAGCGCTCGAGCGGGACGCCCACGGCGCGGATCGATCTCCGCGCGATGTCCTTCTGCCCGTCGTACGGATCGATGATGCGTCCGTCGTCGGGATCGAGCGCGATGGCGTTCACGGTGAAGTCGCGGCGTGCGAGGTCGGCGGCGATGTCGTTCACGAACTCGACCGAGTCCGGCCGCCGCCCGTCCGAGTACGCGCCCTCGCCGCGGAAGGTCGTCACCTCGAACGGCTGATGCTTCATGAGCACGGTGACCGTGCCGTGCTGGATGCCAGTCGGGATGACGCGCGGGAAAATCTTCCGCACCTCCTCGGGCTTGGCGTCGGTCGTCACGTCCCAATCGGCGGCGTCTTTGCCGAGCAAGAGATCGCGCACGCACCCGCCGACGACGTAGGCCTCGTGCCCGTGAGCCTTCAGCTCCTTGCAGATTGCACGTACTTCGTCGGGGATCCGCTCGATCATGAAAGTGCCGCCCAAGGTAGGCCGGACGCGAGAAACCGGCTATCCTGACCAGCGTTGGATCAAGGTGTCGTTCAGGTCGGCCGCTACAGGCTGATCGCCGAGCTCGCGCACGGCGGCATGGGGGACGTTTATCTCGGCGTCGCCCAGGGCCCCGCCGGTTTCAGCAAATTGATGGTCATCAAGATGCTGCGGCCCGGCCTCGCCGAGGACGAGCAGTTCCTCGCCATGTTCCTCGAGGAGGCGCGGCTCGCGGCGCGGCTCAGCCACCCGAACATCGTGCAGACGGTCGAGGTCGGCAGCGAGGGGCGTCGCTTCTTCCTCGCGATGGAGTACCTCGAGGGGCAGTCGCTCCAGCGCCTTCGCCAGCGCGTCGCGAAAGAGCACGCCTTCCCGCTCGGGCCGCACCTTCGCATCCTCGTCGAGGCGCTGACGGGCCTGCACTACGCGCACGAGCTCGTCGACATCGACGGCCACGCGCTCGGCATCGTTCACCGCGACGCGACCCCGCACAACATCTTCGTCACCTACGACGGTCAGGTGAAGGTCGTCGATTTCGGCATCGCGAAGGCGATGGACAGCTCGCTCGAGACGCGCACCGGCGAGCTCAAGGGAAAAGTCGCGTACATGCCGCCCGAGCAGGCGAGCGCGCAGCGCGTCGATCGGCGCGCCGACGTGTTCGCCATCGGCGTGATGGTGTGGGAGGCCGCGGTCGGTCGTCGCCTGTGGAAGGGCATGAACGAGGTCGCGATCATGCACGAGCTCCTGACGGGTCACGTCCCGTCGCCGCGCGAGGTCGACCCGCGCGTGCCCGCCGAGCTCGACATGATTTGCCGGCGCGCGCTCGCGCCGAGCCCCGCGGATCGCTACGCGACCGCGGCCGATTCTCGCGTCGGACCTCGAGCGGTACTTGGTCACCATCGGCGACCGCACGACCTCGCGCGACATCGCGCGGCTCGTGAGCGAGACGTTCGAGGAAGACCGGCGCGAGCTTCGCGGGATCATCGACGGGCAGCTTCGCAGCCTACGCGCGGGCGACGCGGCGAACGCGCCGATGCCGAGGATCCAGAACCCGACCGGCGGCGTCACGCCGTCGCTCTCGCTCGCGCAGCCGAGCGCCGCGCAGCTCGATCGAGGCGCCGCGCCTTCGTTCACGACCGGCGGCACGGCCTCGTCGGCGGCGCAGTCGGCTCCGTCGAACGCGCGCAAACCTGGCCCGCTCCTCGCGGCGGCGGCGATGATCGCGGCGGCCGTCGGCCTGCTCGGCATCGTCGTCTTCCTCGTGATGCACCGCGCGCCCACGACCGGCGCCCCGAAGCCGCTCGACACCGCGGCGCAGCCGAACGTCGCCTCGGTCGATCTCCACGGTCACGACCAACACTCCCGCCGAGCTCTTCCTCGACGACGCGCCGCTCGGAAAGAGCCCGTACCACAACGCGTTCCCGAAGGACGGCCTCGCCCACCGCCTCCGCGCCGAGGCGACCACCTACGCGCCGCGGACCGAAATCGTCGTCTTCGACAAACCGTCGGTGGGCGTCGACATCTCGCTCGCCAGAGGCGTGATCCCGGGAGCGAGCATTCCGGTGCCGCCGCCGCCGAGCCACATGTTCAACCCTCACGCGCCACCCACCGCGCACACGGCCCACACCGCGTCGACCGCGTCCTCGAATCCCTTCTCGGAGACCGTCGGCCCGCAGAACACGGGTCACAAAACGCCACGCTCCATCGACACGTCTTTCGGCCAGTAGCTCGGCCGTAATTCGTTGCGGGACGAAAAGCCCGCGCGCATAATCGCCGGCGCGCATTCACGCGCACTCGGAGGGACGTCATGCGCAAGTGGCTTGCTTTCACGATTCAGGTTCCGTTCATCGCCATGGTCTGGGCAGGCTGCAGCGGCGACGACACGTCGACCGACGCGGGCGACGCGCAGGTCCAGGACGTGAAGGCGGAGAAGAAACCCGTCCCCGAGACCGGCCCGGACGACAGCGGCCCGGTGTGCCCGACGCCCATGTCGACGATCGACACGAGCCAGGTGAAGTGGGTGCCGCCGGCTACGCCGAACGCCACGGCGTGCAGCGACGTCCAGATCCAGAGCTACTACGACAGCTGCTTCGGCGCGAACGCGACGACCCAGACCTGCCAGGCGTTCCAGACTGCGAGCGCGAACTGCTACAAGTGTCTGCTCACGCCGCAGACGGCGCCGGCCTACGGCGCACTCATCGCGATCGGCGGCGTCGATTACGCGAACACGGCCGGCTGCGTTGCGCTCCTGACGGGCGACACGTCGGCCAGCGGCTGCGGAGCAAAATCGCAATTCGTCACGCAGTGTGAGGACCTCGCTTGTTCGGCGAACTGCCCGGTCACCGACAATGCGAGCTTTGCGCTCTATCAACAATGCACCCAGGCCGCCGACGGCTCGGTTTGCAAGCCGTACGTGGACGCGGAGTGCGATCTCTCCGACGCAGGCAACGTCTTCGCGACGTGCCTGAACCACCAGGACTTCGAGAGCTTCTATCTCGCGGTGGCCCCGGTCTTCTGCGGCGGCTACCCCGCCGACGCGGGCACCGACGCCGGTTCGACCGACGCGTCCACCGACGCAACCGACGACGGCGCGACCGACGCATCGACCGACGCCCCCGACGGCGACTGAAGATATCTCACGTCGAGATTGGACGAAGAAAGGGAGAGTGGATTTCGATCCACTCTCCCTTTTTCTATCCCTAACTGAACAGCAAGCTCAGGAAGTCCAGGACCGACGAAAAGACGGATTCTTTCTCAATTCAAAAAACTCCTGCCCTCTCGCCTTCTGATCTTCTGATCTTCCTGTTTTCTCTCTCTCTCTCCTGGAGCGTCACTCCGCCGCGGCGGAGATCTCGGCCTCGGGCGCGCGCTTCTTCGTCCGCTGCTCGCGCAGGATCGTGAGGTCTTCCTTCACGCGCGAGGCGAGCACCGGGGCTTGCTCGCGGGCGGTCTTGAACAGCTCGACGACGACGTGCGGCGCGCTCTGCACCGCGGTCTGCGTCTTCTTCGCCGCGCCGAGCACGCGCGCGCGGAGGCGCTCGGTGCGCGACAGCTTGATGAGCGGAGCGACCTCGGCGACGAGGTCGGCCGCGGTGCCCGCGTATTTGTGCGGCGCCTTGTGGAGCGAGCTCGCGTAGCTCGGGTTCTTGGCCAGGAAGTCGGCGACCTGCTCCTTCGTGACGCCTTGCTCGACGTACGCGCGCTCGAGCTCGGCGAGCGCCGCCTGCTTCGCCTTGAAGAGGTACATCTGCACGCGCGAGTAGAAGTTCACGCGCCCGTCGCCGCTCGTCTCCACCGGGCAGAAGATCGTCCCCGGGAATTTCTCGACGATCGCGCTCTGCACGCCGTCGGAGACGCTGGCGCTCGGCATGCAGCCGAACGGCTTCACGCTGAGCGTCATGTGGCACTTGCTCTCGAGGACGTTGATGATGAGCTTGCCGACTTCCATGTGGCCTTCGCCGCCACGGAGGTTGTTGTTGTAATACTCGTGCGAAATGTCGGCGACCTTGTTCATGTCGGGCAGGTGGTAGCCGTAGAGGCCGGCCGCGTGCGCGAAGGTCTGGAAGAGGCCGCGCACCGCGACCTCGGCGCCCGCGAGGGTCGCCATGCGCTTGGCGACGCCCCACGGCCCGAGCCCGTCGAGGCCCGACTTGCCCTTGTCCTCGGCGCGGAGCTTCTCGCGGTCGAGCGTGTCGTGGCGCGACTCCCAGATGTTGTAGAGGAGCCACGCCGTCACGAGCTGGATGTCGTTCTCGGCGCCCTCGCCCTCGAGGAAGCGCTGCAATTGATAATTGCCGTCGCCCTCGGTCGTCATCGCCCAGAACTCGCCGATGATTCCCACTTTGGGCTTCGAGAACGTGCGGTCGACCTTGACGCTCGCGAGGATCTTCTTCGAACGAAGAAGCGCCATCAGGATGCTCGTCTGATTCTTGAGCGCGTCGTAGCAATTCTGTCTGACCTGGGCGAGCGCGCGGTCCGTCGAGCCGGGCTCGACCTCGTACGGCCGGATGCGGTAGCCGATCGCGTTGAGCACGTCGCCGGCGATGATGCCCTTCACGATCCCAGCGAAAAATGCCGGGTTCATCTCGAGGCCGCTCTCCTCGCCCGTCGCCTGCTTGAGGCCGCCGGTCTGCTGGAACAGCATGACGCGGAACCCGTCGAAGCCCGCGTCGCGCAGCGCCTTGCGGTACTCGGTGACGTACATGCCGAAGCGGCACGGCCCGCACGCGCCCGCCGTGAGGAAGACGTACTTCTTCACGACCTCTTCCGACGTCATTCCCTTGTCGTCGCGAAGATGGATGAGCGTCTTCACCAGATTACCGACCGTGAAATACGTCGGGTTGCACTGGGCGCGGTTGCCGTATTCCTTGCCGGTCTGGAAGGCCTCGGTGTCCGGGCTCTCCATGTGCTCCACGTTGTAACCGAGCCCGCGCAGCGCGGCTTCGATCAGCGTGTCTTGGATCATCGTCAGACCGCCGATGAGCAGCGTGATGTTCGGCTTCTCGCTCTTCTTGAAGTCGAGGCCGACCATCTTGTCCGACCAGTGCTCGATCTTGTCGTCGATGCCGAGGCGCTTGCGCTCCTCTTCCTCGAACCGCGCGAGCTCCGCTTCCACGTCGAGCTCGGAGGAACCTTTTGCGTTGATGAGCGGGAGGCTCTTCTTACCGGTCGTCGTGTCCATCATTCACCTTCCTTGGGATTCGCACTGCGCGCTTTCATTCCGCCTCCGCCGCGACCATGTCGTCGGACGAGGGAGCCGGGATTCGGACGACGTTGCCGTCCTTGGTCTTCTTGCCGAGTTGCATCAGGCCGACGTCGCGCGGGCCGGAGTCCGGCGGCGGCGGGGGCGCTTCGTACGCGGCGACCTTCTCGCGGAGCTGCTCGATCTGAGCGAGCACGTGCGGGTCGCTGACGCGGCGCGCGGCGAGCTGGTCCTTGCGCAGCTCGAGGAGCTCGAGCCGCTTCCTGTCGATGGCGTGCGCGAGATCGCGCTTTCGCTGCGACACGTCCGTCAGCCGCTCCTCGTGGAGCTTCAGCGCGTGGGCGTACGTGCGCACGCGGATCTTGATCGACCCGCCGGGCTTGTTCGCGTCGATGTCGTGGAGCGCAGCGTACGGCGTCTTGCTCGCCTCGACGATCGAGTCGACCATGCCGTACGTCGGCGCGTCGTGGCCGCACTTGAAGCTCGAGAGATCGAGCAGCACCACGTTCGGGTGGTGCGCCGCGAAGCCCACCGCCCACACCTTCTGCGCGCTGTTGGCCGAGTAGTTCTCCGGCCAGACGTGATTCAGCTCGAGCGGCGTCTTGATGATGCCTCGGTCGAGCTCGTCTTTGTAATAACGATCGAGGTATTCGCGATCCTTCGGGATCGAGCGAATGCTCAAGATCGGATAACCGAGCACCTGGAACTCTTCGGGGATGCCGTGGTTGAGCCCCGGGTCGGAGTGATACGGGCGGCCGACCATGAGGATCGCGACGCGGTCCTCGGCCTCGACCGTCTCGAGGATCGCGCGGCCCTTGTCTTGGACGTCCGCGTCGAAGGTCTCGAGCGCCTTGACGGCCTCGCGCACGGCGTGATCGTTCTCGTCCTCGGTGATGCCGAGGCGCGGCCCCCACGTGTCGAACATGCGCTTGGCGGTGAGCGTCATCTCCTCGAAGGAGACGGCCGGGTCGAGGTACTCGATGCCGCGCGTCGCGAAGAAGTCGACCTCCTTCGTGAACGCGGCCTTCATCACGTCCGGCGCGCCGGCGACGATCGGACACGTCGTGTTGTCCATGGTGTCGGCCACGAAGTTCCATACGTGCGTGAGGATCGGGAAGAAGATGTATTTGAGCGGCTTCTTCTCGGTGTGCTGCACGAAGAGCAGGTTGTGGACGTGCGCCTGCGCGACCTTGCTCGGGAAGCACGGGTCGATCGACCCGTATTTGCCGCCCGCGTGCCACATCTCTTCGCTCGTCTCGTCGGAGAAGACGACGTTCTGCTTCTGGATGCCGATCGCCTCGAAATACGTGCGGAAGAACGGCCCGGTCGAATAGAGGTTCAGGACGCGCGGGATGCCGATGCGCACCGAGCGGCGCTTCTCCCACGCCTCTTTCGAGGAGCGGTTGAACGGCCGCTTCACCGGCACGCGGCGCACGCCGAAGATTCCCTTGCGCACCTCGACGTCGTCGACGAGCGCGCCGTCCTCGGGCATCGGCACGAACTTGTAGAAGTGCGCGAACGCCTTGAGAGCCTCGTACGAGACCATGTTCGGGTATTGCTGCGCGATCTTCTTCCGGTCGGCGACGAGCGAGAGCATCGCTTCTTTGGATTCGACCGTGCCCTTCTCGCACGAGAACCCGGCGATGTAGCGCGAGGTCGAGCCGTCGGGCCGCCTGGTGTCGATGAACGTGCGCTTGCACTCGTTCGGGCAGAAGTGGCAGACGGTCTCGTCGTCGTTCTTCGACGTGTATTCGAGGTCGATCGACGCGCGCAGGCCGATGAAGCTCGACTTGCCCTTGCGCTTGACCACGCGGAGGGTCTCCATCGCCGCGCCGATCGCGCCCGCTTCGCCCGTGTGCGGGTGGACGAACACCTCGGCGTTCGGCACGCGTTCTTTGATGTAATCGACTTGGGCTTTGACCGCCGCCAAGTTGTATTGCGTGCCGCCCTGCAAAACGAACTTTCGCCCGAGCGACGCCATGCGCGGGATCTGAACGACGTATTGCCAGACGTTCTTCGGGAGCACCTGCGCGAGCCCCGCGAGCATCTCTTCCTTCGAGAAGCCCTCTTTCTGGAAGTTCACGCGGTCGGTGTCGAGGAAGACGGCGCAACCGTACGAGAACTTCGGCGCGAGCTCCGCCTTGAAGGCGACCTCGGCGAAGTCCTGGACCTTCACGCCGAACTGGTCGGCCGTCGCCTGCAGCAGCGTGCCGTTTCCGGCCGAGCACGAGTTCGACAGCCTGAAATTCTGGATGTCGCCGTTCTTCATGAAGAGGACTTTGATGTCCTGCCCGCCGATGTCGCAGATGACGTCGACGTCGCCGAAGAAGTGAACGGCGCTCATCATGTGCGCGACCGTCTCGACGATGTTCACGTCGCTCTTCACGCACTCTTCGAGCACGTCGGCCGCGTAGCCGGTCGCGCCGAAGCCTTTGACGTCGAGCGTCGCGCCCTGGTCGGTCACGTACTGATCGAGCTGCGCGAGGAGCTCTTTCGCGTCCTGAATCGGGTTGCCCTTCGAGAGCTGATATCCCTTCGCGAGGATTTTCCCTGATTCGTAGTCGACCAAAACCGCTTTGCTCGACGTCGACCCGCCGTCCAAACCGATTACGCCGGCGACGACCTGTCCTTTTTCGAACTTCGCCGGCTCGAACTTGGGGATCGCGTAGAGCTCGCGGAAATCGGTGAGCTCCTGCGCGCTCTGCGAGAGCGGCGGGCCCGCCGTCTCGCCGAGGCGCGCCTTTCGCCCGTTGGTGATGTACTCGCGGAGGCCGTCGGTGCCGTTCAGCCAGCCCACCGACGCTTCCTCGTGCAAACCGTACATGACCGCGCCGAACGCCGCGTACAAATGACTGTTGTCCGGCACGAAGACGAGCTCCTCGATCGGCACGTCCTTCGGGTACTCGTAGCCGCGCTCGGCCCACGTCTGCGGGATGCGCAGACGCCAGCACTGCTGGAGAAACTTCAAATAGGTGTTCGGCCCGCCGAGCAGCAGCACCTTGTGCTTGAGCGTGTTGCCGCGCGTCAGCACCGAGAGGTTCTGCATGACGATCGCGTCGGCGAGCGAGTTGAGCACCTCGCTCGCGGGGATGCCGCTCTTGATCAGGTTGACGATGTCGGTCTCGGCGAAGACTCCGCACTTGGCGGCGACGTGGTGCAGCTTGCTCGGATCGAAATCGAGCGAGAGCACGAGCTCGGGCGGCGCGCCGACCTTCACGAAGCACTTGTCGATGGTCGCGCCCGTGCCCGACGCGCATTTGTCGTTCATCGAGGCGATGGCGGTCTTGCCGCCGCTGGTCTCGACCTCTTCCTCGCCGTCTTTTTCGACCGTCCCGTCGTGGCGGACGACCGTGAGCTTCTTCTTGCCGGACTCTTTGAAGATGATGATCTTCGCGTCCTGCCCGCCGAGCTCGATGACGCTGCCGACGTCCGGGTGCAGGTTCTCGACGGCGAGCGTGACTGCGTTCACCTCTTGGACGAACTTGCCCCCGGTCGGCGCGCACAGCGGCGAGGCGCCCGAGCCGGTGAGAAACATGCGGAACTTGTCGCGCGGGTGATCCGGCAGCGCCGCGAGGATCGCGTCGAGCAGCTCGAGCACCTTCTCGGGCTGCTTGGTGTGGTGGCGCTGGTAGTCGCTCCAGAGGATTTTCTTCGTGTCGGGGTCGACTACGACGGCTTTCACCGTGGTGGACCCGACGTCCATTCCAATTGCGAGCGCCCGGTCTTGCGCCATCAGAAATGCCTCCTGGGTCGACGGATCGCCGTCAAAAACGCACTGACTGACGTGTCAGTCGAGCGGTGAGGCTAACGGCTCGTCCGTACCCGCGCAACGGGCAATGTGAGAATCTTGTAGTCTGCCGCGCGTGAGCACGAAGGCCCCCGAGACGGCCGAGCGCAAGGCCCTCCGCCGCCAGGAGATCCTCCAGGCCGCGCGTGACGTTTTTGCCAAGCACGGCTACCACGCGGCCAAAGTCGAGGACATCGTGCACCTCGCGGGGGTCGCGCGCGGCACCTTCTACCTCTACTTCGAGGACAAGCGGGCGATCTTCGAGGAGATCGTCGACCGACTGCTCGTCCGCTTCGGCATGGCAATCGCGCGCGTCGACGTCTCCGGGGACGTGACCGAGCAGGTGCGGGCGAACATCCGCCGGATCGTGCACCTCCTGCTCGAGGACAAGCTCACGACCAAGATGCTCCTCTCGGACGCGCACGGCGTGGACCCGGCCTTCGACCGCAAAATCCACTCCTTCTTCGAGCAGGTCGGCGCGCTCCTCGAGGAGTCGCTCGTCGACGGGCAAGAGCTCGGCATCGTCGTCGGAGGGAACGCGCGAATGCAGGCGATCTTCACGATCGGCGCGCTCAAAGAGGTGATGAACCAGGTCGTCGTCCGCGGCTGGGACGACTCCGAAGAGGAGATCGTGGACGCGCTCTTCGGCTTCCTGCGCGGCGGTGTACTCTCGCTCTGAGGGGCTCCGTGACGAGCGAGAGAGAGAAAACAGGAAGGTCAGAAGATCAGGAAGGGCTGGGTCGGCGAAGGGCCGACCCGGCCATGGTTTGGGTGATGAGGCCAGGCAACGTGGGCCACGGGTTGGGCAGCGTGCGGGTCGCTGGAGTGCTTGGGTGGGCGGCGGCCTCGAGGTTCTGGCGTTTGGCGGGTGGACGGTGTCGCGTCGTCACCGCGTTCGCGCTGCTGACCGCGTGCCAATCGCCCCCCGCCGCGGGCACGGCGACAGCGACAGCGACAGCGACAGCGACGGTGACGGCCACGGCCTCGGCATCGGCCTCGGCGACGGCGACGGCATCGGCTCCGGCCCCGGCTCTCCGCGCCGCCATCGGCCCCTTCGAAGCCTACATGCTCCCGGGGCGCCCCGTCTGGTACGCCCTCCCGCGGCCAGAGGACTCGCACCGCCTCATCGCGCACCTCCACGGTCAATGCGCCCCGCCCGTGTACTCGTGCGGCCAGTGGATCGACGCGGGCGCGGCGTACGGCTTCCTGGTGTGCCCGACCGGCAACGAGCACTGCAACGATTCGGGCATCGGACCGGCGATGTGGGACGAGTCGTTCGCCCTCATGGACCAGGATCTCGAGCGCGGCATCGCCGTCGTCGAGAAGAAGACCGACGGCGGTTTCTCGCGCGACGGCGCGGTGTTGACCGGCTTTTCGCGCGGCGGATGGGCGGCGATCGACCTCGTCCGGCGGCACCCCGGGCGCTGGCCGTACCTCGTCATCGTCGAGGCCGACGTCACCATCAACAAGGCGTACCTCGACGCGTCGAAGGTGCGCGCGGTCGCCATGGTCGCCGGCGAGTGGGGCACCGAGCTCGCGGGCGAGAAGAAGAGCGTCGAGGACATGCAGGCCGCCGGCTACCCCGCCGAGCTCTTCGTCATGCCGAAGACCGCGCACCTGTATTCTACAAACATCGACGACGTGATGCGCCAGGCGCTCGCGTACGTTCTCGCCCATTAATCGCGTGTGGTGCTAGGCTGCGCCCCATGTCGCTCGTTCGACGTCTTCTCTTGGGGCTTCCGCTCTTCGTGGCGCTCGCCGCGGCGTGCGGCTCGCGCGCGGACCTCACCGATCCGAACCAGATCGTCGCGCCGGACGGCGGCTTGCCCGACGGCGTCCCGCCGCCTCCCAACACGTGCGGCAACGGGACGTGCGACAGCGGCGAGTCGTGCAACAACTGCTCCGTCGACTGCGGCCTCTGCTCGACGTGCGGCAACGGGACGTGCGACGAGGGCGAGTCGTGCCTCGGATGCCCGGCGGATTGCGGCGCGTGCCCGTCGTGCGGCGACGGCATCTGCCAAGCGACCGAGAACTGCGTCAACTGCGCGCCCGACTGCGGCAAGTGCGAGTCGTGCGGCGACGGCATCTGCCAAAAGGACGAGAGCTGCTTCAACTGCCCCGACGACTGCGGCAAGTGCGCCGGCTGCGGCGACGGCACGTGCGGGCCTGGCGAGAACTGCATCTCGTGCCCGCACGACTGCGGCGTCTGCTCGGTGTGCGGCAACAACAAGTGCGAGCAGTTCGAGACCTGCTCGAATTGTCCGCAGGACTGCGGTCCGTGCACGACGCTGAGCTGCTTCGCGGCGTTCACGTGCTCGATCAAGTGCATCAACATCCAAGGCAACCCGCCCACCGTGAGCTTCTCGTGCCTCGCGAACTGCGTCGCGCAGGGCTGCCCGGACACGCAGTTCTTCCTGGATCAGGCGGTGAACTGCGCCATCCAAGCGGCCTTCGGGACGTGCGGCGGCGACTTCAACTGCATCATGAACCAGTGCCAGACCGAGATCGCGGCCTGCCTCGGCTCGACCTGCCCCTGAGGGCGACTCACTTGTCCGAGACGCAGCGGTAGTACGCGGTCGCGCCAGAGCCGACGAGATCGCGCGTCTCGCCGGTGCCGAAGTCGACGACCTTGAACCCGCCGCTCGCGCCCGGGCTCATCGTCCAGAACGCTGCGGCCGGCGTCGCGGGAAACGCGTTGCGATCGATGTAGCGCAGCGTGCTCGCGCCGCCGTCGGCGGAAGGATCCCACTCGGCGTGGCCGTCCTCGTCGACGAGCGTGAGGAGCTCGCGGTACGTCGGCAAGCGAGCCGTCGGGAGCGACGGACTGCTCGCGCACAGGCCCGCCGCGTCCGACTGGAGCTTCGGCGAATCGGTGATGAAGCGCTGCCAGCGAAGCTTCGTTTGGCTGTCGTAGATCGCCTGCGATTGCGGGCTGAAGAGCGCGTACTGGCCGGGCGGCGCGTCGGCGCTCGCGAGCATGGTGCCGCAGACGAGGGCCGCGAACGCGGCGAGCGCGAAGGGGCGGCTCACCGGACGCATAGGACACCTGCGCTTCCCACGGTGGCGGCGGGCACTCGCGTCATGTCGCCGGTCTGGAGCGACACGAACCAGAATCGGAGCTGGGTGTCGACGGGCCTCACGTACGAGCTCGTCCAGAGGAAGTTGGTCGAGCCGATGCCGGCGTCGGCGAGCGGGGCGACGAACGGCGGCTCGATTCGCGGCGGGCCGTTGCCGGTCGTGTCGAGCAGCGTCGCGAGCTCGAATCCGCGTCGGCACGCGCCACGTGCCCGGCGAGAGACCGCTGCAGAACGCCGTCGCGCCCTCGATCGAGTCGGCCGTGCCGGCGGTGAGGTTCCAGAAGCGACCCGTCACGTCGTCGTGCACGAAGCCGGTCCCCGCGTCGAAGCTCGCCGAGCTCGCCTGCGGCGCACCCGCTTGCACTTCGGCCGGCGGATTCTCCATACGGAAATTCGCCCAGCTCGAGGCCTCGCTCGCGCCGTCGGGCAGAACGAACGCGTCAAAGGGCGCGTCGCCGGCGTCGGCGTCCGCGCTCGCGTCGAGCCCGCCGGCGTCGCCGCCGTCGCACTCTTCGGGGCACTTCTTGAGCTTGTCGAGGCCGAGCACGAGGTTGCAGCCGGCGACCGCGAGCCCGACGCACCCGAGCACGAACAACCGATCAGAACGCACCGCTCACCCCCACCTGGCCGAGGCCGATTTGCGGGACGATGCGCAAGCCGCGGAGCTCGGACGACGACGTGTGCGTGACCAGACCGACGACGAGCAAGACGACGCCGATGCCCGCGACCGAAAAGCCAATCGTCGAGGCGTACGCGGCGGCGCGCGCGGCGCCGAGCTCGTCGGCGAGCGGTCCGCTGCACGCGATGCCGCTCGCGCAGTTGTTCTTGAGGTCGGTGGACTGGACGAGCGCGACGAGGCCGCCGATGGCGCCGACGGCGAGACCCGCGCTCGTGACGACGACGCCGCTCACCGTGAGGACGCCGAGGCCGTGCGACTTGGGGCGCTCCGGCGGCGGCGGCGGGGGCGGCGGCTTGACGATCGTCTCGACCGGCGCGGGCGGCGGCGCGAGCGACACGTCGCCGGACTGCGACTCGGTCACGTCGACCGACGCGCTCACGCTCGCGCCGCCGTCGACGTGCGCCGTGATCACGTGGTGCCCGGGGTCGACCAGACGCGGCTCGCCGAGCGCGGCGGGCGGAACGTTCTCGCCGTCGACGGTGACAATCGCGGGCGCGCTCGACGTCACGTGGATGCGAAGCGCGCCGAGGCGCGGACGGAGCGCGGCGGCGAGCTTGGCGGCGTCCTCGCGCGCGGCGGCCGAGCGCTCCGACTCGTCCGACGCGACCGGCATGCGCACGACGTCGAGGCACGTCTCGCGCGCCTCGACGAGCATGCCGAGCTGCTCCTCGGTGCGCGCGAGCTCGATGCCCGTGATCGGCGTCCGGCCGAGCGCGTGCGCGGCCTTGAGCTTCTCGAAGGCGCCCTTGAGATCGCCGGCGGCGCGGCGCTCTTTGCCTTCTTTGTAGAGTGCACGCGCCGTCGCGTAGTCCTCGGGCGTGGGCGGCGCGGCGAGCGCGGCGCCGGCCAGCGAGAGCGAGAGCGAGAACGCGGCGAGCGCGCGGAGCGGCTTACTTGATGTCATCGTCGCTCGGCGGCGTCGCCGTGTGCGCGGGCGCCGCGGACGCGCTCGCCGAAGCGGCGGGGTGCGGCGTCTTGTGGGACTGCGTTCGCGGGTGCGGCTCGAGCAACGTCGGCGCTGGCGCGGACGACGCGCTCGGGGCGAGCGGCGCGCTCGACGCCGCCGGCAACGGCTCGGCGACGAGCGACGCGCTCGGAAGCGGCGAAGACGGCGAGGCCGCGACGACGAGCGACGTCGCCGGCGAGACGTGCACGCCGCGATCGCCGTCGCCCTTCACGATGCGCACGACCGCGAGCGCGCCCACGCCGGCGGCGAGCACGGCGACGATCGCGATGGCCGCGCGCCTCGGGCGGTTCGAGCGGGGCGCAGCTCGCTCGACGCCCGCGTACGAGAGCGCGAGCGCGCCGTCGGGGCGCGTGTCGACCGCGGTCTTCGCGAGGCCGAGCGCGTCGGAGGCGGCGGGCGTCGGCGCCGACCCGGAGACGGTCATCGACTTGCGCGATGGGTCGCCCGTGATCGCGACGAGGAACGCGTCCGCCATGTCCTTCGCCGACGCGAAGCGATCGCCGGGCGCGCGCGCGCACGCCGTCTGGAACCACTCGTCGACCGCTGCGGGCAGCCCGCCGCCGCGCTTGCTGGGAAGCGGCGGTGGCTCGTTGTGGATGCGCACCGCGAGCGCGCCGATCGTCTCGCCGTCGAACGCGCGCGTCCCCGTCATCGCCTCGAAGGCGACGACGCCGACGGACCACAGATCGGTCCGAAAATCGATGTCCTTGGCGCCCACGAGCTGCTCGGGCGACATGTAATACGGCGAGCCGACCATCGTCCCGGTCTTCGTGCTCTCGTCGAGCTTCTCGACGCTCGCGCCCTTGGCGATGCCGAAGTCGAGGAGCTTCACGAAGAGCTCTCCGCTGCCCGCGTCGCACAAGAAGATGTTCTGCGGCTTGATGTCGCGGTGGACGATGCCGCGCTCGTGCGCGCGCGCGAGCGCCCGGCAAAGCTGCGCGACGATCTCGCCGACGTCCTCGAGCGGGACACGACCGAACTTCTCGAGGTGCGCGGCGAGATCGCGGCCCTCGAGCAGCTCCATCACGATGAACGGCGTCCCGTCGTCGCTGACGCCGTGATCGAGGATCTGCACGACGTGCGGGCTCTTCACTTGCGCAGCCGCGGCGGCCTCGCGCTCGAAGCGCAGGATCGCGTCCTTGTTCTTCGCGAGGGCCTCGGCGATGAACTTGACGACCACCTGAACGTGGAGTGCGAGATGGTCGGCGAGCCACACGCTCCCCATTCCGCCGGCGCCGAGCGGCTTCACGAGCCGAATCTTCGGCGTGACCAGATCGCCAGCGTGCGGTTCGCTCAACGTCCCACCGACGAGAAGCATGCAAAAACGCGCGCCGCGAAGCAAGTCGCGCGTGCGCTCGCCCGGTCATCGGCTATGCTGAACGTTCATGAGACTGGGTCTGGGAGGGCTCGTCGCGTTCGGCGTCGCGGGTGCGCTCGCGGCGTGCGGCGCCGCGAACCCGGCGTCGAGCACCGACGCAGGCCGGGACGACGCGGCGACGCCCGAGGCCGGCTTCGGCGCGGACGCGGGTCCCAACCCGCGAGCGTTTTGGCCGAGCGTCGTCCTGATCCACGGCGCGACCGCCGACAGCGTGGCCTCGAGCGCCGGCGGGACGCTGAACCTGGCCGACATGCGCGTCTGCATCTACGACAGCGTCAAGAATCAGCCGCTCTACCCTTACGCGCTCCCCGACAAGTCGCCGATGCCGCTGGCGAGCTACCCCGGCGTGCGGCGCGGGGGCGGCATCGACCTCGGCGGATTCGGCTTCATGGGCGACATCGACGTCTACGTCTTCAGCGCCAACGATTTGTCCGGAGACGCGGCGTGGGAGCCCGACGCCCAGCGCACGGGTTACGACTGCAACACCATCACGTGCGAGAACGACCAGAAGCCGTGCTACCCGCACGTGAAGCTCCACGCGTCCATTTCGGGCGACGTCGCCGCGCTGGGCGTCGTCGACGGGACGTCCGGGCTCGAGGCGCTCGCCGTGCAGCTCGAGGAGACGCCGTACGCCGGCGCCCCCGGCTCGCTCCACGGCGCGTTCGTCGCTCTCTCCGCCTGGCACGCCGGCGCATCGCTCAGCGCCCTCTACGACACGGGCCCGGCGATCGGCCCGCTGCCGACCGGGGCGCAGCTCGTCACCGATCAGATCGCGTCGTACGAGACCGACGACGTGAGCTTCGTGGCTCCCGCGGATCAGTTCACGCAGTCGCTCGACTCGATCGCGTTCGTATCCGACCCGACGCTCACGCCGCCGGACTTCTACGGCGTGCGCGAGAACTTCGTGTTCGCGCTCGTCGGCGATCCCGCCGACACGCAGAGCGTCCAGCAGAACGGCGGGCGCGATCCGGCGTTCGACGGCAAAGGTTTGCACGTCACGGCCGTCCCGTACGGGACGCCCACCGCGCGATGACGCGACTCTGCGTGTTTTGCGGATCGCGAAGCGGCAACGGCGACGCCTTCGTGCGCGCGGCGCGGGAGCTCGGCGCCGAGCTCGCGGCGCGACGCATCGGCCTCGTGTACGGCGGCGCCAGCGTGGGCGTCATGGGCGCGCTCGCCAACGCGGTGCTCGCCGCGCAAGGCGAAGCGTTCGGGGTGATCCCTCACGGCGTCTTCGCCCGCGAGGTCGCGCACACCGGGCTGACCGAGCTGCACGTCGTCCAGAACATGCACGCGCGCAAGGCCATGATGAACGAGATGAGCGACGCCTTCCTCGCGCTGCCCGGAGGGCTCGGCACCTTCGACGAGCTCTTCGAGGCGCTCACGTGGAAGCAGATCGGGATTCACCGGAAGCCGATCGGTCTGCTCGACGTCGACGGGTACTTCTCGGACCTTCTCGGGATGATCGAACGCGCGCGCCGCGACGGGTTCCTCGACGAAGCGCCGCTCGCCGTCGTCGACGCGTCGGTCGATCGCGTGCTTCGGGCCCTCCTTCCGAGCGCGCATCACCGTTGAAAAACTAACGCCGCGGGGGAGCTTCCCGCAGCTTCCGCGTATTCGAATGCTGGCATCGCCCGTGCAACTCAGTCGGGCGACGCCGAGGCGTTTTTTTCTCGGAGGGCTTTTGATGAATCGCTTTGTCATCGTCTTGCTCGCGACCGCGGCCGGCACGCTCGTGACCGGATGCAGCGGCGTCTCGAGCGATTTGCTGCTGGATTCGGGCACAGTGTCGCAGCCGGACTCGGGCGTGGTCTCCGAGGTCGACGCGAGCGCGACCGAGCCTGACGCGACCGCCGCCGACGCGAGCGAACCCGAGGACGCGACCCTCGTCGACGCGAAGCCCGACGTCCACGTCGGCCCCGCCGACTCGAAGGTCCAGTGCGGCCAGACCGCTTGCAGCGCGCAGAACGAAGTGTGCTGCTGGCACATGGGCGCGACGCAGAACCCGTACGAGTGCGTCTCGAGCGCGAACGACTGCGCGGGCACCTACGACGTGCCGATGACGTGCTCGTCGCCGTCGAACTGCGAATCGCAGGGAAACAAGGGCTATCAGTGCTGCGCGACCGGCGGACAGCTCGGGTTCGGGCAGTGCTCCAACTTCGACGTCGCGACGAGCGTCGCGTGCAAGCCGAGCTGCGACGTCTCCGACTACGAGATCGGCTGCAGCGTGCAGCAGCAAAACTGCTCCGACTCGCTCCAGACGTGCGTGGTCAGCAAGTGCACGGCGCCGGGCGACACGCTCTGCTACTGACCGACGACGCAGTCGAACTGCTGGCGATAGTGCACCAGCACCGGGACGCCTCCGTCCGAATCGGGCTTGGCCTCGACGGTGACGCGTAGGAAGAGGCGCGAGTGCTCGCCATTCTTCACGAGCACGGGGTCGACGTCGACGCCCGTCCACGTCGTGATGTCGGGGCCGTTGACGGTCGCGAGCGGGGCGGCCTTCGCGGTGTCGAGCGCGGCCTCGGTGTCGGCCGTGTACGCGGTCATGACGAGCGACGAGTCGCCCGGCGTCTGCGTCTGAAAATCGAAGAAGTGCCAAACCGGCGTTTCACCCGACGTGCAAACGCCCTCGAAGTCGAGCTCCTCGAGCGCGCCGGCATCGGCGCCGGCGTCGACGAGCAGCGGAGGCCGGAACGCGTCGGCGCTGAACTCGGCGCCGCCCTCGTAGTCGCCGATCTGCGGCGGAGGATCGCTCGAGCACGCGACGAGCGCGCAAGCGAGGGCGCAGACGACGCGCATCCTCGAAGACTAGAGCAAAACGCACGAGACGCGTAGAGCCGGCCCCGCCCCCCAACCAACCCATGGCTGGGTCGAGAGGGAGCGGCACCCTGACGCGTTTTCAGCGCTCGTGGCGACCGCGCGGCGGTCATCCTGTTTTCTCCATCTCTCCGTCACGCGTCCTCCAAGGCGAAGCGCACCGCGGCGCCCACCGGGCGCGCGTGGAATGCGCCGAGGTCGGCGCGCGCGATGACGGCGACGATGGGGTAGCCGCCGGTGGTCGGGCCGTCGGGCCCGATTACGATGGGGACGCCTCCGGGCGGGAGCTGCACCGCGCCGGGGACCGTGGGTGACGACGGGATTCGCGCGACGGCCTCGTAGGCGATCGGCGCGCCTTCGAGCCGCGTGCCCGTGCGATCGCTCGCGGCGCCGACGCGCCACGATGCGTCCGCGAGCACGCGACCGAGCTCGGGTCGGTCGGGCCCCGCGAGGAGGCGAATGCGTTCGCGCGCGTCGAACGCCTCGGCCGCGCGAGGCGCAGCGTGCGGGCCGCCCCGCGCGACGCTCGCGACACGGTCGCCGGCGCGGAGCGGGCGGCCGATCTCGGCGACGAGCAACGTGGAGCGGCTCCCGAGTTGGAGCGGAGCGTCGACGCCGCCGCCGAGCGCGAGATACCGAACGCGCAGGCTCGAGTCGGGGTCGACGACGACCTCCTCTCCCGCGCGGAGCGCACGCGCGTCGGCGCGCTCGGTCGCGACCTCGATCGCCGTCTCCGCGACGCCGACGAAGCGTCCGAAGATCTCGAGGCAGGCGGCGCCCTCGTCGTTTCCGAGCGCGCAGTTCGCGCGGCGCGCGAGCGCGGGCACGAGCGCGCCGCCGCGGGGAACGCCGTGCGACGCGAAGCCGCGGCGCCCGTGGTCTTGCACCGTGACGAGGCCGGCGACTCTCCGGACGACGAGCATCAGCCGACCCGCCGAAAGCGGACGCGATCGCCCGCCCGGAGCAGCGCGCCGCGATCGGGATTGAAGAGCGCGACGCCGCGCGCCGTGCCGAGGATGCGCCACCCGCCGGGCGACTCGAACGGGTAGACGCCGGCGTACGGGCCTCCGATCGCGACCGCGTTTTTTGGCACGCGCACGCGCGGCGACGGGAGGCGCGGCACCTCGAGCTCCGGCGGCACGCCGCCGAGGTAGCCGAAGCCCGGCAGGAAGCCGACGAAGAGAACCGTGTATTCTGCACGCGAATGAAGCTCGGCGACGCGCGAGGGCTCGAGCCCGACGGCGCGCGCGACGTCCTCCAAGTCGACGCCGTCGTAGACGACGTCGATCGCGTGCTCGCGCGCGGCGCCGTCGGTCGCGGGGCTCGCGAGCGCCGCGTCGAGGTCTTCGGGCACGCGCGGCGGCGCGCCTTCGGCGAACTCGATCGCGAGCCACGCTTCGGTGCTCCACGCGTCGACGACGCCCGGCGAGGCGCGCGCCGCGGCGATCGCAGCCGCCGCGTTCGCGCCGCGCGGCAGCGGCAAACGAATCGCGCCGTCGCCGAGCTTCAGTCGGCGTGCAGGTAGCACGCCGACATTTGCCAGCGCTTCGCTCGGCTTCATGCGAGCGCGGCGCGCACGGCGCGCGCGACGGCCAGCGCGTTCGCGCCGTCGCCGTGGACGCAGATCGTGTCGACCTCTCCGCTCCGCGCGAGCTCGCGCGCCCGATCGGCCGCAGCGACGGGATCGTCGATGGTCGCGCCGGGCTCGCCGCGCGGGACGAGCGACCCGTCGGCGCGCACGGCGCGATCAGCGAACCCCTCGCGCGCGTACGAGAGGCCGAGCTCGCGCGCGATCTCCACGGTCGCGCCGGCGGGCGGCCCGAGCACCGTGACCGCGCCGAGCGCGCGCGACGCCGCGCCGAGCGCCGCGCGCGCGACGACCGGATCGGCGTTCGCGGCGTGGTAGAGCGCCCCGTGGAGCTTCACGTACCGGACGTCCGCGGCTACGCGCCGCAGCGCCGCGCACTGCGCCTCGACGCTCGCCGCGAGCGCGTCCTCCGGCATGGCCACGGCGCGCCGCCCGAACCCCTCGCGATCCGGATACGAGGGATGCGCCCCCACGGCCGTGCCCGATTGCTTGCAGAATGCAACGACCCGCCGCATCGACGCGTCGTCTCCCGCGTGCCCGCCGCACGCCACGTTCACCACGTGCGCGAGCGCGTAGAGCTCCTCGGGTTCGTCGGGCAGCTCGCCCGCGTCGACGTTGAGGAAGGGCTTCACGCTCAAGGATCGACGAGCTGGCGCACCGTCGCGGCGGTCTCGCAGCGCGCGATCGAGGCGACGAGATCGAGACCTTCGGGCAAGAGGCCCTGCACCTGACCGACGACTTGCTCGACGAGGTTCCGCGCTTCTTGCGGGCCGGGCCCGACCATCGCGACCGCGAAGCGGAGCGGGCCGCTCTTGCCGGCGGTCACGGCCACGATGGAGAGCAGCAGCATGTCGGTGAGCTCGATGACGCGGGTCGCGGCGCGACGCAGCGCGAGCATCTCGAGGATCGTGGGGCGATCGGAGACGAGGCGGTTCGGGCCGCGGATCTCGTAGCGCGCGATGTGGAGCGGCGCGTCGACCCACTCGGCGAACGCCGCTTCTTCGTCGATCGCCTTGAGCAGCATGTCGCGCGTGAGCAGGCCCGTCAGGCCGTCGCGCTTGGCGAGGTACGCGCGCGCGCGCTTGTGGTGCGGGCTCTCGCGCGTGAACGACACGAGCTTGTAGCGGAGCTCGCCGAACTGCACCTCGCCGCCGTGCATGAGCGAGACCGTGTGGCGGCGCTCGTAGGTGTGCTCGGCGTACGTGCCGTTGGTCGAGCCTTTGTCTTCGATGTTCCAGGTGCCGTTCTGCCAGTGGAGCACCGCGTGCTGTCCGCTCACGGTCGGCTCGGGCACGCACGTGTCGTTGTCGGCGCGGCGGCCGATCGTGTGCTCGGCGGCGTCGAGCGAGACGAGCTCGCCCACGTACTCGGTCGCGTTCGACGCGAAGGTCGCGAGGAGCGCTTGCTGCCCGGGCGCGAACTGCGCGGTCGCGTTGCGGCCCGGCGGCGGGCCCGGGTCCAAGCGCTCGCGCGCGACCTGGAGCGGGTTGGTCGTCAGCGTCGTCGGGTTGAAGAACCGGAGATGACGCGCGGGCAGGCGCGCCGGCGGATCGTCGGCGAGGCAGCGGAAGACCTGCTTGATCTCGTCGATCGAGAGGCCCGCCGGCACGTCGAACATGATCTGCGCGCGCATCGGCTTGGCGCGCGGCTTGTAGCCGGGCTCGGGCACGCGGCAGGTCCACATTTCCCAGAGCGTGAGGCCGAGCGCGTAGACGTCGTCCTCGGGAGAGGCGCCGCCGGAGCGAATGCGCTCGGGCGCCATGTAGTTCGGCGTTCCGCCGTCGGGCGGCGCGCCGGGCCGACGCGCCGAGACGCGCGCGCGCTCCTTCGCGAAGCCGAAGTCGAGGACGACCGCCTTGCCGAGCCCGCCGTCGGGCGTCGAGGTGACCATGACGTTGCCCGGCTTGAGATCGCCGTGCACGAGGCCCTGCGCGTGGATCGCCGCGACGCCCGCGCAGATCTCGCTCGCGAGCCGCCGAAACTCGTCGGACGTGTACCCGCCCTGCGCCTTCTTCCGACGGATGTGCGTGTGGAGCGTCTGGCCCGTGATGTATTCCATCACGAGGATCGGCCCGTACTTCGAGGGCACGAGATCGTGCACGCGGCAGACGTTCGGGTGGCTCACCGAGCGCGCGTGGAGGAGCTCTTGCCGGAGCGCCTCGTCGTCGCCCGGCATGCGCGACTCCTCGCGGACGATCTTGAGCGCGACCGGGAGCTGCGTCGTTCGGTCGTAGGCGAGAAACACCTCGCCCATGCCTCCCTTGCCGAGGCTCTGTCGAATCTCGTACCGATCGTTGATCACCGTTCCGGTGACGATCGGGGAGGGACTCCGGTTCGGTTCGGACATCGGACGAAAGGCCCCAAGAGCGTCGTCGATCCGCCTCAATGACGCAAGGCGAAACGCCGCGGCCGCGAGCGCGGCAAATAGATGGGCAGGACGCCGAAACGCGAGAGCGCAACGGCCAGGATTTCAGCCTGCTCCGCCGCCGAGCTGCCGACGTCGAGGACGACGAGCGGCTCGCCCCGAACCATGCACAAACCACCTTGGCTCGTCATCTCGTCGAAGCGCACACGTATGCCTGTGCGCTTCGCGAGCTCGACGAGCGACGCGAGCACTTCCTCCGGCGTCATCGACACCTCCGGTTTCGATTGAAATCGTAATGCGCCGGATCGACCGAGGGCCAAGATTTTTGGTAAGAGAACGCGACGATGGCCGAGGTCGGATGAAGCACCACGACGTGGTCGTGCTCGGCGCGGGCGTCGCCGCGTTGACGGCGGCCGCGCTCCTGGCGCGCCGATCGTGGCGCGTCCTCGTGCTCGGACAAGGCCATCGGCCCGTGCATTACGCGTTCGAAGGACTGCCGCTCGCGCGGCGTCCGTTCACGCTCCTCGCGGGGGCCTCGCCCGCGTTCGGGCGCGTGCTCGTCGAGCTCGCGCAGTCGCAGACGTTCCGCCGCCGCATGCTCGCCGTCGACCCGATGCTCCAGGTCATGATGCCGGGGCGGCGCATCGAGATGCCGCCGGCGACCGATTTGTTCGCGCGCGAGATCGATCGCGAGTTCCCCGAGGTGCGGCGCGTGGTCGACGAGCTCTACGCCGATCTCGCGGACACGAACGCGGCCGCCGACGCCGCATTCGAGCGCGACGTCGTCTGGCCGCCGGGCGGTTTCTGGGAGCGTCGCGAGACCGCGCGCGCCGTCGCGCGGCTGCCGCACCTCGGCGCCACGGGCGAGGGCGCGCGCGAGCTGCTCGCGGATTTTCCGCGCGAGCACCCGTACCGGACCGTCGTCGACGTGACGGCGCGCTTCTCCGCCGATCGCGCCGAGCCGCTCTCGTCGTTCGCGGTGGCGCGCTTGCACGGCGCGTGGACGCGAGGCCTCTCTTGCCTCGCGGGCGGCGAGGACGAGCTCGCCGACTTCCTCGCCGAGCGAATTCGCGCGCACGGCGGCGAGGTGGAGCTGGCGGAGCGCGCGGAGAAAATCGTCGTGCGCGGCGGCCGCGCGACCGGCGTCTCGGTGTTCGGCGAGGACGCGACGGTGGGCGTCCAGTTCGTCGTGACCGACGACACGGCGACGTCGCTCCTCGAGCTCGCCGCGGCCTACGAGCCGCCGCGCCGGACGCTCGCGTCGCTGCCCGACGTGCGCGTCGCGTCGCGCCGCTTCGTCGTCTCGATGCTCGTGCGAAACGAAGGCTTGCCGGCCGCGCTCGGCCAGGAGGCGTTCATCGTCCCGCGGCCGCCGTCGTTCGACGGCGCGATTCACCTCCAGCGCACGACGCCGCGCGAGGCGCCCGCGGGCACGTCGCTGCTCGTCGCCGAGACCTTCCTCGACGCCGAAAATTCCCGCGAGCTCGACGACGCGATCGAGACCGCGCGCGCGCGCGTGCTCTCGACGCTCGAGGGGTTCCTCCCCTTCTACGAGCGCCACGTGCTCGTCGCCGACTCGCCGCACGACGGACTGCCGCTCTGGGACTATCGCGGCGGAAAGAAGGCGCTCGTCGAGCGCGCGCTCTTGCGGCGCACCGGCGCGACGACCGAGCCCGAGCCGATGCAAGCCGTCTACGCGATCGACGCGTCCGCGTCGCGCCAAGGCTCGGAGGGGATGCTCGCCGGCCTCTCCGGCGAGATGCTCCGCGGCCCGCTGGGCAACGCGTTCTTGGTCGGAAAATCGACGATGCCCGGGCTCGGACAAGAGGGCGAGCTCCTCGCGGCGTGGAGCGTCGCGCGGATCATCACGCGCACCGACCGCAAGAAGGAGCGGATGCGCAAAGAGATGTGGAGCAAAGTCGAGCTCGGGTGATCACCGCGCGCGCGGCATCATCACGCGGAAGCACGCGCCGCGGCCCGGCGCGCTCCAGAGCGACAGCTCGGCGCCCATGCGGCGCGCGTACTCGCGGCAGAGCGCCAAGCCGAGGCCCGTGCCGCCGGCGCCGCGGCGAGTCGTGTAGAACGGCTCGAAGATTCGCGCGTGCAGCGCGCTCTCGATGCCTGGCCCGTTGTCGCGCACGGACACGATCGCCCACTCGCCGGAGACGTAGCAGTGGAGTCGCACTTGCGGCGACGAGAGCGTCTTGGCCGCGTGCGCCGCGTTGGCGCAGAGATTCTGCAGGATCTGCAGCAAGAGGCTGCGATCGGCGACGCCCCACGCGGGCTCGTCGAGCACGTCGACGTCCGCGCCGACCAATTGCGCGGCCGAGAGAGCGCGCGCTTCTCGGAGCACGCCGCGTAGATCCACGGGCTCGCCACGCGCGGCGCGGTCGCGATCCATGAAGCCGCGCATCAGACCGACGATCGAGCGGAGTCGTTCGTGAGCGGTTCGCGTCCCGGCGAGCGCCTCGTCGAGGCCGGCGGATTCGAGCTCGGCGAGCTCGTGGAGCACGCGCACGCCGGCGCGCGCGCGGGCGTCCGGCTCGGCGGCGACGAGCTCGCGCACCGTCGCCGCGAAGGAGCGAACGATTCGACTCGAACGCCTCGAGGTTCATCGTCGCGGTGAGGAGCGGCCCGCTCACCTCGTGCGCGAGCCCCGCGCTGATTCGACCGATTGACGCGAGGTGCGCCTCGACGTCGAGCCGCTGCTCCAAATCGGCCACGCGCTCGCGGCTCGTGCGCGCGTCGAGCGCCACGTTGACGAGGCTCGCGAACTCCTCGGCGACGAGCGGCGCGCGCAAGCACGCGAACGCGCCGGCGGCGTGCGCCTCGCGGACGGCGTCCGGCGACTCGGCGCCGACGATGAGGATTGCCGCGTCGGGCCGCGCGAGCTTCCGGAGCGCCGCGAGCTGCGCGCGGACGTCGCCGCGCGCGTCCGCGACGACGAGGACCGCGTGATGCAGGCAGTCGCCGCCGACGAACGCGAGGTCCATCGCGTCGAGTGCCTCGCCGACCGCACGCTTGTGGACGGGCGAATCGATTGTGACGACGACCAGGGCCCGCGCGACCTGGAGCTCGCTGGCCGAATCCGCCGGCGGGCGCGCGGGCGGCCGCGGCAAGGCGAGCGCGACGGCGCTGTCGTCGCCTTCCGCGTGGTCGCCGTCGGACATCGACAAATCGAGCATGCCTGCACTCGGGGGTACGACCGCTCCGCGCGCGGCTTAAGGGTCGGCGAAGAGGAAGGCTCCCTCGACCCCGTCGAGGACGACGCGGGCACGATCGTTTCCCTTCAGCCCGGGCTTCGCAGTGACGCGCCCTTCGCTGATCCATTGCAGCACCGTCGGAAAGAGCCTGTGCTCGGCCCTCAAAATGCGCTGTCGCAAGCTCTCGTCGTCGTCCTCGTTCAGCACCGGGACGACCGCCTGCGCGATGATGGGTCCGGTGTCGGTGCCGGCGTCGACGAAATGCACCGTGCAGCCCGCGGCCTTGACGCCGTACGCAAACGCCTGCGACTGCGCGTTGAGCCCCGGAAACGCGGGCAAGAGCGCCGGGTGGATGTTGACGACGCGCATCGGAAAGGCGTCGAGCAGCACGCTCGTGAGCACGCGCATGAAGCCGGCGAGCACGACGTAGTCGACGCCGTGACCCTCGAGCACCTCGACGACCGCGGCGTCGAAGTCCTTTCGATTCCCGTAGCGACGGTGGTCGATGACGATCGCCGGGATGTCCTTCTTCTTGGCGCGCTCGAGCCCGCCGGCGCTCGCGACGTTCGAGATGACGACGCACACCCTCGCGTCGAGGCGCTTTTCGTCGATGGCGTCGAGGATGGCCTGAAAATTCGTCCCGCTGCCCGAGAGGAGCACGCCGAGACGGAGCTGCTTGCCGCTGCGCGGCGGCGATCCGGAGCGTGTGCTCGCGAGCGGCGAGGTCATGCGACCCGATCGTAGCGCACGCGCTCTTCGAATGGCGTCTCGCGATCGACCTGAACGACGCTGCCGATTTCGAAGGGCGATTCGCCTGCGCCGCGGAGCGTCGCGACGAGCGCGGCGGCCTGGGAGGCGGGCACGATGAACACGAACCCGACGCCGAGGTTGAACGTCCGCCGCATCTCGCCGACGTCGACGGGGCCGCGCGCGGCGACGAGATTGAAGATCGCGGGCCGCGCGAAGTCCTCGCGCACGCTCGCGCCGAGTCCCTCGGGCAAGACGCGCGGGAGATTGCCCGGCAGGCCGCCGCCGGTCACGTGGCACATCGCGCGCACGTCGTGGCCGGCGGCGAGCACGGCTTGCACCGTCTTCGCGTAGAGACGCGTCGGCCGGAGGAGCGCCTCGCCGACCGACTCGCCGAGCTCGCGCGGCCTCTCGGCGAGGTCCGGGAGCACCTTGCGCGCGAGCGAGTAGCCGTTGGAGTGGAGGCCGGAGCTCGGGAGCGCGACGATCGCGTCGCCGGCCGCGACGCGCGAGCCGTCGACGATGCGCGCGCGCGCGACGACGCCGACGCAGAAGCCCGCGAGGTCGTACTCGCCGTCGGCGTACATCCCCGGCAGCTCCGCGGTCTCGCCGCCGAGCAGCGCGCAGCCGGACTCCTCGCAGCCGCGCGCGATGCCGGCGACGACCTTCTCGGCGACGGCGACGTCGAGCTTGCCGGTCGCGAAGTAGTCGAGAAAGAAGAGCGGGCGCGCGCCGGTCGTCACGACGTCGTTGACGCTCATCGCGACCAGATCGACGCCGATGGTGTCGTGCACGCCGGTCGCGAAGGCGACCTTGAGCTTCGTCCCGACGCCGTCGGTGCCGCTCACGAGCACCGGCTCGTCGACCCCGCCGGGCACGCGGCACATCCCGGCGAAGCCGCCAACGTCCGCGAGCACCTCGGCGATGCGCGTCTTCTTGGCGAGGGGCTTGATGCGCTCGACGAGCTCGTCGCCGGCGTCGATGTCCACGCCGGCTTGCCGGTAGGTCACGGGCATGCGCGGGACACTATCCCAAGATCGGTAGCGTGCTACCGCCAAAGCCGCTTGAAGCGATCTCGTCTTGTCGAGGCGCAGGAAACGACACGCGGCAGCGATGAACGCGCGGCCGGGCCGCCGCCGTGCGCTCGCCAGCGGCGCTGGCGGACGAGGACCCCGCCACCGGCGCCTCCTGCGAGCAGAATGGCGCCGGTCCGGCCGGTTTCGTCTCGCTGCCGCGTGTTGGCTTCCAGCCGCAGAATGAGACCATCAGTTCAAGTGGTCTTTGGCGTAACGATCTCGAGCGGCGGGGCCGGATTTCCTCGTGGCTTCGAGCGTCACTCATGCCTGAGTTACGCCGCCCTTGCGCGCCGGACGCGGCCGTGCGAAAGAGCGCGCGTGCCGGAGTCCAAGAAGAAGATCGCGGGCGTGACGTTGCCTCTCTTTTCGCTGCGAAGCGACCACGACTGGGGCATCGGCGAGATCGCCGATCTGCCGGCGTGCGCGCGCGTCCTCCGCCGTCACGGCTTCTCGGTCGTGCAGCTCCTGCCGCCCCACGAGCTCGCGCGCGGCGAGACGTCACCCTACGGCGCGCGGACCGGCTTCGGCCTCGACCCCATCTACGCGACCGTCGCGGCGATCGCCGATCTCGGCGCCGGCGACCTCGAGCGCGCCCTCGGCGAAGAGGGCCTCCGCGAGCGCGAGGCGCTCCGCGCGCTCGGGCACGTCGACTACGCGCGCGTCCGCTCGCTCAAGATGCGCGCGCTCGAGGCCGCGTTCGCCAATTTCGAGGCACGCGAGTGGGACAAAGACACGCCGCGCGCGGCGCGCCTCCGCGCCTTCGTCGCGCGCGAGGAGCTCTGGGAGCAAGATCTCGCGCTCTACGTCGCGCTTCGCGAGGAGCACGGCGGCACCGGCTGGTCCACGTGGCCCACGCCCGAGCGCACGCGCGATCCGGCGACGCTCGACGACGCGCGCGCGCGGCTCGCCAAGCGCATTCGCTTTCACCAGTACCTCCAGTGGCAGCTCTTCGAGCAGTGGGAGAGCGCCCGCGCGGCCGTGCGCGAAGAGGGCGTGCTCCTCTTCGGCGACTTGCCGTTCGTCGTCGGCCGCGAGAGCGCCGACGTCTGGTCGTGGTCGCGGCTCTTTCGGAGCGACCTCGATCTCGGCGCGCCGCCCGAC
The DNA here is from genome assembly GCA_963731595.1 of uncultured delta proteobacterium. GTDB lineage: Bacteria > Myxococcota_A > Polyangia > Polyangiales > Polyangiaceae > DASXHD01. The sequence continues at coordinate 139,100 of CAVSWE010000009.1, forward strand.
GAGTTCAGCGACATCGGCCAGTCGTGGGGCCTGCCTCCCTACGATTGGAACGCGCTCGAGGCCGAGCAGCACGCGTGGCTCCGCGCGCGCGCCGCGCACGCCGCGCGCCTCTATCACGGCTTCCGGCTCGATCACGTCGTCGGGTATTTTCGCCAGTACGTGCGCAAGGGCGAGGCGCTCGGCGAGTTCGATCCGAAGGACGAGGGCGATCAGGAGTCGCACGGCCGGCGCGTGCTCGCCGCGATGCGCGAGGCCGCGCAGAAGGCCGAGATCATCGTCGAGGACCTCGGCGTCATCCCGCAGTTCGTCCGCCGCGCGCTCGCCGAGATGAGCTTGCCCGGCTACAAAATCCTCCCGTGGGAAAAAGAGGCGGACGAGACGATGCGAAATCCGGCTGAATTCCCGGAGATTTCGGTCGCCTCGTACAGCACGCACGACACGCCGCCGCTCCTCGCCTTCTACGACTCGCTGCCCGAGCGCGATCGCGCGTCGCTCGCGGCGCTCGCCAAGACCCGCGTGGACGCGCCCGAGGCCGAGCGCGAACGGGCGCTCCTCCAGCTCCTCTTCTCCGCGCGCTCGGCGCTCACGATGGTGCTCGTCACCGAGATCTTCGGCGAGCGCGCGCGCATCAACACGCCCAATTCGGTGGGCGAGCACAACTGGTCGTACCGGATCCCCTCCCCGCTCGAGCGGCTCGAGACCGACCCGAAGCTGCGGGGGCGACTCGAGCTCTTCGGCGGCATGCTCCGCGACGCCGGCCGCGCGCCGGTCTGAACGCGCGCCGAGCGGCGGGTTTCTGCGGTAGAGTGCGCGCCGATGAAACGCGCCTCGCTCTTCGGGGGTCTCGTCTCCGCCATTTTCTTGGCGCTCGCGTGCGACTCGACGTCGCCTCCCGCGGGGCCCGCGCGCCCGCTCGGCGACGACAGCGTGCCCATCACCGACAACGTCAAGATGCAGAACTTGACCGGCCCGGTCGACGCGGTGCGCGACGAGTACGGCATGGTCCACATCTACGCGACCAACATCGGCGACGCGATGCGCGTCATGGGCTACCAGATGGGCCGCGATCGCCACGTGCAGCTCGAGCTCCTCCGTCGTCTCGCCGAGGGACGCATGGCCGAAGCGTTCGGCGATCTCTCGCCGAGCCTCATCGACGACGACATCAACGCGCGCACGATCGGCCTCACGCGCGTCGCGCAAGAGATGTGCGACGCGCTCGACCCGAACGGCCCCGAGAAGAAATCGTTCGACGCCTTCGCCGACGGCGTCTCGCAGTATTACGCGCGCGTCCAGTCGGGCGACGAGGCGCTGCCGAAGGGGATCCTCGATTTCCCCTCGACGCTGATGACGCCGTGGACGTGCGTCGACTCGCTCGCGATCGCGCGCTACCAGTCCGAGGCGCTCTCGTTCGACGCCGGCAGCGACATCGATCGTCAGACCTTCCTCGACGAAGCGCAGACGAAGTTCGTCGCCACGTCGAGCGATCCCGAGATCGTCAAGCGCGTCGGCCTCGAGCGCGACATGCTGCGGTTCGCGCCGCTGGATCCGACGCTCGTCTTGCCCGGCGGTTTCCCGAACGACACGACGCTCACGCAGGGCTTCAGGCCGGGCGGCGCCGCGCACGCGAAGCCGCGCACGATCCCGGCGCGCCTGCGGCTCGCGAGCGAGCTCGTCGCGCGCACGGCGGGCTGGCGCGACGCGCAGCACTCGATCGATCGCGTCTTCGGCGATCTCGTGACGCGCGGGTCGAACAACTGGGTCGTCGGGCCGAGCCTCACCGCCGACGGGCACCCGATCGTGTCGAGCGATCCGCACCTCTCGCTCACCGCGCCGAGCGTCTTCTGGATGGTCCACCTCTCGGTGCACGCGCCGCCCGGCCAAGACGCTTCGCAAGATCTCGAGGCCGCGGGTCTCGCCTTCCCCGGCATTCCGGTCGTCATCCTCGGCGAGAACCAGCACGTCGCGTGGGGCGCGACGACGGCGGGTTTCGACGTGACCGACGTCTACAAGGAGACGCTCTCGGCGGACGGCGCGAGCGTCACCTTCAACGGCCAGCAGGTCGCGATTCAGAAGGTGCACGAGACCATCAACGTCGCCCACGGGAGCCCGGTCGAATACGACGTGCTCGTCGTGCCGCACCACGGGCCGATCATCCCGACGATCGTGAACCACGCGGTCGTCGCCGCCCGATCCGCAGAAGGGCGCGCTCTCGTACCGGTGGACCGGCCTCGATCCCTCGAAGGAGGTGACCGCGATCGACAACCTCCAGCGCGCGACCTCGGTCGAGGACGTGCGCACGGCGATGCGCGACTTCAGGGTCGGCGCGCAGAACTGGGTCAGCGCCGACGACCAGGGCAACATCTTCTACACGTCGCAGTCGCGCATCCCGAAGCGCGCCCCCGGCGCGGTCGCGTGGGACGCGAGCAAGTACCAGGGCACGCTCCCGATGTTCGTCTTGCCGGGCGACGGCTCGGCGGAGTGGACCGGCGATCTCGAGGAGGCGTACGTGCCGCACGTGAAGAACCCGTCGCAAGGGTTCGTCGCGACCGCCAACGCCGATCAGGTCGGCGTCACGCTCGACAACGATCCCTCGAACGACACGCTCGCGAACGGCGATCCGGTCTACATCGGCGGCCACTTCGATCTCGGCTTCCGCGTCGGGCGCATCACGCAGCGGATCAAGACGCTCGGACACCCGGCGACGCCCGACGACATGGCGAGCATCCAGGCCGACGTGCACTCGCCGTTCGGCGCCATGCTCGCGCCGAAGCTCGCCGCCGCGATCACGGCCGCCGAGGCGGAGAAGACGACGCCCGGCACGCACCCCGATCTCACCGCGGTCGTCGGCGACTCGCGCTACGGCGCGGCGAACGTCGGCGAGATCGCGCAGTGGCTCACCGCCTGGGCGAACGCCGACTACGCGTCCGAGTCCGGCGTGAGCCCCGACGACGGCTCGCTCCTCACCGACGCGACGATGACCCCCGCGCAAGCGACGCTCCTCTTCGAGACGTGGCTCGTGCGCATGGGGCAGCTCACGTTCGACGACGAGATCGCGGCGCTCGGCGGCCAGGGCATCCCCGAGGTCCCGCGCATGCTCGCGTACATCTGGACCGCGGCCGACCCGACCAAGCTCGCGACCTACGACGCCGCGACCGGCGAGAGCGCGCTCTTCGACGACATGACGACGACGAGCGTCACCGAGACGAGCGAGCAGCTCGCGATCAAGGCGCTGCTCGACGCGCTCGACTACTTGAACGGGACGTTCGGCACCGACCGCAGCAAATGGCGCTGGGGCGTGCCGCACACGCTGACGTTCGGCGCGCTCGTCCCGCTCTGGGGCTCGCTCTCCATCCCGCCGACGGGCGATCCGATCTTCCCCAACGGGTTCCCGCGCCACGGGGATCTGCACACGGTCGACGTCGCGAACTTCGGCTCGCACCCTGCGACGCTCTCCGGTTTGGATTTCACGTACGGCAGCGGCCCGACGCAGCGGTTCGTCGCCGACGTGCAATCGCCCGCGCCGGTCTCGAAGAACGCGCTCCCCGGCGGCGAGGTCTGGGACAACGCGAGCCCGTACTTCCGCAACGAGGCGGAGCGCTGGCGGCGAAACCAGAACCGGCCCGTGTGGATCCAGAAGGCGGACGTCATCGCCGACGCGAAAGAGCGCATCGCGTACGATCCGTGAGGCCGCGTCCGGCCGTCGGGAGCGCGGCCACCTTGCTGATCACTGCCGCGTGAAGTGGACGTTGTGCACCGAGCCGTCGAGCCCGGTGACGCTTCCGTCCAGCGAGTTGCCCGCGAGCTGAACGTCGAACGCGATCGATCCCGACGGCGGCAGGTTCACCGTGCAGCTCGTCTGGGCACACTGGCACGCGCCGCCACCCATGCTGCAGAGCGCCAGCTTCCCGCAATCGATCGTCGTCCAATTCGGGTGGTCGCACGAGCTCCACGCGCAGCTGCTCCCGTTTCCTTGCGTCGCCGCGTTCGGCAAGCAGCCGTAGCCGAGCAGTGGGCCGCAGCCGCCGTCCGACTCGCTGTTGTACATCGGATAAACCGTCGTCTGGAGCTCGCACCACGTCTTGTGAACCTCGCCCGGCGCGACGGAGACTGTGAGCCTCGGCGCGGCGAACGTCGGGCTCAAGTTCGTGAAGGCGAAGTTCTCCCGTGCGTCAGCCTCCGGGGGATAACCGATTTCCGGATCCGTCGGCGGCGCGAGCGCGGGGCCGGGTCCGAAGAACGTCGTGCCCGCGCCGCTGCCGTCGAGGACGAGCGTCACCGCGCCGCTGCCGTCACCGAACTTGAAGCTCTCGACGTAGCCGACCCACGTCCCAGAGAGAGCGGATGCCGCGGGGGAATCGGAGGTCGACGCTTCGGCCGTCGCTGCATCGACCGACGCGTCGGGGTCGTCGATCTTGCCCGAGCATCCGACGGAAAACGCCGCGACGAACAGGAGGAGTGTGCGCATGGGTCAGAGATGGCCGGCCGCGCGCATTTCCGTCGCGATCGCCGACCCGGCGGGACTTGCACCGTGACCTTCACGGCGAACTAGGCGCAGCGGCAGCGCGCGGCCGGTCGAATGGTTAACTTCGCCAGCGAGCGCGCCGGTGCATCGGCTCGCGGTCGAGGTGCCAGCCATGTCCGACAAGACTCCCTTCTCCATCGTCGTCGATTTCGATTTTGCCGCGACCGGCGGTCGCGCGTTCGACGAGGCCGTTCGCACGGCGCGCGCGATCCCCGGCCGCGCTGCGATTCACTTGGTTCACGTCTTCGGTGGCGCGCTCGACGACACGCAGCGACGAAAGCTCGTCGGCCAGCTGCGAAACTACGCCAACGACAAGGCCGCGGCGGTCGGGGGCCTCGGCGGAATCACGGTCGGCATTCACTTGCGCAGCGGCAACACGGTGCGCGAAATCGTGCAGCTCGCGTCCGACGTGCACGCGAATTTGATCGTCGTCGGCACCGACGAGAAGCCCCACCTCAAGAGCTGGATTGTCGGGACGCTCGCCGAGCGCCTCCTCAAAGCAGCTCCCTGCCCGGTGCTCGTCGCCGGACCGGCTCCCGAGCCCGTTGCGCACGAGCCCGCCATCGAGCCGCCGTGCGCGGATTGTCTCGCCGCGCGCGCGAGCTCCCACGGCAAGACGTGGTGGTGCGAGCGCCACACGCGCGCGATGAAGCACGCGCACTTGTTCTCGTACGAGCGCGAGATCCCGTTCGCCGAGCACGACTCGGAGGTCATTCCGACCGGCATCGACATGTGACCGAGCGGGGCACGCCACAGTGACCGACGCGACGCGAGCGGCGTCCGCGGCGCTCGACTGCAACGCGACCGTCGTCGCCTGCAAATTCTATTACGACGCCCTCGACCAGTCGTTCGATTCAGCCGACGGATCCTTCTCGTTCGTCACGACGCTGTACGTCGTGACGAAGACGCCGAATTGAGTGATCACGCGGACGTGACGACCGCGTCCGTCAGGACGACGTAGACGCTGCTCGTCGAGCGGTATCCGACGAGCTGCGGCGCGCCGGCCGTGCGTTTCGCGATGCCCGCGACGACCGCCGTGTCGCCTTCGACGAGGCGGCTCTCGAAGAAGCCCTTCTCGAGATCGGAGCCCATGAAGAGCGTCGTCCTCTGGCCGTGGGCGCGCATGAACTCGCGGAAGACGGGCGGGTCGGCGTCGAGAAAGCGCGTGTCGCTCACGCGGCGCAGGCGCGCGATCACGTTGGCGGTGCTCGCGTCGACCTCGGCCAAGACGGCCGAGCCGTCGTCGATCCAAAAGCGCCGGCCTTCGTCGGCCGAGAGCTCGGTGACCCACTCGGCCGCCTTGTGGTCCCGACGGAACACGCTGGTCGCGGCGACGAGGTCGTTGACGTCGTCGTTGCGGTGAAGCACGTCGTAGCGCGCGTGGAACCAGACGCTCGGCGTCCCAGTGAACGGCGCGATCGTGGCGCCGTCGACCGTCGTGACGACGCGCCCGACGACGCGGACGAGCGTCCCGTCGCGGGCGTCGGCGACGGCGACGCTCGGCACGCGCATCAGGCTGCGGCGCTCGCGCTCCTCGGGTCGAGCGAAGAGATCGGCGAAACGTTGGAGCCAACCGTCGATGCGCGGCATGTCGCGCTACTCTTGCAGCCCCGGCCGGCGAAGCCAACGTCGAGCATCGAGGCTTGTCGCGAGGCCCGGAGGGTGCAAGAGAGAGCGGGGTTCCATGACGCCGATCACGCCTGAGCTCCTGCGCGCCATCGATTGGGCCCAAACTCCACTCGGCCCCATGGAGTCTTGGCCGCGCAGCCTGAAGAGCTACTTCGAGATGATCCTGGCGCTGCCGACGGCGGCGATCATCTTCTGGGGCCCCGAGCAGACGCAGATCTACAACGACGGTTACGCAGTGATCATGGGCCCGCGGCACCCCGAGTATTTCGGCGCGCCCTATCGCCTGTGCTGGCCCGACACGTACGAGGTGATCATGCCGTGGATGCGCCAGGTGCTCGACGAGGGCCGGCCGGTCGAGGTCGCGCGCGCGCCCTTCACGCTCACGCGCCACGGGTTCACGGAAGAGGCCTACTTCACGTTCACGTTCAGCCCGCTCCGCGACGACGAGGGGCGCATCGCGGGCATCTATCAACCCGTCATCGAGATGACCGACGCCGTGCTCGCGGAGCGCCGCACCAATACGCTGCACGCGCTCGCCATGCGACGCGACGTCCTCGCGCAAGCGGTCGTCGCCTTCGAGGCGAACGCGAAGGACATCCCGTGCGCCGCGATCTGGACGTCGAGCGAATCGAAGCGCGGGCTGCAGCTCGGGGCGCGCGTCGGCCTCTCCGATGAGGCGCTCGCGTTCGCCGAAGCGTCCGCCGCGCGCGCGTTCGAGACCAACGCGCCCGTCGAGGTCGACGCTTCGATCGTCGCCGGACCGTGGCCCGAGCCGGTGACCTCGCTCTGCATCGTGCCGCTGCGCCGGTCGAGCGGGGATCCGCCGGTCGGCGTCGCGGCATTCGGGAAGAGCCCGCGGCTTCGCTTCGACGGTGCCTATCGCGCGTTCTTCGAGGGAGCCGCGCGCGAAATCGCGGCGAACGTCGCGGCGCAGCGCGCCGAGCAAGCCGAGAAGGACGCGGCCGAGCGAGAGCGGGCGATGCGTCGCGAGAGCGTGCGTCGACTCTCGGTCCTGTTCGAGCACGCGCCGGTCGGGATCGCCGTGCTTCGCGGGCCGGATTTCGTCTTCGAGGTCGCCAATCCGAGCTACCGCGCGCTCGTCGGCGACCGCGCGCTCTTGGAGAAGCCGCTCCGCGAGGCGCTGCCGGAGCTCGCGGGTCAAGGCATCTTGGAGCGCGTCTCGCGCGTCTACTCGACCGGCGAGGCGTACGTCGGTCGCTCGACGCGCGTCATGCTCGACGGCACGAAGGGCGCCGCCGAAGAGCACTTCTTCGATTTCGTCTACCAGCCGCTTCCCGGCGAAGACGGCGCGATCGAGTCGATCATCATCGTCTGCTTCGACGTCACCGAGCTCGCACGCGCGCGCCGCGACGCCGAAGAGGCGAACGGCGCGAAGGACGAGTTCTTCGCGATCCTCGGCCACGAGCTTCGAAACCCGCTCGCGCCGATCAGCACTGCGCTCCAGCTGATGCGCCTACGCGGCGACGATTCACTCGCGAAGGAGCGCACGATCATCGAGCGCCAGGTCGGACACATCACGCGCCTCGTCGACGACCTCCTCGACGCCTCTCGAATCACGCGCGGCAAGGTCGAGCTCAAACGCGAGACGCTCGAGGTGTCGCACGTCGTCGCGAAGGCGATCGAGATGTCGAGCCCGCTGCTCGAGCAACGACGGCACCACCTCGACGTGGACGTGCCCGTGCGCGGCTTGACGATCGACGGCGACGCGGTGCGCCTCGCGCAGGTCGTCTCGAACCTGCTGACGAACGCGGCGAAGTACACGGAGGCGGGCGGTCATGTGACGATTCGCGCGCGGCGCGCCGGCGAGCGCGTCTTGCTCGAGGTCTCCGACGACGGCATCCGCATCGCGCCGAACATGATCGGGCGTGTCTTCGAGCCGTTCGCGCAGGAGCGGCAAGCGCTCGATCGCGCGCAAGGCGGGCTCGGGCTCGGGCTCACCATCGTCGCGAACCTCGTGAAGCTCCACGACGGGACCGTCTCGGCCCGCAGCGCGGGGCGCGGCAAAGGAAGCTCGTTCACCGTCGACCTCCCGCTTTCGCACGCGTCGACGACCCACGCTCGGGTCGAGGCCGCCCCGATGTCGTCGCCCCAGCCGCCGGACGTCTTTCGCGTCCTCGTCGTGGACGACAACGAAGACGCGGCGGAGATGCTCTCCGAGGCGCTGCGCGCCGTCGGATACTCCACGCGCGTCGCGTACGACGCTCCCGAGGCGCTCCGCGTCGCCACCACGTTCGCGCCCAAGGTCGTGCTGCTCGACATCGGTTTGCCGGTGATGGACGGCTACGAGCTCGCCGCGCGTCTCCGCAGCTTGCCGGGCGGCGAGCGCATGCACCTCGTCGCCGTCACGGGGTACGGGCAGGAGTCCGATCGCCGCCGCACGCGCGAGGCCGACATCGACGCTCACGTCGTCAAGCCCGTCGAGATCTCGCAGCTCGTCGAGCTCCTCGCGGATTTTCGTCGCGAGGGCGCGCGCGCGTCCGTCACGGAATCCCGTAGCACGCAGTCGCGTTGAACCCGAGCACGCCGCCCGATTCCGTCCGCGGGGCCGCCCATCGCTCCGCGATAACAGTCCTCCGCGGGGAGCGTGTTGGCGTGTCCGTTCAGCCCGTCGAGGTTGCCTCCGGTCACGTCGGGCCCGATCGGCGGCCAGGCTTTGTTCGCCGGCCACCACGCGGGTTTGGACCCGAGATAGAACGACGCGGGGAGCGTCTGCGTCGCGGGGACGGCGTTGGCGTACCTGCCGATCGCGCTCGGCACCTCGCTCGGCTCGAATCGCGCAGCGCCGTTCGCCGTGTCGTAATTTCCCCAGCGCATGAGCGTCGAGACGACGAGCGGGTCGGCCGCCACCGTCACGTTGCCCTCCGTGTTGCCGCCGCCCAAGTTGAACACGGTCGCGGACTCGCCCACCGCGCCGCTGCCTTCGTATTTCGTCGTCGTGCCGGGCGTGCCGAGCACGTTGCCGACGATGTTCATGTATCGAACGTACGATTGCAGCGCGACGACGACCGTGTTGTCCGCGCGCCCGGGATCGGTCCCGAGGAAGTAGTTGCGAAAGAGCGTGTTCATGAGCTGATTGCCGTGGAACACGTCGCCGCCGAACCCGGGGCCGATGTTGCCCTCGTAGAGATTGTATTCGACGCCCGCGTTGTGCTGGACGACCTCGTCCGCCAGCCAGTGAATGCCCAGCCCGTCGGCGTAGGTGTCGTTGATCGCGTAGTTGTACGCGAAGACCGAGCCGAGGCTCTGTTGGACGACCATTGGGGCGACGACGTGCTGCAGGAGGTTGTTCTCGATCAGGTTGTCGGCTCCGCCGTACGACTCGATGCCGTAGTTCTCCGATTGGCCTTGCGTGCCGTAGAAATAGTCGTCGGCGATGGTGCAGTGCGCGGCCATGCCGAGCTGAACGAGCGAGCGCTGGCAGGTGCACGTGCGCACGAGCCGAACGCCGCGCACCCAGTCGTTCATCGCGTTGTAGACGGCGACGTTCATCTGGCCGCCGGCGTTGGTCGCGTCGACCGACACGTCCTCGAGGCCGGCGTTCTGGATCGGCGTCGTCGGCCACCACGCGCCGGGCGATTGGCTCGACCTCCAGTTGGGCGCATAGAGGCCCGGCGTGATCGTGACCGTGCTGCCGCTGACGGCCGTCACCTTCACGATTTGGATCTGGCTCCGAATCACGCCGCCGATGGTGCGTCCGCCGTTGCCGCCCTCGAGCGAGCACGACGCGCTGGTGGCGTCGCAGACGAAGAAGTCGGCGCCGGGCGACGTGTCGTTCGCCTGATCGAGGTAGATGTACTGGCCGGGAACGATGCCCGCGCTGCCGACGTTCGAGAGCGTGATTTGCGTCGCGCCTTGGGCGTAGCCGCCGGTCCAGTCCGCGGCGTTGGAGGCGCCGGGTTGCGTCTGCGAGGCGCCGGACCAGTCGTTGGTGCCGGAGAAGCAGATCGCGGCTTGGAGGTTCGAGCAGTAATTGTTCGCGGTGAACACGAGGAGGGTCGCGTCGGCGCCGGCGCCGCGCAGCGTGACGCCCGACTTCATGACGATGCCGTCGTCGGAGAGGTCGTAGGTGCCGGCGCCGAGCGACACGACTTGACCGTCGGGGCACGACGCGATGGCTGCGTTGATCTGCGCCGCGGTGACGCCGGGATTCAGCGTCGCGCAGACGGTCGTCCGCGCGGGGATGCCGCCTTCGACGCCCGCGCGCGACCAGTCGATGGCGCGCGACGGGTCGAGGATCCCCGCCCACGGAAGCCCGCTCGGTCCCGCGTCGCGCCGCCGGGTCCGCCGTCGCGGGGCGCGCCGTCCACGCCACCGTCCGGCGGCGAGCCGCCGCTCGAGCCACACGCGACAGCGAGCGCGACCACGCCGAAAAGAAAGCCTCGCCGGATCATCCGCTCATGGTCGCACGGCGCGCACGCCCGCGGGAAGCCAAGCGCATGCGCTCGGGCTGACCGGTCAATTCGACATGAGCGAGATCGCCGTGCCGTCGACGGACGCGTAATAGACGCCGTCGCGCCCGACCGCGAGCTGGCTCGAGTACCCCGCGTCGATCCAGTCGTCGGCGACGCCCGAGCAGCTCGAGAATGCCGCGTCGATGCGAAGGATGCCGTCGGTCGTCGCCATGTAGACGTCGCCGCTCTTCGGGTCGACGACGACCGGCGAGCCGCGGAGCGTGTCGCCGCCGCTGTCGAAAGAAATCGCCGTCGGCGTCGACGTGCCGAGCTTCAGCTCGTAGAGCGCGTCGGCGTTGTAGACGAGCGAGTTGCCGTGCAGGCCGATGCCCGACAGCGACATGATGGGCTTGGAGGCGATCGGCTGCGACTTGCCGCCCGCGGCGGGGACGCGCGAGAGCGTGTGCGTCGCGCCGTCCACGAAATACACGTACCCGTCGCCGACCGCGCCCCAAGGCGTCACGTCGAGGTCCTGCACCCAGACGTGATCGGCCAAGGTGCTGGGCGTGCCGCCGTCGAACGGGACGCGCACGATCGCGCGTCCTTCGAGGCCGTAGACGGCGCTCTCGTCGGCGAGGAGCGGGCCGTGGAGATCGGTCACGAGATCGCCGGCGAGCGTGGACACCGACGCGCCCGAGGGATCGCTCGAGCAGAGTTGCGTGCCGCCGCAACGAAAGTAGAGCGTGTCGCCCACGGGCACCGGCAGGTCGGCGTCGAACACGATGGTCTCCGGCTCGGACGTCCCAGGAGCGAGGCGGAGGATCGTAGTGGGGTCGTTCGCGACGCCGCCACCCGTCACGAAATACAGCGTGCCGTCCGAGGCCGCGGCCAAGTCGTGGATGTCGTCGTCGGCGCCCAAGCGATCGTCGGCGTAGACGTAGTCCGGCGCCTGGCTCCACATCTCGCAGTCGAGCGGGCCGAGCGGGCCCTGCACGGGCTCCGCCACTCCGTGCGCGCAACCGGTCGTCACCAAGAGCCCCAGGAGAAGCGCCCGCGCATTCATGGGCTGGAACGTAGTGTTCGAACGCGCGCGATCAATGCGCGCGCCGGTAAAGTTGGCTAAAGGCGGCTCGCTCGGGCGACTAGACAGTTTGCTCAAGACCGGTTGACCATGATCCGAAGGCCACCGTGCTGTCTCCTCGTCGGATCGCGAACGCCCTGGTTTTCGGTGCGGCACGCGCGTTGCTCGGGGCGGCGCGCATGAACGCGCGATGCTTTCTTCCGCTCCTTCTCTGCGCGTGCGGCGCGCGCACGGGCCTCTCGCGGACCGACGCGTCGAGCGCCTGCCACGCGGCGCCGCCGACTTGCGTGCAGAATGCAGCGACCGACCCGTGCGGCGCGCCGACGGTCGTCATGGCGACTTGCGATGCTTCGGCGCACCAGTGGTCGTGCCCGAGCGGCGCTCGCGTTTGGGCGCGCGCGGCCGACGCGGGCGTGTGCCGCCCGTTCCACGGCGCGTCGGGGCTGGAGAGCGTCGGCGCGTGGGGCCTCTCCGCCTTGGCGCGCGTGCCGACCGACGACGGCCGCTGCTTGTGGATCGCCGACAGCGCGACGCTCGCCGGCGGCGAGATCGCGCGCAACGTCGCCCTCGAGCCCGACCCGAGCGCGCCGTTCGGCACGTGCCCGACCGAGAGCCTCACGCCGCCGACGCCGATCGTGACGATCGAGGGCCCGCCCGACCCGAGCGTCCTCGTTCAAATCGACGGCGGCTACCGCCTCGCGGGCAAGACGCACGTCCTCTATCGCCTCTTTCGCGTCGACTCGAGCGCGACGTTCGGCGCGGTCGAGCTCGGCGGCGGCGTCGGTCGATGGGATCAAGCCACGCAGCGCATCGTCATCCCCGATCCGTCGAAGCCGTTTCCGTGGGGCCTCGATCTCGATCTCGGCGACGCCCAGCTCGTCGCGACCGACGGCGCGCACGCGTTCGTGTGGGGCTGCGCGCAGGCCGGACAGTTCTTGAAGCAAGGGTGCGAGCTCGCGCGCCTCGACGCCAGCGACGCCGTCGAGCTCTTCGGCCAAGACGGGCAGTTCACTCCGACGGTCGACGCTTCGCAGGGCGCGACCGTCTTCTTCGGCGGCACGTGGATGTCGTCGGTCGTGCCTTCGGCGGGCCGCTTCGCGCACGTCTGGATGGATGACTTCGGCAGCTCGATCCACTCCGACGTCGCGACCGACGCGACCGGGCCGTGGACGCCGTCGAAGGATCTCGCCGAGTGCGATCTGCCGACGGCCGACGATCCGAAATCGTTTTGCGCGGGGCCGATCGTGCACCCCGAGCTCGCGGACCCGACGCGGCCGAACGAGCTGCCCGTCACCTACGGCGTCGGCTCGTCCTCGCTCACGACGCCGCCCGGAACCGCCGACGACTATTGGCCGCGCCTCGTCTGGACCGAGTGAGACGAGCGCGATCAGCCGACGTGGTGCAGCGCGCCGGACGCGTCGAAGAAATACGCGTCGTGCTTCTCGCCGGTGACGGTCCACAAGATTGGAACGGCGAACGTCGACGCCTCGAAGCGCGCGAGGCCGGTCGTGACCTCCGCGCGGGCGGCGAGGCACTGGGCGAGCGCGTCGCCGAAGAAGAAGCCGTGGAACTCTTCGGGCGCGCGGACGGCCGAAGCGCCGCGGTAGGCGCTCGCGACCATGCTCGGCTCGGGGTCGAACGCGTGCTCGCTCGGCCACGCGGCTTCGGCGGGGATGCGCGCCTCGAGGAACGGGCGAATCGATGCGTGCACGGCGGGCACGATCGCGCGCCGCACGCGCACGTAGACGTCGTTCACGTATCGGATGGTGCACGCGACGACGCGCGTCGTTCCTTCGCACGCCGTGCAGCGGATGAATCCGCCCGCGCACGCGACGCATTCGGGGTACGCGTCGTTGCCCGAGCCCGCGCCCGTGCCGAGGCAGAGCGGGCACGGCGCGAAGCCGGGGCGCACGATGCACGTCGAGCAGCGCGCGATGCCTGTGGGCTCGGTGTCGTCGATCGTCTTGAAGTTGCGCGAGAGCGGGCCGGAGATTTCGGACAACTCCGCCGCCGGAGGCGTGCCGCGCGGGTACGTCTCGAACAGCCGCTCGGCGAGCTCCGTTCGATTGCTCCAAGCTTCGCGGCGGATCCCGTCGACCGAGAGCACGAGCGCGGCGACGCCGAAGGTGTCCGAAGGCGCGAACGCGTCGCCGAGCCGCGCGCGGACGGTCTCCGGCTTCGGCAAGTAGGGCTCGGCGCGGGGAGCGTTCGGCGAGTCGACCAGGATGACGCTCCTGCCCACGCGGATGCAATCTCCCGCGCGCACCGTGGCTCGGTTGATTCGTTGCTCGTTCACGAACGTGCCGCTCGCGCCGAGGTCGATGAGCGTGAGCGCGCCGTCGCCTCCGACCTCGATGACGGCGTGCATGCGCGCGACCTCGGCGTCGTCGACGCGGAGGTGCGCGCGCGCGTCTCGTCCGACTTTGAGGATCGGGAGATCGGGCGTTTCGGTGCGCTCGGGCTGGCCGGGCGTGAGGATGGTGAACGTCGGCACCGCGGGAATCTATCTGGAAGGATACACCCAGTCATTCATCCGGGTCGTCGTCGGGCTCGAAGGAGAGCTTCTTCGCGAGGCGAGGCGCGCCGCCGCGTCGCGCACGTCCGCGGGCGCGGAGCCGACGTCGAACGCGGGCTCGTACCGCGCGGAGAAGCCAGGGACGAGGCTCGCGGGCGACGGCGTCGTCGCGACGCGCTCTCCGGCGAGGACCTCGTCGATCACGGCGCGGAGCTTCGTGCTCACGACCGCGAAGCGACCGAAGCGCTTCACGTCGGGCACGCTGGGCGCGTAGCTGCGCGACTGGGTGACGACCGCGCCGCCCAGCATCGTCAGGCGCACGCGCGCCCACGCCGCCTCCTTGGCCGCGAGCTCGCTTTCGAGCAGGAGCTCGTCGTTCGCCGACGCGACGACAATCGTCTTTTTCCATTCGTCGTCGCGCTCGAGCTCGAGCGGCGCGTGCCAGTTCCAGGACTCGACGGATCACGACGGCGACGGGTTCTCGTTCGCCGACGGCGATTGCAACGACTGCGATCCGGCAGCGAACCCCGGCGCGTTCGACGTGCCCGGCAACGGCGTCGACGAAGACTGCAGCGGCACCCCGGACGACGAGCCGACCAACTGCGACGCGAACCTCTCGATCGCCTCGACCAACGCCGTCGACGGAGCGAAGGCCATCGACCTCTGTCGCACGACGACCGAGAGCGCGACCGGCAAGCAGCGCACGTGGGGCGTCATCAGCGCGAAATACATGTTGCCCGACGGGACGTCGCCGGGGACTGCGAGCCAAGCGAACTTCGATCTCGGCCACGGCATCTTGAGCCACTTCGGCGCCGACCCGAACACGCCGGCGAACAGCCAGCCGCAGCTCGGAAAATCGCTGCTCGGGCTCTCGTCGGGGACGGCGCGCAACCCGACCGATCCGGGCTACCAGAGCGTCAGCGGCTTCAGCAAAGGCTACACGAGCAACCCGCCGACCGGCTTCACGCCGAAGAACGCGACCGGCTGCACCGCGACCGGCGGGTCGCCGCACGACGGCGCGGCGCTCGCGCTGACCATCCGCGTGCCCACGAACGCGAACTCGTTCACGTTCAAGTCGGCGTTCTTCACGTACGAGTACCCGTCGTTCGTGTGCACGACGTACAACGACTACTACGTCGCGATCATGAGCCCCGCGCCGGCGAAGATCACCGACGGCGACATCGTCCTCGATCAAGACGGCAACCCCGTCAGCGTCAACAACAGCTTCCTCCAGGTGTGCACCCCGGGCAGCCACGGCGGCAAGACGTTCACGTGCCCGCAAGGCACGTACATGCTCACCGGCACCGACTTCGAGAACCACGGCAGCACCGGTTGGCTCACGACGACCGTGCCGGTCGACACGCTCCGTGGAAAGGACATGACGCTCCTCTTCGCGATTTGGGATTCGGGCGACGGCATCCTCGACTCGACCTCGATCATCGACGCGTTCCAGTGGTCGGTGAACAGCGCGAGCGGCGTCACGACCGTCCCGACGCCGAACTGAGACCGCCCGCCGTTCTCGAAGGTGCTGGGCCGGTCGTCGCCGACGATCGTGCGCGGCGCGTCAGCTCGGCTGAAGCCGCGCACCGAGCGCAGCGGCGTGGCGCTCGGATCGCGCGCGAGGAGGAGCCCGTTGGATCGTCGACGATCCGCGTCAGGAGACGCACGACCAGGCGCGGCGAGCCTCGGGTTTTCCGCGCGATGCGTCATGGCACGTGCATTGCGTAGCGCGGCCGCCATGAACCGAAGGCTCTTTCCTTGGCTCGCCGGCCTCGCTTGCATCGCTTGCACGCAGTCGGTCTCCGGACCGCCGGCGCCGACCATGAACGCTTCGACGGCGATCATCGGCGGCTCGCCGTCCGATGCGTCGCAAGACTTCGTCGTCGTCATCGCCAACGTGACCGACGCCGACGGCCTCGAGTGCAACGCGAACCTCGTCGCGCCGAACCTCCTCGTGACCGCACGGCACTGCGTCGCCGTCCTCGACAAGACCCACCCGCTCGCTTGCAACGTGGCCGGCGGTACGGGCGGGAGCCCGACCGTCACCGGCGACTACGCGCCAAGCCACTTCGAGATCGCGAAGGACGAGAACCTCACCGAGAGCCTCGGCGTCCACGCGACCGCCGTGATCGACTCGGGTGCGACGACTCTTTGCGGAGAGGACATCGCGTTCCTCGTCCTCGACAACGACGTCGCGGGGCTGCCGATCGCGCCCCTTTCGGCGAGCCCGGTGACGGTGGGTGACGTCGTCACCGTCGTCGGATCAGGCCAGATCGACGACGCGGGGACCCAGGCGCCCGGGCGTATGCAGCGCGGCGACGTCTCCGTGCTCGGCGTCGGGCCGACCGCGGTCGCCGGGCCTTCGGAGAAGGTGAGCGTCCTCGACGGCGAGTTCGCGACGACGACTGCGTTCTGTTACGGCGACAGCGGCGGCCCCGCGCTCGACGGGCGCGGGTTCGTCACCGGGCTCGTGTCGCGCACGCCGTCGTGCTCGGGCGGACCCGACGTGTTCACGAGCGTCGCGGCGCACCTCGACGTCGTACAGCAGGCCTTCGACGCGGCCGGAGTGCCGTTCGTGCCCGGAGGCGCCGACGCGGGCGCAGACGCGGGCGACGCGACCGAGACCGGCGACGTCGAGGACGTGGCGACCGCGTCGTCCGGCTGCGCCGTCGGCGCCCGCGACGGTCGCGGCACGTCCAGCGCGTCCGCCGTGGCCCTGGCGCTGGCCGCGCTCGCCGTCGCGCGCGCCCGGCGCCGCCGCGCGCAGTGATCCCCGATTCGAACGCCGTCGATGCGGAGCACGGATGCGAGCCCGAAGATCGGGAGCGCTCGATTTCCGAAACGCTCCCGACCTTCGACCGCGACTCACCGGACCGCGATGATCACGCCCGCGCCGACGGTCTTGCCGCCTTCGCGGAGCGCGAAGCGCATGCCGGCCTCGATGCCGATCGCGCGCTTGAGCTCGAAGCTCACGCTCGCGCGACCGCCGGGCTCGACGGCGCCGTCCTGCGGGATGGCGAGCACGCCGGTCGCGTCGGTCGCGCCGAAGAAGAACTGCGGCGCGTATCCGCTGCGGAACGGCGTGTGACGACCACCCTCCTTCGCGGAGAGGACGTAGACCTCCGCGTCACCTGCGCTGTGCGCCGCGATGGCGCCCGGCGCGCTCGCGACTTGGCCGCGCTCGACCTCGTCGCGCGCGACGCCGCGAAGGAGCAACCCGACGTTCTCGCCGGCGCGCGCCTCCGTGCGCTTTTTGTGGAACGACTCGATGCCCGTCACCGTGACGGCGCCCTCGCGCCCGACGAATCTCGATGGAGTCGCCGAGGCGAAGCACGCCGCGCGCGATGCGACCCGTCACGACCGTTCCGCGACCCTCGATGGTGAACACGTCCTCGATGGGCATGAGAAACGGCGACGCGAGATCGCGCGTGGGAGCGGGCAGGGCGTCGAGCGCGTCGACGAGCTCGACGATGCACGCCGTATCGCTTTGCTCGAGCGCGCGCAGCGCCGAGCCGCGGACGACGCGAACGTCGCCGAACCCGTGGAGCGCGAGGAGCTCGCGCGTCTCGAGCTCGACGAGGTCGACGAGCTCCGGGTCCGCGACGTCGCACTTGTTGACGAACACGACGACGTGCGCCACGCCGACTTGCTTGGCGAGGAGCGCGTGCTCGCGCGTCTGGAGCTCGGGGCCCTTCGACGCGTCGACCAGGAGCACCGCCGCGTCCATCTGCGACGCGCCGGTGATCATGTTCTTCACGAAGTCGGCGTGGCCCGGGCAGTCGATGTGCGCGTAGTGGCGCGCGGCCGACTCGTACTCGACGTGGGCGACGTTGATCGTGATGCCGCGCTCGCGCTCTTCGGGCGCGCTGTCGATCTCGGCGAGCGACTTGGCGACGCCGCCGTGGAGCGTGGCCATCGTCTTGGTGATCGCCGCAGTGAGCGTGGTCTTGCCGTGATCGACGTGACCGATGGTACCGACGTTGACGTGGACTTTCTCGAACATGGGACTCTTTCCTTGGGGTGACAAAACGAAACGCCCCCTCGGGCGTGAAGCCAGAGAGGGCGTCGATTCGTCGGGTTTTCAGCTACGAATCAGACTCGTCGCCCTCGCCGGACGCGTTCGGAGGAGACTTCGGACGAGGACGACGTGGAGCGCATGCCGTCATTGACGTGCGAGACGTGCGCATCCTGACGGGCGACGAGCGTCTCTCCGCGTGGGATGATGAGCGAGACCGTGAGCCCCCTCGAAAGCGTGCAGCAGGACCTAGGCCGGCGCGGCTTCGCGTTCGTGTCCGGCAGAGAGACGCGGCCGTTGCTCCCGCCGATGGCGTCCGGCGCCTGGGCAAACTTCGCCGCGAGCTGGGACAATCTCCCGCTCGACGCCTACTTGCTCGAGCGCGGCCTCCGTCGCCGGCGCCGCCACGCGGTCTTTTCGATTTCGCGCGACGGCGCGGTCGCGCGCGAGCGGCATCAGCCGCACTGGCAGAGCCGGGACTACAACGCGCTGCAGGGCGGGATCGTGCGCTGGTTCGAGCCGATCGCTCCCGCGGTCGCCGACGGCGCGGTCCTCCGCGGCGTGCTCGACCTTGCGGCGCGGAATCTTCGGCCCGCCGCCCGGCGACGCGTGGCGAGTCGAGGCTCATCAGTTCCGCATCGAGCCGCGCGCCGACGAGCCGGGTCAGCCGACGCCCGAGGGCGTGCATCGCGACGGCGTCGACTGGGTCCTCGTCCTCCTCGTCGCGCGCCGAAACATCGCGAGCGGAACGACGACGGTGCACGCGAAGGACGGCGCGATGCTCGGGAGCTTCACCCTCGCCGAGCCGCTCGACGCCGCGCTCGTCGACGACGCCCGCGTGGCGCACGGCGTGACGCCGGTGCACGCGATCGATCGCGCCGAGCCGGCGTGCCGCGACGTCCTCGTCGTGACGCTCGCACGACAGCCGGGTTGACCTCGCCGTGCGCCAAACCGGGAACTTCCAGGCCAGCGCGACCACTGAGAATCATCGTGAGACTCCGTCGTGTTCTGTTGCTCTTGGGACTCTTGGCTTGCCGGCGAACCGGCCCGGGCAACGACGCCGGCGCCACGGTGGCTCCTCCGGCGCGGGACGCAGCGGCCAGGAAAGCGCCGGCCACCGCGATCGATCCGTCCCTGGCCTGCGCCTCCGCGACCGATTGCACAATCGTCTCGGAGCGCTGCAGGTGGGTCGCGAGGCGTCGCGACTACACGCCGCCGCCGCCGAAGCCAAACGACGAGATGGGGTACGGCGATTACGTCGCGTGCAATCATCCGAAACCGAAGCCCACGGCGGCCGTGTGCGAGGACGGCCAGTGCCGCGCGGTAGAGACGCCGTCTCTCCACCCGCAGCAAGACGAGTGCAACCTCCTCCTCGCCCGAGAGGTGAGCGAGCTCGACGCACGAACGCGTCGCTCCGGCCGCGCGGCCGTCAAGGTCACCGGGACGTCCACACGGAACAGCGGCAACTTCCCGGCGACGTGCGGTGCGTACTCGCCCAACCCCGGAAAGGGATACGCCTTCCGCACGTGCCTGCCGGACGGCGGGCTCGTCGTCGCCGGCGATACTCTCGTGCCCGGACGCGCCGTCATCCCGCAGCTCACGGGTTTCGCCGGCGACACGTTCGTCCCCAGCGTCACCGCAATCAAGACCGGGACCATCAGCCCGGAGGTCTGGAACCTGTTCGGGGGCTTCGACCAATCGGAACCGCTCGAGAACCAGGGTGCGGGGACGGTCGTGGTCGGTGGCAAGGACTACTTCTCGGCGAAAGCGCACCTCTCCCTGCCGACCGACGCGGGCACGGTGACCATCGACGCGGACTTCGACTGCAAGCCCTGAGCGCGTCCTCGTGCATCGGGGTCGGCGTCGCCTCGATCTCGTGGGTCGTCCTAACGGATCGCGGCGCGAGCCGCGCGAAGGTGCGTCTCGGCGTCCTCGACGATGCGACGCACAATCGCGGCCGCCGGCTCGATGCGCTCGACGAGGCCGACGCTCTGCCCGGCGTAGACGAACGCGTTCGACCAATCCTCCGACGCCTTCGCTTCCTCGAGGCCGCGCTTGGCCACCTCGTCGCCTTCGAGCTCGCGTTCGCGCCCGTGCCAGCGCGCGGTGAACTCGTTCGCGAGGGCTCGACCGGGAAACGCCCGCGGCCACGGGATGCCTTGAGCCACGTCGAAGACGCGCGTGTGGAATCGTGTCCGCCTCGGTCGCGGAGAGGACCTTCTGCCGAGCGGCCGTCGAGTTTCGTGCCTCCTCGGCCGTGAGAAGCGGCGTCCCCAATCCACGCGGCCTGCGCCCCGGCGGCGAGGACGGCCGCGAGCCCTCGCCCACTCGCGATCCCGCCGGCGGCGATGACCGGGACGCGCACGGTCTCGAGCACGATTTGAAGCAAGGGCAGCGTCCCGACAGCGCCGGTGTGGCCACCGGCTTCGGTGCCCTGGGCGACGACGGCGTCCACGCCCGCAGCTTCGGCGATGACGGCGGTGCGACGATCTTGAATTTGCGACACGACGCGCACGCCCTGCTCGTGAGCGACTGGAACGTACTTCGTGGGATCGCCGAACGAGAGGGAAACGACGAACGGCTTCGCCGCGAGCGCCGCGGCGAACATCTCGGGGCGGAGCTCGAGCGACCAGATCATCAACCCGATGCCGAACGGTCGACCGTTTGCGCGCTGGCGATACTCGGCGACGTCGCGCTCGAGTTGCTCGACGGGCTGAGCGCTCGACACGCCGATCATCCCGAGCCCACCGGCGCTCGAAATCGCAGCGGCCAGCGCTCCGCCCGACATCGGCGACATCGGGGCGCCGAAGATCGGCACTTGCAAACCCCACTTCCGCGTCAGCTCGGTCGATAACATGCTCTCACCTCGGTGAACGGGGCGCGCCCGGGTGGCGTGTAATCTACCGCCATGAGCATGATGTGCACGCGGCGCGCGGTCAGCGAATCGGCAAGCGGGCGACGCCTTGGTCGTGGAGCCGCGTGATCGTCGGTGACGCGTCGTTCGCGCACCGCTCGTCGCGCGACCGGCGCCGCTCGTCGCGCGGCGGTCGCCCGGCGATCCGGCGAGCGTTACGTACGCGGCATGAAGCACGTCGCGGTCGCAGTCGCCCTCGGTTTGGCCTTCGCAGCGCCGGCTCGCGCCGACGGCACGCTCCAAGTCCACCTCGACGCGAGCTCCAAAGTCGTCCTCGAGCGCGTCGACGAGGACGGCGACGCCGCGCTCGCGTGCCGCGCGCCGTGCGACGTCGCGCTCGACGCCGACGCGCTCTACCGAATCGACGGCGACGGCCTTCGTCCCTCGTCGCCGTTTCACCTCCGAAGCGCCGACGGACAGCGCGTCGTCATCACGCCCAGGAGCTCGCGTCGTCTCGTGCGTTCACCGCCGGGATCGTGCTGACGTCGCTCGCGACGCTCTTCCTCGGCGGCGCCCTCACCGGACTCGGCGGCGCAGTCGCGTTCTCCGGTGGCCTCGGCGGCGTCTTGCCGGCGTTGCTCGGGATCCTCTCCGGCAGCATCTCGATCTCGCTCGGCATCCCCGGAACGATGATGCTCGCGAACAACGTCCACTCGACGGTCGCTTTCGAGAGCTCGAAGGACGCGCGCTCGGCGATGCGCCCGCCGTCGTTCACGTCCATCCGATCTTGTCGGGAAGCTTCTAGCTGCGCGCGAGCGTGGACCCACCACCGCGCTGGGCGTGGGCGCGGAGGATCGCGTAGGTTGATGCTCGCGTGGGATCGCACACCGTACGAAATCGAGCGGCCCGGGTCTTCGCCGTCGCCGCGTTCGGGACGCTCGCCGGAGGCGCGTGCGACTCGGGGCCGAGCCCCATCGTGCTCTCGTCGAGCGACGCGACGGTGACCGTCGCGCTCGATCCGTTCTCCATCGCGATCGGCGACGGCTCGGGCGCCGAGGTGCTCGAGACGCTCTCGGGCGACGGGGCCGACGCGTACGGCGGCGCGGCGACGACCGTCGACACGCCCACGTACTCCGGCCAGCTCCTCGAAGGATGGGACGGCTACGTCGCCGGCGAAGCGCCGTGGCGCCACGCGACGAAAGCGAGCGTCGCGTCGCGCACGAACGACTCGGTGACGCTCGACCTGACCGGCGACGGCGGCCTCGCGATGACGCTCGTCGTCTCGCTCGACGGCGCCCGCGTTCGCCTCTCGCTCGACGCCCCGCCGAACAAGACGACGATGTCCTTTCGCTCCGCCCCCGACGAGCATTTCTTCGGCATGGGCGAGCGCTTCGGGACGGTCGATCACCGCGGCTGGTCGCTCTACAGCTGGGCGGAGGAGGGCGCGCTCGGCCAAGGCGAAAACGCGCCGGTCGCCGACAACAACCCGTACCCGCACGGGCCGTCGATGACCTACTTCCCGGTGCCGTTCTTCCTCTCGAGCCACGGCTACGGCGTGCACCTCGAGACGACGTTCCGCACCGAGGTGCACTTCGCGAGCGAGCGCGACGACGCGTGGCGCTTCGCGGTCAACGCCTCGCAGTGGGCGGCGACGATCTACGTCCACCACGATCCGCTCGCGACGC
Organism: uncultured delta proteobacterium; assembly: GCA_963731595.1. Taxonomy (GTDB): domain Bacteria; phylum Myxococcota_A; class Polyangia; order Polyangiales; family Polyangiaceae; genus DASXHD01. Next base: position 161,813 of record CAVSWE010000009.1, read on the forward strand.
TCGACGACTACACCGCCGACACCGGGCGGCCGCTCGTCCCCGCGCCGTGGGTGTTCGGCGCGCGCCGCCGCGTCGGCGACAAGTCGACGGTGAACGGCGTGCCCGAGTGGCAGGCGATGCGGCAGGCTCGGGTCCCCATCACCGGCATGGACGACGCGGTTCATTTCCTGCCCGCGCTCTCGCAGACCGGGCGCGAGGCCGAGCTCCAGCAATGGACCGCGACGGCGCACGCCGAAGGTTACAAAGTGATGGCGTACAACAACCCGTACGTCGCCGCGAACAACGACGGCGCCGCCGCCGACTACGCCTACGGCCTCGCGCACGGCTACTTCGTGAAGCACGCCGACGGCACGCCCGTCGTCGACTCGTTCATCTCGGGCACGCTCCTTCAGGTCTCGCCGGTCGACCTCACGAACCCCGACGCCGTCACGTGGTTCCAGAGCCTGCTCCAGCGCACGCTCGACCTCGGCTACGACGGCTGGATGCACGACTTCGGCGAGTACACGCCGCGCGACGCCGTGTTCTTCGACGGCCGGCGCGGCGACGAAATGCACGACGAGTACCCGGTTCTCTCGGCCAAGGCGGCGCACGATCTCCTCGTCGCCCAGAAGCCCAACGACTTTCTCTTCTTCGTCCGCTCGGGCTACTCCGGCACCCAGGGCTTCGTGCCCGCCGTGTGGGGCGGCGACTCGGAGGCGACGTTCGACACGACGCAAGGCATCCCGTCGACCATCCGCGCCGGCGTGAACCTCTCGATGAGCGGCGTGCCGTACTGGGGCAGCGACGGCACCGGATTCAAGTGCCTCACGAGCTTCCCGCACGACAAGGAGATGTTCCTCCGGTGGGTCGAGATCATGGCGGCGTCGCCGATCATGATGGAGGACAACGCCTGCTCGAATCCGATCCAAGGCGCGCAGCCGAAGTGGACGCTGTGGAGCGACGCGGAGACGACCGCGACCTACGCGCGCTGGGCGCGCCTTCACACTCGCCTCGCTCCGTATTTCTGGGCGCTCGCCGAGCGCGCGCACGCGAGCGGCGCGCCGATCACGATGCACCCGTTCCTGCTCTTTCCGGACGCGCCCGAGGCGCGGTCGATTGAGGACGCCTACTTCCTCGGACCCGCGCTCTACATCTGGCCGGTCGTCGCGCGCGGCGCGGTCGAAAAGGACGGCTGGCTCCCGCCCGGGCGCTACGTCGACTTGAACGATTTTCGCGTCTACGACGGCGACGCGGACGTCGCGATCCCCGCGCCGCTCGACGTCTTGCCGATCCTTCTCGTTCAGGACCAAATCGTGCCGATGCTCGACGCGAGCATCGACACGCTCGCGCCGGCGACCGACCCGGCCGTGGTCACGCCCGACCGCGTCGCCGACCGGCTCGACGTGCAGGTCGCGCTCTCTCCGGGCGGGCACGCGCACTTCGCGATGGCCGACGGCACGACGCTCGACGCCGACCGTATGCCCGCCGACGCCGGCAACCCCGCCGCGCTCGTCCACGTCGCCGAGCGCCAGCTCGCCGACTGCGCGTCCTGCTGGCGCGAGGACGCGCCCGGCGACGTCTCGCGTCTTCGCCTGAACACGCCGCTCGCCGTGGGCTCGGACGTGACGCTCGAGGACGTCCACGTCGTCGTGCAGGGCGGGCCCGCGCGGCGCGTGCGCTGGGACGTCCTGCGGCTGAAATCGTGAGCGTGGGCGACTCGGCGTCGGAGGACGCAGTCGCCGGTTCACGCCGACGTCGCGGCCGAGACCACGGTCGGCGTGGGAAGCACGCTTCGGTCACGCCGAAGAAATTGTCCTCATCATGCCGATGTTTTGCGCCCAATGTAGGATCCCGGACGGCTCGATCGTCGCCTTCGTGAAAGCGAGGCTCCCATGGAGAACATCACGACGACAATCACGGTCCCGCAGTCCCCCGAGGAGGTCTTCCGAGCCGTCCTGAACGTCCGCGGCTGGTGGACGGATCAGATTGAAGGCCGCACGGACCAGCTCGGGGCGGAGTTCGTCTACCGCTTCAAGAAGGCGTACCGGACGAAGCAGACGATCGCCGAGCTCGTGCCCAACGAGAAGGTCGTTTGGCACGTGACCGACTGCTACGTCAATTTCGACAAAGAGGACGAGTGGACGGGCACCGACGTCGTCTTCGAGATCGCGCGCAAGGGGCGCGAGACCGAGCTTCGTCTCACGCACGTCGGGCTCGACGCGCGGTGCAGCTGCTACGAAGCGTGCGTGAAGGGCTGGGGCTTCTACGTCGGCGAGAGCCTGCGCGACCTCGTCACGACGGGAAAGGGTCAGCCGGCGACCGAAGCCAAGCGGTCCGACGCGAGCTTCACGAAGAGCTTCGTCGTCGACCGGACGCCGGAGCAAGCGTTCGACGCGATCACCGACGTGCGCGGCTGGTGGTCGAAGGGCATCGAGGGTCGCGCCGACGCGATCGGCGCGACGTTCCTCTTCCGCTACGCGGACATGCATCGGTCGACTCAGCGAGTCGTCGAGCTCGCGCGCGGCAAGCGGGTCGTCTGGCGCGTCGACGACGCCGAGCTCGGGTTCGTGAAGAACCGCGCGGAGTGGAAGGACACCCACCTCGTCTTCGAGATCGAGAAGAAAGGCGACGCGACCGCGGTACGCTTCACGCACATGGGTCTCGTCCCGAACCTCCAGTGCCACGGTGCCTGCTCGGACGGCTGGAGCACGCTCCTCGACGGCTTGCGCAAGCTCATCGAGAAGGGCAAGGGGGCGCCGCTCGGCGAGGAGGCCGCGTGACCGAATACATGGTGATGGTGCTCGAGGACGAAGCGGCCCACGCGGCGCAGCCGCCGCAGGCCATGGCGGAGCTCATCGAGAAGCGCGCGCGCTTCGCCGACGAGCTCCGCCGCGCCGGACGGCTCGTCGACGCGGGGCGCTTTCGTCCGAGCCGCGAGGGCAAGCGCGTCCGGCCGAATCGCGTCGAGGACGGGCCGTTCGCCGGCGAGGACAAGGCGCTCGGCGCGTACTACTGGGTGAAGGCCGGCAGCGTCGACGAAGCCGCGAAGCTCGCGGCGAATTGCCCGACGCTGCCCACCGACGCGATCGACGTGCGGCCGCTCATGAAGGGCCACGTCGACGCGGACAAGGACGCCAAGCCGGGGAAGCTCTTCGGCTTCGCCGTCCTGGGCAACGCGCCGAACGAAGACGCGTGGGTGCAGGTGATGGACCGCATCGACCGCGAGACGAGCGCGCCCTCGCAAACGTTGCCAGCCTCGTTTCTCGGCGGCGTGCGGCTGCAGCCGCCGACGAGCGGCAAGCTCGTCGAGCGACGCGCGACGTTCGACGGTCCGTTCCTCGAGAGCAAGGAGGTCATCGGCGGCGTCTTCTTCATGCGCTGGACGAGCCTCGAGGACGCGGTGGCGTGGGCCGGCTCCGCGCCGTTCGTCGCGCACGGCGCGCTCGAGATCCGCGAGCTATGGCGGAGCTGACGGCCGTCATCGAGGAGACGGTGCGCCGCGAGCGCGGGCGCATCGTCGGCGGCCTGTCGAGACTGTGCGGCAGTCTGGACGCCGCCGAGGAGGCGTTTCAAGACGCCGCCCTCGCGGCGATGGCGGCGTGGAAGACGAAGCTCCCCGACAACCCTGGAGCGTGGCTCATGACGGCGGCGAAGAACGGCGCGAGAGACGCTCGCCGCCGCCGCGCGGTCGTCGACTCGAAGGCGCCGCTGCTCGCGGAGGACGACGTGGACGCACGAGACGACATCGACCAGGTGAGCGACGACTACCTTCGGCTCGTCCTCACGTGCTGTCACCCCGCGCTCTCGCGAGACAACCAGATCGCGCTCACGCTGAAGGTGGTCGCGGGGTTCTCGACCGAGGAGATCGCGCGCGCGTTCGTGTGCTCGGAGGCGACCGTGTCGCAGAGGATCTTGCGCGCGAAGCAGACGCTCGAAGACGAGCGCGTGACCTACGCGAGCCCGGCGCGCGACGAGGTCGGCGAGCGCGTGTCGGCGGCCGCCGGCGTCCTCTACGCCATGTTCAACGAGGGGCACACGGCGCGCAGCGGCGAGCTCATGCGGCTCGACTTGCAAGCGGAGGCGCTGCGGCTGGCGCGCGCGCTCTGCGATCTGGTCCCGCGCGAGCCGGAGGCGTTCGGCCTCCTCGCGATGATGGCCTTCGCCGCGGCCCGCGCGCGCACGCGCGTCGACGCCGAGGGCGCGCCAATCTTGCTCGACGCGCAGGACCGGTCGCGCTGGACCAAGGAGCTCGTGCGCGAAGGTCTGATGGCGCTCCAGCACGCGCGCTCGCTCGGCGGGCGCGGACCGTACGTGCTGCAAGCGGAGATCGCGGCGGCGCACGTCACGGCGCCAGCGTGGGAGAGCACCGACTGGCGCGCGATCGTCGCGCGCTACGACGAGCTCGCCGCGATCGCGCCGTCGCCGATCGTCGGGCTGAATCGCGCCATCGCCCTCGCCATGCGCGACGGACCGGACGCGGGCCTCCGCGCTCTGCGCGACCTCGAGCGCGCGCTCGCCGACTACCACCTCTTCTACGCGACGCGCGCCGACCTCCTGCGTCGCGCCGGCAAGGACCCGCGCCCCGACCTGCGCAAGGCGCTCGCGCTCGTGGCCAACGAGGGCGAGAGGCGCTTGCTCGAGCGACGGCTACGGAGCGTTTGAGCTGTGCTTCGCTCGGTAGACGTGCGCCACCGTGCCGGCCGCGAAGGCCTTGACCTCGACGAGCTCGAGATGCACGGGCTGCGTGAGCCGTGAGAAGAGCGAGACGCCTCGTCCGATGACGACGGGGTGAACCACGAGTCGGTACTCGTCGACGACACCGGCGCTCGCCAGGTTCTGCGCGAAGTCCGCGCCCCCGCTCGCGAGGATGTCCTTCCCCGCCTCCTGTTTCAGGCGCGCGATCTCCTCGACGAGATTGCCGGTGACGATTCGCGCGCTCCTCCAGCTCTCGACGGCCTGCGGGTCCGGCTTCGATCCCGAGGTGGCCCGAGCGTCGGCGTCCTCGAGCGCGCGGGTCATCGCGGCGCGGACGCCTGCTGCGTTCCTCGAGAACACGACCTTGGGGATCTGGTTCATGGCCGGCGCGAGCCCGTCCTTGGACGACGGCCAGTACCCCACCCACTGGAGGAAGGTGCGGCTGCCCACGGCGAGGAGCCCTGCATTCCGCGACATTTCCAAGATCGAAGCCTTCCCCTCCTCGCTCATGCTCGGAAACATCCAATCGATTTCACCATTCGGTCCGGCGACGAAGCCGTCGGCGGACATCGACATCTTCAAGATCAGCTTTCTCATGGACCGGGTCTCCGTACCGAGGACGAACGAGGCCGGACGGATGCGACAGGGCGCTGGACTAATTCTGCGGCCGCTCCCGTGAGCACGTCCATCCGGAGTGGCTCGCGTCCGATCGCGAGGCCGACGGTCTTCGGGATGGCTCTGCGGCCGAACAACGCGATGCCCGGCGCGGCATCTCAGGGTCATGTTCGAAACCCTCCTCTCGCCGTACCAGCTCGGACGCATCGAGCTCCGAAACCGCGCCGTGATGTCGCCGATGACGCGCAGCCGCTCGCCCGGCAACGTGCCCGGCGAGCTCGTCGCGACCTATTACGCGCAGCGCGCCGCCGACGCCGGGCTGATCATCACCGAGGGAACGAGCCCCAGCCCGAACGGCCTCGGCTACGCGCGCATCCCGGGGCTCTTCGACCCGGAGCAGGTGAAAGGCTGGCGCCAGGTGACCGACGCGGTCCACGCGCGCGGCGGGCGCATCTTCGTCCAGCTGATGCACACCGGCCGCGTCGCCCACGCGAAGAACCTCCCGGCGGGCGCGCGCGTGGTCGCGCCTTCGGCCGTGGAGCTCCCGGATCAGAGCATGTGGGTCGACGAGCTCGGCGCGCGGGTACCGCTCACGCTCGCCACCGCAATGACCGAAGAGGACGTCGAGCGCACCATCGAGGAGTACGTGACGAGCGCGAAGCTCGCGATCGAAGCCGGGTTCGACGGCGTCGAGCTCCACGGAGCGAACGGCTACCTCATCGAGCAGTTCTTGAACGCGACGAGCAACCATCGCACCGACGCGTGGGGCGGGTCGGTCGAGGCGCGCGCGCGCTTCGGCTTCGAGATCGCCAAGCGGACCGCGGCGGCGATCGGCGGCGACCGCCTCGGCATCCGACTTTCGCCGTACGGCGTCAACGGCGGCATGAAGCCGGACCCCGAGGTGGAGACGTCGTATCCGTTCTTCGCCGGGCGGATGCGCGAAGCGGGGCTCGTCTACGTGCACGTGGTCGATCACAGCGCGCTCGGCGCGCCGCCGGTCACCACGTCGGTGAAGGCGGCGATCCGCGCGAAGTTCGGCGGGACGATCATCCTCGCCGGCGGCTACGACGCGGCGAAGGCCGAAGCGGACCTGGCCGCGAAGAAAGGCGAGCTCGTCGCCTTCGGACGCTTTTACCTCGCGAACCCAGACTATCTCGCGCGCGTCCAGTCCGGCCGACCGCTGAACGCGCTCGACATGGCGACGTTCTACACGCCGGGCCCGAAGGGCTACACCGACTACGCGTGATTCTCACTTCCGCCCTCCCCCGTCGCGCTCACGGCACGGGGACCGTCGAGAACGCGACGTGCGAGCACGTGTCGTCGTTGTCGGTGTAGCTCGAATAGAGCCGACCGCCCTGGAAGCGCGTGCCCACGTAGTCGCCGAGCCAGCGCGCGGCGGTGTGTGACTGCAGGAACGTGAGCGGCCCGAACAGCGCGGTGCTGGCGCCGACTCCCGGCGCACCGTTCGCGAGCCGCGTACGCCGGAACGTGCCCGCGTCGTCGCCATCCGCCATGCCTCCGTAGAACACGAAATCGAGGGAGCCGTCGTCTTCCTTCGCGAAGGCGGGGTGCAGGAAGAAGAGGTCGGCGCTCCGGTCGTCGACCTCGACCTGCGCCGAAAAGGTCTGGCCGCCGTCGTTCGATTGCGCGACGTCGATCGCCGAGAGCTTCGGATTCGTGCCGATGGCGATCTCGGGGGTCATCCCGTAGAGAACCCAAACGGTGCTTCCTTGCGCGATGCACGCGGGTCCGTCCTGCGCGGGAAAGAGCGCAGCGCTGCCCCCGGCGACCGTGGTCGTGTTCGCCGCCGGCCAGCTCGCCCCTTCGTCGTCGCTCCAGCGCATTACGATGCGCGCGGTGGCTCCGGCGGTGCCGCCGTCCATGTAGTAAGCGACGTACAGGCGGTGGAGGCTCTCCGAATAGCAGGCGTACGGATCGTCGATTTGAAAGGTGGGAGTTTGATCGATCATGGCTCGCGTGAACGTCGTGCCGTCGGTGCTGCGCGCCATGACGAGACCTGCCGAGCTCGGCTGGATGATCGCGTACGGAACGAAGATCGTCCCCGACGCGGTCACCGCAATCGCGGGCCGATCGTATTGCGTCGTGGTCGGGTCGGCGGGATCGCTCACGGCGATGGGCGCGTCGACCGTCGACTTGCTCGCGGCGAGACGCGACAGGTAGACGACCTCGTCGGTGTAGCCGCTTCGGAAGGCGAACCACGCGACGTCGATGTCGCCATTGGGCGCGGCCGCCACGACCGGATCCGTGCCGCGACGTCCGGCCGGCGGTGAGACGTCGTGCACGTCGGCCCAGCTCGCGCCGAGATCGTCCGAAACGCGGTAGCCGATCTTCGAGGAGTCGTCGATCCACGCGACGAGCAGGCGGCCGTCGGGGGAGACGCCGAGATCGGTCTCTCCTTCGCAGCTGCTCAGGCTCGACCTCGAGATCACGCGCATTGGACCGGCGTCGGCGTCGCCCGAGTCGGTCGTCGCGTCCGCGCCGGCGTCCGCGGGCGGCGCCGGCGAGCGGTTGGAGCACGCCACCAAGCCGGTGAAGAGGATGATGATTCGCGGGTCGGCCAATCGCATGTGCGCACGAGCGTGGTCGCGAGGTCCGTCACGCGAACAGCGCCGTGAGATCGGCCTCGTAGCGCGCCCCGCTGCTCTCGTCGAGCACGACGAGCGTGCGGCGCGCGGAGTCGAACGCGTGGCGATCGTAAAGCACGTTCCCCCCGGCGTCCGTAGGCTTGCGCGTCACGGCCGGCGGCAGAGCGGCCGCGAGCGTCGCACGAGCGCTGTCCGCCGCAAAGTCGAGGCGCACGAGCTTGGCATCTCGCTTGAAGCGCTGCGCGCAGAGCACGACGCCCGTCGGCGTGTCGGTCCACGTCGTGCGCTCCCAAGTCCCGAGCAAGTCTCCGCCAGCGAGCGGTACGCCGCGCCAGGTCGCGCCCTCGAGATAGCTCGCCTCCATCGTGCCCACGCGCACGACGCGCTCAATCCGTGGATCGTAGAGGAGCGCGAACGCGCCGCTCTCCACCGGGTCGCTCTTGGACGGCCCGGCGATCGCGTCCGCGGGCGCGACCTTCTGCTTCTTCGCCTTCGTCCAGGCCTTGCCGTCGAAGCACCACGTGTCGTCCTTGAAGCCCTTGGGCGTTCGCGGTCCCCAGGCGACGAGGCGCGATCCGGACGCGTCGAAGGCGACCTTGGGCCAGCTCGTGGGACCGTCGGAGGGGCCGGCCATCTCCATCCACCGCCAGTCGGAGGTCGAGAGCGCGATGACGCGGCCATCGGAGCCGACGCCGTGGATGCGGCCGTCCCACGCCGGCAGGGTCGCTTGCACGCCGACGCCGTCCGGCATGGCCTTCTCGACCATCGTCGTCCACGTTCCGTCTCCGAATCGATGGACGGTGCCGAAGACGTCGATGCCAATCAGCGCGCCGTCGACGAAGTGCAAATCGCGAACGTAGCTCGGTAGACGCTGCGCGCCGCCGTCGACCCTTCGCCACTCGAGCGTCATCGCGCAATCGTTTCGCGAGCTTGCCCGCGTGTCTCGGCCAATCGTCCGGAGAGCGGGGCCCGAGCGCATGCTAGCCTCGCAGGATGTCGCTTTTCCGGTCTCCGCTCGTCGCATCCGCCGGCTCACTTCTCCTCTTCGCGGCAGCGTGCGCGCAGAGCGGCACCATCGGCGACGACGCCGGGGAAACGACCGACGCGGGGGTGACCGACGCGGGCGCGACCGACGGCACCGCGAAAGACGGCGGTGGGGACAGCGCGAGCTCGCTCTTCGCCATCCGCGTCCACGTCACGGGGCTGGCCTCCAGCACGACCGACGGCGGCCTCGGCGACGCGGGCACCGACTCGCTCGTCCTCGCCAATGGCTCGGACACGTTGACCGTCACGCAAGACGGGACGTTCGCCTTTCCGAACAAGGTGCCGACGAGCACGCCGTACGCCGTCACGATCGCCGCGCAGCCGACGAGCCCCGCCCAGACCTGCACCGTGAGCGGCGGATCCGGTACGGTCGCCCAATCCGACGTCACGATCGACGTGACGTGCGCGACCAGCACGTTCACCGTCTCGGGCACGATCACCGGGCTCACGGCGGCCGGCCTCTCGCTGACCGACACGTACACGGGCGGCGGCGGGCCCGAGACCCTCTCGCCGGCGGCGAACGACACGAGCTTCGCGTTCGTGCAGCCGATCAAGAGCGGCGAGACGTACGCCGTCACGGTGACGGCGTCGCCGACCGGGCTGCTCTGCACCGTCGGCAACGGCTCGGGCGCGATCGCCAACGCGAACGTCACCAACGTCGCCGTCGCGTGCCAACCGAGCGCGACCGATCTCGTCTACACCGGCGCGCAGCAAACTTACGTCGTTCCGAGCTTGGCGACCTCGCTCGACGTGACGCTCGAGGGCGCTCAAGGCGGCACGGATCAGAACACCAGCACGAACTACGGCGGCAAACTGACCGCGACGCTCGCGGTCACCGGCGGCGACACGCTCTACGTCTACGTGGGCGGCCAGCCCGCCGACACGTCGGGCGGTTTCAACGGCGGCGGCGCGGGCGACAGCGGCGGATTCGGCGGCGGCGGAGCGACCGACATCCGGCGCGGCGGCAGCGCCCTGTCCGATCGAATCCTCGTCGCCGGCGGCGGCGGCGGCGCGGGTTATTGGACGGCGTACAGCATGGAGATCGTCGGTGGAGCCGGCGGCGATCTCACCGGAGGGAACGGTTACCGCGTGCCCGATTACGCGACCAACCCCGGCGGCCAGGGCGGCACGCAGTCCGCCAGCGGCACGGGCACGTGCGTCTCGCTCGGCAACACGACGGTCTCCGGCGCGCTCGGCGTCGGCGGCACGACGGTCGGGATGAACTGCGGCTGTCAGGGCTACGGCGGCGGCGGCGGTTATTACGGCGGCGCGGCGAGCGGCAACTGCCGCGGCGGCGGCGGCGGGAGCGGATACGCGGCGGCGATCACCGACATCACGAACGTCGTCTTCACGACCGGCGGCGCAGCGCCGGGCAACGGCCACGTGCACATCGTCGCCCACTGAGGACGCGACCCGACGCACCGGCGAGGCGACGAAACGCGCGGCTCATCGTCGCGCTGCCTCAAGCCGTCGAGCAGCGACGCGAGGCCTCGCTCGAAGAGGTCGTCGAGGTCGCGATCGAAGTCGCCCAGCTCGGCGAGGAGGCGCCCGAACGCCGGAAAGTCGCCCGACGCCGCGAGCGCGCCGAAGGCGTCCATGCGCTCGCGCACGTGGTCGTCGCCGCTCGCGGTCGCCGTCAGCCAGCGCGCCGAGCGCGCGCTGCACTCGTTCGGCGTCCTCGATCGCGGTCGCGACGCGCGCCAGCGAGGTCACGTCGTCGAGGTGTTCGGCGGCGTCGCGCATGTGCTGAGCCCGAAGACGGTGTAGAGCGGGCACGAGCCGAGGAGGCCCGTCGCGAGCGGCACGATGCCGAGCCAACCCCACGGGATCTTGGGTCCGACGAAGACGAGCGCGAGCAGAGCGATGCCGAGCGCGACGCGAAGCACGCGATCGACGGCGTGCTCGTTGGCGGGGAGGATCTTTGCGAGCATGGCGTTTTCTCCGATCCGATCGAAGAGAGCCTGGCGGCGCGCGAAAGGATTCTCAGAACGAATATTTCAGCCCCGGAATGGCCGAGATGCCGTAGAGGACTCGACGCGACCCGGCCCTCAGCGGTGGGCGTGGTCGTCGCGCTTCGTGTCGAGCCTTCGCAGGAGCGCGTCGACCTCTCGCTCCGCCTTGTCCTTCTGGTAGCCGTAGTGGTGCTGGAGCTTCGCGACGAGCTGATCCCATTTGCCGTCGATGGTCTTCATGTCGTCGTCGGTGAGCTTGCCCCACTGCGATTTGATCTGCCCCTTGGTCTGCTTCCAGTCTGCCTTGATGTGGTCCCAGTTCATGGCGGGGTCGCCCAGCAACTCGTGAGCCACGCGGAAGTGCGCGAATGCGCGGCCGCCGCGCGAGGCGCACCGCCACGCGCGGGGCGGACGGCATCGCCGTTCTTGGCCGCGGCCTCGCCTAGCTGCACAATGCGCCGGTGCGTTCCTCGCGCGCGTTCGCGCTCATCCTCTCCCTCTCGCTCGCCTGCGCGCCCGTCGCGCGCGTCACGCCACATCAGCCCGCGTCGAGCGCGCCGCACCCCACGCCGGGAGCGACCAACGCGGCGGCAATCCCCGCCGAGCCGCCCGGCCCCGAGCTCCCGCTCGGCGGTCGCACGCTCTTCCCGCGCTATCGCCTCGTCGGCTTTTGCGGCACGCCCGGCGCGCCGAACCTCGGCGAGCTGACCGGCGACATCCGCGCGCGCGCGAAGAAGCTCGACCAGCTCGAGACGCAGTACGCCGGCGACCGCCAGGTGATGCCCGTCTTCGAGCTCATCGCCGTGCTCGTGATGGGCGCGCCCGGACCCGACAAAACGTGGCGCCGGCGCGTGCCGGACTCGGTCGTCGAGGAGTACTTGAAAGCCGCGCGCGAGCGCAAAGCGCTCCTCCTCCTCGACATCCAGCCCGGGCACTCCGACTTCGTCACCGAGACCAAGGCGTTCGAGCGCTGGCTGCGCGAGCCGGACGTCGGCGTCGCGCTCGACCCCGAGTGGCAAATGTGGAAGCCCAATCAGAAGCCGGGCTCGGTCTACGGTCAGACGAGCGGCGAGGCGATCAGCGACGTCGGCGCGTACCTCTCGGGCCTCGTGCGCGACAACCACCTGCCCGAGAAGGCGCTCGTCTTCCACCAAGTGAACGGCCACGTGCTGAAAGACGAGCAGGCGATCACGCCGCACCCGGGCGTCGTCGTCATCAAGAGCGTCGACGGCCTCGGCTACACGCGCTCCAAGATCGAGACGTACCACTACCTCTTGAAGACGATGCCCAAGGGCGTGCACGCGGGGTTCAAGCTCTTCTTCGACGAAGACGTACGCTACGGCGGGCGGCTCATGGCGCCCAAAGAGGTGATGGCGCTCGCGCCGATCCCCGATTACGTCATGTACGAATGAGCGAACGTGCCGCGCGCGGCCGTCATTCCTTCGCGTTTTTTTCGACGAGGCCGCTCGCGGTCACGTCAATCGACGCGGGGAGCGCAGGGCCGCGCAGCGCGTCGCGCGTCGCGATCCACGCCGGGGCCCCGAGCATCGTGCGGTCGACGGCCGCGGGCGGATAGCCCGCGACCTCGAGCTTCGTCGCGGGTCCCGCCCACGCGACGACGCGCGCCCGCACGAGGTGAGGCGGCGTCGCGAGCCGAAACGACGTCGTCGGCACGTCGAAGCGCATCTCCACCGCGTGCGAGCCGGGCGCGAGGGTGCCGTAGAGGCGGACGACGCCGTTCTTCGTCTCGAAGTCGAGGGACGTCGCGGGGCTCACGATGCCGCTCTCGAAATTCGTCGCGCCCCGAGGCAGCGCGAACGTGAGGTCCGGCTTCCAGGCGACGGCGGACACGTCGAGCGCGCGCAGCAAGAATCGTGATCCGCGCGCCGGTCCCGTGCGGCTCCACGAGCGCGTTCATCTCGAACGCGACCATCGCGTCCTGAAGGTCGCGCGACAATCGATACGCGTGGAGCACGACGCGCACGCCGCCCGCGGCGGGGACCGTGAACGGCTCGGTCATGAAGATCGCACCGTCTTTGCTGCAGATCGCGCGCGCCCTGCCCCCGACCCAACTTGGGGCGGCGAGCGTCGCGTGGCCCCGCGCGTCGGTGGTGCCCATGACGTCCGGCGCGGGGTCGTCGGAGATCTGCGCGAGAAAGACCGTTTCGCGCGGCGCGGACGCGCCGGTTGCGTCGCGCAGGTCGATCGTCACCGTGCCGGGCGAGAGCGAGGCGTCGGGCTCGTGCGTGTCCGCCGGCGCCTCGAACACGGTCGTCTTCTTCTGCGCGGGCGCTGGGCTCGGCGCGGCGGGCACCGGGCGCGATCCGCCGCACGCGGCGAGGACGCACGCGAGCACGATCGACGACACGCCGCGCGACATGAGCGCACTCTACGCGGCGCGACCGAAAAACTCCCTCGGCAACGTCATCCACCGCATCTCGGCGCGGCCACGCGCGCCTAAACCTTCAGCCCGTGCGCCGCCATCACCTCGGCGTTCTTCGCGTCGGCGCGCTGGAGCGCGGGACGCTCGCCGAGCCTCGCGCAGTAAGCCTTGATCGCCGGACCGGCCTCGAGACCGTCGAAGCGGAGCAGGAAGCGCGCGGTGCCGCCGAAGATCACGTCGGCCATCGAGAACGTCTCGCCGAGGAGGTACGGTCCGTCGCCGACCGCCTTCTCCATCGTCGCGATCATCGCGGCGTAGTCGCCCCAGCCCGCTCGACTCGGTTTGAAATCCCAGTGTCCGGATTTGGCCATCTGGCCCGGCTCGATGACCGACGGCGCGAACAGCGACCAGCGCAGGTACGGCGCGCGCCGCGGATCGTCGAGCGCCGGCGCGAGGCGACCGGCGGCGTAGCGATCGGCGAGGTAGAGCGCGATCGCCGCGGCCTCGGTGACCACGGCGTCGCCGTCGACGAGGACCGGAAGCTTGCCCATCGGATTGAGGGCGAGCAGCGCGGGCGATTTGTGAGCGCCCTTCATGAGGTCGACGAAGCTCAGCTCGTACGGCTGCCCGACCTCCTCGAGAGCCCAGACCGTCCCGGCGGCGCGGGAGAACGGATGATGATGAAGCGTCAGCGACATGGCCGCATCCTCAATCAGAGCGCGCTTCAGTTCACCGGCGGGATCGGCGGCTTCGAGTCGTCCTGCACGCACGACGAGAGGTCGAAGAGCATGAACTCCATGACCTTCTCTTGCGGCGTGAGCGGGTTCGGATCGCACTCGGCGGGGAACGTCGTGCCGCCGCCGGACTGCCCGCCGGCGATGTGGAAGTTCGAGTACACGGCGCGCCCGCACTGATCGGCGGGCTGCACGCCGATGGGCGTGTTGAAGGAGAGCGTCTGCACCGTCGCGGGGTTCGTCGAGTAGAGCCAGCGCGACGTGGGCGCGTTGACGCCGTTCACGACGTGGTAGGTTTCGTGCAAGTCGATGCTGCCTTGCGTGGTCGTCGCGCCGAGGTTCTGCAGCCACTCGGCCAGCGCCTGCCCCTTCGGGAAGGTCTGATCGATCGTCGCCGGGAGCGGGTCGACGCCGATGCCGCCCCACGTCGTCCACTGCGCGCTGCTCGGGAGCGGCGCGGGCCCGTCTTTGTACCAGGAGTAGCTGAGGTCGGTGACGAACGCGCGCCCGCCCGCGTTCAAGAAGTCGAGCAACACGGTGCCGGCCGCGCCCGGGCTCGACCCAATCGACGGCACCGACGAGCACGGAAAGAGCGCGACGTCGTACTGGTTCATCACCTGGCTGCTCGCCCAGAGCGCGCTCATCGGCTGCGCGCTGGCCACGGTCGTGCCGTTGCCGTGATAAATGTGGATGCGGCCGGTGCCCGTCGAGCTCGTGAACTCGCTCGCGGCGACGCCCATCTTCAGCAAGATGCACTCTTCGGAGTCGTAGGTGCTCGTCGCGATCGCGATGTGCGGGATGTCGCCCTCGGTGTGATCGCGCGGGATGCGCGTGAGCGAGGTGTCGACCGGGTTGTCGACGCATTGCTGCACGGTCGAGATCGTCGTTTGCCGCCGCCACCGGCCGATTTGCACGACGAGCGGGATGTTGGTGCCGACCGGCACGTCCTTCAGCGTGAACTTGCCTTGGGTGTCGGTGAGCGCGAGCGTCACCGGATTTCCCGAGACGGGCGTGCCGCACTTGTCGCACGCGACGCCGGGCGGAAACGGCGTGAGCGGCGCGTTCGGCACGTACACGATAGCGTTGTAAATCGGGTCGGGCGAGCCGTATTGCGCCGGCGTCGCCGTCACGACGGTGCCGCTGACGGTCGTCGTGACGTTGCCGCCGCAGCTCACGACCTGGCACTGGAGGTTCACGCACTGCCCGCTCGAGTCCGACGTGCCCACGTCGGCGAAGAGCGGGCCCGAGTCGGTGGGGAGCGACGCGTCCACGCCGCCGTCGCCGCCGAAGTTCGTGTCCCCGCTCCCGCACGCGAGCGGAAAGAGCGCGAGGGCGCAGACGAGTAGCTGCCGCATGGTTGCCTCCTGTTCGAAGTATACTCGCCGATTCGATGACGCGGGTGCTTCCAGGGCAATCGTTTCCTCAAGGCGCGACGTGGGACGGAGAGGGCACCAATTTCGCGCTCTATTCGGAGAACGCGACGAGCGTCACGCTGTGCCTCTTCGACGAGGTCGGCGCCGAGACGCGCGTGCCGCTCGAGGAGCGGACGGCGTTCGTGTGGCACGGCTACGTGCCCGGCGCGCACCCGGGGACGCGCTACGGATTTCGCGTCGACGGTCCGTACGAGCCGAAGCACGGACACCGCTTCAACCCGCAGAAGCTGCTCGTCGATCCCTACGCGCACGCCTTCGACGGCAAGGTCGATCCCGCGCGCGCCGATCTTCGCGATTTCGCGCGGACGCACCCGACGAGCCCGACGAGCGCGACGACGCTTGGGGCGTCCCCAAGAGCGTCGTCATGGATCGCCGCTTCGATTGGGAGGGCGACAGCCCGCCGAAGACGCCCTGGTCCGAGACGGTGATCTACGAGCTCCACGTGAAGGGCGTCTCGAGGATGCACCCCGACGTCCCGCGCGAGCTCCGCGGCACGTACGCGGGCCTAGCGAGCGAGCCGATCGTCTCGCACCTCGTCGTCGCTCGGCGTGACCGCGGTCGAGCTCATGCCCGTCCACGAGTGCATGGACGAAACGCACCTCCTCCGCCGCGGCCTGCCGAACTACTGGGGCTACTCGACGCTCGGCTATTTCGCGCCGGATCAGCGCTTCGCGAGCCGCGCCCGGCTTCCAGGTGCGCGAGTTCAAGGAGATGGTGCGGGCGCTCCACCGCGCGGGACTCGAGGTGCTGATCGATGTAGTCTACAACCACACCGTGCGAGGGCGATCACGCCGGGCCCACCGTATCGCCTGCGCGGCATCGACAACGCGACCTACTATCGCCTGAAGAAGGGCGCGCTCGATCGCTACGAGGACTTCACCGGCTGCGGCAACACGCTCGACATGATCCACCCGCAGTCGCTCAAGCTCGTGATGGACAGCCTGCGCTACTGGGTCACCGAGATGCACGTCGACGGCTTCCGCTTCGACCTCGCGAGCGCGCTCGGCCGCGAGCAAGGCGCGATGACGCGGCTCGCGACGTTCTTCGACATCATCTACCAGGACCCGGTGCTCTCGACGGTGAAGCTCATCGCCGAGCCGTGGGACGTCGGCGAGGGCGGCTACCAAGTCGGCAATTTCCCGATTCACTGGACGGAGTGGAACGGACAGTTCCGCGACACGGTGCGCAGGTTCTGGCGCGGCGACGAGGGGCAGCTCGGCGATCTCGGGTTTCGCCTCACCGGCTCGAGCGATCTCTTCCAGGACGACGGGCGCCACCCGGGCGCGAGCGTCAATTTCGTGACCGCGCACGACGGCTTCACGCTGCGCGATCTCGTCTCGTACGAGAAGAAGCACAACGAGGGCAACGGCGAGGACAACCGCGACGGCTCGAGCGACGCGACCAGCATGAACTGCGGCGTGGAGGGCGACACCCGCGACGAGGGCATCCTCGCGATGCGCGCGCGGCAGGTGCGGAACTTCTTCGCGACGCTGCTCCTCTCGCAGGGCGTGCCGATGATCACGAGCGGCGACGAGATCGGCAAGACGCAGCGCGGGAACAACAACGCCTACGTGCAGGACAACCCGATCTCGTGGCTCGACTGGGAGCTCGACGGCGAGCGACGCGAGCTCTTCGACTTCGTGCGCAAGCTCGTCCACTTTCGGCGCGCGCACCCGGCGTTCCAGCGAAAGACGTTCTTCCGCGGGGAGCGCATCCGCGGCGCCGCGCGCGACATCGTGTGGCTCACCGAGGCGGGCGTCGAGATGACGGGCGAGGACTGGGCCGACGAGACGCGCCGCACTGTGGGTCTGCTCCTCTCGGGCGACGAGATCGAGGGCAAGAGCGAGCTCGGGCACCCGCTGCTCGACGACACCTTCTACCTCGCGCTGAACGCGAGCGACGCGAGCGTGGACTTCCACGCGCCCGACGCGCACGCCCCCGACGAGCCGTGGGACGTCGTGCTCGACACCGCGACCGCGAAGATCCCGGTCGTCCGCCGCGTCCGCCCCCGCGAGCCGCTCGCGCTCGTCGCCAAATCGTTCGCCCTCCTGCGCCGCCCGCGGGGGTGAGAGGAGCGACCAAAGACCGTCACGCCGCTTCGCGGGTTTTGACCGCGAGGGCGCGCGGCTCGCCCGCGCGTTTGATGCCGAGGTCGAGGGGGGCGCCCGCCTTGTGCTTCGCGAGCGCGCGGAGGAGCACGTCAATCGACGTGACCGCTTCGCCCTCGACCTCGACGACGATGTCGCCTTGGAGGAGACCCGCGCTCTCCGCCGGGCTCCCGCGCTCGACCGAGACGACGAGGACACCCGTCCCCTTCCCCGCCGACGTGCGCACGGTCTGGCCTTGAATCCCGAGGTACGCGCGGCGCACGCGGCCGTCGGCGAGGAGCTTGGGCACGACCCAGTTCACGGTCTCGGACGGGATCGCGAAGCTCATGCCCTGCGCGAAGGCGATGATCGCCGTGTTGACGCCGACGAGGTGACCGCGAAAATCGACGAGTGGGCCGCCCGAGTTTCCCGGGTTCAGCGGCGCGGTGTGCTGGACGAGATTTTCGACGAGGCGCCCGTCGTGGCCGCGGAGCGAGCGACCCGTCGCGCTGACGACGCCGGCCGAGACCGTCGCGTCGAAGCCGAGCGGGTTTCCGATGGCGACGACGAGCTGGCCGCGCACGAGCTCGCTCTCCGGCCGGATGCGCACGTGGACGAGATCCGACGCGGCGACGCGGACGACGGCGAGGTCGGTCGCGCGGTCGCCTCCGACCGGGCGCGCTTCGACGGTGCGCCCGTCGGCGAGCGTCACCTCGACGCGTCCTGCCCCATCGACCACGTGCGCGTTGGTCAAGACGTACCCGTCTCCCGCGATGACGACGCCGCTCCCGGCGCCCTGCCCGAACCGCTTCCGCCCGACCGCGAGGCTCACGACCGAAGGGGAAACCCGGTCCACCGCGCCGATCACCGCCTTCGAGTACGCGTCCAGCGCGACGCCTTCACCCTCGGCGCTGGGCGCCGGACCCGGTCGAAACGACGAACCATCCATGGTCCGAACGTAAGCGCCGCCTCCGCCCTGTCAGCCTGGCCGATCGGGCAGTTTTGCTGCGGTTTCGAGCTGGCACAACCGCGCGAGTTGAATTAGCGTCCCGCGCCATGAAAAAGGTCGTCTGGGCGGTTCTCCTTGGAATGGGCGCGGCGGCGGCCACGGTCCTCGCCGGCTGCAACAACGGCTCGTGCGATTACGTGAGCAAGTGCCAGAACGACCCCGCCACGACCGCGAACGACACGACGCTCTGCACCAACCGCAAAGACGACTCCAAGTGCGGCGGCCTCTACAACAACTACCTCGCGTGCTTCCAGGCGCACCAGACCTGCACCGAGCAGGGCACGACCGACTTCACGATCACGAACGGCACGTGCGGCGACGAGTTCGGCAAATGGGAGACTTGCTACTACGGCGTGGACGGGAGCGCGTACGACGCCGGCGACCAGTGACGTCGTGACGACCTTGGACGTGCGCGCCGTCCCGCCTTCGGCGGATCCGGCGACGTTCGACGTGCGCGCCGTCCCGCCTTCGGCGGATCCGGCGACGTTCGACGTGCGCGCCGTCCCGCCTTCGGCGGATCCGGCGACGTTCGACGTGCGCGCCGTCCCGCCTTCGGCGGATCCGGCGACGTTCGACGTGCGCGCCGTCCCGCCTTCGGCGGATCCGGCGACGTTCGACGTGCGCGCCGTCCCGCCTTCGGCGGATCCGGCGACGTGACGCCGCGCCCGTACATCCCGGCGGAGAAGACGCTCCGCGAGCTCACGCCGGCGCCGCTGATCCTCGGCACGTTGCTCGGCGTCGTCTTCGGCGCCTCGTCGCTCTACCTCGTCCTGAAGGTGGGGCTCACGGTCAGCGCGTCGATCCCCGTCGCGGTGATCTCGATCACGCTGTTCCGCGTCTTGAAGAGGCTCGGCCTCCGCGACGCCACGATCCTCGAGGACAACATCGTCCAGACGGCGGGCTCCGCCGGCGAGTCGATCGCCTTCGGTATCGGCGTGACGATGCCGGCGATCATGATCCTCGGGTTCGATCTCGAGATCACGCGCGTCGCGCTCGTCGCGGTGCTCGGCGGCTTGCTCGGCATCTTGATGATGATCCCGCTGCGCCGCGCGCTCATCGTCGACCAGCACGAGGCGCTCAAATACCCCGAGGGCACCGCGTGCGCCGAGGTGCTGAAGGCCGGCGCCTCCGAGGAGTCGCGCGAAGCGCACCTCGAGGGCTTGCCCGAGCAAGCCGAAAAAGCCGCTCCGGAGCGCACCAACGCCGCCGCCATCTTCGCCGGCTTCGGCATCGGCCTCGTCTACAAGGCCGCGATGGAAGCGCTCAAGGCGTGGAAGGACATTCCGGAGAAAGTCTTCGGCGCGCCCTACGCCGGCGCGTCGGTGAGCGCCGAAATCTCTCCGGAGCTCCTCGGCGTCGGGTACATCATCGGACCGCGCATCGCGTCGATCATGTGCGCGGGCGGCGTGCTCGCGTACCTCGTCTTGATCCCGATGATCAAGTTCTTCGGCGACTCGCTGCCCGTGCCGCTCGCGCCGGGTCACGAGCTCATCTCGAAGATGGGGCCCGACGAGATCCGCGGCGCGTACGTGCTCTACATCGGCGCGGGCGCCGTCGCGGCCGGCGGCATCATCTCGCTCGGGCGCTCGCTGCCGACGATTTGGCACGGCCTCCGCGCCGGCCTCGAGGATTTCCGGCGCGGGCAAAAAGAGGCGGCGAGCGCCAAGGCGACGCTGCGAACCGAGCGGGACCTGCCGATGAAGGTGGTCCTCTGGGGCTCGCTCGCGCTCGTCGTCGCGATCGTCCTCGCGACGCCGCTGCGCATGAACATCGCCGGCGCGATCCTCATCGTCCTGTTCGGATTCCTCTTCGTCACGGTGAGCTCGCGGCTCACCGGCGAGATCGGCTCGTCGTCGAACCCGATCTCCGGGATGACCGTCGCGACGCTCCTGCTGACGTGCCTCATCTTTCTCGCGATCGGCTGGACCGGCCCGACGTATTACGTCACGGCGCTCTCGGTGGGCGCGATCGTGTGCATCGCCGCGTCGAACGGCGGCACCACCTCGCAGGATCTCAAGACGGGGTTCCTCGTCGGCGCGACGCCGCGCGCGCAGCAGATCGCGATCCTCGTCGGCGCGCTCGCGTCGGCGCTGGCGCTCGGCCCCATCCTGCTCAAGCTGAACGACGCCGCGACCGTCTACGTGCCGCAGGTCGAGATGGTCGAGGGCGTCCAGCAGCAAGTCTTCCCGAAGACGATGCACGTCGACCCGAAGACGCTCGACGTCCACGAGAAGCTCACCGGTCCGCAGGCCGCGGCCGACGAGCAGACGTACCTCGTCTGGAACAACCAAGACGAGAAGCTGGGTCCTCCCGGCAAATACCTCGTCCAGGGCGACGGCACGCCGAAGTATCTCGTCGACCCCGGCATCAACGGCACGCACTCGACGCGACCCGACGGCACCAAGGTGACCAAGTTCGACGCGCCGAAGGCGACGCTGATGAGCTACATCATCAAGGGCATCCTCAACCGGCAGCTGCCGTGGGGGCTGGTGCTGCTCGGCGTGATGATCGCCGTCGTGCTCGAGATGAGCGGCATTCCGTCGCTCGCGTTCGCGGTCGGCGTGTACCTGCCGCTCTCGTCGTCGACGCCGATCCTGGTCGGCGGCGCGGTGCGGTGGCTCGTCGACAAGCACACGCGCAGCAAACTGCCGCCGACGGCGACGCCAGGAGCGAGATCTCGCCGAGGGCGACAAGAGCCCGGGCGTCTTGATGGCGTCGGGGTACATCGCCGGGGGCGCGATCGCGGGCATCGTCATCGCGTTCTTCGCGGGCGTGACCTCCGAGCTCCAGGCGAAGATCGACGCGTGGGCGGCCGCGCACAACCCGTTCATCGCGAGCGCGCACGCCGACGCGCTCTCGCTCATTCCGTTCGCGCTGCTGACCTTCGGGCTCTGGGCAGCCGGGCGCGAGCTCGTGTTCGAACGGCGCTGAGGATTGGATACGCTCGGCTCGATGCGCGCACTCACGCTCTTCGCGTTCGCCTGTCTCGTCGCCTGCGGCGGCGCGAGCCCGGTCGGCCCGGACGACGCGGCCGTCGACGCGGGCGACGCGGGCGCGCTGAACGACGCGGCCGTCGCGACCGACGCGGCCGGCGAAGCGGACGCGCCCGACCCCCTCGCCGCGCTGCAGGCGCTCACCGCGAGCTGCAACCAGGTCTCGAACGGTCTCTACGCGCTGAACGCCGGCGACACGCCGACGGTCCCCATCTGCGGCCTCACCGGCGCGGTCTTCTGGAAGGCCGACATGGATGTCGACTGCGACGGCAAACAGACGGCGCAGTGCAACTCCTCGACCGACCCCGACTACCAAAACCAAACCGCCGCCGTCGACTCGCAGGACAACCCGCTCGACGCGGCGAACCTCCCGTACGTCGTGATCCCCGGCAAGAGCACGCGCTTCGATT
Source organism: uncultured delta proteobacterium (assembly GCA_963731595.1). GTDB lineage: Bacteria > Myxococcota_A > Polyangia > Polyangiales > Polyangiaceae > DASXHD01. The sequence continues at coordinate 183,753 of CAVSWE010000009.1, forward strand.
ACGCGGCCGCGGGCTTGAAGATGGGGAGCGTGGTGCTCGTGATGTACCAGGGCCAGGTGACGTACGCGGTGCTCGGGGACGTCGGGCCGTCGGCCGACATCGGCGAGGCGTCGTACGCGACCGCCGCGGCGCTCGGCGCGAACCCGGATCCGAAGGTCGGCGGCATCGACGCGCCCGACGTGCTCTACGTCGCGTTCACCGGCCCGAGCGGCGTGATCTCGCCGATCGAGGATCACGCGAAGGCGACGAGCGTCGGACAAATGCTGCTCGCGAAGCTGGTCGGTCCCTGATCGATGCTGCTCTCCGAGCACGTTCTCGCGCAGCGGCGCGACGGCAAGCTCGTGCTCCGCTCGTTCGACGCGAAGGCGCGCGCGCGCGCCGAGGCCATCGCCGCCGAGCTCGTCGCGATCGGCAAGAGTCACCTCGGCGCGCCGCGCGGCGAGCTCGAGGCCGCGCTCGCGACGGTCGACTCGCAGGGAGCCGACGTGAAGATCAAGGCGGGGCTCACAAAGCTCCTCCTCGACCGCTGCACGTTCGACGCGGATTCCGCCGGCCCCGCCCGACGAGCTCCGCGCGACGCTCTTCGCGCGCGCGGCCGCCGAGCGCCGCGAGCACGGGCGCATCGACCGCGGCGCGCTCGTCGGCGCCCTCGCGCTCGAGCACGGGATGTCGCCCGACGATCTCGAGCGCGCGCTCTACGCCGATTCGAAGGCCTCGCACACGGTGATTGCGGTCGACGCGTCGCCGGGCCTACTCGCCGCCGAGCTCGTCCACGGACAAGCCCAGGCCGTCCTCCTCCGCGCCGAGCGCGTCGTCGCGCGGGTCACGTGCCGTTCGCCGGGCACGCTGCGCGCGCTCTTCCGCTCGCTCAAGTTTCATCGGCTGCTCTTCACGGCGCTCCGCGACGGCGACGCGCATGTCATCGCGATCGACGGCCCGATGAGCCTCTTCGAGTCGGGCACGAAATACGGCCCGCGCCTCGCGATGGCGCTCCCGGCGCTCGAGGCGTGCGACACCCTCGAGCTCGAGGCCGTCGTGCGCTGGGGCAAGGAGCGAACGCCGCTCGTCTTTCGTCACGACCACCGCACCGAGGCGCGCGCCGGCGAGAGCGAGCCCCCGCTGCCCGAGGAGGTCGAGGCCTTGCGCGCGGCGCTCGCGGGCGGCGACTACGGCCTGCGCGTGAAGCGCAGCGACGCGATCCTCACGCTCCCCGGGGTCGGGACGTGCGTGCCGGATTTCGAGCTCCGCGACGCGAGCGGCCGAGTCGCCTACGTCGAGGTGCTCGGTTTCTGGAGCCGCGACGCGGCGTGGAAGCGCGTGGAGCTGGCTGAAAAAGGCCTCGGCGCGCGCGTCGTCTTCTGCGTGAGCTCGCGCCTCCGCGTGAGCGAGGAGGCGCTGCCGAGCGAGCTCCCGGCCGCGCTCTACGTCTACAAGGGCGCGATGAGCGCGCGCGCGGTCGCCGAGCGCGCCAAGACTCTGCTCGAGCGACCCGTCGCGCGGGCGTGACCGTCAGGGTCCGCAGAGCGTCTTCGGCCTGCACGCCTCGATGCGATTGATCGACGAGACGTTGTCGCAGCTCGTCGTGCGCACGACGCTGATGCAGCTCTCGACGTGGTCGGCGACGGGCGCCTTGCACTGGCTCGCTGCGAGCGCCTTGTCCATGTCGCGGCCGAGCTCGTCGCGGCACGACGCGAGGTCCGCCCAGTGCTTGCCCGTCCCGACGTCGCCGCACGCGAGCTCGCGGGTGCAGCGCGCCTCGGTGATGCGCGCCGCCTCGGTGTGGACGAGCTCCGTGCGCCGCGGCGCGGGGACGTCGCCGTTTCCCGCCGGCGGCTCGCGGACGCGCGGCTGGTCGTCGCGGGACGCGCCGGTCGTGTGCGTCCGCTCCGCCTCGTTCCGTTCGCACGCCCCGAGCGCGACGAGCGCGGCCGCGGCGAGGACAAGCTCGATTCGCATGGCCCGGAAAACTGCAGACGACGTGCCACGACGGCTCATGCGCGTTCGCGGCGCTCTGCGCCGGGCGCGCCTCGGTTAGACTGGGCGTCCCATGTCGCCGCCGCGCTCGCGCCCGCTCGTCCGCTTCGACGTGCGCGCCAAGCTCTTCCTCGCGTCGGTGTGCGTCATCGCGATCGCAGTGCTCGCGTCCTACGTGTACCTGTCGCGCTCGCTCGAGACGACCATCACCAATCGGACGCGCGACGACCTGTTCGTCCGGCTCGAGGTCGTGGCGCGCGACGCCGAGAACGTGCCGCCGGACGCCGGGCTCGCGCGATGGGACGATCTCGCCGACGACCTCGGCGCGCGCGCGCACGTCCGCGTGACGTTCATCAGCGCGGAAGGCCGCGTGCTCGGCGACTCGGAGGTCCCGCGCGCGCGCATTCCGTCGATTGAAAATCACCGGCACCGGCCCGAGGTCGAGCAGGCGTTCGCGAGCGGCCGCGGCTCGGCGACGCGCCTCAGCGACACCATCCACGTCCGCCTCCTCTACGTCGCCGCGCCCATGAAAAATGGGGCGATCGCGCGCGTCGCCCTCCCGCTCGTCGAGGTCGAGCGCGCCGAGGCGGCGATCCGTCGCTCGCTGCTCGTCGCGAGCCTGCTCGCGCTCGTCCTCGCCGCGATCATGTCGCTCGTCATCGCCCATTTCACCTCGCGCGCCATCGGCGATTCCACGCACGTCGCCAACGCCATGGCGCACGGCGACTTCGACGCGCGCGCGAAGCTGAGCGGCGCCGACGAGCTGAGCGATTCTCGGCCGCGCGCTCGACCAGCTCGCCGGCAGCCTCTCGGTCACGATGAAGCAGCTCCGCGCCGAGCGCGACCGCGTCGAGCGCATCCTCTCCGGCATGCAGGAGGGCGTGTTGCTCATCGACGCGTCCGGCCGCGTGGCGTTCCTGAACCCCGCGCTCCGTCAGATGCTCCTGCTCGGGGCCGACTGCGTCGGCAAGACACCGTTCGAGGCCATCCGCAACGACGAGCTCGAGGGCCTCGTCGAGGCCGCGCACGCGACGAGCGCGACGCAGGCCGCGGAGCTCGAGCTCGCCGGCCTCAAGCCGCGCCGCCTTCTCGTGCGCGTCGTGCCGCTCGTGGGGGAGCCCACGGGGCTCTTGGCCGTCTTCGTCGACGTGACCGACATTCGCCGACTCGAGTCCATGCGCCGCGACTTCGTCGCCAACGCGTCGCACGAGCTGCGCACGCCGGTCACCGCGGTTCGCTCCGCCGCCGAGACGCTGCGCTTCGCGATGGAAAACGACCCCGAGGCCGCCGGACATTTCCTCGAGATCATCGAGCGCAACGCCGAGCGCTTGCAGCACCTCGTCGAGGATCTTCTCGATCTTTCGCGCATCGAGTCGCACGAGTACCGGCTCGCGTTCGGCGCGCACGAAGTCGCGCCGCTCGTCGCGCGCGTGATCGATCTCTTCCGCGAGCGCGCCGAGAAGAAGCGCATCCGTCTCACCGGCGACGTCTCCGCCGACCTCGGCCCTGCCCGCGTCGACCCGCGCGCCTTCGAGCAGGTGCTGACGAACCTCGTCGACAACGCGCTGAAGTATTCGCCCGCGCGCGCGACGGTCGTCGTCCGCGCGCGCGCCACCGAGCGACGCGGCAAGCCCGCGATTCGTCTCTCGGTGGTCGACACCGGCCCCGGCATCGAAGTGCGCCACTTGCCGCGCCTGTTCGAGCGGTTCTACCGCGTCGACACGGGGCGCTCGCGCGAGCTCGGCGGAACGGGGCTCGGACTCTCGAATCGTGAAGCACCTGTGCGACGCGCTCGGCGGCCCCATCCAAGTCGAGAGCGAGGTCGGCAGCGGCACGACGTTCAGCTTCACGCTCGCGCAGGCCGAGCCCTCGAGCGACGCCGCCGCGTCGTGATTCGGTCGCGCGCCGACGTCGCCGGCGGTTCGCTCGGCTTCAAGGCTCGACAGACGGCACGTCGAGCGCGATTGGCTCGCGGGTCGTGTGGTCGTCCTCGCGCGACGCTCTCGGCGCGCCGACCGCGGCGAGCAGCGCGACCAGCTCGCCGAGCGCGCTCGCCGCGTCGCCGCGCGCCTCTTCGATCGCGTCGAGCGCGTCGAGCATCGCGCGCGCCGAGGCGAACCGCGCGTCGGCAGGCCGCGCGAGCGCGCGGGCGAGGAGCGCGTCCCACGCGGGCGAGAGCTCCGGGCGCAGCGCGCGGACGCGGTCGACCGGCGCGCGCGTCACCGCGAGCAGCGTCGCGGCCACGTTGTCACGCGCGAAGAGTCGCTTGCCCGCCAAGAGCTCCCACGCGATGACGCCGAGGGCGAAGACGTCGGTGCCGTACGAGAGCGGCCGACCTTCAATCTGCTCCGGCGCCATGTACGCCTCGTGGCCGGCAATCGTCCGCGTGCTCGCGGCCTCGCCGGCGTGGTCGAGCACGCGCGCGATGCCGAAGTCGCCGAGCTTCACGTCACCCGCGCGCGAAACGAGCACGTTTTGCGGGCAAACGTCGCGGTGGAGGACGTGGCTCGCGTGGGCGTGCTCGAGCCCGCGCAAAACCGAGCGGACGACGTGCCCAACGACCGAGGGCGACAGCACGACGCCGGCGGCCTGCGCGCGGTAGGCGACCTTCGCGAGCGAGAGGCCGTCCACGAACTCCATCGCCATGAAGAACGTGTCGCCGCGCCGGCCGAAGTCGTGGATGGTAATCACGTTCGGGTGCGCGAGGCGCGCGCCGAGCTCGGCCTCGACGCGAAACGCGCGCACGAGCGCCGGATCCGACGCGAGCGCCGCGTGGAGCTGCTTGACGGCGACGCGCCGCTCGAAGCCTCCTTCGGGGCAGTAAATCGCTTCGTGCACCGAGCCGCTCGCGCCCGCGCCGAGCTTGCGGGCGACGCGGTATTTCCCGAAGAGCTCCTCGCTGCGCACAGTGCTGTCGGCGCGCGCGATCGCCCGACGAAGCTGCCGCGCGACGAGCCCGCCCATGACGCCGCCGAGCACGAGCGAGAACGCACGCGAGACCTGCATCGGCGGGTCGTAGAGGACGAGGTGCGTCGGTCCGTACGGGACGCGCGGCCGGACGAACGCGAAGTACGCCACGAGGTACGCGACGGCCGACGCGACCGACACGATGACCGGCGGCCACGGCTGCAGCCGCGCGACCCACGCGACGATGAGCGCCGCGAAGACGAGCGGCGGGATCCACGACGCGAGCGCGTACGGCGCGCCTTGCGTGAGCGCGAGCGCGACGAAGAACATCCACGGCATCGCGCCCTCGACGACGGCCATGACAATCGGCGTTCGCTTCGTCAGTGGCCTGTGGTCGACCCACTTCGCGGCCAGCGCGAACAAGACCGTGAGCGCGGCGTTGATCGCCGCGAGCACGAGACCGAGTCGCGGCGCGATGGTCGCGGCGACGACGAGCGCGAAGACGGTCGCGGCCGTCGCGAGGATCACCCACGCGCGCGCGATCGAGCGCTCGACGCGCCGGAGCTCGGCGTCGACCGCGTTCTCGAGCGCCCTGCGTGGCGTGCTCGTCGCCTCGGCCATCGCCGCCACGATATCGTGTTTCAGCGCGCCGCCGGCTGTTTGGGCTTCGGCGGCTCGTGGATGACGACGCGCGTCCCCGGGTGGCCGGGCGTCTCGAAGACGCCGTGCCACCCGCGCGGGAGCCGCGGCTCCGTCCAGAAGAAGAGCTCGTGCGCGTCGGTCGGCGACAGATTCACGCAGCCGTGGCTGCGCGTCGAGCCGAACAGGTTGTGCCAGAAGGCGCCGTGGAGCGCGTAGCTCCCCTGGAAATACATGACCCACGGCACGTCCTCGATCGAGTACGGGCCGTCGGACGCGACGTCGCCGTCCATCGTCACCGACACGTGCTTCGCGTTGATGCGGAAGGTTCCGGTCGGCGTCGGCCGGTTGTGCTCGGTGTCCCACGGCCAGTCGCGGCCCGACGAGACGCGCGTGGCGTAGACCGGGCGCTTGCCTTCGAAGGCGACGAGCGTTTGTTTCTGCAGGTCTACGTCAATCCACTTCTCGCCGTCGGCGAGATCGCTCGGCGGCTCCGGCGTCGCGATCGGGAATCGCTCGGACGCACCCAGAATCCCGCGGTCGTCTGCTGGTAGACGACGCCGCCCTCGGTGCGCGGGTCGCCCGCGAGCTCGAGCGCGGTCCACTTCGGCAGCGGCGCGCCGTAGAACGCGAGCTTGCCCTTGTCGTTCTCGCGAAAACGCACGGCGTACGTCGTGCGAACGAGCGCCGCGGTGCCGTTGCCCGCGACCGCGCCCGCGTCGCCCTCCGCGCCCACGCCGCCGTCGAGCGTCTCGTCGCTCGTCAGCACCCACGAGCCGTGGAAGCTCGGCGTCCAGTTCTGCAGAACGAGCCGCTCGTAGGGAATGGCGAACCCCTCCGCCGTGCGCCACCAGTGCGCTTTGGCCGCCTTGAAGTCGCGATCGATCGCGACGTAGAAGCCCTTCATCATCCTTCGCGCGAGCACGCCGCGGCCTTTGAGGTCCTTGAGCTTGACGATCTCCTTCACGCCCGCGTCGTCGGGCTCGTCGGGCGCGCCGGCGTCGTCCTCGTCGTCGTGCGGCGCGAGCCAGGGCTCGTACTTGATGCGATCGGGGAGCGCGAGCACGCGCCGGTAGACGGGCGTGTCGTTGGCGAGCGAGTAGCCGTAGCGGTACGGCATCGGCCCCGCGAGATCGGGCGGGTTCGCCGCGAACTTCACGGCCGGATCCTTCGGGTCGAGCGAGGCGTACTTCCCGCAGACGAAGCCGCCCTCGAGGAGCTCGAGCCAACCCTCGGGGCACGCGTCGTTGACGAGGCGATCCGGAAAGACGGGCACGTGCGCGCCGTGACGGATGTAGCCGAGCCGATAGACGTCGTTCGACGGCGCGACGCCGGCGTCGACGTCCGGTGGCCACGCCGGCACGTTCATCACCGAGGTTCGAATCGACGTCGCGTAGAGCTCAGGGCCGCTCCACGTGCCGGCGTCGAGGTCGGCGCGCGCCTTGGCGAGCTTCTGCGCCCGATCCGCCGCCGCCTGCGCGTCGAGGTCGATCGTCGCCGACGCTTCGACCGGCGCGCGCGTCGACGCTTCGGGGGCGCCGCGCGGCGCGTCCTTGCCGCACGCCGCGAGCGCGAGCGCGATGGCCGCAATCCGTCTCACGCGCGCGCGGCCTCCCGCGCGCGGAGCACGTGCGCGGCGACGTCGTCGACGCCCACGCCGTGCCGGCACTGCGCGAACACGATCGGTCCGCCTTGGCGCACGCGCTCGCCGTCGCGCGCCATCACCTCGAGGCTCGCCCCGACGAGCGGCGCGAGGTCGGTCTTGTTGATGACGAGCAGATCGCACTGCGTGATCCCCGGGCCGCCCTTGCGCGGGACCTTGTCGCCGCCGGCGACGTCGATCACGTAGATCGTGTAGTCGACGAGCTCGCGGCTGAACTGCGCGGCGAGGTTGTCGCCGCCGCTCTCGAGCAAGAGGAGCTCGGGCGCGGACGTCGAGCTATGAGCTGCTCGAGCGCGTCGAGGTTGTGGCTGATGTCCTCGCGGATCGCCGCGTGCGGGCAGCCGCCGGTCTCGACGGCGCGGATGCGCTCGGGCGCGAGCGCCTGGTTTCGCGATCAGGAACTCGGCGTCCTCGCGCGTGAAGATGTCGTTGGTGACGACGCCGAGGCTGCATCCGGTCGCGGAGCGCTCTTGCAGAGTGCGAGCACGAGCGCCGTCTTGCCGCTGCCGACCGGGCCGCCGATGCCCACGGTGAAGGCGCGGCGCGCGTAGTCGCGCGCGCGCGCGGGCTCGCGATCGCGGAAGAGCCCGGGGTGCGCCCAGTGCTCGTGCGGTGTCGTGGTCGTCGTCCTGTCGTGACCCGTGGTGCGTCGTGGCCATGACGAACCTCAACATCTGGAAGGGCGTGGTAGAGTCGATCGTGCGCCGCGCCGAATCCAGATCGAGGAGCGGCGCCGCCTGCGACGCCTCGTCCGCGCGGCAGGCCCTCGCACTCGGTCAGAGACGCGCTCGAGCGGCGGCGCGCGCTCGAAGGTGCATGGCGCTGCGCCTCGTGCGGGCCGACGAGGCCGAGGCGGACGGCGGCGGAGACGACGCCGCGCAGCGGTGACGTGAAGGTGGCAGCGCGAGCGCCTCGCGGCGCGGCACCTCGAGCGCGCGCGAGCGACGCGCCGAACAGCCGGCGCGAGGTGAACGCGCGAGCGTCGCGCGCGCGGCACGCTTCGTCGAGCGGCGACGATCGCCGGGGTCGTCGAAGACGCGCGCGCAGGTCGCGACGAACGCACGACCCTGCGTCCGGCTCGCGCGGTTCGCGACGTGGCGGGTGAGCATCGCGTCGAACGCCGCGTCGAGCTCGCCGAGCGCTCGGGCGCGTCGCAAGCGCTCGCGACGAACGGGAGCGCGCCGTGCCCGGCCTGCCAGAGTCGCCGCGTCGACGAGCGCGTCGAGGCTCGCCGCGCGAACGCACCTCGCCGAGGTGCACCGCGGCCTCGAGCCCGCCGAGTGCGCGAACCCGCCCGTCGGGAACGCCGAGTCGGCGATCTGGAGGACGCGCCAGCGAATGCTCGATCGGATCTAGAAGAGGTGATAGCGCTGCGCGAGCGGCAGACGCGCGGCGCGGGATCGCAGGTCAGCAGGACTCCGTCGGCGCGGACCTCGTACGTCTCCGGGTCGACCGCGATGCGTCGGCAGCGCGTCGTTGAGCACCATGTCGCGCTTGCCGATCCCGCGGCAGCGCGCGCACCGGCGTCGAGGCGCTTGCCGAGACCGAGCTCTGCACGACGCCCTCGTCGACCGAGCGCACGCGAGACGAACGCGAGGCTCGCGTGGCGCCGGTCGCCCGCCCGAGCGCGCCGAACATCGGCCGCATGTACGAGGGCTGCGGCGTCGGGATCGACGCGTTCGGGTCGCCCATCTGCGCCCACGCGATGAACCCGCCCTTGAGGACGAGCTCCGGCTTGATCCCGAAGAACGCCGGCCGCCACAGGACGAGATCGGCGAGCTTGCCGACCTCGACCGAGCCGATCTCGTGCGGCCATGCCGTGCGCGATCGCCGGGTTGATCGTGTACTTTGCGACGATAGCGCTTGATGCGCGCGTTGTCGTTGTCGCCGCGCTCCTCGGGAGGCGGCCGCGCTGCTCTTCATCTTGTCGGCCGTCTGCCAGGTGCGCGTGATCACCTCGCCGACGCGGCCCATCGCCTGGCTGTCGCTCGAGATGATGCTGATCGCGCCGAGGTCGTGGAGCATGTCCTCGGCGGCGATCGTCTCGCCGCGGATGCGGCTCTCGGCGAAGGCGACGTCCTCGGGGATGGTCTGGTCGAGGTGGTGGCAGACCATGAGCATGTCGAGGTGCTCGTCGAGCGTGTTCACCGTGAACGGGCGCGTCGGGTTCGTCGAGCTCGGGATGACGTTCGGCTCGCCGCAGACGCGGAGGATGTCGGGCGCGTGGCCGCCGCCGGCGCCCTCGGAGTGGTACGTGTGGATCGTCCGGCCCTTGAAGGCGGCGATCGAGTCGTCGACGTAGCCCGACTCGTTGAGCGTGTCGGTGTGGATGGTGACCTGCACGTCCTCGTCCTCGGCGACGTCGAGGCAGCAGTCGATCGCGGCCGGCGTCGTGCCCCAGTCCTCGTGGAGCTTGAGGCCGACGGCGCCCGCGCGGATTTGATCGACGAGCCCCTCGGGGCGCGACGTGTTGCCCTTGCCGGTCAGGCCGAAGTTGATCGGCAGCGCGTCGGTCGCCTGGAGCATGCGGCGCGATGTTCCGCGCGCCCGGCGTGCAGGTCGTCGCGTTGGTGCCCGTCGCCGGGCCGGTGCCGCCGCCGACGAAGGTCGTGACGCCGCTCGCGAGCGCCTCGTACGCCTGCTGCGGGCAGATGAAATGGATGTGCGAGTCGATCGCCGCCCGCCGTGAGGATAGCCCCTCGCCCGCGATCGCCTCGGTCGTGACGCCGACGATCATGCCCGGGCGTCACGCCGGCCATGACGTCGGGGTTGCCCGCCTTGCCGATGCCGGCGATGCGTCCGTTCTTGATCCCGATGTCGGCCTTGTAGATGCCGGTCGCAGTCGACGACGAGCGCGTTGGTGATGACGACGTCGAGCGCGTCGTCGCTCGTCGACGCCCGCGCGCTGGCCCTGGCCGTCGCGCAGGACTTTGCCGCCGCCGAACTTGCACTCGTCGCCGTAGACGGCGAAGTCGCGCTCGACGGTCGCCCAGAGCTCGGTGTCGCCGAGTCGGACGCGGTCGCCGGTCGTCGGGCCGAACATGTCGGCGTAGTGGCGCCGATCGATCGAGAGGCTCACGACGTCACCGCCGTCGCGATCGAGTCGGACCCGCTTCTCGTCACCGGGCTCGAAGCGCACGGCGGTCCCTGCCGGAATGTCGAGCCTGCGCCCCGCGGCGAGCGCGCGATCGAAGTCGAGCGCGCGCGTTGGTCTCTCGAAAGGGTAATGGCTGCCGACTTGGATCGGGCGATCGCCGCGGTTCGTCACGACGAGCTCGACGGGCTCGCGGCCCGCGTTCAGCGTGAGCGTGCCCTCGAGCGGGCGAGATCTCGCCGGGGACGAAATCGTCGGCGACGTCGGCGAAACGCGCTCGGCGCGGGGAGCGGCAAGAACGATGCCGTGGAGCGCGAGCGCGAGATCGCCGTGCATCGCTCGCGATCGGCTCGTGCACCGTGACGAGCTTCGTGCCGTCCGGGAAGGTGCCCTCGACTTGCACCTCGGCGATCATCGCGGCGACTCCCGGGAGGACCTGGGCGCGGCCGAGCATTCGGCGACCGAGGTCCATCAGCTCGGCGACCGAGTGTCCGTCGCGAATGAGCTCGAGGACCTGGGTCGCGAGAAGGGCGACCGCCTCCGGGTAATTGAGGCGGAGACCGCGCGCGAGGCGCTTCTGCGCGAGAAAACCGGCGCCGTGAAGGACGAGCTTGTCGAGGTCGCGCGGCGAGAGGTGCATGGCGCCGAATTACCACTTGCGCGCGAAAGGGTCATCGCCGAGCGCGCGGCGCAGCGGAAAAAGCGCGTCGCGCACGAACGCGGCGACCGCGCTCGCTCGAACGCCCGCGACGCGAACGCACGCGCCGTCGGTCCCCACCGGGCTCGCGGAGAAGACGACGTCGGCGCGCGGCGACGCGATCGGCATGGCGAAGATCGCGTCGCGCGTTTCGGCAAGCGCGGGGCCGAAGAGAAGGAGGGTCGCGAGGGCGTCGAAGCGGCCCATCGCGGGCGCCAAATCGCGATCCGCGCGATCGAGCGCGAGCGAGTCGTCGGCGACGAGCGCGCCCTCGCGGAGGACCCGCGTCCGCGACGCGTACCTCGCGAACGCCCAGCGCTCGCCGCGCGCCGCGCGCCCGCACGCGAGGACGTCGGCCCACGCGAGCGAGGCCCCGCGCGCGAGCCGGAGCGTGGCGCGCTGCTCGTAGCGCGAATCCGCGAACGGCGTCAGCGCATCGGGCGCGACGACGAGGAGCGCGTCCTCGCCGACGTCGGCGTCGAACCGTTGCGCCGCCCTCCCACGAGGACACCGATAGACCTTGGTCGACGCCTGCGTGCCGACGACCGCCCGCGCCCCGCGCCCGACGCGCACCTCGAGCGAAATCTCGTCCCCATCGACGAGCCCGCCCCCGTACGTCGACAAAAACGCCCACCGCGCGTCGCCGTGATTCTTCGGCGCCAAAATCTTCAGCGGCGCCCGCGCCCAAGCCCGAACGACGGCGGTCCTCTCCCCCACCCTCTCGAACGCCAAGGCCCCGCAACCCGAAGAAGGAACAGGAAGATCAGGAAGCGAACCGTCCAAAAAAAATCCCTCTCTCTCGCCCTTCTGATCTTCTGATCTTCCTGTTTCTCTCTCTGCCTCAGCGGTAAGCGGAGTGCTCCCGCCGCCGGTCGCTCGTGCGCGTCTCGACCGTCGTCCTTCGGTGACGAGCTCGTAGAGGATCGCGCGCTTGCCCTCGCGCTGGCGCAGGATGCGCCCGAGGCGCTGCACGTGCTCGCGGACCGAGCCGCTGCCCGAGAGGACGACAGCGACGTTCGCGTCGGGCACGTCGACGCCCTCGTTGAGCACGCTTCGACGTGACGACCGCGCCGTACGTCCCGTCCGCGAGGCCGCGCGAGGATCGCGCTCCGCTCCTTCACCTTCGTCTGGTGCGTGATGCACGGGAGCAAGAAGCGCCGCGACACCGCGTACGCCGTCGCGTTGTCCTGGGAGAAGACGATGGCGCGGTCTCGCGAGTGGACCGAGAGCAGGTGCTCGAGCTACTCGAGCTTCGCCGGCGCGGTGAACGCGAGCTCGCGCTGCCGGCGGTACGCGGCCATCGCCGCGCGCCCCTCGGCGCGAGCGCGACGAGTGCATGACGAAGTCGCTCCACCCCGCGGGTCGCCCATGCGGATGCCGTGCCGCCGCACGAAATCGCGGTACGACGGCGCGCTCGCGCGTCGTATTCTTCGCGCTCGTCGGGCGAGAGCTCCACCTCGACGCGCTCGGTGTCGTACTCGGCGAGGTAGGTCGCCGGAGAGCTCGACGATGTCGCGCCGGTAGACGATCGGGCCGACGAGCTCGGCGAGCAGCGCGTCGCGCCCGTCGGTGCGCTCGGGCGTGGCCGTGAGGCCGAGGCGGTAGGGCGCGAGGCACGCGCGCGCCGCAGTCGCGTACGCGTCGCTCGGCAGGTGGTGGCACTCGTCGAAGACGACGAGCCCGAAGTGCGCGCCGAAGTGCTCCATGTGGAGGTACGCCGAGTCGTACGTCGTGACGGTGAGCGTCCCGAGCTCGTAGTCGCCGCCGCCGACGACGCCGATCGTGACGTCGCCCGACCGAAGGTCGCGGCCAGGAGGTCGTACCACTGGCGAACGAGGTCGAGCGTCGGCGCGACGACGAGCGCGCTGCGTCTTTTTTCTTCGATCGCCATGACCGCGACGTGCGTCTTGCCCGCGCCGGTCGGCAGGACGACGACGCCGCGCCCGCGCGCCTTGCTCCACGCCGCGAGCGCCTCGCGCTGGTACGGGCGCGGCTCGCGATGAACGCGCGCGCCGTGCGGCAGCTCCCCGTAGCGATCGCGCCGCGTCTTCGTAGGCGACCTTCTCGCGCACGAGCCAGCGAACGAGATCGGCGTACGCGACGGCGGGGGCGCGGTGCGCCGCGGCGCGCGCGTCCCAGAGCAAGAACGGCGGCGCGGCGAAATCGGGCGGCAGCCCGCGCGCCTCGATGGTGCCCCCGTCGAAGCGGAGCGCGACGTTCAAGCGCGCGTCACGCCGCTCTGGTGAACGCGGCACACGCCGCGAGGCCGCGACGCGACGTCGAACACCGGCTGCTCGCAGCGCTCGCACACGAAGAGCGAGTGCTCGAAGTCCTCCGGCCGCGTGATCGCGTCGACGGCGACGAGCGAGAGCGCGCGGTCGACGAGGGTCATGCGCGGCCGCGCCAGCGGGAGGACCGTGAAGCCGCCGTCGTCCTCGCGCGCGCGCGCGACGAGCGCGGTGTCGAAGGCGAGCGTCGAGAGCGCCGACACGCCCGCGGGATTCATGAGCTCGCGAAGAACGACGAGCACGTCCTTGCGCATCCCCTCGAGCACGTGGGACACGCGGTCGTCCATCGCCGTCGTGTCGTTCGTCACGGCGAGCGACGGCGGCGGCTGACTGAAGCGCTCGCGCACCGTGAGCCGCTGGTACGGGCCGGTGAGCCAGCGCGCGAGCTCGACCTTGCCCCAGCCGATGTGCGCGCCGGTGACGAGGCGCAGGTACGCGCGGCGGCACGCGTTCGCGAGCTCCTCCGGCGTGAGCTCGAACGGAAACTCCCCGACGTCCGCGTGCTGCATGCGCCGTCCTTATCGAAAAAATCCGGCTCGAACGCAAGAGGGGTATTCTCGGACGCGTGAAGCTCGGTCATTCCGGCCGTTTGCAGCGCGTCCGGAACGTCGCCGGCCGGATTCTAGGCGTGGCGGCGCTCCTGATCCTGGCGCGGGTCGGCTGGCATTTCGCCGAGCGGGACGACGCGCCGGCCGTCGTCGAAGGGCGCGCCGAACCGGATCTCGTCGCTCGGCGCGACTACCTCGCCGCGCGCCTCGCCGACTCGGCGAGCTCGCTCGCGCCCGAGAGCGATCAGTTCGCCGGCGAGTGGGCGCTCGTCACGCTGTCGATGACCGCGCTCGGCTCCGCCAACGTGGGGTTCGAGCACTCGGACACCGTGCCCGCGGATCTCCTGGTGGTCGCGCGCTGCGCCGAGCTCGCGCGACGCGCGAACGTGCGCGCCTTCGACGCCAAGCGCTGGGGCGACGACCCGCTCGATGCGATGAGCGGACCGCACGCGCACATCGGTTACCTCGGCCACCTCGCGCTCGTCCTCGAGGCCAATCGCCTCCTCGGCGGGCGCGATCCCGAGCTCGCGGCGCTCGAGCCGAAGGTGATCGCCGCGCTCGACGCGAAGCTGCGCGGCGCGACCGACGGGTTGCTCCCGACGTATCCCGGCGAGACGTACGTCGCGGACAACGCGGTCGTGCTCGCGGCGCTCGCGCTCTCGGACGTCGGGCGCGGCGCGCACGCGTCCGGCGACGCTCGCCATGCCGGCCCGCACGCCGCGCTCCTCGACGCGACGCTCGCGACGTGGCGAAAGACGCTCGTCGATCCTGACACGGGAGTGCTCGTCTTCGGCCCGGGAGACCGCGCCAAGCCGCGCGCGTCGGGCGCGGCGCTCTCCGCGATGATGCTCGCGTACGTCGACGAGCCGTTCGCGACCAAGCAGGGCAAGGCCCTCGCCGCGCACTTCGAGACGCACGTGCTCGGTTTTTTTTCGGCGCTCTGCGAGCACCCCGACTGCCGAGGCGACGGCGACGGCGACTCGGGGCCGCTCGTACGCGGCGCCAGCCCATCCGCGACGGGCTTCGCGCTCGCCCTCGCGAAACGCAGCGGAGACGCCTCGCGTCTCGGGGACGAGCTCGCGACGGCCGAGTGGGCCGGGCTCGGCTTTTCTTGGAACGGAAAGCGGCGCTACGTCTTCGCGCCGCTCGTCGGCGACGCGGTCGTGCTGGCCGCCATGAGCGCGCGCGCGTGGGACGTGCGATACCTGTAAGTAGGAGCCAATCGACCTACATGGTCTTCACGCGGCACTTCGGACGACAGGCGGCAGGTCGATGCAACTGCGGTGGCGCGCGGCGCGTAGGCGCGAGCGACCTGCGAGGTTGACGTGCGGCCGCGTCTTCGTCCCGTCGAGACCATCGTCGTCCCCGACCCGCGCCACGGAAAAGTGGTCGTCCTGCGCGACACGCAAGGGATCGCGAAAGGCCACGCGGTCATCCCGCCGCCGCTCGTCCCGATCGTCTCGCGCATGAACGGGCGGCTCTCGTGCGCGCAGATCGCGCGGGACGCGGCGCGCGAGCTCGGGGCCGAGGTGCCGGTCGAGCTCGTCGAGCAGCTCGCGAGCCAGCTCGACCAGGGCCTCTTCCTCGAAGGCGAGACGTTCGAGCGCGCGCGGGACGACGCGCGCGCCGAGTTCGCGTCCCTCGCGGCGCGCCCCGCGTCGCACGCCGGCGGCGCCTACCCCGGCGAGCGCGCCGAGCTTGCAGAATACATCGATCGTTCCTGCGTCGGGGCCGCCGGTCCGAAGAAGAAGGCCGCCGGACGCATCCGCGCGCTCGTCGCGCCGCACATCGACCCCTGGCGCGGCGCCGTCGGCTACGGCCACGCGTACGGCGCGCTCGCCCAGTCGCTCGCGAACGATCGCGAGGCCGACACGTTCGTGCTGCTCGGCACCTCGCACGCGCCGATGCGCGAGCCGTTCGCGCTCTGCCGGCGCGCCTACGACACGCCGCTCGGCGCGATGCCCGTCGACGAGGCGTTCCTCGACGAGCTCGCCGCCGCCGCGGACTTCGACCCCTTCGCCGACGAGCTCAACCACAAGCGCGAGCACTCGATCGAGTTCCAAGCCGTCTTCCTGCGTCACGTGCTCGGCGACCGGCCGGCGCGCATCGTGCCGATCCTCGCGGGCCTCGGCGACGAGCAGTCGTCGCGCCGCGCGCCGCGCGAGACGGCCGCCGTCGCGCGTTTCCTCGACGCGCTCCGCGCGGGGGTCGAGAAGCGAAACGGGCGCGTCGTCCTCGTCGCGGGCGCCGACATGGCGCACGTGGGCCCGCGCTTCGGCGATCCGGCGCCGCACGACGCCCGAAAGCGCGCAGCGCTCGAGACGACCGATCGCGCCTCGCTCGATCTCGCGACCAAGGTCGACGCCGGCGCCTTCTGGGAGCACGTCGCCGCGGATCTCGACGAGCGCCGCGTCTGCGGCCTAGCCCCGATTTTCTCGATGGTCGACGTGCTGCCCGCCGGCGCGCGGGGCGAGATCCTCCACTACGAGCAAAACGTCGACCCGGACGACGGGAGCATCGTGAGCCACGCGGCCGTCGCCTTTTACCTTTCCGAGTAGCCCGAGGTCGCTCGGGGGGCGTAAAACGGTCGCGCGGCCATGCAGTTCGCGTCGATCTCCGTCGTCCTCTTCACCATCGCGACCGCGGTGGCGATGCTCGCGCGCCGGATCAAGACGCCGTACACGGTCGCGCTCGTCGTGACCGGCATCGTGCTCGGCTCGGTCCACCTCTTCTCGCCGCCGAACCTGACGAAAGAGCTCCTCTACGCGATCTTCCTGCCCGGCCTCGTCTTCGAGGCGGCGTTTCACCTCGAGGCGCGCGCCTTCCGGCGCAACGCGATCGCCATCGTCGCGCTCGCCGTGCCCGGGGTCGCGGTCGCGATCGGGGCGACCGCGGGCATCCTCGCGGTCGCCTCGCACGTCCTCCCGTTCATCTCGGGCTTCACGTTCGTCCATGCGCTCGTCTTCTCGGCGGCGATCAGCGCGACCGACCCGATCGCGGTCGTCGCGATGTTCAAGAGCCTCGGCGCACCCAAGCGCCTCGGCGTCCTCGTCGAGGGCGAGAGCCTCCTCAACGACGGCACCGCGATCGTCTTCTTCTCGATGGCGCTCGGGTTCCTCAGCGGCCAGCACCTCTCGGCGCCGGCGGCCGTGCTCGACTTCGTGCGCATCGTCGGTATGGGCGCGCTCATCGGCGCGACCGTCGCGTTCCTGGCCGCGCTCGCGCTCCGCCAAGTCGACGACGCGATGATCGAGATCACGATCACGACCATCGCCGCGTACGGCTCGTTCGCCATCGCCGAGCAGCTCCACTACTCCGGCGTCATCGCGACGGTCGTCGCAGGCATCGTCGTCGGCACCTACGCGCGCGGGCGCGGCATGAGCCCGTCGACGCGCATCGCGGTCGAGACGTTCTGGGAGTACGTCGCCTTCGCGCTCAATTCGGTCGTATTCCTCCTCATCGGCTTCGAGGTCCGCGTCGACGCGCTGCTCGCCTCGTGGCAGACGATCCTCGTCGCGTACGCGGCGATGACGGTCGGGCGCGCGCTCGTCGTGACCTCGGTGACGACGTTGCTCTCGCGCACGCGCGAGCGGATGCCCTGGCGGTGGAGCGTCGTCATGACCTGGGGAGGCCTCCGCGGCGCGCTCTCGATGGTCCTCGCGCTCGCGCTTCCGAAGTCGTTTCCGAGCCGCGAGACGATCATCACCCTCACGTTCGGCGTCGTGCTCCTCTCGCTGCTCCTGCAAGGGCTCACGATGGCGCCGCTCCTCCGGCGCCTCGGCGTGTCGGCCAGCCGCGCCGACCGCGAGGAGTACGAGCGCCTCACGGGAATTCGCCGCGCCGCGGTCGCCGCGCTCGACGCGCTCTCCGAGATGGTCCGCAAGGGTCGCGTCCACGATCAAGTCGCCGCGCCAATCCGCAAAGACTACGAGCGCCTCGTCGAGAAGACCGACCAAGACATCCACACGTGCGGCCTCGAGGACGCCGAGCTCGTCCACGAGGAGTCGCAGGCGCTCCGCCGCGCGCTGCTCGTCGTCGAGAAGGACGCGCTCCGCGAGGAGCAGCGGCGCGGGCTCATCGGCGAGCACGTCATCGAGCGGCTGCTGCGCGACGTCGACGCGCGCGGCTCGGAGCTCGGCGAGATCTCCGAGCCCGACGACGACGCCGCGAACGACTGACGTCAAATCCGGCAGGAGCTGCGGAGTGCAGCCGAGCGGGAGAAGGGATTCGAACCCTCGACTTCCACCTTGGCAAGGTGGCGCTCTACCCCTGAGCTACTCCCGCGCTCCGGAGCGGACGGCCGGCGCCCGGCGGCCCTGACAGTTCGGATCCGAACTTAATTTTTACAATGTGGGCCTTGATTTTCATCAAGTATGAGGTTCATAAAGTGAGGCGTGCGACACGGTGCACCGACGAGCTGCCCGGTTTGCGGCGAAGCCCTCCGCATCGCGCGGCTTCAGTGCGACGCGTGCAACACGGCGATCGAGGGCGACTTCGACGCCGGCCGCCTCGGTCGCCTCTCGCGCGAGCAGACCGCGTTCGCCCTCGTCTTTCTCGAGTGCCGCGGGAAGATCAAAGACGTCGAAGAGCGCCTCGGCATCTCGTACCCGACCGTGGTCGCGCGGCTCGAGCAGGTCGTCGAAGCGCTGGGCGCGCCCGCGCCCGCCGCGCCGGCTCAGGGCGACGTCGACGCCGTGCTCGGCGCGCTCGCGCGCAAGGAAATTTCGCCGGCCGAAGCCGCCAAGCGTCTGAAGGCCGCTCGTCGCAAATGAGGAGAGCCATGCACCCCCACCATCCGCCGCATCCGCCGCATCCGCCCCTCCGTCCCGTGTCGCCGCGCTCGACGAACACGCGCTGGTCGCTGCCGCTCGCCGAGCACCCGCGCCTCGAGCTCGAGACCGACATCGCGCGCGTGCACGTCCGCGCGACCGCGCCGGGCGAGTCGCCGTACCTCGAGGTCACGCCGGATCACCCGATGCCGCCGCAGGCGATGCCTCCCGTCGAGATCGACGGCGCGCGCGGCACGACGCGCGTGCGCGTCGTGGGCACGTGGGCGGGCGACCCAAGCTGGTGGAGCGGGCCGTGGTGGGAGTCGAGCTTCTGGGAGAAGAAGTTCTGGAAGCGTGGCCTGCGCGTGAACGTGGTCGCGCACGTCCCGGCCAACGTCGTCGGGAAGATCCAGTCAAGCGCCGCGAAGCTCAGCGTGTCGGGGCTCGTCGGTTGCGATCTCGCCATCGAGACGGCGGCGGGCTCGCTCGCGGTCGAAGACTGTTCGGGCGCGCTCCGCCTCGCGACCGACGCCGGCCGCATCGACGCGCGCCGGATCTCGGGATCGATCGACATCGCGACGAGCGCCGGCGCGGTGACCGCCGAGGTCCTCTCGCTCTCGCCGGGCACGCACCGAGTTCGAACCAACGTCGGCGCGGTGCGGCTCGAGCTCGCCCGCGGCATGCCGGTTCGCATCGCCGCGCGGACGACCATGGGCGCGACCCGCGTGGATTTTCCGACGAGCGAAGACGCGGCCGCGCTCCTCGACATCGAGGCGGATCTCGGCGCGATCCGCGTCCTCGAGTCGACCCGCACGTGGGACGGCGCGCTCGCTCAGGCCGCCGGGCCGTACCGCACGGCGGGCGCGCCGGGCGAGCCGAGCGAGAGCGCGACCGAAGAGGTCGAGAAAATCCTCCAGCGCGTCGCCGACGGCTCGCTCAGCCCCGAGGCCGCGCGCGAGCTGCTGCGTGCGCTCGGCGCGGCCTGACGCGATCGATCAATACGGGTTGTCGGCGCCGCCGGCGGGCGCGCTCGTCTTCGGTTTGGCGTGGTGCGGCGCGCCGCCGTCGTGGCCGTGGTGATGGTGACCGGCGTCATGCCCCGCGTCGAGCGCAGTCGACGCGGCGGACGCGTCGTGCGCCGTCTCGACGTTCGCCGCCGCGTCCGACTCTTCCTCGACGGGTGCGGCGCTCGCGCTCGGCGCGGGCGCGCTAGCCGAAGCCGAAGCCGGGGCGCTCTCGCTCGCGCTCGGCGCGACCGACGCCGAGGCGCTCGGCGCAGGCGGCGGCGGGCTCACCTCGGAGAAAATCTGATCGCGGAACATGTACGCGGCGACGCCGAGCCCGACGACGACGACGAGCACGAAGAGCCACATCCCCGCGCCGCCCCCTTCGCGCTTGGGAAGCTCACGCGGCTCCGGCAGCTCGCCCTTCGACGGCGGCGCCTCGACCGCCTCGACGACTGGCCTCTTCTTTTCCTCGACCGCGGGCTCCTTCGGCGGTGGCTCTTTCGCCGCGGGCGGCGCCGCCTCCGGCTCCTTCACCGGCTCCGGCTCTTTCGCCGGCTCCGGCTCCTTCACCGGCTCCGGCTCTTTCACCGGCTCCGGCTCCTTCACCGGCTCCGGCTCCTTCGCCGGCTCCGGCTCCTTCTTCGCCTGCAGCTCCTTCGCCGCCGCGGGCGGCTCGTCGGGCCACGACAGCTCTTTCTCGCGAGCCTCCGGCGGCGGCGCGATCCCGAGCACGGTGCGCTCGCGCGACTTCGGCTTCGGCGCTTCGGCCTTCGCGACCGGCGGCGTGGGCGCCGCCATCCCGAGCATCGTCCGTTCGCGGACGTTCTTCTTCAATCCGACGAGCCGATCGATCGCGACCAGCGCTTCGTTGTCGACGTCGATGAACTTGATGCCCATCCCCGCCGGCAGGTCGCCCGCCGCGGCGTCGCGCGTCCAGACGACCCGCGCCATCCCGGCGATCGTCCCGCCGGCCGGAATCTGGACCTCGAAGTCCAGACGCTTGCCGACCGGAAGGGGCGTCGCGGTGCTCACGAACATCCCCCCGCGTCCGATGTCGTGGAGCTGCCCTTCCGCCGGCGTTTCGCTCGTCGCGTCGGTGAACGTCACCCGCGCGACCGCTTTGCCGCGCGCATCCGTGCGTCGTTCGGTCGTCATTCGCAGCGATAATCGTGTGGGTCGCCGCCGCGAACAAGCTTTTAACGCGTATACTCCGTACATGCTCGGAACGCGCCCGATCGCAGTCGTGCTCGGTGCCGTGTGCGTGCTCTCTCTCGTGCTCGGGGCGTGCGGCGGCGACTCCTCGAAGGGCGACGACGGCGGCAAGCCCGACGGCGCCGCACAAGCGGACTCCAGCGGGAGCGACAGCGGCCCGCAGAGCGCGACCGACTTTCCGTCGAGCGCGATCTTCTACCAAGACATCTCGAGCGCGCCGGTCGACTCGAAGTGGGCGACGATCTATTCGACGTCGCTCGCGAGCGGCTGGGGCAACGCCTTTCAGCTCGACCCCTCGTTCAACGTCAACTACGCCGACTCGAGCGTCACGCCGCGCGCGATCACGCAAGACCCCGGCGCGCTCCCCGACTGCGACGACGCGCCGGTGCCCGTGCCGCCGGGCGGAAAGATCGAAGGCGAGAGCGACTACTTCTGCTCGAGCGGCGGCGACTGCCACATGCTCGTCTACCAAGGCACGCGCCTCTACGAGCTCTATCAGGGCAGCATCTCCGGCGGTCAGGCGAGCGGCGGCACGTTCACGAGCTCGTGCGAGGTCGTCTGGGATCTCACGAAGGACTACTGGCAGCCCGGCACGCCGTACTCGCGCGGCGACGGCTGCAACGGCGCCGACGCGGCCGACGTGCCCATCGCGCCGCTGCTCTTGCAGAAGGCGGAGATCTCCGCGCACCAAATCAAGCACGCGCTCCGCTTCACGATCGACAACCAGAAGATCGACAACACCTATTACGTCCACCCGGCGACGCACCTGGGCGGCAGCGGCACGCCGAACGTGACGATCCCGTACGGGTCGCGCCTTCGGCTGAAGGCGTCGTTCGACGTGACCACGCTGGCGACGCCGGAGGCGCAGGCGATCGCCGTCGCCCTCCAGAAGTACGGCATGTTCATGGACGACGGCGGCGGGTTCTACGTCTCGGCGACGACCGACATCACCGACGTCATCGATACCCACGCGCTCAAAGCGCTCCAGCCGAGCGACTTCGAGATGGTCGAGGGCGGCACGCGCATCGACTTCCACCAGCAAAACTGCACGCGGACGCCTGTCACGAACTGACTCGAACGTGGCCGTTCGTCACGTGGCGCGCGCGACCGTGTGACGTCGCCGCACGCGAGTGGCGCATTGGCGCGCCGGGCATGCGTCTTGGATGAGGCGCGGTCCCCCATGAAAATCATCCAGACGCGCTGCTGCATCGTCGGCGGAGGCCCCGCCGGGATCATGCTCGGTCACCTCCTCGCGCGCGCCGGGGTCGACGTCGTCGTGCTCGAACGCCACGCGGATTTCGGCGGCGCGGCGCGTCCCGGCGCCGTCGACGGTTTCCGTGGGCGACGTCCCGCCTTCGACGGATCCGTCGACGAGCGCGACGTCCGCGGCGACACCGTCCACCCGTCGACGCTCGACGTGCTCGACGAGCTCGGCCTCCTCGACGATTTTCTCGCGTTCCCGCACACCGAGCTCCGCGAGCTCCGCGCGCGGTTCGGGAGCCAAGAGGTCCTGCTCGCCGATTTCGCGCGCACGCCCTCGCGCTGCCCGTTCCTCGTCTTCACGCCGCAGTGGCGCCTGCTCTCGCTGCTCGCCGAGCGCGCGAAGGCGTACCCGGGCTTCCACCTCATGACGAGCACCGAGGTGACCGGGCTCGTCGAGGACGAGATCGTCGCCGGCGTGCGCGCACAGTCGCCCGACGGACCGATCGAGATCCGCGCCGACCTCGTCGTCGGCTGCGACGGGCGCGACTCGACCGTCCGCGGCCGCGCCGGGCTCGAGGTCGAAGAGATCGCCTCGCCCATCGACGTCCTCTGGATGCGCCTCCCGAAGCTCGACGGCGATCCGCCGCAGACGCTCGGCACGTTCGATTACGGCCGCCTCTACGTGATGCTCGATCGCGCACCGTACTGGCAGTGCGGCATGGTGGTGCGCAAGGGCGATCTCGAGCTCATCCGCTCGCGCGGGATCGAGTCGCTGCGCGACGACCTCGCACGCATCGCGCCGTTCGTTCGCGACCGCGTGAACGAGGTCCGGAGCTGGGAAGACGTGAGCGTCGTCAGCGTGCAACTCGACCGCCTCGCGCGCTGGTGGCGGCCGGGCCTCCTCTGCATCGGCGACGCCGCGCACGCGATGTCGCCCATCGGCGGCGTCGGCGTCAACCTCGCGGTCCAAGACGCGGTCGCCGCCGCGAACGTCCTCGCCGACCCACTCCGAAAGGGGACGCTCGGAAACGCTCACCTCGACGCCGTCCAGCGCCGGCGCATGCTCCCGGCGCGAGTGACGCAAGAGCTCCAGGCCTTCCTCCAGAACCGCATTTGGGCTCGTTCGGCGCCGATTCGGCGCGGCGAGGCCGGCGCGATGAAGCCGCCGCCGAGCGTGCTGATGCTCGAACGCTGGCCCTGGCTCCGCGGCATCCCCGGCCGCCTGATTGGCCTCGGCGTCCGCCCGGAGCACGTCGACGGAGCCGCCGAAGGCGGGACGTCGCGGACAAAGGCGGTCGACGGATCCAGCGCATCGACCTGATTGACACGACCATGCGCCGTGGTACACACCCGCCTGCGTTGCGGGAGTAACTCAGTGGTAGAGTGCCACCTTGCCAAGGTGGACGTCGAGGGTTCGAATCCCTTCTCCCGCTCCAGGTCATGTGAACCCGTGTAAAGCGGGTTGCTTCGCGCGCTGAAGACGCCGAGCATCGCGCTCGTGACGAAGGGCTGCGTGGGGTTTTTGGCAGTCGTCGCGCTCGCTTGCCTCGCGGGGTCCGCGCGCGCCGAACCGACGGCGCTGCGCATCGAGGACGCCGTGTCGCTCGCGCTCGCGCGCAACGAGCGCTCGCGCGTCGCGGATCTCGACGTCACGGTCGCCGCGGCCGGGGTCGACCGCGCGCGCACCGCGTTCTTCCCGACCGTCGGCGTCGGCGGCACGTACACCCAAAAGCCCGACGACATCGTCGCTGCGGGCAAGAACTCGTACACGGCGCTCGCGTCGGTCACCGTCAACCAGCCGATCCTGAACGCGTCGGCCTTCCCGCTGTACGCGGAGTCGAAGCGTCTGCTCGAGGCGCAGACCGCGCAGTCCACCGACGACAAGCGCCAGCTCGCGTTCGACGCGGCGCGCGCCTTCTTCATCGCACTCTCGTCCGACGCCGTGCTCGCGGCGGCCAACACGCGGCTCGACACGGCGAAGGCCAACCTCGCCGACACCCACGAGCGCGTCCTCGGCAAGTACGTGAGCACGAACGACGAGACGCGCGCGACCATCGACCTCGCCAACGCGCTCCACGAGGTCGCAAGCGACAAGGGCATCGTGCAGGTCGCGTACGTCTCGCTCGCGTACGTCATCAACGCGCCAGTGCCGGCGAAGCTCGAGACGCCGACCGTGCTGCTCGAGGCGGCCCGCGCGCCGGTGCCGCTGCCGGACACGCTCGTGCGCCTCGCGCTCTCGCGACGGCCTGACCTCGTCGCGCGGCAAAAAGCGGGTCTGGCCGCGCACGATTTCGCCGCCGAGCCGCTCTTTCGCCTCGTGCCGACGATCGCCGTGAGCGGCTCGTTCGCGCTCTCGAGCGACGAGACGCTCCTCGGGCACGGCTTCTACAACAACGAGTCGCTCACGCTGAACGTGTCGTGGCCGCTGTTCGACGCGGGCGTTCGCTACGCGGACAGACGCTCGCGCGACGCGAGCGCGTCGATCGCCGACCTCACGACGGCGACGCTGGTGCGCTCGATCGACGAGCAGGTGCGCGCGTCGGTCCTCTCGCTCGACGCGGCGCAGAGCGCGCTCGTCGCCGCGGATCAGGCGCGAACGGCGGCGAAGAAGAGCGCCGAGGAGACCGCCGTGCTCTACAATCAAGGCCTCGCGAAGGCCATCGAGCTCGTCGACGCCAACGATCAACGTTTCCTCGCCGACGTCAGCTACGTGACCGCCGAATACAACGTCGCCCTCGCCTACCTCGCGCTGCGCCAAGCGATCGGGCTCGACCCGATCGGGACGGACCTGCGATGAGGCGCGTCGCGCTGCTGCTCGCGCTCGCGGTCGCGGGCTGCTCGAAGGCCGACCCGAAGGCGGGCGGCCCCGGCGGCCGAAAGCTGGAGTACCCCGTCCAGGTCGCGCCGCTCGAGAAGCGGCACGTGCAGTATTCGGTCACCGCGCCGGGGAGCATCGACGCGTTCCAGCAGGTTCAGATCACCGCGCGCGTCGCGGGCGCCGTCGACCGCGTGTCGTTCGTCGAGGGTCAGAACGTCAAAGAAGGCGACGTGCTCGCGACCATCGAGAGCGACCGCTACCAAGTCGCCGTCGATCAAGCGCACGCCGCGATCGCGAAGGCGCAGGCCACCCAAAAATCCCAAGAAGCCGAGCTCGCGCGGCGCCAAGCGACCTCCACCACCAACCCCGGGCTCATCCCGGGCGAGGAGATCGAGCAGCACCAGACCGCGGTCGAGACGGCGAAGGCCGACGTCGCCTCCGCGACGCAGGCGCTCCGCGTCGCGCTCTTGAACCTGCGCGACTCGTACGTGCGCGCCCCGATCGCCGGAGTCGTGCAGACGCGCACGGTTCAGACCGGGCAGTACCTCCAGCCGGGCGCCGTGCTCGCGACCATCTTGCAGCGCGATCCGATGCTGCTGCGCTTCTCGGTGAGCGAGCAGGACGCGCCTCGCCTCAAGCCCGGCATGCAGGCGATCCTCGCGCTCCGCGAGAGCACGCGGCAATACACGGCGACGATCACCCTCGTCGCGGGCGCTGCCGACATGCAGACGCGGCTCGTCCCGGTCACCGCGCAAATCGACCAGACGGATCATCAATATTGGCTGCGCCCGGGCGCGTTCTGCGAGGTGACGGTGCCGATCGGCGCTCCGCGCGACGCGATCGTGGTGCCGACGATGGCCGTTCAGCCCACCGAAAAGGGCAACGTCGTCTTCGTCGTCGACGGCAAGAGCGTCGCGCACGCCAAGGTCGTCCAGCTCGGCATGCACACCGCGGACGGCAACGTCGAGGTCACGCGCGGCGTCGACGTCGGCGAGCAGATCGTGGTCCGCGGCATCGAGCCGCTCTCGGAGGGCGCGCCGGTGAAGGTCACCGACCACACGACGCTCGACGCGCTCCACGACGGCGGCGCGACGCCCACCGGCGCGGCCGCGGGCTCGAGCGAGGCCCCCGCGGGCTCCGCGAGCGCCCAGCACCGCCGCGGAGGCGCTCATTAAACCTTCCGAGCGAGCCCCGCCGGCATGAACATCACCGACATCTGCCTCCGTCGTCCCGTCTTCGCGTGGATGATCATGTGCGGCACGATTCTGTTCGGCATCCTCGCCGTCATGCGCATCGGCGTGAGCCAGTTCCCGGACGTGGACAACCCGACGGTCTCCGTGAGCGTCTCGTGGCCCGGCGCCTCGCCCGAGGACGTCGAGACCGGCATCATCAACCCCATCGAGGACGCCATCTCGCAAGTGACCGGCGTGCAGGAGATCACGTCGTCGGCGAAGCAGGGCTCGGCGCGCATCACGGCGACCTTCGACATCTCGCGCAACATCGACCTCGCGCTGCAGGACATCCAAGCCAAAATCGCGCAGGCGCAGCGCGGTCTCCCGAACGGCGCGATGCCGCCGGTCGTCTCGAAGAGCAACCCCGACGACCAGCCCATCATCACGATCGGCGTCTCGGGGCCGTTCGCGCGGCAGCTCCTCGCCGACATCGCGCGCTACCAAATCGAGGACCGCCTGCAGACCGTGCCCGGCGTCGGCCAGGTCACGATGATGGGCTACCTCGATCGCAACGTGCGCATCTGGGTGGACGCCGACAAGCTCGTCGCGACCGGCACGGTCGTCACCGACATCACGAGCGCCCTCACGAAGCAGCACGTCACGTCTTCCGGCGGCCAGATGTCGAACGGACAGCGCGCGCTGGACGTGCGCGTGCTCGGCGAGGCGGCCGACCTCGAGACGCTGCGCAACATCGTGGTGCGGAAAGTGGGGGCCTCGGACGTGCGGCTCGGCGACGTGGCGCTCGTCGAGGACGGCTTCCAAGACGTGACGAACGTGGCGCGCTCGAACGGCGTGCCCGTCCAGGCGATGGGCATCCTCAAGCAGCCCGGCTCGAACGCCGTCGGCGTCGCCAAGGCCGTCCGCGCCGCGCTCGACGACGTGCAGAAGACGCTCCCGGACGGGATGAAGGTCGACGTCCTCTTCGACACGACCGGCTTCATCGAGGACTCGGTCAACGAGATCGCGATCGAGCTCGTCCTCGCCGTCGTCCTCACGGCCGGCGTCTGCTGGCTCTTCCTCGGGTCGCTCTCGGCCACGATGAACGTGCTCTTCGCGATCCCGATGTCGCTCCTCGGCACCATCGCGGTGCTCTATTTCGCCGGCTACACGCTCAACACCTTCACGCTGCTCGGACTGTCGCTGGCGGTCGGCCTCGTCGTGGACGACGCGGTCATGGTGATGGAAAATATCTTCCGCCACGCCGAGATGGGCAAAGACGGGATGACCGCAGCGAGCGAGGGCACGAAGGAGATCACCTTCGCGGCGCTCGCCGCGACGATCGCGGTCATCGCGATCTTTCTCCCGGTGGCCTTCATGTCGGGCGTCATCGGCAAGTTCTTCCTCCAGTTCGGCGTCACCCTCTCGGTCGCCGTCGCGATCTCGTACATCGAGGCCATCTCGCTCGCGCCCGCGCGCTGCGCGCAGATGCTCCGCGTGGCGCACACAGTCAAAGAGCGCGGCGTCGATCGCGCGTTCGCCGCGCTCTCGCGCTTCTACGGCCGCACGCTCGAGCGGGCGCTCGCGTACCCCGGGTTCGTGCTCGCCATCGGCGTGATCGTGCTCGCGCTCGCGGGCCTCGCGGGCTCGCGGCTCAAGCAAGAGTTCGTGCCGTCGCAGGACCAGAGCCGCCTCGCGGTGCGGCTCACGACCGCCGTCGGCGCCGACCTCGACGAGACCGATCGCCTGACGAAGCGCGCCGAAGAGATCCTCGGCAAGCACAAAGAGATCGAGCGCATCCTCGCCAACGTGAACGTGGGCAGCGCCCAGCTCTCGCTCACGCTCGTCCCTCCGAGCCAGCGCAAGATGACCCAGAGCGAGCTCTCGGCGGTCTTCCGCAAGGAGCTCGCCGGCGTGCCCGGAATTCGCGCGTCGGTCCAGGATCTCTCGCAGCAGGGCTTCGCGGGCCAGCGCGGCTACCCGGTCGAGCTCTCGGTCCGCGGCAGCGACTGGAACCAACTCGTCTCGCTCGCGAACGACTTGAAGCAAAAGATCATCGCGTCCGGGCTCGCGGTCGACATCGACAGCGACTACCAAATCGGCGCGCCGCAGCTCACGATCGCGCCGGACCGCGCGCGCGCCGCCGACGTGAACGTCAACGTCTCGGACATCGCGACGACCGTCAGCGCGCTCATCGGCGGCGTCGTCGTGGGTCAGTACTCGACCGCCGGGCGCCGCATGGACATCCGCATGCGACTCCTCGCCGCGCAGCGCACCCGCCCCGAGGACCTCAGCCTGCTCCGCGTGCGCGTCCCCGCGACGGGCGCGCTCGTGCCGCTCTCGTCGGTCGTCACGACGAGCGAGGACCCCGAGCTCCAGTCGATCAACCACGCCGATCGCCAGCGCGCGATCCGCATCTACGGAAACGTCGCGCCGGGACACTCGCAGAGCGAAGCGCTCGCCTTCATCCAGTCGCTGCAGAAGGACGCGCCGCCCGGCTACGCGGTCGTTCTCAGCGGTCAGAGCTCGCAGTTCGGCGACGCGATGGGGAGCCTGATTTTCGCGCTGATCGTCGGTATCCTCGTCGCGTACATGGTGCTCGCGTCCCAGTTCAACTCGCTGCTCCACCCGACGACGGTGCTCACCATCCTCCCGCTCTCGGTCGCCGGAGCGATGTTCGCCCTCCTCGCCGCGGGCAAGACGCTCAACGTCTTCAGCATGATCGGCCTGCTCCTCTTGATGGGCATCGTGAAGAAGAACTCGATCATCCTGGTCGACTACGCCAACGAGGTGCGCGGGCAGGAGAGCCTCGACGCGCTCGAGGCGATGAAGCGCGCGGGGCCGGTGCGCCTGCGACCGATCCTGATGACCGCCGTCGCGACGCTCATGGCCGCCGTGCCGTCGTCGCTCGGGCTCGGTCCGGGCGCGGAGACCCGCGGGCCGATGGCCGACGCGATCATCGGCGGGCTCATCCTCTCGACCGCGCTCAGCCTCTTCGTCGTGCCCGCGTTCTACGTGCTCACCGATCGCGCCAAACAGCGACTCACGCGCAAGCGCGCGGACGTCGCCCACGCGTGACATGGCGCGCGCGCTCCTCGTCATCGCCGACATCGGCGGCTACACGCGCTTCATGCGCGTCCACCGCATCAACCTCGCGCACGCGCAGCACATCGTCGCGCGCCTGCTCGAGGCGGTCATCGACGGCGCAGGCCGCGCGTTCAAGCTCGCCAAGCTCGAGGGCGACGCCGCGTTCTTCTACGCGAACGAGCCCTTCGACGCCGCCGACAAGAAGCGCGCGCTCGTCTCCATCCGCAACGCGTTCCTCCGCCGCCGCGACGAGCTCTCGATCAACCGGCTTTGCACGTGCGACGGCTGCGTCCAAGCCGGCCAGCTCAACTTGAAGTTCGTCGCGCACTCCGGCGAGGTCGCGTTCCAAAAAGTGAAGCGCTACACCGAGCTCGCCGGCGTCGACGTCATCCTGGTGCATCGCCTCCTCAAGAACTCCGTGCCGCTGCCCGAGTACGTCCTCATGAGCGAGCCCGTGCACGACGCGCTCGCGCCCACGCTCGGCGCGACGGCCACGTCCCTCTCCGAAAATCTCGAAGGCCTCGGCGAGACGCGAACGTTCTACGTCGCGCTCGACGAGATTGCCGGCCCGCACGCGGTCGACGTCCGCCCGTCGTTCCTGGCGAAGCTCTTCGGCTGGCTCCGCATGACGTGGAGCTCGCTGCCGTATTTTTTGGGACTGAAGAAAGCCTGCGAGGGATTCGGTAACATGGAGCTCGTGCTCCCCGACCCCGCCAAAGCTCGGCCCTCGGCGATGCCGCCCTCGTCATGAAGCGCTTCGTCCTCGTCCTCCTCGCGGCCTGCAGCTCGAGCTCGCCGTCGAAAAACGACGCCAGCGTCGACGCGAGCCCGCCCACTGACGCGGGGGCCGACGCGGCGCCGAACCTCGACACCTACGGCCCCTGGTTCGGCGGCTACTCCGACGCGACCTTCTTTCCGATCAGCGTCTGGCTTCAGGATCCGTCGCTCGCGGCGCAGTACCAGGCGATCGGCGTCAACCAGTACATCGGCCTCTACAACGGCCCGACGACCCAAGACCTGACGACGCTCGCGAGCGCGAATATGCCGGCCTACTGCGATCAGAACGCGACCGGCCTCGCCGACCTGCAAAACAAAATCATCGACGGCTGGACCCAGCAAGACGAGCCCGACAACGCGCAGTCCGACGGCCAGGGCGGATACGGCCCGTGCATCGCGCCGACGACGATTCAAAATCTCTATCAGCAGATGAAGACCAACGACGCGACGCGCCCGGTCTTCCTCAACGTGGGCCAGGGCGTCGCCAACGACGCGTGGGTCGGTCGAGGGAGCTGCTCCAACCAGCCGCAGGATTACCCGGAGTACGCGAAGGGCGCGGACATCGTCTCGTTCGACATCTACCCGGTGAACTCGGGCCTCGACGTGACGCTCGTCGCGGTCGGCGTCGACCGCCTCGGACAGGCCGTCTCCTACAAGAAGCCGGTGTGGAACTGGATCGAGTGCACGCGCATCGATCAAACCAACCCCAAGCCCACGCCCGCGCAGGTGAAGGCCGAGGTGTGGATGTCGATCGTCCACGGCTCGATGGGCATCGGCTACTTCGTTCACCAGTTCACGCCGACCGAGGACGATCACGCCCTCCTCGACGACGCGACGATGAAGCCCGCCGTCGCCGCGATCGATCAGCAGATCCACGACCTCGCGCCCGCGCTGAACACGCCGCCGATCGCGAACGCGGTCACGGTCGCCTCGTCGTCGAAGGTCGACTTCTTGGTCAAGCGCCAAGGCGGCAAGCTGTACGTCTTCGCCGTCTCGATGACGTCGACGCCGACGACCGCGACGTTCACGCTCTCCCACGACGCGCTCCAGACCGCGACCGTCCTCGGCGAGAGCCGCACCGTGCCGATCACGTCGAACGGCGCGTCGAACGCGTTCCAAGACGCGTTCGACGCCTACGCTGTGCACCTCTACGCGATTCAGTGAAGCGTGAGCGCGCCGAGGTAGTCGCGCTTGCCCACGTCGACGCCGCTGTGGCGCAAGATCGCGTACGCCGTGACGAGGTGGAAGAAGAAGTTCGGCACCGCGTGCTCGAGGAAGTAGTCGCGCCCGACCATCGTCTTGCCTTCCCAGCGCGGGTTCTGGATGACGCGAGTCTCGGCGCCGTCGAAGTCTTTCGCGGTGAAGCCGTCGAGGTACTTCAGCGTGGACGCGATGCGCTCGCGGAGCTGCTCGATCGTGGTCTCGGTGTCGGGGTTCGAGGGCGCTTCTTTTCCCGAGAGGCGCGAGGCCGAGAGCTTCGGCGTATCGCACGCCGACTGCACCTGACGCGCGAACGGAAACTGATCGGGCGCGAGGCGCAGCGTCAGAAAGACGTTCGGGTCGAACGACTTTTTCTGCGCGTGGGCGCTCGCCGTCTCGAGCCATTTGTCGAGGTTGCGGAGCATTTTTTTCATCTGGCCGAGCGTTTCGTAAATCATGCTCGCTCTATAGCAAACTGAGCGACCATGACGCGCGTGCGCATCGCATCGCTCCTCGCCCTGCTCGCGCTCGCCGCGTGCGGACCTCGCGCCGGGGCAAAATCGCCCGCGTCGTCCAGCCCGCGCGAGGACCGCTGGGCCACACTCGACTTCGAAGCGCGCCACACGGTGATGACGTTCACCGTCCTGCCGAACATGGCGCGCACCTGGCGCGATTTCCGTCACACCGAATTTCCCGACATGACCTGCCGCACGTGCCACGGAAAGGACGCCGAGACCGTGAGCTACCGGATGCCGAACCCGAGCTTGCCGCGTATCGATCCCGCGCACCCGCCGCGTGGTCCGGTCGCCGACTTCATGAAGAGGACGATGGTGCCCGACATGATCGAGCTCACCGGCGCCACCCCGGAGCACCTCTCGTGCAACGGCTGCCACCCTCGATGAAGATCTCGCGACGCCAGGCGCTCGCGTTCGGCGCGGCCGCGCTCGCGAGCCGTCGCGCGCTCGCGCAAGGCGACGCGCTCGTCCCAGCCGGCTTCGTGAGCCACGGCTCGCCCCTCCTCGCCGTCGATCCGGTGCGCGGCCCCGAGCTCCGCGCGTGGGGAGCGCGGCTCCCGCGCCCGACGGGCGTCGTCGCGATCACGCCGCACTACCGGAGCCGCGGCGTGCGCATCGGTCACGTCGGCCGCGGGCGCGCGCTCCGCTCGTTTCCGGCGGCGATGGACCGCATGGTGCCGCGCGATCTCGATTATCCGTCGCCCGACAACTCCGCGCTCGCGCGGATCGTCGCCGATTTGCTCGCGCCGCTCGACCCGCATTTCGACGGCGAGCGCGCGGGCTTCGATCACACGACGTGGATGCCGCTCCTGCACCTCTTCCCCGAGGCGCACGCCCCGGTCGTCGAAATCGCGATGCCCTTCATGCGAGAAGAAGAGCTCTTCACGCTCGGCCGCCGTCTCGCGCCGCTCCGGTTCCAGGGCGTCTTCGTGCTGGGGAGCGGCGGCGCGACCCACAACCTCGCGGCGAGCGACGAGGGAGAGACGCCGTCGTGGGCGACCGCGTTCGACGACTGGCTGAAGCGCACGCTCGCCGCGCGCGACGTCCCCGCCCTGCTCGACTGGCGCGCGCGGGCGCCGAGCGCCGACCTCGCGCATCCGGACGACGGCGGCCACTACCGCGCGCTCCTCGTCGCGCTGGGCGCCGTCGCTCGCGAGAGCACGTTTTCGTCCGCGACATTTCCGGTCGCCGGCATGGAGGGGAGCCTCTCGAAGCTCTGCGTGGAGCTTGGCTGACGAGCGAGACAATCGCTGGTATCGTGATGGACGATGGACCGCGAGTTCTCGGCGCCCGTCGTGATCGGCCGGTACGCGCTCTACGACCGTATCGCGTCGGGAGGGATGGCCGCCGTGTACCTCGGTCGGCTCGCGGGCCCCGTCGGGTTCGCGCGGACGGTCGCGATCAAGCGCCTCCACGCGCAGTTCGCGGCCGACCCTGATTTCGTGACGATGTTCCTCGACGAGGCGCGCGTCGCCGCGCGCATCCAGCACCCGAACGTGGTGCCGACGCTCGACGTCGTGGCGACCGGCGGCGAGCTCTTCCTCGTCATGGAGTACGTGCGCGGCGAGTCGGCGAGCCAGCTCGTTCGCCGGTTGAACGCGCGCCAAGAGCGCATCCCTCCGCGCATCGTCGCCGCCATCGTCTCCGGCGTGCTCCAAGGCCTCCACGCCGCGCACGAGGCGAAGGACGAGTCCGGCGCCGCGCTCGGCATCGTGCACCGCGACGTGTCGCCGCAAAACATCATCGTGGGCGTCGACGGGACGCCGCGCGTCCTCGACTTCGGCGTCGCGAAGGCCGAAGGAAAATTTCACTCGACGCGCGGCGGCGAGATCAAGGGCAAGATCCTCTACATGCCGCCCGAGCAGCTCGAGGGCGACCACCTCGACCGAACGACCGACGTCTACGCCATGGGCCTCGTCCTCTACGAGCTGCTGACCGGCCGTCGCATGTTCCAGAAGTCGCAGGACATGACCTCGCTCGCGCGCATCCTGCGAAACGAGCTCACCATGCCGAGCGCCATCGATCCGACGCTCGCGCCGTGGGACGCCGTCGTGAGCGGTGCGAGCGGCGCGACGCCGCAGGTGCGCTACGCGACCGCGCGCGCGATGGCCATCGAGGTCGAGCGCGTGATGGGCGTCGCGTCGCCCGTCGAGGTGGCCGACTGGGTGGCGCACGTCGCCGGCGACGTGATCGACGCGCGCACGCGCCTCGTCGCCGAGATCGAGAGCGGCGTCGCGCGGCTCGATCGCGACGACGCCGTCGCGGCGCTCGCGACCGAGCTCGCGAGGACGTCGGGCGCGTCGCTCGAAGCGTCGGAGGCGAGCGGCGCGAGCCAGCGGAGCGTGGGCACGCAGGTCGCGCACTCGCTCGACGAGCCCGTCGATTTTCGCCCGAAGTCGCGCCTTCGAAAGATCGCGCCGATCGCGCTGGTCGCGACGATCGTGCTCGCCGCGGCCGCGATTTACGTCGTCCCGCGCGTGACGGCGAGCCCGCCCGCGACTGCGGCGGCGGCGCCGCGCGAGACGACGACGACCGCGGCCGCCACGACCGCCCAACCGACGCCGCCCGCGCCGAGCGCCATCGCGCTCGCGACGCACGAGCCGCCGCCCGAACCGACGCCCAGCGCGACGGCGACCGCGAGCACGGTCATCGTCGTCGAGAAGGCCCTCAAGCACCCCGCCGTCGGCGCCGTGCATCACGCCGTCGTGAAGAAGCCGAGCTGCGACACGCCGTACACGATCGACGCGGAAGGTCACAAACACTTCCGCACGGAGTGTCTGTGAGGCGAGCGGCGATCGGCGCGGCAATCGTGCTCGCGGCGAGCGCCGCCCACGCCGGCGACAACCGCGCCGCCGAGTGCGTGCAGGCCGCCGATCGCGGCCAGACCCTGCGCGACCAAGGCAAGCTCACCTCCGCGCGCACCGAGTTCCGCGACTGCGCGAGCGCCGAGTGCCCGCGCATCGTCGCGCAGCAGTGCGGCGAGTGGCTCGCGGGCGTCGACCGCGAGATGCCGACGGTCTCGTTTCGCGCGCTCGACCCCGGCGGCAAAGAGCTGATCGACGTGACCGTGTACGTCGACAGCCTCGAGCGCCTCGGCACGCTCGACGGAAAGTCGATCGACGTCGACCCGGGCGTGCACACCTTCCGCTTCGTCCACGCCGGACTGCCGGACCTGATCTTCCAGGCCGTCGTGCGCGCGAAAGAAAAAGATCGCGTCGTCGAGGGCCGCTTCAGCCCGCCGGCGAAAGAGGTCGCGCCCGAGCACCACCATCCGTTTCGTTTTCCGTGGACCGCCTCGCTGTCGTTCACCGTCGGCGCGCTCGCGTTCATCGGCATGGGCGTGTCGGTGGGGACCGCGGCCAACGACGCCAGCCACCTCCGCGCCGCGTGCGCGCCGCTCTGCGCGCAGTCCGACGTCGACTGGATTCAGACGCGCATCACCATCGGCAACATCGCCATGGGCGTCGGCATCGCCGGGATGAGCCTCTTTGCTCTGTCGCTCATCGTCGCCAACGTCGGCTCGCACGCGGACGACGACGCCAAACCGGCCGTTTCGGTCGGCTTCGGCCCGGGAAGCATCGGGATTTCCGGCCGATTCTGATTTGCAACGACGCGGTGAACGCGGCGTGACGCGGCGCGGCCCAAACTTTCACGACTTGTTGCACTACATTTTTGCCACGGAGATATGACCGGCGCGTGAACGCACGCTGGCTGTCGCTCTCCCTGGTCGCAGTTGCAGTCGTCCCCCGCTTCGCGCTCGCGCAGGCCCAAGCCGCCGACGCTTCGGCGTCGACGTCGACGTCGGTCGACGCCGGCGCGCCGCCACCGCCGCCGCCCCCGCCCGCGACGACCCAGGCCGCGGCACCTCCCCCGCCCCCGCCTCCCGCGCAGCCGAAGGCCGCCGACACGACCGTCGTCCAGGTCACCTCGCTCAAGATCCTCCGCGACAAGCACATCATCTCGCAGGACGAGTACGACAGCGCGCTCCGCGACATCGGCTCGACCGCGGGCACGAAGGGCCTCACCGACACGAACACGCTGGTCGTCGGAAAATTCGCCACGACCATCTACGGCTTCGTCGAGGCCGACGCGATCCACGACTCGACCGAG
Organism: uncultured delta proteobacterium; assembly: GCA_963731595.1. Lineage (GTDB taxonomy): Bacteria > Myxococcota_A > Polyangia > Polyangiales > Polyangiaceae > DASXHD01. The sequence goes on from CAVSWE010000009.1 coordinate 219,430, forward strand.
GGCCTCTCCGATCTCCAGGGAAACAGCCAAATCGCCCGCAACGAGACGTTCGGCGGCCAGCACGGCCAGCTCCTCGGGACCATCCGCAACTCACGCCTCGGCTTCCGCATCCAGGCGCCCGAGTTCCACGGCATCCGCGCGAGCGGCCAGTTCGAGATGGACTTCCTCGGCAACCAACCCGCCGTCGGCTACCCACCCGGCACCGGCGTCTCGGAGGCGTCGTACTTCGCGAACGCCGGCTTTCGCGAGCGTCACATCAACGTGAAGGTGGAGACGCCGGTCCTCGATTTTCTGTTCGGTCAGTACTGGGCGCTCTTCGGGTGGCAGCCGTACTTCCACCCGAACACGGTCGACTTCCAGGGCGTGCCCGCGGAGATCTACTCGCGCCGCCCGCAGTTCCGAATCTCCAAGACCCTCCGCACCGATCCGTTGAACGTCGACATCGCCGTCGCCGCGCTCAACCCCGTGCAGCGCGCGTCCGAAGCGCCGGAGATGCAAGGCGGCGTGCGCGCGACGCTCAACCACTGGAAGGGCAAGCGCACCGACGGCAGCACCGGCACGACCGTCGAGCCCGCGTCGATCGGCGTCTCAGGCGATCTCAAATACGTGCGGCTGCCGACCTTCCCCGACGCGACGAGCACGGTCGACAAAGTCGGCACGTCGATCGCCTTCGACGCGTTCCTTCCCGTCCTGCCGGCGAACGACGGCGGAAAATCGGGCAACGATCTCTCGATCACGGGCGAGTTCGCGACCGGCTACGGCACCGCCGATCAGTACAGCGGCTTCACCGGCGGCGTCGGCTTCCCGACCCCGCCGAATCCGACCGGCGCGAACCCCGCGCCGACCTATCCGCAGAACATCGACAACGGCATCGTCAGCTTCGACTCGGCCGACCAGCTCCACTTCGTGCAGTGGTACACGGGCTTCGTCGGCCTGCAGTACTACTGGCCGATCAAGGGGGGCAAAGTCTGGACGACCGTGAACTACTCGCACGCCGAGTCGCCGAACGCGACGAGCCTCGGGTCGCTCGCGAAGACGCGCGCGTCGATCGACTGGTTCAACGTGGACCTCTTCGCCGATCCCTTCCCCGGCTTCCGCCTCGGGCTGAGCTACGGGCGAACGTGGGACCATTACGGCGACAAGCAAGAGGCGGTCAACGACCGCGTCATCGGCTCGGCCTTCTTCATCTTCTGATTTCGGTCCGTTGGTTGCACTCGAGGTCGACGCCATGACTGTCCTCGCCTTTTTCCGGTCCGCGGACGCACGGCAGGCGCATGCACCGAAGAAAATGCAGCCTGGCGCGGCTCCGTCACAGCAACGTCACGGAGCCTTCACGCCCCCCTCGCACGAAACACCCAAAGTGCGGGGCGTGAACGCGCCGGTCCAGCTGGACGCACCGAAGATGCGGGCGACCGAGCTCAGCGTCGAATACGGTCGCAAGGTCGCGGTGAAGGGCGTCTCGCTCGAGGTGCACGAGCGCGAGGTCTTGGCCCTCATCGGCCCGAGCGGCTGCGGCAAGAGCACGTTCCTCCGGTCGCTCAATCGGATGAACGACACGATCCCCGACGCGCACGTCACCGGCCAGGTCGAGCTCGACGGCGAGCCGATTTACGGTCCGAACGTCGACCCGGTCCTCGTGCGCCGGCGCGTCGGCATGGTGTTCCAGCGGTCGAACCCCTTTCCGAAATCGATCTTCGAGAACGTCGCTTACGGGCTGCGGGTCGCGGGGACCGCGCGGCGGGAGCTCCCCGAGCGCGTCGAGCGCGCGCTCCGCCAAGCGGCGCTGTGGGACGAGGTGAAGGATCGCCTCCACGAATCCGGCACCGGCCTCTCGGGCGGACAGCAGCAGCGTCTGTGCATCGCGCGCGCCCTCGCCGTCGAGCCCGAGGTCTTGCTGATGGACGAACCGGCGAGCGCGCTCGACCCGATCGCGACGGCGAAGGTCGAGGATCTCGTCGCCAAGCTGCGCGAGCAGCTCACGATCGTCATCGTGACCCACAACATGCAGCAGGCGGCGCGCGTCTCGCAGCGGACCGGCTTCTTCTACCTCGGGCGCCTCGTCGAGGTCGGGCCCACGACCGACATCTTCACGCGGCCGCGCGAGCGCGAGACCGAGGACTACATCACCGGGAGGTTCGGGTGACGCCATGAAACCGAACCAGCGAGCGAAGCGAGGGACGTCGTGAACAAGGCGCACACGAGCCGCGACTTCGAGGCGGAGCTCCGCGAGCTCCGCGCGCACGCGCTCGCCATGGGCGCGCGCTGCGAGCGCGCGCTTCAGGTCGCGCTCGAAGCGTTCTGGGCCGGCAGCACCGAGCTCGCCGACGAGGTCGAGGAGATCGACCGCCACATCGACCGCGACGAGATGGACATCGACGCGCTCGTCCTGCGCATCCTCGCGCTGCGGCAGCCCGTGGCGTACGACCTCCGCTTTCTGGCCGGCGCGCTGCGGCTCGTCACCGACCTCGAGCGCGTCGGAGACGAAGCCGTCAACGTCGCCGAGCGCGCGAAGGAAGAGCACGGCGTCGCCAAGGACACCGTGAAGGACGAGCTCAAGGAGATGGGCGAGCAGTCGCAGGACATGCTGCGCGAGGCGCTCGAGGCGTTCGTCCACGGCGAGCCGGACCGCGCCGAGCTAGTCCTCGTGCGCGACGACACGGTCGACGAGCTCTACGGCCGAATCATCCGCGGGATGACCAGCTTCATGTCGCAGCACCCGGCGCAGGTGGCGGAGGCCATCCGCGTCATCCACGTCGCGAAGTACCTCGAGCGAGTCGCCGACCACGCGACGAACATCGCCGAGGAAGTGATCTTCATGGTTCGCGGCGAGGACGTGCGCCACGCGCGCACGCATCCGCCTGCCGCGGTTCGAAAGGGAACGTCATGACGGTTCTTCGATTTGCCGCGGCGGTCACGACCGCCGGGCTCCTCTCCATCTCGTGCCACTCGTCCTCGTCCGGAGGCGGCGGCGGGAAGACCGTCTCGCTCAACGGCGCGGGCTCGACGTTCGTCAACCCGCTCATGTCGAAGTGGTCGGCCGAGTACCAGAAGGTCGCGCCCAACGTCCAAGTGAATTACCAGTCGATCGGCTCCGGCGGCGGGATTCGCCAGCTCATGGCGCACACGGTGCAGTTCGGCGCGACCGACGGCCCGATGACCGACGAGCAGCTCAAAGAGGCGAAGGGCGCCGTGCTGCACGTGCCCCTCGTCATGGGCGCGGTCGTCCCGACGTACAACCTGCCGGCGCTCGCGCACCCGATCAAGTTCACGCCGGAGGCGCTCGCGGGCATCTACCTCGGTGAGATCAAGACCTGGAACGACCCGAAGCTCACCGCCGACAACGCCGACCTGAACCTACCGTCGACGGCGATCGTCGTCGTGCACCGCTCCGACGGAAGCGGCACCACGTACGTGTGGACCGACTACCTGTCGAAGGTCTCGCCGCAGTGGAAGACGAAGGTCGGCAACGCGACCTCGGTCAACTGGCCGACGGGCCTCGGCGGCCGCGGAAACGAGGGCGTTTCGGGCACCGTCCGCCAGACGCCTGGCGCGATCGGCTACGTCGAGCTCACGTACGCCATCCAGAACAAGATGCCCGCGGGCGAGGTGAAGAACCAGGCCGGGCAGTTCGTGACCGCGAGCATCGACGCGGTCACCGCCGCCGCCGCCGGCGCGGTCGCCTCGCTGCCGGAAGATCTCCGCTACTCGATCACCGACGCGCCCGGCGAGAAGGCGTGGCCAATCAGCGGAACGTCGTGGGCTGTGCTCTACAAGGACGTGCCCGCGGGCCCGGAGCGCTCGGCGGTGGTGTCCTTTCTCCGCTGGACCATCCACGACGGCCAGAAGTACTGCGCCGCGCTGGATTACGCGGCGCTCCCGCCCGAGCTCGTGAAACGCGCCGAGAGCAAGCTCGATCAAGTGGAGCCGCCGCCGAAATAAGACCCCATGGCCATGAACGTCCACGCCGCCGCGCCCGCGAGCGCCTCCTCGGTGCGATCCGAAATCGCTCCGACGGTGGGGTCCGCGCGCGCTCCAGGGCTGGACGACCGCCGACGGCATTTTTCGCAAGGCGACCGCCGCCATCGCGGCTTCGATCGTCGCCCTGCTCGCGCTCCTCGTCTGGGAGCTCGTGCGCGGGTCGGAAGCGTCGATCGCCAAATTCGGATTCCACTTCATCGTCGCCAAAATCTGGGACCCGGTCGCCGAGCAGTTCGGCGCCGCGACCTTCGTCTACGGCACCGTCGTGTCGTCGGCGATCGCGCTCCTGCTCGCCGTGCCGCTCGGCATCGGCATCGCCATCTTCCTCGTCGAGATGGCCCCGCGGCGACTCGGCACCGTGATCGGCTTCCTCGTCGAGCTCCTCGCGGCGATCCCGTCGATCGTCTACGGGCTCTGGGGCCTCTTCGTCCTCGCGCCGGTCGTCCGCGGCACCATCGCGCCCGCGCTCCACCGCACGCTCGGATTCTTGCCGTTCTTCCGCGGCGAATCGCACGGCGTCGGCATGCTCACGGCCGGCATCATCTTGGCCGTCATGATCCTGCCCTTCATCGCGGCGGTCTCGCGCGACGTGCTCGCCGCCGTCCCGCAGACGCAGCGCGAGGCGTCGCTCGCGCTCGGCGCGACGAAGTGGGAGACGATCCGCCACGTGGTCCTGCCCTACGGCCGCGCGGGGATCGCCGGCGCGGTGATCCTCGCGCTCGGCCGCGCGCTCGGCGAGACGATGGCCGTCACGATGGTCATCGGCAATAACCCGCAGATCGTCGCGTCGCTCTTCGAGCCCGGCTACACGATGTCGTCGGTCATCGCCAACGAGTACGCCGAGGCCTCTGGCGCGACGTACCTCTCGGCGCTCACCGAGATCGGCCTGCTCCTCTTCGCCGTCACGTTCGCGGTCAACGGCGTCGCGCGGCTGCTCATCTGGCGCGTCACGCGCGAGAGGAAGCACGCATGAGCTCGCTCGCGATCTCTCCCGCGCGCAAGATCAAGAACCGGGTGATGCTCGGCCTCTGCGTGCTCGCGACCGTCATCGCGGTCGGCGTGCTCGTCGCGATCTTCGGCTACGTCCTCGCGGCCGGCGCGCGCTTCGTGAGCCTCTCGTTCTTCACCCGCCTGCCGGCGCCCGTCGGCGAGGCCGGCGGCGGCTTCCTGAACTCGCTCGTCGGCACCGGGATCATGGTCGGCGTCGCGTCGGCGATGAGCATCCCGGTCGGCGTGCTCGCGGGGATCTATCTCGCGGAGTTCGGCCACGGCTGGTTCGCGCAGACGGTGCGCTTCGTCAACGACACGCTCAACGCGACACCGTCGATCGTCGCGGGCCTCTTCGCCTACACCATCATCGTCCTCGAGACCCATCGCTTCTCGGCGTTCGCGGGCAGCGTCGCGCTCGCGGTGCTGATGGTGCCGACGATCACGCGCACCACCGAGGAGATGTTCCGGCTCGTGCCGCGGACTCTCCGCGAGGCAGCGCTCGCGCTCGGCGTGCCCGAGTGGCGGATGACGCTCCAGATCACGCTGCGCGCCGCCGCGCCCGGCGTCATCACCGGCATCATGCTCGCCGTCGCGCGCGTCGCGGGCGAGACCGCCGCGCTGCTCTTCACGGCGTTCAACAACCGATTCCTCTCCACCTCGCTCGACCAGCCGATGAGCAGCCTGCCCGTCCAGGTCTACACCTACGCGGTCGCGCCCTATGAAGACTGGCACCACCAAGCGTGGGCGGGCGCGCTCGTGCTCGTGACCCTCGTCGCCCTCTTCAGCGCGGCGGTTCGCCTCGCCACGCGGAGCAGACACAAGGTCCTGGGCTGAGCACCCTGAAAAACCCGGTTTTTCGGGCTTCCGGGTTGCGCCACGAGCATTCTGTGGGTACAGAATGTTCGTGAAGGAGGTCGCCGCATGATCGGGTTCGCGTTCCACGAGATCATGGAAGGCTCGATCGTTCGCGTGGGCGAACGGTTCGATCGGCCGTTTCGGTTCGAGGTCGACGTGAGCACGCCCAAATTGGTCGCTCGCGTCGCCATGTGCGAGGCCGAGGGCTTCCTGCGGCTCGACGGGCTGACCAAGCACGCCCGCGCGACCGGGCGCCTCGAGATGTCGCCGCTCGTCGAGCGGCGCATTCGGTACGTGCTCGACTTCGTCGGCGACGACGGCGCGCGGTACCAGTTCGACGGCAGCAAGCGCATCGCGCGCTTCGGCGCGCTGCCGCACGTCCTCTTGAAGAGCTGGACGACGCTCCCCGGCGCCGTGACCGCCGAAGGCGGCGAGACGTGGGGCCGCGCGCTCCTCCGATTCCACATGGGTCGCGATCTGCGCGGCCTCCTCTCGAGCATGCGCATCGGCCCGTCCAACCGGCTCGAGGCCGCTCGTGTCTGACCTCCAGACCCACGGCTCGAACGGGGCGGCCTCCGCGCGCAGGCTTCCGATTTCGCACGGCGAGAGGCCGCCGAAACCGGGCGCGCGCTTCACCGAGGTCGAGCGACGCATCGCCGTCGCGCTCGCACAAGCGCTCTTGCCGGGCGGGCAGAAATTCCTTCCGCGCGCCGGCGAGGACACCGTCACGCGCCTCGAGGAGATGCTCCTCCACTTCGGCGCCGACGCGCCCCGCCGCTACGCCGGCCTGCTCCACGCGCTCGAGCACGGCGTCCGCGCGTTTCCGTTCTCGGGCACGCGCGGCCGCGCCTTCACCGAGCTCCACGAGTACGAGCGCGCGCGCCTGCTCGGCGAGTGGGGCAGCGACGGCGACGCCGCGCGCCGCGCGTTCATCCTCGGCCTGACCGCGCCGATGAAGGTCGCGTACTTCGACGACGAGAAGATTTACCGCGCGCTCGGCGCGCCCTACCGCTTCCAAGCCGCGCCCGAACGCCCCCGTTACATGGAGCGCGTCACGCGCGCCGAGGACATCACCGAGGACATCGAGGTCGAGTGCGACGCCGTCGTCGTCGGCACCGGCGCGGGCGGCGCGGTCGTCGCGAAAGAGCTCGCCCAACAAGGCTTCGCCGTCTTGATGCTCGAAGAAGGCCAGTTCCACCACCGGAGCGAGTTCACGGGCGGCCTCATCGAGAGCGTCACCCGCTTCTACCGCGAGCGCGGCACCGTCGGCTCGATCGGCAACACGGTCGTCATCCTCCCGATGGGGCGCATGGTCGGCGGCTCCACCGCGATCAACACCGGCACGTGCTGGCGCACGCCCGAGTGGATCCTGAACAAGTGGGTGGAGCGCGACGGACTGCGCGACCTCGCGCCCGACGCGATGGCGCCGTACTTCGACAAAGTCTGGAGCGAGCTCGGCATCGCCCGCGCCGACTGGAAATACCTCGGCGGCGCGGCCCGCGTCGTCGCGCGCGGGTGCGACGCGCTCGGCTACTCGCACCGCCCGGTCGACCGCAACGCGCCCGACTGCGACGGGTCCGGCATCTGCGACGCCGGCTGCCCGACCGACGCGCGGCGAAGCACCAACGTCTCCTACGTCCCCGCGGCGCTCCGCGCGGGCGCCGAGCTCTTCACCGGCGTGCGCGCCGAGTCCCTCGTGCGCCAGGGCGGCCGCATCGCCGGCGTCGTCGCCCGCACCGCCCGCGGCAAGAAGGTCACGGTCAAGGCGCGCGCGAGCGTCCTCGCGTGCGGCACGCTGGTGACGCCGACGCTCCTCCAGCGCGAGCAGATCCACCGCACCCTCCCGCACGTTGGGAAGAACCTCTCCGTGCATCCTGCAACCATCGTGAGCGCGCTCTTCGACGAGGAGATCAAGGGCTACAGCGCGATCCCGCAGGGCTACTGCGTCGACGAGCTCCAGCGCGAGCACGGCATCCTCATGCTCGGCGCGTCGGCGCCGATCGACGTCGGCGCGTCGCAGTTCACCTTCGTCGGCGACCGCTTGATGCAGACGATGGAGCGCTACGACCGCATCGCGTCGATGGGCATCATGGTGAGCGACGACTCGCGCGGCTCGGTTCGCCCGGGCCCCGGCGGCCGCCCGCTCATCTTCTACTGGGTCGGCAAGAAAGAGCGCGCGCGCCTGACCAAGGGCATCGCGGCGATGTCGCGCATCTTCCTCGCCGCCGGCGCGCACGAGGTCTACCCGTCGGTGCACGGTCACCGCGTCGTCGGCGGGGCGCGCGATCTCGCGAAGCTCGAGGGCGCGTCGCTCGCGGCCGGTGACTTCACGCTGATGGGCTTCCACCCGCTCGGGACCTGCCGCATGGCGACGAGCGCGGCGCGCGGCGTCGTCGACACGGACCACGAGGTCTTCGGCCACGCGGGGCTCTTCGTCGTCGACGGCAGCGTCGTCCCGAGCTCGGTCGCCGTGAACCCGCAGGTCACGATCATGGCGATGTCGACGCGCGCGGCCGACCGCATCGGGCGCAAGCTGTCGTCGTCGTCGTGATCGAAGCGCTGCTTCGCCCGCGGGCGCCGGGCGGCCGGGCCGCGTGGGACGGGTGGTTCTTCATCGCGATTTTTCCGAACGGGGAATGGTGCAAAATACACCTATTTCCCGGCGGGAAATCCCTGCGAAAGCACTGCCTCTCGGCGCTCGAGGGGCTCGACGGCGTGCCGCAGGAGCTCGCCCTCGTCGGTCGCGCGTCCGAGGTGGCGCGGCGCGGCGGCGCGCTCGGCGCGATCCACGGCGCGCGCGGCGCGGAGGTCGCGTTCGACGCCTGGACCGTGCGCGCCCGCGGGATCGAGGCCGCGGTCGACGCGCGCGATCCGTTCTTCTGGATCAAGGCGCCGCGCGTGCTCTCGTACTTCAGCGCGACCGGCGCGGCGCGCGTCACGATCGACGCCGGCGCGCGCGAGGGCTTCGGCCTGCTCGAGCACGCGTGGGGGGCCGAGACTCGCCTCGACGTCGCCCGCCTCGCGCCCCGGAGCTGGCGATGGGACGTCGTCTGGCTGGGCGGCGACCGCTTCTTCGCCGGCCTCGCGCTCCACGGCCTCGGGTTTCGCGGCGCGGCCCGCGTGGCCGCGAGCGGCGGCCTCGCCAATGTGAACAGTGTTCACATTCGCGGAGGGCCGACGGCCTGGTCCGGCGTCATGCGCACGCGACGCGCGACGCTGCGCTACGACGCGCGCGCGGCGACGCCCGTCTCGCCCGAGGTCGAGGGCGGCGGCTTCGTCGGCTTCACGTGGAGAGGCGATCTCGACGGCGCGAGCGTCTCCGGCGCAGGGTTCAGCGAATTCGTGTTAAACCAACGCAGCCATGCGTAAGCTCCCCCAAAACGCTCGCGCCGTCGTCACCGGCGCCGGAAGCGGCTTCGGCCGCGCCATCACGCTCGAGCTCGCCTCGCGCGGCGCGACCGTCCTCGCGAGCGACCTGAACCTCGCCGCCGCGGAGGAGACCGCCAAGCTCGCGCCCTCCGGCGCGGTCGTCGCCACGCGCACCGACGTGCGCAACCCCGACGACATGAAGGCGCTGGTGGACGGCGCGATCGATCGCTGGGGCGGCCTCGACCTGATCGTGAACAACGCCGGCGTCGCCGTCGCCGGCGCGGTCGGCGAGATCCCGCTCGAGGACTGGCGCTTCGAGATCGACGTGAACTTGCTCGGCGTCATCCACGGTTGCCATTTCGCCGTGCCCGCGATGAAGCGCCAGAAGCGCGGATTCATCCTCAACGTCGCGTCCGCCGCGGGTTTGATTGCCGCGCCGATGATGGGTCCGTACAACGTCACGAAGGCAGGCGTCATCGCGCTCTCCGAGACGCTCCGCACCGAGCTCGAAGGCGACGACATCGCCGTCTCGGTCCTCTGCCCGACCTTCTTCCGCACCAACATCCACAAGACGCAGCGCAGCCCCGAGAAGCTCCGCGCCACCTCGGCCAAGCTCGTCGAGGGCGAAATGGTCCGCGGAGGACATCGCGCGCGTCGCGCTTCGCGGCCTCGAACGCGGCCAGCTCTACATCATCCCCCAGACCGACGGAAAAATGCTCTGGCGCGCCAAGCGCGCGCTCGGCGGCGGCTTCTACGCGTTCGCGGGCAAAATCGCCCGGCGCCGCATCGCCTCGGAGTGAGCCGAGGACCGAGATGTCGTACGCCGCGCGCGCGTCGCTCGGGCTCCTCGGCGCGATCTTCCTCGGCGTCTTCGTCTACGTCGTCGTCACGTTCCTGATCGCCTACGCGCACGTCCCCAAGCGCGGCGTGTTCCACACGTTCGGGTACGCCTTCCGCGAAAGCGTGCTCGCGGTGCTCGTCACGCTCCTCTTCCCGCTCTACATCGCCGTCGGGCACAAGCGCGGGAGCGGCGCGCGACCGGTCGTGCTCGTGCACGGCTACACGCAGAACCGCGTCGACTTCGTGTATATGTCACGCTTTCTTCGCGCGCGCGGGCTCGGGCCGATCTACGGCTTCAACTATTTTTCGTTCGCCGACATTCGAAAGAGCGGCGAGCGCCTGGCGCGATTCGTCGAGCGCGTCAGCAAGGAGACCGGCGCGGGAGCGGTCGATCTCGTCTGTCACTCGATGGGCGGCCTCGTCGCGCGCGCGGCCATCCGCGCCGACGCGAAGCGGGGCGTCGCGTGCCACGTGCGGCGCTGCGTGACGATCGCGAGCCCCCACTCCGGCGTCCGCTTCCGCGGCCCGATCCTCGGACGCGGCGGCCGCCAGCTCCGCGCCGGAACGAGGTTCCTCAGCGAGCTCGGAACGGCGCCGCTCGGCGTCCCGATGCTCAGCATCTACTCGACGCACGACAACATCGTCACCCCCGCTCGCTCGGCGGCTTCGCTCTCCGCGTTCGGCGGCCGCGACTTCGTCGTCGACCACGTCGGCCACCTCACGATCCTCTTCGACAAACGAGTCGCCACCGCCGTCGCCGATTTCCTCCTCGAATGAGCTCGCCGACTCTCGGCGTCAGAGCGGACAGAGCGCGTCGGAGTCTTGCGACGCGGGCACGACGGCGGGCCCGCCCTTGGCGTAGCTCGCGAGGAAGCAGCGGTATTGGTATTTCGGGCCCGGCTCCTGGAACATGATTTCGTGGCCGTCCTCGATGCCGTCGGACGCGTGCTGCGTGACGACCGCGGTGACGCTCGTGGTGCCGAGCGTCACGTTGTTCGAAGCCGGCAGGGCGATCTGCGCGCGCGCGCTCATCGGAAGGAGCTGCCGGATCGGCGTGTAGTCCGCGATCTCCGGCGTCTGGTCGTCGAGCGAGGTTCCGGCCAAATCCAGCCCGAACGAGAGCGTCGACGCGTTCGCCATCGGCGGCAGAATGTAGTGATCGACGATGCCCTGGAACATGAGCACGTCGTGCGCCGCGCCGCTGCCGTTCAAAATGCTCGGCCCGTACGTCGGCGGGTCGGCGGACTCCGCCGCCCATTGCACGAGCGACAGCACCGCGTCGCCCTCGGTGAGGTGGCGTCCGAGCGGCGGATACCCGACGAGCACCTCGGCGAGCGGCCGAATGAGCAGCGGGCTCTTCTTGTAGAGGATGTTCTCGATGAAGCTCCCCCCGCACCCGCTGAGCACGACCGCGCCGAACCGCGGCTCGAACGCCGCCGAGAGCGGCGATATCGTCGCGCCCATCGAGTGCCCCATCAGCGCGAGCTTCGTCACGTCGAACTTCGCGCTCGCGTTCGCGAGCCCCGGGCACGCGGTCGCGTCGACGGTGAGCGCGTCGAGCACGTGCGCGGCGAGCACGAGCTCGAGCGCGCTCTGCCGGATGTTGTCCCGGATCGCTCCCGGGTTACCGATGTTGAAGATCAGAAAATCTTCTTGGTTGGGATCGCCCGTCGGGTTGCGCAGCCCGCCGAGCGGCCCGTCGATGCTGATGCCCGCGAAGCCTGCGCGCGCGAATTCGAGCGCGGGGCCGGTGCCGGGCGTCGTCGGCGGCAGCCCCGTGCCCGGCTGGACGCCGCGATCGACGAGCGGCCGATCGCCGCCCGCCCCGGTGCGCGAGAAGACGACGGTCGGAAACCCGCTCGCCGGCATCGGCGCGCGCGGCAGCGTGACGACCACGCTCGCCGTCTCGTTCCGCTGGAAAATGGGCTCGCCCTGCGCGTCGAACGTCCACACGCCGCCGTCCTTCGCGTAAGGCGGCGTGCCGGTCTGGTAGACGGGCATGTCGATGGTTGAAGAATACACGCAATAATCCGGGAAGACCTCGTTCGGCGCGAGCGGCGCGTTCGGCGCCGGGATGGGCCGCGCGAGCACGTCCTTCACGGCCGCGCGCATCCCCGCGAGCGGATCGTCGGTGCGGTACGCAGCGAGGCCGACGACGGCCGCGCTCGCGTCACCGACCGCGGCGAGCGCGCCCTGCATCTCGGTCATCGCCGCGGGCGACACGCCGGGCGGCGCGACGCCCGACGCGAGCGACTGCATCTGCGCCGAGGCCACCAGCGGCCGCCCGAAGACGTCGCGCACCGACGACGTGACGACCGCCGCGTAGCGCGTGAGCGGGCGCAGCGGCAGGCCCTGATACGGCAGCACCGTGATTCTGGTGCGGCGCGCCGTACGGTCCGCCGTCGTCGTCGTAGCTCACCGACGCGGGCATCTTCTTCCGATACGTCGGCGAGGTCGGGTCCGCGTCGAGCAAGTAGACCGGCGCGTCGTCCGTCGTCGTGTGCGCGACGTCGGGCAAGGTCGACGGATCGACCGGCGCCGTCGCCGAGAAAAAAACGCCCGCCGTCGACGAGAACCCGCGCGCGTCGCTCGCGACGAGCGACACGGCTTGCTTCACGACGAGCGCCGTGTCCTGCCCGGGAAACTTCGAGACGTCGACGTGGCCGTCGGCGGTCCGCAAATCCTCGCTCGGGAACGGCGCGTCGTAGAGCGACGTCGGTCGCGTGAAATCCATGGCGATGGTCGTCGCGGGTGCGGGCGCGGGCGCGCTGCTGCAACCGGACGATGCGACGACGACGGCGAAGGCGAGTGCGAAGACGCGCATGAAAAAAAGGCCGCGCGACCCGGGTGGGCTGCGCGGCCTTCAGTCTAGCAAACGAATCGGCTCAGAACTGGCCGGTGAGCCCCACGCCGGTGAAGTTCTTGCCCACCATCGGCGTCGGCATGACGTTCTTCACGAAGCCGAGGTCGTTGCGCATGAGCACGGTCTTGGGCACGGCGAGGCCGTAGATGAACATCGCGAGGCCGGCCGCCTGAAGCGCGCCGTCGAGCACGAGGAAGATGTCGCCGGTGTCGACGGCGCTCGCGTCGCTCGTATGCCACTGCGTCATCTGGACGAACGGACCGACGACCGGAATCCACATCGCGCCGCAGCAGCCGTTGTCCGCGGTGCCGGCCGCGACGAGCGCGGAGATGAGGTACGGGACGCCGAACATCGTGGCGCCGCCGACGACCATGCCGGTGCGGACGCGGTCGACCGGGTGGTATCCGGGAGGGATCGGGTCGCCCTCGCGCCAGTCTTTGAGCACGCGCGGCCCCGACAGCGCGACGCTCTGCGGAACGTACGTCTGCTGGGTCTGCTGCTGGAGCGGCGCGACGTACTGGCCGTTGCCGGCTTGCGCGTCGGCGGGCGGCGGCGGCGCGACCTGCTGCTGGACGTAGACCGGTTGCTGCGGTTGATAAGGGGAGACTTGGACTTGAACCTGCGCCGACTGGGCCATCGCCGTCAAAGGAGCGAGCACGAGGGCCATGGTGGTGACGGCGGCAATCGAACGAGACGCGGTGACGTGCATTTTCTTTATCCTCCCGGACACGGGCTCTCTTAGCAATCGGCGGGCCACAGCTCGGCCGTTGGCAAAACCAGCTTACACGAGCGCCTTTTCGCGCGAAACGAGGGAAGCTGTGAACGCGCGGCAACGTACGTTGTGCTCCCGCCGTCACAACGAGAGGGGTCTGCGCGGCAATCCCTTTGCGGATAGCCGCAAAGCCGCCTTCGCGCCGGCGTGAGCAATCCGTCAGCGGACTCCGGCGCGGACGCCCACGGCGCTGCGCACGCGATTGAGCACGGGCCCCGCGACGGCGCGCGCGCGCTCGGCGCCCTTCGCGAGGACCGCTTCGACCGCCTCCGGGTCCTTCTCGAGCTCGCGGCGCTTCGCGCGCGCGCCCGCGAACTTCTCGAAGAAGAGCTCGGCGAGCCGCTGCTTGTAGTGCCCGTAGCCCTTGCCCCCCTCGCGGAAGCTCCGCTCGATTTCCGCCATCTCCTCGGGCGACGCGAAGAGCTTCAAGAGCGCGTAGACGGGCGTGGAGCTCGGATCCTTCGGCGCTTCGACCGGCGTCGAGTCGGTCTTGATCGCCATGATCCGCTTCTGCGTCGGCTTGTCTTCGCCGAAGAGATCGATCGTGTTGCCGTAGCTCTTGCTCATCTTCTGCCCGTCGACGCCCGGAACGACCGCGGTCGCCTCCTGGATGCGCGCGCGCGGGAGCTTCAGCAAGCCGTGGACGTCCTCGCCCGACCCGCGGCCGGCGCGATGCGCCGCCTCGAGGCGATGCTTGTATTGTGCATCGAACGCGAGGTTGAACTTCACCGCGATGTCGCGGGCCATCTCGAGGTGCTGCTGCTGATCGCGCCCGACAGGCACCTCGTCCGAGTCGTACGCGAGGATGTCGGCCGCCATGAGCACCGGGTACGTGAAGAGGCCCGCGTCAGGCGCGATGCCCTTGGCGATCTTGTCCTTGTAGGAGTGCGCGTTCTCGAGCATCGCCATCGGCGTCACGGCGAGGAGGAGCCACATGAGCTCGGGGATCTCGGGGATGTCCGACTGGCGAAAGAGCGCGACGTTCGGGTTCGACGGGTCGAGCCCGAGCGCGAGGTAGTCGAGCGCGACGTCGCGCGTGAGGGTGCGGAGGGCGTCGCCGTCGCGCACGGTCGTGAGCGCGTGCAGGTCGGCGATGAAGATGAGGCACTCGTTGCCCGAGCGCTGCAGCTCGAGAAACTGCGCGATCGCGCCGAAATAATTTCCGAGGTGGAGCTTGCCCGAGGACTGGATGCCGGAGAGGACTCTCATCGTTTGCCTGGTCCGGCGCTTTGCGCCGAGGGTGCTGGGAACCGCGGGCTTCGCGGATGGTCTGATCCTTTAACACATGCGACGTTCGGCCCTGGTTTTTCTGACGGCGTCGCTGCTGCTGCACGGGGCGCTCGGCGGGGGCGGCGTCTGGCTCGCGCGGCGAGCGCAGTCGCAGGCCGAGAGCGCGAGCCCCGGGCCGGTCTTCGCGGGCGAGACGTTCGACATCGCGACGAGCGAGGATCGCCCCGCGGCCTCGCCCGAGGTCGTCGCGCCCGAGCCGTCGCACGATCGCGCCGAGACGCCCGCGCCGCGCCCGCACCTCGCGACCCGCGGCGACGTCGCGATCGCGAAATCGGTCGAGGCTCCCCTCACCTTCGGCGCGATGGGCGATCGCAGCGCGACGTCGCTCCTCGTCGCGGTCGCGCGCGGCTTCCCGCAGGCGGCGAGCACCGATCCGGTGTGGCGCGCGGTGCCGTTCGGCGACGCCGGCGAGGCGACGCTCGAAATCGAGCTCGAATCCGACGGCACGCTCGCGCGCTGGAGCCTCGGCCCCGGCGCCTCGCCCGCGCTCCGCCAAGCGATGGTGCGGACGATGGCGTTCGTGTCGGGGCGCTCGTTCGTCGCGCGCGGCGCGGTGACGAAGCTCCGCCTCTCGGCGCGGGTGTCGGCCGACGCCGTCCGCGACGGGAGCGACGCGGTCTACGCGATCCACAGCGAGCAAGAGGGCGACCACGCGAGCGCCTTCTTCTCGCTCGCGAGCGGCCGGCGCGTCGATTTCGGCGATCCACGCGCTGAAGTAGTAAATCCCGCCGCGATGAAGGCGAGCGGAGCGCTGGCGATTGTCGGCGTGCTACGTGCACGCCGATTGAAGGCGTGGCTGGCGACGCGCTCGGATCGTACGCTCGCGCTGCTCTGCGCCGCCGCGCTCTTTCTCCTGTGCGCGTGGCCGCTGCTCCTCGTGGACGTGCCGCCGCTGCAAGACGTCGCCAACCACCTCGCTGTCGCCACCGTCGCGGACCATCCCGCCGACTATCCGGAGTACGTCTTCACCGGCTACTGGAAGACGAACGCCGCGTTCTTCGCGTGGGAGCATTTCGTCGGGCACGCCGTCGGCGCGCTGCTCGCGATTCGCCTCTTCGCGGCCCTCGTGCTCGCCGCCGGCTCGCTCGCGTTCACGCGGCTGCTCGTCGTCCTCGGCGGTCGCGACAAGCTCCTCGCCGGCAGCCTCTTTCTCGCGCCGATGATCCACAGCTGGTGCGTCTGCCTCGGCCTCCTCGATTTTTCGCTCGGCTTCGCGATCGCCCTCGGCATCGTCGCGCTGCTCGCCGAGCAGCGGCGCGCGCCGACGACGCCGCGCGCCGCCGCCCTCGCGCTCGCGTCGAGCCTGCTCTGGTGGGTCCACGTGATCCCGCTCTTCCTTTTGCACGTGCTCGTCGCGATCGATCTCGCCGTCACGGCGGTGCGATCGCGGCGCGAGGCGCGCGAGCTCGTCGCGCGATGCGTTCTTCCGATCCTGCCCGGCAGCCTCCTCATGACGTGGTCGGTGCTCGCGCAGCTCCTCGGCCCCGCGGCGGTGCACCTCCGGAGCTACCCGAGCATCTGGCTCGCGCCGTGGGACCTCTTGCAGAATTTGTGGGTTCAATATTTCCTCGCGTTCACTCCGCTCTCGGCGACGACGCTCGTCCCGTGCGTCGCGCTCGCCGTGATCGCGTGGCGGCGCCGGCGCGAGCGCGTCCCTTTCTTCGAGCCCGCCAGCCTCCTCGTGCTCGCCGCGATGTACTCCTTCGTGCCGTACGTCCTTTCGTTCTGGGCTTACGCGAACACGCGCGTCGTGCCTTTTCTATGGACCGCGGCGCTCGTGCGCGTCCCTGCGCGCTTGCCGAGGTGGCTCACGGGCGCGCTCGCCGTCGCCACGCTCGCGTATTCGGCGTCGCTCGGCGTCGACTACGTTCGTCTCGATCGCGACCAGAAAGAATTCACCGCGGGCATCCCGTACGTGCCCGAGCACGCGAAGCTCCTGCCGCTGATGTTCGACACGCACGGCGCCAGCGTGAACACGCGGCCGCTCTCGCACACGTGGGGCTTCTACGTGAACGCCAAGGAGACCGCCGCCCCGCGCGTCTTTGCGAGCTCGCGGATGTTCGGCGTCACCTACCGCGAGCCGCC
Organism: uncultured delta proteobacterium; assembly: GCA_963731595.1. Taxonomy (GTDB): domain Bacteria; phylum Myxococcota_A; class Polyangia; order Polyangiales; family Polyangiaceae; genus DASXHD01. The sequence continues at coordinate 236,472 of CAVSWE010000009.1, forward strand.
GGACCCGCAGGTCGGCGAGGTCGTGCTCGAGCACTTCACCGGCCTCATGCACGATCCCGAAGGCTTCTGCGACGCGCTCGCGAACGACGGCCTGCACGTCGGCGACTGCGCCGCGACCTGGCGCGAGTATTGGGCGGCGTTCTGGCGTCACGTCGAGCCGCGCTTCGACTGGCTGCTCCTCTGGGACGCGCCCCCGGCGACGCTCGCCGAGGTCCCGCGCGACTACCGCGAGGTCTTCGCGCGTGGCCGCCTGCGCATCATGCACCGCCCGTAGAAAAGACGAGCGTCTCCCCTTCTTCGAAGACGACGCGAAACGATTTCGGGACCTCGGCGCGTGCGTCCGGCGTCACGCCGTACATCACGACACGGTCGAAGCGCGGCGCCGCCACGGCCCAGAACTCCGCCCATGCGCGCGCGTACGCGCTCGCGCAGTCGCCGCTCGTGTGGTGCTCCTCGCAGTAGATCGCGCGCGTCTTCAGGTGCTGCGGCAAGTACTCGAGCGTGATCCCCTGGAGCGGCGGCGGCGGCTCCTGCGCGTAACGGAGCGCGAACGACTTCGAGTGCGCGAAGACGAGCGGCGCGCTCACTCCCCGATCGACGACGTAGAGCCCCCAGACGTGCGGCATCGGCCACGTGTTGTCGCCGTGCGGGCCCTTGCGGTCGAAGGTCATCGGCAAGAGGCGCGCGCCCGCGGGCACCGCGATCTCGCCCCGACAAAACGCCTCCCACACGCGTGCATTCTGCACATATTCGACGCCGAGCCCCGCGCTGTACGCGAGCGCCGCCGCCCCGAACGCTGCCTTCGCGGGGAGCGTCAGCTCCGGCACGCGCACGGCGCACGCCATCCACGCGAACGGGATGATGCGCGACGAGACGAAATACCAGTGGTGCCACTGATACGGCACCGCGAAGCAGAGGACGACGAGGGCGCCGAACGCGAGCGGCGAGAAGAACGGGCGCGGCTCCCGAAACCGCCGCGCGCCGAAGTACGCGAGCCCGACGGCCGCGACGAACGCGACGAGCGTCCACTTCGTCAGCGACCAGAGCCACTCGGCGAAGAGACCGTAGAGCGTCGCCGGGATCGATTGAAACATGAGCACGCCGCCGGGCGCGTGCGTCTCGCTCCCGAGCTGCAGGGCGATCGACCAGAGCGTGAGCGCGATTGCCGGCGCGAGCGGCGCGAGCAGCCGGGGCGCCTCGCGCCACGCGCGCGTCGCGACGATCTCGAGCGCGACGAGCAGCCCGAGCATGACGACGCCGAACGCGTGCGCGTACCAAACCCCGGCCGCGAGCGCGGCCGCGAGCACGGGGCGCGTGCGGATCTCGGCGAGCACGAGCAGCGCGAGCGGCACGGCGAGCGCGTACTCGAGCATGCCCATCGCGACGAACCAGTTGTGGACGAACGGCCAGAGCAAGAACGCCGCCGAACGCGCGTTTCCGCCGAGCGCGCCGACCGCGCGCGGGTACGCGTACGCGCCGACCGCGCACGTGAGCGTCACGAAGAGCTTGGCCGCGAGGCGATAGCCGACATGCGGCGCGAGCAGGTGCAAGAAGAGGAAGAGCGCCGCGTTCGTCTTCACGAACCCGTTCGAGACGAGCTCGGGATATCGGTCGAGGTGCGCCTGCACCCATGCGCTCGCGAGGTGATTCGGCAGATCCTGGAGCGGGGGCATCGAGACGGCCCAGGCAGGCCACGCGCTCAGCAAGAAAAGTGCGACGGATTCACGCCAAGTGCCGGCTCGGCCGTGTGCATCCGCGTGCATCGAAAGTTGCTATAGCAGCGTTCGTGACCGCAGCGCTCCCTGCTCCGAACACCGAGGACGTGCTCTTCGTCGTCGACGTCTCGGGTTACGTCTTCCGCGCGTACCACGCGCTCCCGCCGCTCTCGTCGTCCAAGGGCGAGCCCACGCACGCCGTGATGGGCACCGTCACCATGCTCGAGAAGGTCGTCCGCGAGCGCAAGCCGAAGATGCTCGCCGTCGCGATGGACTCGAAGGCGCCGAGCTTTCGCAAGGCGCTCGACGCGCGCTACAAAGCGACGCGCCCCGCGCCGCCGCCCGACCTCCACCAGCAGATGGTCCGCTGCGACCAGGTCGTGCGCGCGTACGCCATCCCGGTGTACGAGAAGGCCGGCCTCGAGGCCGACGACCTCATCGCGGCGCTCGTCGCGCGCGCGGCGGCCGACGGCGTGCGCGTCGTCATCGTGAGCGCCGACAAAGATCTGATGCAGCTCGTCCACGACGACGACGAGCAAGTCGTCATGTGGGACTCGATGCGCGACAAGGTCTACGGCCCGGCCGAGGTGCGCGAGAAGATGGGCGTGCGTCCGAGCCAGCTCCGCGATTGGCTCGCCCTCACCGGCGACACGTCGGACAACGTGCCGGGCGTGCGGAGCGTCGGCCCGAAGACCGCGACCGATCTCTTGAACGAGTTCGGCACGCTCGACGGCATCTACGCGAACCTCGACAAAATCAAGCGCCCCAAGCTCCGCGAAAACTTGCAGAGCTCGAAGGACGACGCCTACCTCTCGCAGAAGCTCGTGACGCTCGACGCGAGCGCCGACGTCGCGTGGGACCGCGCGCACCTCACCTACGGCGGCCGAAACGAGCCCGAGCTCCGTCGCCTCTTCACCGAGCTCGAGTTCACGCGCCTCCTCCAGCAGCTCCCCGCGCCGCCGCCGCCGAAGCGCGAGCTCGGCGCGATCACGCGCAAGGACGAGCTCGTCGCGTTCGCCGCGCGCGCGATCGAGAAGAAGACGCTCGCCTTCGAGCTTCGAACGAGCGAGGCCGCGGTCGTCGGCGTCGCCGTGTCCGCCGCGCCGGGCGAGGGCATCTACGTTCCGCTCTCGCACCGTTACCTCGGCGCGCCCGCGCAGCTCTCGTTCGCCGACGTGAAGAGCGTCCTCGGTCCGCTCCTCGTGAGCGCCGACGTCGTCAAAGTCGCTCACGACATGAAGTCGCAAGAGGTCCTCCTCGCGCAATACGACGTGCCGCTCGCCGGGCCGCTCTTCGACACAGACCTCGCCGCGTACCTCCTCGACCCCGAGACGCCGCACGATCTCGGCTCGCTCGCGCGGCGCGAGCTCGACGTCACGCTCCCGCTCGAGGGCGGCCCGCCGCCGGCCACGGGCGCGCCGAAGTCGAAGCGCGCGCCGAAGGTGCCCTTCGATCAGCTCGACGTCGAGAGCGCGACCGCGATCGCGGCGCCCGCCGTCGAGGCGAACGTCACCATCGCGCGCCGTCTCGAGACGCGCCTCGACGCCGAGGGCCTCGGCGAGCTCTACCGCGACGTGGAGCTCCCGCTCGCCCGCGTCCTCGCGAAGATGGAGCTCACCGGCGTCCTCGTCGATCCCGAGCGCCTCGCGACCATCGGCAAGCGCGTCGAGCAGGAGCTCCGCGCGCTCGAGGCCAAGGCGAAGGAGATCGTCGGCCGCGACTTCTCGATCCGCTCGCGCGACCAGCTCGAGTCGATCTTGTTCGACGAGCTCGCGCTCCCGGTCGTCAAGCGAACCATGAAAGGCGGCCGCTCCACCGACGCCGAGGTCCTCGAGGAGCTCGCGCTGCGCCACGCGCTCCCGAAGGTCGTGCTCGAGTTCCGCGAAATCGACAAGCTCAAGGGCACGTACATCGACGCGCTCCCTCGCCACATCGATCCGAAGACGGGCCGCATCCACACGCGCTTCTCGCAGACGGTCGCCGCGACCGGGCGCCTCTCGTCGGTCGAGCCGAACCTCCAGAACATCCCGATCCGCAGCGAGCTCGGCCAGGAGATCCGCTCGGCGTTCGTCGCGCCGAAGGGCACCGTCCTCGTCTCGGCCGACTACTCGCAGATCGAGCTCCGCGTCCTCGCGCACCTCTCGCGAGACGAGATGCTCGTCGAGGCGTATCGAAAGAACGACGACGTCCACGCGCTCACGGCGTCGGTCGTCTTCGACGTCGCGCGAAAAGACGTGACCGCCGACATGCGCCGCAAGGCGAAGACGATCAATTTCGGCGTGATCTACGGCATGGGCGCCGAGGCGCTCGCGCGCCAGCTCGACATCGACAAGGCCGAGGCCGCTCGTTTCATCGCCAACTACTTCGAGCGCTACCACGGCGTCCGCGAGTTCATGAACGAGACGCTCGAGGCCGCGCGTCGCGGCGAGACCGTCCACACCATGCTCGGCCGCCGCCGCTTCCTGCCCAATCTGCATTCCGCCAATCGAGGCCTCCGCTTCGAGGCCGAGCGCATCGCGAAGAACACGCCCATTCAAGGCACCGCGGCCGACATCCTCAAGATCGCGATGGTCCACCTCGGCGACGGCGCGGTCGTCCCCGGCGCGCGCATGGTCCTCACCGTCCACGACGAGCTGGTCTTCGAGGTGCCCGAGGCCGCGGCGAAAGAAGCGAGCGCGCGCGTCAAAGAGGCGATGGAGTCGGCCGTGAAGCTCGATCTCCCGCTGGTCGTGGAAGTCGGCGCCGGACGAAACTGGTCCGAAGCCCACTGATTCGAAGAGATCGCCAAGACGCAAAGTCGCCAAGGTTTGGGGACCGTGCCGTCGCTTACGACGTGAGTCGAAAGAGAGTCGCGGCGATTCGATCGAGCCGGTCCACGAGCGCCGGGTCGAGCGCAACGTACTCGAGCGCGGCCGCGACCTCGAGGCACGCACGGGTCTCTTTCGCCGAGCCGATCGCGTTACGAAATCGCATGCGCCGATTGCCGTCGCCGTATCCCTCTCCTTCGGCAGTGTTCAACGCGATGCTCGCCGCAGCCCGCCGCATCTGCCGAGCAAGGTCGGTATCGACGCGCGCGATCTCGCGCGCGACAGGAGCCAACATCCGAAGCGTTTCGATCTCGAAGTCGTAGATGCGAAGTGACATGAGATTTCTCCTTCGCCCCCGCCACTCGCGAGAGGCAAAGCCTCACCGCATCGCGCGCAGGCGGTGTCCAGGATGCCGAAGGCACCGGCGAAGCCGGCGATGCCGAAGGCATCGTCCTGGACGCCGCCGAGCACGATGCGAAAATGAGAACAGCCGAGCGAGCGCCCACCTCCCCGCCTCGCCCCACCGCAATCCCCCACCCCGCTCTCCGTCTCCGTCTCCGTCTCCGATTCCGTCTCCGATTCCGGCTCCGGTTCCGGTTCCGATTCCGGTTCCGGCTCCGAAGAAGAGGAGATCGCCAAGACGCAAAGTCGCCTTTGTGTCTTGGCGATCGCTTCTTCAGTCTCGACCGGTCCGCAGACGCAGCAGCGCGAGCGCGGCGAAGACCAGCCACGCGAGCGCGCCGTCCGGCGCGACCGGCGTGATGCGCGCCGAGCACGCGCCGCCGCCGGCGCCGGCCCGCAAATCGCCGCCGTTCGAGCCGCCCGCGTCCGGCGCGCTCGAGATCGGCTCCTCGAGCGGCGTCGCCGCCACGAACGCGAACGCGGCGTTCATCACGTCCGAGACGCCGCTCGGCTGATCGAACACGTGACCGTAGGCGTCCGTGCACGCGCCGCCTCGGGACACCACGCCGACAATCGCGCCGCTCGCGTCGAGCGCCGGCCCGCCCGAGTCGCCCTGACACGTCGACTCGCCGAGCTCGAACTCGCTCGACGCGAGCTCTGTGTGCGTCGCCGACACGCCCGCGCCGACGCCGAGCACGTCGAGCCCGCTCTTCGCGACGCGCACCGCCGTCCCGAAATTTCCGTCGTTCTGTCCGTAGCCGACGACCGTCAGCGCCTCGCCCACGCGCGCGCCCGGCGAGAGTCGAAGCGCGAGCGGCGCGGGCGCTAGCGAGCGATCGAGCGCGACGAACGCGACGTCGTCGTTGCACATGACGTCGCCGCTCGCGTGGAAAATCTTCGCGCCGCGCGCGTCCGACGTGCCGTACACGTTCGGCCGCACGCCGACGTAGACGCCGAGCGTCGTCGGGTCGACGTCGGCCCCGAGCTGCGCGCCCCCGAGCGACTGCCCGCTCGCGTCGCACGAGATCGTGCTCGTCACCGTCTGCGCGACGCAGTGCCACGCCGTGAGCACGAGGTTCGGCGCGACGAGCGATCCGCTACAGAGCGTGAACGTCGCCCCGGCGCCGACGCGCACGGCGACGACCGCGTCGTTCCCGCCGTCGTCGACCGCGCCTCCGTAAATCGCTTCGGAGCCCCCGCCGGTCGCTTCCCCCGAGCAAGCACACATCAGCGCCGATGCGACCACGATCCAGGCGCCGAGACGCCACGATCCTCCCGCACCCGCGAATTTCAAGCGTTTGCCCCGCTCCCGCGCGCCATGGCTGTCCCACATCCACGGGGCGTGCCAGCGCTCCTGGACCAAGGGGGGTTCCATACGTTACTTTTCGGAAGGATCCATCTCGCCCGTTCGTACGTCGAACGGCGGTAACCCCATGTCCCAGGACGTTCCCCCGAGCCGCGGCCTCGTCGCCGGAAAATACGAGCTGCTTCGTCTGATCGGACGCGGCGGCATGGGCTCGGTGTGGGAAGGCCGGCACACCTCGCTCGGCACGCACGTCGCGATCAAGTTCATCGAGAAGGAGTACGCGGACAACGAAGAGGCGCGAAAGCGCTTCGACAACGAGGCCCGCGCGGCCGCCGCGCTCCAATCCAAGCACGCGATCCAAATCCACGACCACGGCGTCACCGACGACGGCAAGCCGTACATCGTCATGGAGCTGCTCATCGGCGAGCCGCTCGACAAACGCATCGAGCGGGTGAAGATCCTCCCGCTCCACGAGACCGCGCACATCCTCCAGCAAGTGTGCCGCGGCCTGCAGAAGGCGCACGAGCACGGCATCGTCCACCGCGATCTCAAACCCGAGAACGTCTTCTTGGTGAAGAGCCCCGACGACGACGAAGAGATCGCCAAGGTGCTCGACTTCGGTATCGCGAAGATCCGTACCGGCGGCGCCGACGCCAACATCTCGAACAACACGCGCACCGGCGCGGTCCTCGGCACGCCTTTCTACATGTCGCCCGAGCAAGCGCGCGGCCTCCGCGACATCGATCACCGCACCGACCTCTGGTCGCTCGGCGTCATCGCGTTCAAGTGCACGACGGGGCGCCTGCCGTTCGAGGGCGAGTCGCTCGGCGATTTGCTCGTGAAGATCTGCACCGTGCCGATCCCGATGCCGTCGCAATACAACCCGCAGCTCCCGCCGTCGTTCGACGCGTGGTTCTCGCGCGCGCTCGAGCGCGATCCGAACCGCCGGTTCGGAAGCGCCCACGAGCTCGCGGAGGCCCTCGCGTACGCCGCGGGCGTGAGCGTCAAGCGCGGGTCGCCCTACGCGGGCCAACCGGCCTACGGGCCGCCGGGCTACCCGTCGGCGCCGTCGTACGGGCCGCCGCAGCAGGGCACCGGCACGGCGCTCGGGAACATCTCTCCCGCGCCCTACTCGGCGTACCCGACGGGCGCGCCGTACATGCAACAGCAGGCGCCGATGAACGTCACCTCGGCGCCGTTCGTCGCGTCCGCGTCGCCGAGCGGCGGCGGCTCGAAGGGGCTCTTCGTCTTCGCCGCGCTGATCATCCTCGTCGGCCTCGGGCTCGGAGGGTGGGGCGTGATGCGCTTCATGAACACGCGCGCCGAGGCGAGCACGTCGTCGGTGAACGCGACGACCGGGACGTCGCAGCACGTGGCCCCGCCGCCGACGGCGACGGTGACCCCGCTCACGACGACCGCGACGACAGCGACCGCGACACCGAGCGCGACGACCACGACGACCGCGACGACCGTCCCAGCGACCGGCCACGGTCACCCTGTCGCGACCGGCCATCACCCGATCGTCACCCACCCCACGACGACCGCCGCGACGACGGCGACGACGCCCACCGTAACGTACACGCCGACGCCCACGACGACCGCGACGCACGGCGGCGATTTCGGCCCCGGCTTCTGATCGTTAGAATGCGCGCGGGCCCACGCCCGTCTGACGTGCGCGGCCCATCGTGTTCACCAGTCTCGCGGCGAAGCCGCGGACCAGGTAACGTCGGGCCCAGCTCATGAACGTCCGCGTCTTTTCGAGCCTTCTCGCGCTTTCTCTCGCCGTACCCCTCGCTGTCGCGGAGAGACCCGCGAGGGCCCAAGTCTCCGACGCCGACCGCAACGCGGCGCGCGATCTCTACAACGAGGGGTGGTCGCTGCAGCAAGCGGGGCGCTACGCCGACGCCGTGGATCGCTACCAGCGATCGCTGGCGGTCTTCCCCGCGCCGACGACCGCGTTCCGTCTCGCGCAATGCGAGGAGGCGATCGGAAAGCTCGTCGAGGCCGCCGAAGAGTTCCGGGCGGTCGTGAACGCGCCGCTCCCGCAAGGCTCGCCGCCCGCGTTCGCGACGGCGAAGCAAGACGCGGCCGTCGAGCTGGGCAAGCTCGATCCGCGCATTCCGAAGGTGCGGATCAGCGTACAGCCCGCGGGCGCGGCGGGCCTCGTCGTGCAAGTCGACGGCGTCAACATGCCGACGGCGCTCGTCGGCGTCGCCCGGCCGATCGATCCCGGCTCCCACACCGTGACCGCGACCGCCCCAGGCTACGCGCAGGCGCAAGCGCGCTTCGACGTCCGCGAGAAGCAGGCGACCCCGGACGTCGCGCTGACGCTGCAGCAGCAAGCGACGACCTACAACCCGACCGGCGGCACGACGAGCTACAACCCCAACGGCGGCACGTACCAAGGCGGCGGCACGTACCAAGGCGGCGGCTACCAAGGAACGAGCGGCTACAGCCCGTACAACACGTGGGTGCCGCCCCGCCGTCACGAAGAGGGCCCGCGCAGCGCGCTGATGCTCGGCATCGACGGCGCCGTCTCCATCCCGTGGGGCAACGACGGCAACAGCGATCTCACGAACTTGCTCGCGGTCGGTGGCGGCGGCGGCGTGGACGTCGGTCTGCGGCTCGCGCGCATCCTCTACCTCGGCGCCAACGCGCAGATCTCGGCGTTCAACAACGCAGGCAACGGCACGGGCTCGAACCCCGGTGGCCAGGCCACCGCGTTCGCGCTCGACGTCCTCCTCGGCCTGATGAGCAACCCCGAGGGCTTCGGCATCTACGCGGAGGCCGGCGTCGGGTTTCGCTACCTCTCGGTCTCGAACCAGTTGACAGGCGACTACGCGAGCACGACGGCCGACGTCGTCTTGGGCATCGGCATGCAGGCCAAGCTCGGCTCGTTCCGCTTCATCCCGAAGCTCGACATCTACATCGACCCGAACGCCGGCAACGGCGCGCACGGTTTCGTGACGCTCGGAATCGCCGGCTTCTGGGAGCTGCCGTTCGGCATCCGCAAAGCGCCCCCCGCCGCGCCGGTCAACGCCACCCCCGCCACGACCACCACCCCGGCGCAGTGACATGCGCTCCCTCGGCTCCACGGCGTTCGCCGCCGTGATCCTCGGCGCGGCGGTCGCTCGCGCGCAAGACACCTCGGACGCCCACGAGCTCCCGCCGCAGGAAGCCAAGCCCGCGCCCAAGCCCGAGGGCCTCTTCGTCCCGGTGAGCCTCGTCGGCGGCATCCGCGTCGGCGGCGCGGTCAACGCGGGCAAATTCGCGAACGACGTCGTCGGCGTGAACGACATCGTCGCCGGCGTCGATCTCGGCCTCGAGGTCGGCGCGATTGTCTTCGACCACTTCTACGGCGGCCTTATATTCGGCGGCACGCTCTTCGTCTCGCCCGCTTCGACGAGCAAGAGCCTGTCCGCGCTCCTCGTCGGCACCGAGCTCGGTTACTTCACGAGCGCGAAGAATTTCGGCGCGTTCGTCGGCCTCGGCGTCGGCTACCGCGCCTTCTTCGTGAGCGACGCGCTCGGCAACGCGAACAAATTCGACTGCCCCGACGCGCTCTTCACCGCCGCCCTCGAGATCCCCGCAGGCGCCTCGGTCCGCATCGTCCCGCGCGTGGACCTCGGCCTGGGCGCCATCGACGGCAACGTCCACGCGCTCTTCGTCTTCGGCCTGTCGGCGTGGCTCACCGGTGACCTCCATCGAAGGCCGCGTCATCGCGACTGACGCGCCGCGACAACGTTTTACAAGTCGATGACAATTGTTGTGCTGGCGGCTGGTTACCTCCACCGCCATGCACGTCCTCCTGTGCAGTGCCTACTTCGGCGTTCTTTTGCTACTCGCCAGCTACGGCCTGCATCGCTCCCATCTCGTCCTGACCTGCCTCCGCCTCCGCAAGAAGCTCAAGGCCGCGCGCGAAATCCCGCAGATCGCCGAGGGCGCGACGATGCCGCACGTGACCGTGCAGCTCCCGCTCTTCAACGAGGCGACCGTCGCGGTGCGCCTCCTCGACCACGTGGCGCGCATCGCCTACCCGCGCGATCGCTTCGAGATTCAGGTCCTCGACGACTCCACCGACGAGACCGGGCAGCTCGTGCGTGCCGCCATCCGCCGCCTCGCCGAGGATCCGGCGACGAGCGACCTCGACATCGTCTACATCCACCGCGTCGACCGCACCGGCTACAAGGCGGGCGCTCTCGACGCAGGGCTCAAGGTCGCCAAGGGCGAGCTCGTCGCGATCTTCGACGCCGATTTCCTTCCCCAGCCCGATTTCCTCGGCGCCCTCGTCCCGCACTTCTTCGATCCCAAGGTCGGCATGGTGCAAGCGCGCTGGGGCCACTTGAACCGCGATCTCTCGCTGCTGACCCGCGTGCAGGCGCTGATGCTCGACGGCCACCACCTCGTCGAGAACCGCGCGCGCGCGGCGGCGGGCTGGCTGTTCAACTTCTCCGGCACCGGCGGCATCTGGCGCAAAGCAGCGATCGCCGACGCCGGCGGCTGGCAGCACGACACGCTCACCGAGGACCTCGATCTCTCGTACCGCGCGCAGCTCCGCGGGTGGAAGTTCGTGTACCGCGAGGACGTCGTCACGCCCGCCGAGCTCCCCGAGGACGTCAGCGCGTTCCGCGCGCAGCAATACCGCTGGGCGAAGGGAACCGTGCAGACTGCACGTAAATTGCTCGAGCCCGTGTGGACCTCGCGCCTCACGCTCGACCAGCGTCTCGAGGCGTTCTTCCACCTGACGCCGCACTTCGCCTACCCGCTCATGGTCTTCTTGAGCGTCCTCCTCCTCCCCGCGCTCATCCTGATGCCGGCGACGGATCCGAAGACCATGCTCATGATCGATCTTCCGCTCTGCATCGGCACGACCGGCTCGCTCGCCGCGTTCTACGCCATGGCCGAGCTCGCGCAGGGCCGCCGCCGTCGCGACGCGCTCAAGCAGCTCCCGGCGCTCCTCGCGCTCGGCGCCGGGCTCGCGCCGCACCTCTCCAAGGCCGTGTTCGAAGGCCTCGGCACGATGTCGGGCGAATTCGTCCGCACGCCGAAGAAGGGCGACTCCTCGGGCATCCGCTACCGCACGCGCGCCGACCTGCCGATGACCGAGGTCGGGCTCTGCCTGCTCTCGCTCGCGAGCGTGGTCGCCTCCATCGAGACCGGCCACTGGTTCGCGACCCCGTTCGCGGGCATCTTCACGTTCGGCTACGGCTACGTGGCGACGCTCGTCGCGATGGAGCAATTCGCGCGCCGCCGCGCGACGCAGGCCCTTTCGCAGGGCGCCGGCGACAGCCTCCCGCCCCCCGCCGAGGTCGAAGCCGACACCGAGCTTGCGGCTTGAGCACCGCCCCAAAACGCGCGTAGTCTCGTAGTCACACGCCATGACGAAAGCGGAGATCGTTCAGGCCATCTACACGCGCGTCGGCGGCTTCTCGAAGAAGGAGTCGGCGGACATCGTCGACCTCGTCTTCGAGATGATGAAAGAGACGTTGTCGAAGGGTGAGCGCATCAAGGTGACGAACTTCGGCAACTTCGTGCTGCGCGACAAGGGCGAGCGCCCAGGCCGCAATCCGCAGACCGGCGCGCCGATCAAGATTTCGGAGCGTCGCGTGCTCACGTTCAAGGTCAGCAAGAACCTGAAAGACGCGCTCAACAAGCCCGGCGCCGAGACGCCCGCGATTCCTGCCCCGCCGAGCGCGGCGCCGCCCGCGCCCAAGCCGTGAGCGACTCGCTTCCGCAAAAGCTTTACTTCCGCATCGGGGAAGTCGCCGGGATTGTAGGCGTCGAGCCGCACGTGCTCCGCTATTGGGAGCGCGAGTTCCGCAACATCCGCCCGACGAAGAGCGCGCGCGGCCAGCGCGTCTACTCGCGGCGCGACGTCGAGAACCTGCTCCGCGTCCGCGAGCTGCTCTACACGCAAGGGTTCACGATCGCCGGCGCGCGCAAGCAGCTCCAGCGGCCGCCGTCGAAAGACGCCCAGGCCGCTCCCGCGCGCGCCGAGCTCGCGACCGAAAACGGCGCCGGCGGCGGAAAACCGCCCGCACAAGCGAAGCCCGAGCCGCCGCCGCCCGACCCGCCGCGCCACGACGAGGACACGCTCAAAGGGACGCTCGTCGCCCTGCGCGACGAGGTCTCCGCGTTCCTCGATGAGCTCGGCGGCTGAGAGCGCCTCGGTCCGCGTCGCGCTGCCGAGCGCGTTTTCCGCCGGCAACCTCGCGCCGCCGCCGTTTCAGTCGCCACGACTCGCGCTCGAGCAGTGGCGGAGCGCGCGCGCGCCGTCGGGCGAGCTCGCGCTCGCGTGGTCCTGCGCCGGCGGCGACGCGAGCTCGTGGAGCGCCGACGCGACCGAGCTCGCGAACGGCAAGCTCGCCGAGCTCGCGTCGGGAACGGCCGCGCGGCTGCGAAATCGGCCGACGCCGATGCACGTCGTCGCGACGACCGATGCGGGCCGCGAGCGCACGCTCGAGGGCGAAGGGGCGCTCGCGCGCACGTTCGTTGCGTTCACGGCCGGCCGCGCGCACGGCTGCTTCGTCGTCTGCGCGAGCGACGCGGACGCCTGCCGCGACGCCGTGCGGACCGCGCGCGTCGAGGGCGAGCTCGTGGCGCCTCCGCCGCCTGGATGGGCGCTTCGCTCGCTTTCGCTCGCGGTGCACCACCCGGACGGGGCGCTCGCGGGCCTCGTCGCGCTCGTCGTCGCAGGCGCCGCGCTCGCCGTCCTCACGCGCCCGAAGCCCAAGAGTGCTTTTCGCGGTTGAGTTAGGCGTGTTACAAGGCTCGGCCATGCGGGTACGAGCTCTCGCGATCTTCCTAAGCGTCTTCGCGCTTTTCCCGCTCGCGCTCTGCCGTACGGCGCGCGCGCAGACCGCGCCCGACGCGGGCGCTCCGGCGCCGCGCGTCGACACGGCGCCCACCGCGACGGCGCGTCCGTCGCTCGTTCCGGCGGCGACAGTGGCGCCGCCGGTCGTGACCACGCCAGCGCCGTCGATGACCCCGAGCGCGAGCGCGAGCGCGACGGGCGACACCAAGGCGCAGCCGGCGCGCTCGAGCGACGACATTCCCGCCGCGCCGAGCGAGGTCTTCGCCGAAGACTGGTGGGGCCGCACGCGCCCGGTGCTCGAGCTCCACGGCTACTTCCGCACGCGCGCCGAGCTCCTCCAGAACTTCACCCTCGGCCGCCACGATCTCGCGAGCAGCGGGCTGTGGCCGCAGCCGATCGACAACTCGTTCCAGCAGGCCAACGGCACGCAGCGCCTCGTCCCGCTCTGCGGCGACAGCGGCACGACGGCTTGCAAAGACTCCACGCAGTCGACCGCGAACATGCGCTTCCGCATCAACCCCGAGCTTCACATCTCGGACAACTTGCGGATCATGGCGCAGATCGACGCGTTCGATAACATGGTGCTCGGCTCGACGCCCGACACCTACGCCCTCCAGCCGGGCGGCTCTTCGCCGAGCGGCTACCAGCAAGCGCAGGGCATCTACCAGCCGAGCGGCTACAACACGTTCTCGCCCGTCGGCATGTTCACGACGACCGAGGGCCCGCCGGTCGCCGGCATCAACAGCTACCAGAACTCGATCGCCGTCAAGCGCGCGTGGGCCGAGTACATGACGCCCCTCGGACAGCTCCGCTTCGGCCGCATGCCGAGCCAGTGGGGCCTCGGCATCCTCGCGAACGCAGGAAACGGCATCGACGACGACTACCAGACCGACGTCGACCGCGTGATGTTCGTGACCGGCATCAAGTCGCTCGATCTGTACTTCGCGGGCATGTGGGATTTCGTGAACACCGGCCCGACCAACAGCACGCCCTACGACACGTACGGCGGCCAGGCGGTCAACACCTGCAACACCTGCAACGTCAACCAGTGGGGCCTCGTCGTCGCCCACCGCACGAACCCCGAGCTCCAGAAGCTCAAGCTCGCGCGCGGCGACCTCGTGGTGAACGGCGGCATCTTCACGATCTTCCGCAATCAGTACCTCGACGTGAAGGACCCGCTGAACCCCATCACGATCGACCAGAATCCGGCGGCGAGCCCGGTTCAGGGTCAGCTCCAACGCCGCAACGCGTGGGCGCTCATCCCCGACCTCTGGCTCCAGATCCTCTACAAGAAGTTCCGCCTCGAGGCCGAGGGCGTCGCCATCCTCGGCGAGATCGGCGCGATCCCCGGCAGCTCGTACAACCAGTTCGCGCAGACCGACGTGCGCATGTGGGGCATGGCCGCGCAGACCGAGTACCGCGCGCTCGAGGACAAGCTGCACCTGCAGTTCGACTTCGGGTACGCGAGCGGCGACCAGTGGACGAGCGGGTCGCTCGGCACGCCAGGCCTCAACGCCGAGCTCAACGGACAGGCGATCACGACGTTCTCGTTTCACCCGGCGTACACGATCGACCTCATCTTCTTCCGCCAGATCCTGAGCCGCATCGAGGGCGCGTATTACTTCCGCCCCGAGGTCGACTACGACTTCATCCGCAACTCCAACGGCCAGAAGGTCGGCGGCGGCGCCGCGCTCATCTGGAGCCGCGCGAGCGAGTTCTACCAAGCGCCCGGCCACCAGCCCGACCTCGGCGTCGAGCTCGATCTCCAGCTCTACTATCAGGCGAAAGACGGCACGCTCAACGACGACCCGTCGAAGATCGGCGGCTTCTACACGATGCTGCAATACGGTGTCTTTTTCCCGCTCGGCGGCCTCGGGTACCTCCCGAGCCAGCGGGCGCTCGAGCCGAACATCGACGGCGGCTGGGATCTTTCGGCGGCTCAAACGGTGCGCTGGTTCGTCGGCGTCGTATATTGACGCCGGGCTCAGGGTCCACGGGCACCACGGGGCGGCATGCCGAAGATTCTCATCGTCGACGACCAGCGCAACATGCGGACGACGCTCGCGATGATGCTTCGCGGCGTCGGGTACGAGGTCGAAGAGGCCGCTGACGGCGATCAAGGCGCGACGAGCGGCGCGACCGGCGCGTTCGATCTGGTGCTCACCGATCTCCGCATGGGCCAGAAGGACGGCATCGACGTCCTCCGCGCGATCAAAGAGAAGCAGCCGATGACCGAGGTCATCGTGATGACCGCGTACGGCACGATCGAGAGCGCGGTCGAAGCGATGCGACTCGGCGCGTTCGACTACATCCAGAAGCCGTTCACCGAGCAAGAGCTGCTCGTCAAGGTGCAGAAGGCGCTCGAGAACCGCCGCCTCGCCGGCGAGGTCGCGCTCCTCACCGCCGAGTTCAAGGACCGCTACAAGTTCGAGAACATCATCGGTCGCTCGTCGGTCATCCGCGAGGTGCTCGGTCGCGTCGTGCGCGTCGCGCCCACCGACGCGACCGTGCTCATCACCGGCGAGAGCGGCACGGGCAAGGAGCTCGTCGCGAAGGCCATCCACGCGAACAGCCGCCGCAACGAGCGCGCGTTCGTCTCGATCAACTGCGCCGCGCTCACCGAGACGCTCCTCGAGAGCGAGCTCTTCGGCCACGCGAAGGGCTCGTTCACCGGCGCGCACACCGCGCGCAAAGGACTCTTCGAAGAGGCCGACGGCGGCACCTTCTTCTTCGACGAGATCGCCGAGACGCCGAGCTCGGTGCAAGCCAAGCTCCTCCGCGCGATCCAGGAGCACGAGATCCGCCGCGTCGGCGAGAACAAACCAGTGCACGTCGACGTGCGTATCGTCGCCGCGACGAACCAGGATTTGCTGAGGGCCGTCGCCGAGAAGCGCTTCCGCCAAGACCTCTACTACCGCCTCAACGTCGCGCGCTTCTCGCTCCCGCCGCTGCGCGAGCGCCGCGAGGACATCCACGAGCTCACGACGTACTTCCTCGACAAGTACAACCGCAAGATGGGCGTCCGCGCGCGCATCTCGGACAACGCGATGGACGCGCTCGTGCGCTACGACTTCCCCGGCAACGTCCGCGAGCTAGAGCACATGGTGGAGCAGGCGGTCGCGCTCGTGCAGAACGGCGTCATCACCGCCGACGACATGATCTCTCCCACGTCGGGCGCCGAGCGCGAGGGCGCGTGGTCGGCGATCCGCCCGCAGTCCGACTCGATGGAGAGCGGCCGACGCCAGACGCTCGCCGACGTCGTCGACAGCGCCGAGCGACACGCGATTGAAACCGCGTTGCAGGACGCCGCCGGCAGTCGCGAGCAGGCCGCCGACCTCCTGGGCATCTCCGCGACCACCCTCTGGCGGAAGATGACACGCCTCGGGATCGTTTTCGACACCCGCTGAGCGCGGCGGGGCTTTCAGACCTGAAAAGCTGCAAGCTGCAACCTTGCACGGCCGGGCATGTCGGCGACCGCAAGTAACCGCAAGGCCACGCTCGCGCCGGTGGCACTCGTATTGCTAAGGCTGGCGGCAGGTTCCCATCATGACGTTTTTGCTAGGCAGCGCAGGCGGCGGTCGGTTGGGTGACCACGCGCCGAGCGAACGGAGCGGCTCGTTTCGCGCCACTGAAGCCAAGAAACCGCGCGTGATGGTCGTCGACCACGACACGGCGATGGCGCGCCAGCTCGCGCTCGCCCTCGAGCTCGAAGGCGTCGAGGCGGCGACCGCCCACGACGGAGAAGAGGCCCTCTCGAGCCTGGACCAAGACCCCGCAGACCTCGTCGTCATCGAGCTCATGCTGCCCCGCCAAAGTGGTCTCGAGCTCGCGCGCGAGCTCCGGCTCCGCCATCCGACCTTGCGAATCGTCCTGACCGGCGCCTACCACTTGAGCGAGCGCCAGCTGACGCGCGCCGGGTGTAACGCCATCGCGTTCGTGCCAAAGCCCTGCGAGCCCTCGGTCGTTGCGGCCTTCGTGCGTCGTAAAATCTGCAAAACCGAATAGACAACTCTCGCGGGGCGCGAGACCATGGTCGATCGCGAATGCGCGTCGACGAGCTCCACTACGATCTGCCGGCGGATCGGATCGCCCAGTTCCCTTCCGAGGACCGGGAGCAGGCGCGGCTCCTCGTCCTCCGGTCCGGCGCGGCCGGCGAGCACCGACAAATCGCCGAGCTCGCGGACTTGATCCCGCCCGAGAGCCTCGTCGTCCTCAACGACACGCGCGTGATGCCGGCGCGTCTCATCGCCCAGAAAGAGACGGGCGGGCGCGTCGAGGTGTTCCTCGTGCGGATGGTCGGTCCGCGCACCATCGAGGCGGGAGGCGAGGCGCGGCCGGCGCAGGTGTGGCGGGCGCTCGGGAAGGCGTCCAAGGCGCTGCGGTTCGGGATCGACATGCGTGTCGTTCCACCTCATGAAACGCCGGCGAGCGGCGCCCTCTACGTGCGCCTCCTCGGGCGCTCCGCCGACGACGGCCTCCTCGAGGTCGCGCTCCACACGGCGGGCAAGCTGCCGGTCGGCGACGCGGTGCGCGCGTTCGGGCGCATGCCGCTGCCGCCGTACATCAAGCGAGACGTCGACCCGCGCGACGCCGAGCGCTACCAGACCGTGTTTGCGCGCGTCGACGGCGCGATCGCGGCGCCGACGGCGGGGCTCCACCTCACCCACGCGCTCCTCGGGCGGCTCGCGGTCCGCGGCGTGAAAGTCGTGAGCGTCACGCTGCACGTCGGCCTCGGGACATTTCAGCCAGTCCTCGTCGAGGACCTCGACGAGCACAAGATGCACCGCGAGTGGTTCGACGTGTCTCGCCCGACCGCGCAGGCGATCGCCGAGGCGCGCGCGCGCGGAAAGAAAATCGTCGCGGTGGGCACGACCGTGGTCCGCGCGCTCGAGTCGGCGGCGGAGGACGACGGCTCGGTGCGGGTCGGCGCGGGCGACACCGCTCTCCTCATCCAGCCGGGGTATCGTTTCCGTGCGGTCGACATGCTCCTCACGAACTTCCACCTCCCGCGCTCGACTCTCCTCGCGCTCGTCTGCGCCTTCGCCGGCCGCGAGCGCGTCATCGCCGCGTACGAAGAAGCCGTGCGCGAGAAATATCGTTTCTACTCGTACGGCGACGCGATGCTCCTCGAACGAAGCGCGTCCTCATGAAGCCGCCGACCGAGGGTTTCGCATTCCGTGTATTGTGCACGGACGGCGCCGCGCGCAGGAGCGTGCTGCGGACGCCGCACGGCGACGTCGATCTGCCGACCTTCATGCCCGTCGGCACGCAAGGGTCGGTGAAGGCACTCGCGCCCGACGAGGTCGCGTCCACGGGCGCGCGCGTCGTGCTCGGCAACACGTACCACTTGTGGCTCCGCCCTGGAGAGGACGCGGTCGCGCGCCACGGCGGCCTTCACGGCTTCACGAAATGGAAGCACGCGATGCTCACCGACTCGGGCGGCTTCCAGGCGTTCTCGCTCGGCGGTCATCGCGAAGGGCAAGAGAAGCTCGTGCGCCCGAGCGAGGACGGCTTCCGCTTCAAATCGCACCTCGACGGCTCGCCGCGATTTCTCTCGCCCGAGATCGCCGTCGAGGTCCAAGGAAAGATCGGCGCCGACATCCAGATGCAGCTCGACGTCTGCCCGCCGGGCGAGTCGCCGCGCGACGTCGTCGAGGCGGCGGTGAAGCAGACGACGCGCTGGGCGAAGCGCGCGCTCGCGACGCCGCGCCCGCCGCGCCAGGCGCTCTTCGGCATCGTGCAGGGCGCGTGCTTCGAGGAGCTCCGCGTCGCGCACGCCGCCGAGCTCGGCGAGCTCCCGTTCGACGGGCTCGCGCTCGGTGGCTTCTCGGTCGGCGAGGCCAAGGACAAGATGCTCGCCACCATCGAGGCCGTCGCGCCGACGCTCGACCCCGAGCGCCCGCGCTACTTGATGGGCGTCGGCACGCCGGAGGACTTGCTCGTCTGCGTAGGCCTCGGCGTCGACATGTTCGACTGCGTGCTGCCCACGCGCAACGCGCGCAACGGCCAAGCGCTCACGCGAAACGGAAAGCTCGTCATCAAGAACAGCAAGCACGCGCGCGACGACTCGCCGCTCGATCCCGAGTGCGCGTGCGCGTGCTGCGCGGGCGGCTACTCGCGCGCGTATTTCGAGACACTTGTATCTTGCACAGGAAATACTCGTGCTGCGCCTGCTCTCGCTGCACAACCTCGCCTTCTACGGCGAGCTCATGGCCCAGGCGCGCGCGGCGATCGAGGCCGGGACGTACGCCTCGTTCGCGCGGGACGCGCTCGCGCGCATGCGCGGCGGCGAATCTGATACGCTGGACGCCGCGTCCCCAGAGAACGTCGACCAGCGATGAGCGAGAACCCTCCCAAGAAAGGGCAGATGCTGGGGCGCATCCTGCTCCAACGAAAGCTCATCACGCAGAACGACCTGGACCAGGCGCTCGGCGCGAAGGACCAGGGAACCAAGCCGCTCGCGTCGCGCCTCATCGACCAAGGCAAGCTGAGCGAGCTCGACGCGGTGCGCGCGCTCTCCGAGCAGCACGGCGTCCCCGGCATCGACTTGTCGCAGGTCGCGATCGCCGTCGAGCACCTCTTGCTTCCGCGCGAGGTCGCCGAGGCGCACAAGCTCCTGCCGGTGCTCGTCAAAGACGACAAGCTCTTCGTCGGCATGGCGGACCCTTCGGACACCAAAGCGATCGACGAGCTCGAGTTCGTGACGGGCAAGAAGGTCTACCCGTACGTCGCGCTCGCGTCGCCGCTGCTCCGTTGCATCGCCGCGGCGTACGACGCGAAGGCGCAGGGCGAGCGGTATTACCTGGGCCCCAACGTTCCCCGCGAGACGCTCGTCCGGCTCGGCCTCGCCGGCGACGGGCCCGCGCCGCAGCAATCGGACCCGCCGCCGCCGATCGTCGACTCGCAGACGCTCCGCTCCGCCGAGCAGGTCGAGATGACGACCGACGCCTTCGGCCAGGTCGGCTCCGACGTGTCGTCGGTGACGCAGCTCCCGACCGAGCTCCAAGAGCAGCTCGCCGCAGCCAAGACCACGATGGGCGGGACCGGCGCGCTCGTGCTGGTCGTGGACGACGAGGCCGAGATCCGAAAGCTCCTCCGCCGCCTCCTCGAGGGCAAGGGCCTGCGAGTGATCGAGGCCGACCGCGGCCTCGTCGCGCTCCGCATGGTGAAGGAGCACGCGCCGGATCTCATCATCCTCGACGCGATGCTCCCCGAGCTCCACGGCTTCGACATCGCGCGCCGGATCAAGGGCAGCAAGATGTACGGCTCGATCCCGATCGTGATGATCAGCGCGGTCTACCGCGGCTGGCGCATCGCGCAGGATCTGAAGGAGAGCTACGGCATCGAGGAGTACATCGAGAAGCCGTTCCGCTTGGCCGACGTCATCGCCGCGGTGCAGCGCTCGCTCGGCAAGAAGTCCGGCGACGAAGCCCCGACCGGCGCGCCCGCAGCCAGCGCCGAAGCCGAAGCCGCGCTGAAATCGGGGATCGAGGCCTACCAGGCCGGCCGCCTCGACGAGGCCGTGTCGCACCTTCAGCGCGGCGTCGCGATCGATCCCCTCGCCTTCCGCCTACGTTTCCACCTCGGCCTTTTGTACGGGAAAAAGGGGTCGATGTACGAGGCCATCCAAGAGCTCGAGAAGGCGGTCGAGCTGAGCCCCAAGAGCTTTCCCGCGCTCAAGAACCTCGCCGTGCTGTACGAAAAGGCCGGGTTCCGCAACAAGTCGATCGAAGTATGGCAGCGGACCGCGACCGCGGCGCCCGACGACGCGACGCGGGACCAAATCAAACAGCACCTGCTCGGTCTCTTGTGATGGTGTTATCGTAACGAGCGACCGGTGCGATTCCTCTGCGAACAGTGCAAGGCCAAGTACCAGATTGCCGACGAGAAGGTCGCCGGCAAGACGGTTCGAATGAAGTGCCGCAAGTGCGGGCACTTGATCGAGGTCAAAGCGGACGTGACGGAGACGAGCGTCGCGAGCAAGGCGCCGCCGCCGCCCGACCCGGCCGAAGCCGACAACGACGCCACCCGCGTCGGCATGGACGTGAACGCGATCCTGCGTAGCGCGCAGCCGTCGAAGGACAACACCACGAAGCCCGCAGCGCCCCGCCCCGGCGCGAAGCCTGGGCTCGCGACGAGCCTCGCCGCGGCGAAGCCTCAAAAACCCTCCGCGCTGCCGCAACATCACGGGCACCATGGCCCCGGCGCGCTCGCCGGCGCGTTCCAGAAGACGACCGCCGGTCACCACACCGACGAGCGCTCGCTCCTCGAGATCTCGACGTCGAGCGAGTGGTACGTCGCGATCAACGGCGTCCCCGTCGGTCCCGTTCGCATCGCCGAGCTTCGACGAAAAGCCTCGACCGGCGCGGTCACCGAGGAGTCGCTGGTCTGGCAGGAGGGCATGGAGGAGTGGCGGCCGCTCCGCACGGTGGGCGAGCTCGCCGCGATCGTACAAGACGGCATGTCCGCCGAGCGGCCTTCGCTCGTGACGCCCGCGCCGACGTCGGCGCCCGTCGCGCCTCGGCCTCCCGCGCCGCGCGCAACCAGCCGTCCGTCGCCGGCCGAGGCGAAGCCCGCCCCGCCCCCGCCCGCGCGAAACAACGTCGTTTCGCTCACGTCACGGCTCGCGACGGCCGAGAAGCTCGACCCCGACCCGATCCCCGATCCCTTCGCGGTCCCCGATCCGTTCGCCGCCAAGGCGCCGATCTCCGGCGTCGACCCGCTCGGCTTGGCGCCCGTCGCGCCCCTCGCGCCTATCGCTCCGAGCGTCGCCGCGCCGACCGTCGTCATCCCGCGCAAGCCGGGACCCAACTGGGTCGTCGTCGGGATGGTCGTCGCGTTCGGTGCATTCGGCGTGACCGCGGGCATCGCCGTCTTTTTCCGCCAAGCGCCGACCACGCCGACCGCGACGACGATCGTCATGCCGGCGCAACCGACCGCGACGACGCCAGTCGCGACCGGTGAGCCCGCCTCCAGCGCCCTCGAGGTCGCCTCCGCGCAGACCGGCGTCACCACGCCCACGCACGCTCAAGGCGGCGGCGGCGGCGGGGGCGGCACTCACGCAGCGAGCGCGGCGACTCACGCCGTCGATCCGTCGATCGCGGCGCTGCTCGGCGGCCCCGGCACGGGTCCGTCGGTCGGCGGAAGCTCCGGCGGCGGCGGCGCGTCCTCCGCGCTGAGCGAGGAGGCCATCCAGCGCGTCGTGCAACAGCGCTCGGCCGGCGTGAAGCGAACGTGCTGGGAGCGCGGCGGTGCGACGCAGTCGAACGTCAACGTGCGCGTGCACCTCTCGATCGCGGCGACGGGCAACGTGCAGAGTGCGAGCGCCGACGGCAACGATCCGATGGTCGCCAAGTGCATCGAAAACAGCGTGCGTGGCTGGCAGTTCCCGGTGTCGAGCGGCTCGACGACGGTCGACATCCCCTTCCACTTCCTCCGCCAATGAAGCGCCTCGCACTCCTCCTCCTCGCGCTCGCGGCCTGCGAAAACGAGAGCAACGCGCCCCCGCAGAACCCGACGCCGAACCCCCAATATCCGAGCGCGTCGGCAGCGCCCGCGCGACCGCCTCCACCGCCCGCGTCTGCGTCCGTCGCGACCTCCGCGGCGCCTCCGCCGGTCCGACCGCCGCCGCCGCCTCCCGCGCCGCCCGCACCGACGGCGAGCAACCCGGCCCCGCCGCCGGCCTTCCCCACGTTCCAGCTCCCGAACATCCAGCTCCCGAACGCGGCGCAGCTCGCACAAGCGCTCCCCGCGCTGCCGATCGATCCGAACCTCTTGAACCAAATCAAACAGGTCGGCCAGCAGCTCATGAGCCAGGGCATGCTCACGCTCGGCGACCCGCTCGACATGGGCCTGAAAGCCGCCGCGCTCCAGCAAGCGCCGCTCATGTTTCCCGAGGGCGCTCCGTACAAAGACACGCTCGCCGCCGGCGCGCACAAGGCCTTCGACGTCACGCTCGCCGGCAACAAGTGCTACACGGTCCTCGCCTATTCGCCGTCGCTGAAGGGCGTGTCGCTGCACCTCCTCGTGCCGCCCTTCTACAACCTCGACGCGGGCCACGACGAAGCGACGGGCGGCACCGCCGCCGTCAAGAACGTCTGCCCCTTCACGCTGATCCCGATCCCGTATCGCGTCGACGTCTCCGCGAAGAGCGGCCAGGGTCAGCTCGTCGTGCAGCTCTATTCGAAGCCGCGTTAGGCGCTCGCGGCGCTTCGCCAGCAACTGCGCCGCGCGCCGGCCGATGGGCCCCGGTGAAAGACGGCCGTTACCTGCTCCCGCTCGAGTACCCGGCGCCGATTCGGCGAATGCCGAGCCCGCCGAAATTTCTCCACGTCGCCGGCGAGCTGACGCCGGGCGCTCGCCACGTCGCCATCGTCGGCTCGCGCGCGGCGACGGCCGACACCGTCGCGCTCGCGAAGCGCCTCGCCGCGATCGTGGTGGAGGCCGGCGGCGTCGTGATTTCGGGCGGGGCCGACGGCACGGACGCGGCGGCCCACGAAGGCGCCATCGAGGCCAAGGGCCGGACCTGGTCGGTGCTCGGCTGCGGACCGCCCGACATCACGCCCAACAAGCCGGAACGTTTCCGACAGAATCCTCGACGCGGGCGGCGCCGTCATCCGCCCTTTCCCCGAGGAAACGGGACCGAGCCCCGCTTGTTACAAGGGCCGAAACCGCGTGCTCGTGGCCCTGGCCGAGCTCGTCATCATCGCCCAAGCGGGGGCGAGCTCCGGGACGGAGAACGCCTCCAACCACGCCCGGCGGCTCCGGCGTGAGATTCGGGTCGCGCCGGGCGTCGGCGACGGGTTCGTCTACAGCTGGCTGCTCATCGAGCGAGGCGCGCGCGTGCTGCGCCACGAATCGGAGCTCGCCGAGCGCTTACGCGCGCCCAAGCTCGAGGGCGCAGGGGGCGCCGTCTACGAGGCGCTCCGCGGCGGCCCCAAGCACCCCGATGAAATTGCGGCTGAAACGGGACTTTCCACCTCGGCCGTGGCGAATGCGCTCTTGACGCTCGCCTTGGGGGACGTAGTAGTAGAGGGTTCTGCGGGGTTGTTTCAGAGGAAAACCCTCCTCTAACTAATTGAAAACACACGAAATGGGCAAGACACTCGTGGTCGTCGAGTCGCCGGCCAAGGCGAAGACGATCGAAAAATACCTCGGATCCAGCTACGAGGTGATGGCCTCCAAGGGGCACATCAAGGATTTGCCCAAAAAGCTCGGGGTGGACGTCGAGCACGGGTTCAAAGAAACCTACGAAATCATTGCTGGAAAAGAGAAAATCGTCCAGGAGCTGAAGGGCGCGGCGCGCGACGCGGACGAGATTCTGCTGGCCCCCGACCCCGACCGCGAGGGCGAAGCGATCGCCTGGCATTTGGCGGAGGAGCTCGGGGAGAAACGTTGCAAGCGCGTCGAGTTCCACGAGATCACGAAGAGCGGCGTCCAAAAGGGCGTCGCGCACCCGCGCAAGCTGAACAAGAACCTCTATGACGCGCAGCGGGCGCGGCGCGTGCTCGACCGGCTCGTCGGATACGACGTGTCGGCGCTCGTTTGGTCCAAGCTCGCGTTCGGCCTCTCGGCGGGCCGCGTGCAGAGCGTCGCGTTGCGGCTCATCGTCGACCGCGAGCGGGAGATCGAGGCGTTCGTCCCGGTCGAGTACTGGAACTGCGGGGCCCAGCTCGGCGACGGCAAGGCGGCGTTCTTCGCGCGGCTGACCAAGCTCGAGGTCCACAACGCGGAAGAGGCCGGCAAGATTCGAAAGGACCTCGAGTCGGCGAAGTTCGTCGTCTCGAAGGTCACGAAGAGCGAGCGCAAGCGCAAGGCGCCCGCGCCGTACACGACGAGCAAGCTCCAGCAGGACGCCGTCAACCGCCTGAGCTTCGGCGCCAAGCGCACGATGCAGGTCGCGCAGGGCCTCTACGAAGGCGTCGACCTCGGCAAGGACGTCGGGCAGGTCGGTCTCATCACGTACATGCGCACCGACTCGACGCGAGTCGCGCCCGAGGCGATCGCCTCGGTCCGCGAGTACATCGAGCAGAAGTTCGGCAAGGGCCACCTGCCCGAACAACCGAACGCGTTCAAATCGAAGAAGGACGCCCAAGAAGCGCACGAAGCGATTCGTCCGACGTCGCTCGCGTATCCGCCGGAGCAGATCCGCAAGCACCTCAAGGACGAGCAGTACAAGCTCTACAAGATGATCTGGGATCGCTTCGTCGCGAGCCAGATGAACGAGGCGGTCTACGATCAGACCTCGGTCGACATCGCGGCGGGCGACTACGTGCTCCGCGCGAGCGGGCGCATCTTGAAGTTCTCCGGATGGCTCGCGGTCTACGGCGAGGCCGGCCCGAGCGGACGCGTCGGAATGGCGGGCGAGGAGCAAGACCCCGCCGCGAAGAGCGAGGACGACGAAGAGGCGACGCTGCCCGAGCTCAAAGAGGGGCAGACCCTCGTCCTCGTGACGCCGCCGGGCGTCGTCACCGAGCAGAAGTTCACGCAGCCGCCGCCGCGCTACAACGAAGGCTCGCTCGTGCGCGAGCTCGAAGAGCGCGGCATCGGCCGCCCGAGCACGTACGCCGAGATCATCAGCAAGGTGCAGGCGCGCGACTACGTCGAGAAGATCGACAACCGGTTCGCGCCGACGACGCTCGGAAAATTCGTGGTCGACGGGCTCGTGAAGAGCCAGCTCGATTTCATGGACCCGACGTTCACGTCGCACATGGAAGAAGAGCTCGACGAGGTCGAGGCCGGAAAAGAAGAGCGCGAGGTGCTCCTCTCGCGCTTCTACAAGCGCTTCAGGAAGCAGCTGGAGCCCGCCAAGAAGGGCGCGCGCTGGAACCCCGAGCCGGAGCCGACGGGCGAGAAGTGCGAGGTTTGTGGCAAGGGGGAGATGATGAAGCGCTGGTCGAAGAACGGCTGGTTCCTCGGCTGCAGCGAGTACCCGAAATGCAAGACGACGCGCGACCTCGGGCCGGACGGCAAGGGCTCGCAGGCGCGCATCACCGACATCGTCTGCGACAAGTGCGGCAAGCCGATGGCGATCCGCAGCGGGCGCTACGGCGAGTTCCTCTCGTGCACCGGCTACCCCGAGTGCAAGAACGCCAAGCCGGTTCCGCTCGGCGTCGCGTGCCCGAAATGCGGCGGCGACATTCTGGAGATCCGCCCGCGGCCGAAGAACGGCGCCAAGCGCGGCGGCCGCACTTTCTACGGTTGCTCGAACTGGAACAACGAGACCGTGAAGTGCGACTACAAGCTGTGGCAGAAGCCGATCAACGAGCCGTGCCCGGTGTGCGGCGCGAAGTTCCTTCTCCAGGCGGGCAACAAGCTGAAGCCGATGATCGCTTGCGCGAACAAGGAGTGCGGCTACAAGCGCTCCGCGGACTCGCCGCCCGAGACGGACATGCCCGCAGGCGCCGCGCCGGCGCAACCCGCCGCGCCCGCCTAGAGATCGACCTAGAGCTTCACCGCGTAGGCGACGCCGTCGCCGAGCGGGAGGACGACGCCGCGAAACGGTGACGCCGTGATCGCGCGGTTGAACGCGCGGAGCGCTTCCACGCGCGCGCTCTCGTTCGCCGGGACCGCGTCGCTCGCCACGAGCCCGCGCCAGAGCACGTTGTCCGCGACGACGATGCCGCCCGCGCGGATTCGCGGCGCGAGCAGCTCGAGGTAGCGCGGGTATTCTTCCTTCACGCAGTCGACGTACGCGAGGTCGAAGGTGTCGGTGAGCTTTTCGAGCGCCGGGATGGCAGCGCCTTCGCGAACGTCGATGGCTTTCTCGAGCCCCGCCTGCCGCGCGAAGTCGCGCGCCGTCTCGCAGAGCTCGTGCGATTTTTCGACGGTGACGACGTGTCCCGCCGGCGCGGCGGCGCGCGCCATCACGATCGCTCCGTAGCCGATGTTCGTACCGACCTCGAGGATCCGCTTGGCGCCCATCGCACGCACCGTGACGGCGAGAAACGAGGCCACCTCCGGATCGCTGATCGGTTGCCCCTGTTCGGCGGCCAGCGCTTCCATCTTCGCGAGGAGCGCGTCGCGCGGCGGCTCGAGGCCTTCGAGATAGCGAGCTTGGCTCGCGTGGAGGATGTCGTCGCTCTTGTGCTTCATCGGCGCACAACTTCGCACAAAGCTGCGGGGCGGGGTCTTGGCAATTTGGCAGTGTCCATGAAACACTTATCGTGACGTGGACTATCAGCACGACTCGTGTGTCCTCATCGTCGGCGGCCAGGTGGTCGTGCGCGCGGATGCTGGACCGCTGGAAGCGGAGTACGCCCTCTTCCACCCCGATTGCATCGAGCTTCGGACGACGGAGCCCGGCGCCGTGCGCGAGGCCGGCTACCGGACGACCGCCTTCGAGGCGCGCGCGCGGCTCGCGGACGCCGGGGTCACGCCGCAGCTCGCCGAGACGGCGGCCGCGACCGTTCGGCCACACCTCGCGACCTGGTATGCGCGCGGGCCGGTCGTTCGGCGCGCGGTCGCCGAGCTCGGCGCCGCCGAGATGTTCGACGGCAGAACGTTCGTCTCCGCGACGCGCGCCTACGAAGGTCGCTGGCTCGACGTGGCGAATTTCACCGCCGGATTCGAGGACCCGCCCGAGCTCGCGCGCGCGCTCCAGGCGATGCACCTCGCGGCGCTCCTCACGGAGGTGCCGGACGACGCGGACGTGTACCTCGCTACGCTCTGTCTGACGCAGAGTCAGCGACCGGGCGTGCGGACGTTCCGCCGGGTGACGTTGGGTGACGTCGCGAAGTGGCCGCTCCTGCTCGCCGAAGCGGGGGCGACGCGCGCGGCTCCGTCGATGCGCGAGGCCGGGCCGACGCGCGTCGAGGTGCTCGACTGGCTCTCGGCGCGCAAGCAGAACGCGCTCTCTTCGGCGCGCGAGCGGGCGGAGCGCATCGAACGCTCCCTCGCGACGACACCGCAGCCGCCGCCCAGACTCTCGTCGCGCGTGCCGCCGTCGCGCGGCCCGCTGTCGGATCCGGTGGCGTGGTCGATCGAGGCGCAGCTCGACGCGGGCGAAGCGAACGCGGCGCTCGCGCGGATCGACATGATGGAGCGCGCGGGCGGCTCGAGCCCCTGCGTCGTGTATCTGCGCTCGCGCGCCTCGCTCATGCTCAAGCGCGAGGACCCGCAGGTGATCGCCGAGCGCATCTCCACGCTCGCGGCGAGCGCGTCGTTCGACGAGCTCGAGCTCCTCGCGGCGCAGGCGTGGGCCGCCGCGGGC
This sequence comes from uncultured delta proteobacterium, assembly GCA_963731595.1. Taxonomy (GTDB): domain Bacteria; phylum Myxococcota_A; class Polyangia; order Polyangiales; family Polyangiaceae; genus DASXHD01. Next base: position 264,727 of record CAVSWE010000009.1, read on the forward strand.
AACTTGAGCCGCGCGCTGCCCTACGCGCGCGTCCTCGCGTCGAATCCGCAGGCCGCCGACGAGCTCCGGTCGCGCGCCAAGCAGCTCGTCGACGTTGCGCAGAGCGCGCGTCCACCGACGTTCGAGCGCAGCGAAGGTCTCCCGGCCGCCGGTCCGCGCGCGCGCACCGGGATGCCCGCCCGCGGACCGTCCGGCAAGCGAACGACCGCCGCCGTGCCGAGCCCGCCGATGCGCGAGGCCGTGCCCGCGCGCGCGACCGTTCCGCTGCAGCCCGTTCCGCAGCAAGAGGCCTCGGGCATCGTGCGGCGAGCGAGCCCGCTCCCCGCCGTGCTCGCGGTGGGCGACGTCTCGAGCGGCCCGACGACGCCGCGCGTCGCGAGCTCGGCGCCCGCCGCTCCGCGGCGCAACGAACGCGACATCGCGACGATGCCCCCGCCCTCGCCCGCCGAGCTCGACAATCCCGCGCTCGACTCCCACGCCGACATCGAATCGGTCTCGGGGGACGACCGCACGCTCGCGAAGGGCGTCTCGCGACCGGCGTTTCGCGCGGTGACCACGAACACGACGCCGCCGCAGCTCGCGCTCGGCAGGCCGGAGATCGCCGAGTGCTTCGACGACCCGAACCCGCCCGCGACGCTCGCCGACATCCGCGTGCGCGCGGCGTACGAGGCGCGGCTCCACTGCACGGCGATGGCGCGCGAGCTCGGCATGCTCTACCGGACGCAGCACGGCGTCGAGCTCCGCAACGACGTGGCGAGCCTCGAGGCGATTCAGGCCGAGCTCGTCGGGCGCTACCACGACACGGGCGTTCGCACGGTCGCTGCGATGATCGATCTCCGCCGTCACGGGGCGTTCTTGAGCGAGATGATCGCCCGCACGCTCCGCGCGACGTGGCTCGACGTCTCGCCGAAAGAGCTCGGCCACTGGACGATGTTCGTGCCGCCCGACACGCGCGTCTGGCCGTTTGCGCGCGTGCTCCGCTTCGTTACGATGGGTAGCAAGGAGCGCGATCTCGTGGCGTACTTCCTCGAGCTCCACGCGCGCAGCTGCTGATGTGCCGTGCACGAACGTCGGCGTGCTGAAATGCACGCCGACTGACCCCAAATGCCCCGGATCGAAATTGGCGCGGACGTCGAATACGACCTCGCCGAAGAGGACGACGAGCCCTTCGATCGCATGGCCTTCGCTGCCGCTGCGCTCGACCTCGTGCGTCCGCCGAAGACGCGGGTCGCGCTGTGCGCCGGAGCGGCGCGCGTTCGCGTCGAGTCGGGGCGCGCGTGGGGGCGCGGCGACGGCGCGCGCTGGGCGATGCTGAGCATTCCGGCGCGCGCGTCGCGGCGCGCAATCGTGCTCGCCGTGGCCGAGCTCGCCCGCGGCTCGGCCGCGCCTTGGGCGCTCGACGTGCTCTTGTCGGGCCAGGATCCGTACAGAGAATGACCAACTACATCACGAGGGCCGGAGCGAAGAAGCTTCAAGAGGAGCTCGCGCGCTTGCGCAGCGTCGATCGCCCGAAGATCGTCCAAGACGTCGCCGACGCTGCCGCGCAGGGCGACCGCAGCGAAAACGCCGAGTACATCTACGGCAAGAAGAAGCTCCGCGAGATCGATCGGCGCGTCCACTTCCTCATCAAACGCCTCGAGTCGGCGCAGGTCGTCGAGCCGCGAGTCGACGGCGAGACGCGCGTGTTCTTCGGCGCCATCGTCGAGGTCGAGGACGAGGACGGAAAACGCGCGACGTACCGCATCGTCGGCGAGGACGAGATCGACCTCGCTCGCGGCGACATCAGCTGGAAATCGCCGCTGGGACGCGCGCTCCTCAAGAAAGAGGAGGGCGACACGATCGTCCTTCAGCGTCCGAGCGGGCCGGTCGAGCTGACCGTCGCCGCCGTCCGGTACGCGTAAGGTCTGTTGCAGGCTGGGGCCGAAGAGCTACGGTTGACGCCTCATGCGTAGCGCCGCCGCGGTCCTGGGCTCCGTCTTCGCGATCGCGGCGTGCTCGAGCGGCGGCGCGCAGCCGTGCACGCTCACCGCGCTCGGCGAGTCGTGCTTGAACGACACCGACTGCTGCACCGGCTGGTGCGAGCTCGAAGGAACCGGCGCCTATTGCCAGAACAAGCCGCAGAGCCCGACGCAGGCGTGCGAGGCAGCGACCGCGTTCTGCACGCAAGACCGAAACTGCTGCAGCGGGCTCTGCGACAACGGGCAGTGCTTCGCGGGCGGCGGCGGCGGGTCGTGTCTCTCGGTCGGCTCCACGTGCGCACAGGCCGATTCGTGCTGCTCGAGCAACTGCATGGACGACGGGCAAGGGCATACGTGGTGCGCCTCGCAGCCGACGTCGGGCGGGACGACGTGCGGCCTGCCCGGCATGCCGTGCTCCAACCCGGGCGCGCCCGATCCGGGCGAGTGCTGCTTCGGCCTGTGCGGCGTCGACGGCACGTGCTCGGGCGGCGGTGGTGGCGGCGGCGGCGGAAACTGCGGCGGCGCCGGTGCGTACTGCGCGTACGGCAGCGACTGCTGCTCCGGTCAGTGCGAGAAGGTGTCGTCAGGCTCGGTCTGTCACTGAACCTTGACCATGCCGTCGGTCGTGTTGCCTTCGTCGTGCAGGTAGAAGAGGTACGAGCCCTTCGTGTTGATGTTGTGGGCCGTCTTGTCGGTGTCGCCCTGCGCCATCGGGGTGTTGCAGACGCCGTTGGTCACCGAGTCGTGCGGGAAGCCCTGCGTCGCGTTGCTCGCGTGGATGCAGTGCGGCGCCGAGTCGTTGTTGACGAATTTCACGACGATCGGGTTGTTGGTGCCGAAGTTCGCGGGCGCGTTGATCGTGATCGGATAGTTGCCGAACGCGTCGGTGCTCGGCGTGCCGCCCGTGCCGGCGAGGGCGGCGACGTTCGTCGGGATCTCGAGCGTGATTTGCGAAAGCACGTTGAGCGACGGCGCCGCGGTGGCGCTGGTCGAGCCCGACGTCGCGGTGACCGTAAACGGCGTCGCCGCCGGGAGCACGCTCTCGAGCGTCGTCAGCGTGAGCATCGACGTGGCGCCGGTCGTGCCGCTCACGCTGACCGAGCTCGGGTTGAACGCGCCTGTGACGCCGGTCGCGAGGCCGCTCACCGCGAGGTTCACCGTGCCGCTGAAGCCTTGCGGGGCGATGGTGACTTGGACGGTGACCTTCGAGCGCAGCTCGACGTCGTAGCTCGTCTTGTCGGTCATCACCTGGAAACTCTGCGTCTGCGACCCGCCCTCGGCGATGACCCCGGCGTCGTTGCCCGAGGACGACGAGCCGCCGTCCGTGCCGGTGCCGCTGCTCGGGTCGCTGGGGTTGTTGCCGTTGCCGCCGACGCCGCCCCAGTGATCCGTGCCGATGGTGCTTGCGTCACCGCAGGCGAGGGCGAACGCGGCGCACACGGCGCACGCGACGAGGAGGCGACGGGAGAGCATGCCCCCGTTGTTTGCAAGCGCAGCGCCAGCCCGAGACGACCGTGATTGCGCGGAGTTAGCGGCGCAGCCTGGGTCAGGTGGCGCTCGGCGCTGGTCCGCGAGCGATCCACTTCGCCCTCAGGCTCGCGACCTGCGGCGACGTCCGAAGAGAGCCGCGAGCGCGAACGCGAATGGCGCCCCCGGCCACACGGAACCGGCAGAAACCCCGCATCCGCACGTCGATCGTTCGGATCCGAACGATCTCGCCGATGCGGACGGCGCAGGGGCGGACGCGTCGGGGGCGGACGGCGGCGCGCTCGGCGCGGGAGCGGCCGTTTGCGTCGTGAGGGTCGCGTGCATGGCGGTCCAGCTCTTGTCGCACGCGAGCCCCGCCCCGGCGTCGCACGCGACCGGCCCGAGGATGTTCGAGAACTCGATGAGCGGCTTCACGGTCGCCCCGTCGTCCTTCGAGACGCCGATGGCGTACCCGCCCGCGGTGAACGGGTTCGAGCACGTGAAGAGCTCGGTCGGGGTGTCGTGGAGACAGAAGATCGACGCCTTCGCGACCGGCGCGAACGTTCGGCCGCGGTCCGTCGAGCGGAAGAGGCCTTCGGTCGCGTCGCCCGAGCCCGCCCACACGTTCTGCCCGTCGGGGCTCTGCGCGAAGCCGAACATCGCGCCCTTCGTGTGGAGGACGACGGTGAACGTCGCGCCCGCGTCCTCCGAGAGGAGCAGATCGCTGCCGCTCGCCCCGAGCTGGCGCACGAGGATGCGCGACGAATTCTTTGGATCGATCGCCGCGAGGTAGAGGCGGCCTCGCGTGGGCCACGTCGGGTGGAGCTCGTGGAGCGTCGCGCCGCGGTCGTCGCTGCGAAAGAGGTGCGGCGACGTCTTCTGGCCGACGTGGACGCCGGTCGCGTAGAGGCGCGCGCCGGAAGCGTCGAGCGTGTCGACGTAGAAGCCGTCGAGCGAGGCGCCGGTTTTGTGTGCCGCGCCGCCGGTCGCGCGCCAGAGCGCGGCGGGTTTCCCCGCGGTCGAGGTCGCGAAGACGAGCGCGTCGCCGTCGGCCGAGACGTCCGAGACGAGCTCGCCGGCGACCGAGGGAATCGTGTGTACAGTACACCCATCGCTCGTCCACGCGAGGCCGTGCTCGAGGCCCATCCAGAGCTTGCCGTCGGGCGTCGCCGCGACGGGCGGATCCCACGTGCCGGAAAACCCAATCGCCTCTTCGCATAGCCACCGCCACGAGCCGCCGCCGTCGAACGACGCGACCACGCCGAAGGTCGCGCGCAGGAAGACGCGCGACGAATCGCCCGGCGTGCTCACGATCTGCTGGGCCCGCGGGAAGCGGCCGTTCGCCAGGGCCGTGCCTTCCGCGTAAACTGCGCAGGCGATGAGGAGCGCGTCGAGCAGCCGAGCCACGCGCCTCTTCTACCTCGGAGCGGTCGCCGTCGCACTCGTCGCGTGCAAGAGGAAGAATCACGTCCCGAAGGCCGACCCCGTCCCAATCCCGCGCGCGTCGGTCGCGTACGTGACGAACAACGGCTCGGACACGATCGCCGCGATCGATCGCGACGGGACCGCCGTCGTGATGCGCTCGGTCGACGTCGACCCGAGCGCCCACGAGGCGCCGCACCACCTCGCCGTCGATCGCGAAGGGAACGTGTTCGTCGCGCTCGCGTTTCCGCCCGACGACGCGCCCAAGACCGGCAAGCACTCCGGGCACGGCGGCTCCGACAGCATCGGCGAGCTCTTGCGGCTCGACCCGCGGACGCTCGGCGTCAATCTCACGCGCGACGTCGATCAGAACCCCGGGGACGTCGTGCTCACGCACGACGACAAGCGCGTCCTCGTCACGCATTTCGACATGCGACGCGCGATGCAGGAGGCGAAGGCGGGCGCGGCGACGTCGCGCATGTACGCGCGCCTCCTCGTGCTCGACGCGCGCACGCTCGACCTCGTCGCGGCGCGCCCGGTCTGCGTCGCGCCGCACGGGATCGCGGTCGCGGAGGACGACGCGCTGGCGGCGATCGCCTGCTACGGGTCGGACGAGGTCGCCCTCGTCGAATCTCGCGAGCCCCGAGCTGCCGGTCACGCACGTCCCGATCGCGACGGGCGCGGGCGTGCCGGGCGCGCCGCGCTTCGGCCCGTACGCGGTCGCGATCGCGAGCGACCAGACGCACGCCATCGTCGCCGACCTCGAGAGCGACGACGTACGCGTGCTCGACTTGAAGGCGCGCCAGTTCGAGGACGTCGTCGTGCCGCTCGGCTCGCGCGCGATGATGCCCGAGTTCGTGAGCGCCGACTCGGCGCTCGTCCCGCTCCAGAGCCCCGACGGGCTCGCTCGCGTCGACGTGAAGAACGGCGCGGTCGAGCGGCGCGTCGCGTTCGGTGCAGAATGCAAGAATCCGCACGTCGCGCGCCTCTCGCCCGACGGGCGCGCGTACGTCGTCTGCGAGGGCGACCACGTCGCGCCGGGCGCGGTGATTCAGGTCGATCCGACCACGCTCGCGATCGAGAAGCGGTGGACCGTCGGCGTCTACCCGGACGGCATCGCGTTCGGTCAGGCGCTCAGCGCTCGGACCAGTCGATGACCGCGCTGCGATCGAGCGGGGTCGTCGCGCCGCCGTGGCGCACGGCGTAGGCGTCGACGCGCGCCGCGCGGGTCGGGCGGACGACGTGCGCGGAGCGCACCTCGACGTTGTAGTGGTTCATGTAGCTCAGCACGTTGCCGTGCATCTGGTAGTCGGCGACCAGCTCGACGACGTGCCCGCCGGGCGGCAGATAGGCCGCGCCGAAGCCGGGCCCGTCGTAGCGGACGTGCCCGTCCACGAAGAGACGCATGTGCGTCAGCCGGTAACGGCTCGGCAAATCGTTGTGGAATGCAAGCATCGTTTCCCGCGGCGAATCGGCGAGCGCTAGGCTCGGCGCGAACGCGACCGCCGCGACGCACGCGGCGAGGATTCGAAGGTTCATGGCGTCACACCTCTGAGGCGGAAACGCAGCAAGAAGAGCGCCACGCGCGCCTCAGTCGTGCGCCGCGGCCGCGCCAGGTCAGACGCGGGCGAGGGCGCGTTCGAGGATCTCGACGGCCATTCGCGCGTCGTCCGATCGGCGCGCGAACGAGTGCGCCTCCTCGATTCGCCAGCGGGCCCTCGCGACGTGGGCGCGCGCGGTGCGCTCGTGGCCGTCGGCCGACGCGGCGCGCGCCTCGGCGAGATCGAGGAGGCCGCGGTGCACGCCGACCGCCGTGCGGTAGAACGCGTTTCCCGCGAGGAGATCGTCGGCGAGCTCGAACGCGGCGCGCGCCTCGTCGATTCGAATCGAGCGACGCGAGGACGCCGCCGCGGACGCCCTCGAAGATGCCCGCGACGCGCAGGTCACCGGCGCGTCGCGAGCCCAGCGACGCCGCGCCCAGACGCTCCTCCGCCGAGACGAGCTTGCCTTCGTAGAGCTCGAGCAAGCCGAGGTAACCGACGACGATGCGCTCGCTGCGCGCCATCTTGAGCCTGCACAAGAGGACGAGCGCTCGCTCGTAGTGGTCGCGCGCGACGTCGTGCTCGTCGCGCTCGAAGAAGTTCCAGGCGAGGCCCATGTGCGCGAAGGCCTCGCAGGCGCCGTCGCCCGCGGAGCGCGCGAGCTTGAACGAGCGCTCGAACGCGTCGCGCGCGATCGAGCTCGCCGAGCGAGTTGTGGAGCGAGCCGAGGTGGCGGAGGACCGCCGCGGTCGCGCGCGCGTCGCCGCGGTCGCGCTCGAATCTCGAGGGCCGCCACGAGGTGCGCCCGCGCGATCTCGAGCTCGCCGAGCTGGAAGGCCGCTTGGGCGGCGGCGCGGCGAGCCTGCCCGGCGCGCTTCGAGTCGGCGCGCTCTTGCGCGAGGGACAGCGCCGTCTCGGCGTCGCGGCGCGACTCGAGGAGCCGGCCGAGCGCGTAGAGCGCGCTGGACCGCGCGAGGAGCGCGTGCGAAAGCAAATCGAGGTCGCTCGCCGCGCCCGCGCGGAGCGCGCCGTCGAGCTCCGCGAGGAGCGCCTCGCCGATGCCGCCGCCGAGCGCGAGCACGTCGAGCGCCAGCGCGGCGTGCAGCACGATCGACGGACGTTTTCGCGCGACGCCGAACGCGAGCGCGGCGTGGAGGTCCTCCCACTCGTCGGAGCCGGCGTCGAGCTCAGCCTCGTCTCGCGCGATCGCGCGCGCGCGGTCGCAGAAGAACTCGGCGTGTGCGAGCGCGAGCGCGTCGGCCTCGCCCGGCGTCAGCGTGCTCTCGGCGAGCGCGCGAATCCCTTCGCACATCGCGAAGCGCATCGGCCCGTGCCGCTCGACGCGGAGCAGGCTCTTTCCCGCCAGATCGACGACGACGTCGCGCGCGCTTTCGATACCGCTCGTCACCGCCAGGGCGGCCTGGAGGGTGAAGCTGCCGCGGAACGCCGAGCACCGCCTGAGGACCTCGCGCTCGGTGACCGGCAAGAGATCGAACGCGCGGCGGACGGCGACCTCCGCGACCGCGGGGCGCGAGGAGACGCTCGCGAGGACCGCGCGCGCGTCGTCGGCGGAGTCGACGCGGCCCGCGGCCATCTCGATCGCGAGCGGGACGCCGGCGAGCCGGCGCGCGAGCTCGGCGATGCTCGCGCGCTCGGCGCCTTCGGGCGAAAAGTCCACGATGCGCTCGCGCACGCGCTCGACGAAGAGCTCGACCGCGTCGCTCGCGCTGACGCCGCCCAGCTCGACGACGCGCTCGCGCGCGATGCCGAGCGCGACGCGGCTCGTGACGAGGAAGCGAACGTCGGGCGCCGCGGCCGACCAGCGGCGCACGACGGCGGCGGCGCCGCCCGCCTCCGAGACGAGGTGCTCGACGTTGTCGAGGATGAGGAGCGCGTCGGGCCGCGCGGCGAGGGTGTGAAGCAACGTCGCGTCCGCGTCGATCGCCTGCGCGGCGCGCGTGCCGCCGAGGGCGCGCAGGACGACGCGCGCCATCTCGCTCGGCGCGTGCGCGTCGCGCATGTCGCAGAACCAAGCGCTCCCGAAGCTGCCCCGGCGCGTCGCCGCGTAGCGCATCGCGAGACGCGTCTTGCCGATTCCGCCGGGCCCGACGATGGTCACGAGGCGCGAGGTCTCCAGCGGCGCGTCGAGCCGCGCCAGGTCTTGGCCGCGACCGAAGAACCGCGACGGCTCCGCCCTCAGGAAGCCGCTCGAGCGCGTCGGCGGGAGGCTGGTCACTTCACGCACCAACCTAGAACGTATCACTTACCGGGCGTCCGCGCAGCAGCGCACGCCGACCTGTTTTCCCCGGTAGATCTCGCCGTGCCCGAGCGTCCGCGCACGGCAAGTGTTCTTGCCGGGCAGCCACCACGCCCCCTTCATCGAGGAGCGCTGCGGGGCGACTCCGCGGTCGAGCGTCGTCCACTCTTCGACGTTTCCGCTCATGTCGTGGACGCCGAACGGGCTCGTGCAGCGCGGGTAGGCGGTGATGGGCGCGCGGAAATCGTTCAGGCCCGCGTTCGGTTTTCCGAGGTCCATGCGATCGATGTTGCAGGCCGTCCCGTCGCGCGTGAACCCGTCGCCGTACGGGTACGGATGCATGTCCTCTCCTTCGCACGCGAACTGCCACTCGCTCTCGAGGCAAAGTCGTTTGCGGTCGGCGGCGCAGACCTCGCCCGCGCTCGTCCAGCTCTGATTCGCGAGCGGCAGCGCGCTCCCCGGCTCGGCGTACTCTTCGCGGTCGATGCAGAAGCGTCGCTGCTCGCGGGCGCCGCGGCATTTCGCGGGCTTCTCGTACTCGGCGCAGCGGTACTCGTGGTACTCGCCCGGCCCGTCGAGCCAACGCTCGCAGAATCTGGATCGGGTTCGGGCAATAGCTTCCGTCGACGAGCACCATGTCGGCGGGGCACGCGCTAGGCGGCGCGGGCTCGTGGGAAGCGGCGGGCGTCGCGCTCGGGGCCGGCGAGGACGCGTCGCTCGCCGTCGGCGCGGGCGCGCTCGTCGCGCGTTCCTTCGTCGCGCACGCCGCGAGCATCAACGCGAACGGAGCCAAACGACCCGCACGACACACTGAATGAGTGTGCAGTGCGTGCCGAGGCCGCGCCAATTTCGTTTTGTGGCCGAGCTGACTTCGAGTAGCAACCAGCTCCGCAGTGCGCAGCAAGCAGTACGCAGCTCTCGTGATCGTGTGCGTCGGGTGTCGGGCGGCTTCGGCCGACGAGCAAACCACGGTCGCCGTGGTCGACGCGGGCGCGGCGCGGCCGGTCGCCACTGCGAGCGCGAGCGCGAACGTCGAGCTCGCCGCGGCCGTCGCGGCGCCCAGCCCCTGCCCCACCGGCATGGTCCTCGTCGAGGGCGATTACTGCCCCGAGGTCGAGCAGCAGTGCCTCGAGTGGATGGACCAGGGCCACTACCACTACTTTCGCTGCAAGCACTACGCGCACATCGGCGCGCGCGCGTGCAAGTCGAAGAAGAAATCCACGAGCGCTTCTGCATCGACGTCACCGAGCGCACCGAGCCGGGCTCGGACCTGCCGCTCAACCGCCAATCGTGGACCTCGTCGAAGAAGCTCTGCGAGGACGACGGAGGCCGGCTCTGCCTCACGCGCGAGTGGGAGCTCGCGTGCGAGGGCGAAGAGATGCGGCCGTACCCGTACGGGTGGGACCGCGACTCGAGCGTGTGCAACGCGGACATCGATCACGGGCTCGGGCGCATCGGGCGCCTCGTCGATCACCGCGCGCCCGCGAGCGCGCACCCGGCGTGCGTGAGCCCGTTCGGCGTGCACGACATGAGCGGCAACGTGGACGAGTGGACGACAATCGACGGCATGCCGCGCGGCTCGCGCGAGGTGATGCACGGCTCGTGGTGGATGCCGGGCCGCAACGCGTGCCGCAGCTACCAAGCCGGTCACGGCGCGTACTACGCGGGCACCGAGAGCGGCACGCGCTGCTGCGCCGACCCGCGCTGAGGCTCAGCTCCCGTACTTCGCGACGAGCGCGCGCGCGCGCTCGGCGAACGCCTTCAGGTGATGGCGCTCGAAGTCGGCCCACGTCGCGAGCGAGCGCGTGTCGGTCACGCGGTCGACGAAGAGCGTGCCGTCGAGGTGATCGAGCTCGTGCTGAAACGTGCCGGCGGTGAGCCCCTTCACCTCGAAATCGAGCGGTTTTCCCGAGCGATCGAGGGCCTTCACGCGGACGCCCGCGTAGCGCGGGACCTCGCCGCGGAGGTTCGGGACGGAGAGGCAGCCCTCGTAGTTCATGAAGGTGTCGTCGGTCGTCGGCGTCACGACCGGGTTCACGAGGACGGTGAGCGGCCAGTTGGGCTTGTACGGGTACCGCGGGTTGTCCTTCACGCAAATCGCCGCCACGCGGATCGGGCGGTAGACCTGGTTGGCGGCGATTCCCGCGCCGCTCGCGTCGAACATCGTCTCGACGAGATCGTCGATGAAGCGCTGCACCTCGGGCGACGCGAGCTCGTCCGGCGCGACCTCGCGCGCGATCTCGCGCAGCACCGGATGACCGATCGTCGCGATCTTCAGAATCGCCATGGAAAGATGTTAGCGCTTCTCGGCCAGGATCAACGTGCGCGGCGAGGTCGGGCCGAAGAAGACGCCGGGCGTCTGGATGCGGCCGCTCACCTCGGCGACGCGGAAGCCCGAGTCGTGGAGGAGCTTTCCGAGCTCGTGCAGCGAGTAGATGCGGATCGAGTACTCGATCTCCTTCGAGCGGCCGTCGTCGAGCATCATCGTGCGCTTCACGCGCATGCGGCTCGTGATCCAGTCGACGTTCATCTCGTCCATGCAGACGCAGCCCTCGCCCTCGAACCACGCGAGCGACGGCGCCTGCATGATGGCGAAGTCGCGGCTGACGACGTCGAGGAGGAACTGGCCGCCTTGCCGGAGCGACTTGTGGACGCGCTGGATGACCTGCGCGTTCTTCTCTTCTTCGAAATAGCCGAACGTCGAGCCCCAGCAGTAGACGCCGTCGAAGGCGTCCTCGAAGGTCATCTCGCGCATGTCGCCCTGCACGAAGTTGATCTTCTGGCTCGCGTCCTGGGCTTCCTCGCCGGCGCGCGCGAGCATCGAGATGCTGAGATCGAAGCCGACGACGCGTGTAGCCGCGGCGGCTGAGCTCGACCGCCTGGTTTCCCGTGCCGCAGCCGAGGTCGAGGAGCGAGCCGCCGCGCGCGACGCCGAGCGAGTCCTCGATGAAGTCCACCTCGTTGGCGATTTGCGCCTCGGTGAACTTGGGCATCGTGCGGATGAAATCGTCGTTGAAGAGATCTTCCCACCACGGGCGCGCGCGCCTTCGCGGGACGAGGCCCTCGGTGAGCGGCGGCGGCGCGAGCGGGCTCGGCGCGGACGCGGCGGCGGGCGTGGGCGCGACGATCGGGATCTTCACCGGCGGCGGCGGCGCCTTGCCGGCGACGGGCGCCTTCGGCGGGGTCGAGATCGGGCGAGCGGCTCCGTCTTTCGCGTGCGCCACCGGCGCCGGCGGCGCGCCGGACGTCACGGCCTCGAGCACGTCGGACGTGTCAATCTCGTCGCCGCTGTCGCGCACCGACGGCGGCGCGCTGGGACGCTCCGGCTCGATCTCTTCGATGCCGCGCGCCTCTTCGTCGTCGACCAGCGCGGTGGCCATCGCGCGCGGCTTCGGGCGGTCGTCGAGCAGCTGCGGCGTCGACGAGAGCGCGTCGGCCGGGATGGGCGGCGTGATCGGCGCCGCGGGCACCGCGGGCAGAGGGGGCTTCGACGAAATCCGCGGCACGCGCGGCGCGGGCGGCACGTTGGGCGAAGAGAGCGACATCGGTCGCGGGGGCGGACGCGACGAGAGCACCGCCGCCGCCTCGACGTCGTCGATCTCGAGCGCGTCTTCGCTCGGCTGTCGCTTCGGCGCGTCGGACTTCGTCTTCGCGGCCGCGCCGGGCGGCGGCGGCGGGTTGCTCGGCAGCGTCGGCACGCGCGGCCGGTACTCGGGCTCTTCTTCGTCGACGGGGACGTCGATGTCGTCGTCGTCGGTGCCGGACTTCGCCGCGACGTCGGGCTCCATGTCGAGCTGCGTCTTGCGATCGCCTTCCGCCATGTCGTCGGACACGTCGTCGATCGGCACCGTCGGCGGAGCGCTCGAGATGCGTCGCTCGGTCGGTTGCGGCTCGGGCGACGGCGGCGGCGGGCCGACCGAGATGATGCGCGCGGGCTTGATGGGCTCGGCCGGCGCGCTCGTGACGCTGACGTCGGCGTTGCCGTTCACCTTGTCTTTGGGCGCCTCGAGCGGGCGCGAAATCTCGTCGTCTGGAATGCGCAACGCGAGCTTCGCCTTCGCCCGGCGCGCGCGACGCGCAGCTTTGGGATCGAGCGGCTCGTCGGTCGTGACCTCGATCTCGTCCGAGTCGGGGGAGGAGGGTCGCGCGCGCTCTTCCGTCACTGAAGCACCTTCGCCGCGCCATTCTCGCGGTGCATGGCCCCTCTGTTGCCCATTCGCTCGCCGTATTTGACCATCCCGGCGCTCACGCTCCAGCGCATGCTCACGCACGGCTCGAAGAAGACGACCGCCGTCGACCCGAGGTGAAACACGCCGATTTCCTCGCCGCGAAGCACGGGCACGCCCGGCTCGAAGCGGTGCGTGCCATTCGGGACGTCGTGCGCGTCGATCGCCTTGACGGTGATTCGCCCGACCACGATCGCGGCGACCATCACGACCGTGACGCGGCCCATCGACTCGGTGTCGATCGCGATCGCGACGCGACGGTTGATCGAGAAGAGGTTTCCGATGTGGCTCATCCCGATCGAGTTGACCGGGAAGTAATCGCCCGGGAGCGAGCGGATCTCGGTCACGACGCCGTCGACCGGCGCGTGCACGCGATGGTAGTCGCGCGGCGAGAGGTAGACGACGCACGCCGAGCCACCGAGGTAGCGACGCGCCTCGCCCTCGTCGCCGAGGAGCTCGCCGACGCGGTAGGGCCGGCCTTTGACGAAGTACGTCGCGTCGTCGCCGATGGTGCCCATCGAGTCGATGCGGCCGTCGGCTGGGCTGACGATCGCGTCGGGCGCGGTGTCGATGGGGCGGGCGCCCGGGCGGAGGTTGCGGGTGAAGAACTCGTCGAAGCTCGCGTAGCCGCGGCGCTGCTCGCACTCCTCGAAGTCGACGTCGTAGAGGCGCGAGTACACGCCGACGACGGCGCGCTCGACCGGCGTCGACCATTTGCGGTCCGCGAGCTTGCCCATCGCGCGCGAAATGCGACGACGCGGCAAAACACGGAGAATTCGAGCTGCGGCGTAGGTGAGCGCGCTCATGTCATGGTTGCGGCTCGAGCCGCGTGAAGCCCATTCGTCCAAAGGCCCGAAAGAGCCTGATTTATGCTACCGGCCGCGTGCGCACGCGGTCAACCAAAGCCGGTCGATTCCATTCCACTGCGTACGGACGTTTACGGTGCAGGCGGAGGTTTGGTTCCCTCGAGCGCGGTCCACGCCGCCGTACGGCGGAGGTCGCGGGCCTGTCCGGCGACGGCGAAGAGCGGGAGATCGCGCTGCCAGCGCGCGCGGGTCGCCTCGTCGGCGGCCGCGAGCGTGCAGCCCGCGGCGACGGCGTGGGCGTCGGTGAAGACGCCGGCAAGCGCCACATGGAGCACCGCGTCGAGCGGATCGCGGCGGCCGAGGTCGCGGAGCGCGGCGAGCGCGGCGAGGGCGCGGTCCGCCAAATCGCGCGGCTCGCCGAAGAGCCGCACAAGCCGAACGACGTGACCGAGCCACGCGGCCGCGACGTGCATGTCCTCGAGCGTCCGGAACGGCTTGAGGAGGCGGAGGTACCCGTCGCCCTCGAGGACCTCGTCGCGGGCGACGCGGACGCCTCGGAGCGCGACGCGCGCGTGCGGGATCTCGGGCGCGAAGGGCATCGCCTCGCGGTCGGCGATGGTGACGCCGGCCCGGTCCGCGGGGATGCGTGCAACATGCAATGAATTTCGGCCGCTCGAGGCGACGACGAGGAGCGTCGCGGCCGAGGACGCGAGCGTCGCGAACGTTTTGTCGCCCGTCAGCGCGAATCCGTCATCGCGCGGCTCGAGGCGCGTCGCAATCGCGCGCGGGTGCGCGCCGCCCGACTCCGTCGCGCAGAGGCTCGCGCGCGAGAGCGTCGGATCGACCCGCGCGAGCGCTGCGCGGTATCCAGCGAGAAAGGCGTAGCCGAGGCGGTCGGCGGCGAACCCTCCGATCGCCGCGCGGTCGATCGTGGACGAGTCGGCGAGCGCCGCGTCGAGCGCCTCGAGCATCTCGAAGCACGCGCTCGGCGAGTCAATCGCGCGCTCGGGCGGCGGGTCGACGAGCAGATGGCGGAGCGCGTCCATCTCACTCGCGGCCGACGTCGAGCGCGCCGTTGGCCTTCGCGGCCTCGCAGAGCGGCGTCCCGAGCGACGGGTTGCCCTCGCACGCCGCTTCCACGTCGAACGGATCCTGCGCGACCGCTTCGGCGAAATCGGTCGCGCGCTCGGCGCCGTCGGTCGCGAGCCGGCCGCGAATGGCCCACCAAGGCGCGTACGACGTGAAGACCTCGGCGGGCTCGCCGAGCACGCGTCGCGCGTCGTCGGTCGACTTTTTCTCGAGCGCGCGAGCCTTGAGGTACCGCACGTTCGGGTCGGACAGCATCGCGCCGGACACCGCGTCGAGCTCGGTCGCCGCGTCGACGTCGTGACCGCGACCGAGGAGGAGCTCCGCGAGGCGCACTTTCTCGCGCATCGTCCGAGCGTCCTTGGTCTCGGCGAACGTGAGCGCCGCGGGCGGCGTCGCGCCGAGCGTCGCGAGGTACGCGCGCCACTTCCCGTCCCAGCCGTGGAGATCGCTGCCCGTGGACGCGGTCATCGCGGCGTCGATCTTCGCGCCGGCTCGAAGCGCCGCGAGGAGATTCTGGATCGCCGGATCGCCCGCCTGCGCGCCGAGGTAGCGCACGAAGCTCGTCACCTCGGCGAACGCGACCATCGCCTGGTCGGCGCTCGGGAGCATCGCAATCGACGGTCCGAGCTTGTCGAGCGGCAAGTCCAAGTGCTTTTGCATTCCGTACGCGACGACGCTCTCGGGCGAGGGGCGATCGTCGAACGGCGCGGCGCCGCGCCAGCGGATCTCTTCGCGCTTGGCGAGGCCCTCTTGCAGCCAGAGCGGCGCGCGGTCGCCCGACGCGTGCGTCACGGCCAGGTGCGTGAGCTCGTGCGCGAGCGTGTCGCGCCACGCGAAGCCGTGCTCGCTCGCGCGCGGCGACAGCAGCGTGACGCGGCCCCATTTCGCGATGCCGACGGTGCCGGTCGTCGCGGCCGACTCGTACGGCAGGCCGGTCATGTCGGAGAGGCCGCGCAAATCGCGGACGACGACGACGCGCGTGGGCTTCGGCCAATCGACGCCGAGGTCGCGCGTGAGCGAGTCGCGCGCCTTCACGATCGTATCGACGAGGAGCGGCATCAAGACGCGATCCGACTCGTCTTCGAATCGGATCCAGACGTCGTGCGCCTTGTCTTCTTCGACGACCGTCGCCGCGGTGGTGAGCGCGCACCCTCGCGCGATGCTCGCGAGGCCCGCTTCGTAGTGGCCCTCGTATTCGTCGGCGTCGAGCTTCGCGACCTGGGGATCGGCGAGCAGCGTCGCGGCGGCGTCGCAGTCGCCGTCGTAGAGCGCCAGTCGCGCGCGCTCGAGGCCGACCTCGGGATCGCTCGCGTCGGCCTTCGCGAGCACCGCGCGCGCGGCGGCGAGATCGAGGCCGATGGTGAGCGCGCGCGCCTTCGCCGCGTCGAGCGAGGGCACGACCGCGCCCGCGTCGCGCGAGAGCGCCGCGCACGCCACGGCGAGAGCGCAGAGCCAAAAGAGCCGCTTCATCGCAAGAGTCCCTCCGCGTAGCGGGTGATCGCGTCTTTGTGCTTGCTCGACGACGGCTCGCTCAGTCCGTGGAGCACGCGCTTGCGAAACTCCTCCGGACCTTTGTGCGCGTCCGCCTTCGGGATGTCGGCCTGCCCGCCCGACTCGGCGCGCCCGTCGCCCGAGTCCGACTCGGGCGCGTCGTCGGATTGATCTCCGACGGCCTGCTTCGCTTCGTCCAGCTTTTGCTGCGCCTCTTGTTGTTTTCGGCGGCCGCTCTCGGCGTCGCCGTGCTGGAGCGAGTCGGCGGCCTGCTGCGCGGCTTCCTTCGCGGCCTCGAGCGCGTCGACCGCCGGCTCCGGAAGCGAGCCTCGATCGCCGCTCTCTTGCGCGAGCTTGCGCGCGCGCTCGGCGAGCTTCGCCTCCTCGCCGCCGATTCGCTGGAGATCGCCGCGCGCGTGCTCGGCGGCCTGCTTCTTCATGTGCTCGAGCTGCTTCTCGGCCCATTGAACCTCGGGCTCGAGCTTCTTCTTCGCGTCGTCGAGCTTCTTGGTCCCGTCGTCGGCGCTCGGGTCGTCCCACAAGCGATACCGCTCGCGCGCCGCGATTCGCTTCGCCTCGTCGAGGTTCTGGAGCGCCTGGTGGCCGCTCTGCACGGCGTCGTCGATCGAGCCGCCCTCGAGCGAATGCGCCATCTGCTCGGCGAGCTCGCGCGCGCCCGCTCCCTTGCTCGACCAGGTGTCGCTCCCGCCGCCGACGCTCGGCAGATCTTTGACCGCGTCGCGCACGGCGGCCGCGTGCGGCTTGGCGTCGTCTTGGAGCTTCTTCAAGTCCTCCTTCGAGAGGCCCTTGCTGAGCGCTTGGTCGACGTCGCCCATCGCGCCGGAGTGATCTTCATCGAGTTGCTCGAGGTCTTGCACCGCCTCGTTGAACGCCTTCTCCGCTTCGCTCGGCTCGTCGCCGCCCTCGCCGCTCGACGTGCCCGGCTCGCCGCCCGACTCGCCGCCGGCGTGACCGCCGCTGCCTCCGCGCGAGCCGAACGACGGATCGGCGTCGCGGAGTCGCACCGCGAGATCGCGCGCGGCGAGCTCGGCGTGCTGCAGGTCCCCGCCGCCCTCGGCGCGCGTCGTGCGCCCGAGGCCCGCGTGGACCGCGCCGGAGAGATCGTGACCGAGGACGCCGAGGCGCGCGAGCTGCTTCTCGCCGCCGCGAAGGACGTGCGTCGCGGCGTCGGTGCGCGTCTTCCACTTGGCGCGACTCGAAGACGAGCGCGCGTCGCCGTAGCCCCTCGCGAGATCGTCGGCCACGTCGGCGAGCTGCTTGGACGCGGCGCGCGCGTCCTTTCGCTCGAGGCCGCGCACGATGCCGTCGACGACGAGGACCATCGTCTCGGTCGTCTTGACCGTCTTGCCGTGCGAGCCTGCGCCAGGCGCGCGACGTTCGGCGGCGCGGGCATCTTCGATTTTTTTCTGGTGCGCGCGGAGCAGCGCGACGAGGCGACCGGGCAGCGCGGTTCCGTGGCGACCGGTCAACGCGTCGTCGAGCTTGCGCGCGACCTCGTCGGCGACGCGCTTGTCGTCGTCGGCCGTGGTCGTCGTGCCGCCCGCATTTTTCCGCCCGATCGCGTTTTCCATTCGCCACGCGAGCGCGTCCACGTACGCGTCGCGGAGCGCGCGGAGCGCGTCGAGTCGGTCCGCCTCCGCCTCGCCGATGTCGGGCGGAAGAAGCGTGATCGACTCGCTCGCTCCCCATTTGGGTCCCGTAATCGGATCGTTGTCCTTCGCCTCGACGCGGACGAGCACCGGCGCGTGGCTGTGCCTCACGAACGAGTCCTTCGGCCTTAGCACCGAGCCGCCGCGATCGGAGCGCGTCTCGCCGTCGAGCCGCGCGAGCACGCGACGCTCCTCGCGCGTGCCCGACGTGAGCACGAGCTGCACCTCGCGCAGACCGTGATCGTCGGTGGCCTCGTAGCGGATTGGGATCTCGCCCTGCCCTTCCGGCGACGTGAGGGAGATCGTCCGCGGCGCGCCCTCGAGCTTCACGATCGGCGCTTGGTCGGCGATCGACGTGACCACGGTCGCGTCGGGCTCGGGCAGGACGACGTCGCCGAAGCGCGCGACGACGCGAAGGGTCGCTGTATCTCCATCATCCCCCGTTTGCGGCGTCCCGCCTGCGGCGGATCCGCCGACGTCTTGCGTTTGCGGCGTCCCGCCTGCGGCGGATCCGCCGACGTCTTGCGTTTGCGGCGTCCCGCCTGCGGCGGATCCGCCGACCGGCCATCTCGCGACGACGCGGCCGCCGCCGTCGTCGACGAACGGCACCTCGTTCTTTCCGTCGGTGACGACCAGCCGCCGGCCTGAGTGAATGGCGGTGCCACGAAACGTGAGGAGCGTGCCGCGCGGAAGGCTGAGCTTGCCGTACGGCATGCGCCGGCGCTCCTCTTGATGCAGGTAATCCGGCGGGCGCGCGACGAGCTCGAGGTCCCCGACGTAGGGTAAGCCGAGCGGCGCGACGCCGTGCGCGGCCACGAGGACGTCGGCGCCTTCAATCACCGAGAACGCGTGCGAGCCGCCGAGCCCGAGGACCGCGAGGCCGAGCGCGATCGCGACGGCGTGCGCGCGGCGCGCGGCGCGGGCCGCTTCGTCGAGGATTCGCTCGTGCGGGAGCGCGGCGAGCTGGCGCGCGACGTGAAGGCGCGCGAGCGCGGGCGAGGTCGACGTGTCCTTGGGCTCGCCGTCGTCGCCGAGGAGCGTGAGGGCGCGGAGCGCGCGGGCGGCGCGGTCGGGATCGGCGCGGCCCGCGAGCCGCTGGATGACGCCGCGCGGGTCTTGCCATTTTCGGCGTTCGCGGACGCCGAGCGCGACGGCGCCTGCCGCGGCCGCGGCGAGGAGCCCGGCCGCGCCGATGCGCGCGCGCGGCGTGCCAATCCGCGCGACGAGCATCGCGACGACGAACACGAGCGCGAGCGCCGCGACGACCGCTCGCCGGCGCGGACGCCGGAGCGTCTCGCGCCAGACGACGACGAGACCCGCGAGCGCCTCGCCGATGATCCGCGCGCTCGAGCGCGGCTTGCGCGACTTCTTGCGCTTGGTCACGGCCCGAACCCCGGCAGGGCAAAGTCGGTGGGGAGCGTGCTCGGGATCGGCGGGAGCGAGCTCGGAAGCCGAAGCACGCTCGACAAAGGCACCACGTGCGTCGGCGCGGCGTGCGCGCCGGCGTCGGTCTTGGCGACGACGTGCTTGGCCGTCGGCGCGGGCGCCGTGTGCGTCAGCGGCGGCAACGCGCTCGCCGTGGCCTCGGGCGCCTCGGAAGACGTCGGCGGCGGCGTCGCGGCCGAGACCGTCGCGAGGCTCAGCGCCGGCGGCGCGCTCGCCGAGGCGCGAGGCTCGGTCACCGTCGGGTGCTGCGACTGCAAGGCCGCGAGCCCGACGACCGCGCCGACGCCGAGCAAGACCGCGAGCGCGACGAGCGGCACGAGGCTCGCGCTCTTCGGCGGCGGCGGCGGGTCCGACTGCCCGGTGAAGACGTTGGGCGACGGCCGCGGCGGCGGCTCCATCGGCAGCGGCTCCTCGACCGGCGTGCCGCGGAGAGTCCCGGTCGCGACCGACGGCGCGGGTTGATGCGCGGCGGACCTTCGCCCGACGGCGAGCGGAAGCGGCAGCGTACCGCCCGCGTCGTGCCCGACGAGCTTCTCGAGCGCGAGGCGCATCTCGGCGGCGGACTGAAAACGAAGCTCGGGCCGCGCCGCCATCGCGCGGTGCACGAGGCCCGCGAGCGGCGGCGGCACGCTCGGCAGCGCGTGCACGAGCGGCTTCACCTCGCCGCGGTCGACGTGAATCGCGATGACCCGCGGGTCGTCGCCCGTCACCGGCCGCACCCCCGAGAGCATCTCGTAGAGCATCACGCCCACCGCGTAGAGATCGCTGCGCGCGTCGGCTTGGTCCGCCGAAAACGCCTGCTCGGGCGCCATGTACTCGGCCGTCCCCATCGTCACGCCCGCCATCGTGAGGTTCGCCTCGCCCTCGCGCCGCGCCTTGGCGATGCCGAAGTCGATGAGCTTCACGACGGTCTTCTGCGTGCCGTGGGTGACGAAGACGTTCTCCGGCTTGAGATCGCGGTGGACGACCCCGAGGTCGTGAGCCGCCTCGAGCGCCGCGAGGATCTGGAGCGTGAAGGCGCACGCGACGCCAACCGAGAGCTTCCGCTCGCGATCGAGCAGATGAAGGAGCGTCTCGCCCTCGAGCAGCTCCATCACCATGTAGGCGTCGCCCTCGGGCGTGCGGTCGACGTCGACGGTCTGCGCGACGTGCGCGCTCCGGATCTGCGCCGAGACGCGCGCCTCGAGCAGGAAGCGATCGACGATGCCGGGCCGCGACGCGAGCTCGGCGTGGAGCACCTTGATCGCGACGTGCGTACCGAGGCGCTCGTGCCTCGCTTCGTAGACCGCGCCCATCCCTCCGTCCCCGAGCAGGCGCACGAGGCGGTATTTCCCGTGCATCACGTGGCCGATGGGCAGGGTCACGAACTCATGGATAGCACCCGGTCAGGCCGCGTGGAGCGACGGGCGCGGCGGAACCGACGAAACCTCCGGGCGCGGGGCTCGCAAAATGGCCGACGCCGTCTCGGGATCGTCGATTTCGGCGAAGACCGGCAGGAGCGTGTCGCTCTCGCCGCGCTCGCCGAAGGCGCCGCTCGCCGCGAGCGCTCGAGCTTGCGGCCCGTCGAGCACGAGGAAGACGTCCGCGCGCGACGACGCCCGCGGCGCTTCGATGACGTAGGCGATGCGCGAACGGTCGAGGTGGAGCTCGTCGTGCCCGCGACGGATGAGCACGCGCCGGTCGGTGATGAAGTAGCGCGTCTGGCGCGTGAGCGTCATGGGACGGAGCAGCGCCCAGTGCCCGACCGCGACCGCGCACGCGACGACGAGCAGCGTCGCGAGGACGACGCCCGCGACGAGCATGGTCGAGAGCGCGGCGCCGAGCGCGTGGAGCCCGAGCACGCGGCGGAGCGACGGAACCGCGCGCGCGACCATCATGGCCGAGGCGCCGAAGAGCGCGGCCGCGAAGAGCGCGGTGAACGCGCGACGAACCGACCACGCTGCGCGCGCGGGCATCGCCGACCAGAGGACGCGCTCGCCCTCGTCGAGGCGCTGCGCGAGCGGTCGATCGCCGTCGCCGAGCGTGAGCGGCGGCGCGACGCCGCGGACGACCGCCCACAGGCGATCCGGCGCCTCGACACCCTGCAGCACGAGCGTGAGCGTGCGCCGCAGCGCACCCGTCGGCACCGCGCGGACGAGCACGAGATCGCCCACGTTCGGCGCGATCCAATGAATGCGCGCGTAGCTGATCGCGTCGCGATCGATCGTCCGCCGAATCGGCCCGCGCCGACAGATGACGTGCTTGTCGGTCACGATGAACTCGAGGCGCGATTGCCAGACGATCGGCAGCCTCCACGCCGACGCGGCGACCAGCGCGCACCACGCTGCGAACGCGACCATTCCGCCGACGTGCGCGCCGAGCGCGAACGACGCGACCGACGCGAAGAGGAGCGTCACGACCGACATCGCCGCCGCCGTCCCCGCCACGACGCGGTAGCCGGGCGGCGTCCGGAGCACCGCCGGCTTACCCGACCAGACGATGCTCTCGTTGAACAGCGAATCGCGCGACATGGTTTTCGTGGGCCCGCCTAGAACAAGGTGCGGCCGCTCGAGCCGCGTGTCCAGAGCGACCCGAAAGCGGCCCCCCTTGCGGATACAGACGCACGAGGTGCGAGAAAGTTTGGGCGATCACCCGTCTGGGAGCGGAATTGGGACGTTTCGCGCTGTTTTTCCGCGGGAGAGCGCGTTCTTCACGAGCGCGTCGCAGAGGGCCGAAAACGAGAGGCCGGCGGCGGCGGCCGCCTCCGGGTAGAGGCTCGTGGCGGTCATCCCGGGGAGGGTGTTCACCTCGAGGAGGATCGCGTCGGCGTCGGTGACGATGAAGTCGGCGCGCGAAAAATCGCGGCAGCCGAGGGTCGCGTGCGCCGCGAGCGCCGCGGCGTGGACGCTGGCCGTGAGGCGGTCGCCGAGCGCGGCCGGGCACGTGTGGCGGCTGCGGCCGGGAGCGTAGCGGGCTTCGTACGTGTAGAATGCATCCATCGGCGAGGCGATCTCGGTCGCGGCGAGCACGCGCGGCGCCGGCGAGACGTCGAGCACGGAGCACGTGACCTCGCGTCCGCGGACGAAGGACTCGACGATCGCCGTCGCGTCGAGCCTCCAAGCCGCTTCGATCGCGCGCGCGACGTCGTCGTCGCTCGCGGACGCCTCGAGACGCGCGACGCCGATCGCCGAGCCGCTCGACGCGGGCTTCACGACGACGGCGGCGCCGGCGAGCTCTCGCGCGCGCTTCGCGGCGGCGAGCGCGCCGCCCTCGCGCGGGCTCACGGCGCAGCCACGCGCGACCGGGCACCCCGCGGCCGCGAGGACGACGCGCGCGACCGCTTTGTTCATGGCGAGCGCGCTCGCGAGCACGCCCGAGCCGACGTACGGAAGCTCGAGCACCTCCAGCAGCCCCTGGAGCGAGCCGTCCTCTCCGACCGCGCCGTGCACGACCGGAAACACGACGTCGAACGCGCCGGCGAGAAGCTCCTCGGCGATCCTGGGCGCGAGCTCGAGGCGCGTCACGCGATGACCCGCCGCCTCGAGCGCGCCGGTCACGCCCGCCGCCGACGCGCGGCTCACTTCGGCCTCGGACGACGGACCTCCTTGGACGACGGCGACGTTCACGAAGAGGTCACTTGTCGCGCTTGGAATAATCGATGAGCTCGATGCCGAGCCGCTGCGACGTCTCGAAGATGCGCTGGTCGCGGTAGAACTCGCCGAAAACGATGCGCGTGATGCCGGCGTTGGCGATGAGGCGGAAGCACGACCAGCACGGCGAGGCGGTCACGTAGATGCCGGACGCGTCGATGCGGACGCCGTTCTTCGCGGCTTGCACGATGGCGTTCGCCTCGGCATGGACCGTGCGCACGCAGTGGCCGTCCTCCATGTCGTGACCGGCCTCGTCGCAGTGCGGGAGCCCGCGGATCGAGCCGTTGTAGCCGGTCGCGAGGATCATCTTGTCGCGGACGATGACGGCGCCGACGTGCTTGCGGTCGCACGTCGAGCGCGTCGAGACCTCGCGCGCGATGTTCATGAAATATTCGTCCCAGGAGACCCGCGCGTGCGCCATGGCAGACACTTATCACGCTTTCCCTTGACACCGCGGCGCCCGTCGCGGCACGGATGCGGGGGTGAAAGTCGCGCGAACCTGGGCCCTCGGCCTCGTTTTGGCCGTCGCGGCGGCTTCGGCCCTCGCGCTCGCGGCGAGCTCCGACGATCGCGCCGCGGCCGAAGGGGCGATCGCGTCGCTCGAAAAAGATCCGCACACGAAGACGCTCTGCGCCGAGCCGATCGCGCAGACGCGCGCGGCGCTCGAGCGCGCCCATCGCATGCGCGTCGCGGGCGACGACAAGCACGCGCGCCTCGCCGAAGGGCTCGCGCTCGAGTGGGCGATGGTCGCGCAGGATCTCGCGCGCGCGGACGAGGCCGAGACGCGCGCCGCGACGGCTCGCGCGGCCGCGACCGACGCCGGCGCGCGGGTCGAGCGCGAGCGAGCGCTCCTCGAGCAGCAGCTCGCCGAGAACGGCCGGCTCGGCGCCGAGCTCGCGAAGATCGAAGGCGCTCCGCGCGACGGCGGCGCACCCCAGCTCCGCCGCGCCGCCGGCCACGACGCGGGAGCGCACCGATGAGGCGCCTGCTCGTCGCCTCGACCGTCTTGCTCGTCGCGTGTGTCGGCGCGCGGCCGCCGCTTCCGCTCTTCGGCGACGTCAATCGCGCGCGCGCGACGACGGCGCAGTCGTCCGAGCTCGCCCCGCAGGCACTCGACGAGGCCGACGCCGAGCGCGATCGCGCGCACGCCGCGTACGATCAGGGCGACGACGTCGCCGCCTCGCTCCACGCCGAGCGCGCGATCGCCGCCTACCAGCGCGCGCGGATGGTCGCGCGGGCCTCGCGCGCGACGAGCGATCTCGCGCGGGCCGACAGCGAGCTCACGAAGGCGACCGAAGAGCTCCACTCGCTCGAAGCGGCGCGCGCCAGCGCCGAGCGCGACGGCGAAGAGCTCGCGAAGCGCCTCACCATCGCGCGCGAGATGCACGAGCCCGCCTCGAGCGGGCCCGCCGACGCGACCCGCGAGGCCGCGCGCCGCCAGGCCGCGCACGCTCTCGCCACGCAGGCGCGCCTTTTGTGCGGCGCCGCGAAGCTCCTCGGCGCGCCCGCCGCGGACCTCGACGAAGCGACGCGAAAGCTCGACGCGCTCGAGAGCCGCATCGACGCGACGACGCACGCGCGGAGCGGCCGCGCTCCAATCGACGACGCCGCGACCGCGCGAACGACGTGCCTGTCGCTCCTCACGCAAGCGCGGCACTCGGCGCGCACGTCGGCGTCGTCGGCGACGACCGCGACCGACCTCCTCCTCTCCGAGCTCTCCGCCGCGGGCCTCTCGCCAACGCGCGACGAGCGCGGCGTCGTCGTCACGCTGCGCGACGCCTTCCGCGGCCGCGCGCTCGCGCCCGACGCCGAGACTCGGCTCGAAGCCCTCGGCCGCGTCGCCGCCGCGCACGCGGACCTCGCCGTCCAGGTCGTCGTCCACGACGCGATCCCGCAGCCCCCCGGCGACGACCGCGCGAAGGCCGCCTCCGCCGCGCTAATCAAAGGCGGCGCGAAGCCGGACAAAATCCAGACCTTCATGGCCGGCACCCGCGCGCCCCTCGTCGACCCCAGCGACGCCCGCAACCGCGCCCGCAACGCCCGGGTGGAGATCGTGTTCGTCACTGGGAGCTGAAGAGATCGCCAAGGCGCCAAGACAGTCTCCGCGTCTTGGCGATCTCTCTAAACCGCGAGCTTGTACCCGAAGCCGTAGACCGTGAGGATGTGCTTCGGCTTGTCGGGGTGCTGCTCGAGCTTCTTGCGGAGCTTGACGATGAAGTTGTCGACTGTGCGATTCGTGGGCGACGCGTCGAGGCCCCAAATCTTCGAGAGGATCTCGTCGCGGCTCACGGGCTGGCCGGCGCGCTCGACGAGCAGCCGCAGGAGCTCGACCTCGTAGAACGAGAGCTCGTGGGTCTTGCCGCGGGCGACGAGCGTGTGGGTCGCGAAGTTCACCACCGCCGTCCCGATGTCGGCGCTCTCGGGCGCGCCCGTCGGCGCGCGCGCCGCGCGGCGAAAAATCGCCCGCATGCGCGCGATGAGCTCGTTCACCGAGAACGGCTTCGTGACGTAGTCGTCCGCTCCCGCGTCGAGTCCGCGGATCTTGTCGCTCTCCTGCGACCGCGCGGTGAGCATGATGATCGGCACCGTCGGGCTCGTGCGGCGGATCTCTTCGCAGACCGAGTAGCCGTTCATGTCCGGCAGCATCAGGTCGAGGATGATCGCGTCCGGCGCCTCGGTCTTCCAGAGCCCGACGCCGTCCCGCCCCCGCCCCGCCGACAGCACGCGAAAGCCCTCGAACTCGAGCGCGTCGCGCAGGCCCATGACGATGTGCGGCTCGTCCTCGATGAGAAGGATGGTCTTCTTGCCGTTGCCCATCTCCCGCGGCCGACGGTACCACGACGCCCCGCCCACGAAAAAGCCCGCCTGGTCGCGAGACCAAGCGGGCTTCTCCGCTTCAGCGGGTGACGACTGGAATCAGTCGGTGCCCGCGTCGGCTGCGCCGCTCTGCTCGATGCACTCGAGGTCGACGGTCGTGCCGGCCGGCGGACCGGAGCCGCCGAACTTGATGGCTTGCGCGCAGCCGCCGGTGTTCGCCGAGCCTTCGACGTAGCACCAGCCGACGTTGGGCGAGCCGTCGCAGGTCGGGCCGTTGTAGCAGTTCGCTCCCGTGCAGTTGAGGCTGGGGCTGAGCTGCTGGAATTGGCAGACCACCGGAGGCTGCTGCGACGTGCCCGCGTCGCCGAGGCCTGCGATGAACTGATCGTCGTAGCGCTTGACGACCGACGGATCCGGCTGCGTCATGCCCGGATCGGTGCAGCCCGCGGCTTGGTCCGTTTGGTTCGGGTAGACGACGAGGATCAAGCACGGGACCGTGCCGTCGCCGCCGCGGGTCAGCGTCTGCGGGAGGCACTGGCCGGCTAGCGCGCTCTTCAAGCGATTGACGATCGCTTGCATGGCGCCGTTGTAACCGAAGTCCGGCGCCGCCTGATTGGTCACGTTCTTCGCGCAGAGCGAAGCGACGACCGACTGCTGGCCGAGGCCCTTGGCGACGCGGAGCTCGCGGATGGTCGGGTAAGCCTTGCCTTTCACCTGCGAGCTGCGATTTGCGACGTCGCAGAGCGGCGGGCCGGCCGGGTCCGAGGTCGCGCCGTTCGGGCCACCGCAGTCGCACGAGCCCGCGCCGCCGCTGCAATCACGTGGCGTCGGGAGGGTGAACGTGCAGGCGAACTGGAGGTCGGTGTAAGCCTCCGACGTCAGCGTGTTCCACTCGCGTCCGTTGTCCGGATCGCTCCCGAGGTTATACGAAGCGCCCGCGGTCGGCAGCCCGGCACGCGGCGCGAGCGACTCGATCATGTGCGGGTCGATGCCGGTCTGGTCGTAGTGTGCCGGATCGTGACCGAGGATCTTCTCCCAGTCGCCCGACGTGAGGTCGAGCTTCAGGTTGCCGTTCGCGTCGTTGATGAGGCTGTTCGGAACGCCGCCGATGATGGCGTAGAAGACGAGGTCCGGCGTGCGCGAGCCGAGCTTGAGCTGGCAGAGCGCGCCCGAGCTCGTGTCGGAGCCGTCGGGAAGGCTGTCGGCGAAGAGCGGGTTCGTGCAGTTCTTGATCGGCGCGTAGTGGCCGACCGAGCTCGAGGCGCCGTTGTCGTCCTCGTGGTCACGATCCGGGACCGTCGTCGAACGGAGGCCGTCGACGTAGCGCTGGATGTCGTACTGCGGGTCGAGCCCGTAGCGCGTCATCATGTACTGCTCGCCGTAGCGGACGTTCAGGCCGTCGACCGCGGTGATCGGCGTCGTGGTCGACGCCGGCGAGTACCAGCCCTTCGCCGGGCAGGTCGTCGCGCCCGGAGCGCACGACTGGCAGTTCGGATCGCCCGACGTGCCCTGGAACGCGCACGACGTGCAATTCGGGCTGTTCGGGCCCCAGGTCGTCGGGTTGTTCGGGTTGAACTGACCGTCGCATGCGCTCGTCTCGCGCGGGCCGACGCCACCGGACGGACCGCCCGGGAACGTGTTCGAGCGCGTCGCCCAACCGAAGCCGGAGCCCCAGCGCGGATCGCTCCACGAGTCCTCCTCGTCGGTCAGCTGAATGATCGCGACGAGCGAGTCGGGGCGCAGGAAGTCGTGACGCTCTTTGAGCAGCGTCGCGTCGACGTCCTTGTAGGTCACCGCGGAGCCATTGCCGCCGTCGAGCGAGTTGTAGGGATCCGGCTGGACGAGGAAGCGGTACCAGCTCTCGAGCTGAGCCTCGAGACCGCAGCCAGCTTGCTGCACGCCGGAGATGAGCGACTTGAAGTCGCCGACCAGGTTCGTCTCTTGACCGTTGCCGTAGGGCGTGACGTTCGGCGGGCTCTTACCCGCGTTCTTCGGGTCGCTCGCCGGGAGCCACGCGAGGAAGTTGCCGCCGTCGCCGGAGACCGGCTTGGCGTTCGCGATGCTACCCTCCGGGCTGCCAACGGTCCGGTTGAGGAGGTGACCTTGGTCGTTCTGGTGCGTCGGGTCGCTGCCGCTGGTGGCGCAGACGTCGCCGCCGCCGCTGCCGAGCGACGAGCTCACGATGCCGACGTGCATGTCGTGGACGGGCGCGAACTCCGGCTTCGTGCCGGTGATCGACTTGCACTGGTTGTCGCCTCCGCCGTTGTCGCCGGCGACGTAGCACTGGCCCTTGCCGCCGTTGCCGGACGTGTCGCACTGGGCGCCGGCGCCGAGGCTCGAGCAGTCGCCCGCGGTCGCGCAGGTCTTGTTGGCGTCGGTCGACACGCAGTTCGGATTGAGCAGGCGGTCGACGAGGATCGGCACCGCGAGGGCGAGCAGGTCCTGCTTGTCACCCATCGACGCCGAGTTGTCGATCGCGAACAGGATGTCGACCTTGTCGATCGACTGCTGTTTGACTTGCGCTTGGAAGCTCGTCTTCGTCGTCGGGTCTTCGCTCACGACTGGACGCGTGAGACACCCGGCCGCGAGGACGCCACCGGCGATTCCGGCTGCGACGACGACCTTCATGAACTTCTCGACCATGAGTTGCTCCTGGAGCAAGCGCCGCGCATACGAGCGCGTCGCGGAGTAAGGGAACCCGCTCTACCTAAAAGCACAGACCGAGCCACGCAAGAGTCGACGAATTCGAGGGAAAACACAAGCGGCTCGTGAAGTTGCGCGGCAACTCAGTTGGCGCCGGCGCCAACTCGTCAAGCTCGCAGCTTGCGCAGGGATTCGAGGTGTTTCGCCCGGACGCCGGGCACTTCGAGGAGCTCCTCGTCGGTGGCCGCGCGGATTGCCGCGACGCTGCCGAGGGTCGTGAGGAGCGAGCGTTTGAGCGCCGGGCCTATTCCCGGGAGATCGTCGAGGGCCGATTTGAAGCGGCGGGCTTTTCCGAGTCGCTCGCGCGCGCGGTTCGAGAAGCGGTGGGCTTCGTCGCGGAGGCGGGCGAGGAAAAAGAGAGAGGCGGAGTGGGACTTGAGGGGGATCGGGTTTTTCTGGCCGGGGAGGTACACGCGGTCGACGATCGCGGGCGCGACCGCGGCGGGCTCCGGCTCCGGGGGCGGGCTCGGGTTCTCGAGGTCTTTTGTTTTGGGCAGCTTCGGCTTGGGCGGGAAGAGGTCGCGCTCTTTTGCGAGGGCGACGATGGGGAGGCTGTGCAGGCCGAGATCGCGCGCGGCCGCGATGGCGACGGCGAGCTGGCCTCGTCCGCCGTCGACCACGAACAGATCCGGCAGGTCCCACTCGCTCTCGCCGTCGCTCTTCGCGGGCTCCTTGTCGGCGCCGTCGGCGGCCTCGTCGACGATCGCGCGCTCGGCGAGCGCGGCTTGCTGCGCCTTGGCGCCACGGCGAAAGCGGCGCGCGAGCACCTCGTACATCGCGGCGTAGTCGTCGTTCATCACCCGTTCCGCGGCTTCGCCGCGATGGGCTCCGCCCTTCACGTTGAACGTGCGGTAGCGCTCTTCGTCGAGCTGGCCGTCTTGCATCGCGACGACGGCGCCGACGACGTCGCCGCCGCCGAGATGCGAGATGTCGCAGCACTCGATGCGGCGCGGCAGGGTCGGCAGGCGCAGGCGGTCTTGGAGCTGCGCGAGCCGCTCTTGCACGTCGTCGGTCGTGCGCGATTTTTCGACGAACGCGTGGCGCGCGTTGTCGCGCGCGAGCTCGAGCAGTTGGACGCGCGTGCCGCGTTTCGGCACGATCACCTTCGTGCGCTTCCACTCTTCGAAGCCGGTCTCGCCTTCGAACGCGAGCGGCACGACGATCTCGGGCGGCAGCTCGACGCGCTCGCCGTAGTGCTCGGTGAGGAAGCCGCCGACGAGCTCCTCGTCCGGGATCTCCGCGTTCTTCAGCGAGAAGGTCGTCACGTCGGCGAGGCGGCCTTCGCGCACGTGGAGGATCGCGATCTCGGCGAGATCGGCCTCGCGGTAGAAGCCGATGACGTCGCGGTCGGCGAGATCCTCGGTGACGATGCGCTGCTCTTCGCGCACGCTCTCGATCGCGCGGAGCTGATCGCGGTAGACCGCGGCGAGCTCGAAGCGCGCATCCGCCGCGGCCTCGCGCATCTTCGCGAGGAGCTCGCGCGAGAGCTCGTCGTGGCGACCGTCGAGGAACATCGCGACCGCGCGCACTTGATCGGCGTACCAGGCTTTGTCGACGTCGAAGACGCACGGCGCCGGGCAGCGCTTGATTTGGTATTGCAGGCACGGGCGCCTGCGCGACTGGAGCTCGAGATCGCCGCACGTGCGGAGCTGGAAATGCTTGTTGACGAGCCCGAGCGCGCGGCGCGCGGCGGTCGCCGAGTGGTAGGGCCCGAAGTATCGCGCGCTGCCGGTGTCCTCGGGGGCGTTGGTGCCGGCGCGGCCGAGCGAGCGCGCGACCTCGAGCCGCGGCCACGGGTGGTCGAGGTCGAGCTTGAGCGAGATGAAGTTCTTGTCGTCGCGCAGCTTCACGTTGAAGCGCGGCTGGTGCTGCTTGACGAGGCTCGCCTCGAGGATCGCCGCCTCTTTCTCGCTGCCGGTGACGACCGTCTCGAGATCGCCGATGGCGCGCTGCAAGAACGGGAGCTGGACGCGCTCGTCGCTCGCGCCGGTCTGGAAATAGCTGCGGACGCGGCTGCGGAGGCTCTTGGCCTTGCCGACGTAGATGACGGCGTCCTTCTTGTCCTTGAAGAGGTAGACGCCCGGCTTCGGCGGGAGGCTGTCGAGCTTTTGTTGGACGACGTCGGGGACGGTCACGGCGCGATGGCGCCCAATATAACTCCCCGGCCCGGTGTCGAACGGTCGTGTCGCGCCTCGCGCTCGCGCTCGTCCTCCTCCTCGTCTGCGCCGTCGCCGGGGCCGACACACCCAAAGCCACGCGGATCCTCGTGCGCAAGACGGCCCACGAGCTCGTACTCTACCGCGGCGACGTCGTGCTCCATCGCTATCGCGTCGCGATCGGACCGGGAGGACCCGGCTTCAAACGTCGCGAGGGCGACAAGGTGACGCCCGTCGGGCACTACCACGTGACGATGCACCAGCCGTCGCAGTTTCACGAGTTCTTGCGGCTCGATTACCCGAACGCCGACGACCGCGCTCGGTTCGCGAAGCTCGTCGCGAGCGGCGAGCTGCCGAAGGACGCCACGATTGGCGGCGACATCGGGATTCACGGGGCGCCGCCGCAAAAGGAGTGGAAGGCGGTGCACAAGAATTTCGATTGGACGCTCGGCTGCGTCGCGCTCGACGACGCGGAGATCGACGAGGTCGGCGCGCTCGTGCCGGACGGGACGCCGGTCGACATCGAGGACTAGGCTCGCGGCGCGTCGGGCTGCGCTTCGGGGGCGGCGGATTTCACGAACGGCAAGTCGGCCGTCGCCGCGATCGCGCGGCAGACTCGCGGGAATTTTTCGACGTCGACGCCGAAGCGCTTCGCCGACGCGAACTGCGGGATGAGCACCGCGTCGGCCGCGCCGAACGCCTCGCCGTAAGCGAACGGGCCCTTCGCGCCGTGCGCTTCGTTTCGCTCCATGAGGCGCTCGAACACCTCGAGCCCGCGCTCGTTGAAGTGCTTGGCCCACTCTTTTTGCGCCGGCCCGTCGCTCGAGTGGCGCATGAGGACGGCGAGATTTTGCATGGGCTGGATGCCGGCGTTCACGGTCTCGACCAGCGCGCGGACGCGCGCGCGCGCGAGCGGGTCGTGCGGATAGAGCAGCGCGTGCGGGAACAGATCGTCGAGCAGCTCGAGGATCGCGACCGACTCGATGAAGGACTCGCCGTCGATCTCGAGCGCGGGGACGTACTGGTTCGGCGCGCGCGCGGCGTGCTCCTCGGAGCGCTGCTCGCCCGCCATCAAGTTCACCGGCACGAGGCGATGCTCGATGCCCTTGAATCCCAGCGCGATGCGCACGCGATGCGACGACGACGAGCGCCAGTACGAGTAGAGCGTCACGTTCATGGCGCGCCACTATAGCGTCGTGGCGGCCCCGAGCACGTGCAGCGACTGCGACTCGACGAGGACGACGATGCGGTCGGACGACTGCGCCTGGCGCACGCGCGCGTGGAACCCGGCGGGACCCACGTCACCGAGCGCGCGCAGCGTGCGAACGACCGGGCCGTGCGCGAGGGTCTCGCCGCGGTTCTCGCCGGCGGTGACGCGCGTCGCGAGGCCGCGCGCGGTCGTCGCCATCATGACGTGCGCGGGGAGCTCGGAGACCGCCGGCACGTCGACGACGATTCTCGTCGCCCGCGCGCGCGAGCTTGACCGGGACGTGGGGTGCGCGGCCGGCGCGCTCGATCGCGAGGCGCGCGCCCGGGGCGTTCGAGCCGACGAGCTCGTCGAGGCCGTCGACGATCATCTGCGGCGTGTACACGCTGCGCGTTCCCGAGAAATGCGCGTGCGCGCGCTGCCGCGCGCTGAACGCGGCCTGCGAGAACGGGTCGCTCCAGCCGAGGTAGTTCCAGTAATCGACGTGCATCTCGAGGGCGACGACCTCCACGCCGGCGATCGGCTGATCGCGGTCGAGCCGCGCGAGGAGGGCGTCGGCCGGCGGGCAAGACGAGCACCCCTCGGAAGAAAAGAGCTCGACGACGACCGGAACCCTCGCGCCGTCGTCACTTCGGTCCGCACTCTCGCCGAGGGCTCGAGCCTGCGGACCGTCGGCCTCGGCGATCCCGGTCGTGACCGGGGAAGACGCGAGAAGAAAGCCGAGGAGCGCGAGGCGCCGCATGGTGCTCGTACGCGCGAGACGCACAGTCGGTTACGCCGATGCATCCGCGTCTGCTAAAAGACGAAGAAGGCCCTCGTAGCTCAGTGGATAGAGCAGCGGTTTCCTAAACCGAAGGTCGCAAGTCCGATTCTTGCCGGGGGCGCCGCGCGATCCGGACGCCACAGTTTGGCACACCGTCCTCGCGGGTTTTCCCGCGAAATGTGGCGGCACGCGCGTTGCTTTTGGGGCGCGAATGCGGACTGGATGGCTTTTGCTTTTCGCGACGGTCGTGACGGCGTGCGGCGCGCGGACCGAGATGAGTGGAGTCGCTGCGGGCGACGCGGGCGCCACGGCGGATGCGGGCGGCGGCGGCGACGCGCAGGGCGACGCGGGGTGCGCGGGAGAGGCGTTCGACTGTCCGTGGGGCGGGTGCCTCGACGGGCCGCTCGCGCAGTGCTTCGACGGGCACTGGGTCTGCCCTCCCCCGCCGGATCACTGCGGCGGGACGAGCGTCGCCTGCGGAGACACCGTGTGCACGCCGGATCAATATTGCCAGGTCGCGAGCGGCGGGCCGCCGCCGCTGCCGGACTCGGGCCCCACTGTGGGCTACGCGTGCGTTCCGGTGCCGAGCGGGTGCGCGAATTCTCCGACCTGCGTGTGCATCATGCAGCTTGGCGCGTGCAACGGCGGGCAGGTCGTGCAGTGCACCGACGCCAACGGAGGGATCACGCTCGAGTGCGCATTCCCGTGACCGCGTGCGCCACGCCCGGTCGGCTCGAATCTTTCATGGTGCCCAAGCAGTTCGTCTTCCGAAGGAGGCCCTCTTGGACATCCACCAGTCGATTCGCGCGTTCATCCTGGAGAATTTCCACGTGCCCGAGGACGCGCCGCTCGCGGACGACACGTCGCTCATCGAATCGGGCGTGATCGACTCGACCGGCGTGCTCGAGATCGTGGCGTTCCTGGAGAGGGAGCTCGGGATTGCCCTGGCCGACGCCGACATCGACCCGGCGAATTTGGCCTCGATCGGGCGAATCGTGGCTCATGCGGCGCGCACGGCCGCGGCGCGCGCGCCCGCGACGTTCAACGCCCGCGGCGGCGTCACCGGCACGACGACTCCGCGCACCTGAGCGAGGCGATTTGGAGCTTCAGCGCGTGAGATCGTACGCGAGCGCGCACGAGTCCATGCCGCTCGAAAAGTCGGCGCGGGCGGTCTGCGACCACGCGCTCGGATCGACGTGCTTGCGCGCGCGCATGACGATCGTGGACGTCTTCGTGTCGACGACGGCGACGCGGACTTCGTGGGGCCGCTCGCCGTCGAGATCGGCGGCCACCTTGGAGTCGCCGGGCTCATCCATCACGGCGAGGAGGATCGGCGCGGCGAGCGCCTTCTTCGCCTCGCCGAGGTGGGCGCGCTCGACGCGGCGCTCGAGCGTGGTGAGCTCGTGCTCGTCGGCCGCGCGCACGCGCGCCTCGAACGCGGGCTGCAAAAAGAGCTGCGCGACGTAGGCGTCGTTCAGACGGCTCGCGTTCGGGAGCGGCGCGGGCGCGGCGTACGCGGCGCGCACCTTCGCGAAGACGTCGTGCTCCCTGCGCGAGCGCGGCGGGTCGAGGATGCAGCGCACGAAGGCCTCGTCGGTCGACGCGGCGGCCGCTTTTTCGATCGACGCGCCCGACGCGAAGGCCTCGATGGGGCCGCGCACGTAAACGAAGGGGCGGAGCAACGAGGCGCGCCAGTCGCCGGGCACGAGGTCGCCCTCGTACGTGGCCGAGAGCTCGCGGAGCAGCGTCTCGTCCACGCCGACGGCGACGCGCTGCCGAGCGTCGAGGCTCGCCGCCTCGCGCTGGAGCTCGGCGACGAGCGCCGCGCGCCGCCGCTCGAGCTCGCGCCCGGCGATGCGATTGTGCGCGAAGGTCCAGACGGCGAGGACGAGCACGCTGATCGAGAAGAGGAGGCGCAGGATCGCGCGGAAACGCGACGGTCGCGAGCGCGGCCCGCTGCGGCCGGTCACGCTCGCCTCGACCCGCGCGCGGAGCGCCGGCGCCATGCGACGATTCGCGAGGAGCGTGCCCATCAGCGCGACTCGGACGCCCGAATGTTCCGCTCGATGAGCGCGAGGAGCTGATCGCCGGTGACGCCGAGGCGCGCCGCGGTGTGGCCGGCGAGCGAGGTCTGCGCGACGCCCGGCGCGAACTGGTAGGTCGGCTCGTGATCGGGGCCGAGCACAACTTGCAGGAAACGCAGGCTGTCGATCGTCTTCTGCTCGTCGAGTCGCGCGGCGAACGCGAGGAAATGCGTCGTGATGAAGGTCTGCGGCGCGAGACGCGTGAGCATGCGGATGACGAGCTCGAAGATTTCTTCGCCCTCGGACGGGTTGGTGCCCGAGCAGAGCTCGTCGAGGACGACCATCGCGCCGGGCGGGAGCTGCTCGAAGAGCTCGCGGATTCGCACGAGCTCCATGCCGAGGCGGCCCTCGGCTTGATCGGCCTTCGTCTCCTGGATGAGCGAGACGACGAGCGACGGCGCAGGCGCGACCGACGCTTCTCTCGCGGGGACGAAGAGACCGCACTGCGCGAGGAGCTGCGTCAGCGCGAGGCTCTGGAGCAAGCGCGTCTTGCCGCCGGAGTTCGGCCCGGTGACGAGCACGATGGCGTCGTGCCGATCGAGATCGATGTCGCACGGCACCGGCTTCATCCCGTGCGCGAGCAGGAGCGGGTTGAAGAGGCGCGCGATCTTGCGCGGCGTGCCCGGCAGGGCGAGCTCGGGCAGGCACACGGCGAGGCCCGCGTCGAGCGCGCGATCGCGAAACCCGAGCGCGCCGAGGTAGAGCTCGACCTCGCCGAGGAGCTGCACGAAGCGAACGATCTCGTCGATGACCCCGTCGAACACGGCGTCGATGAGCCGCGCGATCACCTCGGCGTCGCTGAAGCGGAAGCCGCGGGCGAAGAGCTCGAGCTTCGAGAGCCAGCGCCGCGGCGCCGAGTTCACGAAGGGGTTCTCGACGTTCTCCTGGATCGAGAGGATCTCGAAACCCGCGGAGCGCCCGTCAGCGCCGACGGTGACCTGGAGGTTCAACGTCGCGAGGCGCTCGTCGTACTGCAGCAGATCGGAGAGCGAGCGGTACGGCTCGCCCGCGCGCACGCGCTCGGCGAACGTTCGCAGCACCGCGAGGCCCGATTCGGCCGACGCGAAGCGATCGCCCATGCAGTCGACGATGTCCTTCGTGACGCCGAGGATGTCGAGCTGGCGGCGGTTCGGATCCCACTTTCCGACGCCGCTCGCGCCTTCGAGGAGGCCGCGCAGCTTGTGGAGCAGCGCGTAGAGTCGCTCGAGCGCCTCGCGCAGCTCGCTCGACGCGACGAGCTCGCGCAAGATCGCGCGGCGATGCTCGACGACCGCCTCGTCCGACGGCGGGTGCGTCAGCACGTTGACGAGGTGCTTGGTCGCGAGCGTCGCGGGCCCGCCGTCGACCTGGAATCCGAAGCACGTCGACGCGAACTGGTGCACGAAGAGATCGCTCGAGAACGCCGCCGGCCGCCACGTCGAGGGCGCGACGCTCGCGCGGTCGAGCGCGTCGACGAAGAGCCCGCCCGCGACGCCGGTCGCGAACGCGAGCGACACGTTGAGCTTCGTGTGCGGGACGTCGATGCGCGACCGCGGCGTCGGGTGCAGCAAATCGGGGATGAAAGAGGCGTCCATGCCGTCGCGGGGATGTTACATGTATCGAGAGTGACGCAGCCGACGCTCACGCACCCGGAGAAGATTCTCTATCCGGAGTGCGGGGTCACGAAGCAGAAGCTCTTCGATTACTACGCCCGGGTCGCCGAGTGGATGCTCCCATACGTCGCGCGGCGCCCGCTCACCCTGCGACGCTGCCCGCACGGCTGGAAGCGCGGATTTTCCAGCAGCACGCGCAAGGCAAGCTCCCCGCTGGGCTGCGCAAGATCGAGATCCTCGACGGGAGCGGGCCGAGCGACCGCATCACGCTCGACGACGACAGCGGTCTGCTCGCGCTCGCGCAGATGAACGTGCTCGAGATCCACTGCTGGGGCGCGCACGTGGACGCGATCGAATTGCCGGACCTCCTGGTGTTCGACCTGGACCCGGACGCGAGCGTCCCCTGGGGCCGCACGATCGAGGCCGCGCGCCTGATTCGGCAGCGGCTCGGCGACGCGAGGATGGAGTCCTTCGTGAAGACGACCGGCGGCAAAGGTCTCCATGTGTGCGTCGCGATCGAACGGACGATCTCGTGGGACCGCGCGCGCGACTTCACGCGCGAGCTGTCCGAAGCGCTCGTGCGCGATCACCCGGAGCGGTTCGTCGCGACCGTCTCCAAGGCCAAGCGCACCGGGAAGATTCTCATCGACTTCTTTCGCAACGGCAGAGGGGCGACGATCGTCGCGCCATACTCGACGCGCGCGCGCGCGGGGGCGCCGATCGCGATGCCGCTCGCGTGGGACGAGCTCGACGAGAGCGTCGCGCCGAACGGTTTTTCGCTGGATTCGGCGATCGCCTGGCTCGAGCGCCGCGGCGACGCGTGGGCGCGGATGCTCGCCACGCCGCAGCGGGTGCCCGCGTGAGCCCGTCCGCGATCGCCGCGACCGCGTCGTCGACCGCCGTCCTCGTCGCGGTGATCTTCGGCATCCTCACGATTCGTCAGTGGGTGCGCTCGCGCCAGCTCACCGCCGCCGCCGAGCTCGTGCGGACGATGCAGACCGGCGAGTTCACGCGCGCGATCGCGCGCATCATCGAGCTGCCCGACGACGAAGCGGCTTCGACGCTGCTCGGCGACCGCGAGATCATGGCGGCGTTCTACGCCGTGAGCCACGTCTTCGAGTCGCTCGGCGTGCTCGTTTATCATCGCCTCCTTCCGCTCCACCTCGTCGACCACCTGTGCGGCGGGTACGTGCGCGCGAGCTGGAAGCGCGTCCGGCCGATCGTGCTCGAGCAGCGCAAGAACGTCGGGCCGATGTTCGGCGAATGGTACGAGTGGCTCGCGAACCGCATCGAACAATTCCCGGCGCCGGGCAAGGACGTGGGCGCGCAGATCGCGTTCAAGGCGTGGCGGCCCTGACCGGCGGCGGTCGGGCCGTCGAAACGCGAGGCGAGACCCGCTGATGCGCCCGCGACGGACTCAGCGTCAGCTCGGGGGGCGCTCGTCGGGCCGAATCAATCCGTGGGCGCGCCAGCCCACCCGCGCGAGCCACGTCTCGGGTGGGCGCACCGGCGGGTCGCCGCGGGGGCGCGGCTCGCAGACGAAGCCGTCGAACCATGCCGCGGACGACAGCGGGTCGAGCGCGCCGGCCGCGACGCCGTGCTTCTTCGCGTTCATGAGGACGTAGACGAGCGCGTTCCGCACTGCGCGCGGTTTCGTGAGCTCGCGAGAGTGAAAGCGGTCGCCCCAGACTCGCCCGCGCACTCCGAGCAGACCGTTGACCGCGCGCGCTATGCGAATCGCGAGCCCCTGTATCCCTCGAGCGAGCGCCCGCCCGTCGTCCGCTTCGACGATGAGATGCAGGTGGTCCTTTTGCACCGAGAACTGCACCACGCGAAACCGCGCTCGGCTCGCGAGCGCGATTCGAGCGCGGATCGCCCGAAAGAGGACGCCTTCACGAAGGGCCGGCAACCCACGCCGCGCGCGCAGCGTCACGTGAACCGGATGCGCCCGCGCGTGCCGCTCGCGCCGCCGATGCGCGACCGACGCCCTCCTCCCCGGCCGCCGCTTGCGCCCCGCCCCGTCGCGCGCGCCGCCCCAGGCGTGAAACTCGATCTCGAGCTGCCGCATTAACTTGATTGAGCATATATTATTTTCGCGCCGCAGTCAAGGAAGGCCCGCACGCCTGCGACGCGCGCCACCAACCACTCGCCGTGCGCGACCTGCCATTCGCCGTGCGCGACTCGCCATTCGCCGTGCGCGACCCGCCATTCGCCGTGCGCGACCCGCCATTCGCCGTGCGCGACCGCCACTCGCGGTGCGCCACTCGCCGCGCGCCACGCACGACGCGACGCGCGCCACAAACCACTCGCCGTGCGCGACCTGCCATTCGCCGTGCACGACCCGCCGCGCGCCGCACCCGACCCGCCACGCGCCGCACCCGACCCGCCACGCGCCGCGCGCGACTCGCCGCACCCGACCCGCCACGCGCCGCGCGCGACCCGCCATTCGCCGCACCCGACCCGCCACGCGCCGCGCGCGATGCGCCGCACCCGACCCGCCACGCGCCGCCCGTGCGCGACCCGCCACGCTGAAGAGCCGGGTCACGGGCCACGCGCAATAGCCGTGGAAATGGCCGCGGAGACCGAGAACCGAGACCGACTCGGCCACGGAGACGGCCTTGGTAATCGAACTTGGAACGGCACGGCGACGGCGACGGCGACGGCGACGGCGACGGCGACGGCGACGGCGCGGCGACGGCGGCGGCAACGTCCACCGCCCGCCTCCGCCTCGCCGCCGAGCGCGGCCGGTCCCCATCGGCGGCCGGCCGCCGGATCAGGTCGGGCTACACGACTCCGTCTGCGGATTGCAGTGGCTGCACGGCCCGCCGTTGCACTCCTGCGTGATGTCGCCGTTCCTGAAGAACTCGTTCGCCTGGTCCTGCGCGGGCTTCAGGTAGCGGATCTCGCCGTGCGGATCGGTACCGTCGGTCGCGGGCGTGTTGGTGAGCGGCTCGGGCGCGAGGCCGAAGTCGTACTCGACGATCGCCGAGCCGTCGGTGAGCGGGCCGTCGGCGTCGGGGATGCCGAAGAGCTCGCGGTTCACCGGCTTCAGGTTCTTCGCCCCGATCGTCCGCGCGATGAGCTGCGCGCCGAGCGTCGTCACCTGGTGGTCGCCGAGGCCGTCGGCGATGAGGACGCGGTGCGTCGGCGCGAGCAGCTCGGCGTACCCGTCGGGCTCGGTACGGTCCCACTCGAGCTGCAAGAACGCCTGGACCAAGCGCTGATCGAGCCCGTTCGGAAACGAGCCCTTGATGAGCAGCTTGAACGGCGAAAAGTCCTGGCTGCGATCGAGCAGGAGCTCGTAGGGCATGCCGGGCTCGCCGAGCATGCCGCGCTCGACGTCGGTCGTGATCGACATGTACGTCGTGCCGAAGATCCCGCCTTGGCTGTCGCCGCGATAATAACGATGCGCGGTGTCGACGATCGATTTCCCGTTCATCTGGAGCTCGGGGTCGCTCGCCATCGAGCCGGTCATCATGCGCATCGCGAGGAGCGCGTTCACGAGACCTTGGTGCTGCCGGTCGACCGCGTTCTTGAAGAGGGTCACGTCCTGGGTGACCGCGTCGACGAGCGTCTGGTTGTCGTCGTGCGCCATGCCGATCCAGTCGACGGCGACGCCGATGTAATTGTACGTCGCGCAGATCTGCGCGAAATACGAGTCGGTCCCCTCCTCTTTGGAGCCGAGCAGGCCGTGGCCGTTCTGGAGGATCGCGGCCGGCGTCGTGTCGGTCGCGCTCGGCGGGATCAAGATCACGAACTCGTACTGCGCGGTGCCGTTCTGAGTCGGCTTGCCGTTCGCGTCGCGGACGATGTGCTCGTCGTCGCCCGGGTCGGCGCGGCTCAAGTAGAGCGGCACGGTCATGAGACCGTGAAGGCGCTTGGCGAGGTACGGGTTCGGCGCGGTCTCGACCTGGGTGATCGTGTAGCTCGGCCCTTGGGCGCCGACCGTCGCGAGCGCGTCGTCTCGCATCGCGAGGAGATCGCTGGTCACCACCGTCTGCGAGGACGTCGTGTAGTCCCACGCGATTTGGAGGGTCTTGCGGTCGATGCCGGCGGCGGAGAGCTTCGCGAAGACGTCCTCGAAGTGCGCGCGGCGCGCCTCGAGCGGCGCGTCGCTCGTCGTGCTCTGGTCGCGGAGCGCCTGGAACGCGACGCTCGGCGCGAGGGTGACGCCCGCGTCGTCGACGACGTCGCGCACGGCGACGATGTAGCGCATACCGTCCTTCAAGCGCGCGACCGGGTGAATCATGAGCGCACGGTCGTCGTCGTGGAAGGTGCCCATGTCGACCTCCGAGAAGTGCGGCACGAGCGCGCCCGTGTCGGCCTCCATCAGGATCGTCGGCGAGCTCGTCGTGATCGAGTCGGCGATGTGC
Organism: uncultured delta proteobacterium; assembly: GCA_963731595.1. GTDB lineage: Bacteria > Myxococcota_A > Polyangia > Polyangiales > Polyangiaceae > DASXHD01. The sequence goes on from CAVSWE010000009.1 coordinate 305,424, forward strand.
TGCCAGTCGGGCAACCCCGTCGCCGTCGCGTTCGGCAAGTAGGTCATCGCGAGCTCGCCGGGCGAGAAGCCGTCGCGCCAGGCGAGCGCGCTCGGGTCGATCGCCTTGCCGATCGTCGGCACCGGCAGCGTGTTCGCGCCGAGCGCGATGTGCCCGCTCGAGTCCCGCCAGAAATCGTTCGGGAACGGGAAGCCGCAGTGCTCGGGGACGAGCGGGTCGCAGCCGTCCGGGACGGCCACGGGCTGCGGCGACGAGCACGAAGATGCCGCGATCAAGGCCGCGGCCGCAAGGATGCAAAGTACACGTTTCATGGGCTCACGAAGTTCTTCCAGTTGCGGAGGTATTTCACGAAGACGTCGCTGACCGCGCGGGCGCGCAGCTCCTCGGGCGAGATGGGCGGGCGCTTCGGCTGCCACGCGGGATCGCGCGCTTCGAGCGGCCAATCCGGGTTCAGGATCGCCGAGCGGCCGAGCGCGACGAGGTCCGCGCCGCGCGCGAGCATCGACTCGGCGTCGGCGCGCGTCCAGATCCCGCCGGCGACGACGACGAGCACCTCGCGCGGGAGCGCCTCGCGAAACAACGTGACGGCGTGCGCCTCGGGGCGCTTCTTGGTGTTCTTCGACGCGTCCCACAGCGACGCGTGCACGAAGTCGGCGCCCTCGTCGGCGAGCATCTTCGCGGTCGCGAGGCTCTCGTCGAGGTCCATCCCGCGTGCGTTCCCGAAATCCTCGGGCGAGAGACGCACGCCGACGACGAACGAGCTCCGCACGCGCGCGCGGACCGCGCGAGTGACCTCGAGCGTCAAGCGGACGCGATTCTCGAACGCGCCACCCCACGCGTCCGCGCGTTCGTTCTGCGCGCTGAGAAATTGCGTCAGCAGGTAGCCGTGCGCGCCGTGGATCTCCACGCCGTGGAAACCGGCGCGCTCGCAGCGCGCAGCCGCCGCGGCGAAGTCTTCGATCACGCGCGCGAGATCGTCTTCGGTCGCGGCGCGCACGCCTTCGCTCGGCATCGCGCTCCAGCGATCCGGGCTCTCGACCGCGCGCATCCCACCGTGATGCAGCTGCGCGAGCGCGAGCGCGTCCTCTTCGCGAATCGCGGTCGCGACGCGCGCGAGGCCGGGCGCGAGCGCGTCGTCGAACATGCCGAGCTGCCCGGGAAATGCTTTGCCGTCGCGCGACACGTGCGCCGCGCACGTCTCGACGACGCCGAACCCGCCACGCGCGCGCCGCGCGATCCACGCGAGCTCCGCGTCGCCGAGCGAGCCGTCGTCGTGGCTCTGGCAGTTCGTCATCGGCGCGAGCGCGAGGCGGTTCTTCGCCCACGCCCCGCCGCGGAACGCGATCGCTTCGAAGAGGTCGCTGCTCAAACGCTCAATCGAAGCCGGCGTCTTGCACCGGCGCCGGGCAGACCGACGACGCGTACGCGTAGCAAATGCCGGTCGAGGTGTCGCAGCAGTTCACGCCGTTCGGCACCGCCGGGCAGCTGTTCTCGCAGTCGGTGTCGCTCGAGCAGCTCGGCACGCACTCTTGCGTGGTGCCGGTTTCTTGTTGCTTGGCGCCGTCCGTCTTGACGTCGGCCTTGATGCCCGAGTCGAAGTCGCTCGGACCGCCGTCGTCATCCGCGACGCCCGATGCGGCGCATCCGGTTGCGGCGAGGGAGGCGAGGAGCGCGAAAGCAAGGAGGGTGTGTTTCACGGCGGGTGAAGAACCATACGTAACGGCATAGGTGGCCGCAAGGCCCAGCTTCGAAAAAATGCGCTCGCGCGCCGCGTCATCGTGAGATGTTTGCATGTCGCCGCTCCCGCACGCGCAATGGCCGTCCCCACCCTCGCCCGTCGAAGTTTCTTCGACCGAAGCCGCTCGTGGCTCGTCGTCGCGATCGGATTTCTCGTGTTCCTGCCGGGGCTTTTGTCGCCTTATTGGCTCGACGACTACGTCCAGAAGTCGATGGTCCGCGGGACGTTCCCGTCGCGACGAAGTCCGTTCGACCTGTACAACTTCGTTACGGACGGAGATCGCACGCTGCTCGTCGACCGCGGCGTCCTGCCTTGGTGGACGCACCCGCACCTGACGATTCGCTTCTTCCGGCCCCTCTCGAGCGCGCTTCGCTGGCTCGATTTTCGTCTGAGCGACCACCCGCTGCTCCACCACGCGCACTCCTTCTTGTGGTGGGCGCTCGCGGTGATCGGGGCGCGTGCACTCTACAAGCATTGGCTCTCGCCGCGCGCCACCGCGATCGCGACGGTGATCTTCGCGCTCGCGCCTTGCCACGCGATCCCGCTCTCGTGGCTCGCGAACCGCGAGGTGCTCGTGTCGCTCGCGTTCGGGACGTTCGCGATGGGCGCGCTCGTGCGCTACCGCGAAGGCGGCGCCCGGCGCGATTTCTGGGCGGCCCTCGGGCTCTTCGCGCTCGCGATGCTCGCGGGCGAGTATGCGCTGGCGTTCGGCGCTTACGTCCTCGCGCTCGAGATCTTCGCGCCGAGCAAGACGCTCGAGCGCCGCGCGATGGCGATCGCTGCGTTCGCCGCGCCGGCGCTCGCGACGGTCACCGCGCGCGCCAAGCTCGGGTTCGGCAACTCCGGCTCGGGATTTTACCGCGATCCGTTCGTGCAGACGGGCGCGTTCTTCGAGGGAGCGCCGCGGAGGCTCGCTCGCCTGCTCGTCGACGCGTGGCTCGCGTCCGACTCGGACTGGGTGATGGACGCCAAACCGTACGCGCTCGGCGCGTTCGTCGTCGTCGTCGCGGTCTTGATCGCCTTCCCCGTGCGGCGAGCGCTGCGCGCGCAGGACGACCGGACGCGCAAGCTCGGCCTCGCGCTCGTCGCCGGGTCAATCGTCGCGCTCGTGCCGATGGTCGCGGTGCTCCCCTCGCCTCGCCTCCTCGGCGTCGCGGTGCTCGGCATGGCGCCGGTCGTCGCGCTCACTCTCGAGCGCGCGTGGTTTCCGGCGAACGCGGGCGACGCCGTGCGTGGAGACCTCGCGAGCCTGCTCGCCGTGGTCCTCGGGTTCTTCCACCTCGTGCACGCGCCGGTGACGTCGTTCTTGAGCACGCGATTCTTCCACGAGACGTCGACCGACTTCGTCGATCGCACCGCGTGGCTGCGCGACCGCGTCGACGACAAACCGCTCGAGGCGAACATCGTCGTCGCGCGGGCCAGTTGGCAGACGGTCCTCTTCTCGCCCTTCGCGCTCGACCCCGACGGCCGCCTGCCGCACCGCTGGTGGGTGCTGTCGCTCGTGCCGCACGCGCTCGTGCTGCGCACGGGCGACCGCACGATCGACCTCGTCGTGCCGAAGGGCCGCGGCTATTTCCCGACCGGCCCCGACGATTTGTTCCGCAGCGAGGACCAGCCGCTCCACGCCGGCGACGTGGTCCACGTCCCGGGCCTCACCGCCAAGGTGATCGAAGGCGGCGAGCACGGCCCCGGCCGCGTCCACTTCGTGTTCGAGCAGAAGCTCGAGTCACTCGTCTGGGTGACCGACGGCAAGAAGGCGTGGCACGACGCGCCGCCGCCGCGCGTCGGCTTCGGCATGCCGCTCGATCCTTGACGCTCAGCCCGCCACGCGGTCGCGCATCCAGAGCGAGGGCTTCTCGACGAGCAGGTGGATCGCGTACGAGACCGCGACCGAGAGCGCGAGCAAGAGCACCAGCGAAACGGGCCACACGATCATCAGCGAGACCTGTCGCGAGATCATCCGGTGCGCGAGCGGTACGACGACGTGATCGCACAAGGGGATGTGCACGAGGTAGACGCCGTAGCCGAGCGTCGCCAGGCGGCGGAAGATCGGCGCCGACAGGAAGCGGTGCACGACGCCGTGCCCGTGGAGCAGCAAGAGCAGGAACCCCGACCACATGAGCGTCGTCAGCGTGCCCCACGCGAAGACGTGGAAGAGGTTCAGGTGCTCGGGCATGAACGTCCACGGCCGAAGCAGCGTCCACAAGAAGAAGAGCGAGAACATCGCGACGAGCGCGCGGTGGAACGGGTCCATCAGCCAGCGCCCGATCGGCTCGCGGAACCGGTCGTGCACGACCGCGAGGAGGATGCCCGTGACGAGCGTGTCGTAGCGCGTGTACGTGCGGAAATAGAGCGCGCCGTAGAGCTCGACGTCGATCCACGGCGTCTCGTGGAACCAGTAGATGCCCAAGCGCACGACGAGCGCGCTCGCCCAGATGAGCACGAGCAGCGCGATCTGCTTGCGGTCGGTCTTCAGGAACTGCAGCGCGAAGAAGAGCAGCGGGACGACGAGGTAGAACTGCTCCTCGAGCGCGAGCGACCAACCCCAGAACATGATCACGTCGAAGCGCCCGAGCCGCGTGAAGTTCGTGAGGTACGCGTACTCCTTCCACAGGTTGTGGTGCTGCTCGGGCGAGAGCACGTAGAGGCCGACGAGCGCCGTGAGGACGACGTAATACGGCGGAAACGTGCGGAAGACGCGGCGCAGGTAAAACCGGCGGATCGGACGCTTGTGCGTGTCTTTGTTCTTCAGCGAGTAGAGCAGGATCGAGCCGATCAGAAACCCGCTCAGGATGAAGAAGAGGTCCATCCCGAAGAAGATCGCGAGCGAGCTCACGACCCAGTCGCGATCGAGCCGGATCGATTGCTCGAGCGCGAAGATCGACGTGACGTGGAACTGGACGACGCTGATGATCGCGAGGACGCGCAGCCCGTGGAGCTGCGGGTAGCGGTTGTCGAGGAGGTCGAGCGAGAAGAACCGCCGCACTGGAGCGCGAAGCTACCATCGGCACGTCAGCGCCGGCGCAGGGAAAGCAGTCAGCGCGCCGCTGTCAGCCTCTTGCGCGCGAGCGCGAGCGTGAGGAGCGCGAGGGCCCACGCGCCCTCGGCGGGACCGTTCGACTCGTTGCAGCCGCCCGCGCCGCCGCCGTCGCCGTTTTGCGGCCCGTTCGAGGCGCCGCCTCCGGTCGAGCCGGAGCCGGTGCCGTTCGGGGGCGGGATCTCGTCCATCACGTAGACCGCGGGGTCGCCGCTCCCCTGAAGGACGAACGGCGCGGCGGGCCAGTCGAGGCCCTTCGCGATCGCGTTCACCTTCGCCGACGTCCACGTCGTCGCCGCGAACTGCCAGGCCGCGAGCGACGTCGGGTTGACGACGTGACGCCGCACCTGCGTGCCGTCCTTCGCGACGTCGATGACCCACACCTCGGGCGAGCCGTCGTCGGAGATGACCACCGTCGGCGTTGCGGGAAGATCCGGGCCGTCGCCCACGGCGGTCACGGACGCGAGCGGCTCCTTCGCGACGTCGAGGAGCGGATCGAATTTCCACGATTTCATCGACGTCGGGTCGACGACGTGGCGCTTGATGCCGCTCGGAATCGCGGGCGGCTGGCAGGTGAACGACTTCGGCGCGTTCGTGAGGAGCTGGAGCGAGCTGTTCTCGGCGTCCTCGCCGTACGCGTAGACGGTGTGCTTCTGTCCGTCTTGCAGGCCGAGCGGCGTCGCGACCGACCATGCGTGGTCGCACGTGCCGAGCGACGTGCACAGGTCGGCGCGGTACGCGTCCGCGATCGTCTTCATCGTGCCCGACCCGGCCTTGCCCGTCGGGGCGTCGAACGTGAGGTGAACCGAGAGCGGGTTCTTCGGCGAGTCGGGGTCCTGCGTCCAGCCGCCGATCGCGTCGCACGCGGCCGTGTCGAGGTGGCCGTTCGGCGGCGCGTCGGGCGGCGTGATGCCGTTGAACCGAATCGCCGTGAACGTCATCCCTTCGTAGGCGATGTGGATCGACGAGCCGTTCAACGTGACGCTCGACGTGAACGAGTGCGCGTACGGCGTCGACGAGCTGCAGCCCGGCTCCTCGTAGAATTCGGCCTCGGTGTACGGTGTGATCCACTTCACGAAGAGCACGATGTGATCGGCCGGGTAGTTGCAAGCGTCGCCGGGCTCGAGGTCCTTCGCCTGGATGGCGTGCGAGACGGTCGTGTCGGTGGGCGCGAACTGCGAGGTCACGCGGCCCGGCGCCGGCAGGCCCCAAGCCCACGAGACGAAGCCCGAGCAGTCGCTCCGATAAGGGTCCCACTGCGCGTCGTCCTGGCGGTTGCACGTCGAGCTGCACGCGCTGTCGTAGTCGTGCGCGTGGTTCGGCGCTTGGCAGTAGAGGAGCTTGGCGTTCACCCACTGCTGCGCGCGCGAGAGGACGTCGGTCGTCGTGATGTCGGACGACGACTCGCCGGAGGTGCCGTCGTCGGTCGTGGACGAGCACGCGGCGGCGAGGAGGGCAGCGGCGAAGAAGAGGGGAGCGCTTAATCACGCCGGGGGCACTGCGGGATTCGTACCAGCCGCGGGATCGGAAAACCGCGGGAGAATGGCTGGATCGCGCGTCACTCGCCCGCGGGAGACCGCGAGCGCTCGCGATGGCTCACGAGCGCTCGGCGGTCCGCGTTTCGGGGTCAGACGAAGGCCCGCCACTCCTCGGGGACGCGAGGCGCCGCGCGGAGCTCGACGCGCATCGCGAGCGCCGAGGGCGGCAGCCACCCCGGGCGCGCGGGACGACGCGCGAGCTTCATGCCCGCCTGCTCCGGCGTGCGATCGCGCTTCGCGTCGTTGCAGGCGCGGCAGCACGTCACGATGTTGTCCCAGTCGGTGCGACCGCCGCGAGCGCGGGGCACGACGTGGTCGAACGTGAGCTCGCGCGCGGGCAGCACCGCGGCGCAGTACTGACACGCGAACCCGTCGCGGCGAAACACGTTCGCGCGGCAGAAGCGGATCGTTCCGCGACGCGGGAGCTCGGCTCGACGCATGCGGACGACCGCCGGCGCGCGCAGCGCCACCGACGGGGACCGAACGACCTCGTCGTACTCCGCCACGACCTCGACCTTGCCGAGGATCGCGAGCACGATCGCGCGCTGCCAAGGGATCACCTTGTGCGGCGCCATCCAGGGGAGGAGCATGAGCGTGCGCATTCCCCTCTCAAAGACGCGCCGACACCCGCGAGGCGGACGCGCCGGTTGCAAGTCGGGCCCAGAGGCGGGAAACTGTATGGAATGCGACATTTTCGTCGGGGGCTCGTGGCGCTCGCGATGGGCGCGCTCGCGGCGTGCGGAATCGACGAATCGGGGCTCGCGCCGATCGACGGCGGCGGCACCGAGGACGTCGTCACGAAGAGCGAGGGCGGCGCGGACGTCGTTGCGGACGTCGTTGCCGACGTGCCGCTCCCGCCGAGCTGCGCGACGACCGACGTCTCGTGCTTCGGGTTCGACGCCGGCGTCCCCGACGGATGGACGCCGTACGTGCTCGCGGAAGGCGACGCGGGCTGTCCGGCAGGCGACTTCACCGGCTCGCCGTGGGTCACGAACCCTTCGCTCGCCGCGGGAGCGTGCGAGTGCCAGTGCACGACGAGCGGCAGCTGGTCGTGCCCGGCGACGGTGAACGTTCAGAACGGGCTCAACTGCTCGAGCTCTTCGATCGTGAACGTCGCGGCGTGCCAGAATCAAAACAGCGCGCACCTCCAGCTCGCGCAGCCCGCGACCGCGACCGGAAACGTGACGTGCGCGGCCGACGCGTCGGCCCCCGCCGCGCAGGCCGAGCCAGCCACCTTGTGCGCCGCCGGGTGCGACGCCGGGGCGGCGGCCGTGTGCGGTCAGACCGCCGGTCAGCGCTGCATCGCCGCCGACGGCGTCCAGAGCTGCCCGGCCGGGCTGGGCTTGACCCGGCACGTCGTCGGCGCGAGCGCTTCCGGGTCATGCGAGGCGTGCACCTGCGATCCCGGCGCCGCGCCGACGTGCGCCGCGAGCGCGACGGTCTACTACGGCTACTTCCAGGGCGGTTACAACGCGAACAACAGCTGCGCCACGGGCGGCAATTTCACGTCGCAAACGATCGCGCTGAACGGGACGTGTCAGGCGCTGAGCGGGCTCTACGACAGCTTCGAGGTGAACCTCGCGGCGCCGCCCGCGGTGTCGTGCACGCCGGCCGGCGGCGGCGGCGACGCGGGCCTCACGGCGCCGAAAACCGTCTGTTGCAAGTGAGCGCCCGCCTTCCGCCGCGCTTGCGCTCATGCTAACGACTCCCCGATGCCCAACGCCTACATTTCCGGGACCGGAGGCTACGTTCCGCCGCGCGTGGTGACCAACGACGACCTGCGCGAGCAGTACGGGATCGACACGACGCACGACTGGATCGTGCAGCGCACCGGGATTCAGGAGCGACGCTACGCCGACGAAGGGATCGGCTCCTCCGACCTCGCCGTGCCCGCGTGCCAGGAGGCGATCAAGAACGCGGGGATCACGCCGAAAGACATCGACATGATCCTCTTCTGCACCCTCTCGCCGGACATCCACTTCCCCGGCAGCGGGTGCTTCCTGCAGCGCAAGCTCGGCATGCTCGACGGCGACGACCCGAAGTTCGTACCGGCGATGGACATCCGAAACCAGTGCTCGGGGTTCGTGTACGGCCTGGCGACGGCGGCGTCGATGGTGCGGGCGGGCGGCTGCAAGCACGTGCTGCTCGTCGGCGCGGAGACGCACTCGGCGGCGCTCGATTTCTCGACGCGCGGTCGCACCGTGACGTCGCTCTTCGGCGACGGCGCCGGCGCGGTCGTCGTCAGCGCGACCGAAGAAGATCGCGGCGTCCGCAACTGGACGCTCGGCGCGGACGGCCGCGGCATCGAGGCGCTCTACCTTCGCGTGTTCGACATCCGCAAGCGCCCGTACGCGAAGATGATCGACGGCGACAAGATGGGCAGCGCCACGATCCCGCCCGAGGATCTCTGGCCGCAGATGGACGGCAAGCCCGTCTTCAAGAACGCCGTCGAGCGAATGTGCATGTCGCTCATGCAGGTGCTCTGGGAGAAGCAGCTCTCGGCGAACGACATCGACCTGTTCGCGTTCCACCAGGCGAACATGCGCATCAACCAGTACGTGGCGCAGCAGCTCGGTCTGCCGGAGGAGAAGCTCCTCCACAACATCCAGAAGTACGGCAACACGACCGCCGCAACGATCCCGCTCCTCTTGTGGGAGGCCGAGAAAGAAGGGCGATTGAAGCGCGGCATGAAGGTCGCGATGGTCGCCTTCGGCGCCGGGTTCACCTGGGGCGCCGCCATCTGCGACTGGTGACCCTCAGAGGCCGAAGGGGAGCTCGAGCGAGCGGTGCTTTCGCCACTCGCGCTCGCCGCCGGCGATCTTTCGCTCGGCGAGCGCGTGCATCATCAGGTTGATCGGCCAGTACGCGGCGTTCTGGATCCACGTCGCGTGACATCCGCTTCGGCTCGAAGAACGAAGAGCGCCATCGTCATCTTCGACTCGACGCAGAAGTCGACGGTGCGCATGAAGGAGTCTCCCCCGTCGTCGTCGAGCCCGAAGACGAAGCTGGTGAGCTCGACGTCGCGGGCGTGTGGGCCGCGAGGGTCTGCGCCCAGAGCGGCTTGATGTGCGTCGAGTCTTCGTTCGACGGCGCGATCAGGTGCAGGTGCATCGTCACTCCGGCCGGGAAGTATATCGGCCGGGGCGCGTATTCGGGCAGAGGAGAAAATCCGATGGGCTTGCTCGACTCGATGTTCGGTGGCGGTACGAACCTGGCGCTCACGCTCGACACGACGACGTCGTCACCCGGCAGCGTGGTCGGCGGGCGGGTGGTCCTCGGCGGCGGGACGAAGCCGCTGAAGCTCACCGAGCTCAAAGTGAGCCTCCTTTACGTGCGCGTGCAGACGCGCGAGGGGCAGTCGCTGCCCGACATCGACGCGCGCGAGGTCGCGCACCAGGTCGTCGCCGCCGGCGGCGACGTCCCGCCGGGATCGCGGCAAGACTTCACGTTTCGCCTCACGGTGCCGGGCGACTTGCCGCCGACGGCGCACAACGTCTCGTTCCAGGTCGTCGCGACGGCCGACATCCCGAGCGTCAAGGACCCGAGCGCCAAGGCCGACCTGAAGGTCGTCGAGGCGTCGAAGAACCCGAACCGCCGGATCCCGCTCGCCGAGATCGAGGCACGCTTCAAGAACCTGCGGAGCCAGAACGAGGAGGAGCTCGTCGAAGCGCTCCGCGAATTCTTCCTCGCTTGCTACTCCGAAGGCTCCGAGCTGATGGAGGCCGAGCCATTGGTTGCATGGTACATGCAAAATGGGACGGTGCGGGTGCGGCGGCAGGCGCTCGAGGCGTGGGCGAACCTCGTCGACAACCGCGTGCAGCCTCAGCACCTCCAGACGCTCTACGCCGTCGCCAACACCCCCGGCCTCGACGACGAGACCTTCGAGCAGGTGATTGTCGCGGCGACCAAATTCGCCGAAGAAGGCGCGCTCCCGCTCGTGCAGCAGCTCGCGGGAGACGCGCGGTCCGACGTGCGCGCGAAGGTCGCCCAGAACCTTCGCTTCAACGCGGCCGAGAAGTTCAACGGCAAGCGCGAGCTCCTCGTCGCGCTCGCGCAGGACCAGGCGGCGCCGGTGCGCAAGGCGGCGGTGAGCGCGCTCTCCTGCTTCCGCGACGACCAACAGCTCATGCACTGGGTCGCGGGCCTCGCCGACGCCGATCCCGACGCCGACGTGCAGGCCGAGTGCGTGTCGACGCTCTCGCTCGTGCACCACAACGGCATGGGCGAGCTCGCGCTCGCGGTCTTCGAGAAGCACACCCAGAACGCGAGCCCGAAGGTCCGCGAGGCGATCGCAGGTCAGCTCGGGTGGCAGCCCGCGGCGGCGCTCCAGCGCGTGTGGGGAATCGCTCAGCGGCTCGCGCAGGATCCGGACGAGGAGGTCCGGCGGTCGCTCGCGTTCCAGTTCTGCAACATGGAGAAGATGCCGCAGCTGCTCCCGATCGCGCAGCACATGGCTCAGCAAGATTCCTCGGCCGAGGTGCGCCGCGAGGCGCTCGGCTCGATGGCGGCGCTGATGCCGCCGCAGCAAGCCGCCGCGCTCTACTTGCAGCTCTTCTCGCAAGCGCGCAGCGAGGACGACGTGTGGCCCATCGTCCGGGGCCTCCGTCACCACCGCGACCACGGCGACGTGAAGCGCGTGCTGTCGCAAATCGGCCAAAGCCCCTTCACGAGCGCCGCCGACGCCGCGCGCGAAGCCCTCGGCTGAACGTGCCGTTGGCGAACGCCGGGTCGCACACTACATTTTGCGGCGTGAGTCGGAAAATCGAGCAGACGGCGGCGCCCGCACGGAATTTCACGATCACCACCGCGGAGCGCGTGAACGCTGTCGTCACCGGCGTCCCCGCGTGGGCGCGCCGGCTGAAGCGCATCGAAGACTTGTCCGAGCTGATCGCGACGTCGGATCGGTCCGAGCACGAGCTCGAGAAGAAGCTCGTCGAGCTGCACGCCCTCATCGACGCGCACAACGCGTACTACCCGATCGAAGCGAACCTCCCGCTCGACCCGTTCACCGGGCGCATGATGGACCGCGGCAGACCGTGGAAGCACGTGCCCAAACCCGCCCTCGGCGATCTCCGCCGCTGACGGGCGCGCTCAAGCGCGCTCCCGGACGGCGTCCGCGAGGTTGCTCCGCGCGACCTGCCGGAGCGCGGGCCACTCCGAAACGAGCAGCACGAAGAGGACGCCCGAGAGCGACCACGCGACCGTCGCGCGCGAGAGGACGAAGGGGAACGCGAAGAGATCGCCCGAGTAGAGCGCGAGGACCTCGCGGATCGAGAGGAGCGCGAGCGGGAAGCCGAGGACGAGCCCGAGCACGCAGAGGAGCGCGTTCTCGAGCGTGATGCCGACCGCGATCTCGCGGAAGCTCCGGCCCAGCGCGCGGAGCGTCGCGATCTCGCGGCTGCGCTCGACGATGCCGAGCGTCGCCGTGTTGTAGAGGATGGCGCCGGCGAGCGCGACGCTGAAGAGGAGCATCGCCGCGATCATCACCCAGCCGAACGCCATCGCGTCCTGAATGACGTCGCGCATCGCGGCGGCGTCGTCGACGTGGCCGACCGCCTCGTCTTTTGCGAGCGCCTCGCGCACGCCGGCCAGGCGACCGGGCGCCGCGGTGACCGCGACCGAGTCGACCATGTCCGGGAGCTCGGCGGCGCGGTCGAGATCGTCGAGCCGGGTGGTCGCCGTTTTTCCGAGCGCGGCGTCGGCGAAGCCGGCGACGCGAAAGCGCGTTTTCCCGCCGGCCGTGGCGGTGTCGAGCTCGACCGAGTCGCCGACCGAGACGCCGAGCGTCTTGCCCACGGCGCGCGTGAGGACGATGCCCTCCGCGCCGGGCGGGACCAGGCGACCGCCGACGTCCACCGAGCGAACGAGCGTCGCGTCGGGATCGATGCCGCGGACGACGACGGATTCGGTCTTCCCGTTCGCCGAGAGGTGCGCGGGGAGGGCGAGGCTCGCTTCGGCGCGCGCGACGCCGGGCAGCGCGCGGACGCGCGCCAGCGCTTGGCTCTTGGGGGCCGGGGCGACGAGGTCGGCCGCGACGTCGTAGCGGCGCGCGTCGTGGAAGAGCGTGTCGATCACCGAGCGCATCGAGTCGAGGAGCGCGCCGCTCGTCATCACGAGGACGAGCGCCGCGGCGACGCCCGCGGCCGTTCCGAGAGACCGAAGCGGCCGACCGACGACGTCGCGCATCGCCATGCGGACGAGCATGCTCCCCGGCAACGCGCGGAGCGCTCGCGCCAACGCACCAGCGCGCGGGACCGGCGGGCGCATCGCGTCGGCCGGCGCCGCGCGCGACGCGCGCCACGCCGGCAACAGGCCGGAGAGCGCCGACGCGACGAGCGCCATCCCGACGCCCGCGGCGGCGAGCCCGAAGTGCGGCGCCGCGAGGACGAACGGGATCCCCAGCTCGGTCGCGTATTCGTGCGTCAGCGGGCGGGTGACGGCGAAACCCAGAATCGCGCCGAAGAGCGCGCCGACGCCGCCGAGCACCACGGCGTGCCCGAGGTACGCGCCGAGGATGCGGCGCGCGCGAACGCCAATCGCGAGGAGCGTGCCGATGATCGCGCGCTCGGCGTCGACGAGGCGGCTCAGGATCGACGCGACGATGAACGTCCCCACGCCGAGAAAGAAGATTGGAAAGAACGTGGCCATCCCCTCGTACCCGTCGACGTCCATCTGCAAGAGGCGAATGCCCGTGAGGTGCGCGGCGTCGACGCTGCGGCGCGCGCGCGGCCCGAGCACGCGCGCGACGGCGGTCCGCGCCGCCTCGACGCCCGCGGGGCCCGCCATGACGAGCAGCTCGTTCGAGTCGGTCGGGCTCGCGGCGACGCGCAGGTCTTCGGGCGCCTCCGGGCCGAGCGAGGCCTCGATCGGCTTCGCGAGCTCGGCGAGCGCGCCGCGACGCATCCAGCCGACGCCGAACGTGTCCGGGCTGGGCATCGGATCGGCGTCGCTCCGCGCGACCCAGAGCCATTGCGCCGCGGTCCCGACGCCCGAGACGCGTAGCGTTCGATCGACGCCGCCCGCGCTCAGCGCGACCGAGGAGCCCGCGCGGAGAGCGTGTCGTTGCGCGAAGTGTTTCTCGAGCAGGATCTCGCCGTCTCGAGGGAGCGCACCCTCGAGGACGAGCACGCGGTCGAGCTCGGGCTGGCCCGACGCTGGGAGCGAGAGAACGCGCAGCTCGGCGCGCGTTTTCCCGACCACGACCGGGAGCGACGCGTCGACCCGCGCGTCGGCCTTCGAGACGTCGGGTGAGGACGCGACGCGCGCGACGTCGTCCGGCGCGATCGGCGCGGTCGCGACGTGAAGATCGGCGAGCGCGAGCCGCTTCTGCGTCGCCGCGTAGCTGTCGCGAAGATCGAGGTAGGCGCCGGCGGACGCGACGAAGAGCATCACGCCGAGCGCCATCACGAGCGACACGGCGAGCGCCTGCCCGCGCTCGCGGCGGAGCTGACGCCATGATTTGCGCGCGAGCAGCATCATGACGCGGCCTCGTCGGACACGACGCGTCCGTCGCGGAGGCGCACGACGCGATCCGCGCGCGCGCACACGCTCTCGTCGTGCGTGACGATGACGACCGCGCAGCTCGCGTCGTGCGCCGCGCCGGCGAGGAGGCCGATCACGCGGCCGCCCGCCTCGTGGTCGAGCGCGCCGGTCGGCTCGTCGGCGAGGAGGAGCTTCGGCGTCTTCGCGAGCGCGCGCGCCACGGCGACCCGCTGCTGCTGTCCGCCCGAGAGCTCTTGCGGGAAACGATCGCCGAGCCCGCCGAGGCCGACGCGCGCGAGCCAGTCGTCGGCGTCCTTCGCCGTCGCGCCGACGATTTCCCCCGCGACGAGCACGTTCTCGCGCGCGGTCAGGCTCGGCACGAGGTTGAAGAACTGGAACACGAACCCGACGTTCGCTCGCCGAAACTCCGTGAGCCCGCGGCGGTCGAGGGTGTCGAGCTCGCGCCCGGCGACGACGACGTGCCCCTCGGTGGGCGTGTCGAGCCCGCCGAGCAGGTTGAGCATCGTCGTCTTTCCGGAGCCGCTCGGCCCGAGCAGGACGAGCACTTCGCCCGTGCGCACCTCGAAATCCGTCGGCTGGAGCGCCCGCGTCTTGACGAGCGTGCCGTACGTTTTCCCCGCGCGATCGAGCCTTCCGAGCGTGTCTTTCATGGGTTGTCCTCCTCGAGATCGATCGTGAGCGTGCCGCGCGAGAGCTTCGCGCTGGTGACGGCGTGACCGCGGAGCGACGCGGGGAGCGCGAGCTGACGGCGCCAGCCTCCGATCGTGAGGATCAGGTCGTCGCCGCGCTGCTTCAGGTCGACGGAGCCGGCGGCCGCGTGCGGCAGGCTCACTTCGAGACGCGTCTTCCCCCGCTCGCGGCGGAAACGGAGCGGCGGTGCGACGCGAAACGCCTCCGACGGATCGCGCTCGCCGTAGAGCTCGCGGGCGACGCGCGCGAGCGCGGCCGCGCCGATGACCTCGCTCGCCTGAAAGCGCAGCTCGAGGATCGGCACGTCCGCGAAGAGCTCGCGCGCGCGCGACCTCTCGCGCGCCTGGATCTTCGTCCACCCCGCGAGGTACCCGCGCGAGAGCTCCTCGGGCAGCACGCGGTTGAGGACGACCGCGTCCACCGAGAGCCCGAAGAGCGAGAGCAGCGTGAACGCCGAGCGCGTCTCCTCGACGACGATGTGCTCGGGGATCGACACGAGCCGCACCACGGTGCGCTCGGCGTCGGTGAGGAGCGTCTTCAGGCGCGCGAGCCGCGCGGCGAGCGCCTCGAGCGCCTCGTAAGCTTCGTCCTCGGGCAGCGGCATCTTCGTCGCGCGCTTCGCCGCCGGACGCAGCAGGTGCATGAAGCGCCGCTCCCATTTCACGAGCTTGCCGAACGTGCCCGCCATGAGCTCGGGAAAGCCGAGCAACCGCAGGCTCGACGCGGTCGGCGCGAGGTCGACGACGACCAAATCGTATTCCTTCGACTCGACAATCTCGGTCACGCGCGAGAGCACCAGCAGCTCCTCGAGGCCCGGGAAAACCGCCACTTCGTCCGCTTCGACGCCGCCGAGCCCGAGGTACTCGAGCAGTCGCGCGAGGTAGCCGCTGAGCGCGCGCCAATGCCGGCGGAGCTCGGCCTGAGGGTCGGCCTCGAACGCGGAGAGATTGTCCGCGAGGCGCACCGGCTCCGGGCCGAGCGGGTGACCGAGCACGTCGCCGAGGTTGTGCGCGCGATCGAGGCTGAGCGCGAGCGAGCGCTTGCCGCGCTTGGCCGCGAGCGCCGCGGTCGCCGCCGCGACGGTCGTTTTGCCGACGCCGCCCTTGCCCGAGACGAGGACGACGCGCGTCGACGAGCCCGTCGAAGGCGGGACGGCGCGAACACGGGACATCACGGCTCCTCCTCGAGCGGATCGTGCGGGCGCGCGTCTTCGGCGCGGCGACGGGGCGGAGCGTGCTCTTCATGAGATCGTCGAACACGGCCATGAACTCCTCGAGCGTCGAGAGGCGCGCGCGGAGGACGCGCGCGGGCTCGCCCGTGGGCGCGTCGCGCGAGCCGAGCAATCGCTCGAGCAGGGCGCCCGTCTCCCTCCACATCTCGAGCTCGGGCTGGAAGAAGCGCCGGTTCCACTCGGCGAGGATCTCCCACGGGTCGGCGACGGCCTCGTACCAGTCGCGCCGATCGTTCTTGCGCGGCAGCCGGCGGACGACGCGCGCCGCGAGCAGCGTGCGGAGGGCGACGCTCACCGTGCTCTTGGCGGACGACACGCGCGCGCAGAGCTCCTCGAGCGAGACAGGCTCCGCGGACACGAACAAGACGCCGAAGAGGCGCCCGGCGAGCGGGTTCACCCCGTAGAGCCCGCAGATGCGCGCGAGACCCTCCTCGAAGTGGCGTGAGGCCTCACGAAAGCGCAGCTTTTCAGCTTGATTCGACATCGTTTTGATCATTCGGTTCAACCCGAACGATCAAAACGTAGCGTCGGCCCCCGAGCGGGTCAAGGGCCGTAGAGGCCCGCAGAACGTTCGAGCGTTCGAGGTCGCGTCGATTCGGCTCCCCGCCTCATCGGTCCCGCTTTCGTTCGCGCGCCACGAAATACCCAGCCGCGTCGACCGCAATCCTACCGCGCTTGAGGAGGCCGCCTGCGGCGCGCTTGAACGCCTTCTTGCTCATCCCGAGGGCCGCGCGGATTTCGTCGGGCGTCGAGTCGTCGCCGATCTTCGGCGGGCTGGCGCCGCGCAGCGCCTCGAGGATCTTTTCGGCGTCGGCATCGCGCTCCTCGTGCGCGGGGCCGCGGAGCGAGAGCTCCACTTTTCCGTCCGGGAGCACGTGGGTGACGCGGAAGCGCCCCGCCTGGCCGCGCGTCAGTCGATGCGGCTCCGCGCGCGGGACGAGACCCACGTGGGCGCGCTCGAGGATCACGAAGAGGCCGATCTCGGGATCGTTCCGCCACGCCTCGCCCGAGACCCATGCACCCTCGGCGAGGGGCGGCTTCTTGCGGAGCATTTCGCTGACCCGCATCGTGCCCGCGAGGCGACCGGTGCGATCGACGAGGAGCCCGATCGGGTGGCGCTCGCCGCGGTGGACGTCGCGCGTCTGCTCGGCGAGCGGCACGAGGAGCTGCTTCACGAGCCCCCAGTCGACGAATGCGCCGAACGCCGTGACGTCAGCGACCTCGAGGAACGCCACCTCGCCGAGACGGATCGCCGGCTCGCGCAGCGTCGCGATCGGTCGATCGTCGGAGTCGAGGTGCACGAAGACCTCGAGCTCGTCGCCGATCTTCGCGCCTTCGGGCACCTCGGCGTTCGGCAAGAGGATCGTCGCCTCCTCGATCGCGAGGAACGCGCCCGGCGGTCCGAACCGCGCGATCCGCGCCTGCGAGGTGCGGCCGAGGAGCCGCGCGACTTCGTCGTTCACCACGCCGCGAGCATAGTCGGCCCGTTTTGGTTTAGGTTGAAACGATGCGCGCCTGGGTCCTCTCGGCCGCCGCCATGGTGCTCGCGTGCGACGCGTCGAAGGCGGCGCCGGACGCGTCGACCGGCGTTCGACCGCTCGCCGTCGATCACGTCGACGATCTCGGCGCCTTCTCCGCGCCGCCGAGCGTCGTGGGTCGCGACGGAACCACCTCGGCGCTCGTCGGCGACCGCGTCGTCTGGACGTTCGGCGACACCTTCTTGACCAAGGCGACGCCCGAGGACGGCACGTCGGTGCGCTCCAGCACCGCGGGGTGGAGCTCGCCGGACGCGGCGCTCGCGCTCGACGAGCCGCTCGACGACGCCGGCCTCCCATTCGAGCTCGTGCCGTACACCGCCGCCGAGACCGCGCAGAACCAGACCGATCCGCAGAACGGCGTCGCCCTCTGGCCGTCGGCGAGCGTCGCCACGAGCGACACGACCGCTGTGCTCCTCTTTCAGCACGTGCTCCGCCAGAGCGGCGGCTTCACGGCCGACGCCATCGGCACCGCCGCGCTCGCGAAGAACGCGCAGCAGGCGACGCGCGACCCGACGTTCCTCTTCCAGGCCCCCGATCCGCTCTTCGGCAACGGCGGCCTCGCGGTCGACGGCGGCGATGCGTACCTCTTCGACTGCGAGCCCACCGGCATCCTCGACGATCATTGCAAGCTCGCGCGCGTGCCGCTGGCGAGCCTGGCGACGCGCAGCGCCTACGAGTTCTGGGACGGCGCGGCGTACACGACCGACGTCACGAAGGCCGCGTGGTTCATCGATCACGCGAGCGCCGCGCTCTCGATCGCGTTCAACCCGTGGCTCGGCCGCTGGCTCGCGGTCTACGGCAAGCCGCTCTCCGACGACATCGGGCTTCGCGTGGCCGATCGCATCGAGGGCCCGTGGACCGAGCCCGAGGTGGTCGTCCCCGGCGCGACGCCGGGGCTCGTGACGAGCGACGCGGGAACCAACTACCTCGCGCGCGAGCACGTCGAGCTCCGCTCGGTCGACGGCCGCGCCGTCGTCGTCGGCTACGCGCACCCGCTCCCGAACTTCGGCGGGGCCTGCCGCCTGGCGCGCATCGTCCTTCGCTGACTGAACGCCGGTTTGCCTCAGCCGGCGTAACCCTCTTCGCCGTGCTGCGTCGTGTCGAGCCCCTCGCGCTCGTCTTGCTCGGTGACGCGCAGGCCGATGACCTTGTCGACGAGCTTCAAGATGACGACGGTCATCACGAGCGCGTACCCGCCCGACGCGGCGCACGCGACGAGCTGGACGACGAGCTGGTGTGGGTCGCCGAAGAGCGCGCCGTTGCCGCCGTCCGGGTTCAGCGACGCCTGCGCGAAGACGCCGGTGAAGAGCGCGCCGGTGAGGCCGCCGACGCCGTGGACGCCGAACGCGTCGAGCGTGTCGTCGTAGCCATACTTGTATTTTGCAAGCACCGCCACGTAGCAGACGCCGCTCGCGAGCGCGCCGATGACGATCGCGGCCCACGGCGCGACGAAGCCCGGCGGCCGGCGTGATCGCGACGAGGCCCGCGACGAGCCCCGACGCGACGCCGAGCGCCGTCGGCTTTGCCGGTGCACCCACTCGATGGCGAGCCAGGCGAGCGCGCCGCCGGCCGCCCCGAGGTGCGTCGTCATGAAGGCGAGCGCGGCGAGCGGCGCCGACGTGGGCGCGCTCCCCGCGTTGAAGCCGAACCAGCCGAACCAGAGCAAGCCCGCGCCGGTGAGGGTCATGGTGAGGTTGTGCGGGAGCGGTCGCTCTTGCGGGTATTTCAGCCTCTTGCCGAGCACGATCGCGCACACGAGCGCCGAGATGCCGGCGGTGAGGTGCACGACGGTGCCGCCGGCGAAGTCGAGCGCGTGCATCTTCTGCAGCCAGCCGCCGTCCGCCCAGACCCAGTGCGCGACCGGATCGTAGACGAGCGTCGACCAGAGCAGCACGAAGGCGACGTAGGCCGAGAATTTCATGCGCTCGGCGAACGCGCCCGAGATGAGCGCCGGCGTGATGACCGCGAACATCATCTGGAAGGCGACGAACGCGAGCATCGGCACGGTGTCGTGGTTGCGGTAGGCGAGCCCGCGCAGGCCCATGTAATCGAGGCCGCCGATGATCCCGCCATGCGTCGGGCCGAACGCGAGCGTGATACCCCACGAGCGCCCATTTCACCGACAGGATCGGGATCGCGGCGACCGAATGCATCACGGTCGAGAGCACGTTCTTGCGCCGAACCATCCCGCCGTAGAAGAGAGCCAGCGCCGGCGTCATCAGCAGCACGAGCGCCGCGCTCACCAGCAGCCACGCCGTATCGCCCGCGTCGATCTTCTGCACGGGTCTTGGCGA
This sequence comes from uncultured delta proteobacterium, assembly GCA_963731595.1. GTDB lineage: Bacteria > Myxococcota_A > Polyangia > Polyangiales > Polyangiaceae > DASXHD01. Next base: position 324,993 of record CAVSWE010000009.1, read on the forward strand.
TAGCACCGCCCTTGTTTCGGTTTCGTTTCGTGGACAAGATGCGCGAGCCCCATGCCTCGCAGCGTCTCGATCCGCGCGTACTCCTTCGCGTCCACCCTCGCGCCGAAGGATCTCGCGGGCGTCCTCGAGAAAGCGGCGCGCAACGTCCGGACGACCAAGACGCAAGTCGTCGCCGAGTGCGGCACCGAGGCCGCGCCCGCTTGGATCGTCGGCTACGACTTCGGCGCGATCGTGTTCGCGGGCGTCGAGGACGCGACGCGCGACGCCGTGCTCGAGGCGGTGACCACGCGCATCGGCCCCGAGCCGCACCCGCCGATTCAAGAGAACCTCCTCATCGAGACGTCCGACGACGAGCGCCCGTCGGTGCGCTTCGATCGCGTCGTCGCGCGCGTCATCGATTGACGCCTCGTCGAGCTCGTCTCGCTCGTCGCCGCGCAGTCGGCGGCGATGGAGTACTACGAAGAAGACGTCGACCAGGTCCTCGGGCGATTGAACAAGCTCTCCGCGAGCCTCGCCGAGACAGGCAAGCTCACCGCGCGCACGCGCGAGCTCCTCCGGTTCGTCGGCAGCGGCATGTCGACGCACAACCAAGTCGTCTTCACGCTGTCGCTCCTCGACACGCCGCAGCTCGCGTGGGAGGACGAGTCGCTCGACCGAATCTACGGCGGGCTGCGCACGCAGTTCGAGATCGCCGATCGCTTCCGCGCGCTCGATCTCAAGCTGCGCATGATCCAGGACAATTTCGCGCTCTTCGTGGAGCTCACGCAAGAGCGGCGGAACTACTGGCTCGAAGTGACCGTCGCGGTCCTCGTCGCCCTCGAGGTCGTGCTCTTCGTCTACGAAATCTTCTATCGCCGCCTCTGATCGGCCCGTACCATCGCGCCATGCGGTGGGCGGCAGGGGTGATGGTCTTGCTCGTCTCGACGAGCGCGTCGGCGCAAGCGATCTTCCGGTTGGATCAAGGAAAGATCCCGACCGCGCCGCTCTCGAGCGACCTCAAGTACTACGGCGGCCGAGTCATCTCGAACGTGAAGATCGTCGAGGTCGCGTGGGGCGCGAACGTCGACTCGAATTACATGACGCAGCTCCAGGGCTTCTACACGGCGATCGTGACGAGCCCGTTCGTCGACTGGATGAGCGAGTACGACACGATCGGTCTCAGCGGCTTCGCGGATTTGCAGCCCGGCTCGAGCCAGCACATCGGCCGCGGCAGCTTCGTCGGCAGCTTCGTCATCACGCCGCAAAATGGCGCGACCAGCCTCACCGACGCCGACGTCCAGACGGAGCTCGTGGCGCAGCTCGCGTCGAGCGCGCTGCCCGCACCCGCGCTCGACAAGGACGGCAACGTCGATTCGCTCTACATGATCGACTTTCCGCCGGGCGTGTCGATCACGCTCGTGGGCCTGCAGTCCTGCTCGAGCTACGGGGCGTACCACGGCACCGCGACCTACAAGGGCATGAGCGTGCCGTACGGCGTGCACCCGAGCTGCGGGTACTCGTTCGATACCTCGACGCTCATTCACTCGCACGAGCTCGCCGAAGCGATGACCGACATGGAGGTCGGTCTGGTCGAGACGAACACCACGAACCCCACGGCGAGGCCGATCGCGTGGGTGACGCTCGCGTCGACGGCGTGGAACTCCTCCGAGGTCGCCGACATCTGCGAGGGCACGAGCGACAAAATCGGCGCCTACACGGTGCAGAAGATCTGGTCGAACTACGCGCAGGCGTGCGTCTCACACATTCCGATTTGCGACGGCACGCTCGTGCCGCCCGCGTGCAGGCCGTGCAACGACTTCGACAGCGAGAACGCGTGCGCCGGCGCGTGCGCGCTCGCGGGGCCGAAGGCCGGCGAGTGCGTGACGTGCACCTCGAAGCACCACGCGGCGTGCACCGGCGCGACGCCGGCGTGCGACGACCCGACGTACACGTGCGTCGCGTGCGCGGCCAACGCCGACTGCACGAGCCCCGCGGCGCCGACGTGCGACGCGACCTCGCACACGTGCCGAGGGTGCCAGGCCGACGGCGAGTGCGGCGACGCCGGGGTCTGCGATCTCGGCGCCGACGGGACCAAGAACCAGTGCGTCGCGTGCAACGACGACTCGCAGTGCAAGACCGGCGAGGTCTGCGCGGCGCACGCGTGCGCGCCGAAGCCCACGCCCGACGCGGGCGCCGAGATCGGCGACGAGGAATCAGGCAGCGGCGGCGGCTGCAGCTGCAACGTCGAGGGCACGAGCTCGCGCGCGCCGCTCGCGGGGCTGGGGCTCGCAGTCGCCGCGCTCGCGCGGCGCAAGCGCCGTCACTGCTGACAGCAGATCGTCTCGGGCTTTTCGAGAGAGGGCGTCGCCGTGGAGGTCGCGGCGCCGCACGTCGCCGACTGCACCGACCCCTGGTACTCGTACGAGTAGTAGTAGCTCGTGGACGAGCCGAACTGCGCCTTGCAGACGCCGTCGGCGGCGAAGTCGGTCTCGCCCGCGGCGCACTGCGTGTCGGTGAAGAACTTCATCGTGCCGGTGCACGTGCCCGCGACAGTGCAAGCGCCGCAGTCGGAGCAGGTCGCGCTCACGCTCGCGCCGGCGAGCGTTTTGTGGGCGAACTCCGCCGGGCAATCGACGTCGCCCGATTGCATGATGCACACGTTTCCGTCGCACGCCGCGGCCGCGCAGCCCGTCGGCGGCGCGCAGACGGTCAGGTGCGCCGCGTCGAGCTTGCCCGGGTCCGCCTTCGCCGCGTAGGTGCACGCTCCGCCCGTCGCGGGAGGCGCGTTCACTTGGTAGTGCTGGTGGGAGAGAAACAGCGCCTGCCCGGTCTGCGAGCATGCGCCTTGGTTGGCGGGGAGCGTCGCGCCGGCGGTCGTGCACGTCGGCGTCGCGGAGTCGTCGTAGTCGCGCGTGATGGTTCCGTCCTCGCAGCTCGGCTGCTGGGTGACGTTGCAGTCGCAGGTGCACGCATCGGCGGCCGCCGTGGGGCTCGTGACCGCGTCGGTCGCGTCCCAGCCCGACGGACACGCGCCTTGAGACTGCGCGACGCGCACGAGCGCGAACCCTTGTGGCACGGTGGGGCATTTGGCGTTGTCGCAGCCTGCGTCCGTCGTGGTCGAGCCGTCGCCGCCGTCGCCGCCGCCGCCGGCGCCGCCGTCGAACAGCGGGCTGTCCTCCGCGCCGCCGCAGGCGACGCCGAGCCCGAGCCCGCAGGCCAAGAATGCAAAAGCGGCGATGCGCATCGCGTCCCTCCGAGCTTCATCCTAGCGCAAAAGCGCCACGAACGGCCGCGGCGCGGCGGCGCGGCGCGTGCAGCGGTCGGCGCTCATGACCATCTTTTCGCTCCTCGTTCTTTTGGTCGTCGCGGGGGTGTGCGGCGCGATCGGCCAGAGCATCGTCGGCTATACGCACGCCGGCTGCCTCGGATCGATCGCGGTCGGTTACGTCGGCGCGCTGCTCGGCGCGTGGGTGGCGCGGTTGCTCGCGCTCCCCGAGGTGTTCGGACTTCGCATCGGCGGCGAGACGTTCCCGGTGCTCTGGTCAATCGTGGGCTCGGCGCTCTTCGTCGCCGTGCTCTCGCTCCTCTCGGGCGGGCGGTGGCGGACGCGAACGGCGTGATCCGCTAACATGCTCGCATGCGCGCGCTCCGGGTCGCTTGGCTCGCCGTCCTCGGTGGGTGCGCGCTATTTCCTTCGCTGGAGGATCTCGGCGGCGACGCCGCGGTGACCGAAGCCGGCTCGGACGCGCCGGCGGACGCCCCAGCAAAGGACGGCGGCGCCGACGTGAGCGTCGCCGACGCCCTCGCGGACGTCGCGCTCGACGCGCCCGTCGACGCCGACGCCGGCCCGAGCTGCGGCTGGCCGGGTCCCACGACGGGCCTCGTCGCCTACTACCCGTTCGAAGAAGGCCAAGGGTCCGCCGTCCACGACTGCGCGGCGAACCACCTCGACGGCACCTTCGTGCAGCAAGCGGCGTGGACTACCGGAAAAAAGGGCGGAGGAATCGCGCTGAGCTCGAGCGCCGGCTGCGTGGACCTCGGCGCGCCCCCGCAGTTCCAGCTCTCGACGTTTACCGTCACGGCCTGGCTCGAGATCTCCGGTCTGCCGAGCGTCGGCGCGTCGGGGTACGTCGTCGGTCAAGCGATCAACGCGGACGTGAGCGGCTGGCGCGTCGGCACCATCCAGACCGACGCGGGCGGCTTCGTCCAGTGGGACCAGACGGTGAGCGGCACGCACTATCGCGTCGCCGCGGCGGCCCCGCCGCTCTCGAGCTGGCACGCCATGGCGATGGTCTTCGTCCCCGGAGGCACGACGGCCCTCTATCTCGACGGAGCGCTCGCCTCGTCGCAGCCCGGGTTCCCCGCGATCGCGTACGACGGCGCCGACATGCGGATCGGCTGCCGCTCCGACGGAAACAACTCCTTCAACGGCGTCATCGACGAGGTCCGCATCTACGACCGCGCGCTCACGAGCTCCGAAATCACCTCGCTCGCGCAGTAGCATCGGCTACGCTCCGGCGCGGATGCATCGCCAGATCAAAATCGTCGCCATCCTCCTCATGGTCGAGGGAAGCCTCGAGACGCTGATGGGCATCCTGCTCTGCGTGATGGGGCCGGTCATGATGACCTTCATGAAGGCCGCGCCGCCGCCCAGCACGCCGGGCGCGACGCCCCCACCGCCGGAGCTCTTCGGCGTGATCTACGTCGCGATGGGCGTCGTCACGCTCGCCGCAGGCGTGCTCAAGGTCGTCGCCGGCGTCCGCAACGTGTCGTTCAAGGGACGCGTGCTCGGCTTCGTCGCGCTGGCCTCGTGCGTCATGTCGATGATGAGCTGCTACTGCCTGCCGACGGCGCTCGCGCTCGGCATCTACGGGCTCATCGTTTACCTCGATCAGCGGAGCGCGCAGGCGTTCCAGATGGGCGCGTCCGGGATGTCGCCGGAGGAAATCCTGCGGCAGATGGACGGCATCCCGCAGGGTTTCCCCCAGCAATACCGCTGACGCCCGCTCAGGTGTGCGGCGCGATCCCGTTCGGCGGTCGCCGCTACTCGATCGTGAACGTGTAGAGGACGTCGCGGTCGTGCTTGGAGAAACCGCGCTCGCACACCATGCGGACCTTGCGGCCGCTCACGAGCTCGAGCCCACGCTTGAAATAGCCCATGATGGCGTACTCGAAATACACGTGCGGTCGCTCGATGCCGAGCAGCTGCAGCGTGACGCAGTCGCCCGTCACCTCGGCGCGCGCCTCGCCCGCCGTGAAGTAGTTGCGGTAGATGTTGGGCGCCGACGCGGCGAACTCGGAGACGCTTTTGTTCGCGACGAGGTGCTTGTAGGGCCCGCTGGTCAGCGCCCAGATCGCGCTGCCCTCGCCGAAATGGAAGTAGCTCTGTTCGTCGCCCGCGTAGAGCTCCTTCACGACGGCGTCGTTGAAGCGAATGAACGCCTCGACCGGGATGCGCGTCGTCGCGAGGATCGGCGAGCGAAAGACGCTGTCGCGCGCGGCGACCTTGCGAAACACTTCGGCGAAGCGTTCGGCCCCGTGCTCCTTCTCGAGCATCGTCTTGCGCGCGATGAATGCGGTCCCTTTGACCTCCATGGGCGGATGGTAGACTGCGGCGCATGCTTGGACGACTCTCTTTTGCAGTCGGTGCGCCGCGCCCCGGAGGGACGTTTTGAGCAGCGGCTGCCCTTGCCACTCGGGCCGCCGCTACGCCGAGTGCTGCCGGCCGCTCCACCGCGGCGCGCGCGAGGCGGCGACGCCCGACGAGCTCATGCGCGCGCGCTACGCCGCCTTCGCGCGGGGCGAGGTCGACTACCTCGCCAAGACGCTCGCCACCGACCACCCCGACCGCACCGAGACGAGCGCCGACGAGTACCGCCGCGCGCGGGAAAACCAGCGTTTCCTCGATCTGTGCATTTTACATACGTCGATCGACGGCGACGTCGGCGAGGTGCTGTTCTACGCGCGGATCTTCGAGCGCGGACAGGACTGCTCGTTCGTGGAGCTCTCCGGCTTCGTCCGCGAGGACGGCGCGTGGCGCTACGCGAGCGGCTTGCTCGTGCCGACCGACGAGCTGCCGCCGGAGCCGAAGACGATGACCCGCGAGGACGTTCTGCGCAGGACCGGAGCGCGCTGACCCGTCAGACGACGAAGCGTCCGCCTTCGAGCACGGGGAGGTGGTCGATGCTCGCGTCGCACGACGCCGTCGTGAACGCGATCCACGACGACGCGGTCCAGAGCGCTCCCGTGCGCGCCGGGAACGTCTCGCCCAGCGAGATGTGCACGCCCGGCACCTTCTGATCGGTGAAGACGTTCCCGAAGGGCCGCTCGATGCCGGCGTTCAGACCGAAGCCGACGAGGCCCACGCAATCGAGGTTCGGCACGGCGGCGATGGCCTGCGCGACCTGGCGTGCGAGCTCGTAGTCGTTCGGGCACTCGACGCGCGCGACGCGGCCCTTCTCGATCGTGAGCACGAGCGGCGTCTCCGCGAGGCTGCGCGAGAGGAGGCCGTCGGCGTCGCCGAGCGTCGCGTCGGCGACGTAGGTCCCGCTCACGTCCTCGGGGCACGTGACGATCTCGCCCGACGGGAGGTTGTCCTTCGCGCCGGGTTGAACGACACCGCCGTAGAGCATCCACTTGCACCAGGGCGCGAGCTGGACGTCGAGGCGCGTGCCGCGCTCGCTCTTCACGGAGATGTGCGAGCTCGGGCCGATGAGGTCGTGCACGGCGCGCATCGTACGCTCGATTTGGCGCGCGTCGACGCGGAGCCCCGCGAGCATCGACTCGCGCTCGACGCCGACCATGTGCGCGTGGCGCAGGCGGTGGGTCGACGCGAGCTCGACGAGCTCGTTGCGCATCGGGAGCTCGTTCGGGTGAAACGAGATCATGAGGACGCTCGCGTGCGCGTCGGCGATCGCCTTCGCGATGCGTGGGTGGAGCCAGCGATGCGGGCGCGGCGCGAGATCCTCGAGGACGAACGACGCCGGCGACGCGCCCGCGCTCCTGGTCGCCTCTTCGAGCGCGGAGAGCGCGTCGGCGTGCGCGCGGTCGGCGACGAGCACGACGCGCTCGGCGAGCCCGACGCCGAGCGCGCCGGCAATCGCGCTCCGCGCAGCGTCCGCGAGTGCACGATCGGTCACGCGGCGAGTCTATCAGTCGGGCCCGAGCGCCGCGCGCAAACTGGATTCAGCGCGCGTTTCGTGGTCGAATCGAAGAATGCGGGTGGGCTCGTGGTTCGCCGTCGGGGTGGCGCTCGCTTCGTGCGGCGCGCCGCAAGGGACCGGCGACGCCGGACCGCCGACCGACGCCCAGGACGAGCCGGCCGCGTGCGCGCAGGGTCAAACGCGCTGCACCGACACCCTGCTCGGCGTCGAGACGTGCGACGCGACGGGACACTGGAGCGACCCGGCCCCGTGCGCGAGCCAGACGTGCGTGGCCGGCGCGTGCGCGGGGCAGTGCTCGGCGGGCCAGACCCAGTGCAGCGGCACCTCGGTCCAGACGTGCGACGGCTCGGGGAGCTGGGCCGTCACGCAGACGTGCCCGGTCGCGTGTTGCGACGCGACTTGCGTCGACACGGCGAACGACACGAACAACTGCGGGACCTGCGGCAACGCGTGCGGCGCGGGCTACGGGTGCGGGACGACCTTCACCGCGTTCACCGGGACGCAGTCGGCGAACTGGAACGCGAACGGAACCGCGACCTACGACGCCGCGAACCAAGCCGCGCAGCTCACCGAGACGGCCACGAGCACCGCGGGCACGTGGATCTACGCGCACGCGCTCGTCGTCGACGACGCGACGTTCGACTTCGACTTCTACGCGGGTGGCGGCACCGGGGCCGACGGGCTCGCGTTCGCGCTCGAGACCACCGCGCCGAACGCGCTCGGCGTGACGGGCGGCGGCTTCGGGGTCGCCGGCCTCGCGGGGTTCGGGGTCGAGTTCGACAGCTACGACAACGCCGAGTGCTCCGACGACACCGCCAACCACACGGCGATCGACGCGCTCACGCCTTGCGGTGCCGGCGAGCCGACGTCGCTGGTCGTCAACGACTCGCCGGGATTCACCGTGGCCGACGGCGCGTGGCACCACGTGGACGTGCACGTCGCGAGCGGCGCGTTCAGCGTGACGACCGATTCAATCGACCAGTTCACGAGCTACACGCCCGCGGGCTGGACCAACGGAAAGTACTGGCTCGCCTTCGGCGGCGGCAACGGCGGAGAGACCGACGTCCACGAGGTGCGCAACGTCGAGCGTCACCTTCGCGACGCCGCACTGCTACTGAGACACCGAGACGAAGCGGGCGCCGACCGATTCGGCCATGCGCGCGTGGGCGGCGCTCGTCCCGACGACGACGCTCGCCGCGAGATCGACGTCGTGCTCGCGCGCGAACGCGAGCAAGAGCCCGGGCAGCGGCGGCCGGCACCAGCAGCGGGGCGGCCCGTCGTCGTGTGCACAATGCAACCCAAATGGCGCGGATTTCTCGGCTAAATCGGCGCCCGGGCGCCAGGCGAAGACCGCGCGCAGCTCGCCGGGCTCGGCCTGCGCGAGCGCGTGGCGCTCGGCCTCGAGCGCGACGAAGCGTGCGCGTCGCGTGCCGCCGCGCGGCGAGCGCAGGAACGGAACGAATCTCGAGCGACGCGAAGCCCTCGTCGAGCTCGGGCGGCTCGAACGCGCGCAGCGTGCGCGCGAGCGCCGACGGCGGGAGCGAGGTCGGGTCCTTGGCGCGCTCCATTTCGCGCGGCTCGAGCAGCCGACCGTGCGCGTCGAGCATGCGTCCGATGACGTTGACCTGGGCGTCGGGGAGCGGCGTCTCGAGCCGGACGCCGCGCACGACCGCGCCGCGGGCCGCGGCCGCGCGGATCGCGCCGAAGCGCTGGGCGCGCGTCGCGTAGGTGTTGTCGAGGACGACGCGCTGCGCCCCCGCCGCGAGCCGCTCGCCGAGGAGGGCGTGGAGGCCGCGGAGCGTCCCGCCGCGGTCGTCGCGATTCAAGCGCTCGAACCCGCGCGCGGCCCACTCGGCCGCGGCGGTCGACTTCCCCGACCCTTGGATACCCATGAGGAGGACGACCTCGGCGCCGCTCGCGGCGACGCGAGGCGGGAAGAGCGCGCCGCGAAGCCCGAATCGCCCGTCGAGCGCGTCCCGATCGCGCGCGTCGAGCGTCGTGTCCGCCAGCGCCTCGCGAAGATGCGCGGGCGAGCTCGTCCCGAAGACGACCGTGATGGCGGGGTGCAGGTCGAGCAGCATCGCGATCGCGACCGCGAACGGGCTCGCGCCGTGGCGCGCCGCGAGCTCCGCGAGGACGCGATCCCGCGCGAGCCCGGGCGCGCGCCTCGGTCCGCCGAACGGCGAGTGCGCCATGACCTCGACGCCGCGCTCGATGCACCGCGCCACGACGCCGCCGCGGATCGCGTCGTCCGACGCGACGCCGAGCGCCGTTTGGACCACCTCGATGGGCGCGAGATCCATCGCCTCGTCGAGCTGCCGCCGCGTCACGTTGCAGACGCCGACACGTCGCGCGAGCCTCTCGTCCGCGATGCGTGCGAGCTCGCGCACGGTCGTTCGCCACGCGACGCGCGGGTCGGGCGCGTGCACGAGGTACGTGTCGACGCTCGAGCGCCCGAGCGCGCGGAGGCTCGCCTCGACGTCCTCGCGGAGCGCGCGAGCGCGGCCGTCGGGGCGCCAGGTCGAGCCCTCGCGCTTCATGCCGCCCTTGGTGACGAGGCGCACGTCGCGTCCGGCGGCGAGCTCGCCGAGCACGCGCTCGCTCTCGCCGTAGGCGCGCGCGGTGTCGAACGCGCGCACGCCGGCGTCGAGCGCGGCCGCGATCGCCTCCGGCCCCGCGCGAAGGCATCCGAGCGCGAGACGATGCATCACGGCGATAGCGTATCCTCGGACGGACGAATGCGTCGCTCGAACCGGGCGTTTTCCATCCCATGAGAGCCCTCGCGCGCGTGCTCGCCCTCGCGCTGGCCGTCGCGTGCCAGAGGGCACCGGTCGCGAACGTCGCGCTCGCGCCGGTGGCGACAATCCCGCGCGCGCCTCCGGCGGTGCCGCGACCGAAGGTCCAAATTTGCGAGCGCGTCCTCGAAGGTCAGCGCGCCGCGCTCGCGGCCCTGCTCGCCGACGCGCGCAAGGCCGACCCGGAGCTGAAGCACTCGAGCGACGAAAAGCTCCTCGCCGATTGGACGTCGCAGTCGGGAATCACCTGCGGGCCGTTCCGCGGCGGCGCGTGGGCGCTCGAGCTCGCCGATCCCCAAGCCAACGGCGAGATGGTGCACGGCAACCTCGAGATCGTGAGCTACCTCGGCGACGCGCGCGCCGTCGCGAAAGACCCGATCGCAGTCATGTGGGGCTCGATCACGTCGCGCGTCGTCACCGACTACGACGGCGACGGCGTCCCCGAATTCTACGTGGACGAGCACGTCGACGGGCCGGAGGGCGGCAGCAGCGAAGACGCGAAGATCTACGCCGTCGACCGAAACGGTGCGGTCGTCCCCTACGCGCCGACCGCCGCCCTCTCGATCGTCGCGACGCCGGACGATTTCGACGGGGACGGGCGCATGGACGTGCCGACGAGCGAGGGCGTGTACATCGGCGTCGGCGTCACGTGCGACTACTACAAGAACTACGCCGACACGGCGCGCTTCCTCGCGCACGCGCTCCCAAACGGGACCTTCTCGACCGACGACGAGGTGGCGAAGCGCTACGCGAAGGGGACGTGCCCCGCGCCTCCGACGGCGATCGGCTCGCCGGCCGACGCCCTCTGCGCGCGCCTCTGGGCGAGCACGCCGGCCGAGCGCGCCGCGGCGCGAAAGCTCGTCACGTCGTCGTGCGTGCAGTGGGACTGCGACCGCGAGAAAGCGGGAAAACCGCAGCCCAAGAAGGCCGCGCGCGACTGCGACGCGCGCCGCGACACCTTCGATCAAAACATGCCCCTCGAGCTCCCCTGATTTCAGTCCTCGTTGCGGCGCATCGCCTTGATCTTCGACCGGCGCCGCTTGCCTTCCATGCGTCGCTCGACGCTGCCGCGCGTCGGCTTTGTCTTGCGGCGGGGCTTCGGCTCGTCTTGCGCTTGCAAGAGGAGCGCTCGGACCTTGTCGCGCGCGTCCTCGAGGTTGCGGCGTTGGTCGCGCGTCTTCTGGCTCGTGACGAGCAGGAGCCCGTCGGCGTCGAGATCGTTGCGGCACAGCGAAAGGAGCCTCAGGCGCCCCGACTCGGTGAGCCCCGTGATCGCGCTCAAGTCGACGCGGAGCTCGACCTTGCTCGAGACCTTGTTCACGTTCTGCCCACCAGGCCCGCTGGACCGTACGGCCCGCACGAAGAAGGCGGTTTCCGGCACGTTGCACCGTAAGACGACCATGGACGTCGAGTCCTACCGCATGGCGCGGCCGCAAGGGAGGCTTGCCAATCGGCGGACGGGCCATGTATTCAAGGCGACTTCCAGGGAAGAGGAGCTCATGAAGATCAACAAACTACTCGTTTGCGCGGTTGCCCTCGTCGGTTGGGGCCTCGTGGGTTGCGGCGGCGTCGAAGGCAACTACAAGCTCGACAAAGACGCGACGAAGAAGGCCATGGAGGCCGAGATCGCCAAGCTGCCGGCGGACCAGCAGGAGATGGCGAAGAAGTTCGGCAGCGACATGGCCGACCAAATGGACGTGGCGCTCGAGATCAAAAAAGACGGCACGGTCTCGATGAAGATCACCGCGATGGGGAAGACGGACGACGAGTCCGGCACCTGGAAGAAGGAAGGCGACGCGATCACGCTGACCAACGGCAAGGGCAAGCCCATGAACTGCACGAAGAGCGGCAGCAAGCTCACGTGCACCGAGAAGCACGCGAGCGGCGACGAGACGATGGTCTTCGTCAAGAGCTGACGCGCGCACTCGAAACGGCCCGAAGGCGGCGACGCGCGAGCGACGCCGCCTTTTTGCTTTTGTCGTTCGCGTCGTCCCGCTACGCGGAGCCGACGACGTGCTCGAGCACGGCCATGCGCACGCTGACGCCGTAGGCGACCTGGTCGAGGATGACCGAGCGCGGGCCGTCGGCGACGTCGCTCGTGAGCTCGACGCCGCGGTTGATCGGGCCCGGGTGCATGACGATCGCGTCGTGCTTGGCGGCGCGGACGTTCTTCGCGTTCACGCCGAAGAATCGGCTGTAGTCGCGCAGGCTCGGGACGTAGCCCCCGGTCATGCGTTCGTGCTGGAGGCGCAGCACCATGACGACGTCCGCGCCCTCGAGCGCCGGCTCGACGCGGTCGTAGACGAGCGCGCCCATCGACTCGATGCCGCGCGGGAGGAGGCTCCGCGGCCCGGCGACGCGCACCGTGGCTCCGAGCTTGCCGAGCGCGTGGAGGTTCGAGCGGGCGACGCGGCTGTGGAGGATGTCGCCGACGATCGTGACGGTGACGCCCTCGACGCGCTTCTTGTGTCGGCGAATGGTGCCGCAGTCGAGGAGCGCCTGCGTCGGGTGCTCGTGCGTGCCGTCGCCGGCGTTCACGATCGACGCGCGCACGTGTTTGGCGACCATCGCGGGCGAGCCCGACGAGCCGTGCCGCAGCACGATGACCGCGGGCCGCATCGCGTCGATGTTCCGCGCCGTGTCGAGCAGCGTCTCGCCCTTCTTCGACGAGGAGAACGACTCGGAGACGTTGACGACGTCGGCGCGGAGACGCTTCGCGGCGATCTCGAACGACGTGCGCGTGCGCGTCGAGGGCTCCATGAAGAGGTTCACGACCGTGCGCCCCGCGACGACGTCGAACGGCCGCGCGCCTTCGTGGAGCGCGTCGGCGCGATCGAGGATCGCGAGGATCGCGGCCTTTTCGATCGGCTCGATGGCGAGGAGGCTCCTCACGCGACACCTCGCGGCGAGGGCGTGATCGAGCGCGCGAGGTCGCAGCGGTCGCAGAGGATGTCGCCGGCGGCGAGCGACAGCACGGCGCGTCCGCGCATCCGCTTGCCGAGGAAGGGCGTGTTCTTGCTCTTGGACTGGATGTCCTCGGCGGCGACCGTCCACTCGAGCTCGGGATCGATGACGACGACGTCGGCCATCGAGCCCTCGGGCATCGTGCCGGCGTGGAGCTTGAACGTGCGTGCCGGGCCCCACGTGAGCCGCTCGATCGCGTCCTGCATCGAGAGGACGCCGCGCGCCACGAGCGAGAGCGCAATCGGCAGCGCGGTCTCGAGGCCGATGATGCCGAAGGCGGCGCAGTCGAACTCGACTTGCTTCGAGTTCTTCGAGTGCGGCGCGTGATCGGTCGCGATCGCGTCGATGGTGCCGTCGGCGAGGCCGGCGGCGAGCGCGTCGACGTCGGCCTGCGTGCGGAGCGGCGGGTACATCTTGGTGTGCGTGTCGTAGGTGGCGCACGCGTCCTCGGTCAGCATCAGGTGGTGCGGCGTCACTTCGCAGGTGACCGGCAGGCCGCGCGCCTTGGCGTCGCGGACGAGCGCGACCGTGCGCGCCGTGGACGCGTGGGCGACGTGGTACCGCGCGCCGGTCATCTCGACCAAGATGAGATCGCGCGCGACGATGATCTCCTCGGCCTCGGCGGGCTGCCCGGGGAGGCCCGCGCGCGTCGCGACGGCGCCCTCGTTCATCGCGCCGCCCTGCGAGAGATTGTGGTCCTCGGCGTGCTGCACGATGGGCAAGTCGAACGTCCGCGCGTACTCGAGGGCGCGTCGCATCAAACGTGCATTCATCACGCATTTTCCGTCGTCCGAGAGCGCGACGACGCCGGCCTCTTTGAGCTCGCCGAAGTCCGAGAGCTGCTCGCCCGCGAGCCCGCGCGAGATCGCGCCGATCGGGAGCACGTGAACGCCGCCGATCTCGCGCGCGCGCGTGCGAATCAGCATCGTGATCGCGCGGCAGTCGTTCGGCGGGTTCGTGTTGGGCATCGCGCAGATGGTCGTGAACCCGCCGGAAGCGGCCGCGTTCGAGCCGGTCTCGATCGTCTCTTTCCCCTCGTCGCCCGGCTCGCGCAGATGCGCGTGGAGGTCGACGAGTCCCGGGGCGACGATCCTTCCGCGCGCGTCGCAGAGGAGCGCGCCGCTCGGCGTGTCGAGTCCCTTGCCGATCCGCGCGATCCGCCCGTCCTGCACGATCACGTCGAGCTCGTCGTCGGTCCCCTGCCGCGGATCGATCAGGCGTCCGCCGCGGATGTGGATGGCCTGCATTGGACGGGCGACGATACCATCACTCGCAAAGCGAGGGATCACGTCCCTTCGGCTTCGCGCAGCTCCGCGGGCAGGTGCGAGACGTCCCCGAGGCGCTCGAGCATGGCGCTGCCGCCGGGCTTGATTTTGAAGCACGAGAGCGCGCAGACGGGCTGCGAGATGCGCTCGCGGAAGAGTCGCACGTCGAGCCCGAGCAGCGCGCAGACGAGAATGCGCAGCGTCGCCTTGTGCGAGACGACGAGCACGCGACGTCGCTCCTGGTCTTTGGTCTCGTGCTCGCGGCGGATGCGCTCGATCACCGGCGCGGCGCGCGCGGCGACCATGAACGCCGTCTCGCCGCCGGGCGTCCCGCGGCTCGCGGTGTCCTGCGCCCAGTACGCGTACTCGGCGGGGAACTTCGCCTTCGCGTCCTCGTGGCGCATCCCCTCCCAGTCGCCGTACGAAATCTCGCGCAGGCCGTCGTCCAGGATCGGCTCGAGCTTCGCGCGCTTCGCGAGCGGCGCCACGGTCTGCCGCGCGCGCGTGCTCGGCGAGCAGTAGATCGCCGTCCACGGATCTTGGCCGTGGCCCGCGCCGAGCGCCTCGGCCATGCGCTGGCCGAGCTCGCTGAGCGGCGGATCGATCGACCCGCAGAAGCGATTTTCTCGCGAAAACTCCGTCTGCCCGTGCCGAACCATCCAGAGCTCGAGCATGGCGTCAGTCCTTCTCGACTTCGACGAGCTGAGAGTTCCACGTGCTCGAGTACGCCTGCTGCGTCGTCAGCTTGACCTTCACGTGCTCGCACGTGAGCACCGACGACGAGAGAATCCTTGACCATGTCCTTCTGGTCCGGCCCGAAGCTCACGTAGACGAAGTTGAGACCGCCGCCGCACGGGTAGCCGGTGAACTTCTTCTCCTCGGTGCTGCCGCGGTACATCCTGAGGAGCGCGATCTTCCCGGCGGCCTTCTTGCCGTCGATGTTGATGTCGTCCATCGACACGTAGTCGACGCCGGGCGGCAGCGTCTCCGGCTCCTTCGGCGTCACGTCCATCACCTTCTGCACGTCGGCCTTGAAGTCCTCGGTGTACGCCTCTTTGCCCGTGAGCTTCACGACGACGCGCGGGCAGTGGCCCTGCATCGGGATGGTCGGCGGGATCGCCTTCACGAGCGCGCGCTGCTCGAGCGTGTACTTCGCGTTGAGGAAGCTGCCGGCGCCGGCCTTTCCGCAGGCGAAGAGCGTCACGCTCGACGCGTCGGGCGAGCCGCGCCACACGCGGAGCAGGAGCGTCTTGCCGTAGGCTTTTTTCCCGTCGAGCTTCGCGTCGTCGATCGTCTTGTAGTCGGTGGCCGGATCGGGCTCGTCCTCGGGATCGGCGGTCTTCGCCGTCGGGGGCGTCGCCACGGCGGTCGCGACCGTGGTCGCCGACGCGTCGATCGACAGCGAGCTGCGGTGCGGGCGACTGCCGGCCGCGAGCAACACGAACCCCACCATCCCCACGATCGTCAAACCGGTGCGCTTGTCCATTCCTCGTTCCCTCCGACCGCCGACGCGGCGAGTACCACGGCTCCCACCTGAACGACGAGATCGACGGGGTCGAACGCGCCGCGCAAGACATGTGCATACTGCAAGCATTCCACGCCGCCCGCGACGACCGCGGCGGCGCTCACCCAAGCCCAGCGAACGCGCGCCGGCGCGTCGAGCCACACGACCGCGACGAAGCCGCCGAGCGCCCATCCCCAGGCGCCGTCGGCGAAGTGATCGCGCAGCGCCGAGGGCGCCGACGCCCACACGGCGACGTGCGCCGGCCAGAGCGGGAGCGCGCCGCGCAAGAGCACGTAGCTCAGCACGCCGAGCGCGAGCGGGAGCGCGACGTGCTTCGCAGCGAGGCTTCCCCGGGTCACCGGCGCATCCTAGAGCAAAGGACGCGACGCATGGGGCACGATCGGACGTACTGTGTCGGAGCGAAATGGACGCTCGGCTCGCGCGCGTGAAGCTCCTCGTCGATCGCGACCACTACGACGCGCTCGTCGGGCTGGTGCGCGCGGCGCGGACGTCGGTGTGGATCGCGACGGCGAACCTCAAGGAGCTCCTCGTCGAGGCGCCGATCGGTACGCGCGCGCGGGCGCGCGGGAAATACGCCTCGATCGCGTTCGACCTCGCCGATCTCGTGAAGCGCGGGGTCGACGTGCGCCTGCTCCACGCGTCGCCGCCCTCGGGCCCCATGACGCGCTCGCTCGCGCGCGCGAAGCCGCTCCGCGCGCGCATGAAGATGTGCCCGCGCGTGCACCTCAAGATGATCGCGACCGACGGCGCGTCGCTCTACCTCGGGAGCGCGAACTTCACCGGCGCGGGCCTCGGCGCGAAGGGCGACGGACGACGCAATTTCGAGATGGGCGTCGTCACCGACGACGACGTGCTCCTCGACGCGGCGCAGGCGCGGTTCGACCGCATTTGGCGCGGGAAAGAATGTGCATCCTGCAAGCTTTACGACCGGTGCCCGTCGCCCATCGCCAAGCGAGGCGAGCGTGGCTGAGCGGGGGCGCGCGGCGCGGCTCGTCGGCGCGGCGGTCGTGGTCGCCGTCTTGGTCGCGATCGCCGTGCGCGTGAGCGGCCGGCGCGAGTCGGCGGCGCGGCCGCCGGAGATCGCGCGCGCGAACGTGCTCCGCTACGAGACCTCGTTCGCGGGCAAGCGCGTGAACGGGCTCGCGAGCGGCGAGTCGAGCGCGCTCGCGGTGGGCGACGACGGCCTCGTGCTCCGCTGGCGCGCGGGCGCGTGGGAGACGATGACCGCGCCGACGCACGCCGCGCTTCGCGCCGTCGCGGCGCGGCTCGACGACGCAGTCGCGGTCGGAGACGACGGGACGATCCTCGAGCTCGAAGGCGACGCGTGGAAGATCGCCGCGCCCGCGACGAGCGCCTCGCTCCGCGCCATCGCGTACTCGTCCTTCGGCGTGATCGCGGTCGGCGACGGCGGGAGCATCGTGCGCCGCGCGGCGCCGGGCGAGCCGTGGAGAATCGAGCCGAGCGGAACGAAGGCCGCCCTCTTCGGCGCTTGCGCGGGCCTCCGCGACGTCTTCGTCGTCGGGGACGCCGGGACGCTGCTCGAGCACGCGCCGTTCGGGACGCTCGGAGATCCGTGGAAACTGCAACCTTCGCTCGGGGCCGCGGCCCTTCGCGCGGTCGCGTGCGACGATCGCGCGGCCGCGGCGGTCGGCGACGGCGGCGCGCTCTTCGAGCGCTCGGGCGACGCGGCCTGGCACGAGGTGCCGAGCGGGACGCGCGCGTCTCTCCTCGCGGTCGCGGCGCCGCTCGGCACCGAGAGTTGGCTCGCCGTCGGCGAAAAGGGAACGACCGTGCGCGTCGCCGGCGAGCCCGCCGTGCAAGCGGCGGTGCTCGGCTGGACGTTCCGCGCGATCACCGACGGCCCGCTCGGCACGTGGGTCGGCGGCGATCGCGGCATCGTCCGCCTCGCGCACTGACGCGCTCCGCTTGGGCTGCGGGGGCGACGTCGTTCCGCGTCTGCACGTTCTCGCCCTTCAGCGGCAAGACACGCCGCCGAAGACACCGCCCGGGCGCCCATGGCCCCTTGCACGCAGGGCTGATGCTGCACGTCGATCTGCGCCGACTACCGCTGACGCGCGACGCGCGCGAAGGACTTCATGAGCGCGACGGCGTGCGGCGCGTCGGTCGCGCGCGCCAGCATCGCCTCGTGCGGCAAGCCCTCGGCGACGATCGCCTCGCGCCGCGCGACGAGGTAGCCGCGCATCAGATCGCCGTCGATCTCCGGGTGAAACTGAACGCCCCACGCGCGCTTCACGCGAAAGGCGGCGTTGTCGTCGAGCGACGTCGTCGCGAGGCGCTTGGCGCCCGCCGGGAGCTCCGCGACCGTGTCCACGTGCGTCGCGTTCGCGTGGATCGCGTGGCCGTGCTCGGCGACGACCGCGCCGAAGACGTCGTCGTCCGCGCCGTGCGTCTCGATCGTCACTGTCACGGTGCCGATCTCGCGGCCGCGCGGGTTCTTGACCACGCGGCCGCCGAGCGCCTCGGCGAGGAGCTGGTGGCCGAAGCAGATCCCGAAAATGGGTGCATTCTGCACGGTCGCCTCGCGGAGCCACGCTTGCGCGCGGAGCATCCACGGCGCGCGCTCGGTCACGCTCGCGGCCGAGCCGGTGACGACGAACGCGGCGGACGTGGGCTCGGGCAGCGCCGCGCTCGCGTCGCGGAGATCGACCTCGCTCCAGTCGTGCGGCCACGCGCCGCCGATCGACTCGCGAATCCAGCGGTAGAACTCGCCGCGCTGCGCGGCGACGGCGGCCACCGCGTCGCCCGCGCGGAGCACCACCATTCGACTTGGCGCACCGGCCATGACCATTCCGTAGCCAAACGCCACGACTCGTGCAAGCCGCACGGCTGCGCCAGGAAACGGCCTGCCCCAGCCATGTCCTCGGATCGCCCTACTTCGTTTTGGCTTCGCCTCCTCAAGCAACGTCGCGAACGGATGTACGACGACAAGCTCGACCTCTCGCAGCCCGTCACCTGGGCCAGCGAAGAGGAGCGGCAGGCGGCGATCGCCTTCTTCAACGCCGCGTTCCGCGCGGAGGAGTCGGGGCTTCGCCAGGCTCACGAGATTGCGGGCGACATCGAGAAGTGGGACCCCGAGCTCGCCGAGACGCTGCGGCTCTACGGCGACGAAGAGGGCTGGCATCGCGAGCTCTTGACGGAGTTTCTCGGATGGCTCGGCGGCGAGGTCCGCCCGATGGGCCCGACGACGACGACGTTCTACAAGCTCTACGCTCGCGCCAAGCGGCCCGAGACGATTGTACTCGTGAACTTGATGTTCGAGACGATTGGGTCGACGACGTACCGCCTCGCGCTCCGCACGGCGAAGCCGCACCCGACGATCCGTCAGATGCTGACGATCCTGACGCGCGACGAATCGTTCCACGTGCCGCTCAACGTCCACTTCTTGCGGCGCGTGCTCGAGCACGAGCGCGGAGGCGCGATGGCGAGCGCGAAGCTTCGCGGCGTCTACCACGCGCTCTCGCTGGCTCTCGCGGCGTCCGCGGCGGCGAGCCGACGCCGAGCCAAGACGTTCGACAACATCCCATTCCAGACGCTCGCGCGCGCGTACACCGAGCAGCTCGGGCGCCTCTTCGTCCACGCCGACGATCTCGGCTTCGAGCCGTCGCGCGCGCTCCTCTACGCGTTCGGCCTCCGCCGCCGCGATCTCGAGGGTCACGACGACGTGATCAGCGTCGAAGCGGCCGAGCGCGCCGCCGACCGCAAGAACGTGACGGTCGACGCGCTCTGAGCGACCGCTTCAGCGCAGCTCGCCGCGCATGTGGAAGAGCTCGAAGCGGAGAGCGCCGCCCGCGGCCGCGAGCGCGGCGGCGACGTCGGGCTGATCCTCCGCAGTGACGAAGAGGTGGTCGCGCGCGGCGCGGTCGGCGAGCAGGCGCACGAACGGCCCCGCGAGCTCGGTCCGCGCGAGCCGAAACGGAAACGCACCCGGGAAGCGCGCGTCGAGCACCGCGGCGCCCCCGAGAGCGACGCCGTCTTCGAGCGCGAGCGGCTCGCGCTTGCGCGCCCGGCCGAGCGCGAGCTGTCCGGCGCGGAGCCCGACGGCGCGCTCGACCGCGTCGTCCTCCTCGGGGCGCTCGAGCGCGCGGAGCCGCAGCGTGGCCGGCAGCGCGATGCCGGCGAGCGCGTCGCCGCCGAAGCGAAAGGCCGACGACGCCCACGCGATCGCGAGGCCTTCGCTCTCGTAGAGCGCGAGGGCCGCCGTGTTGCCTCGCTTCACGTTCAGGCACCACGTGTGCGCCCCGGTCGCGCGCGCGCGAACGGCGCGGAGCAGCGCGCGCCCGACGCCCCGCCGCCGCGCGTCGGGCGCAGTCACGAGGTGCCGGACGTGGAGCACGCCGTCGTGCAGATGACCGTAGGCGTACCCGAGCGCGCCCGCGTCCTCGGCGACGAGCGTGCCGGGGGCGATCTCCTCGGCGAACTGAGAGCGCTCCGGCACCGGATCGCCCGACTCGAGCTCGAGGAAGAGCCTCGCGAAGGTCTCGTAGTCGTCGGTACGCGCGGCTCGAATGCGCATCGCGGGCGAGGATATCGAATCGCCTCGAGCGGCGCACGCGGCGTCCTTCGCTCAGCGCCGCGGGCGATCGCTCCGTCCGCTCCGACTCACGACGGCGCGCGCGGTTGCTCGTCGAGGCGCACGAGGCCATGACGTCGCCATCCGGTCGCGGCGAGCCACGTGCGCGGCGGCCGCACGGGCGAAGCGCGTGGCGCCGCGACTCGTCGCGCGAGCCCGTCGAACCACGGCGCCGACGACAGCGCGTCGACCCCGACCGGGCCGAGCGCGCCGTGCTTCTTCGCGTTCATCAGCACGTAGACGATCGCGTTTCGCACCGAGCGCGGCGTCCGGAGCTCGCGCGAGTGAAACCGGTCCGCCCACAGCCGACCGCGCGTCCGGAGCAGCCCGTGGACGCCACGCGCCACCCGAATGGCGAGCCCCTGAACGCCCCGCGAGAGCGCCCGCGCGTCCTCCGCCTCGACGATGAGGTGCACGTGATCGTTCTGCACGGAAAAATGAACGACCCGAAACGCGTCGCGATTCGCTGCCGCGATCCGCTCGCGCGCGGCGCGAAAGAGGACGCCCTCCCGAAGCGGCGGCAACCCGCGCCTCGCCCGCAGCGTGACGTGCACGGGGTGGGCGCGCACATGCCGCTCGCGCGGCCGATGGGGGACACACGGCCGCCCCCGCCGCCGCTTTCGCCCCGCCCCGTCGCGCGCGCCGCCCCAGGAGGAGAATTCGATTGCGAGCTGCTTCATCGATTTGATACCTTGATTGAGCATATATTTTTCTGGCTCGAGAATCAAGCCAGTCGCGGGGCCGATGCTTCACACGTTTTTTGGCCCGTCCGGGCGCCGGGGGGCGGGGTGCGAGCGGGGCGTCCCGGGCGCGGGCGCCGCGCGAGCGTCGCCCCCCATGCGCGAGCGTCACCCCGCACGAGCGTCACCCCCGCACCCGCCGTGCGCGTCGCCAAACCCGCGCGTCCCGGGGGCTCGCGCGCCATCTCCGGGGCCGCTCGGAGGACCCGGCGAGGACGCGTTCGCTCCGCGAAATGACCCCGGACGACGTCGTCGACGTTCTCACCGTCCAATTTCCGAGACGTGTCGGCGCGGTCGACGTGGCGGCGATCGTCGACGGCGCGTCGCACGCGACCTCGTCGCTGCGAGCCCACGCTCGCGGCGAGCGGTCGCTCATGAATTGGCAGCGCGAACGTGTTCGACAAAGCACCCGTTCGAGGGCGACGCGCTTCTGCGCGCACCCGGCGAACGGCGCGCGTCACGCGACCTCAATCACCTCCGCATCGGGCGTCCGCGCATAGAGGCGCTCGACGCGGCGGCGCGGCGCTCGAGGGTCGCTCGCTGGTTCACGTAGCCCTTGTCGGTGATCTCGCCGTCGTCGACGTCGCCGGCTCGTCGAGCAGAGCACGGCGGACGCGCTCGAGCTCCCCAGGCTCGCGTTCCACGCGCGAGCACCTCGACGCGCGCCTGCGAGCGCGTCCCGCGACGCGCCCGGCGCGGAGGAACACGAGCGCCGCCAGGTCGTCGCGATCGTGGCCGAGATGACGGCGTCTGCGAAGGGGTCGGCCTCGGCGATGAGCCTCGTGCGCACGGCGTGACGTTCACCCACGTCCCCTCGCGAGCTTGAAGTCCTCCGCGACGCGCCCGTCGAAGACGAGCCCGTGCTCCGGCCGTCCGCGCGGCCAGCGCATGGCGTCGCCGATACGTAGAAGCCCTCGTCGTCGAACGCTGCGCGGTGAGGTCGGGCGCTTCACGTAGCCGGGGATGACGTTCGGGCCCGCACCCGCGTCTCGAGCTTCCCCGCCGTCGGGCACGAGCTTGAGCTCACACCCGGGCGCGGGCAGGCCGATGACGCCCGGCGCGTCGATGGGGAAGTGGACCGACGTCGCGAGCGGTGAGGTCTCCGTCGCGCCCCACGCCGCGTCATGAACACGTCGCGGGCGGCCGCGCGCTCCGCTCGCCAGCTTCTCGAGCCGCGCCCAGAGGTTCTGCGGGAGCGCGGCGGCCGCGTAGAAGAGCGAGGTCGAGCTCCCGGAAGAACGCGCGCCAGCGCCGGCGTCGCGTCTCCAGGCACGGCAGGAGCGGACGAACCCGCGCGGCACGTTGAAATAGAGCGTCGGCGAGACGTCGCGTGAGGTTGCGCACCGTGCGCTCGAAGAGGCCCGGCGCCGGCTTGCCTTCGTCGACGTAGAGCGTGCCGGCGTTGCGGAGCACGAGGTTGAAGTTGTGGTTGCCGCCGAAGGTGTGGCTCCAGGGCAGCCAGTCGACGAGCACCGGCGGTCGCGCGTCGAGGAAGGGCCAGACCTGCGCGAGCGCCTGCTGGTTGGCGCAGAGCATGCGCATGCGTGTTGAGGACCCCCTTGGGGGTCCCGGTGGAGCCCGACGTGAAGAGGATCTTCGCCACGTTGTCCGTCTCGATGCGCGCCTCGCCTCGGCGAGCTCGGAGCCGGGCGCGCGAGCGAAGATCGCGCCGAGGTCCGCCGCGTCCACGACGCGTGCGCTCGAAGCGAGCGCCGCGAGCGCGCTCTCGAACGGCGCGCGGCTCTCGACGAAGACGACCGATGGCCGCACGCGCGCGGAGACCGCGCCGGAGCTTGCCGAAATCGCGGCACATGAGCGAGTACGCGGGCGACATCGGCACGAACGGCACCCCGACGTGAAAGCTCCGAGCATCAGGAGCGCGTGATCGATCGCGTTGTCCGAGAGCGCGAGCGCCGACGCGTGCCCCTCGGCGAGGAGCCAGCCGGCGACCCTTCGGCCGCGGCGAGCGCTTCGCGGTAGGTGACGCGGCGCAGCGATTCGCCGCTGCGCTCGATCGAGAAATCGCGCTGCGGCGCGCGCGAAACGGCCCGCCGAAACACGTCGCCGAGGCGCCGCGGCGGCTCGGCGAGCGCGATCGGCGACTCGAGGTACCACGCGTCCCCGGCGCGGCGCGCGATGACTTCACGTGCTGCGAGCCTCATCGCGCCGAGCATAGCGCGGAGCGGAAACCGGCGTTCGCGACGAGGTCGAACGCGGAGTACGCTGCGCCCGCCGTGGACCGCCGCGATTCTCTCACCCTTGCTCCAACGTCCGAATCCCAAGGTCTTCCTCGGCCCGGGAGGCCAACGTTTCACGCCACCGCCCGATTGGGGTTGTCTCCCGCCGGGAGAACGTACGTCGCCTCGTTCGAGGACGAGGTTCTTGGCTTTCTGCGGTTCGCGCCGCGCTTCGCCGAGCTCGAACGGGCGATGGCGCGTGCGATCACCGAGCACGCGACTCCGGTCGGCAGCGGCACCGTCGCGCGGACCAAGCGCATTCCCGTCGAGCGGCGCGCCGAAGCGGCCGTCATCGCGTGGCTGCGTCACCGGACGACCGCGTACGACCACATGAGCATCCCGCGCGTGAAGGGCGCGCGGCGCGAGGTTCGTCGAGAGCTCGCCCAGAATCTCGCGAGCGCTCCTCGATCTCCATCGGCGAGAGACGCCGCACGCCGAGCGAAGCTGTCCGCTCTGCGCGCAGCGCACGCCGCCCGAGCTTCCCTGAACCGGGTGCCTCTCGGGCCCGCGACCGCGTACGATGGCTCCGCGCATGGCCGGCCCCAAGCAACGAAGCGGCGGTCGCATCCTCTTCGCCCTCTCGCTCCTCTACGCCGCGCAGGGCGTCCCGTACGGATTCGCGAGCGACTACATGCCGGTCGCGTTGCGCGAGAACGGCTACTCGCTCGGCCTCATCGCGGCCGTCTCGTGGCTCCAGCTCCCGTGGCAGCTCAAGGTGATCTGGTCGACGCTCGCCGACCGTCCCGCCGTGCGCGCGCGATCCCGCACGATTTTGCTGGTTTTGCAGACGCTCCTCTTCGGGTCGATCGCGCTCTTCGCCGTCGCGCCGCTCGAGGAGGCGCCCGGGCTCTGGTTCGTTCTCGTCTTCTTCACGGCCCTCTTCGCCTCGACCCAGGACATCTTCGTCGACGCGCTCGCGGTTCGTTCGCTGCCGCCCGAGCAGCTCGGTTTCGGCAACACGGCGCAGGTCGCGGGCTACCGGCTCGGCATGCTCGCGGGCGGCGCGGGCCTCCTCTTGCTGATCGCGCCGCTCGGTCTGCGCGGCGCGGTCCTCGCGTGCGGCTCGCTCGTCCTGCTCGCGACGCCCGCGGCGCGTCTCCTCCGCGAGCGCGAGCTCGGCGAGACCGCGCCGCCGTCGGCGCGCGCGCGCCTCGAGGTCAAGGCGCTCTTCCGGCACATCTTCTCGCACGACGCCTGGCCCGTCATGGCGCTCGCCCTCACCTACAAGCTCGGGATGCACATGGCGACCGTGCTCATCAAGCCGATGCTCGTCGACGCGCACTGGACCAATCGTCAAATCGGCCTCGCCGCGGTCACGCTCGGCATCACGGCCGGGCTGCTCGGCGCCGCCGCGGGCGGCGTCCTCCACCGCGCCGTCAGCGAGACTCGCGCGCTCGCGATCGCGGCGTCTTGCAAGCCATCGTCATCGTGCCGCTCGTCGCGTCGCTGCGCCTCGGCGTGCCGCTCGGGTGGACGACGGCGAGCATCGCGACCGAGTCGTTCGTCAGCGGCCTCGGCACGACCGTGCTCTTCGCGGCCCTCATGACCGCGACGCGGCAAGCCGACGCGGGCCTCCACTACACCCTGCTCACGAGCGCGAACACGGTCGCCATCGGCGTCGGCGGCCAGCTCGGCGGGTCGCTCGCCGACCGCATCGGCAAGGGCTCGGTCCTCGCGCTGGCCGCGGTCGCGTGCGCGCTCCCGCTCGTGCTCGTCCCGCGGTGGAAGCGCGCGGCCGACGCTTCTGCGTCGTGAGCGGTCACATTTCTTCGTCCCGATCCGTCATGCCCTCGAACGGAGGAAAACAAGCATGAAAATCGGTGTGACGAGCGTCTACGTGGACGACCAAGACAAGGCCCTGCGGTTTTACACGGAGGTGCTGGGCTTCCAGAAGAAGGCGGACTTCAGCAACGGCCCCTACCGCTGGCTCACCCTCGCGTCGCCGGAGCAGCCCGACGGCGTCGAGCTGCAGCTCACCTCGAACGCCAACCCCGCAGGCAAGGCCTACCAGGAGGCCATGTTCCAGCAGAAACAGCCCGCGCTCTTGCTCTACGTCGACGACGTGCAGCGCGAGGTCGAGCGGCTGAAGGCCAAGGGCGCGACCTTCGAGATGCCGCCCACGAAGGTCACAGGCTCGACGATCGCCACGCTCCAAGACACGTGCGGGAACCTGCTCCAGCTCGTGTCCCTCGACGCGCGGCGACCCTGAGTCACTTCGGCGTCGGCACGACGACGACGCTGTTGATCGGTTTGACGCTGGCGCCGGCCGGGTACGCGTAGCTCACGTAGCTGTCCCAGCCCCAGACCGTCTCGCCGAACGGCGTCGTCGACTTCGCCTCGTGGCGGCCGTTGTCGCAGTTGCCGACCTTCGCGTGGCCCTTCTGCAGGTCGACGCGCGTGTACTGGTAGGCGCCCGAGCCGATGTTCGTCCACCCGGTGATCGTGCCGGCGCAGTCGAGGGTCACGTCGTCGAAGGAGTTCTGCGCGTTCTTCTTTCGCACGAAGACGACGTTGGTCTCGCTGTACGTCGGATCGGTGAAAAAGATGTAGTCTGCAAGATACTGCTGCGGCGGGACGATGTTCACGGTCTCGGGATCGCCCTCCCCGTTCGCGCCGGTGTCGCCGCCGCCGCTCATGTGCGCCGCCATGTAGAACGGGTGCTGCGTGTCCTGGCTCTTCACCGCGAAGGGCCCGGTGCCGTTCCAGACGACGAGCTGGCCGCTGCTCAGCGTCGCCGGCGCGCCGGCCTGCGGCGGGTCGTAGGTGAGCGTCGTGCCGTCGACCGCGCCGACGACGCGCCACGGCACGCTCTCGTCGACCGCGCCGCGCTGCCGGTAGCGCACCGCGACGTACTCGTTGCCGAGCGCCTTCACCGGCGGGATCTCCTGATGCCCCGGATCGCACGCGCCGACGTTCGTCGGGATGCTCATGCAGTAGTGCTGGCCCCACACGCCGACCGGGTTGTTCGACTGGATCGGGCTGCCGGTGAGATCGCCCGTCTGCATGAAGTGGAGGATCTCGCCGCGGTTCATGGTGTACGTGTGCGGCACGCCCTTGGCCGTACCGGCGACGGTGCCTCGCGCGGTGATGGCCGCGGTCGGGCTGATCGTCACCTGCGTGCCGTCCTGGTTCGCGACCAGCGTGACGCCGCTCGGACGCGACACGCCGAAGGTGTTCGTGATCTCCCAGGTGCTCGCCGCGATGTAGTTCGTGTCCCAGACCGTCGTCGGCAGCAGCAGCGTCGCCGACGTGATGTACGAGATCGCGCCGCCGTACGGATAGATGTCGTAGACGACCGTCGGCGCGCTCGTCGCGAGCCGGATCGCGTGTCCGGTGCCCGTGCCGTGCACGCCGGTGTCGACGTTCGTGATCGCGGCCTGCGTGCCGGTCGGGCAGAGCGTCTTGAAGCTCTGCGCGGTGCCGTACTGCGCGAGAAAGACGATGGCCATCTGCCCGGCGGCGATCTGCCCGTTGGGCGCCGGCTGGTAGGTGATCGCGTTGCCGCTCCCCTGCGGGATGTACGCATAGTTGCCGCCGTTGATGGTCTGGCCGTTGTACTCGAGGGTGACCGACACCGGCGCGCCCCACGTGTTGTTCACGAACGCCGCGAAGCACGAGCCGTCGCTCGTCCCCGCGTTGTACTCGGGGATGTTGCTCCAGCCGTCGGGAGTGACCGCCCAGTACTCGCAGCCGATGGAGCTCTGATTGGCGGCGGCGCTGTCGCACGCGGGGACGCAGGCGCCGTTCGCGCCGCAGCCCTGATCGGCCGGGCACGTGGTGACGACGTTGTCGTTGCAGTCGAGCACCGAGTGGAGATCGGCGGAGCACTTGAAGCAGTTGCCGCCGTCCTTGCTCGACGCGTCGCCGAACGGGTTGCCCGTGTCGCCGCTCGGCAGCGCGTCGCTCGGCTGGGCGTCGGCCCCGCCGTCGCCGAAGTTCGAGCCATTGCCGCCGCACGCGCCCATGGAGGCGATCACCGTCGCCGCCGCGAAGCCAAGCCAAAGCTTCATGAAGAACCTCCGCCGTGCATAAGACTAGCCGACCCTGTTATAAGGCGCGAGCCGTGCCGCCGCGCCTCGCCACCCTGTTTTTCGCCCTCGCCGTCCTGTCCCCCGCCTGCGCCAAGGACGTCGTCCTGCCGTCGCCCCTCAGCGGCGACGTGTGCGGCGACGGTGTCGTCGGTCCCACCGAGGACTGCGACAACACGAGCGCCGGCTGCAGCAGCTGCAAGACGACGCCCGGATGGCAATGCGTGGACAATGCATGCTTCTATCCGTGCGGCGACGGCATCGACGGCACGGGCCCCATGTGCGACGGCGCGCAAAAGACGACCGCCTGCGACATGACCGGCTGGTGGATCTCGCGCGAGAACGACGCCGTGCGCGACGCGGTGCTCAACTCGCCGCAGCCGGCGAGCACCTGGTACCTCTATCGCTTCTCGCAGAGCGGCGCGTCGTTCCAGGTCGAGCAGGCGCTCCACTGCGGGTTCCACGTGACGGGCAGCGCGACGGTCGACTGCACGCCCGGCACGCTGAAGGCCCTGCTCTACAAGAACGATCCGTCGGTGAACGGCTCGCACGGTCCGCGCAAGGGGACGTTCGCGGCGTCGGGCGACGGATGCACGTTCTCGTTCGATCGTTTCTACCGCGTGCGCGGCGGCACGGAGTCGCTGCTGCCGTCCGATTTCTCGCTCGATCAGCCGCTCGCGAGCCTGACGCCGCTGCCGTACGAGGACGATCCGCTCCACCCGACGGGCGAGCACCTCGACGGCGCCGAGGACACCGACGGCGACGGCATCCCCGGCGCGGCGTTCCAAATCACCGGCGTCACCGGCGGCATTCGCGAGGCGACGCAGCGCGACTTCAAGGAGTACGCGACCAAGCCCAACGAGACCGTGCCCGAAAATTCGGTGCAGTTCACGGTGCACGGCAACTGGGATCTCCAAGAGAGCGTCCTCTCCGTGAACTCGTGCACCGCGTGCGCGCTCATCGCGACGCCCGGTCACCCCGACAACGAGACGCTGCCTCCGCGCATCACGATGCGTTACCTCGGCAGCTCGCTCGCGAGCCCGCGCGTCGCCGCCGTCGTCGTGCGGAATCCGGGCGAAGACGTCGGCGCCAATCTCGAGACCTGCGCGAACGTGCGCCTCGCCCTCCCCCACGACGCGACCTACTGATGAACAAATCCCTCCTGCTCGTTTCTTGCGCAGTCGTCCTCGCCGCGCCGCGCGCGCACGCGACCCCGCTCTTCGAGACGCTCGGCGCCGCGGGGAGCACCGGCGGGTTCGCGCCCGTCGCGAGCGACCCGAGCTCGGCGTCGGCGTACTTCAACCCCGCGATGCTCGAAGAGGCGGACGACCGCCTCGACGTCGGCGTGGGCGTGCTCTCCGAGCAAATCTCGATGACGCTCGACGGGCGGCCCATGGGTCACGACATTCCGCTCGCGGTCGGCGCGCGCGACGTCGTCTACGGTCCGACGGGCGCGACGCAGCAGCTCCCGAACACCGTCGTCCCGACGCAGTGGCTCGAGCAGGGCTGCGACGAAGGCTCGAAGGTCGGGCAATGCCCGGCGCCGACGTTCCCCGCGCGCCCGCGGCAGGGCGCGGGGTCGAGCGGCCAAACGCGCCCGTACCTCGTCATCGGCGGCGTGAAGCACCTCATCAAAGGGCGCTTCAGCCTCGGGGTCTTCCTGATGCTGCCGCTCGCGAACCTCACGACGGCCAACGCGTTCTTCAACGACGAGCGCGAGGCGCTCTTCTCGAACAGCCTGCACCCGGAGCTCTACGGCGATCGCCTGACCGCGATGTCGATCGCCGTCGGCGGGAGCTTCCGGCTCCTCAAGCAGCTCTCGATCGGCATCGGCACGACGCTCGGCCTCGCCAACGAGGCGACGAGCGCGTCGTTCGTGCCGGCGGCGACCGACTACTCGCAGCTCCTCGTCAACAACAGCATCGGCGTCACCGCGGCGCTCGCGCCGCACGCCGGCGCGTACTGGACGCCGGTCAATCGCGTGCGCATCGGCGCGGTCATCCACGCTCCGGAGTCGTTCGTCATCGACACGCAGATCCAGGCGACGCTCCCGAACGGCGTCGTCTCCTCGGCAACCAGCACGAGGTCCATGACTATCTCCCGTGGCGAATCTCGGTCGGCGGCGAGGCCGACGTGATCGAGCACGGTCACTACAAGATGGGCGTCGTCGCCGAGCTCACGTGGGTCAACTGGTCGACGTATCAAGACCGCCACGGCATCGAGCCGGGCAGCTATTACGGCAAGGACTACGGCTGGGGCGACACGCTCGTGTACGCCGTCGGCATTCGTCACACGTACAAGAAGGTGCGCGGCTACGTCGACTGGCAGTACGCGCCCTCGCCCGTGCCCGCGCAGACGGGGCGCTCGAACTACGTCGACAGCGATCGCTTCGGCGTCGCGTTCGGCGGCGACTTCGAGGCGAAGATCGGCGACGTGCGCCTGCGCCCGGGCGTGCAGCTCGTCGCGTACCGCCTCGCGTGGCGCAACACGACCAAGAACGACTCGCAGATCACGGACGAGCTGCCCGACGACGCGCGCTCGTCGTCGACCGGCGATCCGATCGTCGGGGCCAAGGGTTTGCAAACGAACAACCCCGGTTGGCCGGGCTTCGGAAGCGAAGGCTGGGTGTACGGCGGGAACGTCTCGCTCTCCGTTCTCTTCTGACTGCCGAATTTCGCGCGCGGCGCGCACCCAATCTGGCAGGAGCGAGAGAAACGCGAGGGCAGTTTGAAATACGCATCATCGTTCGTCGCCGTCGTGGCGACGTTGTCCGAGGCTCAGCCGAGCCGCCGTCGGTTTCCCATCGCCGTTCGGCGCCGAAGCGCTCGTCGCGATCGAGCGCTACGTGGCGGTCGGCGCCGCGTACGTCTCGGCTACCAACACCTCGGGGCGACCGACGCGGCGTACGCGCAATCGATGAACGTCGACACGTGGTTCGCCAACCCGCGCGTCGGCGCGCTCTGGACGTTCAAGTCGGGTTTTTCGATCGGCTTCGACGCCGGCGTAGAGCTCCCGATGACGTCGTCGGTGAGCGGCTCGTCGCAGGCGATGGCGATCCCCGCGCTCACGAGCGCCGCCTCGACGCTCGGCAAGACCGTCTTGCCGACGATCGACCTGCTGCAGATGGGCGCTCTACTCTGACGCGGCGCGCTCGAGCGCCGCGCGGTAGTGCTCGCGCGCGCCGCCGATCACCGCCTTGCCGTGCGCGGTGAGGACGTTCTCGAACTCGAGGTCGAGGATCGATTTCAAATCCACCTTGGGCGGCTTCGTCTGTTTGAGCCACGCCGGCCCGACGGCGTACGGCCGGACGAAACCGCCGAGGCGCAAGAGCATGCCGCCGAGAAAGGACGCGTGCTCGTCGACCTCGTCCCAATGCTGCAAGCAGTCGCCCGACACAATCGTGCCGCCGTGGCGCTCGAGGACCAGCAGCGCCTCCGGAGGCTCTCCGCGGATCACGTGGAGGCGCGCGCCCGCGATCGGCAGCTCGGTCTTGTCGTTCATCACGACGTCGGGCTCGCAGTAGACGTCCGGCCCGGTCCCGAAGCCCGCGACGTAGCGCTGACCCTCGAGCGCCCAGACCTTCGCGCCGTGACGCTCGCGGTAAAACGGGTCGTCCATGCCGTGATTTCCCGCGATGCGAATCACGTCGGTCACTTTGCCGAGCGCGTCGAGCGCGGCGAGGCCGGCGTCGTCGAGCCGCACCGCGTTGACGAGGACGAGCCGTTCGCCTTCCGCGACGACGGTCATGTTGCGGCCGATGCGCGGCGAGAGCGGCATCGGCATCGCGACCGAGCCGCTCACGAAATGGACGCCGGGCAGGACTTCGCGAAGAGGGCCGTGCGGCGTCGCCGCCGGCGCCTCACGAGGGACGAGGGCCATCGGCCCCCAGCTTACTTCGCGCAGAAGCCGAGCGGATCGGTCTGGAACGTCGTCTTGTCGCAGTGACCGCTGCCGCAGTCGGAGTCGGTGCAGCAGAATCGCATGCACTCGCCGCTGGGATTCGCGGTGCCCGGCCAGCAGGATCTCCCCGGGAGGCACTCGGTGTTCGAGTCGCACGTGGCGCAGAGCGCCGCGGTGTTCGACGGCGGCGGAGTGAAGCACTGAATCGTGCCGTCGTTGGCGATGTCGCACGACTCGCCCGCGTCGCCGTTGCAGCCGTCGTTCGTCACGGGGTTGCACGCGACGCCCGCGTCGGCGTCGATCACGACGCACGACCCGTTGCTCGGCGAGCCCGAGGGCACGGTGCATTCGGGATCGATCGTGGGCGTCGCGCCGCCGTCGTCGCCGCCGGCGTCGCTCGGGGGCTGCGCCGCGTCCTTCTTTCCTGCGTCGGCGCCGGCTTCGGTGGACGCGTCCGGCGGGTTCGAGCCGCCCCCCGAGCACGCGGCCGTCGCCAGCAGCGAGCCGAGGACGAGGAGCTTCGACGAAAAGGCGAAAGACCGGAGGTTACGCATGGGGATGACTCGCTCGAGCAAAGGTCGGGCCGGGACGCGCGACCGCGCGGCGAGCGAAATGCCGCGCCTGCGCGCGCCTGCGGCGATCGATCGAGGGAAAGCCGATCCACCACGTGCTACGTTTCCGCCACGCGCGATGTCGGTCCTGCCGTGGAAGAAAAATCCCGCGCGGGCGGAGCTGCTCGCGGTCTACGAAGAAGTCGACGCGCTCCTCGCGCCGTACTCGTGCCCCGCGAGCACCGACTGCTGCCACTTCGGGCGCACGGGGCGCGAGCCGTACGTGCACGCGGTCGAGCTGGCCGAGGTCGAGCTCGCCGTCGCATCGCGTCCGCTGAAACGCGCGCTCCCGATCGCGGTGGAGAGCGAGCGGCGCTGCCCGATGCTCGGCGACGACGGCCGCTGCCGCGTCTACGCGAGCCGGCCTTTCGGCTGCCGCACGTACTTCTGCGAGAAGGTCGAAGGCCCGGGGAAACTGCCGCGCGAGCGCATCGGCCAGCTCGCGCGCCGCATCGCGGATCTCTCGGCGCGAGCGTTTCCCCGGGATCCCGGGCCACGCCGTTTCGGCAGCGCGGCCCCGCGCACCTCGTCAAAGCGCTCGGGTTGAGGTAGGCATTCTGTCGTTGAAGCGGCTGCTGTATTCCGCGAAAAAAGGGGCGCTCGCGCTCGTGCGCCCGTCCACGCTCGGGGCGGTCTACCTCCTCGCGCTCACCGCGCTCGCGTCGAGCGCGCCCATCGTCGCCGAGCGCGATCAGGAGCTCGGCAAGCAGGCGCACGCGGTCGGCACGTTCGTCGTGAGCCGCTTCGGCGGGAGATCCGCTCGCTCGGCCTCGCCATCGGCGCCGCCGCGATCGCGGTCGGCCTCGCGCTCGGCGCGCTCGCCGGCGCGCTCGTGCAAGCGCGGCAGCTCCTCGCGAGGCGCGCGCTCCTTCGCGGCCCGGCGCTCGGCCTGCGCGCGCTCGGGGTGCTCGTCGTGCTGCACGCGTGGCTCGTCGTCGACGCGATGGCGCGGACGCCGCAGCTCTACTCGGACGCGTGGTACGCGCGCGGCGGGCTGCGGCGCGTCGTGCAAGTGCTCGCGACCGACGTGCTCGGTCCGCGCGGCACGCTCGCCGTCGGCCTCGCCGTCGCCGTCGCGTACCTCGCGGGGCCTCCCGCGTCGTGGCGCACGTGGCCGCGACGCCTCGCCGGCGTGCTCTCGCGCCGCGACGTGCGCAACGTCGCCGCGGCCGTCTTGCCGCTCGTCCTCCTCGGCTCGCTGTGGCCTCTCGGCGGCGTCGACGCGCGCGCGTCGGCGAGCCGCGCGCGGCCGAACGTGATCATCCTCGCGGCCGACTCCTTTCGCGCGGACCGCCTGACGACGAGCGTCGCGCCGCACCTCTCGGCGCTCGCGACGCGCGGTACGCGCTTCGACAGCGCGTACGTGTCGCTGCCGCGGACGTTCCCGTCGTGGGTGACGATCCTCACCGGCCGTCACCCGCATCACCACGGCATCCGCACGATGTTCCCGCGGTGGGAGGACCGCGCGAAGGATTTCGACGCGTTGCCAGAGCGCCTCCGCAAGGAGGGCTACGCGACCGCCGTCGTCAGCGACTACGCCGGCGACATCTTCTCGCGCATCGACCTCGGCTTCCAGCGTACGCTCGTGCCCACGTTCGATTTCGATCAGCTCGTGCGGCAGCGCGCGATCGAGCGGCAGACGCCGCTCCTGCCGATCCTGCAGTCGCGCTTCGGGCGCGCGCTCTTTCCCGTCCTCCGCGAGATGAACGTCGCCGCCGACCCGTCGCTCCTCGAGAGCGACGCCGAGCGGACGATGGGCGAGCTCGCGAGCTCGGGCAAGCCGTTCTTCTTGACCGTGTTCTTCTCGACCGCGCATTTCCCGTACGCCGCGCCCGCGCCGTATTACGCGCGCTACACCGACCCGAATTACCGCGGCCGATTCAAGTACGACAAGCCCGTCGGCCTCGGCGCCGAGGCGCCGCTCGACGCCGCGGACGTGAAGCAGGTGCGCGCGCTCTACGACGGCGCGATCACGAGCATCGACGACGCGGCGGCGCGCCTCCTCGCCGCGCTCGATCGCACGGGCCTCCGCGACGACACGATCGTCGTCGTCACCGCCGACCACGGCGAGACGCTCTTCGATCACGGTCACGGCCAGGGCCACGGCGATCACCTCTTCGGGGACGAGGGCACGCACGTCCCGCTCGTCGTCATCGATCCTCGGCACCCGGGCGGACGCCGCGATCGGCGCGTCGTGCGCGACGTCGACCTCGCCGCGACGCTCTACGATCTCACGGGCGTCGCCAAGCCGCGCGATCTCGACGGCGTCTCGCTCGCCCCCGCGCTCGACGGCAAGCCCACGCCCGACGAGCGCGCCTTCGCCGAGACCGAGCTCTGGATGGGCGACGTCCCCGCGCTTCCCGACGAGCTTCGCCTCCCCTACCCCAACCTCACGCGCCTCACCGAGGTCGACACGCGCCACCACGACGAGCTCGTCCTCCGCAAGGACGTCGAGGACGTGACGACGGTCGCGCGCCACCGCATGGTGCGCGACGCGCGGTGGAAGCTCGTCTACGCGCCGACGCGAAAAGGTGCAAAGTACATGCTTTGGGACACGGTCGCCGACCCCGCCGAGGTCCACGACGTCGCCGCCGAGCACCCCGAGATCGTCACCGCCCTGAAAGGCGCGCTCTGGCAATGGATGCTCGAGGACACGCGCATGGTCGACCGCGGCGGCTTCCTCGTCCCCCGCGAAGCGCCGACCGCCCCCACCCCCGACACCGCAGCCCTCCGCATTCCATGAAGAGATTGAACAGGAAGATCAGAAGATCAAAAGTCCGGAGAGAGGATTTGTTCGAAACAAATCTCTCCCTCTCGACTTCTCATCTCCTGATCTTCCTGTTCCCTCTCTGGGGGCCGTCATGGGGTTGATGCCGCGGGTGCTGGTGGCGGCCGTCGCGGGGTGCGCGGTGTGGGCGGCGTGGAGGTTCGGGGGCGGGGCCGAGACGGGGCACGCGCCGCCGGGCGTTCAGCCGGTCGCGGCGGTCGCGACGAGCGTCGCGGCGGACGCTGCCGACGAAGTCGTCGTGCACCTGGTCGATCGGCTCGACGGCGCGCACGTGACGATGACGAACCTCCAACGCGGGACGTACGCGCTCGCGACCCACTGGCGGAAGATGCCGCTCGCCTTCCACGATTTGTCCGCCGAGTCGCGGAGGATCACGACGAGCATCGCCCTCCGCACGAGCGCGACGGTCGTCCCGTGGTCGGTCCCCACCGGCTCCGGCAAGCGCTGGACGCCCGACGCGCGCGTCTGGAACATGAGCGAGGGCAGCTTCGACGAGCGCGAGGCGATCTTCGCGCCGACTCCGGCGACGATCGATTTTCGAACGACCGTCCCGCCGAACGCGAGGTTCGTGTTTTCGCCCGGGACCGCGAACGAAAATGGCGACGCCACGATCTTCACGGTCTCGATCACCGACGCGCAGGGCAAGAAGACGACGCCGTACGCGAAGCGCTTCTTGCCAGAGGAGACCGCGCACTGGGTCGACGACGAGAGCGTCGAATCTCTCGGGCTTCGCGGGACAATCGAATCGAGCTCGAGCTCGAGACGCGCGCCGACCCGCGGAAGGAGAGCGAGCCGCGCCCGCCGCGCCACCGCGACCCGCGGCCCGACGGCGACGCCGGCGTCACCCCTCCGTCGGAGGCGAGCGGACAGAGCGGCCTCTCGCTCGCGCTCTGGGGCAACCCCGAGATCCGCGCGCACGAGCCGGCGAAGGCCGCGTACAACGTCCTCTTCATCGTCGTCGACGCGCTGCGGCCGGACGTAATCGCGAGCTTCCACGACGACGCCGAGGATCGGAAGAAGCTCGCCGCGCCGCTCCCGCCGCTCGACGCCCTCTTGCCGAAGATCCCGGGGCTCGTGCCGAACCTCGACGCCCTCGCGAAGGACGGCGTCCGCTTCACCCACGCGTACTCGGGCGGCTCGTGGACGCGCCCGGGCACGCTCTCGATGCTCTCGGGCGAGCGCTCGACGGAGCTCGGGCTCGACCCGCTCCCGTGGGTGCTGCCGGCGAGCATGGCGACCGCGTACTACCGCGAGGACCCGCCGCTCCTGCCGCTGCTGCTCCGCCGCGCGGGCGTCGTCACGCGCGCCTTCGTGAACAACTATTTCATGATCGGCTACGCGCCGGTCGGCGTCGACATGGGCTTCGAGCGGGTCGACGACCACCGCTACCGCACGAAGGACACCGGCGAGATCACGCGCGACGCGGTCGCCTGGCTCGAGCGAAACAAGGGCTCGCGATTCTTTGCATTCTGCAACTACAACTCGCCGCACGAGCCCCTCGAGCCGCCGGAGCGCTTCCTCGACGAGGTGCCCGACGGCAAGCACGGCGGGCCCGCCGACCCGCAAGTTCGCAAATACATGGCCGAGGCCGCCAAGGACGACGAGGCGATCGGCGTCTTGATGCACGAGCTCGACGTCCTCGGTCTGCGAAAGAAGACGCTCGTCGTCGTGACGGCCGACCACGGCGAGACGCTCTCGGCCGAGCACGACGGCATCTCCAAGCTCGATCACATGCCGATCCGCTTCCACCACGCGGTCACCAACTACGAGGAGACGACCAAGATCCCGATCCTGATGTCGCTGCCCGGCGTGCTCCCCGCCAACCGCGAGGTGAAGGCGCGCGTTCGGAACGTGGACATCGCGCCGACGATCCTCGAGCTCCTCGGCCAGGAGGCCTCGCCGAAGATGACCGGGCGCTCGCTGATGCCGCTCGTGCGCGGCGAGAAAGAGCCGGACGAGCGCGTCGTCTTGAGCGAGGGCCGCGGGACGCGCGGGCTCATCGCCGGCAAGTGGCGCGCGATCTTCCGCGAGGGCGCCTCGCAGACGCGCTGCTTTCGCGGGACGACCGGCGGCGAAGAGAAGTGCATCACGACGCCCGAGGAGCTCTTCGACCTCGAGACCGACCCGGGCGAGCGGCGCAACCTCGCGCACGCCCGCCCCGAGGTCATGGAGGAGATGCGCGCCCGCCTCGCCGCGGCGAAGAAGAACTTCGTCGTCGCCGGCACCGCGTCCAGCCTGGCGGGGCCGGCGAGCGTCGCACCGGCGCATCCCGTGCAGAATGCAACCATCGCAGCGCCCGCCTCGCCGGTCGACGGATCCGCCGCAGGCGGGACGTCGCAGACGCCTGCCGGCCCGCCGCGCCTGCTCTTTCGCTTCGCGGGGGCCGGCGCCGCGCACCGCGTGTCGGGCCGCATCGCGTTCGCCCCCGGCACGACCCTCGCGTGGGAGCCGGTCGGCGTTCCGCGGACCGCGATCGTGAAGACGGGCGACGCGCTCGAGATCGCGCTCGTCACCTCGCCCGACGCGCCCGTCGGCCTCGACGTCACGCCCACGCCGCCGAGCGCCGACGTCTCCTGGCAGCTCTTCCTCGACGACGCGCCCTGGCCGGATTCTTCGGTCTTCGCGGGGCCGTTCGGCCTCTTCGACGCGCGGGTCGCGGGCGGCCTCGCGTCCGAGGAGTCGCGCGAGCTCGCCTTCGCGCACGCGCTCCCGACGATCAATCCGTCGCGCAATCTCGGCCTCTTCGTGGTGCGCGAGCAGGCTAGCGCCCACGACGAGGACAGCGCCCACGCGAGCTCGGGGGCGTCCGCCGAAATGGACCGACTCCTTCGCGAGTGGGGCTACGCGCATGGGCCGACCAAGAAATGACCCGTCTCGTCCCCGCCCTCGCGCTCGCCGCCGCCTGCACCGATCCCGCGGCCCTTCCGCCGCCTGCTCCGTCCCCCGCGCCGACGACCTCGGTCGCGCCCGCGCCGGCGACGAACGTCGACGCCCGCATCGAGTTCGAGGAGGGCCTCGACCCCGACTACGGGGACAACACGACCTCGGTCCGCGCGTTCCTCGACGTGCCGGCGCTGGGCCTGAAGAAGAAGCTCTTCACGGTCCCCTCTCCCTACGTTTGCGCACGCGCCGCGAGCGACGCCGGCGACGACCTCGTCGTGCAGTGCAGCGGCGACGACGGATTCGCCTCCGCGAGCCTGCGGGTCGAGCCCGCGACGCTCGTCGTCGTCGCGCGCGATTACGGGGCCATCGCGCTGCATCGCACGCGCGACGAGATCCCGCTCCCGCGCGGATCCACGGCCACGGTCTTCGCGCCCTCGCGCTATCCGACGTCGGCCCGCTGAAAGAGGTTTCGCGCGCTCGCCCACGGGCGTATAGAGACCGGCACTTTCAGGCCGGTTTCTCATGCGCATCGGACCGCTCCTCGGACCCGAAATCAAAGAGATCCTGAAAGAGGATCCGGCCGAGCTGCGCGCGCTGCTCGAGGAGCTCGAGCTTCACCCGGAGGACCTCGCCGATTCTCGTCGCCGAGCTCGAGCCCGAGGACGCGAGCAAGCTCCTCTCGCAGGTCCTCCCGGCCGACGAGGCCGCGCCCATCTTCGAGCGCCTCGAGGACCACGAGCAGCAAGAGATCGCCGTGGCGATGCCCGCCGAGAGCGTCGCGCGCATCGCGAGCGAGATGGAGCCGGACGACCGCGCCGACTTCTTTTCGGTCCTACCGCCCGCCGTCGGCGATCAGGTCTTCGAGAGCCTCGAGCGAGACGACCCCCAAGCGGCCGAAGAGGTCCGCGAGATCGAGCAGTACCCGGACACGGCCGCCGGGCACTTGATGACGACGAAGTACGTGTTCGTGCGCCCGCACACGACCGTCGCCAACGCCCTCGCCGTCGTGCGCGCCTTCGTCAAGGAGAACCCCGACTCGCCCATCTACAACGTCTACGTGATGGGCGAGAACGAGAAGCTCGTCGGCCTCGCGTCGCTGCGCGAGCTCGTCGCGGCCGAGTCGGTCGAGAACATCGACGACGTCGCCCGCACGAACATCATCACAGTCGCCCCGCTGCTCGATCAGGAAGAGGTCGCGCGCACGATGGCGAAGTACGACCTCGCGGCGGTCCCGGTCGTCGACGACAAGGGCATCCTGCACGGCATGATCACGATCGACGACATCGTCGACGTGCTCACGCAAGAGCAGACCGAGGACGTGCAGAAGATCGGCGGCGTCGAGCCGCTCGACGTGCCGTATTTCCAGACGAGCTTCTTCTCGTTCATCAAGAAGCGCGCGGGCTGGCTCATCATCCTCTTCTTCGAGGAGTTCTTCACCCAGACCGCGCTGCGCCACTACCAGCTCATCATGGAGGCGGTCGCGAGCGCGCTCCTCTACGTCCCGCTGCTCATCTCCGCCGGCGGAAACTC
Organism: uncultured delta proteobacterium; assembly: GCA_963731595.1. Taxonomy (GTDB): domain Bacteria; phylum Myxococcota_A; class Polyangia; order Polyangiales; family Polyangiaceae; genus DASXHD01. The sequence goes on from CAVSWE010000009.1 coordinate 363,992, forward strand.
GGGCTCGCAGAGCTCGACGCTCGTCATCCGCGGCCTCGCCATCGGCGAGATCAAGCTGAGCGACTGGTGGCGCATCCTCCTGCGCGAGCTGGCGATGGGCGGCGTCCTCGGGGCGCTCATCGCGGTGATCGCGATCGGCCGCGTGCTCATGTACCCCGACCAGAGCTCGCTCTTCGCGCTCACGGTCGGCATCACGGTCTTCTTCATCATCATCTCGGGTTGCACCATAGGCTCGATGCTCCCGCTCGTGCTCAAGCGCTTCGGCATCGACCCGGCGACGAGCTCGACGCCGTTCATCGCGAGCCTCGTGGACACGATCGGCGTCATCATCTACGCGCACGTCGCGAAGATCGTGATGGCGAAGGTCATCGCGGCGGCGCTCGTCGCCCACCACTGACCGGCGACTCGCGTCATTTCGGGATCGAGCACCCGCAGCACGTCTGCGTCGCGATTCCGGCCAGCGCGTCGTGGAGCGCGGGGCCGTCGCTCGCCTTGAAATAGAGCGGCGTCGTGCTCGCGTTGCCCGAGAGCGTGCACGAGGCGCCGGTGCAGCTGCAGTGGGTCGCGAAGCCCGAGGCGGTGTGCCCGGCGCACGCGAGCTGGTTCAAGAGGGTCGGGTCGTCGTCGCCGCCGAACCCGACGACGAACGTCTCGACGCCGGCGGCGGCGAGCTGCTGCGCGAGCGCCACGTCGTTCGCGTTGGTGCCGCACGAGCAGCACTCGCCGCCGTCGGTGACGAGGAGCACGTACTGCTTTCGACCGGGGCTCTTGGTCTGGGCGAACGTCGCGAGCGCCGATTGAAGCGCCGCGCCGATGGGCGTGCCGTAGTCGAGCTGCGGCGACATCGTGACGAGGGCGTTCGCGATCGCCGCGCCGTTGCCGAGGGCCATGGGCACGACGAGCTGCGTCGAGCACTCGGCGCCGCCGATCTGCGGGAGCACTTGGAGGCCGAAGCGGAGCGTCGTGTCGATCGGAGCTTTGGTGATCGACTCGATCGCGGCGATGGCGAGCTGGATCCGGCTGCCTTGCGTTCCGACGAGGCTCGTCATGCTCTCGCTGCGATCGAGAACGACCAGCATGTCCGCGGGCTGGCAGTCGCCGGCGTCCACGGGGGCCGAAGCCTCGAAGCTCGCGTCCGAGAAGACGAACGACGGGGCCGCGTCGGCGGCGGCGTCCGCGGGCTCGACGGGCGCGGGTTCGGTCCCCGGGCCGCAGGCGAAGAGAGCGAGCGAAGCGAAGAGCACGAGGGGCTTGACCATGCACGACCGGATTGCACCGCGCGTGCCCGTGGCCGCGCCCTCGAAAGAGCGCGAAATCCCGCGCTCGCGACGGATCGCCCTCGCGTCCGGCCCGGTCTCGGCGCCATGGGGGCGGAGAACCCACTGGGGGTTCAGGTCGATTCTTCTTCGAGCCCGCCCGACGCGGCGGCTCGCCAGCGGGCCCCGCAATGCTTGCAAACTGCACGTTTCGGCGGGCGCGCGGCGCGCGAGAGGCGCTCGCCGCACGCGCAGGCCCAGCCGAGGATCCTCGCGGGGTTGCCCGCGACAATCGCGTTGGGCGGTACGTCCTTCACGACGACGGCGCCCGCGCCGACCATCGCGCGCGCGCCGACGCGCACCGGCGCGACGAGGACGGACGCCGCGCCGAGGGTCGCGCCCGCGCCGACCACGGTCTCGTCCCAGCGGGGGCCGCGACGCCACTTCGCGCGCGGGCGGCGCACGTTCGTGAACGTCGCGGCCGGACCGACGAACACGTCCTCGCCGAGCGAGACGCCGTCCCACACCGACGTGTGGCTCTGGATGCGCGTCCCGGCGCCGATGCGCGCGCCACGCGCGACGAAGCAAAACGCCCCCACGACGACGTCGAGCCCGAGCTCGGCCCCGTCCTGCACCACGCTCGAGGCGTAGACCTTCGGTCGAGCACCCGTCCGCTCTCGGACCTTCACGACGCGAGACTCTAGCCGAAGGAGCACGAGCACCCGCCCCGAAAAGGAGTAAGTAGGTCCGGAGCCATGACCCGCAGACTCGCCCTCGCGCTGCTCCTCGCCGCCTCCGCGTGCCACCGCAAGCACGGCGACGCGTACAAGGTCGAGCAGTTCGCCGCGCACGGGGCCCACGCATGCGCGGCGATGCTCGACGGCACCGTCCGCTGCTGGGGACGCCAAGGCGACCGAGCGCGACTCGAGCCGACGACCGTGCCCGGCTCGGCGGTCGCGCAAGTCTGCGCGGGCGACGACTTCACGTGCACGCGCACGCGCGCCGGCGACGTCGCGTGCCTCGGCCAGGAGCTCCACGGCGCGAGCAATCTCGCGTGCGGCGACCACCACGCGTGCGCCGTCGTCGGAGGCGCGGTGCAGTGCTGGAAGGCCGAGAGCTCGCCCGCGGCCGTGCCGGGCACGTCGGGCGCCAAATCGATCGCGGCGGGCGGCGGGACCTCGTGCGCGGTCTTCGGCGACGGCACGGCGAAATGCTGGGGCCGCGGCGCGCGCGGTCAGCTCGGAAACGGTGCGTTCGCCGACAGCGACGTGCCGGTGACGGTCGCTGACCTCGACGTGAAATCGATCGCCGTCGGCGAGGCGCACACCTGCGCCGTCCTGCGCGACGAGACCGTCGCGTGCTTCGGAGCGAACGACCACGGTCAGCTCGGCGACGGCACGACCGAGGCGAGCGCGACGCCCAAGAAAGCGACCGGCGTGAACATCGCCGCGGAGATCGCGTGCGGCGCACACCACACCTGCGTCCGGCTGGGCGACAGCACCGTCTGGTGCTGGGGAAAGAACGACGTCCACCAGAGCGGCATCGCCGCCGACCCCGACCTGCTCGTCCCCACGCGCGTCATCGGCCTCTACGAAGCCACCGGCGTCGCCGCCGGCGACGACTTCACCTGCGCGCGCATGCAAGACGGCTGGCTCCGCTGCTTCGGCGTGAACGACTGGGGCCAGCTCGGCGACGGCACGACCGATCTTCGAAACGTGCCGACGCCGATCAAGTTTTGAGTCGCGTCATTTCGGGGTCGGGACGACGACGACCGTGTTGATCGGCTGAACGCTCGCACCTGCCGGGTAACCGTAGCTCACGGCCTGCGTGTAGAATCCGGAACAGTTGGAGGTGCAACGATACGTGCCGCCGGTCGCGGCCGAGCCCCAGCCCCAGACGGTCACGCCGAACGGGCCGGCGCTCGACATCGTGTGCCGCCCGTTGTCGCAGCTCCCCACCTTCTGGAAATTGCCGGTGACGAGGTCGACGCGCGTGTACTCGTAGTTTCCGCCGTTTCCGACGTTCTGCCAGCCGCTGAGCGTACCGGCGCAGTCGAGCGTCACGTCTTGGAAACCCGCCGTTCCCTTCTCGCGGACGACGACGAGCTCGGTCTCCGAGTACGTGGGATCGGTGAAGAGCACGTACGACGCGAGGTATTGCTGCGGCGGGATGACGTTCACGAACTCCGGGTCGCCGCGGCAATCGCCCGTGCTGCCCCAGTACGCCGTGCAGCCGGTCATGTACTGCGCCATGTAGAACGGGTGCTGGGCGTCCTGGCTCTTCACGACGAACGGCGAGCCGGTCGCGAACTCCGCCATCTGTCCCGCCGCGAGCGCCGTCGGCGCACCGGGCGGCGGCGACGGATCGTACGTGAGCACCGTGCCGTCGACGGCGCCGACGACGCGCCACGGCGGCGACTCCGGCGTGCCCGAATAACGATCGCGGTATTTCACGCCAACGTACTCGTGACCGAGCGCCTTCACCGGCGGGATCTGCTGGTGCGCCGCGTCGCACGCGCCCGCCGAGAGGGGCACGTCCATGCACGTGTCGCCGCCGAACACGGCGACCGGGTTGTTCGCCTGGATCGCCGTGCCGTTCAGCTCGCTCCCGTTCGGCTGATCGATCTGCGCGTACTGGCCCTTGTTCAGCGTGATCGTGCCCAGCTTGTTCGCCGCGATCGCCGGGACGCCATTTCCGCCCGTCACCGCCGACGTGGGCGTGAGGGTGATCTGCGTGTTGTCCTGCTGCGCCATGATGACGAGCCAAGGACCGGTGTTGCTGTAGGCGTCGACGCCGACGTAGTTCGTGTCCCACGCGGGCGTCGGCAAGAGCAGCGTCGCGCTCGTGATGGCGCTGTTGCCGCCGCCGTACGGATAAATCTGATAGCCGACGACCGGCGCCGAGGTCGTGATGTGGAACGCCTTGCCGATGCCGGTGCCGTGCGTCGCGGGATCGGTCGTCATCAGCGGCGTGACGCCGTTCGGACACGTCACCGGCGCGGTCGGGGTCCCGGCCAAAAACAGAATCGCCACTTGATCGGCCGGGATCTGCCCGTTCGGCAGCGGCGCGTACGTGATCGACTGTCCGCTGCCCTGCGGGAGCCGCGCGGCCTGCGCGATCCCGGTCAAGGGCTGGTTGTTGTACTCGACCGACACCGTGACGGGCGCGCCCCACGTGTTCGCGATGTAGACGCCGAGGCAGTCGCCTTCGTCGGCGGAGTACATGTCCGGGTAGAGCGTCCAGTAGTCGCAGCCGATTGTCGTCTTGTTCGCGCTCGCCGACTGACACGCCGGCACGCACGTCCCGCCCGCGCAGCCTTGGTCCGACGGGCACGTCGCGACGACGCTGTTGTCGTCGCAGAGGATGTCGTGGAGGTCGCTGGAGCAGTGCGTGTTCGCGCAGCTCGCGTCCTTGGAGCTCGAGTCGGGAAAGAGAATCGGCTTGTCGTCGCCGCCTTGTCCGTCCGACGCGGTCGCGTCCTCGCCGCCGTCTTGGCCGAAGCCGCCGCCGCCCCCGCCGCACGCGCTCGCGACGGCTGAAACGGCGAGCCCAAAGAAACCCGCGAGAAGAAGACGGCGCATCGAAACCTCCGAGCAGCTCGACCGTATTCTGACACGGTTTGCGACCCTCGCGGTACTCTGGACATGTGGGCAGGCGTCTTCTTCTCGCGGGACTCTCGGTGTTGGCGGCGCTCGCGGCGGCGGCGGCGTGCAGCCTCGACGAGAGCGGCTCCAACCCGGGCGACGCGTCGCTCGACGTGAAGACCGTAGACAGCCCGAGCGACGGGCCGAGCGACGCGCCCATCGACGTGCCTCAAGCCTGCTCGACCCTCGACGCGAGCGCGTGCGTGGACGCGGCGCTCCCGGACGGATGGACGTACGCGGTCGTCGCGACGGGCGATCAGGCGTGCCCCGCGGGCGATTTCACGAAGAGCAGCTACGTCTACGGGCTCGGGCTCGAGGCCGGCGCGTGCGCGTGCGCCAACTGCACGACCACGGGAAGCTGGAGCTGCGCTGGCCAGGTCGAAGCGGGCAGCCATCCTGGGTGCGACATGAACTCCATCGTGTTCGACGCGGGCGACGACGCGTCGTGCATCGACACCGAGTGGAACGATCCGCACGTCGGCTTCGGCCCACTGCCGCAGCCGTCGGGGAGCCCGGCGTGCTCGACGACCGAAAAGGGCACGGGCAATCCGACCTACAGCGCGGCGACCGCGTGCACGCCGGGCTGCACGGTCGACTACTGCGGGACGACCGGCGCGTTCAAGCGGTGCATCGTCTCGACGACGAGCAGCCTCTGTCCCGCGCCGTTCACGCAGAGCCAGCCCCTCATGGGCACGGCCGACAAAGTGGCCGTGAGCTGCGAGGGGTGCGCGTGCAAGGTCCAGACGCCGGGCGCGTGCTCCGCCGCGGTGACCGCCTCGGTGAACAGCGACTGCTCGGGTTCGTACGGGGCCTCCGTGGCCCCGAACACGTGCGCGACGCCCGGCGGCAGCGGGAAAATCAACAGCTTCCTCTACGTTCCGCAGGTTCCTCAGGCGATCTGCGCTCTCACCGACGGCGGCACCGGTACGGCGACCTTCGCGAGCAGCGTCACGGTATGCTGCCTGCCGTGAGGCAGGTCTTTCTTCTCATCGGAACGATTGCGCTGTCGGGTTGCTCGCTCGACGAGAGCGGTCTGCTCGTGGGCGACGCGAGCGGCGACGCGCCCTTCGACGCGCCGAGCGACGCGCCCGAGGAGCCCTTCGTGTGCACCGACGGCGGACCGCCCTCGTGCGAGGACGCGGCGCCCTACCGCCAGCCGCTGCTCTACTCCGCCGACGCCGGCGCGCCCTGCCCGCCCGGATACGAGACGCGCGATCTCTCCCACGAGATCCCGGCGACGCCGACGTGCACGTGCGAGTGCACCGACGCAGGGCCGCCGTCTTGCGCCACGACGACCATCTCGTACGCGTACGGCACGTTCGGCTTCTGCAACGTCGGCACGGGGACGGTCGCGCTCTCCGGTGCGTGCACCGCGACGAACCAGACGACGTTCTTGAACGAGGCGCTCCAAATCGCGCCGCCCGCCGTCGTCGGCGGCTGCGGCGGCGGCACGTCGATCCCGCCGAACGCGACGACCACGAACGTGCGACTCTGCCTCCCGCAGTGCGCGTCGGACGAAGGCGTGTGCTCTTCGCACGACGGTCTCCAAGCCTGCGTCTACGTCGTCGGAGACGTGCAGAGCTGTCCGTCGAACTACCCGAGCGGGCCTTTCTACGTCGGCGACGCGCCGCAGGTGACGTGCGACGCGTGCAGCTGCGTCGCCTCGGGCGACTGCAGCGGGAGCACCGTGCATCTCTACGCGGGCAACAACGCGTGCGGCTCGGGCGATCAGTCGTTCGCGATGGATGGGCAATGCCACGGCCTCGGCGGCGGACAGATCGCGGCGTTCCAGTCGGCGAAGATCGTCCCGAGCCTGACCGGCAACGCGTGCAAAGTCTCGCCCGGCGCGGCGCACACGACGTACGGCGGCGAGTCGTTCACCGTTTGCTGCAAGTGAGCTAGATTCTCGCGCCATGGCGCTTTCTCTCGTTACCGGGGCTGCGGGCGCGCTCGGCGCCGACGTCGCGCGGACGCTCGCTTCGCGCGGCGACGACGTCGCGCTCGTCGATCGACCGCAGGCGCGCGCGCGCCTCGACGCGCTCGTCGCCGAGCTCGGAAAGCGCGCGACCGCTCACGTCTCGCTCGAGGACGCGCTCGCGCGCGGCCCGGTCGAGCTCGTCGCGCTGATCGCAGGCGGCTGGGCCGGCGGCGAGCCGCTCCACGAAACGAAGGACGACGCGACGTACCAGGCGATGATGGACGCCAACGTGAACACTGTTCACATTGCGCTCCGCCTGCTCTTGCCCGGCATGGTCGCCCGCAAACGCGGCGCGGTCGTCGTGATCGGCTCGCGCAACGTCGAGCGCCCGTGGACCGGCGCGAACGCCGCGGCGTACACCGCGAGCAAGAGCGCCGCGGTCGCGCTCGCGCGGGCCGCCGCGGCCGAGGTGCTCGAGCACGGCGTGCGGATCAACAGCGTCCTGCCGAGCACGATGGACACGCCCGCAAACCGCGCGTCGATGCCCTCCGCCGATTTTTCGCGTTGGGTGCCGACGAGCTCGGTCGCCGGCGTCGTCTCCTTCCTGCTCTCCGACGCCGCGCGCGACGTCTCCGGCGCGGTGATTCCGGTCTATGGTCTGAGCTGATGAAGATTGCAGCGATCGGCGGCGGACCGGCGGCGCTCTATTTCGCGATCCTCCGCAAGAAGGCGCACCCCGCGGACGACGTCGTCCTCTACGAGCGCAACGCCTCGCTCGAGACGTTCGGCTGGGGCGTCGTCTTCAGCGACGAGACGCTCTCGAATTTCCAGGCGGCCGACGCGGCGACGCACGACGCCATCCAAAAGGCGTTCGTGCACTGGACGGACATCGACGTGTTCGTCAAGGGCGAGCGCATCCGCTCGGCCGGCCACGGCTTCGCCGGCATGGGCCGGCGCGCGCTCCTCGGCGTGCTGCAGAACCGCGCGCGCGAGCTCGGCGTGCGGATGATCTTCGACCGCGAGATCGAGATCGCCGACATCGAGCGCATCGCGGCCGAGAGCGATCTGCTCCTCGGCGCCGACGGCGTGAACAGCAAGGTGCGAAAGCGCTGGGAGCCGGAGCTCCGGCCGAGCATCGACGTTCGCAAGTGCAAGTACATCTGGCTCGGGACCGATCTCCACCTCGACGCGTTCACCTTCGTCTTCGAGAAGAACGAGCACGGCATCTTCCAGGTCCACGCGTATCCCTTCGACGCACAGACGAGCACGTTCATCGTCGAGTGCGACGAGGCGTCGTGGAAGGCCGCGGGCCTCGACCGCGCGAGCACCGAAGAGAGCGTCGCCTACCTCGAGAAGCTCTTCGCGAAGTACCTCGGCGGCCATCGGCTGCTCACGAACAAGTCGCTCTGGATCAATTTCCCGACCATCAAGAACGAGCGCTGGTTCGCAGGCAACGTCGTCTTGCTCGGCGACGCCGCGCGCACGGCGCACTTTTCGATCGGCTCGGGCACCAAGCTCGCGATGGAAGACGCGATCGCCCTCGCCAAGCACCTCGACGAGACCGCGGACGTCGGCGAAGCGCTGCGCGGTTACGAGGCCGAGCGCAAGGACGCGTCGGCGCGCGTGCAGCGCGCGGCGCAGGACAGCCTGCTCTTCTTCGAGAACGTCAAGCGCTGGCACGACGTGCAGTCGCCGCTGCAGCTCGCTTTCAACCTGCTCACGCGGAGCAAGCGAATCACCTACGAGAATCTCAGGCTCCGCGACCCGAGCCTCGTCGCGCGCGTTGTCGCCGAGCTCTCGGAGGGCGGGCGCCCGCCGATGTTCACGCCGTTCTCGCTCCGCGGCATGCGCCTCGAGAACCGCGTCGTGGTCTCGCCGATGTGCATGTATTCTGCAAGCGACGGCGTCCCCAACGATTTTCACCTCGTCCACCTCGGCGCGCGCGCGATGGGCGGGGCGGGCCTGGTCATCGCCGAGATGACCGACGTCTCGGCGGAGGGTCGCATCTCGCCCGGGTGCGCAGGCATCTACGACGACGCGCACGCGGCCGCGTGGAAGCGCATCGTCGACTTCGTCCACGCGCGCTCGCGCGCCAAGATCGGCCTCCAGCTCGGGCACGCGGGCCGCAAGGGCGCGACCCGCGTGATGTGGGAGGGCATGGATCAACCGCTCGAGCGCGGCGCGTGGCCGCTGCTCAGCGCGTCCGCCATCCCGTACTACCCGCACAGCCAGACGCCCAAGGCGATGGACGCGCGCGACATGGAGCTCGTGCTCGCGCAGTACCGCGCGGCGACCGCGCGCGCGCTCGCAGCAGGCTTCGACATGCTCGAGATCCACATGGCGCACGGCTACCTCCTCGCGAGCTTCCTCTCGCCGCTCACCAACCGGCGCACCGACGACTTCGGCGGCGCGCTCGAGTCGCGGGCGCGCTTCCCGCTCGCGGTGCTCGACGCCGTGCGCGCCGAGTGGCCGGCGGACCGGCCCGTCACGGTGCGCATCTCGGCGATCGACTGGGAAGAGGACGGCATGACCGAGGAGGACTCGGTCGCCTTCTCGGCGATGCTGAAGGCCCACCGCTGCGACGCGGTGAACGTCTCCACGGGCCAGACGACGCCGAACGCCAAGCCGATCTTCGGCCGCATGTGGCAGACTCGGTTCGCCGATCGCATCCGTCACGAAGCCAAGATCCCGACGATCGCGGTCGGCAACATCGCGAGCGCCGATCACGTGAACACGATCCTCGCGGCGGGCCGTGCGGACCTCTGCGCGATCGCGCGGCCGCACCTCGACGATCCCAACTTCACCCTGCACGCGGCGAAGGAGCAAGGGGTCGACGTCTGGTGGCCGCCGCAGTACGAGCCCGGCAAGCTCTGGAAGCGGCTTTAGCCGGCGCTCCGGCTGCCAATTTGACGGCGCGAGCGCCGCGCGTCGCCCGCCCGTTGACGAATCGTCCAAGCCGCGACGGCGCGCGCGCGAAATCCGCGAGATTTCGCGCTGGCATCGTCCTTGTAATCGCGAGCGTGGATGATGCAGCCGTACCGAATCGCGATCACCTCCTCGAGCTCGCCGTCGTGCCTCGACGCGCCCGTACGGGCGTGCGAGTCGCCGCCGCCGCCGCCGGCGCGGTGGGCCCGGGAGGCGCTCGTCGCGAGCGCGCTCGTCCTCGTCGGCGCGTCGAGCGCGTGGACCGCGAGCGCCGTCGCGCGCGCGGGCCACGTCGAGATCGCGCCGCACGCGCTCGCGCTCACCCACGCGAAGCAGCGCCCCGCGGCGCCGCCCGCACGTTCGCGCTCGGCCGTTCGGCGCGAGTCCCCGGCGCCCACCGCGGCTCGCGCGCTGCTCGTCGGCGTCCACGACCCGAAGATCCTCGTGGACCGCGCGAAGAAGCTCGAGGGGCTCGGGCTCGACCTGAGCGTCGTCGACGTTCCGATCTCGGACGTCGTAGCGGCGAGCTGGCCCGACGGCAGCGCGCTTTGGCCCGCGTCGTGGCTGCCCATCTACGATCGCTCGCGGACGCTCAGCGGCTTCGAGATGGTCGGCATCCCCTCGACGTCCCCGCTTCGCGTGGCGGGCTTCGCCGACGGCAATCGCGTCCTCGCGGTGGACGGCTACGACTTCCGCGACGACGCGCTCGGCAACCTCGACGCGAAGCTCGTGCTCCGCCGCGGCTGGGTCGTCGTCGAGGTCGAGCGCGGCGAGCATCGCGTCGTCCTCTCGCTGCATTGGAGGCCGAGCCACTCGACCTGAACCGACCGGCCGATGCGACGGATCGCGCGTGACAATTTGCTGCGAGGCGGACGTCGGTCTTCGACGCTAAGATCCGCGCGATCATGACGACGCGGTTCGTAACTGCCGTTGAGCGGCCGCGCGAGACGGACCCGTACGCGGGGCACGACGTTCGATTCTACGAAGGCGACGCGTTCCCCGCGAAGGCCGCCGCGGAGTTCCTCGCGGGCGCCCTCCGCGGCGACGGAACGGCGCTCGTCTTCGCCAAACCGGAGCATACGCGCGCGATCGCGCGGGCGCTCGCCGCGCTCGGCGTCGACTTCGACGCGATGAAGGCTCGTCGGAAAAGCCTGACTCAAAGCTCCGCCTGCGCTCGAGGCGGACCACGCCATCGGAGCTGCGCGTGGCAGTCGGCGCACGTCGAGCCGATCGCCCCGATCGCGTCGGCGGATTTCACGATGTCGTGGGCGTGCGCGGCGTGCTCGAGATCGCGGCCGGCGCTCTCGAGCTTCAGCGACAGCGCCGAGAACGCGTCGGCGTCGTGATGCACGTGCTTCGCGCCGTCGGATTGCATCCACCTGGCGACGTCCTCGATCCGAACCGCGTCGCGCTCGACGCGCTCGAAGCCGTCCGTGCCGGGTTTGTCGACGAGCATCTCGGCGACCGTCGAGCTCGCCTGCGCCCACGACGACCGCACGTCGCCCATCGCGCCGGGGATGTCGGTCGGGTGCGGCGGTTTGTCGGAGGTCGGCGGCGCGAGCGCGCCCTTTCCTGCCGCGCTCACGGCCATGCCGGAGCGGTAGACGAGCACCTCGCCGCCGATCCAGCCGGTCGCCGCGATGCAGAGCGCGATGAACGCCGCGGTGCCGAACGTCTCGAAGCCTGCGCGCGGCGTCGTCGCGCGCTTGCGCCGCACGAGGCGAAAGGCCGCGAACGCGAAAAGCAGCACGGTGGAGAAGGCTCCGGTCGCGAGATGCCCCCATCGATACGCGCCGAGCCCGCCCGGCCAATCGAGCATCCAATTCGACACGAGCCCGAACCCGAACGTCGCGATCGTGAGCAGAGCGGTGATCACGGTCGCCACGTCCGCGACGAAGGTCCACCGCTCGTCGTGCTTGGCCGCGGCGATCGCGTACGCGACGAGGATGATGGGGAGCGCCCCGATCGTGCAGTGCACGAGGATGGGGTGAATCGTTTCGAGGCGCAGGAGGGGCAGCATCCCTCCCGGCGAGCAAAAACTAGTCCGCCTTGTGCTGAATCTCCGGCGGAACCTGGAAGAACGCGTTGTGCTTCGGGTCGTTGTAGGTCTTGTAGTCGGGCGACCACGGCGTGAGCTTCGTGCCCCCAGGGTGCCCCGCGGATGAGGGCCGTGCTCGATCGTGATCGCCATCGGCGTCACTTGCCTGTAGCTCGATTCGTGCGGCAAATCGTCGTTGTCGCCTCCGCCCGCGGAGAAGAGCGTGATGAGCCGCGCCGACGGATCGTCGTAGGAGAGGTGGAAGCCGTCGTTCACCTTCTCGTGCCCGCGGATCATGGTGTGGCACCCGACGCGCTGCATGAACGCTTTGAACTGCATCTTTCCGAACGCGAAGCGCGCGGACTTGTCCTGCAAATCGGCCGGGATCACGTCGGCGCTCGACGGGTCGCTCCACATCATCTGGAAGCGGATGTCCGGGTCGTTCAGCGACGAGAGGTCCTTGTAGCGCTCCTTGAGCAGCCGGTCCTTCGGGATGCCGCCGTGGACGAAGAGGAACCGATCGAAGAAGAGCATGTTGGGCATCGTCTCGAACGTCGCCTGGTAGTGGCGGAAGACGTCCATCGGCACGTGCGGTTTGAGCGTGTTGATCGCCTCCGCCGGCTTCACGCCGCCGTAGATGTTGCCCTTGAACTCGACGTAGTACTCGTGGTTGCCGCGCAGCACGGTCACGAACTCCGGCGCGGTCGCGAAGAGCTGGAGCACGATGCGGAAGACGCCGTTCAGCGAGAACAGCCCGCGATCGATGTAGTCGCCGAGGAGGACGAGGCGCGGCTCGGGCTGCTTCGGGTCGCGGCGGTAGGCGTCGACGCGCTCGAAGAACTTCGACTGCATGAGCGCCGCCTTGAGCACGCTGTAGCAGCCGTGGAGATCGCCGAGGACGAGGATCTCGTAGCGTTTGCCCGGCTCGGCGGGCTTCCAATACACGTGGCCGTCGAGAAACTCGCGCTCGCCGGCGAGGTCGGCGACCGTCTTCTTTCCAGCGAGCTTGCCGATGCCCTTCTTGCGCTGGTCGGCCCACAAATCCGCGACGCGGTCGAGCAGCGCGCGGTCGCCGGAGATCTGCTGCAAGAGGCGCTCGTGGTCGGCCGAATAGTGAAACTCGGTCGGCACGAAGAACGGGTGGTTGCCGACGACCGGCGCGACGCGGACCGGGCCGCTGAGCTCGACGGTCGGACGCCCTTCGTCCTCCTCTTCGAGCTCGATCTCGGCGCCCGCGTCGAGGAGCTGCGCGAGCTCGGCGCGGAACTGCGCCTCGGCGGGGTGGACCTGGCCGTCGGCCATGATGAGCTCGTCGATGGTCGACATGAGCTGCTCTTGCCCGGGTCAATCGAAGCTCTGAAAGATCTCGAAGCAGCGCACCTTGAGCTTGGAGTGGACGAACGCGGTCGGGTCGTCGTTGTGCGCGACCGACTCGGTGAAGAGCTCGCGGACGCTCTCGTCGATGCCCTCGAACACCTCGTGGAAGTGCGCCGTGAACTTGGAGACGACGTCGCGCTTCATGGCGACGTCGGCGTTCTTCATCGCCTGGTCGGCGCGCTCCGACACGAGATCGCCGATGTACTTGCGTACGAACTCTTTCTCCTTCGCGTCGAAGTCGCCGTCGATGTACCCGAACGTCGTCAGGTAAAAGATGATGGCGTGCATCTGCTGCTCGGCGAGGTTCGGGTCGTCGCTGAAATTCATCATGGCGACCGCCGAGTATAGCGAAGCCGCGCTATTTGAGATCGGTCGCGTCGACCATCGACTCGAGCAGCGGCAAATCGACGGCCTCGTGGATTTCGGGGACCATCGTCTTCGTCACGTACGCGCGGTTCGGCCGTAGGACGAAGCACATGCGGAGCTTCTCCTTCGTTCCCCCGGCGCGGAACGTCCCCTCGACGCGCAGGCCCGGGTACGACTTGAAGCACGGCACGTGGGAGCGGGACGTCTCGATCCACTTCTCGCCCGTGGCCTCGATGGTCTTGGTCTGCGTCACCATGAGGACGCGCGCGAGCTCGTTCACATCGTTGGTGATCGGGTTCTCGATGCCGGCGACGTAGACGAGCTCGTCGGTGCCGTCGGTGAGGTTGCGGGTGATGGTGAGCGTTCCCGTGTCGACCGACTTCGCGGCCCAGTCGGACGGGTAATGCGCGGTGACGAGCCCGTTGGGCGACGCGTAGGTCTCCGTCAGGGCGCTCGTCGACGTGGGCGCCGGCGTCGCCGCTGCCCACGTCGAGACGGTCGTCGGGGCCGCCATCGCGGCGGCGCGCGAAGCGCGCAGGTACGCGAGCACGCCGAAGAGCGCGAACATCCCGAGCAGGAGCAGCACGAAGACGACGGCGACGATCGCGATGATCACGCCGGCGGACGAGCCGGAGCGCTGAGGCGGTTGCGGCGGCGGATAATAGGGCTGCATCGGTCTCCCTCCCTTATCAGATCAATGCGACGCGTCGGGAGACGCGTTCGGCGAAGGCTCGGCGGCGGCGGGCTGCGCCCAGGGCTGCATGATCGCCGTCGTCGCCGCTGCGCCGAGGACGATGAGCGCGATGCCGCCGAGGACGAGCCAGCGCACCGGATAACCGCTCGGCGGCGGCTGCTGGCGCGAGGCGGTCGCGGCAATCTGCGCGCTCAGGGGCCCGCTCTTGCTGACCGGCGTGTTCGCGTGGGGCGTGAGACTCTGGATGGTGGCGATGCGCGGCAGCTCCTGCTGCGCCGACACGTCGGCCTGCCCGGCGCGGACCTCGCGCATCTGCTCTTCGATGAGCGACGCGATGCGGCCGCGCTCCTCCGCGAACGCTTGCGAGACGAGCCCTCCGAGATCGCGCGCCGTCGGCTTGCGCACCAGGGTGGCGAGATAGCCCTCGAGCTCGGCGCGCATCGCGGCGGCGGTCGGGAAGCGATCCTCGGCGCGCGGCGCGAGCGCCCGCTCGCAAATCGCCTTCAGCAGCGGCGGCGAATCGGCGCAGAAATCCACGATCTTCGGGATGTCGCCGATGCTCAGGCGGTGCGCGATCGCGCCCTCGGCGTTGCCCTTCCACATGCGCCGGCCGGTGATGGCCTCCCACAAGATGACGCCCACGGCGAACACGTCGCCGCGCCAATCGAGCGGCTTCCCGAAGGCCTGCTCGGGCGCCATGTACGCGAGCTTGCCCTTGATGACGCCGGTGCGTGTCTGGGACGTGGAGTCGGCGGCCTTGGCGATGCCGAAGTCGACCAGCTTCGCGTCGCCGGCGTACGTGATGATGACGTTGTGCGGGGAGACGTCGCGGTGGACGACGTTGAGCGGCGTGCCGTCGTAGTCGGCAATCTCGTGCGCGTAGTGGAGCGCGTCGAGCACCTCGCAGAGCACGCGCACTTGGTGGTCGCGGAGCTGCCCGCCGAGCTTCGCGAGGCGCGTGCGCGTGTGGCTGAGCGGCTGCCCCTCGAGGTACTCCATCACGATGAAGAAGTGGCCGCCGGCTTCTTCGACCTCGTACGTCTGCACGATGTTCGGGTGGTTGAGGCGCGCAGCGAGCCGCGCTTCGTCGACGAACATCGACGCGAACTCGGGGTCCTGCGAGAACTCTTCCTTGAGCTCCTTGACGACGACGAGCTTGCTGAACCCTCGTGGTCCTTGCGACGCCGCCAAGTAGACGACGGCCATTCCTCCCCGACCGAGCTCCGCGATGGGCCGATACTTTCCGAACGATTTCGAGGTGGACACCCTAAGGCGCCAGGGTACCTCACCTCCGCGCGGCGCGCGCGAAAGCTTGCAGGGTGACGGCCACGAGGATCACGGCGCCGCCCACCGCCGCCCACCTCGACGGCTTCTCGCCGCGCACGAGCGCGACCCAGAGCGGATTCAGGATGGGCTCGATCGTCGCGAGGAGGGTCAATCGCAGCGCCGGCATCTTTCCGACCGCGGCGCCGTAGAGCCAGTACGCGACGCCGATTTGCACCGCGCCGAGGAACACGAGGACGCCCCAGCCGCTCTCGGGCACGCCGTGGACCACGCTCATCGCCGGCGCGCACACGACGCACGCGATCACGTTGCCGAGGATCATCGCGACCATCGGCGACGCCGCTTCGGCGGACCACGACGCGGGGTGACGACGCTGCTCGAGGCGCATCAACAGCGGGACGCCCGCGAACCCGAGGCTCGAGACGATCGCGACGAGATCGCCGGCGCGCCCCTCGGCCGAGACCCGATCGAAGAAAAACAGGATCATCCCGAGAAAGCAGAGCGCCGTCGCGACGACGTCGGTCGCGCGCAGGCGCTCGCGGAGGAGCGGCCACGAGAGGAGCGCGACGTAAATCGGGCCGGTGTACTGGAGGAGGATCGCGTTCGCGGCGGTCGTGAGCTTGGCGGCGACGACGAAGCTCACGACCATGACGGCGTAGGAGAAGGCCGCGCCCCAGACGAGCGGGCGGCGCAAGGTCGGGGCGAGAAACGCCGCGGGCCGCTCGTTTCGACGGCGCGCTTCGACGATCGCCGCGAGCACGAGGACCGGGATCGCGAACGCGCTGCGGAAGCCCGCGAGCGCGAGCGGCGCCATCGCGACGCTCTTCACCCCGAGCCCGCCGGTGCTCCAGAGGAGCGCCGCGAGGAGCACGTACGCGTCGGCTCGCGACGCGCGCGTTCGGCCGTCATTCATCGAGCGCTTCGTCTATCATGGCCGGCCATGCGCGCTTTGGCCTTTGTCTCGCTCGCCGCTCTTCTCGTGACGTCGCCCGCGTGGGCGCTCGACGCCGGAGTCGACTCGGGGCTCGACGCGGATCTCCTCGACGGCGGGACCGACGCGGGCGGGTCCGACGCGAGCGTTAGCGACGCCGCGAGCGACGCCTCGGCGAAGGACGCGAGCAGCGGGACCGACGCGAGCGGCCAGTGCTGTCCGTCGCTGCCGTGCACGTGCCCGGCCGACGGCGGGAACTCGGGACCCGACGCGGGAGACGACGAGGGCGCGTCCTCCGGCGGGTGCAGCTGCGAGACGGCGCCGCTCGGACGCGGGACGGTGACCCCGCTCCTGCTCGTCGCCGGCCTCGCGCTCGCGCGCGTGCGGCGGCGCAAGCGAAAATGACCGAACGCGCGCGCCTCGGCCTCGCGCTCGCGAGCGCGCTCGCGACGCTCGCGGCGCGGCCGGCGCGCGCGTGCGGCGTCAGCGCGTCGGGCGCGCCCGCGGGGATCTGCAGCGCGGCCGACGCCGTCGACGAAAAAGCCGGCGCCGCCCGAGACCGCGTCGGGCTGAGCTACGGCTACACGAGCACGGTCCTCTTCTTCGACGACGTGCGGACGCCGACCGAGCGCCACGCCGTGATGGCCTCGTACGAGCACCCGATGCGCGGGCAGTGGACCTTCGAGGTCGGCGCGGGCTCGCTCCTCGCGGGCTTCTTGGACACGCCGCGCGGCAAGGCGAATTTCGCCCCGGGCGTGCTCGCCGACGTGTCGCTTTCGCACCTGGTCATCGCGCCCCGCGGCTACGCGCGTCCGTTCTTGCTGCTGTCGTTCTCGCTCGCGGGCACGTGGGCGCAGACGTCGATCGCCGACACGAGCACGAGCGATTACGTCGCGTTCGACGTGAGCGTCACGGCGGCCGCAGGCGTCTCCGCCAAGCTCGGACCGCACACGCTGACGCCGTTCATCGCCGGTCGTCTGTACGGCGGCCCCGCGTTTTGGACGTACCAAGGGCGCCCGCAGATCGGCGGCGACGCGTACCACTACGCGCTTGGTCCGGGCCTTGCGTTGGGGTTCTTTCATTCGCGGATCGGCGTGAGCTTCGGCGCCTCGCTGCTCGGCGAAAAGAGCCTGAAAGCCGGCCTCAGCGTGGCCTTCTGAACCCGACGAACGATGGAGAAGAGACTCACCTTCGCCCTCGCGGCGATCGTGTGCGCGGAGATCGCCGCGTGCACCGTCGAGACCGCGCCGCCGCCCATCCGCGACGACCAGACCGCTTCGCCCGAGCGCGACGGCGGCACCGCGACCGCCGACCCGTGCGCCACGCCGTCTCCTGGCTGTCCGTGCGCGGACGCCGGCGCCGAGATCGACTGCGGCCTCGTCTATCGGACCTCGGGCTCGTACGTCGACTGCTCGCCGGGCACCATGACGTGCGGCGCCGACGGCGGCTGGGGCGCGTGCGTCGGTCCGTCGATCTACGGTCAGTAGCGGCCGACGCTCGGGTCGACGTCGGCGTACGAGACGACGCCGCCTTCGAGGTTGAAGACGTTCTTCACGCCGCGCGCGACGAGCTGCTCGCCGGCCGAGCGGCTGCGAGAGCCCGAGCGGCAGTAGAGGACGACGCGGACGTCTTCGGGGAGCGCCGCGAGCTCGTCCATCATGCTCGGCTCGAACGCTTTGTAGCCGGGGATCGACGCGAGCTTGCGCTCGGCCTCGGGCCGCACGTCGACGAGGTAGACGTGCTTTCCGTCCGAGTCGAGGAGCGTCTTCAGCTCGGGCGCGGTCATGCTCTTCACGCGCGGCGGCGCCTTGCTGCTGTCGATGCGGAAGCCCTGCCCCGCGACGAAGCCAATCGTGAGCGCGCCGGCGCGCGACGCGCTCTCCGCGTCGAAGACGAAGGTGACGCCCGACGCTTCGACCGCGACGTCGCCGGCCTGCTTGGCGTCGAAGAAGAGATCGTACTCGTGGCGGGGGCCGATCGCGACGCGAAGCGGGTCGCCGCCGGCGTCTTTCTGCGCGTCCAAGATCGCCTTTCGCGCCTCGTCGCTCACCTCGACGCGCGGCGGCTCGGCCTTGGCGGCCGACTTCTTCTCGGCGCCGAGGACCTTGGCGAGCTCGCCGTTCTGGTCGAGCTCCTTGACGATGTCGCACCCGCCGACGAATTTCCCGTCGACGTAGAGCTGCGGGATCGTCGGCCAGCTCGAGTACTCCTTGATGCCGTCGCGGATGTCCGGCGACGAGAGGACGTTCACCGTCTCGTATTTCGGCAGGTAACTGTCGAGGATGCGAGTGACCGTCGCCGAGAAGCCGCACTGCGGGAAGTGCCGGCTGCCCTTCATGAAGAGCACGACGTGGTTCTTCTGGACGAGATCTTCGATCTGCGTGCGCGTGGTGTCGGACAGCATGCTCTCCCTTTAATGCTTCAGCGCTCGAACTTCACGCGGAACTTCTTCGAGGACGCCACCGACCGGCCCTCCCGGTCGAGCGCGGGCACGTAAGATTCGCGCAGGGCGCAGGCGCGGGCCTCGCGGCCGAAGCCGTGGCCGGGGTCCTGGAGGACGCGGGCGGTGCTCGCGCGGCCGTCCGCCCCGACCGTGACCTCGATGACGGCGGAGGCCTCGTCGACCTGGTCGGCGTCGGCTTCGGGCGGGAACGGGCAGCGCCACTCGCCCGAGCCGGCGAGCTCGGCGGTGCGCGAGAGGTCGACCGCCTGGATTTGCGGCGCGGCTTGGCCGTTTCCGGTGCCCGCCGGGGCGACGTGCGCCGCCACGACGGCTTTTTCGCTCGTCCCGTTGGACATGGTCGCGCCGCCCGCGTAATGCGCGCTGTTTCCGACCGCGTAGACGTTGTCGCCGAAGTCGTACGGTTGGTCGGGGTTCGCGGCCATGACCTGCGCGGCCTGCGCGGCGGCGGCGGGCGCCGGAGCCTGCTTCTCGACGACCTTCTCGGGCTCGGGCGGCGGCTCCTCTTTCTTCTCGACGACCTTGTCCTCCGGCGGAGGGCGCATCGTCTCGATGTCGACGGTCTGCACCAGGCGTCGCTCGATGACGGCGTCGAGGCGCATGGTCCACGTGATCATCTCGGCGTGGATGTACGCCGTGCGCAGCGCGGCGAGCCCGTGACCCGCGACCGTGAGCACGAGCGCGACGGCGAGGACGCGGACCGCCTTGTCGCCACCGAGCTCGAGCACGCGCGCGAGGGGCGACGGCGGCGGCTTGATCCAGCGCGGCACGCGCGACGAGGGCACGAGCGACGAAGGACCGCGCGACGACGGCGCCCGCTGGGAAGTCGGCGCCGCGACGTGCCACCCGTTCATCTCAGTGTTTCTCCTCTTTGACCGGCGGTGCGAACGCCGTCGCAAAGGCAATCTTGGCAACGCCCGCTTGCTTGAGCAAGTCGAGGACGTGGATCACGCGCCCGTGCTGCACCGCCGTGTCGGCGCGGATGACGACCCGAATCTCCGGGTTCTTCGCGCGGGCGGCCTTGGCGAGATCGAAGATGGCGTCGTCGTTCGGCTTCGGCTTGCTGTCGACCGTCGTCGCGCCGTTGGCCGCGAGCTCGATGCTCATCATGGTCTGCACGTCGGTGCTGCCCGTCGCCGCGCGCGGCAGCTCGAGCGGGATCGAGGTCGGCTGCGCGACCATCTTCGCCGTCACCATGAGGATGATCATGAGCACCAACATGACGTCGACGAGCGGCGTGACGTTGATCCCGACGATCGCGTCGTCGGAGTCTTGCGACGAGGCGGCCATCGGTCAGCCCTCGGCCTCTTCGCGAGGCTCCTCGGGCTCCTCGGTCTTCGGCGGCGCGCTCGTGCGCTTGCTGGCCGGCGACTTCTCCTTGTGCGCGGCGATGGGCGGGGGCGCCGGCGCCTCTTCGGTCTCGTCGGGGACCGACTTCAGGTGCGCGAGGAGCAGGTGGCCGACGGCCTCGGTGTTCGCGAGCGTCGATTTCACGACGCGCTGGAAATAGTTGTAGGCTGCAACCGCCGGGATCGCGACGAAGAGGCCGACCGCCGTCGCGACGAGCGCTTCGGCGATGTGCGCCTGCAACGTGGCCGAGACGCTCGCCGTGGTGGTCGCCACCGCGCCCGCGGACGACGAGGCGCTGGCCTCGCGCGAGAGCTCGTCGAACGCCGCGACGACGCCGATGACCGTCCCGAGGAGGCCGATGAACGGCGCGTTGTTTCCGACCGTGCCGAGGAAGACGAGCCGCTTCTCGAGGCGCGTCCGCTGGAGCGCGCTCGCGCCGGCCATCGCCTCCTCCGCCGCCATCGGGCCCTTGGGCGCCTCGATCAGACCGGCGACCACGACCGCGGCCTCCGCGCTCGGCGACGCTTCGAGACGGCGCCGCGCGCCCTCCCAATCGCCCGCACGGAGCAGCGACGCGAGATCGCGCATGAGCTTGGGGATGTCGTCACGCAGCGAAATGAAGAGCCACGCTCTCTCGAGCATGACGGCGACCGAGATGATGCTGAGCCCGAACATCAGGAGCAGCACCCAACCCGCACCAAGCCCCACCAACGCACTTTTGACTCGTTCGAGCATTCTCCGACTCTTCTTTGAGATCCGTCATTCGCCCTGCGTTCCCGTCAAAAACTCGAGAACGGTCGTCGCGAAGGCACCTTTCGGTAGCACGAATTGGAGACGGCAGCTCATTTCCTGTGGCTCGTTTGCATTTGCAACGGTGTTGCAAGAAGGCTCCACCGCGGCCTTGAATTCCGAGACCAACAGGCGAAAGGGGCGTCGTGTTCCCTCGCCGAGCGCGCCGGACATCGCCGCATCGAATGCGTCGCCCAGTCGCGCGCGCGCGATGCGCATTTCGAGCTCGCCCGGCTCGCCTTCGGCGCGCGGCATCTTCGGTCCCACGAGCGGCCCCGCGGGCGACACTTCGCCGCGCTCGGCGCGAGCGCGGTCTTCCTGCTCATCCGTGCAGACGAAGAGACCTCCGGTGTCGGTCTTCTTCAACACGTCGCCGAGGACGGGCGTCGCCCAAGTCCCCGCCGCGACGCGCGCGTCCAGCACGCGGTTGAAAATGTCGGATTGGAGCGCCGACCAGAGGAGACGAAGGAGGCGCTTGTCGCGCGGCTCCGGCTCCTTGCCCGCGAGGATGGCGAGCGCCCGCTCGGCGTTGTCTTTCTCGCGCCCGAAACGTTGCTCGCCGAACGCGTTGGGGACACCCGTCTTCTGGGCGAGCTCGCCGCGCTGGGCGACGCGCGCGGCTTCGTCGGGCCCGAGGCGCTTCACGCGGATGTCGAAGCGGTTGCCGTGCAGGTGCCCGGTCTTCAGCTTGTTGCCGTGACGCTTCGCGTCGAGCACTGTGATGCCGGGCAGCGCGAGCGCGAGCGCGCGCTCGGCGAGCTCGTCCGGGCTCTGTCCCCGCGCCGGCTCGAGCGAGATCGTCTGCGTCGTCACGGCGCGCTTGTCCTTCAAGCCCGCGACGCCCGCGTTTCGCGCGTCGACGCCGAGCGCGCGCGCGATCGCGCGGACGGCCGCGTCGGTCGGGAGGTCGCGTTTGGTGAAACGGACATAGACGTGATTTCCCGTCCCGCTGGGCTCGTAAGCCGGGATTTCCTCGACCACGAAGTCCTCGGGTACTTCCTTGATGAGCGCCACGCGCCCCTCATACTCCAAAAGGCCACTTTCGAGAGTGTCCAGCGGCGGCCCGGCCGCGCGTCATTCGCTGCCGCGTCTCGCCGCCCACGCCGCTGCGAGACTCGATCGGTTCAGGTGACTTCTGCTTTAGCGCGCTATGATCTCCGCGTGGACCCCAAAGAGCGACTGATCGAGACCATCCGCAACTCGATCATCGGCGACGAGCGCGTCTTGCCGTGCAGCTTCGGTCCGCGCCGCGTCACGTACGCCGACTACACCGCGTCGGGCCGCTCGCTCTCGTTCATCGAGGATTTCATCCGCGAAGAGGTGATGCCGCTCTACGCGAACACGCACACCGAGACGTCGCAGACCGGCATGCAGACGACGCGCTTCCGCGAGGACGCGCGCAAGATCGTCCACGACGCGGTCGGCGGCGGGGACGACGACCTCGTCATCTTCTGCGGCTCGGGCGCGACGAGCGCGATCGGCAAGCTCATCGACGTCCTGAACCTGCGCCTGCCGAGCGAGCTCTCGACGCGCTACGGGCTCGACGATCACATCCCCGAGAGCGAGCGGCCCGTCGTCTTCATCGGCCCCTACGAGCACCACTCGAACGAGCTCCCGTGGCGCGAGTCGATCGCCGACGTGGTCGTCATCGACGAGGACGCCGACGGCCGCATCGACCTCGGCGCGCTCGGCCGCGCGCTTGCAGAATACAAGGATCGTCCGCTCAAGATCGGCTCGTTCTCCGCGGCGTCCAACGTCACCGGCATCGGCTCCGACACGGTCGCGATCTCGACGTTGCTCCACGAGCACGGCGCGCTCTCGTTCTGGGACTTCGCCGCCGCCGCGCCGTACGTGAAGATCGAGATGCAGCCCGCGCGCGGCGGACCGCTCGCGTACAAGGACGCGATCTTCGTCTCGCCGCACAAGTTCATCGGCGGCCCGGGCACGCCCGGCGTGCTCGTCGTCAAGCGCCACCTCCTCAAGAACCGCGTGCCCTCCCTGCCGGGCGGCGGCACGGTCGCCTACGTGACGTCGGACCACCACGACTACATCGCCGACCCCGTGCACCGCGAAGAGGGCGGCACGCCCGCGATCATCGAGTCGATCCGCGCCGGCCTCGTCTTCCAGCTCAAAGAGGCCGTCGGCGTCGACGTCATTCGACAGCGCGAGGAGTCCTTCATCCAGCGCGCGGTCGAGACGTGGAGCAAGCACCCGAACATCCGCATCCTCGGCAACAAGAAGGCGTGGCGACTCTCGATCGTGTCGTTCGTCATCCGCCACGCCGACGGCGCGCTGCACCACAGCTTCGTCGTCTCGCTCTTGAACGACTTGTTCGGCATCCAGGCGCGCGGCGGCTGCTCGTGCGCGGGGCCGTACGGTCACCGCCTCCTCGGCATCGACTCCAAGACGTCGAACCGCTTCGAGTGCGCGATCCTCGCGGGCATGGAGGGCGTGAAGCCCGGTTGGGTGCGTGTAAACTTCAACTATTTCATCTCGGAGACCGTGTTCCAGTTCATCCTCGACGCCGTCTCGTTCGTCGCGGACCACGGCTACAAGCTGCTCCCGCTCTACCGCTTCGATCTCGCGACCGGACAGTGGAAGCCGCGGACGGCGCGGCCCTCGCCGGCGATGCGCCTCTCGGATTCTTCGTACCGCTCCGGCAAGCTCGAGTACCGCTCGCAGCACGCGACCGAGCCCGAGTGGGCGCTCGCGGCCTACCTCGACGACGCCAAGCGCATCGTCGAAGACGCCGAGCGCGAGTACCGCGCGTCGGCGACTTCGCTCGGCGACGCGCCGCTCCCCGAGGACGCGGAAGCCCTGCGATGGTTTCCGCTCCCCGAGGAGGTCTTGTCGGAGATCCTCGGCCAGCAGCCGAAGACGCACTGCGCGCTGCGCATCGCGGGTCTGCGGCCCCCGCTCTGACGCGGCTCAGTACCAGCCGCCGCCGAGCGTGAGCAGCACGGACGTGATGACCGACGTCGTCGGGAACGAGCTGTCGGTGATGAACGTCGGGTGGATGTCGACGCCGAGCATGAAGCCCGAGCGATGCCGGGGATGGATGCGACCGAGCGCGACGCCGATGCGCGCGTCCGCTCCGAGGAAGCCCTCGGTGAAGTTGTTGACCGAGAAGATGTCGTACGAAGGGCCCACGCCGACCTGCAAGATGTCGTGGATCGTGAAGTCGACCATCACCTCGTTGTCCCAGATGCCGCCGAAGAAGGTGTCGTAGACGTCGAGGCCGCCGCTCGAGGAGCGCGCCCCGACGGCGCCGAGCATCGCGTGCGTCTGGTAATAGACCGCGAGCAGCCGATTGATCTGCACGCCGCCTTGAGCCCAGAACCCGCCGGCTCCTCCGACGTTGCCGCCGATGAACGGACCGCCCGTCGCGCCGAACGCGAGGCGCAGACGCGGGTGCTCGAAATCCTCCGGCTCGGCCAAGCGCGGTCGGCCGTAGCCGTACATCGGCGGGGGCGGGGGCGGCGGCGGCGGCGTGACGACCACCTGCGGCGGTGGCGGCGGGGGTGGGACCCCGACTTGAACTTGAACCTCTTGAGCCCACGCTGCGGTCGAAGCGAAAAGCAGCGGCAACGCGACGGCGTACCCGATCTTCATGAGTCGTCTCTCCAGCCCGGCCTGTTTTGGACGGCTGAGGTGCGATTTCATTCAGCGCCGTCGCAGAAATTTTACCGAAATTCCGTTTGAACGAGTTCTGTGTATCCTTCGTCTCACGAAACGCGAAGGAGGAGACTCTTGAAAGGAACCACTGCATTGTCACTCGTGATGGCGCTCGGCGCCTCGGCTTGTACCGGGGAGCTCGTCGTCCACGGACCGCCCCCGCCGCGCGCGCGCGTCGTCGTCGAGACGCCGCCGCCGCCCCCGCCGCCGCGCGTCGAAGTCCAGGCCACCGCGCCGGTCGCGACCGCCGAGGTCCAGGTCGAAGCTCCGCCGCCTCCGTCGGCCGAGCTCGTGATCGACACCACGCCACCGCCGCCTCCCGCGGTTCGCGTCGAGGTGCGTACGCGCACGCCGGGCGCGGGCTACGTGTGGATCGACGGCTACAACCGCTGGAACGGGCGCGCCTACGTCTGGGTGCCCGGCCGCTGGGACCGCCCCGCGCGCGCGCGCGCAACCTGGCGTCCCGCGCACTGGGAAGCGCGTGGCCGTCGCCACGTGTGGGTCGAAGGTCGCTGGGAGTAAGCCGAGCGCATCGACACGAGAGGCCGTCGCCGCGCGAGCGTGCGACGGCCTTTTTCTATTTGGCGCAGCGAAAGCCCGCCATCACGATGCGGAAGTGCGCCGGATGGTGGACGCGGTTGGTCGCGCGGAGGCCCGGCGCGTCGTAGTTGAAGGCGCCGCCGCGGAGGACGCGATCGCAGCCGCGCGGGATCGGGTTGCTGCCGGTGAAGCCGTCCACGCCGCGCGCGCGAAGATCATTTTCGGTCGCGACGATTTCGGCGCACGTGCCCGGCAGGCCTCGATCGGCGGTCGCGCGGCGGTAGGCGTAGGGATCGTACTCGTCTTCCATCCACTCCCAGACGTCCCCCGCGAGATCGTCGTGACCGTAGGGACCGCGTCCGGCGGGGTGCGTGCCGACGTCGTCGGTCGATCCGAAATCGAGCAAGCGGCCGAACGCGGCGCGCTCGGGCGTCGGCGCTTCGTTGCCCCAGGCGTAGCGCCGCCCGTCGTCGCCGCGCATGGCGCGCTCGTACTCGGCCTCGCGGGGCAGCCGTTTTCCGGCCCAGGCGCAGTAGGCCTTCGCGTCGTCCCAGCTCACGTAGACGACGGGCTGGAGCGGGCGCTCGTACTTCGCGTCGTGCTCGCCCGACGGGCGGCACGCGCCGGCGCGCGCGCACTTTCCGTAGGCTTCGTTCGTCACGGGCGTTCGATCGAGCCAGAACCCGGCGAGCGTGACGTGATGCGCCGGGTGCTCGTCCTCTTCGCCGCCGGTGTCGGCGCCCATCGTGAACGTCCCGGGCGGCACGTAGAGCATTCCGTCCTCGCCCGCGTCGGAGCGAGCCGCGTCGCGCGCGTCGCCGACCGCGGTGGCCGCCGGGATCGCAGGCGCCGCGACGACGGCGACGTCGCGCCGCGCCGTTTCCTGTCCGCGGCACCCGACGAGCAGCAGAGCCGTCACCCACAAGCGAGAGGTCATCTGGTATTGCTCCGCATCATGCAACGAATGGGGCTCGTGTCGATCATTCTCGGCGTCGCGTGCGGCGGCGCCGAGACGCGACCGGCCGTCGCGCCCGCTTGCCCGCAGGGCTCCACGTGGAACGGCACCGACTGCGCGGCGGTGCTCGACACGTCGTGCCCGGCGGGGATGCAGTTCGTGAGCGCGCGCGGCTGTGTCGCGATCGTCGCGGCGCCTCCCCCTCCCCCGGCGCCGACGCCGCCTCCGCCCGAGGACACGAGCGCCGCGGGCGGCGTGGAGCGCACCGTCTGGATCCAGCGCATGGTCGCCGACCTTCCGCCGCGCGTGTGCGCCGCGAACTATTTCCAGCAGTGCTTCGTCGCGACGCGCGCCGAGTGCGAGGCGGCGGTCGGCGCGCTCACGCAGTCGTGCCTCCGCGATCGCCACGCGACGCTGCCGCGCTTCTTCGACGAGGCGAGCGGCCGCCGCGAGGGGACCAAGATCGGCGAGTGCGTCGGCGCGGCCTACGAGGCGCAGATGCGCGGGCGCGGGCGCTTCGTGAACAACGCGGCCTGCAACGACCCGTCGCGCTGGTGAGCCCTCAGCCGATCTCGTGCGCCATGACGTCGCGCGGGCTTCGGAAGTGCTGCTGCGGCGAGTAGAGCAGGAAATTCGAGACGCGCGACGTGTAGAGGCACGCGTACTCCTCCACCTGCGCGCCGAAGCTCGACTGCTCGTTGCCCTCTTTGAGGAGCGAGCCCCAATAAGGGTGAAAGCGAAAGTCGGTTTGTTTCTCGAGCGTCGTCTGCTCGGCGTCCACCTGGCGCAAGAGGCCGCGGACGCGCTCGAGCGCGCGCTTGACGCGCGTCTTCTCCGCTTCGGCCGCGGCGCTGCTCCCGTTGCCGTTGTGCTTCTTGTTCGAGAGCTCCTTGAAGCGCGCCTGGTAGAAGCGGAGCTCGTCCTCGAGCCGATCGCGCTGGTCCTCGAGCTCGACGGTGCGCGCGATGTCTTCCTTGCAGTCTTCGTACGCCGCGACCTCGGTCTCGAGCTCCTGGATGATCATCGCCGTGCGCCACGCGCTGTCCTTCTTCGATCGAAGGATGTCGCCGTAGATGTGGTCGCCGACGTAGAGCACCTCGTCGCCGTTCACGGCGAGCGCGCGCTCGAGGTCGTGGAGGTTACCGCCCTCGTAGATGTGGCCGCGCTCGAGCGGGAAGGTCGCCGGCTTCACCACGTCGCCGTCTCGCTCCATCAGCGGCCGGCGCTCGGTGAAGAACGCGGGCTTGGTCGCCGCGCAGACGACGATGTCGAAGAAGTTCCGCCACGACGGGTACTCGGCCATCGCCCCGCCGAGCAGGTGCTGCATCATCTTGTCGGTGTACGGCCAGCGCGAGTTGGTGAGCAGAAAGAGGCGCTTTCCCGCGCTTCGCAGCTTGTGGAGCGTCGGCGCGAGGTCGGGATCTTTTCGGATGAATCGCGGGAGATTGCCGAGCACGGCGTCGAGGATCGTCCCGTCACGGTGCGCCTCGTCGATGCTCTCGCGGATGTCGGAGAACAGCCGACCGTAGTCGATCGCCATCCCGCGCTGCTCGAACGCGTCGACCAGCGCCGTGTAGAGCGCGACCTCGCTGAGAGCGTAGAGCGTGTCGATCCAGTGGTAGCGCGGCGTCGCGGGCCGGAGCTTCTTCGATTGGTAGAGCTCGCGCAGCTCGTCGCGCTCGAGCAGCCGCGTGCCGTGGTAGCCCTTCGACGCGACCTTGTAGCGATCCATCTTGAGGACGTGGCCGAAGCGTTTGTCGATCAAGAGACCGCGCACGGGAAAATCGATCGACACCGGGACGGTCGCGACGAACTCGGGGTAGCCGCGCAAGACGAGCTTCTTCTGCGTCGCCTCGATCGAGAGCCGGTCCATCTCCGGCTGGTCGTAGATGGCGAGCGTGTAGTCCATGTCGAAGCCGACCCACGCGACGCCGGTCATCCGCAGGTTCCGGTTGCAGAACATGCGGCGGGCTCGCGGGATGGTCGTCGCCGGACGTGTCGCGAAGTCGTCGAGCGGGAGAGGGAGCTGCTGAGCTTGGGTCAAGCAGTCGTGCCTTGCGGAACGTTCAGCATTCCACGTCGGAGCGCGCAGGGCAATTCGGGCGCTCTCCGAGCTCATCCGGCCTTGACTTATTTCGATGGATATCTAATTTGATGCTCATCGAACATGTCCGCTTTCGCCGCGCTCGCCGATCCCACGCGCCGCAAGATCCTGAAGCTCCTGCGCGGCGGATCGCTGAGCGCCGGAGAGCTCGCCGAGCGCTTTCACCTGAGCAAGCCGACGCTGTCGCATCACTTCCGCGTGCTCCGCGCGGCGGGGCTCGTCCGGGCCGAGCGGCGCGGCACGAGCATCGTCTACACGCTCCAGTCGAACGTGCTCGAGGACGTCGCGGCGGAGCTGCTCGACTTGGTCGCCGACCCACGAACGAAAGAGAAACGGAGGACTTCGTCATGATGGCGCGTCGTGTGATCCTCGGGGCGACCGTGCTCGCGCTCGCGGCGAGCGTCGCGGTGTACCCGTGGCTTCCTGCGCGGGTGCCGATCCACTTCGACCTCGCGGGGCGGGCCGACGGGTTCGCGCCGCGCGCGGTGGGCGCGTTCTTGCTGCCGGGGACGATGCTCGTGATGCTCGCGATCGCGCGCGCCCGCGCGGGCGCGACGGCCTTCGTGCTCTCGCTCGTCACGGCGTTCTTCGCGGGCCTCCACGTGCTCGTGCTGCGCGCGGCGCTCGGCGACGGGACCCTCGGCAGCGCGATGTGGATCCTCTCGGGGGCGTTCTTCGTCGTGCTCGGGCTCGTGATGCCGCGCGTGCGGCGGAACCGCTGGGTCGGCGTGCGAACGCCGTGGGCGATGCGCTCGCCCGAGGTGTGGGCGCGCACCCAGCGCGTCGGGGGCTACGCCTTCCTCGCGTCGGGGCTCGTCGTCTTGGCGACGGCGGGCGACAACGGAGTCGCCGGTTCGATGCTTCGTCTCGTCGCGATCTTCGCGGCGGGGCTCGTGCCGGTCGTCTATTCGTGGCGGATCGCGTCGTGAGGCGCGTCGCGTTGCTCTTGCTGGCGGCGTGCGGCGCGCAGCCGGTGCCCGCGCACCATTCTCCAACCCCCCACGCGACGGAGGCGAAGCCCGTGACGACGATCTCCAACGAGGCGCGCGCACGCGATTTCATCGCGAAGCTCGCGAGGCACGATTTTTCGCGGGCGTTCGGCGACTTCGACGAGAAGATGCGCGCCGCGATGCCGGAGCGGAAGCTCGGCGAGGTGTGGTCGGCGATGGAGGCGCAGGCCGGCGCGTTCGAGCGCGTCGACTCGGTCACGCTGTCCGACGCGGGCGATTTCCACGTCGTGGTCGCGAAGGCGTCGTTCGCGCGCGCGCCGCTCGTGCTGCGCGTCGCGCTCGACGGCGCGGGGCGCGTCTCCGGGTTCTTCGTCGCGCCTGGCGACAGCGCGAAGGCGTGGGAGGCGCCTGGCTACGCGGACCCGCGCGCGTTCGACGAGTCGCCGGTCACCGTCGCCGGTCTCCCGGGCACGCTGACGATCCCGAAGAACGCGAGCCGAGCGCCGGCGATCGTGCTCGTGCACGGCTCCGGACCGAACGACCAGGACGAGACGATCGGCCCGAACAAGCCGTTCAAGGATCTCGCGTGGGGCCTCGCGACGCGCGGAGTCGTCGTGCTCCGTTACGACAAGCGGACGCGCGTGAACCCGGCGGGCGTCCGCACGCAGAAGGAAGAGGTCGAGGACGCCGCTCACGCCGCCGTCGCCTTCTTGCGCGCGCGCCCGGAGGTGGATCCCTCGCGCGTCACGCTGCTCGGCCACAGCCAAGGCGGCTACCTCGCGCCGCGCATCGCGAAGGACGACCGAGGGATCGCGCGGCTCGTGATCCTCGGCGGCTCCACGCGTCCGCTCGAAGACTCGATCCTCGACCAGCTCGAGTATTTCGCGAAGCTCCACCCGGGCGACAAGACGAAGGACGCGGTCGAAGCGGCGCGCCGCTTGAAGTCGGCGGTCGAGAGCGCGGCGCTGAAACGGGACGACGACGTGCCGACGCCGTTCGGGACCTCGATCCCCGGCGCGTACTTCCTCGACGTGCGCGGGTACCAGCCGGCGCGCGTCGCGGCGCAGCTGCGCATCCCGATGCTCGTGCTCCAGGGCGAGCGCGATTACCAGGTCACTGTCGACGGCGATTACTCCGGCTGGAAGGAGGCGCTCGGGCGCGACAAGCGCGCGACGCTCCGCGTGCTCCCGTCGCTCAATCACCTCTTCATGAGCGGCGACGGCCCGCCCTCGCCCACCGATTACGAAAAGCCCGGCCACGTCGACGCCGGAGTCGTCGAGGCGATCGCCGCGTTCGTGAAGTGAGCGTCCTCACATCCGCGTGAGGAGCTTCATCATCGGCCGCGCGACGCTCGGAAAGCCCGCGAGCCGCACGAAGAGCTTGAGATCGACGCGCGGGAGGTGGTGCACCGCGCGCTTGCCGTTCACCGCCTCCCACACGCAACCGGCGATGTCCTCGGCCGTGAGCTTGACGCCCATCGTCTTCAGCGATTTGGCGCGATAGTGCTGGTTTTCGACCATCGGCGTCGCGACGTAGCTCGGCATCACGTCGGCGACGCGGATCTTCTTCCGGCGGAACTCGAGGTCGAGCGCCTCGGTGAGCGCGCGCACCGCGAATTTGGTTGCAGAATACACGGCTAGCTCGGGCACGCCGTAGATGGCCGACGCGCTCGACATGTTCACGATGCACGCGTTCTCGGTCTTCTCGAGCAGCGGGAGCGACGCGTAGATGCCGTAGATCGGCCCCATCACGTTGACCATGACCTCGGCGAGCGCTTGCGACGGCGGCAGCTCCTCGAAGCGCGACATGCGGAGGATGCCCGCGCAGTTGAACAGCGCGCTCATCTTGCCGTCGGTCCGCCGGCCGAAGTCGGCGACCGCGTCGCGCCAGCCGGCCTCGCTGGTCACGTCGAGCTTGCCGCGCGCGCAGTTTTCTTTTCCGAGCTCGCCTTCGAGCGATGCGAGGCCCGCCTCGTCGACGTCGAAGAGGCCGACGAACCAGCCGCGCTGCGCGAAGAGCTTCGCCGTCGCCCTGCCGATTCCCGATGCCGCGCCGGTGACGAAGATCGACCTCATGCGCGCGGGCTTACCACCGAAGTGGGGCTCGCGCGAGCCTTCGACCGGGAGAGGCCGAGGGCGATGAGACCGAGCACGATGAACGCGTCGGCGACGTTGAAGACCGGCCAGTGCGTGAGGTGGATGAAGTCGATGACGTAGCCGCGCGCGAGCCAATCGGCGACGTTGCCGAGCGCGCCGGCGAGGACCAGCGCGAACCCGATGTCGCCGAGATCCCACGAGGTCGTGCGGCGCCGGTGGCGAAACCACGCGAGCGCGGCGAGCGCGAGCACGATGAAGGAGACCGCGAGGAGGACGACCTCCTTGTGCGGGATCTCCCACCCGCGGAGCGCGCTGAAGGCGACGTCGTCGTTCTGAGCGTAGCGGAGCTCGAGCACGCGCGGCACGAGCGTCACGACGCGGCCACTGCCGAGCTCGTGCTCGGCGACGACCTTCGTCGCGTGGTCGCACCCGAACAGCCCCGCCGAGACGGCCACGAGCACCAACGACCGCCAGTTTCCCATGTTTTCAGTTCCCAAACCTCGAGCGTGCAGCGCATATTCCCGCGGCGATGAAGCGCCTCGATTCAAGTGTGCGACGTCCGGCCTTCGGCCGATCCGTCGACGGAACGATCTTCGGGCCCGGCCAACCGTGCTTCGGCTGCGGGCCCGAGCACCCGATCGGATTTCGACTCGCGTTCGAGGTCGAAGGCGACGAGGTGGTGACGCGCTTCACGCCGACCGAGCGCTACCAAGGCCCGCCCGGAATCATGCACGGCGGCCTCGTCGCGACGCTCGCCGACGAGATCGCGGCGTGGGCGATCATCGCGCTGCTCGAAAAATTCGGGTTCACGGCGCAGATGACGTGCAAGCTCCACAAGCCGGTGCGCGTCGGGGTGCCGCTCGTCGGCCGCGGCGCCGTCGTGCGCGACGCGCGCCGCATCGTGCAGACGCGCGCCACGATCACGCAGGGCGACGAGCCGTGCTTCACGGGCGACTTCACCTTCGCGATCCTCGACCGCGCCGCCGCCGAAAAATGCTCGGCGCCGCGCTCCCCGAGCACTGGAACCGCTTCGCGCGCTGACCGCTCCTGGAGGTCAGAGCGCGTCGAAGCGCGCTTCGATGGCTTTGCAGAGCGTGCGGAGCACCTTGATGCGGGCGAAGTATTTGTTGTTCGCCTCGACGAGCGTCCACGGCGAGAACTCGGTGCTCGTCCGGTCGACCATGTCGCAGACGGCGCTCTCGTAAGCGTCCCACTTCTTGCGGTTGCGCCAGTCTTCGTCGGTGATCTTGAAGCGCTTGAAGCTCGTCTTCTCGCGCTGGCGGAAGCGCTTGAGCTGCTCGTCCTTGCTGATCGCGAGCCAGAACTTCGCGACGACCAAGCCGTGCTCGACGAGCTCGCGCTCGAAGTCGTTGATCTCGCCGTACGCGCGCATCCAGTCGGCCTCCGTGCAGAATCCCTCGACGCGCTCGACGAGGACGCGCCCGTACCACGAGCGATCGAAGAAGCCGAAGCGCCCGCGGCGCGGGACGCGTCGCCAAAAGCGCCACAAATAAGGCTGCGCGCGCTCTTCCTCGGTCGGCGCGGCGATGGGGTGGCCGGCGTACATCCGCGCGTCGAGCGCTTGCGTCACCCGGCGAATCGCGCCGCCCTTGCCCGCCGCGTCGTTGCCCTCGAACACGGCGACGACGCCGCTCTTCTCGAACTTGGAGTCGCGCGTGAGGCGCGCGAGCTTGCCCTGCCACTTCTCGAGCGCGACGGCGTACTGCTCGGCGGTCATCGACTGGTCGAGCTCGAGCGCGCGGAGCACGGTCATGTGATCGACCGGCGGAAGGAGCGGCGGCGTCTTGTCGGGCAGGCGCGCCACGGGTTTGTCGCCGAGGCGTTCGCGCATCGCAGCGAGGAGCGTCTTGCCGACGGTGAGGTTGCGGTACGACGCGTCCTCTCCGGCGACCACGATCCACGGCGCCTCCGCGGTGCTCGTCTGCCGCGTGAGCTGCACCGCCGCGCGCTCGAACGCCTCGAAGCGCTCGAAGTATTTCCAATCGCGCGGCGTGACGCGCCAGCGCGTCGCCGGGTCCTTCTCGAGCGCGCGGAGCCGCTTTTTCTGCTGCTTCTTCGTGAGGTGAAACCAGAACTTGAGGACGAGCGCGCCCTCGTCGGCGAGCATGTGCTCGAAGCGCATGATCTCGGCGAGCCGCTTCTCGTAGTCGGCGGTCGAGATCTTCTTGAAGACGCGCGCGAGGACGGGCTCGGTGTGCCACGCGCCGAAGAGGATGCCGATGCGTCCCTTCGGCGGGAGCGAGCGCCAGTAGCGCCACATGCGCGGGCGCTGGCGCTCCTCCTCCGTCGGCGCGTCGTAGGCGGACGTGTGGAGGAAGCGCGGGTCCATCCACTCGTGGAGCAAGTTCACCGTCTCGCTCTTGCCCGCGCCCTCGACGCCCGCGATGACGACGAGGACGGGACAGCGACCGCTCTCCTTCAGGTCGTACTGGGCGTTGAGGAGCGCCTCGCGAAGCTGCGGTACTTCATGGCGATACGTGAGCTTGTCGATCTTGTGCTCGAGATCGGCCGAGTCGAACATTCCCGCTCGACCGTATCACGGCAGGGGCGGAACGCGCGGCGGTCCAGCTTGAATGCGACGCGTGAGTCGTTCACGAACTCCCGCGTGATTGGAAAGCCGCTCCTCGAGCCGCCGGTGCGCGAGCGGCTGCGCTCGCGGCGCAAACACGCCGTCCGCGCGAAGACGATCAACGTCAAGCGTCTGCCCGAGAGCGAGCTCGAGCTCGGGCGCGCGCTGTATCCGCCCGTCGAGGACGCGACGCGGCCCGTCGTCCGCGGCGACTGCGTAGGCGCGGCGCGGCCGTGCCCCTTCGTCTCCTGCCGGCATCACCTTTGCCTCGACGTGACTCCGGGAACGGGCGCCATCAAGCTCAACTTCCCGGATCTTCGAGCCGTGGGAGCTCGCCGAGACGTGCGCGCTCGACGTGGCCGAGCGCGGCGCCGTGACGCTCGAGGAAGTGGGCTCGCTCCTGAACCTCACGCGCGAGCGCGTCCGGCAGCTCGAGGTCGGCGCGCTCGCGAAGCTCCAGGAGCTCCCTCCCGAGGCTTTCGAAGGGGTCCCGGAGAAGTAAGGTAGCCGTCGCGAGCGTGACGATCGCGGTATGCTCGCGGCATGGATCCGCTCCAGGAAGCGCTCTCGCTCCTCGACGGCGGCTACGCGGCCGAGGCGCTGGCGGCGATCGCGCGCGCGCCGGCAGGCGTGCCGGCGACGATCCTCCAGGCGCGCGCCGAGCTCGCGCTCGATTCGGTTCGATCACGCGCACGCCACGCTGCGGTCGATTTTTCGACGTGAGGACGCCTCTGGCAAGCACCGCGCGCATGCGCTCGTCCTCCAGGCGGTCCTCTTGCGCCGCTCCTCGCCGCTCCTCGACGAGGCGCTCGACAGCGCGCTCCGCGGGGCGACGGGCGCGATGCGGGCGGGCGACCCGGCGCTCGCGGCCGAGGCGCACGTCGAGGCGGCGCGGCTCCTCGCCGCGAAGCGCTCCCGCGAGCTCGCGGAGGCCCAGCTCGCGCGCGCCGTCGAGCGCGCGGGCGCGTCACCGGGGGGCGCGCTCGCCGGGCTGCTCGCGTGCGCCGACGCAGAGGTCCGGCTCGCGTTCGACGATCGCCCGGGCGCGCTCGAGCGCTATCGCGTCGCGGCCACGCGCGGCTCGCCGGCCGAGCGACCCGCGCGCATCGGTTGGGCGAACGTCGCGATGCTCCTCGGCCAGTTCGACGAAGCGCACGCCCAGCTCGCGGCGCTCCGCCCGATCCGCTCGGGCGAGGCCGCCGCGCGACGACTTCAGGTTCGGCTGCTCCTCGCCGCGCACCGCTGGGCGGAGGTCGCGCAGGTCGTCGACGAAGGCCTTCGCCTGAACCCGGCGAGCGATTTCCGCTTCCGCGATCGCTACGAGCGGGCGTGCGCGCTCTACCGCGCCGGGTACTTCGCGCACGCGAAGCCCGCGTTCGAGGAGCTCGCCGCGATGACCGAGACCTCGCGATGGATCGACCTCGCGAAGCGCACCGCGCGGCTCGTCGGCCGACCCGACCTCGCGCAGCGCCGTTGGTTCCGCCTTCAAGCGTTCCCCACGGTCGCGCAGCTCCGCAGCCATTGCGGACCCGCGTCGTGCGAGCTCTATCTGCGTTACTTCGGCGTGCCGGCCTCGCAGCTCGAGATCGCGCGCGCGATCAAGGAGCCCGACGGCGGCACGGCAATCTACAAGATGCGCTCGTTCCTCGAGCAGGCGGGCTTTCACACGCGCCGCGTCGAGGCCGACCTCCCGCTGCTGCGGCGCATCCTCGAGGCGCAGATCCCCGTCATCATGGAGGAGGACTACTCGTCGAGCGGGCACGTCGCCGTCGCGATCGGCTACGACGACATCCGCGACGTCCTCGAGGTCCAGGATCCGATGAGCCACGAGATCCGCGAGACGCCGTACGAGGATCTCGCGCGGCTGCGCGATCTCTCGAACCACGGCGCGCTCGTGGCGGTGCCGCGAAACGACGCCGCGCGCATCCAGCAGCTCGACGCAGCCGGCGCGGTCGAGTGTCGCTACATGTCGCTCGTCGACGAGGCGTGGGCTGCGTACGACGCGGACGAGCCCGAGCGCGGCGACGCGCTCGCGGAGCAGTCGATCGCGCTCCGCCGCGACTACGAAATCGCGCGCTTCTACCAGTTCCAGCGCGCCATGGAGATCGCGCGCAAGACGCCGACGGCCGACGCGCGCGTCCGCGTGCACCGGGTCGTGAGCGAGGTCGTCGCGCTCTGGCCGGACGACGCGTGGCCGTACAGGCTCCGCGGCGAGGCGCTCGCGGCAGAAGGCCGGTTCGGCGAGGCGCTCGCGTCCTTTCAGCGCTCGCGCGAGCGCGACAAGCTCGACCCGCGCACCTGGGCCTCGATCGCGATGTGCGAGATGGCCCTCGGCAAGGACGAGGACGCGTACGCGACGCTGAAAGAGGCGCTCAGGCTCGACGCGTCGCACGCGGGCGCGAACGGCCGCCTGGCGTCGCTCGCGCTCGATCGCGGCGAGGTCGAACGCGCCGAGGTGCTGAACGAGGTCGCGCGCCGCCGCGCGCCGAACGTCGCGTACCACCACTGGGTCCACGCGCGGATCCTCCAGAAGAAGGGCCGCCACGAGGACGCCCTCGCCGCCTACGATCGCGCGCTCGCCCTCGACCCGAAGCGCGCCGGGACGCGCGTCGAGCGCGCGGTCTGCCTCGCGAAGCTCGGACGCGTGGACGACGCCGCCGCCTACGTCGATCAGGCCATCGTCGATCTTCCGGACGAAAAGTGGCTCCCCCTCGAGCTCGCGCGCCTCCTCTACGAGAACGGACGCCACGACCGCGCGGCGGCGACGTGCCGCGCCGTGCTCGAGGCCGAGCCGAAGAGCGGGAGCGCGCTCGCGATCCTCGCGGCGTCCCTCCTCGCGACGAATCACCCCGACGCCGCCGCCACGATCGAGCGCGTGTTCGCCGTTCGACCGACCGACGGCTGGCTCTACGCGCAGATCGGAAAGCACAGCGAGGCGCGCGGCGATCACGCCGCGGCGATCCGCGCGTACGCGACGGCGCTCGGGCTTCGTCAGAACGACGCGCAGAGCGAGCTCGATTCTCGGCTTCGCGCTCGCCGCCGGCGGCTACGCAGCGCAGGGCGCGCCGTACCTCGCGCGCGCGGGGCAGAAGCTCGATCTCGGCGAGGACGAGCTCTACCGCGTCGGTGACGTGCTGGTCGGCGCGGGCGGCTCCGCGCGTCCGTTCTTCGAGCGCGTGCTCGAGCGGCGGCCCGACGATCCCGCGGCGCTCCGCGCGCACGCGCGCATCATGCTCGAGCTCTGCTGGGCGCCTGCCCTCGGCGAAGGATCGCTCGCGCGTCTCGCGCGCGTCGCGCCCGACGACGCCTACGCGCGCGCCTGGCGCGGTGCGCGGATGATGGACACCGCGCTCGACAAAGAGAGCGACGGCGAGAAGCTCCTCCGCGAGGCGGTCGCGGCGCTCCCCACGCGCGAGTACCCGCGCCGCGCGCTCGCCGATCGGCTCTTCCAACGCGGCCGCTCCGACGAGGCGCTCGCCCTGGTCGCGCCGTGCGAGCTGCGCCATCAGGTCTCGCGTCTCCGCGTGCGCGCGCTCTCGGCGATGCTCCGCTTCGACGACGCCGACGCGGAGATCGCGCGCTTCGACGCCAAGTGGGGCAAGAACGGCAAGCCGAGCTACGGCGCGCGCTCGCTCCGCTTCGAGCGCCTCCTCGCGGCCGGCGACTACGCGAGCGTCATCGGCCTGGCCGAGGAGCTCGGGCGCGAGGACGGCGAGCGCGAGGACGACGGCCGCCTCGATTTTTGGGAGACCGTGAAGTTCGAGTGCCTCGCGCGCCTCGGCGAGGGCGAGCGCGCCCTCCGCTTCGGCGAGCGCCAGGCCCTCGACGGACCGAGCCTCGCCCGCCTCATCCTGCTCGCATACGACGTCTCTCAGCTCGGCGTCGCCCAAGCGCTCGCCGAACGCGCGCTGCGCTTGTTCCCCGATTTGCTCGCGGCGAAATTCGTGATCGCGCGGCTCGCCGAGCTGAAGGGCGACGAGCCCCGCGCGATGACGACGTACCGCGAGCTCCAGAAGCGCGACGAGGGCTGGCACCGCCCGCCGCTCGCGATCGCCCGCGCGACGATGGCGAGCGGCGACCTCGCCTCCGCGGCGTCCGCCTCGCAGCTCGGCGTGCGCGCCGGCCATCTCTACGCCGAGTCGTTCGTGGTGCGCGGCCAGGCCCGCGCGATGGGCGGCGACAAGAACGGCGCCCTCTCGGATCTCGAACGCGCGTACGGGATGATGCGCGCCGACGCCCGCGCCCGCGACCACCTCGACGCGTGGGCCCTGCGCGCCCAGCTCTCCGGCGACCGCAGCGCGTCGGACATGCTGTTTCAGAAGTATCTCGGAGGCTCGGTGGGCGCCGCGGATCGCCTCCGAGTCCAACGACTTCGCGTCGTTTGAGGCGGTGAACTGTTCCATCTTGACGAACGGCCGTTCACTATCCAAGATACGCGTGTGGTGACCGAAATCCTCGGCGGCGTACTCCTCGGCGGCTCGGCCGGCGTGCTGATGCTCGCACGCGGACGCGTCGCGGGCGTCGGCGGAATGCTCGGCGGGCTCGTCACGGCGCGCGCGCCGGCAGGTCGCGATCTCGATCATCGTCTCGCGTTCTTGCTCGGGCTCGTCCTCGCCGGCGCGATCGCCGCGATCGTCCACCCGACCGCGCTCGGGCCCGCGCGCATTCCCCTCGCCGCGGTCGCGCTCGGCGGCGTGCTCGTCGGCTGGGGCGTCGCGCGCGGCAACGGCTGCACGAGCGGCCACGGCGTGTGCGGCATCGCCCGATTGTCGACGCGCTCGATCGTCGCCACGCTCACGTTCATGGCGACCGGCGCGCTCACCGTCCTCGCGACGCACCATCTCTGGGTGACCCGATGAAGCCGTCCCTCGTCTCGCTCGCGTGCGGTCTCGTGTTCGGCGCGGGCCTTGTCGTCTCCGGGATGACCGACACCGCGAAGGTGCAGAGCTTCCTCGACGTAAACGGCGCGTGGAACCCGGCGCTCGCGTTCGTCATGGGCTCGGCGGTCGCGACCTGCGCGCTCTTCTACGCGATCGCGCGCCGCCGCGGGATCGACCCGCAGCCGAAGGGCGTCGCGAAGCTCCGCGTCGACGCGCGCCTCTTGACGGGCGCGGCGGTGTTCGGCGTCGGCTGGGGCCTCGTCGGCGCGTGCCCGGCGCCGGCGATCGTCTCCGTCGGCTCCGGAGCGCTGTGGTCGCTCGTGTTCGTCGCGTCGATGATGCTCGGCGCGCGCCTCGAGTCCGCCGCGGCGAAGCGCGCCGAGCCCGCCGCGTCCGCCGCGCCGCTCGCGAGCCCCCGCGCGAGTTAGTCACTCGTCGCGTGTCGCGCGGATTCTGAGCGAGCACCTCGCTGAGACGTTCGTTCGTCGACTCGCTCTCGATCGCGGCGATCTTCGCGGAGAGCTCGCCGAGCGACTTGGACGCGAGCCTCGAAACCCACGCGCCCACCTGCGACGCGCTCGCCGGCGTCGCGCACTGCTCGAGCGCGAAGGCCATCGCGCGGGCGGTCGGCCAGCGCCCGTTCGGCTCGCGCTGGAGCCCGCGCAGCACGATCTCGTCGAGCGCGCGCGAGACGTCGGAGTTGAACGTGCTCGGCGCGGCGGGCGGCGCGCCCGCGATGCGCTCGACGACTGCGTCGACGCTCGCGCCGCTCCCGAACCGCCGCCCGGCGAGGAGCTCCCAGAGCACGATCGACGCCGCGTAGACGTCCGCCCGGTGGTCGAGCGTCTCGCCGAGCACCTGCTCGGGCGCCATGTACGCGAGCTTGCCTTTGATCTCGTCCGCGCCCTTTTTCGTCGTGCGCAGTCGTCCGATCGCCTTGGCGATTCCGAAATCGATCACGCGAGCGTGGCCGTCGACGCCGACCATCACGTTCTGCGGAGAGACGTCGCGGTGCACGATTCGCAGCGCCGCGCCGTGCTCGTCCTTCGCGTCGTGCGCGGCGTGGAGGCCGAGCAGGACGCCGACGCCGATCGACACGGCGACCGAGACCGGGACGCGCTCGTCCTTCCGCGCCAGGGCGGATTTGAAGAGGCTCGAGAGGGCGTCGCCGTGGACGTACTCGAGCACGAGGAAGAGCTCGCCGCGCTCCGCGACGACGTCGAGCGGTGCGACGACGTTGGGGTGCCGGATGCGCGCGACGAGCCGCGCCTCGTCGACGAAGCTCGAGACGAACGCGGGGTCATCCACGTACGCGCGACGAAGGCGCTTCACGACGACCGTGCGCGCGAACCCGACCGACCCGCGCAGGCGCGCGAGGTGGATCGAGCCCATCCCGCCGGAGGCGATCTTTTCGTAGATCGCATAGTGCTCGAGGAGTACCTCCGGGTCGGCCACTCAGCACCCGCCGCCGCACGCGCGCGTCGTGCCGTCGGCGCAGGTCGTCGCGGCGGTGCCGTCCCCGCAGGCGACGTCGCAAGAGCCCGCGCCAGCGCACCTCACCTTGCACGAGCCGCTCGTGCACGTGACGTTGCACGTCTTCGCGTTCGTGCAGTCGATCGTCGCGTCGCTGCCGGCCGTCACGTCGCACGCCTTGCTGTTCGAGCAGTCGTAGGTGCAGTTGTTCCCGCACTGCATTTTGCACGTGTCGCCCGCGTTGCACTTTGCGTTGCAGTCGTCGCGGCACTCGAAGTTGCACGTCGTCACGCCCGTGCACGTCGCGTTGCACCGCGGAAAGATCCCGCACTGCACGTCGCAGCTAGCGCCGCCCACGCACGCGCAGTCGGACCCGTTGCACGCGCACGTCGCCCCGGTGCACGTCGGCTGCGCGCTCGGCCCGCACGCGGCAGCGAGCGCGAGCGTCATCGACAGGGCCACGAACACGTTTCGGATCATCGCGCGCACCATACCATTCTGGCGCCTTTTGCCCGAAGCTCGTTTCGGCTACCGTGACGAAGATGAAGCGTGCATTCTGCATGTTTTGGCTCCTCGCCGCCGCCGCGTGCGTCAACCGCGACAAAGACCCTCCGTGGGCGCGGATGCCGAGCGACGGCACGAGCGGCGAGTCGACGATCGCCGGCGCGCCGCTCGGCGTCCCGCGCTTCGCGTCGCCGCCGGCGATGGACGGCAAGCTCGACGACGCCGTCTGGTCGCACGCGGCCGTGACGAGCGCGTTCGTCGAGCCGGGCAACGGCGAGGCCGCCCTGGGCCACGAAGTCGCGGCCTTCGCGAAGCTCGGCTGGGACGACAAGAACCTCTACGTCGGCGCGGTCGTCTTCGACCGCTCGCCCTTCTCGCCGTTCCACAAAGACGAGGTCGACCCGCACGACTGGGAGAAGAGCTCGGCGGTCGAGCTCATGATCCAGCCCGGCGACCACGGCGACAACCGCGAGTACTACGAGATCCAAGTCGACGTTCACGGCGCCGTCTTCGACACGCACTGGGAC
Organism: uncultured delta proteobacterium; assembly: GCA_963731595.1. Classification (GTDB taxonomy): domain Bacteria; phylum Myxococcota_A; class Polyangia; order Polyangiales; family Polyangiaceae; genus DASXHD01. The sequence continues at coordinate 405,319 of CAVSWE010000009.1, forward strand.
GACTACAACACCCCGATCACGAATCAGGGCGCCGAGAAAATCTTCGGCCACCAAGACTGGTCGAGCCACGCCGAGCGGGCCATCTTCACGCAAGACAGCCGCTTCTATTCGATCGAGCTCGCGCTGCCGTGGAGCGCCTTCGTCCCCGGCCGAACGTCGCTCCCGCCGAAGCCCGGCGACGTCTGGCGCCTCAATCTCTACAGCTTCAAAGAAGGCCAGCGACTCGCGCTGGCGTGGTCGCCGATCCGCGGCCAAGGCAACTTCCACCGGAGCTCGCGCTTCGGCCGCATCAAGCTCGAGTAGTCCGCAAAAGAGTCAGGCCGAGACAACCGCGTTGGCGGCGCGCGGCGCGCCCGACTTGCAGGTTGCACGGAAATCCCCGCTGGGCACGGGGCCTGCACGGGCACCGCGACTCACTTAGGAGGCTTGCCATGCTGCTTCGAACGGGGCTGATGTCGTGCGTTGTGCTCGGCGTGATGGTGGGATGCGGCGGCGCAGACGCGACGCTGAACGGGGATGGCGGCGGCGACGACGCGGCGAACGGCAACGACTCGCAGACGACGAGCGACTCGGGGCCGCCCGGGGACGCGGCCGCGGACGCGCCGCAAATCAGCTGCGACGCCGGGCTCACGTCGTGCGGCGGTCAGTGCGTCGACACGTCGAGCGACGACAAGAACTGCGGCGGCTGCGGCATCGCGTGCAACACGCAATGCACGGCCGGCGTCTGCCCGCTCATCGCGAGCGGCTGCGACGGCGGAGTCGCGACCCAGGTCGGCGACAACGCGTGCCTGACCATCGACGCCAACAACGTCTACTGGGGAACCGGCTTCAACAACACCGGCAGCGTGTGGTCCGTACCGCTCGGCGGCGGCTGCCCGAAGCTGATGATCGGAAATCAGTCGGCGCCGCACGGCATGGCCTCCGACGGGACGAACCTGTTTTACGCGAACCAAGGCACGTTCAACGCGAACAACGGGAGCATCCAGCGCATCCCGGTGGGCGGCGGGTCGGCGACGCCGATCGCGACCGGACAGGCCTTCCCGCTCGACATCGCGGTCGACGGCGCGAACGTCTACTGGACCAACAGCGCCGACGGCTCGGTGTGGAAGAGCGACAAGACCACGCCCAGTCCGATCAAGCTCGCCGGCCCGGGCGGTCTGAACCACGCGCGCTTCCTCCGCGTCGACGCGACGAACGTTTACTTCACCGACGGCGTGAGCGGCGTCGTGAACCGCGTGCCCATCGCGGGCGGCAGCGTCGTCGCGATGACGACGCCGGTGACCCTGGCCGGTCACCTCGCGATCGATTCGACGAACGCGTACTACTCGTCGCGCGGTCAGACGACCGCCGCGCTCATGTCCGTGCCGCTCAACGCGACGGCGGCGACGCCCGCGCAGCTCGTGCCCAGCTTGCCAAGCTTGAACGGCATCGAAACCGACGGCACCTCGATCTGGTTCGCCGAAGCGACGAACGTCCAGCCGTACCAGGCGAACACGGGCGAAATCCACCGCGTGACGTCCGGCGGGACGAACGACGCGAAGCTCGCGAGCGGGCAGAACGGCCCTGACTGCATCAGCGTCGACGCGACGAGCGTGTACTGGATCAACGCCGGCGGCGGAATGATTTCCAAGACCGGGAAGTGACCGCGCGTTCACGGCGCGGCGCCGAGCGCGCATTTTCTCGCTGTTTCGGAGCGAAACCGGGTGGCATGCTCGATGCTATGCTTTTCGACATGAAGCCTCTGTTCGTCCTTTGCGCGCTCGGCCTCTTTGCCTGCGGACCGGGCTCGGCAGTGTGCCCGACGGGCTGGAGCGAGAGCGCCTCGGCGCCCGGCCAGTGCGCCGCGCCCGACACGTTCGTGTCGGCCACGCAGACGTCGACCGGGTCCGGCGTCTACGGCTTCGTGCGCACGAACGCGCACGGCGGGGGCGACCAGCTCGTCGTCGGCGCGCTCGTCTTCGCGGTTCCGGCGACCAACACGACCTGCGACGCGCCGTCGGTCGGCCCCGCGGCGAGCGCCACCACCGACAACGACGGCGTCTTCGTCCTCAAGCTCGCCCCGGGCGACTACCGCATCACGAGCGGCGAGGTCCCGGCGTGCACCGAGGTCCACGTCGACGCGAACACCGTCACCAACGTGGCGCTCACGTCGCCCTGAGAGATTGAACAGGAAGATCAGAAGGTCAAAAGGCGAGAGGGAGAATTTTTTTGGGCGAGAATCCGTTCTCCTGAAAAGCTTCTCCCCTCGGGTCTTCTGAGCTTCTGATCTTCCTGTTTCTCTCTCTCTCTGGCGCCCACCGAGTAGAGTGCGCGTGATGGGCGCGACGCCGTTTGCGTACGCGGATTTCAGAAGGTTGCAGATTGCACGTGTCGCCGCGATCGTCGCGACGCAGGCGCAAGGCACCGCGGTCGCGTGGAACGTGCTCGAGCGCACGCACCGGCCGCTGGATCTCGGGTACGTCGGGCTCGCGCAGTTCGCGCCGATCGCGGGGCTCTCGCTCCTCGCGGGGCACGTGGTCGACCGCTTCGATCGACGTCGCCTGCTCGCGATGGTCTACGCCGTGTACGCGGCGGCTGCGGCCGGGCTCTTCGCGTACACGATGAGCGGCAGGCGGCCGGTCTGGCCGATCTACGCCATCCTCTTCGGCGACGCGGTCGCGCGGAGCTTCGGGCAACCGGCTTCGTCGGCGCTCTTGCCCGAGCTCGTGCCGGTCGAAGCGTTCGAGCGCGCCGTCGCGTGGAGCTCGTCGCTCTGGCAGGTCGCGACGATCGTCGGACCGATCCTCGGCGGCGTGCTCGTCGCGCTCTTCGGCGCGCCGATCGTGTACGCGATCGCCGGCGCGCTCTCGCTCGTCGCCGCCGCGAGCGTCGCGCGCGTCGAGCGCCGGCCGACGCGCATGAGCGACCGCGGCGTCACCTTCGCGAGCCTGCTCGCCGGCGTCCGCTACGTGTGGTCGCACCAGCTCATCTTGGGCTCCATCTCACTCGACCTCTTCGCCGTGCTCCTCGGCGGCGCGACCGCGCTCCTGCCCGTCTTCGCCGATCTGCTCCACACGGGCTCGTGGGGTCTCGGCATCCTGCGCGCGGCCCCCGGCGTCGGCGCGGCGCTCAGCGGAATTTGGCTCGCGTACCGCCCGCTGAAGCGGCGCGCGGGCCGCATCATGTTCGCGTGCGTCGCCGGCTTCGGCGTCGCGACCATCGGCTTCGCACTCTCGAAGAGCTTTCTCCTCTCGCTCTTCCTGCTCTTCCTCTGCGGCGCGACCGACATGGTGAGCGTCGTCGTGCGGCAGACGCTCCTCCAGATCGAGACGCCCTCCGACATGCGCGGCCGCGTCTCGGCGGTGAACCTCGTCTTCGTCGGCGCGTCGAACGAGCTCGGCGAGTTCGAGTCCGGTCTCACCGGTCAGTGGTGGGGCGCGCGCGCCGCAACGCTCGTCGGCGGCGTCGGCACCCTCGTCGTCGTCGGGCTCGGCATGCTGGTCTTCCCGAATCTCCGGAAGGTCGACACGCTCACGGCGAAGCAATGACGGGGTAGACGCAGCGAAAGCCCGTGCCGTGGCTGCGGTTCATCTGCGGCTGGTGAAAGCGCAGCGTCGGCTTCGCCCACTCGGGATAGATGGCGTTCCACGCGCCGCCGCGGATCACGCGCTCGGTGCCGGTCGCCGGTCCCGTCGGATCGGAGACCGTCGTCCGCACGTCCTTCGTGTACGGCGCGTAGAAGTCGCTCGTCCACTCCGACACGTTGCCGAGCATGTCCTCCACGCCGAAGGACGACTTTCCGGCGGGGAACGAGCCGACGGGCGCGGTCGTCGCCCAGCCGTCGTCGGCGTCGTACATCGCGTGATCGAACTCGCGCGCGACGCCGTTCTTCTTCGCCCACGCCATGCACTCCGAGCCGCACGCGTTTCCGGTCGTCGGGCCGGGCGGGTCGTCGCCCCACGGGTACGTGCGGCCGTCGTGTCCGCGCGCGGCGAGCTCCCACTCCGCTTCGGTCGGCAGCCGGCCGCCGTGCTCGTTGCAGAATCGCTGCGCCTGATCCCAGTCGACGCAGTTGATGGGGTGCTTCGAGTCCTCGTGCGGGTCGTTCGCGGTGCAGACGCCGTCGTAGGCGGCGTGCTCGGCGGGCGTGAGCGGCGGGTTGGTCTCGTTCGTCTTGTTCGCGCGTAGGCACTTGCCCGATTTGGAGCACTCGACGTAGCGCGCGACGGTGACCTCGTACTTGTCGATGCAATACGGCGAGAGCTTGACCGGATGCGCGGGTTTTTGCGCGGCATCGTCGCCGTCGTTCGTGCCCATGAAGAAGTCGCCGCCGGCGATGTGGACCGCGCCCTTCGGGCAATGAAACGCGCGCGACACGCTCACCGACGCGCTCACCGAGGCGACGTGGCGCGCGCGCGTGTCGCGCGAATCGTCGCGCTCCACGCGGCGCGCCCGGTGCTGCACGATCCAAAACGCGCCGACCGCCGCGAGGAGCGAGAGCCCGCCGATCGCGCCGAGCGCGAACGGGCTTCGGCGTCGTGGGATCGGCGCCGCGAGCTGCGGGTCGAGCGTGGCGGGCGTGGGCCCGGGCGCGATCGCGGTCGCCGCGAACGCCGCCGTGTCGGACTTCGGCGCCGACGTCGCCTCGGGTCTTGGCGCCGTGTCGATCCCCGCGCGCATCGGCTCCATCGCGAGCGCGGCGCGGAGATCGTTCCAGAACTCGCCGGCGGTGCGATGGCGATCGCCCGTGGCGACGGCGAGCGCCTTCGCGAAGACCGCCTCGACCGCGTCGGTCACCGAGGCGCCGAGCGCTCGCGGCGTCGGCCGGTGCGCGGGATCCGACGACGCGAAGCCGAGCTGCACGAAGTTGTCGCCCGCGAGCGGCTCCTTGCCGGTCATCACCTCGACGGCGACCAGCGCGAGCGCGAACACGTCGGTCCACGGGCCCGTCGCGCCGTGGGTGCGCGAGAACTGCTCCGGCGCGCCGTACGCCGGCGTGAAGGACGTCAGACTGCCGCTGCGTCTTGCGTGAAGGATCCGCCGATGTTCTGCGCGTCCTGGACGACCTTCGCGATCCCGAAGTCGAGGAGCTTCACCGCGCAGTGCGCGGCGCGCGCTTCGCCGAGGATGAAGATGTTCGGCGGCTTGACGTCGCGATGCGCGATGCCCTTGCGATGCGCGAGCGCGAGCGCCTCGGCGACCGGCTCGAGCAGCGCGACGGCCTCGGCCGCGGTGCGCAGCGGGAGGTCCTCTGCGCTGCTCGCTCCGGAGAACGCTCTCGAGCGTCGCGCCGTCGAGCCACTCGAGGATCATGTACGGCACGCGCTCGCCGCTCGGCGTCGTGAGCGTGCCGACGTCGCGCGCTTGGACGATCGCCGCGCTCCGCTCGGAGAGATCGGCGAGGAGCGCGCCCTCGCGAATGAACTCCTTGACCAGGCTCTCGCGGCTGGCCGCCGGAAGGTCCGCGAGCGCGTAGAACGCCTTCACCGCGACGGGCCGCTCCCGACACGAGGTGCGTCGCGCGGTAGACGAGGGCGAAGCCGCCTTCGGCCACCACCGCGTCGATGCGGTACTTGCCTTCGAGCGTCGTGCCTACGAGCTGCAGTCGATCGTCGGGCATTGCGCCGCCGGAGCATAACGCGAAATCGCGGTCGTCGACGTCAGGGCGCGACCCGCCGCAAGAACGCCGTCCACTGCTCGGCCCCCAAGCGCAGCGCGCGCCGGATGACCCCGTCCCCGTCGCGCGGGACCGGCACGTCGAGCACGAGCGTGCCGGCGCCGCGGTCGACGGTCTTCGCGCCGACGTCGCAGAGCGCGCGCACGACCGCGTCGTTCGACTCGAGCACCTCGCAGCGAAAGCGCTCGATCCCGCGCTCGTGCGCCGCCAGCGCGAGCGCGCGCGTCAGGAGCGTCCCGACGCCCTGCAGCTGCATGTCGTCGACCACGGTGACCGCGGCCTCCGCCGCGGCGCGGTCGGTCTTGCTGCGAATGAACCGCGCGACGCCAATCCCGCGCTCGCTCTTCAGGTCGAGCGACTCGGTCGTGGCGACGATGGCGACGTGATCGACGCCGTCCACCTCGGTCAGGTACGCGAGCGCGCGCTCGTCGAGGTCGACCGCGCCGAAGAACCGCCGGTAGCGCGACTCGGGCGAGAGCGCGAGGAAACCGCGCCGCAGCTCCTCTTTGTCGGTGGGCTGGATGTGGCGGAGCACGAATCCGGGTCCCGTCCGCGAGCGTGTGCTCTTCGCGAAAATCAGGACCGGTTTGCATCGCGCGCGCTCAGCGAAACCAATCCGTCGCCGAGACCAGCTCGTGGAGCGTGCCGGCCTCGAGCGCCGAGTGTCCGGCGTCGGGGACGATCGCGAGCTCGGCCTCGCGGCCAGGCGCGGTGGAGGGCCCAAGCGCTCTCCATCGGGCAGACGACGTCGTAACGACCCTGGACGATCACGGCGGGAACGTGCCGGATCCGGTCCACGTCGTCGAGGAGGTGTGTCTCCTTCTCGAAGAATCCGCGGTTCACGAAGTAGTGCGCCTCGATGCGGGCGAACGCGAGCGCGTAGTCGTCCTGCTCGTTTTTGGCGATGAGCTCGGGGCTCGGGTGGAGGAAGCTCGTCCGCGCCTCCCACACGCTCCACGCCTTCGCCGCGGCGGTGCGCACGGCGCGGTCGTCGCTCACGAGACGCTTGTAATATGCACGCAAGAGATCGCCGCGCTCCTCGGGCGGGATCGGCTCGAGATAGTCCTCCCACGCGTCGGGGAAGAGCGCGGAGGCGCCGCGCTGGTAGAACCAGTCGATCTCCTGCTTGCGCAGCAAGAAGATGCCGCGGAGGACGAGCTCGCTCACCACCTCCGGGTGCTTCTCCGCGTAGGCGAGCGCGAGCGTCGAGCCCCAGGAGCCGCCGAAGACCTGCCAGCGATCGACGTGCAGGTGCGCGCGCAGCGCTTCCATGTCCGAGACGAGGTGCCAGGTGGTGTTGTCGTCGAGGCTCGCGTGCGGCGTGCTCTTGCCGCAGCCGCGCTGATCGAAGAGGACGATGCGGTAGGCGTCGGGGTCGTGGAAGCGTCGCTGCTTGGGATCGCTGCCGCCGCCGGGGCCGCCGTGGACGAAGACGACCGGCTTGCCGCGCGGGTTGCCGCATTGCTCGTACGCGATGGTGTGCACGGGCGAGACGCGCAGGACGCCGCGATCGTAAGGCTCGATCTCGGGGTAGAGCGCGCGGCGCGCGGGCACGCGCAGCTCGGAGATCGGTGGCGAGGACCGCGCCTTTTCGGGCTCCATATCCGTGACGGTATACACCAATCAGGTGCGGCTTCGAAGCGCTTCGCGCGCCGCTTCGGAGAGCGGCGCCTCGGTCTCCGCGGTCTTTCCGGCTCCCTCGACCCTCAACCGCTGATCGAACGATTGGATGCGCGAGAGGCCCCGCGCGCTCACGCGGTAGTAGACGGCGCCGGCGTCGTCGACCTCCAGCATCACGTAGTCGGGCTGCGACTTCGCAAGCTCGGTGAGGAGCTCGTCGGCGCGCGCCGCGGACACGCCGATCGCGCCGCCGACCTGCGCGGCGGTGAGGACGTTCCCGTTGCGCTCGGCGAGCGAGAAGATCGCCGAGGTGTGCGTCTCGCGCTGCTCCGCCTCGCCCGCGCCCTCGAGCGAGCGACCGCCGCGAAGGAGCATCACGCCGAAGACGACCGAGAGCGTGATGATCGGAAGACCGACCGCCCACCCCGCGAACCCTGCCGGAAAAATCGCCTGGAGGATGCCGAGCATCGCGAGCCCGAACGCGACGCCGCCCGACAGCACGATCCAACCGAAGACGCGCGTGAGGCCGCCGCCGATGATCGACGCCTTGCCGGCGAGGTTCGTGGACTTCGCGACGAGCGGGACGCGCGGCGCGCCGCAAGCCGTGCAGTACGCCATGACGCCGCGGTAGACGATGGGCGCGCGGCTGTTGCATTGCGGGCAGGGCGAGTCGGAGCCGGTGGGCACTGCCCCAACGTGCGCAGCGGCCGCGCGCGCGTCAAGCGTGTGTTAGACTTCGAAGATGGCGCGCGATGCCGGAGAGTGGGTGGTCGTCAGGCGATACGACGACGGGCTCAACGCGCAGATCGCCCTGGATTTCCTGCGGGATCACGGCGTGCCGGTAGCCCTCCGCGGCAACAGCGGCGCGACGGCGGTGCTGAACCGATTCGACACCATCCTCGACGTGCGGCTGGTCGTTCGGCAGCGGCATCTCCGGCGCGCGCTCGAGGCGCTGACCGCGCTCGAGTCGCCGGGCACGCCCATCGAGACGCGCGAAGAGCTCGCGGGGGGCACGTGGTCCGGCGCCGATGCGCCGGCGACCGGCCACCCCTACCGCGACGCGCTTGGCCGCGAGGTCGAGGTGCGCGCCCGCTATCGCCGCGCCGCGTTCGCGCTCGCGTTCATGTTGCCGATCGGGTCGGGACATTTCTACGCGGGGGAGAACGTCGCCGGCGCCGTGTTCGGGGCGTCGGTCGCGGCGTTCGCGGCGACGGCGATCGCGACGCGAACCGACCGCTTCTTCCTCGCGGCGATGTTCGTCGTCGCGTGCGACGCGATCACGTGCCTCGCCGCCGTCGCGCGGCACAACGCGGGCGAGCCGGCCTCGCCGCGCGCGCAAGCGATCCGCGCGACGGCGTGCGCCGTCTTCGCGGCGCTGGCCGCGGTGCTCCTCGGCTGATGTTCACGGTCGCCATTTGCGCGCTCGGCGCGACGGGCGACGACGAGGCGCGCGCGCTCGCGACCGATTTGGGCAGCGTCGTCTACGAGACGCGCCTCAAGCTCGCGCAACCTCCGCCGATCGTCGTACTTCGCACCCACGAGGAGCCGGTCGCCGCCCTCCTCGCGCAGAAGCTCCGCGCCCGCGGGCACGACGCCGTCGCGCTCGACGAGAGCGCCGTCCCCGAGCCGTTCGTCGTGCGGACGTTCCGTCTCGGCGACACGTCGTTCGACTGCGACGACGGCGCGCTCGCCTACGGCGACGTGCTCGCTCTCGTGCGCGGCGCGCTCGCGCTGAAGAACGAGACGGTCGAGCGCATCACCGAGCGAAAGCTACGCCCCGGCGCGGCGCTCGTGACCGGCGGGCTCATCCTCTCGAAGAAGGTGACGCGCGAGGAGAAGCACGTCGCGCACGATTGGGAGGACTTGCTCTACGTGTTTCGCAGCGCGGGCGGCGCGCCGTGGCTCGTGAGCGAGCACGGGGCCGCCTACGCGTCGCTCGCGAACGTCGCGCCCACGCAGCGCGAGAACTTCCTCCGCGTCGCGGACGAGCTCCGCGCCCGCGCCACCGCCGCGACGTGGGACGAGCGCCTCCTCGCGCACCGCGGCGTCGCGGACCGCTCCGTCCTCGATCTGCGCGCGCAGATGCTCGCGATCGCGATCGCGCGAAAGCGCACGTACCGGTGAGCGCGCGTCAGCGCGCGTCGAGGACGAGATCGCCGAATGCGTCGAACACGTGGAAGTCGGGCTTGGCGGTGCGCGGCGGGCTCCACGCGAGAAAGGCGCGGCTCGGCGCGACGCCCTCGGTGCGATAGAGCCCCATGCGCAGCGTCGCGCCCCCGTGGAGCGCCGAGACGACGTCGCGCGCGGGAATGCGCGCTTCGATGACGGCGCGATGCGCAGCCTCGTCGACTCGCGTCTTCACCTCGGTGCCGCTCGACCACGTCGTGTCGCCGGCGCGCGAGATGCGGTCGACGCGCACGTCGAGGAGCCCGCCGCGCGGACCGAGCTCGATCTCGTCGTAGTGGCGCGCGTAGACGCCCGTCGCGAGGAACGTCTCGACGCAGTCGCCGTCGTAGAGCGGCGCGCGCTCGACGGCGCTCGTGCCCTCGATCTCGAAGAGCTCGTAGAGCGCCGTGGGCGACCAGAGGAAACGCGCGCGCGTCGTCTTTCCGGTGGGCTTTCCCGCGTAGTCGGTGTCCCACGTCACGGGCGTCGCGCGCGACCAGGCGCGCTCGTCGCCGCTGCCGTCGATCGCGATCGCGTCGGCTCCGAGCGCGGCGGCGTGCGCGACCGGGCGCGGGGGATCGACGTCGATCGTGAAGGGCGCCATCCCGACGAAGTGATACGGCCGCGGCGAATCGAGCAGCGCCGCGCCGTCGCCGTCGATTTCGGGGCGCTTCGCGAGATCGACGCCGAAGCGCTTCGCGGCGACCTCGAGGAGCGGCGAGGTCGTGTGACCGCCGAGCTCCTTCGCGAGGTCCGCGCGCGAGAACGCGCCCATGAATTCGGCGCCGACGCGGTCGACCTGGATGACGTTCGTCCCGCCGATCGCGACGCGCGGCTGCATCGGGTCGAGCTTCGAGAAGCCGTCGCCCTGCATCGCGGGCGCGCCCTCGGCGAGCACCACGTCGGGCGTGTTGATCGCGAGCACGTCGGCGATGCGCTCGGCGAAGATCTCGAGCGCCTTCACGTACTCCGCGCGGCTCTCGGGCGCGTTCTTGGTCCGCGCCTCGAGGTACGGGATGAGCTCCTTGTGCATCCGCCACTTCTGGTGGAACGCGGGCGACGCGTCGGAGAGCGCGACCGTGCCTTGCGTGCCCTTGATCGCGAGCGAAAACACGGCGAATCGGTGCGCCTTCATCTTCGGCAGCGAGATGAACATCCCGCGCTCGAGCGTGTCGGCGAGGATCTTCGGCGAGAGGAGCGTCGGCACGTGGGTGCTGTCCATTCCGCTCACGCGGAGCATCTCGCCGGGCCTATCGCCTTCCTTGTCGAACACGCCGTCGTCGTCCATCGCGACGAGCGGCACGCCCTCCTCGCGCGCCATCTTCTCGTAGCCGCTCACGCGGATCAGCTCGAGCCAGTCCTGATGGCGAGCGCCCCACCCTTCGGCGATCGTGACGTTCGTCTGCCCTCGCGCCTTGAGGCACTGAACGACGCCGCGCACGAACTCGGGGTCGGTCGTGCGACCGCGCACGCCGTCGTCGCCGTCGCTCTTCTTCGGGTCCTTGAACCACTCGAAGCCGCCGATGTTCGGCTTGAGCAGGATGGGCGTGTCGGCAGCGACGCGCGGGACCTTCGCTTCGCAGATGCGGCGGCCGAGCTCGCGGGCGCTCGTGCCGCGGAGGATCGTGACGGACGAGTCGTCGGCGGCGACGCGCGCGAGGTGCTTTCTTCGGAGCGCCTCGCCGTCGACGACGCCGCTCGTCACGGTCGCGCCGGCGTCCGACGCGGCGGTGATCGAGGCGTGCGTGGTCACGTCGGGCGCGCTCGCGCTCGCGCTCGGCGACGCGGGCGCGCTCGCGCTCGCGCTGGGCGCCGGCCGAGGAGCCGGCGCGTCGTGTCGACACGCCGCGCACGCGACCAGCAAAATACCGGGAAATCGGCCCATCCGCGCCACGATACCTTCTCGGCCGCTTACCGGCGAAATCGATGTAGAGTCGTCTCGTGAGGAGGATCGACTTCTACAAGCTCTCGCGAGAGAAGCAGGAGAGGTTCCTCGCGAGCACCAAGGGGAGCGCACCGCCGGCTCCCCTCGTGAAGACGACGGGGGACGGGGGACGAGGCATTCGCTGGGCCGCGCTCGCGGGGCTCGCGCTCCTCGTGTTGATCGTTTTCTACCTGCTCCAATTCGGGGTGCTCGGCGCCGGTCTCGCGGTGCACGGCGTCGCGCTCGTCGTCCTCTACGCCGGGCTCCTCTTTTTGATTCCGTACGCGGCGCTCCGCGCGGCCGGCTCGCTGCGCGGCGCGAAGATGCTCCCGTACCGGCCCGGCGTGTACGTCTTTCCGATGTGCGTCGTCGACGCGCGCGAGAAGGTCCTCGGCGTCTTCGCGATGACCGATCTCGCCAACGTGTCGAACGCGTCGCCCGGCGGCTCGCTGCGGCTCTCGTTCAAGGGCGGCGGGTCGTTCTCCTTCCCGGTGGGCGACGCGGCCGACGCCGACCTCGCCAACCGCAGCATCGAGAACGCGCGCGAGCAGGTGAAGCACGCGCTCGCGACGAGCGACGACAGCGAGCTCGTCACGCTCGACCCCTTCTACGAGGCCCGAAAGAGCTGGATCAGCCCGATCGGACCGAAGCAGGCGCTCACCGATGGCGCGCCGGTCTGGCGCAAGCGCGACTGGATGATCGCCGCCGCCTGCGGGCTCGTGCTCGGCCCCGCGCTCTGGTCGCTCCACAACAAGACGAGCGACGACGCGATGCTGAAGAAGGCGACCGCGCTCGGCACGCCCGAGGCGTACCGCTCGTACCTCGCCGTCGGCAAACGCCACGACGAGGAGGTCTCGACCGTCCTCTTGCCGCGCGCCGAGCTCGCGCAGGCCAAGTCGCAGAAGACGGTCGCGGCGGTTCAGGCGTTCATCGCCGCGCACCCGCACAGCGCCATCGACGCCGAGGCGCAGGCCGCGCTCCGCGAGGCCCTGCTGCGCGATCTCGACAAGGCGAAGAGCGAGGCGTCGCTCGCCGCGCTCGCCGCCTTCGAGATGAAATACCCCGAAAATCACCTGGCCCCCGAGATCGCCGCGGCTCGCCACGAGCTCTACGTGGCCGCCGTCGCGCGCTTCAAGACGATGGCGCCGAGCGACGACCCGCAGCGCGCGGCGTTCGTCGCGCGGCTCGCCAAGGAGCTCGAGACGCGCGGGCCGACCGTCGGCGTCGTGTTTCATCGCGAGATCTCGCCGGCGCTCGCGCAAGCCGACAAATTGATGGCCCACCTTCCGACGAACCGCGCTTACGGTCCGACCCAGGTCACCAAGCGCTTCGACGAGACACCGAGCCCGAAAGAGGGTGACGTCGCCGCCGCCTTCCAGGCCGCCCTCGTCCGCGTCTTCTCGCCCGACCTCGTCGACGTGAAGATGTCGCCGCCGCTCGACGACGCGGCGCAGGCCGCCCTCGCGGCGAAGGAGCCGCTCCTCGTCGTTCGTTATCGCTTCGGCTGGCTCGGCGTCGCCTACCCGAACTACGCGTTGAAGCGTGCGTTCGCGGGCGTCAACGTCGGCGGCGAGGCGTCGTTCTCGCTCCCCGACGGCGGCGCGCCCTACCGCGTGCGCCTCGAGGTGCCGCCCGCGCGCGCGGTGCCGATGGAGTACAAAGCGAAGCACCCAGCGCTGAGCGCGCCGCCCGCGGACGAGTCGGACCCGGACCCCGGCGTCTACCACGCCGAGGACATGCGCGCGCTCGACCACATCGCGACGATGCTCGAGAACGCCTTCGTGAAGCCGGTCCCCGAGAAATGAAGGTGCGCCGCGCCGTCGCGGTCGCAGCGCTCCTGTTCGCCGGCTCCGCCCGAGCGCAGGAGCCGTGGACCGATCACGATCCCGACCAGCCGCAGCAGCACTACACGCGCGGGGACTTCGGTTTCCGCGGCGGCGCCGAGTACCGCGCGCAGTGGCTCTACGTGCACCCGATCTCGCTCAACACCGAGACCGCGCGCAACGTCTCGATGATCCAGCAGCGGCTTCGGCTCGACACCGCGGTCGACTACCTCGACAAGATCAAGATCGTCTTTTCCGCCGACGCGCTCGACGGCGATCTCTTCGGCGACAACGGCACGTACGGCGGCACGCCCTCGTCGAACGCGGGCACGAGCATCGACGCGAAGAACCCGAACGACACGCGCCCGTGCATCGGCCTGCGCGATCCCACCCTCGACCCGCTCTCGCGCGATTCGTACGGCGTGACGGTCTGCCCGATCAACTTGATGACCGTGCGCCGGCTCTACGGCGAGGCGATCCTTCCGTTCGGCGTCGTCCGCATCGGGCGGCAGGCGGTCATCGACGGCATGGGCGTCTTCGCCAGCGACGGCGACGGGCGGCACAACCGCTACGGCGACGCGGGCACGGGAAACTACGTCGATCGCATCCTCTTCGCGACCAAACCGCTCGAGGCCTTCAAGCCGAAGAGCGCGCGCGACACGTCGGCGACGCGCGGGCTCATCCTCGGCCTCGCGTTCGACCGCATCGTCAACGACAGCCCGCAGTCGTTCGCCGACGACGTGAACCAGTTCGGCGGCGCGATCCGCTACCTCGCGCCGAAGGCAGGGCCGCTCCGCGATCTCTACGCCAACGTCTACCTCTCGCACCGATGGCAAGAGGGCGTCTCCGGCGTGAGCGGCGCGGGCGCGCGCTTCTACGCGCACGCGCCGGTGGCGCACGGCGAGCTCGGCTTCGGGTTCGACGCGGCGATGAACTTCGGCTCGACGCGCGAGGTCTCGCAGGCCTACCAGAAGATCACGAACGACCCGGTCGTCGACCAGCAAGTCCTCCAGGGCGGCGCGCGCGTGACCGTCCGCTACGACCGCCCGAAGTGGTCGCTCTACCTCGAAGGCGACTACGCGTCGGGCAGCGACGACCCCACCTCGCGCGCGACGCTCTCGCAGTTCACGTGGTCGCCCGACACGAACGTCGGCTTGCTCCTCTTCAAGCAGGTGCTCGGATTCCAGACCGCGCGCGCCGCCGCCGCGGGGGTCGAGCTCTTGCGGCGTCTCGGCGCGACGACCTTCCCCGCGCAGGCGCTCGACACCCAGGGCGCGCTCACCAACGCCATGGTCGTCTTCCCGCAGGCCGACCTCCGGCCGACGAAGAATTTCCTGATTCGCCCGGGGGTGATGGTCGCCTGGACGAGCGTACCGCTCATCGACCCGATCGCGTCGCTGCAGAACCACGCGAGCGTGAACATCAAAGACAACGAAGTGAACTACGCGGGCGGGAAACCCGGCCACTTCTACGGCACCGAGCTCGACCTCCGCCTCCAGTACCGGTTCCTCGAACACTTCATCATGGACGTCGAGGGCGCCGTGCTCCTCCCCGGCGACGCGCTACAAAACGCCGACGGCTACGCCGTCACGAGCTGGCTGCTCCAATCGCGAGCCACGTTCTTCCTGTGAAAGAGATGATCGCCAAGAAACCAAGACGACGAGGAATCGGGGAACGGAAAACCTCCTTCTCCCTCGGCGCGTTGGCGTCGTGGCGAGCTCTTCTGCTGCTCACCGCGTGCGAGGTGTTCCACGCGCCGCCGGAGCCGTCGCTCCCCGAGGCGCAGAGCGGCCTCCTCTCGGATCCGGCCGCGCCGGTCGTCGTCGCGTTCGACCGGCCCATCGACCCGAGCACGCTGACGCTCGAGATCGCGCGCGACGTGACCGACGACCGCGGGCGCCTCGCCGACGAGCAGGACCCGCCGGGCGAGCTCTCGATCCTCTACAGCTACGATCCGCAGCGCGGCGACTACGGCGGAACGAGCGTGCTCTCGCCGGACGCGACGACGTTCACGATCACCGCGAAAGACGCGCTCCCGCTGAACCCGGCGCTCGTCCTCATCGTCGAGCCCGGCCTCGAGGACGTCGCTTATCACGTGCCGACGGTCGCGCGGCGCAAGCTCGTCTTCTCGTACCAGCTGAACCTCTCGTGCAACGCGCCGTCGGCCGTGATGCCCGCGCACTCGAATTATTTCATGTTGATCGACGTGCAGAAGCCGGTCGGAACGCAGGTGAAGCTCTTCGCGACCATCGACGTCGCGCCGAGCGGCGAGTTCGACGCGCACTTCTCGTCGGCCACGCGCAACCCGGACGGGACGCGCTGCACGCCCGCGTGCCCGACGACCGACGCGTGCCGCACGCTCCCGGGTCCGCCCGCGTGCGTCCCGCCCTCGACGGCCGCCGACTCCACCGACGAGTACCCGGACTTCGTGATCAACGCGACGTCGAGCGCATTTTCGTTCGAGGCCAAGGGCTGCGTCGTCGATCAGCAAGACGGCAGCGCGCTCTTCGTGAACGCGCCGGTGGACGTCTTCGTCACGCAGCCGAGCGTCACCCTGCGCAACACGAAGCTCACGGCGACGTTCGCCGTCGACGCGCAAGGCGTCCTCCGCGGCGCGGGCGCTCTCACCGCCGACGACGTCCTGCTCGGCACGTCCGAGAGCGGCGCGGGCTCGGGCACTCTCAAGGCCCGCGCGACGCCGTGAGCGCCTGGCTCACGCCGCCGGCCGCCGGTAGCTCGCGGCGCTGAGGCCGCCAGGGTCGAGCCGCGCCGACGCGCCCGACTTCATGAAGTGGTTATGTTTTCTCGCGATGAAGCGTGACGAAGAGCTCGAGCCCATACGTAGCGTCATCTTTCGCACGACCGACATGGCGCGACGCGTGATCCTCGTCGTGGACGTGGCGGTGCCGCCGACCATCGTGCGAAAGCTCATGAGCGAAGGGTTCGCGCTCGTCGAGGTCGCGACCGGCAGTGAAGCGCACGCCTTCACGGCCGAGCGGCTGCCCGTGGCCGTGCTCGTGCGCGGCGACCACGCGACCGACGCGCTCGGCATCGTTCCTTACCTTCGCCAGCAGGACCGCTTTGCGTTCGTGCAAGTGTTCGTCTCGCCTGCGCCGAGCTCCGTCGCCGCGACGATTCGCGACGGCGCGGACGACGTATTCGACACCATCGACGACGACGCGGCGGATCGCATGGTGGCGCGCATTCATCGGGCGAGCGGCCTCGCGCGGCTCGCGCTCCTCGACCCGCTCACGCAGCTCCACAATCGCCGGTTCATGAACGACCGGCTGCACGCCGAGGTCGCGCGCGCCGTTCGTGCTCGAACGACCTTCGCCGTCGCGCTCATCGACCTCGACGCCTTCAAGGGAATCAACGACGAGTTCGGACACGCGGCCGGCGACCGATCGCTCGCGGCCTTCGCGGCGGCCCTACGTCGCGATCTGCGCGCGTACGACGTCGCGTGCCGCTTCGGTGGAGACGAGTTCGTCATCCTGTTTCCCGATTGCACCGGCGTGACCGCGCAAGCCGTCTTGAACGATCTCCGCGCTCGCGCCGGCTGGGCGGTCCCCGGATTGCCCCTCGTCCGCTTCTCCGCGGGCGTCGCTCAGTTTCCCGACGACGGCGAAGAGTGGGCTCGCCTCTTCGACGTCGCCGACCGCCGCGCGTTCGCCGCGAAACGCATGGGCGGCAACCAGATCAGCATCACCTGATCGCGCTCCCCTCACGGCGCGACGACGGTGCTCGAGTCCATGTTCACGGCCGTCTGCGCCAGGAGACGTCCGTTGACCGACGCGCCCGTTTGGAGCGTGATCGACGTCTGCGAGAGCACCACGCCCTCGAGGTGTGACGTCGTCCCGAGGCTCACGGCGCCGGAGACTTGCCAGACGACGTTCTTCGCGAGCGCACCGCCCGCGAGAACGATTTTCGTTCCGCTGGTCAGCGTGAGGTCTTGCGCGACCTGAAAAATCCACGTGTCGGTCGCGGCGCCGCTGAGCGTCACGTCGGTCGGCACGAGGAGGCCCGTGCCCCACATGTAAACGCCGCGCGTGATCGTCATGCCGCCGATGTTCCCGGCGCCGAGCTCGGTCACGCTCGGCGCGCGACCTGCGGCGTCGGTGAAGGCGAGCTGCATGTCGCCGATCGCCGTCGTGAGGTTCGCCGGCGTCGGCGCGGCATAGTCGGACGCGAAGAGCTTTCCGGTGACTTGCGGCGACGTCGCGAAGACGTTCGTCGAGTCCGACGTGGGCGAAAATCCCGTGAGGTAAGTCGCCGCCGCGGGGCTCAGGCCGATGTCGCCGGTGATCGCGGAGGTCGGAACCGTGGACACGCCGCTCTTCGCGAGGATCGCGTAGGCGCCGGCCGTTCCCAGGGGCACCGACGCGGCGTTTCCGCCGTCGATCATTTGGGGTGCGTCGTTCTTCGCGTCTAGTGAAGCGCCGCCGTCGGTCGCGCCGCCGTCGGTCGGAGCGTCCGAGCTCGAGCAACCGCCGAGCGCGAGAATGAAGCAAGGAACCGTGGCAAAAAGTCGAGTCATAGGCGTGCTTTCTTTCTTGGAGCAAACGTCGAGGATCAAAGTGGCCGCGCGGCGACGCTGACGGCGAGCCGAATCGACCCGCCCGATGACTGTCATCGGTGGGTTCCGAGACTGCGACGCTTTGGCCGACCGAAGTCGATCCAGGCCTCGAAAGCGCTCTCCGTCTCTTGGTGAGCGGAATGTAACCACTCGCGGCCGCCGTGCATGCCGACGCCGACAACCCTGACAGTCTCCTGTCACACGGGGTTGCTTACGTAATCCGTGCAGGAGGCCTCCAATGCCGCATTTCGGATTCGTCGTCGTTTACGTGAAGGACATGGCCAAATCGAAGCGCTTCTACACCGATGTGCTCGGGCTGCGCGTCGAGCGTGAGGCCCCGACCTTCGTGCAGTTCGACCATTTCGCGCTCGCCACCGACGAGCGCCTCATCGAAGGCAAAGAGCCGGAGCTCTACTGGCTCGTCGACGACGCGGACGCGGCGTACCGCGACGTGAGCGCGAAGACCGAGATCGCCCGGCCGCTCGAGACGCTCCCGTTCGGCAAGGTCTTTGGCGTGCGCGATCCCGACGGCGGCACCCGCATGGTCCTCGAGCTCGCTCGCAACAGACCGAGCAAGCCTGCTACGACGTAGACATGCGCTCTTCGCGTCTCGTCTTCCTCGCGGTCGTCTTTGCGTGCCGCAGCAAGTCGGGCGCGGCGAGCCTCGGCGAAGTGCCGGTCGTCGCGCCGTTCGACGCGATGCATCTGCCCACCGCCGGCGGCGTCGTCTGGCAATGCAACGCGGCGCGGATGAAGATCGTCTACGACGGCGGCGACAAATCGGCGCTCGGCGAGCGTTACGGTCACGCGCTCCAGCAGCAAGGCTGGGCCTCCGGCCAGCCCGCCGCCGAGAGCAGCCAGCAGTGGCTCGAGCGCCTCGACCGAGGTCACGAGGTCCTCACGCTCGACGTCCACGACGCCGATTTCCGCGGCGCGGTGCCGCACGGGGTCGAGGTGTTCCTCTCGCTCGAAGAGGCGCGGTGACGGCGCTCGCCTTCGCGCGCATACGGGCGCGGGCAGCGCGCGAAAGCTCAGGCCGATGCCTGCGTCGGCGGGTGTCGTCTCACCAATCACGATCGAAATACTCGAACGGGTCTTCGCACGTGCACGCGTGAAACGCAGGTCCGCATCCGCACTCCGTCCCCGGGGACCAGAGCGACGATGCGTCGCCCGCGACGGCGACGAATCCGCCGTCCGAAAGGGGCGTCAAGGTGACGCTCTCGACTTCACCAACGCCTTGCCGACCCGGCCACTCGAACGTGCCGCCGTCGAGGGGAAGAAGCGTCACGCCGGCGTCATCCGTCGCGACGCGACCTTCGCCGACCGCGAGAAAGTCGCATCCGCCGAGCTCCCATCGAAACGCCGAGTCGGTCATGCGTAGATCGATCGAGTCCGCGACGTAGCTCGAGACGAGGTGGTACTCGCCGCTGGACCATCCGCCGTCGCTCGGTTCCCAAAGGCACGGTGGCGGCGCGTCGATGGAGGCTTCGTCGCTGCCCGCATCGTGGGGCTCGACCTCGCGCCCGCTGCACGCGGCGAGCACAATCAAGATGCAAGCGCGGACCATGCGCGTGAATCAGCAAGCGTCGTGCCGGGCGACGTACGCGACTTTTCGCGGCCGTCCGCGTCGCAACGCGCAACCGAGTTGACTCCGGGGAGAGGGCGCGCACGAAGGGATGCGGTCACGATTGCGCATGAAGATGAGCGACGAGCTCGTCTACCGAGGCACGAGGCAGACCCTCGCCAGGCCGCACGTCTCGTTGCGGGATCCGTGCGCCGCTGCGGTACCCTGACGGCGATCATGAAGCTCTTCGTCCTCGCTCTCTCGATCCTCGGCGCCGGATGCGGCGACTGCATCCCGAGCTCGGCCACGACGCCCTCGTCGTTCGCGGTCCGAGGCCCGTCGGCGGACGCGCTCGTCGTCGCGCGCTCGGCCGCCGAGCTCCGCGCGGCGGTCGCCAAAATCCCGGTGTCGCCGCCGGCGCCCGACCCGCGCGTCGCGCCGAATCCCGAAGCGGATCCCGCGGCGCTCGCGAAGCAGGCGCAAGCGCGCCTCGACGCGTTCGTCGCCGCGACGAGCTTCGCCACGAACGACGTCGCGATCGTGCGGGCCGGCGCCGACCGCGCGCGACTCGCCGGGCAGACGAGCGACGGAAAACGCGTGACGCTCTACTACGCGGGCGACTGCTCGCCCTGCAGCGGCGGCAACCCGGGCAGCAGCGAAGAGGCGGCGTACGCGTACGAAATGAGGACCGCCGAGCGCACCGATCTCGTGCTCGTGCCCAAGGGCGCCCGCGTCGCGATCCGCGTGTGCGGCAGCTCGTGCGGGACGTGCCCGACCAACGTCCCCTGAACGCCTGGGACCGCGCGATCGAACGTTTGCGCGACGCGGCTCACTCCCAGGCGCGCCGCACGACGACTCGGTGCGCACCGCTCGCGTCGTGGACGCTCGCGATCCAAGTCGCGCCGCGCTCGAGGTCGGTCACGAGCGTCGTCCGGCTCGGCGTGGCGGACGAGGCGCAGTACCACTCCGCGAACTTTGCTCCGACGCGCGGCCTCGCGCCGGCGAACGGGGCGCACACCCGACCGTCCGCGAGCAAGAGCAGCCACGGGCGCGCGCGGCGCGGCGGCGTCCGCGCAGGGAGCGGTTCGTCGATCCGCAGCGGGAAACCCACCGCGCCGGTGGCCGGGTTGGCGCCGCACACGACGACGCCGTCGTGACTGGGAACCGAAAAGCACGGGTCGACGATGACGTCGCCCATCGCGCAGCGAAAGGCGTCGGGCCGCGCGGCGACGCTCGAGTCCGTCCAGCAAGCGCCCGAGCGCTCGGCGACGCCGCGGGGCAGCGCGGGCGCGTACGTCGTGACCGTGGTCGGCGCATCGGCGGAGGCGCGCGCCGCCGGGACGACGGCCGAGCACGCGGCGATCGAGCCGACGAACGAGACGAGCGCGAGCGATGCACGATTCACGAGCGCCACCATGACACTTTCGCGAGCATGTTTCGAGCCAGGCGCGCGCGCCGCGCACCGGCGCGTGACGGCGTCCTAGGGCCGCGTCTTCCCGGCGAGGTCCGCGAACAACCGTCGCTGACGCTCCGCATCGGCGCTCGCGATCGAGAGAGTGCCCCATTCGATCACCCCGGTGAAATGCGCGACCGAGCGCACCTCGCCGTCGACGACGAGCGCGTCGAATCGGCACGGATCCGAAGGCGCGTACACGGCGTCGCGCGAGCGCTCCGCGAGCGGACGCGTCGGTCCGGAGAGACGCACGAGGACCGCGCCGCTCGCGTCCAACCGCACGCGCGCCGGGTTCAGCGTGACGGCGTGAGCACGCTCGAGGCGATAGCGCCGTCCGTCCCACGTGACGTCCGCCGGAGCGTTCGCGCCTACCGAGCACGCGCGGACGAGCGACGCCGGCGGCTCCACGGGAGCGGCCACCGCCCACCGCGCGGCGTCGCGGACCGTGCCGAAGCCGAGTGGGGCGGCGAAGACGACCGCGATCGCGGTCACCCGGGCGCCCGGCGAGATCCGCGCGGCGAGCGCCGTCGACAGGCACGCCGCCGCTATCCACGCGAGGAGCGACACGTGCACTCCGACGATCGGGAGGACCGGCCGAGTCGGCGAGTAGCCGATCGCGAGCGACAGGCCCTTCACGGCGATCAGCGCTTGATCCGCGGCGTAGGCGAGAACGTACGTGCCGACCACCGCGACGAGCGGCGCAACCCACGCGCGGCGAGGCCGGCGAGTCGGTCGCTGCTGGAGCACGACCCCTTCATCGAGCACGGCGCAGTGTACGCGACTTCTGCCGCCGTGCTTCCCGACGCGCGCTATTCGTTGGGTATGAAGAAACGACGCCGGGCCGAGGTGGCGTGTCCGTTCTGCGGCGAGGTGGACGAGATCGCGGTCGACCTCGGCGGCGGCGCGAGCCAGACGTACGTCGAAGACTGCGCCGTCTGCTGCCGGCCTCGCGTCGTCCACGTCGAGCCCGGCGACGAGCCGGGCGTGCCGCACGTCTGGCTCGAGCGCGGAAGCTGAGTCCATCAGCAAAACCGATGCGGGATGAGATTCTCGGTGGCGAGCGCGTGAGCGAGACGCGCATCTGCAGGCGCGCGCGGCGGCGAACGCCGTCGTCCTTCGGCGCGGCCCGGCTGGCTCTCGCGCCGCCCCGCCTGAAGCAGACCTTTCTTCGAGTCACGTCGCGCCGCGCGGGGTGGAGGCGCGCCGAGCGGCAGAGTGCCACGCGTCGAGGGCTCGCCGATTGGCCTGCGCGGTGCGCCCTCGGGATCGCAGCTTGCACTTTCCGAGGAAGTGAGCGAACGCGTCGAAAGGCTCGAGGTCGCAGCGTACACGGTCCCGACCGACGGCCCCGACGGCGAAGAAGCCGACGGCACGCTGACCTGGAAGTCCACGACGCTCGTGGTCGTACACGCGCACGCCGGAGGCGCGACCGGGCTGGGCTTCACCTACGCGGAGGCCGCTGCCGCCCAGCTCGTCGAGTCGAAGCTCGCCGCCATCGTCGTCGGCAAGGACCCGCTCGCGCGCGGCGCGCTCTGGCGCGAGCAGATGCGCGAGCTCCGCAACGTCGGTCGTCCCGGTCTCGCCGCGATGGCGCTCTCGGCGGTCGACATCGCGCTCTGGGATCTCTCGGCGCGCATGGTCGGGCTGCCGCTCTTTCGGCTCGCCGGCTCGTTCCACGATCGCGCGCCGATTTACGGCTCGGGAGGCTTCTGCAACTACCCGCTCGATCGCCTCGCGGCTCAGGTCGGCGGCTGGGTCGAGCAGGGCATCCCGCGCGTGAAGATCAAGACGTCGCGCCATCCCGAGCAGGACCCCGCGCGGCTCGACGCAGTCCGCGAGGCGATCGGCGACGCGCCCGTGCTCATGACCGACGCCAACGGCGCGCTCACGCGCAAGGAGGCGCTCTCGTGGGCTCGTCGCTTCCGCGACGGCTGGAACGTCGCGTGGTTCGAGGAGCCGGTCTCGTCCGACGATCGCGAGGGGCTTCGTCTCCTCCGCGATCAGGGTCCGCCCGGCCTGGACATCGCCGCCGGCGAGTACGGCTTCGTCGAGCGCGATTTCCTCGACCTGCTGCGCGCCGGGGCCGTCGACTGCCTCCAGGCCGACGTCACGCGCTGCGGCGGCGTCACCGGCCTCTTGCAAGTGGGCGGGCTCGCGTCGGCGCACGGCATCGACCTCTCCGGTCATTGCGCGCCGTCGATTTCGGCGCACGCGCTCTGCGGCGTGCAGCGCCTCCGGCACCTCGAGTACTTCCACGACCACGTGCGCATCGAGGACATGCTGTTCGACGGCGTGCTCCGCCCGGAGCGCGGCGTGCTCCGCCCGGACGCGAGCCGGCCTGGGCTCGGTCTCTCGCTCAAGCGAAAGGAAGCGGAGCGCTTCCTCGTCCACCGCGCGGCAAGGTCGTAGCGCCTTCCGCGCAATCAGGGACCGCACATCGCGGCGGCGATCGCGTCGAACCCGGCCTCGGGGTCGTTGCTGCTCGCCGCGACGCACTGGGTGTAGGGCGCGCCCGCGTCGGGCCCGCACTCGGCGGCGACGAACTTGGCGCACTCGCCGGCGCTCGCGGCCGAGTCGCACTGCTCGAGCAAAATCGCGCTCGCTTGATCCGTGAGCGGGCACTCGGCCCGGCAGGCGGCCGCCTCGCACTGACTGAGGTCGTCGAACCGCTGCGCGCAGCTCGTCGCGCTCGAGTCGCCCGTCAGCGCGACCATGCAGCCGCTCGGGTTGAACGTCATCGTGAATCCGGACGTCACGATCGGCCCCCAGGTCGCGTCGGTGTCCTTGGATTCGATGCACTGCACGCACGACGCGTTCGCGGCGCGGAAGCTGTCGCACGAGGTCGGGGGCAAACACGACTTGTAATAGCCGTCGATTTGCTGGGTCGTGCACGAGCCCTTCTCGATCTTCGGCGCGTGCATCGGCGCCGGCGTGAAGTCTCCGATGGTCGCCGGCTGCGGGCAGCCCGAAGGCGGTTCACCGCACTTCGAGGCGGGATTCGTCGGCTCGATCCACACCGAGCAGCCGTGCGAGTCCGTCCCGAGGTGCCAGCCCGGATCGCCGGGCGACGCCATGCCGTCGCAGGCGGCGCCGCAGCTGGCGCCGCCGGACCAGCCGCCATAGCTCATGCAGCACGCGGGGGCCGCGCTCGGTGTGCAGCACGCGCCGCCGTCTACGCCGCCGTCGACGCCGCCCCCGTCGGTCGTGGAATCGTCACCCGTCTTGCCGCCGCACGCGACCAGCGCCGCCAGCAATGCGATCACCCAGCCCCTCGTCATACGTCGAGCCTACCTCGCGGCCCCCGCGCCGACCATCGCCGACGTGGACGACGACTGACGGAGGCGGAGCCCGCCGCGTCGGCTCAATCGAGCGCCGCGCGCACCTTCGCGAGGAGCGCCGCCGGCGTGGTCGGCTTGGGGAGAAACGCGACGCCGGCGTCGAGGACGCCGTGGTGCACGATCGTGTTCTGCGTGTAGCCCGACATGAAAAGCACCTTCATGGTCGGGCGCGCCGACGCGATGCGCTGCGCCAGCTCGCGACCGCTCATGTGCGGCATGACGACATCGGTCAGGAGCAGGTGAATCGTCGCCTCGTAACGCTCGGAGACGACGAGCGCCTCGCCGCCGTTCTGCGTCTCGAGGACGTTGTAGCCCGCGCGGCGCAAGACCGTGGTCATCAGCTTGCGGACCGCTTCGTCGTCCTCCACGAGCAGGACGGTCTCCGTGCCGCCGCGCGCCCCGAGCGCCTGCGGCGACGCGGGCGCCTCCGCCGGCGCCTCCACGCGCGGGAAGTAGAGCTTGAACGTCGTGCCGCGGTTCGGCTCGCTGTACACCCAGATGTGGCCGCCGCTCTGCTGGACGATCCCGAACACGGTCGCCAGCCCCAGGCCGGTGCCGCGGCCTTGCTCCTTCGTCGTGAAGAACGGCTCGAACAAGTGCGCGCGGATGGCTTCGTCCATGCCGATGCCCGTGTCGGTGACCGCGAGCATCACGTAGGAGCCGGGTCGGACTCCGGCGTGCGCCGCCGCGTACGACGCGTCGAGCTCGACGTTCGCGGTCTCGATCGTGAGGCGCCCGCCCGTCGGCATCGCGTCGCGCGCGTTCACGGCGAGGTTCATCACGACTTGCTCGATCTGCACCGGATCGATCGACACGGTGCCGATCGCCCCCGGCTCGAGGAACGTGACGACGACGTGGTCGCCCATCAGGCGGCGGACGAGCTTTTCCATCCTGCCGATGAGGTCGCGCAAGTCGGTGGGCCGCGGCTGCAAGACTTGCTTGCGCCCGAAGGCGAGGAGCTGCTTCACGAGATCGCTCGCGCGCTCGGCCGCACGACGGATCTCCTCGACGTCCTCGCGGACGGGGTCGATTCGCTTGAGCCCGTCGAGCGCGAGCGAGGCGTAGCTGAGGATCACCGTGAGGAGGTTGTTGAAGTCGTGAGCCACGCCCCCCGCGAGCCGGCCGATCGCCTCCATGCGCCGGGCGGTCTGGAGCTGGAGCTCGACGACCTTGCGTTGCGTCACGTCGCGCACGGCGACGATCGTGAGCACGTCTGCCGCGCGCTGGAGCGGCGCGAGGCTGATTTCCGCGGGAAACTCGACGCCGTCTCGGCGGCGCGCGGCGAGCTCGCCGAACCCCATCGGTCTCGGGCGCGGCGCCGCGGCGTACTCGGCCCGCTTCGCAGCGTGAGCATTTCGCGTCGACGCAGGCACGAGCGCGTCGATCGATTCGCCCGCCAGCTCGTCGTAGCCGAACATCGCGTTCGCGAGGCGGTTCGCGAACACGACGGTGCCCGCGCGATCGACGACGAGCATCGCGTCCGGCGCGGCCTCGAGCACGGCGAACTCGGCGGACATGCCCGCGCTCGGTGCAATCGGTTTGCCACGAAACCCTTCGTGAGTCCGCGCGTGAATCTGCTGCGCGCCCCGCAAGCGGCGCGCATGACGCGCACCGGGTGCAGCCACTTCGAATCAAGCCAAGCGACGCGCCGGCGGACGAAGCGACCACGACGCAGCGAGCACGACGATCGAGACGATCGGCCCGATGAGCGCCGAGCCGCCGTCGCCCGACGCCGCGCGCGAGATCACCGCGCTCGAGTAGTCGATGGCCATTCCGGCGTAGGCCCTGTACGGCGGGTAGCCGAGGTCAGCAAAATTCCAAAGAGCGGCTGCACGTGGAGAACGACGAGGACGCCGCAGCCCGCCCGACGCCAACGCGACCGTCATCGTGGCACGTGGCTTCCCGAGCCCGTGCTCACCGAGGCGCCAATCGACCGCGAGACCATCTCCTTCGCCTTTCTCGTTTTGCTTCGGGTCGCTCGCGCGCGAACATCTCCGCGGCCGGCGCTCGTCACCCGCGCGAGCGGCGCCGTGATCTCGGTGACGACGATCGAAGCCGACGGCGCGCGCATCGTCGCCGTTCGAAACGTCGTGAATCCGGACGAGCTCCGGCTCGTCGTCGTGAATCGAGACGACGAGCCGCGCGTGTGGCTCAACCCTCGCGCAGACGCCGCTCCGTCGCGGCAGGACCGCCCCACGCGCGCCCCAGCAAAATGCCCGTGAGCCCGAGCGTGAAGCCGAAGGCGAGAACGCCGAGCAGCCCGATCGGGAGGCCCGTGCTCAAACCGAAGAGCGCGACGAACGAAATGAGGATACCGGCTGAGACGACTACGATTGCGAGCTGCAGCATGATGGTCGACGAGGCAGCAATTCGCGCGCCGTGAGCTCGCTCCGCCGTCACCGCAGCGGCCGAGGCGACACCGCGGTTTGCTCGCGCAGCCGGATCTGTTCGCCATGCGGCGGCGAAAAGATCGCCCGAGGGATCGCCTTGACCGAGGAGATTTACGATGTAACCGACCGGACATGAAGCTCACGCTCCTCGCTTTCCCATTTCTCGCCTCCATCCTTTTCGCGTGCGCGCCGGCCGTTCAGACCGTCGCGTACACGGCGCAGCCGACGCGCATCGACAATCCGAAGGAGGAGCTGAAATCGCTCATCCTCGCGAACACGGTCCAGGGTTGCGTCACGGAGCCGACGTTCGTCGGCGCGACGTTCGTCGTGAAGTACGTGTGCACCGGCGGCATCCACGGCGGGGTCGCGAGCAGCACGGTTCTTCGCCTCGACCGAGTGCGCGCGATCGATCTCCAGCAGCAAGGCGAGTGGTACCGCGTCCGCGTGCAGCACGCGGACGGCATCGACGACTTCGTGTGGGACTCGCGGACGCTCGAGGACGCGCAGCGCATCGACGACGCGATCACGGCGCTCGTCGGGCACGGCTGAGGCCGACGCTCTCCGCGATCACGGATTCATCCCGCGGTCGGCCGTCGCTTGCGTCGGCGCGCGAGGACGAGCGCGGCCAAGCCGACGGACGCCAGGCCGAGAGCGAAGCGCGAGTCGGCACCGCCGGCCGCTTCGCAGCTGCAACCGCCCGAGCTCGGGGTGCCGCTGCCGCCGTCGGACAGCGACGGCGTGGCGCACGCCGCTTGCGCGACCGCGCCTTCGTTGCCGTACTCGTCGAACGGAGCGACCGCGGCGACGTACGTCGTGTTGCCGGCGAGGCCGCTGACGCTTCCGCTGCCGGCGGTGGCGCCCGCAACGACCTGGCAAACCGCCGCGCCGCCGTCGCCGCCGCTCGGGCACGCGATTGTCGAGACGTCGACGCTGCCGCTCGTGCCGTTGCACGTCGCCGCGCCGCCGTCGCCGAGCGTCGTGCCTTGGGGGACGGCGAATAGGTCGAAGCCTTGGAGGGTCGGATTGCCCGGTGGGGCCGTCCAGCCGAGGACGATCTCGCCGTCGCCGGGCGACGCCGTGACGCCGGTGACCGCGTCCGGTCCGGTGAGCTTGACCTTGACCGGGTAGCTCGCGCTGCTCACGGGCGCCGCGCCGTTCGCGCCGTTTGCGAACACCATGAAATAGATCGAGACGTTCGACACGCCGGTGCTCGCCGCCTTCGCCTGGTTGCACGCGGTCGTCGCGTCGGCCGCCGTGTACGTCTGCGGCGGGAGCGAGACGCCGAGCGCGCTCACGACGTCGGCGACGCGGACGTCGAGCTGCGAGATCACCACACTCGGGATTGGATCCTGCGCGACCCTCCAGCACGTTCCGGTCGCGGTGTTGTTCGTCGCGCCCGGCTGCGTGCAGTCCGTCGTACCCGCCCATATCTCGACGTTGTAGTTGGGGTCCGGAACCCCGGTCATCGTGAGGCTGAATCGGAGCGACGTGTCGCCGAGGCAATCGTGGTAGCCGATGCCTCGGGTCGCCCCGTCGACGATGCAGCTCGGAGCCTGCGAGCTGCGCTCCGGGCAGCTGTAAGGGGCTCCCTTCGAGTCGACGCGAATGACGACCGGCGTCGGCTGTGGAGCGAGCGCTACGGTCGGCGCGGCGAACGCGGTCGTCGCGAGGAGCGAAAGCGGAGTCGCAAGAAGAAGTGGCCGGCCTAGGTTGCGCACGAGCCGGAGCATGGCGCTCGTCGGCCCGCGGGGCTCGATCGAGGTGCGTAGGCTCGCGTCAGCGCGGCGAGCGTCGCCTGCGCACGAGCACGAGGCCGAGGAGCGCCGCGGCCGCGATGGGCGCGCTGCGCGTAGGCGACGGCGATCCCGAGAGGGCGCATCCACCCGAGCCCGCGGGGCCCGCGGGGCCGGCGGGGCCGGTTGCTCCCGCATCGCCCTGAGGTCCTTGCGGTCCCGGGTTCCCCTGCGGACCCGCGTCGCCTTGGGGACCCTGCGGGAGCTGTCCGCCCGTTCCACTCAGCGACACCGCCGCGAGCGCGGTGGCGGCGTTGCTGTCGATGGACAGCGTCGCCGCGCGCGCGCCCTCGGCTTGCGGGGCGAACCGCACCGAGACGGTGCATGTCCCCGCCGGCGCGATCTCGCCGAAGCAGGTCGTCGAGCCGATCAGGAAGTCGTCGGGATTCGTGCCGGCGAACGACAGCCCCGTGACGGTCAACGCCGTCGTGCCGGAGCTCGTGATGGTCACGAGCTGGGCGGAGCTGATCGTGCCTTGGGGCTGCGTGCCCGGAAACGTCACGGTCGTCGGGCTCACGTCGCCGGCCGCCGTCTCGTACGAGATCGTGACGAGCGGGGTGCGCGTCGCGTCGGGGGCGACGGTTCCCGTAGCGCCCGGCTCGATGTAGCTCGACCCACCCCCGCCGCCGCCTCCGGTGACCGATCCAGGGTCCGGCGGATTTCCCGCGCCGCCGCCTCCGCCGCCGCCGCCGAAGTAGCCGCCGCCTCCACCGCCGCCGCCGGCGCCGCCCGTGATCGCGCCCGCGCCGCCGCCGCCGAACGTACCCACGAGCCCCGCGGTACCGCCGTAGTCGCCGCTGCCGCCCGCGCCGCCCGTCGTCGCCGATCCGGCGCCGCCGCCTTTGATGTTTCCGAACGAGCCGGAGCCTGCGCCTCCCGCTGCGCCGCCGCCGCCGCCGCCGTAACCCCCGCCTCCGCCGCCTCCGGCCGCGACCACCAGTCGCGACCCGAGCGACACGGACTGAGA
This sequence comes from uncultured delta proteobacterium, assembly GCA_963731595.1. Taxonomy (GTDB): domain Bacteria; phylum Myxococcota_A; class Polyangia; order Polyangiales; family Polyangiaceae; genus DASXHD01. Next base: position 434,586 of record CAVSWE010000009.1, read on the forward strand.
GCTCGGGACCGTGCGGATGTCCGATGCGCCGCCTCCAGCGCCGCCGAGCGATCCGCCGCCGCCGTCGCCCGTGCCGCCGGGGGCGCCGCCGTTGAACGCCGCGGTCGCGCCCGTCGCGCCCGCCCCGCCCACCTCCACATAGAGCACCTCGCCGGGCTCGACGGGGACGTCAGCCGTCACGTTCGCTCCCGCGCCGCCGGGCACGCTCGCGGCTCCGTTTCCGCCGGGCGCGCCGACGAGCACCACGTGGAGCGCGGTCACGCCCGCCGGAACCGTGAACGTTTGCTCGGTCCCGGTCGACGTCAACGTCGCGGTCACGGTCGCCGCGGCGGCGTCGCGCTCGCCGAGAGCTAGAGCTCCGATGGTTGCCACCACCACGGCGGTCGTCACCGCTACCCCACGACGTGCATTCGAGCAATCGTATTGATTCAAGTCGCGTCTCCTCTAGTGCGGACCAAGCGAAACGCGCGACCCTAGCTTGCGCGGGACGACCTCGTCAACGCGATCCCTCGCCCGGGCCGCTCGAAGCCGAAAGACGTAGAAGTCATTCTTCGGTGACGCCTCGAGTCAAGGAGTCGCGTCGCACCGCTGCCGGCGAGCACTCATTTTGTCGACGACCGCGAAGAGTCCAGAGCCCAAAGCTGGTAGCTTGCTCGCATGGTGATCCATCGCGCGATCTCGCTCGGCGTGGTGTGTGCGGCGCTCGCGACGGGAGCTTTTTTCGTGGGCTGCGGCGGCGGCGGCGGCGGCAACCCGGACGGCGGTGGCGACGCGACGGTCTCCGACGGAAGCCCGTTCGGCGACGGGTCGACGGTCGGGTCGCTCACGATTCAACCGCAGAATCCGGTCGTGCCCGTGACGATCACCGACGGCGTCGTCTCGACCACGCCGATCACGTTCTCCGCGACGGCGAGCAACGGCGGCGCGGTCCCGGTGTCGTTCTCGCTCGATCACGGCGAGCTCGGGACACTGGTCGCGGGGAGCGGCGTCTTCACCGCGTCCGGCAACGTCGGCGGAGTCGGCACCGTGACCGCGACGGACACGGCCGCCTCGGCTCCGGACGGCGGACCGCTCGGCGCCTCGACCACGGTCACGGTCACGATCGCGATGTCGCAAAACGGAAAGCCTGCGAACGACGACGCGGGCGCGGGCCTCGGCGGCAACAACGGCGTCGGCGGCAACGACTACGGCGGCGCGATCGACACGAAGACGAAGTCCGTGCTCGACGGCCCGGCGACTGCGCCCTCGAGCGCGTCCGAGCTCGGATTCCTCTATCCGTACGACGGCACCGTGTGGCCGCAAGGCACCCTCGCGCCGCTCCTCCAGTGGCAGTCGACGCACGCGAGCGCGACGACCGCGATCAAGATGCACCTCGCCGAGAAGGGCTTCACGTTCGACGGCTACTACGCGGCGCCCGGCTGGGTGAACGAGCCGCTCGACCAAGACGCGTGGTCCAAGGCGCTCTACGGCAACCAAGGCGATCCGCTCGAGGTCGATCTCTGGATCACCGACGGCACGACGAGCTGGGGACCGATCACGCAGCACTGGGTCGTCGCGCGCGGCGTCTTGCAGGGCACCGTCTATTACAACTCGTACAACTCGGTGCTCACCGGGGCCGGCAACGGCACGGTGCTCGCGATCAAGCCGGGCGCGACGGCGCCGTCGCTCGCCATCCCCGGCAGCCAGAGCGACTGCCACGTCTGCCACGAGGTCTCGGCGAACGGCGGCACGCTCTACATGATGGATCACACCTACACGACGGAGGGCTCGTTCGATTCCACGAACAACGGCTCGTCCGTCGCGACGTACTCGGGCACCGCGCCCGACGGTACGTCGAACGACGCGAAGTTCGTCTGGTCCGGCGTGTACCCCGACGGCACGTTCGCGATGACGAGCTCGACGCACACCGTCGTCTACTCGACGCTCGACTCCGATCTCTATCGGCGCTCCGACGGCGCGCACGTGACGTACAACAGCGGCATCACCGAGACGGGCTGGACGAACACGGTCACCCAGGCGGTCACGCCGGCGTTCTCGCCGGACGGCAAGCACCTCGCGTTCAGCTTCTGGTCGGGCCCCGGCGACGGAACGACGGTCGCGCGCGCGGGCCATTCCATCGACGTCATGGACTTCAACTGCGGCGCGGGCACGGTCGATGGCGGCTCGCCCATCGCGTGCGGCGGCACGACCTACCTCTTTTACAATTTGCGCGAGCTCCATTACGACCCCGCCCGCTACATGGGGTGGCCGGCTTTCATGCCGGACTCGAACGGGCTCGTCTTCCACAACGCGGTCCACAGCGGGACGAGCGGGTGGGCCGACGATCAAATCTCGACGTGGAACGGCGCCCAGGCCGAGCTCTGGTACACCGACCTCGGCCTCGCCCCGCAACCGATCCGCATGAACGAGCTCGACGGCCTCGACGGTACGAGCACGAGCTACTTGCCGACGAACGGTAGCCACCCGAACGACACCATCCTCAACTACGAGCCGACCGTGAACCCGATCGCGTCGGGCGGATACTACTGGGTCGTCTTCACGTCGCGGCGCATGTACGGCAACGTCGCGACGGGCGATCCCTACAGCGGTTACACCGGCGGGCCCATCCCGAAGAAGCTCTGGGTCGCGGCGATCGACATCAACCCGACGCCGGGCAAGGATCCTTCGCACCCCGCGTTCTATCTCCCGGGACAGGAGCTCGACGCGGGCAACTCGCGAGGCTACTGGGTCGTCGATCCGTGCAAGGCGAACGGGAGCACGTGCGTCACGGGCGACGAGTGCTGCAACGGATATTGTCGCCAGGGCGACGCGGGCACGCTCGTCTGCTCGAACAACACGGGCGGCTGCGCGCAGCAATACGAGACGTGCAACACCGACGCGGACTGCTGCGGCGGCGGCGCGCAGCTCACGTGCGTGAATCACACGTGCCAGCAGAAGAGCCCGAACTGAGGATTCCGCGGCGGCCCGCTCGGCGCTGCGGCGCGTGATACACGTGAGGGATGCGCACAGCGTCGCTCGCCTTGGCCACCGTCGGCTTCGCCGTGGCGTGCACGCATCGCGCTCCGTCGAGCGCGTCGGCGTCGGCGTCCGCGCCGGCGGCGTCGCTCGCGGCGAGCGCATCCACCGCGCCAACCGCGTCGGCCGCCCCCGCCTCCACCGGGCCGGTGCCGCTCCCGCGCACGCCGCTCGCGCTCGTCACCGGAGCCCCGTGGACGAAAGGCGAGCTCCGAGGAGCTCGAAAGGTCGGCCACGGAACGGTGCTCGCCACGCTCGAGTCTCCGCCGCGACTCGTGATGAACGTCGACGGCGGCAGGGGCGCGCTCTTCGACGTGACGAGCGGCAAGGCGATCGCGCGCTTTCCGGGTCTGTCGGCGGTCTCGGAGAAGGCGGGGCTCGCGAGCACGAGCGGCGCTCGGGGATTGGTCGTGCGTCTCTCCGACGGCGCGGTCGTGCGCGTCGCGTGCATTCCGGCGAACGACAAGCGAGCGTTCCGTCGCGGTGGACCCGAGGCAGTCGCGCGCCCTCGCCCTTCTGTCCTCGACCGACGGAAAACCCGCGGTGGCCGTCGTGGCGTCCGACGGCACGTGCACGCCGGTGCCCATGCCCTTCGCGTTCGTCGCGGCGGACGCCTCCGGCCCGGCGAGCGCCTTCCGCGCGCGAGCCCGACGCCTGGCGGATCCGTCCCGCGGAGGTCACGGCGAAGACCGAGCCGGCACGCCCTATTTCGCCAAGCACGACGCCGCGTGCAGCGCGGCGCGCGTCCGCGGGCCGAGCGACGTCGCGTGCGTCGAGTACGCGCCGCTCCTTCCGTCGATGCGAGCGGCCTGGTGCGAGCACGACTGGTACGTGACCGAGAGCGACGCCTGGAGCGCCGATCGCCACGTGTGGCTCGGCGAAGCGTTCGGCAAGACCGCGCCCGACTCGAACGGACCTCCTCCTGCGGCGCTGAGCATCTCGCCCTCGCCGCTGCGCGTGCTCGTGCAGAGCCTCGAGCTCCAGAGCGGCAAACGCCGCTTCGCCGTGTGGTCGCCCGAGCGCACGTACACGATCGAAGGACCGATGCCGCTCATCGCGTCGACCGACGCCCCACCGAACGGCGTGACCCGATCCTCGACGAAATGAGCAGCCCGCCGCGACGCGACGCGACCGAGTGGCTCGACCTCGCGCAGCCGAAGATGTTCACGACCCCGCCGCTCGAGCCGCTCGACGTCGCGCCGTTCATCGGCGTCGGCAAGCGCACCCTCGCGGCCGACGCGAGCGGCGCCGTCTACGTCCTCGATTTCGCCAAGGGCACGCGCGAGCTCGTGATGTCCGCGTCGGGCTGCTCGGCGCGCCTGCGCCGATACGACTTCGGCGCGTCGGACTCGGAGCGCTACCTCTTCTTCGCGTGCGTCAAACCCGGACCTCCGAACACGGTCAGCGAGACGTTCGAGTGGGGCGAGCTCGTCGACACGAAGACGCACGCGCTGCTGCGGACGAAGCTGAGGCCGGTCGCGCGATTCTCGGACGACACGCTCGTCCTGTGGAGCGAGCGCGCGCTCGCCGCGGAGATCGCCGCTTCGCCCGGCGACGTGTTCGTCTACCGCGCGCCGTGAGGCCGACGCCGGGTGGGGCGCGCGGGCGCGGCGCCGCCGTCCGACGCCGCCGACGTCGTCACGCCGCCCGTCGAAGCGGGTCCCTGCGACGACGACGCGAACGAATGCGTGGGCCCGCCGGCTGGACGCCCGTCGCCTTCGTCGCGAGCCAGACCGCGGCGTGCCCGTCGCCGCGACCGAGATCCTCGGCAAAGGCACCGCGACGTGCGCCTGCAACTGCAGCGAGACCGCGTCGCCGGACTGCACGACCGGCAAGGTCTCGACGTCGTACAGCGGCGGGAATGCCTCCTGCGGAGCTGCGGGACTCGCGCTCGACTTCACGAACGGCGGCTGCGTGACGTTGAACGGGGCGCTCGACAACTATTACGCGTCGACGCGCTTCAGCCGAGCGGACGAACGTGCGCGGTGACCACTGCGCCGTCCGGCACCGAGCTCGTCGCTTTCGACAGCGACGGCACGTGCCAGGCGACCAACCACAACAACCAAACCGTCCGCGGCGCGTCGTACACGGCGAACCCGACCTGACCGCTTGCGCGACGCCCTCCACGTCGACGCTGAGCCTCACCACGACGTCGCCTCGCACGGTCTGCTGCCGGCCCTGAGCGAGCGACGCGTCGAACCGCTTGACGCGGGCGGCGCTGTCGCGCAGCGAATACGACTGTTCGAGAAAGGCCACCACCAAGGCCGCGTTCGACGCCTGCCGAACGTGAGCGACGCGACGCGCTCGAGTCATTCCGTCGACTTCGCTCGACTCACCGCATCACGTCGACAGGTCACTCGGCGTAGAAGTCGGGCGCGCGCATTCGGACGAACTGCGCGATCGCGCGCGCGGCCTCGGGGCTCACGCTCTTGAACTGAATGCCCATGCCGGGTTTGTAGGCGTCGTCGTCGCCGTAGCCGAAGTTGTTGTATTCCTCACGGACCGCGTTGGTCACCCGCACCCAGCGGACCTCCCCGACGATGGAGAGCGGCTCCCCGGCGGTGGGGAGCGAGAACTCGATCTTCAGCGAGGTCCCGATGGGCAGCGTCCTCTGCGTGCGCACGAACAGGCCGCCCTCGGAGAGGTTCTCCGTGAGCCCGACGTAGAAGTTGTGGTCGCCGGCGAGCGTCACGCTGATGCTGACGTCGTAGCGCGGCTTTTCGCGCCGGTCGGCGTCGGCGAGGGGCGCCTCGCGCACCAGCACCTGCGCCGACGAGGTCGTCCGCTCGATGACGCGCTTGGTCACCCACACCTCGTCTTTGCTACGCATCGGCATCTTGACGATCCAAACGGCCGTCTCGAGCATTTCCTAAGGTCGGCGTGGACCAACCAAGGACGTCACCTCGCTCGGCGCGCCTTTCTGCGTAGCAGTCGACGCGCGCGCCCGAGATGCTCGCGGACGACGGGCGCTCCGCGACTCACGAGCCGTCTTCGTCGTAATTGCGCGGCGGAGGCGGCGGAGGCGGAGCATCGACGAGCGAAGGCGGAAAGTCGGTCGCCGAAGGCCCCCGTCGGCTCGCCGAAGGCGCGAGCGCCCCGCAGCCGACGTCGATGGAGCAAGCGTATCGTCGCCGCAGGCCGCAGCCCTCCACGTCGAAGCTCGCGCGCGTCTCGAGCGCGGCGCCGATGCTCGACGCGGACACGCCCGCAGGCGAGCAGCTCGTCTCGCTCGCGAAGAGGGCGCGCGCCTGGTCTTGAAGCGGAGCGGCGCAGCCGGTGCCCGCGAGCAGCAGCAAGATCGCGAGCCTCATGCTGCAAGTGTAGCCCGCGGCAAGTCGGCGGGCGAGGCGACGGGCTCAGCTTGACGACTTGCAATTTCCGCAAGGCAGACTTGCAAATCTTGCGAGACGGCGCCGCAAGACGTCCGGTCGCGCGGGGGCACGCGCGCGACCGAGCGGACGCGGTTGCCCGCGCGGACGAGCTCGAGGACGCGTACCGCCAATCCCCGGCGAGCGTCCGTCGTTCTTGCTGGTCGTCCTTCCCGCGATCAGTCGGGCGGTTCGGGCTGCATCGTCGTGCGTTTGCCGAAACCGTGACGCGCAGACCGCCCGAGCGCGTCCGACTTCAGCTCAGATGCGCGCGAGATAGCGCGCGAACACGATGACCATGATCGCCTCGCCGAGGAGACCCTCGGCCATCACCGCGACGCCTTGCGCCGGGCCGACGGCGTGGATGGCGTGCGCGAGGCTCGCGCCGGTGACGGCGGCGAGGGCCACCACGAAGCTCTCGAGCGGACCGAAGACTCGCTCGGGGCGGCCGCGCGCGGCCTCGACGCGGTCGACGAAGAGCTTGGTCAGGAGCACGAAGACGCCCATCGCGGCGTAGCCGCCGCCAATCTCGGCATGCGCGATCAAGAAGTCGTACGCGCCGTGCAAGGCGACGACGAGGAGCGAGGCACGGAGGAAATCCTGGGCGTGCTTCTCGCCGTCGCGGAGAAAGTCGTCGAGCGCGCTCGCGAGGATGCCGGTCATCGCCATGTGGAGGAAGTTCGCGGTGAGGAAGCGGGCGAGGCCGGTGCGCAGATCCTTGTCGGCGAGGTAGCCGAGGTTCTCCTCGGCGGCGAAGCCGAGGCCGACGAACGCGCCGGCGACGAGCACGTCGAGCTTGGTCCCGTAGCGGCGGAGCAAGGGCAGGAGCGGCGCGAAGAGGAGGAGCTTCGAGCCCTCCTCGCGAAGACCGACGCCGAAGACGAAAAAGACGAGGTCGCGCGCGACGTCGCCGGTCTCGACGAGGTGCAGCCGGGCCTGCTCGAAGGCGACGAGGAAGAGCGTGGGAGCGACGCTGAGCACGCCGAGCGCGAACGCCGCCAGGTAGATCGGCGCTCGAAAACGCGGGCGCTGGCCGATCTGCCCGAGCCGCGCGCAGAAGAAGCCCCACGCGAGCGCCGCGACGGCCGCGAGCCAGGAGGAGGCGCAGATCGAGGCGCGCGCGGTAGAGGACGGGCAGGACGCGCACGGCCGCGCGCCAGTCGCGCTCGTGCACGGCGAGCTCGTAGCGCACGTCGGGCGAGACGCGCTTTGGGTCGATGGTCTGGAGCTTGTCGCTCGCGAGCTCCCAGGCGCCGACGTCGCGCCAGCAATCGAAGGCCTCGTCGAGATCGGCCGCCCGCTCCGGGAAGGCCGTGCCTTCGCGCCAGAAGAGCTCGGCCGCGTCGAGGTCCTCGCCAGCCGCGCGCGCCGCGACGCCGAGGACGTGGTTCGCCCACGGGACGGGCGGCTCGCCTCGAGCGGCGGCGATCAGCTCCTCGCGCGCGTCCGGCGACCCGAGGGCGAAGCGTCCGACGCGCGCGACGTCGGGCGGGAGCGACCCGACGATCGCGGCGACGTCCTCCTCCGACATCGGGAAGCCGGGCGGGACCTTGGCGCTCTCGGGCTTGGTCTCGTAGACCGTCCTGGCCGCCGCGGCGCGCCGGTGCGCGTCGACGAACGCGAGGACGCGCGGCACCGTCGGATCGCGCTGGAGGACGCGTGCTTCGATCGCTTCGGCCTCGGCGGCCTTGCCGGTCGCGAGCAGCGTGCGGGCGGTCTCCTCGTCGGAGGGGCGGCGCGCCGTCATCCGAAGCCCGAGGAGCGACAGCCCGAGCGCGAGCGCCAGGGTGAGCAGCGCGGCCGCCGCGAAGCGCGTGCCCATTCAGCGCCTCGCTCTGCGCGCGCCGAAGGTCGCAAGCGAGGGGACGCGCGCCATGCCCTCTCGTTCTATCACCCCGATGGGCTATCGCGATCGTCCCGAAGAACGACTGAGGTAGGATGCGCGCGTGTCCATCGCGCGCGTGACGTCGCTCCTCGCCCTCGTCGCGCTCTCGTGCACGCCGAGCGGCGACGCCTCCGACGCCGGCGACGCGTCGACTTGCGCGCCGGCGTGCGGGATGTTCGGACGGCCGAACCAGCACACGGGCTTGGACAGCGACCAGTGCGCGCCGGTCTGCGTGAGCGACGCCGGAACGTTCGTGTCGCCCGACTACGACGCGGCGTTCGTCGGGTCGCTGGTCACCGACTGGGTGCTCGCCCAGCCTTACGCGCCGCTGACTTCCGATCCGTACGCCGACGCCTCCGCGCCGCCGGACGATCCGCCGGGCACGGTGTGCGCCGTCCTCCCTGGGCCGCCGGCGACGCCGCGGTCGTACACGCTGGTCACCTACCCCGACGAAGCCACCGCGCGCGCGGCGGGCGCCCATCCGACGCACTTCGGTCGCTGCGGCGTCTGCTCGCCGCTCTTCGATCTCGCCGTCTACATGGGCAACGGCAATTCACGTCGCCGGTGCGCGCGTGCGGCATCCAGGCGCTCTCGAGCGACGGCGGCGTCGACGCGGACGTCGCGTGCCTCGAGGGGCTCGGCTTCGACGAGCCATGCGCCGACATCTGGGCCTACAACACCCAGAACACGCGCGCGAGCTGCTTCGACACATGCATCGCGAACCTGACCGCGCCGTACAACGAGCCCGACGGCTCGCTCAACCCGTGCCTCGCGTGCGACGAGTCGACGAGCGGCCCGGTCTTCAAGGCGGTCGCCGGCCGCACGCGCCGCAACTCGGGCATCGCGGACGCGATCTGCCGTCCGTGCAGCGACGTGCGTCCGCTCGTGCACGCGTATTGACGCCTCATGCGCCGAGCGCGCAAGCCCGTCGCGAGGTGCGCACCGCGTTCCGGCCGCGGCAGCCGAGGAGCGCGAAATCCCCGGACGGTCTCCCTCTTGCACCCTCATGTCGCATGCGCGTTCTCGTCACCTGGGGCACCAAGCGCGGCGGCACCGAGGGCATCGGCCGCGCCATCGCCGACGTTCTGCTGGAAGAGGGCCACGACGTCCTCGCGGTCCCGGCGCGCGAGGCGATGCACGCCAAGGAGCTCGACGCCGTCGTCGTGGGCGGCGCGCTCTACGCGACGCGCTGGCACCCCGACGCGCGCCGATTCGTCCGCGCGCGCGAAAAAGATCTCCGTCGCGTTCCGGTCTGGTTCTTCTCGAGCGGACCGCTCGATGACTCCGCGGGCACGCGCGAGATCCCGCCGACCCGGCAGGTCGCGATCCTGATGGAGCGCGTGGGCGCGCAGGGGCACGCCACGTTCGGCGGCCGGCTCGACAAGACCGCCCGAGGCTTCCCCGCGAGCGCGATGGCCAAGAAGAGCGCCGGCGACTGGCGCAACTCCGATCGCATCCGCCGGTGGGCGCGCGCGATCGCGCTCGAGCTCCCGAGCGCCCACCCGAAGTCCGTGGTCCGACAGCCCGGTCGCTCGATCTCGACGCTCGTCGCGCACGCCGCGGTCGGCTGGGCGATCGGCGGCGCGATCATGGCGGCCCTCCTCTGGCTCTTGCCCCTCGTCGCGGCGCTCGCGCTGCACGCGATCCTCGTGCCCGTCGTGTTCGCGGCCGTCGCGCATCGTTACTTCGGTCATCGCGGCGCGCGCGAACCGCTCGCGAGCGCCGCGATCATGACGGCGGTCGTCGCCGTGCTCGACGTGTTGGTCGTCGGCGGTCTCGTGCAAGGCAGCGCGGCGATCCTCGCGAGCGTCGCCGGGTTCTGGCTTCCGCTCGCGCTCGTCTTCGCCACCACCTGGACCGTCGGCGTGCTGAGGTCGCTCTCGCCGATGCGGCCTCCGGCCGTGACGAGGCACGTCGACGGCGTGACGCGCGGAGGTCAACGCGTCAGGGTGAAGACCACTTCGCGCGGGCTGTCCCACGGCGCGAGGACCGGGTCGATGCCGGGGAGTGGCGTCTCGTGCCAGCTCGCGCGCGTGGCGCGCCACGCATCGCGCGCGCGGAGGTGCACCTCGGTCGCAGTGACGGCCACGTCGTCGGAGATGCGCGGCGGCGCGGGGCCCATCTCGCTGCCGCAGCAGCTCGCCCAAGCTTCGTACTCGTGCGCGAAGACGACGCGCGGCGGCGCGTCTCGTCCGTCGAGCGCCCAGACTTCGACGACCATGTGCGTGACCGACGTGATCTCCGGGATGCGCCCGCGCCACGCGCGCCAATCGCGGGCCGCGTCGCCGTCGCTCACGCGATACTTCACGACGACGCGATCGCGGGCGCGCTCGATCTCCGTCACCCAACCTTCGTGACCGAAGTCGCGCACCCAAAACCCCTCCGGCGCTCGGACGGCGGCGTACTGCCCGATCTCGGCGACCCCGCCCTTCCACGCGACGGCCGACGTTCCGTTCGGGCCCCAGTAGGAGACCGCGTACGCGCGAAACGCGTCCTCGAGGGTTCCGCGACGAAAGTCGAAGAGCGACGGCGGCGGCGAGGGGCGAACGATTGCGGAGGGCCGCGCGGCCGCAGACGGCGCGACCGAGACGCGCGGCGGCGGCGGCGAGACATACGTGCAAGATGCACACATCGCCACGAAGAGAGCGCTCCTCACGCGGAGAGCTTACGCGCCGGGCGCACGCACCCTTCCTAGCCGCCATCGGGCCGGCGGCAGCGCCTCTTCAAGACCCGAAAGCGATCCGACTCGACGCCGTGGCGCGGACCGCGTCGCCGAACGTTTTGATCTCCGCGAGGCGCGACTCCGGGAGCGGGCCGAGGGCGACGCCGCGGGCGTCTTGCTCGAGCTCTTCGTAGCTGCGCGGGCCGCAGAGGACGACGTCGACGTTCGGGTTCATGAGCGGGAAGCGGTAACACTCGTCGGGCGTCATCGGCGCGAGCTTGCCCGACGGCTCGAGGAGCTTGCCCCAGCGCGTCGCGGTGTACGCGACGATCGCCGGGCGCGGCCTCGGGAGATCGGCGAAGATCTCCTTCTCCGCGCCGCGGTGCGCCGCGTTGTAGCGGATCATGAGCATGTCGACGCCGAGCTCGTCCACGAGCTTGCGCGCGAGCGGGCGATCGTGGATCGACATGCCGAGCATCCGCACGCGCCCCTCTTCCTTGAGCTTGCGCATCGCCGGCCACGTCTGGCCGGTCACGTACCAGCGGTATTGCACCCAGAACACTTGGAACACGTCGAGCCGCTCGGTCCCGAGCGCTTTGCAGTCTTTCTCGAACGCGCCGCGGACGCCGAAGCCGGTCGGCACGTTCGCGCCGCTCGCGATGATCATCCGGTCGCGGTGGCCCCCGGCGATGAGCGCGCGCAGTCCTTGGCGCATGCCGTCGTCGCGGCCGGTGAAGAAGAAATAATTGACGCCGAGCTCGTGGAACGCGCGCTCGACGCCGCGCGCGTCGATGCCGTACGACCCGGCGAGGCCGAGCGGGGCGGCGTGCAGGCCCGCGCCGAAGGGTTTGGTCTCGAGGAGGCTCACGGCGTCAGAAGGTACCACCGACGAACACGCCCGCGCGATCCGGGCCGACGATGGGCACGGGGAAGACCTTCCACCACTTTCCGTAGTGCAAGATCACCGGCATCCCGAAGCCGAAGAGAAAGCCCATGCTCGCGCCGACGATGACGTCGCTCATGTAGTGGCGGTCGCCCATGACGCGCAGAAAGCCCTCGGTCGTCGCGAGCGCGAGATCGCGCCCGCACGCGAAGTCGTCGGCGACGCGGTTTCCGTAGACGTGCTGAAAGAGGTGGTGCGCGCAAGAGAGCCCCGCCGCCGTGAACGCCTCGTTGATGTGGCCGCTCGGAAAAGACGCGGTCGAGCTCCCTTGGCATTCGATGCTCGGCACCGAGGCGTCGCCGCGGTTGCAGTCGGCGTAATACGGCCGCGCGCGGCCGACCGTGTCGTAGAGCGAGATTGCGAGCAGGGAGCTCACCGTGTAGGACTCGGCGTCCATCATCAGAAGCTGCCAAGCGACGTCGGTGCTGCCGCGAAGGAGCGGCACGATGATTGAGTCGAGCCCGACGCTGAGCGCGACGAGCAGCACGCCGGTCGTGTCGGCCATCGCCCAGACGGCCCGAAGCCCGCTGTTCGACCGAACGCGCAGCGCGTCGCGCGCCGCGTCGTCGAAGAGGATCCCGCCGGTCCAGTGCGGCGTCGCTTGATCCGGAAACGCGAAATAGGAGCCGATGGAGAGCGGCGAGACGACCGCCGTGAAGGCGTACTCCGCCGGGCGAAATCGCGAGCGGCCCTCGTCCCAGTGGAGGCCCGTGCGGGGCGAGCTTGCATGAACCGACGCGTCCGAGGCTGCACAACCTGCACCCGCGAGCGCCGCGGCACACGCAAATCCGCGGAGCGAGAGGTTCACGCTCGCGTGCGAGCAATTCGCGCGCCACGAGCGCCCTCGCGGATCCAGCCGCAGCGCTCGGGCGACTCGCACGCGCACGCGAGCGCGCCTTCGAGGTAGCGGCGCGTCGCGCGGAGCTCGGCCTCCGCGGCGCGCAGCTCGAGGAGCTTGCGTCCGATTGCCGCTCGCCACCGGGCGCTCGGCGCCGCGCGTCCGCCCAGCGCGCCGACGAGCGCGCGCACCTCGCGCAGCGTGAACCCCGCGCGCTGCGCCGCCGTCACGAGGCGCACGCGATTGAGCGCGTCGGGCCCGTAGCTCCGCCGCCCCGAGACGCGCGGCGGCGCCGCCAAGAGCCCGATGCTCTCCCAGTACCGGAGCGCCGAGGGTCGAAGGCCGGCGGCGGCCGCGAGATTGCCGATTCGCATTGACTTCAAGCATACTTGAAGTGGGACGGTTACGGCATGACCGTTCCCCAAGACCTCCCCATCGCCTGCGATCCGCACGTCTTCACGCCCGCCGAGCTCGCCGCGCACGTCGCCGACACGCGCCGCCTCCTCGCCGGCGCGCGACTCCGCGAGCTCGACGACGGCTGGGCGGTCGAGCTGGCTCCCGACGCGGTCGCCCTCGCGGCGCGCTGGCTCCTCGACGAGCGCCGCTGCTGTCCGTTCTTGTCGTTCGACCTCGCCGTCCCCGCGCGCGGCGGCGCGGTCCTCGCGATCCGAGGCCCGGAGGGAACGAAAGAGGTCTTGCGCGGCCCGCTCGCGTCGCACCACGCTCGAGCGAACGCAGGTTGAGGCGCGCTCGATCCTGTATCCTCCGGCTCGCATGTACCCCTACCCCGTGCAGCCCGACCCCGCCGCCGTTCGTTCGAAGGACGAGAGCGATCTCAACACGCTCTCCATCCTTCACTACGTGTGGACGGGCCTCATGGGGTGCTCGTCGCTCGGCCTCGTCGGGTATTTCGTTCTCCTCGGGGCGCTCGTCGCCGGCGCGCCGGCCTCGACCACCACCCACGGCTCGCACGCGGCCCAGGCGGAGGTGTCGGTGATGCTCATCGTCTTCGGCGTCATCATGGTGTGCGTGACGATCCCGCTCTTGGTCCTCCACTTCCTCGCCGCGCAGGGGCTCAAACGCCGCACGCGCTACACGCTCGTCATGGTGATGGCGGGCTTCACGTGCCTCAGCGTGCCGCTCGGCACGGGGCTCGGAATTTGGACGTTCATGGTGCTCGGTCGTCCGAGCGTGAAAGCGCTGTTCGGCCGCGCCTGAGCTGCGTTGGCACGCGAGCGGCATGGACCCGCCCGTGCGAAGATGGCATTTTCTCGCGTTCGGCGTCGCGATCGAGGCGTTCCTGTTCCTCGCGTGCGGCACGGCCGACGAACCGCAAGCGCCCATGATCGCCGACTGCATGCACGGCTGCTCGCCCGCGCTCTCCGGCGGCGGCACGAGCGGGCAGCCCGACGGCGGTCACGTGGGCGACGAAGCGAGCGCCGACGCGAACACGACGCCCGACGTCCTCGATCTGGTGGACGTGGGCGTCTCCGGCAACGACGTCTTCCAGCCGTGACGACTAGCGCTGCGCCTGTAGATACTTCGTGAGCCCGTCGGCGGTGCTCACGAGGTTCGGCTTGATCTTGGAGATCAGGAGCTCCTCGACCGCCTTCGCGACCTTCCCCGACAAGAAGCCCGGAATGCCCTTCAGCTTCTTCGGGTCGATCGAGAATCTCGCCGCGAATCTCGAGCTGCGTCTTGCCGCCCTCTTCCATGAAGCGGTTCTTTCCGACGCACGTGATGGCCTCGGTGAAGGCCTGCGGCTCGATGCGCCACTCGCACATGAAGGTCGCCTGGTTCCACGTCGCGTAGTCGAGCCACGAGAGCATGGCCTCGCTCACGAAGGCGCGGGCGGCGGCGGGGATGTCTCCCCCGCCCTTCCAGAAGTTCAGGATCTTGGTGACGTCGCCCTCTTGCTCGCGCTTTCGCACCTCGATGTCGCGGACGTTCGGCAGGTAGGGGAGCATATCGGGGAGCTTGTCGCGGTAGGCGGCGAAGACGATCGGACGTTCGAAAGGGATGGTCGCGTCGGCGCGAAGTTCCATGCGGGGACAATACACGATACGTTCGAATTCATGTTCGAAGTCGGGGCGGGCGGGTTTCGGGTCATGCTTTCGAACGAGCGGCCGCAGGGGCTCGACGAGCGTCGAATCGTCGTCGACCGGCCTACGAGCGACTCGGATTTCGAGGAGCGCTACGTGCTCGTGCACCGCCTCGGCGGCGCGCCCACGCTGCTCGTCATCGGGCACGTGCGCGACGGCTACGGCTGCGGCGTGCACCTCGCGCCCGAGACCGGCGTGCTCTTCTTCGGCTGCGGCGAGTCGGTGTGCGCGTACGACATGCCGAGCGGCACGAAGCTCCACCAAGACATCACGCCGTTCTCGTTTCATTCGTGGAACCGTCACGGCGAGGTCGTCGTGATGAGCGGCGAGCTCGAGGTCGCGGGCTACGCGCTCGACGGAACGAAGCTCTGGTCCGGCGCCGTCGAGTCGCCGTGGGACTACGGCGTGACGGGCGACAAGATGTACACGCTCGTCATGGGCCACCGCGTCGAGTTCCCGCTGCGCGACGGCCCCGTAGGCGTGTCGCTCGTCGACCGCTGACGCAAAAGCGAGAAACCTCCGCCCGGGTCGTGCGTGTCTCCATGGGAAGAGGGGAAAACGCCATGAAACTGGGCCTCATCGCGCTCGTCGCCACGTGTCTCGTCTCGCTCGCTTGCGTGGATTTGCCCGCGCGCTCGCCCGCGGTCGCCCGCGCAGACGGCGACTCGCCGGTGGTCGTCCGCGCGGAGGGCGGGCGGCTCTGGTGGTCGCACCACCCGTGGAGCGAGCCGCACGCGCTCTGGCAGCTCCCGGGGCACGGCGCGGTCGAAGAGCTCCGCGTCACGCCAGTCGCCTCGCGCAGCGAGGACTGCGCGTTCGTCGTCAGCTTCGAGCAGGGCGGAGCGGTCTATCGCGGTCGGTTCGGCTTCGACGCGGCGAGCGAGATCGACGCCCCGAGCACGTTCCTCGCCCAAGACCACGACGTCGGCTCGGTCGCGGTCGTCGACGATTCCGCGCGCGCCGGGCGCTAGGTCATTTCGTGGAGACGGACACGTCGTCGTAATACGCCTTCATCGCCTGGGCGACGCCCGTTCCGCCGAGCCCGAGCTCGACCGAGAGCGCACCGACGACGGACGACTGCATCGTGCGATTGGAGATCGTCGCCGGCTTGCCGCCGTCGTACGTCAGCGTCGCTTGCCCGGTGCCCGTGTCGACGCTGAACGTGACGTCGAGGATCATGTGATTCCACGCGCCGGCGTTGGGCGTGATCGGCACGTCTTGGTCGCTCGCGCTCACGTGCAGGTGCCAATTGCCCGAGGTGTCGTGCGTGACCTGAACCATGTCCGACGCCCCGGAGTGGAGCATCATCGCGGCGAAGGCGCCGTTCGCGTTCGAGGGGAGCCACACGTACGCGTCCAAGACGACGTGCGCCGTCGTGCCTGCGCCCGCCGGGAGCGCGAGGCTCGCCGTGCCGCGCGCGAAGGCGGCGCCGGTCTCCGGGAGGTCGGCCTCGAGCGCGCCGGGGCACGACACGGGATGGTCGGTCGTGACGGCGGTGCTCCCGCCGCCCGTCGAGTTGTCGACGAACGGGAGCTCGACGTTTTGATCGAAGCTCGCGCAGGTCGCCCCGCTTCCGCACGTGAACCCGGCGCACGCGTCGGCGACCCCGCCTTCGCCGCTCGCGTCCGCGTGCCCTGCGTCGTCGGTCGCGCCTCCGTCCGATCCTCCGTCAGGTCCCACGAACGTGTCCGTCGAACAAGCGAGGAGAAAAGCGATGCCAAGTACGAGTCGCCTCATCCTCGAATCTTAGCGCAGCCCCGTCAGGCGCGCCGAACCGGCCCGTCAATGCTGGACTGGATGGACCCCACGCCCCTGGGCTACCCTCGTACGCAAGGCCCATGGGCGCATTTGACAAGCTCAGCGATTCCGAGCTCTTCGACCTCGTCGTGCGGACGCGCGCCAAGGGCGAGGACCCGAGCGTCCCGCTGGGCGCGCTCTGCGAGCGCTGGCGCAAGCCGGCGGGCGTCGTCGTTCGACGCGTGCAGCAAAGTTACCGAGCGGGCTCCCCCGACGACGAGGGTGAGCTCTACCAAGAATCCGTCCGCAAGCTCATCGAGCGCGGGCTCGACCAATTCCGCGGGCTGTCCGAGGCGAGGCCCGGCGCGGCCGCTTCGCCCAAGACGTTCTTTCTCCGCATCGTCAAGCACGCGGCGATCGACGCGTATCGCCGGCAGCGCGAGCTGCTCGACTCGGCGCCCAAAGGCGGCGACGAGGACGATCACGGCGGCGAGTCGCCGCGGCAGATCGCGCACGCCATCACCCTGTCGAAGCGCGCCGCCGAGCGCGACGAGGCCCAGTCGCTCTACTGGACCGCCTTCGACCGTCTGAAACAGGAGCACCCGAACGAGGCCGGCGCCTGGGACGCCTACCACCACCAAGACCTCGAGGATCACGAAGCATGTGCCAAGAAGCTGGGAATCACCGTTGCGAACTCGTACAAGCGCGTCAGTCGCGCCCAGGCCTACCTCCGCAGGTACCTGCAAGAGCTGATGGACCCTTGATTCTCCCGTTCTCCAGCGGGGCCGACAGGGGGGGCGCAGCCCCCCGTTGTGGGGTGAGCCGCGGGCGAACCCCCGAGGGGTGTGCGCCCGAGGCGCGCGAGGGGGCGAGCAGCCCCCTTGAGAACGCGAGGATTCCGTGACGCCCCCGCCGGATGTCGACGGCGACGTCTCGCCGATCGTCCGACGCTACGCCGGCGCGCGGCGCGCGCTCGAAGCAGCGACCGCGCAAAAGATCACCGAGGCGAAGGACGCGGGGCGCGTGCTCGCGATGGCCGGCGATCTCCTGCGGCGAAGCCAGGCGCTCGGCGACGCGCTCCGCGACGTGACGCTCGCCATCGACCGCATCGAGGTGCAGGCGGTCCACGCCTACGTCGAGTCGATCGACGCCGACGCCGAGAAGAAGAAGCTCGCGCGCGCGATGGACGACGCCTTCGAGGCGCTCATCGCCGAAGAGGACGAGGCCGATGAACGTGTACTCTACACGGAGTCCGCCGAGAGCGCGCTCGCCGCGCGCGACGCGCTCGCGTCGGTGCGCGCCGCCCTGTCGCTCGCGAGCCTCGACACGTCGAAGCTCGACGCCAAGCTCGAGACGATTGACGCCGGCGCGACGAAGCGCGCGCGGCTCCTCGTCGGGATGAACGCGATGCGCCGCCGCGAGCTCGAAGCGCTCGACGAGGCGGAGCGGGCCGCGGCGTGGTGGTTCTCGGCGCGTGCGCAGTGCGATTTCTCGGTGTCGCTCTACAGAACGCCGCCGCCCGACCCGCACGTCGGCCAGATCACGCAGCCGCACCAGAGCGCGGCCCACCTCGCCGTGTGCGAAGACTGTCAGCGCGACGTCGAGGCGTCGTCGCTCGCGTACACGCCGCAGCACGTGACCGCCTCCTCGCTGTGGCGCCGGCAGAACGGCCAAGCGACGGCCGACGAGACGGCGTTCATGGATTCGCACGCCAAGGACTGCAAAGACTGTCAGCGCGCGCTCGACGCGCTCGCGCAGGCAGAAGAGTAAGTGCCCGAGGGCGACACGCTCGCCCGCATCGCGATCGTCCTCGGCGAGGCGCTCGCCGGGCGCCGCGTCGAGCGATTTCCTCGCCCCTCCCCGCGCTGCGCGACGCCGACGTCGAGGGGCGGACGATCGCGCGCGTCGAGGCGCGCGGAAAGAACCTGCTCGTCCGCTTCGACGACGGCCGCACGCTCCACACCCACCTTCGCATGAGCGGCGAGTGGCTGCTCTACGGGCGCGATGGGCCGCGGCCTAGGCGGCGGAGCGCGGGGGACCTCGTGACGATCGAGACGAGCGATCGCGCCGCGACGCTGATTCGCCGCGCGGGCGCGGGCGCGCCGCCGATCGTGCGGCTCCTGTCCGACGACGCGCTGCGCCGCGACCGGATGCTCCGCTCGCTCGGGCCCGACGTGCTCGCGCCGGACTTCGACGCGGACGAGGCCGCGCGCCGCCTCCACGCGAGCGTGCACGCGACCGTCGGCGAGGCGCTCCTCGATCAGCGCGACGTCGCCGGAATCGGAAACGAATGGAAGAGCGAGCTCCTCTTCCTGCGCGGCATCGACCCGCGCACTCCGCCGCGCGAGATCGCCGAAAAGCGCTTTCGCGAGCTCGTGCTGCTCGCGCGCGAGCTTTTGACGAAGAACGTCGCGCGCGGGAAATCCGGGCGATTCGCGATCCGCGGGCGCGCGTCGCGCTTCGCGCCGGGCCCGTCGCGCTGGGTCTACGGGCGCGCCGGGCGGCCGTGCCTCCGATGCGGCGCGCCGATCGCGTTTCTTCGGCAGGGCCTCGATTGTCGTTCGACGTACCATTGTCCTCGATGCCAATCCTGAAGCGCGTCCTCTTCCTCGCGCTGCTGATCGCGTGCGACGGCTCGCAAGGCGAGCTGCTCGACGGCGGCGGTCCCGACGCACCGAGCGCGAGCGACGCGGGCGCCGACGTCGCGGTGAGCGATTCGGGCGACGCGGGCGACGCGGGGCCGGCGCGCGGGCCGGCGCGCGTCTACGTCGGGAGCAGCGACGGCGACATCCGCGTCTTCGCGTTCGACGAGACCACGTACGCGCTCACGCCGATCGACACGACCGCGACCGGCGGCAACCCGTCGTTCCTCGCGTTCGACGCGGCACGCGCGTTCCTCTACGCGGTCGACGAGAGCAACTCCGAGGTGCGAGCGTTCGCGATTGATGCGAAGACCGGAAAGCTCGCCTCGCTCGGCGCGGTGTCGTCGCTCGGCCAAGGGCCGGCGTACGTCGGGCTCGACCGCGCGGGCACGCTGGTGATGGCCGCGAACTACGGAGACGGCACCATCTCGGCGTTTCCGCGCCTCGACGGCGGCGCGCTCGGCGACGCGTCCGCCACCTACTCGTTCGGCGCGAGCGCTCACTCGCACGAGATCGTCGCCGATCCTTCCAACGCGTTCGTGCTCGTGCCGAACCTCGGCCTCGGCGTCGTCGCGGTGTTCCGCAAGAACGGCCTCGCGCTCACCTGGCTCGCCGACACGCCCGCCGCCGGGGCTCGCCACGTCGCCTTCGACCCCGCCGGCGCCCACGCCTACGTGATCGACGAGCCGGGCAGCGACGTCTTTGCGTTCGATTTCGACCCGCAGACCGGCGCGCTCTCTCCGATCCAGACGACGAGCTCGCTCTTCGCGAGCTGCGCCTGCACCAACACCGGCGCCGAGATCGCGGTCACCGCCGACGGCAAGCACGTCGTCGTCTCGAACCGCGGCGACGACAGCCTTGTCGTCTTCGACGTGGGGAGCGACGGAAGGCTCGCCGCCAAAGCCCGCGTCCCGAGCGGGGGTCAGACTCCGCGGCAGTTTCAGATCGACGAAACGGGCCGATTCCTCTTCGTGGGCAACCAGACGTCGGGGAGCGTCGTGACGATGAAGGTGGACCCCGTGACCGGGATCCCCTCCCCGGTCGGGACGCCCCTCGCGGTCAGCGGCCCGGAGTTCGTCGGGCTGATTTACCTTCCATAGAACTTTCGGCGCGGCCGCGCGTCCACTAGCTTGGCACTCGCATGCGCGCACTCTTCGCCTCGTTCTTGCTCGGCGCCGGGCTCGCATCCGCTGGCTGCGGCGGCGGCCCGTCGGCGAAGACCGTGGGGCCCACGGTCAACCGCGTCTCGCGCGCCGACACGCGCAAATCGGTCAGCGTGACCGTCTACAACGACGGCTTCGGCCTCGTGCGCGAGGTGCGCGACGTCGACCTCGGCACCGGACGCGTCTCCCTCGAGTTCCGCGACGTGTCGTCGCAGATCGAGGCCGACACAGTCCACGTCAAGTCGCTCGCGACCGGCGACCCCATCTCCATCCTCGAGCAAAACTACCGCTACGATCTCCTCTCGCCGCAGAAGCTCCTCCAGAAATACGAGGGCAAGAAGATCAAGCTCTATCGCTGGAACGACAAGACCGGCAAAGACGAAGCCTACGAGGCCGAAGTCCTGTCGGTGAACGACAACCAGCCGGTGCTCCGCGTCGGCAACGAGATCACCTACGGATTCCCCGCGCGCTTCTCCTTCCCCGGCGTGCCGGACAGCTTGATTGCGCAGCCGACGCTCGTCTGGCTCCTCGACAGCCAGGCGCCCAAGCAGCCGCTCGAGGTGACGTACCTCACGCAGGGCTTCTCGTGGGCGGCCGATTACGTGCTCACGGTCGGCGAAGAAGACGCGAGCGGGACGTCGAGCGCCGACCTCGTCGGGTGGGTCACGCTGAAGAACGACACGTCCACCTCGTACGAAAACGCGCGCCTCAAGCTCGTCGCCGGCAACGTCCAGCGCGTCCGCAACGAGCTCGTGACCGAGGCGAAATCCGCCGGCGAAGACGAGAAAGACGATCGGCAGCAGTTCGCCGAGGAGAGCTTCTTCGAATACCACCTCTACACGCTCGACCGGCCGACGAGCCTCCTCTCGAACGAGCAGAAGCAAGTGACGCTGCTCGAGGGGCACGGCATCCGCGTCCACCGCCAGCTCATTTTCAACGGCGCGTCGTACTACTACCGCGGGAGCTACGGGCAGGTCGTCTCGAACCAGAAGGTCGGCGTCTTCCTCGAGATCGCCAACGACGAGAAGAACCACCTCGGCATCCCGCTGCCCAAGGGCACGGTCCGCGTCTACAAGGCCGACAAGAGCGGCTCGTCGCAGTTCATTGGCGAAGACGCGATCGACCACACGCCGCGCGACGAGAAGATCCGCGTGAAGATGGGCGAGAGCTTCGACGTGGTGGGCGACCGCACCCAGACCGACTTCAAGCAGGTGTCGAGCTGCGTCGACGAGTCGACCTGGGAGATCGCGCTCCGCAACCACAAAGACGTGGCCGACGAGGTGCTCGTGAGCGAGCCCGTCGAGGGCGACTGGGAGATCCTCGGCTCGTCGATGCCCTACGAGAAGAAAGACGCGCACACGTTCCAGTTCCACGCGAAGGTGGGCGCGCGCGCCGAGACGAAGATCACGTACCGCGTTCGAGTGAGGTGGTGTCGATGAAACGAATGGCCGCTCTACTCCAAAGACCGCTTGATCTGATGGTCTCTCGCCGTGCTGGCAGACGAAACGCGGCAGCGAAAACGAAACCGGCCGGACCGGCGCCATGCCTGCAGCGAACGCCGACCGCGGCAACGAAAGGGCCGCTCTCGCCCTTCGAAAATGTCCAGCGGCGGCCCGGCCGCGCGTTACTCGCTGCCGCTTTTCGTCGCCCACCCCGCGGCAAGAGTCGATGGGTTCGAGTGACTTCTGCGTTATGCGGAATCTCGGTCGTCGCGGTGGCGACGTCGCTCTTCGCGCAGCAGCAAGCCGCGCGCGTCGCGCAGGCGAAGTCGACCAACGCGCAGCGCACCGAGGTGGGCATCACCGTCTACAACCAGAACTTCGGGCTCGTGCGCGAGGTGCGCGACATCGACATGCCCGCGGGCCGCACGTCGCTCGAGTTCGCCGACGTGAGCCAGTCGATTCGAGCCGAACACGGTGGCGATCAAGTCGCTCGGCGGGCAGCTGCACGTGCTCGAGCAGAACTACCGCTACGATTCTGCTCTCGCCGCAGAAGCTGCTCGAGAAGTACGTCGGTAAAAAGGTAAAAATTTACCGATGGAACGAGCACACCGGCCGAGACGACGTCTACGACGCCGAGGTCCTCTCGGTCAGCCAGGGCACGGTCATGCGCATCAACGGGGAGATCACCTACGATTTCCCGGGGCGCATCGCCTTCCCCTCGATCCCGGACAACTTGATCGCCAAGCCGACGCTCGTCTGGCTCGTCGACGGCAGCGGCAAGCAGAAGGTGGAGGTCACGTACCTCACGCAGAACCTCGGCTGGTCTGCGGACTACGTGCTCGTCATGAACGAGTCCGACACCGGCGGCGATTCTCGTCGGGTGGGTGACGCTGAACAACAACACGGGCACGACCTACGAGAACGCGAAGCTCAAGCTCGTCGCCGGCGACGTCCAGCGCGTCGCGCGCGGGTACACGGTCTCCGCGGACATGCCCGCCGCGGCGCCGATGGGCGGCTCCGGCGGGTTCCACGAGGAGAGCTTCTTCGAGTACCACCTCTACACGCTCGAGCGGCCGACCAACCTCCTCAACGCCGAGCAGAAGCAAGTGACGCTGCTCGAGGCGCACGACATCCACGTGCAGAAGAAGCTCATCTTCTACGGAGCCGCCTACTACTACCGCGGCAACTACGGACAGGTGATGTCGAACCAGAAGGTCGGCGTCTACCTCGACATCCAGAACAGCGAAGCGAACCACATGGGCATGCCGCTGCCGAAGGGCACGGTGCGCGTCTACAAGGCCGACAAGAGCGGCGCCAAGCAGTTCATCGGCGAGGACAACATCGACCACACCCCGCGCGACGAGAAGGTCCGCGTGAAGATGGGCGAGGCGTTCGACGTGGTCGGCGACCGCAAGCAGATGGAGTGGAAGTCGCTCGGAGTCTGCGTCTCCGAGAGCGCGTGGGAGATCTCGCTCCGTAACCACAAGGACACCGCGGTCGACGTCGAGGACTTCGAGCCGGTCGGCGGCGACTGGGAGATCACGCAAGAGAGCATGCCGCACGCGAAGAAGGACGCGCACACGTTCACGTTCTCGCCGCACATCCCGGCGCGCGGCACGGTGAAGATCACGTACCGCGTGCGAATCCGCTGGTGCTGAGCGCCAAGGCCAAAGCCACTTGAAGCGATTCTCGTCTCGTCGAGGCGCAGCCAACGACACGCGGCAGCGTGAACACGCAGCCGGGCCGCCGCCGCGTGCTCGCCGCCGGCGCTGGCGGACGAGGACGTGGTCTCTGGCTTAGCGCTTGCCCGCGGTGAGCGAGAAGAACGCGCCCTGCGGGTCGACGCACTGGACGATCCAGCCGCCGCCCGGGACCTCCATCGGACCGTTGAGGATTTTGCCGCCGTGCTCCGTGACGCGCTTGGCGGCCGCGTCGATCGCGTCGACGGTGAAGTAGAAGCCCCAGTACGGCATCGGGACGGCGGGCGGCTTGGTCATCATCCCGCCGACCGCCTCGGCGGCGCCGGGCGTCTTGAAGAGCTGGTAGGTGCCCATCGGGCCCATGTCCATCGCGTCGCCCTTCGTCCACCCGAAGGCCTCGGCGTAGAAGCCGAACACCTTGCCTGCGTCGCCCGCGTAGAGCTCGCGCCAGCCCACCGTGCCCACGTGGTTGGGCGGGAGCTTCGGCATCTCGGCGCCCGGCATCGGCTTCGCGACCAAGAACCCCGCGCCTTGCGGGTCGGCGACCGGACAGAAGCGGATGACGCCGGGCACGTCGACCGGGTCGCGCATCCTCTTGCCGCCGAGCTTCTCGATGCGCGCGACCGCCGCGTCGACGTCGTCGACCTGGACGTAGCCGAGCCAGCACGGCTGGACGCCCGCGTCGCGCATCTCCTTGGGCTCGGGCATGAGACCGAGGAGGCCCGCGCCGTCGACCGTGAAGAGCGTGTAGCTCATGCCGGGCGTGGCCGAGTCCTGCGAGCCCCAGCCGACGACCGCGCCGTAGAACGCGCGCGCCGCGGCGGTGTCGGTGGTCATGAGGTCGTACCAGAAGAAGTTTCCGTGCATGGGCCATGGAATTGCGCGACAATGGGTTGATGTCAACGCATTTGTTCCCATGGCGCGAATCAGCCGCGAGGTGACGCTGCACGTGCGCGACGCGTGCTTGTGCCTCACCGCGCAGCGCGCGGCGAGGGCGCTCGCGCGCCGCTTCGACGCGGCGTTTCGGCCCGTCGGGCTGACGAACGGTCAGTTCTCGCTGCTCATGGCGCTGAATCGGCCTTCGCCGCCGACGCTCGGCCAGGTGGCCGACGTGCTGGCGATGGACCGGACCACGCTGACGGCGGCGCTCAAGCCGCTCGAGCGGCGCCGCTTGCTGAGGGCGAAGGCAGAATCCCGACGACCGCCGCGCGCGGCGACTCTCGCTCACGGCGAAGGGCCGCGCGGTCTTGGAGAAGGCCGTACCCATTTGGCGGCGCGAGCACGCGCGCGTCGAGGGTCGTCTCGCCGACGCCCCGGCGCTCCGCCGCGGGCTGGCGGCGCTCGCGGCCGAGGGGTGACGCCGGTGCGTCAGTACCCGATGCCGATCGTGTGACGGATGGTCGCCGGCGCGGCGGCCGCTTCGAGCATCTCGCGCGCGAGGTCGGCGCGCGAGATCGTATTGCCCACGTTGCGATCGACCGCGGTGCGGTAGCGGCCGATGCGAGCGCCGTTCGTCAGGCGTGGCGGGCGCATCACGGTCCAATCGGCGCCGCTCTCTGCGAGCACCGCCTCCATGCGGCGCAGATCGTCGTAGACCTCGCGGAACGCTCGCCAGAGCACGCCGTAGAGGAAGCGCTGAAACGCGGTCTCGCCTTTCCCGAGGGGGGCCGCGCTGATGGAGACGATGCGCGTCACGCCCGCGCGCTTCATCGCGGCGAGGATGTTCGCCGTCCCCTCGGACGCGATGCGGCCCGCGTTGCGCGAGCGCGCGCCGATGCCCGAAAGGACGACCTCGCCGCGAACCTCGAGCGTCTTGGGGGCGAGGACGTCACCGCGCTCCACGGAGAGACGCTCGTCGCGCAGGTCGAGCGACGACGGATCGCGCACGACGGCCTGCACCTCGTGCCCTTGCTCGAGCGCTTGTTTCACGACGTGCCGGCCGGTGCCGCCGTTCGCTCCGAAGACGGTGATCCGCATGTCTTTCTCCCGCAGGTGATTTACGTTCCTGTCCGCATGGCGAGGACCGGACGACCCAAAGTTAGTGAACACTCACTAACGGGTCAAGACACGCGGAGCCGAATTCTCGACGCGGCCGCGCGCGTCGTCCGCTCGCGCGGCCTCGCTCACGCGACCACGAAGGAAATCGCGCGCGCCGCGAGCCTCTCGGAGGCCGCGCTCTACAAGCATTTTCGCGACGAAAGAAGAGCTCTTCCTCCTCCTCATGCACGAGCGCTTGCCGCAGTGGATCGGCGTCGTGGCCGACTTGCTCTCGCGCGCCGGGACGGGCACGGTCGCGGGGAACCTCGAGACGGTCGTGTACGAGGCGGTCCTCTTTTACGCCGACTTCGTCCCCATGGCCGCGGCGCTGTTCGCCGAGCCCGACATCCTCGCGAAGCACCAGAAGCGGCTGCATCGCGACGACCTGGGCCCGCACAAGGCGAACGTCGCGGTCGCGGACTACGTTCGACGCGAGCAGCGCGAGGGGCGCGTTGCGCGCGCGGTCAATCCCGAGGCGGCGGCCGCGCTCGTCCTCGGCAGCGCTTTCCAGCGGGCGTTCTTGCGCCGCTACCTCGGGTTGCCGGTCGAGGAGAAGGCCGAGCGCGCCTTCGCCAAGCACGTCGTTCGCACCCTCTTCGCGCGGTGATTTGCGTGGCTCACGATCCCGGGACGTCTCGACCGCTCCGTGCCGAAGACGCCGGCGCGGTCACGAGCAGCGCGAGCTCGAGGAGGCCCAGAAAATCGCGTTCACCGCGATGACCTTGCCGTCGAGGACGAGCCAGGCGGGCAAGGCCGAGTGCCGCGCGACGAGCTCGGTCTTCGCGAGACGCGTAGACCAGCCGACGGCCAAAAACGTGACCCACGCGCCGCCGTTCAGCGTCGTACAGACGACGTGAACGAGGTACTCGGCGCCGGGCAGCCCGCCGAGCGACTCTCGGCTCCTCGGCTCGATGGCCACGTCGACGAGCTCGTCGACGAAATCGAACGCGAAGAGCCCCGCCACCGCCCAGAACCACCCGCCGCGCGGCTCGTACGAGAGGAGCGTCCACACGCCGACGCCGAAGGCGAACGACCGAAGCAGGTGCGTCACGGTCTCGGCGCGCGAGCCAGGCCGACGCGCGAGCCTGAACTTGTAGAGATGATAATAGAGGATGTCCGCCGCGCCGATGGTGCCCGAGACGATGAACAGGGCGACGACGAGATCCATCGCCTCCATGTTCTCCCCGCATGCACGCGGTCGTCAACGTTCGGCGCCAAGGCAGAAGCCACTTGAAGCGATCTCGTCTTGTCGAGGCGGCGTGAACGACACGCGGTAGCGTGACGACGCGGCTCATGGGTCGCCCCGCCGCGCTCGTCAGCCGCCGGTCACCGCGATCACCGCGGTGGCGGTCGCGCCGACCGAATCCGTGACCGTGACGCTGATCGAACCGCCCGTGCCGCAGAAGTCGTCGGCGTTGTCCTCCCAGGTCGCTTGCGTCGCGCCGATCACGACGAGATCGCTCGACGCGGTGTCGTTCGTGCTCCACGCGTAGGGAGGCGTCCCGCCGCTCGCGGTGAAGGTGACGGTCGTCGTCGAACAGCCGGTCGCGCTCGGGTTGGGCGGGGAAATCTCGAGGGGGTCGGCCGCGTCGGCGTCGGCGGGCGCGCTCGCGTCTTGGCTCGCGTCGACGGCGCCGGCTTCGTACGCGTCCGGCTGCGCGTCGCCCCCGCTCCCCGCGTCGCTCGGCGGAGCCGAGCTGCTGCCGCACGCGACGGCGATCATCGACGCCGCGAGCACGAGCACGATTGTCGCTTGTTTCGGCGTTTTCATCCGTTGCCCATTGAATCGCGGCCGGGCCGTGCGATAAAGCCGCTTCGATGTCGCCGTCGTTGGGACTACGCTTCCCGCGGGAGGCGGAGTCGCGAGCTTGAGCAAAGTGCTGGTCCTCTTGATCGTGGTGGTGATCGCGGTCTGGCTCGCGCTTCGGTTGAGCCGGCGCGCCGCGGCGCCGCCGCCCTCGTCGTCGGCGTCCGCGTCGGCCTCCGGCCGCTGACCGAGGGCGCCCTTACTCCGCGGGTGCGACGAGCCGCGCGCGGACGGCCTCGAACGCGGTCGCCAACGTCTCGGGCTCGAGCTCCCCGGTGACGGCGGCGCCGTCGGCCCGAAGTCTCCAGTCCGCACCGGCGTCGGTGAAGACGTCGACGTGACGGACGTCCCCCGCGTCGCGCACGCGGACCTCGAAGCGCCGATGAACGTCGGACGCGCTGACGACGACGCGTCCCGGAGCCACTGGACCGCGCGGGCGCGCGCCGGCGATCGCCTCGAGGAGCGCCGTCGAGAGCGCGCGCGGGATGCGCAGGCTCGACGCGCGCGCGCCGAGACGCAATCCGACGGTCGTGCGCGTCCACGTGGCGGTGGAGTCGCCGGTCGGCTGGACGACGAAGTCGAGCTCGTCGTGCACGAAGTCGGCGCCGTAGCCGGCCCGGGACTCGATCTCGACGCGGACGAGCTTCCTCGTGTCCGGCGCGACCAGCCACGCGAGGTCCGGCGCGCTCGCCTTGGCCGAGGGGCAAACCGGCGCGGGCGCGGACGCCGGCGCGGACGCGGACACGCGCGCCCCGCCGCACGCGGCGAGCGCGAGGCAGGCGAGCATCGCGCCCCTCACCGGCTGAGACCGTCCCTGAACGCCACGCGCGACAGCGTAGCCTGACGCGCGCCGCCGCGGGAGAGATCGCAGTTGACCGCGTACGCGTAAGTGCTACCTTACCGTAAGTGAGTGCTAACTATGTCCACGTGCTCGACGCCCTCGGCGATTCCACGCGCCGGGCGATCTTCGAGCGCCTCGCGCGCGGACCTCGCTCGGTCGCCGAGATCGCCGAAGGGCTGCCCGTGAGCCGGCCGGCCGTCTCGCAGCACCTCCGCGTGCTCAAGGACGCGCGGCTCGTCCGCGTGCGCAGCGTCGGCACTCGCAACTACTACGAGGTCGACACGGTCGGCCTCGAGGCGCTTCGGAAGTATCTCGACCGCTTCTGGGATCGCGCGCTCGACGCGTTCAAGGCGGCGGCCGAGAAGGCGCAAAGGGAGCAGGAGAAAAAGACATGACGTCGGTCAAGAAATCGGTCCTCGTTCAGGCGTCGCGCGACGTCGCGTTCCGCGTGTTTACCGAGCGCATGGCGCTCTGGTGGCCGCCGGAGCATCACATCGGAAAGTCGGCGCTCGAGACGATCGTCCTCGAGCCGCGTGTCTCCGGGCGCTGGGCCGAGCGCTGCGCCGACGGAAGCGAGTGCGAGTGGGGCCGCGTGCTCGCGTGGGAGCCGCCGTCGCGCGTCGTGCTCGCGTGGCAGCTCGACGCCCAGTTCCGATTCGATGCGAGCTTCGAGACCGAGGTCGAGATCCTCTTCGTAACCGAGGGCGAGCGGCGAACGCGCGTCGAGCTCGAGCACAAGCACCTCGAGCGTTACGGCGACGCGGCTGAGAAGATGGTCGCGTCGTTCGTGTCGAAGGACGGCTGGCAGCTCGGTCTCGACCGCCTCGCGAGCGCCAGCGCGCGCGCCGCCAAGAAGCACTACTTGCTCCGCCTGATTCCGCCGCGACCCACCTTCGGCGCAGACATGAGCGACGCCGAGCGCCGCGCGATGATCGAGCACGTGGCCTATTGGACGAGTCAAGCCGATCGCGGCGTCGTCACCGCGTTCGGACCGGTCGCCGATCCAAACGGCGGCTGGGGCGTCGCGATCGTGCACGTCGACGACGACGCCGAGATCCAGAAGCTGACCGGCGAGGATCCTGCCGTCCGCCACGCCATCGGGATGCGCTACGAGGTCCTCCCGATGCCGCAGATCGTCTTCGGTCGCTGACTTCGCTACTCCGCCGGGTGCGGTTGCGGGGCCGGCGGGCCGACGTCGACCGGCTTCATGCGGAAGATGCGGCGGAGCAAATTCGCGAGGTCGTCGAAGAACGAGTACGCGACCGGCGTCGCGACGAGCGTGAGGAACAGCGACAGGATCTGCCCGCCGACGACGACGCCCGCCGTCGCGCGGTTGAACCCGGCGCCGACGCCGCGCGACGCGACGAGCGGGATCATGCCTGCGACGAACGCGGCCGTCGTCATCAGGATGGGGCGCAAGCGGTCGCGGTTCGCGTGGAGGATGGCGTCGAGCCGGTTCATGCCCGCCGCGCGGAGCTGGTTCGTGTGGTCGATCTGGAGGATCGCGTTCTTCTTCACGACGCCGAAGAGCACGAGGATGCCGAGCACCGAGTAGATGTCGATCGCCTGGTGGAACAGGATGATGCTCATGAAGGCGAACGGCAGCGTGAGCGGCAGCGAGAGGAGGATCGTGATTGGGTGCAGCCACGACTCGAACTGCGCCGCGAGCACGAGGTACATGAAGACGAACGAGAGGATGAGCGCGAAGATGAACGCCTTGAAGACGCGCGCCATCTCGCGCGTCTGGCCCGTCGGCGCCGCCTCGTAGCCGGCCCCGAGGTGCTCGGTGTCGAGGACCTTCTTCATCTCCTGCGCGATCTGCCCGTCGCCGTAGCCGGGCGCGGCGTTCGCGAGGAGCGTCACCTGGCGCTCGCGGTTCAAGCGGTCGATGCGCGACGGGCCGGTCGCGCGTCCGAGGTGGACCACGTCGGCGAGCGGCACGTCGCCGAGCTTCGTGGACGGCACGGTCAAGAGGCGCAGGCCCTCCTCGTCGGCGCGGTATTTCGGCGCCGCTCGCACGTGGACCTCGTACTCCTCGCCGTGCTCCTCGTAGTTCGAGACCTGCTCGCCCTGGACGAGCAGGCGGAGCGCGTTCGCGATGTCCGAGGGCTGCACGCCGAGATCCGCCGCGCGCTGCCGGTCGATGAACACGCCGATCTCCGGCTTGCCGACGATGAGCGACGAGTCGACGTCGACCGCGCCGGGCACCTTCTTCATCTTGTCGACCACGTCGTTCGCGACGTTCTCGAGCTTCTTCAGGTCGGGCCCGCGCACCGTGTACTGCACGCGCGCGGTCGAGAAACCGCCGCCGCCGAAGAGCGGCACCTCGCCGACGTTGATTCGGTAGTTCTTCGGCTGGTGCGCGACGACGTTCTTGCGCGTCCAGTCCATCATGTCGTTCTGGGTGACGTTGCGCGTCTCCGGCGGCGACAGAAGGACGTAGATCGTGGCGAGGTTGTGCGTGTGGGCCGCGTCGTCGCCGACGGTCGTGACCGTGAGCTTCACGTTGGGGTTCTCGCGGACCTCGCGCGCGATGCGCTCGGTCGCGAGCTGGGTCTCGTCGAGCGACGTTCCCTCGGGCGTGCGCACGCTGAGCTGGAAGCGCGCCTCGTCGTTCACCGGCAAGAAGCCCTTGTTGGCCTTCATCGCGAGCGGCGCGCACGAGCCGAGCGTCGCCAGCGCGGCGATGACGACGATCCACCGGCGCGCCATCAAGAAGGCGAGGATGCGCGAATAAACGCGCTCGATCGGCCGATAGAAGGCGTCGACGACGCGCTGCCCGACCGTCTTGTAATTCGCCTCGTGCTCCTTCAGCCAGCGCGACGACATCATCGGCGTCAGCGAGAAGCTGACGAGCATCGAGACGGCGATCGCGAACGCCATCGTCACGCCGAACGAACGCAGGAATTTGCCCGGAATGCCGCCCATGAACGCGACCGGCAAGAAGACCGCGATGAGCGAGAGCGTCGTCGCCATGACGGCGAGGCCGATCTCCTTCGTCGCCTCGACGGCCGCTTTCATGGGCGGCTCGTGCTTCTCCTCGATGTGCCGGAAGATGTTCTCGAGCACGACGATCGCGTCGTCGATGACGATGCCGACCGCCAGCGCGAGCGCGAGCAGGGTGATCGTGTTGAGCGTGTACCCGGCCCACCACATGGTGGCGAACGTGCCGATGATGGAGGTCGGGATGGCGATCGCCGCGATGATCGTGCTCCGCAGGTTGCCGAGGAAGAGGAAGACGACGACCGCCGCGAGCAGCGCGCCGACCATGAGGTGCTCGCGCACCGCGTCGACGCTCGTGCGGATGACGTTGGACTCGTCGCGCACGAGCTCGACCGAGTAGCCCGCGGGGAGCTGCTTCTTGATCTCCTCGACGCGCTCCTTGACCGCGTCGGCGACCTGGACCGTGTTCGCGCCCGACTGTTTGCGCAGCGCGAGGAGCACGGTCGGCTTTCCGCTGAGCACCGCGGCGGAGTCGGCGTCTTCTTCGCCGTCGACCACCTCGCCCACGTCGCGCACCGTGATCGAGTGTCCGCCCGAGCGGCGAACGACGAGGTCGCCGATCTGCGCCGGGTCTTTGACGCGCCCGTGGATGCGCACGGTGAGCTCGCCGGGGCCGGTGTCGACGCGCCCGCCCGGCGTCGTCAGGTTCTGCGCGGCGATCGCGCGCTGCACGTCGAGGACGGTGACGCCCGCGCCGCGCAGCTTGATCGGGTCGAGCAGGATGTTGATCTGACGCTTGCGCCCGCCGACGATGAGCACCTGACCGACGCCGTCGATCGACTCGAGCGCGCGCCGGACGCGCTTGTCGGCGATCTCGGTCGTCTCGCGCACCGAGTGGTTCTCGCTGCGGAGCGCGAAGTAGAGGATCGGCGACGCGTCGGGGTCGAGCTTCTGGACGATGGGCTGATCGATGTCCTTCGGCAGCTGCGGGAGCACCGTGTTGACGCGGTCGCGGACCTCTTGCGCGGCGACGTTGACGTCCTTCTCGATGAGGAACGTGACGACGACCTGCGACGCGCCCTCGGTCGTGATCGAGCGGAGCTCGTCGATGCCGCTGATCGTGTTGACCGCCTCCTCGACCTTGTCGGTGATCTCGGTCTCGACGTCCTCGGGCGCGGCGCCGGGCTGCGTCGTCGTGACGACGACGACCGGGAAGTCGATGTTCGGGAAGCGGTCGACGCCGAGCTGGGTGTAGCCGGCGATGCCGATCACGCAGAGGACGAGGATCAAGACCGACGCGAAGATCGGCCTCTTGACGCAGAGCGCGGCGAGCCACTGCATGGTTACTGCACCTTCGCGCCGTCGTGGACGTCGGGGGTCGGGGCGAGCACGACGTTCTCCCCCGGCTGCACGCCGCTCAGGATCGCGGTCTTGTCGCCCTTGGTCGAGCCGAGCTGGACGACGCGCTCCTGGATCTGGCCGCTCACGACGACGAACACGCGCGCGCCGGTCTCGTCTTTTTCGAGCGCCTCGTTCGGGACGACCGGGCGCGGCTGCTCGCTGAGCGCGACCTTCGCGACCGCGAACATGCCGGGCTTGAGCTTGCCGGCGTCGTTCGGGACGATGGCTTCGATGACGAGGTCGCGCGTCGCCTCGCGGACGTTCGGGCTGATGAACTTCACGACGCCCTCGAACTTGTCGTCGCCGAACGCGGCGACCGAGAAGCTCACGTGCATGTCCATCTTCACGAGCGCGAGATCGGCCTCGGGCACAGTGAGCTCGAGGCGCAGCGGGTTGGGCTCGTAGACCGAGACGACCTTCGTCGTCGGACCGACGTACTGCCCGACGTCGACGAAGCGCTCGCCGACGACGCCGTCGAACGGCGCGCGGACGCGCGTGTCGCCGAGGAGCTTCACCGCGGACTGCGACTGCGCCTGCGCGGCGGACGCCGACCACTGCTTGGCGGTGCAGTCGGCCATCTGCCGGTCGTACTCGGCCTGCGAGATCGCCTTGGTCTCGAGCAAATTTTTCACGCGCGCGCACTCGCGCTGGGCTTCTTCGAATTGGCTCTGGGCGACCTTGGACTGCGCCTCGGCGGCGGTCGCCCCGAGGGCGGCCCCGCGGGCGTCGAGCGTCACGAGGACCTGACCGCGTTTGACCGGCTGGCCCCGCTCGACGAGCGTCTGCATGACCTTTCCGGAGGCGTCCGCGGCGACGTCGGACTCCTGATTGCCGCGGAGGGTGCCGGTGAGCGTCACGTACTCGGGCATGGGCTCGGTCGTGGCCATCGCGGTCTTGACGTGCACGGGCACCGCGGCCTCCGTCGTGGTGGCCGTCGAGCCGTCCGCCGGACGACACGCGACGAATGCGCAGAGAACCAGAGAGCCGAAGAGCTGCCGCATCGGTGAGCGTTTCAGTAGGCACGTGGGGCAAAAGCGTCAAGCAGTCCTGCTGTTAAGAAGTATGGTGGCTCGATGAGCTTGGACCTCGGGATCCCCGACGAAGAGGGCCGCGCGGACCTCGAGCGCATCCTCCAGATGAGCTTCGCGATGCCGACGGTTTCGTGGGCCAAATTCTTCGAGCGCGTCGGGCACGAGCGCATCCGTGTGGTGCGGGAGGGCGGCGCGGTCGTCGGCGGGCTCGCGGCGTACCGGTTCGGGCAGTTCTTCGGTGGCGCGAGCGTGCCGCTCTCCGGCATCGCCGGCGTCGGGATCGCGCCCGACGCGCGAGGACGCGGGCTCGCGAAGGCGATGCTGCTCCAGACGCTCGGCGAGCTCCGCGCCGAGACGCCGATCGCCGGGCTCTACGCGTCGACGACGACGCTGTACCGGTCGTGCGGCTTCGAGCAGGCGGGGACGGCGCTCTACTTCGCCGCTCCCCTCGCCTCCTTTCCGCGCGGCGATCGCGCGCTCGCCTGCGCGCCGCTCCCGCCGAAGACGCACGCGCCGCTTCACGCCGCGTACGACCGGCGCGCGCGCGCGTGGACGGGTCACCTCGACCGCACGCCGGCCGTCTGGGAGCGCGTCGTCGATCCGTACGACGCCGCCGCCTACGCCTACGTCGTCGGAGACGGCGACGGGTACATCGTCTTTCAGCAGAACGTGCTGAGCGACTCGTATCGTTTTCGCGTCGTCGTCCGCGATCTCGTGATGGGCTCGCGCGGCGCGGCGCAGCGCATCCTCGGCTTTCTGCACGATCTCCGCTCGCTCGCGCAGGACATCGTCTGGCGCGGCTGCGCGGCCGACCCGCTCCTCACGCTCCTGCCGGAGCAGACGCAGACCGTCCGCCGGCACGAGCGCTGGATGCTCCGAATCCTCGACGTGCCGCGCGCGCTCGCCGCGCGCGGATATCCACCGATCGAGGCCGAAGTCCACCTCGCGATCCACGACGCCCATTTTCCGGACAACGCCGGTCGTCACGTCTTTTCGCTTTCGGGGGGACGCGGCCGAGCCGCGCGGGGCGGTCGCGGCGACGTGACGCTCGACGTCCGCGGCCTCGCTGCGCTCTACAGCGGGTTCGCGACGACGCACGCGCTGCGCGCGGCGGGTCTGGTCGACGGCCCTGACGAGGCGCTCGCTACGCTGGCAGCCGCCTTCGCTGGACCCGAGCCGTGGTGCGCCGATCATTATTGAGCAGTGGCACGGCGGATGCTCGCTCATCGAGCATGGATGCCGTTTTTCACGTGCGATGGATGGGGACCGGGTGGGAAGTCCAGAGTCGCGACGGCGCGACCTTGTCGGAGCCGCGCATGGCGCAAGCGGAGGCCGTGATGCATGCGAAAGAGCTCGCTCGGCGCGACGGCTCCGGACAAATCATCGTGCACGACATGGCGGGGACGGTCGTGAGCGAGTTTTTCTATCAGCGCGGCGAGCGAAGCGCGCTCGCGTACGACGACGCGACCCCGAGCCTCGCAGCGTCGCGGCCCGAGCGAAAGCCGGCGTGAGATGGACGGCGAATCCAAGATGGCCGCCGCGCTCCGCGAGGAGGTGGAGTCGCGCATCGGCAGGCTCGGGAAGCGCCTGAAGCAGGCGCACGCCGGCAAAGAAAAAGGCGTCCACAAGGCGCGCACCGAGCTCCGCCGCGTTCGCGTCGAGCTCGACACGATGGGACACACCGCGTTCGACGCGAGAGCGACCGAGGGCGTGAGCGAACGGCTCCACGACGTCGAGCGCGCGCTCGCCAAGACGCGCGACGCCGACGTGCTCCTCGACGACTTGCGCGCGTACGCGAAAGGGGCGGGCGCGAAGGACGCCCATCCCCTCGCCGACGTCGTGGAGCGGCTCGAAAGGCGCCGCGACAAATCCGCGAAGCGCGCGCGCAAGGCGCTCGACCGGCGCACGCGCGACGCCGTCTCGGAGGCCCTCCGCGACGTCGTGAAATCGAAGAACGTCGTCCTGCGCCCGCCGAAGAACCCCGCGCGCGCCGCGCC
This sequence comes from uncultured delta proteobacterium, assembly GCA_963731595.1. Lineage (GTDB taxonomy): Bacteria > Myxococcota_A > Polyangia > Polyangiales > Polyangiaceae > DASXHD01. The sequence goes on from CAVSWE010000009.1 coordinate 470,140, forward strand.
CGAGCTCGTCCGGCATTTCACGCATCGAGAAGCTTGGCGGCGCTACGACGCGCTCCGCGCGTACGACGCGCGCCTGCCGGCCGACGTCGCGACGCTGCACAAGCTCCGCTCGGCGTGCCGAGAGCTCCGCTTCACGCTCGAGACGTTCGTTCCCGCGCTGCCCGCGCTCGCGGCCATCGCCGACGCGCTCCATCACCTGCAGAGCGAGATGGGCGAGCTCCACGATCACCAGGTCGCGATCGATCTTCTCGAAGCGTGGCGGCGCAAGGGGAAGATTCGCGAGTCGCAGGCGCTCGATCGTTACCTCGCGTGGCGCGCCGACGCGCGCGACGAGCTCCGCAGTCGCTCGGAGCCGCGCTGGCTCGGCGTCCTCGGCGAGTCGTTTCGTCTGAGCCTCGCACGCGCGCTCGAGCCCCACGCCGACGTCGCCGAGCCGAAGCTCGCGGCCGCCTGACTCAGGAGAGCGCGGTCAGCCAGCGACCGATCGCCCGGAACGCGTCGCTCCGCCCGAACTGCAGGAGGTGACCGCCCGGGAATCGCACCACGCGCGCGTCGAAATGCCGCGCGAGGCGCTCGGCGTGGCCCAAGGGCGTGATTCGATCCGACTCCGCCGCCACGACGAGCACGCCCCCGCGCGCAACGAGGCTCGGGCGCGCGAGCGGGCTCACGATTCGGTTCGCCTCCTCGAGCGCGTCGTGCTGGAGACGCGCCTCGTCGCCCGTGCCGAGCCGGCCTTGCTCGAGCGCGAAGTCGGCGAGCGACGCGAGCGGGATGATCGGCACGGCGAACGCGAGATCGCGCTCGACGGTCGCGAGCAGCGAGGTCGTGTACCCGCCGAGGCTCATGCCCATGACGCCGACGCTGGGCGAGCCGCGCGCGCGGAGAAATCGCACGAGCGTGCGCAGATCGAAGATCGCCTGGCGGAAGCCTTCGTTCGTGACGCGCGGATCGGTGCCCGGAAAAGGCGGCGGAGCGCGGCGGTTCCTCGGCCCTCGCAGCGCGTGGAACGGGAGCACCGGGAGCGCGAGATCGAAGCGCTCGGCCAGCCAGCGGATCGGCCACGCCCTCTCCTCGACCGCCCATTGCCCCGCGAGGTACCCGTGGATCATCACGATCGCCGGACGCGGCCGCTCGCCGACGTAAAGGCGCGCGTGCGCCGTGCGGTTGTCCTCGAAGGAGAGGTACTTGGCTCGCAGCGCCGGTAGGAACGGCTCGAATTTGCTCGGCCACCGCGCGTCGTACACCTCGACGCCGCCCATCGCGCGGACGCGGCGGAGCGGCGGCGCGATCGGCGCGGGCGGCTCGAAGAACGCGTCGGGGCTCGCCCAGATCTCGGGCGCGCCGTACGCGTCGCGGATCGCGTCGAGCGCGCGCATGCGCTCGTCGTGCGGGAGCCGCTCGGCGCGCGATTGGGTGCGGTTGACGATCCGAACGGCGTCGACCATCGCGCGATCGAACGCGCTCGCGGCCTTTCCGAGGAGGCTCACGGCGCCCCGTCGTCGACCGGCGGCTCGCCGAGCCACGCCCAAATCGCGTTGGCCCATTGCTCGCCGCCGGGGTCGGTCGGGTGGATGTCGTCGCTCTGCAGCGGCGGGTGAATGGGCGACGAGTCGAAGTACTTGCAGGGCGCCGCGTTCTTCTCGAGCACGTCGAACATGTCCGCGTTGTACTTCCATTTCGGACGAATGGGGCCGACCCAGACGCAGTCGCGCCCGTCGGCCGCGAGGTGCTCGGCGATCGCGTGGATGCCGTCGGCGAACGCCGACGCGCGCGGAATCGCGAGGTTGTTGGTCCCGAGGTTCAGGATCACGAGATCGGGGTGGAACATGCGAATCAACTTGTCGAGCCGCTCGGAGCGATCGCGATCTCCGGATTGCTTCTTGTCCGCGGCGTCGACGGTCATGATGTTGGCGCTCGTCCACGCGTCCCAGTGATATTCGATTCCCATCGCCTCGAATCGACGTTTGAGGGCACGGGACAAACCGTGTCCATATCCAACCATCGAGTCGCCCACGTGCAAAACTACTTTGCGCATTCGAGGTGGTTTGGCGACGGCGCGGCTCGCGGCGAGCTCGGCGTCGAGCGCGGCGGTCTCTACCTTGGGCGGCGGCGGCGTCGGCTGCTCGACGCGCGCGCTGGGTGCATCGTGCGCACGCGCGCACGCGACGACCGAGCACGCGAGCACGACGAGAGAGCGGCGCATCGCCGACCACCTTACAAAACTTCGAGGATCGCGACGAGGTTCCCGCGCGGTCGTCACGCTCGTGGCGCTCTGCCACACGCATTTAACCACAGTTGCGCGCGATTTTCGGTGTGCTTAAGCGTGCTCATCCGCGATGCGACGTCAACCGTTCCCCGCCTACGCCGACACGTTGTATCGGGTCGCGCTCGGCGGGATCGTGCTGGGCACCGCGCTTGCTCTCGGCGCGCTGTTCGGATGGGAGCGCTCGCCGAACGTCCGACAAATGAACGACGAGCGCGAGCAGCCCGTCAAATTCGATCACCGGCACCACGTCCGCGACGATGGAATCGACTGCCTTTATTGCCATTCCGGAGCGAGAAGAGATCGTTGGGCCGGACTGCCTGATTCTCGAACTTGTATGGGCTGCCATAACCAAATATGGACCGACAGCCCCGAGCTCGCGCCCATTCGCAATTCGGTCGCCAAAAACGTTCCCGTCGTCTGGAACCGCGTCACCGACCTTCCCGACCACGTCTATTTCGACCACAGCGTGCACGTCCAATACGGGCTCACGTGCGATCAGTGCCACGGCCGAGTCGACTTGATGCCGCGCGTGTATATGACGAAACCCATGACGATGGGGTGGTGCGTCGAGTGTCACCGCACCTACCAGAAGCGCGGCGCGACGCACGCCACGACGTACTGCACCACCTGCCACCGGTGACCGCATGACCGACGACCTCGAGGACGGAAAATTCGGAAGGCGCGCGGTACTCGAGTGGGCCGCGGCGTCGGCCGCGCTCGCCGGCTGCGCCCGCGCGCCCGTCCGAAAGATCGTCCCGTACGTCGTTCAGCCGCCGGAGGTGCAACCCGGTCGGCCGCTCCACTACGCGACCGCGTGGGAGATCGACGGCTACGGCATGGGGCTCGTCGTGCGAAGCAACGAGGGCCGCCCGACCAAGATCGAGGGCAACCCGAAGCACCCGTCGAGCCTCGGCGCGACGCGCGCCGTGGACCAAGCGCTCGTCGAGATGCTCTGGGACCCGGATCGCGAGAACCATCTGCGCGACGGCGGAGGGCCCGCGGCGATCGCGGAATTCCAGCAGCGGCTCGGGAAGAAGCGCGTCGCGATCCTGATGGAGCCGACCTCGTCGCGCTCGGTCGAGGGGCTCGTCGCGCGCGTGCGTCGCGAGCTGCCGGGGTCGGGCGTGTGGTTCCACACGGCGCTGTCGCGCGCGAACGTCTGGAGCGCGGGCCGGCTCGCCACCGGCGCCGTCGTCGAGCCGGTGCTCGATTTTTCGGGTGCGCGCGTGCTCGTCGCCTTCGCGAGCGACTTCCTCGCGTCGGGGCACGACTGCGTCCGCAATGCGCGCGGGCTGGCCGATCGGCGGGCCACGAAAGACGGCGCGCGGCTCTACAGCGTCGAGTCGCGGCGCACCGCGACGGGGGCGTTCGCCGACGAGCGCTTCGCGGCGACCGCGCGCGCGCGGGGGCAAATCGCGTGCGCGATCGCGGCCGAGATCCTCGGCAAGTCCGCCTCGTCGTCGGTGCGCGGGCTCGCCGATCGCCTGCGCGCACGCGCGGCCGGCGTCGGCGGCGCGTGGGCCGCGGCCTGCGCGCGCGATCTCGAAGAGGCGCCGCGAGGAACCGCCGCGTGGATCGTCGGCGACGACGAGCCGGCGGGCCTCCACGCGCTCGCGTGGCTCGTGAACGGCGCGCTCGGCTCGGTCGGGACGCTCGTCCGTCCGGTGCCGTCGTCGGTCCTCGAGGCCGGCGAGGCGAGCCACGATCTCGACGCGTTCGCGTCGAGCCTCGCGCGCGGCGACGTCGACGTCGCGGTGGTCTGCGGCACGAATCCCTTGTATTCTGCACCGAACGGCGCGCTCGCCGCCGCGCTGCCTCGCGCGAAAGAGACCGTCTACGTGGGCCTCCGGCGGAACGAGACGTCCCGCGCGTGCCGCTGGTTCGTTCCGGTCGCGCACCCGCTCGAGTCGTGGGGCGACGTGCGCGCCGACGACGGCACCGCGTCAATCGTCCAGCCGCTCATCGAGCCAATCTTCGGCGGGCTCACCGTCGCCGAGATCCTCGCCACGCTGCTCGGCGACCGGAGCCCCAGCGGTCGCGAGCTCGCCCAGCGCGCGCTCGGGCTCGGGGACGACGCGTGGAACCAGGCGCTCCAATCGGGCGTCGTCGCGGGCACGACCGTCGCGCCGCACGCGCCCGCGCTGAACGAGGACGCGCTCGTCCCCGCAGTCGACGCATGGGAGCTGCCGCCCGACCGCGGCCTCGAGGTGGAGCTCCACCCGTCGCACGCCGTGCTCGACGGCCGCTTCGTCACGCCGCTCCTGCTCGAGCTCCCCCACCCGCTCAGCAAGCTCACGTGGGGCAACGCCGCCGTCGTCGCGCACGCGATGGCCGCGCGGCTCTCGCTCGAGGACGGCGACGTCGTCACCGTGACGGCCGGCGACCGCACGATCGCGCTCCCCGTGATCGTCGACGCGGGTCAGGCCGACAGCGTCGTCTCGATCGCGCTCGGCTGGGGTCGCGACGGCGCCGAGCGCCTCGCGCGCGGCGTGGGCCAGAACGCGTTTCTCCTCGAGAGCGCAGTCGACGCCGGCGCGCACCTCGCGATCACCGCCGCCGGCCGCTCCGAAATGATCGCGCGCACCCAGATCGACGAGGGCCTCCACGCGCGCGAGCACGAGATCGCCCGCAGCCGCCTCCGGAGCGAGCGCCCCATCCCGCCCGACACGCGAATGCGCATGTCGCTCTATGACCCGCAGCACTCGCCCACAGCGCCGAACGCGTGGGCCATGACCATCGACATGTCGCGCTGCACCGGCTGCCAGGCGTGCGTCGTGGCGTGCCAGGTCGAGAACAACGTCCCCACCGTCGGCAAGCGCGGCGTGTGGAACGGGCGCCACATGCACTGGCTCCGCATCGACCACTACGCGTCGGAGCGCGGCGCCGTCTTCCAGCCGATGCTCTGCCAGCACTGCGACGACGCGCCGTGCGAGTACGTGTGCCCGGTCAACGCGACGGTGCACAGCGACGACGGCCTCAACGAGATGATCTACAACCGCTGCGTCGGTACTCGCTTTTGCTCGAACAACTGTCCTTACAAGGTTCGCCGCTTCAATTGGTTCAATTACCACGAAGACGAGCCGGCGATCGCCAGCTCGAGCACAACCCCGACGTCACCGTACGCGCGCGCGGCGTGATGGAGAAGTGCACCTTCTGCGTGCAGCGCATCCGCGAGCACGAGCACTCGCGCTCGCCGGGCACCGTGATCTCCGCCGCGACGAGGTCGTGACGGCGTGCCAGCAGGCGTGCCCGTCGCGCGCGATCGTGTTCGGGGACAACGAACGATCGCGGGCTCGGAGGTGAGCCGCCAGCTACGGCCTGCCCGAGCGCTTACGCCGTCCTCGACGAGCTCGGCACGCGCCCGCGCATCCGGTACTTCCCGCAGATCTCGACAACCGAACCCGGAGCTCGCGTGACGACCCGCACCCCGCCGCGGAGCTCGACGAGCCAGCTCACGCGCATCGATCTTACGCAGCTCGCCGACAGCTGGTCGACAGTGCTCCGACCCTGCGCTAGTGGCCGGCGCTTCGTCACGGTCTCGGCATCTCATCTTGTCTCATCCGTACACGTTCATCACGGGCATCGGCATGCTGGGGCAACAACATCCCGGTCGCGTGGGCATTTCGCGATTACGAACTTCGTCTGGTGGATCGGGATCGGCCACGCCGGGACGTTCATCTCGGCGTTCCTGCTCCTCCTCGAGCAAAAGTGGCGCTCGAGCATCAACCGCTTCGCCGAGGCGATGACGCTGTTCGCGCTCTTCCAGGCGGGCCTCATGCCCATCCTCCACCTCGGCAGGCCCTGGTTCGCTACTGGCTGGTCCCCTACCCGAGCACGATGCACGTCTGGCCGCAGTTCCGCAGCTCGCTCACGTGGGACGTGGTCGCCGTCATCGACCTATTTCATCGTCTCGCTCCTCTTCTGGTTCCTCGGCCTCGTGCCCGATCTCGCGCTGATGCGCGATCGCGCGCGCACCGAGCGGCAGCGGATCGTCTACGGCATCTTCGCGCTCGGATGGCGCGGCTCGGCGCGCACGTGGCAGCGCTATCGCATCGCCTACGGGCTCCTCGGCGGCATCGCGACGCCGCTCGTCGTCTCCGTGCACAGCATCGTCAGCATGGACTTCGCCATCGGCCTCGTCCCCGGCTGGCACTCCGAGATCTTCCCGCCGTACTTCGTCGCCGGCGCGATCTTCAGCGGCTTCGCGCTCGTCCTCACCCTCATGATCCCGGCGCGCAAGCTCTACAAGCTCGAGAACGTCATCACGAAGCGACACCTCGACATGATGGCGCGCATGCTCCTCGTGACGAGCCTCATCGTCGGATATTCGTATTTTGCCGAGATGCTCGCGGTCCGGCGCGGCCACGACGTCTACGAAATTCATCAAATCTTCTTCACGCGCGCCAAAGGGCCTTTCGCGTGGGCGTTCTGGGCGACGATCGTCTGCAACGTCGCGCTGCCGCAGTCGCTCTGGCTCCGGCGGGCGCGCCGGTCTGCGTGGTTCCTCTTCGCGCTTCCATCTTCATCCAGTTCGGTATGTGGACGGAGCGCTTCCTCATCGTGTCCGGGTCGCTCTCGGCGGACTTTCTGCCGTCGGCGTGGGGTCACTACCGACCGAGCTGGATCGACGGCTTGATCCTCTTCGGCTCGGGCGGCTTCTTCCTGTTCGCCTTCTGCCTCTTCCTCCGGTTCGTGCCCTTCATTCCGATCCGCGAGACCGAGAAGGACGCGCTCACATGAAGCCGAGCGAAGCGCCGACGAATGTCGGCGTGCGACGTGCACGCCGATTGAAGTCGACGGGCGTCCTCGCGCGCTTCTCCGATCACCGGGCGCTGCTCGACGCGGTCCACGCGCTCCGCGGCGCCGGCTACACGCGGCTCGACGCGATCACGCCGTACGAGGTCGAAGAGATCGAGCACGCGCTCGACATCCCGCGCTCGCGCATCCCGTTCCTCGCCGGCGGCGTCGCCGCGCTCTGCGGCTCGCTCGCGCTGCTCCTCCTCTGGTGGACCAACGCGTTCGACTACCGCATCGACGTCGGCGGGCGCCCGTATTTCTCCTTCTGGACGGACATCCCGATCACCTACGAGACGATGATCCTCACCTGCGGGCTCACCGCGTTCTTCGCGTTCTTCGCCGCGTCGGGGATGCCGCGCCTGCACCACCCGTGGTTCGAGATCGAGGGCACCGAGGACGGCTTCTGGATCGCGGTCGACACGTCCGACCCCGCCTACGACGCGCGCCTGCTCGATCAGCTCCGCGAGATCGGCGCGCTCCAGATCGAGACCTGGGAAGGGCGCGTCCAATGAAGCGCGCGCTCCTCCTCGCGCTGCTTTGGTCGTGCAACGGCGGCGACGCGTTCCACGAGATCGATCCGACGCTCTCGCGGATGATGGAGCAGCCGCGCGGCGACGCCTTCGGGCAGACGCCGGTCTTTCGCGACGGGATGGTCATGCGCACGCCTCCGGCGGGAACGCGCGCGATCGAATTCCACGAGACGCCTGACACGACGCCGGACGGGAAGTTCGTGACCGATCTCCCCGCGTGGATCACGCGCGCGTCGTTCGACGAGGGTCGCGCGCGCTTCGACGAAACGTGCCGCGTGTGCCACGGCGTCGCGGGCGACGGGGACAGCGCCGTCGCCGAGAAGATGCCGCTCCGCAAGCCGCCGTCGTTCATGTCGCCGCGCCTGCTCGCGCTCGGGCCCGGCGCGATTCACGAGGTGATCCGCGACGGCTACGGCTTCATGCCGTCGTACGCTTCCAAGCTCGACGACGACGAGCGCTGGGAGGTTGTCGCGTACGTCTGCGCGCTGCGCCGCAGCCGGCACGCCGTCGCCCGAGATTTGGCGCCGGATCTTGCGGCCCGGCTCCGAAAGGAGGCGCCGTGAAGAGAGCCATGCTCACCTCGATCGCCTTTGCCCTCGCCGGCGGCGTGCTGATGATCCTCGAGGCGATCTTCCGGCCGAGGCACCTCGCGTATGCGTGGCACGCGGCGGCGACGTTCGGCCTCACGCTGACGCTCGGCGGGTTCCTCGTCGGCGCGGTGCTCGTCAACGCGGGCGCGAAATGGTCGGCGACGCTTCGTCACGTCCACAGCGCGGTCGGCGGCGCGTTCCCCGTCGCTTGCCTCGCGTTCATCCCGATCCTCCACGTGTCGGACGAGATCCCGCTCGACGTCGCGTGCCTCGTCGTCGCGATCGCATTCGAAGAGAGCTTCCGCGCGGCGCAGCTCCGAGACAAGAAGCGCGCGGGCGTGGGCGCCGTCGGGCTCATCGTCGTCTCGATCCTCATGACGCTCTTCTTCTTCGACGTGACGCTCGCCCCCGCGCGCCCGTGGGTGTCGGACATGTTCGGGCTCTACGTGCTCGTCGGCTCCTTCGGAGCGGGCGTGGGCGCGACCGCGCTCGTCGGCGCGCTCGCCGGAGGCACGTTCCAAGTCACGCAAGGCCAGTCGAGCGCGTGGGGCCGTGTCGAGCTCGTCGCGACGTGCCTCTGGGGCTACTGCGCGTTCTCGCTCTACATGCTGATTTGGATCGCGGACATGCCGCGCGAGGTCGCGTTCTTCGTGCCGCGCACCGCGTACGCGTGGGGGTGGATGACCACGGTCCTCGTCTTCGGCCGCTTCGTCATCCCGTTCTTGATGCTCGTCCCGCGCGCGCCGAAGCAGCGCTGGTGGCACGTCGGCGCGATGGGCGCGCTCATCGTCTGCGTCCACGCCCTCGACTGCGAGGCGATGGTTGGGCCGAGCAGCGCGAGCTCGCCGAGCTGGCTGGATCTCGGGGGCTTCCTCGTCGTCGGCGGCGTCCTCTCGCTCGTCGCGATGCTCCGCTTTCGCCGTCACGCGCCCTTGCCCGGCCCGCGCGAGGTCGAGGTCGCCCTCGCCTACGAGGGATCATGAGCGAGCCCGCGAAGCTCCAGCCCGGCGCACAAGAGCCCGACGAAGTACCGATGCGCAAGCTCTTGCTCTTCGCGTTCGGCACCATCGTCCTCTTCGGCGGCGGGATCGCGGTCGCGGCCGCCGCGCTCGGCGGGCGCCGCCTCGGGACCGTGCCGGCGCCGACCAGCACGGTGCAGCACTCGCTCATCGCCGTCGGCGCGCCGGGCCTCGAGCGCGCGCCCGCGGTCGGGCTCGATCGCTTCGGCTGGGCCGACCGCGACGCGGGCATCGCCATCGTCCCCATCGACGACGGGATCGACCTCGCGCTGAAGGAGCGACGATGACGCGAGCGCTCCTCCCGGCGTGGTCGCTCCACGCGCTCGGCCTCCCGCCCGAAGCGTCGCAGTCGGCGCGCGACATGGACGCGCTGCACGCCTCGCTCATCACGGTCACGTTCCTCGGCACGGCGGTCGTCTTCGCCGTCACGCTCTATTTCGTCGTCCGCTATCGCCGAAAGCGCGAGCTCGAGACGACGCCCACGATCGTCGCCAGCGCCAAGCGCGAGTGGGCGCAGGGCGCCCTGATCCTCGCCATGTTCCTCATTTTCTGGGCGTTCGGTTATCGCCAGTACATCCACCTCGAGACGCCGCCCGAGCACGCGATGGTCGTCTACGTCTCGGCCAAGCAGTGGATGTGGAAGTTCTCCTACGACGACGGCCAGACGTCGAACGACACGCTCTACGTCCCCGAGCACCAGCAAGTCAGGCTCGTGATGACCTCGCGCGACGTCATCCACAGCTTCTTCGCGCCGTCCTTCCGCATCAAACAAGACGTCATCCCGGGACGCTGGGTGAACACCTGGCTCGACGCGGCCGCGCCCGGCGTCTACCCAATCTACTGCGCGGAGTTCTGCGGTACCGGCCACTCGACGATGCTCGGCGAGATCCACGTGCTCACCGCCGACGACTGGGCGCAGTGGCGGCGCGGCGCGAAGCCGGACGAGATGATCGCGCGCGGAAAGGAGGTCGCGATGAAGAACGGCTGCCTCGCGTGCCACACCCTCGACGGCCAAAGCCACATCGGCCCGTCGTGGGCTCGGCTGTACGGGTCGCCGGTGAAGCTCGCCGACGGCAAGACCGTCGTCGCCGACGAGGCCTACCTCACGGAGTCGATGATGGACCCGCTCGCGCAGATCGTGGCCGGCTACAGGCCGATCATGCCGAGCTTCCGCGGGCACCTCGACGCCGAAGAGGTCGGCGCCCTCGTCGAGCTCATTCGCTCGCTCAAGGACGGCGGCGAGTCGCAGAAAATCGCCCTGCCCGCGCTGCAAGTCGAACCGGAGAAACGGCCATGACGACCACGTCGATCGAGGATCTGCCGGTTCCGCCGGGCGCCAAGCCCGCGCGCGAGGACTTCTTCGGAGCCAAGACGACCTTCCTCTCGTGGGCGCTCACGACCGACCACAAGCGCATCGGCGTCCTCTTCTTCTTCGCCACGACCACCATGCTCGCGCTCGGCGGCTTGTTCGCCATGCTGATTCGCATCGAGCACCTGACGCCCGGCCCGACGATCATGTCCGCCGGCACGTACAATCGAATGTTCACGCTACACGGCGTGATCATGGTTTGGTTATTTTTGATTCCATCCATACCGACTACGTTCGGAAACTTTTTGGTGCCTTTGCAAATTGGCGCCACCGAAGTCGCATTTCCGAAGCTCAACCTGGCGAGCTTCTACGTTTATCTCCTCGGCGCGACCGTCATCATCGTGTCGCTCTTCATGGGAGGCGTGGACACCGGCTGGACCTTCTACGTACCGTACAGCTCACACTCCCCGGCGGCGGTGCTGCCGACCGTGATAGGCATCTTCATCGTCGGCTGGTCGAGCATCATGACCGGGATCAACTTCATCGCGACCATCCACACGATGCGCGTGAAGGGCCTCGGGTGGATGAAGCTCCCGCTCTTCACGTGGGCAATCTACGGCACGAGCATCATCCAAATCCTCGCGACGCCCGTGCTCGCGATGGCCCTCACGGTCGTCGGCCTCGATCACGCCTTCGACTGGGGCATGTTCGATCCGGCGCGCGGCGGCGATCCCGTGCTCTTCCAGCACCTCTTCTGGTTTTACTCGCACCCCGCCGTCTACATCATGATCCTGCCGGCGATGGGCGTCGTGAGCGACGTCATCCCTACCTTCGCGCGCAAGAACCCGTACTCGTACACCGCGATTGTCGTTTCGACGATCGGCATCGCGTTCGTGGGGTTCCTCTCGTGGGGCCACCACATGTTCGTCGCGGGCATGTCGACCTTCGACGCCGGCGCGTTCGGCGTCCTGTCGATGATGGTCGCGATATTTTCCGCGATCAAAGTCTTCACCTGGGTCGGCACACTTTACAAAGGATCGATATCGCTCAAAGCGCCGCTGCTTTACGTATTTTCATTTTTCTTTCTCTTCACGTTCGGCGGCATGACGGGCGTCGGGCTCGCCACGATGGCCCTCGACATCCACTGGACCGACACCTACTTCGTGGTCGCGCACTTCCACTTCATCATGGTGGGCGGCACGTTCATGGGCTTCCTCGCGGCGCTCCATTACTGGCTGCCGAAGGTCACCGGCCGCATGTACGACGAGCGCTGGGCGGTCATCGCGTGGGCGCTCGTCACGATCGGCTTCGCCGTCACCTTCACGCCGCAGTTCTTCCTCGGCAACGGCGGCATGCCGCGGCGCTACTACGACGACCCGCCGCAGTTCCAGACGCTCCACGTCATCTCGACCGTCGGCTCCTGGGCGCTCGCCAGCGGCATGGTGATGGTGCTCGTCTACATCACCTACTCGTTCTTCCGCGGGAAGCCCGCCGGTCCGAACCCGTGGCGCTCGCGGTCGTTCGAGTGGCGCACGGCCTCGCCCCCGCCCGAGCGCAATTTCGAGGGCCCGGTCGACTTCCGCGTCGGCGCCTACGACTACACCACGCCCCAGGAGGAAGAATGACCGAGCCCTTGGCTCTCACGCCGCCGACGCACGACCACTACGCGACGCTCGAGCAGCAAGCGCAGGCCGTGAAGATCGCGCTCGCGATTTTCCTGGCGAGCGAGGCGCTCCTCTTCAGCGGCATCTTCGCGCTGATCCTCTCGTACCAGTCCGACTGGCCCGAGGCGTTCAAGGTGGGGATCGCGCACAACACCAAGTACCTCGGCTCCCTCAACACGGCCGTCCTCCTCGTCTCGAGCACACTCGTCGCGATCGCGGTCGACGCCCAGCGCTCGGGGCGCCGCCTGCTCGCCGGCTCCATGACGCTCGGGACCGCGGCGCTCGGCCTCGTCTTCCTCGCCATCAAATTCACCGAGTATTCCGAGCACTTCAAAGAGGGCATCTACCCCGGCGGACGTGGACGCTTCTTCCTCGAGCATCCCGTGCACGGCCTGCCGACGTTCTGGACGCTCTATTTTCTCGCGACGGGGCTCCACGCGCTGCACGTCACGATCGGCACCGGCCTCCTCGGTTACCGCGGCGTCATGATCTTCCGCGGCAGCCTCACGCACTCGGTCGAGGCGACGGCGCTCTACTGGCACTTCGTCGACATCGTCTGGATTTTCCTCTGGCCCATCTTCTACCTCGCATGACCGGCGTCCTCGGAAAAGTCGCGGCGGGCACGACGCTCATCGCCCTCGCGTGCGTGAGCTTCGGGCTGTCCTTCGCCCACCTCGGGCACATGTCGATCGCCGCCGCGCTGTTCATCGCCGCCATCAAGGCCGCGATCGTCGGCGCGTGGTTCATGGAGATCGGCCGCGAGAACGCGTCGTTCAAGCTCGCGCTCCTCGCGGGCGCGTTCCTCGTCCTGACGCTGCTCGGGTTCGTCGCGAGCGACGTCTGGCTGCGCGACACGCCGCCGCTCCCGCCGCCCGTGACCCAGCCGGCGACCGCCCTCTGACGTGCGCGCGGGCCCGCAAACGGCGCGCGTTGCCGCCACCATCGTGGCGCGTCTGCGCCGGGCGCGCCGCGATTTTGCGCGGTTTCCGCGCGTAGCACGATTGGTTCGAATCGTGCTACGGGTGGGTCGGTGCACCTCCTGGCGGTCCTCGTCGTCGGCTTCCTGCTCGGCATGCGTCACGCGACCGACGCCGATCACGTCGTCGCCGTCGCAGCGCTCGTCAGCCGCGAGCGCCGGGCGAGCGCCGCGTCGAAGCTCGGCGCGATGTGGGGCGCCGGGCACATGCTCACGGTCATGCTCGTCGGAGGCGGCATCATCGCCTTCGGCCTCGTGCTCCCGCCGCGCGTCGCGCTCTCGCTCGAGCTCTGCGTGGGGATCATGCTCATCGCGCTCGGCGCGTTCAACCTCGCGCACCCGCACGACCACGGTTCGGCGGCGCCGCGCACCGCGTCCAAGTCCTTCGGCGTCGGCGTCGTCCACGGTCTCGCCGGCTCCGCCGCGATCGCGCTCATGATGCTGGCGACCATCCGCGATCCGCGCTGGGCGATCGCGTACCTCGCCCTCTTCGGGGTGGGCACCATCGCCGGCATGACCGCGATCACCTCGGCCATGGCCCTGCCGCTCGCCTTCGCGACCCGCGCGCACCGCGTCCGCGAGCACTTGCCGCGCGCCGCCGGCCTCTTGAGCGTCGCCTTCGGCTTCTTCGTCATTTACCGGATCGCGGTCGCTTGGTGAGGGCTTAAGACCCGCCGAGCCGTGCCGTAAATGATGCGGTGCAGGCGAGCCATGCCACGACGGAGGGTCGCTACGCCAGCGTGATGCGACGGCTCACGCCGGTGGACTCGGCGGCGGCGGTCGTCATTCAAGTGCTCACGATGGTCGCGCTCTGGCACGACGGCACGAAGGCCGCGGTCAGCCTCGCGAGCTTCTTCGCCGTCATGCCGCTGAACATCGTGGCGACGCTCTTCGTCGTGCCCCGCTGGGGCGCTGCGCGAACCGACATGGTGCGCAACGCCGTGAACATCGTCATCGGCGTCTCGGTGAACCATTTCACGGGGTGGCCGCTGCCGGTCTGGATGTGGCTCCCCTACGCCGGGCTCACCTACATGGCGAGCCCCGCCGGGAGCTGGGCGCTCCTTCTCTCGATGTGCGCGTCCTACGGCCTCGTGGCCATGCACGACGGCGTCCCTTGGATGATCCCGCTCGCGTGCGTGACCTTCGCGCTCATCGCGCGCGTCGTCAGCAACGGACGCGTCGCCGTCGTCCGCGAGATCGCCGAGCGCGCCGAGGCGCAGCGCGCGCAGCTCGACATGGCGCTCGAGCAGCTCAAACACGAGGCGGCCGCGCGCGAGGGCGTCGAGCGCGAGCTCGCGCAAGCGCACAAGCTCGAGTCGGTCGGGCGGCTCGCGTCCGGCATCGCCCACGAGATGAACACGCCGCTCCAGTTCGTGAGCGACAGCGTCGTCTTCCTCGAGGAGGGCATGGGCGAGCTGCTCGCGACCGCGAGCGGCGATCGCGAGTCGCTCGACTACATGCGCTCGAACATGCCCGAAGCGATACGACTCGTGAAAGACGGCCTCGCTCGCGTCACGGCGATCGTCACGTCGCTCCGCGATCTCGCGCACCCCGGCACGACGCGCGCGCCGCTCGACGTGAACCGCGCCGTCGACGCCGCGCTGATCCTCACGAAGCACGAATACAAATACGTCGCCGACGTCGCGCTCGCGCTCGGCGACGTGCCCGAGGTGCAGGCCAACCCAGGCGAGATCAACCAGGTGCTCGTGAACCTGCTCGTGAACGCTGCCCACGCGATCGCCGAGCGCCACGCGCGCGATCGGCGGCGAGGCCGCATCACCGTCTCGACCGAGCGCGACGGCGCCTCGGTCGTCGTCCGCGTCACCGACGACGGCGCCGGGGTCGACGACGGCGCGCGCGACAAGATCTTCGAGCCGTTCTTCACCACCAAGCCGATCGGGCGAGGCACGGGGCAAGGGCTCGCGATCGCACGCGCGATCGTGGAGCGCCACCGCGGGAGCATCGCTTTCACGTCGGAGCGGGACGTCGGGACCACGTTCGTCGTGCGGCTGCCGTGCGCCGAAAGCGCGACGGAGCGCGCGGCGTGAAGACGGTGCTCTTCGTCGACGACGAGCAGTCGGTGCTCGATGCGCTGCGGCTCGCGCTCTTTCGCGCGCCGTGGACGCTCGTCTTCGCGTGCGGCGCGCGAGCGGCTCTCGAGCAAATCGAGCGAACGACCTTCGATGCCGTCGTGACCGACTTGTCGATGCCCGAAATGGACGGCGTGGCGCTCCTCGAGCGGGTCGCCGTCGCGCAGCCCGGGGCGATCCGCGTCATCCTGACGGGAAACATCGAGAAAACAGCCCAAGAACGCGCCCGGAAGGTCGTTCACGAGGTCCTCTCGAAGCCTTGTCCGGCGTCCGTCTTGCGCGAGTGCCTCGCTGCGCGCATGGGCGGAGCGCCCGTACTGTCGAGCCCGAACGGAATTGTGCGATCCGCCCGTATTCCGTAGGGATCGCATTGTTTTTCGTGGTACCAGCCGCGAAAATTAGTGGTACGTGTTCGCATCCTTTCGGAGGTTGACGATGCGCGTGCCCGTAGCTGCAGTGCTGATCTCCCTCGCCCTCGTTGCGTGTGGGAGCGTCGATGATCCCCCGCTCGGTGGCCCGTTCGGCGGGACCACCGCTCCGACCGATCCCAACGCCGCCAACGGCAACAACCCGAGCGATCCGAACAACCCGGATCCGAACAACAACAACAACACGGGCACCGACGCGGGCACGACCCAATCGCAAGATTCCGGGACGACCCAGTCAAAGGACTCGGGCACCACGCAGTCGAAAGACTCGGGCACGACCCAGACGCAAGACTCCGGCACGACGCAGACGCAAACCGCGCCGACGTGGACGCAGATCTTCAACAGCTACATGGCGAGCGGCACGAAGGGCCGTTGCTCGAGCTGCCACAGCCAGGGGTCGAGCAAAAGCTCGCTCTACACGTGGCTCCAGGGCCGCGGGTACATCAGCGGGACGTCGTCCGCGCTCGTCGATTCGAGTCAATCCTGCCTCTCCTGGTACGGCGGCAACATGCCGACGAACGGGCCGTCGAGCTACTCCGCCGCGGTCTCGGACATGAACGCGTGGGCCGCCGCGGGCGCCCTCAACAACTGAGAAGAGATGAACATGACGAAGCTCCTCATTGCAGCCGCTCTCCTCGTCTTCGCCGCCGGGTGCACGCACGTCGCGCCGTACGAGCGCGGCAAGCTCGCGCACCCGACGATGACCGACGCGATCGGCGACGGCCCCGCGGCCGAGCACGTGTACGCAGTTCACGAGGGCGCCACCGGGGGTGGGTCGGTCGCCGAGAGCGGTTGCGGCTGCAACTGATCTAATCCGGTCCGGGAACCCGAAAAGTGCGGCCCTTGTTTTGGGGCCTGGCGGCGATGTTCGTCGCGCAGGCGGCGCTCGCCGAGGACGAGAATCCGGCCGAGCAGTCCGTCGCGCGTAAAGACCGCGGCGAGCAGCTCGCGGCGGAGCACACCGCGCACACCGAGACGCGGCTCGACGACTCGAGCGAGAAGCGCGCGTCGCTCGAGATCGCGACGTACGCCGACAGCGACAACGTGACCGTCTTCACGCCGTCGATCGCGGGGAGCATCACGAACGTGCTTCAGGGCGCGTCGCTCCGCGGGCAGTACGTGGTCGACGTCGTCTCGGCGGCGTCCGCGGACGTCGTCTCGACCGCGTCGCCTCGGTGGACCGAGGTGCGTCACGCTGGCTCGCTCGAGGCGACGTACAAGCCCAAGACCTTCGGCCTGACGCTCGCGGGCTCGCTCTCGAGCGAGCCGGATTATTTCTCGTTCGGCGTCGGCGCCGAGATGACGCTCGATCTGAACGACAAGAACACGACCCTCGAGGCGGGCTTCGGCTTCGGTCACGACGACGTCGGGCGCTGCGGCGCCGAGCTCTCGCCGGCGGCCACGCCGAACAACTGCACGTCGTTCGGCGTCTTCTCGCGCGTCGTCAACCGGACGTCGTTCAACTTCGGCGTCACGCAGATCCTCGGCAAGGCGACGACCGGCGCGCTCGTCTTCGACATCGGCCTCGAGAGCGGCGACCAGTCCAAGCCGTATCGCTACGTGCCGATGTTCTCGCCCGACACGGCCGCGCAGGCGCCGCTCGGCGCGCCGTTCGCGTGGGTGACGGCGAATCGCCTCCCGGAGCGCCCGCTCGAGCAGACGCCGCTCAGCAAGCGCCGCATCGCGGCGACCGCGCGGCTCGCGCATCGCTTCGACGGCTCGACGCTGCGCCTCGAGGAGCGCGTCTACGGCGACACGTGGGCGCTCTTCGCGTCGACGACCGACGTGCGATGGATCGTCGACCTCGGCAAGCGCGTCGCCATCTGGCCGCACGCGCGCTTCCACGGGCAAAACGGCGTGAGCTTCTGGAAGCGCGCGTACGAGTCGCGCAACCCGACCGGCGACCCGACGGCCTGGGACCTGCCGGTGTTTCGCACCGGCGACCGCGAGCTCGGCCCGCTCTGGACCGCGACCGGCGGCGGCGGGCTCTATTTCTATCTGGGCGGCGCCGCCGACCTGCAGAAGGCGCGGCTCTCGGTTCAAGTGGACGGGATGTACACGTCCTTCCTCGACGACCTCTACCTGACGTCGCGGAGCGGCATCATCTCGTCGCTGACGCTGGAGGTGGAGCTGTGAGATCGCAAATCCTCTTCGTCGCGCTCGCGATCGCCGCGTGCGCGGATCCCGTGCGCAGCGCCGAACGCGACGCGCTCGGGCCGGAAGATCCGAACGTGCCGCGCGGCGAGTTTCACCGACCGGGCCAGCCGTGCCTCGTCTGCCACGACGACTTCGCGATCGCGGGCACGATCTACAACGAAGACCTCGTGACGCCCTTCGAGGGCGCGACGGTCACGCTCGTCGACTCGGTCGGCAGTCAGATCCAGGCGACGACGAACTCGGCGGGGAATTTCATCATCCGCAAGTCCGATTGGCAGCCGACGTACCCGATCGGCACGTACGTCGGCAGCGACGGGACGGCCGTCTACGGCGTGACCGTGGTCGGAAACGATCCGAGCAACCCGGCGCAGATGGTCACGCACATCGGTCGCGAGGGGTCGTGCGCGTGGTGCCATTTCGGGAGCGGCAAGGCCGCGAACACGCCCGGGCCGATCTACGTGACGAAGGTGACGCCATGAAGTCGCGCGCGGCCGTCCTCGCGTCGTTCGCCGTCGCGGCGATCGCCGTCGCGATCGGCTGCAACTTCGCGCCCGCCGACGAGCGCGAAGGCGTCGTCGGCCCGGACCTCGGACAGTTCGAGACCGCGGGCGTCGGCGACTACCTCGATCACCGCTGCGGCTCGATGGACTGCCACGGCGAAGCGACGCGCAACATGGTCCTCTACGGCTGCTACGGGCTTCGACTCGACCCGAACGAGGCTGGCCTCGCGCCCGGTTGCCGCGCGAGCGGCGGGCTCAACACCCAGAGCCAAGAGTACGAGGCGTCGTATCGCTCCATCGTGGCGCTCGAGCCCGCGGTCATGACCGCCGTCGTGAACGGCGGCGGCGCCCACCCCGAGCTGCTCACGCTCATCCGCAAGGCGCGCGGTTGGGACGCGCACAAAGGCGGCGCGCTCGTCACGCCGGGCGACGATCAGGACGTCTGCCTCACGTCGTGGCTCGCCGGCAACGCCGATTCGACGGCGTGCAACAACGCGATCTCGGAGACGCCCTGATGAAGGGTCCGGCGCGCGCTCTCGCCCTCGGCCTCGCGCTGGCGCTCGTCGCGCTCGCGCCGAGGACGGCGTTCGCCGGCGCGCGCCAAGAAGCGGGGGCCAAGCGCGACCTCGCCCGCGCGAAGGCCGAACACCGCGCGCACCGCGACACCGCGGCGCTCGCGACGCTGAAGCGCGCCGAGTCGGCGTGCGAGCCCGACAACTGCACGCCCGAGACCCTCGCCGCCGTGCTGCGCGATCTCGGCTCGCTCCAGGTCCTCCGCGGCGACGAGGAGCGCGGGCGCAGCAACTTCTCGGCGGCGCTCTCGTTCGATCCGAACATCGAGCTCGACCGCGCGTACGCCTCGAGCAAGGTGCGCGACGTGTGGAACGACGTGAAGTCGCCGCAGACGTCGCAACCGTCGGGCGATTTCGAGCACACGCCGGCGGCGGAGCAGCGCGCGAGCGTCCCGCTGCCGGTGTTCGTCACCTACAACGGGAGCGCGCACCCCGTGTCCGTCGTCGTGCGCTACCGCGGGCCCGGCATGTCGTCGTTCAGGCGGCTCGAGCTCGTGCGGCTCTCCGGCGGTTGGGGGAACGTGATCCCCTGCGGCGCGGTGAAGCTCGGACGCGTCCAGTATTACTTCGAGGGTTTCGACTCCGACGGGCTCCCAATCCTCGAGAGCGGCGACAAGCGCCACCCGTACTCGGTGCCCGTCAAAGAGCAGATCGAGGGCCCGCGGCCGCACCTCCCCGGGCAGCGCGCGCCGACGATGTGCGGCGAAGGGCTCGTCGAAGGCGAGGAACAAGCCCAACCCGAGGGCGGCGGCGGCGGCGGCGGTGCCGAGACGCCGAGCGCACCGGTCGCGCGGAGGCCCTTCGCGGAAAATCTGGATCGGCGTCGAGGGCGACGTCGACTTCACCGTGTTGCCCGCGGGCACCGACGTCTGCGCGCGCAACGCGAGCGACGGGACGCAGACCGATCCCAACTGGGCGTGCACCAGCGACACGCCGCAGGGCACTGATTTTCCGAAGGACAACACCGAGAACTCGACGCTCGTCGCCGGCAAGTCGGGCACGATCAGCGGCGGGCTCCAGCCCGCGAACGTTCGCGTGAAGCTCACGCTCGACTTCGCGCTGACCGGCAACTTCATGCTCGGCGTCGCGGTCGGCTACGTCTCGGCCGCATATTCGGGCGGCGTCGGCGCGCAGTTTCCTCCGATTCACCTCGAGGCGCGCGCGACGTGGGTGTTCGGCGACAACCCGATCGGACACGACGGTTTCGCGCCCTACGTTCAGCTCGGCGGCGGCGCCGCCGCGTACGCGTCGAACCTCGCGATCACCGTCGCGCAGAACAACGTCGCCGGCGAGCGCCCGGTCCAGGCCTGGCACGCCGGCGGGCCCGGGTTCGTGACGCTCGCGGCCGGCGCGCGCTACGGGTTCTCGCAGCGCGCGGCGTTCTTCCTCGCCGCGCGCGCGACCGCCGCGTTCGGCGCCTCGTTTTTCCCGGCGTTCGGCCCCGAGATCGCGCTCCAGCTCGGGTTCTGATCCGCGCTGATGTACGATGGCGCTCCCATGCGCTCTCTCTCCCTCGCCGTCGTCCTGGCCGCAACCGCGTTCGCCCCTTCGGCGCTCGCCATCCAAGCCGACTCCGCCGGCTGGTACCACACGGGCGACGCCGTCCGGCAGAAGAAGGTGCTCTTCGTCACCGCGAACGTCTACCAAATCGGCCACGACATGAAGTGCGTCGTCCCGCACTCGAAGCAAGCCGTCATCGACGCCGACTGCGACAAGAAATTCACGTGGAAGATGATGCGCAGCGTCGGCAACGGCAAAATCGTCGACGCGATGCGCGAGGCGTACACGGCCAACGGCTACAACGACGGCGGCAAGATCAACCAGGCGCTCGGCGCGTTCAACGCCGAGTTCAAAGACGGCGCCTACGTGAAGATCTCCTACGACTCGAACGCGAAAACGACGACCTTCTGGGAGCAGGGCGGCGGGACGGCGACCGTGGCAGGCGTCGATTTCATGAAGGCGACGTGGAGCATCTGGTTCGGCAAGATCGACCCGCCTTCGATCGGCGACAAGCTGATCGCCAATCTGTGATAAGGAGAAGCCCGCGATGAGCGACTTTCCCGGCGACCTCCAGTACACCAAAGACCACGAGTGGGCGAAGAGCGAGGGCAACCGCCTCCGCGTCGGCATCACGAGCTTCGCGGTCGAGCAGCTCGGCGACATCACGCTCGTCACCATCGACGCCAAGGTCGGCGACGTGCTCGAGGCCGGCAAAGCCTTCGGCACGATCGAGAGCGTCAAGACGCTGAGCGATCTGTTCGCGCCGGTCTCGGGCAAGCTCGTCGAGATCAACGCCGAGCTCGACAAGAAGCCCGAGCTCGTGAACGAGGACTGCTACGGCAAGGCGTGGATGGTCGTGATCGAGCCGAGCGAGCCCGCCAAGGACCTCCTCGACGCGACGGCGTACGCCGCGCACGTCAAAGCTTCGCAGTAGTCAGCTCCCGACGACGAGCACGTCGTCGTAGACGAATCGACGCCCCGCTCGACGGGCCCGGCGAGTACGCGTTTCCGGCGTACACGTCGAGGTTCCCGGTCGCGAAGCCCGGCGCGAGGGTCACGTGGTCGACGACGACGACCGCGTCGACCGTGACCGTGAGCGTGCGCGCCGCGAACGACAGGGCGACGGTGACGTGCGACCACGCGCCCATCGGCAGCTTCGCCGGAAACGCGTGGCCGACGTACGTCTTGGCGCCGCCGTCGCCCGGGTCGAGCTCCTCGCCGACCTCGCTCGACGCGCTCTTCAGGTTGAGCTGTAGCGAGGACTTCGCGCCGCTGTCGAACACGAGGGCGAAGGCCTCGACGTACGAGCCTTGGGTCGCGAGCGCGTCGACGCGCACGTCGACGTCGAGGGTGAGCGAGGTCGTCGGGGCGAAGTTCGTGTAACGGACCTCGGCGCCGTGCGCCGACGCGCCGCTCGCGAGCGCGGTGCTCCCGGCGAGGAGCGCCGCCGGCGCCGTGACGTACTCGGCCGTGTCGAGCGAGAGGACGCCGCCGTCGGTGAGGTACGCGTTCGTGAACCCCGCGGCGGCGTCCGCCGACTCGTCGAAATCTGCGCAAAACACCGCGGAAGCGTGCTGCGCGCAAAAGGACGAAGGCGCGTCGGGCGCCGCGTCCTGCGGCGCCGCGTCCGTGTCGGCGGCGGCCGCGTCGGCGTCGGGCGCGGTCTGCGCGTCACTCTCCGACGGCGCGTCCGGCGCGACCGAGCCGTCGACGGCTTGCGCGTCGACTCCCCCGAGCTCGTCGAGCGAGGGAAATAGACAGCCGCTGAGGACGAGCCCTCCGACGATGACGACGCGCCGGCGCATGGATCGCCCAGACTACCGCGCGCGGCGACGCCGAGCTACCTTGGTCGGAGCGTGAAGAGTCTCACCGCCGCCGCCTTCACAATCGCGCTCCTCGCGCCTGCTCCCGCGTTCGCCGCGCACGCCTTCGATCTCGACGCGCACATGCCGGCGCACCTCGCCGCCGTCTTCGCGGTGAACTGGTTCGGCATCCCGAAGAGCGACCCGCAAGGCGGGCTCGACCCGGGCTACGGCAACTGGCTGCAGACGTTTCCGCAGTGCGGGCTCGACGACGATCCGTCGAAGTGCGCCGATTACGCAGACGCCGGCCGCCAGCGATGGATCGCGTCGAAGCGGCGACCGCTCGCCGGCATCTACTCGTCGACCGGGCGCGACGACGAGAGCCGAAAGCGCATCGATCTGATGCTCTCGTGCGTGCGGCGCCCCTGCGACTCCGGCGCGCGCCTCGACGCGTTCCTGCTCCAGCTCGACAGCGTCAAGTTCACCTCGGCGTACCCGCAGAACAAGCAGGCCGCCACGTGGGACACGGCGTACCGCGCGGTGCTCTCCTTCCTCGACGAGGGCGACAAGGCCGGCATGCCGGGCTCGGTGTGGATCGGAAACGACGCGACCGTTTATTGGCATTTTGGCTCTTCTTTTGGATTGAACGACCAGACCTCGCGCAAGGCCGCCCTCACCGACGACATCGTCGACATGGCCAAGCTCGCCGCGGCGCACCCGTCGGCGCTGAAGATCGCCGGCAAGCCTCTCCTCGCCTTCTACGTCGACTCGGCGCTGATGACCGCGACCGAGTGGCAGCAGGTGCTCGACGCCGCGCGCGCGGCGAGCGGGATCGATTTCTACGCGATGGCGACGACGCTGAACGGCGCGTATTTTGCCGCGTTCGACGCGCTCTCGCCGTGGGTGAACCTCGGGCTCTGGGGGAGCGCGCAGGGCGCGAACCTGCACGATCGCGCGGTCGACTACGCCACCAAGATGCACGCGCAGCTCCTCGCCGCCCTGCCGTCGAACCCGGGGCGCGTGATGCTCGGCGGCGTCGCTCCCGGCTTCGACGACTTCACCGAGAACTGGGGCGCCTGCCAGGCGCGCGAGATCCCGCGCGACCCGGACGTGCTCGCCGGGCAGATGGACTACCTCGGCTCGCTCGTGCAGACGAAGACCTACGACGTGCGCGGCGTCATCTGGGACACCTGGGACGATTGGACCGAGGGCACCGAGCTCGAGCCCGACGTCGTGGACGGGCCGGCCAAGTTGTTGCAGTTCAAACAATCTCTCGGAACGCTCTTCGGCGAAGCGGCGGACCCGAGCGGAGACCAGGCGCTCGCGCAGCGCTGGCTCGGCTACGGCCAGGCGCGGAGCTGCTGCTTCGAGAACGGGCCTTGCGAGGCGGGCGCGCCGCCGCAGATCGATCTCTCGTGCGAGGCGGGCAGCGAGCCGGCCGGAGACGACGCGGGCTCGCCCGCGGACGCGGCGACGGCCGACGCAGGCGGCGAGACCGACGCGACGACGAGCGGCTGCGGGTGCGACGCGGCCGGCGCGGGCTCGACCAGCCTGCTCGCGGCGTTCGCGGGCCTGGTCGCCGCCGCGCTCGTCGCGCGCCGGCGCCGCCGCTGACCGATTGACGCAAAAGCCACCGGAAGCAATCTCGTCCTGTCGAGGCGCAGCCGACGCGACGCGGCAGCGTAAACGCGCGGCCGGGCCGCCGCCGTGCCCGCGCCAGTGGCGCTGGCGGACGAGGACTCGGCCGCTGGCGCCTTCTGCGAGCAGAATGGCGTCGGTCCGGCCGGTTTCGTCTCGCTGCCGCGCGCTCTCCCTGCCGGCGGCGGCGCGAGACCATCAGGTCAGCTTGTCTTCGGCGTAGCTCATCCAGCGGACGACGCGCTCGGCGAGGTAGTCGCCGCGGTCCTCCTGCACGAAGTGGCCGCCCCAGAAGCGCTCGTGGGGCTGCCCCTTCGCGCCCGGGACATGCGCCTGGAGCGGCTTGTCGGCGCGCCCGAGGATCGGATCGTTCTTCCCGAACAGCGTGAGGAACGGCTTCTCCCAGCGTCCGAGGGCGTCCCACGCGGCGCGGTTCGCGGGCACGGCGGGGTCGTCGGGGTCGATCGGCACGAGCGACGGGAAGACGCGCGCGCCCGCCTTGTACGCGCGCGACGGGAACGGCGCGTCGTACGCGGCGCGGACGCGCGGCGAGAGCTTGGTGACGCACGCCGAGGCGACGATGCGCCCGACGGGAAAGACCGGCGAGTAGCGCGAGAACGCGCGCCAGAGGTGAAACGCGCGCCCCGCGGGTCGGTCGGCGGTCGGGAGAAATCCGTTCGCGACGACGATGCGCGAAAACCGCTCCTCGTTCTCGACGACGAGCCTGAGCCCGACGAGCGAGCCCCAGTCCTGCCCGATGAAGGTCGCGTCGCGGAGATCGATCGACTCGACGAACGTCTTCATCCACGCGACGTGCCGCGCGTACGAATAGTCGCTCGGCTTCGTCGGCTTGTCGGATCGCCCGAAGCCGATCAAATCCGGCGCGATCGCGCGGAAGCCGGCGCGCACGAAGATCGGGATCATCTTGCGGTAGAGAAAGCACCAGGACGGCTCGCCGTGGAGCATGAGGATCGGCGGCGCCGCGCGCGGGCCCTCGTCCACGTAGTGCATGCGGAGGGTGCCCTCGAGCTCGACGTAGCGCGGCTCGAACGGGAAATCGGGCAAGTCGCGGAAGCAATCGTCGGGGGTGCGCAGCGCGTCCATGCGCTGCTGGCGTACCACGATCTCAGTTGTTCGGCGCCCCGCAGGCGAGCCAGCCGAGGAGCGTGTCGCGCTCGGCGGCGGTCGGCTGCGGGCTGCCGGAAGGCGGCATCGAGCAGTCGTTCACCTTCGACTGGACCTTCGCCGAGAGGCTCGCGACCGACGCGTACGTGTCGAGCGGCTTGCCCGATTGCGATTTGCCGGGCGCGTGGCAGCTCTCGCAGTACTGGAACACGATCGGCGAGACGTCGGTCGCGTAGCTCGGCGGCGTGGGCGGACAACTCGCCGCGGCGCCTCCGCAGCTCGAGCCCGACGAGCTCTGCTGCTGCGAGGACGAAGACGAGCTCGGCGACACGTAACAAGCCGCGGCCGTGGCCGCGACCGCGAGCGACGCTGCGATCCAGCGCTTCACGAGGCCATCGCCTTCGCGACGAAGAGCTCGTCCATGGGAGATGCGTTCATGGTCGCGGGCAAACGCGGGAGTCCGACGATTTCTTCCATCCCGCGACATAGCTCGGATGACCGAGGACCGTGTGGCTGGGCTAGGTCACCGCGTGCTCACGCGTTCGGCCAGCTCCCGACGGCGCCCCAGAGATTGGCGCAGCGCGCGGCGATCACGGCGCGCGCCTCCGCGAAGCGCGGGTCGCCGCGGACCGCCGCGAGCGGCGGGCTCGCGTCCATCCACAGCAGGCTCGTCGAGTGCACGCGCGCGGTGGCGACGATGTGCTCGAGGGCGAGCTCGCGGTCGCCCATCGACGCGAAATAGTCGGCCGCCATCTCGTGCATCATCGTTCGCCGTCGCGGAGCCACGTCCTTGGCGGTGAGCTCCTTCATGATCACCGGCGCGCGCGGCTCCGGCACGCCCGAGGCGATGCTCCGCATCGTGAGCGCCGCGTTGTCCCACGTAGCGCCGGCTTTTGCGGCCTCGATGAGCTCGGCGGCGCGCGTCGCGAGCTCGCGGTCCTCCCACCACACCGCGAGGCGCGTCATGAGCACGACGACCGCGAGAGGCCCGTGGCGCGCGATTGTATCGGCGAGGAGGGCGCGCGCCCGCTCGCGCTCGCCGGTGACGCCCAGCACGTGCAGCATGAAGAGAGCAGCGGAGGTGTTCCCCGGCTCGAAGCGGAGCGAGAGCTCGAGGCGCCGGCGGCCTTCGTTCACGTGGAGCGCCTCGCACATCCACATTCCGAGCGAGGCGTGGGCGTCGGCGTTGCGCGGATCGTGGCGGAGACACTCGCTCTCGGCGCGCACGGCGGCGCCGAGCTCGCCGTCGTTCGCGCGGATGAGCGCGATGGCGTGGTGAGCGGTCGCGAGCGTCGGCTCGGCCTCGAGCGCTCGCAGCGCGAGCTCTTCGGCCCGCGCGACCATCGCGCGGTCGCGGGCGCCGAGCTGCCCCCACGCGCCGAGGAGCGCCCGCGCGAGCAGCGTGCGCACGCGCGGATCGCCCGGCTGCTTGGCCTCGATGTCCTCGAGGATCGCGATCGCCTCGCGCACGCGCGGAAGAGCGAACGCGCTGAACGCCGCGTACGCCTTCTCGTACGCTTCGCGCAGCGCAGGGTCGTGCGGCCCGGGATCGCGCGACATCCGCGCGCGAACCGCGTCGACGACGGCGGCGACGACCGCGTCCTCGAGATCGAGCGAGCTCGAGATCGCGCCGTCGACGTGTCCGGCCCAGACCGGCGCGCCCTTCGCCCCGAGCACGCGGAGTCGCGCGCGTACGCGATCGCCCGACGCGTGCAGCGTCCCCTGGACGTGCAAGTCGCCCGACTGTCCCGCCCCCGAGGAGACGACTTGCGCGGCGCGCGACTCGATGAGCGCGTCGACGAGCGCCTGCGTGAGCACGGGCCCGAGCTCGGCGGCGGCGCCGGTCCCGGCGAGCGCCTCGATCACGACCGTTCGCGGCTGACCGAGGCTCGCGAAGCTGTCGGACGTGAGCGTCGGCAGGCGCGAGACGCCTTGGCGCGCGCTCGCGTTGTTTCCGCGGAGCGTCTCGATTCGATCGAGGACCGCCTGCGCGTCGGGCCGGTCCTCGCGCCGGCGCGCGAGCATCTCGCGGACGAGCGTCGCGACGCCCTCGGGCGCGCCGCTCGCGACCAATCGCAATCCGGCGCGTCGGTCGTCATCCGCTGCGCCGCGAGCGAGATCGCCGACTCTCCGACGAACGGGAGACGCCCCGCGAGGAGCTCGAAGAGCATCGTCCCTAGCGCGTAGACGTCGGTGCGCCCGTCGACGGCGTGGTTCTCGAGCTGCTCGGGCGCCATGTACGCGGGCGTGCCGACGATCATGCCCGTGCGCATGAGCTCGGGTCCGGCGCCGCCGTCGGCGAAGCGGGCGATGCCGAAGTCGGTCAAGACGACGCGCTCGTCGCAGAGCATCACGTTGTCCGGCTTGAGATCGCGGTGCACGACGCCCACGACGTGCGCCGCCGAAAGCCCGCGCGCGATCTCGCCGGCGATCCGCAGCACCTCGGGCAGCGGCACGCGAGCGCGCCTTTCGAGCGCGCCGAGCGACTCGCCCGCGATGAGCTCCATCGTGAGGAACCGCACGGGCGCGCCGCCCTCGCCGGCCTGCGCGCCGAGATCGAACGTGCGCGCGACGTTGCGATGCGTGACGCGCCGCGCGAGCTTGACCTCGCGGCGAAAGCGCGTGAGCGCCGCCGCGTCGTTCGCGGCCTCGAGGTGCAGCACCTTGAGGGCGATCTCCTCGTCGAGCTCGCGATCGTACGCACGAAAGACCGCGCCCATCCCGCCCTCGCCGAGCATCGCGCGGAGCTCGTAGCGGTCCGCGAGCACGCGCCCCAGCGCGAGCGGCAACGCCTGAGTCGCGGCCAGCGCGTCCGACATCGATCCGCAGTCTACACGAAGCGCGCGACGTCGCCGCGGCCATGGATGCTACGATGGCGCGCGTTCATGCCGTCGTGGCTCTTGGCATTCCCGGGCGTCGTGCGCGACGACCTTCGCAACGGCGAGGTCTTCGCGATCGTCCTCGCGACGTTGCTCCTCGCGCTCCTCTGGCTGACGCTGCCGCGCGGCAACCGGCGCCTGATGCGGGCGCCGATCGTCCTCCTGCTCGTTCACGTCGCCGTGCGCGTGCTCCGCCGGCTGGTCTTCACCGGCGACAGCAACGTCGCCCACATCCTCGTCGTCGCCGGCGTGCTCACCATCCTCGCGAGCATCGGCCGCGCGGGCGTGACGCTCGTCCTCGACGTCGGCTTCGGCCGCCGCCTGTCGCGCCCGACGCCCAAGATCATCCGCGACGTCGTGATGGGCATGGTCTACATCGCGATCGCCCTCGTGTCGCTGCGCGCCGCGGGCATCGAGCCGGGCTCGATCTTGACCACGTCGGCGCTCCTCACCGCCGTCGTCGGCTTCTCGCTGCAGGAGACGATGGGTAACCTCTTCAACGGCCTCGCGCTGCAGCTCCAGGCGCCGTTCGAAGTGGGCGACTGGATCCAGTTCAACGACGGTCAGAACATGGTCGGCAAGGTCCTCGAGATCAACTGGCGCGCGACCAAGCTGCTGACGCTCGACGAGGTCGAGGTGATCGTCCCGAACGGCAAGCTCGGCACCGCGGCGATTGCAAACTACACGAAACCCGAGAAGCGCATCCGCCGCTCGATTTACGTGACCGTGATGCTCTCGACTCCCCCGCGAAAGGCCCAGCGCGTGATCGCCGCGGCGATCAAGGGCTCGTTCGGCGTGCTCGACGACCCGCCGCCGTCGGTCGTCACGCAGGACTTCAACAACGCGGGCATCGCGCTCTGGGTCCGCTTCTGGACCGACCAGTTCCAGCGCTGGGGCTCGGTCGAGGGCGAGGTGCGCGACCGCATCTGGTACGCGCTCGCGCGCGAGGGAATCGAGATGGCGTGGCCGACGCAAGAGCTCTTCTTGCACGAGGTCAACGACGAGATGCGCGCGCGCCAGCGCGCCGAGAAGTCCGCGCACCACCTCGAGGCGATGCGCGCCGTCGACTTCCTCGCGGCGCTACCCCCCGCCGAAATCGAGAAGCTCGCGCGCTCCGCCGAGGTGCACCTCTACGCCGAGGGCGAGGTCATCGTGAAGAAGGGCGACACGGCCGACGACATGTACATCGTCCAGAGCGGCGAGGTCGCCGTGCTGATGCCCTCCGAGAACGGCTTCGGCGAGAAGCACGAGGTTGCGACCCTCGGTGCCGGCAAGTTCTTCGGCGAAATGGCCCTGATCACCGGCGAGCCGCGAACCGCCGACGTCGTCGCCAAGGTCGACAGCGAGCTGCTGGTGGTGAGCCACGGGGCGTTCCACGCGACGCTCGCGGCCCACCCCGAGCTCGCCGAGACGGTGAGCCGCATCATCGCCGAGCGCCAGGCGAACCTCGACCGCCACGCCGCCAAGAAGCGCGACCCGAAAGCCGCCGAGGAAATCGAGGAGCGGACGTCGCTCCTGCTCGGCAAAATCAAGCGCTTCTTCTCGCTCTGAGAACGCGAACCACGTATGCTCGCGCGTTACGCCGTGGGCCAAGTCAAAGGGACGCTCTTCGTCGACTACGTTCGCATGCTCCGGGCGAAGAAGGGCGTCGACTGGGCGCGGTACCTCGCCCCGCAGGACCTGCCGTACCTCGAGCAGCAAATCACGCCGGACGACTGGTACCCGATGCCGGCGTTCGAGCGCATGGGCCTCGCGATCCTCGCGGAGATCGCCCAGGGCGACATGGGCCTCGTGCGCCACTGGGGTCGCATCCAGATCGATTGGCTGAGCAACCTCCACCCGAACCTCGTCGAGCCGGGCGATCCGCCCGAGTCGCTGATGCGGTTCAAGGTCCTGCGTCAGAGCTTCTTCGATTATCCGGCGCTCACCATCCGCGAGGTCACCGACGGCGAGGCGCGCGTCGTCATCGCGTACGGCATGGGCGCGCGCGCCGAGGAGGCCGCGTCCTGGCAGACGCTCGGATTCTTCGAGCGGCTCCTCGAGCTCGCGGGGGCCGAGGGCGTGACGATCGGCTTCACGACCACGTCGTGGGAGGGCGCGACCGAGACGCTCCTCGCCATGCACTGGACGTGACCCGAGCGGATCACTCGTAGAAGCGCGAGTGCAGCGCGACCGACGCGAGCACGGCGACTTCGACCGGCACGTCGCGCTCCTCGCGGAGGTCGATCTTGAAGCGGTCGCGAATGCCCGGCTCCTTCGAGACGACCACGGCGATGTTCCCCGCGTTGTCCTTGCACTCGAAGATGTCCTTCACGACGCCCACGACGCCCGCGTTCGCGTGATAGCCCTTCGTGCCGACGGTCATCGTGAACGTCTTGCGGAACGAGATCGCCGAGAAATTCAGGGACGCGAGATCTTCGCCCTTGTCGCTCTTGATCTGGAACTTCGTCTTGAGGACGTTGCCCTTGAGCGTCGCCA
Source organism: uncultured delta proteobacterium (assembly GCA_963731595.1). Taxonomy (GTDB): domain Bacteria; phylum Myxococcota_A; class Polyangia; order Polyangiales; family Polyangiaceae; genus DASXHD01. The sequence continues at coordinate 500,460 of CAVSWE010000009.1, forward strand.
GCTGCTTGCCCTCCTTGTCGAAGAGCTGCAGCGTCGGCGTGGTCGTCATGAACTCGCCGCGGACAGTGAAGAGCGGCGAGGGCTGTTCGCCCTCGACGCTCACGTCGTACTGCGCAGAGACCGTGACGAGCCGCTGCGTCACCTCGATGTGCTTGCCCACGTCCGCATCCTAAGCCGAACGGGGCAAGGAGCGCAAAGCTCTACCTACTCGGCCGGTTCGGGCGCTGCTTCTTCTTCCTTCTTGGTCGCCGCGCCGGGCGTCGCCGCGCCGGCCGAGCCGGACTCGATGCGCATGCCGTAGAACGACCGGTAGACGAAGAAGAGGGTGACCACGAAGAGGACGCCCGAGATGATGTGGCGGATTTCGCCGCCCTGCTGCTTCTCGAGCTGCTCGGCAAGCTCAACGGCGAGGAGGCCGAAGAGCGTCGTGAACTTGATGACCGGGTTCATCGCGACGCTCGAGGTGTCCTTGAATGGATCGCCGACGGTGTCGCCCACGACGCACGCGTCGTGGAGCGGCGTGCCCTTCTCCTTCAGCTCGACCTCGACGACCTTCTTCGCGTTGTCCCAGGCGCCGCCGGCGTTGGCCATGAAGAGCGCCTGGAAGAGGCCGAAGAGCGCGATGGCGATGAGGTAGCCGATGAAGAAGTACGACTCGTAGAAGGCGAAGGCGAGCGCGCCGAAGAAGACGGTCATGAAGATGTTGAACATCCCCTTCTGCGCGTAGAGCGTGCAGATCTCGACGACCTTCTTGCTGTCCTTGATGCGACGCCTTGTCGACGCCTTCGAGCTTGATGTTCGCCTTGATGAACTCCACCGCGCGGTACGCGCCGGTCGAGACCGCCTGCGTCGAGGCGCCGGTGAACCAGTAGATGACCGCGCCGCCGGCGATGAGGCCGAGCAGGAACGGCGGGTGGAGCAGCGACAGCTTGTCCATGTGGTCGGTGAAGCCGCTGCGTCAGGTCGACGATGATCGAGAAGATCATGGTCGTCGCGCCGACGACGGCGGTGCCGATGAGCACGGGCTTGGCGGTCGCCTTGAAGGTGTTGCCGGCGCCGTCGTTCTCCTCGAGGAAGTGCTTGGCCTTCTCGAAGTCGAGCTCGAAGCCGAAGTTCTTCTTGATGTCGCCTTCGATGCGTCGGATGGTCTCGATGGCCGAGAGCTCGTAGACGGTCTGCGCGTTGTCGGTGACGGGGCCGTAGCGAGTCGACGGCGATGGTGACCGGTCCCATGCCGAGGAAGCCGAAGGCGACGAGGCCGAACGCGAAGACGGCGCGGCGTCGGTCCCTTGAGGATCATCCGAGCTCCTGCCCGAGGCCGAGCTTCGTGAGGAGTACGAGATGCCCATCAGCCCGATGAGGACCATGCCCAGCCAGAAGGCGCTGAAGTTGCCGGCGGTGAGGCCGGAGAGGATGTTGAGCGAAGCGCCGCCCTCGCGCGACGAGGTGACGACCTCGCGCACGTGCCGCGACTCGGTCGACGTGAAGACCTTGACGAACTCGGGGATGATCGCGCCGGCGAGGGTGCCGCAGGTGATGATGCTCGAGAGCTTCCACCAGAGCCTGGCCGCCGCCGAGCTCCGGGATGAGGAGCTTCGAGACGACGAAGGTCATCGCGACCGAGACGAGCGAGGTGATCCACACGAGGACGGTGAGCGGGACCTCGAAGTTGAACTTCGACGCGTTCTTGTAGCGAGCCTTCGCGACGGCGTCGTTGATGAAGTACGAGACGGTGCTCGAGATGATCATCACGATGCGCATGACGAAGATCCAGACGAGGAGCTGGACCTGCATCGTCTTGTCGGCGACGGCGCGGAGGATGAAGACGATGAGCGCGACGCCGGTGACGCCGTAGGTCTCGAAGCCGTCGGCCGACGGGCCGACCGAGTCGCCCGCGTTGTCGCCCGTGCAGTCGGCGATGACGCCCGGGTTGCGCGCGTCGTCTTCCTTGATCTTGAAGACGATCTTCATGAGGTCCGAGCCGATGTCGGCGATCTTCGTGAAGATGCCGCCCGCGATGCGGAGCGCGCTCGCGCCGAGCGACTCGCCGATGGCGAAGCCGATGAAGCACGAGCCCGCGTACTCGCCCGGGATGAAGAGGAGGATGAGGAGCATCAGCATGAGCTCGACCGAGATGAGGAGCATGCCGATGCTCATGCCGGCCTTGAGCGGGATCGCGTAGCAGGGGAAGGGCTTGCCCTCGAGCGCGGCGAACGCCGTGCGCGAGTTGGCGAAGGTGTTCACGCGGATGCCGAACCACGCGACCAGCGAGGACCCGGCGATGCCGATGAGCGAGAAGACGAGGATGACGACGACGCGGTCGACCGGCATCTTCTCGATGGCGCCGAAGTAGATCGCCATGATCGTGCCGATGAAGGCCTCGAGGATGAGGATGAACTTCATCTGCGTGACGAGGTACGTCTTGCACGTCTCGTAAATGAGCTCGCTGATCTCGAGCATCGACTTGTGGACCGGCGCGTTCTTCAGCTGCATGAAGACCACCAGGCCGAAGATCATGCCGGCGAGGCAGACGGCGAGTCCGATGAGCAGGAGCGTGTGGCCCGAGGTGCCGTTCATGAACATCGTCGTCGAGAACGCCTGGTTCGGGACGACGAGGCTGGCCTCTCCGCCGGCGTGCTCGGGTGCGGCCGCCGCGGGTTGCGCCGCGAAGGCTGCGCCCGAAAACAGGAGCGTCGCGACGAGTGTCGTGAGGCTGAGAGCGAGGTGACGAACGCTGAATGACTTCATGCGAGATCCTCTCCAGGAGACTGGTGGTTCTCGCGCCATCGAGATGGCGAGAGAACCCGCGATCTCGAGGGGTTGGCCGCCTGCTACGGAGCAGAGCGCTTCAGCACGCCTCGACTTGTGGGCGGCTACTTACCAGTGAACTCGCGGCCACGCAACCGGCGCGAGTGTGCGAAAGTAATCGCGTGGAGAAATGGCACGACGCCGAATCCGAGCGCGACGTCTGGCTCGCGACGGGGCTCGAGGCGTGGCCCACGAAATTGCCGTGGTCGTGCGCGGGGTTCGGCCTCATGGTCCTGGCCGAGCACGTCGTCGACGTACGCGAGCTCGTCGAGCGCGCGGCGGCGGCGGGGCTCGCGCTCGCGTGCGTGTGGGGCCCGGCGAGCGCCGTCATCGAGGACGAGATCGTCGACCTCGTCCTCGACGACGTCGTCACCACGTCGCACCCCTACGAGACCGTCGAAGAGGCGCTCGAGATTTTCCTCGCGATGCTCCCCGTCACGGCCCGCGAGACGACCTGCGAGGCGTGGTGCATCCTCGCGGCGACGCCCGAGCTCGCGAGCCGAGCGCGCCGCGCACTCGAGCATCGACGCGCGCGCCCCGCGGGTACGAAGGGCGCGCCATGACCACGCGCTTCGAGGGCTTCGCCGACACCAAGCTGTCGTTCTTCCACGCGCTCGCCAAGAACCAGAACAAGGCATGGTTCGACGCGCACAGGGAGGCGTACGAGTCTGGCTGGCGGGCGCCGATGGCGGCGCTCCTCGCCGAGGCGAAGGAGAAGCTCGACGCCGCGTACCCGCACGTCGACCTCGGCGAGCCGAAGGTGCTCCGCATCTACCGCGACGTTCGCTTCTCGAAGGACAAGACCCCGTACAAGACCGCGGTCGCGGGCGGCCTGCCGCTCGCGGTCGGCGGGGGCGGCATGATGGACGCGCCGAGCGCGCTCTACGTTCACCTCGGCGTGGACGACGGGTGCGTCGCCGGCGCCGGCTCGTACCACCTCGACGGGCCGAAGCTCGAGCGATTCCGCCGCGCCGTGCTCGACGAAGAGCGCGGCGAGGAGATCGGCGCGCTCGTCCACTCGCTCGAGAAGAAGGGCTACCGGCTCGCGGCGGCCGAGACGCTCAAGAAGACGCCGAAGGGCGTCGCGCCGGACCACCCGCGCGCCGCGCTGCTGCGGATGAAGGGCCTGGTCGTCATGTTCCCCGAGATGCCGCGGGCGAAGCTCGCGAGCCGGACGCTCCTCGACTGGACCGTGAAGGCCGCGCGGGCCGCCGCGCCGCTCGTCGAGTGGCTCGCGTTTTCGACCGGCTAATTTAGAAGCTCGCGCTGACCGACGCGAGGAACGTTCGCCCGCGCTGCGGGATCACGCGCTGCGCGAACTCGACGCTCGGGACGGCTTGGTATTGCCAGTCCATCACGTTGTAAGCGCCGACCGCGTAGTGCACGCCGAGCCGCTCGACCTCGCCCGAGAAGACGATGTCCCAGATGAGGCCCGGGTCGGTCGTACCCTGCGGCGCGCCCGTGCCGACGGCGATCGCGTTGTCGTAGCGCTCGCCCTCGAACGACAGGCGCGACATCACCATGAGCTGTCGACCGATGATGGGGACCGCGCCTTTGAGCGAGGCGAGCACGAGCGGAGAGTTCGGGACCTCGCCGAGGCCGCCGCACGAGACGCCGAGGCCGATGCATTGGTGCGTCTTGCCGCCTCCGTCGTCGACCGACGTGACGTACCCGGCGCGCGACACCGAGACGCTGCCGGAGAGCATCCAGCCCTGGCGCCACTCGCGGCGCACCTCGGCCTCGCCGCCGAGGACGAAGACCGGGTTGATCGAGTTCCGGTACTCGTTCTTGTAGATGCCGCTCGCGTCCGACACGTTGTCGAGCTCGACGAGGTTCGTGACGTAGTTCGTGTAAGCGCTCACGAGGCCGGTGACCGTCGGCGAGAAGCGATGCGAGTACTCGATCTCGCCCGAGTAGATTTGCTCGGGCTTGAGATCGCACGTGCCGGGCGACTCGCCGGTGAGACACACCGAGCCGGCGCGGAACTGCTGCGGCGCCTCGTAATAGAGCTCGTAGACGCTCGGCGCGCGGAACGCCTTGCCGCCCATCAGCTTGATCGTGTCGCGCTTGCTCGGCTTCACGATGAACGCGAGGCGCGGGTTGAACACGTCGAGGAAGTTCGGGTTGACGATCGACGAGTAGTAGTCGAAGCGCGCGCCCGCCGAGATCTTGAACGCCGGGTCCGGGACGATGTCCGCGTTGACGTACCCCGCGCCGACGAAGAACGGATCGCTGCGGCCGGCGTTGCCGTTGTTGTCGAAGAGCACCGGCTGCACGGCGTTGACGCCCTGCTGCAGCGTCTGGAAGTGATCGATGATCTCGCCGCCGGCCATGAGACGCAGCTTCTCGCCCGAATACTGGACGCGCGCCTCGGCGCCGCCCCAGCGCCCGCGGAACGTGTCGACCTCGTCGCCGGTGCCGCCGTTCGCCACCGACGGATAACCGAGCAGGTCGTCGAAGTTGTACATGTCGACGTGCGCGCGCACGAAGAGCTGCGTCGTCTTCGTGAGCTGCGGCTCGAAGCGCGCCTCGACGAAGCCGCGCGTGTCGGTGAAGTTCGTGTTCGGGTCGAGGAACGTCGTCGCGTATTCCCCGGCGGGCAAGAACTTCTTCCGCGTCGTCAGAAACCACTGCAGCGTGAGCGACTTCCACCACGCGCGGCCGTTGACCGTGAACGAGTTGAAGCCGTCGACGCCAATCGCGTCGCCGGTGCACGGCAGGCCGTAATAATCGGTGCCGCCGGGGTTGCACGGGTTGTACGCGGCGTTGTTGCCGGGGACGTTCGAGCCCGTGCGGAGCTCCTCGAAGTGGTACGTCTGACCCGGGCCGTGCGCCGAGGCGACCGACATCCACGCGCCGGCGTCCTTGCTGGCGCGCCAATAGCCCGTCACGCGCCCGCGGCCCGCGCCGAGCACCGTGTCGATCTTCGCCTCGGCGTGGGTCGGCATGTCGCGCCCGCGCGTCACGAGGTTGATGACGCCGAAGAACGCGCTCGTGCCGTAGAGCACCGAGCCCGGGCCGCGGATGATCTCGATGCGCTCGATGTCGTCGATGTCGGTGCGCCCGTCGAAGCCGACGTACGACGACCAGATGTAGTCGTCGTTCGCCGGGTGCCCGTCGACGAGGATGAGGATGCGGTTTCCGTAGTCGCCCGGGCGCGAGAACCCGCGCACGCCAATCGTGTCGTAGCTCGTGTCGTTCGACAGGTAGATGCCGCGGACGCCGCGGACGGCCTCGGCGATGGTCGGGTAGTTCATCGCGCGGAGCTCCTGCGCGCTGATGATCGTGACCGACGCGGGCGCGTCTTCGATCGACTCGGTGTAGCGCGACGCGGCGGTGACCTCCTCGGCCGTCGTCAGCGACAAGTCGAGCTTCACCTGGCCCTGCTTGGTGACGTCAATCTCCTGCTCGACCGGGCGAAACCCGGAGAGGGTCACGCGGAGCTTGTGGCGCCCGATGGGGACGTTGAGCACCGAGGGCGTGAACCCGCTCGGCTGATCGTCGATCGTGATGAGCGCGTCGCGGATGTCGGTGTTGACGACGACCGCGCCCATCTCGGCGGAGAGGTGCGCGCGCGTCGTGAGGTTCCCGCGCGGCGGGAGGTCGATCGGGATGTCCTGCTCGGCGTACCCGGGCTTCTCGATGACGAGCGTGTGACGGCCGGGCTTGACTTGAATCGTGCACGGCACGATGCCGAGCGGCGCGCTCGCCGCCTCGTCCACCTTCACCGTCGCGCCGGGCTCGCCCTCGACGCGCACCGTGCCGAGGATGGGCACGAGCGTGAAGGCGACGTCCTGCTCTTTCCCGACGGCGAGATCGACGTCCGACTTTTCGGCCGTCTCGTACCCGGAGAGCTCGACGATGATCTTGTGCTTGCCGCTCGACAGACCGAGGTTCGCCGGCGCGTTGCCGCGCGGCCCGAGGTCTCTGCGATCGAGGTACACGGTCGCGCCGGGCGGGTCGGTCGTCACCTTGAGCACGGCGACCTGCGGCGCGACGCGGCGGAGCGCGTCCTCGATGCGTTGCTTCTGATCGGCGCGCGTCTCGCCCGCGAGCGCGTCGACGTAATACCGGTACGCGTCGGGCGCGACGTGCAGCTCCTCGTACGTGCGCGCGATGTTGAAGAGCACGTTCCGGTTCGGTACTAGCCGGTTCGACGCGAGGAAGTGCTCGAGGGCGCTCGTGAAGTCGCCCTTCTGGTACGCCTGCGCGCCGAGCTTGAACTGCAAATCGGCCTCGTCGGCGAGGTTGTCGGCCCTCGCCACCGAGGCGAAGCAGAAGACGACGCAGAGGACGAGGAGGACGTGTCGCAACAGCGCGCGGTCTAGGGTCAAGCTCTATCGCTGGAGTTGGATGTCGAGGGTTGGATGCGTCGCCGTCGCCGTCGCTGTCGCTGTCGCCGTCGGGTGCGGGTGGACGACGTTGTTGCGTGCGTGAACGCTCGCGTGCGTCGTCGCGGTCGCGGCCGTCGTCGCCTCCGTCGTGGCAACGGACGGCGCGGCGCTCGTGGCCACCGTCGGCGCCGCGGTCGTGTCCCCGCCCGCGCGCGTGCCGGTCGGCGCCGCGGCGGTCGTGATCGGCTGCGCCGCGACGGGGCTCGGTCGCAGCGCGCGGATCACGCCGTACGCGAGCCCCACGCCGACGCCGAGCAGCGCGAGCGCCCCGATCAGGAGCATCGCGGCCGAGAGCTGCTTGCGCGGCGGGGCGAACGTCTCGCCGGCTGGGAGCGACGGCGAGGACTGCGGCGGCCCCAAGCTCGAGATCGACGTCGGCAAGCGCGGCGGCATCTCGGTCGGCGAGTGTGGGTTGATGTCGCGCGGCATCGCGGGCGCGCTCGGGTACGAATCCGAGTGCGAGTACCCCGGCGGCGCGGGTGGGAAGTTCGACGGCGGCACCTGGAAGTTGGGATCGGTGATGAGCCCGGCCGAGCGCGTGACGGCGGTCGTACGCTCGGCCGTGATGCGCGAGCGCCTCGGCGCGAACGGCAGCAGCGCGACGGCGACCTCGGCGACGTTCTGGTAGCGCTTGGTGCGGTCCTTCTCGAGGCACCGGTCGATGACCGCCTCGAGCGCCGGCGGCGCGTCCGGCCGATACATGCCGAGCTTGCGGTGCGGCGTCTCGAGGATGTCGGCGACGAGCTCGGTGAACTCCTTCGTCTCGTCGAAGATCGTCATCCCGGTGAGCAGCTCGAAGAGCACGACCCCGAGCGACCACACGTCGGCGCGGTGATCCACGCTGCGCGTCGAGCGGAGCTGCTCGGGCGACATGTAATAGGGCGAGCCCATGATGCTCGTCGTGTCGCTCGAGGCGAGGTTCACCGAGCTCGGTCCGACGAGCACAGCCTTCGAGATCCCGAAGTCGAGCACCTTCACCACCGGCCAGCCGTGCTCCCGCCGGACGACGAACAGGTTCTCCGGCTTGAGATCGCGGTGCACGATGCCACGCGCGTGCGCCTCGCCGACGCCCTCGCATGCCTGGATGACGTACTCCACCGCCTCTTGAATCGGCAGCGGGCCCTGCTCGGTGATGATCTGCGCGAGGTCTTTGCCGTCGAGCAGCTCCATCACCATGTACGGAATGCCGTCTTCGGTCATGCCCACGTCGCTCACGCGCGCGACGTGCTCGCTCTTGAGCTTCACCGCCGAGCGCGCTTCGCGATCGAACCGCGCGACGACGTCGGGCAGCTTCATGACCTCGCGGCGCAAGAACTTGAGCGCGACGCGCTCGTCGAGCTGGAGGTGCGTCGCCTCGGCCACGATGCCCATCCCGCCTTCGCCGATCACGCGCTCGATCCGGAATTTACCGGCGAGGACTTGCCCGGGAACGACCGGGGGCGCCTCGGCGGGCAAGCGTGAGTCGTGTCCCTCCATCACGGCTCCACCAAGCTACCCCATCACTGGGACCTTTTTCCACAATCCGTTCGGCTCTATGTGTTCATGTATGGCCGGGGACGAGCGCAGGATACCCACCGGACGCGTCGCGCGTTTTGCGCGCCTCGCCGCCGCGGGCGCGAGGACGTCGGCGGGATTGCTCCTCTCGCGCTCAGGGGGAGCGGCCGAAGCCACGGCCGAGGCGCTCGGCACGCTCCGCGGACTCGCCGCGAAAGTCGGACAAATGGCGAGCTATGTCGACGGGATCGTCCCCGAGCAGCACCGCGAATCCTACGAGACCGCGCTCTCGCGCCTCCGCGCCGCGGCGCCCAAGTCGAGCCCCGCGGAGGTGCGCGCGGTCGTCGAGGAAGAGCTCGGCGCGCCCATCGACCGCCTCTTCGAAGAGTGGAGCGACGATCCGCTCGCGAGCGCCTCGATCGGCCAAGTGCACCGCGCCGTGGCGTTCGGCAAAGAGGTCGCCGTGAAGGTGCAACACCCCGGCGTTGCGCGCGCGATCGAGTCCGATTTGCAGAATGCAGGCATCCTCGAGCACATGGCCGGCGCGATGGGCGCGCGCCGCTTCGACAGCAAGGGCATGCTCGCCGTGATCCGCAAACGCTTCCGCGAGGAGCTCGACTACGGCCTCGAAGCCGAGCGCCTGGGCGCGTTCGCGAAGCTCCACGAAGGCCAATCGCTCGCGCGTGTTCCCGCCGTGATCGCCGAGCGAAGCGCCCGACGCGTGCTCACGACCGAGCTCGCGCGCGGCATCGATTTCGAAGCGGCGTGCGCGAGCGACGCCGCCTCGCGCGAAGCGTGGGCGAAGACGCTCTGGCGTTTCGTCTTCCGCAGCAACTTGATCGGCGGCATGTTCAACGCCGACCCTCACCCGGGAAACTACATCTTCGATCCCGACGTGCAGGGCGGCGTCACCTTCCTCGATTTCGGCTGCGTGCAGCCCATCGCGCCGGGCGAGCGCCAGCACGCGCGCGCGATGCACCGCGCCGCCATCGCGCGCGACGAGCCGACGTTCTACGGCAGCGCGCGAAAGCTCCTCGGCTCGCGCCCGGGGCCGATGGAAGATCTCTTGTTCCGCTACGTCCGCTTCACGTTCCGCCCGCTCTTCGACAGCCCGTTCCACATCACCCGCGGTTTCGCGGCCGACTGCGTCGAAGGCTTCAAGGAGATGGCGAACGGCGCGCGCAAGCTGAAGGACGACCAGGTCACCGCCGTCTCGCCGGACCTCTTCTTCATCAACCGACTCCAGTTCGGCTTTTACTCCGTGCTCGCGCGACTCGATGTCCCGGTTGATTACGCCGCCATCGAAAAGTCATTCATCGACGAATAGTTACGGAATCGACTACCTAGACGCACTTTATCCTACCTTGTGCGGCAGGCCTGAGCTATATCCCGCCCCGATGCTGCGCCAGAAATCGCTCGCGGTCCTCTTCGTCGCCACCACGCTCGCGGTCGCTGCGTGCGCCTCCGATCCGACCGACGGGCCGCCGCCTCCGACGACCCATCAGAGCGACGACGCGGGCACGCCTCCGCCGCCGGTGACCGTCGCCGACGCGCAGGCGCCCATCTGCGCGCAGGCGACCGGCACGTACCCGGCGCAGAAGGCTGCCGGCAACGTCCTCTTCTTGATGGACCGCTCGGGTAGCATGCAGATCAAGCTCGGCAGCGGCGACACGCGGTGGAAGGCGACGAAGACCGGGCTCTTCGATCTCCTGCAGACGCTGCCGACGACGACGCGCGCGGGCGCGATGATGTTCCCGCAGGGCGACGCGCCCATCAGCTGCTGCTGGATCTCGAGCAGCGCCAACGACGTCGCCTGCAGCTGCGCGACGGGCGAGCTGCCGGGGATTCACCCGCGCTGCGACGTGCCGACCTACGACGTGCCGGTGCCGGTGGGCTCGCTGGGCGCGTCGCAGGTGAGCGACATCGAGGCGTACGTCTCGAGCTCGGACGCGGACTTTTACTGGGGAACTCCGCTCGCGGCGGGCCTGACGGCGGCGATCGACGCGCAGGCCAAGAGCACGCTCGACGGCACGAAGTCGGTCGTCCTCCTCACCGACGGCTACCCGACCTCGTGCGACTCGAACGCCGACCCGAGCGCGAACGACATCCAGCGCGTCATCGACGCGGCCGCCGCGGGCGCGCAAGAGGGCGTCCGCACGTTCGTGCTCGGCGTCATCGACGGGACGAAGGGCGCGCGCGCCGATTACCTCTCGCCGATCGCCGAAGCCGGCGGCACCGCGCGCGCGCCGGGCTGCGGCGCGACCGACGACTGCTTCTACCCGCTGAACAACACGACGTTCGCGCAGGACATCCAGAGCGCGTTCGACCAGATCGAGCTCCAGGCGTTCGACTGCTCCTTCGAGCTGCCGAAGCCGAGCGGCGGCGCCCCCGATCTCACGAAGATCAACGTGCAGGTCCAGACCGGCCAGGGAACGACGACCGTCGCGCGCGACACGACGCACCAGGACGGCTGGGATTTCCTGCCGAATCAAACGCACATCCAGCTCTACGGAAACGCCTGCACGACGGTCAAAGCCGACGCGCAGAACCAGGTCGACATCGTCGTCGGCTGCACGACGCAAGGAAAGTGAGCGCGAGGGTCGCACGCGAGCTCGTCGCGGACGCGAGCCGCGCGGCCCTCGCGACGCTCGACGAGCGTGGCGCGCCGTACGCGTCGCTCGTGCTCGTCGCAGACGACGGCGTGGGCAACGCGCTGCTCCTCTTGAGCGATCTCGCCGAGCACACGAAGAACCTCGCACGCGATCCGCGCGCGTCGCTCCTGGTGGAGCCCGCCGACGTGACGGGCGACCGCCTCGCCGCCGCCCGCGTGACGCTCGTCGGAAAAATCGCGCGCCTCGACGACGACGCCGCGCGCGCCAAGTACGTCGCGCGCCACCCCTCTGCCGCGATGTACGCGGCGTTCAAAGACTTCGCGATGTACCGCCTCGACGTCGAGCGCGCGCACCTCGTCGCAGGCTTCGGCCGCATCGAGTGGATTGGGGCGTCCGACTACCATCGTTGAACCGCGCCGGTCCCCGGAGAGATTGAACGGCCTGGTTGGAGGCGAGTGGCGGCGCGACGGTGGCGGGACGCGTGCCGACAAATCCTCGCGGGATTGGGTCACGGGCCGATTTGTTTGGACGCGCCGTCTTTGCCGGCGCCGCCGGCGCCGCTGCTCGTGCCGCCGACTCCGCCGGGGCCGAGCGAGTAAGCGACGTCGGTGATCGTCGGCGAAGTGCCGGTCGCGTAGAGCCCGAAGCTCGGGCCGCCGCCGCCGCCGCCGCCCGCGCCGCCGCGACCGCCTGCGCCGCCGTCGCCGCCCTTGCCGCTCGTTCCGATTTCGCTCGAGCCTTGGCTGTTGTTCGGTCCGCCGCTTCCGGGCGTGCCGCCGGTGCCGCCGGTTCCGCCCGACGCGCCGGAGCCGCCGCCGAGCGTGATGAGCTGGACGTGCTGCAGCGTGATCGGGCTGCGAATCGCGACGAGCGCGACCGACGCGCCGCCACCCTGCCCGCCCGCCCCGCGGCCGCCGCCGCAACCGCCGGAGCCGCCGCCGCCGCCGCCGTTCCCCGCGCCATCGGTGCAAAGAGTACCGTGTTGCCCGCCGGAGCCGCCGACGCCGCCGCCGCCCGAGCCGTCCGTGCCGACTTGTCCATCGGCGCCGTCGGCGGTGACGTACGCGAAGGTCGCGTCGTCGAACGTGCCGACGGCGACCCCGCCCGTTCCGTCGGCTCCGTTCGTCGCGACGGGCGCTGCGTCGTTGCCGTCCGTGCCGTTCGCCCCGGAACAACCCGACGTCTGGCCGCCCGCGCCGCCGACCACGCCGGCCGCGCTGTCGCCGCCCTTGCCGCCCGAGAAGCTCGGATCCGAGCCGCCGACGCCGCCGGGCCCGCCGTTCGCGTCCGGGCATGCTTGGTTCACGCCGGGCGGGCCGCCGAGACCGGGCGAGCTCTGGTTGTCGACGTTGCCGTTGCCTCCAATCGAGCCGGCGATGCCGTTCGCGCCGGCCTCGCCGTCGGGCCCGGGCGCGCCTCTCGCGCCCTTTCCCGCTTGTAGAATGCACGTATCTTCGAGCGTCATCGAGCCGACGTCGACCGCGAGCAGGGCGATGGAGCTCTCGCCCGGCTGCGCGCCGTCGGCCGCGTCGACCGTGATGCGACCGAGCGTGGTCGGAAGCTTGAAGCCGCGCGCGGTCATCGCGAGCGGCCCGCCGTCGATCGTGGTCGGCTTGTCGCCGCTGCGCGACCACTTGTCGGCCGGGTCGTAGCCGCCGAAGACGCCGACGCCGTCGACGAGGGCGAGCGTGCTCGGCTCCTGATAATCGCCGTAGCCCATGATGATTTGCGACTTGGTCGTCTGCTTCTGCGCCATCGCGAGCGCGGCGGCCAGCGTGCGGAGCGGCTGATCCATCGTCCCGGGCGCGAGATCGCTGCCCGTCGTCGCGACGAAGATCGCCGCGGCGGCGTTCCCGTCGATGCCGTCGCAGTTCGCGTCCTCGTTGTTCGAGTCCGGCAGATCGTCCGCGTAGCAGTTGCCCGTCGAGTTTGCGCAGGCGAGCGCGACCATCGAAATGCCGGCGGCGGCGAACGCGAACGGAAGAAGACGTAGGGCTCGCACGATCAAATGATAGCTTCGCCGCGTGCGATTCGTCGATAGCTGCGAGCTTCGTATCATTGCCGGGAGCGGGGGCAACGGGTGCGTCGCGTTTCGTCGGGAGAAGTACGCGCCGCACGGCGGCCCTGCGGGAGGCGACGGCGGAAAGGGCGGCGACGTCGTCCTCGTCGCCGACCCGGGCATGTCGACCCTGCTCGACCTCACCTACCAGCACACGCTCAAGGCGGAGCCGGGCGAGCCGGGCCGCGGGAAAGATCAGTACGGCGCGGCGGGCGACGATCTCGTCGTCCGCGTGCCGGTCGGCACGCAGGTGTTCGACAAGACGACGGGCAAGCTGCTCTTCGATCTGACCGAGGCGAACGCGAAGACCGTCGTCGCGCGCGGCGGCACCGGCGGGCGCGGAAACATCCACTTCGCCACGTCGTACGATCGCGCGCCGCGCCGCGCCGAACCCGGCCAGGATGGCGAGGCGCTCGACGCGCGCTTCGAGCTCAAGGTGATGGCGGACGTCGGGCTGCTCGGCTTTCCGAACGCGGGCAAGAGCACGTTCATCCGCGCCGTCTCGCGCGCGCGGCCCAAGGTCGCCGACTATCCGTTCACGACGCTCGTGCCGCACCTCGGCGTCGTCTCGATCGGCGAAGACGAGAATTTCGTGATCGCCGACATCCCCGGCCTCATCCCCGGTGCGAGCGAGGGCGCGGGACTCGGCATCCAGTTCTTGAAGCACGTCGAGCGGACGCGCGCGCTCCTGCACCTCATCACGGTCGATCCCGCCGAGGACCGCGATCCGATGAAGGACTACCTCGCGCTCCGCGCCGAGCTGAAGAAGTTCGACCCGCAGCTGGCGAAGCGCCCGGAGGTCGTCGCGCTCTCGAAGGCCGATTTGCCCGAGGTGCGCGAGCGGTATCCCGCGCTGAAGAAAGCGTTCGCGAAGAAGAAGATCCCGCTCCACTTGGTGAGCGCCCCGACCGGCGAGGGCGTGCGCGAGCTGCTCTTCGCGCTTTGGAAGGTGGCGAAGAAGAAAAAATGAGCGACAAGACCGAGGAGGCGACGCCAAAGCGGCTCCGAAAGGCGCGCGAGGAGGGCGACAGCGGCGTCAGCACGCAGGCGGCGCAGGCCGTCGCGTTCCTCGTCGCGATCGCGCTCGCGCCGGCCGCGGTCGCGGCGCTCGCGTCGCGGTCCACCGATTTGATCAAAAGCGCCATCGCGCGCGCGGGGGACGCAACTCCGGCGATGCCGGACCCGACGGGGTTTGCGATGCCGGTCGTGCTCCTCGTCGTTCCGATGCTGCTCGCGGCGGGCGCCGCGAGCGCGGTCGTACAGCTCGTCCAAACCGGCGGGTTCGTCGCGTCGAAGAAGCTCACGCCGAAGCTCGAGCGGCTCGACGTCTTCGAGGGTTTCAAGAACCTCTTCTCGTCGGTGCGCGCGATCGCGGTCGTGCGCTCGCTGCTCGCCGGATCGATCGTCGCGTGGCTCGCCTACCGCGGGATGCGCGCGCACGCGGCCGACGTCGCGCACGTCGCCGGGCAGCTCGGGTTCGTGGGCGTCCTCGCGGGCGAGATCGCGCGGCAGTCGTGCCGGGACGCGGCGCTCTTCGGCCTCGCCGTCGGCGCGGCGGATCTCCTCGTCACGCGGCGCTCGTGGATGAAGCGCCTGCGCATGTCGAAGGACGAAGTGAAGCGCGAGTACAAAGAGAGCGAAGGCGACCCGCAGATGAAGGCGGCGCGCGAGCGAGCGCACCACGAGATGCTCGCGTCGGCGGCGGTCGCGAACGTGAAACAGGCGACGGTGATCGTCGTCAACCCGACGCACATCGCCTGCGCGCTTCGTTACGACGAAGACGAGGGCGACGACGCGCCGCTCGTGCTCGCGGTGGGCGAAGGCGATCTCGCCAAGCAAATCGTCGAGGCGGCGCGCGCGTACGGCGTCCCCGTGCTGCGCGACGTGCCGCTCGCGCGGGCGCTCGTCGAGCTCGAGCCGGGCGAGCGCATCCCCGAGGAGCTCTACGAGGCGGTCGCCGAGATCTTGCGGGAGGCGTGGGGGGAACAGGCGCGGTAAGCTCGCGGCATGATCGCGAGGATGCGTGGGCGGTATTTGGCGGCGATGGGGCTCGCGGCGGCGGCGTGCGCGAAGCAGAGCGCGTCCACCGCGGGGCCCGACGTGCTGCCGAGCGCCGCCGCTTCCGGGAGCGAGAGCGCGACCGCGAGCGCGTCGACCGTTGCGCCTCCGTCTCCGCCGCCGCCGAGCGTGCAGGTCACGCCGCGGCCGCCGCCGAGGATGGGCATGTGCCCGAGCGGGAAGTTCTGCGTCGCGCAGCCGCACCGGGTCGACGCCGACGCGGGCGCGCCGTCGCCGTATGGAATGTGCGCGGCGAGCGTGGCGATGCCGGGCGATGCCGGTGTGTTCGGCATGACGGCGCCCAACGTGTACTTCGACGCGACCGGGACGAAGGACGCGCGCGCGAAAGATCCGAAGGCGTGCTGCTACACGTGGGTGATTCCGTGTCCGGGCGGGCGCGCGCTTCGCGACGAGGAAGGGCGGAGCGTCGTCGCCGAGGCGGCGCCGCGGCGCGATTGGCTCGACGCGGCGGTGCGGGAGGCGGCGAGCTGCGCCGAGGACGAGCGCGAGCTCATGGCGCGACGCTGGGAGCGCGAGGGCGCGTTCGAGCACGCGTCGATCGCGTCGTTCGCGCGAGCGACGCTCGATCTGCTCGCGCTCGGCGCGCCTGCCGACCTCGTCGCCCGAGCGCAGCGCGCCGGGCTCGACGAGATTCGAGCACGCGCGCGTCGCCTACGCGCTCGCGAGCGCGTTTTCGGGCCGAGACCTGGGGCCGGGGCCGCTGCCGCCCGCGATGCGCGGCGCGCCCACGCTCGAGTCGGTGATGCGCGAGGCGATCGCCGAAGGGTGCGTCGGCGAGGCCGCGGCGGCGCTCGCGCTGCGCGATGAGGCGGCCGAGCGCGGCGGCGCGTACGGCGCGCTGCTCGAGCGAATCGCCGAGGACGAAGAGCGGCACGCGGCGCTCGCGTACGCGACGGTGGCGTGGGGCGCTTCGCTCGACGCGGACGCCGTCGCACGCGTCGTCGACGAGGAGCTCGCGCGCGACGTCGCGCCGTCGCACGCGCGCGCGCTGCGGGAGATTGCCGCGCCGTGCCTCCGCGCGCTCATTTCTTCGCCGTCGGAATCCTCGATCGTGATGTTCGACAGGCTCGGCCGGCGTCCGAGCCGAACGAGCTCGCCGCTGATTTTCTGAGCGCCGCCGGACGCGCCGACGCGCGCGAAGAGCTTGGCGAGGAACGCGAGGCACGCCGCCTGCGCGCGCGAGTCCTTCGCTTCGCGAGCGCGCGCGAGCGCGTCGAGGCCCGCGAGCAGCGCTTCGTCCGGGCGGCCCGCCGTCTGCATCGCGAGGGCGAGCGCGAGCGCGGCTTGGCACTGGACGGCGGGCCCTTCGGACGTCGCGAGCATGCGGCTCTGTCGAAGGGCGCGGATGGCCTCTTCGATCTGCCCGCGCGACAGGCGCGCGAGCGCGCGCATGCGGTCCGCGAGCGCGTCGTGCTCGCCGGTCGCGCGCAGTCCTTCACTCAGGCGCGCGACCGCGCGCATGTCGCCGCTGACGAGCGCGTGCCGCCCGAGCTCCACCATCCGCGACGCGAACTCCTCGGGGTCGAGCGCCGCTTCGCCCGGCTCGCTCCCCTTGTCGGCCGGCGCGGAGCCCGGCGCGCGAAGCCACGGCGTCCGCAAATCGAGGCGCCCGCCGCTCGTCGGCCGATCGAGATCGACGCCGCTGCGAACACCCGCCGTCGCGAGCTCGCCGTTTCGAAGGGACGCGACGCCGGCGTCGAGCAGGACGTCGCCCGGCTGCGCGATGCGCGACAGCGAGTAGGCACGGAGGAGCGGCTCGCCCCACGCGAGATTGCCGCGCCCGAGCGACTCGAGCTCGCCCTCGGCCACGCCGCACGCCCACTGCGCCTCCGGCGGCACCGACTCGTCGTGCAGGCCGGTCGCGAGCAAGATCACCTCCTCCATCGAGTCGGGGTCCCACGCGAAGACCGTCGTCGTCGCGCCCCACGCGACGAGGTGCGCGCCGAGCGCTTCGGCACGACGCGTGAGGGCGCGCGCACGCGCGAGGTACGCGTGCGGTCCGCGAAGCGCGACGCCCGCCGCCGGCATGCGGCAGCACGCGACGACCCAAGTCGGGGGTCGCTCCGGCGAGGTCAAACTCGGATGCGCTTCTTCAGCGCGGCGAGATCTTCGTCGATCTCGCTGTCCCCCGATTTGCCTGGTTTACCGCCCATCCCCCGCTCGAGCTCGCGGAACTTCTGTTCGAGATCCTGCTTCTCGGTGGTGCCGAGCGCGTCCTCGACCTCGCTCATCGCGGCGTTCTCCGCTTCGCGCCCTTCGATTTTGTCTTCGAGCTTGCGGAAATTGTCGAACGCGCTCGAACCGCGCTTCGCGCCGAGGCCCTCGGCGCCGCCGCCGGCCTTCGCCTGCGCGGCGCGCGCGGCGATGGTGCTCTTGCGCATCTTCACGTCTTCGAGCTTTCGCTCCATGCGCTCGAGCTCTTCTTTCATCTCGAGGGCCTGGTTGCGCGCTTCTTGGCGCGACTTCTCCGCGACCTCGGCCTCGCCGGCGACACGGCGTTTTTGCTTCAGCGCTTCGCGCGCGAGCGCTTCGTCGCCGCTCTTCAACGCGAGCTCGGCGCGCTTGTCCCATTTCTCGGACTCGCCGAGCAGCTCGTCGACCTTCTTCTTGAGCTGTTTTTCCGCCGCGACGGCGCTGATCACCTCTTGGCGCGCGGCCTTGAGCTGGTCGCCCATCTCGTCGACGTTGAGCTCGAGGAGCTTCTTGTCGTCTTCGGCTTTGTCGAGCAACGAGTTGAAGTTGCTCGAGATCACCTTGCCCATGCGGTCGAAGATCCCCATGCGATTACCTTGACACAACGTTATCACGCTGCAGAGAACGTCAAGCAGCTGTAATCTCAGCGAGCATGCCCACTTGCAAAGAGTGCGAGGACGAGGTCGACGCGTTGGTGACGGTCAAGGTCGACGGCAAGAGCCGTAAAGTGTGCGAGGACTGCGCCAATCGGCTGCGCGAGCAGGCCGAGGTCGCCGAGGCGAGCGAGAGCGTCGTTCAGGGCATGATGGGCTTCAAGGGGAGGCGCTGAGCTCGGTCTCGAGGACGGCGGCGCTGTCGAGCACGACGCGCAGGACGCCGTTTCCGAGCCACGCGTCGCGCATCGCGCCGTCGACGGCGGCCGAGGCCGGGGCGTCGAGCGCGGCTTGGGGCGCGACGTGGATGCTCGCGCCGAGCGCGCAGATCCACTTCGCGCGCGTGCGCACGGCGAAGAGATCGTCGGACACGAAGGCGACCTCGCGCACGGCGGAGAGCGCATCGGCCGTGGGCGCGTCGCAGAGGACGAGCGCGCCGCCGTCGCCGACGGCGACGAAACCTCCGCCGAGCGACGCGAGCGCGCGGAGCGACGATTTTCCCGCCGCGTGCGCGGTCACGCGGCCGCCCGAGATCGTGCAGAGCGCGCCGCGATCGCCGCACGCGACGAGCGCGGCGCCGACGCGGATCACCGCGTTCATCGTCACGCCGCGGCCGATGACGTGAATCGCGGCGCCGCGCGGCGTGCACTCGACGACCACGCCCTCGCCGTTCATCGAGCCCGCGAGCGCGACGTGCGACGCGTGGTCGACGTGCGCGCCGCGGATGACGAGGCCCTCGACCCGAATCGGGAGATAGCCCGCCGCGGTGCGCATCCACGCGGTGTCGTCGCCGAAGAGGAGCACCTCGCCCGACGGGCCGCAGGAAAAACCCCGGATTGCCGCGGGAGCGACCGAAGCCGGGAGCGGGCGCTCCGACCAAGCTCCGTCGCGAAAGCGCGCGAGGCCCGCGGGACCGACGGCGAACGCCGACTCGCCCGCGTCGTCGAAGCGCGCGGCGGCGGCGATGCCGACCGCGATTGGCGGCGCGATCGCGACGAACGGCTCGATCACGACGGCCGGGCGCTTTTGCCGCTGCCCGCGCGCCGTGGTCGTCCGCACCGAGCGCGGCGCCGGCTCGGGCGCCTTCGCCGCCGCGTTGCGAGCGGGCCAAGCGGGCGCGAGCGCGTCGTGAAACTCGCGCGCGCTCGCGAACCGCGCCGCCGGATTCTTCGAGAGCGCGCGCTCGACGACGCGCACGAGATCGAGGTCGAGGTCCGGACACACCGCGTCGAGCGGAATCGCCGGCTGTTTCTTGACCGCGTGGAGGAGCTCGCTCGTCGTCTTTCCGTCGAACGGGCGCCGGCCGGCGAGCGCGTAGTAGAGCGTGACGCCGGCCGAGAAGACGTCGACGCGCACGTCGGCGCTCTCGCCGCGCGCTTGCTCGGGCGCCATGTAGGCGGGCGTGCCCATCGCGACGCCGACGCGCGTGCGGGCGATCCGCTTTTCGTCGTCGAGCGGGCGCGCGAGCCCGAAGTCGAGCACCTTCGCGAGCTCGTACGGGAGCGGCGAGTCGCAGACGAAGATGTTCTCCGGCTTGACGTCGCGATGGACGATGCGCGCCTCGTGCGCCGCGGCGAGCGCCGAGAGGACCTGCGTCATGATGCCGACGGCCCGCGCGGGCTCGAGCTTGCCGGACTCGCGCACGAGCGCCGCGAGCGAGCGTCCGCGGAGGAGCTCCATCACGAGGTACGGATCGTCGCCGTCGCCGCGGAAGTCGTACACCTGCACGATGTTCGGGTGGGCGAGCCCCGCGGCGGCGAGCGCTTCTTGTTTGAAGCGGAGGAGCTCGTCGCCGCCAGTCACCGTGAGCACCTTCACCGCGACGCGACGGCGGAGATCGAGCTGCTCCGCCTCGTACACGACGCCCATCCCGCCCTTCCCGAGCTGCGACACGATTCGGTAGCGACCGCCGAGGGTTCGGCCGACGAGCGACGTCACCGGGGTTCGAGCTTCGCTTCCAGCACGGCGATGCCGCCGCCGCCGGGCGCGAAATTGGAGGGGTTGGCCGCGTCTTTGAGGTACTCGCCGAGGCACGTCGCCGTGGCTTCGTCGGTATCGTCGGCGGGCTGCGCGATGGTGATCTTTCCTTCGGCTTGGATGAAGAGGCGAACGTGGACCGTGACGGGCGCCGCGCCGTGCGGAGGGCGGCAGCGCTGGGCGAGCGGGATGACACGCTGCGCGAAGGTGTCGATGGCGATCGCGCGCGCGCTCCCGACGACCTTGGCGGGGAACTTGAACTTGATTCCGCCCGACGTCGGGCCGGTCGGCGCGCTCGTCGCTGCGGCGGCGCTCTTGACGGTCGCGGTGGGCGCCTCGGTCGCCGCGAGCCCGGGCGTCGCCTCGGCGGGAGCGCGAGCGAGCGGCTCGAGCTCGCCCTCTTGCACCGGCGTGCTCGCCGCGACGGTGACCGCCGGCGGCGTCGCGCTGGCCGCCGGCGGCGTCGAGCGCGAGCGCATCATGCGAAGCCCCGCGAACGCCGCGACGCCGCCGAACACGATGACGCCCGCGACGAGCCCGATCGTCCAGGGCAGCGCGCTCCGACTCTGTGACTCGACGCGGTTGGCCGTGCTGACGACCGGCGGCGGCGCGGTGCGGAGCGTGCTCGGATCCGGCACGGTGAGCGTCGGCACGCGCGGCTGCGCGCTCGGGCTCGTGACCGCGCGCGCGTCCATCGTGGCTTGAAACGGATCCGACTGCGGCGGAGCGATCCCGACGAGCGCGCCGCGGAGCGCGGAGGCGAAGTGCTCGGCGTTCGGCCAGCGCGCTTCGCGATCGCGCGCGAGCCCCCGATCGACGGCGGCGGAGATCTCGGGCGGGACGTGCGGGGCGACGTGCGCGAGAGGCGACGGACGCGACGTCGCGACCTGCACGACGAGCTCCTCGTACGTGCGCGCAGCGAACGGCAGCTTGCCAGAGAGCATCTCGTAGAGGGTCGCGGCCATCGCGTAGACGTCGGCGCGCGCGTCGGCGTGTTTCGCCCCGCCGAAGAGCTCGGGCGCCATGTAACCGGGCGTGCCGATCGCCGTGCCGTCGAGCGTGCGCGAGATCTCCGTCGTCTGCTTGCTCACGCCGAAATCGAGGATCTTCGGCAGATCCGCGCCGTTTTCGTCGCGCGTCAGGATCACGTTCGGCGGCTTGATGTCGCGGTGGACGATGTTGCGCGCGTGCGCGACGGCGAGGCCGTCGAGGAGCTGCACGGCGATGCCGACGGCGCGCGCGGCGGGCATCGGGCCCTCGCTCGCGATCACGTCGGCGAGCGTCGGGCCGCTGACGAGCTCCATCACGATGAAGACCTCGTCGCCCGCGTGCCCGCAGTCGAGGACGCGCACGACGTTGCGGTGCTGGACCGCCGCCGCCGCGCGCGCCTCGCTGATCCAACGATCCGACCCGGGGTCGCGCGGACGCAGCACCTTGACGGCGACTTCTTGGTGCGTGAGCGCGTGGCGGGCGCGATACACGGTCGCGAACCCGCCCGAGCCCAGCTCCGCGAGAAGCTCGTACCGATCGATCACGCGGGGCAGCTCCGGCTGGACCACGCGCCGATCATAGAGCGCCGCCCTCAGATCATCCAGAGCACCGCGTACGCGAGCGACGCGAGGATCGCGAGAAAACCGAGCGGCACCTGGAAGCGCACGAGCGAGCGACGGATCGCGTCGCCCTTTTCGATGGCCATCGCGTTCCCGCGGAACGCGTAGGTCGAGATGAGGCCGAAGCCCAGCAGCATGCCGACGCCGAAATCAGCGACGCCCGACGCGAGCATGAACGTCCACGTGAGCGGGTGCGTCGTGAGCCAACCCAGCGAGAGCACCGAATCGATGAGCTCCCAGACTCCCCAACCGAACATGCAGAGGCCGATGTAGCCCTGGTACTGCGCGAGCTTGGCGAGGCGCTCCGCGGCCCCGGGGCTCTTGCCGACGAAGAGCGACGAGGTCGCGAGAATTCCACCGCCGACACCGATGGCCGCTGCAATGAGTGCGAAGATCATATTTTGATTCCTCCTTGGTGCCTCCCTCTTCAAGCGGCGGGCCAACGCGCGATCGGCCTATTTCCAGCCGAATTCGCGCGCGACCTCGGCAAGCGGTTGCCGGGGTCGGCAAGTGCTTGCATCGCGCAGAAGACGGTATGCTGGGCCCCTCATGCCCGACGACCGCTCGACAGTGCGACGCGATCCGCCGTCGGCGCGCGCGCCGGAGCCGTCGCTCCTCCTCTATCACCGCGAGGGCGTCAAGGTCGTCTCGCTGCGCGCGGGCGCGACGGTCGTCGTCGGGCGGACCTACCCGTCCGACGCGGTCGTCGACGATCCGAGCCTCTCGCGCCAGCACGTTCGCTTCGTCGCGGACGAGGGCGGCGTGACGCTCGAGGATCTGGAGTCGACGAACGGCACGTGGGTCGACGGGCAGCGCGTCACGCGCGCGCGCGTTTCGTTCGGCGACGTGATTCGCATCGGGGACGTCGTCGCGTCGCTGCACACGATTCCGGCGCGCGGCGCGATCGGCGTCGACGGGCACGACCGCTTCATGGCGGCGCTCGAAGACGAGGTGAAGCGCGCGCAGACCTTCGGGCGGCCGATTGCGGTGGTCATGCTCGCCGGCGAGCACGTGAGCCGTTGGACGCCGCAGCTCGCCGCGGTGCTGCGGCCCGCCGACCGCCTCGGGATTTACGCCGCGGACACGGCGCTCGTCATGTTGCCCGAGCTCGCGCGCGAGGCGGCGGTCGCGCGCGCGCGGGAGCTCGCCGGGATCGCCGGCGCGAAGCGCGTCGGCCTCGCGGTGCTGCCGGACGACGGCGCGTCGGCCGACGAGCTCGTCTCGGCCGTGCGCGCGTCGATGAAGCGCGGGATCGAGAGCGCGCCGTCAATCGCGCCCGCGAGCATGATCGTGCGCAGCGACGCGATGCGCGTCGTCCTCGACGAGGTCGCGCGCGTCGCGCCCTCGGCGCTCGCGGTGCTGATCCACGGCGAGACCGGCACGGGCAAGGAGCTCGTCGCGCGCGCGATCCACGAGCAGTCGCCGCGACGCGGCGGTCCGCTTCGTTCGATCAACTGCGGCGCGATCCCCGCGACGCTCGTCGAGGGCGTGCTCTTCGGCCACGAGCGCGGCGCGTTCACGAGCGCGGACAAAATGCAGAAGGGCGTCTTCGAGCAGGCGCACGGCGGCACGGTGTTTCTCGACGAAATCGGCGAGCTCTCGCCTTCGGCGCAGGCGGCGCTGCTCCGCGTGCTCGAGACGAAGAAGGTCACGCGCATCGGCGGCGAGCGCGAGCTCGACGTCGACGTGCGCCTCGTCGCCGCGACCCACCGCGATCTCGAGTCGATGTGCGACGAGCCTCGCGGAGAGCGGGGCGCCGCGTTTCGGCGCGATCTCCTCTATCGGCTCAACGCCGTCGTGCTCGACTTGCCCGCGCTCCGCGAGCGCACCGAGGAGATCGAGCCGCTCGCGGCCGCGTTCCTCGCCGAGGCGAACGCGTCGAGCGGGCGCGCCGTGCGCGGCTTCGACGCCGCCGCGACGAAGCGTCTGAAGACCTGGCACTGGCCGGGCAACGTGCGCGAGCTGAAGAACGCCGTCGAGCGCGCAGTCGTCATCGCCCGCGGGGATCTCGTGACCGAAGGCGATTTACCCGCGCGAATGCGCGAGTCGGCGCGCGCCGAAACCGCGAGCGCGCCGCCCGAAGGGCCCGTCGACTTCAAGGAGCGCGTGCGCCAGCAGACGCGCGCGCTCGAGACCGACATGATTGTCGAGGCGCTCCGCCGCGCGGCCGGCAATCAGACCGAGGCCGCGAAGCTCCTCAAAATGCCGATCCGCACGCTCGCCCACAAGATGAAGGAGCTCGGCATCAAGAAGAGCTTCGGTCAGTGATCGGTCACCGATTCAAGATGTGAATCGCGTGCCCGAGGCCGTTCATGTGCGCCTCCATCATGCCCTCGCCGAGCGTCGGGTGCGGGTGGATGGTGAGGCCCACGTCCTCGAGGAACGCGTGCATCTCGAGCGCGAGCGCGCCCTCGCTGATCATGTCGCTCGCCGCGGTGCCGACGATGTGCACGCCGAGCACCTCGTGCGTCTTCTTGTCGGCGACGACCTTGAAGAAACCCTCGGTCTCGTTGTTGGCCATCGCGCGACCGAGCGCCGCGTACGGGAATTTCCCGATGCGGACCTCGATGCCCTTCTCCTTCGCTTGCTGCTCGGAGAGCCCGGCGACCGCGATCTCCGGATCGGTGAAGATCGCCGCCGGAATCGAGACCCAGTCCTTCGCCGCCTTCTGACCGGCGATGACCTCGGCGATCACCTCGCCCTCTTTGGTCGCCTTGTGCGCGAGCATCGGCATGCCGCTCACGTCGCCGATGCAGTAGATGTGCGGCACGTTCGTGCGCCCTGCGATGTCGGTCGGGATGAACCCCTTCTCCACCTTGACGCCGGTCGTCTCGAGCCCGAAGCCTTGCGAGTTCGGGCGCATGCCGACGGCGACGAGCACCACGTCGCAGACGACGTTCTCGAACTTGCCACCGCCGACGTCGATCCGCACGGCTACCGAGCCGTCGCCCTGCTTCTCGTAGCCCATCGCCTTGGCGCCCTTGAAGATCTTCGCGCCGTGCTTGACGAGCTTCTTCTCGACGACCGCGGTGAGCTCCGGATCGACGCCCGGGAGAAGCGACGGCGTCATCTCGACCACCGTGAGCTCCGCGCCGAGCTTCTGGTACACGCACCCGAGCTCGAGGCCGATGACGCCGCCGCCGATCACGAGCAGGCGCTTCGGCACGGTCCGCAGGCTGACCGCGTCGCGAGCGCCGATGATCTGCTTGCCATCGAACTTGAACGTCGGGATCTCGATCGTCGAGCTGCCGGTCGCGATCACGATCGCCTTGGTCGCCTCGATCGTCTCGGTCCCGCCCTCGCGCGTCTTCACCTCGATCGTCTTCGGCCCGGTGAAGCGCGCCTCGCCCGTAGAGGAGCTCGACGCCGTTGCCGCGGAAGAGGCCCTTGATGCCGCCGGTGAGCTTCTTGACGATGCCCTCTTTCCAGTCCTGCATCTTGTTCGTGTCCATGCGGACGTTGTCCGCCATGAGACCCATCGACGCGCCGTCCTTGGCTTTCTCGTACGTGTGCGACGCGGCGATGAGCGCCTTGCTGGGCACGCAGCCCCAGTTGAGACACACGCCGCCGACTTCCTCTTTCTCGACGCAGAGCACCTTCTGCTTGAGCTGCCCGAGGCGGATCGCGCACCCGTACCCGCCGGGGCCGCCGCCGATCACGATGACTTCGTACGATTTGTTCGCCATGGCGCTTTCTCTCGCTGTCGCGCCGCGAGTGCGGACGCGCGGGCGCAATGTAGAGATAAACGTCCGCGTCGCCAAGCTGGGCGGATTGCCGGCCGCCCAGTACGATGGCCTCCGTGCGCGTTTGGCTTGCCTTGTCGCTCGCGGGCTGCGCCTCCGCCGCCGCCGAGCACCCGCCGACGGTCACCTACGCCCTCTCGTCGCCGGACGTCGGCGTCGCGTGGCACCTGCACGCGAAAGACGGAGCGCTGCTGTGCGCGCTCCCGTGCGACCGCGCGCTCCCCGCCGACAGCGGCGCGTGGCTCGGCGACCACGATCCGAAAAAGTCGTGGCGGCTCGACGTGCCGAGCGAGCTGCCCGCGCCCGCGGGCTCGCGCGTCTTCGCCACGGCTCACGTCGGCAAGGGCAATCCCGCGCTCGGCACGCTCGGCTACATGACGGCGATCCCCGGGGCCACGGCGGCGGTCGCAGGCGTCGCGCTCCTCGTCGCGAGCTTCATCTCCTTCACCCAGGGATGCAGCGCGACCGACACCTCGTGCACGCATTTCGACGACGCCGCGACCTTCGCGACGATCGGCGCGCCGCTCGTCGGCATCGGCGCCGTCCTCTCGGTGGTCGGCGTCTACTTGACCGACCACAACCACGCGCCGACGCTCCACCTGGTCCCGACGGGAGTCGCCGGCACCTTCTGAGGTCGCGGCTCGAGCGCCGCGGTCGTCGCAACGCACGCGCGTCCCCGCATCGAATGCGGCCCGCAGCGCGAAGAGCGGGCGACGAGGCCGCGGTTTCCGCGGGCACGGCGAATGCTGCACGACCGGCATGCACGACCTCCCCGCCGATCGCCGCACCGATCTCGAGCAGCGATTCCAAGGACGCGTCAGCTTCGAGCCGACCGAGCGCCGCCTCTACGGCCACGACGTGGGCTCGCTGCCCAAACGCATGCGCCCGCTCGCCGGCGACGGCGTCCCCGACGCGGTCGTCCAGCCCGAGAGCGAGAGCGAGCTCGTCGCGCTGATGCGCTGGGCGAGCGAGCACCGCATTCCGCTCACGCCGCGCGCGAAGGCGACGTCGGGTTACGGCGGCGTCGTTCCGGCGCGCGGCGGCCTCGTCGTCGATCTCCGGCGCATGAACCGCACGATCGCGATCGACGAAGCCGCGCTGACGGCGACGGTGCAGCCGAGCATCGTCTTCGAGAAGCTCGACGCCGCGCTCGGCGCGCGCGGGCTCGCCCTCCGCCTCTACCCGAGCTCGTACCCGTCGGCGAGCGTCGGCGGATGGCTCGCGCAAGGCGGCGCCGGCTACGGCTCGTACGAGCACGGCTGGTTCCGCGACAACGTCGTCTCGGCGCGTCTCGTCCTTCCCTCCGGCGAGATCCGGGCGCTCGAGGGCGACGATCTCGATCTCGTCTACGGCGCCGAGGGCATCACCGGCATCGTCAGCGAGGTCACGATTCGCGTGATGAAGAAGGAGCCGCTCGCGATCCGACTCGTGCGCTGCGCGGACGCTGCGGCGCTCGCCGCGCTTCTCGAGCGGCTCGTCGCCTCGGAGCTCCCGATCTGGTCGCTCGGCTTCACCGACCCGACGATGATCGCGCTTCGCAACCAGTGCCCGCCGCGGCAGCACCCGCGCGAGGAGAACGTCGCGATGCCCGAGGGCGGCTACCTCGTCACGATCGCGCGGCGCGAGTCGGACGACGCCGACCCCGACGACGCACTCGGCGCGCTCGTTCGCGCCGTCGGGGCGGAGGAGCTCTCGCCCGAGCTCGCGCGCCACGAATGGGAGAGCCGCTTCCGCATCATGCGCCTCAAGCGCATCGGCCCGTCGATCGTGCCCGACCGAGGTCGTCGTCCCGCTCGACGGGCTCGGCCGTCGCGCTCGACGAGATCGACGCGAAGATCCACCAGCCGTTCGTGCTCGAGGGGATCGCGATCGCGGGTCGGAACGGGCGCCGGAGATCGTCCTGCTCGGCTTCATCCCGCACGACGAGCGCACGCTCGCGTTCAACTCGGCGTTCGCGCCTCGCGCTGTCGGTCTCGACATCGCCAAGCGTCACGGCGGCTCCGCGTACTCCACCGGCCTCTACTTCCGTCGCGAGGTCGCCCGCCGCGATCGGCGGACGCGATCCGACCGCCTCGAGCGCTTCAAGCGCGAGGTCGACCCGAGCGGCGTCATGAACCCGGACAAGGTGCTGGGCGGCGGCCTCCTGTCGACGGCGGTCCGCGCGGCGCCGGCGCTCGAGCCGATCGTGCGGGCGACGGCGAACTCGTGCCGCACCGTGCCCGGCGAGAAGCTCGACGGCGAGCGCCACGGCATCCCGGCCGACGTCGCTCGCCCACGCCTACGCGTGCGCGCAGTGCGGCTACTGCGTCCACGAGTGCGACCAGTACTCGGACCGCGGCTGGAGAGCCAGTCGCCGCGCGGCAAGTAGCTCTACCTGCGCGAGTCTGGCCGAGGGCAGGGAGAAGATCGACCAGAAGATGGTCGACACGTTCCTCGTCTGCACGACGTGCGAGGTCTGCAACGTCCGCTGCCAGCTCGGGCTGCCGGTCGAGGCAGTCGTGGATGAAGATGCGCGGCAAGCTCGATCCACGAGCGACGAGATGACCTTCCCGCCGTTCGAGATGATGGCGGCGTCGCTGCGGGGCGAGAACGACATCTGGGCGGGCAAGCGCAGCATCGCGCCGACTGGTTTCCGCGCGATCTCGCGGAAAAACACGGCCCGGAGCACGCGAGCAAGAACATCTACTTCGCCGGCTGCACCGCGAGCTACGTCGAGCACGGACATCGCCGAGGCGAGCGTGCGTCTGCTCGACGAGGCGGGCGTCGACTTCACCTACATGGGCGACGAAGGAGAGCTGCTGCGGCATCCCGATGAAGGTCGCCGGCAAGTGGGACGTGTTCGTCGAGACGATGAAGAACAACATCGCGGCGGTGAAGGCCGCCGGCGCCGACACGATCGTCTCCTCGTGCCCCGCGTGCGACATGATGTGGCAAGGGTGTACGCCGAGTGGCCGAGAAGCTCGGCCACGAGTACGGCTTCGAGGTCAAGCACTACTCCGAGATCGTCGCCGAGCAGATCCGCGCAGGCGAGTTCGCGTTCCCGCCGGCGAAGGACGACAAGAAGCACCTCGACGTCGTCACCTGGCACGACAGCTGCCACATCGGGCGTGCGTAGGGCGTGTACGAGCCGCCGCGCGAGCTCCTCGAGGCGATCCCGGGCGTCGAGCTCCTCGAGATGGAGCACAACCGCGAGCAAGCGCACTGCTGCGGGTCGGTGCTGACGCTCCTCAAGGACCCCGAGGTCGCCGCCGACATCGGCAAGTTGCGGCTCGACGAGGCGGTCGCCGTCGGCGCGAAGAAGCTCGTCGCGCTCTGCCCGTGCTGCGAGTTGCAGCTGCGCGTGAGCGCCGAGGCCCGCGGCGCCGACGTCGAGATCGTGGACCTCGCGCACTTGGCCGCGGACCGCCTCGGCTTCGCGCTCCCCGACCCGCACCCCGAGGTGCGCGCGCAGTGGGCGGTCTTCGAGAAGATGATCGCGCTCCTCACGCCGGCGGGCTTCGCGGCTCTCCTCGGCAGCATGTGGCCTGAGCTCCTCGCCGCGATGCCGTGGGGCCTCGGCCGCGCGATGCGCTTCTTCGGCAAGATCCCAGGGCTGCTCGTCCTGATGAAGCCACTCTTCGGCGTGCTCTTCGCGCTCTTGCTTCCGAAGATGATGCCGAAGCTCCTGCCCGTCCTCCTCGATCGCATCGGCAAGCGCGTGCCGATGGCGCCCAACATGGCCGCGCAGATGCCCGCCATGATCCCCGGCGTCATGGACGCGCTCCTGCCGCACATGCTTCCCGCGGTCGTGGAGCAGGTGAGCGATCCCTTGATCGGCTACCTGCGCCACCCCGCGCCGGCGTGACGCGCCGGCCGCGAGTCACTTCGCGGCGACGGTCTTGTCGTCCTTCTTTTCGAGCGAGAGGTCCGCGACGCCGTCCTGGAAGTGGATGCGCGCGACCATGAGCTTCTCCTGGAGGTTCACGACGTCGACCGTCGCCTTCGAGAGCTGATCGCTCACCTCGATCATCTTCTTCTCGAGGGTCGCCATCAGCGCGCCGCCGGTCTTCACCGCCTTGAGCGTGAAGATCTGGTTGTGGAGCTCGTCCATACGCTCGCGGTAATCGGCCATCTGCTCGCGCGTCGTCTGGATCTTCTGCTCGATGTCGGCCATGTCCTTGTTCAGCTTCAGGAGATCGTCGACCCTCTGCTTGAGTGGGCCTTCCATCGCAGCTTGCGACAAGTACACGCGCACCTGCTCGATGCCGGCGGGCGAGCGCACGTCGATCGTGCGGTACACCGGCGTGGCCTCCTCGATCGAGACGTCGAGCTTCGCGTGCGGCTCCACGACGACGCGGAAGAGATTCGCGACGCCGAGCTTCTCCTCGCCCGCGCCCTCCGGCGCCTTGGTGAGCTTGTAGCCGGGCGCGACGGTGTGGCGCACGTAGACGACGGCGCGCTCGCCGAGGCGGTTCGTCAGCGTGAAGGTCGTCTTCTTCGTGTGCTGAACCTCGGTCGAGAAGACGCCGCGCTGCACCGTGATGATCTTGGTGATCGGATCTTCCTCGGCGTCCTTGCGCGCGACGACGATCTGGCGGTCGAGCGCGAACGGCACGAACGCCGTCGAGTGCGCGGGGATCGGCTCCGCCATGCCCTCGCCGATGAAGCGCCCGTCGCCGAACACCGTGACCGGGCCGGTCTCGAGCGACGAGCCGCTCGGGTTCTTGAAGCGCACGCTCTTGAAAGGGAACTGCGCGTTGCCGCGCGCGCTCTCGGGGTCGTAGAGGTAGACGACCGCGCCGTCGGTGTCGGTGTGAAGGATCGAGACCATCGCGCTCGTCCCGCGCGCGACCGACGTCACGCTGCCCGACTCGAAGCTCGACGTGCCGATGGGGTCGGCGGCTGCGGCGGTCGCGTCGCCGTTCTTGCCTCCGCCGTCTTTCGCGTCGCGCTGCTGCGCCTGCTGCTTCGGCGCCTCGACGACGCGGACGCCTCCGCTCCGCCCGACCTGCGCGCCGCGTCCGACGGCGACGATGTTGTTCGGATCGACGCCGTTTCGCACGAGCTCTTCGCGCATCTTGTTGGCGCGCGCGAGGCTCGCCGCCTCCTTGTCGCCGTCGTTCGGCGCCGCAAAACCTTCGACGACGATCTGCTCGCGCGAGCTCTGGAGCGTGCGCGCCATGCTCTGGATCCCGGCCAAACCCGCGTTGCCCTGAGCCTGGTAGCCGCCGCGTCCGCCGCCGCCGTACCCGGCCCCGCTCTGCACCGGCGCCGCGCTGTGCGAGGCCGGGCGCCCGGGGCCCCGGTACATGCGCGTCGGAGCTTCCGCTTCGCCAGCCTTCGGTTTTTCGTCCACGCCGTCGGCATCGGCCATCGCCAGCACGTCGTCGCCGACGTCGGCGACGAGCTTCTTCTGCGTCGGCTCGTTGCCGTAGATCGACCCGCCCGTGGGCGGCGCGTAGGCGAACAAATCATTTTGCGAGAGCGTCTCGCGCTCGACCAGCCGAACCAATCGCAGGTCGTAACGGAACGACAGCGCCGAGCTCGAGCCGACGCCGAGCTTCACGTCGTTCCAGTCCTCGCCGCTCGTGTTGTCGACGATGGCCCAGGCCTCGAGGTTGACCTTCCCGTCTTTGCCGACGACGACGCGGTAGCTCGGTTTCCACGACGGCGCCTCGGTGACGTAGGTGAGCTTGAGTCGATGCGCGCCGGCCGCGTTGGCGAGCCCGATGCGCATGTCGATGAGCCCGGTCAGCGAGGTCGGCGCCCTCGTCGGGTACGTGATGGGCGCCGGCTGCCCCGTCTGGGCGTCGACGACCGTGAGCGACTTCAAGAAGTCGTCCACCTTGTCGGCCGGCACCTGCAAATCGAGGTGGTCGCCCTTGACGTCGGCCGTCCGCTCGAAATACGCGACACCGTTACGGTAAACGACCACTCGTCCGAGCGTCGTGTCGTTGGGCGCGTGGACGTAGGTCGTCGCGGACGCGCCGCAGCCGGTGATCAAAAAGAGGATGGGGAGATGGGAAAGCCCGAGCTTGCGCATGCCCCTTCTACGCGCCTCCCCGCCGAACGATCCGCGGAGCGCTCACTGCATCAAGCGGGGGGGCCAGGGGGGCGCGCGAAGGGGGCGAGCAGCCCCCTCGTTAATGATGCGGCGCGGGCGGCAGCTTCGCGAGCAGGTCGCGCTGTTCCACGAGGTTCCACGTCGGCTCGGCGTAGACGTCGTCGAAGAGCGTCGCGCGGTCGGGCGGCGGGAGCTCCTCGACCTTCTTGACCGCGGCTCCCACCTCCTCGGTGAGCTCCGTCTCGAGCACGGCGTCGGCGGCGTCGTCGAGCAGGCCACGGCCGACGAGGTGCTTTCGCAGGCGGTCGAGCGGGTCCTTCTTCTTCCAGGCCTCGACCTCTTCGTCGCTGCGGTAGCGCGTCGGGTCGTCGCTCGTCGAGTGCGCGCCGATGCGGTACGTGACCGCCTCGACGAACGTGGGCCCGCCGCCGGCCCGCGCGCGCGCGAACGCGTCGCCGAGAACCTTGCAGAGTGCAAGCAAATCGTTCCCGTCGACGCGCACGCTCGGCACGCCGTACGCGCGCCCCTTGATCGCGATCGTGCGCGACGCGGTCTGGCGCGACGTCGGCACGCTGATCGACCAGTGGTTGTTCTGGCAGACGATGACCGCGGGCGTCTGGAAGACGCCGGCGAAGTTCATCGCGTTGTGGAAATCGGGCTGGCTCGTCGCGCCGTCGCCGCTGAAGCCTACCGCGATCGTGGGGGCCTTCTTCATCTTCATCGCCCACGCGCACCCCACGGCTTGCGGGATTTGCGGGCCAATGCACGACGACCACGAGACTTGGTTCACCGCGCGGCCCGACTGGTGGCTCGGCATCTGGCGGCCCTTCAGCACGTCGCCCGAGTTGCCGAAGACCTGGGCCACGAAGGCGTCGAGCGGGAAGCCGCGCACGAGCATCACGCTCTGCTCGCGCAGCGCGGGGAACACCCAGTCGCCCTGCTCGAGCATGAGGCCCGTCGCGATCGGCGTCGCCTCCTGGCCGTGCGCCGCGCCGTAGAAGCCGACGCGGCCCTGCCGCTGGAGCACGATCATGCGCGCGTCGAGCAGACGGAGCCGTCGCATCTCGCGGTACCCGCGCAGGAGCATCGCGTCGGGCAAGCGCGGATCCGTCGCCGGATCCGCGCTGCCGTCGTCGCGAAGGACGCGCAGCAGCGCGACGTCGGGGTCGGAGTCCTGAATCGCCGGCGTCACTTCGCGCAGGCGCCCATCCAACTCGGGAGCCCCGTGATCGAGACCTTGCAGGTCTGGCCGTTGGGACAGCCGCCGTAGCCCGGCTGGAGATTCGCGATGCCGCCGTCGAACGGTCCCGGCGGCTTGTAGCAGCTCCAGATGCAGCTCGAGCTGGCGCCGCCGTCGAGCGAGCCGAGGCAGAGGAGGCCGTCGGCGTTGCAGTCGTTGCCGTACGTGCACGGCGCGCCCTCGCCCGCGTCCGCCCCCGAGAAGCCGATGCACGCCGCGGTGCCTTGCGAGTCTTTGACGCTGCATTCCTGCCCGGCCGCGCACGGCTGCTGGTGGAACGGCTCGCAGCCCGGGCTGTACGTGCAGACGTCGTACGCCGGGTTCACGCCGTCGAGCGTGAGGACGAGATCGCAGCGACCCGCGTACCCTTCGGGCTTGGCGGTTCCGCATGCGGAGTCGTCGCCGAAGCAGCAGTGCTTCGAGCAGCGGCCGTTGTTGCCGGACGTCGCGATGCACTCGAGACCCGCGACGCACGGGTTCTGCGAGCCCGGCGTGCACGCCGTTCCTTCGGTGAGGGCGCCGGTCGTGTTCGACGTGCACTGCGTCATGTAGCCCCCGTCGGTCTTGACGGCGCTGCAGTCTTTCCCCGGGCCGCAGTTCTGCGCGATGATGTCGCACTCGCCGGTCACGCCGGCTTCGCACGTCGTCGGCGGGCTCCCGTCGTTGCCCGTCGAGCCGTCCTTGCCGGAGTCGTTGCCGGGGCCGCCGTCGTTGCCGGTCGTGCCGTCGGTCGTGCCCGTGTCCTTGCCGCCGTCGGTGCCGCCGTCGTTGTTCGAGCACGCGACGCCGAGCGCGCCGCCCGCGAACATCGCCGCCGTCCCCGCCAAGAGCCAAACGCGTCGTGAAAGAAAGTTCATGGCCTCGCTCCGATACTCATTTTCATATCACGTTTCAGGGGCCGCACATGTACGTCACGATCCGCTGCAGCCAGTCGACCTCTTGCTTCGTCGGGTCCCCATTGAGGCTCGCGTCCGGGAAGCACTGCGTCACGTCGGAGGGCGGGGTCGCCGAGAAGAGCGGCGCGCACTGCGTCGACGAGCTCGCCGCGACGTCCAGCGCGTGGCAGGCGCCGGGCGTCGAAGCGTCGTCGCCGGCGAAGAGGGTCGCGTTGTCGCACGCTTCGAACTCGGTGCCGCTGCACGCGCTGCAAGCGCTCTCCTGGCAAGTGTAGGAGTCGTGCAGCAAGTCGCCGCAGGAGCCGCCGCCGCCGTTCGCGCGCTCGAGCGCGACCTCGCCGAGCGCGTCGTCGACGCAGCCTTCGATGTTGAAGGTCGCCGTCGAGCCGGTGAACACGATGACGCCCCAGGTGGGCGAGTTGAGCTGCGACTCGATGCACGTCCCGCAGTCGGCCGCGGGCTGGCCCGACGCGAACTGCGGGCAGAGGCTCGTCTGCTGCGCGCCTTGGCACTGCGCGTAGTCCAAGATTTGTTGCGCGCTGCACTTGCCGAGGTGAGCGGGGTGCGGCGGCGTCAAGCCCGAGGTCGAGCCGGCGTCGCTCGGCGCGCACGCGAGCGCTGCGTCGGCGGCCGCGTCGGCGCCGGCGTCTGCCCCCCCGCTGCCGCCGCAGGCGACAGCAATCGCGGTCGCGGCGGCGAGCGAGATCGCGCGCCTCATGATCCGCACATGAACCCGACGATTCGCTGGAGCCAGTCGACCTGTTGCAGCTTCGGGTCGGCGATGCTCGCGTCGGGGAAACAGCTGCTCACGGCGCTCGGGGCGGCGTCGCCGAAGAGGTCCGCGCACGGGCCGCTCGCTGACTCGACGAGCGTGTCGTACGACTTGCAGACGCCGTCGACCGCGCTCGAGACGCACGTGTCGAACGCGCTGGCCTTGCACGCGCCGCACGCGGCGCCCTGACAGCCGTACGAGGCGAACAGCAAGTCGCCGCACGAGCCCGAGCCGCCGCTCGCCTTTTCTTCCGCGAGCTGAGACAGCGCGTCGTCGACGCAGCCCTCGGTGTTGTACGTGCCCTTCGAGCCGTCGAAGACGAGCACGCCCCACCGCGGATCGGTGCTCTGCGTCTCGATGCACTGCCGGCACGTTTGGCCCGGCTGGCCGTCGGCGAACTGTTGGCAGAGCGACGTGTTCTTCGCGCCCTGGCACTGCGCGTAGTCGCTCACCTGCTGCTCGGTGCACTTGTTCTGGTGCGGCGGGTTCGGCGGCGTGAGCGGCGACGGCTGATAGCTGGAGACGTCGACGGGGCCGCACGCGGCGGCGTCGGTCGCGGCGTCCGCGGCTCCGTCGGCGTAGACGGGCGCGTCGAACGCGGGGCCGCCGTCGTCGGGCGGCCGGGTGCTGCCGTCGCAAGAGCAGACGGCTGCGAAGAGAGAGACGGTGGTCAGCGCAAGCGCGTGCGTCGCGGCCGCGCGAAGCTTCACGGGCTGCTCGCCGCGTCGGGTGTCGCCGAGGGCGCGGGCAGCGCGAATCGATGCAGCGCGAGCGGGCGACGGCCCGGGTCGGCCAGGCGCGCGTGTTCGGCGAGCTGCGCGGAATCGCTGGTCGTGGGCTCTTGCTGCTGCGTGACCGGAGTGTCGGTCGCGTCCGAGTCGCCGCAGCTCGAATGGCAATGCACCAACGCGAGCGCCGCGAAAAGCGCACAAATCCTGGGAAAAATCGGCTTCTGCATCGGTGTTACAAAAGCTCGTCGGCGGCGACACCGGTGAAGGTGCCGCCGCCGCTTCGCATGAAACGTGAGTCTAGCTCACTGACCGCAGAACAAGTTCACGAACGAGCTGAACTCGGTGTCCGAGAAGCCGGTCGTCGAGTTCGACGGGAAGCACGAGTCCGCCGGGCTGCCGGCGTCGCTGTTGAGCGATGCGCAGTTCGGGTCCGAGCTGATCTTGCTGAGGTACGTAGCGCACTCGTTGCTCGCGCCGGCGCCCTGGCCCGTCGCCGAGTTGTCGCACGCCGTGAAGCTCGTGTTGTCGATGCCGCCGTCGGCGCCGGTCTGGCACGCGCCGCAGACGTAGTCCTGGCAGCCGTAGCCGGCGTTGAAGAGGTCGCCGCACGAGCCGGTCGAGGTGCTGTTCTCCTTCGCGACCTGCCCGAGCTTGATGTCGATGCAGCCCGGGAAGTTGTACGAGCAGAGGCCGGTCTGCTGATCGCAGACGAGCGGGCCCCAGTTCGCGCCGGTGGTGGGGCTGTAGATGCAGGAGAGGCAGTTCGGGTTGTTCTTTTGCTCGCCGTTTGCCACGTCCCGCAGCTGGTGCTCGTGGCGTTCGACCCGCAGGCCGCGATGTACGCCGCGATATCCGTGGTGGGGTCGCAGTTTTTGGAGGCTTGAACGGAGCCGCTTGCGCGCTCGGCGTGAAGCCGCTCACGTTGCACTGCTCGCACGCGAGGCCGGAGCCGCCGGTGCATCCGCCGCCGCCGTCGTCTGTAGGGCCGCTGTCCGTCTTGCCGCTATCGCCTTGGTGACGTCGCTGCCGCCGCGCGTCCTGCCGTTAGCCGACGGTGCTGCTGCTGCAGCCGTTGGCTGCCATCGCCGCCACGAACACCGCGCTCGAAACCACCATCGCGCTCTTGAACCACTGCATGATCCGCCTCCTGAATCGCGGACGAATTAAGAAAGCCCGCGACGTACCCTGACGTGTTTTTGAGGTTGTGCAAACTGACCGCGAAACGCCGCGGCCCCCAAGTCTCTCGACCGACGTCGCCTTTTCTTTTAGCGACAACGGCGCGGCAGTATACGAACGCGCTCCACTAGGTCAACCGAAACGTGCGACATGTGGCCGCGTTTCGCGCTCAATGCAAAACTCCGCGCGCGCCGGAAAACTCAGGTCTTCGCGCGCGGCGTCATGAGCGCGTGCGCGAAGAGCACGACGAGCGCGACGAGCAAGAGCGACTCCGTCTTGCCACACGTCTCGCTCCACGCGTGAAAGCGTTCGAGCTTTTGTCCGAGCTCGCCGGAGCCGCGGATCGCCCCCGCGCGATGGAGCGCGACGATCGTCGGCGAGAGCCAGAGACCCTGCACGACCGCGAGCGCGCCGGCCGCTCCGATGACGGCGAGGCGCGCGACGTCGGCGCGGGGCGGCGACGCCGGGACCATCGTGCGCATGCGGACGACCTCGGCGACGGCGACGATGGCGGCGGCGGTCATCGCAATTTTGTCGAACGAGACGAACACGACCGTCATCGCGTCGGCGCTCGTCGGCGCGGGCACGATGCCGAACACCGTCGGCGCGACGATCGCGCCGAGCACGAGGATGCCGCCGAGCCACACGCCCGTCGCGAGGAGGGCGAGCGAGACCGAGACGAGGCGGACGATTTCGGAGCGCTTCATGCGATCATCCGGACGCCGTGGTGCATGTCGCGCGTGCCGATCTCGAGCGCCGCGGCGCGCGACGAGACCGTGAACGGGAGGCCCCCGCGCGGCGCGAGCGACAGGCGCGCGGAGGCGAGCTTGCTGTTGAGGCAGTAGGTCATCGCACCGTCAGGGTTTTCGTAGTGGAGGCCGGCCATGTCTTCCGTCTCGGCGAAGAGCTCGCCGCGCAGCGAGAGGGTGGGGCCGGCCGCGGAAAAGCGCCAGCGGCGAAATGTCATCGAGCCTCGGTTTCGCAA
This sequence comes from uncultured delta proteobacterium, assembly GCA_963731595.1. Taxonomy (GTDB): domain Bacteria; phylum Myxococcota_A; class Polyangia; order Polyangiales; family Polyangiaceae; genus DASXHD01. The sequence goes on from CAVSWE010000009.1 coordinate 537,925, forward strand.
GAGGTCGGAGACGCGGTTCAGCGCGTGCGTCTCGCCGTTCAGGCGCACGACGAGGAGCGTCGTCGTCGGGATGAGGGTTGGGCCGACTCGGACGCGGCCGCTCGTCCCTTCGAAGACGAGGTCCACGTCGGGTTCGTCCCAGACGTTGCAGTGACCCCAGGCGTACGCGAACGCGTGGCCTCGACCCCAGTTGTGGCCGAGCAGGCCGCGCCAGCCGTCGACGTTCCAGGTGCGGCCGCCGGCGCGCACCTCGCCTCGTGCGACGAGGTTCGGCATCGGCGACACGAACTTGCTCGAGGGGAACGGCCCTTCGTACATCCGCGGCGAGGGGTAGTGGACGATGGGCGGCGTGTCGTCGGCGAGCGCGAGATCGAAGCCGACGTCGCCGATCTCGCCGCGCGCGAGGTCGCGGCGGAGCGCGAGCGAAGGGAGCGCGACGTCGAGCGCGCTCGCGTCGAAGCGCGCGCGCTCGAACGGGACCGTGAGCTTGTGGCCGAGCGGGGGCTTGCCGCGTTCGAAGGCGATCGCCCAGCTCTCGGCGACGGCCCCCTCGGGCTCGCCGGGGCGCGCGAGGATCGTCGCCTTCACCCACAGCGCGCGCGTCGCGTCGCGATCGTTGAGCTTGAGGAAGTAGCTCTCGACGTGCCCGCGCCCCGAGCGCGGATCGAAGCGGACGCCCTCGTACCTCATGTCGTCCCGCGGACTTGCGCGCGCTCGGCGGCGACGGCCGCGGCCTCGCGGCGCTTCTCGCTCTTCGAGGCGAGATCCCGACGGATCGACTCGATGGCGCGCTGATGCCCCATGCGCGCGAGTGCGATGATCGCGTGAAAGGCGCACGTGTCGCGCACGTGGCGGCCGACGCCGAACGCGCGGCGCTCGAGGTCGGGGACGAGCTCCTGCATGCCGAGCGCGCCGACGAGCTCGACGGCCTCGCGCTCGTCCTCGCGCTGCGCGGGGATCTCGCCGCGCACGACGCGTCGCAGGATGGACTTCGCGTGGTCGTCGCCCGCGTGGCCGAGGAAGATCGCGGCGGCGATCGCGACGTCGGGCTCTTCGTCGTCGAGGAGGGCGGAGGCGCGGAGGCGCAAGCGCTCGGGCGCGGGGTCCTCTTCTTTCGCGAAGTGCTCCTCGGCGAGGCGCATCGCGATGTAGCGGACGTTGAAGTCGTCGTCGGAGCTCGCGCGGAGCAGCACTTTGACGCGCGTGTCCTCGTCTTCGTCTTTCAGGCGCGCCAGCGCGATGGTCGCCTGGTAGCGCATCGACGGGCGGTCGTCCTCGGCGGCGCGAAGGAGCCGCGGCACCGCGCGCGCGTCGCCGATCTCGCCGAGCGCGGTGATCGCGAGCTGCCGCACCTCGTCGTCGGAGTCGTCGACCGCCGCGAGCAGCGCGTCGAGCTGCTCGTGCCCGCCGTCGCCGTCGGCGAGCGCGAGCGCAGCGCGGGCGCGGACCTTCGGCGCCTCGTCCTTCAACGCGGCCCCGAGGAGCTCGAGCGCGCGCGCCCGAGTGTCCTCGCTGCGCGTGTGGCGAACCAGAATCGCTCATCGCCGACGCGCGCACGTCGACCTTCTCCGAGCGAACGTCGCGCTCGCAAGCGCTCATCTTCCGCGGAAGCGGCGACGGCAACCACATGGGTCCTTCTTACTCGATGGCGCGGCCGGCGGCGACGAGCGACGCGCTCGTCAGGAGGATGGCGACCGCGCCGACGGCCATGACGTGGGGCGCGAAGAGCATGCACGCGACCCCCTGCTCGAGCACCGAGCCGAGTGAGACGCCGCCGCGCGGCCCGAGGCCGACGAACGAGAGCGCGGCCTCGCTCACGACGATCGCGCCCGCCGTCGCGCCGAGCTGCACGGCGAGCACGCCGAGCGAGCTCGGGAGCATGTGCCGCACGAGGATGGCGCCGCTCCGGACGCCGAGAGCGCGCGCGGCCTCTACGAAATTTGCGCTTCGCAGCACGCGCGTCTGCGCGAGCGCGAGCCGCGTGAACGGAGCCCACGCGGTCAGCGAGAAAACGAACGCGAGATGCACGCGATTCGGCGAGCGCACCGCCGAGAGCACGGCGAGCGCGAGCAGAAACGACGGGAACGCCTGCACTAGATCGCACGCGCGATCGACGGCGCGCTCGAAGCGGCCGCGCGCCATCGCGGCCGCGGCGCCGAGCGGCGCGCCCACGACGAGGCCGACGCACGCGACGACCGCCGCGAGCGCCGCGCCGCGCACGATCGCGTTCGCGACGAGCGCGAGCAGGTCGACGCCCGCCTCGCCGCAACCGAGCGGGTGCGCGAGCGACAGCGGCGCGAACGCGACGCGCGGGTCGAGGTGGGCGGGATCGTGCACCCGCGCGAGCGCGGCCGACACCGCGAGCAGACCGAGGGCGGGCGCCGCGTTTCGCCACTTCATCGTCGCACGCGCGGGTCGACGGCCGCGTGGAGCGCGGCCGAGGCCATCTGGACGACCACGAAGAGCGCGCCCGCCGCGACGATCGCTCCCTCGAGCACGGGCATGTCGCGCGCGGCGTACGCGTCGAGGATGAGCGTCCCGAGCCCCGGCCGCTCGAAGAGGCGCTCGAGCACGACCGCGCCGCCGAGCAGCGCGCCGAGCTGCGACGCGAGCACGGCGAGGATCGGACCGAGCGCAGGCGGGACGGCGTGGACGAGCCACGTGCGCCCGAGGCTCGCGCCGCGCGCGCGCGCCGCGACGAGGAACTGCGCCTTGGCGACGTCCTCGAGCGCCGCGCGGCCCACGCGCGCGACGTGCGCGGCGAGCGGCAGCGCGAGCAAGCTCGACGCGAGGAAAAGCCCCGCGGCGCCCGCGTCCGGATCGCCCGGCAGTGGCGCCACGCGAAGCCGCACCGCGAGCACGTACGTCGCGAGCGGCGCGAACGAGAGGAGCGGCGTCGACGCGACCGCGACGGACGCGCGCTCGACCCACACGCGCCGCGCGCCGAGAAACGGCCCGGTCGCGAGCACCGCCGCGAGCGTCCCGAAGACCGACGCGAGCCCGACCGCCAGCGATGCGAGCTCGCTCGTCGGCACGACGGCGCGCGCGACCAGGGTCGCCGCCGGCACGCTCGGATGCCGAAGCGAGCGCCCGAGATCGAGCGTCGCGAGCCCTTTCAAGAAGTGTGCATACTGCACCCAAAGCGGGTGGTTCAGCCCGAGCTCGGCGCGCAGCGACGCGAGCTCCGCCGGCGACGCCTGATCGCCGAGGAGGAGGCGCGCGGGGTCGCCCGGCAAGAGCCGGAGCGCGAAGAAGACGAGCGTCGCCATCGCGAGCACGACGAGCGCCGCTTCGAGCGTGCGCGCGAGCACCGCGCGAATCGCGGTCGACGGACCCGCCGTCATCCGCTCACTCGGCGAGCGCGTCGGCCGGAGCGTCGTCGGCCGCGTCGGCCGCGTCGGCCGCGTCGGCCGCGTCGGCGCCCGCGTCGCTCTCCGCGTCGGGGGCGGCGTCGGCGCCCGCGTCCCCCTGGTAACCGGGGCCCGCGTCGAGAGCGCCTGCGTCGGGTCCCGCGGCTTGGCACACCGGCGCGACGCCGTCGGGCGCCGCGTCGCTCACGACGTAGCTCGTCGCGGGGAGGCACACTTTTTCGGTTTGATCCGTGTCCATCACGAGGATGCCGTACTCGGCCGGCGTGATGCACGCATAGCCCTCGTCGACGCGGCAGTCGCTGTCGTGCTGGCACTTCTTGAGGCAAAGCTGCCGGCTCGTGCGCGAAGGCGAGTGGCGGTCGTCGTACGGACAGCCGAGCACGGAGATGTTGGTCGCCACGCAAGCCGCCTCGGTGGGGCACTGGTTGGGCAAGCAGTTGAAGATCGTGCAATACCCGTTCGGCTGCGAGGTGTCGCAGAGCCGGTCGCCGGCGGCAGAGCAGTCCGTCGATTGGATGCAATGATCGCCAACGGACGGCTGGCAGCCGAGCAACATCGCGGCGAAGCCGATTTTGACGAGTGGACGCATCGCCGCGAACGAATTAGCAGAAACCCGTTTGATTTGACATGCGAGCCCGCCGCTCCTAAGTTTCCGCCGCTTTTCCCTCATGACGACCTACATCACGTCCGATTGCATCAACTGCGGCGCGTGCGAGCCGGAGTGCCCGAACGAAGCCATCAGCGAGGGCGACGAGATTTACATCATCGACCCCGAGCTCTGCACCGAGTGCGTCGGCTTCTACGACCACGAGGCTTGCCAGGCGGTGTGCCCCGTCGAGTGCTGCTTGCCCGACCCGAACCATCGCGAGGACGAGAAAGACCTCCTCGCGCGCGCTCTCAAGCTCCACCCCGAAGACGAGGAGCTGAAGAAGCGTGCCGACGTGAACGACTACCCGTCGCGATTCCGAAAGTGAGCCGACGGACCCGCCGCAGGCGGGACGTCGCAACCGCGAGACGGCGAGCGGCCGCTCCGCTCCTCGCGATCGGACTGCTCGGGTGCGGCGGGGCTGCGCCGCTTCTCCATCCGGCCCAAGTGCTGGACCCGGGCGACGTGCGCGCGATGGGCGGGCTCGCGGCGCGCGCCGTGGTCGGCGGGCTCGGCGACGAGCTCAGGACGGCGACCAACGAAGCGGTCGCCGCGCAGGCCTCCGGGAACGCGCCGTCAATCGACGCGCACTACGCGGCCGGCGCGCTCGTCGCGGCGTCGATGGCGCCGGATCTCTCGCCGCTCGCGGGCGCGCGCGTCGGCGTCGGCGGCAATTTCGAGGGCGGCCTCCTCTACACCGGCCGCGGCGCGCGCGCGGATCTGCGGCGGGCGTTCATTCTCGGCAGCGCCGCCTCGCCTTGGGCGCTGTCGATCGGGCTCGGCCTCGACGCGGCGTTCATCGGCCGGCAGACGCACACGCTCCCGGGGGTCGACGGCGAGAACGTCTTCGGCTTCGGCGGCGACCTGCCGGTGCTCGTCGGGTGGCGCAGCCAGGCAGGGTTGTATTATGCATGGATCGGCGCGCGCTTCGGCTACGAGCACGACACGATCAAAGTCGCCGGCTCGGAGAATCCGTCGCCGCTCGACCAGGCGACGCTGACGGGCGATCGCTTCTCCATCGGCGGTCTGCTGGGCGTCGCGATAGGCTTTCGCCATCTGCATGTGGGCCTCGAGCTCGAGGCCGACTACGCGAACGTGAGCGGATCTTTCGGCGGCGTGAGCGCGCGGGTCGACGGCCTCTCGCTCACGCCGGCGACCGCATTGTGGGTCGACTTCTGAGGTTGATCGCGGCGCACGCGGCGGCGGCGGCGCGCTCGTGATTCGCGCGCCACTCGTCCCGCCCACGCGCGCCGACCGTGTTGGCGACGCAGAAGACGGCGCCGAAGGGAACGCCGGCGTCGGCGCACGCACGCGCGACGGCGAAGGCCTCGAGGTGCTCGACCTGGGCGCCGGTGGCGGCGGCGAGCGCCAAGGCGACCGCGTCGTCGGTGGTCACCGCCAGCGTCGTCGCGACCGCGACCGCCCTGCCGGAACCGGAATCGTTCGGGATCCGAACGATCGAGGTCGATCTGCCTGGGAATGGCCTCGATCAGCGCGCCCGAAGGGGCCGCGAGGAGCACTTTTTCGGCCACGACGACCTCTCCAATCGCGAGGCCCGAGCCCGGGTACGCACCCACCGTGCCGACCATGACCACCCGGTCGGGCGTTCGCTCGCTGAGAACCCGCGCCGCGCCGAGCGCGGCCTCGACGAGCCCCACGCCGACCGTCGCGCGGTCGAACGCGGCGTCGAGCGCCGCGAGCTCCGGCAGAAATGCGGCAAGAACGAGCACGCGCCGAGCGTACTCGAAACATGGTTGCGGTGGCCGGTCGAGACAGCTACGATTTCGACCACATGGTGCGCACGGCTCTGGTCCCGCTCTGTCTTTTCGCCGCGACGGGTTGTTCCGCCGTCGTGGGCTCGGACAATGGGGCCGACGCGCAGAGCGCCAGCGTGACCGGCGTCGTGGTCGTAGACCGTACGGTCGGCGAGGATAGCAGCCGCGGCGAGGCCTCGGCGCGCTTCGTCCGAATTCGAGGCACGCTCGACGACGGCACCCTCCGGCTCGTCGGCGCCGGCCTCGATTTGCCGGCCGTCGGCGAGTGCGCCGTGGTGCAGGATCAGGCCGCCGCGCGCGCCGTCGAGCTGCTCGACGTCGGCGCGATTTCGATCGAATCGCTCGGCAACGGGCAGCACGTCGCGCTCTCGCCGCGTCAGGTGCCGGACGTGGTCGACCTCGTCTCCGGAACCATGTATTCTGCACGTATCGACGAGGGCTCCGTGCCGAGCGACGCGGACGTCGCGGTGCTCGTCGGCGGCAGCGCGGACGTCCCGGCCTTTTCGGTTCGCGCCAAGACGCCCGAGGCGCCGGCCGCCGTGCAGCTCGGCCCGCTCGACGGGCAGACGGCGGACCTCACGTGGACGGCGGGCGGCGACGGCATCTACGTCGACGTCGGCGCATCGCGCTGCACGTTCGCCGACGACGGCCACGCGAGCATCCCGACGTCGCTCTTCGCCGACCAGGGGAGCATCGCCGTGCACCGCGTGCGGCGCGAGCAGCTGTCGATCCCGGGGCTCGACGGCGGCGAGCTCCGCTTCGACTTCGCGCGGACCGTCGCGTACCGCCGCTGAGAGGGCTCGTGAAGTCGACGGCGATCGCGGCATCTCTCTGCGCGGCGACGGTCGTCGCTCCGGCGCTCGCGCAAGGCCCGCACGTGCGCGCCGTCGCGCGTCCGACCTACGCGACCTACGTCCGCACGTGGCACGCCGCCGATGCCGATCGCACCGCGCCGGTGGACGACAGCGGGCGCGCGAAGCTCGCCCTCTACGTCTTGAACACCGGCGAGCGCGCCGAGCTCGCCGCGCTCGCGGCCGGCGGCGGATTTTCGCCGCGCGATCTCGATCGCGCCGCGCACGTCCTCCGCGAGCCCGCGTCGGGCAACGAGCACCCGATCGAGCCGCGCTTGCTCGACGCGATCTATCGAATCCAACTCCATTTCAACGCGCAGGAGATCCGCGTCATCTCCGGGTATCGCACGCCGCACGCGATCGCGAGCGCGCACAGCTCGAACCACGGGCGCGGACGCGCGATGGACATCGTTGTCCCGGGCGTGAGCGATCGCGACGTCGCGACGTTCGCGCGCGGGATGGGGTTCATGGGCGTGGGTGTCTACCCGACGAGCGGGTTCGTGCACGTCGACGTGCGCGATCGCAGCTATTTCTGGGTGGATTCGAGCGGGCCGGGGCGTCGTAACCGTGAGCGAGGGATCCTGGGCGACGTCGCCGCGCGCGCCGATCGCGAGGCGCTGGCGCGAGGGGAGAAGGGTCTGCCGCCGGAGACGCTGGGCGCGTCCGTGGACGCGATCCTCGGCGGGCACATGGCGACGGCCGCGCCCGTGCAAGAAGAAGACGAGGACTGACATGGACCGCGACGTCGCGGACCTCGTCGCGGCAGAGCGCGTGAAGGACGCGGCGGAGCTGGCCGCGAAAAAGGGCGACGCTGCGACGGCGAGCGAGCTCTTCGAGCGCGCGTGCGAGTTCACGAGCGCCGCGAACGCCGCCCTCGACTCGGGCGACGCGGAGCGAGCGCTCGCGCTCGCGGTCGTCGCGCGCGACGACGCTCTCGCAGAAAAGGCGCTCGCGGCGGTGCGCGAGAAGCAGCCGCGGCGTCTCGCGTCGCTCGCGTCGAGGCTCGAGCGCCGCGGCGACTGGGCGTGGGCCGCGCGCGCGCACGAGGCGCGGGGCGACGCTCCGCGCGAGGCCGCCGCCGATTGGGAGCGCGCCGGCGAGGCCGTCCGCGCGGCGGCGCTCTCGAGCCGCGGTGATCCGGTCGCCGCGGCGAAGGTCCTCGAGGCGGCGCTGCGGCGCGACCCGGGCGGGCCCGCCGCGCTCGTCGCGCTCGGCACGCTGCTCGTTCGCTACGGCAAGATACGAGGCCGGCCGTCCGCGCGCTCCAGCGGGTCGCGGCGCGGGTCGCCGGAGCGGCGCGACGCGCTCGCCCTGCTCGTCCGCGCGCTCGAGCGCGCTCGGGCTCTCGCAGGCGCGCCGTAGAGGCCGACGCCGAGCTCGCGGCGCTCGGCGGCCCGGCCGAGACGCCGCCGCGCCGGCGCCGCGCCCCGAGTGCCGCGCGCGGCTCTTCGGGCGCTACGAGGTCGTGCGCGAGGTCGCGTCGTCACCGCGTCGGCGCGCGTCCTCGAGTGCATCGACGCGCGTGCGCGGCGAGCGCGTCGCGGTGAAGATCTTCGCCGGCTACGACGCGCGCGGCGCCGGCCGCGACGCGCTCGCGCGCTTCGAGCGCGAGGTGCGCGTGCTCGGCGCGCTCGATCACCCGAACGTCGTGCCGCTGCGCGACTACGTGCCCGAAGGGCCGGCGATCGTCCTCGCGTGGATGAGCGGCGGCACGCTCGAGACGCATGATCGCGAGTGCGCCGCTCGCCCCGGCGCGCGCCGTCGAGATCGCCGAGGCCGTGCTCGCGCGCGCTCGGCGAGGCGCATCGCCTCGGGAGTCCTGCACCGCGACGTGAAGCCGGCGAACGTGCTCTTCGACGACGCGGGCGTCGCGCGCCTGGGCGACTTCGGCGTCGCGCACCTGAGCGATCTCTCGGCGACGGCGACCGCCGGCGGTCATCGGGACGCTCGCGTACATGAGCCCCGAGCAGCGCGAGGGAAAGCCGGCGACGGTGCAGAGCGACCTCTACGGCGGTCGGCGCGATCCTCTTCGAGATGCTCACCGGCGAGCGGTTGCTCGCGTCGGAGGCGCCGAAGACGCGGCCGAGCGGGGTCCACCGCGATCTCGACGCGCGCCACGATGCGGTCGTCATGCAGCTCCTCGCGCAAGCGCCGGCGGAGCGACCGCCCGACACGTTCGCCGCGCGGCGCGCGCTCTCGGCGCTCGCATGGCCGAAGGACGTCGAGCACGCGGCAATCAAGCCTCGCGCGACTCGCCCCGCGAGCGAGCGGCCGAGCGCCGCGCGACTGCAGGACCCGGACGAATCGGAGCCCGAGCTCGCGGGCCGCGTCGACACCTGGACCGGTCGTCACGTCGAGCGCGTGCCCCTCACGCCGGCGTCGCTCGCGCGAGCGAGCGGGTTCGCGCGCGGCGGGCATGGCGCGCTCCAGCTCGTGCTTCGCGTCGATCGCCACGACGAGTCGATCTGGCTCGAGGAGCCGCCGCCGAAGCGGCTCGATCGTCCGCTCGCCCCGCGCGAGCAGAAGACGCTGCTCGAGGCGCTCGACGCGCTGCACGGGCACGGCGTGGTCCACGGCCACGTCGATCGCGATCACGTCGCGCTCGATCCGCAGCGAGGGCCCATCCTGCTCTTCGACCCAATCCCCGACCCGAGCGCGACCGCCGACACCGACTTCACGCAGCTCCGGCGGCTTTGAATCACGTCAGCGCGTCGATCGCGGCCAGCAGCACGCGGGCGCACGCGTGGGCGTGCGCAGGATCGAGGTCGCCGGGCCAGTGAACGAAGCCGTGGCGCGCGCCGATGCGCTCGACGCGGAGGCCGTCCGGCGCGCCGGGCGAGCGTAGGACGCGCAGCGCGCGGCGAGCGGCGAGCGCGGTGACGTGCGCGGTCGCGTTGCAGACGTACGCGTTATCGGGGCCGGCCTCTCGGCACGCGACGCCGCGAATCCGCGGGGCGAGCTCGGGCTCCGACACGAGCGCGCGCGCCATGGCGGCGCGCGCGAGCTCGACGTCGAGCGTCGCGCGCAAGGCGCGCGAGAACCGCACCCGTCGCGACGGGCGCAAGCCGAACGCGTCGCGCGCCGGTGCCCGCGCGGCGCTCGCGATCGCCTCCACGAAGATCGGCTGCGCGGGCGCGGCGACGCCCGACATCACGACGAGCGCCGCGCGCGCGGCGCGGACCTCTTTCGCCACGAGCGCGCCCGCCGCGTCCCAGACGACCGGCAGCACCAAGAGCGACGCCAGCACGCGCCGGCCCGACGGCAGCCGCACGAGCCCGCGACCGACCGCGAAGTCCGCCGCGCGGAAGGACGGCGAGCGGAGCGCGATGCCGTTCTCGTCCGCGAGCGCGCAAACCATGTCGGCGGTCGCGTTTCGCGGGACACCGGGAAACGCACCGAACGCCGTGATCACGACGGCGCCCTCCCCGCGACGCGCACGCGGCCGAAACGATTCGACGAGCGCGCGAGCCCGCGCCGCGCCGCGCTCGCCCGAGAGACGCATCACTTCTCGCGAGCGACGGGCAGGTGAATCGAGAATCGCGTCCCGCGGTCGTCGCTCTCGACGGCGACCTCCCCGTCGTGCGCCTCGACGATTCGCTTCACGATCGCGAGGCCGAGACCGGTGCCGCGCCCTTCTTGCTTCGTCGTGAAGAACGGCACGAAGATGCGCGCCAAATTCGACGGCGCGATGCCGTGGCCGTTGTCGCTCACGAGGATCCGCACGCGACCTTCGTCGCCGGTGAGCTCGGTCGTGATGGCGAGCTGACCGCCCGACTGCGGCATCGCGTGGCACGCGTTGGTGAAGAGGTTCACGAAGACCTGCGCGAGCTGCTCGGGATGCCCGCGCACCGGCAACACGCCGTCCCCGAACGTCCGGTGCACGGTGACGTTGCTCTCCTCGAAGAGGTGCTCGCAGAAGCCGAGCGCCTGCTCGACGACCGAGCTGACGATGAGCGGCTGCGCGATCGAGCTCGACGGCCGTGCATACGACACGATGTCGCGCGAGAGCCGCAGCATGCGATGCGCGGACTCGGTGATGCGCCGGAGCCGCTCGACGTCCTCGGCGTCCTCGCGCGCGGCGGCGCGCTTCGTCAAAAAATCGGTGTACGCGAGGATCGACGTGAGCGGGTTGTTAATCTCGTGGACCATGCCCGCCGCGAGCTGGCCGAGCGACGCGAGCTTGTTGCTCTGGACCAGCATCGCGTCGTGCTCCTCGAGGGCCGAGCGGAGCCGACGGCTCTCCTCGAGCAGCTGCGCCCGCTGCCGCGCACCGTCGAGCACGAAGAGCGCCCGGTGCGCGAATCTGGATCGGCACCGCCGAGTCGTCCGCGAGACGCGCGTCGTCGCCCGCCAACGTGATCGACGAATCGCTGTCCGGGATGCGAACGACGCGCTCGATCGGGTTGGCGTGAATCTTCTTGGTCTCGACTTCGCCGGAGTGCGGCGCGAACGACTCGCGCGCGCCCTCGCGGAACGTGCGGACGCGGTCGCCCGCGCCGACTGAGACGGAGAGCGCGTAGCCGGGGACAAGGAGCGCGAGGCCGTCGATGAACGCCTGCGCCACGCCGTCCTCGCCCTGCGCGATCGGCAAATCGTGACCGAGCGAGAGGAGACGATCGAGCATGCGCGGCGGCAGCTCGGCGAGCTGAACATCGGAGCTTTGCTCCGGACCAGGCAACCGACTGTGGCTCGCCGACACCTGCTCCTCGGGAAGCACCACCCCCGACACGCTCGCGCGCGGTTGGTCGGGCTCGGTCGTCGCTCCTTGCGCCTTGCTCATGGGGTCCCTCTCGCGCATTTCGCGAATCACCCGCCGCTCGGCGGATGCCCCCCCTGCGTCTCGTCTTCTTTCGTCGCGGCGTCGAGGTCCAGGATCTTGGCCTGTCCGACGTAAGGTTTGGTCTCGTACTTGGTGATCTTGCCGATCTTGCGCACGATCTCCGCCATTCGTTCGGCCTCGGCGCGGATCACGTCGGCGATCCCCGCGGCGGGAGACGCAGAATCGAGCTTGCGCCGGAGCAAGTCCGCCGACATCACGACCGTCGTCAGCGGCTGATTGAGCTCGTGCGCCGCGGTGCCCGCGAGCTCTGCGATGACGGCCTGGCGCTCCTGCGCGATGAGCTGCTCTTGCGCTTGCTGCAGCCGCTGCTCCATCCGCATCTTCTCGCGGAGGTCGGTGAAGATCCCGACCGAGCCGACCGGCTGCCCGTGGTCGTAGAGCAGCGACGCGGAGAGCGACACCGGCACGCTCTCGCCGCTGGACGTGAGGATCTCGGTCCGCACGCCTTCGATCCGGCCGCCGCCCTCCCGGATCAAGCCCATCACGCGCTTGGCCGTCCCGTCCGGATAGAGGCGGCGCACGTCGGTGCCGATCACTTCGGTGGCCGGCACGCCGTAGATGCGCTCGGCGGCGCGGTTGAAGAGGAGGATGCTCCCCTTCGAAATCGGCGCTGATGATCGCGTCGACGGACGAGTCGATGACTCGCTCGAGGAAGTTCTTCGTCTGGAGGAGCTCGGTCGCGTTCGCGCGGTCTTGCGTGACGTCGCGGAAGTTGCAGAGGACGACGCCCTCCTCGCGGAGCACCGAGTTGAACGCGAGCGACAGCACGATGGGCGTCCCGTCTTTTCGCTGCACGTTGACGTCGACGCCGGTCGGGAACTGACCCTTGGCGAAGCCGTCGCGGAGCTCGCGCATGCGGCGGACGTCGTCGCCGCCCCCAGACCGCGAGAAGATGTCGCCGAGCTTTCGCCCGCGGAAATCCTCCTCGTCGTAGCCGGTGATTTCGCGCGCGCGCGGGTTCGAGAAGAGCAGGCGCCCGTCTTGGTCGAGGACGATGATGCCGTCGGCGGCGCTCTCGAAGAAGTCGGCGTAGCGCTGGAGCGAGCGCATCCGCCGCTCCGCCTCGAAGCGCGCGACGGTGACCTGCTGCGTCTGATCGCGGAGCGACTGGAGCACGCGTGCGTTGCGGAGCGCGACCGCCATGGCGTTCGAGACGGTGCGGCAGAGACCGAGCTCGCGCTCGGCGAACGGCACGGTCTGCTTCGCGCGGAGGAAGATGACGCCCATCGGGCGCCCCTCGTAGAGGATCGGCACGATCGCGAGCGAGCTGTACGCCTTGGCTTGTGTGTCGTGGCGCACGAGCTCGAGCAGCGGGTGCGTCGCCGTGTCGCGGATGACGAGCACCTCGCCGCTCTTGAGCACCTGCTTGATCTCGGGGTACTTCGTGAGCTCGATCGGCAGGTCCCGCAGCGACTCGTCGTCGCTCGCCGCGACGACGTAGCCGACGTCCGAGTCTTCGCGCACGAGCACGATCGAGACGCGGTCGACGCGCGCGACCTCGGCGATTCGCTTGACGACCGTGAAGAGAATGCCGCGAAAATCGAGGTTCGACGCGAGCGCTTGCGTCACCTCGAGGACGATGTTGGCGTCGCGCTCCTTGCGCTCGAGCTCCTCCATCGCCGTGCGGAGGCGGAGCTGCCCGCGGATGCGCGCGACGAGCTCGACCGCGCGGAACGGCTTGCGCACGAAGTCGTCGGCGCCCGACTCGAAAGCGCGCGCGATCTCGCTGTCGGCGTCGAGCGCCGTCAGCACCACGACCGGGACGTCGCGAGTCTCGGGCCGGGAGCGCAAAATCCGCAGGACCTGATACCCGTCCGGCGGCGGCATCACGAGATCGAGCAGGACGAGCGACGGCCGGATCTGATCGATCTTGGCGAGGGCCTCCGTTCCCGAGCCCACCGCGACGTACGGCAGGTCGGCGGTCACCAGCGCTTGGCAGAGCACGTGGCGGCTGACCGCGTCGTCGTCCACCACGAGCACGAGACCCTCGGACACGACGTTAACGATACGCCGTAGAGGTCTATTTTCCAGGCTTTTCGTCTTCGAAGAGGCTGGGCTGACCGCCGCCGCCGCCATGTACCGGCTTACGGCCCAAATGCTCGTACGCTTTACGGGTCGCGACCCGCCCGCGCGGTGTTCGGCCCAAAAATCCCTGCTGGAGCAGGTAGGGCTCGTAGACGTCCTCGATGGTGTCGCGCGGCTCGCCCAGCGCGGCCGCGAGCGTCTCGACGCCCACGGGGCCGCCGTCGTAGTCGTCGATGATGACGCACAAGAGGCGGCGGTCCATCTCGTCGAAGCCCGCGTCGTCGATCTCGAGGCGGCGCGCGGCGTCGCGGACGGTCGCCTCGTCGATCGTTCCGCTGCCGAGGACTTGCGCGAAGTCGCGGACGCGCCGCAAGAATCGGTTCGCGATGCGCGGCGTTCCGCGCGAGCGGCGGGCGATGGCCGCGCACGCGGCGCGGTCGATGGGCGTCCCCATGAGCTCGGCGCTCCGCGCGACGATCTTCGCGAGCTCCTCGGGCGGGTAGAAATCGAGCCGAATGACGTGACCGAAGCGCGAGAAGAGCGGCGCCGTCAGGAGGCCCGTGCGCGTCGTCGCGCCGATCAGCGTGAACGGCCGCACGTCGATTTGAATCGACGAGGCGAACGCGCCCTCGCCGGTCATGACGTCGATGCGGAAAATCCTCCATCGCGGGGTAGAGGCTCTCTTCGACGACCGGGCTCAGCCGGTGGATCTCGTCGATGAAGAGGATGTCGCGCGCGTCGAGCTTGGTGAGGAGGCCGGCGAGCGCGCCTTTGTGCTCGATGACCGGGCCGTTCGTCATGTGGAGCGTGACGCCCATCTCGTGCGCGAGGATCTGCGCGAGGGTCGTCTTGCCCAGACCGGGCGGGCCGCAAAGGAGGAGGTGATCGAGCGGCTCGCTCCGCTGCTTCGCGGCGGCGACGAACACGCGGAGGTTCTCCTTGTGCTTCTCCTGGCCGACGTAATCGTCGAACGTGCGCGGACGCAGCGTGCGGTCGAAACGCGCGTCCTCGGCCTGCTGGACGGGGTCGACGTTGCGAGCGTCTCGCGGCTCGTCCGTTTGCGCGCGCTTGCCCATCGGCGGCACTCTACCATCGCGGCAACCGCGATGGGCGCGAGCGCGTAGCTGTATTACGATGGCCGACGTCATGGGTTGGGACCGTCGTACGTCGCCGCGCATTCGGCAGCGCGAGGCGCGCGCGCTCGCGGGGGCGACGCCGGCGATTCGCCGCGTCGAGATCGCCGCGCTGGTCGTATTTCCGCTGCTCGCGCTCGGGCTCCTCTCGCGCGTGTGGAGCTCGCTCACCTCGCCCGCGTACGCGCTCTTCGCGATCCTGACGGGCTTCGTCGCGGCCGACTTCATCTCGGGCATCTCGCACTGGTGCTTCGACACGTGGTTCTCGCCGGAGACGCCGGTCATCGGGCGCTCCTTCGTGCGGACGTTTCGCGAGCACCACGTCGATCCCAAGGCGATCTGCCGGCACGATTTCCTGGAGACGAACGGCTCGAACATGATCGCGGGCGGCATCATCGTGCTCGTCGGGCACGCGATCGAGAGCGCCGGCGAGGAGTTCGGCGCCGCGGTGCTGCTGGTCGCGGCCGTGCTCGCGTCGGTCACGAGCCAGATCCACAAATGGGCGCACGCCGACCGCGTGCCGCGCGTCGTGGCCTGGATGCAAGAGAGACGTCTCGTGCTTTCGCCTCGGGCGCACGACGCGCACCACCGGGCGCCGTACGATCGCGCGTACTGCATCACCTTCGGCTGGCTGAACGACCCCCTCCGGATCGTGCGGTTTTTCACGAGCGTCGAGCGATTCATCCACGCGATGACGGGCGCGGTGCCGCGGCGCGACGACATCGGCGTCGAGGCGGCCGAGGACGAGATCGCTCAGCGATCGACGAGCGACAGCCATGCGATGCCGAGCGCGATGGTCACGACGGTGATCGGCGCGCCGACGCGCAAATAGTCGAAGAACCCGACCCGCACCGTCTTGTGCGCGCGCTCGACGACGATCAGGTTGGCGATCGATCCGGTGATCGTGAGGTTGCCGGCGAGCGTGCTCGCCATCGCGAGCGCGAGCCAGAGCGCGTGCGGATGCCCGAGCTGGGGGACCACGTCTTTGAGGAGCATCACCGCCGGCACGTTGCTGACGACGTTCGAGAGCACGACCACGGCGGCGCTGAAGACCCCGAGGTGGTGGAGATCGAGCCGCAGCGCCGCGCCGAGGAGTGTCCGCGCGATGCCGGTTTGCTCGAGCGCTCCGACGACGAGAAAGAGGGAGACGAAGAGGAGGAGGAGCGACCAGTCCACTTCGGCGTAGATCGACCGGAGCTTCCGCGAGCGCGCGAGGAAGAGCACGGCGGCGCCGGCCGCCGCGGCGAGCGCCGGCGGCGCGCCCGCGAGGAACGCGACGACGATCGCCGAGGTCACGAGCACGGCGGCGAGCGGGCTCGCGGCGTCCTCCGCGCGCGCGGGCGCGTCCTTCGGCTCGCGCTTCTCTGCGAGCGCCTTGCGACAGACGAGCGCGATCACCGCCCAGTCGACGAAGAGCCCCGCGAGCGCGACCGGACCGAGGTGCAACAGAAAATCGCGGTAGCCGATCGACGAGATCGACCCGATGAGGATGTTCTGCGGGTTGCCGGTGATGGTCGCGGTGCTCCCGACGTTCGACGCGGTCGCGAGCGCGAGCAAGAACGGCAGCGGGTTTCGGCCCGTGCGCGCGACGACGCGGAGGACGAGCGGCGTCATGAAGAGACACACGACGTCGTTCACGAGAAACGCCGAGAGGATCCCGGACGTGAAGACGACGCCGGGCAGGAGCAGGCGCGGCTCGAGGCGCGCGACGACGTGGCCTGCGATCCACTCGAAGAAGCCGTCGAGGTGGAGGACCGCGACGACGACCATCATCGAGAAGAGCATCACGATCGTGCGAAAATCGATCGCGGCGATCGCGTGCGTGACGTCGAGCGCGCCGACGACGAACGCGACGACGGCGCCGATGAACGCCATCGTGGCGCGATCGACCTTCGTGCCCGGCAGGCGACCGATCGCGAGCACGGCGTACGTGACGACGAAGAGAACCCAGGTCGCGACGAGGGTCGCGTGGCTCGTCATCGCGGCGAAACGTACACCGCGACGCTCGCGTTGTCGTGGCCGCCGCGCAGGAGCGCCTCGTGAACGAGGGCGCGCGCGATGGGGCCGGGCTCCGAGGTCGCGGCGCTTCGCATCGCGGCGTTCATCGCCTCGGGCCTCGCGAGGTAGCTCCAGACGCCGTCCGAGCAGAGGACGAGCGTGGCGCCCGCGGGCATCTCGAGGACGCGCACGTCGGGGACGAGGTCGCCGACGTTGTCGTCGAGCGGGCCGATGCAGCGCGTGAGCGCGTAGGCGAGCGGCTGCGCGAAGGCTTCTTCTTCGGTCACGTGACCGGTCGCGAGCATCGCGTTCGCCCAGGAGTGATCTTGCGTGAGCAGCTCGGGCCGCGCGCCGAGCATGTACGCGCGGCTGTCGCCCGCCCAGCCGATGCCCACTTTTCCCGCGCGAATCGCCGCGACGATGATCGTCGCGCCCGGCGGCTCGATCGAAGGGGGCGGCGCCGTCGAGACGCGCGACTCGGTGGTGCGGTCGGCGACGAGCGGCCCGGGCGGGCGCGACGAGGGCCTCGCCGGGCCCGCGGAGGCGACGCAAACCGCGCGGTGGCCGGCGAGGATCGCGTCGCGCACGACGTGGTCGAGCGACTCTCCCGCGCGCATCAGCTCGCCCGCGCGATCGCACGCGGCCGCGCTGCCGACGCGCGCGGCGAGACCGCCGTCGCTCGACCCGGAGACTCCGTCGCAGAGGACGAGCACGGTCCAGCCCTCCGCGGCGATCTCGCGCACCGCGTCCTGCTGCGTCGCGCGGCGGTAACCGACGTGCGCGAGGATCGCGCTCTTCGGCGTCGCCTCGGGGACGAGCTGCTCGGCGCCCTCGAGGAGGGCGAGGGCCTCCTCGGGCGACAGGTGAGGCAGCGTCGGATCCGACAGGAGCCTGACGACCGCGGTCGAGCACAGCGCGGCCGGCGCGTCGAGGAGCGCCTCGCCGAGCGCGCGCAGCGCGGGCCGCACGTCGAACGGTCCGGTGCGGCGGAAGACTCCGCGCGCCGACGCGAGCGCGAGCGAGCCGGCCTCGGCGATCACGAAGTCTTCGGGCTGCGGTTGCCACGCGAGGCTCGCGCGCTCGAATCGGCGACCGAGCTCGATCGTCTCGCGCACGAGCTTCGGGATGCGCTCGGCGTCGACGCGCGGACCTTCGCCGAGGAGCGTGCGCATGGACGCGGACAGCGGCACGTCGTCGGGCGGAGGGGCGACGGGAAGGGTCGGCGAGGCGGAGAGCACCGGATCGCGCTCGATGACCAACACCTCGCCGTCGACTTCGCAGAAGCGGTCGTCATCGGGATAGAGCGCGTGGCAAGCCGGGCATCGCCGCATGGGGGCAATCGATTTGCAGTGTACACGCTCCGCGCGGCTGCACGAAGATCCGCGCTATAGTCGATCTTCGGAGGCTTTCATGCGGCTGGCTGCTTGCTTGGCGTTCGCGATGTCTCTGTCTGCGGTCCTCGGCGCGTGTGCAACGAAGAGCTTCAACGGCAACGACGGCGGCGACGACAGCGGCACGGTCTTCGGGGACAGCGCGGTGCCCGACGGCTCGCCCACGTGCGCGACGGGCGAGTTCAAGGCGCAGCAGCAGCCCGCGGCGATGCTCGTCCTCATGCAGCGAAGCGGCAGCATGTCCCAGAACAACAAGTGGGCGTTCGCCGCGCAGGCGATCGTGGGCGCGCTCAATCAGCCCGTCTTCGACACGATGACGCTCGGCTTCATGGCGGCGCCGAGCTCGCTCGTCACCGGGCCGGCTTGCGTCTTCAACGCAGCCGTCGCGTGCGGCGTGCCCGCGTTCCCCAGGTGGACCTGGCGCTCGCGGGGCCGCTCAAATCGAACGCGAACGCCGGCGTACGCGCCTCGATCAAGCAGTGGCTCACGCAAAACGCGCCCGACCAGAGCGCCGGCGAGGGCAACCCGCTCTACGACGCCATCCAGTCGGGCATCGGCGCGCTCCAGCTCTGGCCCGGGCCGGGCAAGCGAATCCTCTTCGTCGTGACCGACGGCGCGATCAGCTGCACCTCGCTCTCGAACCGTGCAGGATACAACGACGGCAACAACTGCCCCGACTGGGAGAACCCGAACAACATCGTCTCGCTCGTGAACCAGGCGAACACGAGCCAGTCGGCGCCAATCGACACGTTCATCGTCGGCGTGCCCGGGTCGGACTCGTACGACGCGACGGGCGCGAATTACCCGCCCTACCACATGCGCGCGGCGCTCAGCGACATCGCCTACGCCGGCTCGCCGGCGAACGTGCCGGCGACTTGCACGCACACCAACCCGTTCCAGCAGACCGACCCGGACCCGACCCTCTCGTGCCACTTCGACATGACCCAGAGCTACACCGCGCAGCAGGTCGCCAGCGCGATCGCGCAGGTGCGCGGCAAGGTGCTCGGGTGCATCTTCGATTTGCCGCAGCCGGACGGCGGCACGATCAACCCGAACGAGGTCAACGTGAGCTACGCGGTCGGCGGCGGCTCGCAGAGCGATCTCTACAAGCGCGCGACGCCGACCGAGGACTGCTCGCAGAGCGGTTGCTGGGACTACACGCAAGACGGCAAGGTCGAGCTCTACGGCAAGGCGTGCGACGACGTGACGAACGCGACCGACGCGGACGTCGAGATCACCGTCGGCTGTCAGACGATCGTGAAATGACGATGAAGATTCGCAAGGCAACGCCGATTTTCGTCGTCGACTCGATCGCTCCCGAGGCGATCGCGTTCTGGGAGAAGACGGGCTGGAAGAAGACCGCCGAGGTGCCCCACGAAGGCGCGACGGGCTTCGTCATGTTCGAGAGCGACGGGCGCGAGCTCATGCTGCAGACGCGCGCGAGCGTGCGGGCGGATTTCGCGCTCGACCTCGAGCCGACGTGTGCATTCTACATGGATGTCGCCGACCTCGCCGAAGCGCGCGACGCGAGCGAGCGCGCCGGCGCGCGCGTCTTGATCCGCGAGCGCAAGACGTTCTACGGCGCGCGCGAGTGCTGGGTGCTCGATCCGAGCGGCACGCTCGTCGGCTACGCACAGCACGACTGAAGCGCGATCAGTTCGGGCCGGTCAGCACGGCCTTCGTCCACTGCGGGCTCACGTACTGCGCGTGGATGCTCTGCCCCGGGACCCAGAAGGGCGCGAAGCTCGGGTCGGCCGTGCCGCTCTGCATCTTCGCGAGATCGATCGCCATGACCCACAGCTGCTTGCAGCTCCCCTGCCCTTGGACCATCGAGCCGCAGCTCTTGTTCTGCGGCGTGAGCTCGTGGCCGTACGGGCGCTCGGAGGCGTAGGCGAGCCACGCGTATTTCTTTCCGAGCGTCGGCGCCCACTGCGGCCACGTGCTGCTCAGCGTCGTGCCCGCGCCGTTCGAGCCGTTCACGAGCTCGATCACCTGGCCGTCGCTGCGGCGCACCATCGCGATCTGTCCGCTCAGGTTGAGGAGCGACGTCTGCGTCTTGATCGACCACCACCCCGCCGCGCGCGTGAACGCGACGACGCTGCCGTCGGGCGAGATCGCGGGGAGCAGGTTGTTCTGGCCGGTGTCCGGATTGTCGCTCGAGCTCGCGGCGACGAGGACCTTGGGCGTTCCGAAGGTGAAGGAGCCGTTCGCGTACGAGACCGGCGCCTCGACGATCGAGGCGAGGACGATGTCGTCGCCGAGGAGGCGCACGTAGTTGGCGTCGCTGTCGTACGCGGCGAAGACGACGAACGAGCCGTCGGGCGACCAGTCGGGCATGCTCGTCGCGGTGCCGGGGTTCGGCATCGGGAGCGACGCGATCATCGAGGCGATGTTCGACGGGACGACCGCGCCGGTGTCCGGATCGCGCACGCCGAGCCGTACCGTGCCCGGCGTGTTCTGCGCGACGTTGTCCGGCTCGGTCGTGATCATCGCGGGGATCTGGCTCGACTCGAGCGGGTTGAACGTGGCGTAGGTCGCGCGGTAGCCCGGCTGCGGCGCGATCTTCTCCTGGAACGATTTCGCCGTCCCGTCGAAGGCGAGCGCGCCGAACTCGAAGTTGCCGCCGCCGAACGTGTAGGAGAAGCGCTTGCCGTCGCGCGAGATGCGGTGGCAGCCGGAGCACGTCTGCCCCTGCTGCAGCGCGGGCGCGTTCGTCGGCAAAGGGACGTCGGTCTCCTTGATCATGTCGATGACGTGGAACGTGCCGGTGGACGACTGCCAGACGTAGATGGCGCTGTCGTCGATCGTGTCGGACGCGGGCGTCATCGCGCGCGCGGTCGCCGTCCGCAGGAGGTTGCTCGGGCCGGTCGCCTCGACTGTCCACGTCGCCGCCGTGTCGCGCGCGCTCTCGACGATCGGCGTCCACGTCGCGGCGCTCGCGACCACGTCGAGCGCGCTCGTGTAGAGGTAGACGTCGAGCGTGCTCGGCGTCGTGACGTGCACGCGGTACAAGTCGTTGTCCGCGGCCTGCGACCACTGAAACTCGATCGGCGGCAGATTTCCAGGGAAGACGACGCCGTCGAGCGGGTACTCGAGCGTGGGCGCGTTCGCCGCGTTCGTGTCCGCGGTCGCGTTCGAGAAGGTCTGCACGGCGCTCGGATCGGTCCCACCGAGGAACGCGTTCCCGGTCGCCTTGACCGTCAGAATCCGCCGTCCCGTGGACGCCCTGGAGACTCGCGTCGACCTTCGTGACGCCGCCCACGCCTTGGAGCGTGTACGCGCCGCCGGTCGAAGGCGTGGCCACGAGCGGGTCGACGACGGTCCACGTGACGAGCGACGTGACGTCGACCTCGGGCGCCGTCGGCGAGTCTCGCCGGTAGGCGTGGAACTGCACGCTCTTGTTCTGCAGACCGATCGTGACCGTCTCGCTGTCGGTCGGCGGATCCACACGGAGCGTGAACGACGCCGTCGCGTCCGAGCCGCCCCCGTCGACGCCGGCGTCGAAGCGGGTCGAGTCGTCGCCGCACGCGAGCATCAGCGCAGCGGCCCAAAGCAAGCGCTTCATGACGATGAGCGTAGCAGGACAGCCGTCACGGGGGCGTGACTTCGCCCGAGACGACGCGGCGGATGGTCCCGTCCTCGCCGCGCACGCGGAGCGCGCCGTCGAGATCGATGCCGCACGCGACGCCGCGGACACCTTCGACGTCGACCTCGCGCCCCGCGAGCGCGTCCGCCGCGACGATCCGCGCGTGCACGAGCCCGAGCCCGCGCGCCGCGACGTGACCGGCCTCGCGATCGATCCCCTCGAGCAGGTCGGCGAGGATCGCGGCGCGATCGGCCGGGTTTTTCGCGTGAAGCGCGACCGACGTCGCGCGCTCGGCGATCTCGGGGGCGAACGAGCGCTGGTGCACGTTGACGCCGACGCCGACGACGACCGCCTCGACCTTCGAGCCCGCGACGACCGCCTCGACGAGGACGCCGGCGACCTTGCGCCCGCCCAAGAGCACGTCGTTCGGCCATTTGATCGCGGCCGGCGCGCCCGTCGCCTTGGCGATCGCGTCGCGCACCGCGAGGCCCACGGCGAGCGCGACGGGCGGGAGCTTCCGCGGGTCGCACGGCAGGCGCAAGAGGACGCTCATCAGGATCGACTCGCCGCGCTCGCCGAGCCACGCGCGTCCCTGCCGGCCTCGGCCCGCGCGCTGGAGCTCGGCGACGAAGAGCGCCCCGTGGGGCGCGCCGAGCTTGGCGGCCCGCTTGACCGCGTCGTTCGTCGAGTCGATCTCGTCGAGGAGCTCGAGCGGCTTGCCGAGCGCGATCCCGCGCGCCGCGATGACGTCGGCGAGCTTCTCGAAATCGTAATGCACGCTCACTCGAAATCGAGCCCGATGTCCGCCGCGGGCGCCGAGTGCGTGAGCGCGCCGACCGAGATCGCGTCGACGCCGGCCTCGGCGAGCGTCGCGATCCGCGCGAGCGTGACGCCGCCGGACGCCTCGAGCATGACGCGCCCGCGCGCGCGCGCGACCGCCTCTTTCACCGTGACGTCGTCCATGTTGTCGAGCAGCACGATGTCCGCGCCCGCGGAGATCGCCTCGTCGAGCTGCGCGAGCGAGTCCACCTCGCACTCGATCTTCGTCGTGTGCGGCGCGTAGTGGCGCGCGCGGTCGATCGCCGCGGCGATCCCGCCGGCGGCGGCGACGTGGTTGTCCTTGATGAGCACCGCGCTCCCGAGGTTGTCGCGGTGGTTGTGCGCGCCGCCGCAGCGCACGGCGTACCGCTCGATCGCGCGGAGGCCGGGCGTCGTCTTGCGCGTGTCGGTCACGCGCGTGCGCGAGCCCTGCGGCAGCTTGGAGACGTACTCGCGCGCGAGCGTGGCGATGCCGCACATGCGCTGCACGAGATTGAGCGCGGTGCGTTCGCCCATCAGGATCGAGCGCGCGCGGCCGCGCACCGACCAGATGCGCGTCCCCCACTCGACCTCGCTGCCTTCGCTGACGTGAGACTCGAACGAGACGTTCGGGTCGATCTTCTCGAACACGCGCGCGAAGACCGCGCCGCCGCACGCGACGAGCGGGCGGCGCGCGACCGCGTGCGCCACGCATCGCGCGTCGGGCGCGATGCACGCTTCGGTCGTGAGGTCGCCCGAGGCGAGATCTTCGGCGAGCGCGAGATCGACGATGGGCTCGAACGAGAGGGACAGCATGGCGGCGAAGCCTACCACTTCACCCGACGCGCCTGCGTGCCCCGCCGAGCACCGCGACGAAGCTCGTCGCGACGAGCCCTGCGGCCACGAGGAACGTCGCGCCCGGCAGCCCCCCGCGCCCGTGGACCGAGCGCGCGAAGATCTGCGTGAACACGATCGGCCCGATCATCCCGGTCACGCCGCGCATGCTCGAGACCGCGCCCTGGAGGCGGCCCTGCGCCGACGGGTCGACGCGCTGGCTCATGAGCGCCTGCATCGTGGGGCTCGCGAGGCCGAAGAGCGCGTCGACCGGGATGGCGGTCATGAAGAGCAGCGTGGTCGGCGCGAGGCCGAAGATCGCGAACGCGACCGCGCCGCTGACGAGGCCGAGCGCGAGCGCGCCTCGCTCGCCGAGCGCGCTCACGAAGCGACCGACGAGGAGCGCCGACACCACGGCCGACGAGACGCCCACAATCGCGAGCGCGACGCCGGTCGTGCGCTCGGTCCAGTGGTAGCGGTATTGCGTGTAGAGTACAAATGTACTCGGCAGCGACTCGTGCGCGAGGAAGTAGAAGAAGCTCGCGACGGCGAGGACCCCGATGCCCGGCGTCGACCACAAGAGCTCGAGCGAGGCGAACGGATTCGCCTTCGCGAGGCTCGTCGTCGTCCGCTTTTCCTTCGGCAGCGACTCGGGCAGGACGAAGAGGCCGTACGCGGCGTTCGCGAGGCTCAGACCCGCCGCGACCCAGAACGGGAGACGAAGCGAGACGTTGCCGAGCACGCCGCCGACCGCCGGACCCACGACGAACCCGAGCCCGAAGGCCGCGCCGAGCATGCCGAAGCGCGCGGCGCGCTTCTCCGGCGGGGTCACGTCGGCGATGTACGCGCTCGCGGTCGGGAAGCTCGCCGACGTGATGCCGGAGACGATGCGCCCGAGGAAGAGCCACGGGATCGTCGGCGCGAGGGCCATCACGACGTAGTCCACGCCGAGCCCGAAATTCGAGAGGAGCACGACCGGCCTACGCCCGTACCGGTCCGAGAGCACGCCGAGCACCGGCGAGAAGACGAACTGCATCGCCGCCCACGCGAAGCCGAACACGCCCGTGATCGACGCCGCGCGCGCGTAGTCGCCGTGCTCGAGCTGCACGACGAGCGTCGGGAGCACCGGCACGATGACGCCGAGCGCCAGCATGTCGAGGCACACCGTGATGAAGATGAAGACGAACGCCGCGCGGCCGGGCGCAGCGCGCGCCGGGCTCATTTCTTCTTCGGCGGCGGGGGCGGAGGCGCTTGCTTCGCCTTCTTCGGGTCGATCACCATGAGGACGACGTCGACGGTGTCGTTCTTGTCGTCGGGCTGCACCTGCGGCTGGACGACGAGGTCCTTGCGGCCCTTCTTCTCGTGGAGCTCGGCGATCTTCTGCAAATCGGCGACGAGCTTCGCGCGCGAGAACGGATCCTTCGGCTTGAGCGACAGGAGCTTCTTGTACGCGCCGGCGTCGGCGACGAGCGCACCCTTCACCTCGTAGCGGCGGAGGCGGACGACAGGCCCCTCTTCCACGTCGAAGAGCAGCGAAACCTTGTCGCCGTTCCGCGTGGTCTTCGTCGAGATGCGGCCTTTCGCGAGGCCCTGCGCGTCGAAGATTTCCGCCATCTTGGAGATGGCCTCGTCGAGCTTGTTCTGGTCGAGGATGCCGCCGCTCGTGTTGATGCGGCCGCTCTCGGTGTCGATGGTCGCGCGGAGCTCGGACTCTTTGATCTTCTTGAGCCCCTGGAAGGTGATCGAGTCGAGCGTGATTTTATGGCCTTCTTTGAGGTCGACGCAAAGATCGACCGAGCCGTCTTGGGCGCGCGCGCCGACGATGCTGAGCGCGGCGTCCGCGTAGCCGCGCTCGTGGAGCGCGTCGACGAGCTTGCCGCGCGTGGCGACAATCGCCGCCGGATCGTACGTGGCGCCGGCCGTCGCCGAGAGCGCCTTCTCGAGCTCGGGCGCATCGTAGAGCGTCCCGCCGTGAATCACGACCTCGCCGAACGTCGGACGCTTCACGACCGTGAAGTGGAGCACGACGCCCTGCCCTTCGCGTCGCGCCAAGAGGCGCACGTCGTCGGCGCCGCCGAGCGCGTAGAGCTTGCGGATCGCGTCCTGAGCCTTCGCCGTCGTCACCGTATCGCCCGGGGCGATGCCCACCGTCGCGCGCGCCGCCGCCGCGTCCGCCGCGCCGTCGACGTCGACGCGGACGACCGCGCCCTCGGGGACCGTCTCGCTCGACGCGTCCGACGGCGTCGAGGTCACCGCCGGCGGAAGCTGCTGCGCCTTGCACGCCGCGTCTCGCCGCTCGGCGGGCGTCGCTTGCTTCACGGCGACGGTTTTTTGCGGCGCCTTCGGCGGGATCACCTCGTCGTCGCACGCGGCGACTGACGCGAAGAGCGCGAGCGCGAGGAGCTGGGCGCGCATCACGACGCGCTCCCTACGCGAATCTCGACGTACGTGCGACCGCGGAGCGATGCCATCCAGTCCTCGCGGAGCTGCTGCAGGCGCTCCTGGAGGAGCTCGTTCAAGAGCTCCTGCTTGAGGTCGTCGAACGGCTTGAGGTCTTGCGGGTTCTTCATCTGCGTCTTGAGCTGCTCGTAGCGCGCGTGGAGATCTTTCTCCTCGATCGGCTGCATCTGGCTGCTGCGCATCATGAGGAGCTTGCCCTCGAGGAGCTGGCGGCGGAGCGCCTCGCGGAGGTCGTCGGGCTTGACGCCCTGCGACTCCGCGGTGCGGAGCAGCGTGCTCACGCTCTGGTTGTTTCCCTGCGCGAGCTGCTCGACGGCGTGCTCGACCTCCTCGGGCGCGACGGAGACCTTGAGGCGATCGGCCTCCGCCTCCTCGAGCTGCTCTTCGACGAGACGCTCGGCGACCTCGTGGATGACGTTGTCGTTCAGCTGCGTCAGCGACATCTTCTGCGAGCGTGCGACGAGCGCCGCGCGCGCGCGCACCTCGCTGAGGAGCACGACGTGGTTTCCGACGATCGCGGCGACGCGATCGACGTAGGGCGCGGGCTGCGCGTCCATGGCGGCGGCGAGCCCGAAAGAGAGGACGAGCGGGGCGAGAATCACGCGCCCTTCCTATCACCGAATCGATGGAAGCTCGATCCCGAACGCGGCGCGCGCGAAAGTCGGGATCCGGCCGAGCAGTTGTGGTAACGCCACGGCGTGCGGGTGAGAGCCAAAACGACGCTCCTCTCGGTCGTTGCGTGCGCGGCGCTCGGCGCCTTCCCCGCTCCCGCGCGCGCCGACGCGAACCCCGACGCTTCGCCGAAGCAAGAGCGTCGGAGCGGCCTCGTCGTCGGCGCGTCGGGCCTGCTCGCGTCCGGCACGGCCGCGGGCTACCCCAACCAGGCCTCGCAAATCGGAGACCCGACGTATTACGGCGCCGGCGGGGTCATGGGCGGCGGCGGGACGAACGCGTACGTCATGGCCGCGCTCGCCGACGTGTTCAGCTTCGGCCTCTGGTTCGGTTACTCGGTCATCGCGAACAAAGACTGGAGCTCGGAGGGGCTCGGCGGGGGATTTCGCCTCGAAGCGTTCCCTCTTTGGTCGGTCACTCCGTCCCTGCGCGACCTCGGCTTCTTCGCGCAGTTCGGCATCGGCAGCGCGAACCTCGAGCCCGAGCACGGGACCTACCCCGGCTCGGACGGCGTACAGTCGTACGTCTCGCTCGGCGTCTTCTACGAGTGGACCTTCGCGCGGCTGAAACACGGCCACTTCACGCTCGGGCCGAGCCTGCAATGGGACTACGTGTTCGCGCGCTCGATCGACCGGCACACCGCCGATCTCGGCCTACGCGTCGCCTTCTACAGCGGCCCGTAGGAGCCGCGCGCCGCACGCGACGGCGCGGCTCCGCCGGGTCGTTTCACAAGCGGCAAGAGCGGCTGACCATGTTCTGCAGGCGCTGCTCGCGCCACTGGAAAATCTGGTTACGCAGGCGGCGCACCCCCGCCCAGTCGCGGTTTCGCTGCGCTTGCTCGAGCTGATAGCGGTCCTGCTGAATTTCGATCGCGATGTGCTCGATCCGCTGGGTGTCGACGAATTGGCCCTGCGGCGGCACGTAGGTCTGCGCCAGCGCGACGGACGGGATGGACGCGCTCGCGAGCGCGAGCGCGACGGCTACGAATTTCCTGAACATCGGACGACCTCCTGCGGGGTTGCGCGGGCGTACATCCGCTCGCGCTCACCCGAGGGAGCACGCCACGTGCCCGGCGGCGCGTCGTCAGCGGCGATCGTACCGGGCGTGCTCGCGGCGCGCGCGCAGGATCTCCTTCAGGTCGTGCCGCTTGGCGCGAATCTCGTTCTGCTCGCGGCGCGCGTCGGCCCAGCGGCGCTCGCGCAGATCGCGATTGAGCTCGAGCTTGTCGCGTTGAATCTCCGCGCGCATCTGCTCGACGACGTAGTCGTCGCGCCCGACGTCGCCATCGCGCCGTCCGTCGTCGTTGTCCGCGAGCGCGAGCGACGGGACGGCGAGAGCGGCGACGGCGACGGCGACGGTGACGATTTTCTTGAAACCGAACATGGTGACTTCATCTCCTGATGGGGCGGGGAAAATCCCTCGCTTGCTCGTGGATGCAGCAACGCGCGTGCCCCTCCGCTTCCCGCAGTTTCTCGCGGTTTTCGTAGAGAAAACCACGCGCGTTCACAGCGAAGGTGGAGCCGCGAAGCTTAAGAAGTCTTGCCCGTTGAATGCCGCGCGCGCGGGCTCGTCTCGGGCGCCAACTTGCACCCGAGCCGTCGGCGGCGCTACACCTTGGACATGAAGCGACGCGAATTTCTCGGGGCGACCGCGGCGACCGCGCTCTTGCTGTCGAACGAAAAGGCTCGGGCGTCAGGCACCGCGTCGCAGCTCGCGGCGACGCCGCCTTCGGGGTTCGTCCCCTTCTCCGCGCCGGGACGCGTCGTCCGCGTGAAGAAACCCGGCTCGCTCATGCCGAACCAAATCTACCCGAAGCCGGACGCGGCCAAGGAGATGCTCGAGCGCGTCATGACCGAGCTCACCGGCAAGAGCTCGCTGGTCGAGTCGCTCAAGCTCTTCGTTCACCCGCAAGACAAGGTCTGCGTGAAGGTGAACGGGATCGCGCTCGCCAACATGGCGACGAACAAAGAGTTCGTCCTGCCGCTCCTCGACGGCATCATCGCCGCAGGCGTCCCCGCGACGAGCATCACGGTCCTCGAGCAGTACGGGAGCTTCCTCGCCGGTACGCGCATCCACGCCGGCAACGTCCCGCAGGGCGTGAAGGTCGCGGTCCACAACAACCAGGACGCGACGATGGAGTTCCGCATGGTGCCCGGCACCGGCGTGCAGACCAAGTTCGTGCGCGTGCTCACCGAGTCGACGGCGCTCATCAACGTCTCTCTCGTGAAGGACCACTCGATCGCGGGTTACACCGGCGCGCTGAAGAACATGACGCACGGCTGCACGATCAACCCGCACGACTACCACCTCCACCACGCCTCTCCGCAGATCGCGCTCCTCGCCGCGCAAGACGTCCTCACGTCGCGCATGCGCCTTCACCTCAGCGACGCGTTCAAGGTCACCTGCCACGGCGGCCCGCTCGACAAGATGCCGCAATACAGGCTTCCGTACGAAGCGGTGATGGCCTCGACCGACCCGGTCGCGCTCGACACGATCGGCTGGGAGATCGTCGAGCAGCTGCGCGCGCAGAAGCATCTTCGCTCGCTCACGGCCGAGGGGCGCTCGCCCGCGTACATCGCCGCCGCCGGCACGCTCGGCCTCGGCGTCGCCGACCGCGCGCGCGTCCAGCTCAAAGACGTGGCGATCTGATCGACGCGGGCATCTCTGCTACAGTGCGGGGGTGCCGGACGATCCGGAGGATACGGTCAGCATCACGCCGATTCGGGCGGAGCCGCCGCCACGGGGGCCCCGGTCGCACGGCGGAGAGGGCTGCCTCGTCGAGATCTACGGCCAGGAGCTCGGCCGGCGCATCCCGCTGACCGGCGGCGTCTTCGAGATCGGGCGCAGCTCGAAGTGCGATCTCACGATCGATCAGGACAGCGTGAGCCGTCATCACGCGCGGATCGCGCGCTCGCGCGACGGGCACTACTCGGTCGCCGACCTCGGCTCGACCAACGGCACCTACGTGAACGACGTCGCGGTGAGCGAGCGCGTGCTCGTCGACGGCGATCAGGTGAAGATCGGCCGGACGATCTTCAAGTTCATGTTCGGCACGAACGTCGAGGCGAGCTACCACGAGGAGATCTACCGGCTCATGACGGTCGACGGGCTCACGCAGCTCTTCAACCGCCGGTACTTCAACGAGACGCTCGAGCGCGAGATCAACCGGTGCAATCGCTACGAGCGGCCGCTCTCGCTCCTCATCTTCGACATCGATTACTTCAAGCGCATCAACGACGAGTTCGGGCACGTCGCGGGCGACGCGCTCTTGCGGCAGCTCTCGACGGTGGTGAAGTCGCGCGTGCGGCGCGAGGACATCCTCGCGCGCGTCGGCGGCGAAGAGTTCGCCGCGATCTTGCCGGAGATCGCGATCGCGGGCGCGCTCGCCACCGCCGAAAAAATCCGCGAGGTCGTCGAGGCGACGACGTTCGCGTTCGAAGACGCCATGATGCCCTGCACCGTGAGCGTCGGCGTGGCCGCGCTCGGTGGCGCCGACGAGCCGAAGGCACTCTACGGCCGCGCCGACGCCGCGCTCTACCGCGCGAAGCAGGGCGGCCGAAACCGCATCACGACTTGACGGTCAGGGGCAGGTCGACGGGCAGTCGTCGATCTCGGCGCCCTGCTGAATCCAGAGACGAACGCGCTCGATCTCGTCGAGCGTCATCGGCGTGCCGCCGTGTTGGGTGAAGGATTTCGTCGCGTCGTCCCAGTCGCCCCACGGCATGCGCCGGCCGATCACGTGCTCGGCGAGGCGCGCGGCTTCCTCGGGCGACGCGAACGAGGCGCTCGGCCCGTAGTCGAACGGCGACGTGACCGGGTTGCACGCCGTGTACGAGAGCGAGGCGCCGCGCGCGTTCGGCACGCCGTTTTCGTCGGGCAAGAGCAGCTTGTAAATCAGGTAGCTGTCGCCGGGGCTGCCCGGATCGACGATCGGCATCCCGGTCGGGAACGCCGGCTGGGGCGGCATCGGCGAAGAGCGCGCGCTCGTCGTCGTCTCGACGGCTTCGACCGCGATCGCGGTTCGGCGCATGCCCTCCGGGTCGTCGAGGACGAGGCCCTGCGCCGGCGACTCCGACGAGTGGCAGCCAGAATTCGCGCAGAGCCCGCGCATCGGGCTCGGCGGCGTTCGCGGGGCGTCGAAGAGCGGAAAGACGTCGGAGCAAAAATCGATCTTCGGGTCCGTCGGCGGATTGCCGGTGGGGGCGACGACGTCGAAGCCGATCGCCGGCTGCGATGGATCGATCGTCGCGCCGTCGATCGCGCGGAGGCCGAAGAAGCTCGCGTCCGGCGGCGACACCGGAAACGTCACTTTGTAGAAGCGCCCGGCCTGCAACCACGGCCCGCCGGCGCTCGAAACCGTAACGACGCGCACGACCGGATCGTAGGTGACGATCGGCGGCGCGCCTGGGATGTTCCCGAACTCGTCGGTCAGCGTCACCCCCTGCCGGTTCACGCTGAGCGGGTTCAGATAGCGATCGAACGCGACGCGGATCACGCCGTCCTCGGGGAGCGGCGTTTGTCCGTCGACGTTCGACGCGACGACGTGGATGAACGGCGGCGGCGTCGTGGGCTCGTTTTGCCCGTGAACGACGTCGCACGCAGCGGCGGCGGCGACGCCGGTGACCAGCGCCGCGACGAAGATCAGCTCTCGGAGTACATCGCGAGCTGCTCGCGCATGACTTCTTCCTGGATCCCCGTTCGGATGTGATCCTTCAGGCAGTCCGCCAGCGTGATCAAGAGATCGTCGACGCCCTTGTCCTCGATCAGCTTCGCGAGGAGCTGCTTCGCCTCGCGGCTCTCGTCGCCCCGCAGGAACTGACGAACAGTGTCCAGCGAGATTTCCCCCTGAAAATCGAGGTAAAGATTGTCCAGAAGGTATGCGACCAGCTCCTTCACGTGCGGCCTCCTTGGTAAGTGCTTGCGTATAGCTTCCGCAGGACACGCTGCGCAAGGACCATCCACGTTTTTCTTCGTGCAGAGACCTCGCGCCTCCGCTCGACGGGTTCCGCGGCTTCGCCGCGATGGGCTCCGGCGTGCGACGTTTCATCGGCACTTTCCCGCGATGTCGAACGGCTGGTGACACACGAGGCACGGACGCGGGTTACGCCGCATTTGCATGCCGCAGCTCGACAGGAAGCCGGCGGGGTGAATGTTGAAGCCGCCGCCGCCCGCCCCGCCGCCCGCGCCGTGGCACGCCACGCAGTCGCGCTCGATGTGGCACGACACGCAGGCGTTCAGGTTGCGCTGCGCCTCGAGCGCGTGGTGCCCCGGGCCGCGCACGGGTCCGCTCCAGATCGCCGCGGGCGGGTGAAAACGGGTGACGTTGGATTTCACCGCGGCCGGGCTGGATTCGCCGACTCCCGCGCGCAGGTGACAGTCGAGGCAGAAGCTCTGCTGGCGGTGGCAGCTCGTGCAGCGCTCGCTGTTCATCCGCGCCTCGATGGGGTGCATCTCGAGGTAGTCGTTCGGGTGGATGCTGCGGGGACGCACGCGGCCGTCGTGGCACTCGACGCAGAAGTCTTCCTTGTGGCAGCTCGAGCAGAAGGCCGAGTCGGCGCCCGCGACCGCGCGGTGACGCTCGATGAAGTCGGGTCCGTGCTCGGCGTTGTGGAGCCACGCGGGCGGCAGCAACTTTCCTTGGGGAAAGCTCGTCCGGATGAGCCCGCCTTCGCGCGGCCCCGCGCGAAGGTGGCACGTGTCGCACGAGCCCTTCGCGTCGCCGCGCGAGAGGACGCCCACTTGCGAGTCGTCCATCTGGTGGCAGCGCAGGCACCCGCGCATCCGCGGGAGCTGGTCGCGCGTCGCGAGGCCGACGTCCTCGACGCGCCCGTGGCACTGCTGGCAGTGGATGTTCCGGCCGGCGTGCCGCTTGTGCGAAAAAATCATGTTCGCGCGCGGGATCACGTTCTCGCGGACGACGTTCCCGGACGCGTAGCCGACGTGACAAAACCCGCATTTCCCCGAGTCGCCGTCGCCCTCTTTGACCGCGCGCAGATCCGAGTGATCGGTGAGGTGGCACCCGTCGCACGCCGTGCCCGGCGGGAGCAGCGCGTCGGCGGCGGAGTCGCTCGTCAGCGCGCCCGGGTGGCACGACTTGCACTCGCGGTGCAGCCCTTGGACGTGCAGCTTGTGGTCGAAGCGGATCGTGAGATCCTGCTGCGGAAAGATCACGTCGCTCGGGCTCGGGTCGCTCGCGGAGCCGCCCGGCGGGAGATCGCCGGGGGTCGTCGCGAGCGCGCGCGCGGCGGCGAGGACGAGCGCGAAGAGCAGCCAGAGCGAGCGCTTTGTCGCGAAGCGCGTCATTTCGTCACCGTGAGCCGCAGATACCCGAGCACGCGCATGCGCCAGCCGACGAGCGCGTTGACGTCGTTCTCCCACTCGAAGCCCATCTGCGAGCCGTGGAAGAAGCGGTAGCCGGCGCCGACCACGGCGCCGAAGGAGAGCGCGCTCCGCTCCGGGCGGAGCTTGTCCTCCCAGTGCCAGAGACCGAGGCGGCCGCTCATCACGTAGCGCGCGTCGACGATTCGCTCGCCGTCGACGTCGGCGCCGACGCGATCGCCCTCGTCGCCGAAGTTGCCGCTCGCGTTCGCCTCGAGGACCGTGTCGCGACGGCGAAAGCGCGCGCTCAGGTTCCCGCCCGCGTTGAACGTGTATTGCGACACGCCCGGCGCGATCGGGTCGGTGCCGGTCACGGCGCTCGCGGGCGAGCCGTCGGCCTGCGTCTGGTTCTGGAAGGCGCGGACGTGCGCGCCGCCGGTGAACGCGAGCTTCGGCGTCGCGTCCCAGACGACGCGCGCGCCGACGTCGTTCATCGGGTACGTCGCGAAGAAATTCCAGATCGAGTCGGCGTCGAAGGTCGGCTGGTAGTAGTCGTAGTCGACGCTCGCGGTGAGCTTCTTCGAGAGGTAGAAGTCCGCCGTCGCCCAGACGCTCTGCGTCGTGTTGGCGTAGAAATCGTAGACCACGCCGCCGCTCACGCCGGCGACCTTGCCCGCCGTCGCGTTGAGCCCGTAGCCGAGCCGCTCCTGCGAGATGCGCGTGCCCGAGTAGACGACCGGCGCCAGGTCGCCGTCGGCGAACTGCGTCAGGATCGAATCATTTGTATTGTACACGCGTCTGTACGTGAGCCGCGCGTGCAGCCAGGAGATCCCCGCGGTCTCTACGGCGACGCCGATCGCGGGCGCGACGTCGTTCTGCTCGAACGACGGGTATTGCAGCGGATCCATGCCCGAGCGATCGCCGCGCCATACGCCGTCGGCCGACCAGCGCCCGATCGGTCCCGAGAACGGCAGGCCGCCGCGCACCTCGAGGCCGCCGTAGGCCTCGAGCGCGAAGAACGCGGGCGTCGTCACGCGCACGAGCCCGCCGTCGAACGACCACCAGCCGAGCGCGTCGGTGACGTACTGCCGCCCGATCTTGAAACCGAGCAAGCCGTGCACGAAGCGCCGTCCCTCGACGTACGCGTACATGAGATCGACGGGCCCGCGCGAGAAACCCGGCACGAAGCGGTCTTGGTTTCCGGCGGTCGCCTCCTCGGAGGAGGCGCCGTAGTCGGCGTCGTAACGCATGCGCGCGCGAAACACGAGATCGGGGAGGAGCTCCTGGCCGGCCTTTTCCGGGCGCGGAAGGAGATCGTAGACGGAGACGCCGAGCGTCGAGGTGAGCCGCGCGCGAATGAGCATCGGCGTGCCGGTCGGGCCGAGCACGTCGTAGAACTGCGTGGTCGTGTCGGCCGAGATCTCGCCTTGCCACGAGCTCCCGTCCGCGGCTCCGGCGACGCGCGCGACGAAGAAGAGCGGCGCCGCGAGGAGCGCGGAGCGTCGCCTCACTTGTCCGATGCGCGCTTGCCGCCGAACTCTTTGACGAGGCGGTCGTCGTACGTGTCCGCGACGGCCGACAAGTGCCGGATCATCTGCTCGACCTCGCCCGCGTCGAGATCGTCGGCGGGCCGCTCGGAGACCGCGACCACCTTGTCCTGCAAGAGCCCGAACGCCGCGTTGGCGAGCCCGCCGGCGTTCAGCTCGAGCAGGCGCTTGTAGAGCGCCTCGCGTTTGTCCGCGGCCGGGATCAGCACCGGCGACGCGACGCGCAGAAACACGGCGCCTTGGTCCGGGCGATGCACGACCGTGACGAGGACCGCGGCGCTCCCGCGTTGCAGCGTGTAACTCGCCTGCTCGTCGGTCGCCTTCACGAGGGCCTTCGCCGGGTCGAGCCCGAGCTTCGTGAGGGTCGCCTCGACCGTGTCCTTCGTGCGCGAGAAGAGTTCCATGGCG
Organism: uncultured delta proteobacterium; assembly: GCA_963731595.1. Taxonomy (GTDB): domain Bacteria; phylum Myxococcota_A; class Polyangia; order Polyangiales; family Polyangiaceae; genus DASXHD01. The sequence goes on from CAVSWE010000009.1 coordinate 572,578, forward strand.
GCGGCGCGAGCATCGCGCCCGACCCACCACAAGTCAATGTCGAGCTAGCTCGCGCAGCGGCGTACTGATAGAAAAGTAAGTGGATGGCCGACCAACAGCAACGCTACCGCGTCGTCGAGAAGCTCGAGTCCGGTGGCATGGCGGAAGTTTTTCTCGCCGAGAGCGAGGGACTTCAAGGGTTTCGCAAGCAGGTCGCGATCAAGCGCGTCCTCCCGCACCTCTCCGAGAAGAAGAAGTTCATCTCGATGTTCCTCGACGAGGCGCGCCTCTCGGCGCAGCTCTCGCACTCGAACTGCGTGCAGGTCTTCGACATCGGCGTCGGCGACAACGCGTACTTCATCGTCATGGAGTACGTCGACGGCGCCAACCTGAAGGCCGTCGCGGAGATGATGAAGAAGGTCGGGCAGGCGTTCCCGATCCCGGTCGCGGTCTACCTCGCCATCGAGATTTGCAAAGGGCTCGCCTACGCGCACGAGCTCAAGGATCCGTCGACGCAGCAGCCGATGAACATCGTGCACCGCGACATGTCGCCGCCGAACGTGCTGCTCACGAAGTTCGGCGAAGTGAAGATCGTGGACTTCGGCCTCGCGAAGGCGAACTCGCAGCTCGAAAAGAGCGAGCCGGGCATCATCAAAGGAAAGTTCTCGTACCTCTCGCCGGAAGCGGCGATGGGCCAAGACGTCGACCCGCGCACCGACATCTTCGCGGTCGGCATCATCTTGTGGGAGCTGCTCGCCGGGCAGCGCTTGTTCCTCGGCGAGACCGACTTCCAGACTGTGAAGAAGGTGCAGCAGGCGCAGGTCCCGCCGATCTCGTCGATCAACCGCGCCGTCACGCCGGAGCTCGAGCGCATCATCGCGAAGGCGCTCGCGCGCGATCCGGCGCAGCGTTACGTGACCGCGCGCGATCTCGCGCGCGAGCTCACCGTCTTCCTCTTCAAGCAGGCGCAGCCCGTGAGCGCCTTCGACGTCGCGCAGCTCGTCATCGTCGCGATGAAGGATCGCGCGAAGAAGAAGCCGATCCAGGGCTCGATCATCGACAAGCTGATCGAGGAGGCGCTGCTCGAGTTCACCTCGCTCGGCGAAAATGGGCAGAACGCCGACGGCAGCAAGTCCAACGCGGACGCGTCGCAAGCGACCGCGCCGCTGAACCTCGGCGAGTTCGTCGACCCGAAGGGCTGGCTCGACGAGATGGGCCTCGATCTCGCGAAGCCGCAGACCGGCGACGCCCTCGTGCCCGCGAACATCACCGCCGGAAACCTCTCCGCGCTCGAAGAGGACGAGCTCGCCGGAAAGAAGCTCCCGCTGCCGCCGACCTCGGCGCCGGGCTCCGCGCCGCAGCCGATGATCGCGCGACCGCCGACTCCGCCGGGCCCGATTTCTTCGCCCGGTCCGTCGTCCGCGGCGGCGCAGCTACGCGCTCCCGAGAAGCGCGGATCCGGCACGATCATCGGCATTCTCGTGCTCGTTCTCGCGGTCGCCGGCGTCGGCCTGGCGTACGCGCTGCACATATTTCCGCACCGCTGAAGGACACCGGCCCCACTCCGAGAGTGGGCTCGCGACTTGCACCTCGGTGGGCATGTCCGCCCAACACAGGCTGCGTTTCGGCGTGACCGTTTGGGACGTCGCCGACGCCTCGCGTGAGGCCGTCGAGCGTTTCCTGCTCTTGGCCCCGACGAAGCTCGAGCTCGCGTGTTGGCTGCGCGGTCCGTACCGAAGGGCCACGTCGTTCGTGCCACACTCGCTGCGTTCGCTCACGTCGAACGAGCAGCCGCTCCCGCCCCGCGAAGTGGCGGACGTGATTCACCACGCGCAATGCGCCGCGCGTCATTCGATGGCCGCGGCTCTTTCGCCCGGCGCGGAAGGGCTCGCGCGCTCGCTCCCCGAGGTGCTCAAGCTCGCGGAGGTCATCGACGTGCAAGGCGACGTCGGCTACGCGCCGGTCGACGTGCCGTGCTGCCTCGCCGATCGCGTGCTCGCGCTCATCGTGGCCGAGTACCTGACGCGCCCCGAGGAGTTCATCGCCAACGCCGAGATGCTCTTTCCCGTTCGCCAATCGGGCTCGGGCGTGTTCGAGCGAACCGCGGGCGGCGTCATCCGCAAAACGCCCGGTCGTCACTGACGCGCCCCGAGAGATTGAACAGGAAGATCGGAAGTTTCTCTCTCTCGCTCTCTTCAAGCGCGCAGCGTGATGCGGAAATGGGCGCCGCCCGCCGCGGGCACGAGCTCGACGTCGCCGCCGTGCGCGCGCGCCACGCGCCGGGCGAGCGCGAGGCCGAGGCCGGTGCCGTCGGTCTTGGTCGTGACGAGCGGCTCGAAGAGCGTCGCGCGAACCGCCTCCGGAACGCCCGGTCCGTCGTCGCTCACGTCGACGGTCACGGTCTCGCCCGTCCGCGCGGCGCGTGTGGCGATTTTGCTCGCGCCGGCCTGGACTGCGTTCTCGTAGAGGACTCGGAACATTCGCGAGAGCAGGAGCTCGTTGCCGCGGACCGAGAAATCCGCGGGGAGCTCGTCGGCCCACGCGGGCGCGCCCTTCTTCGGGTCGAGCGGGACGTCTTTGCGGGCCTCGCCCACCGCGTCGGCGAGCGCGACGACGCCGGCGCGCACCGATTCGCCGCGCGCGAGCGCCATCAGGCCGTCCACCACGCCCTGCGCGATCCGCGTGTTCCGCTCGATCTTGGCGACGTGCCCGGCGACGTCGACGCCGCGCGCCGCGGCGTCGGGCGCCCGGATGAGGCTCGCGCTGGCCGCGATGACCGCGAGCGCGTTCCGCAGCTCATGCGCCGCTTCGCCTGCGATCTCCCCGAGCAGCGACAGCTCCGTCTGACCGGCCACGACGTTCGGTCGTAGCACCGAAACCGCGGCACATGAAAGCTCGCACGCCGCAGCTCGTTTCAGGATAGTCTTGGCTGCTGTCCGTGGCGTCCATTCGGCCCGTGCCCAACGAGTCCAAGATCCCGATCGGATCCATGCTGGCCGGGAAATACCGGGTCTTGCGCGAGATCGGACGCGGAGGCATGGCCGCGGTCTACGAGGCCGAGCAGGTCGCGCTCGGCAAACGCGTCGCCGTGAAGGTGCTGGCCTCCGAGCTCCAGCATTCGAACATCGTCATCGAGCGGTTTTTCCGCGAGGCGCGCGCGGCGGCGAGCGTCCAGAGCCCGTACATCGTCGACGTCTACGACTCGGGCCGGCTCGAGGACGGCCGCCCGTTCATCGCGATGGAGTTCCTCGACGGCGAGTCGCTCTACGATCGCATGGCGCGCATCCGCCTCATCGACCCGACGACGACGTGCCGCATCATCTCGCACTGCGCCAAGGGCCTCATGAAGGCGCACGCGGCGGGCATCGTCCACCGCGACCTCAAGCCGGAGAACATCTTCATCGTCAAGACCGACGACGGCGAAGAGATCGCGAAGCTCCTCGATTTCGGCCTCGCGAAATTCTACGCGCCGATGAAGACCGACGAGAAGACCGCCCGCCTGACGCGCGAGGGCGCGGTGTTCGGGACGCCCGCGTACATGTCGCCCGAGCAGGTCAAAGGTCAGGGCAACGTCGATCACCGCGCGGATTTGTGGGCGCTCGGCTGCATGGCCTACGAGTGCCTGATCGGACGGCCCGTGTGGAACACCGATCAGGGCGTCGCGATGACCTTCGCGGCGATCGCGACCGCGCCGCTGCCGATCCCCTCGCGCATTCGTCCCGATTTGCCGGCGAGCTTCGACGAGTGGTTCAAGCACGCGCTCGAGCGCGACCCGGCCAAGCGCTTCCAGAGCGCCAAGGAGCTCGCCGACGCGCTGAAAGACGCGCTGCTCGGGCCCGGGCCGGGGCCGGTCTCGTACGTGAACATCTCCGACCTCGACGAGATCGAGGCGCACGGCGACGACGACGCGACCGTCGCGCTCGAGCGCCGCGTGTCGGTGCCAGGCTCGGGCGAGCAGGGCGTGCACGCCGACGACGCGACGTTCCGCGGCGCGCCGCCGGGGCTCGTGTCGGTCGAGCCGGCCGCGGGCATCTTGCGCTCGCCGAACCTCAGCGCGACCGAAATGCCGCCGACGGCGGCGACGGCCGGCGCGGGCCAGCACGCGCGCACGACGCCGATCCGCTGGGCGCTCTCGCTGATGCTCCTCGTCGGAGGCGCGGGCGCGGTGGGCTGGGTCTGGGTGAAGCAGCTGAAGGTGCAGGTCGTCACGCCGCTCGTCGTCTCCTCGGCGACCGCGGCGACGCCGACCTCGACCGGCAGCGGGGAAGCGGCAGGTCCCGCGTTCGACGAGCCGAAATGGGGCGCGCTCGTCACCGACGGCCAGCGACTCTTCGCGGCCGGCGATTACGCCGGCGCGCAGAAAAATTTCAAAGACGCGCTCGACGCCGGCGGCGGAGCCGTCGCGCGCGACTACCTCGAGCAAGCCAAATCGATGGGCGCGAGCACCGGCGCCTGCAAGATGGCCGCGTTCTCGCGCCCGCGCTTCGACACCCGCACCAACGCGTCGCGCCCCGCCATCGTCCAGAGTCTTCAAGGTCCGGTGCTCGTGTGGACCGACGACCACGAGACCAAGGACCACGACCACGTCTACTCGGTGCTGCTCGACGAAATCGGGCACGCGACGTCGGCGCCGCGCGACGTGACGCCCGAGGCCTTCGACGCGCAGAAACCGTCGCTCCTGCCGGTCGGCGATCGAATCGCGATGCTCTATTGGGATCGCGGCGGCCGCGAAGAGCCGGGCATTCGCGCGCGCTGGCTCGACGGGAGCGGTCGAATCGCGGGGGCCTCCACGTCCGTGGGCGCGGCGCGCGCCGGCCATTTCTGGCCATCGTTCGAGAAAGCTCCCGAGGGCTTCGTCGTCGTCTGGCAAGACGACCGCGATCGCGAGAACACCGACCTCTTCTTCCGCAAGCTGAACGGCGAGCTCGAGCCGCAGGGAAAAGAAATTCGGCTCACCGACTACGCCGGCCCGATCCCGTCGCGCGCGCCGCAGGTGCGCGTACCGAGCGTCGCGGTCGCGAGCAACGCGGTCTTCGTGGTCTACAAGCTCGAGCGCGAAAACCAGCACACGATCCAGCGGCTGCGCATCGCGCTCGACGATCCCGAGCTCTCGAAAGGCCTCGACGAGGAGCCGCCCGTCGCCGGCCGAATCAAGAAGGACCGCACGATCGGCGACGTGAAGCTCGTGAACGACGACAAGCTCCCGTCCGACGCGCCGATGGTCGCCTGCGGGAGCGAAGGCTGCTTCATCGCGTGGCACGGCGAGCAAGGCGGCTCGCACGTCGCCCTCGTCGAGCCCGCGCAAGGCAAAGTGCTCTGGCGAAAGAAGCTCCCCGGCGGGCATCCGACGCTCGCCGCGTCGGACAGCGGTCAGGTGATGATCTCCTGGTTCGACAAGGGCTGGGTGCGGATCGCGACCGTGACGCGCGACGGCGTCGGCAAAGAGAGCGCGTTCGCGCGCGTCTCGGGCGAGCCGCCGCGTCCGTGGCTCGCGCCCGGCAAGAACAAGAACGAGTGGCTCGCCGCGTGGGAGAATTTCGACGGCAGCCGCTCCGAGGTCGAAGCCGCGCGCGTCGTGTGCACGCCTTGAACAAAAAAGCGCTGGTCGAGGCGCTCGTCGCTTCGACGCTCGTCACCGCCGTCGTCGGCGTGGGCGCGCTGGTCGTCCCGAAGCAACACGTCGCGACGTTCGTCGGGTTCGTCTTCCTCGCGGCGGTGTGGCGGCTCGTCTGGACGAAGGACGACGCGCGCGTGCGCGAGCACGGTCTCCAGCTCGGCGGGCTCCTCCTGCACGACAAAATCTCGCTCGGACGTCTGCTCGCCGAGACCGCGCGCGCGGCGGCGTGGGCCGCGGGCACCGCGGTCGTCATCTTCGGTCCGTACTACCTCGCGTGGCGCTACTGGTGGCACCCCGAGCACGCCTTCTCGCTCGACGTTCACCCGCTCGCCGAGATGAACGAAGCGCTCGGCCAGCTGCTCCTCGTCGCGCTGCCGGAGGAGGCGTTCTATCGCGGGTACCTCCAGACGCGGCTCGACGATGCGTTCGCCGGGCGCGTGCGATTTCTCGGCGCGTCGCTGGGCCCGGGGCTGCTCCTCTCGTCGGCGATCTTCGCCGTCGGTCACTTCGTGACGGTGCCGGTGCCGGCGCGGTTCGCGGTCTTCTTCCCGTCGCTCGTCTTCGGCTACCTGCGCTCGCGCACCCGCGGCATCGGCGCGTCGCTGGGATTCCATGCACTCTGCAACATCTTCTCCGAGATGCTCGGCCGCGCGTACGGCGTTTACTGATGCGCGCCGCGCTGTTCGATCTCGACCGCACCCTCGTACGCAAGGAGACCGCGACCCTCTACGTGAAATGGCAGCGAGAGGTCGGCCAGGCGACGACGCGCGATCTCGCGCGCGTCATGTTCTGGGTCGCCCAGTACACGCTCGGCATCCTCGACGCGCCCGCCGTCGCCGCGCGCGCGGTCGCGACGCTGCGAGGCAAGCCCGAGCGCGAGATGATCGACGAGTGCGAGTCGTGGTTTCGCTCGCACGTGCTGCCGCACGTCGCCGACGAGGGCCGGCGCGCGGTCGACCGGCACAAGCAGGCCGGCGACCTCGTCGCGATCGTGACGGGCGCGACGCCGTACGTGGCTCGACCGCTCGCCCGCATGCTCGGCATCGATCACGTCGTCGCGAGCGAGCTCGCGGTGGTCGACGGTCGCTTCACCGGGCGCCCCGTCGAGCCATTGTGCTACGGCGAGGGCAAGGTGATCCGCGCCGAGCGGTTGGCGCGAGAGCTCGGCTTCGCGCTCGAAGACGCCGTTTTCTACACGGATTCGCTCACGGACCTGCCCCTCCTCTTGCGCGTCGGCGATCGCGTCGTCGTGAACCCGGATCCGCGGCTCCGCCGTGTCGCACGACGGCGCGCGTGGCGCGTCGAAGCGTGGTGAGCGGCGACGACGGCGAAATCGGTTGGCACCCCGACGAAAACGCGGCAGCGTGCCAGCGTGGAGCAAGCGACCGACCAGCAGTTTCGAATTCTCGTCGAGAGCATTCGGGATTACGCGATTTACTTGCTCGACCCTCGCGGCAACGTCATCTCGTGGAACGAGGGCGCGCGGCGCATCAAGGGCTACGAAGAGAGCGAGGTGCTCGGCAAGCACTTCTCGATTTTCTATCCGCCCGAGACGCCCGCCGGCACGTGCGACCGCCAGCTCGCCCTCGCCGAGCGCGAGGGCCGCTACGAGGACTTCGGCTGGCGAGTGCGGCGCGACGGCACGCGCTTCTGGGCCAACGTGATCGTCACCGCGCTGCGGGACGAGACCGGTAAGCTCTTCGGATACGCGAAGGTGACGCGCGACATGACCGATCGCGCGTACCGCGCGTTCGTCGAGGCGGCGAACGCGATCGTGTGGTCCACCGATCCCGACGGCCTGCCGAACGCCGACTCGCCCACCTGGCGGGCCTTCACCGGCCAGACGGAGGAGGAGTGGCGAGGCAGGCACGCGTTCGAGCCCGTCCACCCCGAAGATCGCCCGAACCTCGAAAAGCGCTGGGCCGAGGCCAAGCGCGACAAGACGATGTTCGAGGAGGAGTTCCGCCTCCTCCGGCGCGACGGCGAGTACGTTTGGATGGCGGCGCGCGCGGTGCCGCTGCGCGCGCCGAGCGGCGCCGTCCGCGAGTGGTTCGGCGTGACGTTCGACGTCAGCGCGCGAAAAGCGGGGGAAATCGAGCTCAAGCGCGCCCTCGACCGCGAGCAGGCCGCGCGGCTCGACGCCGAGCACGCGCGCGCGCAGTGGACGACGACGCTGAACAGCATCGGCGACGCAGTCATCGCGACCGACGCGGGCGGCGCCGTGACGTTCATGAACGACGTCGCGCAGAAGCTCACGGGTTGGTCGGGCGACGAGGCGCGCACGCGCCCGCTGCGCGACGTCTTTCCCATCGTGAACGAGGACACGCGCCGCCCCGTCGAGGACCCGGTCGCCAAGGTGCTGCGCGCGGGCACCATCGTGGGTCTCGCGAACCACACGGTGCTCGTGCGTCGCGACGGCACCGATCTCCCCATCGACGACAGCGCCGCGCCGATCCGCGATCACGACGGCAACTTGTTCGGCGTCGTCATGGTCTTCCGCGACGTGAGCCGCGAGAAGCGCGAGCAGGCGCGACGCGATTTCCTTCTCCGCGCCAACGAGGAGCTGCTCGCCGCGAACGATTACCAGGCGGCGCTCCGCACGGTCGTGCGCCTCGCCGTGCCGCGCCTCGCCGACTGGTGCGCGGTCGACGTCGTCGAGCCGCACGCCTCGGGCGAGCCCCAGCGGCTCGCCGTCGCGCACATCGACCCGGCCAAGGTCACGATGGCGCTCGAGCTCGCGCGCAAGTATCCGCCCTCGCGCGACGAGACGCGCGGCGTGCGCGGCGTCATCCGCACCGGACGCTCCGAGCTGCTCCGCGTCATCCCGCAGCGCCTGCTGGAGGAAGCAGCGATCGACGACGAGCATCGCGCGTTGATCGCCCGCCTCCGGCTGCACTCGGCGATGATCGTTCCGCTGCGCGGCCGCGACCACGTGTTCGGCGCGCTGACGTTCGTGCACGCCGAGTCGGGTCGCGAGTACGACGAGGACGATCTCGCGTTCGCCGAGGACCTCGCGCGCCGCGCCGCGCTCGTCATCGAGCGCCGCAAAATGGCCGAAGAGCGAGCGTCGCTGCTCGCGGCCGAGCGCCAGGCGCACGCGCTAGCCGATCTCGCGAACCGGGCGAAGGACGAGTTCCTCGCGATCGTGTCGCACGAGCTCCGAAACCCGCTGAGCGCGATCACAGGCTGGTCGAAGCTGCTGCTCGCGCGCGAGCTCCCGCCCGACCTGCGCGAGCCGATCCAGACGATCGAGCGAAACGCCCGGGCGCAGGCCCGCCTCATCGAGGACATGCTCGACGTCTCGCGGATCATCAGCGGCAAGCTGCAGCTCGACGTCGGCGTGGCGAACGTCGAGCAGGCGGTGAGCGACGCGGTCGAGGGCGCGCGGCGCGCGGCCGACGCGAAGAGCATCGCGATCGAAAAGAGCGTCGAGGCGGGGCTCGATCTTCGAGCCGATCCGGTTCGGTTGCAGCAGATCGTCGCGAACCTCGTCGCCAACGCGGTGAAATTCTCTCCGCGCGGAGGCAAGGTGAGCGTCACGGCGAAGCGCGCCCACGACGACGTTCGCATCATCGTTCAGGACAGGGGCGACGGCATCGAGCCGCGCATGCTCGAGGCGATCTTCGAGCCGTTCCGGCAGCTCGACGCGACCTCGACGCGCCGCCACGGCGGCCTCGGGCTCGGCCTCGCAATCGTGCGGGAGCTCGTGCGCGCGCACGGCGGGAGCGTCCGCGCCGAGAGCGAAGGCGTCGGAAAAGGCTCGACGTTCACGGTCGACCTCCCGAGCAACGCGCCGCGCGCCAATCTCTTTCAGCCTCCCTCCTCGTCGGACGCGCCTCCGTCTCGCCCGCCGCCGCTGCCGCGCCTCGATCGGACGCGCGTGCTCGTGGTCGACAATCAGGCCGAGCTCGTCGAGCTGATGACGACGGTCCTCGAGAGCGCCGGCGCCGAGGTCATCGCCACGACGTCGCCCGCGCGCGCAATCGAGCTCGTCCCGCGCGAACGGCCCGACGTCATCGTGAGCGACATCGGCATGCCGGAGATCGACGGCTACGAGCTGATTCGCCGCGTCCGCGCGCTCCCTGCGAACGAGGGCGGTCGAACGCCCGCGATCGCCGTGACCGCGTACGTGCGGCGCGAGGACGCCGAGCGGGCCTACGCCAGCGGCTTCCAGCGGCACGTGCCGAAGCCCGTGGAGCCGCGCGACGTCGTCGCCGCGGTCGCGAACCTCGCGGGAATTCCGCTCGCCGAAAAGCGCTGAAACGCGCCCTCGCTTGGGGCATGCTGCGCTCCATGATCGAGGACCTGGCCCAAGTCGACCCCGAAATCAAAAAGCTCATCGGCGAAGAGAACGAGCGCGAGCGCGACACGGTGCGCCTCATCGCGAGCGAGAACTACGCATCGCGCGCGGTGATGCAGGCGACCGGCTCGGTCCTCACGAACAAGTACAGCGAGGGCTACCCCGGCAAGCGCTACTACGAAGGCCAGCAGGTCATCGACCAGGTCGAGCGCCTCGCGATCGAGCGCGTGCGCGCGCTCTTCTCGAAGTACGCGCACAAGACGGAGCCGGACGAGGAGATCCACGTCAACGTGCAGCCGTACTCCGGCAGCCCGGCGAACCTCGCCGTGTACCTCGCGTTCTGCCAGCCGGGCGACACGATCATGGGGCTCGGCCTGCCGTTCGGCGGCCACCTCACGCACGGGCACGCCGTGTCGATCACGGGCAAGTACTTCAAGAGCGTCCCGTACGGCGTCCGCAAAGAGGACTGCCGCATCGACATGGACGAGGTGCGCAAGCTCGCGCGCGAGCACAAGCCGAAGCTCCTCTGGGCCGGCACGACCGCCTACCCGCGCACGCTCGATTTCGCGGCCTTCCGCAGCATCGCCGACGAGGTCGGCGCGATCCTCGCGGCCGACATCGCGCACATCTCCGGCCTCGTCGCGACCGGGCTTCACCCTTCGCCGGTCGGCCTCGCCGACGTCGTCACGTCGACGACGCACAAGACCTTCCGCGGCCCGCGCGGCGGGATGATCCTCTGCCAGAAGAAGCACGCCGCCGCGATCGATCGCGCGGTCTTCCCCGGTCTCCAGGGCGGACCGCACAACCACACGACCGCCGCGATCGCGGTCGCCGCGGGCGAAGCGCTGCGCCCCGAATTCGTGCAGTACACACGCAGCATCGTCGAGAACGCAAAGGTCCTCGGCGAGGCGCTCGCCGCGCGCGGCTTCGACCTCGTGACCGGCGGCACCGACAATCACCTCTTGCTCGTCGATCTCACGAACAAGAAGGTGCCCGGCAAGGTCGCCGCGCAGGCGCTCGACAAGGCCGGCATCGTCCTCAACTACAATGCCGTCCCCTTCGACCCGCGCAAGCCGTTCGATCCTTCGGGACTGCGCGTCGGCACGCCGGCGGTCAGCTCGCGCGGCATGGGCGCCGCCGAAATGAACCGCATCGCCGAGTGGATGGACAAGGTCGTCGCCGCGCCCGCCGACGACGCGCTCCTCGCGAAGATCGCCGGCGAGGTGAAGGCGATGTGCTCGAAATTCCCCGCGCCGGGCCTCCGCGTCGGAGGCGAGCCGTGAAGCTCGCGGGCCGCACAGTCCTCGTGACCGGCGGCGCGACCGGCATCGGCTTCGCGCTCGCCGAGCGCTTCGTCGCCGCGGGCAGCGCGGTCGTCGTCTGCGGTCGCCGCGAAGACGCGCTCGCCGCGGCGAAGGCCAAGCTCCCCGCGCTCCACACGATCGCGTGCGACGTCGGCGACGAGCGGGCCCGCGTGAAGCTCGCCGAGCGCGTCGTGGCCGATTTCCCCGCGCTCGACGTGCTCGTGAACAACGCCGGCGTCCAGCGCCGCGCGCGCTTCGCCGACGACCAAGCGCCGTGGGCCGAGCGCGAGCGCGAGATCGCCATCAACTTCACCGCGCCGGCGCACCTCGCCGCGCTCTTCCTCCCGCAGCTCGAGAAGCGAAAGGGCACGCTCGTGAACGTCACGTCGGGCCTCGCCTTCGTGCCCGCGGCGTTCGCACCCGTGTATTGTGCAACCAAAGCGGCGATGCACTCGCTGACGGTCACGCTGCGCCATGACCTCGCGAAGAAGTCGATCGAGGTCGTCGAGATCATCCCGCCGGCGGTGGACACCGATCTCGGGGGCAAGGGCGCGCACGCGCAGGCGACCCCGCTGCCCGAGTTCGCCGACGCGGTCTTCGTCGCCCTCGAAAAGGGCGAGACCGAAATCGGCTACGGCTTCTCCGAAAAAGCCCGCACCGCCACCCGCGCGGAGCTCGACGCCATCTCGCTCCGCATGGCTTCGTCCTGACGAAGAGGAGAGGACAGGAAGATTTGGAAGGTTCAGAAGGGGAGAGAAGGTTTTTTGGTTCAGAAATCCCCGAGATCTTCTCTCGCCTTCCTGATCTTCTGAACTTCCTGTTTTCTCTTTCGACGGAGCGCGAAGAGAGGGAGGGCTAGGGCGGGCCAGGGCGTGGGGGACGCGGGGGTGGTGCGGCAGCCGCAGCCGGCGGGCTCGCCGACGGTCGACGAGCCGGCGATTCCCTTCAGGTGAACCCAGCTGTCCGGCGCGAGAGGGTCGTTCGAATCCGAGGTGCAGCAGAACGTCGAACGGGCCCGCTTGCACGGGGACGAGCAGCAGCTTGAGGCCCGCGGACTGCTGCGGCGTCACCTCGAACGCCGGCGTGTCGATCTCCGCCATCGGCGCGAGCGTGTCGACGGTCCCGTCGAGGATCTCCTCGCCGATGTTCGTGATCGTCACGTGCTCGTCGGTGCCGACGCCCACGGGGATCGTCCCGACGTCGATCGTCGTCTCCGGGATCGAAATCTCGGGCAGCGGCACGTGCACCGGAACGGGATCGAAATCCCACGCCTCCGGCGTCGACGCGGGAAGCGGCAGCGGCAAATCGGCGAGCGGCAGCGTGAAGTCGTTGCCGAGGATCGAGAAGTAGAACGCCGGAATGAAATGCAGCGTCGCCTGCCGCGTCACCTCGCCGTGGATGAACACGTTCGTGTCGAACGACGGCGTCGGCGAGATCAAGAGCCGCGTGTCCGCGTGCGTCGGATCGACGATCGGGATCGGCGAGACGCCGTTCTGCTCGTCGAAGTCGATCGCCAGCGTGTCGTACCAAGCCGAGAACGCGACCGACCCGTCGAGCTCGAACCCGCCCGAAATCCCGGGGATGTTGATGATGGCCTGGGTGAGCGGCACCTGGGCGATCTTCTGCGTCTGCGTCTGGGCGACGACGGTCGTCGCGAGCGGGTCGGTGCCCTTCCACGCCCACGGGTCGAACGTCTTGGTCGCGGTGGCGACGAGGTTCACGTTCGGCGCGTACGGAATGTTGCCGGTCCAGGAGTACGTCTGCCCCGCGACGGTGACGGTGAAGCGCGCCTGCGCCGACACCTCGAAGCCGTCGTCAATCGTGATCGCGCCCTGCCCCGGCGTTCCCTTCGGCGTCAGCGTGATCGGATCGGGCCAAGTCGAGTCGAGGTTGCCGGCGAGGTCCACCTCGGTGCGATCGTGGAGCGCGACGACGAGCCGGATCTGGATCGGCGAGCTCGACGGCACCCAGCCCGTGTCGAAATCGAAGTCGGCGGCGCCCTTCTCGGCCTTGGTCACCGCGATGGGCGCCCGCTCGCACTGCGTCTCTTGCGGGGAGCACCGCGTCGCGAGGACGGGACTCGCCGCCGCCGCGCGCGGCCAAAACGCCGCGAGCGCGAACGCGCCCATCCCCGAAAGCCAGCCGAGCCGCACGTCCATTCGTTATCGCGGGACGCGCCGCGGCGCAACCGCCCTCAATAAACCGGCGGAAGCACCGTCAACGTGAGCGGGTCTTGGCTGCGCGAATACACGTTGTCGAGCTCCCCGTCGACGACGCGCATCGGGTCGTAATCGTTCTCGCCCCACGGCAGATCGAGGTGCGTCGCGTTCAAGAGGTCGGCGTACGCGAGCTGCTTGCCCGAGAGGAGCCCGACCAGAAAATCCGCCGTCGCCGCGCCGCCGCCCCACACGTACGAGGGCGACCCGTTGACGACGATCTCGAGGTTCTTCGTCCCGCCCGGCTTCATCTGGAAAAAGTCTTCGTGGTAATAATTGTAAGACAAGCAACTATTGACCATCATGATTTGATATCGGTCATTGAAGTTCTGCGGACCGTAGAGCGTCGGCTCGAGCGGCCCGTGACCGAAGTGCGAGTGGCCGTTGTAGAGGAACACGTCGCCGTACCAGAACGCCTCGAGGTAGCGCCACTGAGCGTGCTGGCGCGCGTCGGGTGAGCCGTCCTCGTAGCCGTAGTAGCTGCGGACCTCGACTGTGAGCTTCTGCACGTTGCCGTGGCCGTCCGCGACTTGGATCGGCAGGTCCCAGTAGATCCAGCGCTCGGCGAGCTTCGCCGCGGCCTGGCGCCGGAGGTCCGCGATCTTCGACGCGTCGCTCCCCACCTCGGGCGGATACCCGGTCTGGTCGAGCACCCAGCGGAAAATGTCGTCGTACGCGACGTTCGCGACCTTGGTCGACCCGACCCAAAAATCGAGCAACATGGCGCCGGGGTTCGTGCTCGTGACGCGAAAATTCGGCTGGGCGGCGAGCATGGTGCGCAAGAAGCGAAACGCCTCTTGACCGAGGATGTCGTCGGGATTGGTCTCGTCGGTGTCGACTCCGAAGAACGCGTAGACGACCAGCTGCGACTTGCTCGTGCCGATCCCGAACAAGCGATCGTACTCGGGCGCGTAATTTTGTGGCGGCACGTTCGCCGGGCCGAGCTTCGCGGTGACCGGCTGGAACCAGCGGCCGGCCTCCGACGGGCCAATCGCGCCGGGGTGTCCGGCGAGCTTGGTCTGCTCGGCCGCGATGCGCTGCGTCTCGGCGTCGATGAGCGACTGACACGACGTCATCGCCGGAGCGAAGTGGTACCAGAGCGAGTCGACGTCGGTCGTCGTGTCGTCGGAGCAGGACTGGATGAGCGAGCTCGCGTGTTGTCCGTAGTCGCCGGCGAGCATCGTGAAATCGACCGCGCTCTGCTTCGCGAGCGCCTTGGTGACGACCGCCTTGTCCATGTACGGGTAGGTGACCTGGAGGACTTGGCCCGTCTTCGTTTGCGTGCTCGGGTCGTAGACGTCGACGAGCTTGCGCGTCCACTTCGAGGGATCGACGTTCGACTGCGCGCCGCGGTCGTCGAACGCGACCTTGGTGTCGCGCAGCGCGCCGAGGGCAGTCTTGATCTCGCGCGCGATGGCGAAGGCGATGTCCCCGTCCGACGCCGACGGATCGACGTACACGTACGACGCGAACGAGACGGGCCGCTCGACCGAGGTCGTCCCGGTGAGGCCGTCGTCGGACGAAGAAGCGCCGTCGGAGCAGGCCGCGAGGCCGAGCCCCATTGCGCAGGCCATCGAAACCCAAGCTAAACGCGCCATTTCGACGAAGCCTCCTGAAAGCTCCTACATTGGAGCTCGCGCCTAGTAACTCATACATGAGTTACGCGCAAGGGGGCTATCGCGGCGGGCGGAGCGGCCGTTGATCTCCACGTGACCGACTTCGCGGATTTCTTGATCGCCCGCGGCGCCGCGAGCCAGGCCGACGTGCTCGCCGCCATCGACGTCCAGCGGCGCTCGCGAGCGCCGATTGGGCGCCTGGCGCTCCAAGCGCGGATACTCGACATCGGCCAGGTCTTCGCGATCCTCGCGCACCAGGCGAGGCACGCGCCGATCCGTTTCGGCGAGGCGGCGGTCGCGCTCGGCGTGCTCCATCGCGAGCAAGTCGACGAGCTCTTGCGAATGCAGCGAACGCAAACGACGCCGCTCGAGGACTTCCTCGTCAAGACCGGCGCGCTCGATGAAGCGACCGCGCGCGAGATGCGCCGCGTCTACGAGCTCGAGCACCGGGCGGCCCAGGGCGCGCCGGCGGTCCGCGTCGCGGTGCCGCGCTCGCGCCGATCGGCGTGACCGCGCGAATCGTGCGATGCTCGGCGCGGAGGTCGCGACATGCGCATCATCGCTTTGGGATGGTCTCTCACGTTGCTCGTCGCGTGCGGCTCCGGGGGTGAAACGACCGACGCCGGCACGGACGCGAACGCGACCGACGGCGCCACCGACGCGCCGAGCGCGAGCGAAGCGGGCCCTGACGCGGCGCCGCCGACCGGGCCGACGATCGCCGGCTGCCCCATGTTTCCGCCGGACTATGCGTACAACGTCGACGTCTCGAGCGCTCCGCTCGACCCGGGCTCGGCGACGTACATCGCGAACCTGACGGCGCGCGCCGGCGCGATCGTCGCCGAGTATCCCGGAATCGAGTACGTGAACGTCGTGCCGGCGTCTCAGCCGATGGTCGCCGTCGGGACGTCGTCGTCGTTCGGCTTCGACTCGAGCGACGCGTTCTTCCAAAACGACGGCGCGGGCGCGACGGCGCCGATTCCGACCGGCGCCGTCTACGAGAACCAGAACAACCCGAGCTCGGATCACCACATGATCGTCGTGCAGCAAGGGACGTGCACGCTCTGGGAGCTCTACGCGTGGAACCCGTCGAGCGCGACGAGCGGGTGGTCGGCGCTCGTCCGGTGGAACCTCGGCAAGAGCGAGCAGCTCCCCGACGGCTGGGGCGCGACCACCGCCGCGGGCACGCCGCTCCTGCCGGGCGTGATTTGGTACGACGAGGTGGCGGCGGGAAAGATCGAGCACGCGATCGACATCGTGATCCCGGGCGCGGCGATCATGCAGTACGGCTACGCGAAACCCGCGGCGCGGGCCGGCGGCGCGTGCGGCAACGCGTACCCGGCCGACGGCTTTCCGTACGGAGGGCGATTGCGCCTCAAGCCCACCTTCGACGACTCGGCGTTCACCGGGACCCAGGCGAAGGTCGTGATCGCCGCGCTGAAGAAGTACGGCATGATCAACACGGACGCGAGCGGCGAGGCGCGCTCGTCGTTTCGTCTCGGCGACGGGAACAAGTTGAATCAGGCCGACATGAACCAGCTCGCGAAGCTCACGTGGGACGACTTCGAGGTGCCCGCGATGACCGTGGTCCAAAGCAAGGCGTGCAACTGATCGCGAGACGGCGCATCGCGGCGCAACAAATCGCGCGGCACGATTTCGCGACGCCGGCCGACGTCGTTCGGTGGCTCGGCGCCGTGCAAGCGCAAGATTACGCCGGCGCGAAGTGGGCCGTTGGTCTGCGCTTGCCCGAAGGCGCGACCGACGCCGCCATCCAGCGCGCGCTCGACGCCGGAGCGATCCTCCGCACGCACGCGATGCGCTGGACCTGGCAGCTCGTCGTCCCCGAGGACGCCCGCTGGATGATCGCGCTCGTCTCGCCTCGCCTCATGAAGAAGGCCGAGCGACGTCACCGCGAGCTCGGCCTCGACGCGCGTACGATTCGGCGGAGCAGCGCGGCGATCGGCAAGGCGCTCGCGGGCGGAAATCACCTCGGGCGCGCGGAGCTCGCCGACGTGCTCGCGCGCGCGCGGATCTCGCCGGAGGGGCCGCGCCTGTCGCATTTGCTCGGGTGCGCCGAGCTCGACGCCGTCGCCGTCAGCGGTCCGCTCCGCGGGAAACAAGCGACCTGGGCGCTCTTCGACGAGCGCGTCCCGTCGTCGCGATCGGTCGACGCGCGCGACGCGGCGACCGAGCTCGCGTTCCGGTACGCGCGGAGTCGCGGGCCGGTGACCGCAGCCGATTTCGGGTGGTGGTCGGGGCTCTCCGTCGGCGAGGCGCGCGACGCGCTCGAAGCCAATTCGCATCGCCTCGCGGCCGAGACGATCGCCGGGCGAAAGCTCTGGCACGTGGACGCGCGCGACGCGAGACCACCGCGCGCCACGCTCTTGCCCGCGTTCGACGAGCTGCTCGTCGGATACAAAAACCGCGACGACGTCCTCGACCCGGCGATCGCGCGCCGCATCAACGCGGGCGGCGGGATGCTCGCGCCCTCGGTGCTCGCGGGCGAGCGCATCGTCGGCACGTGGCGTCGCGAGCTCGGCGCTTCGCGCGTCGTCGTCGCCGCCGACCTCCACGCCCGCGCCGCGCGCGCCGAGATCGCCCGCGCCGCGCGACGCTTCGCCGCGTTCGTGGAACGCGCGTACGATGAGGCGAGATGAAGCGCTTCCTCTTCTTCGCCGTCGCGCTCGCGTGCGGGCCGAAGCTCTCGAGCCCGGGCGTCGTGCCCGGCCGCACGGATCCCGCCGCCGTGCACGTCGCCGGCGCCGCGTTTCGCGACGGCCAAGGCCGGCAGCTCCTCTTTCGCGGGTACAACGCGAAGATCAACGGCATCTTCGACGCGACCTTCGACGACGGCCGCGCGCCGAACGAGGTCTTCCCCGACTTCGACGAGGCGAGCGCCCAGAAATTCGAGGAGCTCGGCTTCGACGTGATGCGCCTCACGATCAACTGGAGCGCGCTCGAGCCGCACCCGAGGCAATACAGCGACGCATTCTTCTCGAAGGTCGACGCCGTGCTCGCGATGGCGCACCAGCACCACTTCTACGTGATCTTGGACATGCACCAGGACGCGTACAGCAAAGAGATCGGCGAGGACGGCGCACCGCTCTGGGCGATCGTGCCGCCGCCTCCCATGCTCCTGAACGGCCCCAGCGACGACAGCCGCCGCACGTCGGCGCCGGTGCTCGCGGCGGGCTTCAATTTCTTCGCGAACGCGCAAGCGACCGACGGACGACCGCTCCAGCAGGCGTTCATCACCGCGGTCGCGACGATGGCTCGCCGCTACACGTTCGATCCCGCGGTGCTCGGGTTCGAGGCGTTCAACGAGCCGGTGGTCTTTCATCAGGACCAGCTCGACGCCTTCCACGCCTCCTTCGCGGCGGCGCTCCACGCCATCGACAAAGACGCGCCCGTGCTCTTCGAGCCGATCTCGACGCGCAACCAGTTCGACAAGGCCGAGGTGCCGAGCGCGCCGTTCTCCCAGCAGCCCGGGGTCTACGCCGTGCACGTCTACACCGGGTGGTTCTCGAGCGTGACGGGCTGGGAGAGCGATCCCTCGCTGCTCGCACCGAGCATGACGAACGCCGTGGCCGAGGCGAAGGCGTGGGGCACGCCGATGTTCGTCACCGAGTTCGGGTGCGACCAGTCGCAACCGAACGGCGCCCGGTGGCTGCGCGACGAGCTCGACCTCCAAGACGCGGCCCTCGCGTCCAGCACAGCGTGGGCGTGGGAGCCCGGGGCGTGGGGCATTCGCCACGACGACGCGTCGAACGCGATCGTCTACTGGCCGGACACGATCGCGGTCGTCTCGCGCCCCTACCCGCGCGCCGTCGCCGGAGATCTCGAGTCGATCGAGCGGCCGTCGCCGGATCGGATGATCGTGCATTATGCAACGAATTCGTCGGTCACCTCGGCCGTGCACGAGGTCTCGGCGTCTCCCGACTACTTCAGCGACTATTCGATCCTCTGCGACGGCGCGCCGGCCGCGAACGTCGTGCCCGCGCTCGGACGCGCGACCTTCACCTGCCCTTCGAGCGCGCCGGGCGAGCACACGTTCGAGGTGCGCGGCACGCTCGTCTCGCCCACGCCGTAAATGCGCGCCCGTGCGGGCGCACGCGCGCGTGTAGAATGACGACCTCGATGGACCGCCCGCTCGCAGGACGCGTCGCGCTGATCACCGGCGCCAGCCGTGGGATCGGCAGGAGCATCGCGCTCGCGCTCGCGTCCGCCGGCTCGTCCATCGTCATCAACTATCGCGCGGGCGAAGACGAAGCGCAGCAAGTCGTCCGCGAGATCGAGTCGCTCGGCCAGCGCGCGCTCGCCGTCAAGGCGGACGTGTCGAGCCCGGTCGAGGTCGACGACATGATGGCGCGGATAGGCCGCACTTTCGGGCCGGTCGACGTGCTCGTCAGCAACGCCGGCATCGCGCGTGCGCTTCCGCTCGAGGCGGTGCATCTCGCCACGTGGGACGCGACCATGGCCGTGAACCTGCGCGGCGCGTTCATCATGTCGTCGGCGGTGATCCCGTCGATGCGGGAGCGGCGCTGGGGAAGGCTCGTCTACATCTCGTCGACCGCCGCGCGCGTCGGCGGCATCGTCGGCCCGCACTACGCGGCCTCGAAGGCGGGCCTCGAGGGCATGATGCACAGCTACGCTTCCTTGCTCGCGAAGGAAGGCATCACCGCCAACGCGATCGCGCCCGCGCTGATCGAAACGGAGATGCTCGCCGGCAACCGCGCGGCTGTGCCCGAACGGTTGCCGGTCGGACGCTTCGGCACGCGCGAGGAAGTCGCCGATCTCGTGCTCGCCGTGACCAAGAACGCCTACGTCACGGGCCAGACGTTCCAGATCAACGGCGGCCTCTACATGACGTGACGCACACGGCGCGTCAGCCGCGTTTGATGTATTTTCCCCGTTCTTCCGGGTGCTCGTTTTCGAACGCCTCGAGGCTCTCGTGCGTGATCTCGACTTCGATTTCGCCGTCCCGGAGGACCTTGGACTGACACCCGAGCCGCGAGGTCGCGCGCACGTCGAAGGCTTTGTCGAGGATGTCGTTCTCTTCGTCTTCCATCTCGGAGAGCAGGTTCGCGCCGCGCTTCACGTGGACGTGGCACGTCGAGCACGCGCAGACTCCGCCGCAGGCGAAGCCCTCGGGCGCGTCGACTTTTTGCGCGGCCTCGAGGACGGACGCGCCGACCGGGACCTCCGCGTCCCAGGTGCGTCCCACGGCGTGAAAGATCACCTTCGCCATCGGCTCACTCGTGCGTCTCGTGCGGCTCGTGCGCGCGCTCGATGCCCTTGGCGTGCTCGACCTCGCGGTTCACTTCGTCGACCTTGCGCCCGCCGATCGCACGCGAAATCGCGCGGTTCATTCGGCGGCCGGCGAAGCTCTTGGTGACGCGGTCGAGCTCGTCGATGCCGTTCTGGATCTTGCGCGGCTCCTCGCCTCGGCACGCCTCTTCGAGCGCGCGCATCGCCGCTTCGATCGCCTCGCGCTCCCCCGGCTCGAGCAGGTCCGCGTCGGAGTCGAGCGACTTCCGCGTCGCGAGGAGGATGCGCCCGGCCTCGACGCGCCCTTCGGCGACGCGGCGCTTCAGCAAGTCTTCTTCGCCGTGGTCGAGCGCTTCGATCAGCATCTTCTCGACCGTCTCGTCGTCGAGGCCGTACGCCGGCTTGACCGTCACGCTCTGCTCGATGCCGGTCGTCGTCTCCTTCGCGTGCACGCTCAAGATGCCGTCGGCGTCGACGCGGAACGTCACCTCGAGCCGCGCGAGGCCGGCGGGCATCGGCGGGATGCCCTTCAGCGTGAAGCGCGCGAGGCCGCGACAATCGGCGACCATCTCGCGCTCGCCCTGGACCACGTGGATGTCGAAGCCGGTCTGATCGTCTTGCTGCGTCGTGTAGGTTCCGCGCGCCGACGTCGGGATGGTCGTATTTCGCGGCAGGATCTTGTCGACGACGCCGCCGCCGACCTCGATGCCGAGCGACAGCGGGATCACGTCGAGCAGGAGGATCTCCTCGCTCTGCCCCTCGCCCGCGAGCAGATCGGCTTGCACCGCCGCCCCGAGCGCGACGACCTGATCCGGGTCGACGTCCGCGAGCGGGTCTTTCCCGAAGAGGCGCTTCACGTACGCGCGCACGGCGGGCACGCGCGTCGCGCCGCCGACGAGGATGACGCCGTCGAGCTCCTCGGGTTTGAGGCCCGCGTCTTTCAGCGCGCGCCGGCAGGCGGCGCCCGTGCGCTCCAGGAGCGGCGCGATGAGCTCGTCGAAGCGCGCGCGCGCGATCCTCACCTTGCGCGTCCCGCCGTCCGGGAGCGGGACCTCCGCCTCGACCGACGTCTCCGTCGTGAGGACGTGCTTCATGGCGCGCGCGTGGTCGAGCACGAGACGAACGACCGCGGGCGTGAGCTTCGGGTGGCGCGTCAGCGACTTGGGCTTGGCCTTGTCGGCCGAGAGCCAGCCGAGCTGCTCGAGCACCTCGCTGCCGATCGCGCGGTCCATGTCGTCGCCGCCGAGCTGACTGTCGCCGCCGGTCGACTTCACCTGGAAGACGCCGTCCTCGAGGAAGAGCACGGTCACGTCGAACGTCCCGCCGCCGAGATCGTAGACGACGAAGTGCCCGTTCTTCTTCGACTGCAGGCCGTACGCGAGCGCCGCGGCGGTCGGCTCGTTCAAGAGGCGCAAGACGTCGAGACCCGCGAGGCGCGCCGCGTCCTTCGTGGCCTGCCGCTGCGCGTCGTCGAAGTACGCGGGCACCGTGATGACGGCGCCGCCGACGCCTCCGAGCTCGTCTTCGGCGCGGTGCTTGAGCTCGCGCAAGATGTCGGCGCTCACCTCGACCGGCGTGAGCGTCTTCTTGCCGACGCGAAAGCGAACAGTGTTCACCTCGCTCGGCGACTCGTCGAACTCGTACGGGCCGAGCCGCTTGGTCTCCGGGTCGTCGCTGCCGCGGCCCATGAAGCGCTTCACGCTGACGATCGTCTCGCGCGGGTGCTCGGGCGCGAGACGCATCGCCGGCGTGCCGACGATCGTGTCGCCGTCGGCGTACGAGACGACGCTCGGCAAGAGGATCTCGCCGTTGCAATCGGCGATGGCGACAGGCTTCTCGTTCCGCACGCACGCGACGAGCGAGTTGGTCGTGCCGAGATCGATTCCGATCGGCTTGGGCGCCGCCTTGGGGTCGTGGATTTCGAAGAGCATGGCTTACCCGAGGAGCTCCTCTTCGACGGCGGAGGCTTCGTCGAGGAATCGGCGGTAAAACCGCATCTCGCCGAGCTTGGCGACGAGCTCGGCGTCGAACGTCGCGGCGTTCGCGAGCGCGCCTTCGAGCGTCGCCTCGCGCCCTCGAATCTCCGACTCGAGCGCGCGCACGCGCTCCACGTCCCGCGCCGCCTTCGCGTCGGCGAGCGCCTCGCGCTTTTCGAGCACGTCCATCAAGAGCTCGGGGTCGGGCTTCGGCTCGTTCGTCTCGCCGACCGCGACGCCCGCGAGCCGAAAGAGCGCCTCCGCGCGCTTCACCGGATCGCGCACGATGCGCCAGGCCTCGTTCACGTCCGCCGCTTTGCTCAGCGATTCACGCCGCTCGCTCTGCCCGGCGCTCGCGTACTTGTCCGGATGCAGCGCACGCGAGAGCTCGCGATGCGCCTTCTCCGCCGTGCGCAAATCCACGTCGAACCGACGAGGCAAACCGAGAATTTCGAACGGATCGAACATCAAACCGTGAACGAGTGCCCGCAGCCGCAACTCGTCTTCTCGTTCGGGTTCACGAACTTGAAGCCTTGCTGCAAGAGCGTCTGCTCCCAATCGAGCGTCATGCCGTTCAAGTAGACGAGGCTCTTCTTGTCGACGACGACGCGCACCGGCGTGCCGTCCTCGGCGAGGTAGTCGTAGACGTTGTCCTTCGGCCGCGGCTCGCCGTCGTGGAACTCGATGACGTACGAGAACCCCGAGCAGCCGCCGCCGCGGATGCCGAGCCGCAGCGCGGTGTTCGGCGTGCCGCGCTTCTGGACCTGCTTCTTGATCATCTCGACCGCCTTGGGCGTCACGCTGATGGCGCCGCTCGGGATCGTCGTCGTCGGGGTGGTCGTCGTGGTCGTCATGACTACTTGGATTTGCGTGCTTCTTGCTTCTTGCGGAAGTCGGCGATGGCGCTCTTGATCGCGTCCTCGGCGAGGACCGAGCAGTGGATCTTCACCGGCGGGAGGTTCAGCTCCTGGACGATGTCCACGTTCTTGATCTTCTCGGCCTCCTCGACGCTCTTGCCCTTGATCCACTCGGTCGCGAGCGACGAGCTGGCGATGGCCGAGCCGCACCCGAACGTCTTGAACTTCGCGTCCTGGATGACGCCGTCGTCGCTGACCTTGATCTGCAGGCGCATCACGTCGCCGCACGCGGGCGCGCCGACGAGGCCAGTGCCGACGTTCGGGTCGTCCTTGTCGAGCGTGCCGACGTTGCGCGGGTTCTCCGCGTGATCGATGACTTTGTCGCAGTAGGCCATGGTTTTCTTCTTTCAGTGCGCCGTCCATTGGACGGATTTCAGATCGATGCCTTCTTTGTGCATCTCCTAGAGAGGCGACATCTCGCGGAGGTGCTTGACCTTGTCGACGACGAGATCGGCCACGTAGTCGACCTCGTCTTCGGTGTTGAAGCGGCCGAGGCCGAAGCGGATGCTCGAGTGCGCGAGCTCGTCGCCGACGCCGAGCGCGCGGAGCACGTAGCTCGGCTCGAGCGACGCCGACGTGCACGCCGAGCCCGAGCTCACGGCGACGTCCTTGATCGCCATCATCATCGCCTCGCCCTCGACGAAGTTGAACGAGATGTTCAGGTTGCCCGGCAACCGATGCTCGACCGAGCCGTTGACGTAGACCTCTTCGAGCCGGTCCATGATGCGCTTGCGGAGCCTCTCGCGAAGCGCGACGAGGCGCACGTTCTCGGCCTTGCCTTCTTCGAGCATGATCGCCGCCGCCTTGCCGAAGCCGACGATGCCCGGGACGTTGAGCGTACCGGAGCGCATGCCGCGCTCGTGTCCGCCGCCGTCCATCTGCGCGACGAGGCGCACGCGCGGCTTGCTCCGCCGCACGTAGAGCGCGCCGATGCCCTTGGGCCCGTACATCTTGTGCGCCGTGATCGACGCGAGATCGACGTTCATCTTCTGAACGTCGAAGTCGACCTTGCCGACGCCTTGCACCGCGTCCGAATGCAGGAGGACGCCGCGCTCGCGGGTGATCCTGCCAATCTCCTCGATCGGCTGGACCGTGCCGATCTCGTTGTTGGCGAGCATGATCGAGACGAGGATCGTCTTGTCGGTGATCGCCTTCTTCACGTCGTCGAGGTCGATGCGACCGGTCTTGTCGACCGGGAGATACGTGACCACGGAGCCGTCTTTCTCGAGGCGCTTGCACGTGTCGAGGATCGCCTTGTGCTCGGTCACGCACGTGATGATGTGGTTGCCCTTGTCCTTGTAGAACTCGGCGACGCCCTTCAGCGCGAGGTTGTCGCTCTCGGTCGCGCCGCTCGTGAAGACGATCTCCTTCTCGCTCTGCGCGCCGACGAGCTTCGCGATGCGCTCGCGCGCGTAGTCGACCGCCTCCTCGGCGGTCCAGCCGAAGACGTGGCTGCGCGACGCGGCGTTGCCGAACTTCTCGACGAAGAACGGCAGCATCTCCTCGAGCACGCGCGGATCGACCGGCGTCGTCGCGTGGTTGTCCATGAAGATCGGAAGCTTCGGTTTCATCAGCTGGCCCCATCGCGGCGGAGCCGCGGAACGGATGGTGGATGCACGCGGAACCCCGAGACGAGCTCGGGCACGACGCTGTCGTCGCACGGGTGGTGATTGCAGGACTTGCACGTCGAGAGGAGCCGATCGGGCTCGCACGCGTCGTCGCAGGTGTCGAGGTACGCGAGGCTGCGTTCGAGCTCGCCCTCGAGATCGCGGAGGCGGCGCAGCGTCGCGCGCGTCTCCTCGAGCTTGTTCTTGTAGACTGCACGCATCTTGGTCATCGCGTGCGGCGCCGAGGCGGCCTGCTCCCAGTCGCGGACGACGGTCTGGATGTCCGTGAGGCTGAAGCCCATGTCCTGGAGCTTCTGGATCCAGCGGATGCGAAGGCCCGCGTCGCTGGCGTAGAGCCGGTAGCCGCCCTTCGAACGACCGATGGGTTTGAGCAGACCGAGCTCCTCGTAGAGGTGGATGGCCCGGACGGTCTTGCCGGTTTCGCGTGCGAGATCGCCCACTTGAAGGAGGTTTTCCTCCTTCTCCGCGGCGGGCGCGATGGGTAGGCGAATCGGTTGCATCATAGGCCTAACGTTTACGTTAGGGTTCTGGTTTAGGCCAGGCAAGGCCTCCGGTCAAGCGGCAGCTTGAGTTCGCGGCGGGGCCGCCGCCGTGCCCTCGCCTGCTGCACTGGCGGCGAGAAACTCGCACCGGCGCCGCCGCGTGTTGGCCTCTAGCGGCGGGGCGAAAAGCATCAGGTCAGCTGGCCTTTGGCGTAGCTGATACCCTGGCGGAGAATGGAAGTCGGCGAGCTCGTGTCCGGGCGCTTCCGGCTCGAGCAAAAGATCGGCAGCGGCGGAATGGGCACCGTCTTCCGGGCGACCGACGAGTCGTCGGGCCAGACGGTCGCGCTCAAGGTCCTCCACGATTACATGCCCGAGAGCGTCGAGCGGTTCGGGCGCGAGGTGGCGGCGCTCGCGCGGCTGTCGCACCCGGGCATCGTCCGCTACGTCGCGCACGGCGACTCGCCGCCGTTCGTCGCGATGGAGTGGCTCGACGGCGAGGATTCCACGCATCGTCTCCGCGGCGGACCGATGGAGATCGCCGAAGCGCTCGAGCTCGGGATTCGTCTCGCCGAGGCCCTCGATCACGCGCACGCCCTCGGCATCGTCCACCGCGACGTGAAACCCGGCAACCTCCTCTTCGAGAACGGCGAGGCCTCGCGCGTGCGCATCGTCGATTTCGGGCTCGCGTGGATCGCGGGGGACATCACGTTCCGGACCGGCGCGGGGACGATGCTCGGAACGCCCGGCTACATGGCGCCGGAGCAAGCGCGCGGCGAGACGGTGGACGCGCGCGCCGACGTGTTCGCGGTCGCGTGCGTCCTCTACAAATGTCTGACGGGACGCGGGCCGTTCAGCGGAGGCGACGCGGTCGCGACGCTGGCGAAGATGCTCTTCGACGAGCCGGAGCCCGTGTCGACGGTGCGCGCGGGCGTGCCCGCGGCGCTCGACGCGCTGCTCGCGCGCGCTCTGGCGAAGGACAAAGCGAATCGCCCGGAGACTGCGCGCGCGTTCGCCGACGAGCTGCAGCGCATCGCGCGTGCGACCGCGCGAGCGAGCGTCGCGGCGCCCGAGCCGACGTTCTCCGCGCCGGCTTCCGTCGCCTCGAGCCTGTCGCTCACCGATCGCGAGCGCCGCATCGTCAGCGTCGTGGTCGCCGCGCGCGAGGCGCTCGGCGGCGGCGGCGAGGAGGTCTCGACGCTGCGCTTTCGCGCCGACGAGGGGTTCGCCGAGCGCGAAGCTGCGCTCCGACAAATCGCGCAGAGATACGGCGCGCGGCTCGAGGTGCTGCCGGTCGCGATCGTCGCGCTGCTCACGGGACGCGGGAGCGCGACGGACGGCGCGGCGGCCGCGGCACGTCTGTCGCTCGCGCTCCGCGACGCGCTGGGTGACGTGCCGATCGCGCTCGCGACGGGGCGAGTCGAGCTCGAGCGCGCGCGCGGCGGGGCCGCGATCGGCGAGGTCATCGATCGCGCCGTCGCGCGGGTCATCGCGAAGAACGAGACGCGTGACGCGCGGAGCGTCTGGCTCGACGAGACGACGGCGGGACTGCTCGGGCCGAGCTTCGTCGTCCGCGCGACCGCGGGCGGGCTGGATCTCGAGGGCGAGCGCGCGACGGACATGGTCGTGCGGACGCTGCTCGGAAAGCCGACGCCGTGCGTCGGTCGCGATCGCGAGCTTTCGTTCCTCGACGCGACGCTCGCCGAATGCGAGTCCGACGACGTCGCGCGCGCGGTGATCGTGACCGCCCCGGCGGGCGTCGGAAAATCGCGGCTCCGGTACGAGTGGCTGCGCAAGCTCGCGGAGCGCGGCGTCGAGGTGTGGTCGGCGCGCGCCAATCCGATGACCGCGGGGGCGCCGTTCTCGCTCGCCGGCCAGCTCGTTCGGCGCGCGGCTGGCATCGACGCGGGCGAGCCCACCGCCGCCGCGCGAGCGCGCCTCCGAGCGCGCATATCGCGTCACGTCCGCCGCGACGACGACGTGCTGCGCATCGCCGAGTTCCTCGGCGAGATCGTCGGCGCGCGGTTCGACGACGAAGGCCGCGTGCAGCTCCGCGCGGCTCGGCAGAATCCGCTCCTCATGGGCGACCAGATCCGCCGCGCCTTCGAGGACTGGGTCGGCGCCGAGGCGAGCGCGGCGCCGCTCGTCGTCGTCATCGAAGACCTGCACTGGGGCGATCTCCCGACCGTGCAGCTCGTCGACTGGGCGCTCGGCGCGCACGCGAACCTCCCTCTCCTCGTGCTCGCGCTCGCGCGTCCGGAGATGAACGAGTCCTTCCCGAATTTGTGGAGCGCGCGCAAGCCAATCGATCTGCCGCTCGGCGAGCTCTCGCCGAAGGCCGGCGCGCGCCTCGCCAGACACGTCCTCGGACCAGACGCGCCGCCCGACGTGATCGAGCGCGTCGTCGCACGCGCGGCGGGCAACGCCTTCTTCCTGGAGGAGATCCTCCGCGCGGTCGCCGAGACACGCGACGGCGGGTCCGAGCAGCCCGGCGACGTCGACGTGCCCGAGACCGTGCTCGCGATGGTCGAGCGACGCCTCGACGCGCTCGCGCCCGACGGCCGTCGCGTCCTCCGCGCGGCGAGCGTGTTCGGCGAGACCTTCTGGCGGAGCGCGGTGCTCGCGCACGTCGGCGCGGCCTCGAATCCCGTCTCGCGCGTCCTCGATTGGCTGCGCGATCTCGTCGCGCGAGAGCTCGTGAGCGAGCGCGCGACGAGCCGCTTCGCCGGCGAGACGGAGCTCGTGTTCCGCCACGCGCTCGTACGCGATGCGGCGTACTCGATGCTCACCGACGACAATCGCGCGCTCGCTCACCGCCTCGCGGGCGAGTGGCTCGAAGCCCGCGGCGAGCGCGACGCGGCCGTGCTGGCGGAGCACTTCGACCGCGGCGGCGAGCCGGGTCGCGCGGTGGGCTTCTACGCGCGCGCGGCCGCGCAGGCGCTCGAGGGAAACAATCTCTCGCGCGTGCTCGCGCTCGCGGAGCGCGGCGTGGCGCTCGGCGCGGCGGGGACCTCGCTCGGCGAGCTTCAGCGCCTGCGCGCCGAGGCGTTCCGCTGGCGTGGGCGCGTCCCGGAGAGCGAGGCCTGCGCGCGCGAGGCGACGGCGCTGCTCGAGCCCGGAACGGCGAGCTGGCACGCCGCCGTCGGCGAGCTCGGGACCGCGGCCGGGTCGCTCGCGCACGCCGACGTCTTGCTCGCCGCGCGCGACGATCTGCTCGCGCGAGGGCGGCCCACGGAGCCCGAGTTCGCGATCGCGCTCGCGCGCCTCGTGATGCAGCTCTACGCGCTCGGCCGGCGCGAGCTCGCCGACGAGACGCTCGCGAGGCTCGACGCGATCGACAGCGCGAGCTTCGGCCCCGTCGCGAGAGCGCGAATCGAACAGGGCCGCGCCCTCCGCGCGCTCTACTCGAGCGACCACGGGACGTACTACGAGAAGATGAAGTCGGCGCGCGCCCTCTTCGAGGTCGCCGGCGACCGCCGAAACGCGTGCGTGCAGGCGACGAACATCGGTTACGTGGCCGTCGCGCTCGGCGTGCTCGACGAAGCCGAGGAGACGCTCACGGGGATGCTGCCGACGGCGGCGGCGCTCGGGATCGTGCGCATCCAAGCCATTTTCCAGCAGAACATGGGGCTCCTGCGGCACCTGCAAGGGCGCGACGTCGAGGCGATCGCGCTCGAGCGCGAGTCGGCGGCGACCTTCGCCGCGCAGCGCGACGCGCGGCTCGAGACCTTCTCGCTCATTTATCTCACGATGGCGCTGGAGGCGAGCGGCGCGCACGACGAGGCGCTCGCGAGCGCCACGCGGGCGATCGAGACCAGCGCGCCGTTGCCTCCGGCGCACGCGAGCGCGCTCGCGTGCCTCGCCGATCTCGAGCTTCGCGGCGGACGATCGAGCGAGGCGCTCGCGCACGCCGCCGAAGCCTACGAGCTGCTCGAGCGCCTCGGCGGCGTGGAGGACACCGAGTCGCTCATCCGCGTCGTCCGCGCCGAGACGCTCGCCGCCGCGGGCCGTCGCGACGAGGCGCTCGTCGTCCTCCGCAAAGCCGTCGAGACGATCGACGAGCGCGCGTCGAAGATCCAGAGCGAGCGCTTCCGCGCGAGCTTCATGCGGACGGCGGAGAACGTTCGAATCTACGCGCTGCTCGAGAAGTTATCGGCGTGACCTGCCGCGTCCGCGCTCGCGCTCGTCTTCGTACTCGCCTTCGTCCTCGTGCTCGTGCTCGCGCTCCTCGACCCGGACGGGCGCCCCCTCGCCTCCGGCGTCGACGCGCGCGCCGCGGGAGTTCGCGATGTCGAGGAGCGCGTTCACGCCCTGATCGACGGCGCGCTCGAAATCGGCCCCTCGGCGCTTCCACCGCTCGCGCCGCGCGCGACGCTCGAGCTTGCGCCGCTCGCGCTCGAGGATTCGCTCTTCGTCGGCGAAGACCACGCTCATGAGGTGCATCGCGACGCCGACGCCCCACCCGAGGAGCACGATCGGAAACCAGAGGACCGCCGGCGTCGCCGCCAAGTTCGCGAACGCGAGCATCGCGCCGACGAGCGCGTAGACGACGAAGTGCCTGAAAAGCGCGAGCCGCGCGCGCTTCTTCCACGCTGCGACGATGGCCTTGTCGTCCGGCTGCGAGCGCCCGCGCTCGAGATCGCGCGCCGCCGAGTCGATCGCGCCCTTGGGGATGCCGACCTCCGACGCCGCGGCGACGAGCTCCTCGTGCGTGAGGCGGGTGCCGTCCTTCGCCTGCGCGCGGAGCGCGCGATCCAGGATCGCGTCGACCTCTTCTTGGCCGTAGGTGCGCGGGGGCATCAGCCGACGAGGCGCTCCAGGGCGGCGCGGATGCGCTCGGGGACGGGCGTCGGTTTGCGCGACGCGCGCCCGACGAAGACGTGGACGAAGCGTCCGTGCGCGCACAGCGCGTCGCCCTTGAAGATGCCGATCTCGTACGTGACGCTGCTCGTGCCGAGCTTGGCGACGCGGAGCCCCGCGTCGAGCGCGTCGGGGAAAGATGCAGACTGCAAATAAGTGCACTGCGACTCGGCGCAGACTCCGATGGCCTCGCCGGCCGCGATGTCGAGCCCGCCCTCGTCGACGAGGAAGCGATTGATGACCGTGTCGAAGTACGCGTAGTAGACGACGTTGTTGACGTGACCGTAGACGTCGTTGTCCATCCAACGCGTCGCGATCGGCAGAAAAAACCGGAAGTCGTCCCGAGTCACAGCGCCTCCGAGAAGAGCGCCGCGAGCTCGGCCTCGCCGACGTCGCGCGGCGCGTTCGAGAGGAGCCGCTTCTGGACGATCGTGCCCTTCGTGAGGGCGGGCACGTCGTCGGCCGTGTACCCGACGGCGCGGAGGCCGACCGGCACGCGCGCCGCCTTCATGAGCGTTTCGACGGCGCCGGCGAGATCGCCGTCGGGATTGCCGAGCGCGCGCGCCGCGTCGCGGTGTCGCTCGGGCGACGTGGTCGCGGTGAAACGAAACGCGGCCGGCGCGTTCAGCACCACCGAGATCCCGTGCGGGACCATCGGCTCGTCTTGCGGGTAGCCCGGCATCCTGAAGCCGAGCGAAGCCGCGGCGAACGCCGGCGTGCTACTCGCACGCCGACTGAGCTCTCGCACGAGCCCCGCGACCGCGTAGGCCATCGCGTGCGGGACGTGGACGCCCGCGTTTCCGAAGGCGACGCCCGCGAGCGTCGCCGCCCACGCGAGCGCGTCCCGCGGCGCGGTTTCGGCGGTCGTCACCGCGCGCACCAGGTTCTCGCCCACGAGCGCGATCGCCTTCCAGCTCCCCATGTCGCTCCATGGGTTCGCCCCTTGGCTCATCGGCCGCGGCCCGCGCGCTCGCCGGTCGAACGGGCGCGCCGTGTACGACTCGAGCGCGTGGCACAGGACGTCGAAGCCGCTCGCCGCGACGACCTCGGGAGGGAGCGTGTACGTGCACGTCGGATCGACGAGCGCGAGCGACGGCCGAAGCCGCGCGGACGCGATGCCTGTCTTCGCCTGGAGCGCGAGGACGTCGCAGACCGCGATGCCGGTCGTCTCGCTCCCCGTCCCGCAGGTGGTCGGACAGGCGACGTGCGGCGGGAGCGCGCCCGGGACGGCTCTCCCCGCGCCCACCGGCGCGTTCACGTAGTCGAGAAAATCGGCCGGGTGCGTCGCGTAGAGCGAGGCGGCCTTGCAGGTGTCGATGGCCGAGCCGCCGCCGACCGACACGTACCCGTCGAAGCGCCCTTCGCTCGCGAAGCGCGCCGCGTCGCGGAACGACGCGTCCGTCGGCTCGACGTGCACGGCGTCGTAGACGGCGAAATCGACGTTTGCATTCTGCAACGACCTTCTCGCGCGCGCGACGTGCTCGAGGGCGCCGACGCGCGGATCGGTGAAGAGCGCGATCCGGCGGCAGCCGAGCGACTTCACGTGCTCGCCGAGCTCGTCGAGCGCGCCGTGGCCGAACACGATGCGCGACATGTCGATCGCGAAGGCCGACTCGAACTGCGACGTCACGGCGTGGGCGCACGACATGGCGCGAGGATACTCAATCTTTCGCGGTGCGCGCGCGGTCGCGCGCCTCGGCGCCGGACTTGATGACGGCCGCGCGCAGCGACTGGTCGACGCGCAGCCACTCGGCGCGCACCGCCTCGGGCACGCCGTGCGCTTCGAGCACTTCTTTCAACACCTGATGCCGCCGATCGAAATGCCCCTTCAAGAGCGGCAGCGCGGCGTGCGCGTCGGGGAGCGAGCGGCCCTCGTAACGGCTCGGTCCGCCGAGAAAGCGCGCGGTGAACCAGAGCTGGTGCTCGATGAGCTTCTCCTTGTCCTTTCCTTCGAACAAGAAGCCGATCATCGGATCGTCGAAGAGCCGGTCGTAGAGCGTCCGAAGCACGCGCCGGAGCGCGGCCTCGCCGCCCATCTCATCGAACAGGGAGGTCGACACCCGCTTGCTCCTTCACGATCCGCGCCACCTGCGCGAAGAGCTCGGTCGTCTTGTCCTTGTCGTCGACCCACTTCGAGCCGTCCCAATCGAAGTGCCACGCGCGCGCGCTCGCCGCGAGCCAGATCTGCCGCGTGGGCCGCTGCGTGTTCACGATGCATTTGCTCTTGTTCTTGAACGCGAGCGTCACGACGTCGCCGGCGCGCTCGACGTCGACGTCGTCCGCGTCGACGTCGTCGAGCATGTCCTCGAGGCGACGAAACGTCTGGTCGGCGAGCTTCAGATACGATTGTTCATCCATGGCGTTCAGTTCAGCGAATACGGCAGGACCAGGTCGAACGGCGCGATGTCGGCGTCGAAGGTCGTGCCGTCGGCGCGGACCATCTGATACGTGCCGCGCATCTGCCCGCGCGACGTCTGCAGCACGCAGCCGCTCGTGTACTCGAAGCGCTCGCCCGGCTTGAGGTACGGCTGCTGCCCGACGACGCCGGGCCCGCGCACCTCTTCGACCCGGCCGTCGCCGTCGGTGATGATCCAGTGCCGGCTGCGCAAATGCGCGGGCTGCGTCCCCTCGTTCACGATCGTGACCGTGTACGCGAAGACGTACCGCTTCTGCCGCGGCGCCGACTGCTCGGCTACGTACTGCGATTTGACGGAGACTCGAATCCCTTGGGTGACGGCGGGCGCGCTCACGCCGTCACTCTTGCGCTTGCCGCGACAGGAATCAAGCCGACGTGCTTCGCCGAAAATCGCGTGGGTCGCCTTCCATTTCGCCCGGGCCGGGGCGCGCCACACCATCGCGTCGAAGGCATGGATCTCGCCCGGCGCGATGAAGAGCTCCGCGGGGACGTCGAGCTTGTCGAGGGCGTCCTTGAGCCGCTGGCACTGCTGGAGGAAGGGGTCGCGCGAGCCGCAGGCGATGAAGAACGGCGGGATCGGCCGGTCGGGCACGAACGACGACTCGAGCGCGCGCACGGGGCTCGCGAGGACGTGGTGCTCGCGATCGAAGACGCGCCGCCCCAGATACGACGAGGCCGCGTCGAAGAGCGCGGTCTTGTACCAGAACGCGAGGCGCGGGTGCCCCTCGTAGCGATCCATGAGGTCGAGGTACGGGTACGTCGAGACGACGGCGC
This sequence comes from uncultured delta proteobacterium, assembly GCA_963731595.1. Lineage (GTDB taxonomy): Bacteria > Myxococcota_A > Polyangia > Polyangiales > Polyangiaceae > DASXHD01. Next base: position 605,928 of record CAVSWE010000009.1, read on the forward strand.
GGAGCGAGACGTTTGCATCATGCACGCGTCTGGCGAACGGCACTTCGTAGCGCTTGGCGTGCATGACGCCGAGCGCGGTGACGAGGTTGCCGCCGGCGCTCTCGCCCGCGACCGCGATGCGCGATCGATCGCCGCCGAAGCGATCGGCGTTCGCGTTGACCCAGAGAAACGCGTTCGCCACGTCCTCGAGCGGCTCGGGGAAGGGATGGCGCAGACCCTGGCGGTAGTTGATGTTGAAGACGAGGTAACCGCGGCGGGCGATCGCGAGCGCCATCACGCGGTGCGTGTCCTTGGACAGCGAGGCGAAGGCGCCGCCGTGCACGTACATGACGACCGGCAGCGGCCGCGGCGAGCGCGTCGGGATGTACACGTCGAGCGTGTGGTGGTGCGAGCGCGACGTACCGTACGGCACGTTGGGCTCGAGAAACACGTGGTGGCGCTCGGGCTGCGCGTCCGGCAGCGCGTAGCGCAGGCGGGCGAGCGTGTGGGCCGCGCGATCCACGGCGGAGTAAACCATCGCGCCGCGCGAGAGGCGCAGGCGCTGAGACCAGGTCAGGCGCATCCGTTCGACAATCTATGTCGTCCGGCGCTCTTCGGCTACGGCTTGCGCTATCATCTCGGCCCTTCCGATGATTACCGCGCCGCGCATGTGGGGGTCCTGGTTGAGGTCGCTCGCACGCTTCGCACGCACGCGCCCGGGCAGCTCTGCACTCGAGCTGGCGCTTCGGGCCGAGCTCGGCATCTCGGCGCTCGAGAGCTTGCCGTCGTCGATGTTCGGGGCGTTCCCGCTCGACAACCGCGCCCGCTCCGGCCGGCCGCCGCGCAAGCTCGAAGACCTCGGGCTCGGCGTGCCGAAGTCGGGATGGTCCAAGACCAGCCGCGATTTCGTCGCCGCCTACGAGTCGCGACGCGCGACGCCGGAGCGCGTGCTCGCGCGCGTGCTCGACCGCGCCGCCGAGCTCGCGCGCATGACGCCGTCGATGCGCGTTCTCCTCGACGTGGCCGAGGACGACGCGAAGAACGACGCCGAGGCGTCCGGCGATCGCTACCGCGTCGGCGCGCCGAAGGGCCCGCTCGACGGCGTCTGCGTGGTCATCAAGGAGCAGACGCGCGTGCGCGGACTGCCCGCCAAGGGCGGCACGACGTACTTCGACGGCGCGCCGCAGAAGGACGACGCGACGATCGTGTCGCGCCTCCGCGAAGCGGGCGCGATCATCGTCGGCACGACGCCGATGACCGAGCTCGGCATGACGCCGCTCGGCTTCAACCCGCACCGGACGATGCCGCGAAACCCGCACGACCCGGGGCACGTCGCGGGTGGCTCGTCGACCGGCACCGGGGTCGCGGTGGCGACCGGGCTCGTGCCGATCGGCATCGGGGCCGACGGCGGCGGATCGATCCGCATTCCTTCGTCGCTCAACGGCGTCTTCGGGATCAAGCCGACGTGGGGCCGCGTGAGCCGCGCGGGCGATTTGTTCGGAGGCACCGTCGCGCACCTCGGTCCGCTCGCGTCGTCGACCGCCGAATCTCGCGCGCGTGCTCGAGGTCGTCGGCGCGCACGACCCGCGCGATCCGGAGACGGCGTACGCGCCGCCGCTCCCGCAAGGCTCGCTCGTCTCGGCCGTCGGCCGTGGCGTTCGCGGTCTCACCATCGGCGTCGAAGAGGGCGAGTGGGCCGACGCGTCGCCCGAGGTCGCGGCGGCGTGCCGCGACGCGCTCCGCGCGCTCGAGAAAGAGGGCGCTCGGCTCAAGACCGTGAGCTCGCCGCTGATGCGCCACGCGCCCGCGATCGGCTACCTCGCGATCTCGATCGAGACGCGCGCCGAGTGCCGGCAAGATTGGCTCGAGCACGCGGACGACATGACGCCCGACCTGCAAATCACGATGGCGGTCGTGCAGGAGCTCGGCGGCGTCGAGCTCGCCGAGGCGATGCGACTTCGCACCGGCCTGCGCGACGAAGCGGCGCGAATGCTCCGCGAGGTCGACCTGCTCGCGCTGCCGACGACCGCGCGTCCGGCGCCGGCGACGACCGACGCGCAGTTCGAGAGCGGTTTCTTGGACTCGCAGGCGCTCGCGGGTTTGTGCCGGTTCAACTTCTTCGGAAACCTGACCGGCCTGCCCGCGGCGTCGGCGCCGGTCGGCAAGCAGGGCGTGCTTCCGATCGGCCTCCAGCTCCTCGGCGACGCGTGGGACGAGGCGACCGTGCTCGCCGCGTGCGCTCACCTCGAGCGCCTCGGCGTCGCGACCGCGGCTCGTCCCAAAATCTCGGTCGACGTCGCGGATGTCTAGATTTGGGGTGCTCGGGCTACGGCCGAGCGCGAGCCTCGCCGTGATCGTCGCAGTGACCGCCGTGCGCGTGATGACGATGCATCCTTACGAGCCAGCATGAAGAAGGACTCCTCGCCCGCCAATTTGCTCGAGCTCGAGGCGCTCGCGAAGCGCACCTTGTCGCAGTCCGCCTTCGATTATTACGCGAGCGGCGCCGACGACGAGATCACCCTGCGGCGAAACCGCGAGGCCTTCGAGCGGCGCGCGATTCATTACCGCGTGCTCGTCGACGTGAGCCAGCGGAGGACCAAGACGCGCGTGCTCGGCGTGGACGTGTCGATGCCGGTGCTCGTCGCGCCGACCGCGTTCCACCGGATGGCCTGCGCGGACGGCGAGATCGCGACCGCGCGCGCGGCGCGGGCCGCGGGCACGGCGATGGTCCTGTCGTCGCTCTCGAACACCGACGTCGAGGACGTCGCCGAGGAGCACCCCGACGCGACCTTCTTCCAGCTCTACGTCTATCGCGATCGCGACGCGACGCTCGGCCTCGTGCGCCGCGCGGAGGCCGCCGGCTGCAAGGCGCTCGTGCTCACCGTGGACGCGCCGCTCCTCGGGCGGCGCGAGCGCGACGTGCGCAACGCGTTCTCGCTCCCGGGCGATCTCAAGGTGAAGAACCTCGTCCCCGTGGGCTACGGCGACTGCGACGCGCCGGCGGGCGACTCGGGTCTGGCCGCGTATTTCGCGTCGCTGATCGATCCGTCGCTCTCGTGGAAAGACCTCGATTGGCTGCGTTCGATCACGACGCTGCCGATCGCGATCAAAGGCATCGTGCGCGTGGACGATGCGCAGCGCGCGCGCGACGCGGGCGCGAGCGCGATCGTCGTGTCGAACCACGGCGGGCGTCAGCTCGACGGCTCGCCGGCGACGCTCGACGTGCTCGCGCCGATCGCCGACGCGGTCGGCCAGGACGTCGAAGTCCTCCTCGACGGTGGCGTCCGCCGCGGCACCGACGTGCTCAAGGCGCTCGCCCTCGGCGCGCGCGCGGTCCTCGTGGGAAGACCCATTTTGTGGGGCCTCGCGTGGTCCGGCGAAGCGGGCGCGCGCTTCGTCCTCGACACGCTCCGCCGCGAGCTCGACCTCGCCATGGCCCTCGCCGGCGCGCCCACCCTCTCCGCGATCACGCGCGATCTCGTCGTGCCTTGAAGCTGGTCGCGTCGACCGCCCTCTGCAACGACGCGCCTTCTCGTCGCTGCGCGGCGATCAACGCTTCGTAGGCGCGTCGGAGCGGAGCGGACGCGAGGGTCGAACCAGGCGCGTCGGGCGGAAGCACGGGAAGCACGCCGAGCTGACCCGACTCGAACGACATCCGGCTAGCGCGCCCCAAGCACCGGCCCTGGTCGGTTCAACGCGAAGGCCTTTTCGAAAGGCTGCGGCGTCGGCCGACGACGCCTGACGTTCGATTGGCGTCGTTGCGGCGCGATTGACGCGCGCGGCGCTCAGAGCGCGCGCGCCATCCGCCGAAGCGCGGGAGCGGCGAAGCCGGCCGTCTTGCGGGGCGCGAAGGAGCCGAAGACGAGCGCGCCGACGATGAACGTCAGAATGGCGCTCGCGTCGTGGGCGTCGAGGGCGCCGCCCGAGTGGCGCTCGAGGTGGGCGATCTCGGCGTCGAGCACTCGACGAACTCGCGCGAAGAGCACCGGATCGGCGAGCGCCTCGGAGAACACCCCGACCCACGCGCGCGCGGCCGTGATGTCGCTTCGCTCGCCGAGCGCGAGCGCCGCGTCGATGTAGGCGTCGACACCGTCCGTCGCGCTCTCCGCGACGCCGATGCGATGATGGAATTCGCCGAGCATGCCTTCGATCACGGCCTCGTAGAGATCTTGTTTGCTCGTGAAGTAGTGGTGAACGAGGCCGGGGGCGATGCCCGCCTCGGCGGCGAGGGCGGCGATGGTCGCACCCCCGCGGCCGTGCGTTCCGAGCACCCGAGCAAAGACGCGCGCCAGCTCCGACCGTCGCTCCGCGCGCAGGCTGCGTCTTCCCATAGATTGGTTGTATCACCAATTTATTGCCCCCACACTTCGGGCATGATGCTCGAACGGCTGAAGGTCCGTTACGCCGAGCCGCACCGCCGGTACCACACGTGGTCGCACGTGCTCGCGTGCCTCGAGGCCAAGGCTCGAATCACGCGCGCCGACGTCCCCGACGTCGACCTCGCCCTGCTCTTCCACGACGCGATCTACGAGCCGTTCGCCGAGGACAACGAGGAACGCAGCGCAGAGCTGCTCCTCGAAGAAGGCCGCCGAGAGTGGTTGCACGACGAGATGCTCCGCCGCGCGAGCTCGCTGGTCCTCGCGACGAAGCATTTCGCGCGCGCCCACGCCGAACCCGAGAGCGAGGAAGCTTGCATCGTCGTCGACGCGGACCTCTCGATCCTCGGGGCATCGCCGGACGCATTCGACGAGTACGAGCGGCTCGTTCGGCAGGAGTACGCGACGGTCGACGACCGCGCGTACGCGGCCGGACGCGGGCGCTTGCTCCGCGCGATGCTCGACCGGGCGAGCATCTTCGCCACCCGACGCGGCCGATGGCTTTGGGAATCCAGCGCGCGCGCCAACATCGAGCGCAGCTTGTCGAACCTGGCGGAGGCGATCGAGCCATGACGGCGCCGATCTCCCCCTACAGGCAGTCGGCAGCGGAGAAGCCTCCGTCGAGCGTCTTGACCGTCTCCGGGCCGAACGAGATCGGCGCGGTCATCGTGGCGGTCGGCGGTGCATTCCTCGCTCCGATCGCCGCCGGCGCGCTCGCCCTCCCCGGATTCCTCGTGCTCGTCTGCGTCACGGTCCTTGCCGCGATCGGCGAGCGATACGAGCTCACGATCTCGACACGTGGGATCGACGTCACGGTCTCCAGTCTCTGGCTCGTTCCAAGGAAGCGACACCACTTCGCGCTCGACGCGGAGGTGGAGCTGCACTGGCCGATGGGCTCGGCGTCGCCCGACGGTCTTTGCGTCCGTGCGCCGTGGGGGTGGGGAGAGCCCGAGAGCGGTTGCTTCGGGCCCCATTTCGGTCAGGCGCGAGTCGTTCGAGTCCGCGAGATCGCAAACGAGGCGATTGGGCGAATGCGAAGCGCGACGTCGCAGGAGCCTCACGAGCTACGGTTCGATCGCGTCCCCGAGCTCGCCGATGCGCTCGATCCCGCTGGGCAGGAGCGATGGCCCGTCACCGGGCGCATCAAGTCTGCGCGGCTGTCGCGCGAATTCGCGACCGGCGGCGTGACGCTCCCCGCCGGGACGACGGTCGAGCTCAACGACGACTCGTGGATCGATCCTCGACGACCCGATCGGCTGCGAGGCGCCATCGTCGGCGCCCCCACGACGATCCCGCTGCTGGGTGGCCGCCTCGTCGAGGCTGGCGCGAGGCTCGGGTTCGGCGAGGACGGGCGATGTTCTTCGGTCCGCGACGCGTTCCGCGAGCCCACTCGGATGGGTCGCGTCGTGGTGCATCCGACCAAGGCTCTCCACTGGAACGCAATGGGTGACCTGCTGGGATTCGTCCTCGGCGAGGCGCTCGAGGTCGGTGGCGTCACGATTCCGACCGGAAGTCGTTTCAGCAACTGGGACTCGGTCTCCTTTCCGGAGTGGTACGTGAACCTGGCCGGAGCCGTGTCCTTGCCGCAGCTCACGGTCGGTGCGCTCGACACGCTCCGGGTGAGTCGGGATTTGTCTCGTGTCGTGTCCGTCGGAACGCGCGAGGATGTCGTCGTCGAGGGCGTGACGCTGAAGGGCGACATCGTCCAGCTCCGACTCGACGAGGAGCTGCAAATCGATCTCGAGTGGTGCGACAACGTCTACGCGAAGACGCTCCGGTGAGCGGGCACCCCGGCGGTCGTGACCGCGTCCCGCTCGACGCCGCGCTCGTCGACGATGCGCGTGGCGCATGGCGTGACGCCGGTCCAAGCGATCGACCCGGCCGCGCCGGCGCACCGCGACGTGCTCGTCGCTCTCGAGCAGGGTCGCACCACGACGACGCCCCGCCCGCGAGCGACGCCGCGGACGAATGAGCATTTGTCACTGGAGCGTGGAGCGCGCGATGACGATTCGTTGCACTTCGCTCGTGCCTTCGTAGATCGTGGTCACGCGCACGTCGCGGAGGTGGCGCTCGGCGGGGAACTCGCGGATGTAGCCGTAGCCGCCGTGGATCTGGACTGCTTCGTTGCAGATGCGGATGGCCGCCTCCGAGGCGAAGAGCTTGGCCATCGACGCCTCGCGCGAGAACGGCACGCCGCGCTCTTTCATCGACGCCGCGCGCATCGAGAGGAGGTGCGCCGCGTCGAGCTCGGTCTTCATGTCGGCGAGCTTCCACTGGATCGCCTGGAAATCGGCGATCGGCTTGTCGAACGCGCGGCGATCCTTTGCATACTGCACGCTCTCGTCGAGCGCCGCGCGCGCGATGCCGATCGCCTGCGACGAGATCCCGATGCGACCGCCGTCGAGCGCCATCATCGCGACGCGGAACCCCGAGCCCTCCTCGCCGAGGAGCGCGCTCGCCGGCACGCGACAGGCGTCGAACTGGAGCGGCACGGTGTTGGAGCCGCGAAGGCCCATCTTGTCCTCGGGCTTGCCGACGCGAAGCCCGGGCGTCCCGCCCTCGACCAAGAAGCACGAGATGCCCTTCGTGCCAGCGCCTCCGGTCCGTGCCCACACGACCATCACGCCCGCGTGCGCGCCGCTCGTGATCCACTGCTTGCTGCCGTCGAGCACCCAATGGTCGCCGTCGCGGCGCGCGGTCGTGCGCATGCCGCCGGGATCGCTCCCCGCCTCCGGCTCGGAGAGCGCGAACGAGCCGGCGACGTACTCGCCGCTCGCGAGCTTCGGGCAGTGCCTTCGCTTTTGATCGTCGGTCCCGAACCGCGCGATGACCTCGCCGACCATGTTCGTGACCGCCATCGTCACCGCGGTCGACGCGCACGCGCGCGCGATCTCCTGCATCGCGAGCGCGTACGACACGACGCCCGCGCCCGCGCCGCCGAGCTCCTCGGGCACGTTGACCGCCATCAGCCCGAGCTCGGCGAGGCCCTTCAGGATCTCTTTCGGAAATCGTTCGTGCTCGTCGATGTCGTGCGCCGCGGGGGCGATGACCCGCGTCGCGAAATCGCGCGCGGACTTTTGAACGAGCGCCTGCGTCTCGGTGAGCTCCAAGTCCATGGCCTCGGGACTTTACGGCCAAAGTTGGCCGCTGGAGCGGTCAAAGTTGGCCGCTGGCGTAACGCGCAGCGGCGTGCCACGAGGCGGTCGTCGCGCCGCTCGAGCGTCAGACGCGTTGGCGTCGGCGCCGATGCGCACGCTACGCTAGGCAGGCGCGATGGGAATCTGGGATGCCATCCGGAATGTGCTCGGGCGAAGCGAGGAGGACGACGGCTTCGTCCCCACGGCGAAGTCGCCCGCCGTCGTCGCGACCCGGTTCGTGCTCGTCGTGCTCGTCGCCGATCTCGCCGAGAGCGTCCGACTCGAAACGTCCGGCGCACGAGAAGACGGGCTCGCGCTCAGCGGGCGAACGCTGGATCACCTGGTTCGCGTGGGGTTCTCGCCCGCGGACCTCGAAGAGGACGAGCAGCGGTTCGTCATGAGCCTGCGTTCCGGTCGCGTCGAGCGGGATGCCGCGCTCGCCGCGACGTGGCGGCTGGAGTGCGCGGGCGTTCTCGCGTGGGCGCTCGGCCTCGAGGCGGCGATCCTGCCCATCGAGCGCTCCGCGGATGCCGCGTCGTTGCGCGTGCTCGTGCCCGAGGATGCGGCCGCGTTCCGAGCGTTCAGCGGCGCCGCCACGGTGCGGCCGATTTCCGAGCTGATGGCGGCCTATCGAGAGTGGTCCACTCGCTGGTTCCCGCTCGAAATCGAGCCGCCGAGCGACGAGCGCTCGCGCGCGCTCGAACGCGTTCGCGCGATCCGGTGGCTGACGGAGCCGCACCTTCAGTCGCTGAGCGCGACGAAGATCGGCGGCTAACGCGCGCCGCAACACTCACGCGCGGACGAAGGTCCAAGGTTCGTGTCCCAGGTCGCCTCGCGCGAGCAGAATGCGACGGCTCAGGAGCGCTCGAGTTGGTGATCGAACTTCATCGCGAGTCGCCCGAGCGCGAGCGCGCCGGCGCACGGGGCGGCATCGCGTAGAACGATGTCGCCGTTGTTCGGTCCGATCAGTAGATTGACGATGATCAGGCCGAGCCACGCCGCGACGATCCAAACATCGGCTGGCACACCTTCGGAGCGATCGACGAGGTGCGCGTCTATTCACGGGCGCTCAGCGCGACCGAGATCGCCGCGCTGGCAGCGGAGAATTGACGCAGATGACGCGGCCGGCGCTGCCCGACGACGACGCGCCCTCACATCGAGCCACGTCTTCGCCGCGTGCTACTCGATGAGACTGCTCTCCACGCCACGGGCCACGAAAAAAGAGGGTAAGCTCGTCGAGTGCGATCGGGCCGCGTCGTCGTCGCGTGGGTCATCATGGGATGTGCGGGTTACGCTTGCGGCGGCGGCTTGCCACTCGAAGGCACCGATGCGGGCGACGCCGCAGAGGATGCGGCAGTCGATCAGAGCATCGCGGACGGCACGATTGACGCGTCGCTCGACACCTCCGAGGAGACGCAACCGGTCGTCGACGCGACGCCCGATGCGTCGGACGACGGGGACGCGACGCTCGGCGTCGACGCGACGATCGATGCCGTCGCGGACGTCGCGGACGAAGACGCGACGCTCGACGTCTCGGCTGACGTGAGCGACGGCGCAATCTTCGACGCGTACCTCGACGGCGCTCTACTCGACGGCGGGACGCTGACGTTGCTCGCTTCGAACCAGAAGAATCCCGCCGTCGTCACGGTCGACGCCACCAACGTCTACTGGACCAATAACCTCAACACCGGCAGCGTGATGCAGTGCGCGAAGACCGGCTGCAATGGCACGCCCCTCGAGCTCGGGACGCTCGTGAACCCCTTTGGCATCACGGTCGATTCCACGTCCGTGTACGTCGCCGCGTACGGCACCGGAAACGCCGACGGGGAGATTGCGAAGCTCTCGGTCGGCGTGCCCAACCAGACGCCGACATTGCTCGCGTACAAGCAGAACTCTCCCCTCGTGATCGGCACGGACGGCACCGATCTCTTCTGGAGCGACGACAACCCGGGCCACGTTTTCACGTGTCCCAACAGCGGATGTCCGAACCTCACGCCGACGGCGCTCGCGGTAAGTCCGAACGCGTACGCGTTGGCCCTCGATTCGACCAACGTCTACTGGTCCACCGGCGCCGTGCATACCGTCGAGTACATCGCGAAGACGAGCGACGCGGGCGTCGCGACGCCGATCGCGACCGGGCTGAACAACGTGAGTGGGATCGCCGTGGACGCCAACAACATCTACATGATCGACTCGGGCGCCCAAGTGCTCTACGAATGCCCCAAGACCGGCTGCGGCGGTAACCCGACGATCCTCGCGAACATGCCGGGCCTCGTGGGGGTCGCGTCGGACGGGACGAACGTCTACTTCGGTGGGTCCGGTGGCATCATGAAATGCGACGTCGCGGGTTGCAACAAGACCCCGACCAAGCTGGCGAACGCTTACCCCGGTAGCTTGGCCGTCGACTCGACCAGTGTCTATTGGAGCGACGATTCGACGAACGAAATCGTCAAGCTCACACCGAAGTGATCCGGGCGCTGCCCGACGGCTATTCGCCCGAGTATGTGGCACACGCCGATCACCACGATCTTCAGTGAGCATTCGGGTTGCGGTCACGACGGCCAACCATCAAAGTCGGGGGATGAGGTGGGCGACGGTCGCTGCGGTGGTTCTCGTCTGGGGCTGCGGGGCGCGGAGCGAAATCGCAGGCGAGCCGGACTCGTTCGACGCGTCCGCGCTCGACGGCGCGACGCTCGACGGCTCCACGCTCGACGTCACGACCCAAGACGGTATGACCGACGGCGCCGGTCAAGACGTCGCCGCCGACGCGCCGAAAGACGTCGGCCCCGACGTGCCTCTCCCGCCGCTCTGCTGCGACGACGGAGTCAAGCAGAGCGGCTGCCAGACTTGTGCAACCGGGCAGACGTGCATCGCCAAGATGGGCACCTGCGTCGAGACGTCGGTGAAATGCGGACCGAGCAACTGCGACGGCTGCTGCTTGGACGAAACGATGTGCGCCGACGGCCGCGAAGTCGGCGCCTGCGGCACGCACGGTCAACTGTGTCAGACGTGCAGCGGAAAAAACGGCTACAGCGCGTGCCTCGCCGACGACGTCGGCGGGACGTGCGAGGGCGGCGACACGTGCACGCCCGGCAACTGCATCTCGGGTTGCTGCGACGGGAACGTCTGCATGGTCGGTGACCAAGATACGCTCTGCGGCCCCGGCGGCTCGTGCGTCGACTGCACGCTTCGCGGCGGCGTATGTGTGAATGAAGTCTGCACGAAGTGACGCGTCAGGGGCCGGCGCGCGCGCCTTGCACTGCATTACTCCCATATGAGCGCGACCAAAAGGCTGCGCGGAAGTTCATGCACACCCACGGAGCGTCCGCCGCGCCGAGCCAAGCCGGGCACTCGCCTTTCGAAAGCTCTTGCTCGCCGTGCCGACGGGGCTCGGTGCGATAATCGTCGGCGATGGCCTTCCGAGAGCCTTCGCCGCCGGCGCCGATCGTTCGCGAAGGGCACGTCGTGCACGGGCCGTTTCAGGCGCGGCATCGGCCGCTTCATCGAAGCGAGCGTAGCCCATTGGGTCGACGGCCTACGCTCTGGCGCGCCAGGCGGCGGGCGTCGTCCGAGTCCAGCGCTTGAACGCGCGATGAAACGCGCTCGGCTCCGAGAAGCCAAGCATGAAGGCAACCTCCGAGAGTGGCATGCGGCGATCTCGGACGTAGCTTCGGGCGAGCTGCGCGCGTGTGTCGTCGAGGAGATCGCGGAAGGTCGTGCCGCCCTGCTCGAGGCGCCGGCGCAGCGTCCGCTCGCTCGTGGCCATGCGGCGCGCCACGACGTCGATCGCCGGCACGCCGCGCGACAGCTCCTCGGCGACGATTCGCCGCACGCGGTCGAGCAGTGAGTCCACCGCGGCGCCTCGCTTCGCGAGCGCTTCGTTCGCTTGCGCGCGCAAGAACGCGGCGAGCTGCGCGTCGGCCTTGGCGAGCGGCAGCGCGAGATCGGACGTCGCGAACTCGATCGCGTTCTCGCGCGCGCCGAATCGAACCTTGCCGCCGCAGAATTTCTCGAGCGCCGCGGCGTCCCCGTCGGAGCGGTGCGCGAAGCGTACCTCGCGAGGCACGATGCGCCGGCGCGTGAGCAGGCGCGCCGCGTGGATGATCTCGACGGGCGCGGCCTCGGTCGCCGCGTGCTTGCCGGGGCCGTCGCGATACTCGCCGCGGTACGCGAAGCGCACTGTGGGCCCGTCTTGCGAGAACGCCGGCTCGTCGGTCCAAAGGCCGATGTACCGGACGAAGTGCGAAAGCCCCTCGTCCATCGTCGCGCTGCTCATCACCACGAAGCCCACGATCCCGTAGTCACCCGGCGAGTACGTCGCCGCGCGCACGAACGCGGCCTTCAGCTGGGGTTTCTTTTCGCAGAGGTTCTCCCAGGCGGCGTGGAGCTTGACGATCGCGACGCGACCGTCGGGATCGTCGGCGACGCTCGCGGGGACGTCCAACTCGGCGAGCAGCGCCGACCGGTCAACGCCGAGCTCGGTGCCAACGGAGAGAAGCTTTCGCAACGCGCCGCACGCGATCGTCGGTACCGCCATCGGCCCGCCGAGTGTATCGCGCGCGCTGGGTCATTGCATGTGGAAGGTCGCGTAGCTCGACCACGCGCCGTACGCGCCCGAGACCATCGCGCGAACGCGGAAGCGATAATCCTCGTGCAGCGTCTGCGGGTAGAAGGTCTCTGCCGGCCCGCCCGCGGTGTACGTGTAGTATGCAACCCACGCGTTCGCGTTCGTGACGCTCGATTCGATCGCGAACTGGTAGCTCGTCGCGCCGCTCACGGCGCTGCACGACATGGCGACGTTCGGGGTCGTGACGGTCCCGTCGCCGTCGGGGACGAGCGATCCGGGAACCCCCGGAGGAGGCGGGGGAGGCGGATCGTTGCTCTGCGTCGGCGGCGGCGAAGGCGCCGTGTTCGGGCGCGGCCCCGTGTACGTGCCGTAGTCGAAGCTCGCGTACGCCGCCCACGCGCCCCACCCGTGCGCGTTCTCGGCGCGCGCGCGAAAGCGATACAGCCCGGCCTTCGCCGGCGGCGTGACCTTCACGAACGCGTTCGGGCTGCTCCACGTGTAGTAGGCCGCCCACGCGGTTCCGTCGTAGGTCTCTAGCGCGAGCTGATACAGCGTCGCGCGAGGGATCGTGGCCGACATCAGTTTCACGTAGTCGATGGGCACGACCGAGCCGTCCGCCGGATACAGCCCGCCCGGCGCTGGCGGCGGCAGCCCCGTGTCGGGCGGGAGCGTGCGGTCGACGACGACGGTCGGCTGCGCGGAGACCTGCATCACGTCCCAGTCGGCGCCGCCGACTCCGCAGAGCGGTGCCGTCTGAAACTGCTTGCCGACCGGGCTCGTCCATCCGCCGAAATGCTCCGTCGACCAATCCGAGAGCGAGCGCTTGTCGTTGTAGAGGGCGTACCAGAGCGGCACATCGGCGAATGTCGTCGTGTTCGAGACGTAGGACTTCCAAAATCCCGGCCCCGTGTACATGCCGCAGACCACCCCGCCGTTGGCGTTGCAGGCGTCGAGGCCCTGCTGGATCAGCGGGATGATCGCGTTCGACCCGAGGGTGCCGGGCTTCTGCTCGATGTCGAGCCACATCCGGCCGATCGGAAACCCCTTGGTCATCGCGAACGCCGCGTTGACCTGCGTCGCGATGTCTTGGTTCCAATAGAGATACACGTACGCGTCGACCGTCATCCCGCGCGACACCGCCATCGCGAGCTGCTCGCTCGCGACGCTCGCGTCCTGCGTTCCGACGACGACATGCCGCACGCCCGAGGCCCAGAAGCAGTCCATCTCGCTCTGCGACAGCGGCGTCTCCCAAACGGACACGTCCGCGGCGAAGACGGCATGGTTGATCGTGTCGCCGCCGAAGAACGGCGCGGCGGTGAGCGGCGAGCTGCTCGCTCCGTCATCGCTCGCGGTCGAACAGCCGACGAGCACCCCGAGCACACCGATCAACGTCCGCAATCGCGACATGGCGCCTCCGTACGACGATGTCGTCGCACGTAGCGCGCGCGCTGTCCTTGACCCGTCCGGCCAAAGCAGTGTCCGCGGCGGCCACCGACGTCCGTCGGATCAGGGGCCGCTCGGGGGGACTGATCGTTGAGATCCGGCGACTGACGACGGAGCGCTCTTCGGCAACGATACGAACGAGGGCAGCGGGTGGTGTTACGATCTGGAGGTGAGGCTGTCGCCGGCATCGCTGTTTTCCCTTGCGATCGCCGTCGCCGTCGCCTGCGCGCATCCTGCGCCGGCCCCCTCCTCACCCTCACCCGCGCCGATGACCCAACCGACGCCCGCGCCGTCCGTCATCGAGCAACCCGCGCTGCCGCAGACGCTCGTCGAGGCCGACGGCACGAGGTGGCAGATCGTCGCCGGCCCGACGGTTGCGGAGCCCAGCCACGAGGATCGGACGTACATCCTGCGCCGGCGACCGCCCGGCGGCGAGGAGGTCGAGGTCGCGCGCGTGTCGGGCGGCAGCGCGATCCAGGAAAACCCGACGACGTCGAGCGACGGCGAGTGGCGCTTCTACATCGCCGCCGACGGCACGTTCCGCGCCGAGCAGCGCTCCGACGTCACCCGCGAACCGCCCGAAGCGACGAGCACGACGCTGACGAGCTTTCGTTTCGACGGGCACCAGCTCGTTCAGCTGGGGGCACCCGCGGCGTGGCAGATCCGCGATCACCTGATCGAGGCCGACGGCACCGAGTGGACGATCGCGACGAGCGTGACCTCCTCGGCTCCCGGCCACATGGCGACGACGTATCTGGTGACCCGCCGCGCGCGCGGCGGCCGTTCGCTCGAGGTCGCGCGGCTCGGCGCGGCGGCGTTCTTCCAGACCAATCCCCGGATGGCGGCGTCGAACGAGTGGCGCTTCTTCATCGCCGCCGACGGCACGTTTCGCGCGGAGAACCTGACGAGCAAGCACACCGAGCACGGAGCAACGTCGCACGCCGAGCTGTCGCGGTTCGACGGCCACGCCCTGGTCCCGACCACGAAGTGAGCGATGCCGCCGAGCGACGAACGCGGCGACGACGCGGGCGCGCTTCAGCGGTACCCCGGCGAGAGCAAGATCTTCGCGCCTGCGGCGAAACCCTCGGGGCCTGGAGGGACTACTCTCTACTCTCCTCGGAAGATTGCCGACTTCTCTTCGCTGCCCTGTCACGACCGTGAGCCTCGCGGGTCGCTCGTCGTGAGCGCGTCGGTGGCGGTGGGGATCAGTTTGGCGATCGCGCAGACGAGCTCGGGGCTGTCGTCCTCGGCGCGATGGGCGAAGTGATCGGCCTCGGCATGCTCGTTCCGGCATCGACCGCCAGCGCGCGGCGTGCGTCGTCGTCGCGATCACAGGCCCATTTGCTTCGCGATGATGATCTTCATGATCTCGTTCGTGCCCGCGAAGATCTTCGCGACGCGCGCGTCCATGTACGCGCGCGTGATGGGGTACTCGGTCATGTACCCGTAGCCGCCGAAGAACTGGAGGCACGTGTCGATGACCTCGCTCGACATCTCGGTCTGCCAGAGCTTGGCCATGGAGCACTCCTTCACGAGGTACTTGCCGGAGGCGTGCTCGCTCACGAGCTTGTCGAGAAACGCGCGGCCCACTTCGATCTTCGTCGCACACTCGACGAGCTTGAATTGCGTGTTTTGGAACTTCGATATCGGTTTGCCGAACGCCTTTCGTTCTTGGCAGTAGGCGATGGTGTCCTCGAGGACTCTCTCGGCGCCGGCTTGCGCGCCGATGGCGACGACGAGGCGCTCTTGCTGGAGCTTTCGCATGAGCATCAAAAACCCCGCGCCTTCCTCGCCGAGCCGGTTGGCGGCGGGGACGCGGCAGTCTTCGAAGTGGAGCTCCGCGGTGTCTTGCGACGCCATGCCCATCTTCTTGAGCTTCTTGCCTTTGACGAACCCCTCGCGGTTCGCCTCGACGACGAAGAGCGAGATGCCCTGGTGGGCGTTCGTGGGATCGGGATCGGTCTTGGCGGCGACGATGCAGAGATCACAGAGGATGCCGTTCGAGATGAACGTCTTGGATCCGTTGATGACGTAGTGGTCGCCGTCTTTGACGGCGCTCGTCGCGATGGATGCGAGATCGCTTCCCGTGCCCGGCTCGGTCATCGCGATTGCGGTGACGAACGTGCCGTCGACGCAGCCGGGGAGCCACCGCTTCTTCTGCTCGTCGTTTCCGAACTCGTGGATGTACGGGACGATGATGTCCGAGTGGAGCATCAGCGCGAAGCCGCTCTCGTAGACGCGCGAGAGCTCTTCGCCGACGACGCACGAGTGGAGGAAATCTCCGCCGGGGCCGCCGTCGGCTTCGGGGAGCGCCGGGCAGAGGAAGCCGCCTTGGCCGGCCTTGCGCCACGTCTCGCGATCGACGGAGCCAGCCTCGCGCCAGCGCTCCTGGTTCGGGACGACCTCACGTTCGACGAACTGTCGAAACGATCGGCGGAAGATCTCGTGCTCCTCGCGATAAAGCGTGCGCTCCATGATCGCGTGGTACCACGAGCGCTTCGCGCGGGGGTGGCCGGCCCGCTGCGGGCACCCCAAGTCGCCGGACTGTGATCGGCGCGGAGGCGTCTTTGCGGTTGCTGGCCGTTTTCGTCGCAGACGCCTTGGTAGAAGCCGCCTCGAGCTCCGACATCTGGTCGCTCAGACGCCCGCCCACGCGGCGAGGAGCCGCTCCATCCGCACGAGCACCTCCGACATCGTGTCCTCGTCGGGCAGGAACGTGAGGCGCAGGTGATCGCGGTACGGCACGTTGAAGCCCGAGCCCGGAACGACGAGCACGTGCTCGCGCTCGAGGAGCTCCATCGCGAAGCGTTCGTCGTCGAAGTGCGGGATCTTCGCCGAGTCCACCGCGGGGAACGCGTAGAGGGCGCCGTTCGGCGCGACGACGCGCAAGAACTCGGAGCGCTCGACGCCGCGGAGGAGCGCGCGACGTTGCCGCCCGAGGCGGCCGCCGTCCGCGGTGAGATCGCAGATGCTCTGATTGCCGCCGAGCGCCGTCTGCACCGCCCACTGGCCCGGGGCGTTCGCGCAGAGGCGCAGCGAGGCGAGCAGCTCCAGGCCGTCGATGAAGTCGGACGCCGTGCGCGCCGCGCCGCTGAAGAAGAGCCACCCGGTGCGGAAGCCGCAGGCGCGGTACACCTTCGAGAGCCCGCCGAACGTGCCGCACAGCGTGTCGTGGCACAGCGTCGCCGTGGGGACGTGGGCCGCGTCGTCGTAGAGGATGCGATCGTAGATCTCGTCCGAGAGGACGACGAGGCGGCGGCGCTCGGCCACGCGCACGATCGCTTCGAGCGCCTCGCGCGGGTAGACGGCGCCGGTGGGGTTGTTCGGGTTGATGACGACGATGGCGCGCGTCGCGTCGGTGACGAGCGCGTCGATCTCGGAGGCGAGCGGGACGAAACCGTTCTGCGGGCGACACGGGTAGTGGACCGCGCGGCCGCCCTTGAGGGTGACCGCGGCCGTCCACAGCGGGTAGTCGGGGCTCGGGACGAGCACCTCGTCGCCCGGATCGAGCAGCGCCTCCATGGCCATCAGGATGAGCTCGGAGACGCCGTTTCCGATGAACACGTCCTCGACGCCGACGCCGCGAATGCCGCGCTCCTGCGTGTCGACGACGATCGCCTCGCGCGCGGGGAAGATGCCCTTCTGGTGCGTGTAGCCCTCGGCCTGCGCGAGGTTCTCGACGAGCGCGAGGCGCATCGCCTCCGGCGCGCGGAACCCGAACTGCGCCGGGTTGCCGATGTTGAGCTTGAGGATCTCGTACCCCTGCCGCTCGAGCTCCTGGGCGCGCCGCGCGAGCGGGCCGCGGATCTCGTAGCGCACCCCGCCCAGCCGTCGTGCGCGGCCGACGGCGTGCTCGTCGGAAGATGCCATGACCACTACCTACCGCGACGGCTCGGAAGAATCCGCTGAACGCGACCGCGCACCGGCGGCGTGGCCTCACCGGCCGTTTCGGAAGGTCGAGCCGCCGAAGCTCAGCGGAGCAAGCTCGGCAGCAGGATCCGCCCGAGGACCACGAGGACGAACGCGCCGACGATGAGCGCGCCCATCCAATACGCCTTGCGCGTGCCGGCCTTCTGCTGCGCGGCGTCGGGACGAGGCGAGCGGCCTGAGCTTCACCGCCCCGCGGCGGGCTTCTTCGGCGTCTTTCGCTGGTGGATGGTCTCCCCCGCGGCGCACATGCCGACGAGCTTCGCGATGCGCGCGGCGCGCGTCTCCGGTTTCTTTGCAGTCTGCACGCGATAGAGGATGGCGTACCGGTTCGCGCCGTCGAGCGCTTCGAAGAACGCACGGGCCTTGGGCTTCTTCGCGAGCTCGGCGGCGAGATCGTCGGGCACGGCCGACGTGCGGGCCCCGTCGTAGGCGCGGTCCCAGCGGCCGTCGCGCTTCGCGCGCTCGACCTCCGCGAGGCCGGCGTCGCGCATCGCGCCCGACGCGATGAGCGCTTCGGCGCGGGCGCGGTTGATCTTCGACCACGGGCTCGTGGCCGTGCGCGGCGTGAAGCGCTGGAGCCACGCCGACGCGTCGAGCGCGCGCTTCTGGCTGTCGATCCAGCCCCACGCGAGCGCGACGTCGAGCGCGCGCGAGTACGTCACGTCGGCGCCCCCGCCCTTCGGGATGCGCAGCAGCACGCCGCGCGCACGCGCGTGGTGCCTCGCGAGCCAGTCGCTCCACTGCGCGAGTCGCTCGAACGCGAGCGTCTCTTCTTCCTTGGCGCGCTCGCTCATCGACACGCACCATTGAACGAGAGGATCACGAGCATCGCCCCTCACGGTAGCGACCGAAGCGGCGGCACGCGCCAGCGTTCGGTCACGTCGCGGGCGCATTTGTCAGCGTTTCGTCAGAGTCGCGCGAGGGTCGCGTCGTCCGCCTGGCCCTCGAAGTGTTTGTCGCGCGCGCGGAGCGTCCCTCGACGCCGCCACGATCGCGGCGCACTCGCGCAGCGGCGCGCCGAGGACGGGGTGCGCGAGGTACGCCTTCGCTTCGTCGATCGAGCGGAGCGCGTACCGCTGCGCCATCGCGCTCGCGCCGAGCCCGGCGATCTGCGGGAAGACGAACCACATCCAGTGCGTCCGCTTGGCGCCGGCGCGGAGCTCGGCGACGACGCGCGCCATCACGGGATCTTGAGCGGTGACGAACCCCACTGCGTCAGCGCTCGCGCCCGAGGTCGATCAAAGCGACTTGAGGTATTCGACGAGGTCGCTCTCTTGTGCAGGCGTGAGGCCTAGCGCCATCGTCGTATCGTAATGATCGACGACGTCGACCAGCGTCGCAAAGCGACCATCGTGGTAAAAGCCGCCCTTCTGGTGGGACCATAGCCCGCGAAGCGGCGTCGTTCGATAACGCTTGTCCGGCGAGCGGCTCGCTTGGAACTCGTCGATGCCGATTTCGGCGCCGGTGTGCATTCCCCAGCCGGGCTCGCTGAACGTCGGCGGGACGTGACACGACGCGCACTTCGCCGCTCCGCCGAAGAGCGTGGCGCCGCGCCCGGCCGCCTGGGCGTCGTAGCTCGAAGGAGGCGGCGTGGGCGCGGGGATCGAGAGTTGGTACGCTTGCAGATCGGCGAGCTTCGACGAGACCAGGTCGGTCGCGACGGTCATGTGGCCGGACTTGTTCTTCGCGGCGACGGGAAATTGCGTGGCGTCGTCGAGGCGCGGGTCGAAGAAGTTGCCTTGCCCGTGCATCTCGAGCACCGCGACGAAGGCGTTCCAACGTCGTACGACTCGCGCGCGTAGCTCGAGAACGTCTCGAGGTGCTCGCGCACGACGCGGTGGAGCAGCGTGTCTTGCGGGCGGCGCGGGCGATACGCAGGGGCGAGGACGGCCACGTGTGCGCGTCGCGTGCCGCGCAATTCAGCCGGAATTTCTCGAGCTCGAGGGTGGCCCGGCCAGCCGCGGGCCGGCACGATCTCCCGCGCGAATCACGGGAGCGCGATGCGCCCCGGGGCGCCGTTCGCTCCCTGCTCGGTGTGGCACGCGTTGCAGTCGCCGTTCGTCTGCGGCGTCGTCATGTCGATCTCGCGGCCCTGGTAGGTGACCTTCGCGGTGAACGGCATCGTGAAGCCGCCGGGCGAGCCCATGAAGTTGCCGCCGCTGTTCGGCGTCATCGCGAACTCGTTGCCGTGCGCGTCGACGACGATCACTTGCGCGCCCGCGTACGACGACGACGTCGCGCCCACGCAGTCGTCCGGCTCGTGCATCGTCGGGTAGAGCGTGCCCATGAACGTGTACATCGGCGCTTCGCCGCCGCTCGATTGGTGGCACGCGATGCACGCTTCGCCGGGGCGCATGTTCTTGCTCTCGTTCATCGTGCCGGTGAGGCCGCTGGTGCACACGGTCTGGCCGGTGCCGCAGGTGCCGGCCGGATAGCCCGCCGCGATCCACGCGTTCAAGGCGTCGATGTCGGCTTGCGGCGACGGCGACGACGGCGCGGGCGGCATCGGCGTCGGGTTGCCCATCATGCGCGCCACGGCGCGCTGGGCCTCGGTCTGTCCGGGGTACTGGGCCGAGTCGGCCGTCAAGTCCGCGCGCGACGCGAGCGACACCGGCGCGCCGCCCGCGGGCGTCGGTCCGTGGCACGCCTGGCAAACCGCGAGCGCGGTCGCGACGTCGCACGGGAGATCGCCCGGCCCTTGCGACGCGCCGGCGTCGAAGGGCTTGGTGCCGTGCTGCCCGTCGCCGCCGGTTTCGCCGAAATTCATGTAACAGCCGGCGGCGCCGCCGACCAAGATCCCGACCCAGAGAAATCGTCGCACGGAAATGCAGTGCGGGCCGCGCTCCGGGCGGTTACGAAAAAATGCTCAGAGGCTGAACGCGACCTTCGCGGCGTAGCTGCCCGGGCTCGGCAGTTTCATCTCTTTCACCGCGTCGACGATGCATTTCACCTGGCCGGCGCCGTCCTTGCTCGACGTCGAGACGCCGGCGGCGACGACCTTGCCGCCCTTGCCGTGTGGGGCGACGTAGGCGGTCACGGTGAATTTCGCGTTCGGTGCATTCTGCACGCATTTGTCGAGGTCTTTTTTGTGCTTGCCGACCGTCGCCGCGACCTTGTCCGACGGCCAGTCCGCCGGTTGCCGCGCGTCACCCGGGTCGAACGTCGAATCGCGCTCGACCGTCGCGTCGCCGCCGATCGGCTTCGGCCACTGCGCGCCCTCGATCGCGTCGAGCATGCAGCGCTCGGCGTCGTAGTCGCCGAGCGTCGAGTCCTCGACGTAGTCCCACTTGGTCTTGCCGTCCTCGCCGACGCGGAGGAAAAACTTCACCGTGCCCGAGAAGTACGGGATGCGCTTGAGCGCCGCCTTTTGGCACGCCTCGAAGCTCGGGTTCAAATCCTGAAACGTGTTCGACACGGCGCGATCGTCGATCGAGCCGAGCTCTTGGTGGACGACGGGCAGCGGCGCCGCCGTCTGGGTCGCGGTCGGCGCGGCTTCGACGTGCTCCGGCTCCGGCGTGGCCCCGCCGCACGCGACCAGGATCCCCCCGAGGATGACGGCTCGCTTGAACATGGCCGACCAGCCTAGAGGATGGGCCGTCAGCGCAGCAAGCTCGCCGCGATCACGATGCGCTGAATCTCGCTCGTCCCCTCGTAGATCTCGGTGATGCGCGCGTCGCGGTAGTGGCGTTCGGCGGGGTACTCGGTCGAGTAGCCGTAGCCGCCGAAGATCTGGAGCGCCTTGTGTGCGACGCGCGTCGCCGTCTCGCTCGCGTAGAGCTTGGCCTCGGCGCTCTCTTGCGTGTGGCGCGTGCCGCGGTCTTTCAAAGTCGCGGCGCGCCACGTGAGCAGCCGCGCGGCGTCGAGCTCGGTCGCCATGTCGGCGAGCATGAACTGGATCGCCTGGTGCTGCGCGATCGGGACACCGAAGCTCTTGCGCTCCTTGGCGTAATTCGCGGCGGCGTCGAGCGCGGCGCGCGCGATTCCGAGCGCCTGCGAGGCGATGCCGATGCGCCCGCCGTCGAGCGTCGCCATGGCGACCTTGAACCCCTCGCCGACATTTCCGACGATCGCGTCGTCGCTCACTTTGCAATTCTCGAAAAACACGGTGCACGAGTGCGCGCCGTGAATTCCCAATTTGTGGTCGGCCGCGTTCTGCGTGTAGCCCGGCGTCCCCTTCTTCACGAGGAAGGCGGTGTGCTTGACCTTCGGGCCGCTCCGGTCGGTGACTGCAAAGACGAGGATGTGATCGGCGTGCGGGCCGTTGGTGATCCAGTTCTTCGCGCCGCTCAGGACCCAACCGCCGTCGGTCTTGGTCCCGTTCGTCACCATCGTCTGCGCGTCCGAGCCGCTCATCGGCTCGGTGAGGCCGAAGCAGCCGAGCATCTTTCCCTGCGCGGTCGGCGTGAGGATCTCTTTCTTCTGTTTTTCGGTTCCGAATTTGTAGACCGGGTCGCAGAAGAGCGAGTTGTTGACGCTCATGATGACGCCCGAGCTCGCGCACGCGGCCGAGATTTCTTCCATCGCGATCGCGTACGAGAGCGCGTCGAGCCCGCCGCCGCCGTACTCGGGCGGGATGGCCATGCCGAGGAATCCGAGCTCGGCCATGCGCGCGACGATCTCCGCCGGCCAGCGGCCGCTCTTGTCGATTTCGGCGGCTTTCGGCGCGATCTCGCGCTGCGCGAAGTCGCGCGCGGTCTGCTGAATCAGCTGTTGCTCTTCGGTCAGCTCGAAATCCATGAGCGCCTTATACACCGGCCGTCGTCACGGGAGCAGGCGCGTGAGCAGCGCCGCGACGACGCCGCCCGCGACGCAAAACGAGACGATGAGGAACGTCCAGAAGAGCCATGCCGGCACTCGGCGCGCGGGCACGCCCGCCGGCATCGACGAGAGCGGTTGCGACTGCGGCAACGGCCCCGAGGACGGCGGACGCGGGACCGTGCGCGGGCGCGGATCGTCGATCGTGGGCTCGAGCGGATTGCGCGGCGGCGCGCGTACGGCCGCGGGAGGAGGGGTCGCGGGGACCGCCGCGACGGGCGGCGCCGACTGCTTGTTGCGGAGGGCTTGAATTTCCGGCGGCGCCTCGGCGACCTGGAGGGTCGCGTGGTGATTCGCCGGCGCCGCGCCGCCGCCGTCGATCGGGCTCTTGGTCACGACCGTCGCGAGGTCCTCGGCGAACGGGTTGTCGTCCGCGGTCGGCGCTCGCGCCTGCGGCGCTCGCGGCAACGCGCTCGCGTCGGGTCGGCGGAACTGCGGGAGCGGGCTCGTCGCCGGCAGCGGGCCCGACGCCATCGGCACGCCCTCTTCGAGCGTCGACGACGGGAGCGCCGGTCCGTCCTCGGAATCGGTGGACGGCGGCTCTTGCGAGCGCGGGCGCTCCTTCGGCGTCGGCGCGGACGACGAAGGGCCCGCCGTCGGCACGCCCATGCGCGCTTCGATCTCCGCGCGCGCGAGGAGCACCTCACGGTTCACGACCGCGGTCTGCACGGTCGTCGACATCACCGGTTTGGGCCGCGCCTGCGCGCCCGCCGCGGGGAGCGCCTCGCGGATGGCCTGCGCGAAATGCTGCGCGGTCGGAAATCGCTCCTCGGGCCGCGGCCTCAGCGCGCGCATGACGACGCGGCAAATCGCGTCCGGCAAGTCGGGCCGCGCTTCCTTCGGCGTCGGCACCGCGCCCGCGCGCACGCGCTTGATCACCTCGGCGAGCGGCAAGCCCGCGAGCGGGATCGCGCCGGTGAGCAGCTCGTAGAAGACCGCGCCCGCCGCGTAGATGTCCGCGCGCGCGTCCACCGTCGACGCGCTCGTCCACTGCTCGGGCGCCATGTAGCGCGGCGAGCCCATGCCCGTGTCCGGACGCGTGAGCGGCGCGAGCTCGGCCTCCGCGGCGAGCTTCGAGATGCCGAAGTCGAGGACCTTCACGCACGGCGAGCCGTCGACGCGCGTCGTGACGAAGAGGTTCCGCGCCTTGAGATCGCGGTGAACGATGCCGAGCGCGTGCGCCTCCGCGAGCGCCGCGCAGACTTGCATCATGTAGTGCCCCGCCTCTTCGGCCGGCAGCGGCCCGCGCTCGCCGAGGAGCTGCTTGAAGTCTTTGCCGACGAGCATCTCCATCACGATGAAGGGCTCGCCCGTCGGGAGCGTCCCCACGTCCATCACGCGGACGGTGTGCTCGCTCCGCAATCGGAACGTCGCGCGCGCCTCGCGCAAGAAGCGCTCGGCGGCGACGTCGGGCTCGAGCCCGCTGTCGATGAGGAACTTGAGCGCGACGGACTGATTGAGCTGAAGGTGCGTCGCCTGCACGACGACGCCCATGCCTCCGCTGCCGAGCTGGCGCTCGATGCGGTACTTGTCGACGACGATGTCGCCGGCGCGCAGGGGCACGGCCATGGCTTGTGAAACGACGGTACCGCCGCGGGAGAGAGCTGTCAGCTGTCAGCTTTGGACGTCGAGGACGCGGAGGCCGGGCACGCTCGAGGCGCGGTCGAGCAGGCGCGCCTTCGGGCGCACGGCGATCGGGCGCTCGGCGCTCGCGAGCATCTCCGCGTCGAACGCGTTGTCGCCGAAGGCCGCGAGCAGCGGGAGACCGTCGAGCTCGCGGCGGAGGGCCGCGGACTTGCCCGCGCCGTATGGGATCGGCCTGTGAACCGCGGCGGCGTACCGATCGCCTTCGAGCACGGCGGTCGCCGCGATGACGCGCGCCGCGGGAATTCCGCACACGGCGGCGGCGGCTTCGACGATCGGGCGCGGCGACGCGCTGACGACGAAGATCTCGTGCCCGAGCGAGCGTGCCGCTCCGATGACGGTCGCGATCTCGGGGTGGATGCGCGACGCGAACGCGCTCCCGACGAGCTGGATCACGAAGTCGGTCGTCGACGCGCGAGACCATCCGGCGTTGACCCACGTCATGAGCTCGCAGACGCGCTCTTCGTCGAACCGCCCGCGGAGGTAGGCGTCGTAGATTCGCCGTGCAGTCTCGGACGGCGCGCCGCCCTCTTCCACGCCCGCTTCGCGCGCCGTGCGCGCGATCGCCTCGGCCGCGACGTGGCTCAGCTCGCCCGAGTCGAGCACGCCGAAGAAGAAGTCCTCGCCGACGTCGCCGCTCCAGAGCGTGCCGTCGCCATCGAACGCGAGCGCGCCGCGCGAGCCCGTGTCGAGCTCGCGCGCGAGGTCCTTCGCCGCGACGCTGGGGAGGCCGAGCGCCTCAGAAGGGGATTTCGTCGTCGCCACCGCCGCCGCCCGCGTCGAAATCGTCGACCGGCGCGGTGTCCATCGGCGCCTCGTCTTGGCGCGCCGGGGCGCGTCCGCCGCCGCCACCGCCGCCGCCGCCACCACCGCCGTACGACCGCGGCGCGTCGCCTTCCGAGCGCTCGCCGCGCGCGCGTCCGCCGCCGGCGAGGATGATGTTGTTCGCGATGATGTCGGTCGAATACCGCTTCTCGCCGTTCTTCTCGTAGCTCGACGTCTGGATGCGACCTTCGACGAAGATGCGATCGCCCTTGGTCAAGAACTTGGCAAGGGCCTCGCCGCGCTTGCCCCACACGGTGACGCGGTGCCACTCGGTGCGCTCTTGGCGCGTGTTCGAACGGTCGAGGTAGCTCTCGGTCGTGGCGAGCCGCAGCTTGAGCACCGCCTGCCCTCCAGGCGTGACACGCAGCTCGGGATCCGCCCCGAGGTTTCCGAGCAAGAGCACCCTGTTCAACCCTTCGGCCATGAAAGTCTCCTTGGCGGGGAGCTATGGCGCGGCTTCTTCGCCGCGTCAACGGACGCGATGGCAAATGTGCTACAAGGGCCGGCCTTAGGCGTTAACGAATCTGGGCGAGCCTCGGATCTCCATCGTCATCCCCATCTACAACGAGCAGGCCATCCTGCACGCGGCGGTCGTCGACCTGCGCGAGCGGCTCAAGCCCTACGGCTGGAGCTACGAGGTCATCCTCGCGGAGAACGGCTCGCGCGATCGCACGGTCGAGATCGCGGAAGAGCTGGCCGCGAAATACCCGGGCGAGGTCCGGTTCATCTCGCTCGGCGAGCCGAACTACGGCAAGGCGCTCAAGCAGGGGATCCTCCTCGCGCGCGGGCAGATCGTCCTCTGCGACGAAATCGATCTCTGCGACACCGACTTTCATCGCCGCGCGATCGACATCCTCGACAGCGGCGAGGCCGACCTCGTCATCGGGTCGAAGCTCCTCGCGGGCGCCGAGGACGATCGGCCGATGCTCCGTCACGCGGCGAGCATCGCCTACTCGAGCCTCCTGCGGGTCATGCTCGGCTTCCGCGGCACCGACACGCACGGGCTCAAGGCGTTCCGCCGCGCGGCGCTGCTCGACACGGTGCGCGCGTGCCTCGTCGACAAGGACGTCTTCGCGAGCGAGTTCGTCATCCGCGCCGATCGCGGCGGCGTGCGCATCAAGGAGATCCCGGTGCGCGTCATGGAGAAGCGCCCGCCGTCGATCAACTTGTTCAAGCGCGTGCCCAACGTGCTGAAGAGCGTCGCCAAGCTCACGTACGCGATCCGCGTCCGAGGGTGAAAGTTGCCCAACAGCGAGATCACCGGCCCCGTTCGGCCGCCCAAGCAAGCCCTCTACGCGACCGTCGCGATGGTCGTCTTCGCGGCGATCACGACGATCGGCGTCGCGGCGTATTTCACGCGAACGGCCGACCCGTGGACGTGGCGCGGGCTCGTCGCGCTCGCGACGATTCCGTTCTCGCTCCTCTGCGCCGGCCTCTTGTGGCGCGCGCCGACGCGCGAGAACGCAGGGGCCGCGCTGCTCGTCCTCGCGTTCTCGCTCGTGCGAATCGGCCTGCCGCCGGAGTGGACCAGCGCGACCTACGTGCTCCTCGCAATCACCGCCGCCTGCGCCGCCCCCGTCGTCTGGGCCGCCCGCGCGCTCCCGCCGTGACGCGGCCCGAGAACAATTTCCTTCTGAACTTTTGAACTTCCTGTTTCTCTCTCTCCCGATGAGAGCGGTACGTATTCATTCGTTGGATGAACCGAGGGCGCTGCGGGTCGACGAGGTGGACGAACCCGTGTGCGGCGCGGGCGACCTGCTCGTCGACGTGGCCGCGGCGGGCCTGAATTTTCCGGACGTGCTCCTGACGCGCGGCAAGTATCAGTTCAAGCCGTCGACGCCGTTTTCGCCGGGCGGCGAGGGCGCGGGCGTCGTGCGCGCCGTCGGCGCGGGCGTGGAGGATTTCGCCGTCGGCGACCGCGTCGCCTTCACGACCTTGTACGGCGCCTTCGCCGAGCGCGTCGTCATCCCGGCGCTCGCCGCGGTGAAGCTGCCCGACGCCGTCGCGTTCGACGTGGGCGCGGTGACCCTCCTCACGTACCTCACCGTCATGCACGCGCTCGTGGATCGCGCCGGCCTCCGCAAAGGCGAGACGCTGCTCGTCCTCGGCGCCGCCGGCGGCGTGGGCGTCGCCGCAATCCAAATCGGCAAGTCGCTCGGCGCCAAGGTCATCGCCGCCGCGTCGACCGACGAGAAACTTGCATTCTGCAAGCAAAATGGCGCGGATTTCGGCGTGAATTACGCGCGCGAGGACCTGAAAGAGCGCACCAAGGCGCTCACCGACGGCGCGGGCGCGAGCGTGATCTTCGACCCCGTGGGCGGCCCGTACTCCGAGCCCGCGCTCCGCGCCATCGCGTGGGAGGGGCGCTTTCTCGTGGTCGGCTTCGCGGCCGGCGACATCCCGAAGGTGCCGCTCAACCTCGCGCTGCTGAAGGGCTGCTCGATCGTCGGCGTCTTCTGGGGCCAGTTCGCGATGCGCGAGCCTCGAAGGAACCGCGAGCACGCCGAGCGGATCCTCGCGTCGGTCGCCCGCGGGGAGCTCGCGCCGCGAATCGACTCGAGGTTCGACTTCGCGCACGCCGCCGACGCGCTCGAGCGCATGGATCAGCGCAAGGTGCTCGGCAACGTGGTGCTCGTGCCGTCAGCTCGAGACGCCGTCGATCGCGCGCAATAAATCGGCGATCGCGAACGGCTTCGTGAGCCGCGCGTTCGAGACCTGCTCGAGGTACGTGCGCTCGCGCGCGGTGTACGTGCCGCCGGTGACGAACACGAAGCGCGTCGCGAGGGCCGGCCTCTCGCGCGCGATGCGCTCGTGCAGGTCGACGCCGGTCATGCCGGACATCATCACGTCGCACACGACCGCGTCGAAGTCGTCGCCGTTCGAGAGGTGCGCGAGCGCGCGCTCGGCGCTCGTCTCGCCGACGACCTCGGCGTGCTGGCCGAGCGCCGTCATGGGCAGCGCGCACGATGAGCGGCTCGTCGTCGATCACGAGAACGCGTCGGCCGCGCGCGGAGATCGCCGCTCGGTGGCGGCGCGGGGATCGTGCGCAAGACGGGCTCGGGCATCGCGCCGCGGAAAGGTGATCTCCATCGTCGTCCCCTCGCCGAGGACGCTCGCGCGCGACGAGATCGCCGCCGACCCGGCGCACGATGTCGCGGCAGATCGCGAGGCCGAGCCCGGTGCCGCCGCTCGCGCTGCGCGTCGTGTAGAACGGCTCGAAGACGCGCTCGAGATCCGTCTCGGCGATGCCCACGCCGTCGTCGCGCACCGCGACGATCACGCTCTCCGGTCCGACGCGCGCCGAGACCGTGACCGTGCCGTCGTCCACCGCGAACGCCGCGTTCAAGAGCAGATTCACGAACACCTGCTCGACGCGTCGCATGACGCCGACGACCGGCGGGAGCGCGCCGAGATCGCGAACGAGGCGCGCGCGCGGCCGGAGCTCGTGCGCGACGAGCCGCTCGGCCGCGTCGATCGCGGCGACGAGGTCGACGTGCCCCGCGGGCTCGTCCTCGAACCGCCCGAAGCTCTTGAGGTCGCGCACGATCGCGGCGATCCGGTCGATGCCGGCGCGGACCTCGGCGACGAACGGCTGGTCCTCCTCGGTCACGCGGCGCTCGAGCATTTCGCGCGGCCAGGCTGCTGAACGCGAGCGGGTTGTTGATTTCGTGGGCGATGCCGGCGGCCATCATCCCGAGCGACGCGAGCCGGTCGGCGTGCGCGAGCTGCGCGCGCAGACGCGAGCGCTCGGTCACGTCGCGCGCGTACGCGAGCACCGCAGGCGCCCCGTCGAACTCGATCGCGGTCGACGTGATCTCGGCCGTGATCTCGGTGCCGTCGCGGCGCTTGGCCGGGTACTCGCGCGGCGGCAGTCTCTCGCCGGTGGCGCTGGAGCTGGAGGATTCGCCGGCGCATCGTCTCGACCGACCGCCGCGTCGAGGAAGGTCATCGGCTTGCCGATGAGCTCGTCCGGCGCGTCGTAGCCGAGCAGGCGCGCGGCGGCCTCGTTCGGCGTACAGAACGACGCCGTCGCGCGAAACGACGATCGCGTCGGGGGCGTTCTCCACGAGCGTGCGGAACCCCGAATCTCCCACGGGTGCCAACTTACGCTCATCCGCCCGTTCTCTGCTAGATACGACCGCTCGATGGGCACCGGCTCGACGTTCGACGTTTCCGGTTCGCGACGTCCCGCCTCCGGCGGCGCGTTCGACGTCGCCGTCATCGGCGGCGGCGTGAACGGGACCGGCGTCGCGCGGGATCTCTCGCTGCGCGGCCTGCGGGTCGTCCTCTTCGAACGCAACGACTTCGCTTTTGGCGCGAGCGGCAACTCGAGCGGGATGATCCACGGCGGGGTTCGTTACCTCGAGACGAATCCCAACGTGACCGAGACGTCGTGCCGCGACTCCGGCTACATCCAGCAGATCGCGCCGTTCCTCCTCTTTCGCATCCCGTTCGTGATGCCGATTGCAGAGGGGAAAAAAGGGCGCATCCTCATCGAGCTCATCGACGCGTACTTCCGCGCGTACGACACCTACCAGCCGCTCAAGCACAGCGAGCCGCACACGCGTCTCGACGCGGCGGACCTCGCGCAGCTCGAGCCGGGGCTCGTCGGGCGCAACGCGGGCGGCGTCACCTTCGACGAGTGGGGCGTCGACGGCGCGCGCCTCTGCATCCTCAACGCGCTCGACGCCGAAGAGCACGGCGCCGAGCTCCACAACCACGCGACGGTCGAGAGCGTCTCGCGAACCGCCGACGGCGAGTGGGAGATCGCGGCGCGCGATCTGCTCGATCAGCGGCGCCACCGCGTCCGCGCGCGCGCGGTCGTGAACGCGACGGGCGCGTGGAGCCCGATCACCGCGAGCCTCGGCAAGCTCCCGCCCGAGCGCGTGCGCATCCGTCCCGGCAAGGGCATCCACGTCGTCTACGACCGGCGCCTCTCGAACTACGGGATCCTCGCCGAGGCCATCGACGGCCGGCAGATCTTCGTGATGCCGTGGCAGAACGTGACGATCGTCGGCACGACCGACGACGACTACTTCGGCGACCTCGACGAGGTCGTCTCGACGAGCGAAGAGGTGCGCTACCTCGTTCAGGGCGTCGCGCGCGTGTTCCCGGCGATCCGCGCGGCGCGCGCGATCGGCACGTACGCGGGCGTCCGCCCGACGCTCTACGAGTATGGCAAGCTCGAAGACTCCCTCTCGCGCGAGCACATGATCGTCGACCACGCCGACGACGACGCGCCGGGCGCGTACTCGATGATCGGCGGAAAGCTCGCGAGCTATCGCCTCTTCGCGCAGGAGATGAGCGACCGCATCGCGCGCGATCTCGCGCCGTCGAGCGTGTGCACGACGCACGAGAAGGCGCTGCCCGGCGGCGAGCGCGCGATCGACGCGCTCGAGCTCGCCGAACGACACGAGCTCACGCCGGTCGCCGCGCGGCGCCTCGTCTTCCGTCACGGCGCGCGCGCCATCGAGGTGCTCGGCAGCGAGCCCGCGCCGCACGAGGTCGTCTGCCCGTGCGAGCCGGTCCTCGCCGCCGAGGTGAAGCACGCGGTCCGCGCCGAGCACGCGCGCACCGTCGACGACGTCGCCCGCCGCACGCGGCTCGGGCTCGGCGCGTGCGGCGGCATGCGCTGCGCGATGCGCTGCGGGCAGCTCGTCGCGCGCGAGCTCAATCTCCCTCCGAGCACGGGACGCGCGCAAGCGCACGCCTTCCTCGTGAAACAGGCCAAAATGCGCGCCGCGGCGCTCGGGCCGGATCAGGCGCGCCAAGAAGCGCTCGCGCTGGCGGCCCTGCGCGCGACCGGGACCCGCACGTGAGCGAGCGTCACGTCGTCGTCGTCGGCAGCGGCGCGGCCGGAACCGCGGCGGCGCTCGCCGCGCGCGAGGCCGGCGCGCGCGTGACCCTCGTCCGGGGTCGCACCGGCGCGACCTCGCTCGGGTGCGGCGCGCTCGACGTTTCCGGTTTGCGCCCTCCGGCCGCCCGCGGATCCGGCGACGACGTCGCCGGCGTGCCTTCGCTGGAGCTCTTCGCTCTCGGCCCGTGCCGCCTCGCGACGAGCGCGGGCACGCTGCGCGACGCCGCGGGACGCGATCGCGCGCTCGCCGATCTCGGCGCGACGAAGGGCCCGGTGCTCGTCGCGCGCGTCGCCCACCCCGCGTGGGACGCCGACGCCCTCGCCGCCGCGTGGTCCGAAGAAGACTCGCGCGGCTTCGTCGCGCGCGACGTCGGCCTCGTGATGCACACCGAGGAGCGCGTCATGCAGCACGCCGAGCTCGCCGCGCTCCACGACGACCCGGCGCGCCTCGCGCGCGCCGCCGAGCGCATTCGCGCCGCGCTCGGCGCGGGCGGCGAGCTCTCCGCCGTGGTCCTCCCGCCGTGGCTCGGCGTCGAGCAGCCGCGCAGCGCCGAGCTCGCGGCGCTCGTGGGCCTCCCGTGCGGCGAGGCCCTCGTCCCGTTCGACGGCCCCTCCGGCCTCCGCTTCGAGCGCGCGCGCGATCGAGATTTGCAGAATGCAAACGTCACGACGGTCGCCGGCATGGTCGACCGGGTCGCCTCGAGCGGCCGCTGCACGGTCGAGGTCGGCGGCGCGACGCTCGAGGCGGACGCGGTCGTCCTCGCGACCGGCGGCCTCCTCGGCGCGATCGAGTACACGCCCGGCGACGCAGCCGACGCGCGCGCGATTCCGCCGCCGGGCCACGCGCCCTTCGCGCTCGCGTACGACGCGCCCGTGACGCTCGGCCGCGACGGCCGCCCGCTCGTCGTGCCCGGATCCATCTTCGGCGTTCCGCCCGAGTCGCTCACGTGGCCGGCGCGCGGGACGCCCGCGCTCGAGTCCGTCGGCATCCTCGCCGGCGCCGATCTGCGCGCCGCCCCGAACGTCTACGTCTGCGGCGACGCGGTCGAAGGCCGCCCCCGCACGATGCTCGCCGCGCTCGCGACCGGCGCCGCCGCGGGTCGCGCGGCAGCCCGCGCGTGAGTCGCGCTCGTCACGCCGCGAGCGCCGCGCGCACGCGCGCCGCGAGCCGCGCGTTCGCCGCGCGCGCGGCGTCGATCGCGCCGCCCATGTTGAAGAAGCCGTGGATCAAGCTGCGCTCGCAGCAGTAGTCCACCGGCACGCCCGCGCGCGCGAGCGCGTCGGCGTAGAGCTCGCCCTCGTCGCGGAGGATGTCGAAGCCCGCGGTCACGATCGTCGCCGGCGCGAGCCCCCGAAACGCGTCGGACGAGTCGCCGAAGAGGATCGGCGACGCGCGCGGGTCCTCGCGCTCCTCGACGCCGTTCAAGTAACGCGCCTCGTACCAAAAGGTGCGCACCTCGTCGAGGAAGTAGCCCGACGCGAAGGTCTCGTGCGACTTCGTGGTGCGGCGCCAGTCGATCGCGGGATAGATGAGGAGCTGATGCGCGGGCTGCGCGACGCCCTTCCGCTTGGCGAGGTTGCAGACGACGGCCGACAGGTTGCCGCCCGCGCTGTCGCCCGCGACGCCGACGCGCGCCGGATCCGCGCCGAAATCGCGCGCGTGGGCGCGCGCCCACTCGTACGCGGCGAGCGCGTCGAGCGCCGCGGCGGGAAACATGTGCTCGGGCCCGAGGCGATAATCGATCGACGCGACGACGACGCCGCTCTCGTGGGCGAGCATCCGCGCGGGCGCCTCGTGCGAGGCGATGCTGCCGAGCACGAAGCCCCCGCCGTGGAAGAAGACGAGCATTCCCGCGCCGGCGCGCGCGCTCCGCGGCCCGTAGACGCGCGCACGCAAGCTCCCGCCGTCGATCGGGACGAGCGCGTCGCGCTCGGTCGCCATCGCCGGCGGCTCGGGCGCGACCGCTTCGCCGTCTTCCTCCATCCAGCGCCGCGCGGTCTCGACCTCGTCCGGCTGAACGGCGCCGAGGCGTCGCATCCCGTCGAGCATCGCCTGCACCTGCACGTCGAGCGTCTGCCCTTCGACGACGATCGGCGCGCCCGCGATGCGGCGCAGCGAGTCGCGCGACATCTTCATCATCCAACGAAAAGCTCGATTGCGCGGCTTCATCCGCGGACGAGGGTACCCACGTGCACCTGCGTCAGGTAGCGAAACTCGACGCGTCCCTCGGCGGCGTGCGCGTCGAACGTGCGCTCGAGCGCGCGCGTCATCGCCTCGGTGCGCGGCACGTACGACGACGACCGCGCGCGTCCGAGAAAGCCCGCGCGGTCGAAGCGCTGCAGGTTCGGAAACGCGCGCGTCTCGAACGCGCCCCCGAAGAAGCGCTCGATGCGCGCGCGGTCGATGTTCCGGTGATCGACCTTCGCGTAGTCGCTCGAGTGCTCGCGCAAGAGCGCCTCGTAATCGCGTAGAAAGGGCGTGTCGACGAGGCGCTCGTTCCACACGAGCGCCGTCCAGTGCGGCGGCGCGACGACTCGCGCGAGCTCGGCGCGCGTCTCCTCGGGCCGAAACCAGTGAAACGCCTGCGCGGCGATCGCGAGCGCCGCCGACGCGTCCGGAAGCCCCATTTTTTCGGCCGTTCCGTCGACGCTCGTGAAGCGGTCGAACGACGCGAGCTCGCGCTCGGCCGCCGCGCGCATCGCCGCGTTCGGCTCGACGCCGAAGACCGCGAACCCTCGCTCGAGCAGCGCGCGCGCCGAAATCCCCGTCCCCGATCCGACATCGACGATCGCCGCGCCCGCCGCGAGCCCCGCGATCGAGACGACCGCGTCGATCGCCTCCGCCGGGTACCCGGGCCTGTACTTCACGTAGTCATCGACCCGATCCGAGAAGCGAGCCGTCGACTCCGTCATTTCGTCGCTTTCATCTTCCGCAGCAGCACTTGGTAGCCGATGCGCATCACCGGGTCGTTCGCGGTGCGCGGATCGGTCGGCATCTCGTGCGCGATGACCGAGTCGGGCGTGCCGCCGTCGGGCAAGTCGTAGGTGACGACGACGTGGGTGTCGTGACCGACGGGCCCTTCGCTCGGGAGCGAGTTCGCGTAGTCGCTCTCGCGGAAGGTCTGCGCGCCGCCGTCGACTTCTTTCGACGGCTTCACGAGCACGTCGGGGTGAATCCCGTCGCCCTGCACGCCGTGCCCGCTCGGCGTATAATACCGCGAGACGGTCAGCTTGAGGCCCGCGCCGCCCGGCAAATCGAGGATCGACTGAACGACGCCTTTTCCGAACGACGGCGTTCCGACGACGGTCGCGTGCGCGGAGTCTTGGAGCGCGCCCGCGAGGAGCTCGGCGGCGCTCGCGCTCCACTCGTTCATCAGCACGACGACCGGCACATCGGCGAACGCGCCGCCGCCGTGGGCGCTCGCGGTCTCGACGATCTGCCCGCGGTGGCGCATCGTGTAGATGACGCCGCTCGTGAGAAACTCGTCGGCGACGGCGGTCGCCTGATCGACGAGCCCGCCCGGGTTGTTCCGCAGGTCGAGCAAGACGCCGGTGAACGGCGCGCTCGACGACGCGCGGATCTGCGCGACCGTCTTCTCGAGCTCCTCGTGCGTCTTGTCTTGGAACTGGCGGATCTGCACGTACGCGACGCCGCCCGGAAACATCCGCCCGCGCACGCTCGTCGTCTGCACCTCGGCGCGCACGAGATCGAGCATGAGCGGCTCGAGCTTGCCCTTGCGCATCACCGTGAGCTTCACGTGCGTGCCCGGCGCGCCGCGCATCTTGCGAACGAGCTTCTCGTAGCCGAGCTCTCGGATCGTCTCGCCGCCGACGGCGACGATGCGGTCGCCGCCGTGGAGCCCCGCGCGCTCGGCGGGCGAGCCTTCGATCGCCGCGAGGATCACGATCGCGTCGTCGCGAAGCTCCACCTCGACCCCGATGCCGGCGAAGCGCCCTTCGGTGTCCTCTTGCAGCTGCTTGTAGTCGCGCGGAGGCAGGTAGCTCGAATGCGGATCGAGGCTGCCGACCATTCCGGCGATGGCCCCGTCGACCAGCTTTCCGCGATTCGACCGGGTCCACGTACTCGTTCTCGACGAGTGCGAGCACGCGTCCGAGCTGGGTCATGACCGTGTACGGGCTGTCGGCCTCGGGCCGCGCCTCGGCCGTTCCGACGAGGCCGCGAGTCACGAAACCCGCAGCAAACATGGCCGAAAGCGCGAACGTACTTCGGAGGCGCATGGCACCTTTCGTAGCACGCCGAGCTTGCTGCGTAATTGTCGTAGTCACGCGCCGAACATCGCTGGTACTCTGCTCATGTAGTTCGAACACGTACGAGGAGGTTTTGCCTTGGCCATCGGTGAGAAGGAAGCAAATCGCAGCAGCCCTGACGCTTCGAAGACCGACAAGCGCAAGCAGTCCCTCTACTTTCCCGAGTCGATGCTGCAGGAGATCAAGGAAGAGGCGGCTCGCCTCGACCGATCGCTCTCCTGGGTGGTCCAGCGTGCGTGGAAGATTTCCCGCCTCGAGATCAAGAAGCTGCCGAGCGTCAACGACGTGGAGGGCGGCGAAGACGACGACACGGAGTAATCCGTGAGGACGGCGTTCGCGGCGGCCGACGACGGCACGCGTTTGTGGGTGCGGACGTCGGAGGGCGCAGAGCGGCCGGGTGAGCTCCACGCGGTGCTGTGCGACGGCATCGCCTGCGACGGCTTCATCTGGAAATACCTCTGGCCGGACCTCGCGCGCGAGATGCCGGTCGTGCATTGGAATTACCGCGGCCACGGGCGAAGCGGCGCGCCGGTCGATTCCGATCGCGTCGACGTGGCCGCGCACGCCGAGGATCTCGCGGCGGTGCGGCGCTTCGTCGGCGATCCGCCCGTCGTGCTCTTCGGGCACTCGATGGGCTGTCAGGTCGTGCTCGAGGAGCTGCGGCGTCATCGCGAGCGCGTGAGGGGCATCGTGTTGATGTGCGGCTCCTACGGCCGCGTCACCAAGACGTTCCGCGGCGTGCCCATCCTCGAGATGATCCTGCCGAAGGTCATCGCGGCGGTGAAGAAGAACGAGGGGCTCGTCCGCGCCCTTTGGGAACGGCTGCCGTCGGACATGGCGCTGAAGCTCGCGCTCAAGGCGGGCGATCTCGATCCAGAGCACTTCAACGTCGAGGATCTCCGGCCGTACGTGACGCACGTTCGGACGATGGATCTGCCGCTCTTCTTGAAGATGCTGTCGGCCGCGGGCGACCACAGCGCCGAAGATCTGCTCGCGACGATCGACGTGCCCGTGCTCGTGGTCGCCGGCGAGCGCGATACGTTCACGCCGCTCTTCTTGGCCGAGTCGATGGCGAAGGCGATTCCCGGTGCGGAGCTCCTCGTCCTCAAGAACGGCAGCCACGCGGCGCCGCTCGAGCAGCACGATCTCGTCGACGGGCGCATTCGCGATTTCTTGCGCGAGCGAGTGCGCGGCACGTGACGCGCGGGACGCTGTTTGCATTCTGCATCTTTTTGGCCGCGTGCCGCACCGAGGCGCCGAGCGCCGCGGTCGACGCGGGCGCCCGGATGGATTCGGGGCTGTCGTTCGTGTTCGCCGACGCCGATCCATCGCCCGCGCCCGTCGCGAGCGCCGCGCCGGCGCACGCGCGCATCTTCGACGAGTCGCGCCTCGCGGCCTACGAGCACGCGACGCCCGAGCGGCTCAAGTCCATTGGCCACACGTCGGTCGTCTTTCGGATCGATTTCGCCGACGGCTCGACGCACCTCCGCGCGGCGTACAAACCCGAGTCGAAGCGCGGGCACAAACGCTACCGCGGCGAGGTCGCGTCGTACCGTCTCTCGAAGCTGCTCGGGCTCCCGAACGTTCCGCCCGCGGAGGTTCGCGTATTTTCCCGCCCGACGCTGCGCGCGCCCGCGCAGAAGGACCCGCGCGCGCTCGCGCTCTTCGACGAGGAGGTCGTGGATCGCGGCGGCCGAGTCTACGGCTCGCTCGTCGCGTGGATCGACCACCTCGAGTTCTCGCCCGTCGACAGCCCCGCCGAGCGCGCGCACTGGGAAAAGGAGCTTAAAAACGGCGAGGACGTGCCCGCGGAGCGGCGCGCGCTCGACGCGCAGATCTCGAACCTGCTCGTGTTCGACGCGCTGACGGGCAACTGGGACCGTTGGAGCGGCGACAACGTCGGAATCGACCGAGCGACGGGCACGCTCCTGTTCGTCGACAACGACGCGACGTTCTTCGACCCGCTGCCGCACGTATTCGAGCAAGCGCGCGCCAAGGTCCGCGAGATCGATCGCTTCTCGCGCGCGCTCGTCGGACGCCTGCGTGCGATCTCCGCGCTCGACCTCGCCGACGCGTTCGGGGACGAGGAGCCCGGCGAGCCGCTCCTCGCCGCCCGCGTGGTGGCGGCGTGCGAGGAGAGACGGAAGGAGATCGTCGGGATCGTGGACGCGAAGATCGCGGCGATGGGGGAAGCGAAGGTCCTTTATTTTCCGTGACCGTGACGTCCCGTCTCCGTCTCCGTCTACGCCGCTTCGCGCCGCAGGCCCATCCGCTCCGCAACGCCGTCCCGATACCGGTGCCACGCCCAGAGCGCTCGCTCGCACGTCTGGAGGACCGTCTGCACGAGCGGCGCGTCGGTGTCCTCGACGTGCGCGAGGACGATGCGCCACGCGTCGCCGCGGTGGCCGCCTTCGACGGCGGCGTGCGCGCGCGTGAGCTTCATCGCCTCGGGCGGGCAGCCGTAGTGCGCGACGAGCGGGTGGCGGAGGACCGCGTCCTCGCCGCGCGGCCGCACGAATCGGCCTTCGAGCTCGGCGCGCTCGTTGCGGCTGCCCTCGACGAAAATCGTGAGCAGCGCGCACGCGGCCTGCCACGGCGGCGCGAGCGAGCCGTCGCGCAGCATCTGGCGGTAGCTCCGCGCGGATGGGTGCAGATTGCACGCATCTTCCTCGAACTGGGCGCGCGAGAAGCCGAGGCCCTCCATCATCCCGAGGAAGAGCTCGGGGTGCGGGCCGCTCCGCGAGACGCCGCCGGTCTGCTCTTCGTAGACGTTCTCGGCGAGCGCCGCGCGCACGTCGGCGATGGGCGGCGTCTGGCCGAGGACGCGCGCGAGCAGCGCGGGGAAGTCGCGCACGTACACGAGGTACTCGTGCTGGAAGTGGACGAGGAGCTGCGCGCGCGTCAGGCCCGGGCGCGCGAGGGCGGGCCACGCCCAATGATCTTTCTGGTCCATGATCGCGAGCAGGCGCTGCGCGAGCGGACGCTGCATGCCCTGAATCGGCATGGATCGATCGTGACAGGTCGACGCCGACTCGTCACGTTTTCGGCGCGCCTCCGACTTCGGCTTACTGCGAGCCGTCGAGGTACATGCACGTCGTCAGGCGGGTCGCCATGAAGACGATGATGGTGATGGCGATGCCGAGCGTGACGATCCCGAGCGCGGTGAGCCCCTTGGGCGACCACGAGTTGTCGAGCTTCCTCTGTTCGACCATCAGATCGCCGTCGAGCTCTTTTCCGGCGTCAGCAGCTTTAGCCATGGTCGCTTTCCGTATCGCATCACTCCGCGAGGATCAAGCAACTGTCACCGAGCTCGTGGCCGAGGAAGCCTCGGGAAGCCGCAAACGCCGAGGCTTCGGACAGAAGATCCCGGGCGACGAACGCCGACACGAGGTCCGCGTGGGACGTCGAGCCGTCGTGCATGCCCGTCAGCAGGCCCGTCGCTGCGCGCAGCGGAAAGCCCGCGCCAATCCGGAGGTCAGTCGTCGCGGCGCCCGCGCGCACCTCCCCGTGGGCGGCGGCCGAGCTCTCGAGCGCCCGCACGACCGACGTCCCGACGGCCACCACCCTGCCCTTCGCCGACGCGATCGCCTCGGCCGTCTCCTCCGGGATGCGGTACCGCTCGGTCCACGGGAGCGTCGCGTCGAGCTCCGCGTCGCCGATCGACGAGAGGCCCGCGGCGTGCGTGAGGCGCGCGACGCGGACGCCGCGCCTGCGCAGCGCGTCGAGGGCGGCGAAGTCGAGGATTCGCCCGGCCGACGGCATCTCGGCGGCCCACGGCTCGGCGGCGTAGACGTTCTGCACGTCCCAGAGCGGGAGCGGCGCTTCGATATGTGCATATTGCACGGGTCTTCCGGCGCGGTAGAGGCGCGCGATCGCGACGTCGCGGTCGGCGTCGAATCGGAGTCGGACGCGCCGACCTCGCGCCGTGAGGACGCACGTCCGAGCCCGCCGAGCTCGACGCGATCGCCGGGCGCGAACGGCGGCGCCGCGGGCCGGCGCTCGGTCGGCGTGTGCCAATCGCCCGCGCCGAGCACGGCGGCGTCGCACTCGCCGGCCGCGTCCGGCAGCGAGAGGAGGCGCGCCTCGAACGCCTGCCGGCGCTCGGTCGCCCCGACGATCGAGGCCGCCATCGTCGCCGCGTCGTTCACGACGAGGAGATCGCCGGCCCCGAGCAGCCGCGCGAGCTCCGACTGGGGCCGCTCGAAGAACGCGCGGCTCCTCGCGCGGACGACGAGCAACCGCGTGTCGCGAATCGCGCGCGACGTGGTGGCCGGAGCGAAGGCGATCACGACGACCACTCGCTCGCGCGGAGCCGCGCGCGCAGGCTCGATGCGCTCGGCGTGCTCGAATCATCCGCGCCATTCGCTCGGCCACGCGCTCGGGCCGTTCGAGCGTCGCACGGTCCGCGTCGGGCATCGCGTCGGCGTGCATCTTCGTGTCCATCTCGCCCGGGTCGACAGAGAAGACGCGGACGCCGTGCTCGCGGAGCTCGGCGCCGAGCACGCGCGCCGAGCTGATCGAGCGCGGCCTTCGACACGCCGTACGCGCCCCATCGCGGGTAGCCCGCGACCGCCGCGTCGGAGCTCACGTGCAGGATCACGCCGGTCTTGCGCAGCGCCATCGACCCGCCGACGATTTTGTCGATTCGAAACGGCCCGACGAGGTTCGTCTCGAGGACCGCCTGCAAGTCCTCGCACGCGGTGTCGAGGAGGAACGGCATCGGCAGAGCGCCGAGCGTGCTCGCCGCGTGGACGAGCACGTCGATGGGCCCGACGAGCGCGGCCGCCGCGCCCGCGATGCGATGCGCCGCGTCCTTGTCTCCCACGTCGAACGCGAGCGCGTGCGCCTCGCGGCCCGCCGCGCGAATGTTCGCGACCGCGTCCCCGAGCGCGTCCTCGTGCCGCGCGACCAGGACGACGCGCGCGCCCCGCTTCGCCAGAGCTTCGCCGAGCGCCGCCCCGAGCCCGCGGCTGCCTCCCGTCACCAACGTCGATTTTCCCCGTAGGTCCATGCATCGAGCATGCGTCGCGTGCGCTCATCCGTTGTCATCCGTGCCAATGGGTTGTCATCATTCCAACCCATGAGCACGCTCTCCTCTCGCCTCGGCCAAAACGTGCGCGTCCTCCGCGAAGCGCGCGGGCTCACGCAAAGCCAAATCGCCAAGCTCGCCGGCATCCCGCGCGCGACGCTCGCCCACCTCGAGTCCGGCGACGGGAACCCCACGCTCGCCATCCTGAGCGCCGTCGCCGACGCGTTCCAGGTCTCGCTCGAGGAGCTCGTCGCGGCTCCTCGCGGCGTGCTCGAGGTCTTCCCGAAGAGCCGCCTTCGAGCGCGAATGCGCGGGAACGTCGAGGTCCGAAAGCTCCTGCCGGATCCGATCCCCGGCATGGAGATCGATCGCTTCGCGCTGCCGCCGCGCGCCAAGATGATCGGCGTGCCGCACACGCCCGGCACGCGCGAGTACCTCACGTGCGAGCGCGGCGCGCTCGTGCTCGTCGCCTCGGGCGAACGCGTGACGCTCGCCGAGGGCGACGTCGTCGCGTTCCGCGGGGACCAGCGCCACTCGTACGAAAACCCGAACGCGTCGCCGGCCGTCGGCTACTCGGTCGTCGTCCTCGCCCGCTGAGCCGCGACGTCAGTGGAGATCGCCCACGACGAACGCGTGACCGGAGACGATGACCTCCTCCGGGCTGGCGCCGCCGTGTTTGGCCGCGCCGCGATCGAAGCGGAAGCCGTGATCGCCGAACACGAAGAGGAGCGTGCGACCGCTCTGCGCACGGAGGTGCTTGGCGATCGCGCGCGCCGCGTCTTCCGTGACCTCCTCGAACGCCTCGACGGCGCGGTCGCCCGCTGCGGCGAGCGTCGTCTCGACGACGTCGAGCTTGTAGAGATCGCGCGAGCCGATGCGAATGCGACGAACCGCGTCGGCGGTGCGGCCGCGCATCGGCTCGGGATCGCGCTCGTCGTGTGCCGAACGGAGCGCCTCGATGCCGCGCGCGAGCGACTCGAGCTGCCGCGGCGTGGACGACGGGAGCGCCGAAAAGAGCGTGACGCGATCGGCGAGCGTCGCGCGACCCTCCGA
Organism: uncultured delta proteobacterium; assembly: GCA_963731595.1. Lineage (GTDB taxonomy): Bacteria > Myxococcota_A > Polyangia > Polyangiales > Polyangiaceae > DASXHD01. Next base: position 646,852 of record CAVSWE010000009.1, read on the forward strand.
GAGCTCGGCGACTCGCGCGACGATTTGCGCAGCGAGATCGAAGCGCATGCCGTCGACGACGAGGAGCTGAACGTTGCGCGCGCTCTGCGCTCGCGCCATTTTCGCCGCGACGTCGTAGGCGTCGAGCACCATGCGCGGGCGCTTCCCCGTGAGCACGAAGGTCGGCAACGCCTCGCCGTACGAACGCGCGAACGTGCGTCGAAACTCCTCGCGCGCGACGCTCGCCGCCGGCTCCGCGAGCCCGCGATCGATCGCGCTCGCGAGCGGCAAATAGCTCTGCACGAACAATCGCTCGAACGACGCGAGCGTCTGCGGCCCCCGCGCCTCCTCGAGCGCCGCGACGTATTGAGGCCACCGCGAATCCGCCTTCACCGCCGCCGGCTCGGGCTCCGGTTCCGGTTCCGCCTCTTCCGCGGCCAAGATGCTCGCCAACGAAACCGACGCCGGCTCCGAGGCCGAGTCCGGCTCCGGCTCCGGCTCCGGCTCCGGCTCCGGCTCCGGCTCCGGCTCCGCTTTTCCGCGGATCACCTCGTCGAGCGGCCTCGCCACCACGAACGCCGGCAGCGCCCGGTCCGCTTCATCCATCTCGAACGTGAGCGGCCGCTCCTTCGAAGCGCGCACGTAAAAGGCGATCGTCCTCGCGTCCGCCGCGTCCAGCCCGCCGACCGGCGCGCACAGCGCCCGGAGCGCGGTCAGCCGAAGCGCGATCCCCGCGCGCCCGATCCGGCGCGCGCGAAACAGCTGATCCGAAAGCCGCGCGTCCTCGTCCTGATCGAACGAGATCCCGCCGTCGGCGCCGGACCACGTGCCCGGTGGCGCGGCTCCCGCCGCGCGCAGCGCCGCCTCGATCGCCTCTTCGACGTGCTCACCGAGGCCGCCGCGCTGCGTCCCGTAGGCGCGCACGTTCACCGAGACCGCCCGTTCTGTGTAGACTGCAAGTACTTCCTGCATCCCCCGAGCTAGTCACGAAAGGTCGCGCTTGGCCCAGTTTTTGACGCGTTGACAGGTCCGCCGCCCCACTTACGATGGACTCGTTCCCTCTGCCAGGTACGTGATGATAGGAGCGATTGGATCCCTGACGTCGATGAACCAAGGGTTGCAATGACCGTCCAGTGTGCACGCCGGGCCTCCGCGAAAGCGGCGGATAACTCGGAAGCCTAAAGCGCGGCCAGCGCGTCCCACCTAGCAATCGCTAGGGGTTCATTCTCTCCGCACACGGCCTAATGGTGGTCGGAACATCTCAATTCCCCGGCAGGCTCGCGACGACCTCGCGGGCCTGTCGCCTTTTGTGCATGTGCTAAACCGCAGCCGGTGAGCGCCCTCCTCGACCGTTTCGCGCGCGCCGCCGGCCGGGCCGTGATCGACGAACGCGGGGACCACGCGTACGACGATCTTCGTGCGCGCGCCGCGAGCGTCGCCGCGCACCTCGGCGACCGCCGCGGGAGGCGCGTCGCGCTGCTCGCCTCGCCCGGGGCCGACTTCGTCTCGGCCCTCTTCGGAATTTTCTCGAGCGGCGCCTGCGCCCTCGTCCTGTCGCCGCTCCACCCCGCGGCCGAGACCGCCTACTTCGCGAGCGACGCCGACGTCGACCTCGTCCTCGTCGGCGCCGACCAGCACGAGCGCGCGCTCGCGGCAGGCAAGCCCATCGTCGACCTCGCGTCCCTCGCGACCGCGACGCGCCCCGAGGTCGCCGTCCTGCCCGAGACGCCCGCGCTCATGCTCTACACGAGCGGCACCACGGGAAAACCCAAGGGCGCCGTCCTCTCCCACCGCGCCCTCGCGATCCAGCAAGAGCTCCTCGCCGAAGCGTGGGGGCTCTCCTCGTCCGACGTCCTCTTGCACGCGCTCCCGCTCCATCACATGCACGGGCTCTGCATCGCGCTCCTCTCGTGCCTCGGCGCCGGCGCGACGGTTCGCTTGCTCCCCAGTCGCATCCCGGCGAGCGGCGGCCCCGGGTTCGACGCCGCGCGCGTCTGGCGCGACATGGAGCGGAGCAGCGTCTTCATGGCCGTGCCGACGATTTACAAAAAGCTCTTCGATTCCCCCTCGGAATGCATGCAAAATGCAACCAAACTGCGGCTCGCGACGAGCGGCAGCGCCGCGCTCCCGGTGACGCTCGCCGAAAAGTGGCGCGAGCTCACGGGCAAGATCCCGCTCGAGCGTTTCGGCATGACCGAGATCGGGGTCGGCCTCTCCAACCCGCTCGACGGCGAGCGCCGCGCCGGCACGGTCGGTTTACCGCTTCGCACGGTGGAGACCGAGATCGACGCGACGAGCGGCGAGCTCCTGGTCCGCGGCCCTTCGCTCTTCTCGGGTTACTTCCGCCGCGAGGAGGCGACCGCGCGAGCCTTCCGCGACGGGTGGTTCCTGACCGGCGACACGATGACGCGCGACGAGCGCGGCTACTTCCGCGTGCTCGGCCGCACGAGCGTCGACATCCTGAAGAGCGGCGGATACAAGCTCTCCGCGCTCGAGATCGAAGAGGCGCTGCGCGAGCACCCGGCGGTCTCCGACGTCGCGGTCGTCGGCGTCCCCGACGAGACGTGGGGCGACCGCGTCGTCGCGTGCGTCGTCGCGCGCCCTGGCGCCGCGCTCGAGCCCTCCGCGCTCCGCGCGTTCGCGAAAGAGAAGCTTGCATCCTACAAGTGTCCGAAGGACGTCGTGATCCTCCCCGAGCTCCCGCGCAACGCGATGGGCAAGGTTCAAAAACCGGCGCTCGTCGCGAGCCTCGCGGCCAAATCATGAAGCGCGCGCTCCTCGCCGCGCTCGCGCTCGCGTGCGGCCCCGCGCCCGAGCCCACCGGGAGCGCGAGCGCGCCCATCCTCGGCGGCGCGCTCGACGCCGCCGACACGTCGGTGGTCGCGCTCCTCATTTTTTCCGCCAACGGCCCGCAAGACGACAGCGAGTGCTCCGGCACCGTCGTCTCGCCGCACGTCATCCTCACGGCCGCACACTGCCTCTCGCCCGAGGTCGCCGGCCCGATCGATCACGTCACGATTTTTCTCGGCACGGACTCCGACGACCCCGTCCAGCTCGCCGATCCCACGCTGAACGTCGCCGTCGCCGAGACGCACTACGACAGCGACTTCAGCGCGGGCGGCACCACGCACGACATCGGGGCCGTCGTCGCCGCGAGCGACCTCGCGCTCGCGCCCATCCCGTTGCGCCGCGACTCGCTCGGCGACGGCGACCTCGGCGCGGCGGTCCACGTCGTCGGCTACGGCGAGTCCACGGGCGCGGACCTCACGAGCTCGGGCCAGCGCCGGTCGATGGACGCGAAGATCTTCTCGGTCGACGACTCGCACCTCGGCCTCGACGACGTCATCTGCTTCGGCGACTCGGGCGGCCCGACGTTCCTCACGAAAGACGGCGTCGTCCAGATCGCCGGCATCCACTCCTTCGGCCCGCCCGACAACTGCGTCGGGATCGGCGAGGACACGCGCGTCGACCGCTACACGTCCTTCGTCGACTCGATCGTCTCGAGCGCCGACCCGGGCTTCCCGACCGGCGGCGGATGCTCGACCTCGGGCGCGCGCCCCGACGCGACGCTCGGCCTCGCGCTCGTCGCGCTCGCGCTGCGTCGGCGCACGAAAAATGGGCTATAGGGTTCGGGCATCATGACGAACCCGACCGCGCTCCTCGAGACCTCGCTCGGCAACATCAAAGTCGAGCTCTTCAGCGATCAGATGCCCCTGACCGCGCAGAACTTCATCAAGCTCGCCGACGGCGGGTTCTACGACGGCCTGCACTTCCACCGCGTGATCGACGGCTTCATGCTCCAGTTCGGCTGCCCCCACTCGAAGGACCCGAAGAGCCCGATCGCCGGCACCGGCGACGGCCCCGGCGGCACGATCCAAGACGAGTTCGTGGCGAAGCTCTCGAACGAGCCGGGCACGCTCTCGATGGCGAACACCGGCGAGCCGAACAGCGGCTCGTGCCAGTTCTTCATCAACACGGTCCACAACGGCTACCTCGACTGGTTCACGCCCGGCGCGTCCAAGCACCCCGTCTTCGGCCGCGTGATCGAGGGCATGGACGTCGTGAAGAAGATCGAGAAGACCCCGACCGACCGCGACGACCGCCCGCGCACGCCGGTCCGGATGAACCGCGTCACGATCCAGCGCTGAAGCTCCGCCGCGCTCACTTCAGGTGCGCGCGGATCTCCTCGCCGGTCGCGCCGCCGGCCTTGCGCCACGCGATCTTCCCGTCGGGTCCGAGCACGACAATCGTCGGTACGACGTGCACGTCCCCGAGCGACCCGCCGCCGGCGATCGTCGCCGCGTCCCCGACGGCCACCGGAAATTTCACGTGCAGCGTGTCGCGATAAATCTCGACGAGCTCCCGCTGCGCGTCGTCCTGCAGCATCACGAGCGCGAAATTGACCCCGGGGAGCGACGCCGCGAGCGGCACGAGGTAGTTCACCTGCATCTGCGAGATCGGGTCGTACGTCGTCACGAACGCGAGCACCGCGGGCTTACCGCGGAGCGCGTCCGAGCTCACCTCGCGCCCGTCGAGCGAGTCGAACCGGAACTCGGGCGCGCCGTTGCCATTCTCGATCGACACGCCGGGCGGCGCGCCGTTCGATGGTGCGCTCCCGCACGCCGCCACGAGGACGACGAGGGCGCTACTCTTTCTGCCCCACGAAACCATCGTCCTTGTCGGCGAAGAGCACGTTGAACGTGGTGAGCGACCCGTAGCACTGCGTGATGTACTGCTGCATCTGGACTTTCTCTTCGTCCTCGAGCTTCGGGTTCCCGTTGATCTTCTGCTCGAGCACGCGGAGCTTGTCGCGCAGCATCACGACTTTGTGGAAGAACGCCTCGATGGGGATGCGCTTCTCCTGCGTCCCCTCCTTGCCCGGCTTGAGGATGATCTCGCCGCCCTGCCAGCGCCCGCCGAGATCGACCGGCGACGTCGCGAGCTCTTGCCTGATGACCGCGCGGAGCACGCGCTTGAATTCGTCAGCATCCATGTCGAGCAGATCTCCTGGAAGTGTGATCTCGATTTCGTGCGAGCGCGAGGGCGAGGGCGACTGCGCGGGCGAGTGCGAGCGCGACGGCCCGGACGAGCGCGCCGGCGGACGCAGCGGCTTCAGCGCGAGCGTACCGCGTTTCGTGTATTCTACACACGTATTGTTCTCGTAGAGCGGCGGCGACCAGACGCCGAGCAAACACTCGCCCGCGCGCGTCACTTCCCCGTTTTCGTCGATCCGCTCGATGACGCGGACGAATCGCGCGCAGGTGCCGCAGCGGCCTTCGAGGTTTTTTCCGCCGCCCTCGCCGCCCGTCATGGGCTCGCCACGCAGAGCGCCTGCTCCTCGGGGGTGAAGAGGTGCGCGAAGGCCTTGAGCGCCGCGGGCAGCTCGCGCGCGGCGCGCTTGCACGCGAGGATCGCGTGCGCGAGCGCCTCGACGACGTCCGCGAGCTCGGCGCGCTCGAGCTCCGCGCCGCGATGCTCGCTGTGCTCGACGTCGTCGTCGGCGCGGAGCGGATCGTGCTCGGCGAACACGAACCCGTGCTCGTCGTCCCATCCGCAGCGGAGCGTCTCGACGAAATGGAGCCAGAGCGGCGCGACGACGACGACCACGTGCACGCCGTCCTCGCGAAGGCCCGCCCACGCGCGCGGAGTCCCCCGCAACGTCGCGCCCGCGCAGCTCGCCGCGATTCGCGCGCGCCGCACGGGATCGTCCTCGACCATGAGCAGCGGCGCGAAGAGCGACTCGCGCGGCGCGAGCACCTGCGGCGCGTCCTCGTCGAGCGCTTCGAGCCACGCGTCGCGGTCGGCGGGCCCGAGCGCTTCATAGGTGAGCGCCGCAGCGAGCGCGGCCTCGGCGTCGTCGGCGAGCGCGCCGAGCCACGCCTGCCACGCGGAGCGCGCGCGACCCGAAGGAAGCGCCGTCACGCGCGCCCCGCCGCCTTCGTCGCTCTCGTCCCGTTCGCCGACCATTGCGCTGGCAATCTAGATCATTTTCGACGTAGATCGATTGAGAGATGCCGCTCGCGCCCGCCGACGCTCCGGAGACGGTCGCGCGCATCCACGAGGGGATGCCGCTGGTGGACATGCTCGCCTACCAGCTGCGCCGTCAGCTCGGGACCGTCGAGCTCGACGATTTCGAAATCCGCCGGACGCGAGGGCCTCGTCAACGCGGCGCGGAGCTTCGACGCGTCGCTCGGCGTGCCCTTTCGCCGCTGGGCGAATTTGCGCGTGCGCGGCGCGATGATCGACGCCGTGCGCTCGCAAGGCCTCCTGCCGCGCCGCGTCTACGCGCGCCTCCGCGCGATCGAGGCGGGCGATCGGGTGAGCGAAGCCGCCGCCGAGGAAGATTCCCAAAAACCCACGACCACGGCGTCCGAAGCCGACGCCCGACTGGACGGCTACCTCGCCAGCCTCGCGACCGCGATGGCCGTGGGCCTCCTCGCCGAGTCCATCGGCCCCGACGCGGAAGACGTCAAAGACGCCGCGCTCACCGCCGAAGACCAGCTCGCGAACCACCAGACGATGGCGCTCGTCCGGGCCGCTCTCGAGAGACAACCCGAAGCCGAGCGCCACCTGGTGCAGCGCCACTACTTCGACGGCGTCACGTTCGACGAAGCGGCGAAGGAGCTCGGCTTGAGCAAGAGCTGGGCGAGCCGCCTCCACGCGCGCGCGATCGAGGGCCTCGCGCGCGAGCTCGGGCACAAGCGCCCGAACCGCTGACTCACTGCCCTCCGCCGTTGACCACGGTCTTCACCCCGCTCGACGCTTTGTCGACGAGCTTCGACGCGAGGTCCACCGCTTCGCTGTACCGGTAGACGCCCGCTTGCAGCGCGAGCAAGTCCGAGGGCGCGAGGTCGGAGCCGCCGGCGGCGAGCGCGCCGCGAACCGTGCGTTCGCCATGGTTGATCTCCTTTCCGAGACCGTCGACGAGCTTCTGGAACGGCGACCGCTCGCCGTCCGGCGTGGCGTGCGCGGCGGGCTTGGGCGCGCTTTTTTGCGTCGGCTGCGTCGGGACCATCTTCGGCGGGGCCTCGGCGAGAGAACGAATGGACATGGGTTTTCTCCTTCCCGTGCCCCTCGGCCCACGCGCCGCCAAGTTGCGTGGTACATTTTCGGTGTGAAAAGGCCGCGCGTTCTCGTCGCGATGAGCGGAGGGGTCGACTCCTCCGTCGCCGCCGCGCGCCTGTTCGACGAGGGATACGACGTCGTCGGCTGCACGCTCCACCTCTGGGATTACCCCGAGGCCGGCCCAGGCTCGCACGCGCGCTGCTGCGCGCCCGAGGATCAATACGACGCACGCCGCGTCGCGGACGCGCTCGGGTTTCCGCACTTCACGTTCGATCGCCGCGAGCTCTTCGCGAAGAACGTCGTCGCGCCGTTCGTCGAGGCGTACGTCGCGGGCGAGACTCCGAGCCCTTGCACCGCGTGCAATCGCACGGTGAAGCTCGGCGAGCTCTTCGCGATCGCGACGCGCCTCGGCGCCGAAAAAATCGCGACCGGCCACTACGCGCGCGTGGACGACGAAGGCCGGCTCTATTGCGGGCGCGACGCGAGCAAGGACCAAAGCTACTTCCTCTACGCGACGCCGCCGCCGCTCCTCCGCCGGATGATGTTCCCGCTCGGCGAGAGCACGAAAGGAGACGTGCGCGCCGAAGCGGTCGCGCGCAAGCTCCCGGGAGCGACCAAGGGCGAGAGCCAGGAGCTCTGCTTCGTCGGCGAAGGCGCCGGCGCGTACGCGCGCTTCGTCGAGGACCGCGCGAAGGAACGTCTGCGTCCCGGGCCGATCGTCGACGAAACGGGTCGGGTCGTCGGGCGCCACGGCGGCGTCCACAAGTTCACCGTCGGGCAGCGCAAAGGTCTCGGCGTCGCGCTCGCGGCGCCCGGCGGGGGCGACCCGCAGCCCGCGTTCGTCACGCGCATCGACGCGAGCGAGGCGACCGTCCACGTCGGGAGCAAGCGCGACTTCGGCGCGACGCGCGCCGAGCTCCGCGACCTCGTGCTCGCGCCCGACGTGACCCTCCCGCGCGAAGCGCTCGCGCGCGTGCGCTACCGTCACCGCGGCGTGCAAGCCGAAGCGCGCGGGTCGGAGCTGCGCTTCCTGGAGAACCCGGGGGCCGTGTCGCCCGGGCAAGTCGCGGTGCTCTACGACGGCGACCGAGTCCTCGGCGGCGGCGTGATCGCGTCGGTCACGTCGACGGAGGGCGGCCCGTGAAGCGCGCCTTCGTGCTCGGCGCCGCGATCGCCGTCCTCGCGCTCGGCGCGAGCGAGAGCTGCACCGTCGGGAGCGGCGCCGGCTCGGTGACCGGCGATTCGTTCGTGCCCGATTGCTGGTCGGGCAAATTCGATCTCCAACCGGACTTCTTCGGCGCGACGCCGAACCCGAACGACGACTCCCTCCTCATCCGCATCCAGCGCGGCAGCGATTACGTGAACTTCAGCGACGGCGTTTCGATCCTCGTCACCCACGTGACCGAGCTCCGGCAAGCGATCGAAACGAACGGACCGCAGTCGCTCAGCGTGTCGCTGCCCCCGGGGGTCGTGCCGCCGGGCGTGCCCATCACGCCCAACCCGAACCCGTCGACGGTGCAGTTCGCGCTCTACCTCCAGTCGACGTGCCGGCCCGACACGCCCGGTCTCTACGGGCTCGACACGGTCACGACGAACGGCGGCGGTGGCGACGCGGGCTTGCTCTGCTCGGCGTCGACCGCGGCGCTCGCGGGCGAATGCGGCACGACGACGCCCGTTCCGACGGGGACGAGCACCATCACCTTCCAACACATTTTCGACGCGACGCTGGCCAACGGCGGCGATCCGGGCAGCTTGAGCGCCGGCCAGCGGCTCATCCAGGCGACGTTCGACATCCTCCTCGCCGATCCGCGCGACGAGTGCTCGGGCGGCCTCGGTCCGCCTCCGCCGTGCCGCGGGCACCTCACGGGCGCGTTCCAGTTCTACTTCGAACGCGGAAAACCAGCCCAAGCGTTCCCGTAGCTCTCCCGGCTCGGACGCCTTCGCGCCCATGGGGCGTCTTGCGCGGGTCAACCATCGCCGATACCCTTGGGGACGGTGCACGCATCGACGTCGCAGCCTACGAGGTTGCATGTACGGCCTTTTTGCGTCGTCGGCTTGATCTGCTCGATGGCAGCGACGGCCGGCGCGGCGCCGGGGACGTCCGCGCTCGAAAAGGCGCGGCGCGCGTGGGACGACGGCGCCATCGACCAGGCCGAGCGCGACTACCGGCAAGCCCTCGAGCGCGGCGGGCTCGACCGCGCCGCGACCCTCGAGTGCTGGATTCACGTCGGCGCGGCGCGCGCCGTCCTCGGAAAAAAACGCGACGCGCTCTCCGCGTTTCGCATGGCCCTGCTCATCGACGACAACTTCAGCGTGCCACCCGAGGCCGGCAAGAAGGCCGACGCCCTCGCGAATGCCGCGCGCCGCCAAACGGACCGCGTCGCGACGCTGCACATGTCGGTGAGCGCGCCGTCGGAGGTCTCGTCGGGTGAAGCGTTCGCGGTCAACGCGCTGCTCGACGAAGAGCAAGCGTCGCTCATCGCGCGCCTCTCGCTCCACATCGAGGACGCCACGACGCACAAGGCCTACGACTACGAGCAGCCCGCCGCGTCGGTCGTGCACTTCCGCGTGCCGTCGTCCATGACCCTCCCCGGCGCGAGCCTCCGCGTCGAGCTCTCGGCGCTCGACGAGCACGACAACCAGCTCGCAGTCTCGCTCCAGCACGTCACGGTGCGTCCCACGCCGGTCGCGGAGGCGCACCCGTCGAAGGACATGCTCCGCTCGCACGGCGGCGGCTTTTGGTCCTCGCCTTGGCCGTACGTCCTCGGAGGCCTCGCGCTCGCCGCCGGAGGCGCGACGGCCGGATACTATTTGTCGAAGCCGCCCGACTCGGTCTCGGTCGGCCCCGCGCAGCTGCAAACGCACTGAGAAGACTCTTGGCCCACGATCCCGCACGCCCCAATCCTCGTCCCGCGCCGCCGACGCCCTCGCCGTCGTCGTCCGCGTCGATTCCCGGTCACTCGGCGCAGGAGCCGAGCGGCTCGTTTCTTCTCGGCCGGTACCGCGTCGTCGACGAGATCGGCGTCGGCGGCATGGCGAGCGTGCACCTCGCGCGCATGGACGGGCCCGGCGGGTTCCAGAAGTGGATCGCGATCAAGCGCATCCACCCGCACCTCGTGGAGGACGAGAGCTTCATCACGATGTTCCTCGACGAGGCGCGCGTCGCCGCGCGCATCTCGCACCCGAACGTCGCGACCGTGTTCGAGCTCGGCAAAGAGGCGGACAGCTTCTGGATCGCGATGGAATACCTCCACGGCGAGCCGCTGCGCGAAATCATGCGCCGCACCGAGGAGCTCGGGACGCCGATGCCCCCCGAGATCGCGTGCCGCATCATCGCCGACGCGGCCGAAGGCCTCCACGCCGCGCACGAGCTGCTCGGCAGGAACGGCGAGAAGCTGAACCTCGTCCATCGCGACGTGACGCCGCACAACCTCTTCGTCACCTACGACGGCAACACCAAGGTCGTCGACTTCGGCATCGCGAAATTCAGCTCGCGCATGGCCTCGACGCGCGCGGGCACGCTGAAGGGCAAGCTCGCGTACATGTCGCCCGAGCAGGTCGCCGGCGAGCCGCTCAATCGACGCACCGACATCTTCGCGCTCGGCGTCGTGCTCTGGGAGCTCACGACGGGGCAGCGCCTCTTCCGCATGGACAGCGATCTCGACACGCTCGCGAAGGTGCAGGACTGCAACGTCCCGAAGCCGAGCGGCATCGTGCGCGGCTACCCGCTCGAGCTCGAGCGCGTCGTCCTCAAGGCGCTCGCCAAGAACAAGAACGACCGTTACCGCACCGCGCGCGAGCTCTCGCGCGCGCTCCAGTCGATGCTGATGAAGCGCGGGCTCTTCATCGCGAGCGACGAGGTGTCGGCGTACGCGCGATCGATCTTCGGCGACCGAATCGAGAAGCGCGAGGCGCACCTGCGCTGGGCCGCCGAGGTGACGCAGACCGGCGAGAGCGAGGTCCGCGCGCCTATCCCGGACTTCGAAGGGTCGGTGCAATCGTACGACTCCGACGTGAAGCGCGCGACGGCGAAGGGCGCGCCGCCCGCCAAGCTCGACATGAAGGCGACGTTGCCGCTGTCGAAGACGGGCGCCGTGACGGCGGCGATGCCCCCGCGCCCCGCCGCAGGCGCGCCCCCGCGTCCGGCGATGTCCGCGCCGCCCGCGCAGGCCGCGCCGCTGTCGGATCTCGACTCGATGGAAGACGACGGCCCGACCATCATGGCGCCGACGCCGACCGACGAGGAGTACGACGAGGATCAGGACGCGACGATCGTCGCCGAGAAGCCGACCGACAAAGCGCCGGACCGCTCGCAGCCGATCGCGGCGCGCGCGCCGGCGGTTCGACCCGCGGCGGGCGCGCCCGCGCCGGCCCCCGCGGACGACGGCGACGACGACGCAACCCGCGCGCAGCCGGTCCCCCCGCTCGCCGGAGCCGGGCAACCCGTGATGAACGTCGCGGCGGCGCACCCCCCGCGCCCGGTTCCGCCGCGAATGCCCGATCAGCCGCAAGGCCCGCCGGTCGTCGTGGACCCGCGGAGCGGCATGGCGCCGACGGCGCCGCAGTTCTCGCCGGCCGCGTACGCGCCGACGTACAGTCCGGGCGATCCGCGGCTCGCTCCGCCGCCCGCCTTCGCGACCGGTCCGTACCAAGGGCAGCAGCCGACCATGATGCTGCCCGCGCAGCGCGGCGTGCCGATGTGGCTCGTGGGCGTCGCGTCGAGCGTCGCGGCGCTGATGGTCCTGCTCGTTATTTATCTCCTCGCGGTGCCGCCGCGCGCCGCCGTGCAGCCGCCGACCGCGACGACCGCGACGGTCGCGGCCGCGCCGGGCACGGGTCCGTTCGGCGCCGCCCGGGGCGCGTTCAACGCCGCCCTCGCCCCGACGACCACCGCGGCGTCGACCACGACAGCCGCTCCGTCGACCACCGCTGCGCCGACCGCGTCGGAGACGGCGACCGCCACGGCGACCGCCACGGCGACCGCCACGGCGACGGCGACGGCCACCGTCGTCCACACCGCGCCGCGTCCGATCGACGTCTCGATGACCGAGAAGGGCTACCTCACCGTCATCACCGTCCCGCGCTGCGACTCGTGGAGCGACAACGGCACCCCGATGGGCACGTGCCCGATCACGAACAAGCCGCTCCCGGTCGGCACGCACCGGATCACGCTCTCGACGAAGGCCCCTCGCGCGAGCAAGACGATCAGCGTCATCATCCTCTCCGGTCAGCTCGCGAACCCGGGCCTCGTCATGCTCGGGCAATGAAGGCTCGGGCGGCGTGCGCCGCGCTCGTCGCCGCCGCGATGGCGCCGGCGTGTGATCCGCCGAGCGTCTCGCTCGTCATCGACTTGCCCGCGGACGCGCAACCGAACGCAGCGTGGATCGAGATCGGCGCCTTCCCCAACGGGTGCCCGACCCCCGCCGAGCTCGCGGGCGGGCTGCCGCCGTCGGGGCTCGCCGCGCGCGTCGCGTACTCGGCGACCGACACGGCGATCGCGCTCGGCGACGTGCCGACCGCGACGTACGGCTTCGCGGCCGTCGTCAGGCGCGACGACTGCGGCGTCATCGCCGCGGGTTGCTCCAACGTCGACCTCACGCGAACGCGCGAAGTCACGGTGTCGCTCGACGACGCGAGCTCGCCCGACGCGACCGCGTGCGCGAGCGGCCTCGTCTGCACCGACGCGAGGTGCGTGCCCGACTCCGCCGGCAACGACCCGAGCGCGGGCGCGGGCTGCTCGATGGTGCTCGTCGGCGCCGGCCCGCTGCCCGATGCGCTCGACGGCGGTCCGTACGTGACGGCGCCGGCCATCGTCCCGCTCGCGGCGGGCGGGTTCTTGATCGCGTATGCGGAGTACCTCGACGCCGACGGCACGGTCCAGCTCACGACGCAGCCGCTCGACAACGGCGGCGGCGCGCTCGCGCCGACGCAGGAGATCCTCGACGGCCACTGCCCCGGCGACGGAAAGATCGACGCGGCTGGGCTCGCGATGGGCGCGAACGGCGGGCTCGCCGTGCTATCGCGCCCGCCCTGCATGAATCAGAGTGGCTTCGAGCTCTTCCCACTCGACGCGACCGGCGCGGTGCTGAAGCGCAACGTCTTCTTGAACGCCACGGCGCCGAGCGTGGGCCTCTCGACGCACGCGCTCGACGTCGCGGCGACGGCCTCGCGGTTCTTGCTCGCGGCGAACGTCAGCGCCGCCGCGACGCTCCTCTCCTCCGACGGGTCGAAGGTCTTCGCGCAGACGACGACGGCGTTCGGGACGCCGCAAGACGGCGCGGCGCGCGTCGCCCGCACGAGCGCGGCGCTCGCGGTCGAAGCCGACGGACCGTCCGTCGGCGACGCCGGCATCGGCGGGACCGTGGCGCGCGTCTACCTCGGCTCGGCGGCGAGCGATCCGACCTCGCTCGGCGGCCCCGTCGACCAAGTGCCGGTCGCCGTGACGGCGCTCACGGCGCTTGGCGGTCGCGCGTTTCTCCTCAGCGACGGCAAGAGCGAGACGGTCGACATGCGCGGCTACGACGTCGGCTCGGCGACGCAGCCGGTCGTCTCCGGCGGGTTCACGGCCGTGAAGACCACCGGCCTCCTCGCGCTCGACGCGGCGGCCGCGCAGAACCGCGTCTTCGTCGCGCTCGAGCAACAAGACTCGCTCGCCGTCGCGGTGATCGACGGCGCGCTCTCGAACACGCCTCAAATCCTGCGCCGGGTGGACCTCGCGTCCGACGTGCGCATCCCGAAGAGCGCGCACGACGGCCCCATCGCGATCGCGGCGACGGGCACGCGCGTCGCCGTCGTGTGGGTGGCGCACAAGACCGCGCTCGCCGACGGCGAGGGCATCGGCGGTTATGCGGTCTTCGCATGCAAGCCATGAAGCTCGTCACCGTGCGCACCACCGCGATGGCGCCGAGCGGCGAAGCGGTCGCGCACTTCGAGCGAGACGGCGCGCGGCGCGCGGTGCTCGTGCGCGGCGGCGCGCCGGGCGAGACCGTTCGCGCGCGCCTCGACGACAAGGCGCGCCCCGCGCGCGGCGAGATTGTCGAGATCCTCGAGCCCGGTCCGGGGCGGGAGGCGCCCGCGTGTCCGTTCGTCGAGGCGTGCGGCGGATGCGACTGGTTGCACCTCTCGAGGCGCGCGCAGCGCGACGCGCACCTCGCGCTCGCGGAGGCTGCGTTTTCGGGCGTTCCGGTCGCCTTCCACGAGGCGCCGAGCGCGCTCGCGTATCGCGCGCGGGCGCGCATCCACGCGCGACGCGGGCGCCTCGGCTACTTCGGCGCGCGCTCGCACGACGTCGTGCCCGTCGACGCGTGCGCCGTCCTCGACCCGCGCGTCGAAGCGGCGCGCGCGGCCGCGACCGAGCTCTTCCGCGGCGCGCGCGGCGACGGCGAGCTCGCCCTCGCGCTCGGCAAGGACCGCCTCCCGGTCGCGCACGTCGCGTGGAAAGAAGCGCTCGCCCCCGAGTATTTCGCCCGCATCGAGGCCGAGGTCACCGCGCGCAGGTGGGCCGGCTTCAGCGTCACCTGCGAGGGCGCGAGCCGCCCGGCGATCGTGGGCGACCCGACGCCGTGGATCGAAGGCGCCGACGGCGCGCCGCTCGAGCTCGGCCGCGGCGGCTTTTCGCAAGCCAACGAAGCCGTGAACCGCGCGCTCGCGTCCCGAGTCTCGGAGCTCGCGTGCGCCACGCGCCCGAAGCACTTGCTCGAGCTCTACGCGGGCGCCGGAAATTTCACCGTGCTCCTGGCGCGAACGTCCAACGTGCGAGCCGTCGAGTCCAGCGAGCTCGCGTGCGAGGCCGCGCGCCGCAACCTGAAGGCGCGCGCGCTCGGAGCCGACGGACGCACCGCGAAGGTCACGTGCGCCGACGCGTCGGCCTTCGAAATTCCGACCGCCGCCGACGTCGTCGTGCTCGACCCGCCGCGCACCGGCGCGCGCGACGCATGCGCTCGAATCGCGGCGTCGCGCGTTCGACGCGTCGTCTACGTCTCGTGCGATCGCGCGACGCTCGCGCGCGACGCGGCCACTCTCGGCGCGCGCTTCCGCCTCGCCTCGATCGACGTCTTCGAAATGTTCCCCGGCACGAGCCACGTCGAGACCGTCGTGGCCTTCGAGCGCCCATGAAGACCGTCGTCGATGGCCGCCTCGAGTCCGAAGCCGAGCGCTACGCGTTTCGTTTTCGCTGCGACGACTGCTGCCATTTCGACGGCGCGCGGTGCGGCGACGACTGGCCGACGCCCGAGCACCGCCTGCCGCTCGCCCGAGGCGGCGTCGTTGTATTCTGCAAGCAGTTCGAGATCGCCTGATGAGGACCCACCCGCCGACGCTCCTCAAGCTCGCCGAGCGCACGATGCGCGACGAGGTTCGCCTCCCGCGCGGGGCGCGCGTCCTCGTCGCGACGAGCGGCGGGCCGGACTCGATGGCGCTGCTCGACGTGCTCGCCGCGCTCCGGGCGCCGCTGCATTTCGCGCTCCTCGCGCACGGCGTGGACCACCGCCTCCGTGCGGAGGCCGCGGGCGAGCTCGACCTCGCCGAGGCCCACGCGAAGTCGCTCGACGTCCCCTTCGCGCGCACGCGCGTCGAGGTCGGCGCGGGCCCCGATCTCCAAGCCCGCGCCCGCCGCGCCCGGCACGCCGCCCTCGAGCGCGCGCGCAAGCGCGCCGAGGCCGACGCCATCGCGACCGCTCACCACGCCGACGACCGCGCCGAGACCGTCCTCCTGCGCGTCCTGCGCGGCGCGGGCGCGAGCGGGCTCGCCGTCCTCCCGCCGCGCGACGGCGCGCTCGTCCGGCCCTTCGTCCGCGCGCGCAAACGCGACGTCCTCCTCCACGTCGAGCGCCACGGCGTTCCCTTCGCGCGAGACCCCTCGAACGAGGACCCGCGGTTTCTGCGCGTCCGCGTGCGACGCGAGGTGCTGCCGCTTCTCGAGGCCCTCGACCCTAACGTCGTGGCCCATCTTTGCGCGCTCGCCGACGACCTCGCCCCCCTGCGCGAGGACGGCGCCGGCCTCTACCGAATTCCGCGGCCGGCGCGAATGGCGCTCGCCGATCTCGCATCCGGAAAGAAACCGCGCGCCGCGGTGTTGCTCCCGGGCGGGCTGGTGGTGACGAGGCCCGCGAAAGAAAAGGCTGTGAAGAAACCCCGGCCGAGCTAGCCCTTTCGAGAATCTCGTCTTAAGGTGGATAGTGCTACGCTGATCGACGCGGCACGAGGCAAAACGCGCCGAGCTCTACCGAGGTGAACGTGAAGCAGTCGCATAAGACGCTCCTACTCTGGGTCCTCCTGATTCTGATGTTTTTGGCCATTTGGCACGTGCTCAACCCGAGTGAGCGCCACCAACCGGTCGCCTTCAGCGAATTCGTGGCGGAGGTACACGCTGGCCACGTCGAGGAAGTGAAGATCCAGGACCACGAGTACAACTTCCGCGTTCGCACCGGCGACAGCGGCAAGACGACGGTCCAGAAGGAATCGGTCGGCCCGCTCGCCGACGAGCAGCTCCTCGAGACGCTCAAGCCCGACAACAAAGAGGCGCCGGCGCCGAAGATCTACTTCGAGAAGGACGACAGCTCGCCCTTCTGGAGCTCGACGCTCATCACGCTCCTGCCGATGCTCTTCATCGGCATCATGTTCTTCCTGTTCATGCGCCAGCTCCAGGCGGGCGGCGGCAAAGCGATGAGCTTCGGCAAGGCCAAGGCTCGAATGCTCTCCGACGCGCAGAACAAGGTGACGTTCGCCGACGTCGCGGGCATCGACGAGGCCAAGGACGAGGTCGAAGAGATCATCGCCTTCCTCAAGGACCCGAAGAAGTTCCAGCGCCTCGGCGGCCGCATCCCGAAGGGCGTGCTCATGGTCGGGCCGCCCGGCACCGGCAAGACCCTCCTCGCGCGCGCGATCGCGGGCGAGGCGGGCGTTCCGTTCTTCAGCATCTCGGGCTCGGACTTCGTGGAGATGTTCGTCGGCGTCGGCGCGAGCCGCGTCCGCGACCTCTTCGAGCAGGGCAAGAAGCACGCGCCGTGCATCATCTTCATCGACGAGATCGACGCCGTCGGTCGCCACCGCGGCGCGGGTCTCGGCGGCGGTCACGACGAGCGCGAGCAGACGCTCAACCAGCTCCTCGTCGAGATGGACGGCTTCGAGTCGAACGAAGGCGTCATCATCATCGCGGCCACGAACCGCCCCGACGTCTTGGATCCCGCGATCCTCCGCCCGGGCCGCTTCGACCGCCGCATCACCGTGTCTCGCCCCGATGTTCGCGGGCGCGAGGCGATCCTCCGCGTCCACACGAAGCGCACGCCGCTCTCGCCGGACGTCGACATGGAAGTCATCGCGCGCGGAACGCCGGGCTTTGCCGGCGCCGACCTCGAGAACCTCGTCAACGAAGCAGCGCTCCTCGCCGCGCGTCAGGACAAGGACGCCGTCTCGCAGCTCGACTTCGAGATGGCCAAGGACAAGGTCCTCATGGGCAGCGAGCGCCGCTCGATGGTCATGACCGAGACCGAGAAGTGGAACACCGCGGTCCACGAGGCCGGCCACGCCATCATCATGATGACGAACGCCGACCACGACCCGGTCCACAAGGTGACGATCATCCCGCGCGGTCGCGCGCTCGGCCTCACGATGCCGCTTCCGCGCGGCGACGTCCTCGGCCGCAGCAAGGAGCAGTTCGAGGCGCAGATTCAGAGCGCGCTCGGCGGGCGCATCGCCGAGGAGATCACCTTCGGCAAGCTCACGACCGGCGCCGCCAACGACATCCGCCAGCTCACGGCGATCGCGCGAGCGATGGTCTGCGAGTACGGCATGAGCAAGCTCGGCCCGCTCGCCTTCGGCGCCGAAGAGGGCGCGGTCTTCCTCGGCCGCGACTACACCTCGAGCGGCAAGGACTACTCCGAGCAGACGGCGCGCGAGATCGACGAAGAGGTCCGCCGCATCATCTCCGAGCAGTACGCCCGCGTGCGCGAGATGCTCACGAGCAAGAAGGAGCAGCTCGAGGTCATCGCCAAGGCGCTGATGGAGCGCGAGACGCTCGACGAGACGGAGCTCAAGCTCCTCTGGGACGGCCAGCCGCTCCCCGACAAACCGAAGGTCTACATCCAGTCGTACTCCGACAAGGAGAAGGCCAAGAAAGAGCGCCAGGGCAAGGTCGCGAGCATCTTCGGCAGCACGCCCCCCAAACCCGCAACGGGTTGATCCAACAGGAAGATCAGAAGATCAGAAGGATGGCGTCGGCCAAAAGGGGCTGACGCCATCTTCTTTTTGTGTTTCCGAATCCCTAAAATCTTCCTGATCTTCTGATCTTCCTGTCTATCTCTCTCTTTCTCAGCTCGAGGGTTGCTCGGGCACGGATCCCGCACTAACTTGCGCGGCCCCATGGCCACGAAAATTGCCATCAATGGTTTCGGCCGCATCGGTCGCTGCGTCGTCCGGTCGCTCATCGAGCGCAAGCTGCAGAGCGACCTCGAGGTCGTCCTGGTCAACGACTTGACCGACAGCAAGACGCTCGCGCACCTCTACGACTACGACACGGTGCACGGTCGCGCCGAACCGCGCGCGCGCGCCGTCGAGGGCGGCTTCGATCTCGGCGGAATGCACGTCAAGGTCACCGCCGAGAAAGACCCCGCCAAGCTCCCGCTGAAGGACCTCGGCGTCTCGATGGTCCTCGAGTGCACCGGCCTCTTCACCGACAAGGAGAAGGCGAGCGCGCACCTCGCCGCGGGCGCCAAGAAGGTGCTCATCAGCGCGCCGGCGAAGAACCACGATTTGACCGTGGTGATGGGCGTCAACGAGTCGAAATACGACCCGGCGAAGCACAACATCCTCTCGAACGGCTCGTGCACGACCAACTGCCTCGCGCCCGTCGCGAAGGTCATGCTCGACAACTTCGGCGTGAAGCACGGGCTCATGACGACGGTGCACTCGTACACCAACGACCAGCACATCCTCGACGTGCCGCACCGCAAGGGCGATCTGCGCCGCGCGCGCGCGGCCGCGCAGAACATGATCCCGACCTCGACCGGCGCGGCCAAGGCGCTCTCCGAGGTCATCCCGGAGCTCAAGGGCAAGTTCGACGGCTCGGCCATCCGCGTGCCGACGATGGACGTGAGCATCATCGACCTCACGCTCCAGATCGAAAAAGACGCGACGAAAGACGCGATCCACGCGGCGATGCGAGGAGCCGCGGCCGAGGGCCCGATGAAGGGCATCCTCGGTTACACCGAGGAGCCGCTCGTCTCGAGCGACTTCATCGGCGATCCGCGCTCGTCGATCTTCGACGCGACGATGACCCAGGTCCTCGGCGGCACCTTCGTCAAGGTCTTCAGCTGGTACGACAACGAGTGGGGATTCTCGAACCGCATGCTCGACCTCGCGCGTCTCGTCGCGTCGAAGATGTGATCATGGAAGCGGCGCTCGCAGGCATCCGGTCGATTCGCGATCTGCCCATCGAAAACAAACGCCTCTTCATGCGCGTCGACTTCAACGTGCCGATGGAAGACGGGCGCGTCACCGACGACACGCGCATCCGCGAGGCGCTGCCGACGATCAAGCACGCGATGGAGCGCGGCGCGCGCGTGATCCTCGCGAGCCATCTCGGGCGGCCGAAGAAAGGCCCCGATCCGAAGTATTCGCTCGTGCCCGCGGGCGAGAAGCTCGCCGAGCTGCTCGGCGCCGAGGTGCACGTCCCGGACGACTGCGTCGGCGACGCGGCGAAGAAGGTCGTCTACGACTTGCGCGACGGGCAGGTTTGTCTCCTCGAGAACCTTCGGTTTCACCCCGAAGAAGAGAAGGACGATCCCGCGTTCGCCGAGCAGCTCAAAGAGCTGTGCGACGTGTACGTCGACGACGCGTTCGGGTCGGTGCACCGCGCGCACGCGAGCGTCCACGCGCTGCCCAAGATGATGCGCGAGCGCGGGTGCGGGTTCTTGCTGGAGAAGGAGATCGCCGCGCTCGGCAAGCTCGTCCTCGGGCCGGACAAGCCTTACGTCGCGGTCCTCGGCGGGGCGAAGGTCTCGGACAAAATCGCGGTCCTCGACGCGCTCCTCCGGGTCGGCGGAATCCGCCGCAGGCGGGACGTCGCAGACACCGATGCTCGACGCGCTCCTCGTCGGCGGCGCGATGGCCAACACCTTCCTCGCGGCGCTCGGCAAGGACATGCGCAACTCGCTCGTCGAGAAGGACAAGCTCGCGCTCGCGCGGACGATCGTCGAGACCGCGCGCGACCGCGGCGTCGCGCTGGTCTTGCCGGTCGACGCGATCGTCGCGAAATCCACGGACTCGACCGCGGGCGAGCAGTGCGACGTCGGCGCGCTGCCCGAGGGCACGATGATGCTCGACATCGGACCGCAGACCGTCGGGATGTTCTCCAAGCACATCGCGGCTGCGAAGACGGTGTTCTGGAACGGGCCGATGGGCCTCTTCGAGAAGGCGCCTTTCGCGGCCGGCACGTTCGGCGTCGCGCGCGCGCTCGCCGCGTCGCCGGCCTTCACGGTCGTCGGCGGCGGCGACAGCGCGGCGGCGGTGCACGCCGCCGGCGAGGACATCGCCCGAGGCATGAAGCACATCTCGACGGGCGGCGGCGCGTCGCTCGAGCTGATCGAAGGGAAGAAGCTCCCGGGCATCGAGGTTCTCCGGGGCGAGCCCTGAGATGAACGCGAAGCGACGCCCCCTCATCGCGGGGAACTGGAAGATGCATCGAGCAACCCGGAGCGAAGCGCAGGGTTGCGAGAATTTCGGGTGCTCGAGGGCGAAGCCCTCGAACGAGACTCGTGCCGGCACCCGAGGACCCCGATGAACGCGAAGCGACGCCCCCTCATCGCGGGGAACTGGAAGATGCATCGAGCAACCCGGAGCGAAGCGCAGGGTTGCGAGAATTTCGGGTGCTCGAGGGCGAAGCCCTCGAACGAGACTCGTGCCGGCACCCGAGGACCCCGATGAACGCGAAGCGACGCCCCCTCATCGCGGGGAACTGGAAGATGCATGCCGGCGGCTTGGACGGCGTGAAGCTCGCGATGGCCGTTCGCGACCTCGCGCCGGGCGTGCCGCACGTCGACGTGCTGGTCGCGCCGCCGTTCACCGCCATCGCGGCCGTCGCCGCCGAGCTCGAAGGCTCGAGCGTCCTCGTCGCCGGTCAGAACCTCCACGGCAAGCCGCACGGCGCGTTCACCGGCGAGATCAGCGGTGGAATGCTGCGCGACTCGGGCGCGACCTGGGTCATCGTCGGGCACAGCGAACGGCGGCAATATTTCCGCGAAACCGACGCGGACGTCGCGACGAAGATCGCAGCCGCGCTCGACCACGACCTTTCGCCCATCGCGTGCGTCGGCGAGACGCTCGAGCAGCGCGAGGCGGGCAAGACGCTCGAGGTCGTCGAGCGGCAGGTCGCGGCGGTCCTCGAGGTCCTCGCGGGCGCCAAGACGGCATGCGCCGTCGCCTACGAGCCCGTGTGGGCCATCGGCACGGGCAAGAACGCGTCTCCGGCCGACGCCGAGGCGGTCCACGCGGCCATCCGCGGCTGGCTCGCGGCGAAGGACGCCGGCCTCGCCGAACGCGTCCGCATCCTCTACGGGGGGTCCGTGAAAGCCGACAACGCAGCCGGCCTGCTGACCGAACCGAACGTCGACGGGGCCCTCGTCGGCGGGGCGAGCTTGGATGCGGGCTCGTTCGGTGCTATCGCCAAGGCCGCCGAATCGCTGGCAAGAAGCTGAAGCGCACCCGCCCATGGCCGTCATCGACACCCTGCTGAAGATCCTCCACGTGTTCGTGTGCGTGGTGCTCATGTTCGTCGTCCTCTTGCAGCAGGGGCGCGGCGGCGGCCTCGGCGCCGCGTTCGGCGGCGGCGCGGCGTCGCAAGTCTTCGGCGGGCGAGGCGCGGGCAACATCCTCACGCGCGCCACGGCGGTTTGCGCGGCGCTCTTCATGTTGACGTCGATCACGCTCGCGTACCGCTCCTCGTCGCAGGACCGCGCGCTCGCGACGCGGCTCGAGCTCGAGAAGATGCACAAGGCCGAGAAGGGCCACCACCGCAAAGACAAAGACACCGAGACGGCGCCGCCCGCGTCCGGTGCACCGGCGACGACGAACGGAAACGGCATCACCATGCCGACGTCCTCGCCGTCGGAGACCGCCCCGGCGCCGACGACCACGACGGCCCCGACCTCGTCGGCCGCGCCGACCACGACGGCGGCCCCGACCGCGGCCCCGACCCACGCCGGCGCGACGGCCCCGGTCGCCCCCGCGACGCACGCCCCCGCGACGACGCACGCGACCGCTCCCGCCCCGACGGCGACGACGAGCGCAGCCCCCGCGACGACGAAGGCCCCCGCGGCGACGACCAAGCGGCGCCCACGACGGCCCCCACCGCCTCGCACTGATGCCCGAGCGGCGTCCCGCGCCGCGCGTCCTCGTCGCGCTCGCGCCGGTCGCGCTCAAGGTCGTCGCGATGCTCTGGGCGCGGCACTGCGGCTTTCAGCAAGTGTCGGACGACGACTACGCGCGCACGGTGATCGCGCAGACGTTCGCGCACGCGCCGCACCTCGACCCGAGCGGCACGAGCTGGCTCCCGTTCCCGTTCTGGATTTACGGCGCGGCGATGATGGCGCTCGGCCGCTCGCTCGAGGTCGCGCGCGGCCTCGCGTTCGTGCTCGGCGCGCTCTCGCCGCTCGTGCTCTACGCCGGCCTCCGATCCATGCAGATTCCACGCATCGCGGCGGCGGGCGGCGCCGCGTTCGCCTCGCTGACGCCGTGGAGCGTGTGGCTCGCGCTCGCGCCGGTGCCGGAGGCGTGGAGCGGCGCGTGCGCGGCCGCGGCGCTCTTCTTCGTCGCGTCGCGCGAGGCGCGGTTCGAGCCCCTCGCCGGCGGGCTCGCGCTCGTCGCCTCGCTCTCGCGCTACGAATCGTGGCCGATCGCGGCGTTCGTCGCCGCGGTCTGCGCGGTACGGCTCGTCCGCGGCGGGGGCGCTCGCGCGCTCCACGCCGGGGCGACGCTGGTCGCCGTCGCCGGTCCCGTCTTCTGGCTGGCGAACAACGCGCTCGCGCACGGCGACGCGTTTCACTTCGTCGCGCGCGTGACGGCGTACCGGCGCGCCAACGCCGGCGTCCTCCCGCTTGGCGCGCGACTGCTCGAGTATCCGCGCGCGCTCGCGACCGACGCGCCCGAGACGATCGTCGCGGCGCTCGCGGGCGCAGTCGGCGCGTGGCGAGCGCAGGAGATTCGCGAAGCGGCGCAGCGCTGGGTCCTCCCGCTGAGCGGGGCCGCGCTCGTGCTCGCGTTCTTGATCTACGGCGACCTGCGCGACGGGGCGCCGACGCACCACGCCGTGCGGGCGCTGCTTCCGGTGATCGCGGTGCTGGGGAGCTTCGGCGCAGACGGGCTCGAGCTGCTCCTTCGCGGACGACGCGGCGCCTTCCCCGCCGCCGCGGCGCTCGCCGCCGCTTGGCTCGTGTTCGTCGGCGCGCGCGTGCGCGACGTGCCGGGAAACGATCCGGCGTCGCGACGCGACGGTCAAATCGCGCGCGGTCGCGAGCTCGCGGGCGCGCGTGCGCTCGAGGTGAAGCCGTGCTCGTACGAGCACTTCGCGCTGATCGCCGCGTACGGCAAGCCCGAGCGGGTGACGATCGACGAGACCGAGCGTAGACCCGTCACCCGGGAATGCCCGGCCGTGATCGCGCGCTGACGGAATCGGCCGGGGAACCCCACTCGACGTGAATGCTCGATTGAGGTAGGCCGTCAAAGAGAGAAGAGGAGATCGTCGTGAACCGTCCGCGCATCGCTTTCGCCGCTCTGCTGGTTGCCTCGACCGTCGCCATCACGGCCGACGCCAAGCTCACGCGCACCGGCACGCCGCAGGTCGCGTTTCACGCAAGCGGCCCCGCCGGAATGCGCATCGTCGGGCAGACGAGCGATCTCGACGTCGACGAGCAGGGCGGCAAGGTGATCATTCGGGTCCCGCTGCGGAATCTGCACACCGGGATCGAGCTCCGCGATCATCACATGCGGGACAAATATCTGCAGGTGGGCTCGTTCCCGAACGCCGAGCTCAGCGTCGACCGCAGCGCGCTTCACTTGCCCGCGGGCGAAGGCACGGTTTCAGGCGATGCAACGGGCGCGATGTCGATCCACGGCCACACGAAGAACGTGAACGTGCACTACACGGTCGCGCGCGTCGGCGGAACGTTGCGCGTCGGCGGAACGAGCAAGATCGACATCCGCGACTACGGCATCGACGTCCCGAGCTACCTCGGCGTGACGGTGAAGCCGGACGTCGACGTCGAAGTGCAGTTCACCGCGACCGAATGATGTAGTACCTGTTCGGCATGCTCAGGGTACGGGCGGCGATTTGGGTCGTCGCATCTTTCTGCGCCTTCGCTTGCGTGCTCTTCGCGAGCCGCCCCGCGCATGCGTTCCCTTGGATGATCCGCGAGGGCTACACGGGCTGCAACACGTGCCACGCGGACCCGTCGGGCGCCGGCATCCTCACGCAGTACGGCCGCGGGATGGAAGAGGTCGTCATCCGCACGCCCTACAAAAAGGACGCGGACCCCGGCAAGCTCGGCAACTTCGCGTGGAGCGTCGATCTCCCCGAGCAGCTCCTCCTGCAGACCGACTTTCGAAATCTCTTCATGACGATCTTTCCGAACGGGAGCCCGAACCCGCAGCTCCAGGACGTCGTCATGCAGCTCGATCAGTCCGCGCAGCTCAAGATCGGGCGCTTCCGCGTGAACGGGAGCATCGGCTACGCGCCGCCGCTCGAGACGCGCGGCAATTTCTCGTTCACCGGCGGCGGATACGGCGCGACGCTCACCGACGCCCCGAGCCCGAACGGCGCGCTGCTCGCGCGGCAGTACTGGCTCGGCGTCGACATCGGCAAGGACGAGGAGTTCTTGCTGCGCGCGGGGCGCATCAACGTCCCGTACGGCCTTCGCGTCGTCGAGCACCCCTTCTTCGTGCGGCAAGTCACGCGCACCGACATCGACAAAGGCCAAGAGCACGGCGTGTCGCTCGCATACACCGGCGAGAAGGCGCGCGGCGAGGTGATGGCGATGCTCGGCAATTTCGCGATCGGACCGGACGCGTTCCGGGAGCGAGGCGGCAGCGGGTACTTCGAGTGGATGCCGACGAACAAGATCGCGGTCGGCGCCAGCGCGATGATCACGCACGCCGATTTGGCGCGCACCGACTACGACGCGACGCTCGCGCTCGCGCCGATCTGGCGACAGGCGTACGCCGTGCACGCGCGCATCTCGCCGGTGAAGGCGCTCGTGCTGCTCGCCGAGTTCGACTTCCTCCTGAACTCGCAGCTCGTCTCGAACGTCGCGCAGAACCACTGGGGCTCGACGGGGATGTTGCAGGCCGACCTGCAAGTCTACCAAGGCATCCACGTGCTCGCGGCGGGCGAGTACTACAACGGGCACATCGGCGAGAATTCCACCGACAACTCGACGACCGCGTCGGCGTGGCTGGGCGCGTGGTGGTTTTTTGCGCCACACTTGGACTTCAGGGTCGACGGCGTCTACACGTCGGGCTTCGCGCCTGGCCTGCCGCCGGCGTCCGCGGGCACCGCCATCCTCGCTCAGCTCCACGGGTACCTCTGATGCGCCGCTTCACGCTCTTCGCCTTCGCTTCGACGCTCCTCGTCTCGCCGCTCGCGCGCGCGACCGCCGAGTTCCCGCAGCAGATGGTGACCGACCTCGGCATCACGTGCTCGAACCCGATCTGGGACAACAACGGCTGCACGATCTGCCACACCGACAACAACGGCGGTCTCGGCACGGCGACCAAGCCCTTCGGCCGTTACATGAAGACGCAGGGGCTCACGCCGTTCAACGACACGAAGCTCTCGTCGATCCTCGGGCAGCTCCAGGCCGAGTCGCCGCACGCGACCGACACCAACTGCGACGGCGTGCCGGACGTCGACGAGCTCGCGAATTGCCAGTGGCAGAACTTGGCCGTGGATCAGTGCGGCGCCGACGCAGGCACCGACGGCGGCGCGGTCCCCGTGAGCGTCTATTACGGGTGCTCGACCGGGGCGAACGTAGGCGAGCGCGACGCGCCCGCGCTCCCCGGTTCGGCGGCGATCGCCATCGCCGGCCTGCTCGGCGCCATCGTGCTCAGGGCCAAGACGCGGAAGCGTTAGGCCGGTCGGCGCCGACGCTCTTCTCCGCGGTGAGCCCGGCGTCGGGATCGTTCTCCGGCGTGTCGCTCCAGTTGCCGCCGGGGTAGGTGCCCGCGTCCGCGCCGCCGACCACGTAGGTCCCCGCGCCGCTCGCCTTGACGAACACGCCGAGCGTCTGGAGCTTCGCGCGCGCGGTGCCGACCATGTCGGGCGCGCCCGCGGCGCCGAGCGAGAGCGCCGAGTCGGCGCGGAACGTGTCGGTGCCGCTCGTCACGAGCATCATGCCGACGCCGTTGTCGAAGCCGCTGCCGAGCGAGAGGTTCGGGCCGTGGTACGTGTCGTCGCCGGCTTCGTCGTAGTGGAGCACCGACGAGTAGTCGTGGCCGACGCCGATGCTCGTCGAGCGAATCGGGAACGTGGGGTCGTATTGGTCGTTTCCGGCTTTGTCGTCGAAGTATGCGACGCCCGTGTGCGCCGCGGCGCCCTGCACGTACCAGAGGCCTTCGTACGTGTCGTCGCCGTCGCCCTCGAGGAGCATGCCGACGCCCATCGCGAACGAGCACGCCTGACCGAAGACGCTCGTCGTGTACGCGTCTTTTCCGTGCGCGTCGCGGAGCACGCCGAGACCGCCGGGGAACTCGTAGCCGGGGTCGGGCGAGTCGGGGCGGTGGCCCTCGCCGCAGCCCTGCGACATCGACGTGTTGCCGACGCCGGGAAGCTGCGCGTTCGGGTAGAGCGCGTCGCCGCCGACGGCGGGATCGCCCGGGTCGGTGTAGTACGCGTCGTCGCCCGCTTCGTCGACGAGCGCGCCGATGCCGTGCGTGAAGCCGAAGCCCTCGGCCGAGTTGTACGCGAGGTATTTGTCGTTGCCCGCGCCGTCGAGCAAGAGGCCGATGCCCCACGCGCCCGCGCCTTGAGCGAGCGACTCGGCGGCGTAGTCGTCGTCGCCGCCTTCGTCGTAGAGCACGCCGACGCCGAACACGCCGACGCCCTGCGACGCGACGAGCGAGCGGTACTTGTCGCCGTCCTGTCCGTAGTCGAAGAGCATCGCGACGCCGAGCAGCGCGGCGCCCTCGCGCATGATCCTCGAGTGCGAGATGCCGCTGAGGCGTCCGCCCGCGTCGCTCGGCAGGCGATGACCGACGCCGTCGGCCGCGTTGGGGACGGGGACGTAGCCGTAGTCGTCCTTGCCGCCGAGATCGATCGCGATCGAGAGCGGCTTCGTCGTGGTCGTCGCGCCAACGGGGACGCGGTAAGTGTCGTCGCCGCCGGTGTCGAGCAAGAACGCGGCATTGTCGAGGTCGCTCCCCGGCTCGTAGTCGTCGTTGCCCGCGCCGCGCAGCACGAATTTTCCGAGCGGCGTGTCCAGCGTGACGGGGTCGAAGGTCGAGCCAGCGAAGCGCTTCAAATCGGCGGCTTCGACCGCCGTCGCGATCCAGAGCGCGGCCTGCGCCATTCCGCCGACGTCGACCGAGTCGAACGCGCCGAGCTGCGCGGAGGTCCACTTGTACGCGAGGATGCCGCGCACCCAGTCCGGTGCTTGGCCGAACGGCACGAGGAGCGCCGACGCGGGCGCGCGCGCGTCTTGAATCGTCTGCCACGAGGCCGAGAGCGCGTTCACGACCGGCACGAGGGCGCGCTGGAGCTCGACCGGGACGCTCGCGAGCGCCGCGCTCGTCGCGGTCGCGTCGAAATCCGCGCCGTACGCGCTCGCGAGATTGCCGAGCGCGGTCGTCAGTGGGGAGCCGTCGGCGCCGTCGACGACGAACCATGCGGGATCGGGGCATTGCGAGGGCGAGAGACCGATGCGCGACGCGGCCGCCGCGATCGCGCTCGCGACCGGCGTCTTTCCGGCCATGGCCTCGTCGAACCAGGTCGCGGTCTCGTTGCCGTAATCGGGGAGACGCAGCGGGTATTGCAGCAGCGGTTTGAAATCGCCGAGCTGCCGCTTGTCGCCGACGTTCATCACGCTCTGCACCATCTTGGTCGGGTCCTGCATGAGCGTGCAGCGATCGAGGCCGAGCGTGGCGAGCGCCTCGTCGAACGCGTCGGGCGCCTGAGGCTTCGACGCGTTGCATGCGCCCGTGGGGAACGCGGCCGGCGTGGGGAGGGCGACGCACGCGGCGGCGGGGCCGACGTTCGTGTCGGGGATCGCGTCGCTGCCGCCGTCGTTCTGCGCGCTCCCCGAGTCGCACGCGCCGAGCGAGATCGCGAGCGCGCCGAGCGCGACCGGCAACGCGGCGCAAGCCAAGACGAGTGCGTGACGCATGGGCCCCATTCTACGGCCGAGCGGGCGCGCGGCGGCGGAAACGGTCTAAAATTTCCCGAGCTCGTAGAGCGCGCCGTCTCGGCCTTTTCCCGGCCATTCGACGAGATCGCGCGGGCGCGCGGCGAGCGCGGCGACGACGAGGTGATCGAGCTGGAGGTCGAAGTCGAGCGCCGCGAGCGGCCCGCGCAGCGCCGAGCGAAGTCGCACGACGCGGTGCCGCGGGAGGAGCACGCGCATCAATCGGTCGTGAAGATCGCCGGCGGCGTCCGTTCGCTCGAGCAAGAGCAGCACCGCGTCGCGCTCGTAGAACGACTGCAGCGGGCCGTGGACGAGCGCGCAGACGTCCCAGAGCGGCGGGTGCGCGCAGCCGAGGCCTTCGAGCAGCTTGTGGCGAAGTCCCTCGAAGAGGGCAGCCTCGGAGCCCGAAGCGACGAGCCCCGCGACGTCGAAGAGCGCCGCGGGCTCGAGGTCTCCGAGCGCCGCGAGCGCGCGCTTGCACGCGGACGCGAGCGCGCCGCCGAGCTCGGGCGCCGCGAAGGCGTGGCCGTTGGTCTTGTGGGCGATCGCCGAGGCGAGCCGCAGCGCGACCGCCGTCGCCGCGGCCGGCCCGACGACGCGCAGGAGGAGCCCGTCCTCGACGGCGGGACCGTGCCGCACGACGAACGCCCCGGCAGAGTCGCCGACCTCGGCCGCGGAGACGAGCAGGGTGCGCGCGTACGACGACGCGCGCGCTAGCGGAATGCGCGCGTTCGGCGAGAGACCCTGCGAGAAGACGACGCACGCGTCGGCGGGCGGCGCGGCTTCGGCGAACGCCGATATCGGCGCGAAGTCCGCCAGCACCCCCTCGCCGCGGAGGATCGCCGCGAGAAATCGTGCAGGCCCTTCGGATGCGCCCACGCCCGTGGTAATCCAGCGACGATGCGTCCCGAGATCGCGTGGCAAGACGAGCGGAGCCGCGAGCGCCCGCTCCACCTCGCCCGCGACGGCGTCCACGCGCTCGCGGAGACGCGCGACACTCGACGAGTGAATGTGCTCGAGTTGGTCCATGTCCTTTCGATCCCTTTACGATAGCCCGCTCGTCGAGACGGCGCTGCCGTGCGTCGTGGCGGCGGTCGTTCTCGCGCTTTCGCTGCGCAAGCGGGGGCTCGTTCGCGCGTACGGCGCGGTCTTCTCAGTCGGCATCGCGGCCGACGCGTACCTGAACGGCGGGTGGTCGCCGGTGAAGAGCGGCACGGGGTGGGCGACGGCGGTCGGCGTGTTCTTCGTGATTTTCGGCGATTTTCGATACTTCGTGGTGCTCGAGGAGAGCCTCCCGCACGCGCTGAAGCTCCTCCGCGCCGTGGGCCTCGCGTTCGTCGTCCCCGTGACGTCGCAGATCATCCGATGGAGCATCCCTCGAATCGAGCACGACGAGCGCTCGACGTTCCTGCTCTACGAGACTTTGTTCTTCGCGTTCGCGGCGGCGATCGAGGTTCTGCTCGTGCCGCGCGCGAGAAATCCGCGCCTCGCGCGTCGCGCCACGCGCTTCGTGCTCGTTCAGTATGCCACGTGGATCGTCGCGGACATCGGCCTCGCGTTGACCGATCGCGACGGCTTCTACCTCGTGCGACTCGTCGCGAACCTGCTCTATTACGTCGTCTTCGTGCCGTTCATGATGAAGCTCCTCGAGCGCGCCGAGAGCCGATGAGCCATTCGCGGGCCATCATCGCGCTCGTCGCGCTCGTTGCGCTCGCCCTCTCGTCGTGCCGCAAGTCGGCGGACGTCGTCGACGACGGCGCTGCGCTGAAATTCGTCCGCGACGGCAAGACGACGAAGACGCTCTCGCGCGCCGAGCTCGTCCGCGCGATCCCTCCCGAGACGGTCGAGGGCTTCGACCCGTATTACGGCAAGAACAAGCGCTTTCGCGCGCTGCCCCTCACGAAGGTGCTCGCGCAAGGCTTCGGCCCCGCGGGCGATCTCGCGCACGAGGAGTTCGTGCTCCGCGCGCGCGACGGGTACGCAGTTCCGATGCGCGGCTCGCTCGTCACCGAGGACGGCGCGTATGTCGCGATCCAAGACCTCGACGTCCCCGGGTGGGAGCCGATCGGCCCGCAGCACGTCTCACCCGCGCCGTTCTATCTGATCTGGAGGAAGCCCGAGCAGACGAACCTCGACGCCCACCCGCGCCCCTGGCAGCTCGACACGATCGAGATCGCGCGCTTCGACGCGATCTACCCGCACACCTCGCCCGGCACGTCCGCCTCGCCGCTCGCGCGCCGCGGCTACGAGCTGTTCCGCGATCACTGCATCAAGTGCCACGCGATCAACCGCGAAGGCGGCCACGTCGGGCCCGACCTCAACGTGCCCCAGAACGTCACCGAGTACCGCCCGGAAGATCAAATCCGCGCGTACATCAAAAACCCGGCGACGTTCCGCTACGGCAACATGCCCGCCCACCCGGACCTCACCGACGCCGACCTCGACGCGCTCCTCGCGTACTTTCACGCGATGAAAGACCGCAAATTCGACAAGAAAGATTGAACAGGAAGATCAGAAGATCAGGAAGGTAGTCATTTGCAAAATACAAATAATTCTCCCTCTCGCCTTCCTGAGCTTCTGATCTTCCTGTCACTCTCTCTCTCTTACTTGATGTCGTAAGCCTCGATCGTGTCCTGCGTGAACAGCGGCACGAGGATGCGGTGGCGCTTGGAGTCCAGGCCGATGTCGGCGGGGGATTTGACGTTCGGGATGGCGACGGTGAAGGTGCCGCCCGGTTTGCCCTTGTAGACCGCGCTCGAGTCCCAGCTCGAGATGTAGAGATCGTCGCCGACCTTCACGATGCCGTCGAGCGAGCCCGCGGGGAGCGTCGTCTCGTCGTGCATCTTGCCCTTGTCGTCGAGGCGGTAGACCTTGGCCGCGCCGAACGTCACGACCCAGAGCCCGGACGGATTGCCCGCGTAGATGCCGTTCGGGCGTCCGAGGTTCGTGCCCTTGGCGACGGTCTTCAGCTTGTCGTGCTTGTCGATCGCGTAGACGGCGTCGGTGCCGGTCGGCTCGAAGCCCTTCGCGCCGAGCTTGATGCCGCTGTCGGTGACGTAGACGTTGCCCTTCGCGTCGGCGTCGACGTCGTTGAGGAAGGTCGCGCCCTTGATTCGATCTCGCCCTTCGGCGCGCCGGTCTTGAGGTCGAACTTGCGGACGACGTCGAGGTCGGAGACGTAGAGCATCCCGTTGGCGATTGCCGTGCCCTTCGGCGCGTCGAGCTTCACCTTGTTGACGCCGCCGGCGATGAACTTCTCGAGGATCACCTTGCCGTCCGGCGAGACGAGCGAGATGTAGCCGTTGTTGTCGGCCTCGGTCGGCTTGCCGTTGATGTTCGAGACGAGGTAGCGGTCGTTCGTCGCGTCGTAGGCGATGCTCTCGGGCGTCGCCATGCCGGTGAGGTGGAAGACCGGCTTCGGCCCCGTCTCCGGCGGCGGCGTGACGGCGGCGCTCGACGCGCTCGCGGACGGCGCGGCGCTCGCGGACGGCGGCGCGCTCGGAGCGGCGGAGGCGCTGGTCGTGGGGGCGGTGGACGAGGGGGTCTCGCCGCCGCACGCGGCGAGCAGGGCGACGACGAGGACGGGAAGAACCTTGCGCATGGGCTGGCTCGTATCGGAATCGATGCGCGAAATCAAGGCGCCCGCTATGGTGAAGCCGATGCAGGGCACGACGCGCACGCGACCGCTCAACTGGTTCGTGCGCGGGGGGACGGTCGTCGCGCCGGACGGCGGCCGGCACGCCGTCGACGTCGACCCCGTCGTGATTGGTCGTGAAACCGGCGCGCAGCTGCTCCTCGCCGACCCCGAGGTGAGCGCGGTGCACTGCGAGCTCCGCGCGACGGAGGGCGGCATTCTCGTGCGCGACCTCGGGAGCACCAACGGGACGTTCGTCGGGCCGCTCAAGGTTCAGGAGGCGACGATCACGCACGCCGCGTCGAGCTCACGCTCGGTCAGACGCGTTTGATCGTCGAGCCGACGCGAAGCGGCGCGTCGACGTCGGGTTCAGCGATCGTTCGGGACGCTCGTCGGCGCCGCGCCGAAGATGCGGCGCGTCTTTTCGGTGCTCGAGAAGATCGCGCCGACCGCCCTCTCGGTGCTGATCCTCGGCGAGACGGGCACCGGAAAAGAGGGCGTCGCGAAAGCGGTTCACGAGGCGAGCCCGCGAAGGAAGGGGCCGTTCGTCATCGTCGACTGCGGCGCGATCCCGGAGACGCTCGCCGAGAGCATCCTCTTCGGCCACGAGAAAGGCGCGTTCACCGGCGCGACCGAGCGGCGCACGGGCGCGCTCGCGGAGGCCGACGGCGGCACGCTCTTCCTCGACGAGCTCGGCGAGCTGCCGCTCGACTTGCAGCCGAAGCTCCTCCGCGCGCTCTCCGAGCGGCAGGTCCGCCGCGTGGGCGCGTCGGGGTTCGAGCCGATCGACGTGCGCGTGCTCGCGGCGACCCGGCGCGATCTCGGCGCCGAGATGAACGCCGGGCGATTCCGCTCCGACCTCTTCTTCCGCATCGCGCAGGTGCGCGTCGAGCTTCCCGCCCTGCGGGAGCGGCTCGGCGACCTGCCGTTGCTCGTCGCCGACATTTGCGGACGCGTCGGCCGGCCCGAGGCACGCGGACGCTGGTCGTCGCTGGATCGAGCAGCGCATGAAGACGCACGACTGGCCCGGCAACGTGCGCGAGCTCGTGAACGTGGTCTCGGTCGCGGCGACGCTCGCCGACACGCCCGAGGCGATCGACGACGTGCTAACGCTCGCCCGCGAACCGTCGCGCGAGGTCCCGCAACGGGGCGCCCCGGTCGGAGGCTTCGCCGACGCCAAGCGCGACGCCGTCGCCGCGTTCGAGCGCGACTACTTCACCGCCCTGGTCCGCCGCGCCAAAGGCAACGTGAGCGAAATGGCGCGCCAGAGCGGAATGGAACGCCACCACGTCCGCGCGTACCTCCGTAAATACGGCATCGACAAAGACGCCTCCTGAGCCTGCCCGTCAGAAGCGCGCCCCGAGCAGCACGGGCTCGCGCGTGTGCTTCGTGCCGGTCGCGTACCAGACGACGAGGGCGATCGTGGCGGCGGCGAGCGCGGCTGGGATCGACCAGCTCGCGTACGCGAGCGTGCGCGCAGTGTCGTAGTCGCGCGTTTGCGCGGGCGTAGGTTGCCCCGAGTACCGGTCGTGGAGCGCGACCGCGTTTCCGTAGGCGAAGGCGGTCACGCCGCCGCCGACGATGAGCGTCGCGGCGCCGAGCGTCCAGAGCCACGCCGAGGAGAAGGGATGATGCACGCCGTCGCGAAAGACCGTCTTCGGCGGCGGCGGTGGCGGCGGCGGCAGCGCGACCTCGACGAGCTCGCCGGCGCGGACCGCGACGCGCGTCGCGTGCTCGCGCGAGGAGCCCGGGCCGAAGACGACTTCGTGCGCGCCTGGCGCGACGTACGCGACGAAGCCCGCGAGCCGCGGCTCGCTCTGATCGATCCGCACCGACTCCGGCGGCGAGGTCGGCGCGACGTGGATCCGCCCGCGCTCGCGCGTGATCGCGGCGAGCCGATCCCGGGCCTTGGCTTCGTCCGAAGCGACGACGTCGTCGACCGGCTTACCCTCGCCGCGGCGGCGCTTCACCTCGTCGAGGAAGCTCGCGTAGCGCTCGGCGGCGCGCGACCAGTCGCCGACGACCTCGTACGCGCGCGCGAGGTTGTAGCCGACGCGGTAGCCGCGCTCGGGCCCGAGATCGCGAAAGAGCGGCTCCCAATACGACAGCGCGCCGGCGACGTCGTTCGCTTCGTAGCGGTCGAGACCCTGCTTGAAGCGCTCGCGCCATTGGACGAGCTCGGGATCGTCCTCCGCCTCGCCGGCGCCGTCGGCGTGCGCGAGCGCCGGGACGACCGAGAGCGAGAGCGAGAGCGAGAAGGCGAGTGCGCGGGCTCGGGGACACATGTCCGATCAAATCGGGTTGCGGTCGACGTCGATCGGCGGGCGCGCGGCCGAGCTCGACGCGGCGGGCTTGGGCTCGCGCGCGCGGCGAAGGACCTCCGGCGGCGCGTGGACGCGCGGGCGCGGGCGCGCGGGCGCGGCGGTGTCCTCCGGAGCGATGATCTCGAACGACCTGGGCGCGGGCGCGGCGGACACGGACGGCGGCGCGCTCACGATCGGCGCGGCGGGCGCCTGCGTCGCGACGCGGTTGTGCGCGATCCCGAGCACGGCCGCGGACGCGACGAGCGCGCCGCCGAGCGCGTAAATCCAAGGCGCGACGCGCGAGGGGTGCGGCGGGGCGGAGGGTACCGCCATCGCGCCGCTCGGCGCCGGCGCTTCGTCGCGCGACGAGAGCGCGGCCGCGACCTTGCGGCGCTTCTCGCTCGCGGCGTCCGGGAACGCGCCGGAGAGGAGCGCGACGAGCGACGCGCGCGCCGCGGTCGCGTCGGGCCCGAAAGCGCGCAGCGCCGCGGCGACCTCGGCCGCAGACGACGGACGATCGCTCGGTTTTTTTGCGACGAGACGCGCGAAGAGCTCGGCGAGCGCGCTGGGCGCGTCCGGCGCGGCCTCGGCGAGCGAGGGCGTCGCGCCGAGCGCCAGGGACCGGAGGACGTCGATGTCGCTCTCCCCCGGCCACATGCGCCGCCCCGCGACGAGCTCGAACAAAATCGCGCCCACGCCGTACAAGTCGCTCCGTCGGTCGAGCGGCTCGCTCATTGCCTGCTCGGGCGACATGTATGCGACCTTCCCTTTCACGTCGCCCGTCTTGGTGAGGTGCGCCGATTCGAGCTTCGCGACGCCGAAATCGAGGAGCTTCACCTCCCCGCGGTAGGAGAGCATCACGTTGTGCGGCGAGACGTCGCGGTGTACGACGCCGAGCGGCTTTCCGCCGACGTCTTGGAGCTCGTGAGCCGCCTCGAGGCCGTCGCACACCTCGGCGAGGACCAGCGCCACGACGTCGAGCGGTAGACGGCTCCGCGACGCGAGGCGCGCGACCGTCTCGCCCTCGACGTACTCCATCGCGATGATGAGCTCGCCGTCGTGCTCGCCGAACGCGAACGCGTGCACGACGTTCGGATGGTTGAGCAGCGTCGCGAGCCGCGCTTCGCGCAGGAACATTCCCTCGTGCTCGCGGTCGCGCACGGCGGGCAGCATCCGCTTCAGCGCGACCACGCGCGGCCCCGAGGTGCCCGACGCGCGCTCGAGCGCCAGCTCGATCGTGCCCATTCCGCCGCGTCCGATGACGTAGAGGGGCTGGTAGGATTCGAGGAGCGCCATCGGCCCCACGATCATAGCCCATGGTAAAAGGACGTGTGGTGCGCGCGCGAACGCTCGTTACGATCGCTGCGTCGTCCGGGCTCCTCGGCGTCGTGCTGGCGTGCTTGCCGGATTTGACCGTGACGCCGCCGCCCGCCGACACGTGCGGGAGCGGCTTCGTCGATCTCGCGCGCGGCGAAGCGTGCGATCCCGGAGACGCCGGCGCGACCGGCTGCACCGGGACGTGTGCGATCGACTGCGAGAGCGGCGCCGTCGACGACGCGAGCGGCCATTGTTACTTCTGGATCTCGGGCGTCGACAGCTACCCGCTCGGCAAGAGCAAATGCAGTGCGGCCGGCGGGCACGTCGTGAGCTTCGTCGATCCCAACGAGGTCGCCTTCGTCCTCGCGCAAACGAAGGCGCTCCCGAACGCGCCAAGCGGCTCGAGCGTCTGGCTCGCGCTCGAGCAGCAGAGCGTCCTCAACGACGCGGGCGCGGTCACCTATTACTCAGGCCTCGAGCTCCCGGGTTGGGCGTCCACCTGCCCGGGTTGCTACGCGTACGTCGAGGCGGGCGCCGCCGACATTCCGCGCCCCACCAACGGGAACCCGCAGGCGTGCGTCGACTGGCGTCGCAGCGGCGGCGGCTGGGTGCAAGCGGGTTGCGCGCTCGGCTTCAACGACTCGGGCGCCCTCAACACGACCTCGATCCTTTGCGAGCGCGAGCCGCCCGGCTCGTTCGCGGCCCCCTGCGCCAACGACGACGCCGGCGCGATCTGCGCGCGCGTGCCGGCGACCCTCGGCAAGAAGCTCTATGTGCTCGGCCCGCCGAGCGCGTGGAACGTCGCGCGCTCGGCGTGCGCGGCGCGCGGCGGCATCCTCGCGCGTTTCGACTCGGCCGCGGAACGCGAAGAGGCGGTGGCCGCGGTCGAGCCGTTCCTCGTCGCGAGCGATTTCCGGATCGGCCTCCACTTCGACCCAGACGCGGGCGCCTGGACGTGGGACGACGGCGCGCCGGCCACGGCCGACTTTCCGACGCCGTGGGCGGACCTCGAGCCGAGCGCGAACGCGGGCGCCGCGAGCATCCACGTCGACGTCTCGCGCTTCGACACGCACCTCGCGCGCGCGCGAGCCGACACGACGACGACGCTCCAATACCTCTGTCAGCTCGCGGACTGAGCGCGCAGTCCCTTCACCACCCACCCGCGCGCGAGGACGAGCCCGATTCGGGCTCGCGAGCCCGGTGAGCCCGTAAATCAGCCACAAAGTCGCCGAGTGCTCCGGCCCGTGCTCGGGCACGTACCGGTGCAAGAGCGCGCCGGCGTAGAGTCCCGTGATGCTCTTGGCGAGAAGCCACGGGATGTTCGCGAGCCCCATGTACTGCGAGATGCGCCCCTCGGGCGCGAGCTCGGCGGCGTACTCGAGGAAGCGCGAGCTCCACATCGCCTCGCCGATCGAGAAGATCACCTGGTAGGCGATGAGCATCGCGAGCGAGGGCCCGCCGCAGAGCAAGAACGTGGGGATCGCCGAGACGGCGGTGCCGGCGATCATCATCGTGTAGACGTGCTTCTTCCGCGTGAGCGCGGTGATGAGCGGCGTGCCGACGAAGACGACGAGCGGGTTGATCCAGTCGACGATCCACTCCATGTGGTCGGCGACGTTCTTCGGGTACGCGCGGAGGATGTAGTCCGGCAACGTGAGCCACTGGTGCGCGAAGAGCGTCCGCACCGGCAGCAGCATGAAGATGAAGAACACGAAGCGCGTGTCGCGGAACGGGCTCGGCTCCTCCTTCGTCCCGATGAAGAACTCGCGCAGGCGCACGAGCGCCGGTTTTTGCGACTTCTTTGCCGGCGCGTCGCTCGAAGACGGGCGGAGCGCGCTCGACTCGATTCGCTTCGTCAGCGTGAGCCAGACGAACATCGCGCCGATCGCCGTGATGGCGACGCACGCCCAGTTGACCGCGCCGACGCCCGTCAGCGCGCTCTTGCCCGCCTGGTGCAGCCCGTCGAAGCGCGTGCGCACGCCCGAGGAGATGAACCCCATGAAGAAGATGAAGAGGTTCATCACGCCGTAGAGCAGCGCGTAGCCCATCGACGCGTTCTTCTCGGTCGTGAACTGCTTCACGCCGAGGTACGCGGCCGACTGCATCAGGCCCTCGGCGATCGCGACGATGATGAGCGAGAGGCCGACGACGGCGAGCTTGGCCGCGCCGGCGAAAATTGCCCCGGCGTAGACGGCGCGCCCGGCGACGCACAAGAGGAGCGCGAACACGAGCCCGCGCCGCACGCCGAGCTTCTCGGCGTAGCCGCCGACCGCGATCCAGAAGACCGTCACCGCGCCGGTGAAAATCGACACGGGGATGCTCGCCGCGGAGTCCGACAGGCCGACGTCCGCGTGCATGTACGCGTGCATCAGCGGCAGGACGCCGTAGTAGGCCATCAGGTCCGCGCTGAAGGCGATGACCACGAGCCAGAGACCGCGCGGCATCGCGCGGAGCTCGCGTAGCGACCGACCGAGCTCGCTCATCGCGCCTTTATCTCACGCGGGCGCGGGGAATGCATCGAGCACGCTCATGCCGAGCGCGTCGAGGCCACTGCCGAAACTCAAGGCGTCGCGCTGAGGTGCGCGATCTTCGCCTTCAGCTTGTCGACGAGGTACGGATACCCCTGCCCCGGCGTCGTGAGGAAGCGGTTGAAGTCGCGGTAGTAGTTGGTCGTGAGGCTCGAGTTCTCCGTCACGATGTCGACGACCTTGAACGGTCCGTTCGCCGGGCCCTGCACGAGGTAGTCGATCTGCACGACCGGGTCGCGCGGGTTGATCTTCGACTGCGCCTGCGTGCGCACGAGCACCTGGTTGCCCTGCTGCCGCGCGCCCGTGTACGTGATCGTGTAGTTGAGCGTGCGCTTGAGGTTCTTCTGGTAGTTCTTGCGGACGATCTGCTTGAGCAGATCGGTCACTTCGCTTTGCTGCGCGCCGTTGAGCTCGCCCCAGTGCTGGCCGAGGCAGCGATGGACGAGCTCGTCGTAGTCGACCATCTGATCGAACGCCGCGCCGATTTGCGCGTCGCGCTGCGCCGTGGAGGGCTGCTTCAGCAGCGACTCGAGCTGGGCGTGCCCCGTCTTCACGAACTCGTCCGGGGTCTGGGCGAGGGCGGTCGCGGCGGTCGCGAGGGTCAGCGCGACCATGAGAACGGCGAAAAACGAGCGAAATGAGAATTTCATGAGGGTCTGTGCCTTGCGATGGACGAGCGCGGCCGCGCGCCCATTCATCCCGATCGGCAGCACACTTTGCAAAAAAATGGGGCCTTTGCAAACCGATCAGGGCGCTTTTGGCAGCGTGATGCGGAACCGCGCACCGCCCTGCGCACCGGCGCGCGGCTGGCCGCTCTCGACTGCAATCGCTGCGCCCCACGGCGCGTGATC
Organism: uncultured delta proteobacterium; assembly: GCA_963731595.1. Taxonomy (GTDB): domain Bacteria; phylum Myxococcota_A; class Polyangia; order Polyangiales; family Polyangiaceae; genus DASXHD01. The sequence continues at coordinate 685,912 of CAVSWE010000009.1, forward strand.
GTCGACGATGCGCTTGACCACCGCGAGGCCGATCCCCGCGCCGTGCGCGCGCGTCGTGTAAAACGCGTCGAAGATGCGGCGCTTGGCGTCGTCGTCGATCCCGGCGCCGTCGTCCTCGACCCAGAGCGTGACGCGCTCGCCCTGTCGCCCCACGCCCACGCGCACGAATCCGTTCGACGGGCTCGCCTGCAGCGCGTTGCGCACGAGATTCCACACGACCTGCCGCATCTGCGCCGGGTCGCACGACGCGACGAGCGGTCGCTCGCGGTCGCCGTCGGCCTCGACGTATTCGATGCGGTGATTCTCGGCGCCGCGCGAGCGCTTCGCGAGCTCGACGACCTCGCGCGCGAGCAGCGCGAGATCCACGGATTCGACCGCGGGCTCGCGCGTGCGCGACAGATCGACCATGTCCGAGACGAGATCGTTGAGCCGCGTGACCTCGCGGGAGACGATGTCGCAGAGCTTTTTGTCCTCGCTCGAAGATCGCGGGGCCCTCGCGCAGCATCTCGACCGAGCCTGAGATCGAGCCGAGCGGATTGCGGATCTCGTGGGCGAGCCACGCCGCGATGCGACCGAGCTCGGCGAGGCGCTCTGCTTCGGTGTAACGGCGCGTCGCGACCTCGAGCTCGCCGCCCGTTTGGCGCAGGCGCTCGGAGAGGTACCCGGCGAGCAGCGCGACGACGACGATCGCGAGCGCGTTCAAGAGGAGCTGATAGCTCACGTCGGCGCTCGAGATCGCGTACGTCGCGAGCGGTTGGTCCGCGGGCGGCACGATTGCGTGCGTCGAGAGCCCGAGGCACAGGAGCGCGTAGAGCCCGAACCCGAGCGTCGCGGCGAAGGCCGCCCCGCGGAGGCCGATGAGCACCGCGCCGACGAGGACGGTCAGGCCGTAGAACGACGTCGCGCCGGACGACGCACCGCCCGAGACGTAGACGATCGAGGTCCACAAGCACTGGTCGACCACGAGGTGCACGAACGCGAGCGCGCGCAGCCCTCGGCCCTTTCGCAGGATGCTCGCCTCGACGGCCGAGACGGCGTACGCGAGCGCGATCGTCACGAACACGATCTGGAGCGACTGCGGGTAACGCGAGAGGCCGCCGTGCAGGTAGAAGAACGCGGTCGCGCCGAGCAACAGCGTGGTGACGAGCAGCCGAGCGCCCGTCACCCACATGAGGCGAGTGCGCGCGCCGAGGTCGACGGATCCGCCGCCGGCGCGATGTCGCGAGCGAGGGCCGTCGGTGGGCGAGGTCAATTCGACTTGATCTTGCCTGCGAGCGAGAAGATCGGCAGGTACATCGCGATGAGCACCGTGCCGACGACGCTGCCGATGCCGACCATCATGATGGGCTCGATCATGCTCGTGAGCGCAGCGACCGCGACGTCGACCTCTTCTTCGTAGAAGTCGGCGATCTTGTTCAGCATGGCGTCGAGGGCGCCGGTCTGCTCGCCGACGCCGACCATCTGCACGACCATCGGCGGGAAGACGTTCGCCTCCATCAGCGGCTCGGCCATGTTTCGGCCCTCGCTGATCTTCTGGCGCGCCACCATGATCGCCTCCTCGATGACCATGTTGCCCGCCGTCTTGGCGACGATCTCGAGCGCGTCGAGGATGGGCACGCCGGAGCCGAGGAGCGTGCCGAGCGTTCGCGTGAAGCGCGCGACGGCGATCTTCCGGATGACGTCGCCGATGATCGGGATGCGCAGCAGATTGCGGTGGATCCAGCGTTTTCCGTTGGGACGCCCGTACGCGAACATCGTCCCGCCGACGGCGCCCGCCAGGATGAGGAGCGCGAGCGGCAGGTGGCTGACGAAGAACTCGGACACCGAAATGACGATTTGCGTGATCTTCGGCAGCTCGTCCTTCGACCCGAGGTCCTTGAAGATGTTCTTGAACGACGGGATGACCCACCCGAGGAGCACGCCGCAGACGCCCATGAAGACGACGAGAACGATGCTCGGGTAGACCATCGCGCCGCGGAGCTGGCGCTTCAGCTTCACCGACTTTTCGTTGTAGACGGCGAGGCGCTGTAAAATCGTGTCGAGGATGCCGCCCGTCTCTCCCGCTTGAACGAGGTTGCAATAGAGGACGTCGAAGACCGCCGGGTGCTTGCGCAGCGACTCGCTGAAGGTCTTGCCCTGCTCGACCTGCGATTTGACGTCGGCGATGACGCCGGCGAAGGTCTTGTTGTCGGTCTGGTTGCCGAGGATGTCGAGGCACTGCACGATCGGCAGACCGGCGTCGATCATGGTCGCGAGCAGCCGCGTGAAGGTGACGAGATCTTTCTGCGAGACGCCGGAGCCGAGCGAGATTTTGTCGAGGGTTCGCCCCTTCTTCTTCACCTTCGTCGGCATGAGCTTCTGCTGCCGGAGGCGCGATTGAACGGCTTCCGCATCGTCGGCTTCCATCAGGCCCTTTCGGACCTCGCCGGTCGGGCCGCGCGCTTCCCAGACCCACTCCGCCATGAACGACAAAGGTAGCGCCCTTTTCGAGTCAGCGTCAAAAACGTGTGACGCGCTCGCCGAGGAAATCCGCAGCTCGGGCGTTGCGCCGAACGCCGCATGTGGGTTTGCGTGGGAGGGCGGCTCGTCCGCCGGAGGCGAGGTCGGCGGCGAAATTGGCGCGCTCTTCGATCTCGCGAGCGTGACCAAGCCGATGATGGCGACGGCGTTCGCGCGGAGCGGAATCGATCGGCAAACGAGGCTAGGAACGACAGTCGAGGCCGCCCGCGGGACGCCGTCCGAGGAGGTCCCGCTCGAGCTCCTCTTCGCGCACCGGGCAGGATTTCCCGCTCACCTCGAGCTTTGGAAGGACGCGCGCGATCCGGTCGAGGTCGCGTGTCGGTCGCGCGAGCCGGGCCCGCTCCCCGCCCCCCCGGTCTACAGCGACATCGGCTACTTGCTCGCCGGTCGCGCGGCGGCCGGGACCGTCGACGTGAGCGAGTTTCTCGACGCTCATCTCATCGCGCCGCTCGGCCTGTCGAGCGTGCTCGGGAGCGCGCGGATGCTGCGCGCGCGCGGCGTCGACCTCGACCGGCGCGCGCCGGCCACCGAGCCGGCGAGCTGGCGCGGGCGCGTGCATGACGAAAACGCCTGGGCGATCGCGCGCGACGGCGCGTGCGGCCATGCGGGTTTGTTCGGCACGATCGACGCCGTCTTGCGGTTCGGGCTCCACGTGCTCGAGCGACTCGCCGACTACGAGTGGCTCGTTCGGCCGCGCGACGGCGGGACGCTCCGCGCGGGGTTCGACGGAAAATCGCCGAACGCGTCGTCGGCCGGGACCGTGCTCGGGCCGCGCTCGTTCGGGCACCTCGGCTTCACCGGCACGAGCCTCTGGATCGACCCCGACGCGCGCATCGTCGTCGCGCTCCTCACGAACCGCGTCCACCCGACGCGCGGGAACACGCGCATCCGCGAGGCGCGGCCGCGGGTCCACGACGCCCTCGCGCGCGCCGCGCTCGCGCTGAGCGTCTGACTCGTCGAAAAAGAAATGTCGGCGCGGGCGATTCTCGTTCGTCCTCGAGAAAACAGCGCGACATTGCGGCGCAACCAACGAGGAGGAGACGACATGCGATTCATGGTTCTCGTACCGGGCACGCGAAATTACGAGAAGGGCGAGATGCCGACCGAGCAGGAGCTCGCGGCCATGGGGAAGTTCAACGAGGAGCTCGCGAAGGCGGGCGTCCTCCTCGCGGGCGAGGGCCTCCACCCGACGTCGAAGGGCGCGCGCGTCACGTTCGGCAAAGGCAAGCCGGTCGTGACCGACGGCCCGTTCACGGAGACGAAGGAGGTGCTCGGCGGCTTTTGGCTGATTCGCGCGAAGTCGCGGCAAGAGGCGCTCGAGTGGATGACGCGCGCGCCGTTCGCCGGGGGCACGACCCTCGAGATCCGTCAGGTGTTCGACCCCGAGGATTTCGCGGCGAGCGACCCGACGGGCGAGCTCCGGCGCAAGGAGGACGAGCTCCGAAAGAGCGTCCAGTCGCGCGGCTGACGCGTCGCGGAGCGATCGGCTACGATCGGCCCGTGGCCACCCTGGCGCCGACCCCGCCCGACAAACGCGACGAGGACGACTCCTCGCTCGTCCGGGTGAAGCCTGCGCCGCCGGTCACCTACCGCCCGCGCGCGACCAATACGTGGCGCTTCGTGCGCGCGTACATGACGACCTTCCAGGTCATCGGCAGCTACTTGTGGCTCGCCTTCTGGGCGCGCGTCTTCGGGCAGAGCTGGAAGAACCAGCGCATCTCGCCGGTGCACAAGCGCAACGCCGCGCTCGTCAACGCGACCATCCTCGAGCTCCAGGGGCTCTTCATCAAGGTCGGGCAGCTCCTCTCGATCATGGCGAACTTCCTGCCCGAGGAGTTCCGCACCGAGCTCGAGGGCCTCCAGGACCGGGTGCCGCCGCGGCCCTTCGAGGAGATCAAAGAGCGCGTCGAGGGCGAGCTCCACGGCAAGGTCGACGAGCTCTTCGCGTCCTTCGATCGCACGTGCATCGCGAGCGCGTCGCTCGGCCAGGTCCACGAGGCCAAGACGCAAGACGGCCGTCGCGTCGCGGTCAAGGTCCAGCACAAAGACATCGACGAGATGGTGCGGCTCGATCTCGTCACGATCCGCCGCATCATGATGATCGTGCAGTGGTTCGTGCCGGTGCAGGGCCTCGACGCCTACTACCACCAGATCAAGGGTCTTCTGTACGAGGAGCTCGACTTCGCGCGCGAGGCCGACAACATCGAGCGCATCGCGCACAACTTCGCGCAGAACGAGCGAGTCGTCTTCCCGCGGCCGATCCGCGAGCTCTCGACGCACCGCGTGCTCACGGCGACCTTCGTCGACGGGACGAAGATCGGCGACATCGCGGCCATCGACGCGCGCGGCATCGACAAGAAGGACCTCGCGAACCGCCTCGTGCGCGCGTACTGCCAGATGATCTTCGTCGACGGCGTCTACCACGCCGACCCGCACCCCGGGAACGTGCTGGTGCGCGACGACGGCGCGCTGATCCTGCTCGACTTCGGCGCGGTCGCCGAGCTCTCGCCGCAGATGCGCGACGGCATCCCCGAGTTCCTCGAGGGCGTGCTCCGCCGCGACACCGATCGCTTGATCAAGGCGCTCCGCAAGATGGGCTTTCTCGCGCGCGGCGCAGACGACCAGGTGAGCGAGAAGATCATCGAGTACTTCCACCGCAAATTCCAAGACGAGGTGAAGATCGAGTCCTTCAACCTGAAGGACATCAAGATCGATCCGGCGCGCGGCTTCGAGAACCTGCTCGATCTCCGCAAGATGAACATCGGCATGAAGGAGCTCTCGAGCGCCTTCCACGTGCCGAAGGACTGGGTGCTGCTCGAGCGCACCATCATCCTTCTTTATGGTTGCTGCTCGATGCTCGACCCCGAGCTCAACCCGATGGCGATCATCCAGCCGTATTTGCAGGAGTTCGTCCTCGGCAGCCGCGACTGGCAGCAGATCGTCGTCGAGACCGTGCGCGAGATGGCGATGAGCGCCGTCACGCTGCCCGAGGACTTGAAGAAATACCTCGTGCGCGGCGTGCGCGGCGAGCTCGAGGTGAAGGTCAAAGGGATTCAGGAGGGCGCGCGCACCGTCTACGCGACGGGCCGCCAGCTCATTTGGACGGCGATCGGGATCGCGAGCGGGTGGGCGGCGCTCGAGCTCCACTTGCACCACGAGGACGCGCTCGCGCACTGGCCGCTCGGCGCGGCGATCGCGTGCGGCGTCATCCTGGTGGGACTGTCGATTTTCGCTCGCCCGAAGCGCTAAGCTCAGCCGTGTGCGGTTGGCGATTCTGTTCCTCTTGGTCGCGGCGTGCGGCGACGCCGCCGAGGCGGTCGATTCGTCCGCGCCGGAGCCTGACGCGCAGAGCGAGGCCGAGGCCGAAGCGGCGAGCCCGTGCCCCGCGGGCATGGCGCTCGTCAGCGCGCCCGACGCGGGCGTGTGCGTGGATCTCTACGAGGGCGCGCTCGTGCAGGGCGGCGCGCCGTGGCCGTTTTACGAGAGCCTCGACGGCGTCGACGCGAGCGCGATCCGCGCGGTGCCTGCCGAGCACATTTACCCGCAGGGTTACATCAGCCAAGTCCAGGCCGCGGCCGCGTGCGCGCGCTCGGGCAAGCGACTCTGCACGCTCGCCGAGTGGACCGCCGCGTGCCGCGGACAACCGGCCCACGACTACGTCTACCCCTACGGCGACACGTACGATCCGAGCGCGTGCAACGAAGGGCGCGAGAGCCCGATCGTGCGCCTCTTCGGCCCAAACCCGACGTACTCGAACGCCGAGCTGAACGATCCCGAATGCGACCAGCTCGACGCCGGCCTCGCGCGCGGCGGCGATTACGCGAAGTGCGAGAGCGCGTACGGCGCGTTCGACATGCACGGCAACCTGCACGAGTGGATCGACGACTCGCCCGACCCGAACGACCCGACCAAGGGCAGCTTCATGGGCGGTTATTTCGTCGACGCGACAATCAACGGGCCCGGCTGCGAGTACCGGACGACCGCGCACGCGAAGACGTATCACGACTACTCCACGGGCTTTCGCTGCTGCGCCGATCCCGCGCCGTGAGGGGAATCAGCCGCGTTCGACGCGGACCTCGACCGACGCGTCGAGCGCGTAGCCGCCCGGCTCGCGGCGGAGCCAGTCGCGGAGGCCGTCGGCGCGGAGCGCCGCGAGCGCGACGTGGAGACGATTCTGCGCGCTCGACTCGGAGAGCTTCTCGCCCGGCCAGCCCGCCGCGACGAGATCGAGCGGAGCGACGGGCGCGCCGGGCGACGCGAGGCGCTCGCGGACGAGTCGCTCGACCAAGCGGCGCTGCACGGCGCGCCGGCGCAGGTCGACGCGCTTGCCTCCGGGCAGCTCGAGCCAGGTCGTGTCCTCGGCGACGCAGAGCGCACGCAATCGCGACTCGCTCGGCGTCGACTGGGGCACGAGGATGCGATCGAGCATGCGCGCCGCGAACCGAACGTCGTCGGATTGCTGGAGGAGCCCGAGCGCGGCGCCGCGACGTTCGGCGAGCGAGCGCGACGATTTTCCGGCGGTCGCTTCGACGCGGAGACGATGAAGCGCGACGGCGGCGACGAGGCGCGGCTCGCCGTCTCTCGCGGCGCGCGCGGCCTCGTCGAGCGCCTGCTTCGCGCCGAGCGCGTCGCCGCGCCGCGCGCGCACGGCCGCGAGCGCCCCGCCGAAGACGGCGATGAACTTCGGGTCGCCGTGGACGCGCAGGATCGCGAGCGCGCTCTCGAGCGCGACCTCGGCGGCGTCGGGTCGCTCTTCTTCGTCCTCGAGCGTGCCGAGGTAGCCAAGCGTGATCCCCTCGTGGCGGCGATTTCCCGCGGCGCGGTGCGCGGCGAGGGCCGCTTCGTAGACGCCGCGCGCGCCCTCGAGATCGCCCATCTCCTGGAGCACGATCCCGAGGTCGACGCGCATCATCGCCGCGGTCGCCGGCTCGCTCGCGAGGACCGCCGCGATCGCCGTCTCGAGCGAGCGCTTCGCCGCGTCGAGATCGCCCTCGCCGAGGTCGAGCGAGGCGAGCCCGCTGAGGACGACCGCCTCGCTCTTGCCGTCGCCGGCGTCGCGGAAGAGCGCGGCCGACGCCTCGAAGCGCTCGCGCGCCTCGCCGAGCGCGCCCTGCGTCCGCCGCGCGAGCGCGAGAAAAGCGAGCGCTCGCGCCGCGAGCCCCGCCTGCGACGGGCCGCGGCCGGCTTTACGTGCATACTGCAATGATTTCTCGAGCGCGGCGGCGGCGTCCTCGCGCGCGCCTGTCAGCTGCAAGCCGCGCGCGCGGACGAGGTAGAAGCGCGACGCGAGCGCCGGATCGGCGCCCACCGCGATGCGCTCGTCGCGCGATTCGTCGAGCATCGCCACGAAGGACGCGTACGGACCGTGCGCGGCGAAGATCGGGTAGACCGCGATGGCCGCGCCGAGCGCGTCGGCGGAGCCTCGCTTCGCCGCGTGGGCGTGCGCGGCGACGAGATCCTCGCGCATCGCGAGCAGGCGCTCGAGGTCGGGCACGCCGCCGTACCAGCTCGCGTCGTCCCACGTCGCGCCCGCGCGCGCGAAGTACGCGGCGTGGCGGTCGCGCACCTCGTCGGCGGGCTCGCCGCACGCGTCGACCGCGAGCCGGCGCAGGATCGCGAGCATGCCGAAGCGAACGCCCGCGCCCTCCTCCTCCCAAGATTGGAGGAGCGACTTTTCGACGAGCGACTGGAGCGCGTCGGCCGCTCCCTCGCCCGCGACGGCCTCCGCGGCTTCGAGCGAGAACGCGCCGCGAAACGCCGCGCAGGCCACGAGCGTCGCGCGCTCGCGCGGCTCGAGGTTCGCCAGCGACGACTCGAACGCGACGCGCAGCGAGGCGTGACGCTCGGGCTCGCCGCGGCGCTTCGCCGACAGCCAGTCGAGCTTCTCGCGGAGGCGCGCGAGAAGCGTCGGGACGTCCATCACGGCGAGCCGCGAGGCCGCGAGCAGCAGCGCCAGCGGCACGCCGCTCGCGACCGCGACGAGCTCGCGAATCGCCGCCGCGTGCGGCTCCGGGTCGAATCCCGGGCGAACGCGCTCGGCCGCGCGCGCGAAGAGCGCGAACGCGTCAGCGTCCGCGAGCGGTCCGAGCGCCATCGCGACCTCGCCGTCGACGCGCAGGAGCTCGCGCGAGGTCACGAGCACCCGCACGCCGGCGTCGCGGAGCTCGAGCGCGAGCTTGGCGACCGCGTCGACGGCGCCTTCGCCGCCGTCGAGGACGACGAGGGCACCGGAGCGCGACGCGGCCGCCGACGCGAGGATCTTTCCGAGCTCCGCGCCGCCGCCGAGCGACGCGTCGAGCGCCCCGGCGAGGACGAGCGCGACGTCCTCGTAGGTCTTGGCGTTCGTCAGGTCGCAGAAGACCGGGTCGCCCTCGTGCTCGCGCGCCGCGCGCGCGACGGCGGTCTTGCCGATGCCCGGCGGTCCGTGAAGGGTGACGAACCGAGCCGCCGAAAGCAGCGCGCGGACCTTGGCGATCTCCGCGTCGCGACCGAGCACCATCGGTCCGAGTGTAGCGCCGGCGGCGACGAAACGTCGCTTGCATGGGCTCCGTGCCCCGGCCGGGGCGCGCGCGCCTCTTTACGCGCGCCGCCGCGTAGTCGCCTGGCAGAGCGAATGCACGGAGGATACGTTCTTCACGGAGTCGACGATGCGACGGTTGTGGGAGAGTCTGCTAGCCAAGAACCGTTCCGTCACGCGGCGCACCGCCGTCTCCGCGGCGTGCGCGCTGCTCGGCTTCGGCCTCGCGTTCGACCTCTTCCGATCGACGGGCTTCTACTTCACGTTCGTCATCATCGTCACTGTGATCGTCATCGCCCTCTACGCCGGAGGCGCGCTGGCGGTCGGGTTCGCGGTGATGCTCAGCCTCGCGGCGGACTACGAGTTCATTCCGCCGGTCGGCCGCGTGCTCGAACTCGCGTGCGGGCCTGGAGCATTTCGCGATCATCGTCTCGACCGCGGTCACGGTCGCGTTTGCGGCTTCGTCGGTCCGCACGGCGTTCCGCGAGACGATGGAGGCCAAGCGCGAAGCCGAGACCGCGACGCGGGCGGCCGAAGACGCCTCGAGCGCCATGGAGCAGATCCTCGCGCTCGTCGCGCACGACGTCCGCAACCCGCTCGCCACGGCCAAAATGGCGCTGGGCGTCCTGGTCGATCCCGGGTCGAACGAGCAGTCGCGCGAGGGCCGCGCGATGATGCTGCGCAACCTCGAGCAAGCGGACTCGATGATCCAATCGCTGCTCGACGTCGCGAGCATCCGCGCCGGACGCACGCTGCCGATCGAGCGCCACGCGTGCGACTTGTCCGAGGAGCTCCGCCGCATGGTCGCGGCGCTCGGCGCCGGCGACCGCATCAATCTCGAGACCGACGGCCCCATTCGGGGCGAGTGGGGGACCGCCGGACTGCTCCGCGCCCTGCAGAACCTCGTCGCGAACGCGCTCAAATACGGCACGCCGGGCTCGCGAGTCGGCGTGCGCCTGCGACGCGACGGCGACACGGTCCTCTTGTCCGTTCACAACGACGGCCCGCCGATCCGGGAGGAAGATCAGCGCGAGATCTTCGGCCCTTCCGCAGGACGACGGACAGCGTCGCGAGCGGCCGCAGGGGCTGGGGGCTCGGTCTGGCAATCGTCCGAGCCGTGGCGGAGGCTCACGGCGGCCACGCCTCGGTCGAGAGCACCGAAGCGAGCGGGACCACTTTCACACTCGCGATGCCGCTGCGCGCGCGGGAGGGGGCGCAGCGACCTGCCGCGAGGCGCTCGCTCCAGCCGCGGTCGACGAGCTGACCTCCAGCGTTTCGGCCTTCATTGGAGCGTTCGTCCGGTGATAAGCCACGGGGATGGCCCAACACCTCCTCGCCATCGATCAAGGCACGACCGGGTCGACGGCCCTCGTCGTCGCGCGCGACGGAACGACCCTCGGGCGCGCGACCGTCGAGTTCCCGCAGCACTTCCCGCAGCCCGGGTGGGTGGAGCACGACGCCGAAGAGATCTGGAAATCGGTCGAGGCCGTCGATCCGCAAGGCCCTCGACGCCGCGCGCGTCGGTCGCGACGACATCGCGGGCATCGGCATCACCAACCAGCGCGAGACGACGCTCGTCTGGGACAGGAAGACCGGCGCGCCGATTCATCGCGCGATCGTCTGGCAAGGACCGCCGCACCGCAGGCGCTTGCGACGAGCTCAAGACGCGCCGGGCACGCCGCAGAGATCTTCGAGCAGCACCGGCCTCGTCATCGACGCGTATTTCTCGGGCACGAAGATCGCCTGGATCCTCGACCACGTGAGCGGCGCGCGCGCTCGCGCCGAGAAGGGCGAGCTCGCGTTCGGGACGATCGACTCGTTTCTCGATCGCATCGCCTGACCGGCGGCGAGATGCACGTGACCGACGTCACCAACGCGTCGCGCACGCTGCTCTTGAGCCTCGCGCGCTCGCGTGGGACGACGGAGATGCTCGCGCTCTTCCGCGTGCCGCGCTCGATGCTGCCGAGCGATCGTCTCGAGCGCGGAGGTCGTCGGCGAGACGCGCGGCCTCGCCTTCTTGCCGCGACGGGATCCCGATCGCGGGGATCGCCGGCGACCAGCAGGCCGCGCTCTTCGGGCAGGCGTGCTTCGCGCGCCGGCGACGCCAAATGCACCTACGGCACGGGCGCGTTCGTGCTGATGAACATCGGCGAGAAACCGGTCCGGAGCAAGCAGTCGGGCTCGTCACGACGGTCGCGTGGCGAATCGGGCCGCAGCCGATGACGCATACGCGCTCGAGGGCAGCGCGTTCATCGCCGGCGCGGCGGTGCAGTGGCTGCGCGACGGGCTCGGCATCATCAAGACGGCGGCCGAGGTCGAGGCGCTCGCGCGCGAGGTGCCCTCGAGCGAGGGCGTGACGTTCGTCCCCGCGCTCTCCGGCCTCGGTGCGCCATACTGGGACCAGGACGCACGCGGGCACGATCGTCGGACTGACGCGAGGCACCACGCGAGCCCACCTCGCGCGCGCCACGCTCGAGGGCATCGCGCTTCCGTCTACGATCTGCTCGCGGCGATGGCCAACGACGCCGGCCGCGACCTGAAGCAGCTGCGTGTCGACGGCGGAGCCGCGCGAAACGACCTCCTCATGCAGTTTCAGGCCGACGTCGCCGGGGCGCGAATCGAGCGCCCTTTCGACGTCGAGTCGACCGGGCGCGGCGCGGCGATGCTCGCCGGCGTCGGGCTCGGGCTCTTCACGGTCGAGTCCGCCAAGTCGCTCTTGAAGATCAATCGTTCGTTCGAGCCGGCGATGGCCGAGCCGGAGCGCGCGGCTCACCTCGCGCGCTGGCAGGACGCCATCCGCCGGACGCGCACGAGCTGAGCTCGGGCAGGCGCGAGGCACCTCGTTTGCAGCCTCTCGGGCATGCGCCCGAAGCTCATCGCCCTCGCGTTCGTCGCCACGGTCGCGGCCATTCCGTTCGCGTTTTCGCGCACGGACGCCGAAGCGCAAGTGCCGCCGCCCGTGCCGAGCCCCTACCCCAATCCGTTTCCGCAGCCGACGCCGCTGCCGACCCCGAGCCCGACGCCGACGCCGATCCCCACGCCGACGCCGACCCCGATGCCCACGCCTAGCCCGACCCCGAGCACGCAACCGGGCGTGCCCCCGGGCGCACCAATCGGCTGGGATGCGGGCGTCTGATGCACGCGGCTTGCGATGCCCCTTCCGCGCGTGGCATGCTTCATCACTTCAACCGAAAACGGAACTTGAAGCTTGTCGGATTCTTCCGTCGCATGGTCGCCGTCCAGCCCACGGTGACGCCACATGATGCGAAGGAAGATGCGAGAGGCGGCGGGCCCATGGCCCATCGGCTCGCGCGTGTCCGACGGAAGGGAGCAGCATCATGGCCGAGAGAAAAGAAATTCCGCCGTCGTCCCCCAGCTTGGCGAGCTTGCCGCAAGCGAGCGGACCGCTTCGTGACGTCCCCGTCGATTGGGAAGCCCTCGAGGACGCGTTCGAGAACAACGCGCCCGAGGTCCACAGTTATCTCCACCTCGTGACCGGCGAGGTCCTCCGCGTCGTCGACGGCGTCGCCGATCCGCAGATGCACGTGCGCATCGCGTCGGACCCCAATTACCTCCGCATCGATCCGGTGAGCTCGCGCGAGCAGTACCGGTGGATGGAGCGATTCATCCCGATGGTGGAGGAGACCGATCTGCGCGCGAAGCTCACCATCGCGATCGACGGAAAAGGCGCGTTCCGCCGCTTCAAGGACGTGCTCATGGCCTACGGGCCCGACCGCGAGAAGTGGTTCACGTTTCGCAGCGAGCGGCTTCGCACGTTCATGGAGGCGTGGCTCACGGCGCACGCGATCCACGCGGTGGCGCGGCCTGCGTGGCTGGAGCCGGGCGAAGAAGAGCGCGAGTCCAGCCCCGAGAGCGTGATCCCGTCGTCCTCCGCGAGCATCCCGCCGGACTCCGAGGGGCCGCGCTCCTCGTCGGGTCGTCGCCGCAGCGCCGAGGCGTCGCGCGCGCACTTGAAGGAGCTCGCCGACGGGCTCGGCCCGCGCGATCTCGACGTGCTCGTCGTCGTTCGCCGAGTTCTTGAAGGCGCGGCGCGCGGCGCGCGGGTTCGCGCACCACACCGAGCACCTGCAAGCCGAGCGAACCGCCGAGCAGAAACGCGCGGCCGATTCGCCGGAATCGTCTTGAGGCTCTGCGCGCGCGTCGTCGCGGGCGTGTTCGTCGCGACGCTCGCTTCGGCGCCCGCGTCGGCCGACGTCCACGGCGCGCCGCGCGGAGTCGTCGCGGACGTCGTCTCGGTGCGCTTCTTCGCGCCCGACATCGGCGGCGCCGCGCAGGCGCGCTTCATCACGCGCGGGCAAGTCTCGTTCGAGGCGCGGCTCCTCGCGCTCGAAGAAGATCCAGCGGGCGTCGTGCAACCGCGCCACGTCCGCGCTGCCGTCGACGCGCACGTCGCCGAGGAGAATCCTCGCCGCGCTGCCGCTCGAACCGCCGCCCGACCCTGCCACGATCGCCAAGACCGTGGGGCTCTTTCGCGCCGGCACCGTTCGGCGCGTCGGCGGCGCCGCGGCGCTCGAGCGCGCCGAGGGCCTCGATGGCTTCTCGCCGGCCGAATTCGACGCGATCCTGCGCCGCGAGGCCCGCGCCGCCATTTGGCTCGATCGCTCGTCGTCGCCTTTTCTGACCGCCGACGAGGACAAGCTCCGCGAGAAATATCGCACGACGAGCAACCCGTTTCGTGGCCGCAAGTTCGAGGACGTGCGCGACGACCTCGCCCGGTGGCTCGTGATCGAGACCTTCCGCGCGGCGGAGCAGAGCTACCTTCAGACCGCGCGGTCGCGGCTCACAATCGACTATTATTGAGCTTCTTCGCGCCGGACTCGGTGCGGAGCGCCGCGGGGATGTGCCCGACGTCGTTGTAGCGGACGACGCGGACGACCCCGCGCGGCATCACCCGAAACTCGGTGAGCCCGCAGTGCGTCGAGTCGAGGCGCATCCAGAGCTTCGGCGCGATGCCGAGCGCGCGGCAGACGAGATACCGGATGAGGTTGCCGTGGCAGACGACAATCTCGGTGCGTTCGCGACGCGTCGCTTTGAAGAGCGCGTCGTACGCGCGGTCGGCGCGGAGGCAATCGTCCTCGACGCTGAGACCCTGGACCGAGAAGCGGCGCGCGAGCTTGCGCGGGAGCTTGGTCGGGATGACCTCGCAGAGGAGCTTGCTGCGGCGCACAGGCACGCGCGGCTGCTTTTTCGCGACGATGTTCGCCGTCTCGCGCGCGCGCAGGAGCGTGCTCGACCAGATCGCGTTCACCTCGAGCTTGCGGAGCGCGACGGCCGTGTGCGCCGCTTGTTTTCGCCCGAGCGGCGTGAGGGCGCCGGTCGTGACCTCGTCGTACTGACCGTGGCGCACGAAAATGAGGCGTCGCACCGGGGGAGCCTTTAGCGAATGTCGCCCCGGGAAGCCAGCGCGACTTGCCAGTTGCGCGGCGTTGGCCGATGCTTTTTCGATGGGGCCCGGCGACACCGTCGCGCGACGCTTCGTCATCGAGCGCGAAGCCGGTGCCGGGGGAATGGGCCGCGTGTTCCGCGCGACCGACCGCGAATCCGGGCGCGCGGTCGCCCTGAAAGTGCTGCACGCGACCGATGCGATGAGCCGCGAGAGGTTCGAGCGCGAGGCCAGCATCCTGAGCGCGCTCTCGCACCCGGCGATCGTCGGCTACGTCGCGCACGGAACGGACGAGGCCGGCGACCCCTACCTCGCGATGGAGTGGCTCTCGGGTTTGCCGCTCTCCGCGCGGCTCCGGCAGGGAGCCCTCCCGCTGCCAGCGGCGGCGGCGCTCGGGCTTCGCGTGGCCGAGGCGCTCGCGTGCGCGCACGAAGCGGGCGTCCTGCACCGCGACGTGAAGCCGGCGAACCTGATCCTCGCGGACGAGGCCGACGCGCCCGATCTCGGGGTGCGCGTCGTCGACTTCGGCGTCGCGAGGCGCGCGCGAGAGACCCAGGCGGTCACGCGGACCGGGATGATCGTCGGGAGCTGCGCGTACATGTCGCCCGAGCAAGCCCTCGCGCAGCGCGACGTGGACGCGCGCAGCGATCTCTTCTCGCTCGGGTGCGTCCTCTACGAGTGCGCGAGCGGCGTGCGCGCGTTCGGCGCGCGCGACGCGACCGCCGCGCTCGCGAAGGTGCTGCTCGACGAGCCGGCGCCGCTGCGCGACGTCGCGCCGGACGCGCCGCGAGCGCTCGCGGACCTCGTCGGCTCGCTCTTGCGGAAAGACCGCGCCGAGCGCCCGCCGTCGGCGCGCGCGGTCGCCGAGCGCCTGCGCGCGGTGATGGCGGTGGGAGCGGGCGGCGAGACGGCGCGCGCGCCTTCTCCCGCGCTCGGCGCGCGCGAGCGACGCGTCGCCTGGGTCGTGCTCGCGTCGTCGGTGGCGGGCCCGTCCGAGAGCGACGCCACGATCGTCGACGACGGCGACGCGGGGCGGGCGCGCGCGATCGTCGAAGGCTGCGGCGGCTCGCTCGCGTTCCTCGCGGACGGCTCGGCGATCGCGACCTTCTCGGGCGGCGTGCCGACCGACGAAGCGCCGCGCGCGGCGCTCTGCGCGCTCTCGCTGCAGCGGGCGCTGCCGCAATCGGCAATCGCGATCGCGATGGGCCGCGGCGAGGCTGCGCGCGTTCCGATCGGCGAGGTCATCGACGCCGGCGCCGACGCCCTCTCCCGGACGCCGCTCGGCGCCATCCACCTCGCGGGAATCGACGCCGACTGGCTCGCGGGCTTCGCGCTCGAGCAGGCTGGCGCCGACGTTCGTCTCGTCGGGCGCCGCGAGGGCGCGCTCGCGCCGCGCACGCTCCTCGGGCGTCCGACGCCGTGCGTGGGTCGCGACCGCGAGCTCGCGATGCTCGAGGGCCTCTTCGACGATTGCGTGTCGGAGCCGCAAGCCAAGGTCGCGCTCGTTACGGCGGCGGCGGGCACGGGAAAATCGCGTTTGCGGCACGAGCTCCTCGCGCGCCTCGCCGAGCGCGACGAGCCCCCCGCGATCCTCGTCGGCCGATGCGACGCGATGAACGCCGGCGCGCCCTTCGCGGCGGTGGCCGACGCGATCCGGCGCTCGGCGGGAATCCGCGTCGCCGACCCGGACGACGTCCAGCGCCGAAAAATCGAGGCGATCGCGAGGGGCGCGCCGGCGCCGCTCCTCGGAGAGCTCGCGGGCGTGCGCTTCCCGGACGAGGCGAACGAGATCCTTCGCGCCGCGCGCCGCGACACGCGCCTCATGGGCGATCACCTCCGCGCCGCATTCGAGGCGTGGCTCGCGAGCTCCGAGCGAGCCGTCGTGCTCGTCGTCGAGGATCTCCACTGGGGCGACATCCCGTCGGTGCGAATCGTCGACGCCGCGCTGCGAAACCTCGCCGGGAGCGCGCTCTTCGTACTCGCGCTCGCGCGACCGGAGGTGACCGAGCTCTTTCCGAGCTTGTGGGCCGAGCGCGGCCTCGTGTCGATGGCCCTCGCGCCGCTCGGACGGCGCGCGGCCGAGCAGCTCGCGCGCGACGCGCTCGGCGCGGGCGAGGACGACGCGGGCATCGCGTCCCTCGTCGAACGTGCGCAGGGCAACGCATTCTTCCTCGAGGAGCTGATCCGCGGCGCCGCGCGAGGCGAGAGCGCCCTCCCCGACTCCATCTTCGGCGTGGTCCAGACGCGCCTCGACGCGCTCGGCCCGAACGCGCGGCGCGTGCTCCGGGCGGCGAGCGTCTTCGGCGAGAGCTTCACGCCCGACGCCCTCTCGGCGCTCCTCGGCGACGCGATCGCGCGCGAGGCGGTCGTCGATCACCTCGCGGCGCTCGCGCGCGCGGAGATCCTCACCGAGGGCGCGCGACGCGACTACCGCTTCCGTCACGCGCTCCTCCGCGACGCGACCTACGCGACGCTCACCGACGAGGATCGCGCGCTCGGGCACTTCCTCGCCGCCGAGCTGCTCGAGTCGAACGGCGGCGTCGGCCCGCTCGCGCTCGCGGAGCACTTCGTCCGCGGCGGCGCGCCCGAGCGCGCCATCGCGCACCTCCGCGCCGCGGCGACCAAGGCGCTCGAGGGGAACGATCTCCGCGGCGCCGTCACGCTCGCCGAACGCGCGCTCGCGCTCGCGCCCTCGGGCGAAGTCGCGGGGATTTTGCACGCGACGTGCGCGGAGGCCTTCCGCTGGATGGGCGACTACGAGAGCGCGTCGAAGCACGGACTCGCCGCGGTGGACGCGCTCGAGGAAGGCACCGTGTCGTGGTTCCTCGCGGCCGGCGAGTTCATCGCGTCGTGCGCGTACCGCCGCGATTTCGAGGGCGCCTCGCCGAAGCTCGCCGGCGCGCGCGCCGCCCGCGCCGGCTCGCGCGACGCGCGCAACGCGCAGATCGTCTGCATCTCGCGCGGCTGCACGCAGCTCCTCGAGGGCGGCTACTTCGACGAGGCCGACGCGATCTCGAAGAACATCAACGAAGAGCCCGACGAAAACCTCGACGACCACGCGCGCGGCTGGCGCCACTGGCTCTCGGCGATGCGTTCGCTCCGCGACGGCGACCTCGCCACGTTCGCGAAGAGCACCGAGGCGTGCCTCGCCGCGTTCGAGCGCATCGGCGAGATGCGCAACACGAGCTCGCAGCGCATCAACCTGGGCTACGCCTACGCCGAGCTCGGCGCGTTCAATCGGGCCGAGCCGCTCCTTCGCCGCACGCACCGCGACGCCGAGCGTGTCGGCCTGCCGATGATCTGCGCGTACGCGCTGCAGAACCTCGGAAACGTGCTCCGCGGGATGGGCCGGCTCGAAGAGGCGCGCGAGCAAGAGCGCCGCGCCGCGGGCATCGGAGCCGCCATCGGTGACAAGCGCATCGAAGGTGCCGCGCGCGCGTACGGCGCGCTCATGACGCTCGAGCTCGGAGACTCCGAAGGGGCCGAGGGCGAGTGCCACGCCGCGCTCCGCGCGCTCGAGAAGAACCCGCCGCTGGTCGGGTTCGCGAAGGCCGTGCTCGCGCGCACCTACCTCGCGCGCGGTCGAATCGCCGAGGCCGCCGAGACCTCGCTCGAAGCGCTCGAGATCGTCGGAGGCGGCGTCGAGGACGGCGAGACCTTCATCCGCCTCGTCCGCATCGAGGCCCTCGAGGCCGCGGGCAATCGCGGCGCCGCCCGCGAGCTCGCGCTCCAGGCCGAAGGCCGCCTCCGCAGCCGCGCCGAGCGCATTCACGACGACGAGCTTCGCCGGAGCTTCCTCGACGGCGTGCCCGAATCGCGCGCAACGCTCGCGCTGGCGGATCGGCTTCGCTGAACGTTTTGCCGCGAAATGCGCGGGCCGTGCGCACGCCGCTCAAGCGATTTCGAGCTGCTCCTCGTCGCGCGAGAGCACCTCGAGAGCCCGGGCCACGTCGCTCCGCAGCACGTACACGTCGACGCCCGACGTGGCGGCGCCGCCCAAAAACGCGAGGATGCCTTCGGCCTTGAGCGTCCACTTGATCGCCCAAGCATCGAGAGTCGTTGGCAACGTCGCGATGAGCTCGAGGCTGTGCGCTTCGGCGTCGTCGGTCGGCGGCTCGCTCGCGCCCGGTCGCGCGATCGTCCCGCCGGCGTGGCGTGTGGGGTTCATGGCGGCTCCTCTGGCTCGACTTCCGAGCAGCCGCCGTGCCACAGCGTGAGGTACGCTCTCGTCCTACACCGATGCAGCCGCCGAACCCGTACGCCCAGCAGCCTCAGCCGATGATGTACCCGCAGCCGCCGCAGCGGCCGGCGCAGCGCAACGTCGCGCTCATTCTCGTGGGCGTCCTGCTGCTCGGCATCGGCGCGCTCGCCTTCTTGGTGTTCGCGTACAACGCCTACCAGTACGCGACCGTCGAGGACCGCTTCTCCGACCTCGGCGCGAGCGCCGGCTTCGTCGTCCAGCTCGTCAAAGAGTCGGCGATGAAGCGCATGATGATCTTCGGCACGGTCGCGGGGCTCTTCGGGCTCGCGGGCCTCGTGCTCGGCCTCCTCGGCCTCCGAAAGCGCTGAGGCGCGCGTCAGCGCTCGAGCAGCGCGACAATCCGCTCTTTCGGCACGGCGCCGACGTGGGCGACGACGCGCTTGCCCTCGCGGAACACCATGAGCGTCGGCGCCGCGCGGACGCCGAAGCGTCTGCAGATCTCGGGCGACTCGTCGATGTCGAGCGCGACCACCTTCAGGCTCGCGGCGCGCTCGCGCGCCAGCGACTCGATGACCGGCTCGAGCGCGCGGCAAGGCGGGCACCAGGTTGCGCTGAACTCGACCAGGACGGTCCCCTTCTCCGCGAGGACCTCGCGCTCGAACGTCGCGTCGTTTGCGTGCAAAATGCTCATGACCGGCGAGGTGCCGGGCGCCGGCGATCTTACGTGTAAGATTCAATCGCCTCGAAACCTACGCCTTCGATGCACTCTCCGTCCGTCGACGTCCTCGAGCTCCTGTCGCGCGCCGTTCGAAGCGAGCGCGCCCGCCTGGCCTCGATCGCGCGCCGCGAAGGCGTCGGCGAGGAGGACGCGATCGACTGCGTGCACGATGCATTCTGCACGTTTCTCCGGCTCGCGATCCGCGGGGACCTGCCGCCCGAGGGCGAGCGCGCCGCCTACCTCGGCGGCATCGTCCGCAACGCCGCGCGCAACAAGCGCCGGCGCCACCACGTGGCTCGGCCACACGAGCCGCTCGACGACGCGCGCCCCGACGCGAGCGAGCCCGCCGCCGACGAACGAATCGCCAAGGCCGAGGAGCACGTGCGCCTCCGCGCGTGCGTCGAGCGCCTCTGCGACACGCAGCGCGCGGTCGTGACGCTACGCATGCTCGAAGAGCGTGAGGGCGAAGACGTCGCGGCCGCCCTCGGAATCACGCGCGGGCACGTCGACGTGCTCCTCCACCGCGCGCGCGGCGCGCTGTTCGCGTGCATGACGGAGTGATGCTCAAGTAGAGTGCGGTCGGCCATGAGCGCCGAAGGGAGCCGCAAAGTCGTCATCGCCGCCCTGGCGGGCAACGTCGCCATCGCGGCATGCAAGTTCGGTGCGGCGATCGTGAGCGGGTCGACCGCGACGCTCGCCGAGGCGGTGCACTCGGTGGCCGACTCGGGCAACCAAGGGCTGCTGCTCCTCGGCCTCTACCTCGCGTCCAAGCCAGCGAGCGCTCGCTACCCGTTCGGGCGCGCGAGCGAGCTCTATTTCTGGCCCTTCGTCGTCGCGCTCGTCCTCTTCTCGCTCGGCGGCGCGTTCGCCGTGTACGAAGGCGCCGAGCACTTGATCCACGGCGTCGAGCCGATCGTGATGATCGACCACGTCGTCTTCGGCGTGCACCTTCGCTTCTCGTCGAACGTCGTCAACTACGCGGTGCTCGGCACGTCGTTCTTCTTCGAGGCGATGAGCTTTCGCGTGGCGTTCGGGGAATTCCGCCACGCGGCGAAAGGGAAGCCGCTCCTCCGCGCGTTCCTCGACGCGCGCGATCCGACCGTGCCGCTCGTCGTGGCCGAGGACACGACCGCTCTCCTCGGGCTCGGCCTCGCGCTCGGAGCGGTCGGTCTGCGCGCCGCCACCGGCGAGTCGGTCTGGGACCCGATCGGCAGCATCCTCATCGGCGTCCTCTTGTCGGCCGTCGCGATCCTCCTCGCGTGGGTCACGCACGGGCTCCTGATCGGGAAGAGCGCGACCGAAGAAGATCGCGCGCGCGTCGTCGAGCTCGCCCAGGGCATCGAAGGCGCGCCGCGCGTCACGCAGCTCCTCGCCGTCCACCTCGGACCGGACGTCGTCGTCCTCGCGCTGAAGATCGCGTTCGCTCCGGGCACCACCGTCGAATCGGTGGAGGAAATGACCAACGAGATGGAGCGGCGGATCCGCGCGGAAATGCCTCGAATGAAGAAAATCTTCATCGAGGTGGACAGCAAGGGCGACGGGCGCGGGCTCGCGTGATCAGCCCGCGAGCGCGCGCAGCATGCGCCGCGCGGAGCGACCGGAGACCGGCTCGTGACCGGCGGACGCGAGCAGGACCCTGCGCAGCACGGGGTGCGCCGTGGCGACCGCGACGTCGTGCAAACGGAAGAGATCGGCGGCGCCGCGCTCCGCGTTCTTCGCGAGCTCGAGCGCGGCACGCGCGCGGTGCGCGGGAGACGCCACGGGCGACTCGAGCAGCGTCCAGAGCGCCGAGTCGCCCGACGGACGGCGATAGGCCGCGCCGCGCGCGTCGGCGAGCGCGTCGAACGGGACGGGCAGCGGCGGCGCCGTCGACGCGCGGCGATACGCCGCGAGCTCTTGGAGCAGGCGCGTACGGAGCCCGAGGAGGTGCCCGTCGGGCGGCGCGGAATACGCGATCTGTCGCCCGTCCTTCAGCCGAACGCGAATGTGCCCCGGTCGTCGAAACGGCGTCACGATCGACTCGACCATCCAAAACGGGCAGAAGGCGCCGCCCGAAACGATCCCGTCGTCGCCGACGACGACGACCGTGCGATCGCTCCCGCTGCAGCAGAGCCAGAGGTTTCCAACCAGCACGAGCAAGACGACGAGGTAACCGTGCGCGCCCGACTCGCTCTGCAGCCCGGCCGCCGCGAGCACGTCCATGAGCACGGCCGCTAGAAACACCGCGCGCCGGCGCGGTCGCGCCGGGTGCACGATCGCCTCGTGGCGCGTCGCGCGAACGTGCGGCGGCGGAGCGCGGAGCGACATGAAATCAGCTAATGCGGCGAGCGCCGCGCGCACCTCGTGACGCGTCGAAAGATCGTATGCTTCGGCGCGATGAGCCCGCGCGTGTTCGGCCCGATCGCCATCGTGCTCGCGACCGTGGCGACCTTGCTGCCGGCGCGTACGCACGAGTCGGTTGCGCGGCGAACCCACCCGGCGAAGGCGCGCGTCGGTCTCGTCTTCGACGTCGGCGGGCGCGGCGACAAGAGCTTCAACGACGCGGCGTACATCGGGCTCATGCGCGCCGAACGCGAGCTGGACGTCGAAGTGCGCTACCTCGAGCCGGCGAGCACCGAGGACCGCGAGGCGGCGCTCCGGCTCTTCGCGTCGCAGAGCATGGACCTGGTGATCGGCGTGGGCTTCATCTTCTCGAGCGACGTCGACGCGGTCGCGCGAAGCTATCCGAGCGTTCACTTCGCCTGCGTCGACTACGCGCCCAGCAAGTCGATGCCGCCGAACGTGCTCGGCCTCGCCTTCCGCGAGGAGGAGGGGTCGTTCCTCGTCGGCGCGGCGGCGGGCCTCCTCACCAAGACGCACGACGTCGGCTTCGTCGGCGGCATGACAATCCCGCTCATCCGCAAGTTCGAGGCCGGCTACGCGGCCGGCGTCCTCGCGACGTGCCCGTCGTGCACGGTGCAAGCGACCTACGCGGGCGCGACGCCCGACGCGTTCAAGGACCCGGCGAAGGGAAAGCTCCTCGCGATCGGCGAGGCCTCCGCCGGCGCGGACGTCATCTTCCACGCCTCGGGCTCGACCGGCCACGGGGTCTTCGAAGGCGCCAAGGAGATGCACATCCGCGCGATCGGCGTCGACGCCAATCAGCACGACGAGATGCCCGGCGTGGTCGTCACCAGCATGACCAAGCGCGTCGACGTCGCGGTGTTCGACGCCATCGAGGACGTCCTCGCCGGTCGCTTCCACGGCGGGATGCGCGCGCTCGGGCTCGCCGACCACGGCGTCGACTGGGTGCACGAGGGGCCGCACGCGAGCGATCTCCCGCCGGACGTCGTCGCGCGCGTCGAGGCGCTCCGCGTGCGCGTCGCCGCCGGCGAGATCAAGGTGCCAACGGAGCGATGAAGCCGATGAGGTCTCGCGTCGCGATCGCGGCGCTCGGCGTCGCGATCCTCCTCTGGCCGATTTTGCCGCCCCTGCTGCATGCGTGCAATCTGCACGCATGGGCGGCCGCGCTCGAGTGGCCCTGGTCGCGGACGTGCCACCGCCTGCCGGATCGCACCCTCCGCGTCTTCGGGTCGCTCATGCCGATGTGCTCGCGCTGCATGGGCCTCGACGTGGGCTTCGCGCTCGGGCTCGTCGTCGCGCGGCCGTACCGCGGGCCGAAGCTGATGTGGAGCTGGATGGCGATCGCGGGCGCGCTCCTCGTGCTGGAGATGCTGACCCAGAACGCCGGCATGCACCCCGTCTGGCACGTGACGCGCTTCGCGACCGGCGCCCTCTTCGCGTATCCGATCGGGGTCGCGCTCGCGGCAATCGTGGTACGGTCTCGCCCCGAGGTGAGCGATGCGTAACACGCTTCTGATCGCAGCATCCCTCGTCGCGCTGTCGTGCGGCGGCCAATCCGCGGAGAATCAACCGCCGAAGCAGACGACGACCGCCGAGGGCGAGGGCACGCCGACCGACTCGACGTCGAGTGACGCCGACGCGGGCGCCGCGACGACGCCCGAGACCGCGGGCGCGAAGAAGGACCCGTGCGCGGTCTTCGACGGCGACCTCGGCACGGTGCTCATGCAAGCGGCCTGCGAAGTGCCGAACCCGAAGCCCGACGAGAAGACCGTCGACATGAAGGGCAAGCTCGCGATGACGCTGGTCCCTTCGGTCGCGACCGTGTCGCCCGGGAGCAAGGTCAATCTCGTCCTCACGCTCACCAACAAATCGAACGCGCCGATGCCGCTGTTCTTCACGCTCGAATCCGACGCCGCGATTTCCGACCGAGACGTACGACAAGAAAGAGCGACGCGTCGACATGCCGGCCTCCAAGCCGCCGGCTCTCCCGAGCGGGATGCCCCCGCGCGAGGCGACCTCGCACGAGACCGCGCGCATCACCCTCGTCCCGAACGGCACGGCGAAGCTCACGGTGCCGTGGGCCGCGGTGCGCATGCGCTGGGCGCCGGAGAAGCTGCGCGGAACGCCCCCCGAAGAAGGTTATCCGCGCGTCCCCTCCGGCAACCTGCCGCGCGGGACCTACACGATCCGCGTCGCGACGCCGCTCGTGCTCGTCTTCGAGGGCATGGACCGCGAAGTGAGCGCGCCCAAGACGACGATCTCGGTCAAGTAGGGTTCGCGACGCGCCCCATGAACAGCACGGTGTTCGTGGGGATGTCGCGGATGAAGACGAGGAACGGCCGGTTCACGTCGAGCGTGACCTGCTTGCTCGGCGCGGACGCTCCGGCGAGGACGACGGCGGTGGCAGCGGCTGCTTCGGTCCCCGCCTCGTCGACGCTCACGAACGCTTGGTGAACGACGTCGCCGATCCACAGCGGCTCGGCGGCCATCTTCGAAAAATCCGCCTTCGTCGGGTCGAACGCGTCGACCATTCCCATCGCCTGGAGCTCGCTCGCGAGGCTGATGGTTCCGCCCTTGATCTGGAATTTCGGCAAGGTGAGCGTGACGCTCGCGCCCGCCGAGAGGCTTGCGAACACCGATTGAATCGCGTCGCCCGAGAGCCCGCTCTCGACGCTCGCGAGCTTGCCGGTGTCGGGGAGCACGACGACCATCGAGGTCTGATTGCCGACGTACGGCAGCTCGACGGCTTGCCATCCGTCGCCCTGCCCGTAGCTCGCCTCGAGCGCCTGCGACATGACGGTCGCTTGCGTCGTCGAGCCGTCGGCGAGCGTGAACGCTTCGGCGTGCGTCGCGCTCGTGTCGAACGGCGAGGCCCACGGCGCGTCGAAGTAGATCGCGTTGACGAGGACGAGGCGCGTCGACGAATCGACGTCGCCCTGGGGGATGAGATCCTGAATCTTCGCGTTCGTCTGATCGCTCACCCACCCGTTGATGGCGACGCGCGCCGGGTCGGGCGCGTGGGCGAAATCGACGAGCCGGAGGCCGGCGCCGTAGTTGACCGCGAGCCCGTCGACGTACGGCTGCGCGATCGCGAGGGTCTTGTCGGCCCAGAGCGAGTCGGCGACGTTCAGCTCGAAGCCCTTGGCCGCCTTTCCGTCGGGGCCGAGCGCGTTCTTGCGCGTGGCGAGCGCGAGGTCGACGGAGTCGAAGGCGGCGTCGAGCTGGTCGACCGGCAGCGTGAAGTGGAGCGCGCTCGCCATTTGTTTCGCGGTGTCGCCCGCCGCGCCGTCGTAGGTCATCGCGAGCGCGAGCGAGATGCTGTAGGGCGAGAAGAAGACGTTGGCGGAGTCGTCCTTGGCGACGCGCGCGTAGAGCTCCGCGGCGAAGGCGGCGTCGCCCTTGGCGAGCTCGGACGCGGCCGCCGGCGAGACGTTCGGCGACATGTCGCGCGGTTGACTCGACTGGAGAACTTCGAAGTCTTGGCCGCCCAGGCTGCAGGCGGCGGTGAGGAGGGCGAAGGGAAGGGTCCGAAGAGCGAAGTTGCGCATGATGGCAGTACGGCATTGCACTGGGTGTGCCAGCGGCACATCGGCTATTCCGGCGCATTTATCGTTGTGGGAACGCGATCTGCGGATCGTTCGGAGCCGAACGATTGGCACACATTGGCTTACCGGACGCGTGGTATGGTCGCGCTGATGAGGAGGGTGTCTGCGCTGCTCCTGACGCTCGCGGCGTGCAATTCCCCGAAGCACGACCCGCGGCCCGTGGCCTCTGCGTCCGCCCGAGCCCCGTCCACCCACGCCGCCACGCACGTCCCCCCGCCGAAGGCGCCGCAGCCGCCGCCGCCCACCAATCCAGTGACGCTCACGGTCGACGGAAAAGCAGCGCCGCTCTCCGTCCAAGTCGCGTACCTCGGCGAAGACGGGGTGCTCAGCGTGGTCCTCGCCGATCGCAAGTACTCGTGCGACGACCTGGGCGCCCGATTCATCGACGACACCCAGCTCCGCACGCTGACGCTCAAGGTCCCGCCCGGCCCGGGCGCGACGTACTTCGCGGGCAGCCGCATCGGCGTCACCGGTCAGATGGACGCGACGGGCGCGCCGGGCGGCAGCTACCTCGACGCGAACGAGCTCACCGCGCAGATCGCGTCTGCCGACACGAAGACCGGCGGCCGCGTCGTCGGCTGGACGACTTGGGCGCGCGGCGGGTGGAGCGCTGCGGGGACGTTCGACGCGAAGGTGTGTCCGCCGCTCTTCACGACGCCCGCGCCGAAGCTCGAGGCCTCCGAGCCGACCGGGCCCGTCGTCGGCACCATGGCCGGAGAGGCCTTCGCGGCCAAGAAGGCGCTCGCCGTCGTCCGTCACAGCAAGAAGCTCGACCTCGACTACGTCTCCGAGATCGATCTGTTCGCGTCGCCGGACATCGGCTGCGCCGACCTGCCTCTCGGCGACAAGCACGATCCCTCGCTCGCGATCACCGAGATCGGCGGCGCGTCGCCCAAGCTCGATTACTCCGGCACGCAGCAGCCGATGGTCGGAATGTTCGCGCCGAGCACGTGGAAAGTCGGCAAGCCGCGCACCACCGAGCGCGGCTGGATTCGGCTCGAATCGCTCGATTTCGCGGCGCCGTTGAAAGGCACGTTGCGTCTGGCCGGCGGCAAGGGATCCATGGCCGGCGCCTTCACGGCCGACGTCTGCAAGAAATGATCGGCGGCTGAAGTTCCGAGCACGAATGTAGCCGTGCTCGCTGCACGCGGACGGTATGCTGCGCGCCATGGCCTTCGTCCACGGCGGGCGGCTCGTCGCCCAAGCGCTCAAACGTCATGGCACGTCGCACCTCTTCACGCTCTGCGGCGGTCACATCCAAGCGATCTACGACGGGTGCCTCGACGAAGGCATTCGCGTCGTCGACGTGCGCCACGAGCAGACGGCCGGCCACGCGGCGGACGGATGGGCGCGCGTCACTGGCAAGCCGGGCGTCTGCGCCGTGACGGCCGGACCGGGCGTGACCGACGTGGTCACGGCGATCGCGAACGCGCAGCGCGCGGGCATTCCGCTCGTCTGCATCGGCGGCGCCGGCCCGCGCGCGCTCTGCGACATGGGCTCGCTGCAGGACATGGACTGCGTCTCGCTCATGCGCCCCATCACCAAGTGGAGCGTGCAGGTCCCCGAGACGCGGCGCATTGCAGAATACATCGATTCCGCGATGCGCATCGCCCAGTCCAACGTGCCCGGGCCGGTCTTCCTCGAGATGCCGCTCGATCTCCTGATGAACATGCACGACGACGCCGAGGCCCCGATGACGGCGCCGTTCGACGAGCCGCCGCGGCCGGCCGGCGACCCGCGCGCGATCGAGCGCGCCGCCGCGATGCTGAAGGAGGCCGAGCGTCCGGTGTTCTTGATCGGCTCGCAGGTGCGCTGGTCGCCGCGACGCGACGCCGTGAAGCGCGCCGCCGACGCGTACGGCGTGCCGTTTTATCTGAACGGCATGGCGCGCGGCGCGATCCCCTACGAGCACCCGGGGCTCTTCTCGCGCTCGCGCAGGGCCGCGCTCTCGCAGGCCGATGTCGTCTTCGTCTTCGGCACGCCGTTCGATTTTCGTCTCGACTACGGCCGGTCGATCGGCGGCGCAAAGATCGTCCAGATCGATCTCGACGGCGCCGAGCTCGGGCGAAATCGCCGCGTCGACGTCGGCATCCACGGCGACTCCGGCCTCGTGCTCGACCAGCTCCTCGCAGCCCTGCCGGCGAAAAAAGCGCCCGAGTGGCTGGCGACGATCCGCGCCGACGAGAACAAGCGGCGCGAGAAGATGCGCGCCGAGATCGACTCGAACGCTTCTCCGCCGAACCCGCTCCGCGTCTGCGACGAGCTCGGAAAGCGGCTCGGCAAGAACGACGTCGTCATCGGCGACGGCGGCGACTTCGTCGCGACCGCGGCGTACGTCCTCAAGCTCGAGCAGCCCCAGCTGTGGATGGACCCCGGCCCGCTCGGCACGCTCGGCGTCGGCCCCGGCTACGCCATGGCGGCGAAGCTCGCTCGCCCCGACGCGAACGTCGTGCTCGTCTACGGCGACGGGAGCTTCGGGCTGCACGCGCTCGAGTTCGAGGCGATGGCGCGCCAGAAGATTCCGGTGATCGCGATCATCGGCAACGACGCCGGCTGGACGCAGATTCGCCGCGGTCAGGTCGAGATTTACGGCGAGGAGCGCGCCGTCGCGACCGGGCTCGAATACACGCGCTACGAGAAGGTCGTCGAGGCGTGCGGCGGGTTCGGCGCGTACGTCGAAAAAATCGAGGACCTCGCGCCCGCGCTCGACGCGGCGTTCGCGGCGAAGGTGCCGTCGTGCGTGAACGTGAAGATCGCGAAGAGCGACTTCCGCAAGGGCGCGATCAGCGTCTGACGGCGGCTCAGCGCACGCGGAACACGACGCGTCCCGGTCGACCCGGCGCGCCCGACGGGCCGTTGGCGCCGCTCGAGCCCGACGAGCCGCTCGAGCCCGCCGAGCAACCCGGATCGTCGACCACGGTCACGCCGCTCGAGTCGATGTGGCTCCGCTGCGCGCGCCCGGGTCCTCCCGCGCCGCCCGCGCCGCCCGCGCCGCCCGCGCCGCCCGGTCCGCCGTCGCCGCCCAGGCTGAGCACCGTCGTGCGCAAGAGCGCGATCGCGTCGTCGCACGCGCGGCCGCCGCAATCGAGCTCGACGAGCACGTCGCCGCCGTCCCCGCCGTCGCCGCCGGGTCCGCCCGCGGTGCCGCTCCCGCCGGGTCCTCCCGAGCTGCACTCGCTGCCGCTCGAGCCCGTCGCGCCGGCGGCGCCGCTCGCGCCCGCGTGACCTCGAGCGCCCTGGCTCGCGACGACGAACGAGCGAGCGTCGAACGCCTCGACGACCGCCCAGTACGGCTGCCTCCCCATGCTCATCGAGAACACGTACCGCGCCGGATCGCGGTGATCGACCTTCACGACAATCGAGGGGCCGATGGCTCCCGGCGCGTCCGGCGCCGCGACGAAGTTGTCCGGCCGCTGATAGTGTAGCGGCCACACGAACGACGTGAGCGTGCGGCCCGCGACGCTCACGGGCACGGCGAAGCAATCGTGGAGCGCGACGAGCGCGACGGCGTCGGTCTCGCGCATCTCGTCGACGAAGCGGAACACGCCGCCGTGATCGAGGTACGCGACGGGGTTCTCGAGGTGCACGGCCGCGGGCGGCAGGCAGGGGCTGGGGTCGAGCGCCTCCGCCGGCGCGCAGAGCGTGATGGGCAGCGACACGCCGTCGGCCTGGACCATCAGCATGCCTCGCAGAATCGAGCTCGGGCAGGAGCACGAGGCCCGGGCCCGTCTCGCGGTACGCGACGAGCTTCGCCTTCTGCTGCCACACGCTCTGCTGGACGAGGACGCCGCGCACCGGCACCTTCGCTTGGTCGAGCCAGGCCTTCAGGGCCGCGTGCTGCTCGGTCGAGATCGGGTTCGCGCCGCGAATGAGGACGCGGTCCTCGACGTTCATCGCGTCGGCCTTCACCTCGCGGAAGGGCGACGCGGCGACGTGCAGCCGCACGACGCGACGGCGCGCCGCCTCGCGCAGCTCGGCGCTCGGCAGGCGAAGCGCGAACAGGCGCAGCGTCTCCTCGTCGCGCTCGGCCGTGACGTCGTCGAGCACGCGCTCGTCCACGTGCTTGCCCTTCCACTTGCCTCGCTCGAGAATCGACGACGCCGAGCAGCTGCGTGCCGTACCACCGCGCGATCGGGCCGAGACGGCGGTTCGCGATCGCGCCGCGCAAGTCGTCGAAGAGCGGCTGCAGCTCGTGGTGGGCGTCGCGGATCGCGCTGCTCCGCTCGAGGTAGAGCTTTTGCATCGCGGCGACGCGCTCCTGCATCGCGGGCGTCGCTTCGAAGCTCGCGTCTCGCACGAGCGACCGATAGCCGCGGCCCACGTCCCCGAGCATCACGACGGCGGCCTCCGGCGGCGCGTGCGCGAGCAGGGAGCTCGTGCACGCGAGCCATTTCGCCGGCGCGATGCGCCCCTGGACGAGGCCGCTGACGAGCGCCTCGCGCATGTCCTCGTCGAGGTGGTCGACGTGCGGTCCGCGGGCGTGCGAGTCGCAGACGGTCGCCGTCGCGTCAGGCTGCGCGAGGTACGCGACGAGCGCGTCGCCCGAGTCGTATTGGACGGCCGCTTCGGCGGTCATCGGCATCGGGAAGACGGGCTCGGGCGCGCACGCGACGAGAGACGCCCAGGCGATCAAGGTTGCGACGACCCGCCTCACGAGCTCGCATGCTACTCCGAAGCCCGCCCACGGCGCTCGAGGACCGCTCAGTTGCAGTAGAAATTATTCGGGTCGCACGAAGAGCTGCAGCAGTCCGAGTCGGAGCCGCACGAGTCGCCGGGGTTGCCGCACGTCGTCCCGCCGCCCGAGCCGCACGTGCCATTGGTGCACGTCCCGCCGCAGCAGTCCGAGTCCGCCGCGCACGAGTCGCCGTCGTTCGCGCACGTGTTGGTCGTGCCGACGCCGCACGTCCCGTTGCTGCACGTCCCGCCGCAGCAGTCCGAGTCCGCCGCGCACGAGTCGCCGTCGTTCGCGCACGTGTTGGTCGTGCCGGCGCCGCACGTCCCGTTGCTGCACGTCCCGCCGCAGCAGTCCGAGTCCGCCGCGCACGAGTCGCCGTCGTTCGCGCAAGTGTCGGTGGTGCCGGAGTTGTCGCCGCCGCCGGACGTGCCGCCGCCGCCGGACGTGCCGCCGCCGTTGTCGGTTCCCGGGTCGGTCCCGCCCGAGCCGCCGCTCGAGCCGCCGCTCGTGTCGCTCGAGCACCCGACGTCGCCGTTGGACGAATCGGTCGAGACGTCGCCCGATTTGCACGAAGCGGACGAGGGGTTCTCGGTCGACGTGTTGTTGTCGGTGAGCGCGTCCGCGCTGCCCGGCTTGCACGTCCCGCCCTGACACGTCTCGCCCGACGTCGTGCAGTCGCTGTCGGCGCTGCACGGCCCCACTTGGCCGCAGCCCTGCGCCGTGTCGGGGTAGTTCGCGCAGAGGCACGCGGAATCGCACTGCTGCTGCGGGGCTGCACCTGCGTCGCTCGACGGCGCGTCGGGGTAAGTGCAGTTCTGCCCGTTCACGTCGCAGCTCGTCGTGTTCTCGGCGTCGCAGACCGATTGCGTGTGCTGGGAGTCGAGGTACCAGTTGGAGCACGAGTACGCCGCGCTCGGCAGGGTCTGGGGCGCCGTTTCGGGATCGAGGATCACGCCGGCGCTGTCGAGGCTGCAGTCGAGCGCGTTGTTGTCCTGCGCCTGCTCCAACACCGCGGCCTGGCAGTCGGGGCCGCCGTTCGCGGAGCCGTTCGACTGCGTGCTGAAGTCCATCGTGTGAAAGCCGCCCGAGCCGAAGCTCTGCGTCCCCGCGGTGCCCTGGGTCGCGCGGGTGACGTCGTATTTCAACGTCTCGACGAGCAGCTTTTGATCGGCCGAGAAGTGCCCGGCCAAACCTCCGCCCACAGTGCGCCGGATCGCGGCGCCCGTGCCGTCGAGCATCGAGACCTTCGTGTGCGCAGGCATCGAGCTCGTCGCCTTGTACCAGGCGACCGACACGCCTCGCGACGGCGTCCCGTCGGCGCGGTAGCCGGTGTAGACGATTTGGGCGCGGCCCAAGAAAATCCGCCACTCCACGATGCCGTATTTGTCCGTCATGGAGCTCGACGCCGGGTACGTGCCGAGCGCCGACGCCGACGTCTCGAAGCCCCAGCGGTGCGCGCTGCAACCGAAGGACACTGCCATCGTGACGCAGAGCGTGATGCTCGAGAGAGACAGCCTGGTGGATCGCATGGTCGTCGGTAGAGCACGCGCCGTGCCCTTCGCGTGGATCGCGGGATCTCGCGGGTTCTCCGCGGCCAATCGCGAAGTCACCGGCTCGGAGGCGATCCGTCGCGCCGAACGGCAATCCATGCCGCCGCGTCAACCGCGCGAGCGAGGCTCCTCGTCTTCGGCGAGGCCGAGGACCGCCTTCACGAAGTCGGTCTTGCTCGCCGTGTAGCGCTCTCGCTGATCGTGGAACCGGTCGGCCAGATCGCGCTTGAGCGCCTCGTAGCGGCCGCGGAGCTCGGGGCTCGCGCGCAGGCGATCGCGAAAGAGCAGGTACTCGGCCCAGAGCGGACCGCGGTGCACGATGAAATGCGCGTGGTGCGTGCGGATGCCTTCCGGGCTGCGACGCAGAAAAAAGCGGCGCTCGACGAGGTCGCGATTGAGGTCGACCGGGTACTGCCAGCCACGCGCCTCGAGGATCGGGATGCACGCGGGCACGTCGTCGAGCGACGCGACGCCGCAGAGCAGATCGATGACCGGTTTGGCTGCGAGCCCGGGCACGGCCGTGCTCCCGATGTGCTCGATCCCGAGGACGCGCGCGCCGAGCGCGAGGCGCAGCTCCGCCTCCATCGCCGCGAACGCCGAGGCCCACGACGGGTCCGGCGGCAGGATGACGACCGAGTCGCGCGTGTCGCTCAAGCCACGCGCCCCACGAGCTCTTCGCTCAGCTTCCAGAGGCGCTCGGCGGCCGCGTCGTCGCGCGCGGCGCGCGTCGGGATCGCCTCGCGCGAGCTCTTCCAGTAGAGGCCCGTCTTGCCCTCGACCTCGGGGGAGCTTGCAAGATACACGGACGTGCGCGCGCCGCTCTCCTCGCTCCCGAGGAACGGCCCGGCGAGGTTTCGCATGATGAAGCCGAAGACGCCCTTGTTGTTCCGCCCGAAGCCGCTCGCGATGACGCCCGGGTGGAGCGAGTTGGCGGTCACGCCGGTGCCCTCGAGCCGCTTGGCGAGCTCGCGCGTGAAGAGGATGTTGGCGAGCTTCGAGGCGCCGTACGCGCCGAAGCCGGCGTAGCTGCGCTTTTCGTACATCGGGTCGTCGAAGTCGAGGCCGCCCTGCCGGTGCGCCTCGGACGCGACGTTGACGATGCGCGCCGGCGCGCTCTTCTTGAGGAGGTCGAGCAGCAGATCCGTGAGGAGGAAGTACGCGAGGTGGTTCGTCGCGAAGGTGCGCTCGTAGCCGTCGACCGTCGCCTCGCGGTCCATGTTGATCGCGCCCGCGTTGTTGACGAGCACGTCGAGGCGATCGTGCTTCTGCAGGAACTCGGCGGCGATGCGCCGCACGTCCGCGAGCGAGCTGAGGTCGGCCACGAACAGATCGACGCGGACGGTCTTGCCGAGCGCGCGGATCTCTTCGACGACCTTCTCGCCGAGCTCGCGGTTTCGGACGAGCAGCGAGAGGTTCGCGCCGCGGCGCGCGAGCTCGAGCGCGGTGGCCTTGCCGATGCCGCGGCTCGCGCCGGTGAGGAGGACTTGTTTGCCTTCGATGGACCAGGTCATGCAGATCGCGGGGAGCTTACACCAGCCACACCACGGTGACGCCATCGCCGCCTTCGCCCGGCTCGCCGGGGCGGAGCTGGGCGGCGTAACCGCTCGCTTCGACCTCTTTGCGGACCGCGTCGCGCAGCGCGCCGGTGCCGTGCCCGTGGATCAAGAAGACGACGCGACGCCCCTCGCGCATCGACCGGTCGAGGAATCGGGTCGCCGAGCCGATGGCCTCGTCGACGCGCATCCCGCGTAGATCGCAGCTATTTTCGCTGGTCTGAATCGCCGGCTCGAACGCGCGCGGCGTCCGGTCGCGCGCGGCGGGGCGCGGACCCTTGCCTCCGCGCTTTTCGTCGCGCGGCTCGGGCGCGCGGAGCTCCTCCTTCGTGACGACGACCTTCAGCGGGCCGGCCGCGACGCGCACGCGGTCCTCGTCGAGCACCTCGATCACCTCGCCCTCGAGGCGGAGGCGCGCGACGTGGACGCGCGCGCCGGGGCGCAGATCGGTCGCGGCCGCGCGCGCGGGGGCGGGCTTCACGAGGAGCGTCTCGAGCTCGCCGCCCATCGCGAGGCCGGACGACGCGCGGTCGAGGGAGCGCTGCGCGTCGCGCAGCTGGGATTCGTCGGGTTTCCGCGCGCGGAGCTTGGCTTGCGCGGAGCGGAGCTCGTCCTTCGCCCGCTGGAGCGACGCGGCGAGGCGCGCCGCCTCCTCGGAGAGCTCGCGCCGTTCGCGCGCCTTCACGCGCGAGAGCTCTTCTTCGAGCGCGACCTTCAACGTCTCGGCGCGCGAGCGCTCGCGGTCGGCGGCCTCGCGCGCGAGCTCGGCGGCGACGCGCTGCTCGTGCGCGCGGCGGAGCTCCTCGTCGAGCCCGCGCACCTCGGGGGAGAGGAATCGCTCGGCGCGCTCGACGACCTCGTCCGAGATCCCGTAGCGCCGCGCGACCGCGAGCGCGCTCGACGCGCCGGCGACGCCCAGCGTGACCTTGAACGTCGGCATCATGGTCGCGAGGTCGAAGCCGACGCACGCGTTCTCGAATCGATCGTCGGCGAGCGCGAGCGTCTTCAGTCCCTCGTAGTGCGTCGTCGCGATCACGGCGGCGCCCTGCGTGACCAGAGCGTCGAGCACGCCTGCCGCGAGCGCCTCCCCTTCGCGCGGGTCGGTCCCGCCGGCGAGCTCGTCGAGCAGAACGAGCGAGCCCTTGTGCGCGCGCGCGAGGATGGCGGCGACGTTCTGCACGTGCGCGCTGAAGGTCGACAAGCTCTTCTGCAAGCTCTGGTCGTCGCCGACGTCGGTGAGGACGACGTGAAGAATCCCCGCCTCGCTCCCCTCGTCGCAAGGCAGCGGGAGGCCCGCGCGCACCAGGAGCGCCGCGAGCCCGAGCGTCTTCAGCGCCACGGTCTTTCCGCCGGCGTTCGGCCCGCTCAGCACGACGGCCCGCGAGGGCCCCACCGCGAGAATCGCTCGCGACGACGCCCGGCAGCGACAGCCCGAGCAAGAGGTGCCGCGCGCGGAGCAGCGTCATCTTGGGCGCGTCGACGATCGTTGCATACTGCAAGCGTTGCTCTTCGGCCAGGTGGGCGATGGCCGCGCAGACGTCGAGCCGCGCCATCGCCTCCGCCGCGCCGAGCACGCTCGGCAGGTGCGCGCAGAGGCGCCCGGAGAGGTGCGCGTAGATCCGCTCCTCCTCCCGAGCGATCTCGCCCTCGAGCACCTTGAGGCGGTTGCCCATCGGCACGACCGCGCGCGGCTCGACGAAGAGCGTGCCGCCGCTGCCGCTCGTGCCGTGCACGATGCCGGGAAAGCGCAGGTGCGCGTCGGCGCGGACGGGAATGACGAAGCGTCCTTCGCGCTCGGTGACGTACTGGTCCTGCAAGAGCTCCGCGTAGCGCTGCATCAGGTCCGCGAGGCGGGCGGTCATCCGTGCCCGCGCCGCGCGCTGCTCCTGCCGGAGCTCCCTCAAGCGCGGGCTCGCGTGGTCGGCGAGCGTGCCGGTCGCGTCGAAGCTCGCGGCGACCTCTTCGCCGACGTCGTCGAGCGTCGGATCGGTCGCGCACGCCGCGTAGAGCGCAGGTGCGCGGTCTTGGCGCGGCGTCAGGAACCGTCGCGCCGTGCGAGCCCAGCCGAGGAGCTGCGCCATCGCGCGCAGCTCGTCCGGCGCAAGCACGGCGCCGATTCGCAATCGGTCGAGCGCGTGCTCGATGGGCGGCAGCCCCACGACGGGGATCGCCTCGCCGGCGCGCCGCAGCCCGACCGCGTCGCGGCCCTCGTCCGCGGCCTGGCGGACCCGCGCGCGCGTCGCGCAGAACGGCAGCGCGAGCGCCGACGCTTTGCCGAGCGCGCTCGCGCAGCGCTCGGCGAGGGCCTCGAGCACGCGATCCCATTCGAGATCGGACCTCGTCTTTTCAGGACACGGCTCGGAGAGCTCGCTGAGCTCGGGCACGTCGGCGGACATGGCGGACCAACCCTATACGATGCGCATCGCGTCAGCCTGACGCACGCTCCAAAACGAAGCGACCGTCGCTCCGTTTCGGTGCACAGCGTGCGGCGGATCAGCCGTTTTCCGCTCTTTTCGCGCGTCGCACGGCGATTGCAGCATCGAGGTTGCTCCCATGGTTTGGCGCTCCAACGCTTCGACCTGCCTGCCCGGCGCGACCCTGGGCGCCATGACCGCGCCGTCGCTGCGGACCCTCTACGACGTGGCGCTCGCGGCGGAGAAGGGGCGCGAGCCGGCGAGCGGTTACCGGCTTTACTGGATGGCCGACGGCCGCTTCGGGAGCTGCGACGTGCCGGCGAATCCGGACGAGTTCGTCGTCGTCGGGCGGCACGCCCTCTGCGACGCGGTCCTCGACGCCGACCCGTACGTCGCGCTCCGGCACCTGCTCGTGCGCGCGACGCGCCTCGACGACGGCGCGGCGCGTCTCTCGGTCATCGATCTCCAGACGAGCCTCGGCTTCGGTCTCGCCGACGGGCGAAACGCGCGCTCGATCGTCGCGACGGGCCCGCTCGGGCTCGTGGTCGGCGGTTACGCGCTCGTCGCGCTGCCGGGCGGCGAGCGTCCGCCAGCCGCGCTCCCGCCTCCGCGCGTGAGCGCGGCGCTCGCAGCGGGTCCGTACCGCGAGGCGGCACCGGTCCCGAGCATCACGCTCTTGCCGCGCGCGCCGCTCTTCGGCGACGCGTCCGCGTCGATCCCGGCGCAGGCGAGCGTCGCGGTGTCGGTGACGAGCGTGCGCGGCGCCGCGGTCGTCCGCGTCTCGCCGCTCGACCTCGAGCTCGGCGTGCTCGTCGGACGCGCGCCCAAGTGCAACGACGTGCTCCGCACGGTGCTGAACGACGGCATCTCGCGCGTGCATCTCCTCTTGCGACGCAGCGTCGCGTACGATTCTCGCGTCGACGCAAGGCACGTACGGCGACGGGCGGCGCGTGCGGAGCGTGCGCATCGAGCCGGGCGCGGCGATCCGGCTCGGCACCGCGAACCCGGTCTACTTGCACGTCACGGCGACGAGCGGAACTGGGTGAGGCTCGCGACGACCGCGGTGAGCTCGTTCGGGTCGATCGGTTTCGCGAGGTGCATCCAGTAGCCGGCGTCGAGGATCCGCTGGCGGTCCTCGGCGCGGGCGTACGCGGTCATCGCGGCGGCCGGCACGTTGCGGCCGCGCTCGGGCGGGAGCGCGCGGACGGCGCGGATGAGATCGAGACCGTCGCGATCAGGCATCGAGATGTCGGCGAGGAGCACGTCGGGCGGCTCGGCGCCGAACCCGGCGAGCGCCTCCTCGACGCTCGAGGCGACGCGGACCGACGCGCCGCACTCCTCGAGGATGAGCGCGGCGAGCTCGCGGGCGTCGCGATCGTCGTCGACGACGAGGACGCGTAGCCCGCCGAGCTCCGCCGGCTTCTTGCGCACGACTCGGACGTCGGGCTTCGGCGGGTCGACGCGGGGCGCGCGGCCGTCGCGCAGCGGCAGGTGCACGAGGAAGGTCGCGCCGCGGCCCTCGCCGTCGCTGCGGGCCTCGATGTGACCGCCGTGGAGCTCGACGAGCTGCTTCGTGATCGCGAGCCCGAGGCCGAGCCCACCTCGCGAGCGCGTGCTTCGCGCGTCCTCCTGGCGGAACGCGTCGAAGACGTGCGGCACGAACTGCGGCGAGATGCCGGCGCCGTCGTCGGTGACCTCGATCTCGATCGACGAGTCCACCGCTCGCAGCGTCACCTCGACACGCCCGCCGCGCGGCGTGAACTTCACGGCGTTGCTCAGCAAGTTCCACGCGACTTGCTGCAGGCGCGATCCGTCGCCGAAGAGCGGCGGCAGCTTCTCCGCGACGCGCGTCGCGACGTGGATGTCCTTGGCGTCGGCGGCGGGGCGAATGGTGTCGAGCGCCGCGAGAACGACTTGGTCGAGCGCGACGGGCTCGACCTCGAGGCGCATCTTGCCGCTGACGATGCGCGACATGTCGAGGAGGTCCTCGATGAGCTGCGTCATGGCGATCGAGTTGCGGGTGATCGTCGCGACGGCGCGGTCGCGGTGCGACTCGTCGAAGGCTTGCGCGCTCATGAGCTTGGCCCACCCGAGGATCGCGTTGAGCGGCGTGCGCAGCTCGTGGCTGACGACCGCGAGGAACTCGTCCTTGGCTTGGTTCGCGACGTCGGCGTTGCGACGCGCGCGCTGCTCGGCCTCGAAGAGCTCGGCGTTCTCGATGGCGGTCGCGAACCGTCGCGCGAGATCCTCGGCGAAGAGGAGGTCGTCCTCGGTGTAGCGACGGCCGGACTCGGCCATCACGAAGGACATCGCGCCGAGAATGCGACCGCTCGCGGCGAGCGGCACGATCATCGCGGAGCGGAGCCCGAGCTCTTTCGCGACGCGGTAGTGCGCCTCGTCCTGGGCGATGGCGGCGAGGAGCTCGTCGGGGATGTCGGCGATGAGCTCGGAGCGGCCGGTGCGGAGCACGTTCGGCAAGCCGTGCTGCGCGCCCGGGTCGGCCGGGTATCTCGTGTGGAGGTCGCGCGCGAGCTGCACCTTGGCCGGATCGACGTGGGTGACGGCCACGCGCTTCGGGCGGGCGGCGCCGCGCGAGACGAGATCCACCGCGCACCAGTCCGCGAGCGTCGGGACCGCGAGCTCGGCGACGCGCCCGAGCGTCACTTCGTAGTCGAGCGACTCGGCGAGCGCCGCCGTCGCGTCCGCGAGGAACGCGCGCCGACGCTCCTCGCGGCTCTTTTGCGTCGCGTCGCGAAACACGAGCACGACCCCGCCGATTGCGGCGTCCTCGGTCGCGCGAATGGGCGCCGCGCTGTCCTCGATCGGCAGCTCGGTCCCGTCGCGCGCGACGAGCACGGTGTGGTTCGCGAGGCCGACCACGGCGCCGTGCTCGAGCACCTTCTCGACGGGGTTCTGCACGATCGCGCGAGTCTCCTCGTTCAAGATGTGGAACACCTCGGGCAGCGGGCGGCCGCGCGCGTCGCGCTCGTGCCACTTGGTCAGCGCCTCGGCGACCGGGTTCATCATCGAGATCGCGCCGCGCGCGTCGGTCGCGATCACCGCGTCGCCGATGCTCCGCAGCGTCGTCGCGAGCCCCGCGCGCGCGGTGCGCTCGCGCTCGAGCCGCAGCGCGCGGAGCATCGCCTCGGCGCATTGCCGAGAAAAGGCCGCGATCAGCGCGCGCGCGTCCGGCGGAAAATGGTGCGGCCGGTAGAAGCCCATCCCGAGCAAGCCCACGGGCCGCCCCTCGGCCACGAGCGGCACGGCGAAGAACGCCTGCGCGCGCCGAACGCCGGGCGGCATGCTGGCGATCGAGGGGACGATGCTCGCGTACTCTTCGAGGGTCTCGGCGTACATCGCGCGGGCCGTCGTCGTCGTCGCGTAGATCGGGTTCTCGTCGGCGCTGCGGATGAAGCGAATGCGCTCGACGATCTCGGCGCTGACGCCGCGCTCGCCGACGAGCTCGAGGACGCGCGTGGCGTCGTCGAACGAATAGAGCGTGCAGGTGTCCGCGCGGGTCATCTCGGTGCCGCGCTCGAGCACGACGCGCGCGACGTCCCCGATGCTGACCGTCTTCGAGAGCGCGTCCGAGAGCTCCACCAGGATCGCGAGGCGCTCGTGCGCGCTGGCGCGATCGAGCGCTTGCGCGGCCTGCGTCGCGACCGTCGAGAGGAGGGAGCGCTCGTGCTCCGAAAACGCGTGCGACGCGCCGAATCGATATGCGACCACCCCGCGGACGTCGTCGCGCACGACGAGCGGAAACGCCGCGAGGCCTCCGTCCGGCGCCGTGTCCGCCACCGCGGGAAACCGGGCGATCACGTCGTCGCGAGTCTCGGCGAACTGCGGAGTCCGCTCGCGATAGGCCAGGCCGACGGGCGTCGCGAGCTCCACGGAATACCGCCGCCAGGTCTCGACGATGCGCGGGTCGAGCCCGTGCTGCGCGACGAGCACGAGCTCGCCGTCCTCCATCTTGAAGAAGCTCGCCGTGCAGGCCCCGAGCGCCTCGGCGCCGGTCGTGACCGTCACTTCGGCGATTTCCTGCGGCGTCCTCGCGGCGCCGAGGGCGCCGGAGAACGACAGGAGCCGTTCGACCAATCGTTGGTCGTCTCCCTGCGCCGTAAACATCGCCGTATTCTGCGCCGCTCGCGTCGTCGTGGCGTGTAGCATCTTGCCACGCGCGCACAGTCGGGCCGGGACGTCAGTCGGCTTTGTTCTCGCCCCCCGCGCCGCCCGGCGGCAGCGGGTTTTGCTCGCGCTCGAGGTAACGGAAGATGGTCCGCGGATCGACGCCGAGATCGCGCGCCGTCTGGGTGCGGTTGCCGTTGTTTCGCTCGAGCACCTCGAGCACGTACTTGCGCTGGAACTCTTCCTTGGCCTTCTCGAGCGGCAGGATGGGCGACTCCGCAGCCGGCGCCGAGGTCGAGGTCCTCCGGGCCGAGCAGCGAGCGGTCGCACAGGACGAGCGCCTTCTTCAGGCGGTTCTCGAGCTGGCGGATGTTGCCGGGCCAGTTGCTACTTCTTGATCGCGGCGAGCGCCTGCGGCGTGAAGCCCTGGACGTGCGAGTCCATCTCGTTCGGCGTACTTCGAGAGGAGCGCCTTGGCGATGATGAGCACGTCGTCGCCGCGATCGCGCAGCGGCGGCAGGTACAAGTTGACGACGTTGAGCCGGTAGTAGAGGTCCTCGCGGAAGCGCCCGCCGCGGATCTCGTCCTCGAGGACTCGGTTCGTCGCCGCGACGATGCGGATGTCGACCTTCTCCGGCTTGCTGTCGCCGACGCGGTAGACGACGCGCTCCTGCAGCGCGCGGAGGAGCTTCACCTGGAGGTTGAGCGGCAGCTCGCCGATCTCGTCGAGGAAGAGCGTGCCCTTGTCGGCGACCTGGAATTTGCCGGGGCGCGACGCGATCGCGCCCGTGAACGCGCCCTTCACGTGCCCGAAGAGCTCGCTCTCGATCAGGTTCTCGGGGATCGCGCCGCAGTTGATGACGACGAACGGCGCCGTTCGCGCGCGCCGAGCGGCGGTGGATCTCGTGCGCGATGAGCTCCTTGCCCGTGCCGGTCTCGCCGGTGATGAGGACGCTGATGTTGTCCGCCGAGGCGACCTTCTGCAGCTTGCGGAAAACCTCCTGCATCGACGGGCAGACGCCGATGATCTCGCCGAAGCTTCTTGTCCTTGAGCTCGGCGGCGAGCTTCTCCTTGTCGGCGCGGAGGGTCGACAGCAAGCAACGCGTTCTGGAGGATGAGCGACGCCTGGCCGGCGAAGACCGTGAGCACGTCGAGCTGAGATCGTAGAAACAGGCCTTTCACGCGGTCGTTGCCGACGTAGAGCACTCCGGTGACGTGGCCCGACGCGACGAGCGGCGCGCACATGACGCTCGAGAGCTGGAGCGCGAGGACGCTCTGGCTCGAGCAGAACTCGTTGTCGGTCAGGGCGTCGCTCACGATGACAGGACGCCCCGTCTGGAGGACGCGCTGGACGATGCTGTCGGAGATCGCCGTCTCGCTCACGGCCTCGCGCTTCACGTTGCGCGCGGCGCGCATGCGGAGCTTCGACGCACCGCTGCTCGTCGGCGGCGAAGACGGCGTCCCGTTTCCGCTGTCGGCGGGCTTGGGCTCGTCGGCGACCGCGTCGTCGAGCAGCAGGATGAGGCCCTTCTCGGCGCCGGTGACGTCGATGATCGGTGTCGAGCATCGACTCGAGCACTTCGTCGACGCTCTTGAGCGTCATCAGCTTCTCGCTGAACTCGTAGAGCTTTCGCAGCCCGGCGATCGACTGGGTCGCCGCCCAGAGCTGCGTGTCGCTCATCGACGGCTGCGGGGCGGGCGCGCCCTCGTGCGACGGCGGGCGGGCCGCGGCGCGCGGCTCGTCGAACATGCTGAAGGCGAGCTCGGCGTCCCCGAGGGCGAGGCGGTCGCCGTGGACCAGCCGGGCGCGGCGTTTTTTCTTGCCGTTGAGGAGGATCTCGCCCTGCTTGTCGACCTCCTCGAGGTTGAAGTCGCGGCCGTCGAAGAGAATTTGCGCGTGCGTCGCCGAGACCCGCTCGCCCTTCACGCAGACGTCGTTGCCGAGGGCGCTGCCGATCGTGC
Source organism: uncultured delta proteobacterium (assembly GCA_963731595.1). GTDB lineage: Bacteria > Myxococcota_A > Polyangia > Polyangiales > Polyangiaceae > DASXHD01. The sequence goes on from CAVSWE010000009.1 coordinate 727,500, forward strand.
TCACCGGCTTGTGCAGCGCGAAAACGTGCGGCGCACCTTGGGACGGAAACCACTTGAGGATGGCCAACGCACCGAGATTAGGCCCTCAGTCGAGGATTTGGCTCAAAAAAGCGTTGGCCGACAAACGGTTGACCTGCCCGAAGGGCACGACTAAAAGGTCGCCCATCCTAGGAGGAATTCCATGAAGAAGTTTGCCATCCTCGCAGTTCTCGCGATCGCGGGCGCCACGGCAGGCATCGTCGCTTGCGGCGGCAGTGATCAGCCGGCCAACAACCCGTCGACGACGACCACGTCGAGCGCCGCTGCGACCGAATCGGCCGCCCCGGCGGCGTCGGGCGCGTCTTCGGCCGCTCCGGCTCAGTGATCGGAGTCTTCGAGAAACGGGACGCTCGCAAGGGCGTCCCGTTTCGGATTTTGTGGAGACATGAAGATCGCGATCGCGCTCGTCCTCTTGTCCTGGGTCCTCGCCGCGTGCGGCGGCGACAAGCCGCCGATGGTGCCCGACCCGGACACCTCCGCGACCCCCGCGGCGGACGCCGGCGCGGATTGACGCCCTAAGTCACCACTGGCCCATGACGCCGAACATCCCGCCGTTCGGGATCGGCGAGAACGACACCACGAAGGGCGGCGTCCACGGCTTCGCGCGCTGCGCGGTCGGTCCGACGGGCTGCGCGCCCGGCGCGGTCGTTTGGGTCGTCGTCGGCTGCTCCTCGCTCGGAGGCGGCTCGGGGTCTTTGAGGTCGCGCGTGAGGATGCCGGCGATCACGATACCGGCGATCATGCCGAGGCCGTTGGCGACCATGCCGTGGTTCGCGAGCGAGTTGCCGTTCGTGTCCTTCGACTGCGACGCGACGTAGATGAGGTAGATGGGTGACGTCGCGACGACGCCGATGCCGGCGCCCATCCACATGTATTTGAGCGCGTTCCACGAGGGGTCGTAGCCGACCGCGGCGAGGATGCCCGTCGTGGCGAGCCCGACGTTGATGCCGATGAGGTTGCCGACGAGCGCGCCCTGCCCGATCGACGCGCTGTCCGAGTCGGCGGCGCCACCGCCGAAGAACGCGCCCATCATCGCGCCCCAACCCGCGCCGCTCGCGACGAGCGCGATCTTGCGCGGGTTCGGGCGGACCGCTTCGCCGAACGCGTAGCCACCGATTCCGCCGAGCGCCGAGCCCACGAAGATCGAGCTCATGATGCCGTCGGAGCCCCAGCGCTTTCCGGTCGCCTCGCCCGCGATCGCGTAGTTCGCGCCGGCGACGCCGAGCCCCTCGAGCGCGCCGATCGCGATGCCGGTGCCGATCGACGAGGGCACGCCCTTGTGCATGCCGCCCGGGTAGAAGTTGTCCCAGAGGAAAAAGCCGAGCGGGAGGAGCGTACCGAGGAGAAGCGGCGCGACGAGCGCGGCGGCCGGATCGCACTGGTTGACGGCCTGTCCGGTGATCGGGTCGAGGACGACGTTGCCGCTCGCGTCTTTCTTCTTGTTGTTGGGCGAGCAGAGGCTGAGCGTGTCGATCCAGCTGCCCATCGTGATGCCGAACGCGGCGCTCGTGGCGTAGAGGTAGATCATCTCGCCGTCGGCGCGGCGCGACGCGGGCTTCGCGGGGGGAGGCGGCGGAGGCGGCGCGGTGGTCGCGGTCGCGGTCGCGGGCGGGAGCGGCGGCGGCGGTGTCGTCGCGGTGGCCGTGGCCGTGGCCGTGGCCGTGGCCGTCGGCGGAGGCGGAGGCGGTGCGACGACTGTCGCGGTCGCGGTGACGGTCGGCGGTGGCGGCGGGGGCGGCGCGGTCGCCGTGACCGTGGCCGGCGCGGTCGCGGTCGTGGTCGGCGCGATCGTGGGCAGCGGCAGCGCCGTCTGCGTCGCCGAAGCGGACGCCGTGCTCGTCGTCTGCGGAGGCGGAAGCGGCTGCACACCGCCGGTCGACGTGGGTTGCGGTTGCTGCGCGCTCGCGATGGTCGCGACCGCGGTCGCCGAAGCCAAGAGGCCGAAGGCCGTGAGTTTCCGCATGCGTCGTCGAGCCTACACGAAGCATGACGCGATGGACAGGTTCAACCGAGGAGGTTTTGAATGCGCGGAGCGATCACTTCGTCGATCGTCTCGCGGAGGAGCACCCGCGCGTCGAGACCGCTGCAGAGACCGAGGCACTCGCCGCCGGGCGGCGCACCGCGCGCCGGCAAATGCGCGCGCTCGTGCGCCTCGAGGTGCGCGAGCGCGATCGGGACGTACGCGCGAGCTGCGGCGCGTTCGTCGGCCGTCAGCGTGCGGGCGACGCGCTCGAGAAAGCGCCAGCCAAAGCGCGCGTGACCGACCTCGTCGGCCCAAATGCGAGTCAAGAGCTCACGCAGCGAGCTCTCGGGCATCTCGAGGCGCTCGGCGCCGATAAGCGCGACGGCGACGGTCTCGCTCATGCAGCACACGCTGACGACGTTCCGCACGAGCGCGGCGCGCGCGGTCGCGTCGCGGTGCTCGGGCCACTTCGGCGCTTCGAAGAGCGCGCCGCGCGCCTGCCCGCCGAGCGCCTCGACGACCGCGCCGCAGAGGACGCCGTGTCGACGCTCTTCTTCGGCGAACTGCACCACCTCGTCGGCCTCTTCGTCGTAGCCGCACGATTCGAGCTGCCGCGCGAGCGCCACGAAGACGCGCGACGACGCGTACTCGTTGATCATCCGCGCGTGCCAGGTCGCGACGGCCGCCTCGCGCAGGTGCGCGGGCGCGTCCACGTCGGGCGCGTTCATCCGCGCGAGGTCGCGAAGATCGAGCGCGTTCACGCGACCTCCATTTCGGGCGGCGAGGGCGGGCCCCACGGCGTGCACGCCGCGCCCATCGGGTAGCCGTTCGCGCCGCAGCACGAAGGGAGCGTCGGGATCGCTTCGGAGTACCCGCCGGCGCTGCCCACGTGCGCGAGGATCGCCTTGCAGCAGTTGTCGACCGACGGATCCGCGGCGATGGTCGCGGCGTCGACGATCTGGAACCCCGCGTCGCCCGTGACGGCCTCGACCACGCCCAGGCAGCACGCGAACTCGTCGCCCGTGACGCCGCCGGCGTCGACGTCGGTCGGCCCGAGGCACGCGAGCGCCGCGTCGGGCGTCGCGGCGTCGACCGCGGCGTCGGCGGCGCCGTCCGCGACCTTCGCGTCCGGCAGCGGGTGGACGTCGGGGTCGCCGACCATCGCGCCTCCGCACCCCACGAACAGCGACCCGAGCGCGACTTTGGCCGCGCCCTTCAGTGCAAGTCTACGAGTGAAAGCGTCCATTCCGAGATCATGCGTCGGCGCCGGCGTACGGACCATCGGAATGATCCGCACAAGATTATATGTTTGGGCGATACAATCAGCGCAGCGGCGCCGCGGCCAGGCGCTTGGCGAGCGCCTCGAAGACCCCGCGGCGCGGGTCGTCGACGCGGAAGACGAGCCGGAAGTAGTCGGCGAGCGGCGTGAGCTTGGGCATGACGCGCACGAGGCGTTTCTTCGCGAGATCGCGCGCGACGAGGTACTCGGGGAGCACGGCGACGCCCGCGCCCGCGAGCGCGCGCTCGCGGATCGCGCCGATGGCGCCGAGCCGCACGACGCGGGCGAACTCCCACGGGGCGCCCTTCTGCGCGTCGCGGAAATACGAAAAGAGCGGCAGCTCGGTCGACGCGTCGAGGAGCGTGTGGCGCGCCGCGTGCTCGGGCCGCGAAAACGGCTTTTCGCGGAGGAGCTTGGGCGCGCCGACGAGCGCGTAGCGCTCCTCGTGCAGCGGGATCGCGTCGAGCTTGGTGTCCGAGAGGCGCGTCGAGGTGATCGCGCAGTCGACCTCGGCGGTGCGCACGCGAATCAGCAAGTCGGGTCCGGAGCCGAAATAGAGGTGGAGCTCGACGTGCGGGAGCGCCTCCGCGAGCGCCGGGAGCTGCGGGAGGACCCAGGACATCCCGAGCTCGTGGCGCGTCCCCAGGACGATTCTCGACGGTCGGCATTCCCTTCTCGCCGCGGCCCGCGCGTACGCAGTCCTCGGCCGCCTCGAGGCAACGGCGCGCGTAAGGAAGGAGCGCGAGCCCGCGCTCGGTGAGCGTCACGACGCGCGTCGTCCGCGCGAAGAGGGGCGCGCCGAGCTGCTCTTCGAGCTGCCGGATGCGCGCGCCGAGCGCCGCGGGAGTGAGCGCCACCTTCCGCGCCGCTTTGCGAAAGTTGAGGAGCCGCGCCGCCTCGGCGAAGCAGCGCAGCGACTCGAGCGACGGCAGCGTCACGCTCGGCTCGCTTTAGGCGAACTCCGGAACGAGCTCGCGCCCCATCAGGTCGGTCACGGCGCGCTCGGGAGATTTCTCCTCGTAGATGACTTTGTAGATCTCGCTCGTGATTGGCATGTCGACGCCGAGCTTGCGCGAGATGTCGTACGCGCTCTTCGTCGTCTTCACGCCCTCGGCGACGTGACCGAGGTGCGCGAGGATGTCGCCGAGCTTCTTGCCCTTGCCGAGCTCGACGCCGACTGTGCGGTTGCGCGAGAGCTCGCCGGTGCACGTGAGGACGAGATCGCCCATGCCCGCCAGGCCCGCGAGCGTGAGCGGCGAGCCGCCGCGCGCGACCGAGAGGCGAGCGATCTCCGCGAGCCCGCGCGTGATGAGCATCGCGCGCGTGTTGTGGCCGAAGCCGAGCCCGTCGCACGCGCCGGCGGCGATCGCGACCACGTTCTTCATCGCGCCGCCGCACTCGACGCCCGGGACGTCGTCGCTCGCGTACGTGCGCAAGTACGGCTGGTGAAAGCGCCGCATCACGACCTCGCACGTGGCGGAGCGCTTCGCCGCGATGACCACGCCCGTCGGCGTCTGGCTCGCGAGCTCCTTCGCGAAGCTCGGCCCGCTCAAGTACGCGAGGTGCGGGTGCGCGTGCTTGGGCAGCTCCGCCTCGAGGACCTCGTCCATGAACATGAGCGAGTCGTTCTCGATGCCCTTCGTCGCCGAGACGATCGGGACGTTCTCCGGGACGAACGGCGCGGCGAGCTTCGCGACCTCGCGCGTCGCGTGGCTCGGCGCGACGAAGACGACCATGGTCGAGCCGTCGAGCGCCTCCTTCAGGTCCAGCGTCGCCCACAGCGATTTCGGCAACTTGGCGCCGGGTAGGTAACGCTCGTTCTCGTTTCGTGCGTTGACCTGCGTTACCACGTCCGGGTTTCGCGCCCAGACGACGACCTCGTCGTCCTTCTCGGCCAGCACCTTCGCGAGCGCCGTTCCCCACGCGCCCGCGCCCAAAACAGCGACTTTTCCGGCGTGCATCTCCGTCAGACTATCATGGACCACCGCGTGCTAATCCGAAGGGTCATGCGGCTCCGAAACGTGCTGGTCGTGTGTGCTGCGCTCGGCGGCTCGAGCGCCGGCTGCGCGTCGTGCGCGCAGTCGTACCTCGGCATCATGCCGGGAACGATCAACGATCCGGCGAACCGGACGCTGCGCCGCGAGATCCTGAATTACGGCATCGGCCAGTTCTGCACCGAGCTCGTCAAGCACTCCGCGCCGCTCAAGCTCGCCGACGATCAGCCCGCCATCGGCCGGTTCTTCCCGACGTCGTGCAGCACCAAGCAACTGCCGAACGGCGATTCTCGAGGTCACCCTCGGCGGCGACGGCTACGCGTGGACCAACCTGTCGAAGAAGGTGACCTTCGACATGACCGGCACCGTCGAATACGACCAGGACTTCCAGCTCGACGGGAGCACGATGTACGCCTACTTCCGGACCAAGCAGGTGACCAAGAGCGACTTCAGGTCGCGCACGATCGAGAACCCGGTCGCGAATTTCGTGAACGGGCTGACGCCCATCGGCGACAACTTCGGCAAGCAGCTCCTCGCGAGCGAGCTGCAGAAGGGATTCACCGTCATTCGGCAGAAAGACGGCAACGCCGACTTCGGCCTCGGCGTGATCGATCTCGGCAAGCAGCCGCTCAAGCCGTGGAACGTGCACGGCTCGAGCCGCATCACCTACGAGAACATCCGCAGCGAGGTGCACCAGAACGAGCGCGACTTCGTCGGCCCGATTTCGGATCGAGGACTCGGGGCGCGCGCTCTACGTGAGCGCGACGCTCGACGGGCTCGACGCCGCCGACGTGATGGTCCTCGGAAAAGCGGACGGGGAGGCCTCGCTCGCGGCGTACGTCGCCAGCGGCTCGTCGGGCCCGCTCGTCGGCGCGCCGGTCTTCGCGGACGTCGTTCAAAACGGCGCGCCGTGGACGAAGACCATCCCGCTCCGGAAGGGCGTCTACTACCTGGTGTGGGACAACACGCCGACTGCCGGGCGCGTCGCGCCGCCGGTGAGCTTGCTGGACGATCGGGCCGCCACGCTCACGTACGTCGTGCAAATCGGCGACTCGCCGTAGGAACATTGCGCCCGTGCGCGGTGTTGACTAGAACCCGTGCCAGCGTCCGTGTCCGACAGTGCCGACGACAAACCGGCTGAAGACGACTCCGCCGAGAAAAAACCCGCGGAGGACGCGAAAGCCTCGCCCCCGCCGGGATCGGCCGTCGAGGCGGAAAAACCCGCGGACGCGGAAAAGCCCGCCGGCTCGCCCGCCAAGCCCAAGGCGAAGCTCGTCTCGATCGACCCGCCGAAGATCACGCCCACGGTGCGCCTCATTCGCGCGGTCTACTGGCTGATCTGGTTTCTTTCGGTCCCGCTTCTCTTCGCGTCCATCATGGTGTGGGCGCTGACGCCGCCGAGCGGCGTCGATCAGCCGGGCCTCTTCGGGTGGATTCAGTCGGCCGTGCGCGAGCAGCCGGTGCCGGTCGGTATCGGGTGCTTCGCGCTCATGGAGATGGCGCTCGGCGCGGTCCGGCGGCGGCTGCCGCTCTCGAAGTGGGCCTACCCGCCGCTTCGGCCCGATCTCCCTCCGCGCATGCGGAGCCTCTTCGAACGCGCCGCGGCGCTGCTCGACGAGGCCGACCAGGTCCAGACGCTCCACGAGAAAGCGATCGTGCGCGATCTGTCGGCCAAGGAGCGCACGAAGCTCCGCGAGTCGCTCGACGCGCTACGCACGTCGATGCGCGTCCAGCCGTTCGACGAAGACGGATTCATCGAGGCGCTCGCTCACGCCGACGGCGAGGTGGACGTGCACCTCGGCAAGTGGCGCAAGAGCGAGGCGCGCGAGTTCGTCGAGTCGATCCTCGTCGCCGTGGGCGTCGCGCTCTTGCTCCGCACGTTCGTGATCGAGGCGTTCAAGATCCCCTCGAGCTCGATGGTGCCGACGCTGCTCGTCGGCGACCACATCTTCGTCAACAAGTTCAGCTACGGCCCGGCGATCCCGTACACGCACGCCCGCGTCTGGACGAAGATGCCGCCGAACCGCGGCGACGTGATGGTCTTCGCGTACCCGGAGAACATGGAGCAGGACTTCATCAAGCGCGTCATCGCGCTCCCGGGCGACAAGCTCGAGACGGACGACGGGCACCCGGTGATCAACGGGTGGAAGGTGCCGTCGTGCCTCGTCGGCAACTACGCGTACGACGACGCCGACACGCTCCCGCCGCACCATGAGGGCGATCTCTTCATCGAGTTCCTCGGAAAAGAGGCGTACCTCGTGTTCTACGATCGCGGCCGCGACCCGCAGCTCAATCACGGTCCGTGGATCGTGCCGCCCGGACAGGTCTATGTGATGGGCGACAACCGAAACAACTCGCACGACTCGCGCGCGTGGTTCGGCGGCGCGGGCGGCGGCGTGCCCTTCGACAACATCAAGGGCCGCGCGCTCTTCGTGTGGCTCAGCTACCGCGACACCGGCATCGACTGGAAGCGCTTCGGCTGGCCGGTCATGGGCAGGCCGAAGGCGCCGGAGGGTTTCCCGCAGCTCCAGCCCGCCGTCGACAAGTGCATGCGCGAGCGGCCGTCGCCCGAGAAGAGCGTCCCGCCGGAGCGGCCCTAGCGACGCGGCTTCACGCCGCTCTCGCTGTCCTCGTCCCAGCCGAGCGCGGGGAGCTTCGGGTCGGGCACGGTGTCGGGAGCGTCGTCGAGCTCCGGGCGGTCGAGCTCCTCGAGGCCCGCGAACTCGTCGCGCGTCCCGGGAGATGTGGGGATCGGTGTGGGAAGGGGGAGAGCCATGGTGGCGACTCGCTTCGAGGTGCAATCCAGGTGCCGTCGTGCGAAGAGACGTGCGAAAGGGCGGTTTTCTTCCCGAGCCGTCGCGGCGCGTCAGGCTGAGCCGCTAAAAACGTCGAGAATTGACCATGTCTTCCGCGACAACGCAGTCACACCACCGCGTAGCGGAGGAGGCACGCGCCCTTGGACGTCTCGCCGCCCCAATCGCTCTGGCGCAGTTCGCCCTGATGGCGATGGGCCTCGTCGACACGGCCGTGCTCGGGCGTGTGTCGAAGGCGGATCTCGCGGCCGCCGCGCTCGGGCGCAACCTCGGGTTCGCCGCGCAGACTCTCTCGATGGGAATCGCGATGGCGCTCGAGCAGCTCGCGTCGCAGGCGGTCGGCGCGGGCGATCTCGAGCGCGCGTGGCGCTCGCTCGGCGCGACGCTGCGCACCATCGCGATCGCGTGGATTCCGACCGTCCTCGTCGCGCTCCTCGCGACGCTCGGGCTGCCCGCGATCGGCGTCGGGGCGCCGGTGATCCTTCGCACGCGCGAGTTCTTGCTCGCGTGGGCGCCCGGGCTCTTCGCGTTTCCGTGCTTCATCGCGGCCAAGACGTTCTTGCAGGCGCACGGTCGCACGCGGCCCGCGCTCGTCGCGGCGATCGTCGCCAACGTCGTCAACCTCGTCGCGTGCAGTTTGCTCGTGCGCGGCGACGACGCGCTCGTCGCCGTCGGGTTGCGCCCGCTCGGATTGCCGCGCCTCGGCGCGCTCGGCAGCGGAATCGCGCTATCGATCGCGAGCACGCTGCTCGCGGCGATGGTCCTCCGCGCGGCGTGGGCGATGCGGCCCGCGGCGAGCGGCGCGGTCGTGACCGTGTCGCGCGCCGAGATCTTCCGCGTCGGGTTGCCGGTCGGCTTGCAGATGCTCGCCGAGGTCGGCGTCTTCGCGTTCGTCTCGGTCCTGACCGGGCACTTCGGCTCCGCGGTCGTCTCCGCGAACCAGATCGCGCTCGGGCTCGCGAGCTTCACCTTCATGGGCGCGCTCGGCGTGAGCGGCGCCACGGCGGTCCGCGTCGGCCACGCGTTCGGACGAGTCGATCGCGAGGGGGCGCGCCGCGCGGGCCTCACCGGCATCGCGCTCGGCGCCGCGGTCATGAGCGTCGGCGCGGTCGTGTTCGCGCTCGCGCCGCGAATGCTCGTCTTCTTCTTCACCGACGACCCCGAGATCGTCGCCGTCGGCGCGGGGCTCGTCCGCGTCGCGGCGTTGTTCCAGCTCTTCGACGGCATGCAGGCGGTGGGCGCCGGCGCGCTCCGCGGCGCGGGCGACGTGCGCTTCGCGTTCGGCGCCGGGGTCTTCAGCTACTGGATCGTCGGCCTGCCGCTCGCGCTCTATTTCGGCTTCGCGCGCGGACACGGGGCGCTCGGGATGTGGTGGGGCCTTTCGGTCTCGCTCGTCGCCGCAGCCCTCATTTTCCTCGCGCGGTTGATCGTCGTCACCCGCCGGCCGAAAGACCCATTGTTCCCCGCGGCGGCGGCATTAGATTGAGCGCATGAGGCTCTTGCTCGCGGCGGTCCTGGTCTTCGGCGCAGTCGGGTGCGGGCCGGTGGAGCGCGGCGCCGCGAACGATCCGCGAAAATGCGAGCTCGACCCGAAGTGCGCGCACAAGGCGGGCAACTACAACGACTGCGCGACCTCGTGCGTCGACGACATCCAGTGCATGGATCGGTGCCACCAAGTCACCGGGCAGTGACATCGACGCGGGTGAAATTTTTCTGGGCGTCGAACGAAGTAGACGCATGGGCGTCGTCTTGTTCGCCGTGGTGGCCGCGATCCTGCGCGCGCTCGAGCACGTTTTCCCCGCGCGCGACGCGGCGGGAGCGCGCATCCGCACCAAGCTCGTCGCGCGCGAACGACTGACCGATCTCGCGCACGTCGTCTTCGCGCAAGTCGTGACGCAGAAGCTCGTCACGCTGGCCGCGTTCGGAACGTTCGTCGTCTTCGTCGTGGCGTTCGGGCTGCCGCACGATCCGTCGCACCTCTACGACGTGTGGCACTCGGGCGCGCGGCTCGCCGGGTTGCCGATCGCGGTTCAGGCGCCGCTCGCCGTCGTGTTCGCCGATCTCGCCGGTTACTGGGCGCATCGAGCGCTGCACCACGGGCGGCTCTGGCGCCTCCACGCCGTGCACCACTCGTCGCGCGCGCTCGACTGGCTCGCCGGCGCGCGAAATCACCCGCTCGGCGAGGTGCTCGCGACGTGCGTCGTCGGCGCCGCGCTGCTCGTGGTCGGGTTCAATCCGCGCGTCCTCGTCGTCGCCGCGCCGCTCCGCGCGTACGGCATTCTCCTCCACGCGAACGTCTCGTTCGGGACGAGCTTCCTCCGCTACGTCGTCGCGACGCCGCTCTTTCATCGCTGGCATCATGCGCACCCGGCTTGTCTGCCGCGCGGCGCGAACTTCGCCGGCCTCTTGCCGATTTGGGATCTCCTCTTCGGGACGTTCCACTGCCCGGCGGCGCAGCCGACCGCCTTCGGGACCGACGCGCCGGTGCCCCCGAGGTTCGTCGGGCAGCTCGTATTTCCCTTCCGCCGCGATTGGTGACATCCTGCGGAGCGATGCGTGCACCCCTTCGGGTTTCGCGAAGCGCGCCTCTCGCGCTCGCCGCCGGCCTCGTCGCTCTCTCCTTCGCCGGACCGGCGCTCGCGCAGAGCCGCCAGCCTGCGAAGCAGAAGATCGAAGAGGCGATGCCGCACTTCCAACGCGGCGTCGAGCTCTACGACGAGAACGACTTCACCAACGCGCTCATCGAGTTTCGCCGCGCGTACGACATCGCGCCGGACTTCCACGTCCTCTACAACGTCGCGCAGACCTGCTACCAGCTCCAGAACTACGCCTGCGCGCTCGACGCGTTCCAACGCTACGTCACCGACGGAGGGTCGGCGCTCACGCGCGAGCGGCGGACGTACGTCGACAAAGAGGTCTCGAAGCTGAAGACACGGGTCGCCCAAGTGCGCGTCACGGTCAACGTGCCCGGGGCGGACATCTCGGTCGACGACGAGAAGGTCGGCACCTCGCCCCTCTCGCACCCGCTCACGGTGAGCCAGGGCAAGCGCAAGATCACGGCGAGCGTCGCGGGCAAGCCGCCGGCGACCAAGTTCATCGAGATCGCGGGCGGCGACACGACCTCGATTTCGCTCGAGCTCGAGAGCGAGAGCGCTCCGCCTCCCCCTCCTCCTCCGCTCCCGCCGCCCGTCGAGATGCACCGCCGCGTGCCGATCGTTCCTTGGGCGGTCGCGGGCGGGCTCTTCGCGGTGTGGGGAGTGACCAGCGTCGTCGCATGGGTCTTCTCGGACGACGCGCAGACGAAGCTCCAGACGTACGGCGCGTCGGCGGCCGACATCAAGAGCGCGCAGAACAACGCGGGCGCATTCGCGCTGACGAGCGACATCGCGCTCGGTTGCACGATCGTCGCCGTGGGCGTCGCGACGGTGATGACGCTCCTCGCGAAGCCGGAGCCGGTGGAGAAGGCGGGAGCGCCGAGCGCCCACCTCTTCGTCGGCCCGACGGGCGTGGCGCTGCTCGGCCGGTTCTAGTTGCCGAGCACGCGCGGCGCCCAGCCGAGCTCGAGGCCTAGCACTGGAGCGTCGAGCGTCTGGGCGGCGATGCCGGAGTCGATCCAGAGGGGCGAAATCGCGGGCGCGAAATTGAAGTGGAAGTACGTCCCGAACGTGAGAATCCGCCGGCAAGCGCGCGGTCAGCGCGAACCCGACGTAACCGAAGGGAATGGCCGAGCAGCCGCTCTCGCAAAAGGCGCCAGGGACGACGAACAGCCCGACGCCGGCGAGCGGTCGTAGCTCGATTCGGCTGGCGCCCACTCCCACGCCCGCCTCCAACGAAAACGCGTTCGTCGCGTCAGGGATCAAATCCGGCATCTCGAAATAGCGCTCGTAGCGAACGCCCAGGTACGGTCGCACACGGAGCGGTCCTCGCGTGACGAGCGCCGCGAGGCCGGCGCGAGCGCCGATGCCGACGCCGTAGAACGCGAACCTGCGCGTGGTCCGGCCGCAGGTTTCTTGGAAGCAGCCCTTCGAGAAGAACTGGCCCTCGGGCGGGTCCACTCCGCGCTGGACGCTGCCGGCGAGCTCGAGCTCGAGCGACGCGACGCGCGTGGATCGAGGCCGCGACGGCGTGACAGCCGCGACCGGGCGCGTGTGGCTGCACCTCCACTCCGTCCATCGAGCGCCGCGCTCGTCGGAACGAGCGTCGCGCGTGCAGTCGAAGCGCGTGGCGCGCCCGCAGCCTTCGACCATGTACCAACTCTGCTCCGGATGGCTTCGCAAGAATGCGGCGAGCCTGGCTGGGTCTTCAGCGACGTCCTCCGGCAGCGAGGGGCGCCGCGCGGCGGCGGCCGTGACCGTCACGTCGCTCGCCGGGCACGCGAGCACCGCCGAGGCGTCGCGAACGACGTCGCGCTGGGACACGCCGCACGCAGAGGTCAGGAGACACGCGAGCGACACGACCGGCGCACGCGCCGTCACGGGCAGCCGAACATGCCCTTCATCGACTGGGTCGGCGCGTCGAAATAGCGGCCGGAGGCCACGAAGGTCGGGTCCCCCTGCCCGTTCTTCGAGATGCACCAGACTGTGATGTCGCTCTTGGCCTCGTGCGACGTGAGAATCGAAGTCGAGCGGGCCGCTCGCGCCGTCGAGGTCGAGGGCGTTGCCGCTCTCGAGCACTTGGAACGCGGTCTTGATGTTCGACGCGCCGACCGGCGACTTCTGCCCGCCGACCATCTTCGCCATCGCGCTCGCCAGGTTCGCGCCGGTGATCGGCTGCGTGCCGAGCGCGACGATGTCGTACGCGAGGAGGTAGAGCGAGTCGTACGCGCCGGCCATGCCGAACACGTTGGGCGTCGCGTTGTACTTGCCCTGGTACTGGATGCTGAACGCGCCGAAGAGCGGGTTGTTCGTTCCGGGCACCGTGCCGCGAACGCGCAGGCGGAGCGTGTCGTTTCCGGTGACCGCGGCGAGGAGCTCGGGTTTCTCGCCCGCGTCGCTGAAGAGATAGAGCGGTCGCGGCGTCGCGCCCACCCAGTTGGTCTCGATCGGCGTGAAGAACTTCGTGACGATCTCGGTCGTGCCGATGCCGACGACGACGTTGTCCGCGTCGGTCACGACTTGCGCGGCGGCCGAGCTCGGGTCGAGCGACGCGGCGCTGTATTGAAGCGGAGAGAAATAGCCCGCGTTTCCCGCGTCGGTGAGCGCGAGGCCGTTCAGCGTGAGACCGGACGTGAGCGCGCCTTCGAGCCCCGTGCCGTAGGCGTTGTCTTGGTAGGCGACGGCGAGCTTCACCTTCGTGACGCCGTTGTCGTTCTTGTATTGGGTCTCGAGCGCGCCGACTTGATCCTGCAGCGCGATCGCCTGGACCGTGTCCGACGGCGCCGTGCGCCAGAAGAGCTCGTTGATTCCGCTGAGCGAGGTGCTCGTCGCCGACGGCGAGATGACGAGCACGCCCGCCGGGATCGTCGCGTTCTGAATCACGGCCGTCACGAGCCCGCTGCCGCCGGGGCCGATGATCGCTGGGACGCCGATCTCGATCAGGTGGTTCGCCGCGTCGGTCGCGTGACCGTTGTCGGATTGATCGTCGCACTCGACGAGCGCGAGCGGACGCGGTTTGCCGCCGCTCCCGCCGGGGACGCCGACGACGGTCTGCGTGAAGTCGTCCATCGCGAGCTCGATGCTGTTCATGCGCGCGACGCCGCTCGACTGGTTGACGCCCGTCAGCGTGAAGAGACCGCCGACCACGATCGCGTCCTCGCTCTGCCACGTGCCATAGACCTTGGGGCAATCCGCCGAGAGGAGCGGCTGGCAGGTCTGGTTGTCTTTGCGGCAGATCGCGGGTTGGCCGCCGTTGCGCGTGACGCACTCGGCGTTGGTCGCGCACGGGCCGCCGACGCCAGGGCCAACGCAGACGTGATCGGCGCTGCAGAAGATCGGCGCGCCGCCGGCGTCGAACCCGCGAGCGGCGCAATCCGCGTCGATGTTGCACTGGACGCCGCTGCTCTGCACGAGCAGCGAGCAGGCCGCCGCGAGCGGCAGCGCGACCATCGGCGCGAACCGGCGGACCAGGCGAAAGACCGCGAGGGCTCGCTTCAATCGGCGTGCACGTAGCACGCCGACATTTGCCAGCGCTTCGCTCGGCTTCAAGGACATTTGTAGGTGCCCGCCATCTGTGCGGTCGCCGAATCGTACGACCGCCCCGAGGGCTGAAACTGCGGCTGGCCCTTGCCGTCGAGGACGACGCACCAGACTTCGATGTCGCCCGGCGCTTCGTGCTGCGTGAGGTCGAAGTCGAGAGGGCCGCTCGCCCCGTTGATGTCGATCGCGCCGCCGCTCGTCAGCGCGCCGATCGCGGTCTGCATCTGCGTGGTGCCGACGTCGATCGGCACGCCGCCGACCATCTTGTCCATTCCGTTCGCCATGCCGGTCCCGTCGACCGTCGTGCCCGCGCCGAGCGAGGCGATCGAGTACGCCATCAAGTACGCGGCGTCGTAGGAGCCCGCCATGCCGAACACGTTCGCGGGCGAGCCGTATTTTCCCTGGTATTTGAGGCTGAAGGCCTGGAAGAGCGCGTTCTCGGTTCCGGGGACCGTGCCGCGCACGCGCGTGCGGACCGTCGGTTGCGTGGCGATCTCGTCGAGCAGCTCCTGCACCTCGCCCCCGTCGGAGACGAGATAGAACGGACGCGGCGGCGGGTTGGTGCCGCCCGGCCACGTCGACTCGATCGCGTCGAGGCCGCCGGAGACGACCTCGTTGGTCCCGAAGAGCGCGATGACGTTCGGCTGGAACGCGACGATCTGCGCGACGCCCGAGGCGATGTCCGAGCCGTCGGCGGCGTACTGCACCGGCTTGAAGTTGCCCGCGTTCGACGGATCGCCGACGGGCGCGCCGTTGATCTGGAGCGACGCGCCGACTTGGGAGAAGAGGCCGCTGCCGTACGAGTCGTTCTTGTAGAGGATGGCGAGCTTCACCGGCGAGAGCCCGGCCGACGACGCGATCTCGCCGACGGACAGCCGGATCGGGACCGCCTGGATGTTGTCCGACGGCGCCGTGCGCCAGAAATATTGCGAGATGCCCGAGAGCGTCGCGCTCGTCGCGGCGGGGCTGATGAGCAGCACCTTGTTCGGGATGGTCACGTTGTTGATGACCGCGGTGACGAGCCCGCTCGAGTCGGGCCCGAGGATCGCCGGCACGCCGACGTCGTTCACGAGGTGCGTCGCGGAGCGCTGCGCGACGGTGTCGTCCGCGGAGTCGTCGCACTCGACGAGCGCGAGCGGCCGGGGCTTTCCGTCCGCGGCGCCGGGCAGGCCGACGATCGTGTTCGCGAAATCGTCGAAGGCGAGCTCGGCGCTCTGGAGCTCGGCCTGGCCGGAGCTCGCGTTGGTGCCTTTGATCGAGAGGATGGAGCCGAGCACGATCGCGTCGTCGCTCTGGTAGTCGCCGTAGACGTTGGCGCAGTCGGGAGAGAGCAGCGTCACGCACGCGTGCGTGTCCTGCCGGCAAATCGCGGGCTGCCCCGCGCTTCGCGTCACGCACTCTTGGTTGGTCTGGCACGGCCCGCCGACGCCCGGCCCGACGCACGCGTTGTCGATGCAGACGATCGTCGCGCCGCCCGCGTCGAACCCGCGCGCGACGCAGTCCTGGTCCACGTTGCACTGCACGCCGGTCGTGTGGACCAGCAGCGAGCACGCGAGCCCGCTCGATCCGAGGAGGACCGCCGCCGTGCGAAAGGAAGGCATCGAAAGGAGTGTACCAAATCGTGGACGGGCGCGTCTTGACAACGCCGCGGCCATTTCGGAGGGTGGGCCTCCTCCCATGTCCGACGCCATCGTTTCTCACCTCAAGGAAGACCGAAAATTCCCGCCCAGCGACGACTTCGTCGCCCGCGCCAAGATCAAGTCCAAGGACGAGTACCTTGCACTCTACAAGCAATCGCTCGAGGCGCCGGACACGTTCTGGAAAGAGCAGACGAAGGACCTCGTCTTCCGGAAGGCGTTCGAGAAATTCTCGGAGTGGGAGCTCCCGCACGCCAAGTTCTTCGTGGGCGCCAAGCTCAACGTCACCGAGAGCTGCCTCGACCGGCACCTCGCGACCGAGGTGCGGACGCGCGCGGCGCTCGTGTGGGAGGGCGAGCCCGGCGACGTCCGGACGCTCACGTATTTCGAGCTCCACCGCGAGGTGGTTCGCTTCAGCGCGGCGCTCGCGGACATGGGCGTCGCGCCGGGCGATCGCGTCGCGATTTACATGGGCATGGTGCCCGAGGCGGTCGTCGCGATGCTCGCGTGCGCGCGGCTCGGCGCGACCCACTCGGTCGTCTTCGGCGGGTTCTCGTCGGAGGCGCTGCGCGATCGAATCAACGACTGCAAGGCGAAGGTCCTCATCACGCAGGACGCCGCGTGGCGCCGCGGCAACGTCGTGCCGCTGAAGAAGATGGCCGACAAGGCCCTCGAGCAGACGCCCACGATCGAGAAGGTGATCGTCTACGCGCGCGTCGGGCACGAGCGCACCGGCGAGCGCGTGACGATGAAGGAAGGCCGCGACGTCTGGTGGAACGACGCGATCGCCCGGAAACCCAGCGACGCCGCGCTCGCGCGCGCCAAGACGCCCGAGGCGTTCGACGCCGAGCACCCGCTCTTCATCCTCTACACCTCGGGCTCGACGGGCAAGCCGAAGGGCGTCCTCCACACGAGCGCCGGGTACCTCGCCGGCGCGCACGTGAGCTGCAAGTACATCTTCGATCTGCGGCCGAGCGATCTCTATTGGTGCACCGCCGACATCGGCTGGGTGACGGGGCACAGCTACATCGTCTACGGGCCGCTCTCGTGCGGCGCGTCGTGCATGATGTACGAGGGCGCGCCGAACTTCCCCGACTGGGGGCGCTTCTGGCACATCGTCGAGCGCCACGGCGTCTCGATCCTCTACACGGCGCCGACGGCGATCCGCGCGTTCATCCGTGCCGGCGACGAGTGGCCGAAGAAATACGACATGTCGTCCTTGCGCCTGCTCGGCTCGGTCGGCGAGCCGATCAACCCCGAGGCGTGGGTCTGGTACCACGCGCACATCGGCGGCGGGCGCTGCCCGATCGTCGACACGTGGTGGCAGACCGAGACCGGCAGCATCATGCTGACGACCCTGCCGGGCGCGGCGTTCAGCAAGCCCGGCTCGACGGGTTTGCCCTTTTTCGGCTGCGATCCGCTCGTCGTGAGCGACGACGCGGGAACGCCCGCGGGCGTGGACGCCGGCGGCAAGCTCGCGCTCCGTACGCCGTGGCCGTCGATGGCGCGAACGCTCTACGGCGACGACGAGCGGTTCCGACAAGCGTATTGGTCGCAGCTCCCCGGGATGTATTTCACCGGCGACGGCGCGCGACGCGACGCGGACGGTTACTACTGGGTCGTCGGGCGCATCGACGACGTGCTCAACGTCGCCGGGCACCGCATCGGGACGGCGGAGATCGAGAGCGCGCTCGTGAGTCATCCGTCGGTCGCCGAGGCCGCCGCCGTCGGCAAGGCCGACGATCTCAAGGGCCAGGCGCTCGTCGTCTTCGTCACGCTCAAGAACGGGCAGAGCGCGAGCAAGGATCTCAAAGAGAAGCTCGCCGCGCACATCGACAAAGAGATCGGAAAGTTCGCGCGACCCGATCAGATCCGCTTCACCGACTCGCTCCCGAAGACGCGAAGCGGAAAGATCATGCGGCGACTCTTGAAGGAGATCGCGTCGGGCTCGCTCGAGACGAAGGGCGACACCTCGACGCTCGAGGACTTCAGCGTGCTCGCGAAGCTCCGCGCGACGGAAGAGGACTGAGCGGCCCCCTCGACATCGCGGTCGCGAGCAGGGTGGCGAGCTCGGCGCGCGTCGCGATGCCGAGCTTGTCGTAGACGACGCGGAGGTGTTTCTTCGCGGTGTTCGCCGACACGCCGAGGACGCGGCCGATTTCGTGCGTCGTGAGGCCGCGGCAGGCGAGCTCGGCGACCTCGCGCCCGCGCTGCGTGAGGAGCTCTTCCCACGCGGCGTGGCTTCCTGCCTCGAGCGCGCGCAGCGCCGAGAGACGGCTCGAGACGTGGAGCGCCATGGCGAACGCGCTCGTCACCTGGCTCGGCGAAAAGACGGCGTCGTGGACGCGCGCGAGGTTGATCGTGCCGGCGACGCGTCCGCCGACGACGAGCGGCGCGGCGAGGTATTGGCCGGCGCTGGTGACGGCAAGCGCGTCCTCGATGAGGCCGCGGTAAACGTCGGGCAGCGACGGGTCGCACGAGTGCTCGTACATCTCGCGGAAGGACAGCTGACACGGCGCGTGCGTCGCGCGCACGCCGGCGAGGACGGGATCGAACGCGCGCGCGACGCGCTCGTAACGCTCGACCGCGCCGTCGGGCAGGTTGCGGACATGGATGTCGATGCGGTCGTTTTCGAACACGTAGAGACCGCGCATCGGCGCCTCGGCGAGATCGCCCGCGTCGTCGAGAACGCACGCCGCGAGGTGCGCCACGTTCTGCGCTTGCGCGACGCGCGATGCGAAGGCCGCGATCCCCACGAATCCCAGCGTACACCCAGGGGTACCCGATCGGGTACTCCCTCAATTCCGCTCGCCCCGTTATTCCGAGGGGGGAATCAAGTCAATGTCCGACGCGGCAAACGCCGCCATGGATCGGTACGCGAGCGGGGACGACCGGGCTTTCGGCGTCGTCTACGACGAGCTCTCGCCTCGCCTCTACGCGTTCTTGCTGCGCCAGACGCGCGATCCGGCGCTCGGCGAAGACCTCTTGCAGCAGACCTTCTTGCACATGCACTGCGCGCGCGAGACGTACCGCACGGGCATGGACGTCGTGCCGTGGGCCTTTGCGATCGCGCGGCGGCTCACGATCGACTCGTATCGCAAGCGGCGACGCGTCGTCGCGATGGATCCGTCCGACGCCGAAGAGTCGCTCGTGAGCGAGCTCTGCCCGGACGGCGCGCTGCGGACCAAGCGAGCGGCGCTCGCGATCCGCGCGACGCTCGACGCCCTCCCGGAGTCTCAGCGCACCGCGTTCGAGCTGCTCAAGCTCGAGGGGCTCACGCTCGCGCAGACCGCCGAGGCGCTCGGCGACTCGATCACGGCGGTGAAGCTCCGCGCGCACCGCGCGTACGAGGCGCTCCGCGCGGCGCTCGCCGGCTGAGCCGGGAATTTTTCCCAGCCGAGCGCGGAGAGAATCCGCGTGCCGAAGGGCCGCGCACCGTAAAATTACCTGAAGATGCTCGCGGCCCATGGCTTGCTATGAGCGCGCCCCGTGCGTTCGAAAATTTGGGGTGTCGCGCTCGCGCTCATGTTCGCTGGCGCCGACGCCCGCGCCGAGGGGGAACCTCCGCCGCGCGCGGTGAGCTTGAACGAAGCTCGTTCCTACGCTCGCGCGCATCAACCCGCCGTCCGCGCGGCGCTCGCGCGCATCGCGGCCGCCGAAGCGCAGGCGCAGGTGCCGCGCGCGCAGTGGCTGCCGAGGCTCGGCGCGACCGCGCAGATCTTCGTGGGCAGCGCCAACAACACGACCGGCTCGTACCTCACGAGCCCCCAGCTCGATCTCCCTCGCATCGGCGGGACGCGCTCCCTGGACGCCGGCAACGCGGGGTGGCAGCCGTACGGGAGCACGATCGCCGCGATCGGGATCTCACAAGAGGTCTTCGACTTCGGTCGCATCGCGGCGCAGTCGGCCGCCGCCGACGCGCTCGCGTCTGCTGCGCGCCACGCCTCCGACGCGACGTGGCTCGACGTCGACTACGACGTGGAAGAAGCGTTCTACGCGGTGCTCGCGGCCAAGAGCGTCCTGCAGGCGTCGGATGAAGCGTACGATCGGACGCGCACGCACCGCGATTACGCGAAGGCCGGCGTCACGTCCGGGCTTTTGCAACCGATCGAGCTCACGCGCGCCGAGGCCGACCTCGCGCGGTTCGACATCGAGCGAATCCGCGCGCGCGGCGGCGTGACGGCGTCTCAGGCGGTGCTCGCCGCAGCGACCGGCGAGCCGGATCTGCTCCTCGACGCGAACGGCGCGATGCCGAGCGAGTCCACGGCGCCGTCGCTCGCCGCGGCGATCGAGCAAGCCGCGGCGCGCGACCCGCGCGTCGCCGAAGCGCTCGCGCGAGTGCGCGCGCAAGATGCGCGAACGCGCGCGATCTACGCCGAGATGCGACCGGACCTCGCCGCGACCGCGACGTTCTCCGGCCGCGCGGGCGGCGCGCCGCCGTCGGGGAACGGAATTCCCGCCGACTATGACGGGTGGATCCCGTCGGTGCCGAACTGGGACGCCGGGCTCGTCTTCACGTGGCCGATCTACGACGGAACCGTCGTCGCGCGCGGCCGCGCGTCGGACGCGGAGGCCGCGGCGCTTCGCGAGGACGTCGCCGCGCTCAAGCAAGTGCTCACGGCGAACGTCCAGCGCGCGTACATCGCGGTCCAGGTCGCGCGCGACGCGCTGCCGGGACTCGAGCGCGCGCGGACCGCCGCGATCGCGAACTACGCGCAGGCCGACGCGCGCTTCAAAGCCGGCCTCGGCACGAGCCTCGAGCTCGCCGACGCGGAGGCCCTGCGGACCGACGCGGACATCAACCTCGCGATGGGGAAGTTCGACCTCGCCAAAGCCCGCGCCGCACTCGGCCGCGCGATCTCCGAAGGACTCGTCCATTGAGCATGCCCCCGATTCAAGCGCCCCCGTCGGTCCCGCCGAAGCCGACGGTCATGTACGTCATCATCGCGATCGTCGGCAGCGTCCTCTTGCTCGGAGCCGCGATGATCTGGCGCGCCGAGGCGAAGACGAACAAGGTCGCGCTCTCGCAGAGCGCGAAGCCCGTCACCGTCGTGAAGGCCGCGGCGAGCTCGTATCAGCCGACGCGCATGTACGTCGGCACGCTCGAGCCGTGGGTCGAGGCCAAGGTCGGCCCGCAGTTCGTCTCGGCGTACGTCGACACGGTCCTCGTGCGGCCGGGCGCGACGGTCACGAAGGGCGCGGTGCTCGCGACGCTCGACTGCCGCAACGCGAGCGCGCAAGCGCAAGCCGTCGCCATGCAGGCGCGCGCCCTCGACGCCAAGCAGAAGGCGATCGCCGACGAGGCGTCGCGCCTCTCGAGCTTGCTCGACGGCGGGTTCGTCTCCGAGAACACGGCCGAGCAGAAGACCGCGCAGAGCGCCGCCGAGCAAGCCAACTTGCTCGCCGAGAAGGCCAAGCTCCTCGGCACGACGCTCGGCGTGAGCGACTGCATCCTCCGCGCGCCTTTCGACGGCGACATCGGCGCGCGCTCCGCCGATCCTGGCGCGTTCGTGCACCCGGGCGACGAAATCGTGACGGTCGTCGATCGCACGACGGTGCGCCTCGTCGCGGCCGTGCCCGAGAACGACTTCGGCGTCGTCGCGCCGGGCAACGCGGCGCACATCCGGTTCTTCGCGAACGATCAGACGCTCGACGCGAGCATCTCGCGCCGAGCGCCGAGCGCCGACCCCGGCACGCGCACCATCCACGTCGAGATCGACATCCCGGACCCGAACCGCACCGTGCCGGTCTACACGACCGGAGAGGTCACGATGAGCGTCGGCAAACCCGTGCCCGCGACGCGCGTACCGCTCAGCGTCGCGACCATCCGCGGGAAAAAGGCCGTCGTCTTCGTCGTCGAGGACGGCGTCGCGCACAAGAGGACCTTCAAGTACCTCGGCGAGAGCGGCGGTGACGTCTTTCTCGACCCCTCGCTCGCGCCGGGAACGGCCGTCGTCGCCGAGGGCCGCGCGCTCTTGAACGACAAGGACCGCGTCGAGGCCAAAGAAGCCCGATGACGCATCTCTCGCTTCGAAACCCGATCGCGATCCTGATGCTCTGCATCGCGGCGGTCGTGTTCGCCGGCGTCACCACTCCGCGCATGGCGATCGACACGTTCCCGGACCTCACGCCGCCGGTGCTCGTCGTCGGCACGCTCGCGCCCGGCCTCGGCGCCAAAGACGTCGAGAAGACGCTCACGTGGCGCATCGAGAAATACGTCTCGGCGACGCCGGGCGTCGATCACGTGCAGAGCACGTCGCGCAACAACCTCAGCATCGTCTGGGTGTGGATGAAGTGGGGCACCGACCTCAACGCGGCGCAGACGCTCGTGCAGCAGCAGACCGCGTTCGCGATGGCCGCGGTGCCGAAGTCGCTCGGCGTCTTGCCGCCGTTCGTCCTGCAGTACGACCCCTCGAACGCGCCCGTCGTGCAAGTCGTCGTGCGCGGCGGCGGCCTCAGCGGGCCGCAGCTCTACGACTACGCGCTGAACAACATCGAGCCGCTGCTCGAAGGCATCCCCGGCGTCGCCAGCGCGGCGATCAACGGCGGTCGCCAGCGGCAGATCAACGTGATCGTCGACCCGATCAAGGCGCAGGCGCGCGGCGTCACGTCCGAGGAGGTCGCCGCGGCGGTCAAGCAGGCCAACGCGCTGCTCCCCTCGGGCGAGTTCATCACCCACTCGTTCGACGCCAACGTCTACACGAACGCCGTACCGAAGCGCGTCTCGCGCATCGGCGACGCGCCGGTGAAGGTCGTCGGCGACAAGGCCGTCTACATCAAGGACGTCGCGCGCGTCGAAGACGGCGGCTCCCCACCGACCCAGTCGGTCTCCGTCGACGGCCAGAACGCGGTCTACCTCAACGTGCTGCGTATCCCCGGGGGCAACACCATCGCGATCGTCGACGCGGTGAAAGCGAAGATCGCGCACCTCGAAGATCTCCCGCCGGGCGTCGAGGTCATCCCGGTCTTCGACGCGTCGACGTTCGTGCGCGACGCGTACAGCGGCCTCCGCCGCGAGGTCGTCCAGGCGCTCGTCCTCATCGCGCTCGTCATCTTGCTGTTCCTGCAGAGCACCCGCGGGACGATGATCGTCTCGGTCGCCATCCCGCTGTCGTTCGCGATCACGCTGATCGTCCTCTACGCCACCGGAAACACGCTCAACTCGTTCACGCTCGGCGGGCTCACGCTCGCGATGGGGAGGCTGGTGGACGACGCCGTCGTCGTCCTCGAGTCCATTCACCGCCACCAGCGCATGGGCCTCAGCAACTACGAGGCGGCGCTCAAAGGCACCAACGCGGTTGCCCTCCCGGTGCTCGCGTCGACGCTGACGACGATGGCGGTGCTCCTGCCCGTCCTCATGCTCGCGGGCCTCGCGAAGCGCCTCTTCGCGCCGCTCGCGCTCACGGTCGCGGTCGCCATGATCGCGTCGTACTTCGTCAGCATGGCGGTCACGCCGGTCGCCTGCCGCTATTTCCTGGGGCACACGGAGCACGGCCGCGTCGGACGCGCGGTGCAAGGCGTCATCGACCGGCTCGCCGACGGCTACGCGAGCGTGCTCCGCCGCGTCCTCCCGTTCCGCGCGACCGTCGTGATCGCGTCGGTCGTCCTCGTCGCCGCGAGCGTGCTCGCCGCCATTCGACTGCCCGCGACCTTCTTCCCGGAGATCGACGAGTCGATGGAGCGCACCTACGTGCGCCTCGCGCCCGGGACGTCGCTCGAGGACGCGACCAAGCAGATGAACGAGATGGGCGAGGATCTGCGAAAGGAGCTCCCCCCGCACACGGTGAAGCTCGTCCTCACCAACGTCGGCTCCCCCGGAAACGCGCGCAGCGCCATGACGAGCCCCAACTGGGGACCGCACATGGGCTTCATCCGCATCGAGCTCGAGGACGCCGAGCATCGCAAGTACTCGCAGCAGGAGATCGCCGACCTCTCGCGCAAGATCCTGAAGAGGAATTTCCCCGGCGTGGACTTCCTCCAGTGGCCCGGCGGTCTCGTCGCGAGCGTCTTCGCCAACGGCTATTTCTCGCCGCTCGTCGTCGAGCTTCGGGGCGACAACCTCGCCGAGCTCGACCAGCAGGCGAAGGCGGTCGCCGAGGTCGCGCGCACCGTGGCCGGCGTGCGCGACGTGCAGAGCCTGCTCCAGCTCGACTACCCCGAGGTGCGCGTCGACACCGATCGGACCAAGGCCGGCCTCGTCGGCGTGACGTCGCGCGACGCGGCGCAGTCCACCCTCGACGCGACGCTCGGCAACATCAACACGCCGAGCGTGTGGATCGACCCCAACAACGGCCAGTCGTACTACGTCGTCACGTATTACGACCCCGAGGCGATCCACGACTCGAACGCGCTCGCGCAGCTCCCGGTGCGCATCGACGAGGACGGCCACTCCGTCCAGCTCGGCACGTACGCGGACGTGCACCGCAGCGTGGGCCCGATCGCGATCGAGCGAAACCAGCTCCAGCGCGCCGCCCACGTCGAGATGCAGGTCGAGGGCCGCGACATCGGGACGGTCGCGACCGACATCGAGAAGGCGCTCGCGAAAGACCCGCGCACCCGCTCGGTCAAGGTGTCGTGGGTCGGGCAAGTCGACTTGATGCGCACCACCTTCTCCGGCCTCGGCGTCGCGCTCGGCCTCGCGGTCATGGTCGTCTTCATGATCATGGCGGCGCAGTTCAAGTCGTTGCGCCTGCCGTTCGTCATGCTCTTCACCATTCCGGTCTCGCTCGTCGGGATCGTGCTCGCGCTCATGGCGGCCGGTCAGGGCTTCTCGATCACGGCGCTGATGGGCATCTTGATGGTCATCGGCATCGCCGTGTCGAACGGCATCCTGCTCGTCGACGACGCCAACAACCGGCTGAACGAGGGCGCGACCAAGCTCGAGGCGATCATCGGCGGGGCGCGTTCGCGCTTCGTCCCGATCATGATGACCAGCCTCGCCACGGTCATCGGCCTCATCCCGACGGCCATGGCGCTCGAGTCGGGCTCGGAGGCGAACCAGCCGCTCGCGCTCGCCGTGGTCGGCGGGCTCACGTCGTCGACGTTTTTGTCGCTCTTCCTCGTGCCCGTGATGTTCCTCTACTTCGCGAAATACCCCTCGGAGGCGCCCAGCGCCGAGCCCGCGCACCACGGCGCGGAGCAGCCCGCATGAGCTCGAGCGCGGCGGCGCGGCTCGACCTCGACCCGGCGCGATTCGCGCCGGCGCGCGCGCGGGGTAACCTAGGGTCGGAACCGACCATGCGCCGACGTCTCGTCATCTACGCCGCGATGCTCGTCGCGGTCGCGCTCGTCGCGCTGACCCTGTGGATCGACGCTCAGCGCGAGGCGACCGCGGCGCTCGACGACTTCGCGCGCGACCAGCTCGCGCTCGCCGAGGCGGCGGCCAACCTCGAGCAGGCGCCCGCGGCGCTCGCGAGCTTCGAGCAAGCGCGCTCGCTCATCGTCGTCGAGCAAGGCGCGGGCGGGCGGCTCGCTCGCCCCGACGGCGCGCCGATCGTCAGCGCCGAGCTCGCCCAGGCGATGGCGCGCGGCGAGACGACGCTCGTCCTCGGGCACGACGAGTCAGCCGTCATCGGCCTGCCCGCGCGCACGTCGGTCGCCGGCATCGCGCGCGCGCGCGACGGGCGCGCCGTGGCCGTCGTCGCGACGGCCTTTCGCGTGCGTGACCGCGAGATTCGCGCGCAGGAGCGCCTGGTGCTCGGCATCGTGCTCGCTGCGCTGCTCGCGTTCGGTTTCGGCGGCATCGCGCTGCTCGTGCAGCGTCGGGAGCTCGTGCTCGAGCGAGAGCTCGCCACGAAAGAGACCGAGAAGCGCGGCGAAGAGCGCCTGGCGCGCGCCGACAAGCTCGCGACCATGGGCGCGTTCGCGACCGGCATCGCTCACGAGATCGCGACACCGCTCGGCGTCATCGCCGCGCGCGCCGAGATGGCGAGCGGGCGCGCGGACGACGAGAAGAGCTCGCGCACCGCGCGCGCGATCCTGGAGCAGACCGAGAAGATCCGCGGGATAATCCAGAGCTTCCTCGCGGTCGCCCGCGGCGAGCCGCCTCCGCGGGTGCGCATCGCGCCGCGGGAGCTCGTCCTGCGCGCGGCGCGCATGGTCGAGCACCGCTACGCCGCCGCGGCCGTGACGCTCGAGAGCGAGGTCGCGCCCGACGTCGCCGACGTCGCGGGCGAGCCGCGCCTGCTCGAACAGGCGCTCGTCAACTTGCTGCTCAACGCGTGCGACGCGAGCAAGCCCGGCCAGCGCGTGCGCGCGCGCGTCGCGCGGGAGGACGATCGCATTTGCTTCTGCGTCGAGGACGAGGGCGCGGGCATCTCCGCCGAGGTCGCGGCGCGCGCGACCGAGCCCTTCTTCACCACCAAGGGCGAGGGCAAGGGCACCGGGCTCGGGCTCGTCATCGCGAACGAGATCGCCAAACACCATCAGGGTCGGTTCGTCATTCGCCCGCGCGAGGGCGGCGGCACCGAGGCACGCCTCGAGCTGCCGGCGCAGACGACCGACGCGGAGCGTGCAGCATGAAGCCGAGCGAAGCGGCGAACGGCGGCGAGCTACCTGCGCGCCGAATGACCAAGGGAAACGTCCTCGTCGTCGACGACGATCGCGACATGGGGGGCGTCGTGGCCGAGGGGCTCGAGGAGCGCGGCTACGTCGCGGTCGCGGTCTCGTCGAGCGCCGAGGCGATGAGCAAGCTCGGCGAGCCGTTCGACGCGCTCGTCACCGATCTCCGTATGCCGGGCATCGACGGCCTCGAGCTCGTCGCCGCTTCGCGAAAGCTAGCGCCCGCGCGGCCCGTCATCGTGATGACCGCCTTCTCCGCGGTCGACACCGCCGTCGAGTCGATCCGTCGCGGCGCGTACCACTACCTCACGAAGCCCTTCAAGCTCGACGAGCTGGACCTCTTCCTCGGGCGCGCGCTCGACGAGGCGCGCCTCCGGACGCGCGCGGCCACGCTCGAGCGCGCGATGCGCGACCGCTTCTCGCTCCAGACCATGGTCGGCGCGAGCGCGTCGATGCAGCGCGTCTTCGACCTCGCCTCGCGCGTCGCCGGAGCCGCGACGCCCGTGCTGCTCCTGGGCGAGACCGGCACCGGCAAGGGCCTCCTCGCGCGCGCGGTGCACGCCGAGAGCCCGCGCGCGAGCGGCGCGTTCGTCACGGTGAACTGCGCGGCGCTCCCGGAGACGCTCCTCGAGAGCGAGCTCTTCGGCCACAAAAAGGGGGCTTTCACCGGCGCGACGCAGAGCCGCGAGGGGCTCTTCGTGCAAGCCACCGGCGGCACCATCTTGCTCGACGAGATTGGCGAGATGCCTCTGCCGCTCCAGGCCAAGCTGCTCGACGTGCTCGAGCGAAACGTCGTGCGCCCGCTCGGGTCCGACACGGAGCGCGCCGTCGACGCGCGGGTCATCGCCGCGACGCACCGCGACTTGCGCGAGCGCGTCGCCGCGGGCGCCTTCCGGCAGGATCTCCTCTACCGCCTCGAGGTCGTCGTCCTCGAGCTGCCCGCCCTTCGACACCGCCGCGACGACCTGCCGCTGCTCATCGGCCGCTTCCTCGCGCAATCGCAGGCGCGGCATCCGACGTCGCCGCTGCGTCGCTTCTCGAAGAGCGCGCTCGACCGGTTGATGGCGCACGACTGGCCCGGCAACGTGCGCGAGCTCGAGAACGTCATCGAGCGCGTCGTCTTGCTCGCACGCGACGAAGAGGCCGACGCGAGCGAGCTGCCTGCCACGGTCGGCGCGCAGTCGACCGGTGGGCTCTCCTTCGGCGGCGCCGTCGTCCCGCTGCGCGAGATGCAGCGACGCTACGCCGCGTGGGCGTACGAGAAGCTCGGCGCGACCAAAGCGCAGACGGCCGAGGCGCTCGACGTCGACGTGAAGACCCTCGCCAAGCTCCTCTCGCCCGACGGCGGAGAGTGACCTACGGCGGGTCCCCGGGCCCGGCGTCGAGGTGAAAGAGAACTCGAAACCGCGGCTGGTCCTCGATGGGGGCGGCCAGCGATAGCCGGGAGAAGCCGCGTCCACGAAGGCGGCCGTCACGGGCTCGGGCGAGTCCGCCTCGCCGAGCGGGGTGCACGCTGCGAGCGCGACGACGAGCACGAAGGTGACGCGCCGCGCTCGCATCGCCGGCCCTTCACTGCGCCGGGGCGGCCGACGCGCTCGGTGCTGGCGTCGCAGAGCCGCTCGAGCCCGCCGGAGCGGACTCGCCGGTCGCAGCCGGCGCCGCGCCGCCGCCGGAGCTCTCCGGCGCGCTCGGCTGCGCCTGATCCCCGCCGCACGCGGCGAGCGCCGCCGCGAAGCACGCGGCCGTGACGAGGGCGAGAGCGCGGCTCATTTTCCGCCGTCCCCGCCGAGCTCCAAGTCGACTTTCCCGCCGTCCTTGCCCGCGAGATCCATGACGGCTTTCCCGCCGTCCTTGCCGCCGAAATCGACGTCGAGCGCTTTGCCGCCGTCCTTGCCCGCGAGATCGTCGCTGGTGGTTCCATGGGCCGCAGCAGCGGCCGCCGTGGCGACGAGCGCGATCGAGAAGAGGGCAATCGTGGCAGTGCGAATCGATTTCATTCCGTGACCTCCACGTGTCCAGTGCCTCGGTCGCTGCAAAATCGGCTCACCACTCCGTGCCAATTCCGATCGAAAAGGTCACGCACGCTCCGGAGAGAGCGGAAAATTCCGCCGGATCGCCCAAGACGCCGCCGACGCGCACGTCGCCCGAGACGACGAAGCGCGGTCCGAGCTTCTGCCAGCCGCGAACCCCGACCGCCGGCGCGGCCCGCGCGACGCCGTCGAGGCCGATCAGGTCGAGCGCGACGATCGTGCCGACGCCGCGGGGGCCCTCCGCGTTCGTCGTGACGAGCGCGAAGGGGCTCACCTCCCATCCGCGGTCGCTCGTCAGCGCAGGCGCCGCGGCCCAGGAGCCGACGCGCAAGCCGCCACGAAAGCCGAGTTGAAAGTTCGGCGTCGCGATCCACGACGCCTCCATGTCCACACCGGCGAGGCCGAGCCCCGAAGTGAGAAGATCATAGGACGCGCGCAGCACGAAGCGAAAGCTCCGGCTCGTCGGCCCCGGCGCGGGCGCGCTCTGGACGCGCGGCGCCGGCGCGGGCGACACGCTCGGCGGCGGCAGCTCCGCGTTCACACGATCGAAGATCTCGGCGAGGATCTCGTCGGCGACAATCGCGACCGCGAGCGGCACGCCGTCGCGCGGCACGCGCGCGAGATCGACGTCGCGCTCGAGAGAAATTTCGCGCGCCCATGTCTGCATCGTGACGCTCACGAGGACGTGCTCGTTCGGGCGCCATGTCACGTCGAGCTCGATCGGCTGCTGCGCGCTGGCCGGGCACGCCTGCGTGCGTTCGGCCAGCTCGGAGAAGATCTGGTCGAGCGTGCGCCGGGCGAGCGTCGGATCGTGCTCCGAAGGCGCGACGATGGCGCGCAGCGGGCCATGCCGCGGGCACTTGGGCAAGTCGCCTAGAGCCGCTCGCGTCGTGATGCAGATTGCGAGGCCCGTGGCGGGCGCGAGCAGTCGCCTCAGCGGCATCTCCGCGTGACTGTAGTTCGGTGCGAGCCCTCCGGGTAGGCGGCGAGGTAGCAATCCCGCTCCGCGACGCATCCGCTTCGGTCGCCCATCGCCTCGAGCGCCTGGACGCGCCGAGCGTCGGCGTCCTCGCGGAAAAATGCGTCGGGCTGGAGCGCGACGGCGTCGTCGAGCGCGTCCTTCGCCGCGCGCGGGTCGTCGAGGTCGTCGAGGTCGAGCCGCCCGAGCTCGAGCGCCGCGAGCGGCGCGCGCGCGTTCGTGCGGAAGCGCGTGCGCAGCGCGTCGAAGGCAATCGCGGCGTGCCGCGGGTGCCCCGCCATTCGCGCGGTCTCGGCGAGCGCGAACAGGTCGTCCGCCCCGAGCGCATCGCAGCGCTCCTCGAAGTCGCTGACGACGAGCCCGTAGGCGTCGACGTAGCGCCCGTCGTGGTAGAGGCCCATGAACTGCGTGCCGAGCTTCGGCCTCGGAGGGGCTTCGTGCGCGGCGCCCGCGTCGTGCGCGGATTGCATCGCGACCGGCAGCGCGCTCGGCTGCGGCAGCGCGAGCGTGGCGCGCGTCGACCAGCTCTCGCCCGCCGCGAGAAAGCGCGGATGCGACGGGTCGTCGCGCGAGACGACGCGCACCCGCCCGCGGCTCACCGACACGTCCACGTCGCCGGGCGCGTCGCCCACCGCGACGTGGAACTGCGTCCCCACCACCTCGACGTCGAGCTTGCGCGCGCCGACCGAGAACGTGCGGCCCTCGCGGTGCGTCGCGTCGACGTCGAGGGTGCCGCGCTCGAGCTCGAGGCGGACGCGCTGCGTCGAGACGTCCACCAGGAGGAGCCGCGACGACGGTCCGAGCACGACGCGCGACCCTTCGGCGAGCGTCACGGTCTGCGTGTGGCCCGAGTCGGTCTCGATGACCGTCCCCTGCGTGCTCGGCGCCGGCTTGCGCCACATCGGCGCGATCGCGAGCAGGACGAGCAGCGCGGCGGCGAGCGCGGCGAGCGCGTAGCTCCGGCGCGGACGCTGCCGCCGCAATCGCGCGGAGAGCGCGCGCCAGTTGCGATCGACCTGCTCCTGCGTCGGGGCCGTCTTCAGGTAGCGTCCGAGCGCGCGGCGAATCATCGCTTCCCCTCCCACGCCTCGAGCGCGGCCTCGGCGCGCGCGACGCGGCGCTTCACCGTCGCGAGCGACGCGCCCGTGAGCTCGACGATCTCCTCGAGGGTCGAGCCCTCGATTCGACGAAGCACGAACGCGATGCGGAGATCGGCGTCGAGTCGCACCACGAAATCGTAGACCCGCGCGAGCTCGAGCGCGACGTCCGGCGTGGCGGACGGACCGAGCATCGCGTCGACGTCCGGGGGCGCCTCCCGCGCGCGGAGACCGAGCCCCGCGAGCACGCGGCGCCTGCGAATCACCCGGCTCACGCGCCCCACCGCGATCCGCAGCATCCAGCTCCGCAGCGCGCCCGGCTCGCGCAGCGACCCGAGCGCCCGAAAGGCGAGGATGAAGGTGTCTTGCACGACGTCGTCCACGTCCTCTTCGCTCCCGAGGAGCCGCCGGACGAGCCCGAACACCGCGCCGACGTTGTGCCGGTAGAGCGCCTCTTGCGCCCACAGCTCCCCCGCCCTCGCGGCGCCGACCAAATCGGCGTCCGACGGATGCGTCGGTACGGCTCGGAGGGCGCGCTCGGCAGTCATGTCCACTCTGGCGGTGCCTCCCGGCGGCCGCTTCGGCTCACGGTTTCGCGCGGAAAGGCCAACGTGAAGGTGGTCCCGTCCACCGACGACGAGCGGACGTTCACCGTCCCGTCATGAGCCTGCACGATTTGCCGCGTGATGAAAAGGCCGAGACCGAGCCCGTGCCGGCGGACGTCGCTGCCGCGGTCGCGGTAGGACTCGAAGAGGCTCGGGAGTCGGCTGGGCGGAATCGGGTCGCCGCCGTTGTGGACGGCGAGCTCGAGCGTGGAAGCGTCGCCTCGGAGCCGAACCTCGACGACGCCGTCCGGCGGTCCGTGCTGCAGCGCGTTGGCGACGACGTTCGAGACGGCTTGCGCCATGCGGTCGGAGTCCCATTCGCCGGTGCCTTCGCCGTGCCATCGCCAGCGGATCCGAGGCCCGTGCGCCGTCCGCAGCTCGTCGACGACGTTGGCGACGATGTCTCGCAGGTCGCCGCGCGTGCGCACCACGGGGATGCCGTCGCCGAGCCTAGTGCGCGCGAGGTCGAGCATGTCGTCGATCATGCGGAATGCACGCGAGCTGCTGCTCACGACCCGCGCGGCCAGCGAGCGCTCGACCGGTCCGGTCGCGTGCTCGGTGAGCAGCTTGCCGGCCATCAACACGGCGGACATCGGATTGCGGAGGTCGTGCCCGAGCACGCCGATGAACTGGTCCGCGACGTCGAGGAGCGCTGCGCGCTCCTCGGCTTGCACGCGTCGCTTGCCCTCGCGGCGCCTCGCCTCCGCGGAGATCGAAGCGAGCGCCGCGAAGACGAGCACGCCGACGAGGAACGCGACGAAGAGCGACCGTTGTCGGCTGCCCTCGAGCGCGGCGGTCGTCGAGGCGAGCTCCTTCTCGTCGGCTTGCATCGTGGCGATGCGGCGCCGCGCCTCGGCGAGCTGGGTGTCCTCGGCGAGGAGCCTCGCGGCGAGATCCCCCGCGCCTGACTCGGCTCGCATCGTCTCGCCCATGTGGTCGAACGCAGGCCGCACAATCGCGTCGATCGCGTCGAGGAGGGCGCGACGCTCGACCGACGGCTCGTGCCCCTTCACCGACGCCAACGTCGCGCTCCAGGCGGCCCGCGCGTCCTTCCACGCGCCCGGTGGACCGTCGTC
This sequence comes from uncultured delta proteobacterium, assembly GCA_963731595.1. GTDB lineage: Bacteria > Myxococcota_A > Polyangia > Polyangiales > Polyangiaceae > DASXHD01. Next base: position 759,706 of record CAVSWE010000009.1, read on the forward strand.
GCGGAGCAGAGCGCTTCGCTCGGCGCTCTGGGCGTCGTCGAGCGCGGTCCGCAGGTCCGAGAGGGCGCGACGTTCCCGATCGATGCCTTGCAGCGACCGGGCGGCCCGGCCCAGTCGGACGAACGCCGACGCGCCGACCCAAATGGTGACGAGAAGCAAACAAGAGGCGACGGCGAGCCAAGCGTTTCTCAAGCGCGCGCGCGCAATGCAGCGCTCATGCCGCGCAGGAACGCGCGCTCATCCGCCGGGGCCGTCGACGAAACCGGGAAACCCTCCCGAGCGCGGGGATTATTTCCGCCCGCCGCTGGACTCCGCCCGGCGATTCGGGCCCGAACCGACGTGGCACGATCGGTGCTCTACGTCTTCCGATTGATCTCGAAGATCCTCCTCGCGCTCGACGACTCGCCGTGCGCGCCGCGCGTCGCGGCCATCGGGGGCCTCCTCGCCTCGCGCTTCGGGGCGGCGCTCCATCCGGTGCGGGTCATCGCGTCGCGGCCCGGCGCCTCGAGCGTGGACGCCCTGCCCGAGAGCGCCATGCGCGAAGCGACGCAGTCGCTCGGGGAGCTCGCGCGCTCGTTCATGGACGCGATGGTCGCGCCGCCTCGCGTCCGCGTCGGCGAGCCTTGGCGCGTCCTCGTCGAGCTCGCCACCGAGAGCGGCGTCGACATGATCGTCCTCGGCGCTCGCGGTCACGGCTCCGAGCCGCTCGGCTCGACCGCGTCCGCGGTGCTCGTGCACGCGACGCAAGACGTCTTCGTCGTGCGGGATCTCGCCACCCGCAAGTCCGTCCTGCCTCCTCAGGGCGGGCCCTGACCGCCGCACGTTCCGAAGGCGCTCGGCAGCCCCCAGTCGGCCACGTTGTTCGACGAGCAGGGCGTGCTCGCGGGGCAGCCGGTGTCTAGCGCGGTGGGATCGCAGAGCTGCACCTCGTTCTTGGACGCGCTGCAAGCCGTCTCGCACGTCGAGACGTTACCGCCGCTGCTGCGGCGAATGCAGCACGCCTGGCCCCCGCAATCGGCGCTGCTCGTGCACGAAAGCGCCGAGAGCTGCGCGCCGTTTTGGGCCGGCGTGCACGCGAGCTGGCACTGGTACACCGCCGAGCCGTTGGTCGTGTAGATGCAGCACGTGTCGACCGGCTTGCACGTCGAGGCGCCGCATACGAGCGGCGCGGCGGCCTCGGCGGCGGCGTCCGTCCCGCCGTCGCCGCCGACGAACGTGTCCGCCGTACACCCGAGGAGCACCGAGACGAAGCAAGCCGAGACGAGCCGCATGCCGATTTAGTAGCCGACCGACGGGCTTGCGGTTTCGAAAATCTTCGTGCGGTTGGTCCAGCTCTTGCGTGACATCGCGACCGTGCGACGTTGGATCACAGGGATAGCGCTCGTCTCCATGGCGTGCGACCAATCGACGCTGGCGCCTCTCCCCGACGCGGGAGACTCCGGCGCGTGCGTTCCGAAGGCCATTCCGTTTTGCGAAGCCGGCGCGCCGGGCGCCGTCGGCTGCGTCGGCGGCGGCGCCGATCCGAACGTCGGGCTCTTCCCCGCCGACGCGTCGTTCCCCGTCGGCTGCACGGCCAACGTGACGAGCGCGACGCGCGACACGGTCACCGGCTATTGCTCGCTCGCCGCGACATGCGACTGCGAGAGCGACGACGCCGGCGCCGCGCGCTGGGTCTGCACGCCCTGACCTCACGCCGCCTTGGGCGGCGCGCGCCGCGCGCGGACTTGCTCGTCGGTGAGGCGCGCGTCGTAGATCGAACGCGGCTCGATGCTGCGCGCGACGAGCGTCGCGCCGACGACGGCGACGATCATCGGCACGACGAAGCTCCGGTCGCGGCCGATGAGCTCCATCACGAGCACGATCGCCGAGAGCGGCCCCTGGGTGGTCGCGCCGAGCACGGCGGCGGCGATCACGATCGCGCACGCCTCCGGCGCGACGTGCGCCCCGAGCGCCGACGACGCGGCGCCCAGCACCGCGCCGAGGAGCGCGCCGAACGACATCGTGGCGGTGAAGAGCCCGCCGGGCGCGCCGCTCCCGAGGCACGTCGCCGTCGCGATCGGCTTCATCGCGAGGAGCGCGAGGAGGAGCGTCGGCGCGAGCGCCGACGAGAAGATGCCTTGCACGATGTCTTTTCCGTTGCCGAGCAGCTCGGGGAACCGCGACGCCACCAGCCCGAGGGCGACGAGCGCCGCGACGGGCGCGACGTAACGGACGCGGCCGCGCGGGCGGTGCCGGTGCGCCGCGGTGATGAGCCGCACGTAGAGGAGCGACGCGAGCCCGGCGACGGGGGCGGCGACCGCCGCGAAGATCGCGAGCGACGCCGTGTCGCCCGCTTCGGGCACGACGTACGTCGGCGCGTTCGGGAGAAACCACCACGCGACCGCGGACGCGAGGATCGACGAGAGGAGCGCGGGCAAGACGAGGCGCAGCGCGAGCAGGCCGCGCATGACCTCGAGCGCGAAGAGGGCGCCTCCCAGGGGCACGCCGTACGCGCCGGCCATCCCCGCGCCCGAGCCGCACGCCACCAGGAGGCGCCGCTGCTCGTCCGACAGACCGAGCCGATCGCACGCCTCGTTGGCGAGCACCGCGCCGACTTGCTTGGGCGCGCCCTCGCGGCCGAGCGAGGTGCCCATCGCCACGATGACGACCGAGAGCACCGCGCTCGCGACCGTGCGAAAGCGAGGCAGCCGGCCCGCGCGGAAGAGGATGGCCTCGGTCACGTCGATGCCGTTGCCGCTCGAGAGCATGCGGATGACGAGCTGTCCGAACGCGGTGACCAATCCGGCCGCGCCGAGGACGACGACGCGGTGGAGCGCGGTCGTGCGCGACACCGCGGACAGCAAGGTGTCCTGCGGCCCGCCATGCCAGGCGAGCCTCTGGATGAGGTCGAGCAGGCGCGTGAGGAGACCGGCGGCGACGCCCGTGCCCACCCCAATCGCGATGACCGCGGCCCAGAACCGCCGCGCGCCGCGGCTCGCGAGCGTCGCCGGGATCTCGTCCAGTTGGGCGTGCGTGGTCGTCATGCCCGCTCGGCTACGCGTACCACATCGGACGGCGACCCCTCACGGGTTCGCCACCGAGACGACGTCCATCTGCACGAACTGCCCGTCGAACGCCGCCGGCGCCGGCGGGATCCCCGGCACGACGATGGGCTCGCTCGAGGCGTCGAGGTTCCGCAGCTCCAAGTCGTCGCGCGAGTCGGCGAGCAGCGTCACCGTGGCGCCCGCGTCGATCGAGACGGTCTCTGTGTACTCGAGACCGACGGCGACGCGGTTCGAGACGCCCTGATTGACGTAATACGTCTGGGCGGGTGACGAGACCTCGAGCGCGTAGACGTTGATGGTCGAGTCGGCCGGCGGCGCGCCGCCGATCTGCCAGTAGCCGTCGGCGGAGCCCCCGTCGTAGCGGCTGATCTCGACGACGCCGCGGAAACGCAGGGTGACGGAGTACGTCGTGCCGGGCGTGCCGCCCATCGTCGCCGAGGTCGAGGCCGACGGCAGCGTCTCGCAGACGGTCGGGTCGGGCACGCTCTTCGTGCACGGCAGCTCCCAACGCAGACCCCGGAGCGACGCGGCCGCGCTCGCGCCGTCGTCGCCGGCGTCGCCGGAATCCGGACCGACCTCGGGCCCGGACGCGCCGTCCTCGGAGGAGCCCAGCGGCGCCGTGTCGAGGCCCGTCCGCGCGCCGCACGCCACGACGGACAAGGCCGCGACGGCCAGGAGAGCGCGCGAGATTCGTCATGGCGCGCGAACGAGCAACGGCCGGGCCAGCGCGCGGAGCTCGGCGATCGAGCGCGTCGCGCGCGCGCAATCGGGACGCTTCGGCGGCGGCCCGGGAAATTTTCCTTCAGGTTCGCAAGGCGTGGTCGGCCATGTCGACGGGCAGCTCGACGCGCAGGCGCCATGCGCCCCGCTTGAAGACGAGCCCGACGTCCGCCGCGTGGTCGGTGCGCTCGCCCAACTTCGCGCGCACGTGCCGCGCCACCGCCTCGGCGTCGCGCCGCGCCCTCTCGCTCTCGCCGTGCCCGCCCTTCTGCCGGAGCACCGCCACCTGGGTCGCCCGCAGGATCTCGCGCACCGTGACGTCGTCGATCCCCTTGCGCCGGCCGCCGACGGGAAAGCCTTCGAGCACGTACTCCGACGGGTCGTCGCTCTCCTTCGTGCGATCGACGTAGCGCGCCAGCGCGTAGGCCTTCTCCGCGCCGATGCGCGTGGCGACGTCGCGGTCGAAGGTGCGGACCACCTCGATCAGCTTGCGCGCTTGAAAGCCGCTCATGACCTCGCGGTCGGCGAGCATCGCGTCGAAGCTCGCGTACCCGAGCGAGCCGTAGAGCTTCTTCTCGTGGAGCTCGCGCAAGGCAACGCCCAGCTCGTAGAACGCGCGCGTGATCTCGCGCTTGCGGCGCTCGACGAACGAGAGGAGCTCGTTCGCGCGGACGCGGCTGGACTTGGCGAGGCTTTGGGGCATTCCGCGAGGGTACGGCGCTCGCGCGGGGCCTCGCAACGGTTTTGCAAGTCGCACTTGCAGTAATTTGCAAGTCGCCGCTGCAAGACGGGCAGGCGCGAGCGCGCCTTTTTTCTCGGCGGTTCGGACAATTTCCGGTCGGCGCGCGCGGCTCGGTTCGCGTGGCCGCGGGGTTAGGAGCTCGGCCGCACGGGCACGCGGCGTGCACCAGCGCCGCGCATCCTCATGTCGCGAACGACGGCGTTGCTCCCGGTGCTGCTCGCGTGCTCGGCCTGCAGCGGCGCTTCGGAAATGGTCCCCTTGCTGACGGCGGCGGGCGTCCCTATCACCGATCCGACCGACGTGCCGCTCCGCGTCGTCACGCGCTCGACGGCCGTGCGCGATCCCTTGCACGTGCGCGGCGCCGGCGTCGACTACGGCGACGTCGAGATCGCGCTCGGCCATGCCGTCGCGTCGGCGGCCGCTCCGTGGGCGAAGGCACACCGCGACGACGAGCGGCACCAGGACGGCTGGGAGCTCTTCGTCGAGGTGACGAACGCCGACGCCGTCTACGACGACCCCCGCGTCGTCGTCTCGCTCGCCGTCCGCGCGACGCTACGCGCGCGCGCCGGACACGACTACCTCGCGCAGACGCAGACGAGCTGCCGCCAAGGCGGCGTCGTCGCGCCCGACAGGGGCGCGCCCGTCGTCTACGGCTGCATGATGGAAATCGGCCGAAATCTCGCGGGCTGGCTCGACGGCGTCGATCTCGACGCGGTCGGCCCGCCGCACGCGCCTTAGCCCCCGAAAGAAAGGTCCTTCATGCGCAAGTCATCCGTCATTCTCTTCACCCTCGCCGTGTCCGCGACCGGCTGCGGCGGCGCCCTCGTCCAGCCCGGGCACCGGGCGCTGCTCTTCGACCCCGGGAACGGCGGCATTCAGCACGAGGTCTTGCAACCCGGCTGGTACCGGCTCGCGTGCCCCTTCTGGGTGCCGGGCACCAAGTGCCCGCGCGTCGACGACTTCGACGTCACCTACTCGACGTCGAAGGAGCGGTTCCACGCGCTCTCGAAGGAGGGCTTGCCGCTCGACCTCGACATCGCGGTCGTCTACCGGCCCATCGTCTCCGAGCTCTACCTGCTCGACACCGAGATGGGGCCCGCGTACTTCGACGAGATCATCGGCCCCGAGTTCCACAGCGCGGCGATCGGCGTCTTCGCGCACACGTCGTATCAGGACCTCCAGAGCAAGAACGGCTCGATCGAGGACGAGATCGAGAAGGAGCTGCGGCAGCGCCTCCACGGCAAGCACGTGGAGATCTCGAGCGTGCTCATCGAGCAGGTCGAGTACGATGCCGAAGATCCTCGCAGCCCAGCGAGAGCGCGTCGTCTCGCAGGAGGAGACGCTGGCCGAGAAGCAGCTCGTCGAGAACAAGGCGGCCGTCGAGAAGCGACAGGTCGAGCTCAAGACGGAAGAGATCCAGACGCGCGCGGCGCACACCAAGATGGAGCTCGCCGCCGCAGACCGAGCAGAAGAAGCTCGAGCTCCAGGCCGAGGCGGAGCAGAAGAAGCTCGCGGCGAAGGCCGAGTCTCGAGGTGAAGAAGATCGAGATCCAGAAGGACGCCGACGAGGAGAAGTTCACGCATCACGTCGGAGCTCGCCAACAAGAAGGCCGAGAAGCAGCTCGCGATCGTGCAGGCCGCAGATCGACCAGCTGCAAGCCGAGGCGGACGCGCGCGACGCGCGTCACGCAGGCGAAGGGCGAGGCGGCTGCGCGCCTGGCGCTCGCGCAGGCCGACGCCGCGGAGAAGCGCGCGACGGCGGCGAACATCACGAAGAACCAGGTGATGATGCACGCCTACGACGCGCTCGGGAAGCTCGGCGGCTCGGGGACGACGTTCTTGCTGGGCGACTGGTCGAAGCTGCCGAACTGGCTCTTTCCTCGCATGCCGGGCTTCCAGACGGCTTTCCCCGGGTACGGCTGGCCCGCGCCGGCCGCGGGCAGCGGCGCGCTCGGGCAGAACGACGCGACGGGCAATCCGTACCAGCGCTGAGCGCCGCGATCAGGTCCAGCCGTCGCGCGACTGCCGCAAGAGCGGGCGAAGCGCCCACGCCACGGCGAGGAGGACGAGCACCGGGATCGACCACCACCCGAGCAAGGAGTCGAGCACGACGGAGAGGACCAGCGTGGGGAGCATGGCGATCAGGCCGCGGCGCGCGGCGCGCTTCCACGGCGGGTTCGTGGTCGCGGTGACCGCGAGGAGGGCGCGCATTTCTTCCTGCGTGTAGCGCGCCTCGCTCGACGACGCGTCCTCGAGCGGAGGCTCGGGGCGGTGCACGACGACGGGTTTGCGCTCCGAGCTCATGGGCCTCCGTTGCAGCTCGGGGCGAACGCGAGCCATCGGGAGACGCCCGCGCCCGGATCGGTGCAGCTCGCGGTCACGACGAGGTCGAGCGGCGCGCCGAGGAGACGCGTGACGCCGAACGCGGTCGCGGGCGTGCCGCACGCGAGCGACCCGGACAGCGAGGACGCGGGCGTCTTGGCGCTCGCGCCGAGCGCGGCGGGCAGCGCGTAGGCGCGCGACGCGCCGAACGCCGCCCCCGTGCCCGGATAGACCAGCCACTGCGAGGCGCCGGTCTGCGCGTCGCCGCAGGCGCTCGTGACGACGAGGTCGGCGTTCAAGTCGCCGTCGAAATCGGCGAGGGCGTACGTGAGCGAGCCGGTCGTGCAAGCGGTCGTGCCGGACGTCGCGCCGAACGCGTCGAGCGGCGCGCCCGGGAAGCTCGGGAGGCTCACGGTGGTCGGCGTCTGCGTGAAGGACGTCTTTTGGTTCGGGTAGACGAGCCAGTGCGCGGTGCCGGCCGCCGAGTCGCTGCAGCTCTCGGTCACGACGAGGTCGGGCGCGACGTCCGCGTCGAAGTACGTGACCGTGTAGCTCGGCGCGGCGAGCGCGCCCTGGCATAGCTTGGTCCCGGCGAGCGGGGCGTAGAAGTCGCCCGCGCCGGGGAGCCCGAACGAGACCGCCGCGCCGACGCCGGTGCCGGTGCCCGGGTAGACGCGCCAGTGCGTGACGCCGACCGACGCGTCGTCGCAAGCCGTCGTGACCACGAAGTCCGGCTTCTGGTCGCCGGTCAGGTCGTAGAAGGCGTAGGCGGGCTTGTTCGCCGTGCAGGTCGCGGCGCCGACGTCGAATTGACGGGTAGCTCCCGGGCGCGGCGGCCGGCGGGAGCGCGAACGACTCGCCCGCCGTGTCGAAGTTGCCCCCGACGTTGCGGAAGACGAGCCACTGCGAGGTGCCGACGGTCGCGTCGGTGCAGAGCGACGTCGCGACGAGAATCGACGAGGGAATCGCCGTCGACGTCCACCAGCGCGAAGCTCGCGCAGCCCGGGGTCTGCGCAATCGCGGGCAGCGCGAAGCGCACCGCGGGCCCGAAGCCGGCCGCTGTGGCCGGATAGACGAGGAAGCCGGTGCGGCCGACGCTCGCGTCGTCGCACGCGCTCGTGACGACGAGATCGGCCAGGCCGTCGGCGTTCATGTCGGCGAGCTCCCACGAGAGCGAGCCGCTGCTGCTCGTGCACGTCTGCTGGCCGGACAAGAGGCCGAGCGGCGGGCTCGTCGCTCCCACGAGCGACGGCAGCGCGAAGGTCGTCTCCGCGAAGCCGCACGGGCTCCCCACGGGGTGCGGCGAGTAGAGGCCGCCGTCGGAGTCCGGGAGACGCTTCGGCAGGGCTTCGTCCTGGCACGCGACGAGGCACGCGACGGCGGCGAGCGCGCGCTTCATCGCGCCGCCTTCTTCTTCGTCCGCCGCGGCAAGAGCATCGCGTCCGGCTCGATCATCTCGAGCACGCTCCTCACGGCGTAGGAGATCAGCGCGGCGGGTGTCACGGCGTCGAGATCGTACACCCGCGTTCGGCGGTAGGGATCGCGGAGCCCCGAGCCCGGACGCAGGCCGAGATCGCGATACCGGAGGCCGGGTCGCTCGGCGAGCGTCCGGAGCGGCTCGAAGAAGAACGGGTAGAGCACGGTCGATGCATCATGCAAGTAACCGACGGGCGCGGTGTTGCCCGCGCGCGCGCCGGCGACGAGCCACTCGACGACGTGACGCGGCTCGCCGCTCGTCGACACGACCGCGACGCGCGATTGGATGAGCGCGCCCGACGCCGCGAAGGTCTCGACGAGCGAGGGCGCGCCGGCGACGAGGAGGATGCCCGCCGGGTAATAGGCGCGCTTCTCGCGCGTCGAGAGAAGACCGGCGTTCTTCACGCCGCCGCCCGGGCACGCTCGAGGGCGCGCTGGTGGAGCTCGCAGATCAAGACGAGCCACAGTTTTTCCGCGCCGCGCGACCGCGCGAGATTGGTCGGCAGCTTCTCGAAGTCGAGGAGCTTCTTCACGTAGTCGGCCCGGAAGATGCCTCGGTCGCGTACGCGGCGCGGCGTCAAGACGTCGCGCGCGAGATCGCCGAGCACGTCGGTCTCGATCCAGGCGCGGAGCGGCACGGCCATCCCGCGCTTGGGGCGCTCGACGACCGCGGCCGGCAGGGTGCGCGTCACGGCGCGCTTGAGGACGATCTTCTCGTCGGTGCCACGGAGCTTGTGCCACGGCGGGATCGTGAGCGCGAGCTCGACGACGAGCGGATCGAAGAGCGGCGAGCGCAGCGCCAGACCGTGCGCGCTCACCATCTTCGACACCTTGACGTTGATGTTGCTGCCGCCCTTCATCGCGAGGTTCGTGACCATGAGGCCGCCGACGAACGTCTCGCCGCGCTTCGGCCGCGCGATGCGCCGCTCGATCTCGCGCGCGAGCCCGTCGCGGTCGAAGGCGCGCAGCCACTCCGGGGTGAGCGCGACCTCGAGATCGTCGGCGAGGTGATGGTGCGCGCTCATGTACGCCTCGCCGAGCCGGCGCGCGCCGTACGCGCGCTCGAGGACCATGCCGATGTTCTTCGGTCCGCCGAAGAGCGGATCGCCGCCCTCGCCCGTGAAGACCACGTCGCGCGTCCTCGCGACCTCGCGCGCGAGGAGGAAGTTCGGGACGGCGATCGGCTCGGAGAGGAGATCCTCGAGGTGGAGGAGCGCCGGATCGATCGCGTCGCAAAACGCCTGCGCGCCGAGCTCGAGCACGTGATGCCGCACGCGGAGGTGGCGGGCGACCGCTTCGGCGTAGCGAATCTCGCTCGGCAGCGCGTCGCCGAAATGCAGGGTGTACGCTTCGACCCGTTCGCCGCGCTCGGCGAGGCGCGCCAGGACGAGCGACGAGTCGAGCCCGCCCGAGAGGAACGCGCCGACCTTGCCGCGAGCGGGCGTCTGCGCGACGGCTTTCGTGAGCGCGCGATCGAGCGCGCGCGCCGAATCGGCCATGGAGCGCGCGGCGAGCCGCTCGCGCGGAGCGTAGTACGCGCGCGAGGCCGGCCCGCGTGCGCCGAGCTCGACGACGTGGCCCGGCGGGACCTGCCGCACGCGGGCGAGCGCCGTCGCCGGCGCGGGCGCGTAGCCGAGGACGAGGCTCGTGACGACCGCGTGCCGGTCGACGACCGCGGGCACGCCCGCCGAGAGGAGCGGACCGATCGACGTGGCGAAGAGCTGCGCCCGACCGCGCTGGGCGTAATAGAGCGGCCGCGTGCCGTAGCGATCGCGCGCGACGAACGTGGCCCCGCGCACGCGCGCGGCGAGCGAGAATTCGCCGGCGAGCTCGGCGAGCGCGCGCGCGCCGCGCGACTGCAAGTGAGCGAGCAGCGCCGGCGGCTCGAGCAGGCGCGCCGCGAGCCGCACCCAGCCGGAGACGACGACCCAGTCCTCGCCGTCGGTCGCGCCGCCCGCGTCGCGCGGTCCGAAGAAGGCCGCGGAGCCAACGCGCGTGACGGGTGCCTCGCCGACCACGGCGCAAGACGCCATGCGACCGAGCACGAGCGAGGCGTCGCGAGACGCCGCCCCCTCGCAGCCGAAGAAGCCGATCACTACCCCTCGCCTCCGTAGCAGGCGTAGCCCTGCGGCGTGCAGCCCGCGTCCCCGAAGCGCGTGCGGCCGCCGTCGCGCAAGGCGCCCGCGTCCCCCGCGTCGCCCGCGTCCTCGTCGACCGGGCAAGCGAGCGGCGAGCAGTTGCTCGGCCGCTCGCACGCTTGCAGCGCGAGCGCGCCGAGCGCGACCGCCGCCGCCGCCAAGAGCTCGCGACGCGCGACGGCTCGCTTGCCGGCGCCGCCGAGCGCGAGCGGCAGGAGGAGCATCGACGTGACGCCGCTGGGGACGGTCGAGGCCGGGGGTTTGTTCTTCGGGAAGCGGAGCGCGTGCTTGCCCTTCTTGTCGCGTTTGCCCGCGAGCTGCATGTCGATCTCGACAATCTCGACCGACGCGACCGGATCGGCGTCGCGCTGCGCGTCGTTGATCGCGCCGAGCAGCGCGCGCATGTGCGCGTTCGAAAGCCGGACCCCGCCGCGCGTCGGGCGGAGCCTGCGCTTCTTGTCTTGCGGCCCGCCGTGCACCGCGATGAGCTTGCGGCCGTTCGCCGTGGCCGAGAGCGCGTCGCCCGAGCGCGGCGCGAGGAGCAAGCCACCGACCTTTCCGTAGCGGCGTTTTCGTTTGGTGTGCTCGTAGCCGGGCGGGAGGCTCGCGGCGATCACGTAAGACCCGGTCGGCGGGTGCCCGAAGGGCAAGAGCGGCGAGGCGTCGGCGTTGCCGTGCTTTCGCGCGACGCGCACGCTCGCGGTCCCGAGCGTTCGAAACGGCCCCGCGCGCTGGGCGCCGTCGCCTCCGAAGACGGCGCAGCGGCCGCAGAACTTCCGGCCCTTCGGGACGAAGATGACGATCTTGGACAACTCATTCCCCGGGCGGCTTGCAGACGTAGGTTCGGTTGAGCATCGGGTGCGCCGCGTCGGTGGGGCCCCAGTCGGAGTCGGGGTGGAACGCGACGACGTCCATCGACGAGCCCTCGGTGCGGAACGCGTGCCGTTCGTGCTCGGCGAGCAAGAACGCGGTGCCCGGCTCGAGCGGCTCCTCCCACGACGGGCCGAACGCGACGCCGCGCCCGCGCATCACGACGCCGAGCCGCACGCTCGGGTGGATGTGCACGCTCTGCTTCGTGCCCGCGGGGAAATGCAAGTGGTTGAGCACCGGATCGCCGAGGCGCGCGGGTGCGCAGAGGATCGTGTCCGAGCAACCGTCGATGTAGACGAGCCGGCCGCGTGCTTCGATGCGCCCGACGCACGGCACGGCGCGGTGGCCGACGCGCTCGACGATCATTGCGCCGCCGTCGGCCGTGATTTCGCACGGCCCCGGCACGCCGAAGAACCCTCCCGCCTCGAGCTGGGCGACGAGGCCCGGCGTTCGAATCGTCGCGCGCCCGGTGACGACGGCCCCGTAGACCGTCACGGCGACGTCGTCGAACGCGCGGGTGCCCGCGAGGACGTGGAGCCGCGCGGGGTACATCGTGCTCATCGCGTCGATCGCGCCGACGCCTCGCAAGACCTTCATTCGTGCTCCTCCAGAGCTGCGATGCCCCACGCAAGCTCCAAGCCAGCGCGATTGCCCCGCAGAATGCAGCCTGCCGGGGCGACCGCGGGGAGAATTTCCGTTTTGGCGCCCGCGGGCGGGAATCCTTCCCTGCTGGTCCGGCGCGAGGGGCCCGAAGCGTGGCGATCGGGGTCGGCGCGCAGATTGCTTGGGGCGCGCCATGCTCCGGCTGAGGTGGATTCCTTTCGCGCTCCTACTCCTGCTCCCGGCCGCGCGGGCCCGAGCCGACTCCGCCTGCGACGCGGTGACGGCGCACCGCAAGGACACGGTCATCGTCTTCACGCCGCCGTCGAGCTTCGCGATTTGCAACGACGGCAGCGAAGAGACCGACGTCGTCGTCGGCCGCCGCGTCTTTCTCCAGCTCGTGCCGAACGCGGGCACGGCGATGTTTCGATTCCGCGTGCACGGCCAGGCCGCGGAGCCGAAGGTCACCGGCCTCCGCACGATGCGCAAGCAAACGCGCGCGCTCGCCGACACGCTCGGCGAGCTCAGTCACTCGAGCGAGCGGATCTCGGCGCTCTCGGTCGGCGCCGAGGGCGGGCCGCTCGGCGGCTCGCGCACGCGCTACCTCGGGGTCGTGACCAGCGGCTTCAGCGACGCGCTCGCCGGCTCGCGCACGAACCTCCACGATTTGTCGGACGCGACGCGCGTCGTCGACCGCTGGTGCCGCGAGCTGCGCTCCGCCGGCGACGGCAACCCGGAGCTGCGCGACGCCTGCGGAAGCACGCGGGCGCCCGGCGACGTCGCTCGCGAGGTCACGCAATTCGAGCGAAGCGCCGCGACCTTCGACGCCGCGCGCGATCTGGCGCGCGAGTCCCTCGTGACCTCCTCCGCGCACCCGGACGACGCCGACGCAGCAGCGAACGCGGCCAAGCTGCTCGATCTCGCGCGCGGGACCGCCACGACGCTCGTCACGGAGGCCGGCTCGCTCGCGTCCACGGCGCGCTCGGTCGCGGACAGCCTCGGCGAGCTCCGCACGGCCATCGGCGCCCTCGGCGCCCTGCGCCCCGGCGCACCGAGCTACCTCGCGACGTACGGCGAGGCCGGAAACGCCATCTTGCGCATCGACACGATCCCCATCGGCATCGACGTCGACGATCGCAGCGAGGACGAGACCAACGCGTCCTTCCGCTTTCCCGTCGTCGGACGCCACTATTTCGACGTCGAGGTCGGCGCCGGAGTGACGGGCGGCTTGCCCGACATCCCTACGGTGACCACGAGCGGCAACGCGCCCATCATCGATTGCAAACCCGTCGACGAGTTCCTCGCGCTCGCCCTCGTCGAGCTCGAGCCTTTCCGCTTCGGTTGGCCCGACAAGCCGCTCGCCGGCTTGCTCCGCTTCCCGGTCATCGGCATTCCGCTCTCGCGCGATCCCACGCAGAACTTCTTCGTCGGCGCCGGCATCGGCTGGACCGGCATCGGCTCGATCACCGCCGGACCGTACCTCCTTCGCGAGCTCACGCTGAATCCCGGTCACGATTACGGCGACGCCCTGCCGGCGGGGAGCACGCTCGGCTCGGTCACCAGCCCGAACGTCAACGTCGGCTTCTTCGTGTCGGCGAGCGTCGACGTCGTCGGCCTGTTCCGGCTCTTCGTGCACGAGCACGAGCCGACGCTCGACGCGGCGACCGGGCGAGAGCGCTGATCGTTCACGTCGCGTAGTAACGCTCGCTCCGGCGCTGCTGGCGGCGAACGCGCGCGGCGATCTCTCGCTGGAGCGGGGCCGCGCCCATGTCGCCCTCGTAGCGCCCGGCGAGCATCAGCGGGAAGAGCGCCATGAAGAAGAGCGGGCCGACGAACGCGAGGAACGGCGACAGCGCCGCGCACGCGACGACGACGACGATCTTCTCCCATCCCGGCAGCGCTCGGAACGACGCGAAGGCGACTGCGAGGAGACCGGTTTCACGGGTGGAGTCCATGGGGACCTGGCGCTGCAACTCGGACGCCGAAGCGCGATTCAGCGGGTTTCGTGGGTTTCGCCGCTCGCGAGCGAGCCCGCGCCCGCAGCGCGTGCGCGAGCATGAACGCGCCGCGCTCGCCGGCCGGCTCAGGCGTGCGTCGCCTGATGCCCGTTCCGCGGGAGCTCGGCGGCCTTGACGATGGCCTCGAGCCGGTCGCGCTCGAGCGTCTCGTGGGCGATGAGCTCGCGCGCGACCGCGTCGAGCGCGGCGCGGCGGCGCGTCAGCACCTCGCGCGCGCGGGAGTGCTCGTGCGTGAGCAGCCCCTTCACCTCGTCGTCGATCGTGCGCGCCGTGTCCTCGCTGAACTCGCGCGCCACGAGCTCCGAGTCGCCGAGCATCCGCTGATCGGGGCGCATGAACGCGACCGGGCCGAGCTCGTCGCTCATGCCGAAGCGCGCGATCATCTGACGCGCAATCGCGGTCGCGCGCTGGATGTCGTCCTCGGCGCCGGTCGAGGAGTCGCGGAAGACGAGCTCCTCGGCGGTTCGCCCTCCCATGAGCACGCAGAGACGATCGCGGAGCTCGTTCCGTGTCATCAGGTAGCGCTCCTCGGTCGGAAGCTGCAGCGTAGCGCCGAGCGCGCCCACCGAACGCGGGATGATGGTCACGCGGTGGACCGGGTCGCCTTTGGCCATCGACAGCGCGACCAGCGCGTGGCCCGCCTCGTGGAACGCGACGCGGCGCTTGTCGTCTTCGGTCATCACGCGGCCCTCTTTTTTCAGGCCGAGCTGAATGCGGTCGATCGCCTCCTCGAAGTCCTCGGCGGTCACGATCTGGCGGTCGTGGCGCACCGACGCGAGCGCCGCCTCGTTGACGACGTTCGCCAGGTCGGCGCCCACCATCCCCGGCGTCCGCTGCGCGATGATCTTCAAGTCGACGTCGGCGCCGAGCTTCACCTGGCGCATGTGGACTTGCAGGATCGCCTCGCGGCCGCGCACGTCGGGACGGTCCAAGACGACTTGGCGATCGAAGCGACCCGCGCGAAGCAGCGCCTTGTCCAAGATCTCGGGGCGGTTGGTCGCCGCCATGATGATGAGCCCGGTGCCCGAGTCGAAGCCGTCCATCTCGATGAGGAGCTGGTTGAGCGTCTGCTCGCGCTCCTCGTTCGAGGCGAAGCCCGCGATGCCCGAGCGCGCCTTGCCGATCGCGTCGAGCTCGTCGATGAAGATGATGCACGGGCCGCGCTCTTTGGCCTGCTCGAAGAGATCGCGCACGCGCGACGCGCCGACGCCCACGAACATCTCGACGAACTCCGAACCCGAGATCGAGAAGAACGGCACGCCCGACTCGCCCGCGACCGCGCGCGCGAGCAGCGTCTTGCCGGTGCCGGGCGGCCCGACGAGGAGCACGCCCTTCGGGATGCGCGCGCCGATCTCGGTGTACTTCTTGGGCTCCTTGAGGAAGCTCACAATCTCGGTGAGCTCGCCTTTGGCCTCTTCGACGCCGGCGACGTCCGAGAAGTTGACGTTGCTCTCTTTGCTGCGGTCGTAGAGCTTGGCCTTGCTGCGTCCGAACGTCATCGGCCGGCTGCGGCCCGCCGCGGAGCCCGCCCTTCGCATGCCGATGATGAAGGGCACGATGAGCAAGAGCGGCAGGAGGCTCCAGAAGATCGGCCCCCAAATCGAAGGCTCTTCCGGGTGACCGACCACCTCGACCGAATGCTGGCGCAAGCTCTCGAGCAGCGTGCGATCTTCGACGCCCGGCGGCCGCTGAGCTTCGACGATCGGCTCAGGCTTGCCTTTTTCCGCATGGAGCGCCGCCACGATCGAGTCAGGGCGGATCTCGACGCGCACCACTTTGTCCTGGTTCACCTCGTTCACCAGCTCGCTGTACGGGACCGTCTTTTCGGGAGGCGCGTGGACCGACGAGCGCGCGATCCAAAGCCCCACGAACAGGAGCCCGAGGAGGATGAGCGGCGTCAAGGGCGCGGATTTGAACCGCTCTCGCAAGGTCATGCACGCCAGTGGAGCAAGCCGCGTACCGCGCCGCAGCAAACCTTCACCAGGGGATGATGAAATAGAATCGTCGGGCTGGTCGTGACCTCGACGGAGAGGTCTCCGAGCGGAGTCTCTTCGCGCTCGAGCGCGAGCGCCGCGTGGATGTCGTACCTGCCCTTCGCGTCGAGGACGCACGTGACCGGCACTTGGGTGACCCAGGTCGCGCCCGGGCCGAGCGAGTCCGGCGTCTCCACGTCGTGCGTCGAGCTGCACGCGAGCGGATGCCCTTCCTTCGTCACGCGAAAGACGACTTGGCCCGAGCCGACATGGACCGGCGTCGTGCTCGCGTTCGTGAGGCGCAGGACGACGTGGTACGCGCCGCTCGCCCACTCCTCTCGCGTGTAGCGGATCCCCGCGATGTCGCCGCCCATCGCCGCGAAGAGACCTGGGGCGCGGGCGACCGCGCGCGGAAGGCTGGAGCCCTTTGCGAGAACGACGAGCGGAAAGGATCCGGCGTGCTCGCGCGGGCCGCCGGGGAACGCGAGGTACGCGTCGACGCGGTACTCGCCGGGGAGCGGAAGCGAGCAGAGCTCACGCGTGAGGGTCGTCGTCTGACCCGGCATGAGGTGCGGCGCCTGGCGCTCGGGCATGTCGTTGCGCGCGGCGCACGCAATGCGGACCGGACCGCGGCGCACGTCGAACGAAGAATCCGCGCCCGCCAGGTCCACGGGTTGCGCGCCCGCGTTGCCGATCGCCAGCTCGACCGCAACCGGCCGGCTGCCGACGATCGGCGGACGGTACGAGGTCGCCTCGGGCGCGCGCACCTCGACGCGGACGGAAGGGTGCGAAGGGAGCGCGTAAATCGGCAGCTCCGCCTCCGTCAGCGCGACGGGCGGCGGCGGCTCATGCGCGGGGACGGCGCCGCCGCGCGCGACGCACGCGGCGAAACCCAGCGCGAGCACGGGACGAAGCGGGGCCATGCGGCAGGGAGGTTCATCAATCGTGCCACTCCGATCACGCGGTGCGACGGACGAACTGGCTCACGAAGAAGCACGCCGCCGCGACGAGGACGACGACTGGCCCGGTCGCGCGATGGAGCGAGACGGCGATGAACATCCCCGCCGTGGTCGAGACGATCGAGACCGCGACCGCGACCCCGAGCATCTCGCCCAGGCCGCGCGCGACGCGCTTGGCCGTCGCGGCGGGGATGATGACCAGCGAGCCCATGAGAAGGACCCCGAGGTAGCGGAGACCGAGCGCGATCGTGAGCGCGAAGAAGAAAAGAAACCGCAAGTCGAGGCGCGAGACGCGGATACCGGCGGTGCGCGCGATCTCCGGCGAGACGAGCGCGAGGACGAGACGGTGGCGCTCGAGGAGCACGAACGCGACGACCGCGCACGAGGTCACGATCGCGCCGAGCGTCTCGACCGCGCTCAGACGCGCCACGCCGCCGAGCAGCGCCTCGACGAGATCTTCGCCCGAGGTGAGCATCGCCCCGATCGCGAGGGCCGTCGTGAAGACGACGCCGATCACGGTCTCGGTCGCGATGCGCGTTCGATTCTGGAGGGCCCAGATGACGACCGCGCCCACGAGGAGCATCGCGACGCCCCCGAGGATCGGGTGGATGCCGAGGAGGATGGCGAGGCCGATGCCGGGCAGAGCGATGTGCGACATCGCGTCGGAGGCGAGCGTCATGCGGCGCATGAGCGCGAACGGGCCGATGAGCCCCGCGGCGGTCGCGGCGGCGACCGAGAGGACGAGGGCGCTAGGCTCGAGGATCATCGTGGTCGTGGTGCGCGTGGAAGCCGACCGGCGAGCCGTACATCGACTCGAGCACGTCGGGCGTGAGCACGCGCTGCGGCGCGCCGAAGCACGCCGCGGCGCGCGAGAGGCAGAGCACGTTGGTCGCGTAGCGGTAGACGACGCTCAAGTCGTGCGAGATGAGGATCACAGTCAAGCGACTCGCGCTCGCGGAGGCGCTCGAGCGTCTCGTTCAAGTGCTCTTGCCCGGGCTCGTCGACGCCTGCGGTCGGCTCGTCGAGGAGGAGAACGGTTGGAGCTCCAACGAGCGCGACGGCGACGAGGAGCCGCTGGAACTGGCCGCCCGAGAGGTTGCCGATGGGTTTGTCGACCGCGCCGGGCGCGAGCCGCACGAGGTCGAGCGCGCGCTGCGCCGCGCCGGCGGGCGCGCGCGTCACGGCGGCCTTCGCGCGGAGAAAGTCCACCCCGCGCACCGGCAGGTCGCGCTCGAGGTCGAGCTTCTGCGGCACGTAGCCGATGCGCGTCCCGGGCGCCCACGAGACGCGCCCGGCGTGCGGCACGGCGCCGATGAGCGCGCGGAACAGCACGGTCTTCCCCGCCCCGTTCGGGCCGATGATCGCGAGCGAGCTCGCCGCCTCGACCGAGAACGAGAGATCGCGGAGAATTTCGGTCGCCCCGAAACGGACCGTCAGGTGCTCGACTTCGAGGGCGGCGACCATGGCGTCATTTCGCGCGCGGCTCGTGGACGACCACGACGAGGCAGTGGGCGCGATCGGCGACGCGCGACGCGTTCGTGCCGAGCAGGCGATCGAGGCCGTGGTAGCCGTGGCTGCCAATCACGATGGCGTCGGCCTTCATCGCGTCGGCGGCCTCGACGATCGCGCGCCACGGTTCGTGCGAGGCGACGACGCGCGTCGTCGCCTTCACCTTGCACATCGCGGCGAAGGCGCGCAGCGACTCTTCTTCCATCCTCAGGATCTCCGGCTCGATGCGGTTGGGCTGCGTCGCGGCCGCGGCGGGGAGATCGGGCGGGACGTCGATCGCGCGAAAGAGGACGAGCTCGGCGCCGTACTGGTGCGCGAGATCGGACGCGCTCTCGACGACGCGCGCTGCGCGGGGGGTCGCATCGACTGCGGCCAGGACTCGTTGGATCATTTCGTCATTGTCTACGTTTGTGCGCGCCGCGCCAGTCGCGCGCGACGATCGCCGCGACGACCCCGCTGAGGAGGGCGGCGAAGAAGCACCACACAGAGACGAAGCCCGCGCGATAAAGAGCCGCGGTGGCGAGGCACGACAGCGCGGCGAGGGCGGCGAGCAGCGTCGTGCCACGGAGCGACGACAGCGCCAGCGGGCCCGCGACGCACGCGAGGTACGCGGGGACGACCAGCGGCTTCGCGCGCGCGTCGACTTGCACCCAGTAGTAGAGGTTGCCGTACGCGACGCACGCGTTCGCGTCACGGAGCGTCGCGCAGGCCGCGAGGTACGCGCCGAGAACCAGGCCTGCCGCGCCGAGGACGAGCATCCACGCGCGGCGCTCGCGGCGCGTCTCGACGAGCGCGAGCGCGACCGGCACGTACGACGGCCAAACGAAGAGCGCAAAGAAGAGGAACGCGCGAGCGAGCGACGTACCGCCGACGTGGTAAGGCGCGCGGTCGAGGGCGAGCCACAGCGCGCCCTCGCAGGCTTGCTGAGCTGCGAAGAGCAGCGGAATCGCGCCGAGCGCGAGGTGCCGGCGCGTCGGCGCCGCGCGCACGGAGACGCCGCCGATCCCGGAGAGGACGGCCGCCGCGGCGAAGCTCGCGTGCGCGGAGAAACACATCGAGCCCGACATCATGCAAGATGCGCGACGTGTTCACCATCGCAGTCGCGCTCGTCGCGCTCGTCGCGGGCGCAGTCGCCTCCGTCGTGGGCTTCGGCATCGGCAGCATGCTGACGCCGCTCGTCGGCGTGCAAGTCGGCTTGCGCGCCGCGGTCGTCGTCG
Organism: uncultured delta proteobacterium; assembly: GCA_963731595.1. Classification (GTDB taxonomy): domain Bacteria; phylum Myxococcota_A; class Polyangia; order Polyangiales; family Polyangiaceae; genus DASXHD01. The sequence goes on from CAVSWE010000009.1 coordinate 779,294, forward strand.
TCTCGGTCCCGCACTTCGCCGCGACCGTGCTGCGGGCGTGGCGACTGCGGCGCGCGATCGACCGCGTCGTGCTCGTGCGGTTCGGGCTGGCGAGCGCCGCGGGGCGGGCTCGCCGGCGCGCTGCTCCACGAACGATTGGAGAGCCCGGCGCGCTGTCCGGCGTATTCGGCGGGCTCGTCGGAAACCAGGGCGGCATCCGCTCGGCCGCCCTGCTCGGCTTCGACCTGCCGCGCGAGGCGTTCGTCGCGACCGCCACCGCGGTCGGGGTCATCGTGGATCTCGCGCGAATGCCGGTCTACCTCGCGACGAGCGCGGGCGCGATCGCCGCATCGTGGAGGCTCGTGGTCGCTCTCGGCGTCGTCATCATCGTCCGCCGCTGAAGCAACGAGTAGAGCGATCCGGCCTTGGAGAAGCGCGGCGGCCGGTTTCCACCTCGCTACCGCGTTTTGGCTTCCCGCGGAGGCGCGGAAGCATCTCGCCAAGGGGTCTCCGGAGTCAGACCTCCTCCGGCGTCTCGCCGTCGCGGCAGACGACGCGATAGAGATCCGTCCGCCGATCGGCCCAGTTGCGCACCGTACCGCTTCGCCGCGCGCGGCGGAGCAGCTCGGTGTCGAGGTCCTGGGTGATCACCGTCTCGATGTTGGGCGACACCTCGGCCGCGATGCCGTCGCGCGCGAACGCGACGTCCGACGGGGTGTAAATCCCGCAGGCAGCGTAGTGCGTGTCGGCGTTTTCGACCCAAGGCAGGTTGCCGACGCACCCCGCCGTGACGACGTAAATTTGGTTCTCGATGCAGCGCGCCTGCGCGCAACGGAGCACACGCAGGTATCCGACGCGATCGTTGGTGTTGAACGGCACGAACACGATCTGAGCACCTCGGTGCGCGGCGACGCGCGAAAGCTCGGGGAACTCGACGTCGTAACAAACCTGGATGGCGATCTTGCCGTGGTCGGTCTCGAACACGCCGACGCGGTCGCCGCCGCGCACGCCCCACCACTTCGACTCGTTCGGCGTCACGTGAATCTTGAGCTGCCGCTCGATCGAGCCGTCGCGGCGAAACAGGAACGCCGCGTTGTAGAGCCGCTCCTCCTCGACCACGAACTGCGAGCCGCCGATGACGTTCACGTTGTAGCGCACGGCGAGGTCCCGAAAGAGGTCGAGGTAGCGCGGCGTCATCTCGGCGAGCGCGCGCGCCGCGGTGCCCGGCCGCGACGGCTCGACCAGAGAGAGGAGCTGCAGCGTGAAGAGCTCGGGGAAGAGCACGAAGTCGCTCTTCTGATCGGAAGCGACGTCGACGAAGAACTCGACCTGTTTCGCGAAATCGTCGAACGATGCGACGCGCCTCATCTGGTACTGCACCGCCGACACGCGCACCGGCGCGATGCTGCGGCGCGAGCGGTGCGAGCGCAGGGTCGCGTGATCGAGGTTCGGCCACTCGAGGCACGTCGCCCAGCCGGACGAGTCCTCGTCGCTCGGGAGGTACTCCTTCACGAGCTCGCGCATCTGGAAGCCGTTGGCGAGCTGCACCGTGAGCACCGGGTCGAAGAGCGATTTTTCCATGACGCGCTCGACGTACTCGCGCGCCGTGAGGTCCTGGTGCTTCGCGAAGCCGGGGATGCGCCCCCCGACGATGATGCGCGCGAGGTCCTTGCGCCGGCAGAGCTCCTTGCGCGCGTCGTAAAGCCGGCGCGCGAGCTTCATGCCGCGCATCTCGGGGTCGACCTGGATCTCGATGCCGTAGAGCGAATCGCCCTCGGGGTCGTGGTTTCGGATGAAGCCGTGGTCGCTCATCTCGACCCAGTTCGCGAAATCGGCGTAGTCCGCGTCGTCGATGACGAGGCTCGCCGACGAGGCGACGAGCTTGCCGCGAAGGAAGACGCCGATCTGCCCTTCCGGAAAGGTGCGGATCTGGCTGTCGAATTGCTCGCGCGTCCACGTCTTCATCTTCGGGAAGCAGCGGAGCTGGAGCGCGACGACCGCGTCGAAGTCCTCGGCGCGGAGCTGGCGAAGCTCGAGGTGCTTCTCTTTCCACTCGGGCGGCAGGTTCGGCATCGGCGAACCCTAGCACTCGTTGATCACGCGCAAGAAGCCTTCGCCGTATTGCTCGATGCGGCTCGGCCCGAATCCGTGCACGTCGGCGAGATCGCCGAGCGTCCGCGGTCGCTTCTGCGCGAGCTCGACGAGCGTTCGATCGTGCGCGACGACGTACGCCGGGAGCTGCTTCTTCTTGGCGATCGCGGCGCGGTGATCGCGTAGCCGGCCGAAGAGCTCGTCGCGCTGGAGCTCCTCGGGCACCTTGGTCTCGCGCTTCGCCTTGCGCGTGGGCGCGACGCGCGGCGGAAGGATCATGCGCACCGGCGCAAGACCGCGCATCACGTCCCAGCCGACCTTGGTCACGAACGGAACGGGGTGCTCGGTCGGCGTGAGGTCGAGCCACCCGGCGGCGAGCAGCGCGCGGAGCAGCGAGGTCACCCACTCCACGCGCTCGCCGCGAAAGAGCCCGAACGTCGACAGCTGCGTGAAGCCGAAGCGCCGCGTCTTCTCGTCGTCGCTGCCGACCAGCATGCCCGCGACGGCCGCGAGGCCCGCGCGGCGGTTCGCGCGCGCGACGCCCGCGAGCGCCTTCTGCACGACGACTTGCGTCGCCTCCCGCGCGGTCTCGTCGTCGCCGGTCGCCTCGCTCTCGGCCTCGCACACGTCGCAGTGGCCGCAGCCGCCGAGCATCTCGCTCTCGTCGCCGAAATACCGCAGGACGAAGTCGTGCCGGCACGTGCGTGCGTCGAGGAAGGCGAGCAACTCGCGAAAGAGTCGCCACGCGCGCGCGATCTGCTCGTCGCTCGCGCGACCGCCGCCCGAGCCCATCTCCACGAGCCGTCGCCGGAGCGCGATGTCGCTCCCGCTGCACATCAAGAGGCCGTGCGCCTCGAGCCCGTCGCGGCCGGCGCGGCCGACCTCCTGGTAATACGCCTCGATCGACGAGGGCGGCTGCGCGTGGACCACGGCGCGCACGTCGGCGCGATCGATGCCCATGCCGAACGCGTTGGTCGCGACGACGACGTCGAGCTCCCTCGCCGCGAAGCCGCTGGCGACGCGGGTACGCTCCTCGGCGGACAGGCCCGCGTGGTAACAGCCGACGCGCCACTTCGATCCACCTAGTTTTTGGGCGAGATCTTCGCTCTTGCGGCGCGTCGCGCAGTAGACGATCGCCGCGCCGCCGTCCTTCAGGCTCTGGGTCAGCGTCGCGCGGACGCGACGCTCCACCTCGCGCGGGCCGTCGACCGACGCCGCTTCGAGGTGCAAGTTGGGCCGCGCGAAGCCGCGCAAGACGACGTCGTGCGGCCGCGACTCGAAGCCGAGGTGATGCACGATCTCGCGGCGCACGTCGGGGGTCGCCGTCGCGGTGCAGGCGAGGACGCGCTCGGGCCGAATCGCCTCGAGCAGCGCGCCCACGCGGAGATAATCCGGCCGAAAATCGTGCCCCCACTGCGAGATGCAATGCGCCTCGTCGACCGCGACGAGCGACGGCGAGACGGCTCGCACCATCTCGACGAACGCCGCGCTCTTCAGTCGCTCGGGCGCCGCGTACACGATCTTGTACTCGCCCCGCGCGAAGCCGGCCTCGCGCTCGCGCCGCTCCTCGAGCGGGAGGGTCGATGCGATGAACGTCGCGGCGATGCCCTTCTCGACGAGCGCGCGGACTTGATCCTCCATCAACGCGACGAGCGGAGAGAGGACGAGCGTGGTCCGCGGGAGCACGACCGCGGGGAGCTGGTACGTGAGCGACTTTCCGCCGCCGGTCGGCGCGACGACGAGCACGCGCCCCGACCCGTCGAGCAGCGCGCGCATGGCGTCGCGTTGCCACGGCCGAAGCTCGGCGAGCCCGAACGCCGGCGAGAGGCGCGATTCGGCGGAGAGGAGGAGCGACGATTCCAAACGGAGCGCCATCATCGCCCGCGGCGCTTCGCAACGCACGTGCCGTCGCGATTCGAGGGATTTTCCCGCAAGCAGCGGTGGCCGGGCCAGGCCCGGGCCGGCCCACGCTCGCGGCATGCGTCAGCGACGGCGGCCGGCGCCGCGGTACCCGCCGCGGTAGCCACCGCCGCGATACCCACCGCCGCGATACGTACGGTACCGGTACCCGCGGTTCGTGTACCAGCGGTGGTAATACGGCCGGAAACGCCGGTAGTGGTTCACGTAGAAGCCGTACCGCGGCATGCCCGGCGTATGAAGACCGCCGCGCCGCCGGAGTAATAAAACGGACGACCGTAGTCGTCGTAATAGACGACGGCTCCATCGTAGTACGCCGGCTCGTAGCCGTACTCGGCGGCCGGCTCGTCTTCTCCGACGTAACAAGCCGACGCGAGTGGCGCCGCGCCGGCGACGAGCGCGACGAGGACCAGGTTTCGAAGGCTGGGGAACACGCGCCGGCGATTTTGCACGCGGCGTGCCGCCGTGGCGCGAGCGCTCAGGGCGCCATGATGCGCCCGGGCGCGCTCTGCGTGCCTACCTCTGTGTGGCAGCTGTTGCAGTCACCGTTGGTCTGCGGCGTGATCATCTCGCGCGTCGCGTTCCCGGACACGACCTTCGCGCGGTACGGCATCGGGAACTTCAAAAAGCCGAGCCCGTCGTCATGGTAGAAGTTGCCGACCGCGTTCACGGTGAGGACATGGTCGGCGTTGTTCGCGTCGGTGATGACGACCGTCGTGCCGCCCACGCCGTTGCAGAGGTCCGGCTCGTGCGCCGTCGGGTACACGGTGCCCGAGATGTCGAAGTCTTTCGTTCCGGCTTGGCCGAACGTGACGTGACAGGATCGACAGGCGAGGCCCGGCTCCATGTTGGCCGACTTGGTCGTGCCGAGCGTCCACGTCTGTCCGCTCGTGCAGACGGTGGGCGTGTTGTAGCTCGTGTTGTCGACGGGCCCGCTCTCGGCGGTTGTCGCGGCGTCGTTGGGGGTCGTCGACGCGTCGTCGCCCGGCTGCGTCGGGCCGCCCGCGTCGGCGCCGTTCGTCTTCGGTCCGGACGCGTCGGGTCCCGACTGCCAGGGAACGGGGTCCCCCGAGCCGCATCCGACGAGCCCGAAGAAGAAGAAGAACGCCAACCGCCGCATCGTCGCCTCCGCGCGCGCCGCTCGCATTTTTGCCGGCGGCAGCGAATTCATCGCACGGCGAAGTGCCACGGTCCAGCTCGAATGAGGTCCTACCTTTTTTTCGCCGGCGAGACGGTGATCGAGCAATTCGCGAGGTCGACGCCGAGCGAGCGCGTGCCGGCGAGCGAGACCATGTCTTGGACGTCGACCTCGCCGCGCGCGGTGATGGGTGTATATTGCAACATCTTTTCGGGCGCCGTGCTCGGGTCCGCGAGGTCGCAGCCGACCGTGTCGTCGACGTCGCCTTTGGCCGCCGTGAGGACGACGGTCGCGTACGTCTTGCCGTCCGAAGTCGACTTCGAGGCATTGAGGTAGAGACCTCGGATCGTGACGGGCGCCTTCGACCACTTCGAGCGCGCCTTGGTCGCGCCCGCGCGCAGCGCGAGCACGTCGATGGGCTTGCCGTCGGTCGGCGGGCCAGGCGCGTTCGGATCCTCGGCGGCCTCGCTGCGCACGCCCGCGGCTCGGAGGCACTCGTCCCAGTTGAACATGAAGGCCTTCGTCACCTTCGCCGGGTCCTGCACCATGCCGACCTCGTCGTTCGCTTGGCGCTCGACCTTCACGTAGGTGCAGTCGTCGCCCTCCGCGACGCCCCACAGGTTCATCTTGTCTTTGACGAGCGTCGGCTTTCCGAGCTGCGCCTCGAGCTTCGCTTGCGCCTCGCCCCACGGCATGAGCGGCCGAACGAGACCCTTGGCGGCCAAGATGCGCTCGCTCGTGAGCTTGCCGGTGAACGGGGGCGCGGGTTTTTCGGGCGCGGCGGAGGACGCCGCGGTCGAGCTCGAGGCAACGTCGTTCTTGTTGCAGGAGAAGACCGCGAGCGCCGCAGCCACGAGCACGATTCGCTTCATGCCGGAACTATACGTTCAAAGCATCTGGAGCTTCCGCCCGATCGGGCACGAGTGATCGCCTGTGCGCTCCGAGTACTGCTGGTGGTAGTCCTCGGCTTTGTAGAATACACGCATCGGCTCGATCGAGGTCGCGATGGGGCGCGAGTATTTCTTCTGCTCCTCGGCCTTCGACGCGCGGGCGGCGGCCGCCTGCGCGTCGTCGAAGGTGAAGACGACGCTGCGGTAGTTGTCGCCTAAGTCGGGGCCTTGCCGGTTCACCTGCGTCGGGTCGTGGATCATCCAGAACGCCGTGAGGAGCTTTTCGTACGTGACCTTCGACGGGTCGTACTCGACGAGCACGGTCTCGGCGTGGCCGGTCGTGTGGGTGCAGACGTCCTCGTAGGTCGGGTTTTCGGTGTGCCCGCCGGAGTAGCCGGCCGCGGTCGCGACCACGCCGGGCACGTGGCGGAACGCGTCCTCGACGCCCCAAAAACAGCCCGCGGCGAAGGCGGCGAGCCAATCGTTTCCGGTCGGGGTCAGCTTGCCGCCGGTGCGCGTGGCGTGGCCCGGATCAGCGCCCAGGTGCGGCGGCTCGGCCTTGTTCTCCGGGGTGTTTTCGACGGCCACCGACTGGGTCGTGACGCCGTGACAACCGAGCGCGGCCAGGAGCGGGACGGCGAGGAGCGATCTCATGCTGGACATACGCGCGGCGGGCGCCGGCCGTTTCGCGTCAACGCATCTTGGCGCGCAGCAGGTTGAAATAGCGTCGCGCGATGCCCGAGGCGGCCGCGGCTTTTCCAGTGTCGCCGCCCGCCGCGGCGAGGACGTGCTCGAGGTAGCGCCGCTGGAACTCGTCCACGACCTTCTCGCGCGCTCGGACGAACGGCAGGCCGGAGCGGACGACCTCGTCGATGACGTCGGCTGTCTCGGTTCGGAAGTTCGGATCCGAACTTTGGAAATCGTTCGGCTCCGAACGATCGCCGTCGGCGAGGTCCCCGAGGGCAATTTGCCGGGCGATCGTGTTGCGGAGCTCGCGGACGTTCCCCGGCCACGGCTCGCGCTCCCACCGCCGGAGCAGCTCCGCCGGCGGCCCGCTCGCCTCGCCGCCGAGCACGCCCCACCAGTGCCGCGCGAGCAGGCCGACGTCGCCGAGCCGTCGTCGCAGCGGCGGCAGCTCGATGCGCGCGACGGCGAGCCGGTGGAAGAGGTCCTCGCGAAAGCGCCCCTCGGCGACCTCCGCGTCGAGATCGCGCCGCGTCGCCGCGACGAGCCGCACGTCCACGCGGATCGGCCGGTCGCCGCCCACGCGCCGAATCTCTCCGCGCTCGACGGCGCGGAGCAGCTTGGGCTGCAGCGAGAGATCCAAGTCGCCAATCTCGTCGATGAGGAGCGTGCCCCCGCTCGCGAGCTCGAAGACGCCCTTGCGCGTCGCGATGGCGCCGGTGAACGCGCCCTTCTCGTGACCGAAGAGCTCGGACTCCATCAGCGGGCCGTGCACGCTCGTGCAGTCGAAGACGACGTAAGGCCCGCTCGCGCGCGGCCCCATTTCGTGGAGCGCCTCGGCGAGCGCTTCTTTTCCCGTGCCGGTCTCGCCTTCGATGACGACCGCGACGCTCGACTGCGCGAGCCGTTCGCAGAGCGGGTAGAGGCGCCGCATCTCGACGCTGCCGCCAATCACGCGACCGAAGCTCTTTCGATCCGAGAGCGCAGGCGCCGACGCGGTCTCGAGGCGGTCGACGCGAAGGGCGGTCTCGCCGATGCGCACCACCTCGCCGCCGCGGAGGTAGCCGTCGAGCAGCGCGACGCCGTCGACGAGCGTTCCGTTGGTCGACCCGAGGTCGGTGATGCGGAGCCCGCGCTCGTCGAGGTCGAGCGCGAAGTGCCGCCGCGAGACGAGCGAGTCCTCGAGGCGGAGCCCGCACGCCTCGCTCGACCCGACGAGCATCCTCGACGGCTGCGAGGCCTCGACGACCGCGCGCGCTCCCACCGCGCCCGACGGGCTCTCAATCACCGTCACCGCGAAGCTCGCGCGCGGCTTGGGCACGCAATCCACCCGCTCCGTCGCGTTGCTCATTGGACTTCCCAAGGTACGCGGTTACTCGAAATCCTTCCAACGCATCAGGATGCCGAAGCCCGCGACGAACAGCGTCGCGATGCTCATGATGGCGAACGCCTGCCCGGAGCGCAGGCCGAGGACGAAGCTCAGCATCGAGCAGCCCGCGAGGATGTAGACGCCCCACCGCTTGAACGACCACGTGCCGGCGATGCCGAAGAGCTCGACGAGAGCGGTCGCGAAGATCAGCATCGCGAGCTCGGCGGTCACGTGCATCCCTTCCGCGGTCGCTCCGTCCACCGGGCCGTCGGCGCTGCTGCCGGCGAACACCAGCAAGAACGAGAGCCCCATCCACACGAGGCACACGAGCAGCTTGAAACCGAGGATGGCTTTCAAATATCCGGGCAGCTCGGGGCGACGAAGGGCAGGTGCGGGAAGCGGCGCGAAGGGTTGAATCGGCATCATGACGTTGCATGGAGCAACGGTCGCGCCAGCCGCGCCGCACGCGTCGTCGCGTACTTGCGTACGCGCCGAGGATCGCGCCGATCCGCCGCGAGGATCGACCCGATCCCCGCTGTACCGCGGCCGAAAATAGTGTAAGTAACGGGGCCCTTCAGTTTACGAGAAACACGTTCACTATTACGTTGCGCCGCCGCTCGAAGTCGGCGACAGGAGAGTCGAATGTCGCGCTACCGCTTCACGTCCGAGTCCGTCACCGAAGGCCATCCCGACAAATTGTGCGACGCCGTCAGCGACTCGATCCTCGACGCGCTCCTCGCGCAGGACAAGCACTCGCGCGTGGCGTGCGAGACGCTCGCCAAGACCGGCATGGTCGTCGTCGCCGGCGAGATCACGACGAGCGCGGTCATCGACTACCCGACCATCGTGCGCAACGCGGTCCGCGAGATCGGTTACACGAGCTCGGACATGGGCTTCGACGCGACGACGTGCGCGGTCCTCACGGCCGTCGAGAAGCAGAGCCCGGACATCTCCCAGGGCGTGACCGAGGGCGAAGGCCTCCACAAGGAGCAGGGCGCCGGCGACCAGGGCCTCATGTTCGGCTTCGCGTGCGACGAGACGCCGAACCTCATGCCCGCGCCGATCGACTACGCGCACCAGCTCGCGCGCCAACTGAGCGCCATCCGCAAGTCGAACAAAGTCGACTTTCTCCGCCCCGACGGCAAGACGCAGGTCACGCTCGAGTACGAAGGAAACGATCCGGTCCGCGTGGACGCGATCGTCGTGTCGTCGCAGCACTCGCCCGACGTGAAGTACAAGACGCTCCGCGACGCGATCGTCTCGATGGTCATCGAGAAGGTCATCCCGAAGAAGCTGATCGACAAGAACACCAAGTTTCACGTCAACCCGACGGGCCGCTTCGTCATCGGCGGGCCGCAGGGCGACTGCGGGCTCACGGGCCGCAAGATCATCGTCGACACGTACGGCGGCATGGGCCGTCACGGCGGCGGAGCGTTCAGCGGCAAGGACCCGAGCAAGGTCGACCGCAGCGCCTGCTATTACGCGCGGTACGTCGCGAAGAACGTCGTCGCGGCGAAGCTCGCCTCGCGCTGCGAGGTGCAGGTCGCGTACGCCATCGGCGTCGCGCAGCCCGTCGGCGTCCACGTCAACACGTTCGGCACCGGCAAGGTGAGCGACGAGACGCTCGAGAAGTACATCCTCGCGAACTTCGACATGCGCCCGAAGGCGCTCATCGACGAGCTGGATCTCCTGCGCCCGGTCTACAAGCCGACGGCGGCGTACGGCCACTTCGGCCGCAGCGAGTTCTCGTGGGAGAAGACGACGCGTGCGGCGAAGATGGCCGACAATCTCCTCCGCTCGAGCGCGAAGGCGAACGGCAACGGCTCGAACGGCAACGGCAAGAAGAAGCCGGCCCGCAAGACCACCAGCGTCTACGCGGACTGATCGAAGAGAAGAGACGGAAGGACAGGAAAATCAAAGAATCAGGAAGGGAAGAGGAAGGAAGAGTTTAGGTTCGAAAACCAAACTTCTCGTTCTTCTCTCGCCTTCCTGAGCTTCCTGATCTTCCTGTCGACTCTTTCTGGGCTTCAGGCCGCCGGGGGCCAGGCGGACTGGAGGTGGACTTGGCCGGGGCGGAGCGGGGCGATCTCGACGTTCTTGGCGGCGCCGAGCCAGTCGCCAATCGCGGACGCCGCCGCAGCCGCGACGACGAGCGCGACGAACCCGGAGAGGCCCGCCGCGAGGACTCCCATCATGCCGCGGTGAGCGCCGAAGGCGACGATCGCCCCTGCCGCCGCGCCGAGCGTGATCGCGCAGCCGGAGGCGAGCGTGACGGCGAGCCGCGTCCTGAATCGGGAGACCGCCGCCGCGTTGCGCTTGCCGCATCGCGGGCACGGCGCGAGCTCGAGCATCTGCCGAGCCGACGCGTACGCGCTTCGAAGCGCGCCGGCTTCGGCGTCGCGCGCCGCGCCGGGGTTCGGCCCCCACCCGCTCGAGCGCGCGTGACCGCGACCGCGCGCGTAGGCGCGGCACTCGGCCCGAAAGCCGCACGCCGAGCACGCAAAGGGCGCGTCCACGAACACGTGACGCGACGCCGTATGAGTCGTGTACGAGTGCATCGCTCTTCTCTCTCCTGATCAGGGTGCGCAGGGGTCGACCGGGGCGCCCGCGTCGGGCTCCGGCGGCGGCGGGCTGCCCGCGTCGTTCGCCGTCGAACCGGCGTCCTTCGTCGCGCCCGAGTCGGTCCCCGCGTCCTTCGGCGGCGGCGCGCCTGCGTCGGTCTCGGGCGGGTTCGCCCAGGCCTGGAGATCGGCGAGCGTCCCGTTGAACTCGTCGTGGTCGACGCCGCCGCTGATGCCGTTGACCGTGCCGCTGTCGGCGTACTGCCAGAACGTCCACGCCTTGAAACCGCTCGGCATCGTCGGGCAGCTCGCGCCCCAGCTCGCGACCCACAGCGGATAGCCGGTGAACTTTCCGCCGAAATGCGACGACGTGTTGAGGTTGGTGTAGATGATCGGTTTTCGGCCGATGGCCTTCGTGATGACGTCGAGCCACGTCTGCATGTGCGACTGAATCGTCGCGTCGGTCTGGCCGCCGGTGACTTCCATGTCCATCACGGGCGGGAGATCGCCCGCCACGAAGCCGCCGGCCGACTTCACCTGGCTGAGGACGAGGTTCGCCTGGTTCGTCGGGTCGCCGCCCGGCTCGAAGAATTGGTAGACGCCGCGGACGAGCCCTTGGGCCTTCATGCCCTTCCAGTTCGTCGCGAAGGTGGAGTCGAGGGTGCCGGTGCCGTCGCTGACGCGCGCGATGCCGAAGACCATGCCGGCGCCCTTGACCTTCGCCCAGTCGACGCTGCCTTGGTAGACCGAGACGTCGACGCCTTTGACGACCTTGCCCGTCGCGCAGACGGTCAGCGCTTGATTGGTCGACGAGCACGCGCCGTCGTTGCCGGCGCTGCAGCCGGCGACGCCGAGCGCGCCGACGAGGGCGGTCGAGAGGAGGAGCGAGAGCTTCATTTCGAGCACGTCCTTAGCGAAAGCCATGCCGCGGCCGGCGCGCGGTTTCCGCGAGAAATCCGCATGGACCGCGGCTGGACCACCGTCGCGAGCTCGCGACGCCGCGCGGGGCGCGTCGCGACCGTTCGCGAGACGCAATCGAACGCGCGACGCGTATATGATGCAGCGCCGTGAAGGACGCCGCCGCCAAGACAGTCGTCGCGCTCGCCGCGCTCGCCGCGCTCGTTCGCGCGGTTACCGCGAGCATGCCGAGCCCGGGCAAGCCGCTCGACGAGGTCGGTGCGCACGACGCGTACCGCGACGTCACCTCGCGCGAGCGATCGATGCGGCGCGAGGCGGCCGTGAAATTTCCCGGCGACCTGTGGTCGCAAGACGACGACTTCCACCAGCGCGAAACCGACGCGATGCGCTCGTTCGCGACTTCGCGCGGCGTGCGGCTCGCCGACGTCGCGCGCGCGGTCGACGACGGCATGCGCGAGCGATGGCTCGGCGCGGGCCAGCCGATCGCGACCGTTCCCCCGTGCAGGCCGAGGCTCTCGTATTGAATCGCTGGAGGCGGCCGGTCGCCATCGGACGGAAGCTCGCGGCGGGCGCGTGGCCGCGGCTCGCGCTCTTCGCCGCGCTCGCCGTGGTCGCGCAGTGGGTGTGGCTCTCGCACGCGGGCGCGATGGTCGACTTCCGCGACGCGCAATACTTCACGCTCTTCGAGGAGGCGGCGCGCCGCTCGGTCGCGAAGTATCACGAGCTCCCGCTCTGGAACCCGTACTACTGCGGCGGCGTCTACGCGCTCGGCACGCCATCGGCGCGCTTCTCGTCGCCGACGTTCGTGCTCACGCTGCTCTTTGGCGTTCTTCGCTCGAGCCCGCTCGTCGCCGTGCTCATGACCCTCGCCGGGCTCGAGGGAATGTATCGGTACGCGCGCGCGCACGGGGCGACCGCGCTCGGCGCGCTCCTCGCCGCGCCGCTCTTCGCGCTTTGCGGATTTTTTCCGCGCTCGGGCTCCTTCGAGTGGGTGAACTTCTTCGGCTTCGAGCTCCTGCCGTGGGCGGCGCTCGGTCTGCGACGCGCGTTCGGAAACGGTGACGTGCGCGGCGCGGTGCTCGCGGGCGGGGCGACGGCGGCGATGACGTGCTTCGGCGGTACGTACGCCGCGCCGTACACGCTGCTCGTCGGCGCCTGGGAGCTCGCCGAAGGCCTCGTCAAGCAACGAAAGAGCCGCGCGCGCCTGACCTCGGCGCTCGCTCTCGGCGCCGTCGCCGCGCTCTTGGGCGCGGGCCTCGCGGCGGCGCGACTCTGGCCGATCGCCGAGACGCTCGCCGCCTCGCCGCGCGTGATCGGCGCGAACGACGCGATCGCACCGCTCGAGATCGCCAAGATGCTGTTCGGCTCGCGCATCCCGTTCCGCGGCGATTTTCTCGTCGGCGTGCTCGTCCTGCCCCTCGCCGTCCTCGGCGCGCTCGGCCGCAAGATGGCGTGGCCGCTCGCGAGCGCGTGCTTCTTCTTGTGGCTCGCGTCGGGCTACGGCGCGCACCCCTCGGGCTTCGCGATCCTGCGGCAGGTCCCTCCGTACACGATGCTCCGCTCGCCCGAGCGCTTTCTCGTGCCGTTCGCGCTCGCGTACGCGACGCTCGCGGCGATCGGCTTCGGCAAGCTGCAGTCCCTCGTCCGCCGGCGGAAATTCGCGTGGGCGATCGTCCTCGCGGCGATGACGCTCGCGTGCGTCGACGACGGCGTCCTCGTCGACAACTCCTGGGCGTGGCAGAGCGGGCGCGCGCTGATGGCGGCGCCGACGAGCGCGCACGGCCGCGAGTTCGCCAACGCGCGCGGCGACCGCTGGCTCGCTGCGTATTACCCGGGCATCGAGCGCGGGACGCTCTCGTGCTTCGACGACTACCAAATCCCGCAGTCTGCTGCGCTCCGCGGCGATCTCGAGCACGAAGAGTTTCTCGCCGAGCCGAGCGCGGGCAAGGTCGAGCGGCGCGCGTGGTCGCCGAACGAGATCGCGCTGCACGTCGACGTGACGCGTCCTTCGCGCGTGATCGTCAACCAGAACTGGCACCCCGGGTGGCGCGCGTCCGCGGCGGACGAGGCGAAGCTCGACGTCCTCTCCGATCAGGGACGCCTCGCAGTCGACGTCCCGGCGGGCAGCCACGATCTCGTGCTTCGCTTTCGACCGCGCTCGGCGATCGGCGGCGGCCTCACGTCGCTGCTCGCGCTCCTCGCCGCGATCGTGCTCTGGCGAAAGCCGCGCCTCGGGCTCGCGAAGACGCTCGCGATCGCGGTCGCGCCATTTTGGGCGGCGCTGCTCACGCTCGCGTTCGTTCACGAGCCGGCGAGGCCGAAGCAGCTCCCCACCCTCTCGAACGGCGAGCCGGTCGCGCAGGCCGAGCCCCCGCCCGGCGCGCAGGCGATCGGCGCGAAGCTCGAAGGGGGCATCACGCTCGAGGCGGCGCACATCGCGCTCCGCCGGTCGCCCGACGGCCCGATGCTCGACTTCGAGCTCGACTGGCGGCTCGATCGCCCCGCGCCCGCGGGTCTCGGCATCTTCGTTCACATGGAGCCGGACAAAGGCGACACCGTGAACGTCGATCACGTCGCGCTCGCGACGGCGGCGCCGTTCGAAGCGCTGCCGGCGAACATGACCCTCCGCGACGAGCTCCCCGGCGTCGCCATCGAGCCGGGCAAGACGTACAAAATCTGGGTAGGCGTCTGGCGAGCGCGCCAAGGCGGCGCGCGACTCCACGTCGTCGACAAGGGCTCCGCCACGGTCGAAGACGACCGCATCCTCGTCACCACCCTCCGCGCGCCCTGACGCCACCCGCACGCCGCCGCAAGCACGCTCCTCTCGGGCCGTTCGGCGCTCGCCGTGCGCCTCTGAACTTTTGGTCTTCCTGTTCCCTCTCTCTCGGTATCCTCGCGCGCATGAAGTCCTGGGTGTTGGCGCTCGCGGTCCTCGCGTGTGGGTGCAAAGACGAGCCCGCGCGCGACACCGTCGCCGCGCCGAGCGCGAGCGCGATCGAAATCACGACCTCGAGCGTCCCCGTCACGCGCGGGAAGTGGTGGTCGGTCGCCGCCAAGAGCGGCGTCTACACCGAAGAACGCCGCGTCGACGCCGACAACGCCGTGCGCCTCGTGCAGCCGCCCGCGCGCGAGGCGATTGTCCGCGCGCTCGACGACATGGCCACGCAAAACGCCGACGCCGACGGCCTACGCGCGGCCTCGCGGATCGCGCGCGACGCGCAGGACAAGCTCGACGACGCGCACGATCGCGCGCCACGCACGGCGATCGCGACCGCGGGCTTCATGGTCCTCGGCGGGCTGGTCGCCACGTCGAGCAGCGAGCACGGCGACGCCGCCTCGTCGAAGCGATTGCTCGCCGCGATCCGCGAAATGCCTCTGCCGCACCTCGAAAAGAGCGACGGCCGCCCCGAGCGCCTCGTCCTCGAACAAGAGATGCGCGCGGTCCTCGACGACAAGACGATGAAGGCGGCGCTCGCGGGCGCCCCGGCGCCTCGGAAGAGCGACTGACGTCAGATCGCGTCTTTGCCGCGCTCGCCCGTGCGGATGCGCACCGCTTCTTCGATCGGCGACACGAAGATCTTCCCGTCGCCGATGCGGCCGGTCTTGGCGCTCTTTTCGATCGCTTCGAGCACGTCCGCGACGACCTCGTCCACGACCACGATCTCGAGCTTCACCTTCGGCACGAAATCGACGACGTACGCCGAGCCGCGGTAGACCTCTTTTTTTCCGCCCGTGCGGCCGAAGCCTTTGACTTCGGTCACAGTCATGCCCTGAATGCCCACCTCGGCGAGCGCGTCTTTCACCTCGTCGAGCTTGAACGGCTTGATGATGGCTTCGATCTTTTTCATGCGTCGGATGGGCTCACGCGCTCGCTATCATCGCCCGGTCGTGTTTCGGCGAGGTTTCTGAGCCCACGGATGATCGGACAATATCCCACGCCAGTCGAGCGCCTCGAGAAGCTCGGTCTTTGGGTCAAGCGCGACGACCTGACGAGCCCGATCTACGGGGGAAACAAGGTCCGAAAGCTCGAGCGAATCCTCCCCGAGGCCAAGGAGCGCGGCAAGACGCGCATCGTCACCGTCGGCGCGGTCGGCAGCCACCACGTGCTCGCGACCGCGATTTTCGGCGCGCGCGCAGGCCTCCGCGTCGAAGCGGCGGTGGTCCCGCAGCCGCGCACCGAGCACGTCGTCGAGAACCTCCGCGCCAATCTCGCCGCCGGCGCGACGGTGCGCCCGGTGCGGACGTACGTGGGCGCGGGCGTGTCCGTGCTGCTCCACGCCGGGCGCGACGCGCTCATCGTGCCGATGGGCGGATCGAACGTGACCGGCTCGCTCGGGTACGTCGACGCCGCCTTCGAGCTCGCGAAACAAGTCGAGCTGGGCGAGCTTCCGGAGCCGGACGCGATCGTCGTCACGCTCGGCTCGGGCGGCACCGCCGCGGGGCTCACCGCCGGCCTCGCGCTCGCCGGTCTGAAGACGATCGTGGTCGGCGTCGTCGTCGCGGCGCCGGTCTGGTTCGTCACGGGCTGGACGCGCCGCCTCGTTCGCGCGACCTACACGGCCGCCGGCGGCCGCGACCCGAACGCGCTCCGCGGCCGCCTCCGCGTCGTCACGACCGAGCTCGGCAAAGGCTACGGCGAGCCCACCGAAGACGGCCGCCGCGCGCTCGAAATCGCGGGCGAAGCCGGGCTGAAGCTCGATCTCACTTACACGGCGAAGTGCTTCGCCGGCGCGCTGAAATACGTGCAGAATGCACCGAGCGAACGGGTGCTCTACTGGCACACCCTCTCGAGCGCGCCGCTCGGGCCGCTGCTCGAGAAGGCGCCCGCGGTGCCGCCAGCGCTCGAGCGCCTCCTGCGAAATTAGAACGAGACCTTCGGCGCGGCCTTCGCGTCGACGTCCGCGCTGAAATACTCGCGCTTCTTGAACGGCTTGCCGGTCACCTTGTTGACCGCCTGCCCGCGGATCTTCCCGAGCTCGGAGTTGTAGTCCTTCACCGCGGCGTTGTAGTCCTGGCGCGCGCGGTTGATGCGGTTCTCGGTGCCTTCGAGCTCGACGCGCAGATCGTGGAACGCCTGGTTCGACTTCAGCTCGGGATAGTTCTCGCTCGCGACGAGCAGGCGCGAGAGCGAGCCGGAGAGCTGGCTCTGGGCTTTGTTGAAATCGGCCATTTTCTGCGGGTCGCTGAAGTCCTCGCCGCTCAGCTTGACCTGGGTCGCGCTCGCGCGCGCCTCGGTCACCTTCTCGAGCGTGTCCTTCTCGAAATTGGCTTGCCCCTTCACCGTCGAGACGAGGTTCGGGATCAAGTCGTAGCGACGTTGGAGCTGCGTCTGCACGTCGCCCCATTTCTGGTCGCACGTGGCGTCGAGATCGACGAGCTTGTCGTAGTTCTCGCATCCCATGACGAGCGCGAGGGCGAGGAGGACGAGGAGCCGTAGGCCGAGCTTCATGTGGCTCGAAACGTAAGAGCGCCTCGCCCGGTCGTCAAACGGTGGGGACGCGGACGCTCGGACGGTGCGGCAGGTCGATTTCGGCGCCGGGGAGCGCGCCGAGGACGATGGTCGCGGGCGGCGCGTAGGTGACCGGCTCGTCCTCCGCCGCGACGCGCTCGTAAAATCTCGCGACCGCCGCGGCGACCGCCTCGTCGCCGAGCCCGTAGAGCTTCGGCCCGTACGAGCGCGCCGCGAGCAGCGCGCTCACGAACCGCTCGGCGCGCTGGAAGACGAGCGCGTGCGACACCACGGTGTGCCGGATGAGCGCGAGGCCCGCGCCCTCGAAGAGCGAGGCGAGCGCGGCGCGCGAGACGTCCGGCCAGGCCGCGCTCGCGCCGATTTGCGGGGCCACGGCGTCCACCGCGCGCGCGAAGACCCGCTCGGGATCGTCCTCGTCCGGCGGGCCCCAGAGCATGACGCCCACCTTGCCGCGCGGCCCGATCGCCTCGCCCAGCGAAACGAGCGCGCGCTTGGCGTCCGCGGGCTCGAGCTCGAACACGGAGACCGCCGCGTCGTACGGCCCAGTCGGCGCCAGCGCCACGCGCACGCGCTTCTCGAGGCCCGCGGCGGCCACGCGTTCGTTGCAGAGTACACGCACTTCGTCGCTCACCGTCACCGCGTCCACGCGGCCGGCGTCGCCGACGGCGCGCGCGAGCGCCACCACCTCGGAGCCGGGCGTGGAGAGCACGCGCTCACCCTCGCGCAGACCCAGCTCGGACGCGAGGTCCGCGTCGTAAGGGGCGAACTGCGGAAGCCACTGCGCGAGGTAACCGGGCGATGCGCGGTCCCAGCCGAACATGTCTCGACTATACTCCACACTCGGAGGTCGCCATGCGTCGGATCCGTCAGGCTCTCTTGGGGGCCACGTGCGCGGTGCTGCTCGCGCCGGCGTGCGGCAACGGCGGCTCCAATTTCGGCGACGCGGGCGGCGGCGACGCGGACGACGATCTCACGGTCGACGCCCCGGGCCTCGACGGACAGCTCTTCGGCGACGTCCCCGGAAACGACGGCAACTGCCCGCGCACGTGCAGCTCGGACCTGCACAGCGTCCTCGACTGCAACGCCAGCGTCGTCCAGACGTGCAGCGGCACCGACGGCTGCGACGTCGCGACCGGCGCCTGCGTCAACGCGTGCCAGGCCGCGGTCGACAACAAAAACTCGGTCGGCTGCGAGTACTACGCGACCGACCTCCACTCCGACGACGGCGCCGGCGTCTGCTACGCGGCGTTCGTCGCGAACACGTGGAACACGCCCGCGCACATCAATGTAGAATACAACGGTTCCACCCTGCCCGTTCAGAGCTTCGCGCTGCTGCCCCAGGGCAAGGGCCAGTCGATCACCTACACGCCGTACAACGCGACGAACGGGCTCCAGCCGAACGAGGTCGTCATCCTCTTCCTCGGCGGAAACATGGGCAGCGCGCCGTCTTGCTCGGTCACCGGGATCGCCGCGACCGCGAAGGGCACCGCGCCGATGATGACCGCGACCGGCGTCGGAAGCTCCTTCCACATCACGACCGACGTGCCCGTCGTGGCCTACCAGATCTCGCCGTACGGCAGCGGCAACGTCGCCGTCACGGGGGCGTCGCTCCTCATCCCGGTCAGCGCGTGGGACACCAACTACGTCGCGATGACCGCGAGCGCCGATACGACCTACACGGGACCCGAGATCAACATCATCGCCGCGACCGACAACACGAAGGTCACCTTGCTCCCGAACGTCACGCTCACCGGCGGCGGCGGCGTCCCGGGCGGCGCGGCCAACACGCCCGTGAGCTTCACGCTGAACAAAGGCCAGCAAGCCAACATCGAGCAGAACCTCGATCTCACCGGGAGCGTCATCCAGGCAAGCTCCCCGGTCGGGCTCATGGCGGGGACCCCCTGCCAGCGAACGCCGACGGGCACGTCGTACTGCGATCACGGCGAGCAGATGATTCCGCCGGTTCGCGCGCTCGGCAGCGAGTACGCCGCGGTCATGTACCGCTCGCGCACGGGCGAGCCCGCGATCTGGCGAATGGTCGGCGCCGTCGACGGCACGACCCTCACCTACTCGACCGCGATCCCGGGCGCGCCGGCGACGCTGAGCCAAGGTCAGCTCGCCGAGTTCATCACCTCGACGCCGTTCGTCGTCTCGAGCCAGGACGACAAGCACCCGTTCCTCTTCGTCGAGTACATGAGCGGCTCGCAGTGGTCGCAGATGAAAGACCTCGGCGGCTACGGCGACCCCGATCTCTCGGTCGTCATCCCGCCGGCGCAGTACCTCTCGCACTACGTCTTCATGACGGATCCCACGTACCCGGAGACCAACCTCGTCGTCATCCGGCGCGCCGACGCCAACGACAACTTCCAGGACGTGAACCTCGACTGCGCCGGCAACCTCCCGCAAACCGGACAGACGTGGCAGGCGGTCGGCAAGTACCAGTACACGCGCGTCGATCTCCAGACCGGCGACTTCCAGGACGTCGGCAAGTGCTCGAACGGACGCCACGAAATGACGAGCACCGCGCCCTTCGGCCTGTCGGTTTGGGGTTGGGGGACGCCGAACACATCCACCTTCACCGGCAACGTCTCGTACGCGTATCCCGGCGGGATGAACGTTCAGCCGATCAACAACGTGGTCGTTCCGCCCACGCCGAAATGATACACTCGCGCCGTCTCGAAGGAGACGGAGGACGCATGCGCCGGCTGATTTTGGCCTGTTTCGTTTTGGTGGCGTGCGGGGGACGCGGGAGCGGTTTCGGAGACGACGGCGGCGCCGACGCGACGAGCGCCGACGGCGGCCTCGACGGCGGGGCCGACGCGAGCTTCAATTTTCCGGACACGAGCACGGGCGACGGCAGCGCGTGCGCGCGCGGTTGCTCGAGCGATCTCCACGACGTCATCGACTGCAACTCGAACGTCGTGCAGCAGTGCAGCGGCACCGACGGGTGCGACGTCGGAACCGGCACGTGCATCAACGCGTGCCAGGCCGCCGTCAACAACAAGAACTCGATCGGCTGCGAGTACTACGCGACCTTCATGGATCAGTACGACGGCTCCGGCGCGTGCTTCGTCGCCTTCGTCGCGAACACCTGGGACACCGACGCGCACATCTCGGTCGAGTTCAACGGCACGACGCTCTCGAACGTCGCCAGCTTCACGCGCATCCCGAGCGGCAAGGGACAAGGCATCACCTACGCCCCCTACACCGGCTCGCTCCCGCCCGGGCAAGTCGCCATCCTCTTCCTCGGCGGAATCCAAGGCGGCGCGCCGCAGTGTCCGATCGCGACGGCCGAGTCGACGAACGCGATGCTCACCGGCACCGGCATCGGTCACTCGTTCCACGTCACGACCGACGTGCCCGTCGTCGCCTACGAGATGAACCCGTACGGCGGCGGCAACGCGGCGGTCACCGGCGCGTCGTTGCTCTTGCCCGTCAGCTCGTGGGACACGAACTACGTCGCGTCGACGGCGTCGGCGTACTCGGTCGACAACCCCGGCATCACGATCGTCGCGGCCGAGGACAACACCAAGGTCACGCTCCTGCCGAGCGTCGCCCTGCAAGGCGGCGGCGGCATCCCGAGCGGCGCGGCCAACTCGCCCGTGGTCTTCACGCTCAACAAGGGCCAGCAAGCGCAGATCGAGCAACAAGCCGATCTCGTCGGGTCGATCGTCTCGGCGAGCGCGCCGGTCGGCGTGATGGCCGGCAACAAGTGCATGAACACGCCGACGGGCACGTACTACTGCGACCATGGCGAGCAGATGCTCCCGCCGGTTCGCGCGCTCGGGAGCGAATACGTCGGCGTCATGTACCGCTCGCGCACGGGCGAGCCGGCGATCTGGCGCGTGGTCGGGGCCGTCGACGGGACGACGCTCTCGTTCACGCCGTCGATCCCCGCGGGCTCGGGTTACCCGGCCGCGCCGACGACGCTGAAAGAAGGGCAGATGGCCGAGTTCGCGACGGCGACGCCGTTCGTCGTGAAGAGCCAGGACGACAAACACCCGTTCATGCTCTTCGAGTACATGAGCGGCTCTCAGTGGACGTACATGAAGGACACGAGCGGCTTCGGCGACCCCGATTTCAGCGTGCAGGTCCCGCCGCAGCAGTACCTCGAGCACTACGTCATCATGACCGACCCGAGCTACCCGGAGACGGCGCTCACGCTCGTGCGCCGGCCGGACGCGAACAACAACTTCCAGGACGTGAAGATCGACTGCCTGACCTCGCCGATCGGCAACTGGAAGACCGTCGGCGCGTACCAGTACACGCACCTCGATCTCCAGACCGGCGATTTCAAGGACGTCGGCACGTGCTCGAACGGGCGCCACGAGCTCACCTCGACGGCGCCATTCGGGCTCGGCGTGTGGGGGTGGGGCACGCCGAACACCGCGAGCTTCACGGCCAACGTCTCCTACTCGTACCCGGGCGGCATGAACGTGCAGCCGATCAACTCGGTCGTCATCCCGCCGACGCCGCACTGACGCCCGGAGTTGGTGTACGCTGCCGCGCCATGAGCGAAGCGCGGCGCACGTCCCTCTACGAAGAGCACAAGAAAGCCGGGGGCCGCATGGTCCCGTTCGCCGGGTTCGAGATGCCGATTCAGTACACCGGCATCGTCGACGAGCACACCGCGGTGCGCACCGCGGCCGGCGTGTTCGACGTCTCGCACATGGGCGAGCTCGAGATGACGGGCGAGTACGCCGCGCAGGTCGTGAACTACTTGATCACGAACGACGCGAGCAAGCTCGTCGACGGCCAAGCGCTTTACACGTGCGCGTGCAACGAGAAGGGCACCATCCTCGACGACCTCATCGTCTACCGCGCGGCGCAGGACCGCTGGCTCATCGTCTGCAACGCGTCCAACCACGACAAGATGGCCGAGGTGTTCCGCAAGGCGGCGGACAATCACTGCACCTTCCGCGACCTGACCGACGAGACCGCGCTCATCGCGCTCCAGGGTCCGAAGGCGTTCGACGTGCTCGCGAAGCTCGGCGGCGACGCCGCGAGTTTGTCGGAGCTCAAATCTTTTCATTTCCGCGACGCGGTGGTCGCGAACGTCCGCTGCACCGCCGCGCGCACCGGCTACACCGGCGAGGACGGCGTCGAGGTCTTCTGCGCGTGGAACGACGCGCCGCAGCTCTGGCGCGCGTTCGTCGAGGCGGGCGCGAAGCCGTGCGGGCTCGGCGCGCGCGACACGCTGCGCCTCGAGGCGCGACTCTCGCTCTACGGAAACGACATCGACGAGACGACCAACCCGATCGAGGCGGGTCTCTCGTGGGTCGTGAAGATGAACAAGGGCGATTTCGTCGGGCGCGCGGCGCTCGAGGCGATCAAAGCCGCGCCGCTCGCGCGCAAGCTCGTCGGCTTCGAAATGATCGGCCGCGGAATCGCGCGCCACGGTTACCCGCTCCGCGACGAAGGCGGCGCCGAAATCGGGCTCTGCACGAGCGGCGGCCCGTGCCCGACGGTCGGAAAGAACCTCGGCCTCGGCTACCTGCCCGCCACGAAGTCCGACGTCGGCACGCGCTTCTTCGTCGATTGCCGCGGCAAGAACATCGAAGCCGTGGTCGTGCCGACGCCGTTCTACAAACGCGCGAAGTGAGCGTTACTTCAGCTTCGTCGTCAGGTTGATGCTGCCGACGCCGCCGAGCGCGCGCCCGACGGGACAGCGCTTCTTGGTCTCTTTTCCGATTTCTTCGAGCTTGCGCGCGTCCATGCCGGGCGCGTCGACCTCGGTCATGAGATCAATCGTCTCGATGACGAACGCGCCGTTGTCGTTCGCCATGTGGACCTCGGCCGACGTGTGAATGGATTTCGGCGCCGTGCCCGCTTGCTCGAGGGCGAGCGAGAGCGCCATCGAGAAGCAGCCCGCGAGCGCCGCGCCGAGGATCTCCTCCGGGTTGCTGCCGGGCTTTCCCTCGAACCGCGAGCCGAGCGTGAAGCCAATCTCGCCCGCGTGCGCCGGCCGCATCACGCCCTTGCCGGCTTTGAGTGTTCCGTCCCACTGTGCCGTTGCTTTGCTGGTCGTCATGGTCGGCGCTCTAGCACGGCGATCGGGGTCCCGCACCGGTTGCGACCGGCGCGCAGAAATCGACGACCCTGGGTGAGGCGATCGAGCATCGCCTGCATGCGCGCCTCCACCTCGCGGTAGCAGGCGTCGACCTTTGCCCCGTCGGCCGCGTCGGCGGGCTCGAGATCGGGCCAGCGCATCGGCTCGCCGAACGAGACCGTGGCCTGCGCCGGGAGCGGCAAATACGGAACGAAGCCCGACGTGAGGCCCCAGGGCAACGAAACGACGACGGGCAGCACCTCGGTGCGCAGCCACGCGTGCGCGTGCAGCAGGTGTCCGACGCGATCGCCGCGCGCGAGCACGACGAATTGTTCGTGCGCGCCCGCTGTCACGACCGGAACGATGGGCACGCGCTCGCGGATCGCGAGCTCGAGAAAGCCTTTGCGCCCGCCCAGCACGACCTTGTTGCGGTCACAGAACGGTCGAAACGCGTCGAGGTCGGAGCCCGGGTAGACGAGCACGCACCCGCCGGCGGCGAAGGCGTGGCGCGCGCTCTCGTGACCGGCCCGAAGCATGCCGAGCCTGCCGGCGTACCGGCGCAGCAGTGGGTCCTCGAAGACGAAGTCGTGGACGAGCGCGTAGACCGCGCGATTCGCACCGTAGCGCTCGTGGATCGCGAGCGCCGTGAAGAAGCCCTCGCTCGGCAAGAGCCCGCCGTTGTGGTTGCCGACGAGGAGCACCGGTCCAGACGCCGGCACGTTCGAGACGCCCTCGATCCGCAGGCGAAAGTAGCGCTTCGCGAGGACGCGGTAGAGATCGATCAGCAGCGTGCAGAGCTCGGGATCGCGCGCCGCGACGTCGTCGGCCGCGGCCGAGCCGGCGCGGCCGGCGCGACGGCGCAGCGCGAAACGGCCGAAACGAGCGACCAGCCGCGGCGGTGAGAGGAGGACGCGCCGGTCCTCGCGCGGGATCAGCCGTTTGGCGCGGCGCGTCCAATCGACGAGACCGTTCATGCGACGCCTCGCGTGCATCGCTCGCGCCACGCGCCGGGCACGTGCGATGCAGCCCAAACGCCCATGCGACTCGGCAGCGAAGACACCGCGTGGCTCCACATGGAAGACCCGGCGAACCCGATGGTCATCAATTCGCTGGCCCTGCTGGGCGGCACGCTCGACCTCGCCCGGCTGCAGGCGATCGTCGAAGCGCGCGGGCTGCCGGCGCGCTTTCGGATGTGCGTCGTCGACAGCGGGCGAGCGCTCCGCCTTCCGCGGCTCGAGCCGGATCCGAAATTCGACCTCGCACGCCACGTCGTGCACGTCGAGCTCCCGCCGAGCGAGGAGGCGCTGCGCGAGCTCGTGAGCCGCGAGATCGCCGTGCCGCTCCCGCGCGATCGACCGCTCTGGAAGACGATCCTCATCGACCGCGGCTCGTCGCCGTCGGCGATCCTCTTTCGCGTCCACCACGCGCTCGCCGACGGCTTCGCGCTGCTCGCCCAGCTCCTCTCGATCTGCGACGAGCACGACGACGGCCCGCACGCGCCCTCGACGCACGGCACCCGCAAGACGGGCGTCGTCGGCCAGGGCGTCGCCGCCGCGCGGCTCGTCTCGCTTCCGCCCGAATCCGCACACCACGCTGAAGAACAGGCTCGGCGTCGAGAAGAGCGTCGCGTGGTCGCGCGGCTATCCGCTCGAGGACGTGAAGCTCGCCGCGCACGCGATGTCGGCGACGGTGAACGACGTGCTCGTGGCGGCGGTCGCCGGCGCGCTCGGGCGCTACCTGCGGAGCAACGGCGAGTCGCCGCACGACGTCCGGGCGATGGTCCCGGTCAACGTGCGCCGCGTGACGAGCGCCGAGCTCGGGAACCGCTTCGGCCTCGTGATCGTCGCGCTTCCAGTCGGCATGCGCGACGCGCGCGCGCGGCTCGACGAAGTGAAGCGCCGCATGGACAAGCTCAAGGCGACGCCCGAGGCGTGGGTCGCCGTCGGCCTGCTCGGCCTGCTCGGACGGCTGCCGCGACGGCTCGAGGCGCTCGGCGCGCGCTTCTTCGCGACCAAGTCGTCGCTGGTGCTCACGAACGTGCCCGGCCCGCGCGAGCGGCTCCACCTCGGCGGCGTGCCGATCGAGCGGATCATCTTCTGGGTGCCCGAAGCGGCGCGGCTCGGGCTCGGCGTGAGCATTTTCAGCTACGCCGGCGAGGTGCAAGTGGGCGTCGTGGCCGACGTGCGCGTCGCGCCGCACCCCGAGGCCCTCGTCGCCGCGCTCGACGAGGAGATGCGCGGCCTCGTCGGCGACGTTCCTCAGACCGACGCGCGCTCTTCGGCCCAGGAGCCGATGGGCGCGCGCGGCGAGACCGACACGACTCGCCCGCCGCGGACGAAGACCTCGGACGCGAAGGCGCGCCCGTTGTAGCGGCTCGCCATCGTGAAGCCGTACGCGCCGGCGTCGAGCAAGGCGACGTGGTCGAAGCCTGCGTCGGGGAGCATGTGCTCGCCGAAATCGTCCGCGCTCTCGCAGCACGGCCCGACGACGCGCCACGCGCTGGTTCGGCCTTCGGCGGCCCCGCGCGGCACGGTCCGCGCCGTCCCGCCTTCGGCGGAATCCGGCGACCGCGACCACGCGGTGCTTGGCTTGGTAGAGCGCCGGACGGATCAAGTCGTTCATGCCAGCGTCGATCATCAGCCACTTGTCGCCCGAGGAAGGCGACACTTTTCGTTGGATGACGCGCGCGACGAGCGCGCCGTGGCGGGCGACGAGCGCGCGACCGGGCTCGACGTGCAGCGCGAGGTCGTCGGTGCGCGTCTCGCGGAGGACCGCGAGCGTCTCGCGCACGAAGTCGGCCGGCCGCGCGCACGCCGCTCCCGTGTAGTCGACGCCGAAGCCGCCGCCCGTGTCCACGAACTCGAGCGGAAACCGCCGTCGCACTTTGGCCGCGAGCTCGCATGCGACGCGCGCGGCGGCGACGTACGGCGCCGTCCGAAAGAACTGCGAGCCCACGTGCGACGAGATGCCCGAGAGCGACAAGCTCCTCGCCGCGCCGATGGCCGCGAGAGCTTCGTCGAGGTCGGCCGCCGCGATGCCGAATTTCGCTTCGTCGTGACCGGTCGCGACGTGGGCGTGCGTCGCGAGCTCCTCGAAGGCGAGGCCCGGATTGACGCGGATCGCGACGCGCGCGACGCGCCCCTTCGCCCGCGCTCGCGCGTCGGCGCGCGCGATCTCCTCGATGCTCTCGAGCTGGATGGCCCGAATGCCCCGGTCGCCCGCCGCGATCGCGAGATCGAGCTCCTCGTCGGTCTTGGCGACTCCGCTGTAGACGACCGCCTCGGGGGCGATCCCGCACGCGAGGGCGAGCAGGAGCTCGGCGCCGGTCACCACGTCCGCGCCGAGCCCGTGCGACGCGAGGGCGCGCACGATCGAGCCGGCGCTGTTGGCTTTGACGGCGTAGAAGATCCCGTGCGCGTGCCCGCCGAACGCCTCGCGCAGCTCGATCGCCTCCGATTCGATCGCGTCGAGGTCGTAGACGTAGGCGGGCGTTTCGGCCCCCGCCTTCTCGAGTGTGGCGATCGTGCCGGCCGTGATTTCCACGATTCGTGAATTACCTCTCTTTTTTCCCGACAGCCCGAGCTTTTTTGGCATGCTTCGCTCGCGATGACGATCGACGTCGAAACCTCGTACCTCCGCTTCGCTCCGGCGTGCGAGGTTTCATGATTCGGCGCACCAAGCTCGTCTGCACGTTGGGCCCGGCCTGCGACAGCGAGGAGCGTCTGGGCGAGATGATCCGCGTCGGCATGGACGTCGCGCGGTTCAACTTCTCGCACGGCACGCACGAGGAGCACGCCGCGCGCCTCGCTCGCCTGCGCAAGGCCGCCGACCGCGAGCGTCGCGCCGTCGCCGCGCTCCAGGACCTCTGCGGTCCCAAGGTGCGCACCGGCACGTTCGCGAGCGCGCCGACGCTCGAGCAGGGCCGCACCGTTCGTCTCGCCGAGGGCGCTCACTCCGACGACCCCGCGCTGATCACGATCCAGTACGACGGCCTGGCCGAAGACGTCCGCGTCGGCGACCACGTGCTCTTCGACGACGGGCGCGTCGCGGTGCGCATCACCGACGTGACCCCGACGGAGATCCTCGCCGTCGTCGAGGTCGGCGGCGCGCTCCGCAACCACGTCGGCGTTCACCTGCCGTCGCGCACCATGCGCGGGGGCGCGCTGACCGAGAAAGACAAGGCCGACCTCCTCTTCGGCCTCTCGCTCGGCGTCGATTACATCGCGCTCTCGTTCGTACGGCGCGCCGCCGACATCAACTTGGTGCGCGAGATCTGCCAGGCGTGGGGGCAGGAGACGCCGATCGTCGCGAAGATCGAGACGCCCGACGCGGTGGAGAACCTCGAGAGCATCGTCGCCGCGTCCGACGGCGTGATGGTGGCGCGCGGCGATCTCGGCGTCGAGTTTCCGCCCGAGCGCGTGCCGGTCATCCAGCGGCAGATGCTCGCGGTCGCGCGGCGCGTCCGGCGCCCGGTCATCGTCGCGACCGAGATGCTCCAGTCGATGACGAAGAACACGCGACCGACGCGCGCCGAAGCGAGCGACGTCGCCAACGCGGTCTACGGCGGCACCGACGCGGTCATGCTCTCGGGCGAGACCGCCAACGGCGACTACCCGACGCTCGCCGCCGGCATGATGAGCCGCATCGTTTTGGAGGCTGAGACGAGCCCATTTTTGGAGACGGCGCCGTACGCGTCGCGCGCGACGAGCATCGCCGAGGCCATCGCCCGCGGCGCGTCCAACACCGCGCGCGAGATCGGCGCGCGCTACATCGTCGCCTTCACCGAGTCCGGCCAGAGCGCGATGACCGTGTCGCTCGCGCGCCCGAGCGTCCCGGTCATCGCGTTTTCGCCGAACGCCAAGGCGCGCCGCCGCATGGCGCTCTTCTGGGGCGTCGTCCCGCGCGAGATGCCGCCGATGCACGAGCCCGACGCGCTCGTCGACTGGTGCACCGCCGACCTGATGGCGAGCGGCCTCGCCTCCCCCGGCGAGCGCGTGGTCATCGTCTTCGGCGCTCCCATCGGCGTGAGCGGCAGCACCAACTCGATCCGAGTCCACGTCATCGCCTGACAGGGAGAGAAACCAGCAAGGTCAGAACGGCGCCGCTCCGTTTGCGACGGGCGCGCTGGCCAGTGAACGCGGCGCGTTTTTTTGGTCCCCCAATCTTCTCGTCTTTGCGTCTTGGCGATCCCTCGGGAGAGCGCATCTGGCCAAGCGGGCCGGGCCGCGGGCCAGTTGGCCACCCCGGATCCGCGGTTTCCTCTGCGTTTTTGCGTGGCACGCGCGCTGCTCAACGGGCGCGCATGCCGACCAAGCGAAACCCCAAAGCTCAGAAACCCGTCAAGCGTGAGCCCAAGCCGGACGCCGCGACGACGGCGCCTCCGCCGCCCGAAGCGCCGCGTGCGTCGTCCGACAAGGGCGACAAGAGCGACGCCAAGTGGCGCGCCGCCGAGGAGCGTCTCACGCTGCGCCTCGCCGTGCTCGAAGACGTCGTGCGCCGCGCCAACGTCAATCTCGCGCGCCGCGTCGGCGAGCTCGAGAAACGCCGCGCCGGAGCAGCCGCATGAGCGACGTCTCCTCCTGGCTCAACGCGACGGAGATGAACCTCGAGCGCGAGAATCGACCGTCTCCGCGCGGAGGTGCGAGCGCTCCGCGAACTGTGGAGACCGGTGGCGCCCCGCGCCCGTGCCGCCCCGGGCGCGAACGGTCGCGAGCGCGATCAGAAGCCGACGTGAAAGCCGACTTCCGGCTCGATGCTGAACGTGAAGGCGGTGCCGACGGCGATGACCGGGCGGATGCCGAGCATCAGGCCCATCTTGCCGCCGTTGAACCCGAGGCGAACACCGGCAGCCGGCGCGACGTAGAACGGCCCGCCGAGGGCGGCAGCCTGGACGCAGTCCTCGCTCTCGTGCCCGGGCACGCTGCACTGGCGCGAGGTCGGCGTCGGCGATCCGCCATTCACGTTGGCATTCGTGGTCGATCCGCCCACGACCGGCACAGTGACCGCCGCATCGTATTGCGATACGCCGATGCCGAGCTGGATGTAGGGCGCGACGCTCTTCGTCACGCCGCCGAAGAGGTACGTGAAGCGTCCCTCGAAGAGCAGCCCGACGGGCGAGTTCGCGAGGAGGAAGCTCTGATTCGACGGCGAGTGGAAGAGCGTGATGCCCGCCTTGAGGCCGATGAGAATGCTCGGCGTGACCGCGTAGTCGAACGTCAGCGCGATGCGCAGGTTGCCCGGCGCGATGCCGCCTTGCACCGAGCCGGCGCCCGGCGAGCCGCTGAACTTGTTCTCGTCGCTGTTGAACGGGTATGCGGCGCCGAGCGTCGAGTCGTAGCAGCCGTAGCCGCTCGCGTTCGTGTCGCTGCTGTCGACCTGGCACACGTTGTTCGCGCCGGGGATGACCGTCAGGTCGTAGCCGATCGTGAGACCGATGAAGATCTTCGGCGCCTTGCTGCTGGCGGCGACGCACTTCTTTCCTTCGTCGTCACCCGCGCCCGGCGGTGCGGAGCAGACGCCCGAGTCGCACTCGCTGTTGTTCTCGCAGTCGCTGCCCGCCGACTTCTTCGCGGGCGCCGTGCACGCGCCGTTGTCGCACTTGCCGCTCTGGCACTCGTCGTCGCCTTCGCACTCGTCGCCCTGGCCCTTGAGCGTTTCGCTGCCGCCCCCGGCCTTCGCGCGGCACGCTGCGCCGGCGGGACCCTCGGGGCAGTCGCTCGTGTCGGCGCAGGCCTTCGGCGGCGGCTGGTTCGGGAGATGGAGCGGCTCGCCCGAGATCTCCTTCTTGATGTGGACGACGTACGGGTTGTTCTTGCTGCCGCCGCCCGCGACGTTGTCGCCGTCGGTGTTGAAGACCTGGATGAAGTACTTGAAGTCGCCCTGGATGACGTCCGTGCAGGGCACCTCGCCGCCGTAGCCCGAGCCCATCTTCTTCAGCTCGAGCGCCTTGAACTCGCTCATGCCGAGGCCCTTGTAGCGAAGGACCACCTTCTTCACGGTGTCGCTGCCGGTGTACTCGACGTAGATCGGGAGCGGCGTGCGAACCGTCTGCTCGTCGGGCGGCGTGTGCGAAATGTCGGTCGCCTGGGGTTGGCCCGCCGAACCGCCGCCGCCGCCCCCACCGCCGCCGTTGCCGCCGCCACCCCCGTTACCACCGCCACCCCCGTTTCCGCCGCCACCGCCGCCGCCGCCGCCGCCACCGCTGCCGGCCTGCTTCTTGGCCTCCGCGAACGCGGCGTCGATGTCCTTGGTGCGCAGGTCGGCGTTCGGCGTGGTCGACGGATCGAGCCGGAGCGCCTCGGCGAACTCGTTCACCGCGTCGGCCTTGCGTCCGGCGCCACCTGCCCCCGCGAGCACGGTCGCGAGGTCGCGGTGGAGCGCCGCGCGCAGCTTGTCGTTGCACTTGTTGGTGCCGCACATGCCAATCGCTTGCTTCAGTTTGCGCTCGGCGGCCTGAGCGTTGACGTTGACGAGGTAGTCGTCGTTCATCGCCTTGTTCTGCAACGCCGTCGCTTTCGCTTCGGTGCCCGCGTCCGCGAACGCTGCGCGCGAAGGCGCGATGCACACGATCAGTGCGGTCGCGAAAACGGCGCAGCAGGCAAGCAATCGTCTTTGCACGGCGATTCCCTCTTTTCAGCCGCGGAACTTACTACAAGTCACGGCTGAGACGAAGAAGACGTTGACTCCGTGCGGATGAATTGCACGCGACGATTCAGGCCGCGGTTCGCCGCGGTGTTGTTGGGCACGAGCGGCTTGTCCATGCCGTAGCCCTTCGCGACGAGCCGCGACGGGTCGACGCCGTGCGCAACGAGGTACGCACGCACCGAGTCGGCGCGCTCTTGCGAGAGCCGCTGGTTGTACGACGCGCTCCCGACGTTGTCGGTGTGGCCCTGGACCTCGAGGGAGATCTTCGGGTTGTCCTGCAGGATCTTGACGATCTGCGTCGAGGATCTTGAACGAGATGTCGCCCTTGATTTTGGCCTTGTTGAACTCGAACTGGATCTGCTGCGTGATTCGGATCTCTTTCGCCGTGACCACGACGAGCATGTTCTTCTTCGGGCAGCCCGGCTTGTCGCCACCGACCACGCCGGGCGTGTTCGGGCAGAAGTCATCCACGTCGAGCACGGTGTCGCCGTCGTTGTCCGGGTCGGGGCAACCGTCTTGGTCCTGGTAGCCGTCGAAGTCCTCGGGCTTGTCGGGGCACTTGTCGATCGAATCCGGAATGCCGTCCGCGTCGTTGTCGAGGTCCGGGCAGCCGTCGTCGTCGAGGTAGCCGTCTTTGTCCTCCGGCTCCATGACGCACTGGTCTTTCGAGTCCGGGATGCCGTCGCCGTCGGTGTCGGGGTCGTCCGGGCAGCCGTCCTCGTCTTGGTACCCGTTGAAGTTCTCGGGGATGTCGGGACACTTGTCGGCGTTGTCCGGGATTCCGTCGCCGTCGCGGTCGCCCACCTTGGGCGTGACGAAGCCGCGCGGCGCACACGGTCGGGCGGGCTGTTCGCGAGGGCGGCGCGCGCGTTCGGCGCGGCGACGTCGACGTGATCGACCGCGTTCGAGTACTCGCCCTGATCGAGCTCGTTCTTGGCGAACTCGAGGTGCGAGCGTGCGAGCGCGAGCTCTCGCGGCGCGCACTTCATCGCGCCGTTCTTCTCCGCGCTGTCGGCGATGGCCGAGAGCCCGTCGATCCGCCCCTGGAGCGCGGCCGGCGCCGCACACGCGCTCGCCAAGAACGGCGCGATCAAGACCGCGAAGACACGCGAAACCTTCATCGACCCGAGGCCTTGCGCGCAGCCTTCGAGAGGTTCACCGCCTTGTCGGCGTACTCCTCGGCGGTCTCGGCGTAGTTGATCGCGTCGGAGTAGCTCGCCTCTTGCGAGTCGATCTGCGCCTGCTCGAGGTGCGCCTTCGCGTAGTAGTACTCGTACGGCGCGAGCTGCTCGGCGCCGAGCTCCTTGGCTTCCTCGAGGCGGGAGTTCGCGCTCGACGCGTTGATGGCGTAGAGCGTTCCGCCACAACCGGTCAGCGAAGCAAGCGCGACCATCGGCGCGAAGCGACGGACCAGGCGACCGGCATGCGCCGCGAGCCGCAAGAACATGAGCTGAACGCTACAGCCGTTAGATCTTTCGGTAAAGACCGATGACGACGCCGAGGAGCATCGTCGGCTTGAAGTCGACGGCGCGCACGAGGATCGGCGCCATCGTCTTGTTCGCGGGCTGGAAGCGGACGTAGTCGCGCTCCGGATGATAATATTTCACGGTAGCCTCGTCGCCGATGAGCGCGACGACGATGTCGCCCTTGCTCGCCGTGAGCTGCTTGCGCACGAAGATGTAGTCGCCGCTCAAGATGCCGGCGTCGATCATCGAGTCGCCCTGGACGCGCAGGCCGAAGACGTCGCGCCCGCCGCGGACGAGGCCGCGATCGATGCGCACCGTGTCGACGATCGACTCTTCGGCGAGGATGGGGGCGCCCGCGGCGACGCGGCCGAGGATCTGGCACCTCGACGAGGTCTTCGTCCTCCGCCGCGTGACCGCCGATGTGGTGGACGTTGTTCGACGGCTCGCCGTTCATCGACGAGACCGGCAACGGGAGCTGCACGCCCCCACCGGAAAGACCCGTCGGGCGCAGGGCGCGCGACTTCATGTCCTCGCGTTTCAGGTACCCCTTGCGCTCGAGGGCGCGGAGGTGGTCGTTGACGCCGTTCGTCGAACGAATGCCCATCCGCGCGCCGATTTCGCGGAGCGTCGGCGGGTAGCCGCGGTCGGCGATCGATTCACGAATGAAATCCAAGACCATTTGCTGGCGGTGCGTGAGCCCTTGCATGGCGAGTGCAAGGCTACTGAACGCGCGTCACGGCGTCAACATTTCACCTAGAAACCTGTGGAGTGCCTGTTGGGAACGGCTTCCCTTCGCGCCAGAACCGGACGAACCGCATCTCGGCGGGCTCGCCGTGGCAGGTCGGACACGCGTGCTCGGCGTGGTCCTTTCGGGCGAGCTTCGTGACGTAGTTTTCGTCCATCCAGACCGCGAGCTTCTCGGTGTCGCGGCGGTCGAGCACTTTCGCTCCGCCGTGGTCGCAGGAGTCGCAAAAGAGCAGCCCGCCTTCCTTCGACGTCAGCTCGCGCGAGAAGTGGCTCCACATCTGCTCGGCGACGTTCATCTCGGGCGTCCGCTGGTCGAAGCTCGGTCCGTGACACCCCTCGCAGGGTGTGCCGAGCGATTTGGCGAAGAGCGGCATCACCTTGCGGAGCTGCTCGGGCGCGAGCTTGCCGAGCGGCGGAAGGTTCGCGGGGTCGAGCCCGATCGCCGTGAGCTGCGCGGCGAACGCGCTCGGGGTCGTGCCCTTCATCACGACCGGCGCGGCGGGCTGCGCGGGCGTCGCCGGCGTCGCGGATGTCTTGGCCCCTCCGCACGCGACGAGCCATGCGAGCGCCCAGAGCGGCTTCATTCGAATTTGTTGCTGGTCGACAGGAACGCGAGCTTGTCGTTCATCTCGCGAAGACGCGTCGAGAGCATTCGGACGCAGCTCCAGAGGACCTCGTAGGCGAGGTCCTTGTGCAAAAAGAGGAGATCGTCGAACGCGTCCTTCGTAATGACGAGGAGGCGGCAGCGCTCGTGCGCGCGCGCGTCGGCCGAGCGCGGCGAGTCGTCGAGCAGCGACATCTCGCCGAAGACCTCGCCCGGCCCGAGCACCGCGAGCGCCTCCTCGCCCATCCCCGAGACCTCGCGCGAGATGCGCACTTTCCCCTCGAGGATGATGAATAGCTTGTCGCCCGGGTCGCCGTAGCCGAAGATCTTCGTGCCGAGGCCGTGCGCCTCTTCGGTCGTGACCTGCGCGATGAGCGACAGCGACTCGCGTGTGAGGCCGTCGAAGAACGGCACGCGCGCGAGCTGATCTTCGCGCTCGGTCACGGTCGGTTGGGAGGCCTGCGCGGACATGATTGCCTGGTCCGGCGCTCGGGCGCCGATGGCCGGCAGCTTATCAGTGGTCGCCCTGCGCCGCGAGCCAGCGCTCGGTCTCGAGCGCGGCCATGCAGCCCGAGCCGGCGGCCGTCACCGCCTGGCGGTAGACGAAGTCCTGCACGTCGCCGGCGGCGAAGACGCCCGGCACGCTCGTCTGCGCGGTGCCCGGCTTCGTCTTGATGTAGCCGTTGTCGTGGAGCTCGAGGAAATCCTTGAAGAGGTCGGTGTTCGGCGTGTGGCCGATCGCGACGAAGAAGCCCTTAACGGGGACGACCTCGGTCACGTTGGTCTTCATGTCCCGGAGCTTCGCGCCGGTGACCTCGCCCTCGGAGATGCCCTGCACCTCGTCGACGATCGAGTTGTAGACTACACGTATTTTGGGGTTGCGGAAGACGCGGTCTTGCATCGTCTTGCTCGCGCGGAACTCTTCGCGGCGGTGGACGAGCGTGACCGACTTGGCGAGGCCGGAGAGGTACATCGACTCTTCCATCGCGGTGTCGCCGCCGCCGACGACCATCACGTCCTCGTTGCGGAAGAACGCGCCGTCGCAGACCGCGCACGCCGAGACGCCCTTGCCCTTGAGCGCGTGCTCGCTCTCGAGGCCGAGCCAGCGCGCCTGCGCGCCGGTCGCGATGATGAGCGCCTTCGCGGTGTGGACGACGTCGTCGTCGCCCGCCCAGATCTTGAACGGACGCTCACGCAGAGTCGACCTTGTTCACGTCCTCGCTCAGGATGTCGACGCCCTGGTTGATCGACTGCTCGCGGAAAGCCGCCATGAGCTCGGGCCCGGCGATCTTGGTCGGGAAGCCGGGGTAGTTCTCGACGTCGTTCGTGATCATGAGCTGGCCGCCGGGGATTCCCCCTTTGACCAGCCCTTCGAACATGAGCGGCTTGAGGTTGGCGCGCGCGGCGTAGATCGCCGCGGTGTGTCCGGCGGGGCCGGAGCCGATGATGATGACGTTACGCGGCTCTGCCATTTGCTTCCTCTCAGAATCGATACGATGCGCCGACGTTGATGACGTCGGTCGACGCGGAGACGGTGCCGAGGTTCGCGAACCAGGAGCTCCGGAACGCCGGGGTGCCGCCTGGGCATGTACCATTGGTCGGCGAGCCGCTTTCGCAAGCCGTGCCGGCCAACGCTCGGATGCCGCCGTCACTGCCGTCGTTGTGCAAATCGAACATGAACATGTGCATGTAGCCGGCGCTGAGCTCGATCGCCCCGCCCTCGGTGGGGGGAGCGTCCTTCTTCAGCGGGATGCGGAGCGTCGCGCCGAGCGCGAGGCCGACGCGCGCGCCGGCGGCGAAGTCGGTCGCCATGTACGGGGCGTTTCCCTTGGAGTCGGTCGAGGCGGCTTGCGACTCGAAGAACGCGCCCGCGCGGACCGCGAAGCGGTTGGGGATCGCGTTGAAGTCGCCGCCGAGGCGCACGCCGAGGACGTCGTTGTAGTTGTGCGGGACGTCGGCGTTCGGCGGGACGGTGCCGGGCGTACCGGCCACCGGGATCGTGCCGTTGATGCCGTCGCTCGACGTGGGGAAGCGGATCTGGAGCGAGTCGAGGGCGCTGTCGTTCGCCCACGTGAGGTCGAGCTCGGCGTCCCAGACGTCTTGCGCCATCGGATCGCGGCGGTGCTCGTCGTACTCCATGTCGGCGCGCGGTTTGTGGAAGCGGAAGCCGAGCTTCGCCTCCATCGGGATGGGGAGCTTCACGTGGCCGAGGCCGGGCGCGCACGTCCCGTTGGGGTAGCCCGCGCCGCAGTCGGGGAGCGCGCTGTTGCCCTTGGTGACGGGAGAGCCGAGCGAGTAATACCCGGCGAAAGTCTGCACGTCCGCGCTCGCGTCGACCGGCGCGCTCCACTTGTACCAAGCGGCGACGTCGAACATCTTCGTCGCGCTCCACAGCGCGCCCACGGTGACGCCGGGGACGAACACGGTCGAGGTCGTGAGCGTGGCCTTGATGTCGTTGGTGCGCGGGTCGGACCCGGCGAGGTTATTTCCCATCGAGCCGTTGCTGAAGGTGGCGTTCGCCAAGCCCGCGATGAAGCTCGCGCCGATGCGCAGGTTGTCGACCGGCTCCCAACCGACGGCGACGCTCGGCGTGAGGAAGAACGCGTTCGTGTAGGTCGCGAGGTAGCGCTCGGGCGCCGGGTAGTTCTGGCCGGTCGGGGTCTGCACGAACTCGGGCCACGCTTGGGCCGCTGCGCCGCTCGGCGCGTTGATCAAGATGCCGATGCCGAGCCGCTTGGTCGCGCGAATCGTGAGGCCGAGCGAGGGCACCGGGAAGGTGCCTGTGTCGTTGCACACCTTCGGATAGAACTGGCGGCCGTTGGCGTCGGGCTGCGAGAGGAGCGACGTGTCGGCGGTCGTGTCGTTCGGGTCGCGCATGCGGTTGAAGCACGTGACCTGGAACGGGAGGTTCACTTGCAGCGTCAGCCGCGTCGGCTGGCCCGCGAGGCCCGCGGGGTTGTACTGCGTCGCGAGCGGATCGGACGCGCGCGCGACCCACGCGCCGCCGCGGCCCATCTGCTCGGAGCCGTTGTCGGGGAACTCGGTGACGTTGCCGGCGGCTGCGGGAAGCGCGCACGCGAGGACCGCGCCGCCCGCGAGGAGCAATCGAAGTAAGGAGCGCATCAGTCTTTGATCGGCGTCGCCTTGAGCGAGGCTCGGCCGTCCTTCACGTAGACGGTGAACTTCACACGCTTGCAGTTGTGTCGCTGCACGAGGGCGTCGCGATTCTTGCGGAGCGTTTGGCGGAATTTGTCGAACGTGAGCCCTTCGACCGGCTCGCTGCATTGCCTCTTCGTCTTCACGAACTCTTCGTAGACGTTCGGCCACTCGAGCTCGTCGGGGTTCTGCGCTTCGCCGATGGCGCGCGCGAGGACCTCTTGCGGAACGGCGGCGACCATCGTCGCCTCTTCCTCGTCGTCCTTCTTCTTCGGGATGACGGCGATGGCCGGCGCGGGCGCGGGGGCCATCGGACCGTCCGGCGCGCGGAGAGGCATGACGGTCGTCGGGCTCGTCTCCGGCTGCTGGAGGCGCGCCTGCGGCATCGCAATCATGTTGGCGGCGGGCGGCGGCCCCGGCGGGAAACCGGGCTTGCTCGCCGGCGGCGGCGGACGGTTGAGGTTCGGGTTCGACCCCGGCGACGGCGGCATGTTCGGGAGCGGCGCAGTCACCGGCGCGAACGGCGTCGGCCCACCGGGCCCCGGCGGCGGCTTGGGCCCCGAGCCCGGCGCCGACGGGCTCAGCGGGTTCGACGGACGAACCGCCGACGAAGGCTCCGACATCGGGAACGCGAACGCGCTCATCGAGGGCTCGGCCGGCACCGGCCCGAGGATCGACTCGAGATCGGCCGCTTTTCGCGGCGCCCCGCCGCCCTTCTCGGCGACGCGCTCGATGCCGGCGTTCACGTCGGCGCCGATGTCGCGCAGCGCCCCGCCGAGCTGCGGGAGCTGCAAGAGGTCAATCTCGCCCTTCTTCAGCTTGGCGGCCTGCACTCGCATCTTCGAGAGCGGCCTGTCGTGCTCGACGAACGTGAGCAAGAGCCCGAACACGAGCCCAGCGACGACGATGCCGATGATCGCCGGCCAGCTCACGTTCTTGCGATCGGTCTCGTCGGCGTTGCCGAGGAACGCGCCGGCGCTCGCGATGGTCGCGCGCGGACGCACGACGGCGTATCCGGCGCCGAGCTCGTAGGCGTCGCCGTCGAGCTTGCGGAAGACGGCGCCGAGGTTGCCCGCGCCGGGGAGATCGCGAATCTCGGTGTGGCCCTTGGTCTTGTACGTCGTGTCGGAGTCGAGCTTGGCGAGCTCGGGCACGATCGCTTCGAACTGCGAGTCGTCGAAGCCGTCGAGGCCCGCGCCCGCGACCTTCTCGCCGTTGGCGTAGAAGACGACGTTGGTGTTCGTGTCCTTCACGAGCGCCTGCGCGAAGCGCTTGTCGAGGGCGCGGAGGCCGACAATCGCGCCCACGGGCGGCTGCGCGACGTCGTATTCGACCGGGCGCGCCGCGACGCGGTAAATCTGCTTGCCCCATACCCACGTGTCGTCGCGCAGCCAGCCGTGGAGCGCGTCGTTCACCGACGAATAGCCGCCGAGCTCGAAGTCATCGAACTTGTCGGCCGCCGGGAACCCGCTCTCGGCGATGACGCGCCCGTCGCGGTCGACGACGAAGATGGCGTCGGGTTTGTATTGTGCAGGGATTTTGTCTTGCAGCGTCGCGAGCGCGTGGGCCGCGTCGGTGCGGGATTTCGCCGGGATTTTCTCTTTGTCGATCGCGCCGAGGAGGCTGTCCTGGATGCCTTTGTCGAGCGCGAGGACCATGAGCGCGTCGATGCGACGGCGCGAGTCGATCTGGATGTCCCACTGCACGACGTTGCTGTCGTCGGCGATCGTCTCGTTGGCGCCCTTCACGCTGGCGCGGTTGAACTGCCCGACCGCGAGCATCGAGGCGTACACCGCGAAGCCCGCGAGCACCGCGAGGATGGCGTACCAGAAACGCGAGAGGAGCATCATGGCGGGCTATTTCCCCTCGGTCAGCGTGAGCGGCTCGCGGAGCTCGACCGTGCCGCCCTTGGCCACGGCCTGCACGCTCCCGACCTCTTTCCCGTCGAAGTAGGCCTTCAGGAAGTAGTCGCCCGAGGCGAGGTTGCGGAACGCGAAGGCGCCGTTGTGGCCCGGGTAGACGACGTCGACGACGTTGGGGTCGATGACGACGTAGAAGCGGAGCGTCGGTGTGAGGTGGTCGCGGAACTCGTATTTTCCGGTGCCCGGCGCGGTCCAGTCGCGCGAGCCGCCCGACGAGGTCTCCATCTCTTTGAAGGAGTTGTCGCCGACGAGGTAGAGCCGGTGCGGGAACGGGTCGTGGTTGACGAAGAGGAGCTTCGTCTGCGGCGAGACGGCGATCGTCGTCGGGACTGTGTGGCCGCCCGTGACCGTGATTTGGATCGCGTCGTGAGGGGGCGCGGCGCTCGAAGAAATTGCGGCGATGCAGATGTCACGCGACGGGTTCGCCGAGAGCTGCCGGTACTCCGGCTTCACGGTCGGCGAGGGCTCGCGCCAGGTGTAGCGGTGCTCGGCCTTCGCCATGTCGGCGTAGACCGCCGGAATGAGCTTGTCGGCCCCGGCGATCTTGCCGCGCACCGGGCCCGCGATCGCGGTGCCGGCCAACGCGACGGCCCCAAGCACGAAGAACCAGCGATTGTGCATGCTTTGGCGTACCCCGCTGCCTTTTTCGCGGCTGCGGCCGCGTGGTGCGAACGTAGCTCGCTCGCGCAAGCTATGTAAATCCCAAGTCACCGGCGGGGCGTCATTGGCAGCGCTTGAACGTGATGCCCTCGACCGTGGGATACGAGCCGCCGACGGGCGTGCAGGTCGAGCCGGTCGGGCAAAGGCCGTCGGCCGAGCAATCGCGCGAGCACTTGTTCGAGCTGCAATAGCCGAACGAGCAGTCGCCGTCGGTGGTGCACGAGGCGCCGACCTCGGCCGCTCCGTGCGCGGGCATGCAGAGCCCGACGCGCGCGTTCGAGATGTCTCCGATGCCGGTGCACTCGTAACCGAACGCGCAGGCGCCCGCGTAGCGGCAGCTGTCGACGCACGCGTCGCCGGCGACGCCGTCGACCGACTGCGAGGCGGGGCACGTGACGGAGGGCGGGCTCGGGATCGTGAACTGGGTGAAGTCGATGTGCTGCGCGTCGTTGCAGAGGTTCACTTCTTGGTTCGAGACGTTGCACGCGTAGCTCGCGGTCTCGCCCTGGCCGAGCGGACCGAAGACGTCGCTCGGGCGGCGGCAGTAGCCGCTGCCGCACGTCCACTTGCCGAGCACCGACGCGCGCTGCGGGCAGTCGGCGTCGGAGGTGCAGCTCAGCGTGCAGCTCGACGCGACGAGGCTCGAGTCGCACGCGATCGTGCAGCTGTTCGTGCCGCCGCAGTATTCCTCGGCGCGGACGCACACTTTTTGGTTCGCCACCGTCGCGCAGCCGAAGCCGTTCGGGCAGTCGGAGCCGGAGGTGCAGGTCGTCGTGCAGTAGGCGCCGGGCGTCACGCACGCGTAATTGCAGTCGGTCGACTGCGTGCACGCACGGCCGACGTCCGAGTCGGCGCAGTAGGTGTCGCTTCCCAGCGTCACGCAGCGCGCGCCGGCGCGGCCGCACGTGGACGTGCACGTCGGCGTACAGCGCGTGGGGCCCCCTTTGTAGAGCGCGCGGCAAATCAGCCCCGCGTTGCACTCGGCGTCGCCGGCGCAAAGATCGAGCTCGTTTTTCGTCGCGGCCGGCGCGGCGTCGTCGGTCGCGACGTCGAGCGTCACGTCCGCGGGAGCGTCCTGCGTGCTGGTCTCGGCCTGCGGCGCGTCCGCGGTCACGACGTCGGGGAGGCCGCCGTCGCCGCCCGGCGCGCTGCACCGGCCGTTCACGTCGCAGATCTCGCCGGGCGCGCAGTCGCGCGTCGCGTCGATGCAGTTCTGCACGCATTTGCCCTTGGTGGCGCTGCAGTAGTACCCGACGGCGCACTCGCTGTTGTGTTGGCACGGCGCGGGCGCCGCGCAGTCGAGCGCGAGGAGCGAAGGAAGACCGAGCGCGACGACCAAGAGCGCGCGCAAGCGAAAGCGAAGCCGCACGCTCGAATCATACCGTTTTTCACGTCACTTCGTCGAATGACGGAAGACCACCGTGCGGCGCGCGTCGAGCGGAACCGGCGCGCGCTCGGGGAGCTTCAACGTCACCCGAACGCCGCCCGCGAGGGGAATGACGCGCGGCTCGCCGTCGAGCGTCCACGGGGCGCCGTCGGTGTACGGGTGCACGAACGGGGGCGCCGGCCAGAGACCGACCGCCACCACCGCGTCGTCGCCGCTGCGACCGAGGATTTCGACCGCGTCGTCGCGCTCGGTCACGCCTTCAATCACGCCCGGCGCGAATCCGCGCTGGGTCATGCGCCGGGCGAAGTCGATCAGCGCGAGCTCCGCCTCGAGCAGACCTCGCGGATCGCGCACGTCGGCGAGCGCCGACATCCAATACGGGAGCGCGCCGTACGCCGCTCCGCAAGCCACGTTCGGAGCTCCGCCGAGCGGCGGAGGCTCGTGCCACGTGAGCGCGCGGGCTTGCACGCAGAGCGCGTCGCCCGCGCTGAGCGGCGGATCGCAGCGAAAATCGGCCTCGTTCGACACGAACGTTTCCGCGCCCTCGTCCGGTGATCGCGCCGTCCCGCCTGCGGCGGATCCGGCGACCGAGAAGGCGAGCACGCGGACGTCCTTCGTCGCGCCGGCCGCGATCGTCTGCGCGCCGACCGCGGTCGGGTCCGGGACGACGCTCGCGCGGAGGGTGTCGGCCGCCATCGCGCCGCGCTCGTCGTCGCGCACCCACGTCGTCGCGGAGATCTCCGCGCGCGCCGCGAGCTCGCGGAGGCCGACGAGCCCGCCGATGCGCGACGACGGCGCCGAGAGCACCGTGAGGGTCGACGGCGCCGCGCGCTCGACGACGAACGTCGTGGGCTTCGCCGCGCACCACGCGAGCGCCTTCGCGTGCTGCACCGGCTTCTGCGCGCCGCCGTCGACCGTCCAGAGCGTGGAGATCGCCGGGCTCGGGCGTCGCCGCGAAGAAGCACGTGCTCGCCAAGGGCGGGACGAACGCGAACGGCAGACGCGCGGGCGCGCTCGCGACCGTGACGAAGCCGGCCTGCGCGAGCGCGGGGTGCGCGGCGAGGAAGGCGCCGTCGGCGTCTTGCTTCGGGTAGCGCACGCCCTGGGCGAAGGCGGCGAGCGCGTCGTCGCGGCACGCGTCGTCGCCCGCGACGACGGTCGGCGCCGCGTCGCGGAATCGGTATCCGACCGCGCGCGAGCCGCCGAGCGACGCGCCCGCGACGTGGAGCGCGCGCACGGGCGCGCCGCCCGCGGTGACGACGACGTTCTCGCTCGCGCACGTGCAGACGAGCGCCTCGCCCTTGGCTCCCGCCGAGCCGACGGGCCTCTGAATAGCGAGGGCGGCGCCGCGGGCCGCGACGAACGCGTAACAATCGCCGGCGACGGTCGTCACCTCGGCGCGATCTTCGGCCGCCCACGCGCCGCGCGGGAGCGCGTCGAACCCGAGCGCCACGTAGCGCGCGACGAGCGGCTCCACCTCTGCGTCGAGCGCGGCGCGCTTCGCGCGGAATCGAAACGCCGCGAAGCCCGCGCCCGCGAGCGCGACGACGACGGCGGCTCCAATCGCGCGCCTTCGCGTCGCGCGCCGACGCTCGGCGGCCGCGGTCTCCTCGTGCTCGCGGCGGCGTCGCTCCGCGGCTTGGGCCGCTTCGCGCTCGGCGCGCACGGCCTCCGGGTGCCGTCCCCCGAGCACCGAGAGCGCGCGCTCGACCTCCTCGAGCTCGCGCTCGTGCGGATCCTTCACCTCTTATGGATTATCCAAAATCGCGAGGCGCATCGAGCGTGGCTGACCGTCGCGCTCGTAATCGACGCGGAGCTCGCTCGCGACCGCGAGCGACAAGAACGCTTGCTGCGCCTGTTCGGGGTGCTCGATGGAAAATCCGTTCACGGCCGTCACGACGTCGCCCGGCTTGAGCTCGACGCGGCTCCAGCCCGGCCCCTTGAGCTCGGTGATGCGAAAGCCGACGAAGCGCTGGTTGCGCATCACGGGGTGGTCGTCGAACGACACGTACTGGAGGAACGCGCCGAGCCCGGACGAGAGCGCCTGGCGAACGTCGGCGCGGCGGAGCGTCCCCGCGGGGGCGGGCATGTCGGCCGGGGAGGTCGCGGCCGCCTCGTGCGGGGCCGTCTTCGGCGGCGGAGCCTCGGAGGACCCGCCGCACGCGATGCACAAAACCACGAGCCCGAATGCTGCGCGCATGGTGGGAACGTGCCCGGCCTCGCGCGCGCGCGCAAGTTTTCGGCTCAACCGAAGGCAGCCGTGTACGCGGCGTGGACCGCGGCGGCGACCGCCTCGACCGTGCCGGAGCCGTCGACCACGGCGATGCGGTCGTTCGGGATGTGCTCGTTCAAGTTCTTGTAGAATGCACATAACGCGCGCTGGAGCTCGTTTTGCTCGTAGAGCTGCGCCGCGTCGCCGCGCGACTCTCGACGGTTCGCGGCGACCTCGGACGAGACGTCGAGCACCACGGTCAAATCCGGCCGGCGCGCGTTGCGGTTGAGCGACCGGATCCACTCGACGGTGCTCTGCCCGCCTTTTCCGCTGCTCACGCTCTGGTACGCGAGGCTCGAGGCGTCGTAGCGGTCCGAGATCACGGTGCCGCCCGCCGCGAGGAACGGCTCGATCTCCGACTCGACGTGATCCATGCGGTCGGCGGCGAAGAGGAGCGCCATCGTCGCCCAGCCGGGTGCGCGGCCGCCCGCGCCGACGATGCGGCCCGCGAGGATTTGGCGAATGGTCGCGCCGACGGGGCCGTCGCTCGGCTCGCGCGTCGTGCGCACCGGGGCTCCGGTCTCGCGGAGGCGCGCGGCGAGTCGCGCGGTCTGCGTCGTCGTGCCCGCGCCGTCGATTCCTTCGAGGACGATGAAGCGCCCTGTGCTCATGCGGCGCGGGTTACTAGGCCGCGCCGCGCGGCGCAACAGTGCGCGGGTCGTCCTCGCCGAGGACGAAGTTGTCGATGAGTCGCGTCTTGCCGACGCGGCAGGCGATCGCGACGAGCGCTCGCGCGGCGAGCGGCGCGGAGAACGTCGCGAGCGAGTCGGGGTCGACGACGCTCACGTAGTCGATCGAGCTCGCCCCGCGCTCGACCTCGGCCCGCGCGAGCCGCTCGAGCGCCTTCGCGTCGCGCTCTCCGCGCGAGAACGCGGCCTCGGCGGCGCGGAGGCCGCGCGAGAGCGAGAGCGCCCGCGCCCGCTCGTCGGCGCTCAGGTACGCGTTGCGCGAGCTCATCGCGAGCCCGTCGGCCTCGCGCACGATCGGATGCCCCACGATCGTGACCGGCAAGAACAAGTCGGTCGTCATGCGCCGGATGATCGCGAGCTGCTGATAGTCCTTGCGACCGAAGACGGCGACCGACGGCCCGACGATCGCGAAGAGCTTCGCGACGACCGTCGTCACGCCCTCGAAGTGCCCCGGCCGAAACGCTCCGCAGAGCGGCGCGGCGAGCGCGCCCACGCGGACGCGCGTCTCCTCGCCCGGCGCGTACATCGCCGCGGGGTCGGGCGCGAAGACCGCGTCGACGCCGATGGGCGCGAGCTTCCTCACGTCGCCCTCGAGATCGCGCGGGTAGCGCGCGAGGTCTTCGTTCGGTCCGAACTGCGTCGGGTTGACGAAGATGGAGACGGCCACGAAATCCGCGTCCGCGCGCGCGCGACTCACGAGCGCGAGGTGCCCCTCGTGGAGCGCGCCCATCGTCGGCACGAAGCCGACGCGTTTCCCCGCCCGCCGCGCTTCGTTGCAGACTGCACGGAATTCGTCGACGCTTCGAACGATCATGACGATGG
Source organism: uncultured delta proteobacterium (assembly GCA_963731595.1). GTDB lineage: Bacteria > Myxococcota_A > Polyangia > Polyangiales > Polyangiaceae > DASXHD01. The sequence goes on from CAVSWE010000009.1 coordinate 823,729, forward strand.
GAGCTTAGGCGATTTCTGGTACAACGAGCCCCATGCGACTCGGGGCGGTCTCATGCGCGATCGGCTTGTCGCTCGTCCTGGCGGCGAGCGCGCGCGCCGATCCGACGCCCACCGAGATCCAAGCGGCGCGCGATCTGTTCGCGAAGGCCGAAAAGGACGAGGCCGCCGGGCGCTGGAACGAGGCGCTCGACGAGTTGAAACGCGCGCTCACCGTGAAGGCCACGCCGGGCCTCCGCTTCCACGTCGCCTTCTGCGAGGAGAAGCTCGGTCGCCTCGTCGCCGCCCTCGCCGATTACACGGCCGCCGACCAATCCGCGCGCGAGCAGAACGACAAGGAGGTCGTCGACGCCGTCGCCGAGCCGCTCAAGAACCTCCGCATCCGCGTGCCGACGCTCACGATCGAGGTCCCGCCGGCGCCGAACGCGCGCATCGAGCTCGACGGGACCGTCGTGCCGCCCGGTCTCTACGGGATCGCGATGCCGGTCGAGCCCGGCGTCCACCGCGTCGTCGCGCACGCGAGCGGCAAGCGCGAGTTTCGGACCGAGGTGCAGCTCCACGAGCGCGAGGCCGAGAGCGCGACGGTGCAGTGGCGCGACATCCCAGTGGTCCCGGACGAAAACGCGACGCCGGAGCGAAACGAGACGCCGGGCCCGACCGAGCCTGCGCCCGCTCGCCACGGCGCGAAGGTCGGCGCGATCGTGACGAGCGTGCTCGCCGTCGCGTTCCTCGGCGTCGGCATCGGCTCGTACGTCGCGGCCGACGGCGCGGCGAGCAATCTCGCGACGAAGTGCCCGCTCCAGCCGACGTGCGACGATCTCCGCCAGCCGGTGCGCACTTGGGACGCGCTCTCGCTCGCCGGCTTCATCGGCGCCGGCACGCTCGCGGTCGTCGCGGTCGTCCTCTGGATCGTCCCGTCGGGCTCGTCGTCGGCGTCGGCGCGCATCGAGCTGCGTCCCTTCGGCGCCGCGCTCACGGGGAGGTTCTGACGTGCGAAGGCGCCTCTCGCTCGCGTTCGCCGTGTCCGCGGCGCTCGTTTCGGCCGTCGCGTGCGTCAATCTGTTCCACTCCACCAACGACGTCCACGGCTACTGCGAGGGCGACTCGGGCGACCCGCGCTGCGCCGGCGACGCGGCGGTCGAGGCGGCGCCGAAAGATCTTTGCGCGGGCGACGCCGGCGCGGCGCAAGCGCTGGCGACGCATGCGTGCGCGTGGCTCGCCGCCTGCGCCCACCCGATCGGCGAGAACAAAACCGGCGCGTGCATGGCCAACGCGATCCTCGCGTACGACTGCGAAGCCAACCCCAACCGAAAGCCCAAGGGAGCGGCCGCGGCGTTCTGGCAATGCATGCAGGATGCAAACACCTGCGACGACGTGGGGCGCTGCGTGTTTCCGGACGGCGTCCCCGGGTGCACGGGGGGCACGTTCCTCGGGTGCTCGCAGTCGAGCGCGAACCTCGACACGCGCGTCGACTGCACCCAGAAGACGAGCGACCCTTGGGGCGAGAACTGCGCCGCGTATGGGCAGACGTGCGACTCGGTCGACCGCGACGCCGCGAACAACAAAGCGCTCTGCATCGACTCCGCGCCGCGCGACGCCGGAAACCAGGGCCGCGCGTGCACGTCGTCCGGCTGCCTCGAAGGGCGCTACGTCACGTTCTGCGACGACGCGGGCAACGATCGCGGCTACGACTGCGCGGACTTCGGCGCCGGCTCGTGCTCGATCACGGGCGCGTCCCCCGCGTGCAAGCCCGAGGCGACAGGCGCGTGCGCGGCGACCAACGACGTGAAGTGCACGTCCGGCGGCGTGCTCGCGCAAGGGTGCGTGACGGGCGCTCCGGAGACGGTCGACTGCACGGCCCTCAGCGGACCGGGGACGTGCAACCCGATCGACGGCGGCGCGCCGGGCACGATCCCGGCGTCCGCGTGCTTCGTCGCCGACGGCGGCTGCATCGACGACACCTGCAGCGGCGCGTCGCTCGTCGCGTGCGTGCGCGGTCGCAGCGTCTCGATCGACTGCACGAAGCTCGGCCTCAAGACCTGCAACCCGATCGCGACCAACGAAGGCTCGATCGCGGCGTGCAACCCGCCGTGAGCGCGCGCTCGCTCAGCGGCTGAGGGCCGCGTCGAGCTGCGCCTTCGCGAGCGCGTCGGCGGCGCTGGCGCTCTCCATCTCGTCGCCGGCGTGGTGGCGCGCGGCGTGCGAAGCGGGGTGCGAGACGGGCGCGGCGGCCGCGACGTGCTCGACGACGCGGGCCGGAGCGGGCTCGGCGTGGTGAACGGGGGCGGCCTCGACGTGACGGACCGGCGCGACGTACGCGACGATCGGCTTCGACTCCGCCTTCTCGACGACGACCTCTTTGACCGGCGCGGGCTCGGCCTTCGCGACCGGCTTCGCCGCGACGGCGACGGGCGCGACCGCGTCGGCGGCGCACGACGGAGCGGCGGGCTTGACCGAGACCGGCTGCGCCTGCGGCGCCGCGGCGCCGGGCATCATCGCGACCGGCGCCTGCGGCTGCGCGGCCGCGCCCTTCGCGATGTCCGCGGTCACGTGCGACGGGTCGACGAGCGACGCGATCGCCGAGAGACCGTCGCCGCGCGCGGCGACAGCGGCGATGAGGCCCGCGAACACGCCGACCGCGAGGAGACCGGCGGCCCATCCCATGCTCGGGCGGCGCAGCTTGCCGATGTCGGTCGAGCCGCTCAGCGAGGCCGTCATGCTCAGAATCGACCGCGTTCTGCGCGGACGAGGAAGACGAAGCGTCGACGGCGACGGCCGAGCGCGGCGCGTCGTCGACGAGCGCGCGCGACGGCGGGGGCGGCGGCACTTCGTGGACGCGGTGAACGTGGCGGCGCGAGCGCGGAGCCGGCGGCGGCTCGTCGTCGACGATGACCGAGCGCGAGCTCGGCGTGCTCATCGACAGGAGAGGACGCGACGACGAGGACGGGTGGAGGACCGTGGGCTCGTCGTCGGCGTAGCGGGGAGGCTGGGGGCGGTGCGACGCGGCATAGCGCGCGACCTCGCGGTCGTAGGCGTCGACGGCCGGCTGGAAACGCGGCGCGATCGACTGCGGGATGCGCGGCATCTCGACGGCGGCGCGCGGCGGCGGCGACGTGCTCACCCGCTTGTCCATGCGGACCACCGTCATCTCGTCGTCCCCGAAGCTCGCGAGCGAGGACCGGTAGCCACCGGAGCGGACACTGGGCGGCCGGACCGCCGGAAGCTCGACGGACTCGAGGTCGTCCGAACCGATCTCGATGGAGCTGCTCATCCGCGAACGCTTGTGGAAGGGGAGCATGCCGGGGTCTCGTGCATGAGTCGGGCCAGCCGGTCCGTCGCCGCCCGCGGTGCTCAAGCCGCGGGAACGAGCGGGTAATCGCGGGTGTAGGACAAGGTATGTTCGGGTCCGAACAATCTCGGCAACCCAATCCTGGGGGTCGGACGATCCAGGCGACGCAGTGCGTCGCGAGAGAACAAACGCTCGCGTCCCAACGTACAAACGAAGAGACTAGGAGCGGCACCATGGCGCCGGAATCGAATTTCGAATCGCTCTTCGATCGTTGGGCGGCGCGCGTGAGGCGGCGGCTCGCGATTCGGCACGTGCTGACGGGCGCGGCGCTCGGCGCGGTGCTGGCGCTCGTTCCGGCCGGCATCGCTTGGAAGACGCGCGCCGGAAAGGTGCGACCGTACGCCGCGTTGACCGTGCTCGCCGGCGTCGTCGGCGGCGGGATCGTGGCACGCCGCAAGCGCTGGAACGACGAGGCGGTCGCGCTCTATCTCGACGGCGAGCTCGCGACCGAAGAATCGATTTCGACGGCGGTGGAGCTCGATCAAGCCGCGCCCGATTCCGACGCGGATCCGGCGTTGCGTGATCACGCCGTCCCGCCTGCGGCGGATCCGGCGATGCGCGCCGTCGTGCTGCACTCCGCGGCGAGCGCCCTCGGCAGCGGAGATCGCAAGCAGGCGCGACCGAAGTGGTTTCGGCCGGTGCAGCTCCTTTTGCCGCTCGGGCTCGCGGGCGTCGCGTTCATCGCGCGCGCGCCCCTGCCGCCCGCCCCGGTCGTCGCGCACGATCCCGGCACCGCGAAGATTCAGCTCGCCGAGGTCGACGGCCTCGAGAAGGTGATCAAGCTCGCGCAGATGGACGCGCGCGACGATGCGCAGCGCGAGCGGCTGAAGAAGATCGCCAAAGACGCCGAGAAGCTGAAAGAGCAGCTCGAAAAGGGCATGGAGAAGCGCGACGCGCAGGACAAAATCGCGCGGCTGAAGGAGCAGATCGCCGCCGAGCGCGTGACGCTCGGCGACGGCGAGCACCGCGCGGGGCTGGAGAGCGCCGTGTCGAAGCTCGAAGAAAATGAAGAGATGGAGCGAGCGGCGAAGGCGCTCGGCGATCACGATCTCGAGACGATGGACTCCGAGATGGAGAAGCTCGCCAACGCGCGCGAGAAAGAGGATCGCGCGCTCGCGAAGAAGTCGGTCGAGGACGCCGCCGACGCGGCGAAGCGCAACGGCGCGCCCGACGTCGCCAAGGCGCTCGAGGACGAGAAGAAGGCGATGGAGAAGCGCGAGAAGCGCGCCGAGGCGCTCCGCGATCTCGCCGACGCGATGAAGCAAGAGGGCATCAAGAACGACGACGTCCAAAATAAGAGCGAGGCGCTCGATCGCAAAGGCACGGACGAAGCTGCCAAGAAGCTCGCCGACGCGATGGGCAAGGCGATGGACAAGCTCACGCCCGAAGAGAAGAAGCGCCTCGCCGAGCGCATGAAGGACCAAGCCAAGAGCGGCTCCGGCGCGCAGAGCGATCCGCAGGATTTGAAGGACATGGCCGACCAGCTCTCGACGCCCGAGGGCCAGAAGCAGCTCGAAGACAAGCTGAAGGACATGGCCAAACAGGACGACGCGACCGACGAATCCAAGCGCCAGAAGGGCCTCGACGACGCGCAGAAAGGCGCCGACGGGACCGAGAAGGACATCGACAAGCAGAAGGGTCAGCAGGGCCAAGAGGGCCAGCAGGGCCAAGAGGGCCAGCAAGGTCAGCAGGGCCAACAAGGTCAGCAAGGCCAACAAGGGCAGCAAGGTCAACAAGGCCAGCAAGGTCAACAAGGTCAACAAGGCCACCAGGGCCAACAAGGCCAGCAGGGCCAACAAGGCCAGCAGGGCCAGCAGGGCCAGCAGGGCCAACAAGGCCAGCAGGGCCAACACGGCGGCCAGCAGGGCCAAGAGGGGCAGCAGGGCCAAGGTCAGGGACAAGGTCAAGGCATGGGGCTCGGGCAGCAGCAGCAGTCCGGCACGTCCAACGGCAACGGCGGCGGCAAAGACGACGGGAAGAACATGACCGGCGGGCACAACGGCCACGACACCGGCACCGGCGATCACAAAGGGTCGACGGGCGTGCTCGACGGCGACACGCTCAGGTCGCGCGCGCACGGCAAGATCAACAAGAGCAACGCGATGCCGGGCTCGATCACGACCACCGCGCAGGGTCGCGCGGGCGGCACAGCGAACGTGCGCGGCACCGGCGACTTGAGGGTGGTCGGGCCGAGCGAGATCGACGGCGTCGAACGAAGCGACGTCCCCGAGGAATACCGCGAGCAGGTTCGGCAGTATTTCCAACCGTGAAATCGTGAGACGGGAGCAAGAATGAATCAGGGTCAGGATGCGGTCTTGAGCCAAGCCGCGAGCGCGGTCGCCACGCTGCGCGACGCCATCGGGCGCGTGATCGTCGGACAAGGCGCCGTCGTCGATCAGGTGATGTGGGGGCTCGTCTCGGGCGGGCACGTGCTGCTCGAAGGCGCGCCGGGGCTCGGAAAGACTTTGCTCGTCCGCACGCTCGCGCAGTGCTTGGATCTCAAGTTCTCGCGCATCCAGTTCACGCCCGACTTGATGCCGAGCGACGTCGTCGGGACGAACGTGCTCGTGATGGATCCCGCGCAGCGTCAGGCGGGCTCGATGTTCGCCGTGCAGAAAGGGCCGATTTTCGGCCAGATCGTCCTCGCCGACGAGATCAACCGCGCGACGCCCAAGACGCAGAGCGCGCTGCTCGAGGCGATGGCGGAGCACGCGGTCACGATCGCCGGCACGCGCCACGTGCTCGAGGAGCCGTTCTTCGTGCTCGCGACCGAGAACCCGATCGAGATGGAGGGCACGTACCCGCTGCCCGAAGCGCAGCTCGATCGCTTCTTGCTGAAGGTGATCGTGCCGCAGCCGAGCGAGGACGAGCTGTGCGACGTGCTGACGCGCACGACGGGGCGCGCGCAGGAAGCGCCGCCGCGCGTGCTCGCGCGCGAGGGCGTGCTCCAACTTCGCGCGCTCTGCCGCGACGTGGCCATCGCCGAGCCGATCGTGAGGTACGCGGCGCGGCTCGTCCGCGCGAGCGATCCGACGGCGAAGGACGCGCCCGATCTCGTGAAGAGGGGCGTGCGCTTCGGCGCGGCGGTGCGCGGCGCGCAGTCGCTCGTGCTCGCGGCCAAGGCGGTCGCGCTCTGCGAAGGACGCGCGAACGTGTCCTTCAACGACATCCAGAAGGTCGCCAAGCCGTCGCTCCGGCATCGCATCATTCGTTCGTTCGAGGGCGAGGCCGACGGCGTGACGACCGACGCGGTCGTCGACGCGCTGCTCGCCGCCGTCCCGACGCGACCGCCTCAAGTCGCCGCGGAGCAGAAGGCGCAGGCATGAGTCGCCGCATCCGCCGAAGGCGGGACGGCGCAAGCGCTCGACGCCGGATCCTGGCGTGTCTCGCCTTCGCGGCGAGCGCGCTCTCGATCGACGTCGCGCGCGCGGAGGCGCCGGTCGCGTCGGCCTCGGCGAGCGCCGCTTCGAGCGCGGCCGCGTCCGCGTCGCCGAAGGGCGGAGTGCCGCCGCTCGCGGTGCGCGTCGCGCCCATCTTCGGCACCGAGGCGGCCGTCGGCTACGGATGGCAGGACTTCGTCGTCACGATCGACAACCCGACGCCCACGCAGCAAAAAGGCACCGTCGAGCTCCGCTCGCACCTCACGACCTACGCGACCGACCACGACAGCTTCGCGGCGAAGGCGCCGTTCGCGGTCGCCGCGGGGCGCTCCGTCACGCTGCGCCTTCCGATGCGCTCGCGCACCGAGCAGGTCCCGCAGCTCACGCTGCGCGTGACCGACGACAAGGGCCGCGAGATCGTCGCGATGCCGGTCAACGCGAACATGGGCATCGGTCCGACCCTCGTCGACGTCGACAACCCGAGCCGGCTCGCGATCCCGCTGCGCGGCTGGCCCGCGACCATCACCTACTCGCTCACGCCGTCGTACGGTTATTACACCTACGCGCCGACGACGACGGCGCCGACGACCATCGCGGTCGCGGCGCCGAGCTTCGACCCGGCGACGGGCGACCCGATCTTGCCGACGCGCGCCGCCTCGTATTCGGGCGTCACCGCCGTCTTGATTCACTCCGACATGCTCGCGCGCCTCGAGCCCGAGCCGAAGGAAGCGCTCCTCGACTGGGTCGCGGGCGGAGGGACGATCGCGATCGTCGTCGCGCGGCCGGAGGACTTGCACGGCCCGGAGCTCACGCGGCTCGCGGGCAGCGGCGTCGTCGCCGGACCGGTGAACCCGGCGCTCCTGTCGATCATGGCGGTGCCCAAGCCGACGACCACGACCGGCGGCGGCCTCGGCACGGGCGGCGGTTACGGTGGGATTCGCTGGGATTCGAACGACGACGGGCCGAGCCCGTACCAGTTCATTCGCACGAGCCCGACTGTCGCGCCGTCCGCGGGCGGCCCGGGCCACGGCCTCGACGGCAAGCTCGTCGGCTTCGCCGGCGGCACGCTGCAGCCGAGCGGCTACGGCGAGAGCGCCACCTACGGGCGAGGCCGCGTGCACCTGCTCGCGTTCGATCCGACCGAGCCGCCCGGCGTCGACGACGTGTGGGTGCAGAGCCGGATGGTCGACCTCTTGAACCACGCGTGGGACAGGCGCGCGACGCTCGTCTTTCCCGCGGGGGCCAACGCGCGGAACGCGACGTACGCGTATTACGGCGGCGGCCCCGGCAAGACCGACGAGGTGCGGCGCGCGCTCGACCCGAACGAGAACTTCCGCCCAGCGCTCGGCTTCGCGGCGCTCCTGCTCGTGCTCTATTCAATCCTCGTCGGGCCGGTGAATTTCCTCCGCTCGAAGAACCGCGGAAAGCCGCTGCGGCCGCTCCTCATGGCGCCCGCGTTCAGTGCGGCCGCGTTCGGCGCGATCGTGGTCGTGGGGCTCGGCGTGAAAGGCTGGCGCGGAAGGGCGCGGCACCTCGCGCTCGCCGAGACGGGCTCGGGTCAATCGCGCGCGGCGATCACGCGCTTTCGAGGCTTTTACACGAGCGAGACGCGCGCGCTCTCGATCACGGCGTCCGACCGCACCTCGGTGCTCGACGTGCTCAGCTCCGACTCGGTGATGGATGACAAGGCGCTCGTCCGCGTCGATCGCGACGGCTTCTCGCTCGACAACATCACGTCGCTCCCGTGGCAGACGCTCGTCGTGCGCGAGAACGGGTTCGTCGACTTGAAGGGCGCAGTCACCGTGACGACGACAGCCTCGGCGACCGAAGTGAAGAACGGCACCGGCCAGACGCTGCTCGACGCGCTCGTCTACGTCCCAGGCGACGGCGTGCGTTATTTCCCGTCGATCAAGAACGGCGACTCGGTCAGCGCGAGCGCCGGCAAGCTCGTCATGAGCGCCGCTTCGCGACGGACGACCGCGGCCGGCACGCTCAACGTCCACCCGTTCGATCCGAGCACGATCGCGTCGATGCTCCCGACGAAAGACGGCGAGCGCCTCACGAAGGTCTGGGCGCCGATGACGACCGTCGCCGGAGACGCCGTCGACTGGTGGCCGGACGACGAAGACGTGGTGCTCGCCGAGCTCGAAGGCGGCGAGCACGTGAAGACCGACAACGGGCTTTCGGTCGAGAGCGACCGGATGCTCCTTCGCGTGGTGGTCAAGCCATGACGGACCAAGCGCCCATCAGTCAGTCGCCGCCCTCGAGCGCGTGGCTCGAGCAGACGATGGTGCCGGCGATTCGCGTGCGCCACCTCTGGCACCGCTTCGGAAAGCTCGACGTGCTCCGCGACGTGAGCTTCGAGGTGGGGCACGGCGAGATCTTCGGGTTCATCGGGCCGAACGGCGCCGGGAAGACCACCACGATTCGCATCATGGCGACGCTGCTCGAGCCGCTCTCGGGGCGCGTCGAGGTCGACGGGTTCGACGTGTCGGTGGATCCTGAGGCGGTCCGAAAAATCATCGGGTACATGCCGGATCACGCGGGCGTCTACGAGCGCGTGACCGTGCGCGAGTACCTCGAGTTCTTCGCCGACTCGTACCGCGTCGCGCCCGACGGAAACTACTCGGTCGTCGACGCCGTGATGGAGCTCACCGATCTCACGAAGCTCTCGGACAAGCTCGTCGCGACGATGTCCAAGGGCATGAAGCAACGACTCCAGCTCGCGCGGACGCTGCTGCACGACCCGAAGGTGCTCGTCCTCGACGAGCCGGCGAGCGATCTCGACCCGCGCGCGCGCATCGAGATCCGCGATTTGCTCGTCGAGCTCCGCTCGATGGGCAAGACGATCTTCCTCTCGAGCCACATCCTCACCGAGCTCGCCGACGTGTGCACGTCGGTCGCGATCTTGGAGCGCGGGCGGCTCGTCGTCGCCGGGCCGATCACCGACATCGCGCGTCGCCTCGAGGAGGCGGCGGCGCAGCGGCAGCAGCAGCAGGCCGTCCGCGCGCAGGTGCCGAACGCAGCGCAGCCGCAAGGGCCGACGATGGCGTCCGCCGGGATGCAGACGGCGATCCTGCCGCCGCAGGCGCAGCCCGCGAACTACCGCGACGCCGAGATCGAGCCCGCCCCGCAGACGATCAGCGTGCCGCGGCGCCGGCTCAAGGTCCGCGCGTTCGCGCCGCTCGAGTCGGTGCAGGCCGCGCTCACCGGCGTGCCGAACATCTACGGGGTGACGCAAGTGACCAGCGGTCTTTTCCTCGTCACGTACTCGGGCGACGACCAGACCATCGCGGCGATCGTCTCCTCGCTGGTCGCGCAGAGCATCGCGGTCGCCGGCGTCGAGCCTGAGAGAAACGAGCTCGAGCGGATCTTCCTCGAGGTGACGAAGGGAGAGGTTCAATGACCGCCGCCGCCTCGCCGAATTCCGTCCAGGGCAAGCGCCGCGGTCGTTTCGCGCGGCTCTTCCGCGAGCCGAACGCGATTTGGATGCGCGAGATGCGCCAGTCGGCGCGCCTCGGTCGCACGCCGTGGATCCTCTTCGCGCTGAGCCTCACGATCTCGCTGCTGATGTGCTCGATCGGCGGCATCGCCGCGACCGACAACTCGAGCCCCGCGTCGCTCGGCGGCGCGCTCTTCCAGACTTTCTTCTCGATCGCGGTCTTCGTCGTCATGGTCGTCGGGCCGACCGTCGCGGCCAACAGCATCGCGTCCGAGCGCGAGGGGCGCACGTGGGAGGCGGTGCTGCTCACCGGCCTCTCGCCGCGGGAGATCGCCCGCGGGAAATTCATCGCGGCCTACACCAGCATCGCGATGCACATCGTGGTGCTCGCGCCGGTCGGGGCCCTGCCCTTCCTCTTCGGCGGCGTGACGCCGCTGGAGGTGGTGGTCGCGTTCGCGTTCCTCTTCGTGTTCGCGGCGCTCGCGGTCGCCTTCGGGCTCGCGGTGAGCTCGCTCATGTCGAGCTTGCGCGGCGCGATCGTGCTCACGCTCATCCTGGCGATCTGCATCGGGCCGCTCCTCTATTCGCTCTTCGGCTTCGGCGCGTCGTTCGCGGTCCACAAGCTCTGGAACGACGTGCCGGAGAGCTTCCCCATCTGGCTGCCGCTCGCCTACACGCGCGCGCCGTTCGGGCTCGAGTACCTCTTGCTGCTCGTCGCGCTGCCGCTCCTGCTCATCTTGGTGCCGGCGTGGTTCCTCTACGCCGTCACGGTCTCGAACCTCACCGGCGAGACCGACGATCGCTCGACCGCGCTGAAGCTCTGGTTCTTCGCGTGCACGCCGCTCGTCGTCCTCGCGTGCGCGCTGCCGGGCGCCGTCGCGCTCGACGACGCCGAGCGCGTCAAATGGTCGATCGTCGGCGAGACGGCGTTCGCCGCGTACGCCGGTTTCTGCGCGCTCCTCTTCGCGTTCGACCCGGCCGGGCCGTCGCGGCGCGTGCTCGTCCACTGGCGCCGAATGAACGCGAGCGTCTTCCGGCGGTTCTTCGGGCCGGGCCTGCCGAAGACGGCGTCGCTCGTCGTCTTGATGGGGTTCCTCGGGCTGCTCGTCATCCCCGCGATCGATCTCGCGATGCTCTACCTCCAACCGGCGGCGACGACGGCGGCGGCGAGCCCGAGCTATTGGACGCTGTACGTGCCGACGCGGAGCGACCGGCTCGCCCAGATCTTCGTCTTCGGCGCCTACTGCGCGCCTTACTTCGTCTTCACGATCGGGATCGTCGCGTACTTTCGCTCGCGCGGACACACGGCGTGGATCGCGCGGCTCATCGCCGGTGCGATCTTGTTCCTCGCCGCGGCCGCGCCGTGGGTCGTCGCGGCGATCGGCGGCGTCGTGACGAGCACGCACGACGACTCGTGGTTGGTCGTCGCCGCGCCGAGCCCGTTCTTCGCGTACGCGATGGTCGGGCAGTTCGATCACGCCACCGCCGCGACCGACACGCCCATCGTCCAAGCCGGGCTCGCGGCCGCGATGATGTGGGGCCTGTTCGGGCTCATTTTTCTGGTCATCGCGGGGCGCCGCTGCGCCCGCGCGGTGCGCGAGCAGCACCAGATTTACGCTCAGACCGACGCGGCGCTGCGCGCCGAAGACGACGCGCGCGCGGCCGCGGCGCTGGCGGCGGACGCACCCGCGTCCTCGTCGGCGGGAGCGGCGACCTGATGCTCTTCGACGCGGCGTTCGCGCGCGAGCTCGAGGCGCTGCGCCGGCGTCTGCGCGTGCGCGCGCGGTCGGGCAGCGCGGGCAATCGCACGGCGAAGCGCCGCGGATCGAGCGCCGAGTTCCTCGAGCACCGACCCTACGCGCCTGGGGACGACCTGCGTCGCATCGACTGGCTAGCGTTCGCGCGGACCGGCGAGCCGATGTTCAAGCTCTTTCGCGCCGAGGAGGACGTCATCGTGCGCCTCGTCGTGGACGCGAGCGCGTCGCTCGACGCGGGCGAGCCCACGAAGCTCGACACCGCGAAGCGCCTCGCGGCCGCGATCGGCTACATGGCGCTCGCCGACTCGGAGCGCGCGCAGGTGATGGCGGCGAGCGAAGGGCTCTCCTTCGTGTCCGAGCCGGCGCGAGGCCGAAACGCGCTGCCGAAGCTGCTGCGCGATCTGGACCGCGTCGACGTGAAGGGCGGCACCGATCTCTCGCGCGCGATCGAGCAGGTGACCTTGCGCTCGCCGCGACCGGGGATGCTCGTCGTCGTGAGCGACTTCATGGATTCGGGTCCGTTCGACGCGGCGATCACGCGCGCGGCGGCCGCCGGCCACGACATCGGGCTCGTGCAGGTGCTCTCGCGCGATGAGGTCGAGCCCCACTGGGACGGCGACTACGCCCTCGTCGACGCCGAGACGAACGCGACCGTCGAGGTCACGATGGACGCCGCGGCGATCGAGGCGTACCTCGCGCGGCTCAACCAGCTCGTGCTCGGCATGCGGTCGCTCGCGAAGAAGGTCCGCGGCACGTACATCCGCGTCGTGAACGACGAGCCGCTCTTGCCCGCGGTGCGCCGCTTCGTCGGCCGCACCATGGATTGAGCTCACTTTCGGTACGACTCGGCGTCGATGCCGAAGCGGCGCATCCAGCGGTGGATCTGCATCCGCGTGCGGCCGAGCTCGCGCGCGATTTCGCTCACGTTGCCCTTGTGCCGCGCGAGCGAGCCCTCGAGCGTCGCGCGGAGCGCTTGGTCGCCGTCGCTCGGCGCGGGCGGCGTGCTCGGCGTCGCGGCCTCGGCCCCGCGTACCGCCGCGGGCGCGTGGCGCAGCTTGAGCTTGCCGTCCTCGGCGAAGACGAGCGCGGCCGAGAGCGCGTGGTGCATCTCGCGGAGGTTGAGCGGCCAATCGTAATGGAACATCGCGCGCGCGAGCTCGATCGAGAGGCGCACCTCCGCGCGCTCGGGCGCGATTTGCGCGAGGAGCTCGGCGACGAAGAGCCCGAGGTCCTCGCGCCGCTCGCGCACCGGCGGGAGCTCGTGCACGTAGCCCGCGAGGCGCGCGTAGAGATCGCGACGAAAGCAATCCGAGCTCGAGAGCGACGCGATCGGGCGGTGCGTCGCCGAGACGACGCGGAGATCGACGGCCACGGCGCGCGTGCTGCCGACGGAGACGACCTCGCGCTCTTGCAGGACGCGCAGGAGCGCCGCCTGCGAGCTCGCCGGGAGATCGCCCACCTCGTCGAGGAAAAGCGTGCCGCGGTCGGACGCGCGGACGAACCCGGGCTCGTCGCGCACCGCGCCGGAGAACGCGCCTTTGACGTGGCCAAAGAGCTGGCTCTCGACGAGCGTGTCGGGGATCGCGCCGCAGTTGACCGGCACGAAGGCGCCGGGGCGCTGCGAGAGCGCGTGCGTCGCGCGCGCGAGGACTTCTTTTCCGGTGCCGCTCTCGCCGAGGAGCATGATCGGCAGGCCCGACGCCATCACCTTGCGGAGCTCGCGGAGCGCGCGCGCTTGCTCGGGAAGCAGCGTGACGAGACCGTGTGCGCGATCCTCGGCGGAGTCGCCGGGCTCGTCGGGCGTCGCGGACGGCGTCGGCACCGCGCGGACGACGAACAGCGTCTCGCCGATTTCGAAGAGCGCGCCGTCGTCGAGCGCGGCGGTCTCGACGCGCCTGCCGGAGACGAAGGTCCCGTTCGTCGAGCCGAGATCTTCGAGCTTCCACCCGCCGCCTTCGCGCGAGAGCTTGGCGTGGGATGCCGACGCGAGGGCGTCGGGGACGCGCACGTCGAGCCGACGCGCGGAGCGAAGGACGGCGCGCTTCGGGCCGCGACCGAAGCTGATCGAGTCGATGCCCTCGAGCGACCACCGCCCGCCACCGGCGCGCGGCCGCGCGCTCTCGACGACGAGGAAGAGGTGCGGCAGGAGGCGCGACGCGGCGGTCGAGAGCGGGGATTCGTCGCGCCGAACGGTGCTCGCGAGCGGATGCTCACTCATCGGATGGAGACGACTGTATCACCCGACGCGTCGGCCCGGTCCGTAGTCGTCGCAGTGCCCGTCGCGCGCGCGATGGAGGTGGCCGTCGACGCGCGCGCCACACTCGTGCGGGGCGCACGACGCCGGGTTCTTCGAGGTCGCGCCGATCTGGTGGTCGTCGACGTGGTCTTCGTGCTCGATGCCAGGTGGCCGCAGCCGGCGCCGTGAACGTGCTCGTGATTGGCGTGCGTTCGGTGTTCGTTCATGGCGGCGCCCGATCAAGGCACGTGCCAACGGCTCAGCCGCGCGCCCGCGCCGAGGAAGATCGGGCGCGGCGCGCGCGTACCTTGACGTACGCACCGGCGCACGCGAACCTCGGAACGCTCACCGAAAGCGGGTAAATGCACGGCCTCGAGTTCTTGAACCCCAAGGGGCTGTGGCTTCTCACGGCGATCGTCCCGCTCGTCGTGCTCTACATCCTCAAGATCAAGCGCGAGCGGCTGAAGATCCCTTCCACGTGGCTCTGGGCGGCGGCGCGGCGCGATCTGCTCGCGAAGCACCCGTTCAAGAAGCTCGTGCCCGAGATCCCGCTGCTCCTGCAGCTCCTCGCGCTGATCGGCCTCTCGCTCGCGCTCGCGCGGCCGGCGCTTCGGGGCGGACGCCTGACGGGCGACCACATCGCCATCGTGATCGACACGAGCGCGTCGATGGGCACGACCGCGACCGGCCCGGACGGCAAGAAGACGACGCGCATGGCGCTCGCGATCGAGTCGGCCAAGAACGCGATCGACAACATGGAGCCGGGCGCCGACGCGATCGTCATCGAAGGCGCGCGCGAGGCGCGGATCGTCTCGCCGCTCGACCGCGACGCGCGCCGCCTGAAGGCCTCGCTCGGGAGCGTCGCGGTGCGCGAGGTGGAAGGCGATCTGTCGGCGGCGATCGGGCTCGCGGCGGACCGCGTGCGCTCGCTCGGCGGAAAGCGGCGCATCCTGCTGATCACGGACGGAGCGCTCGCGACGCAAGGTCCGCTCGCCGCTGCGGGAATGGATCTCCAGGTCGTGACCGTCGGGCAGCCCGCCGACAACGTAGGCATCATCCGAATCGACGTTCGCGCCGGCGTGGACCCCGTGACGAAGCACGATCAAGTGCAGGCGTTCGGGATGCTGAAGAACTACGGGTCCGCGCCGCGCGAGGCGTATGTAACCGTCACCGTCGAAGGGAAAAAGGAGCCCTCCGCGTCGCGCCGACTGCTGGTGAAGCCGGGCGAGAAGACTCCGGTCGTGCTCTCGTTCGAGCCCGACGCGCTCGAGTTCGGCAAGGGCCTCGTGATGCAGGTCTCGCCGGGCGACGCGCTCGCGATCGACGACGTCGCCTACGGGCGCGTCCCGAAATCGCGCAAGATGCCGGTCGTCCACGCGTCGGCCGGCTACTCGTGGATCGAGCGCGCGCTCGACGCCGATCCCGATCTCGACGTGCAGAAGCTGACGCCCGATCAGGTCGGGAAGGTGAACGTCGAGCCCGACGCGCTCGTCATCGTCGAGGGCGGTTGCCCGGAGAACCCGCCGGGGCTCGACGTGCTCGTCGTGAACCCGCCGTCCGGGACGTGCATGGGCGTGGACGTGGGCGCGCCGGTCGACCAGCCGCAGATCACGTCGTGGGAACAGGGCGACCCGCGCTTGCGCTTCCTGACGTTCGACGGCGTCCACATCTCCAAGGCGACGCCGCTGAAGAGCCCCGGTCAAGCCGCGCTCCTTCGCGCGGGCACGGTCTCGATCATGGCCGACGCGTCGTCGCCCGGGCGCACGGCGACGGTCGTCGGCTTCGACGTCGGCGACAGCGATTGGCCGCTCAAGGCTTCGTTCGTCCTCTTCATCCGCAACATCGTCGAGATGGCGCGGCTTCATCGAAGCCAAGGCACGACCGGCCCGGCACGCACGGGCGACGCAATCCGCGTCGCGGTGCCGCTCGACGTGAAGAAGGTCATCGCCGAAGGCCCCGGCATGAAGGAGCACGAGGTCGCGGCGAAGGGCGGCTTCGCGATCATCCCGTCGGCCGACCGCGCGGGACTCTACCGGATGCGGTGGACCGAGCCGCACTACGGCGACGCGGTCGTCGTCGCCAACCTCGCGAGCGAGCGCGAGAGCGACATCGTCCCGCGGCCGGTGCTCGTGGACAAGAACGGCGGCGAGATCGCCGCCACCGCGCGCGTGCCCGACGCGCATCACGAGTGGGGTCTGTGGCTCGCGCTCCTCGCGACCGCGCTCATCGCGGCCGACGTGTGGTGGATGACGCGAAAACGCCGTGAAGTCTCGCTCGAGAGCCTCGCCGCCGGGCCCGGCCCGACCCTTCGCGCCGACGGGCGGAAGGCATGAGCGGTCTGTCGCGCGAGCTCGTGACGGCGTACGTCGCGCGCTTCTGGATGCTTGCGGCAGCCGTGATGTTCCTCGCGCTGACGGTGCGGCTCGCGCGCTCGCTCCGCGCGCGCAAGGCGCCGATCGGCGGCGTCGTCGCGCTCGGCGTCGCCGCGATTGCGCCGCTCGTCTACCAGGGGCTCGTCCAGGCGCAGCTGATCCACGAGACGTACATCCGCTTCGGTCACCCGCTGTGGGTGGTCGGGGTGACCGGCGTCGCGTTCTTTCTCGCGTGGCGCCTCTCGCTGCTGCCCGGCCGCATCACGCGAGGGCGACGCGCGCTCATCGTCTTCTTCGCGTCGGTCGCGGGGCTCGCCGCGGCGCTCGCGGTCACCGAGCCCGAGCTCGGGCGCCCGCTCGATCGCATGACCGTCATCATGATGCTCGATCGCTCGCGCTCGGTCGATCTCGTGCCGATGGCCGACGCGCGCGTCGCCGCCGAGCTACGCCTCGCCGAAAAAGGGATGCACGACGACGACCGCATCGGGACCGTCGCGTTCGCGTCCGACGCGCTCGTCGAGGATCCGCCGCGCCCGAAGAGCGACCTGCCGCCGCCCCAGCGCGTTCAGCTCGGTCGCGACGGCACGAACCTCGAGGCGGCGGTGCGGCGCGCGCTCGCCGAGCTCCCCGCCGACACGGCGTCGCGCCTCGTGCTCGTGAGCGACGGCGTTCAGACGCGCGGCGACGTGCTCTCCGCCGCGGCCGCCGCCGTCGCCGCCGACGTGCCCATCGACGTCGTGCCCCTCGATCAAAAGACGTTCGACGACGTGCGCGTCGTGTCGGTCCGCTCGCCGTCGCACGCGGACGAGGGCGAGGCGCTCGATCTCCGCGTGGTCACATCGAGCACGAAAGAGGCCGATCTCGAGGTGCGGATCAAGCGCGACGGCGAGACGATCCAAACCGGCAAAGTCCACGTCGCCTCGGGCGAGGACGTCCTGCGCCTGCGCGAAAAGGCGAGCGAGCCTGGGCTGCACCGTTACGACGTCGAGGTCACCTCGATCGATCCTGCGAAGGACGGCTCGCCCGAGGACAACACCGGCTCGGCGTTCGTGCGCGTGCGCGGACCGGCGCTCGCGCTCGTCCTCGAGGGCGACAGCGGCAAGGGCGCGCCGATGGCGGCCGCGCTCGAGGCGAACGGGTTCCGAACCGTGCAGCGCGGCGCAACCGGCGTCCCGGGCGACATCGGCGCGCTCGCCGGCTACGACCTCGTCGTCCTCAGCGACATCAAGGCGACCGATCTCTCGACGACTCAAATCGACGCGATCGCGAGCTACACGCGCGATCTCGGCGGCGGGCTCATCCTCATGGGCGGCGACCGCTCGATGGGGCCGGGCGGCTACGCGCGCACGCCCATCGAAGAAGTATCGCCGGTCGCCTTCGACCTGAAAGAAGAGAAGCGCCGCGCGTCGCTCGCGGAGGTGATCGCGATCGACTACTCGGGCTCGATGGGCATGGTCGTGAGCGGTCAGACGAAGCTCGCGCTCGCGAACGAGGCCGCGGCGCGCTCCGCTTCGCTGCTCGGCAAGGGCGACCGGCTCGGCGTCGAGCACGTCGACACGATCGTCTCCTGGACGATCCCGCTAGGGCCCGTCACCGACGTCAACGCGGTCGGCGCGAAGATCCGCGCCGTCGGCGTTGGCGGCGGCGGCATCTACACCGACATCGCGCTCGAGGCCGGGTACGCGGCGCTCGAGAAAGAGACCGTGAACCTGAAGCACATGCTCCTCTTCGCCGACGGCGACGACGCGGAGCAAATCATCGGGTGCCGCGCGCTCGTGACCGCGGCCGCAGCGAAGGGCATCACGACGAGCGTCATCTCGCTCGGCCACGGCAAAGATTCGGCCGAGCTCGAGGTGCTGAGCCGCCTCGGCAGCGGCCGCTTCTACCTGATCGACGACGCGACGAAGCTGCCTGCGGTCTTCACGCAGGAGACGATCCTCGCGGCGAAGAGCTCGATCAAAGAGGAGCCGTTCAAGGTCAGTCTCGGCGCGCCGTCGCCGGCGATTCACAACGTCGACTTCAAGGAGGCGCCGCAGCTCGAAGGCTACGTCGTCACCGTGCCGAAGCCGCGCTCGACTGTCTCGCTCTCCGGCCCCGAGAAAGACCCGATCCTCGCGTCATGGTCGGTCGGCATCGGACGCGCGACGGCGTTCACCAGCGACTTCAAGGATCGCTGGGGCGCGGCGTGGACGAAGTGGCCGGGCGGCGTGAAGTTGATGGGCCAGCTCGGACGCGACACGGCGCGCAAGGCGGACGATCCGCGCGTGCGGCTCGAGAGCGACGCGTCGGGCGGCGAGCTGCACGTGCGCGCCGACGTGGTCGGCGACGACGGGCGCGCGCAGACGTTCCGGCGGCTCACGGTCCACGTCGCCGGCCCGGACGGATTCTCGCGTGACGTGTCGCTCGAGGCGACCGGCGCGGGTCGCTACGGCGCGTCGGTTCCGCTCTCGCGCCCGGGCGTCTACGTCGCGACGGCGAAGGACGAAGGCACCGGCGAGGCCGTCGGCACCACGGGCGCCGTGCTCGGCGCGGGCGAAGAGCTTCGCCCGACGGGCAGCGATCGCATCCTCTTGACGCGAATCGCGACGATGACCGGCGGCAAGGTGCGCGACACGCTCGCGGGGCTCTACGACAATCGCGCGGCGCGGCGCTTCGCGTACAAGCCGCTCTTGCCGCTGCTCTCGCTGGTCGCCGCGTGCGCGATGTTGCTCGGCGTGGCGTCACGCAGGCTCGGCGTGCCGGGCTTCGTGAGCTCGATGTTCGGCGCGCGGCGCGCCGCGTCGCGCGAGGCCGACAAACGCGCGGCGCTCGCCTTCGCCGAAGCCCGCGAGCGCGAGCGCGCGGCCCGCGACGCGGCGAAGACGCAGGGCGCCCTCCTCGCCAAAAAGCGCAAGGCTCCGGTCGCGCCGGCCGGCGGCTCACCCGGCATTCTCGGCGCCGCCCCGCCGCCTCCCGCCGCGCAGCGCCCCATCGGAACGCCGCAACGCGGCAGCGCGCCGACGCGCGGGGCCGGCCCGCGCGCGCCGCAAGTCAGCACGGCCGAGCGCCTCGCGCAGAAACGTCGCGAAAAGAAGTAGCGCTCACGGTCGAGCCACGCGCCGCGCGCCGCGCGCCGAGCGACGCGCCCCGTGTAGTATGTCGTCGGCATCATGCGTGAAGACCGCGGGCGAGAAGAGTTCCAGGCGGCCCGCATGCACCCGTGGTCGTGGGACAGCGTCTCCGACCGCACGACGTGGGCGCCCGGCGTCGCCGAGCTCTTCGGCGTGTCGCTCGACGATTTCGACGGCAAGCTCACGAGCTTCCTCGCTCTCGTCCACCCCGACGACCGCGAAGCGGTGCATCACGCGATCGACCACGCCCTCACGAGCGGGGCGTCCGAGTTCGAGGTCGAGCACCGCGTCTTGCCGCAAGCGGGTCGGGTCCGCTGGGTTCAAGGTCGCGGCGAGGTCGTGCGCGACGAGGCCGGCCTCCCGCGCGCGATCCGCGGCGTCGTCTGGGACGTGACCGCGCGCAAAGAGGTCGAGATCGGTCAAGAGCGCATGCGCCGGCTGCTCGCGGTCGTGGCCGCAATCAACCGCGAGAGCGCGCGCGGCGACTCGCGCGCGTTCCTCGCGGCGGCGTGCCGTATCGCGGTCGAGGAGGGAGGCTTCCGCTTCGCGTGGATCGGACGGCGCGACTCGAGCGGCCGGCTCGCCCCGCTGGCGAGCGCAGGCCGCGAGGGCGGTTACCTGAAGCTCGAAGGCGTCCGCGCGATCGGCACCGACGTGCAGGAGGGCCCGACGATGCGCGCGATCCGCGAGCGGAAGCCCGCCGTGTGCAGCGACATCGCCAACGACCCGGCGTACGCGCCGTTCCGCGAGGACGCGCTAGCCCACGGATTTCGCGCGTCCGCTGCGTTTCCCTTCGAGCACGACGGCGCGGCCGTCGGCGCGCTCAACGTGTACGCCGATCAGCCCGGCGTCTTCGAAGAAGAGGAGGTGCAGCTCCTCTGGCGTCTCGCGAGCGACATCGGCCACGCGCTCGAGCGCATCGAGCGCGAGGAGCGCTACCGCGCCCTCTTCGAGCAAGCGGGCGACGGGATCGTCGTCTTTCGCGAGGACCGCTTCATCGTCGACGCGAACAGCGCGTTCTGCGCGATGCACGGTTACAGGCGCGACGAGCTGCTCGGGATGCAGATCGTCGCGCTCATGGGCGACGCGGATTACATCGACCGCATGAGCGTCGGCGCGACGCTCGCGCGAGGCGAGGTGTTCCGCGGCGAGCGCATGGCGAAGCGCCGCGACGGGACGACCTTCCAGGTGGAGACGAGCGTCAAGGCGCTCGGATCCGGCGTGCGCCTCGCGGTCGTGCGCGACGTCGGCGAGCGCAACCGCCTGCGCGCGACGATGGAGCAGAACGAGCGCCTGCTCGCGCTCGGCCGCCTCGCGCGCGGCGTCGCGCACGAGATCAACAACCCGCTCTCCTACGTCGTCCTGAGCTTCGACGAGATGGAACGCGCGCTCGGCCGAAACGACGCGAACGCCGCCCAAACCGCGCTCGGGCGCGCGCGCGACGGCGCGGAGCGCATCCGCCGGATCGTGCGCGACCTCGGGGCGTTCGGGCGCGGCGACGAGGAGACGATCGAGCCGGTGGATTTGCGCTCGATGCTGACGTCGGCCATCAACCTGGCCGAGAGCGTGCTCAAGGCACGCGCTCGCGTCGTCACTGATTTTCGCGCGGAGCACGCCGCGAAGGCCAACGCCCATCGGCTCGGTCAAGTCGCCGTCAACCTGCTCGTCAACGCCGCCGACGCGATCGGCGAAGGCGCCCCGGATCGGAACGAGGTCTGCGTGGCGACGCGCGACGAAGGCGAATGCGTCGTCTTCTCCGTCCGCGACAGCGGCTCCGGCATCGACCGCGAGACCCTCTCGCGCGTCTTCGATCCGTTCTTCACGACCAAGCCGGTCGGAGAAGGAACTGGGCTCGGCCTCTCGATCGCGCACGGCATCGTCACGCAAATGGGCGGCACCCTCGGCGTCGAGAGCGAGCCCGGTCACGGCGCGACCTTCACCGTGCGTCTCCCGGTTTGGCGGGCGGGCGCGCCTTCGCCGCGCGCGGCGACGCCGACCGTTCGCGCGCCCGACCGCCCGAAGCGCCGCGTCCTCGTCGTCGACGACGAAGAGCACATCCGAACCGTGCTCGCGCACGCGCTCGACGGCGACGACGTGACGCTCGCGTCGGGCGCCTTCGAGGCCGCCGCGATCTGCCGCGATCGCGACTTCGACTGCATCCTCTGCGACGTCACGATGCCCGAGGGCGACGGCGCCGACATGCTCGCGGCGCTGCGCGAGCAAGGGCGCGGCGCCGAGCGTCACCTCGTCTTCATGTCGGGCGGGGCTTACTCGCCGCGCGCCGAAGAGCTCCTCGCTCGGGCGGAGAACCCGCACCTCGACAAGCCGTTCGACTTCGCCGCGATCTACGCGGCCATCGATCGCGCGGCCACCCGCGTCACGTGAACGACGCGATCATCGCGTCGTAGTGCGTTCGCAATCGCTGGCGCATCGCCTCGAGCGGTTCCTCGAACGAAAGCCCCTCGTCGACGAGCGAGAGCGCGTTGTCGAGCTTGGCCGCCGGCCTGAGCGACAGATGCGGCGAGAGGTAGAACGCCTCGAGCCCGTGCTCGGCGACGAGCTCGCGAATCTTGCTCGAGGCGGTCGCGTCGGTGAGGTACTCGTCCATCACGAGGAAGGGGACGTCCTGCGCGAGCGCGGCGATGACCGCGTGGTACCGCGTGCAGACGTGGAGATTGAGGGCGCCGATGAGGCGCCACCGGTCGAGCGCGCTCGTCTTCGCGTCGACGAGCTTCGCGCCCGGGATGGCCGAGAGCGCCATCCGCTGGAGCTCCGTGTCGCCGTAGATGTCGCCGAACGGGAAGATCGCGAGCTCGATGGCTCGCTTGGCCGTGAGCTTGGCGAGCGCCCCGAAGAGGTCTCCGTAGAAATGCGCCGCGCGCGCATCGCGCAGCGACGTGCCCACCGAGAGGCCGACGACGAACGCGCTCGTGTCCACGCCCGCGGCGCGCAGCGTGCGTTCGGCGAAGTCGCTCTCGGGCAGCTCGAGCAAGAGCGCCGGATCGGGCACGACGTGCACCTCGCCGCGAAACCCGCAGCGACGGACGAAGCGCGCGGTGAGCTCGTTGCGTACGCTCACGTACGAGAGCGTCTCGCAACAGCGCGCGACGCGCTCGTAATCGCCTTGGTTCAGAGCTAGGTACGCCGGCGCCGCCTCCGCCCCCACGGCGTTCCACGCCGCGGGGATCCTGCGGTCCCATTTCTTCGGATCGCCGAGCTGGAAGGGGCGAAAATCGGACTCGAGGCGGATGATGCCGCCGCCGCCGACGACGACCGCGTCGAGGCCCTTGGCCCAGCGCACCGAGTCGTCCGCCGGGACGCGCTCGACCGGAACGCCGAGCCCTCGCTCGGCGTCCCACGCGTGCCGCCAGAGGTCGCCGCGAAACGCAGGCGCGAACAGCGTTTGCTTCACGCCGGGTAGCCGCTCGCGAAAGGCCTGGCGCACGGCGTAGCCGAGGAGCTGGTCGCCCGCGTTGTCGATCGAGTACGCGCCGAGGAAGCCGATGCGCTTCATGACGCGAGGTACCCCTCGACGAGGTCCGCGGCCTTCGGGAGCTTCGCGACCTCGTCGCAGTACGCGGCCTGTCGCGCGCGCATGGCGGCGCGCGCGGCCTCGTCGAAGAGGAGCTTCTCCATCGCGCCGAGGAACGCGCTCTCGTCCAGCGTCTCGACGATCTCGATGGCCGACGTGTACGGGTTGTCGCGAGCGAGCGGCGCCAGAAATCGAAAGAGGCCGAGCGGCCAGACGCGAAACGCGGGCAGCGGCGCGACCTCGTCGAGCCACGCGCGAAGCTCGGGCGTGGGCGGCTCGCGCAGCTTCTCGGCGATCGAATCCGCGGTCGCACCGGCGTACGAGTTGATCCCGAGCACCACCGGGACGCCCGCCGCGACGGCCGAGACGATCGTCGTCGCCGAGAAGTTGAAGCTGAGGAGCAGGTCCGAAGCCGCGAGCACCTTCGCGAAGCGCGGCGGACTGCGCTGCGGGACCCACGTGTACCGATCGCCGAGCGGCTCGTCGAACGGGTAACGCATCGGGCTCACGTGCACGACGTGGACGCGCGGGCCGAGCCGCGCGAGCCATTTTCCGATGAGCTTGGGAAAGAGGAGCGCGAGCCTCTGGCCGGTCTCGCTCGCCTGGCTCGCGGGGTGCTGCCAGCGCGCCGAGGGAAAGAGCACGAGACGATCCCCGTCGCGGAGGCCGAAGTCCGCGCGCATCGCGGCGCGCTCCTCGGGCTCGACGGTCGCCGCGGCAGGCAGGGCGTTGTAGAGGCCCTTCGCGCCGCTGGGCCGCGCGAACGGCACCGGGATCAAGCGCTTGGTGACGTCGAGCGAGTAGCGCGAGTGCTGCCACGGCGCGCCGACGAGGTCCCATTCGAGCCCGGTCGAGCGGAGGTTCCAGACGTCGAGGCCGATGACGCGCCGGTTGAGGGTGCGAAGGAACGTGGCGTCGGTGCCCTCGCGCTTGAGCAGCATGTAGACCCCGGTCGCGTCGAGCAAGACGACGGACGCCGCGTCGAGCTCCGCGGCGAGCGAGGCGATCGCTTTGTCGATCGCGCCGACGTCTTTGGGGACCGGTACGAAGCGGAACGGCCGACCCTTCACGAGGATCTCCAGCGACTCGTGCGCGAAGACAACGATGCGGTGGCCGCGGTCGTGGAGCTCCTGCGCGACGCGCATGCCGAGGAGCGTCTCTCCGAACGGGGCGCTCTGCGGTGCGACGAAGAGGTGCGTTTGCTGCTTCACTCGCGCCGGCCCCGCGCGGTCGTCGCCTGGTCCGGCACGAGGACGCCGTGCGTGACGAGCGCCGCGAGCGCCGCGCGAAGACCGTGCGGCGTGCCGACGTCGAGGAATCGACCGGACGCGAAGCTGACGGCGCGCACGTCGAGCCCCGCCGCGCGCGCGGCCTCGAACGCGTGGCCAATCGCGTGCTCGCGCGCGCCGCTCGCGTCTTGCGTCTCGTCCCAATCGCACGCGAACGCCGTGAAGCGCGGCGACCAGCTCGCGAGCGCCCACGTGTTGCTCGCGGGCGGCGATGCGGGTTTGTCGTAGATGCGGACGATGCGGCCCGAGGCGTCGAGCTCGACGGGCCCGAGGCGCTCCGGCTCGTCGGTCGGAAACACGCCGAGCACGACGTCGGCCCCGCTCGCGACGCGCTCGGCGTGCACGCGGGCGAGCGCGTCGGGCGGGAGCACGATCGTGTCGGGCATCGCGAAGACGACGTCGGCGTCGGCGAGCCACGCGCGCGCGCAACGGAGCGCGTGCGGGATGCCCCGCGGCTCCGACTGCACGACGTACGCGAGCGACATGCCGCTCTCCGTCGAGCCGAAGACCCGCACGACCTCGAGCTTGTCCGGCGAGACCACGGTCACGCAGCGCTCGGCGCCCGCGGCGCGGATCGCCTGCAGCGCGAGCTGGCCGATGGGCCTCGGCTCGAGCGAAGCGTCGTCACGCTCGAAGAGGAGCGGGAAGAGCTCCTTCGCGTATCCACTCGCCCCGAAGCGCACGCCGCGGCCCGCCGCAGGCAAGAACCCGATCGGCGCACGCGACGCAGTCACGCCGCGAGCGTCGCAGCTCGAACGCGCAGCGTCAAGCGCGCGCGATCGCGTAAAGTGGCCGCTCGTGGACGTCTTTCTGAAGTTCCGCTACGAGGAACGCGACCTCCTCGACGCCGTGCGCCTTCGCACGCGCGGGGTCGAGCGCGCGGCGATCGCGATCGGCTTGATCTCGATCTTCGCGGCCGCTTGGCAGCTCCTCTCGCGCGGCGCCGTGCGCACCCTCGTTTGGGCGGTCGCGGTCCCGGCGCTCGTGCTCGTTTCGCTCGTCGTCGGCACCCTCGCGATCGTGCCGAAGGTCCTCCTCCGGCGGCGCGGCATGAGCGCGCTGCGGTCGGTCGACGCCTCGGACGAGGGCGTGACGATCACCATCGGCGAGCGCCACGAGACGATCCGCTGGCGCGACGTCTCGCGCGTGGACCGCGCCGCGCGAATCTACGCGCTCTATTGGGCCGACCAGGTGCTCCTCGTGCCGCGGCGCGCCTTCCGCGGCGCGGACCGCGAGAAGGCCTTCTCCGATTTGCTCGAGCGCTTCGTGTCAGCGCGTCAGCGCGAAGACGGCGATGCCGCCTCCGACGAGGAGCAAAAAGAGGGCGCCCAGCACGACGGGTAAGAGCCAATTCGACTTGGCCGGCACGCCCGCCGCGCCCGCCATCGGGTCGGCGTACTGCTGCGCGCGCGCTTGCGCGAAGGCTTGGTCCATCCCCGCGGCGTAAGGTTGCTGCGGCTGCGCCCACGGACCCGGCGACTGCTGCGTGGGCGCCGCGAACGGATCCGCCGCGACCTCCACCGGCGCGGCCGCGCGCGAGGCCCGCGCGGCCATGACGCGCGGCTTCGCCTGCTCGATTTGCGGTCCGAGCACCGCGGTCGGCGTCTTCGCCCACTCCCTGTGGTCGCCCTCGAGCCCGTACGCTGCGCCGATCGCGTCGGCGAGCGCGCCGACGCTCTTCGTGCGGATGTTCGGGTTCTTCGCGAGCGCCTCCTCCATCACCTCGTCCATCTTCGGCGGGATGTGGAACTTCGCCGTCGGCGCCGCGAGGCTCGGCGGATTGGGGTCCTTCGTGAGGATCGCGAGGAGGATCGACGGCCCGTTGTTGCCGAAGAACGGCACCGTGCCGCACATGCACTCGTAAGCGATCGCGGCGAGCGCGAACACGTCGGCGCGCGCGTCGAGCGTCTCGAGGCCCTGCGCCTGCTCGGGCGCCATGTAATACGGCGAGCCGATCGTCGTGCCGAGCACGGTCAGCTTCTTCGCGTCCTTGTTCTTGTCCTTGACCGATCCGAAGTCGAGGATCTTGACGACGTCGCCCTCGCGCGTGCCGCACAAGAACAAATTGTCCGGCTTCAAGTCGCGGTGAACGAGCTGGCGCGCGTGCGCCCCGTCGAGCCCGACCGCCGTCTGCGAGAGCATGCGGACGATGCGCTCGGGCGGCAGGAACTTCTCGCGCTTGAGCACGACGCGCAGCTCCTCGCCGTCGAGGAACTCCATGACGAGCAGCCACACCTTGGCGACCTCGTCGCGCTGGAAGTCGGTCACGTTGACGATGTGGTCGTGCGGAAGCTTGCTCGAGATCTCGTACTCGCGCTTGAAGCGCTCGAGCGAGACGTCGTCCTTCGCGACGTCGTCGTGCAGGACCTTCACCGCGATGCGCGCGTCGTTCTGCCGGTCGATGCCCTCGTAGACGCGGCCCATGCCGCCGTCGGCGACGACGCGGCGGATCTCGTAACGGTTGCAGAGCCGCTTGCCGATGCGCGCGTCCTCGTCGGTCATCGGCGGCGGCGCCATGCTCGCCGCGACGAGAGCCGTGCCGTCCGCGGGGCAAAACCCCGCGTCGTTCGGATACACGCGCTGGCACTTCGGACAGCTTTTCACTGGATGGGAGGTCCCCTGCCCCTCTCGTAGCCTACCTCAGGTCTTCTCCGAAACCTCGGCCGACTGCGACGTGGGCGGAACGTAATAGATGATGCGGTGGCAGGACGGGCACTGGTCGATCATCGGCTCGCGCCGAAGCCGATGGAAGAGCTGCGGCGGCAGCGCCATGTTGCACGCCTTGCAAGTGCCCGTCGTCGTCTGGGCGATGCCGGTGCCGCGCTTCTCCCGAATCATCTCGTAGCGGCGGTAGAGCTGCGCGGGGATCTTCTTGACCGCCGCCTCGCGCGCGGCGGCGCGATCGGCGCGGCGGCCCTCGACCTCGGTCAGCTTCGACTGGACGCCGCCCTCGGTCGTGCCGAGCTCGCCCGAGACCACCTTGGCGTCTTGCTCGGCGGTGTCGATCTGCTGGCGGGAGCCTTCGGCGTCGGTCGTGAGCTTGCCGATCTCGTCTTCGCGATCGCGCACGAGCTTGCGCAGCTCTTCGAGCTCGCGCTGCGCGGCGTTCGCTTCGCGCTCGTTGCGGGCGCGGTTCATCTTCTCGCGCGAGTGCTCGAGCTGCTGCATCATCGTGCGGACTTCGATGACGTACTCGTTTCGCAGCTTCTCGATCGCGGCGAGGTGCGAGCGATCGTTCTTGAGCTTGTCTTCGAGCCCCGTGAGCTTCTTGCGCTGAGCGTCGAGGGCCGAGCGCTCCTGCTGCAAGTCGTCACCGAGCGTCTTGAGCTCCGCGTCGATGACGGCGAGCTCTTCGAGGGCCTTGATCTGATCCGGAACGCTTGCGGTCAACTCACTCTCCTCGCCTCCGCTGAACCAGCGGAAGGCTGCCTTCCCCGCCCAAGTTATTTCAAGGTTAGTTAAGGTCGTGGGCCCACCTGGGTTCGAACCAGGAACGGCCCGGTTATGAGCCGGGGGCTCTGACCGATTGAGCTATGGGCCCCCCGCGGCGAAGCCGCGGACCGAGAACGGTCAGCCGACATTTCCCGGGGGTGCACGGTGACGCAAATTAGCTTAGGAGCGGCCCCAAGGCAATCGACATGCCGAAAATGTTTACGTGTAAAGTGCAATTAATTTTTGCAGCGGATGACGGACAGCTCGGCGCTTCCAAGGGTCGCGACGAGCACGTCGCCGCCTTCTAGCACGGCGAGCGGGCGCGCGGAGTCGAGGGTCGGCTCGGGGCTGAGGACGCCGCCGGACGACGCGCGACCGCGGTCGACGGCGTCGTCGAAGAGCGTGAAATCGGCTGCGGGGGGGCGCGCAGCCCCGCCTGCCGCGGATCCCGGCGACCACGAGCGGGAGCCCGCGGCCGACGTGATCGGCGACGACGATCGGCACGGGCACGTCCGGACCGGCGACGTGCACCAAGAGCGCCGTCCCGCCTTGCCCCGCCTGGAGCTCGATGCCGTCACGCGCCACGACGTCCACCGTCATTCCCGGTCCCGCGCTTCGCGCCGAGGGGTCGGCGCCGCGCGGCTCGACGCCGAAGAAGGTGACGCGCCCCGTGTCGGGCGTGAGGTGCCGGAGCGGCGCGGTCGGTTGGAGATCGTCGCCGACGGCGAGCATCTCGACCCACGCGTGATCGAGATCCTGGCCGGGGCCTTCGGGCAGCGCCGCGGCGTCGGTCTTCGGCAGCGCGCGGTGCGCGATCCAAAAGGCGAGGATCGTGGGGCCGAGCGCGACGAGGCGCGGCGTGTCGGCGTCGACGTCCGCCGGCGAGATGCGCACGACGGGGCCCGCTTTTCCTCCGCGGACCACGGTCGCGAAGACCGCGCTCGGTCCCGCGCCTTGGGCGGGGCCCGAGTCGGCCGGCGCGTCCCACGCGATCGCGATCGAGCCGTCGCTGCGCACGGCGGCGTCGTACGCGAGCGACTCGTCCGGCGGCTCGGGATCGAGCGAGACGATCGCGTCGTGCGCCGAGCCGGCGTCGCGCAGCACCAGGTGGCGCTTGGCTCCGTTGCCTTCGTACGCCAGCGCGGCCTGCTTGGTCGCGTCGAGCAGGACCGGGAGCGGCGGCGGTGCGTCGCCCGACGCGGCCCCGGTCTCGACGAAACGGGCCGTGAGCCCGTCGATCTCGAGCAGACCGACGCGATCCCCGCGGCGCGCGCCGGCGATCACGCGCGAGCCCGCGCGCTCGGCGCGTCCGATCTCGAGCGCGCCCGGCAGCGCGATCTTCCCGTGCGACTCGCATCGCGGCTTTCCCTCGAGCGCGGCCGGCGCGGCGTCGGGATCGGCGAGGTCGTCGTCCGGCAGCGGCTTGGGCGCGGCGCACCACGAGCACTGCGTGGTGGAGAGCAGAAGGAGGAGACCGAGCTTCGACTTCACACGAACCCGTCGATGACCTCGAGCGCGAGCTCGTAGCGCTCGAGCGGCGGCATCACATAGGCGCCGGCCACCTCGTCCTTCACCTCGGCGAGCATCTCGCGCGCGATGGTGACGCCTTCTTTTCGCGCCGCCGGACCGCTGCCCGCTTTGCGCATGCGCTCGCGTACGGCCTCGGGGACTTGCATGCCGGGCACCTCGTTGTGGAGGAACTCGGCGTTGCGGTGGCTCGCGAGCGGCAAGATCCCGACGAGCACCGGGAGACCGAGCGGCTTGGCGTCGCGAAGCAGCCGGCGGAGCTGCACGGGATCGTAGACCGGCTGCGTCATCACCAGCTCGGCGCCCGCGTCCTTCTTCTCGGCGAGCCGCCGTAGCTCGCGCTCGTAGTTGAGCGCGGCGGGCTCGGCGCCGGTCGCGAGCACGAAGCGCGTCCCCTCGCCGATGGGCTTTCCCGCCGGGTCGATGCCGTGGTTCAGACGCGAGGCCAGCTTCAACAAGCCGATCGAGTCCATGTCGTAGACGGGCGTCGCGTCGGGGAAGTCGCCCATCTTCGGCGGATCGCCGGTGATGATGACGAGGTTGCGGACGCCGAGCTCGTGCGCGGCGAGCAAGTGCGCGAGCGACGCGAGCAAGTTCCGGTCGCGCCCGCAGACGTGGAGGATCGTCTCCATGCCGAGCTCGCGCTGCACGCGCGCCGCCATCGCGAGGTTGCCCATGCGGGCCTGAGCGCGCGCGCCGTCGGCGATGTTGATCACGTCGACGCCCCCCGCCTTCAGCATCTTCGCGGCCGCGAGCTGCTTGCCGAGATCGAGCCCGACGGGCGGGTTCACTTCGACCGAGACGACGAACTTCTTGCCGAGCTTCGCGCCGAAGGAGCTCCGCTCGGCCACCGCCGGAGGCCTGCTCGCGCCGGCGAGCACGGCGACCGGCACTTCGCTCGTCGGCTCGCGCGTCTCCTGGTCGAAATCGGCGCGGTCGTTTCCGACCATGCGCGCGGCGGCGGCGATCCGCTTCACGTGCTCGGGCGTCGTCCCGCAGCAGCCGCCGACGAGCTTCACGCCCATCTTGAACATGCGGCGCGCGTAGACGCCGAAGTACTCGGGCGTCGAGACGTAGACGAGCCGGTCGTCGACGCGCCGCGGGAGCCCGGCGTTGGGCACGGCGGATACGGGCACGCCGAGCGAGAGCATGGGCTCGACCGCCGCGAGCACGCTCATCGGACCGTCGGAGCAGTTGACGCCGATGACGTCGGCGCCCCAGTCGATCATTCGTTTGCCGATCTCGATCGCGGGCGTCGCGTCGGCCATGCGTCCCGCTTCGTCGATCGACACGTGCGCGATCACCGGAACTTTTCCGCCGGACGCCTCGCGCGCGGCTTGGATGGCGAGCCTGAGCTCGACGCTCTGGCGCATCGTCTCGACGACGAGCGCGTCCACGCCCGCGGCGACGAGCGCCTCGGCCTGCTCGCGAAAGGCGTCGCCGACGCGGCGCACGTCGGCCTCGAGCGCCTCGCCGAGGAAATACCCGCTCGGCCCGATCGCCCCGCCGACGAACACGCGCGTCGCCCCCGCCGCGGCCTCGCGCGCGAGCTTCACCGCCGCGGTGTTGAGCTCGCCGACGCGCGCCTGGAGCCCGTGCTTCTCGAGGCGAAGCGCGTTCGAGCCGAACGTGTTCGTCTCGATGAGCTGCGCGCCCGCGCGCACGTAATCCTCGTGGATCTTGCGGACGAGCTCGGGGCGCGTGACGCAGAGCTCCTCGAAACATGCAGAATACAAGACTCCGCGCTCGTACAGCTGAGTCCCCATCGCCCCGTCGACGACGAGCGTTCCCTCACGAAGCGCAGCCAGCAGCGAGGCCATGAAGCGCTTCGTGTAGCAGCTTCAGAACGTGCCGACGAGGCCCATGCCCGCCGTCTGCGGGCCCAGCCACGGAAGGAACCGCACCGTCGCGGCCGCGGGCTTTTCGGGCGCCTTCGTGACGTTGCCTCCGACCACGAACATCACGATGCCTGCGACGAGGATGGCGGCGCCCGGGATGCCGGCGGCCAGGGCGACCGTTTGATCCGTCTTCGCTGCGGTGAGCGCCTTGACGCAAGTCGAAGCTGGGTTGAGCGCGTCCGGGCAGTTGGAGATGTCGGTCGTTCCGGCCGACGCTTGATTGTTGAGGTCCACGCCGAGAAAGATGCCGCCGACGACCAAGCCGACGCCGCCCACGATCATGCCGATCATCCCGAGCGTCTTCACGGTGGACCACGAGGTCTCGGGCTTCTCGACGATCACTTGGCCGCCGCCACCGCCCTGCCCGTGCTCGGCAGCGAGCTCCTCTTTCGTCTTGTCGGTCATGTTGACGATGACCGCGTGGGGCGAGTCGCTCGACGAGAGCGTGAAATGTTTCGTGTAGTCGTGCTTGCCCGGCGCGGTCACGAAGATGTCGTGCTCGCCCGGGTCGAGCGCGATGTCGATGCCGACGAAGTCCTTGTCGCGCGGCCTCGCCTCGTCGTCGAAGTGCATCTGCACGCCGTTCGGCACGACCGGCTGGAACTCCACGCGCACCTTCAGCAGCTGCGCCTCGAGCGTCTTGGCCTGGTCGGCGGCGTACTTCTGCGCGTCGCCGCCCTTCGGCAGCGTAGACGCCGCGTCGATGAACGCGTTGTACGCGCTCGCGGTCTTGCCCTGTTTGCTGAAACAGAGCCCCTCGAGCAGCTCGGTGTTCGGCTGGGGATCGAGCTTGTAGGACGCGACGAGCCGCTGGCACGCTTCGGCGTACTTCTGCTGCGCCATGAGCTGCTGCCCCTCTTTGAAGAGGACCTCGGCTTGGGCCGCGCTCTGCGCGAAGGCAGACGTCGGGATCTGCGCGGCCAAGAACGCGGCGGTCGTGACGATGGTTACGGCAAAGCGACAATGCCCCATGCGCATCAAGTAACCTGGAACGCGACGCCTCGTAAAGGAAGTCGCGCCGGGTCAGCGTCGATCGAGGTGAAGCGGATCGAACGTACCGGCGGGCTTGCTCGTCGTCGCGGGCGGCGGCGGCTGTTTCGTGGTGGTCGCCGGCGGCGGCGGGGTCACGTGCTGGTGCGTGTGGATGCCCGTCGTCGTGTGGGTTTCAGCGACCGTCACCGTCGGGGCGACCGTCGCGCTCGGCGGAGGAGTCTCGGTCTTGGCGACCGTCGGCTCCGGCGGAGGCGGCTTGGCGGTCTCGTCGGTCTTCGCAGTGTCGGGCTTCGACGTCTCGGTCGGCGCAGTCGTGGGCTGCGCCGCGGCGGCGCTCCGCTTGTACATGTAGAAGCCGCCGCCGCCGACCGCGGCGAGCAACAGTAACGCGCCGACGCCCAGCGCAGCGAACAGCCCCGCCTTGCTCTTCGGCGGCTGCCCGACGTTGCCGGTGTTGCCCCAGGCGGAGTTGGTCTGCGCGCCGAGGAGCTGCGTCCCGCCCTGCGGGGAGAGCTGATGCTGACCGCTGTACGACTGCGACTGCGCCTTCTGCGCGCCGCTCTGCGAGGCCGAAAAATTGCCGGGATTCGTCGCGCCGCCGTACGACGGCATCGGCTGGCGCGCGTCCGGCATCGAGCCCGCCGCCGGCATCACGCCCGTCGGCCTGGGCAGGCCGAGCGCTTGCGACACGCGCTCGACCGACACGAAGCTCCGCGGCGGCGCGCACGGCGCGATGGTCTGCGCGAGCTCGGCGACGTTCGCGAAGCGATAGTCGATCTGCCGCTGCAGGCAGCGCGTGATGGCGTCGCTGAGCACCTGCGGCACGTCGGGGCGCTTGTGGCTGACGGGCGGCGGCGGCTGCTCGAGGATCGCGATGAAGAGCTCGCCGAGGGTCTCGCCGTTGAACGGCACGGTGCCGGTGAGCAGCTCGTAGAGAATGACGCCGAGCGCCCATACGTCCGCGCGCTGATCGACGTTCTTCGCCGAGCGGAGCTGCTCGGGCGACATGTAGAGCGGCGAGCCGAGCATCGACTTGGTCGACGTGAGGCTGTGGCCGCCGGTCTCGCCGAAGGGGTTCGAGGCCTTGGCGATGCCGAAATCGAGCACCTTGACGATGGTCGAGCCGTCGGTGCGGCGGTGCAAGAAGAGGTTCGCCGGCTTGAGATCGCGGTGCACGATGCCGAGCGCGTGGGCCTGCGCGATCGCCTCGAGCGCCTGCAGCACGTAGTCGACCGCGTCCTCGACCGGGAGCGCGCCGCGCTTCTCGATCATCTGCGAGAGATCCTCGCCCTCGAGGAACTCCATGACCATGAACGGCATGCCGCGCTCTGTGCCGACGTCCATGATCCGGCAGACGTGCTCGCTCTGGATCTTGAAGGCGTTGCGCGCCTCGTTGTTGAAGCGGGCGACCGCTTCGGGGTTCTGCGCGATCTCGCCGAGCAGGAACTTGATGGCGATGCGCTGCCCGAGCAGCTCGTGTTGCGCGGAGAGGACCGCGCCCATCCCGCCTTTTCCGATGATGCGCTCGATGCGGTACTTGCCCGCGAGGACCTCACCGGGTTGGGGCAGGTGTTCTTCGCCGCTGGACATCGTCATGAAGGAACCCCTTGCTGGCGCAGCATAGCCGGATCCGGATAGGTTTCCTACCGGCCGCCTCCAAAAGGTAGGACTCTGTGTTCCCGTGAAGGATCTCGACCAGCTCGGCATTCCCGTCAGCCGCGACCCGGCCGACCGCGCGATGTATTCGCGCGATCTTTTCCCGCGGCACCACATGGCTGTCCGCGCGGGAAACGTGACGACGCACGCGCCGCTCGCGATCGTCTGGCCGAGGACGCCCGAGGAGGTCGTACGCCTCGTTCGGTTCGCGATCGACGAAAGCGTCGCGCTCGTGCCCTTCGGCGCGGGGAGCGGGGTCTGCGCCGGGGTCCTCCCGACCGCGCACACGCTCGTCGTCGACCTCAAGCGCATGGGCGCGATCCGCGAGATCGACCGCCGCGGGCGCACGGTGACGGTCGAAGCCGGCGCGATGGGGCTCCCCTTCGAGGAGGCGCTCGGGCGCGAAGGCCTGACGCTCGGACATTTCCCGTCGTCGATTCTCTGCAGCACGGTCGGCGGGTGGGTCGCGGCGCGAAGCGCGGGGCAAGCGTCGGGGCTCTACGGAAAAATCGAGGACATGGTCGTCGCGCTCGAGTGCGTGACCGGTCGCGGCGAGCTCGTGCGCCTCGTGCATCGCCCGCACGGCCCGAGCCTCGTGCCGCTCGTCGTCGGGAGCGAAGGCACGCTCGCAATCGTGACGGCGGCGAAGCTCCGCGTGCACCGCGCGCCGACGGTGCGTGGGTTCGCGGCGTGGTCGATGCCGACGATGCGCTCGGGATGGGAGTCGATGCGCGAGCTCTTTCAGTCGGGGCTTCGACCGGCCGTGCTTCGACTCTACGATCCGTTCGACGCGGCGCTCGCGCGGAGCGGCGGCGTGCGCCGAAGGCGCTCGGGCGCGCCGGGCCGCGGAACCTCGGCGCTGCGGAGCCTGCTCGCGCGGCCTGCGCTCTTCAACGAGCTGCTCGAGACGCGCGCGGCGAACGCGGCGCTCGGCGGCGCGCTCCTCGTCGCGATTTTCGACGGACGCGACGACACGAGCTCCGGCGCCGGCGCGCCAATCGGCGTCCTCGCCGACGTCGCGCGCGCGCGCTCTCTCGTCGAGCGCACCGGCGCGAAATTCGAGGGCGAGGCGCCCGCGCGCAAATGGCTGCTCCACCGCTACGCCGTGAGCTACAGGCAGTCGCCGCTCTTCGCGCGCGGCCTCTTCGTCGACACGATGGAGGTCGCCGCGCCGTGGTCGCGCCTCGGCGCGCTGTACGACGGCGTGCGCGAAGCGATCGGGTCGCGCGCGTTCGTGATGGCGCACATGAGCCACGCGTACCCGGACGGCTGCTGCATTTATTTTTCGTTCGCGGGGAGCGCCGGGCCCCACGGGGGCTCGGGCTGGGACGAGCGCTGCGAGGCCCGCTACGACGCGATTTGGCGGGACGCGCTCTCCGCGGCGGTCGCCGCGGGCGGCACGATCGCGCATCACCACGGCGTCGGCCGCTCGAAGGCGCCTCGCCTCGGCGACGAGCAGGGTCGCGGCCTCGACGCGCAGCGCGCGATCAAGCGCGCGTTCGATCCGCACGGCGTCCTCAACCCCGGCGCGCTCCTGCCGCCCATCACGCCCAACCCGTTCGCCCACGACGCGGCGCCGCGTCACGAGGATGCGCGATGATCGAGCTCGATCGCGCGAGCCTGCTCGTCCACGCGAACGCCGACGTTCGCGTCGGCGAGCTCGAGGCGTACCTCCGCGAGCGTGGTCTCACGCTCGATCTCGCCGAGCCGTTCGAGGGCACGGTGAAGACGTGGCTCGAGTCCGGCGCGCCGGGCGCACGCAGCGCGTGGCTCGACCCGGCCAATCATCTCGTCGCGGGTTTCGCGGCCACGATCCGCGCGACGTCGGCGTCGTTCGCGCTCCGCCCTGCGCCGCGCCGCGCGACCGGCCCCGACCTGACCGCGCTCGTCCTCGGACTCGAGGGACGCATGCTGGCGCTCGAGTCGGCGTGGCTGCGCGTCCACCGCGTCGCAGACCCGCGGCCGGCGACCGAGAGCTTCGCGAGCGACGAAGAGCCGCTCGGTGACGAAGAGCGCGCGCTCCTCGACGCGATCGCAGACGCGCTCGAGTGATCAGCCCGGCGGCCAGCTCATCGCGCGCCCGCCGAGCAGGTGCACGTGCAGGTGGAACACGCTCTGTCCCACGCCCGCGCCGTTGTTGATCGCGATGCGGTAGCCCTTGCCCTCGAGCCCCTCCTTCTTCGCGACGTCGCGCGCGAGGAGCAGCACGCGCCCGAGGAGCTCGGCGTCGGCTTCGGTCGCGTCGTTCGAAATTCTCGAAGTGTTTGCGCGGCACGACGAGCACGTGCGTCGGCGCGCCCGGATGCAGGTCGCGGAACGCGACCGCGTGCTCGTTCTCCGCGACGATCGTCCCAGGGATCTCGCGCGCGATGATCTTGCAAAAGAGGCAGCCGTCCATGGCCAAGTCATACTATTTGTCGGGCGTGCAGCTCGGGATCGATTTCGGAACGACGCGGACGGTGGTCGCGATGGCCGACCGCGGGAACTACCCCGTCCTCGATTTCGTCGATCACGCGGGCGACGCGGCGTCGGCGATCCCGTCGGTGATCGCGGCGCGCGACGGCGAGCTCCGGTTCGGCTTCGACGCGCTCGCCGTCGCGGGCGACCCGACGTTCACGCTCCTGCCGTCGTTCAAGCGCCTCTTCGCTCGGCACGCCAGCGCCTCGCACGAGGTCCGCATCGGCGACGCGACCGTCACGCTCTCGGCCCTTTTGACCGGTTTTTTCGCTTACGTGCATCATGCAATCTCTGGCCGCGTGCGCCGCGCGAAGGGGCCGCTCCGCGCGGCGGTCGCCGTGCCCGCGAACGCCCTCGGCGCGCAGCGCCTGACGACGCTCGACGCGTTTCGCCGCGCCGGCTTCGATGCGTTCGCGATGCTCAACGAGCCGTCGGCCGCGGGCTTCGAGTACACGCACCGCCACAGAAACACGCTCTCGCCTCGGCGCGATCTCGTCGTCGTCTACGATCTCGGCGGCGGCACGTTCGACGCTTCCGCCGTGCGCATCGCCGCGCCTGGCGCGGGCGCCGGCACCGGCCTCGTGCACGAGGTCCTCGCGACGGCCGGCCTCGCGCGGCTCGGCGGCGACGATTTCGACGAGGCGCTCGCGAAGACGGCGCTGCTCCAGGTCAATCTCGATCTCGATGAGCTCCCCGCCCGGGGCAAGCGCGCGCTCCTGCTCCAGTGCCGCGACGCCAAAGAGCAGCTCCACCCTAGCTCGCGAAAGATCGTCGTCGATCTCGACGCCGCCCTCGGGAAGCTCGCGCCCAAGCCCGAGGTCGTCGTCGCGACGGCCGACTACTACGAGGCGTGCATGCCGCTCGTCGAGCGCACGCTCGAGGCGATGGCGCCGGTGCTCTCGGACGGCGAGCTCGCCGAGCTCGCGGGCATCTACGTCGTCGGCGGAGCGAGCGAGCTCCCGGTCGTCGCGCGCGTGCTGCGCGAGCGGTTCGGGCGGCGCGTGCATCGCTCGCCGTACCCGTCCGCGGCCGTCGCCATCGGGCTCGCGATCGCCGCCGACGAGGAGTCGAATTTCACGCTCGTCGATCGCTACGCGCGCACCTTCGGCGTGTTCCGCGAAGCCGAGGCCGGCCGCGAGGTGATCTTCGATCCGATCTTCGCGCCCGACACCGCCCTCCCCGCCCGCGCGCGCGCGCCGCTCACGCGCACGCGCGCGTATCGCGCCGTCCACAACGTCGGGCACTATCGCTTCTTCGAGTGCACCGCGCTCGACGCGCTCGGCAAGCCGCGCGGCGACATGACCCTCTTCGGCGACGTGCATTTTCCCTTCGACCCCGCGCTCGCCGAGACCGAGGCGGCGCGCACCCCGGTCGAGCGGCAATCCACTGAAGGTCCGCGCATCGAAGAGAGCTACTCGCTCGACGAGCGTGGCATCGTGGAGGTCGTGATCAAAAATCTCGACGCCGGCTACGAGCGTGTCTTCCGGCTCGGTGGCTGATACTTTTTTTTCCAAGGCGTGGCGTTGTGGCGTGCCACCTTGGTCGAATCATCGCGCTTCTCGCGCGCCCTCGGCCGGCACGACCGTTGCTGATCGGGTGCGCATGGCCGAACGCGTGCTCGTCTCACAACGCTTTTTGCACGTGACGTGGCTCGAGGTCGCGCCGCAGACGCACTACCTCGTCGCGCGCTGCGATTTGTGCGACGTCGTCGTCGAACGGGAGCTCGCCGAGGTCACGGACTCCGGTGTGTTCAACGCGATCGGAATCGAGCTGCTCGGCGCGAAAGGGTGCGTTCACGTGAGCCACGTCGTCGGCTCGGGCCTGCGTCTCGCGGTGAAGCGCCGTTAGCTTTCTTTTACGTCACGCGACCGACGAGAGCGGGTCTTTCGGGAGCGTCGCGAGCGCGGCCTCGACGCGCGGGCGATCCGTCGGCTGCTCGTCGAGGCTCGCCGGGTGCGGGCCGCGAGCGAGCAGGACGCGCAAGAGCGCGAGCTCGAACTCTCCGACCTGGACCGTGCGCGACAGTCGGAGGCGCGCGATCCGGTAGCTCACGCTCACGCGATCGCCGTGAGCGGCGAGCTCGACCTCCGCGTCCGGACGACCGACGAACCGCACGAGCCCGCGAAGCGTCCGCGCGCGGCTGCGTGCGCGACGCACGAGCGGGTCCTTGAAGAGCGCGAACATGCGGTTGCGCGAGTAGAGTCCCGGCACCATCGCCATCGCCGCGGTCACGGCGTGGAGCTGCGCCTCGTTCATGTCAGTCATCGTCGCCGCCGCCTTGCGTGGGCGCCGCGCCGAGACCCGCGTCGTGGAGGAGCTCCGCCTGCCGGTGCGTGCGGAGCGCGGTCACGATCTCGCCGAGATCGCCCTCCATGATCCGCTCGAGCTTGTTGATCGTGAGCTTGATGCGGTGGTCGCTCACGCGGTTCTGCGGGTAGTTGTAGGTTCGAATCTTCTGGCTGCGTTCGCCGGTCGACACCATCGAGCGGCGCGCCGACGCCTCCGCCGCTTCGGCCTTCTCGCGCTCGATGTCGAGCAGCCGCGCGCGCAACACCTTCAGCGCCTTCGCCTTGTTCTTCAGCTGCGAGCGCTCGTCCTGGCACTTGACGATGAGGCCGCTCGGTTTGTGGAGGATCTGAACCGCGCTGTTGGTCGTGTTGACGCCCTGCCCGCCGGGCCCGCCGCTCGCCGCGATGCTGATCTCGAGGTCTTTGTCGTCGATTTGCACGTCGACGTCCTCCGCCTCGGGCAAGACCGCGACGGTCGCCGTCGAGGTGTGGATGCGCCCCGCCGCCTCGGTCGCCGGCACGCGCTGCACGCGGTGCACTCCGCCCTCGAACCGCAGCTGGCCGTAGACGTCCTTGCCCGTCACGAGCGCGATGACTTCCTTCAGCCCACCGGCGGCGGCCTCGCTCGTCGAGAGGATCTCAATCTTCCACCCCTGCGACTCGGCGTAGCGGCAGTACATGCGGAAGAGATCCGCCGCGAAGAGCGCCGCCTCTTCCCCGCCCTCGCCCTGACGAATCTCGAGGATCGTGTTCTTGGAGTCGTTCGGGTCGCGCGGCAGGAGCAAGATTCGAATCTCGTCCTCGAGGGTCCGGCGGTCGGCTTGCAACGCCGGGAGCTCGGCAAGGGCGAGCTCGCGCAGCTCGGGGTCGCCCATCGCCGACTCGTCGTCGGCGATTCGCTTCTCGAGATCGCGGTACCTGTCGAACGCGGCGACGAGCGGCTCGATCTGCGCCCGCTCGCGGTAGAGCCGATTCAGATCGACGTCGCGCGTCGGGTTGCAGAGGATGTCGTCGATCTCGACGAAGCGTTTCGCGAGCTGCTCGAGACGTTCACGCGGGAGCACGTTTCAGCCGGATCGCAGTGTACTCGACGCGGCCAGCGCCGCGTAGGTGGGAAACTCCACGTCCGACTGAGTCTCGCCCGCCGCGCCCTCTTCGCGGAAGAGCGTCGCGCGGAGCGACGCGAGGGCGACCTCGAGCTGGTCGTCGTCGGGCTCGATGGTCGTGATCTTTTGGACGAGGAACCCCGGCCAGAGGAGCGCGCGGAGCGGCCCGGTCGTGCAGTACCGCGCGAAGAACCTCTGGAGCTCGAAGGCGACCGCAGCGAGCACGGGGAGCGCGGGGAGCTTCGCGATCAGGAAGACGACGTTGTCGAGGACGCGCGAGCCGGTGTGGATCGGCGGCAGCGCCGCGCCGAGCAGCGAGAAGATGAGGATCGAGAGGAGCACGATCATGACGAGGAACGTCGTCCCGCAGCGCGGGTGGAGCGTCGTCTTCGCGCGCGCGTGCTCGACGTCGAGCGGCTCGCGCGCCTCGTAGGTGGAAATCGTCTTGTGCTCGGCGCCGTGGTACTGAAAAACGCGCCGGATGTCGGCCATTCGCCGAATGAGCAGCAAGTAGCCGAGCACGATGACGAGCTTCACCGCGCCGGTCAGCGCCTGGAAGGGCGCCGACGTCACCGGCCAGTCGACGCCGACGAGCTTCATGATGCCGGCGGCGACGAGCTGAGGCAGGGCGATGAAGAACCCGACCATCAGCACGATCATGAAGCCGACGCCTTTGGACTTCTCCGCCTTGCCGCCCGCCTGACCGTCGCTCGAGGCGAGCAGAAAGAGCTGGAAGCCGATCGCGCGGAGCACGGACGACGCGGCGGCCGCCAAATCCCAATCGCGCTGGACGACGTCGGCGGAGTAGCGCAAGGCCTCGCTGCCGAGCCGGAGCGACTCGACCAGCGACGCGACGCCGCGGAAGAACGGCAGCTTCGCGAGACCTTTGCGGCCGCCGTCCATCACCCGCTCGCGGACGCTGAGCGAGCCGTCGCGACGGCGCACCACGACCGCAAAGGATTTGGGCGAGCGCATCATCACGCCCTCGAGGACGGCCTGCCCCCCGATGTACGGACGCTGCTCCATATCCCAGACAGAGTGCAGCGCGCCCGGACGGCGCGCAAGCAGCTCAGGACTCGGGCTTGGCCGGCTCGGCGGCGGGAGCGGTCTCGGCCTTGCTCGCGTTCGCGGCCTTCTTGGTCGCCGCTGCGCTCTGCGCCGCCGCGGTCTTCTCGTAGCGCTTGCGGAAGCGGTCGACGCGGCCGGCCGTGTCGATGAGCTTCATCGTGCCCGTGTAGAACGGGTGGCACTTCGCGCAGACGTCGACCTGGAAGTCGCCGCGCGTCGAGCGGGTGACGAAGGTGTTGCCGCACGCGCAGGAGACGCGGGCCGCGGGGTAGTTGGGGTGAATTCCGTCTTGCATGACACTTTCCGTTTGCCCCTCCGTAGATAGGAGGGGGTCGCGAAAGCTAATGGCTCGCGGGCCGGCGCGCAACTGGTACGTGGTTCTCGGCGTTCGGCCGGCGGGATGCGAAGAATTGTTTACCGCGTGGTTTGGATATGGTGCCGCCCACGGTTCGGCCCTACTTTCGCGCGCATGCGAAAACTCGGTGTTTCCGCGCTCATCGCGCTCGGCTTGGTCGCCCTCGCGCCGCTCGCGCTGGCGCAAGAAACAGGGGACGACGAAGAGACGGCGCTCCAAGGCGAGCCGAACGGCCTCACGGCCGACGCGGTCGCCAAGCGCGCGGCGCAGACGAGCTACCAGGCCCAGGCCTCGGCCGAGTCGCTCCGCGGCGCGGCCGCGCGGGTCGACGCCGCGTGGGCGGCGTTCCTGCCGAGGCTCTCCACGGTCGCGAGCTACACGCGGTTGAGCCCGCTCACGCCTCCGAGCCTCGGAAATGTGGTGGTCGCGCAAGGAGACCTCCAGCCGAACTGCGCCAATTGCCAGGCCGTGCCCTTTTCGTTCCCGGTCATCGTCGACAACTGGCTGCTCCAGGCGACCCTCAGCGTCCCGATCAGCGACTACTTCCTTCGCATCGACCAGAACTACACGGCGGCGACCAACGCGCGCGACGCGGCGCGGTTCGATCTCGCGTCGGCGCGCACCAAATCGGCGTCCGACGGGAAACTTGCATTCTACAACTATTTGCGGGCGAAGGGCTCGCTCGTCGTCGCCAAGCTCGCCCTCGAGGATCAGAAGACGCACCTCACGGACACCAAGAACCTCGCCGAGGTCGGCAACGCGACGCGCGTCGACGTGCTGCGCGGCGAGACCGCGGTGGCGGCGGCCGAGCTCGCGGTCGTCCAGACGCAGAACTTCGTGGACTTGGCGGCCAAGCAGCTTCGCATCGCGATGCACGTCGAGGACTCGGCGTCGGTCGCGTCGGCCGAGACGCTGAGCGGCGCCCCGCTCCCGCCCGTGCAAGGCACGCTGGCGACGCTCATCTCGGAGGCGCAGTCGCAGCGCTTCGAGATTCGGAGCATCGACGCGAACGCCGCCGCCGCGCGCCAGCAGGCGAAGGTCTCGCGCGCGGGCGCGTACCCGAACGTCAGCGCGTTCGGCGACGCGATCCTCGCCAACCCGAACCAGCGCATCTTCCCGCAGACGCAGGAGTGGTTCCCGACGTGGGACCTCGGCGTTCGCATCACGTGGAGCCCCAACGACATCCCCACCGCGCTCGCCGGCGCGGCCGACGCCACGAGCCGCGCCGCGGCGCTCGACGCGCAGAAGCTCGTCATCCGCGACGGCATCGCGGTCGAGGTCACGCAGGCGTACCAAGCGGTGCAAGAGGCCGATTTCTCGCTCGGCAGCACCGCCAAGCAGCTCTCGTCGGCGCGCGAGGCGGTGCGCGTCGCACGCGAGCTCTTCAAGGCCGGCCGCGTGAACTCGACGACGCTGACCGACGCCGAGACCGATCTCACGCGCGCGCGCCTCGCGCTGCTCAACGCGCGTATCGACGCGCACACGGCGCGCGTCCGCCTCGAGCACGCCCTCGGCCGCGACAACTCGTTCGCCTCCGTCGGCCCGTGATATTCACGTGTCCATGACGGCCGTCGCGGTCATCGGCGCAGGAACCTGGGGGCTCGCCCTCGCTTCAGCCGCGGCGCGCGCCGGGAGCGAGGTGCGGCTCTTCTCTCGGCGAGGCGAGGTGAAGGCGCCCGCCGGCGTGAGGCTCACCCAAGACCTCGCCGACGCCGTGCGCGGC
Organism: uncultured delta proteobacterium; assembly: GCA_963731595.1. GTDB lineage: Bacteria > Myxococcota_A > Polyangia > Polyangiales > Polyangiaceae > DASXHD01. Next base: position 866,696 of record CAVSWE010000009.1, read on the forward strand.
GCCCGCCTCGTCGTCCTCACCGTGCCGTCGACCGTCGCCGCCGAGGTCGCGCGCTCGCTCGGCGATCACCTCGACGGCCGGCACCTCGTCGTCCACGGCGTGCGCGGGCTGGCCGGGAGCGAGGGCGACCTCGCCACCATCGCCGACATCGTCCGCCGCGAGACACCCGCGCGCCGCATCGGAGCGCTCGGCGGCCCGGCGCTCACCGAAGACCTCCTCGCGGGCACGCCGGGCGTGCTCGTCTGCGCGTCGGCCTACCAGGAGGTGAACGACGCCGCCATGCGCGCGTTCGGCTCGCGCACGCTTCGATTGTATTCTACAAATGATTTGCGCGGCCTCGAGTGGGCGAGCGCGCTCGTCGGCTGCCTCGCCGTCGGCATCGGCTACGCCCAGGCGCTCGACCTGAGCCCCGGCCTCGTCGCCGCGGTCATCGCGCGCAGCATGGCGGAGGCGTCGCGCATCGCGGCGGCGGCCGGCGGCGAAGAGCGGACCTTGCTCGGCCTGGCCGGGTACGGCGACCTGCTCGCGTGCATCGCCCAGAAAGAGCGCCCCGAAGTGAAGGTCGGCGCGTCGCTCGCCCGCGGCGTCCCTCTCCAAAAGGCGGTGGCCGACGCGGCCGTGCGCGTCGAGGCGGTCGAGCTAATTCCGCGCGTCGTCGCTTGGACGCAGGCCCACGAAGTCCGCGCGCCGATCTTCGCGTCGCTCGACCTGCTCCTTCGCGGCGAGGCGACGCCCGAGCGGCTCGTCGACGACCTCATGACGTTCGAACGCTCCTGATCGGCCTGCGCGGCTGCGAAAACGGCACGCAACGTCTCCCGCCCCCGGCCGATGGGGGGGCATGGCGCACGGATTCGCCCCCGGTCAGGTCGTCTGCGGCGGCCGTTTTCGCGTCGTGTCGGTGCTCGCGTGCGGCGGCATGGGCGACGTCTACGAGATCGAGGACGTGCACATCGGCCGGCGCTTCGTGCTGAAGACCCTCCAGCCCGAGCTCGCGAGCGACGGCGACTTGCGGCGGCAGATGCAGCGCGAAGCGCGCGTCCTCGGGCGCATCGACCACGTCAACGTCGTGCGCGTGTTCACCGCGGGCGTCAGCGACGACGCGATGGCGCTCCCGTTCATCGTGATGGAGAAGCTCGAAGGCGCGACGCTGCGGCAGATGCTCCGCGCCGGGAGCCGCATGCCGCACCGCGCGGCCGTGCGCACCGTCATCGACCTCCTGCTCGCGCTCGACCACGTCCACGAGCTCGGGGTCGTGCACTGCGATCTCAAACCCGAGAACGTCTTCTTTCACCGCGATCGCGACGGCATCACGCCGAAGCTGCTCGACTTCGGCGTCGTGCGCGTGCTGCCGCGCGGCGAGGCGGCGGCGAAGCTCGGCGGGACGATGCGGTACGCGAGCCCGGAGCAGATTCGCGGCGAGGCCGTCGGCCCGCGGAGCGACGTCTATTCGATGGGCCTCGTGCTCTACGAGATGCTCGCGGGCCTGAGCCCGTTCCACGACGCGACCGGCCCCTCGCAGATCGCGCGCGCGCAGCTCGCGCGGACGCCGCCCGCGATCGCGGGCGTGCCGAGCGGGCTCATGCGGCTCATCCTCCGCGCGCTCGCGAAGGAGCCGGTGGAGCGCCCGCACGACGCCTTCGCGTTCGCGCGCGAGCTCACGGATCTCGAGCCGCACCTCGCGGGCGAACGCACGCTCGACGCGAGCCTGATCGCCGCGCGCGCCAAGTGCGACGAGATCACGCGCGCCTCGGACGACGAGACCGTGCGCGACCCGACGGCGTTCGTGTCGAACGTCGATCTGCTCACGCTTCAGTCGGCTGCGTCGGCCTGAGGCGGCGGCGGGCGCTGGGACGGGTTTCTCCCGTAGAGCTGCTTTCGCAGGTCGGCGTGGCCGCTCGACGCGAGGTAACCGATCAAGTCGAGGCGGCGGTCTTCGGCGGTCACGTCGGCGATCGCGCGCGTCTCGCCCTTGATGCGCTTCATCGCCGAGTGGAAATCGCCCGAGAGCACGAGCGCGGCGCGGTTCGCCGTGAGCTCCACGCTGCGGATCCACGTGCCGAGGTCGACGCGCCCGCCGGCGGCGTCGAGCTTCTTCGCGGCGGCGGCGAGCGCCTCGCGCTCGTCGGCCGTGATGTGCGCGGCGATGCGCTTGCGCAGCTTGGTGACCGCGTCGGCCGTCGGCATCGCGACGTCGGGGAGCGCGAGCTTGAGCGCGGCGAAGAAGAGCGTCGTGAGATCCGGCAGCGTCGGGTAGAAGACGAGCGGGCGGTGCTCGGGCCGGTAGTACGCGAGGTGCCGCGCGACGAGGAACACGAGATCGGCGAGCGAGAGCCCGCGAAGCACGTCAGGCCCGACCGCGGTCGAAGGCACGGGGAGCTGCGCCGCGGCGATGTCGCCGCGCACGTTGTCGAGCACGTAGATGTCGGGCGTCATGATCCCGAGGACGGTGCTCGCCCAGACGAAGGCGCGCACGATCGTGACCGTGCTCGTTTTGTCCTGTTTTTTGCTGGGATCGAGCGTGACGAGCTTTCGCGCGGCCTCGAGCTCTTCGACCTTCGCCTTGATCGCGGCGGGGCCGACGGCGGTCATCATCGCCTCGAGGATCGCGTCGTGACCGGCCGCGCGCAGGCGCACGTCCCAGGCCGAGTCGTCGAGCGCGGCGACCGGGCGGAGCGCGCCCTCGGGGCGGAGCTGATCGACGAGGAGCTGGTGATCGAGCTCCGCAGCGCCGAGCTCTTCGAGCGCGAGCGCCGCGAGGAACGCGCGATCGTGGTTGCCGCGCTTGGTGTGGATCTCGAAGAGGCGCCTCCACGTCTGCGCGCGCGTCGGGGCGGCGGCGGCCGTCGCTTCGAGCTCGCCGAGCGCGGCGGCGACGTCGCCCTTCGCGATGAGGAGCTCGGCGAGCGCGCCGCGCGTGTCGGCGTCGTTCGGGCGGAGCTTGACCGCGCCGCTGAACGCGTCCACCGCGCCCGGGCCGTCGCCGAGCTTGTCGCGGCGGAGCGTGCCGAGGCGCTTGCACAAGTCGAACGCGCGCTCGGCGTCGCCGCGCTCGGCGTGACGATCGATGAGCCGCGCGTAGACGCGCTCGAGCTCGCTCCACTGGGCGAGGCGCGTGCGCACCGCGACGAGCGCGACGAGCGCTTTTTCGTGCGTGGGGTCTTCTTCGAGCGCGGCCTCGAGGAAGCCGAGGCCGCGCGGCTCGTCGCGCAATCGGCCGAGCGCGATGTCGGCCTGCGCGAAGCGAAGCGTGCCGCGCTCGCGCGCGTCCTCGGTCTCGGTGCAGATCGCGCCGAGGGTGTCGACGACCTTCGGCCAGCGGTGGATGTTCTCGTAAAGCTGCCGCAGCGTACGCAGCATCTCGATGTCGTCAGGGCGCACGGTGCGCGCGCGCTCGAGCGACTCGATCGCGGCGCGCGAGTCTTTGAGCTCTGTGCGCTGGACCTCGGCGAGGCGTTTGAGCTCCTGCACGCGCGCGCCGTCGTCGATGGCCGCGTCGACGAGCCGTTTTCGGAGCTGGGCGACGCGGCGGAAATCCTTCTCGCCGGTGGCGAGCTCGACGAGCGCGACGAGCGCGGGCTTGTAGCCCGGCATCAGCGCGAGCGCCTTTTCGTAGTTCGACTCCGCCTCGCGAGGCTTGTCTTGTGCGCGCTTGGCCTCGGCGATGCCCGTGTAGATGCCCGCGCGCTCGAGCTCGGACTCCTCGGTCGTGAGCATGAGCGCGAGCTTGTAGGACTCGAGCGCGTCGTCGTACGCGCCGCTCGCGCGAGAGGTGTCGCCTTTCCGAATCAGCTCGTCGAGGTCGTAGCCGCCGTCGTCGCTCATCGTTCGGGGACTGCCACCATATCAGATGAACCGGATCACGAGCGGCGCGTGGTCGGAGGCGACGTTCAAGCTCGACCGTTCGTAGAAGCAGTGCTCGACCCGCGTCGCGAGCGCGGGACTGACGAGCGCGTGATCGATCGCGGCGGGCTGGTCGTCGTGGTTCACCGAGATGCGCTCGTGGTCCGGGATTCTGTCGCCGCACGAGACCAGCCAATCGGGGCGCGGCAAGTCGCCGCCGGCGGTGCCGGCTACGATGCGGAGCGGGAGCGAGCCGGCGACGTCGTTGAAGTCGCCGCAGACGACGAGCTGCTCGCCGGGGTTCTGCGCGAGCCGCTCGTCGACCGCGCGCCGGACGAAGAGGGCCTCGGCGCAGCGCCACGTGACCGCGCGCGCCTCGGCCGCCGCGAGGTCGGCCGTCGTCATCGGCGGAATCGTCGCGCCGCTCGGCTCGCGCATCGGCGTGCCGCGGCGCGACTTGAAGTGGACGACGAGCACGCGGACGCGGCCGAGCTCGCCCGCGTCGAGCACCACGTCCGGGATCGCCCGGCGCAGCGGGATGCGCCCCTCGAACGGCTCGGGGTCCTCCCGCAGGAAACGCGGAAAGACGAGGTGGGGCGCGCGCAGGATCGTCGACTCGACGATGGGCCGCCGCGTGAGGAGCGCGTTGCGGATCCCGCGCGCGTCGGCGTCGGCGAGGACGTGCGAAAACTCGCCCCCGAGGGCGTCGGCGATCGCGCGGACCGCGTCGTTCGACCCGACCTCTTGAAGCGCGATCGCGTCGGGAGCGTGCGGTCGTAGGACGGCCGCGATCCGCTCGATTCGCGCGGGGTCGCCCGCATCGAAGAGGTCGAGGACGTTGAACGTCGCGAGCACGAACGGCATGGGCTAGAATCTATCCGGTCATGACGCTGCCGTCCGAAGATGTGCTTCGCGAGCTGGTTTCGCGCTACGCGCACGTGCTGGCCGCGCATGGCGAAGCGTTCGAGGGCGCCGAGCTGGTGACGCCCACGAGCGCGCATTTTCCGGACCACTTCGCGCGCGATGGCAAGAGCCTCGGGCGCCTGCTCGCGCGCGTCGTCAGCTACACGCCGCTCGGCGAGGACGTGCCGCTCGAAATCGGCCTGATCGAGGACGAGAGCGACGACGGGCACTGCACGAGCGGGTGCAGCAAGGCGGGCTCCCGCGTGGACGGCGTGCAGCGCGTCGGCGCCGGATATCGCGTGCCGCTGCCGATGACCGAGACCGGCAACCCGGTGCGCCTCGTGTGCGCGCTCGCGCGCGGGGTCTCGGCGGCGGTGCTGGTGGAGGCCGGCGAACGGATCGAGGGCGAGGACGTCGGCGCGTGGAGCGAGGTGTTCGCGGTCGCCTCCGGCTTCGGCGTCGTGATGCTCGAAGGGTCGTACGTCTACGCGAAATCGTGCGGCGGGCCGAGCATCCACCAGGGGACCGCGCACTCGCCGAGCGAGCTCGCCTTCCTGCTCGCGCTCTTCTGCGCGACCACCGAGGCGCCGACGCGCGACGCGCGAAGGCACCTCGGCGCGACGCAGAGCGAGGCGTTCGACGAGGCCTGCGCGTTCGTGCGCAAGAACGAGTCGCTCGTGGCGAAGCTGCGCGAGGCGCCCGAGCTGCTCGAGGGCGGCGCCTTCTCGTTCGAGAACAAGCGCGGGCTCCTCGCGCGGCTCTTCGCCTCGCGCGACGAGGCGCCGAAAAAGCCCGCGACCGCGCGCGTGCGCGACGCCGACGAAGAGCGCCGAATCGCCGAGGCGCGCGCGCTCGTCGAAGAGGAGCTGGGCTAGAGCGGGTGGAACGGCAGCCTCCGGTTTTGCCCTCGGACGAGATCGACCTCTACGTCCGCACGTACAACTCGCTCCTGCGCTCGTCGGGGCGCGTGCGCGTGCGCGCGTTCGAGGAAGCGCACGCCTACTGCAACTCGTCGCTCCACCCGCGCGCCCTCGCGGTCGAGCCCGACGTCTCGGCGTTCGCGTACGCGGCGGCGCGGTTGCCGGTGGAGATGCCGCGCGTGCAGCTCGTCGTGCTCGGCCAGTCGCACGAGCTCTTCGAGGCGGCCGGCTTCGACGTGCGCGCCTGGGCGAGCGTGCGGACGCGCGGGCGGCGCCGTCCTCTCCGTTACGACGGTAAGAGCACGCTCGGCGCGTTCATCGCCAGCGTCAGCGACATCGACGACCTGATCCCGATCGTGACCGCGTACCAAATCGAGTGGAACAAGATGCACGCGCGCCTCCGCGATGCGGCCAAGCTCGATCCGGCGTCGGTGCGCGAGGCGCTCGACCTCGACGAGACCGGGCTCCGCACGCTCGAGGACGCGTTCGGCGCGAACGCGTACGCGGCGGGGCTCCAGGCGGTCGCGCGCGCTCCGATCGATTTGTCGGTTCAGATGCTGGCCTCCTCGTACTCGCAGTTTCAGCGCGCCGCGCAGCGCTGGTGGAGCGGCGTCGAGCCGACCTACATCCGCAAGGAGCACCCGCGCCGCCCGCCGGTGTACTTCGTCTCTTCGAACACGCACGCGATCGCGAACCTCGTCGGCGGCTACGCGAGCACGCACCGCGACGAACTCGTCGACTTCGTCCGCTCGTCGAACCCGGAAGGGCTCGCGCCGCACCTCGTGGCCGCGCTCGCGCAGGGAAATGAGCACGAAATCGCCGGCATGCTCCACTACGCGCTCCGCTCGTTCATCCACGCCGACGCGAGCGGCGAGCGGATGCGCCGCGTGCGCACGTTCGAGGCGGGGAGCGGGCTCATGCACCTCTCGGGTCCGGGCCACGTCGACGTCGACGTTCAAATCGTCGACCTCGCAAAGGTCGATCCCTCGCGCATCGACGAGCGGTTGCTCGTGCCCGGCCTCGATCGGCTCGTGCGGAGCCAAGCGCTCATCGTCAATATCGATTACCCGCTCGGAATGGCCGCCTATCACCTGATTTCGCGCCTCGGTCAGGGCGTCGGCGAAATGCGCGGCGTCTACGTGATGGGCAAGGCCGCGACGCTGAACGGGCGTGTCGGCGACGTGATGCTCTCGAGCAACGTCTACGATGAGCACACGCGAAACACGTTCCTCTTCGAGAACGCCTTCTCGAGCAAGGACATCGAGCCGCACCTCCGGCACGGCAGCGTCTTCGACAATCAGGCGGCGCTCACGGTGCGAAGTGCGTTTTTGCAGAATCGCAACTACATGAACGCGTTTTATCGCGACGGCTACACGGTGCTCGAGATGGAGGCCGGGCCGTTCTTGTCGGGCGTCTACGAGCTCGTGAACCCGACGCGCGTGAAGGCCAACGAGATCGTGCACCTCGGCGGGCGCGTGCCCTTCGAGATCGGGCTTTTGCATTATGCATCCGACACGCCGTACTCGCGCCGCGAGTCGCTGCTCTCGAAGAGCCTCAGCTACTTCGGCGTCGACAGCACCTACGCGTGCGCGATCGCCATCGTGCGCCGCATCTTCGAGCGCGAGCTCGTCCCCCGCTGACGCCCGAGAGAATCAACAGGAAGCTCATAAGATCAGAAGGGCAAGAGAATTTTGTTGGAGAACAATCCAAAAAACTCTCTCTCTCGACTTTTGATCTTCTGATCTTCCTGTTAATCCCTCTCCCGGACGGCGCGGGCGGCGATGCGGTCGACGACGGAGGGGGCGACGAGCTTGAGCCACATGCCGAGCTTGGCGCGTGGGGTCATGACGACCTCGCGGGCGCGGCGGTCCACGGCGCGCAGGATGATCGACGTGCACTCCTCGACGGTCATGCCGACCGATTCGTCGCGCGGGCTCGTCTCGAGCGACTTGCCGTCCGGTCCGAGCACCTTGCTGCGGATGTCGGTCTTCACGAAGCCCGGCGAGACGACGAGCACGCCGACGCCGGTGCCGCGGAGCTCGATGCGGATCGAGTCGAGGAAGCCTTGCATCGCGTGCTTGCTCGCCGCGTACCCCGACCGCGTCGGGACGCCGGTCTTGCCGGTCAGCGACGAGATGCCGACGACCAGGCCCTTGGACGCCAGCAAATGCGGCAGCGCGTAATGTGTAGAATACACGGTTCCGAGGTAGTTCACGCGCATGATGCGCTCGAAGAGCGAGAGATCGGTGACGTCGCGGAAGCGCGCCCACATGCTGATGCCGGCGTTGTTGACGAGCACGTCGAGCCCGCCGAAGCGATCGACCGCCGCCTTCACCATCGCCTCGCACTGCTTCGAGTCGGTCACGTCGGTGCGCACCGCGAGCGCACGGCTCCCGCAGAGGCGTGCGAGCTCGTTCAGCGCGTCCTCGTTGCGGGCGGCGAGCACCACGTTGTCCCCGCGCGACGCCCAAGCCCGCGCGAGCGCCGCCCCGATCCCAGTCGACGCGCCCGTGATCAAATACGTTTTGCGACTCACGGGGAGAACTTCACATAAAGCTTTCCCCCTTCCAATCTTTATGTCGCCCGGTCTTCAAATCGGCGAGCAGGTCCCCTTCCACTTCGCGACGAAGACGCCGCGGCCGTCGCTCTCGTCGTGGCCGTCGGAGTAGAGGCCGACGAACGTGCCGGTCTGGGTGACGTCGTCGCCCCGCGTGCCGTGGATTTCGCCGCCGGCGTACGTGCCCTCGACGAGCGCATCGAAGGCGCCGGTCGTGTCGATCGTCTTGCCGAAGAAGACGTCGGCGCCGCGCGCCTTGGCCGTGCCCCAGACGCCTTGCAGCCAGCCGCGGTCTTCCCCGCCGGACGAGACCACGCGCGCGCGGAGCGTGCCGGCGCCGCCTTGGACCTTCACCCAGCGCCCGTACGCGATGCCGCCGGGGCACGTGTCGGTCGTCTCGTTCCACCCGACGACCGCGAGGCCCTGGTCGCCGTTGCCGTGGAATACGCTGCCCGCGCTCTCGGCGACGACGTCGAGCGGCACGTCGGTCGTGAGCTCGCTCGTCGCGAAGTGCAAGACGGGGCTCGGGCCCTGTCCGGCGATGCCGACGTCGAGCAAGAGGCCGTCGACGAACGGGAGCGTGTGCGACACGAAGGACACGACGCGCGGATCGTCACGTGGCGCGACGGAGTCGCCTTCGAACGACAGCGTCCGGACGACGTCGATCTTTCCTTGATCGATCGAGATCGACCCGGTCCACGCGGCCGGCGTGGCGTCCTCGTCGGCGTCGCTGTCGGCGTCCGCCGCCGGGAAATGCCCCCACAAAAGCGCCACGCGGTACGACCGCGTAGGCGACGACGAGCCGGGCGCGGGCGCTTGGCTCGCGAACGTCGCGTCGAGCTTCGGGATCGCGAGCATCGTCGCCTCACCGAAGTTGGGCTTCTCCACGCCCGTCGTGTAGCCGCCGAAGCTCTCGTCCAGGTCGGCGCGAATTTGTTCGGCGCTCAGCGTGTCGGCACCGGTGCCGCTGCAAGCGACGAACGACCATGCGATCAGGGAACCAATTACGACACGAATCAAGGAACACCTCCGTTCGTGCTTGCCGTCTGTTAAAAGCCGTAAGCACCAGCCCGGAGGCGTCAATCAGGCGTATTGGCTCGACCTGGCGTTACGCCTCGTGGCGGACGTACTCGAAGTCGACGGGTTTTCCCTTGATGCCCATCTTCGGCGCCGCGATCCAATTCGCCATTTGCTTCGGGTCGTAGATCGGCTTCGTCATGAGGCTCTTCACGTACGCCTTGTCGGCGTCGTTCGGGAGCCACTCGTCCTTGCTCCGCTCGAATTCGTCCTTCGCGATCGCGTTGCCCTGCGGGTCGTACGTGGCGTTCGCGTGCAGGCCGACGTGGCGGTGGAACTTGCGATGGGGGAGGACGAACTGGAACGGGATGCCCGCTTGCGCGATCGTGCGGTTCCATTTGTCGACGCCGCGCTGGCAGTCTTCGACGTACTCGTCGCGCAAGACCTCGTTCATCGCGTTGCGGAGCGGCACGTCTTGATCGCCGACTTGGTACGTGCCGGTCAGCGCGACGTGGTCCTCGTAGGTCGCCTCTTTGGCGCGTCCCTTGAGGCCGGCCGCGAAGTAGCTCGCCGCGTTCGACGAAATCTCGCCGCCGAAGAGATCGAGCGACAGCGAGAACCAGAGGTTCAAGTATTTCTGCATCGTCGGAAGATCGATGAGCCCGAGCGCGCGAACCTGATCGATCGACTCGACCTTCTTCTCGGCCATCATCTTCGCGGTGCGCTCGGCGACGCGCTGGACGCCGGTCTCGCCGACGAACATGTGGTGCGCCTCTTCGGTGAGCATGAAGCGCGTCGAGCGCGAGAGCGGGTCGAACGCGCTCTCGGCGAGCGCGAGCAATTGATATTTGCCGTCGCGGTCGGTGAAATACGTGAACATGAAGAACGACAGCCAATCGGTGCAAGGCTCGTTGAACGCGCCGAGCAAGCGCGGCTTGTCCGGATCGCCGCTGCGACGCTGAAGGAGCGCCTCGGCCTCCTCGCGCCCGTCGCGCCCGAAATGGGATTGGAGCAAATACACCATCGCCCAGAGGTGACGCCCTTCTTCGACGTTCACTTGGAAGAGGTTTCGCAAGTCGTAGACCGAGGGGCACGAGTGCCCGAGCATCCGCTGCTGCTCGACGCTCGCCGGCTCGGTGTCGCCTTGGGTGACGATCAAACGACGTAGCGTATTGCGATGTTCGCCGGGGACTTGCTGCCAAACGGGTTTGCCGAAATCGTCACCGCACGCGATCGTGCGATTGGGGATCTGGTCCGCCAGAAAAATGCCCCAGCGATAATCGGGCATCTTCACGTATTCGAAATTCGCCCACCCCTCGTGATCGACGCTGATCGCGGTACGGAGGAAGACTTGGTCCTCCTGGAAGCCGACCGGCCCCATGTCGCGCCACCACTGGATGAAGTTCGGCTGCCACGCCTCGAGGGCGCGCTGGAGCTTCTTGTCCTCGTGCAGGTGGACGTTGTTCGGGATCCGCTCGCCAGCATTCACGTCGCTCATCAGGTCCTCCTCCAGTCGAATTCGGGGCGCTCGGGGCGGCCGTACATCGTGAGCGCGCCGCGCTCGCCGACGGCGTTCGGGCGCTGGAAAATCCAGTTTTGCCAGGCCGAGAGCCGGCCGAAGATCTTGGTCTCGAGCGTCTCGGGGCCGGCGAAGCGAAGCGAGGCTTCCATACCGGTCATCGCGTCGGGCGACATCGCCGCGCGCTCTTCGAACGCGATGCGGATCTCGTCGTCCCAGTCGATGTCGTCGGGCGTAAAGGTCGCGAGCCCGAGCTTCGCCGCCGACGGCGTGTCGATCGGGCCGCGCGTCTCGAGCACGCGATTCACGCGCTCGGGCTCGCGAAGGAAGCGCGACTGCAAACGCGTGAGGCCGTTGCCCATCGGGTACGCGCCGGCGTTCATCTCCGACACCTGCACGGCGACGCCGTCTTCTTCCTTCACGTAGATGCGGTCGGAAGCGAGCGCCAGCTCGAGCAGCGTGCCGGCGAAACAGGAGCCCGGCGCGACAATCGCGAAGAAGGTCTTCGCGGTCACGTCCAGACGCTTCAGGACGCGGCGGATGAAGAGGCGGACCTCGTTGACCAGGCCGTGGTCCTTGTACTTTGCAAGCATCGCGTCGACCGCGAGCACGGCGGCGGGGTCGCCGGCCGTCTCGAGGGCGATCGTCCCGACGAGCGGGTGGTTGAAACGGAGGTCGAGCAGCGCCTGGTCGAGCTCGCGAAACGCGCGCACGCACCACGCGGCGTCGCCGGTCTTCTCGAGCGCGTCGGGCGTCTCGGGCTGCGGCTCGGCCGGCGCGTGCACGACAATCTTCGCCGTCCTCGCCGTCTCGTCGATTGTAGATTGCACATATTTGAAATCGCCCAGCGGTCGGAGCGACATCGGCGAGAACGGCTTGCGCTTCGAGCGCGCGACGAGCGCCTCGGCGCGGCGCTTCTTCGCCTCCTCGAATTTCGCGCGCGGCGCGGTCTCGTCCACGAGGCCCCACTCGACCGCGCGCTTGCCGCGCACGCCCTCGGCCAGCGTGCAGAACGCGTCCGCGAGATCGCGGCGCACCTTGCGCTTGTCGACTACGCGCGTCAGGCCTCCGGTGCCGGGAAGCACGCCGAGCAGCGGGCACTCGGGCAAGCTCACCGCGCTCGACCCGTCGTCGCTGAGGAGGATCTCGTCGCACGCGAGCGCGAGCTCGTAGCCGCCGCCCGACGCGGTGCCCGCGAGCGCGCAGAGGCTCGCGACGCCGCTGCCCTCGCTCATCTCCTCCAAGTAGAGGCGCGTCTCGTTCGTGTACTTGCAGAAGTTCACCTTGAACGCGTGCGTCGAGCTGCCGAGCATGTAGATGTTCGCGCCCGAGCAGAAGATGCGGTCTTTCGCGCTGCCGACGACGAGGGCTTTGACCTCGGGGTGCTCGAAGCGGATGCGCTGGATCGCGTCGGCGAGCTCGATGTCGACGCCGAGGTCGTACGAGTTGAGCTTGAGCGGGTAGCCGGGGCGCATGCCGCCGTCTTCCTGGACGTCCATCGCGAGGTGCGCGACGGGGCCGTCGAACGAGAGCTTCCAGTGCTTGTAGCGGTCGGGGTGGGTCTCGAAGCGAACCGGCGGTGCGGCGGCAGCGGTCTCGGCCATGCCGGGAAGTTACGAAACGCGCCGCGTGCGCGCAAGCAGTAAAGTGCACTCCGTTCGCGTCGTTGCGCACTATATTGCATGTCGGCGTCGGTTTTTCGCGCTTCAGGCGACGCGCGCGCGCATCGCCCGGTAGGCGCTCTCGAGCGTGCGGAAGCGGGCGGTCACCTCGCGGTCCTCGCGGCGCCTGCGCGCGAGCGCGGCGGCGAGCTCACGCTCGAGCAACGCGAGCTGCTGGTCGCAGAATTTCGCGACGCCCGCCGCGTCGACCAGGCCGTGGTCGTGGGCGGCGGCGAGCGCGCCGTGGAACGACACGGAGACGAGCTGGTTCTTGCGGAGCTCGGCGACGACGCGATCGAACGGCGGCATCAGCGGGTGCTGGAAGATCCGCGCGGCGAGCTCGCGCTCGGCCATCGCCGACTCGGCGCCCGCGGCGCGGGCCGACGCGTACGCGCGGTCGACGATCGTTTCGTCCTCGAGCAGGACCGGCGCGGCGTCGCTCACGTCGCACTCCCAAGCGTCGCTCGCGGCGAGGCCCGCCTCGACCGTGCCGCGGAACGCGCGCACGAGCAGCCCCTCGGGCACGTCGTAGCGCACCGGCACCGTGCGGCACGTGTGCGGCCGCCGCGCGTGGATGCTGCACTCGCGCCCCGCGAGCGCAGGGCAGCCGCGCGTCTCGTCCCCCGTCGGGGACTTCCACGGGTCGTACGTCCACGGCCGCACGCTGATCGAGACGTGGTGCTCCCAACCGGGCTCGCTCACGAACGCGCCGGCCGCGCGCACCGCGGTCCCCTCGCGGAGCTTGCCGACGAATTCGCGCGCGTCCATGCCGCGAAAATGCGGGTGCGGCGAGAGCGCCGCGAGCGCCGCCTCGTTGTCGTCGCGCGGCACCGACGTCATCCGGTAGACGAGCGCCGGCACGAACACGTCGCCGAGCGCGATCGCCTCGAGCACGGTCATCTCGGGCGGTTCGGTGCAGCACTTCCCGCACGCCGTACACGCGAAACGCAGCTCCATGACGGAGATCTCAGGGAGCCGCGTCGATCGCGTCGTTTCCGACGCGGACTTCGCCGGGGCCGGCGAGCGAGACGCCGTATTCGATGACGCGCGCGTTGTCCGGGACCGTGATCGTGACCTCGTACGTCTTCATCTCGGACGTGGGCGCGAGCGGCACGGTCGTGCTCGGCGCGTCTTGCGCGTTGTGCGGCGCCGCGGCCCGCGCCCAGGCGTCGCCGCGACCGGTGACGCCCGTGCTCTTCACCTCGAGGCGAACGCGGACCTTCTTGCCCGCGTACGGCGCGGCGGCGACGTTCTTCATCAAGGTCGCCCAGCGGCCGCCCGAGTCGGCGTTGGGCTTCATCACGACGACCGGCTGCGCGCCTGGCTCGTAGATCGCGTCGTAGAAGTTCTTTCCGCTGCCGGAGAGGAACCACCCGTTTCCGACCTTCTTGTGCTTGTTGCCGGTCGAGACCGGCGAGGTGTCGGTGGACTCCGATTGCGTGGCGGTCGCGGTCGCGGTCGCAGTCGCGGTCGCGGTCGCGGTCGCGGCGGGCGTGCTCGCCGGTTCGGATTTCGCGCCGCCGCACGCGAGGAGCCCAACGACACAAAGCGCTCGTTTCATGCGAGGCATCGTAGCGACAATTTTCGCGGCGCGGGGGCGAGAGGTTCCTCGCCGTCACGCGACCGCAGCTCGCTCGAAGCGCAGGCCCGAGCGCGCGCGCCTCAGAACGCGTCGGGGAAGGTCAGGATCAGAACGATGCGGCCCTCGGCGTCGACCTCGCCGGCGTCGAACGCGTACGCGGACGTGCCGTCGTGACGGTCGGCGAACCCGTGCAAGCGGAACGTCGCACCGGTCGCGTCGAGCGACCCGAGGCGGACGAGCCGCCACTGCGGGTCGGACTGCAAGCCGACGATTTCGCGCTCGAGCCCTTCGCGTCCGCGAATCGTGCGCGAGCGCGTGACGATGCGACCGTCGACCGCGAAGCACTTTTCGATCAGCGCCGCGCGCGCCGCGGGATCGCGCTCGTTCCACGCGCAGACGTACGCCTCGACGGCCTGCTCGATCGCGCTCGACATCGTCCCGTAGTCTTACCGCGAACGTGGCGCTCCGACAGACGCGATCGTCACCGCGCCCTCGCGGGCGCGCGCGGAAACGTCGGCCCCGGGGCGCTCAGGACCTTCGCGAGCAGCGCGTGCGCCGTCTGCCGCGCCGACGCGACGTCCGCGGCGGTCGCGCCCGCCTCGAGCAACTCGAACGACAAGCCCTCGAGCGCGGAGAGCAGCGCCACGAAAACGACCGGCGCGAGGTCCTTCTTCTTCCTTCGGGCGACCTCGGCGAGGAGGCGTACGACCGCCGCGCGGAACGACCGCCGCATCGGCGCGAGCGGCGAGTCGACCTGCATCGCCTGCCCGAGGACCACGCGCAGCGTCCTCGCGTTCGTGGTGCAGTAATCGAGGTACACGTCGATGGCGCGGTGCACGCCGCGGAGCGGGTCGTCTTCGTCCTCGACGTCGCGCATCGCCGCGAGGATCTCCCCGACGGCGACGCCGTAGAGCGCGACGAGCACGTCGTCCTTGCTCTTGAACTGGCGGTAGAACGTGCGGCGGGCGATGCCGGCGGCATGAAGAATGTCCTCGACGCGCGCCGCGCCGTAGCCCTTTCGCTCGAACACGCCGAGCGCGGCGGCGAGGATGCCGGCGTGGGCGAGGCGCGCTTCGATGGGCTCCTGGGGCATCCGCCCGAGAATACACGGCGTATTAGGACGATAAAGCACTATTCACGCGACTAGCGCGCCAGTGCTTGCGCCAAGGTATACATATTGTATACCTCCGGGAAATGAAGCCCACCGCTCTGCTCGGCATCTTGACCTCGTCGCTCGCCGCCGTCGCGATCTCGCCCGCCGCGCGAGCCGACGACGACGTCGCGAGTCGCGCGATGTCCGGGGACATGCGCTCGTACTACGGCGGCGAGCGCACGTCGGCGTACGTCGTCGCGACGCTCGCCTTGCTGTCGGTCGGCGGAGGCGCCGTGCTCGTCGCGCGCGACTCCGACTTCGAGCGCGGCCTCGGCTGGCCCCTCGTCGCGCTCGGCGCGATCGAGGGCGTCGGCGCGATCGTCTACGCGTTCCAGGTCGGCGCCGAGATCCGACACTACCAAGGCGCGCTCGATCGCGGCGCGGCCGCGTACCGGCGCGAAGAGCTCGAGCACATGCGCGGCACGACCTCGCGCTTCGTCTTCTACAGGCTCACCGAGCTCGGGCTCGCGCTCGGCGGCGTGGGCGTGGCGACGTACGGCTTCGTCGCGAACGCCGACACGTGGAAGGGCGTCGGCGTCGGCGTCGCGGCGATCGCGCTCCCGTTTCTCGTCATCGACACGATCAACGACGCGCGCGCCGCGCGCTACACCGAGCACGTACGCGGCTTCGGCGGCCCCGCGCCCGTCCACGACGTCGCGTGGACCGGAGCGGCCCCCGCGCTCGCAACGCCGTCGCCGACGTTCGTCTCGATCGGCGGCACGTTCTAAAGTTGGCCGCGTGGCCCCGGCGCTGGTAACGCCAAGACGAGCCATCATGGAGGTCCTCGTCCGTGCTGCACTGTCGGTGCGGCGCGCCCTTCGAGCCGCGCAGGCGCCGGGCGTCGCCGTCGCGATCGCAGCGCTCGTCGCGCAGGGAGCCCTCGCCGCGCCGCTCGGCACGGTCGGAGCCGCCGTGCTCGCTCCGTGTGCGCTCCTCCTCGCCTTCGCGGTGCATCGGAAGGTCCGCGCGCGCGAGGCCTCGCTCGACACCGACGTCGCCGTCGCGCTCTACGCGTCGAGCCTCGCCGCAGCGCTCGTCTTCGCGTACGAGCCGCGCCTCGAGGGCCCGCTCACCGCGAGCTTCTATCTGCTCATCGCCCTCCTCGCCGCGTTCACCAAGCCGCAAGCGACCGCCGCCGCGGTGATCGACCTCGTCGCGACCGAGGCGCTCGTGCGGCGCGCGCGCTTCGGCGATCCGGGCGTCGAGACGCTGGCGCTGCGCGCCGCGCTGCTCTCGGCGTTCGCGACCATCAACGTCCTCTTCTTGCGGGCCGAGGTCGCGCGCGTTCGCCGCGCAGGCCGCGCGCGCCTCGAGCACGAGCTGAAGCGCCTCGAAGAGGACGCGCGGAGCTACCGCCTCCTCGGCGCGGGCGAAGCGCGCGACGACGAGCGCCTCGCGCGCTCGAGCGTCGAAGAAATCCAGCGCGCCGTCCACTACGCGCTCGAGCTGCTCCGCCGCACGCTCGATCTCAACACCGCCGCTCTCCTCTGGCTGAACGACGCGGGCACGCACCTCCGCATCAGCGAGCTCTCGACCGCCTCCGACGTCATCCACGACGCGCCCATCCCGATCGGCGACGGCGTCCTCGGCGCGACCGTCGTCAAGAAGGAGCGCGTCACCCTCGCCCATCTCAAGCCGAGCTTCAACGTTCCTTATTACGACGGCGACTGCCCCGTCCGCGTGCTCATGGCGATGCCGATCCTCGAGGACCAGAACCTCCGCGGCATCCTCGTCCTCGATCGCACCAAGGACGTCGCCTTCACGCCGCACGAAGAGGAGCTCGCCGCGCAGGCCGCGCGCTACTGCCTCCGCGCGATCCAGAACGAGCGCATCTTCGTGCAGCTCGAGCGCGCGAAGGTCGAGCAAGGCAAGCTCTACGAAGCGGCCAAGGCGCTCGGCGCCGCGCTGAGCGAGCGCGACGTGCTCGACGCCGGCGTGCGCTCGGCGCAGAAGATCGCGGCGTTCGACCTCGCCGCCGTCACGCTCTTCGACGAGCCGACGCGCACGCACCACGTCGTCGCCGCGACCGGCGAGATCGAGGATCTCGTCGGCTCCAAGTTCGCGCACAACAGCGGCCTCGTCTCGATGGTCGTGCAGAACAAGTTCCCGCTCCCTTACAAAGGCGAATACGACCACGCGCGCCAGGCCGTCCTCACCAAGCACTTCCCGTGGCCGAAGCTGCCGAGCCTGCTCGTCCTGCCGCTCTTGCTGCACGATCGCCCGCTCGGCACGCTCATCCTCGGCGCGAAGCGCCGCGCCGCGTTCGGCGACCAAGTTCGGCCGACGCTCGAGGTCCTCGCGTCGCACCTCGCGGTCTCGCTCGCCAACGCCCGCATGGTCGCCAAGCTCGAGCAGATGGCGACGACCGACGGCCTCACCGGCCTCCTCAACAAGCGCGCGATGCTCGACGCCGCCGCGCAGAAGATCGCCGCCGCCGCGCGCTTCGGCCGCAAGCTCTCCTTGCTCGTCACCGACATCGACTTCTTCAAAAAGGTGAACGACACCTACGGCCACGACGTCGGTGACGTCGTCATCAAGGGCCTCGGCGACATTCTGCGCCGCCAGAAGCGCGCGACCGACATCGTGGCGCGGTTCGGCGGCGAAGAGTTCATCGTGGTGTGCGAGCAGACCGACGAGCGCGGCGCGCTGCTCCTCGCCGAGCGCATCCGCGAAGAGCTCGAGAAGACGAAGTTCCACACCGAGCAAGGCCCGATGGGCGTCACCTGCTCGCTCGGCGTCGCGACTTTCCCCGAGGGCGGCGACTCGTGGGAGACGCTCTTCAAGAGCGCCGACGAAGCGCTCTACGTCTCGAAGCGCTCCGGCCGCAACCGGGTGACCGCTTACTCCAAGCCGCGGGACTCCAAGAAACGCGCGGTTTGACGCCCCGAGAGATTGAACAGGAAGATCAAAAGATCAGAAGGGGAGAGGGAGATTTTTTTTGTGGGGAGACGCGAGTTCTCCTCCAAAAAAATCTTCTGACCTTCTGATCTTCCTGTTCAATCTCTTGGGCGCCCCGCGAGTGTCAACGTTTGCGGCGGGAGTGGGCCTCGGGGCGGGCGCAGGCGCGCCTTCGGAGGGCCTCGAACTCGCGCTGGAAGGCCTCGAGCTCGGCGTCGGTCGCGTTCTCGAGATCCGCGAACGCGTTCCGCGCGCGCGTCGTGCGAATGAGCTCGTCGAGCTTGAGGTGAAACGCCTTGGCGTCCCGGTTTTGCGTCGACTGGATGACGAACACCATCAGGAACGTGACGATCGTCGTCCCCGTGTTGATGACGAGCTGCCAATTCGTGCTGAACCGAAAGACGGGCCCCGTCATCGCCCAAACGACGACGAGCACGAGCGCGCACAGAAACGCCCAATGCGAGCCAAGTCGCCACGCGAGCGCGGAGGCAAACCGCCGAAACGTTTCCGAGACATCGCTTGGCGCACGCGGTGGCATTCGCGCAACCGGAGCAACGCGCGTGCCGCCGCGCCGACAAGGGGGACCCGTGCGGTTCGACGAACGCTGGGCTCGGCACGATGGACCGCGCGCGCCAAAAACGGCGCGTGCGTGCGCCAAATTTGGCGCGTCACTTCTTCTTCGCGACCGGCGGCAGCTTCACCGACCCGAGCGCCTTCGCGAACACGCCGAGTGACGCGAGCGGCACGTTCGTGAACGTCGCGAAGCCCTCGCGCTCGTGCACCACGACGTGCGAGAGCGCGCCGTGCTTGCCGAGGACGCCTTCGAGCGCGTGACGCGTGGGGTTCTTCGGTGCCGGCGACTTCTTCGAGAGGAGCGCGCGCGTCGCCGCGTTGATCTGCGGCGCCGTGACCTGGGCGAACGGCACGAGCTCGTGCTCCTTGCCCGACGTCACGGGGATCTTCACGCGCGCGATCGAGATGGGCAGCGCGCCGTCGAGCTTGCCGTGCTTGGCCTCGAGGTAGCCGATGAGCGCGTCGATGTTGCTCGTCCCGAACTCGGCCTCCTCTTGCGGCGTCGCGTAGCGCGCGACTCGGATGTTGCGCTGCGCCGTGCGCGTGTCGGTGTGCAGCCGCTGCTCGAAGAACTCGGCGGCCGTCTTGTACCCGCCGAACAGATAGAGCGGCGGCTCGTGATCGACCGCGTGCGCGACGGCCTCCCAGAGCTCGTCGAACGCCGCCGCGCCCTTCTCGGCGAACGCGTCGATGCTCGACGCGAGCTTGTCCCACGAGCGCTTGAGCGCGGGGTCGACGGGCGCGAGCGTGTCGGCGGATTCCGCCGAAGGCGGGACGCCGCGACGTCGACTTGTCCGCGGTGGGCTTCTTCGGGGGCGACTTCTTCGGGGCTTTCGGCATCGCGACAAGATGCCACGACCTCCGTCGAGACGTCACGGGACGAAAAGTGGCCTACGCTCATGCCGATGCCGCGGAAAGAGCTTCCAACGAACGACGGGTGGAAGGACGTCGCGTATGACCTGGGCAGCAGCACCGAAGACAACGAGCGGATCGGTGCGATTCTGAACGAGGCGTGCCACGTATTTCGACTTCACGCCGAGGGCACATGGGCCGAACACGACAAGGACGCGTATGCGCACAGGCTGGCGAGAGAAATCGCGAAGCGACCAGGCCTCGTTGGGCGGCTTCTTCACACCCAGGACCGCGTCGTGAAGATGTTCACGTATCGCGCGGTGGAGCTCTTGAAGGGCGAACCACGGACTGACGATGATTAACGCGCTCGCCGAAACGACGTGCGATGGCGGCAGATGCGCGCCGTCCGCTCAGGCTCCGCCCGCGCGCACCGAAACGCCATCAGGAGGGGACGCGCGAGCGGCTAGCCGCGCGTTACCGTCACCAGTCGAAGAGCGGCCCCAGAGCGCGTAATCGAGCCTTCCGCGCGTCGTAGTCCGGCATGACGCGGCCGAGGGCGGCCCAAAACTCGGGGTGTGATTCGGATGGCGCACGTGCGTGAGCTCGTGGGCGACAACGTAATCCACGAGGGAGATGGGAGCCTGGACGACGCGACAGTTGATCCGGACCTGCCCCTCCGGCGAAGCGCTGCTCATGCGTGACGGCGCGCACGGCCTTCTGGACGTTGTCGTCCGAGAGCCACGGGTTCTGCCGCGCGATCGCCGCGGCGAGCGGTTTTCGCGAGCACGACCTCCGTGTGCGACTCGCGCTCGGCCTCGAGCGCCTCGGGCTCGACGTAGGTGTACCCGAGCGCTTCGAGCTGCTCGACCGCCGGGTTCTCGCTCGTTCCAGCTGCGGCCGGGCATCACGGCCCATGTTACAGCGGACGCGCGAAACTTGGCGCACGGCTACGCCGTTTTTGGCGCGTTCGACTATGCTCCAGCGAGGATGATCCGTCGGCTCCGCCTTCGCTCGTTCAAGGCGTTCTCCAGCGCAAAGGAGACCGGGGTCGACCTGCGCCGCTGACGCTCTTCGTCGGGCCCAACGGCAGCGGCAAGTCGACCATCTTGCAGGCGATCGCGATCCTCGGTGACCTCGCGCGCGGCACCATCGACGAGATGCTCGAGCGGCGGAGCTGGGAATACCGCGATTCCCCCACCTGCTCGCGAAGGGTCAGAGGATTTCCATCGGTGTCGATCTCGATCTCGAGGGCCGGACCGTGTGCTGGAATATCGTCCTCGAACACCGGAAACACCCCGGTATCGCCGAAGAACACGTCGAACGCGTGGATGGCGAGCGGAGGACCCCGCTGGTGAGGCGAACGGGGCGAAGCATCCAGACCTTCCTCGACGACGGCTCACCGGATCAAAAGGTCACTCTTTCGCTCGCGAGCTCGTGGCTCTCGACATTGGATGAAAAGGCCGACGCGAAAAGGAAGCGCACCCTCGTCTCGCTTGCACGTTGGGCGAAGGGCATCCGGAGCTTCTTCTACCTCGACCCCAAGGAGTTGCGCGCACCCTCGCGTTCGAAGAGCGGCGAGATCGGCGAGCACGGGGAGGACTTGGCCGGCTATCTCGTGCGACTGAAGGCGCAACCCAAGCGCCTCGAACGGCTGATCAAGCTCCTCAGGAATCAGTATCCGCGACTCGTGGAGCTCGTGCCGAAGCGTGGCCAATACGGCTGGACGAAGCTCGAAGTGACAGAGAAGTGGAACGGGGAGACAGCGACCTTCAACGCGCGTCAGGTGAGCGACGGGCTCTTGCGATTGATCGCCGTCGCTTCCCTCGCCACGCGGGACGAGAAGCCGAGCGTTCTCCTCTTCGACGAGATCGACAACGGACTGCACCCGTCGTTGCTGGCTGGGCTCGTCGACATCCTTCGCGGGATGTCGAAAACCACGCAGGTGCTCGCCACGAGCCACAGCCCGCTTACGCTCAATTACGTGCCGGACGACAGCGCGATGGTCGTGACGCGCGGCGCGAATGGAGCCGTCGCCGTCACGCCACTCGAGGCCGCGCCCGGGTTCGAGGATCTCCGCGAGCGAATGGGGCTCGGTGAGCTCTGGTACAACCTCGGCGAGAAGCGCATCACGCGGCCCGGCGGATGAAGCGCGTTCTGCTCGTCGCCGAGGGTCCGTCCGAGATTGGCCACGAGGACCAGTGGTGGACGTCGAAGCGGAAGCGCGCAAAGCAGGAGGGATATTTCCAGCCACTGCTTCGTCGATTGTTGGGTGACGACGTCTTCATCGACGCCCAGCGGATCACGAATTTGAAGCCGCATGGGGCAGGTATCGGCCATGGGGATCGCGCCGCGGCAGCGCGCGTGATCGCTCGAACGCAGGGCTACGACGTCCTCGTCTACGTGAAAGACGTGGACCGGGCCGGCGGTACGAAGAAGAGCGCTCTCGAGCGGAGGCGGAAGCTCGCCAGCGTACGCCAGGAGATTGTGGACGGGTTCGATTCGGAGCGAGGTCCGCCGACCATCACGGTCACCCCGTGCAGGATGCTCCGAGTGTTGGGCACTCGGCGATGCAGCCGCGATTGTCGCTCTCGCTCACCCGAAACGAGGGGACCCCGTCTGCCGTGCCGCCGCACCCCGGAGGACACCTGGGGAGACGAAGGCGAGCCGAGCTCGGGCCATCCCAAGTGCTGCTTGCGGCGGGCGCTAGGCCGTGAAGCTGGCCATGCGGACTTCGCGGAGTTCGCGGAGACGGCGCAGTTGGATGTCGTGGAGCAGCGTTGCCCGGACAGCTTCCCTCCGTTCCAGGCGGAGGCCTACCGCGGTAGCCGTCCAGTTGGCACTGGGAGGATGAGGCGATGCAGTGTGTACAAAGCCTACGCGCAGCAAGGTCGGCCCGATCGACACGATGACCTCGCCGACAAGCGCGGGCTTTCTTTGCCGCTCCGCGTACGACGCTCCCGGCAAGTGGGCGAGCAACGCTCAAAGTGTCGCAACGGGCGACACCATCCTCGACACTTCGATTACGTCCGGCCCGGCAAGCCGGCGATGGCGATCGGCTCCTTCGAGGTAATCGCACCGGCGCGCCATCCTCAGCCAGCGTGGTTCGGCGCTGCGGTCGGCGGGACCGCAGTGCACGAGGTCGTCGACGCGACGTTCGCTGTGCATCCCCAGTCGTCGAAGGGCTATGGCCACGACCCGGTCGTCGGCGGTCGTCGGCAAGTACACGGGCTGGCCGCTCGTCAAAATCGGAAAACCGCCGATGTACGCGGCAAGTATGTTCCCCGCGCGCGCGACGCTCCATCGGTACCGGTAGGCGGACCCAGGCGCACCCTCGTCATGCGATTTCGGCGGATTTCTCTCGCGGGACTCGAGATAGCGCAAGGTGCAGGAGTATCGGTCGAAGAGTTTCTGCCGCTCGTCCTCGTCGTACTCGCCGAGGTCGCGTGGGTCCCGCTCGGCGCGAACTCGTTTCGGCTGCGCTTCACGAAATCGTACGCTGCCTTCATCATCTCGCGGGGAACACCCGAGTTCCTTAGGACGAACTCGCCCGCGTAGTCGACGATGAACTCGCCATCGTTGTCTGTCGCGAAGCGCCGCTGGCAGCCTCCGGCGAGGTTCCGTTGCAACTGGCGGTCGATCTAGACCCGAATGCATTTGTGGAGTTGCCGAGGTACTCGATGAAGCCCTTTCCGACAACGATCCTCGGGTGGCGCGCGCGCTTCGCCTCCGCCTGGTAGCTCTTTACGAGGGCCGCGCCGAATAGCTCGCCGTCCACCTCGATCCCAGCGCCCACATCGATCCCGCCGCGGATGGGGCGGCCGACCGCGAGCTGAAGCATCATCACCGCAGCCGACGTCGCGAGCATGTCGTAGACGCCATGAATCGGGACCACGTGGGGCCCGGTCCCGGTTTGAGCGGGCATGCGATGACGACACCGTCGGACGCTGGCCAGACGCGCACGTTCGTCGTCAGCAACTCGCGCGCTTTCGCACGCTGCACCGGCGAGAGCGCATAGAGAGGGCTGGAGCCCTCTCGTATCCGGTGCACGAGCCCGCGTTCTTCTCCTGACGGGAGCGTGAGCGCATTCTTCTCGGCATGACGAGCACGGAGGCGACGTGGTCGACGCGCGTCGCGGAGTGGAAGGCGAGCGGCAAGACGCTCGAGGAGTTCGCGGCGGGGGAGTCATACGCGCCGTCGACGCTGCGGTGGTGGTCGAGCCGGCTGCGACGACGCGTCGAGCCGAAGCGCGCGAAGTCCGCGTCGGTCGCGATGGTTCGCGTGGTGCGAGCGAGCGAGGTTCGACGCGAGCCGCTCGTCGTCGAAGTCGGTCTCGCGCGTATCGTCGTCGGCGACCGCTTCGATCCGGTGCTGCTCGCGCGCGTTGTCGCCGCCCTTTCGGAGACGAAATGATCCCGAGCGGCGTGCAGGTCTTCGTGGCGCTCGAGCCGATCGACATGCGCTACTCGTTCGATCGGCTCGCGGGCACGGCGAAGGAGCAGGTGGGCTACGACGCTCGCGGCGGCGCGCTCTTCGTCTTCTACGGGCGGCGTCGCGACGCGCTCAAGGTCCTCTTCTTCGACGGCACGGGGATGTGCATCTTCTACAAGCGGCTCGATCGCGGGACGTTCAAGCTGCCGGAGCGGCTCGACGCGCGCGACAAGCACGTCGAGATCGACGACGCGGCGCTCGACGCGCTGCTCGACGGCATCGAGGTCGAGGAGCCGAAGAAGCGCGCCGTACACTGACGCACAGGGTGCGATCGAAATGCGTGTAGAGTGCACGGGAAGCATCGACGCCGATCGCGCGAAGCATTAGAAAGAGCGCGTGACGACGACGGCGACGAGCGCGAGCGACGAGCGAGACCGACGCATCGCGGCGCTCGAAGCGGAGCTGGCGGCGAGCAAGACGAAGCTCGCAGCGGTGACGAGCGAGCGCGACAAGCTGCGGCGTGCCTACGAGCAGCTGAAAGAGGAGTTCGAGCTCGTGCGCCGGCGTCTCTACGTCGCGAAGGCCGAGCGCGTCGACACCCGGCAGCTCGAGATCGAGTTCGCGGAGAAGAAAGCGGCGCTCGCGGTGCTCGCGGCGTCGCTCGACGAGCAGAGCGCCCCGCCGCCGGACGACGAGCGGACGCGGAAGAAGAAAAAGAAGAGCAAGCCGAGGGGCCGGCGCGATCTGTTCGCGCTCGACATGCCCGAGGAGCGCATCGAGATCCTGGACCCGGCTCTCGAGCAAGCGGGCGAGCGGATTGGCTTCGAGGAGAGCTGCCGACTCGGGCGCCGTCGCGCGAGCGCGGTGCGCATCGTTGTCGCGCGCGCGAAGTACAAGACGACGAGCGAAGCGGGCGAGACGACGTTCGCGACGGCGAAGCGGCCTCGCGAGCTGTTCGAGCGATGCCTGCTCGCGCCCTCGATGTTCGCGCATGTGCTGATGCTGAAATACGGTTTCGGAATTCCCTTCTTTCGCTGCGAAGAGATGCTCGCGAAGGACGGCATCGATCTCGGGCGCGCCGAGATGTGCCGCTACGCCGAGGACGCCGGCGCGACGCTCGGACCCATCGTGCTCGCGATGCGCGACGAGGCGATGAAGCACGCGTTCTGTCTCGCCACCGACGCCACCGGCGTGGCGATTCAGCCCGAGCCGATCGCCGACCAGCGGCAGCCTTGCCGAAAAGGCCACTTCTTCGTCGTCCTCGCTGATCGCGATCACGTCTTTTTCGAGTTCAAGTCCAAACACAATAGCGCCGCGGTCTGCGACATGTTTCGCGGCTATTCGGGTTATCTCCACGCCGACGCTCATGCGATCTACGACGCGCTCTACCGAGGCGAGGCCGTCGCGACGGGAGTCGATCCGCCGACCGAAGTCGCGTGCTGGAGCCACGCGCGAAGGAAATTCTGGGAGGCCGCGAGCTGCCGCCACGAGCTCGGTCGCGAGGGGCTGCTCCGCCTGCGCGTCATCTTCGAGCGCGAGGCTGAATGGAAGGATCTCCCGCCGCAGAAGAGACTCATCATGCGCCAGCGCGTGCTCGCGCCGCTCGTCGGCGACTTCTTCGCCTGGTGCCGCGCCGAGCACAAGCTCCATCCGGAGCGCGGCCTCGTGTCCGCGGCCTTCGGCTACGCGCTTCGGCAAGAGACCGCGCTGCGGCGCTTCCTCGAAGACGGCCGCCTCGGCATGACCAACAACGACTCCGAGCGCGCCCTCCGGCACATCGCGATCGGTCGCAAAAACTGGCTCTTCTTCGGCTCCGACGATCACGCGAGCGCCGCAGCCAACCTGTTCTCGCTCATCGCGAGCTGCAAGCTCCACGGCCTCGACGCCGAGACGTACCTCGCCGAGATCATCCGCGTCATGCCGCATTGGCCCCGCGAGCGATACCTCGAGCTCGCCCCGAAGTACTGGGCCACGACGCGCGCGCGCCTCGACGCCGCCGAGCTCGCGCGCGAAGTCGGCGAGCTGACGGTCCCGCCGATCGAGCAGCCGGCTGCGGGCGCGTGAGTCGGGCACGCGCATAGTCTCGCCACGTCACGCGGCTTCGTCGAGAACGCGGGCTCGTGCACCGGATATCGTATTTCCGAGCTTGTGAACGCACGACGGAATTGCTTGAGCGTTTTTCGGAGCTGCCGCACCACGCCAAGGCTAGCCACGACCTCGTTACGGAACGCGTCAGCCTGTTCCGGTTCCGGCAAACGGTCCGTGCGTAGAAACGCCTTCTGTTTACCGAGGAGGTCAATGAACGCCACCGCCCAAAAACCGAAATCCAACCACCGGTCGGACTCCCCTCTTCCCGCAGTGGGGGCACCGCCGCCGGCCCCTTTCACCGCTCGCGACTTCTTTCGCTTTGCTCGACTGGCCATTCGCCAAAACTACACCCAAGCAGGTTCATGCCGCTTCATCGCGCTCAGTCCACGCAAGGGGCGCGACTTCGCTTCGCGGCCTCGTGACGCGGTCGACCACGCTCCAAATCGTACGCTCACTGACGTCGGAGCATTGGTCGGCCACGGCGCTGGTCACGGAGGCAACGTCGTCAGCCGTCGCCGCTGAAATTGGCTCCCTTCGATCGAGCACCTTCCAGGTGAGGTAGATGACGCACTCGTCCGTATTCGGCATGCCGCCACCGCCGTGGGCGGCGACGTTCGCCACGCACAATCGGTTCCGCTGCTGGGAGCTGCTTGATGATGCGAACGGCGACGCCCTCCCAGAGCGGCGCGATGTCCGTCGCGCAGCGGCAGATCACGATGCCGCCTGCGTGCGCACGCTCCTCGAACCGGTACTCGAAGCGGTTGAAGACATGCCGCGCCGTCGCGCCCGCGCGACCCACGTAGAACTCGAGGTTCGCACGGGAGATGCGCTCTGAGGCGGCGTAGAGCTTCGGGGTCGAGTGAATCGCTCGAATGACGCGCCTGCCCGTCGCGGAAAGGCGCGAGTAGATTGGCGCCAGTTGAACCGCGGTATCCAGTTCGCGCTCGACCGACGGCTTCAGACGGTAGTCGTCGTCACCGTGCTGCGCCTGGTAGCGGTTCTGTTGCGTCACGATTCGCTCAATGTCGAAAGCCTCGAGATCCATGGTCAACCCTCGCTCGTGTCCCGGTGCATCCGACGTGCCGTGAGGATCGAGCTGGAAAACTAAGGCGTCCCACGCGCGCTGTGCGTCCCATTGCCCACGGCGCGAGGGTGTCGCGACACGGTGTGGGAAGCGGCGGCGCGCCAAATGTGGCGCGCGAACGCGCCGTTTTTGGCGTGTCAGGCGACGGCCGGAGCGAGCTCCGCAGCGCACGCCGCGCGGACGCGCGCCGCAAACCGGCTGCCGGCCGCGCGCCAAGACGCGACGTCCTCCAGCTCCAGTACGTGGATGACAACTCGCTCGTGGTTCGGCAGCTCGAACCGGAACGAGTGCCGGTCCGCGACGAGCCCGCTCGGGACGACGAGCGCGCCGACGCGCGCCCGTGATGACTCAGTACGAGAGCACCTGCTCAGGTTCGAGCTCGATATCGCGTGCTTGTACGTCGCGTCGAACACGACGCCGCCGGGCGCGAGCGCTGGTCACCAAGCGTCGAGATTGATGATCGAGGCCCGCGGTCTCCCTGCCCGCGTGATTGACGCGCACGTGGCGGAGCGGGTGCTTCGAGATCGTGTGGATGCCGTTCTCGCGGAGCGCTCGCACTACGGCGCGCTCGAAGAGGACGTCTGCCCAACGAGCTTTCGCGCTCGTGGTGGCACGAGTATCGTGTCTCAGTGCGGTTTCCCGGTTGGGATTCGATTCGACGGAGCCACTTGGTGGGGCACGTTCCACTTCTGGCTCGGAATCGCCGCGCTTGTCGTGATGACGGGGGCGGAGGTGTTGTCGCACGTCTACAGTGTCCGAAAGGACACCCTCGTCGAGGAAAAGCAGAAGGCCGACGAGAGTGCAGCTCGAAAAAAGCAGAGGGAACTGCGGAAGCAGGTGAAGGCCGCCGAGCAGAAAGCCGCAGACGCTGCTCAGCGCGCCGACGTACTCGAGAAGCACGCCGCCCAACGGGCACTGTCGAAAGAAGAGCACGACGCCATTGTCGCCGCGGTCTCGCCCTTCCGCGGCCAGCGCGTGCTCTTCGCTTCGCTCATTGGCGATGGCGATGGCGCGGCGTTCAAGCGCGATATCGCAGCCGCGTTACGGGACGCAGGTTGGGTGTTCGACGGCGGCGCACTTTCCAGCGAGTCGGCGATCATCCCCGCTCCCGTCGGGGTCCAAGTGGGTGTGAATCCGGAGGCAAACGCCGGCAAGATCCCGCCGGCGACGGAGCCCCTCGTCGACGTGCTCGCACGAATCGGCGTCCTAACCTCGCGAACCGCGCTGACGAGCAACGAAGTACCGAGCGGCGTGATTCGCATTGTGGTCGGCTCCAAACCTGGACCAAACCACAGCCGATAGCTGCAGCTTGGTGAGCGTGTCGGCCGCGCGGCCACGCGTCCGCGTGCGCGCGAAGCACAGTCAACGCCCCCTGTTCAGCGCGCCAAATTTCGGGCGCCCGCACGCGCCGTTTTTGGCTCATCGCTCACCGCCGCCCAAACCCTTCCAGCTCACGACACCGTCCACCCGCCTCACGCAAAAATCCACGCCATCCCGCCCACCCCAACGCCCCCCTCACCCCCACGCTGCCCAACCCGTCACGCCACCCCCACGAGCCGCCGCAACCCACCCCCCAAACCATGGCCGGGTCGGCCCCTTGCCGACCCAGCCCTTCTGATCTCCTGAACTTCCTGTTTTCTCAATTCTCCGGCACCGCGACCCCCGTCGCTTTCGCATCGAGCAAGCTCCCCATGTTCGCGACCACCGCGTCGCGCCCCGCGAGCTGCCCCGTCTGACCGCCGAGGAAGTTCCACTCGATGAGCTTCACGATGCTCGAGTGCTCCATCACGACGTGCGACACGAAGTTCTTCTTCGCGAAGGGTCCGATGGCGAGCATCGGCACGCGCGTGCCGTAGGGCTTGCCGTCGACCGTGCTCGCCGGCGGCGGCGCCACGTGATCGAAATATCCCCCGCCCTCGTCGTACGTGAAGAGGACGAGCGTGTCGTCGCGGTAGCGCGAGCTCTCGATCGCGGCGACCGTCGCGGTCACGTACGCGACGCCGTCGCTCAGCTTCGCGAGCTGACCGGGGTGCTCGCTCTTCCAGCCGACGGCGCGCACGAACGCGACCGCCGGCAAGGTGCCGTTCTTCAAGTCCGCGAGCAGCGCCGTGTCGTCCGCCACGTGCGCCGGGTCGTCGCGGCTCGACGCGTAGTACTCGAACGGCACGTCGCTCGGGTCGAACGTGCACGGATAGAACGCGAGCGCCGCCGTGCAGTCCTCGGGGCGCGGCGCGCACGTGCCTTGCGCGGCCGCCGCCGCCTGCGCGTCGTAGCCTCCCGCGTAGTATTTCCACGGCACGCCCGCCTGCGAGAGGAGATCGCCGATCGTCGGCCCGTCGAACTGCTTCTGCATCACGGCGCCGAGCGTGCACGCGACGCCGGCCGCGCCCTGGGGCCCCCAGTCGTTGTCGTCGAACACGAACTGCGCGCGCGCCATGTACATGTCGTTCGCGGAGCTCGCGCCCGCGATCGGCTGGAAATACCGGTCGGCGAGCGCGCCCTGCGCCGCGAAGTCCCAGTAGGGCTTCACGATCGCCGCATCGCTCGTCGCGAGGTTGCGCGCGTCGCTGCACGACGGCGCGCCGGTCGCGTAGCGGTCCATCGCGCCGCCGTTCGTCTCGGCGAGCTCGCACGCCGAGCCGTGATCCGGGCTGTAGCTCCCGAGCGCCGCGTCGTCCAAGTCGCCGAGCGCCGCGCCCGAGGGATCCGTCGCCGGCGCCGCCTCGCAACACGCCGGCCCGTCGTTGCACGTCGGGGCCGACCCGGCCGGCGCGGTGCAATAGCGGCCGAAGTGATTGTCGAAGGTGTGATTTTCCTGAACGATCACCACCACGTGCTTGATGCTCGACACGGGGCAAGGCCCCGAGCACGTGTCGTCGACCGGGTCCGAGCATGCCGCGGCGATCGCGGCGACCGCGAGCCACGAAAGACACCGAGCTGCCTTCATTTCGTCATTGTGTCATGGTCTGGACCGCCATGAGCGAAAGCGAAAAGAAGGAACCCGAGACCCCGCCCGAGCCGCCCCAGGACCCCAAGCCCGAAGGCGAAAATCGTGACGATCGTTCGGATCCGAACGATCCGGAGGATCCCGTCTCCGATCTCCGCCACGGGATCGGGCTCCTCTTCCGCGCGGCGAGAAAGGCCGCCCACGGCGCGGCGCACCGGGCCAAGGACGCGGCCCAAGGCGAGAAAGTCGAGAAGGCGTTCAAGACCGGCGTCGACGATTTGCAGAAAGCTTTCGACCGTCTGCAGTCGGACAAGCTCGAGGGCGCCCTGAAATCGAGCCTCCAGGAGATCGGGCGCGCCGTCGGAAACGTCGCGCAAACAATCGAGCGAGAGCTCCGCGGCGACGACGACCACGAGAACAAAAACGACAAAAAAGGCTGAGGGTAACGACGGGGCACCTTGAGACACAACCGTAGTCGTGTAAAGGTCCGCCCCGATGGGACTAGGGCTTCGCTCGTGGGTAGGGCTTGGATTGGTTTGTGGTGCGTGCGGCCTCGCGCGCATCCTTTCGGGATGCAGCGGTGATTCGGGCAACGGCCAAGACGCCGCGACCGACAACACCGTCGGGTGCGCAAGCACGCTCACGATGTGCCTGGGCACGTGCGTGGACTTCAACGCCGACCCGCAGAATTGCGGCGGCTGCGGCAAGACGTGCAAGAGCGGCGAGGTCTGCAACGCGGGGAGCTGCTCGCTCACCTGCGGCGGCGGCTCGTTCAAATGCGACGCCGGTTGCACCAATCTCCTCGGCGACCCGAACAACTGCGGTGGCTGCGGGGTCACGTGCGATCCCGGCCACGTGTGCAACGACGGCGGCTGCGCGCTCTCGTGTCAGCCCGGTTACAACGCCTGCGCGAACGACGCGGGCACGCTCTTGTGCACCAACCCGCAGTCGAACGACTTCAACTGCGGCCAGTGCGGCACGGTCTGCGGAGCCGGCACGCGCTGCGAGGGCGGCGTGTGCGGCGCGACGTGCCAGGCCGGTCTGACGATCTGCTCGGTCGACGTCGACGCGGGCGACGCCGGCACGACCTCGGTCGATCGGTGCACCGATCTCCTGGTCGACCCGAACAACTGCGGCGGCTGCGGCAACGTCTGCGAGGGCGGAACCTTCTGCTCGCCGACGGACGACGCCGGCGACGCGGGCTGCGGCCTCGGGTGCTTCGGCGGCTCGATCCTCTGCAGCAATCGCTGCGTGGACCCGAAGATCGACCCCTACAACTGCGGCGGCTGCAACAACGCGTGCGACGGAGGGCAGAAATGCGTCAACAGCACGTGTCAGTGAGGGCGAGCCTCGCCCTCGCAGTCGCCTCGAGTCGTAACTTTCTCAGGAGCATCGAGATGTCTCAGCTTGCATCGAAGACTGTGGTCGCGTTCGTCGTCGCGGCGGCCGGCGTGATCGGCGTGGCGAGCTGCGCCAACACCAGCAGCGGCAACGGCGACGCCGGGAGCGACGCGGCGGTGAACCCGTGCGGCCCGGGAACCGCCGTGAAATGCGGCGACACCTGCGTCGACACGCAGAGCGACTTCCAGAACTGCGGCTCGTGCGGGACGAAGTGCGCGGACACCGAGGTGTGCTCGCACGGCGCGTGCGCGACCGTGTGCGGCGGCGGCACCACGCGATGCGGGAACGACTGCGTCGACACGTCGTCCGACGTGAACCACTGCGGCACCTGCACTCTCGCGTGCCCGACCGGAAACGTGTGCAACAAGGGCACCTGCGCGGTCACCTGCCAAGACGGCCTCACCGACTGCAACGGCGACTGCGTCGACGTGACCCAGAACGACGACAACTGCGGCGCGTGCGGGCAGCCGTGCGCGAGCGGGCAAGTGTGCTCGGCGGGCAAGTGCGTGGCGACGTGCCAGGCGGGCTGGTCGTCGTGCTCGGTGGGCGACGCCGGCGCGACGACGTGCGTCGACACGCGCTACGACACGAACAACTGCGGCGCATGCAACACGCCGTGCCCCGGCGGCGAGCTGTGCTCGCCCGTGAACGGCGTCGGCGCGTGCAGCCTGCAGTGCAACGGCGGCACGAGCAAGTGCAGCGGCGCGTGCGTCGACGAGAGCATCGACCCGAGCAACTGCGGCGCGTGCGGGGCGACGTGCGCGGGGAGCTGCAGCGCGGGCCACTGTTGCGGGGCCGGGCAGATCTACTGCGGCGCGTGCGACACGGTCGCCAATTGCACGATCAAGACCGGCGGCGCGCTGACGGCTGGATACGCCCACACCTGCGCGATCACTTCGAACGGCGTCCTCAAGTGCTGGGGTTATGGAGTCGATGGGCAGCTCGGCGACGGGAAAGCGACGAGCAGCGGCGGCCCGGTGACGCCTACCCTCAGCGGTAGCGCCATCTTCGTCGGTGCCGGCGCGAACCACACCTGCGCGGTGGTCGCTGGGGGCAAGGCGTACTGCTGGGGCTACGGTTTCTCCGGTGAGCTCGGTGATGGCAACGCCACCCAAGAGAACGCACCCTCGCCGGTGTCGCTCACCGGGGCCGCGACCCGCATCGATGGCGGCGGGGACGACGGCTGCGCGATCATGCAGGGAGGTGGCCTCATGTGCTGGGGCGGGAACTTCTACGGAGACGTCGGGAACAACGCGTCCTTCGTCAAAACCGACACCCCCGTCACCACGGTGCCGCCGATCGCCGACGCCGTCGAGCTCAGCGCCGGCCTCGGCTACAACGCCTGCGCGCTGCTCACCAACGGCCAAGTGAAGTGCTGGGGAGAGAACGATTACGGCGAGTGCGGCGACAACAACCCCAACAACTTCGAAGACGACTTCCCGGTCGATGTCGTCGACACGAACAACGCGCCTCTGACGAACGTCACACACGTGGCCGTCGGCGCCATCCACTCGTGTGCGATCGTTTCGAGCGGAGAGGTCTACTGCTGGGGGGATGACGCGTACGGCGAGTTGGGGGACGGAGCGACGGCTACGATGAGCTGGGTACCCGTCAAGGCGGCAGTCTCGAACGTCACGCAGCTCGCCCTCGGCGGCGAAGAGTTCAATTACAGCCACACGTGCGCGCTCACCAGCGCGGGAGCCGTGTTCTGCTGGGGCTCGAACGACGTCGGTCAGATTGGCAACAACAACGCGTCGGCGACCCCGGTTCTCACGCCGTACGAGGTCTTCGCGAGCGGCATAACCGCGATCGCCGCCGGCGCCGCTCACACCTGCGCGATGAAAAACGACAGCACCGTCTGGTGCTGGGGCAACAACTCCGACGGCGAGCTCGGAGACTTGACGACCACCAACTCGAGCGTTCCCGTCCAGGTGAAGAACTTCTGACGCTTGCCCAGCGCACCCGGACGGATTAGTCCGGGCGCGTGAAGACGAAAACGCTAGGTCTCGTCCTCGTTCCGCTCGCGCTCGCTTTCGTCGACGCGGCGCCGCGCGCGCGCGCGGACGCGCCGCACGAGGCCAAGGCGGCGCCCGTCTACAAGGCGATGCCGATGACGGTCGACACGCTCGACAACGGGCTGCGCGTCGTCGTCGTGCCGATGGCGGGGGCGCCGACGGTTGCATTCTACACGCTCGTGATGGCGGGCTCGCGCGACGAGGTCGAGCCCGGTCGCAGCGGGTACGCGCACCTCTTCGAGCACCTCATGTTCCGCGGCACGAAAGAGACGCCGGCCGCCGCGTACGAGAAGCGAATGCAGTCGCTCGGGTCGGACAACAACGCGTTCACGACCGACGACTTCACCTTCTTCACGCCGCTCATCCCGAAGGAGAGCCTCGCCGAGCTCGTCCCGGTCGAGGCCGATCGCTTCGAGCACCTCGACGTCGCGCCCGCCGCGTACAAAGACGAGACCGGCGCGGTCGCGGGCGAGTTCAACAAAGACTTCTCGAATCCGTGGTGGGCGATGGACGAGGCGATCCGCGAGCTCGCCTTCACGCGCCACACGTACGGGCACACGGTCATCGGCTACAAGCGCGACGTCGACGCGATGCCGCAAAATTACGCGTATTCGAAGGTCTTCTTCTCGCGGTTCTACGTGCCGGACGACTGCGTGATCTTCGCCGTGGGCGACGTCTCGCGCGGCGAGGTTCTCGACCTCGTGAAGAAGAATTACGGCGCGTGGAAGGGCAGGCGCGCGAACCCGACGATCCAGACCGAGCCCGAGCAGCGCGCCCCGCGCCGACACGACATGGTCTGGAAGGGGCCGACCACGCCCAGGATGACCATCGCGTACAAAGTGCCCGGCGCGGCGGACAGCCCGAAGGGCACACCGAAGGACGCCCTCGCCGACTCGGCGGCGCTCGGAGTGCTCGCGACGATGGTCTTCGGCGAGCCGAGCGCGCTCTACCAGAAGCTCGTCGTCACCGAGCAGAAGGTCATCGGCCTCGAGGCCGATCCCGACGAGATGCTCCACCGCGATCCGGGGCTCATGCGCGTCGACGCCAAGCTCAAAGAGGGCACGAGCTTCGACGAGATCCTCGCCGACGTGCAGGGCGCGCTCGACGCCGTCGCGCAGGGCAAGGTCGACGACAAGGAGCTCGCCGACGCGCGCAACCACCTGACGAGCGGGCTCGTGCTCTCGATGCAGACGCCCGGCGACGTCGCGATACGGCTCGCGTACCTCACGGCGGCGAGCGGCGGCGATCCGCACGCGTTCGACCGCTACATGACCGCCGCGGGCACGGTCGGCAGAGACGACCTCGTGCGCGTCGCGAAGATGCTCACCGCCGCGCACCGCGACGTGGTGACGCTCTCGCCACCCGCCAAGGCCGCGCCGAAGGGAGCGAAGAAATGAGAAGGCTCGCGCTCGGCGTCGCGCTCGTCGCGCTCGCCTGCAACGACATGCCGCCCGTCAACGTGCCGGGACCGACCATCGCGCATCCGTCCGGCGCCTCGATCGAGTCGCCGCAGTCGGGGTCCGCCGTGGCGACCCTCGCCAAGCGCAACCCGAGCGCGCGCGTCGTCGCCGTGCGCGTCGTGTTCGACACGGGCTCGTCGGAAGATCCGGCGGGCAAAGAGGGGCTCACCGAGCTAACCGCGGCGATGACCGCGCACAGCGGCACGCGCGAGCTCACCTTCGCGCAGCTCTCCCGCGCGCTCTACCCGATGGCCGCGTCGATCGACGTCGACGTGCACCGCGACGAGACCGTGTTCTCCGCCGACGTCGCCGCGGCGGACTTGCCGAAATTCTATCCGCTGCTCCGCGACGTCCTCCTGTCGCCTCGCCTCGACGCCGAGTCCTTCGCGCGCCTGCGCACGCGCCAGAAGAGCTCGCTCGACGACGAGCTGAAAGGCGCCGACGACGAGTCGCTCGGAAAAGAGGCGCTCCAAGCGGCGATCTACGCGGACCACCCGTACGGCCACCCGACGCAGGGCACGGACGCGGGCCTCGCCGCGCTGACGCTCGAGGACGTGAAGGCCCAGCGAGCACGTGTATTCTGCAAGGATCGGGTGACGGTCGGCGTCGCCGGCGCGTACCCCGAGGGCTTCGACAAGACCATCGCCCGCGATCTCGACGCCCTCCCGGCTTGCGCGGGGCCGCGACCCGGCTTGCCGGAGCCCGCGCGCCACCACGGCGCGCGCGTCGTCATCATCGACAAGCCGAGCGCCGACTCGACCGCCATCTCGATCGGCTTCCCGACGACGATGACGCGCACGAGCGACGATTTTCCCGCGGCGTATTTCTTCACGAGCTACGTCGGCCTCCACCGGCAGTCGGCCGGCGTCCTCTACAACCGCCTGCGCGAGCAGCGCGGGCTCAACTACGGCGACTACGCGTACGCCGAGTACTTCGAGCAAGACGGTTGGTCGCGCTTCACGCTCCCGAACGACGCGCGCCGCGAGCAGCTCGTCTCGATTTGGCTCCGCCCGGTGAAGCCGGCGAACGGCCTCTTCGCGCTGCGCGGCGCGCTCTATTACTGGGGCAAATTCATCGAAGAAGGCATCCCCGATCCGGAGATCGCGCGCTTCGGGAATTTCCTCTCGCGCTACCAGAGCCTCGAGCAGCAGACCGAGTCGCGCCGGCTCGGGTTCGCGCTCGACGATCGCACCTACCACCTGGCGACGCCCTTCGCCGATCGGATGCGCGCCGCCTGGAGCACGCTCGACTCGAAGAAGCTCATGGAGGTCATCAAGCGCGATCTCGCGCGCGACGACCTCACGATCGCGATCGTCGCGAAGAACGGCGCCGCGCTGAAGAAGGCGCTCGTGTCGGGCGAAAAATCGCCGCCGACCTACGACTCGCCGAAGCCGAAGAGCGTGACCGACGAGGACAAGATCATCGAGGCGCTCCCACTGCACTTGAAGGACGCCGACGTGACCGTCGTCCCGATCGCCGATTTGTTCGCGAAGTAGCCGCCCGCGAATTTCGGGCAACTTCGCCCGTGCCGCGCCGATGAGTGGGCATGGGCGACCTTCGCATCGACGGCTCGAAAACGCAGGACACCGATTCGAGCTGCGACCCGGACGCGCTCGTG
Source organism: uncultured delta proteobacterium (assembly GCA_963731595.1). Classification (GTDB taxonomy): domain Bacteria; phylum Myxococcota_A; class Polyangia; order Polyangiales; family Polyangiaceae; genus DASXHD01. The sequence continues at coordinate 903,212 of CAVSWE010000009.1, forward strand.
TGCGGGCCGAGCCCGGCCAAGGTCGACCCGCAGCCACGCGACGTCGAGCCGTGGCACGCGCCGATGCTCCCCGAGGAGAAACCGCACGTCGTCGCGCAGATCGCGAAGAACATGGGCGCTCCCCGCGCGCCGAGCGACGCGACGCTCCGCGCCGAATACGCGAAGATGCCGGACGCCGCGCTCTTCGACGCGCACGCGGCACTCGAAGCCGAGATGTCGGGTGGAAAAGCGAGCGCGGAAGACAAGGCGCGTTTGAACGCGCTCGATCGAGTCCTCGCCAACCGCAATGCGGCCGACGCCGACGCAAAGGCCGAAGAGGCGCAGGCGTGGCGCAGCCCGGTGCACGCGCAGGCCGACGGGCTCGGCGTCCAGGCGGGCGCGACGGGACACGACGGGAAGAACATGAAGCTCTTCGATGCCTCGGCCAAGCTGGGCGCCGGGCACACCGGAATTCAAGGCACGGTCATGCACCTGCAAGCCAAGCACGACTTCCGGTTTGCCGACGTGTCCGTCAGCGGCGACGCGCTCAGCGCGGGCTATGATCAAGGAGTCCACAACAGCGACGGTTCGTGGGGCGTCCACGGCGGCGGGGGCGCGGTGGCGGCCGGCGGCGAGATCACCGTGCACAAGCAAGGGGTCGGCAGCGTCACGGTCGGCGCGAGCGAGGGCGCGAGCGCCGAGGTGTCGATCGGCGTGAAGAAAGAGGGCAAGCAAGTCGAAGGCTGCCTGCGCGCGAGCTTCGCCGTGGCCACCGTCGGCGTCTGCTTTCCGATGATCCGGTTGTGAGCACCATGGGCCCGTACCGCACGACACCCGCTGCCCTTCCCCGTTCCGAGCGGCGATCCCGACGCTCGGAGTCCTCGCGCCAGCAGCTCGGCGTCGTGCTCGTGTGCCTCGCTGTCGCGGGCGGCGCTGCCCTCGCGGCGCGAGGCGAGATCCGGTGGCTCGCGTGCTGCGCGCTCCCGACGCTCGTCGGCGCGCTGCTCGTGCCGAGCTATCGGTTCGACCGCGATCCGCTCCGCCGCCTCTGCCGGATCACGTGGAGCCGCGGACACCGAGCCTACGCGGTGCTGCTCTTCCTCGGCGTCGCCGTGCCGGAAGGGTCAGCGGCGCGACGCCAACGATACGCCGGGGCGCGACGAGAGATGGAAGCCTGGGCTCGAAAGCGCCGACGCAAGCTGTTCTGACGCTCACTGCGACGGCGCGCACGTCGAGACGCCGGCGCCGACGACTTGCGCGTTGAGCGACGTCTCCTTGGTGAGAGTCTTGGCGACCGGATCGTATTTCGTGACGGTCGTCACGTTGCCGGGCGCGGTGAAGATCCAGAAGTCGCCGCCCCAGAACGCGAACGCGAGCGCCTGCTGGCCGCCGCCGAGCGCGAGCGTGTCGGCGCCGACGACCTTCGCCGTCGCGGGATCGATCTGCGCGAGCGTCGCGTTGGTCGTCTGATTCGAGAGGCAGAGCGCGAAGAGGCGGCCGTCGCCCGTGCCCGTGAGCTCGCACTCGGGCGTGAGATCGGGCTGGAACGAGCCGATTTTGGAGAGCGTGAAGCTGGAGGTGTCGATCGCCCCGAGGCCCTGCGACGGGTTCTGGAAATCGACCTCGACGACGTAGAGCGAGTCGCCGCCGTCGGAGGCCGTCGCGTAGCCCATGCCGAAGTTGGTCCAGCCGAGCTGGCCGGGCTGGTACTTGGTCGGCTTGCAGGCGGCGTTCGCGGTCGAGACCTGAAAGAGGTTACCGTCGCTGAAGACCGAGTACGCCGTGCCGAGGCGGTCGACGGCCATCGAGAACGGCGAGGACGTGCCCGGGCACTTCACCGTGCCGATCTGTTTGAAGGCGAGCGTCGGCGGGTAGAAACTGTAGAGCTCGTTTCCCGCGCCGATCACGTAGATGAGCGTCGAGCCCGCGTCGGGGCAGTCGTTCGGGATCGGCACGTCGACGAAGACGACGTCGATCGGCGGGAGGGCGTCTTCCTCGGGGGCGTCGGCTTCGGCGTCGGGCTCGTGGGTCGCGTCGTGGTGGGCGTCGGGAGGGCTCGCCTCGCTCTCCTCGGGCGCGAGGAGGCCGGTCCGGGCGCCGCAGGAGGCGACGAGCAGCGTCGCCACCGTGAAGGTGACGGCGCGTTGCACCCTCCGCTTGCGTCCCATCGGGCTCGCAGCATAGCAAGTTGGCCGCGGGGGTTCAGCCGTTCTACCCTGCGGCCAGGGTAGTTTTGATTCGCGCGCGGGTCCTTTTTGCTTCGGTCGTTTTTTCGAGCACCGCGTTCGCGGCGGGCGCGAAGCCCCACGCCAAGCCGCCCCAGCACGGGCACGCGACGACGACGCACGCGCACCCGCAGGCCACGCCCGACCCGAGCGCGCGGCGGCAGGTCGCGGGCGGTCCGACGGCCGACGACTTGCGCGCGGGCGTCGAGAGCCCCGAGCTCGCTCAGCTCCGCGCGGCCGAGCGCGAGCTCTTTCCGCCCACCGCGCCGCTGCCCGGCAACGCGTGGCCGACCGAGCTCCCCGCGTGGAACGACGCGAGCAACGGGCCCGTCGTGCACGCGAGCGGTCTGCCCGCGCCGCCACCCGAGTCGCGTCCGCCGGCGGCCGAGGGCGGCAAGGATCTCTCGTGGCTCTCGCAGCTCACGCTTCCGGATTTGCCCGTGCGCTGGGACGCGCGCCTCGTCCGGTACCTCGAGATGTACAAGAACGACGCGCGCGCGCGCGGCGCGCTGGTCGTCTGGCGCAGGCGGGCCGGCCGCTACAAGGACGCGATCGAGCGCGTCCTACGGCGCAAGAACATGCCGATCGATCTCGAGTGGGTCGCGATGATCGAGAGCGGCTTCGATCCGACGGCGCGCTCGCCAGCGGGCGCGATGGGGCTCTGGCAGTTCATGCCCGAAACGGCGCGCCTCTACGGGATGCCGCAGGATCGGTTCGTGGACGAGCGGGTCGACGTGGTCGCCGCGACCGAGGGCGCGGCGGATTTCCTGAGCGATTTGCACCGCCGCTTCGGGAGCTGGGACCTCGCGATGGCCTCGTACAACATGGGGTACGCGGGCGTCGTCGCGGCCGAGCGCAAGTACAACACGAACGACTTCTGGGCCCTCTCGAAGCTCGAAGGGTCGCTCCCCTGGGAGACGACGCTCTACGTCCCGAAGATCCTCGCCTCGGCGATCGTGATGCGAAACCCCAAGGTCTTCGGGCTCGACGCGGTCACGTCCGATCCGCCGATGGAGTACGACGAGGTGCACGCGCCGTTCGGCGTCTCGCTCGCGGCGATCGCGCAAGCCGCGGGGCTCGACGCGAAAGACGTCGAGGCGCTCAACCCGGAGCTCCGCGCCAAGCGCACGCCGCCGAAGGAGAGCGACGTCGCCCAAGCGGTGCTCGGTCAGAACGGGAGCCGCGGGTGGACCGTGCGCGTACCGCTCGGAAAGGGGCCCGCCGTCGTCGCGGGCCTCGCGAAGATTCACCGCGACGAGACGGCGCTCGAGCGTTACGTCATGCGCTTCGGCGAGACGCTCGAGCAGGTCGCGCTCGCGCGGGGCACGACGAGCGCGAAGCTCGCCGAGATCAACGGCATCCAGCCGGGCGAGCTCGTGCGCGGCGGCACGCTTCTCCTCGTCCCGCCGCCGAAGCCGGTCCCCGCCGCGTCGAAGGACGCCGCGAAGAAACCGCCCGAAAATGCCGACAAGACCGCGGACAAGCCGGTCGTCGTCGTGCCAACGGACCTCTTCGTGTACCCGGGTCGAAAGCGTGTATTTTACAAGGTCGGCGTGGGCGACACGATCAAGGAGCTCGCCGACGCGATGCACGTGACGGTCGACGAGCTGCGGCGCTGGAACGACATCGACCCGTCGGCGCGCTTGCAAGAAGGCATGACGCTCCAGGCGTTCGTGCAGACCAACGCGGACCTCTCGAAGATCGCGCTGCTCGCCGAGAGCGACGTGCGCGTGCTCGCCGTCGGGAGCGACGACTTCTTCGCCTACTTCGACAAGACGCACCGGCGCATGGTCGTCACGGCGAAGGCCGGCGACACGATCGAGAGCGTGGGCAAGCGCTACGGCGTCTCGGGCGCGACCATGGAGCGAATCAATCGACGGCCACGGCGCGACGCGCTCAAAGACGGAGACGCCGTCGTCGTCTACGTCGAGCCGGCGCACGCCGCTCCTGCGAGCACCGCGGCGACCGCGACGAACGCGGCCGCCGCGGCCGTCACCTCGCCGGCGCCGCTCGGCGCGTTGCCGGTGCCGCCGAAGCCGGATTTGCTTCCGCCGGTGAAGCTCTAGTCACTGCGGCGCGCAGGTCGAGACGCCGGCGCCCACAATCGTCAGCGCGAGCGACGTCACGTTCGTCTCGCTCATGGTGACCGGATCGTATTTCACGACCGTCGTCGAGCCGCCGGGGCCGTGGAAGATCCAGGAAATAGCCGCCCCAGAACGCGTACGCGAAGGCGTCGTTCGGTTGGCCGACCTGGAGCTGGTTCACGGCGATCACCTTCGCCGTCTTCGGGTCGATCTCGGCGATCTCGGAGCCGCTGCCGGTCGTGAAGAGGCAGAAGGCGAAGAGGCGCCCGTCGCCCGTACCGGTGAGCTCGCAGCGCGGGAGCTCGGGCTGGAAGTCGGCGATGAAATTCCGCGTGAACGTGGTGGTGTCGAGCGTCGCGAGCCCGAGCGAGTTCTGGTTGAAGTGGGCGTCGGCGACGTAGAGCGACTCGCCGTTCTGGTCGCCGGCGAAGCCCATCCCGAAATTGTAGAAAGGTGTATCCTGCACGGAAGGCACGTACGGCGTGGGCTTGCACGACGCGTTGGCCGTGCTGATCTGCCACAGCGTCCCGTCGGCGAAGACCGAGTACGCGGTCCCGAGCCGGTCGACGGCCATCGAGTACGGCGAGCTCTGCGTGTTCGGGCACGCAATCTTGCCGATGGTGCTGAACGAGAGCGTCGGCGGGTAGAAGCTGAGGAGCTCGTTCTCCGACGAAAGGACGTAGACGAGCGTCGCGCCCGCGTCGGGACAATCGGTGGGGATCGGCGCGTCGACGAACTGGTCGATGTGCGGCAGGGCGTCCTCTTCTTGCACGTCTTCTTTCGTGGCGTCGTGGTCGAACGGGGCGTCCTTGCCGGCCTCGGCGTCGGGCACGACGGGCGCCCCGAGCTCGGTCCGCGCGCCACACCCGCTCGCGAGCGGCCCCACCGCGGCGCCCATCACCGCCGAAATCGAGACGACTCGAAGCCACCGCCCACGCAAGCTCATGCACGCACCATGCAGCCGCCACTCACGCTGCGCAACTCACCCCCAGAGAGAGAGAAACAGGAAGATCAGAAGCTCAGAAGGGAGTTTTTTTGATTCTCGAAACCAAATCCCTTTTCTCTCTCGGCTTCTGATCTTTTGAGCTTCCTGTCACTCTCTCCGGGGCGACGTGTGTTTCTTGTGTTTCTTCTTGGGGTGGGGCTTGGGTGCGGGCGTTTCTTCGACCGGCGATTCGGGGGCGACCGTGGGCGGAGGCGGAGGCGGCGGTGGGGGCAGAGGTGGAGGCGGCGGCGGGGTGCGGGGCGGAGGCGGTTTTTTCGGCGGGGTGACGTCGAACGTGTAGTTGAAACCCAGGCCGATGATGGGCGCGCCGGCGCTGTAGTGGCCGCCGTTCACCGTGCCGTTCGGCGGGCCGGGCGGCGGCGGGTAGCCCGAGACCGGGTTCACGACGCCGAGCTGCGCGTCGGACGGCGGGACGTCGACGTCCGGCATGTAGACGTACGCGAAGGTCGCGTCGAAGCGCGTGCGATCGATCGTGAACCCGAGGCCGCCGGCAAATTCGAATTTGTTTCCGTCGATCGTCAGCGGCGACTCGTACGCCGGCGGGATCGCGCTCGTCTCGAACGCGACGCCGAGGCGCAGATCGAGCTTCACGCGCTCGGACACGTTCACGCGGTACTCGCCGCCGAGGTGCACCGAGTCGGAGTCTTGGAAATGCCGCGCGAGCGAGATCTTCGGGATCGAGTACGGGCTCGGAAATCCCGTGACGTTCACGAGCTGGATGCCGTGCGGCGTGATGTCGATGGTGTCGTGCAAGCTCCAGAACTGGTGCTCGTAGGAGAGCTCGACGCGCGCCGCGTCCGAGGGGCGGAGCTCGACGCCGGCGCGCAAATGCGCCGGCAGGCGGAAATTCACGCCCGCGTCCTCGCCGACTTGCGTCGCGTTGTCGAAGATCGCCGCGTTCGGCATGCGCACGCGGATGGTGGCCGGCGCGTCGATCCAGAACGGGAGCTGGCCCGCGAGGCCGAAGCGTAGAAACTTCGACGGGACCCACGTGACGCCCAAGTTGCCGCTCGGCGTGACGATGCTCGCGCGCGTGCGCGAGAGCGCGTCGTAGTCGGGGTCTTGCTGCGGCCCGAGCAAGCCGGGGTTCGCGTTGAGCACGACCGTCTGCTGGAACACGCCCGCGAGGAGCTGGAGGCCCGCGCCGATGCGAAGCTCGTCGGAGATTTTGTACGCGGCGAACGCCTCGAAGATGGCGAGCGCCGAGCCCTCGAGCGACACGAGCGAGTAGCGCTGCGGCGCGGGCGTGCCGTCACTCAGCGTCTCGGGCCAGCGGAGGAGCGGCGCGTCCGGCGCGTAGATGCCGCCACCGAGCGACCAGCGGCGGTCGGACCCCGCGGCGACCGCGAAGCCGAGCGTCGGGATCGCGAGCGGCGGCGTGTCGCCGTGCACGGTCGGGTAGTCGTACGTCTGGAGCGCGCCGGCGTCGCCGACCACTTGCGTTCGACGCGTGAAATCGGCCGAAAACAGCATCAGCGAGGCGTCCACGAGGAACGTGCCTTGCGCGTCGACGAGGCCCGCGGGGTTGTACCACATGGCCCCGAGGTCGTCGGCGCCCGCGACGAACGCGCCGCCGCGCGCGAGCGGGCGCACGCCCCGGTCGGCGAAGTACAAACCGCCGGCTCGCGCGCTCGCCGAAACAGTTGCAACTGCAACTACAAGAAGGACCCGATTCAATCCGTTCCTTTTCGTACGATCTCGTAGAACTGCTCGAGCCCGAACTGTTTGTTCATGAGAAAGTCGTTCACTTGGCTCGCGATGGCGCCGTAGTCGTCCGGCTGGAGCTTGCTGGTCTGCGACGGGTCGCCGCGGTTCACGTCCGCGATGACGTCGAGGATGACCTCGAGCGGCGTCTGCGTCTCGCGGCCGGTCGTGTCCTTCATCGGGGTCACGAGCTTGGCGAGCACTTGCGGGAGGATCTGGTTCGGATCGGCCTCGTCGGCGCAGATCTCGGAGCCGCCGGAGAAGAAGCGACCGGCGACGCGCGAGAGGAGCGTGAGCTGCGCGTCGAGGACGCTCGCCGTGAGGATGCGGCCGCTCACGTCGCGCGTCGTCGGCGTGAGCGCGGGCGCGAGCGCGTGATAAATCGGGACGAGGTTCGCGTCGTCGCCCATGACCTGCAAGAGGTCGTCGGCGGTCGCGAGCAGCGAGGCGAGCGCGTCGTTCTGCGAGGCGGCGGAGACGAGGTACTGGAGGAGCGCCTCGAGCGCGCTCCGCGCGTCGTCGTTCTGGCGGATGGCCTCGAGGAAATCCATCGTGGTCGAGAAGAAGGGGCCCTTGATCGAATCGGAGATTTTGTTGGTGAGGTCGTCGCGCGCCCACCCGCAGCGCGCGTACGGCGGCACGTAGCTCGACGGGCAGTTCGCGGCCATCTGCGAGCGGAGCATGTCGATCAGGGTCGGCGTGATCGTCGGGATGGACGCGTCGGCGAACGTCGAGCTCGCGCCGGAGCCTTTGACCGAGAGGAACTGATCGACGAGCTGCGAGCGGCCGAGGCGCCAGTTGGTCATCCGCTGCGGGTCGGGCGCGAGGCCGGCGTCGATGGCGTCGAGCGCGGCGGTGAGCAGGTAGATGGGCGTCACCTGCGGGTTGGTCGTCCCGTCGTTGCGGAGCGCGGTCACGCCGCCGTGCCGGTCCGTCAGGCTCGACGTGGCCGCGCGCGCCGGGTCGACGAGCGCGCGCGTCGCGGCGGCGAGCGCGTCGACGCCGCTCGGGTACGACGTCGCGGTGCAGACGCCGCTCGCGTTCGCCGCCGTGCAGTGCGGGACAATCGTCGTGTCGGCGTCGGTCGTGACCGCGGCGAGCGCGGGGAAGATGTCGCCCGCCATCGCCTCGGCGAGGAGCGGCTCGTAGGAGACGAGGCCGTCCTGCGTGCAGTACTCGGGGTTCGTCTTCGACGTGCCCGTCGGAGCTGCAGTTCGTCTTGTCGTCGCTCGCGTCGGCCCAGTGGCGGTAAATCGTCTCGAGGAGCTGGAGGTAGAGGTCCTCGCGCCCGTGGTTCGCGAAGGCCTCGATCATGGGCGCGAACGCGGAGAACGCGCTGAAGTTCTCGAGCACGAAGAGCGCGTCCGGATCTTCTCGTCGACGGTCTGCCCTTGCGCGCACGTCCGGAGGCCGTGGACGTACCCGTCGGGCGACGCGTCCGCCGCGCCGGGATCCGGAATCGGGGATCACGTTCTCGGGGCACGCGACGGTGCCGACCGTGTGCGCCCCCATGAGGTCTTTCAAGAAGTGGTTCGTCGTGTAGTTCGGGTCGCCCGGGTTCGGGCTGTCGTTGTCGATGTCGAAGTACACCTGGCGGCTCAAGAACTCCGGCCGCGGGCGGATGGTGTGGCTGCTGCCCGGGTCCCAGAACCCGGTGATGCCGCTCGACTGCTGCATCATGTCGACGGTCGCCGCGCCGATGCCCGAGGATGCCATTTCGCAGCACGCTCGGGCGGAGGTAAAGGTTCGCCTTGCCGACGATCGAGTCGACGTAGAACTTCGCGAGGTTGTCGATCTTGAACACCTCGCACTGGTGAAACGGACGCGTGCCGAGGAGCGAGCAGAGCGCGAGCGTGCCGGCGCAGATGTCGCCGCTCCCGAGGATCGGAACGCCCTTGGCGTGGAGGACCGCGCCCTCTTTGTTGCACGCGGTCACGCCGTCGGTGTCGTGGACGAGCTGGATGAACTTCTGGAACGCGCTCCGGTTCCACCCGGCGTCGGGCTTGGTGCGGTCGACGGCCTGGGACATCTCCTGCGTGTTGTTCGTGTCGACGTCGAACGGCGGGCCGTTGAGGTTCTTGCGGTCGTAGGACATGTGGTCCTTGAACTGCATGTAGTTTGCAAATACCCCGCCGAGCAGGTTCGACTGCGGCGACTCGGTCGAGCGGAGCACGTCCTCGAGCAGGCCCGGCTCCTGCTCGATCTTGACGACCACGTCGAGGATCTCGTCCCAGAACGTCGACTTCGCCGGCGTGACCGCCTCGGCGTGCTTGTTGGCGACGTCCTTGAACGAGAGGCCCGCGGCGACGAGCCGCGCGAGATCGCTCTGGTCGTTCTGCATGAGCGACTTGGAGAGCGCGAGCGTGTCGTCGGTGCTCGAGTCGCCGAGGACCTGACCGATCGCGTAGACGAGATCGACGAGCGGCGACTTCTCGGGGTGGAACGCGTCGTACGCGAGGGTCACCTGCCCGCTCTGCGCGTCGCCGTACACCTTCTGCGAGGCGTTCGAGCCGTCGCGGGTGCCTAGCATCGCGTACGCGCCGCCGAGCATGTACATGAGCGACTCGTGATTCTGGGTGACGTCGGGATTCACGAGCGGGCCGAAGTCGCTCAGCATCGACGCGGTGAAGGTGTGCGTCGTGTCGACGTAGCCGTAGAGGAGCTTGCCCGCGGCGAGCGAGCGATCGAACGCGTCGTACGACTGCGCCTTGGTCGGCGCGTCGACGGCGAAGAAGGGCGAAGGGGGCGCGGAGCCGCTCGACGACACGAACTGGCCGAGCGCGTCGACGTCGGGAAGACCGTCGGCGTTCGTGTCCACGAACGGCGCGGGGACGGTCCCTCCCACGAGCGGCACCGCCGCGAAGCCCCGTGCGTCGCGCCGCGCGATGTAGCGCGACGCGCCCGCGCCGAAGGCTGGGTCCTCCGCCATCATGACGACGCGCAGCGCCTCGAGGTTGGTGCGCGGGCGCGAGAGGATGGTCCGATCGGTGTAGGAGTCGTTGGTCGTCGTGAGCTGCGCTGGCGGGGGATCGATCGTCGCCGTCCGCATCTCCTGCTGGAGCGTCGCCACGACCTGGTTGAGCTGGGCGTTGGCCGGGCCGGGCACCGGGATGCGGATGCCGAAGCCGTCGTGCGGCGCGTTGAGGTCGTACGGCGTCGCGTCGGGGCTGATGAGCGCGAGCGTCGCGTTCGCGAGATCGCGCAGCTTGTCGTACGACATCGACGGGCGCGCGGCGCCGAGCGCGGTCGGCACCGGCCGATACCCGACGCGCGACGCGAACACGGCGAGCGCCTGCTGCGCTTCCTTCGACGTCGAGAGCGACTGCATGAGCGCGGCGAGCGACTCGGTCGAGCGCGGCATCGTGCCGTCGTCGTAGAGCGGACCGAAGCGACCGAGCATGTCGGCGACCGCTTTTCCGAGCGAGATTTGATCCGGCGTGTCGGACGGCGCGCCGCACGACTGCGTCTTGTCCGGGTTTTGCGTGTCCTTCACCGGGACGAGCACGTCGGGAATGGTCGCGTCGAGCGCCGCGACGAGATCGCCGCGCCGCCGGACGAGCGCGCCCACGCGCGCGAGCGCGTACGAGCGCGATTGCTGCTGCGCGGCCGCGCTGACCGGATTTCCGTTCGCGTCGACCGCGCCGTCGGTGATCGGGGGCAGCTTGGTCTCGTCGACTTGGTCCGCGAAGACGCCGTTCGTCTTGTGACAGACGTTTCGATACGAGTCGCCCGAGAGATCCTCGGGAAAGACGAGGCTCGCGACGCGGTCGCAGAACGCGCCGTAAACCTCCTCGCCGATCGTTCCGCGCGGCGGCGGGTTTCGCGTCGTGTCGATGTCCGTGCAGGCAAGGGCCGCGGTGACGGCGAGGCCCAAACCAAGGCGAAGCGACCGCATGAGACGATTATATGCTAACGAGTGCGCCGGGTCCCCAGGGACCGACGAGTCACCATGCCCTCGCAGACCGCCATCATCCTCGCCGCGGGTTTGGGAAAGCGCATGAAAAGTGCGCTTCCGAAGGTGCTCCATCCAATCGCGGGGCGGCCGCTCCTGCATTACCCGGTGCGCGCCGCGCTCGAGGCGGGGTGCGACGACGTGGTCGTCGTCGTCGGGCACGGGCGCGATTTGGTCGAAAATACCTCCGCAGCGCGTTCGACGAGCGGGTGCGCACGGTCGTCCAAGAGACGCAGCGCGGGACGGGCGACGCCGCGCGCGTCGGCGCCGCGGCGCTCCATCCGGGAGCCGAGAGCACGGTCGTGGTCTTCTACGGCGACGTCCCGCTCATCGAGGCCGCCAATCTCAGGCTCGTGCTCGAGCACAAGAAGGCGAGCCATGCGCCGCTCGCCATCGCGACGTGCGTCGTCGCCGACCCGACCGGCTACGGGCGAATCATCCGCGACGCGCGTCGTCGCGTCGTCGCGATCCGCGAGCAGCGCGATCTCGAGAACGAGGATCAGCGCGCCATCAACGAGATCAACCCGGGAATCTACGCGGCCGAGGCCGCCTGGCTCCGCGAGGCGCTCGCGTCGCTCGAGGCGAAGAACGCGCAGGGCGAGCTCTACATGACCGACGTCGTCGAGCGCGCGAGCAAGCGCGACGAGCACGTGACGGCGATCGACGCGCGCGAGAGCGTGCTCTTCGGCGTGAACGACCGCGTACAGCTCTTCGAGGCCGAGAAGCGCATGCACCGGCGCATCCGCGCGAAGCACCAGCGAAACGGCGTCACCGTGCGCGGCGGCGCGCTCATCGACGACTCGGTCGAGATCGAGGTCGACGCGCAGATCGACACCAACGCCGTCTTGCGCGGCCAGACGCGCGTCGGCGAGGGCACGCTCGTCGGCGTCGGCGCGGTGCTGGTCGACGTGGTCATCGGGCCGGGCGCGACGATCAAACCGTACAGCGTGCTCGAAAAATCGCGGATCGGCGCGCGCGCGCAGATCGGGCCATTCTCGCACCTCCGGCCGGAGAGCGAGCTCGCCGACGAGGTCCACGTCGGCAACTTCGTCGAGACGAAAAAGACGAAGATGGCCACGGGCGCGAAGGCGAACCACCTCGCGTACCTCGGCGACGGCGTCATCGGCGAGCGCGCGAACATCGGCGCGGGCACGATCTTCTGCAACTACGACGGCGTGCAGAAGCACACGACGACGGTCGAGAAGGAAGCGTTCATCGGCAGCGACTCGCAGCTCGTCGCACCGGTCACCGTGGGAGCCGGGGCGTACGTCGCGACCGGCACGACCGTGACGCGCGACGTGCCGGCCGACGCGCTCGCCATCGCGCGCCCCAAGCAAGAGAACAAAGAAGGTTACGCGTCGAAGCTCCGCGCGCGCATGCGCGCCGCGAAGGAAGACGCCTCGAAGAAGCGCAAATAGCCGGGGAGCTCGGCCGTTTCGCGCGCACGGCGATCACGATGCAAACGTGCGCGCGCGGCGATGCGCGAGCGCCGTGTCGCGCGGTTGCGCGCTGGCACTTGCGATGCACTCGAGCGCGTGCGAGGTCCATCATGTCGCACGTACGCTCTCTCGTCGCGCTCGCCACGCTCGCATCCGTCTCGGTCCTCGCATGCGCGAGCGGCACCGGCGCCGAGGGCGACGCCGGAGCGCCGCCGACGCCTACGGTCGAGGCCGGAACGCCGGCGCCCGCCGCCACGGACTTCCAGCTCCGCAGCGACATGCGCGCCGCGTGGCTCGCGACCACGCAGTGGACGCACCTCTACGCGATCGCGGCCCTCGCCAACGCCCCCGACGAGCCTCAAGCGCTCGATCGTCTCACGCAGTCGGAGGACGCGATCGGCACGGAGGCCTCGCCGATCCTCGGCAACGCGCAGTCCGACGACCTGAGCGCGCTGCTCCGCGCGCGCGCCGCCGACGCACGAGCGTTCATGCGCGCGCTCGAAAGCCGCGACCCGGCGACGACCGCGACGGCGAAGGGGGCGTGGGACCAGAGCACGAACGACCTCGCGGCATTCTTCGGAAGGCTCGGCGACGCGCGCTCGACGGCGACGCTCGCGACCGCGCTGCGCGCGAACGAGACGGCGATGCAAGGCGTCGTCACCGCTCGTGCGAACGGCGACCTGCACGCCGAGATCGCCGCAGACGACGAAGCGGAGAGACAGTCGCTCGCCGTCGGCGACGCGTTCACCGACGAGCTCCTCGCGCTCGGCTCCTCGCAAGTCGCGCCGAGCGCGCTCTCGCCGCAAGACCGGAGCCTCCGGCTCGAGCTCCGGCCGCTCCTCGCACGCGGGGCCTTCTGGCTGCGCGTCGTCGCGATCGAGCAGCTGCGCGGCGAGCCCCTGCAACCGGTGCTGGACCAGGCGATCGCGGTGCGCGTCGCGACCGCCAACGTCTTCGCGCGCTTCTACGGCAACTCGATCGGCGGGCAGGTCGAGTTCTGGTTGCACAGCGAGCTCGCCGACGCGTACGCGTACATGCTCGCGACCAAGTCCGCCGATCCGACGGCGAGCGACGCGACTCGCCAGATCTTCGTGACCGACATGGGCCACTTCGCGAGGTACCTCGCGAGCGTGGACGCGAGTTGGCGCGCCGGCGACCTCGACCGGATCCTCCAGGTCGGCGTCGATCGCACGCTCGGCGAATACGACGCGCGCGTCGCGGCGCAATGGGACGCGGACGCGGCCGACTACCAGCTGATCCTCGACAACTCGCGCGAGCTCGGGGACCTGCTCGCCGACGGGCTCGCGTCCGCGTTTCCGCGGCGCCCGCGCTGAGCGCCCCACTGTCCTCGCGTTCGCGGCGACCCCCTCGGGGACCCGATCCAATGTGAACACTGTTCACAACGCGCCGCTCGCGAAGTGGCGCCCCAGCTCGCCACGGGAGCGCAGGCGCGCGCGTCACTCGGCGACGCCGCGGACCTTGGTGCCGTCGGTCAGCGACGTCGGCGGGTGCGCGACGACCACGTCGCCCTCGGCGAGCCCGCCTTTCACTTCGGCGAGGAGCGGGCCGCGGTGACCGACGTCGACCGCGCGAACGCGCGCCTTGCCGGCGTTCACGGCGAAGACTGCCCACGCGTCGCCGCGACGGAAGAGCGCGCTCATGGGCACGCGCAGCACCGCGTCGGACGACCACGTGAGGATGCTCACCTCGACGGCGAACCCGTCGCCGAGCGCGGCCGCCGCCGCTGGATCGTCGACGTCGAGCAGCACGTTCACGCGCTGCTCCTCGACGCCGAGCGCGGACAGCTTCGTGAAGCCCGCCGGCTCGACGCGCCGCACGTGCGCTGCGATCGGCTCGCCGCCCCAGTGCGTGAGCGTCGCCGGCATGCCCGGCTTCACCGACACGGCGTCTTGCGAGAGGAGCTCGACGACGATCTCGAGCGACGCCAAGTCGCCGACCTCGACGATTGCCGTGCCCGCGGCGACCGGCCCCGCGTCCTCGTGCAGCACGTGGAGGACGCGACCGTGGACGGGCGAGGTGATGTCGAGGTGATCGGCGCTGCCTTGCTTGAGATCGAAGCGCGAGAGCGCGGCCTGCGCCTGCGTCACGTTGTGGGTCGCGACTTGCTGCGCGAACCGGAGCGCCTGGAGCTCGCTCTCCTTCATCCGCGCGTCGGCCTCGGCTTGCTCGACCTCGGTCGCGCCGAGCGCGCCCTGGGTGACCAGGCGTTGATCGCGCGCGAGCGTGCTCCGCGCGAGGTCGACCGCCGACTGCGCGCGCGTCACGGCGGCTTGCGCCTGGAGCTCCGCGTCGCGCGTCGAGGCGACTTGCTGGCCGGCGACCGCGCGCGCGCGCGGGTCGAGCAGCGGGCTCGGCAGCGGCAAGAGGCGCGCGATGATCGTGTCGGGCTCGACGGGATCGCCCGCGCGAAGCTCGACGCGCGAGAGCGTGCCGGCGACCGGCGCGGGCACGGTGTAACGCTCGCGGACGCGCGTCTTTCCGTCGTCCTCGACCGTGAGCCGCAAGGGCCCACGCGAGACGGCCGCGACGGCGAGCTCGAGCGGCTTCGGCCTCGAGGCGACGACGATCAGGGCGACCGCCACGAGGGCCAGCGCTGCATAGACGAGTCGTTTCACCATCGGCATCCTCCGTCAGTCACGCGCCTTGAGCACCGAGACGAGATCGAGTCGGTCGGCTTCGCGGCGCACCCAGAGCGCGCAGCCGAAGCCCGACGCGAGCACCACCGCCGCCGCCTGGACGAGCGAGCCAGCGGTCAGCACCGCCGGCACGCGAAAGAGCTCGGGCGGGATCGACCGCAGCACCGCCGCGCCGAGCGCGTAGCCGAGCGGAAGCCCGAGCGCGACGCCGAGCACGAGCTGAATCGCCTGCTCGCCGAGCAGCACGGTCGCGACCTCGCCGCGCGTGAACCCGAGGATGCGCAGCGTCGCGAGATCCCGGCTGCGGACCGCGAGCGCGATACGCGCGTTGTTGAAGACCATCCCGACGGCGATGACGCTCGCGAAGATCGCGAGCATCACGGTCATCGCGCGCAGGGAGTCGCTCATTTGCGTCTCGAACTCGGCGCGGTCGAGCGCAGGCTCGCTGTAGCTCGCGACAGCGGGGAGCTCGTCGATCCGCGCCGTCACGGCGGGGATGTCGCCGCGCCCGACCGATACGAGCGCGCCCGAGATCGTCGGAGGCTCCCCGAGGCGTCGCTCGAGCTCGTCGAGGTCCATGTACGCCGAGAGGCCGCTGAAGTCGTCGACGAACCCTTCGACGCGCAGGCTCAGCTTGCGTCGCCCCGCCTCGAGCACCTCCGCGGTCACGTCGTCGCCCGCGCGCACGCCGAGCATCTGGCCGAGCGGCCGCGAGAGGAGGACGCCGCTCACCGGGGGTCGGATGATCTCGCCGCGCGTGTCCTGCATGCGCCGGAGCGAAGGATTTCCTGGGCACGCCGACGATCGCGAGATCGCGCTCGCGCCAGCCGTGCGAGAGCTTCACGCCGACCGCACGCTGCGCCTCGGTGTGCACGACGCCCGGCACGTGGGCGAGCTCACGGAGGGCCTCGGCGCTCTTTGGCCGCTCGAACGCGAGCGTCAGGTCTTCGCGCTCGACCTCGGTGAACTGACGCGTGATCGCGCGGTCGAGCGAGTCGGACATCGTCGTGCCGACGAGCATGATCGACGTGGCGAGCGCGACCGAGAGCGCCGAGAGCGCGAGCCTCACCGGGTGTCGCTCGACGTCGCGCAGCACCATGCGGCCCGAGGTGCCGAAGAGCCGATCGATGCCGAAGCGCTCGATGAACGTCGGCTTGAAGCTCTCGGGCGGCTCCGGTTGCATGGCCTCGGCCGCGGGGAGCCGCACGGTGCGCCGCACGGCGGAGAAGGCTCCGAGCGTCCCCGCCGCGAGGCTCGCGACGACGCCCGCGAGCGCCGCCGTCCCGTCGAAGCGAAACACGAGCACCGGCAGGTTGAAGTATTTCATCAACGTGCGGACGGCGAGCTCGCCTTCTCCGAGGCCGAGCAGCACGCCGAGCGCGCCGCCGAGCCCGGAGACGGCGAGGGCGAGCAGGAGGTAATGCCGCGCGAGCGCGCCGGTCCCGTAGCCGAGCGCCTTGAGCGTCGCGATCTGCTCGCGCTGCGTTCCGACGATGCGCGACAGAACGAGGTTCAGGAGAAACGCCGCGACGCCGAGGAAGATGAACGGCACGAACCGCGACATGCTCCGGTACTGCTGGATCTTCGAGTCGAGCATGTTGGCCGATGCCTGCCGTGCGCGCGGCACGGCGCCGGTCCCGCCGTAGGGATCGAGGCGGCGATCGACGGCGGCGATCACGTCGTCGAGATCCGCTCCGCCGCTCGCGCTCAGGACGACGTCGTTCACCTCGCCCCACATGCCCATCGCCTTCGCGAGCGCTTCGCCGTCCATCCAGAAGACGCCGAAGGTCGACGCGTCCGGAAAGCCGCTGTGCGGGTTCTGCGCGATGACGTACTCGGGCGACGTCGCGACGCCGACGACGCGGAGCTTCACCTCGTGGCCGTCGATCACCGCGACGATCGAGCCGCCTGGGCGAAGCCCGCGCGCGTGGGCGAACAGCTCGCTCACGACGACCTCGTTCGTGCTCCCGGGCGCGACGTTGCGGCCCTCGTCGATGAAGAGCGTGTCGAGGCGCGAATCGGGCGCGCCGTCGAGCGAGACGAAGCGACCGAGGAGCGGCACGGTGACGCCGGGGAGCTGGAGCCTGAAATCGCCGACCACGCGGCCGTCGACGCGGGCGACGCCGGGGATCTCCGCGAGCCGCGGCAAGATCGAGCGCGGCGCGCGGTCGAGGTGCACGAAGACGTCGCCGAAGCGCGTGTCCTCGTAGAACGTGTCGCGCGAGGCCTCGAGCGAGCGGTACAAGGTGACGAACGTCACGAGCTGCGCGATGCCGCACGCGATGACGAGCGCGATCGTCACGACCTGCCCGCGCAGCCGCACGAGATCGCGCAGGAGCTTTTTGTCGAGCGCCTTCACCAGACGATCTCCCCGGGCGCGCACGGCCGCGGGTTGCGGACGTCGGTGGCGATGCGCCCGTCGCGCAGCGAGATCGTTCGGTCGGCCATCTGCGCGATCGGCGCGTTGTGCGTGACGATGGCCACGGTCGTCCCGAGCTCGCGGTGGACGCGCTCGATCGCGTCGAGCACGAGGTGCCCCGTGGCGGCGTCGAGCGCGCCGGTCGGCTCGTCGCAGAGGAGGATCTCCGGCCGCTTCACGACGGCGCGGGCGATCGCGATGCGCTGCTGCTGCCCGCCCGAGAGCTGCGACGGAAAGTGGTCGAGCCGCTCCTCGAGGCCGACGAGCGCGAGCGCCTCCTCGGGCTTCATGGGCTTGTCCGCGATGTCGGAGACGAGCGCGACGTTCTCGCGCGCGGTGAGGCTCGGGATCAGGTTGTAGAACTGGAAGACGAACCCGACGTGCTCGCGGCGGTAGCGCGTGAGCGCGGCCTCGTCGGCGCGCGAGAGATCCTGCCCGCGGTACGTGACCGTTCCGCTCGTCGGCTTGTCGAGCCCGCCGAGGATGTTGAGCAGCGTCGACTTGCCGCTGCCCGACGGGCCGAGGAGCACGACGAGCTCGCGCTCGGCGAGATCGAAGTCGACCTCGCGCAGCGCGACGACCTCGACGTCGCCCATCCGATAGCGCTTCGAGAGCGCGCGTCCCGCCAACAGCATCGCGTTTCGACCGGTTTGTTCTAACTTGCTAGTTTAGTCAATCAAGTTCATACTCAGTGGTCTAGAGCTGATTCATGCCGCGTTTACGATTTCAGCGCGCCGCCGCGGAGAAGCGCGAGGCCCTCCTCGACGCCGCCACGCTCGAGTTCGCCGCGCACGGCTACGACGACGCGTCGATCAACCGCATCTTGCTCGCCGCCGGGTTCAGCAAGGGCTCGTTCTACTATTACTTCGACGACAAGCCTGACCTGGCGGTGGCCGTGCTCGAGCGGTGGGCGAAGCGGTTCGAGACGATCTGGGACGATTTCCCGATGCCGCGCGCGCCGCACGAGTTCTGGGCGGCGGCTCGTCGCTTCTCCGATTCGAGCACGGCGACGCTGCGCGCCGAGCCGCACGTCACGACCGACGCGATGATGCGCCTCGGGACGGCGCTGGCGCGAAGGCCCGAGGTCCGCGAGCGCGTCTCGAGCACGATCATCACCGGCATGATGAAGAAGCTCGTCGCCATCTGGAAGCACGGGCAGGAGATCGGCGCCGTGCGCGACGATCTCTCGGTCACCGATCTCTTGGCGCTCGCTCAGGACATGAAGCTCTCGCTCGTTCGCCTCCTCTTGCCGCACGACCGCGCCGCGACGATCGAAGAGGTCGAAGCGTTCGGCCGCGTCCACTTCGACATGGTCCGCCGCCTCGCGGAGCGCCGATGAGCGGCCTCGCCCTCCACGCGCACGAGCGCACGACCGAGTGCGGCCGCTGCGGGCGGGCCTACGAGCGCGTCGCGTGGGAGGCGCTCCGCGTCGTCGAGCGCCTCGGTCACGACCAGCTCCGCGATTTGCTCTCCGAGTGGCCGTGGCCGCCCGAGACGTACCTCGAGGTTCGCCAGTGCCGCTGCGGGGGCACGATCGCGCGCCTGCGGTGACGCGTCCGTCGCGTGGTAGCCTCGGCGCGTGCGCGTCGCCCCCGTTGCCCTCGTGATGCTTGCATTCTGCAAGAAACCCGACGCGCAGCCCGCGCCCTCCGCGTCCGTCTCGGCGGCTCCGAGCGCGAGCGCTGCAAACGCGGCCCCGAAAGAGACGCACCCCGCCGCCGCGAGGACCGAGGCGCTCGTCCAGGCGTGGAGTGCCGCGATCAACGCACACGACGCCGCCGCGCTCGGCGCGCTCTACGCCGACTCGATCGATCTCTACGGCGAGACCGTCACGCGCGCTCGCGCGATCGCCATGAAAAAGGCGGCCTTCGCTTGGCACGTGCGCGACGACCTCGACGCGATCGCCGTCACCGACTCGGGCCGCGCGACCTTTCACAAGAAGAGCACGCAAAAGGGCGGCAAGGTGATCGACGTCGTCGGATACCTCGACGTGCGCGACGGAAAAATCGTGGCCGAGGGCGACACGACGACGGACAAGAACCTCGCCCGCGCGCGCGAGGTCGGCTGCGAGGACACCGTGCTCGCGTTCGTGCAGGCGACGCCCGAGGCGAAGAAGGCGGCGGCCGACATCGAGACCGGCGCGAAGACCTCGCCCGAGCCGGTGAGCGTCGCCGGCATGGTGCTCCCGCCGGAAGGGGACCGCCGCGAGTGGTCCGTGAGCGTCTGCGAGAACCACCCCGATCGCATGCTCTGCCTGCACCACTTCCTCGTCGACCCGGCGACCGCGAAGCTCACCTACGAGCTCGGCGACGCGCGAACCCTCGCGGGCGACCCGGTGCTCGCCGCCAAAGTCCGCGCGGCGTGCGCGCCCCGCTGAGACGACGGTCGCGTACGAAAGTTGTGGAAAGAGCGCGGCCGCGATAAGCGTTCTTGAGCATCATGGACGCGATCCGCGTGCGCGGCGGCAAGCCGCTCGTCGGCAAGGTCAAAGTCAGCGGCGCGAAGAACGCGGCGCTCCCCATCTTGTGCGCCACCCTCCTCTCGGACGGCGGGAGTCAGCTGCGCAACGTCCCTGCCCTGCGGGACATCGAGACCACCGCGGCGCTGCTGCGGTTTCTCGGGCGCGAGGTGAAGGTCTCCGCTCCCGAGGTGACGGTCGCGGCGGGAAAGGACGTTCGCCCCGAGGCGCCCTACGAGCTCGTGAAGCAGATGCGCGCGAGCGTGCTCGTGCTCGGGCCGCTCCTCGCCCGCTTCGGCCGGGCGAAGGTGTCGCTCCCCGGCGGCTGCGCGATCGGCGCGCGCCCCATCGATCAGCACCTCAAGGGCTTCGAGGCGATGGGCGCGAAGATCAAGCTCGAGCGCGGCTACGTCATCGCCGAAGGGCCCGGCAACGGCGGTCGGCTCCGCGGCGCGGAGGTCTGCTTCGACCTGCCGACCGTGACCGGCACCGAGAACGTGATGATGGCGGCGGCGCTCGCGAAGGGTCGCACGACGCTCTTCAACTGCGCGCGCGAGCCGGAGGTGGAGGAGCTCGCGCGCGTGCTCAACAAGATGGGCGCCGAGATCGACGGCGCCGGCACCGACGTCATCCACGTGCGCGGGCGCGAGCAGGGCGAGCTCTTGCCGTTCGACCACGCGATCATCCCCGATCGCATCGAGGCGGGCACGTACATGTGCGCCGCGGCGATGACCGAGGGCAGCGACGTCGTCGTCGACGGCGCCGAGATTCAGGATCTCGAGGCGCTCGTCCTCAAGATGCGCCAGGCGGGCGTCGAGGTCTCGACCGAGGGCCAGTCGATCCGAATCCGCCGCACCGGCCCGCTCCGCGCGGTGAACGTGACGACCGCGCCGCACCCGGGCTTCCCGACCGACATGCAGGCGCAGTTCCTCGTGCTCATGACGACCGCCAAGGGCGAGAGCGTCGTCTCGGAGACGATCTTCGAGAATCGAATGATGCACGTCCCCGAGCTCCAGCGCATGGGCGCGGACATCGCGCTCCGCGGGAACACCGCGGTCGTGTCGGGCCCCTGCCCGCTCACCGGGGCGAGCGTCATGGCGACCGACCTGCGCGCGAGCGCCTCGCTCGTGATGGCCGGCCTCTCGGCGGAGGGCGACACCGAGGTGCGCCGCGTCTACCACCTCGATCGCGGCTACGAGCGGATCGAGGCGAAGCTCGGCGCACTGGGCGCGACGATCGAGCGCGTCAAGGGCGCAGAAGGCTGACGTTGAGCGCGCTCGTCGTCGCGCTCGCGAAGGGGCGAACCGTCAAGGCGCTCGTCCCGCTGTTCGCGCGCGCCGGCATCGACGCGAGCGCGCTCGCGCAGGGCGATCGCTCGCTGATTCGCGAGGTTTCTGGCATGCGTTGTCTCATGCTCAAGGCCGACGACGTTCCGACGTACGTCGAGCACGGCGCCGCGGATCTGGGCGTGTGCGGGCGAGACGTCCTCCGCGAGCGCGAGTCGGATCTGCTCGTTCCGCTCGATCTCGGGATTGGGCGCTGCAGGATGGTGGTCGCCGCGCCCGCGGGCGCGCGGATGGATCTCGACATGCCACGCGTCGCGACGAAGTACCCGCGGACGGCGGCGGCGTACTTCGCCGCGAGGCGCGTTCAGGCCGAGATCATCACGCTCTCGGGGTCGGTGGAGCTAGCGCCACTTGCGGGTCTCGCGGATTGCATCGTCGATCTCGTCGAAACCGGAGAGACCTTGCGACAAAACGGTCTCGAGATCGTAGCCGAGGTACAGACGGTCTCGACGGTCCTCGCGGTCAATCGCGCCGCGTTCAAGCTGCGACGCGCCGAAATCGGCGCGCTCGTCGAGCGGCTTTCGGCCGCGGTTCGATCGGTGTGCGGCTAGCACACCGACATTCGCGATCGCTTCGCTCCGCTTCAAGGCGCACCTCCGTCGCCTGGATGATCGAGGCGCACGAGCGGGCGCAGCTTGCGCAACGTCGAACGCCCGATGCCGCGAACGCGCAAGAGGTCTTCGACCTGACGAAAGCGCCCGAGCCGCTTGCGAAGGTCGAGGACGGCGAGCGCGCGCTTCGGCCCGATGCCCGGCAGTCGCCGGAGATCGTCGACGTTCGCCTCGTTCAAGTAGACGGGGTCGTCGGGCGTGGCGCGCGCGGCGTGCTGCGCCGGCGCGGCGGCGTCGGCCTCGGCCGGGGCGGGCACCGCGGCGGCGACCGTGATGGGCGCGGACGCGGAGGCGCTCGCGATCGGCGGCAGCTCCACCGGCGCGGGGGGCACCCGGCCCCCCGCGGCGGCAAAGCGGCCCACGAGCGAGAGCACGACGAGCCCGCAAATCGCGAGCGCGCCGCGTCCCGCAGGACGCCCGACGTAGCCGCGCAGGCGCGCGAACCAACCCGGCGACGAGGGAGCTTGCGTGGGCTTCATTGGTCAGGCCCCGGCGAAGATGTCCGCGTGGGTTCGCCCGCCGGCGACGACGCCGTTGGTGTTCGCCGCTTCGTTGCGACGCGCCGCCCACTCCTCGCGCGTGGTCCACTCGCGAAGCTGGAGCGTGCCGTTCACCGGCAGCGCGTCGAGCCGGATGGTGTACGACCCGTCGCGATTGAGAAACGCGGCGCCGATGCGCACCCAAAACGAGCGCTTGGACTCGCCGTCGTTGCGCTCGATGACCGTGAAGACCGCTTTCCTGTTTTGCGTATCCATTTTTCCTGTCTCCGATTCGTTGAGCCGCGTGCTGCGGCAGACTCGGCCGTTAGCGACCGCCGTGCCGCGCGAATCGGAGGGATTTCCCGCCGGTTCGCCCTGGCCGGGCCAGGCCGGGGCCGGCCCGCGGGCCAGGCGGCGCACAACGCGGGGGAACTGACGTTATGATGCGCGCGGTGTCTGGTTCTGCGGCGGATCCCTTCGGCCTCGTCGGGCAGCTTCTCGATGGGCAGTACCGCGTCGATGCGCTCGTCGGCGAGGGCGGCTTTTCAGCGGTCTACCGCGGGACGCACGTCGGGCTCGGCGAGCCAATCGCCATCAAGTGCCTGAAGCTCTCGACGGCGCTCGCGCAAGCGCTTGCCGTGACCGAAGAGCGCGCGAGTCAAGGCCCGACGACGCCGGTGATGAACACCGTGCTCGTCGACTCCTTCGTGAAGCGCTTCCGCGACGAAGGCCGCATCCTCTACAAGCTCTCGCAAGGCAACTTGAACGTCGTCCGCTGCCTCGCGAGCGGCACGACGCTGGCGCCCGCGACCGGCGCGCTCGTGCCGTACCTCGTGCTCGAGTGGCTCGAGGGCCAGTCGCTCGAGGCCGAGCTCGAAGCGCGCCGCGCGGGTCGCTCGCTCGCCGAGACCGTCGACCTGCTCACGCCGGCGTTCGACGCGATCGCGTACGCGCACTCGATGGGCGTCGTTCACCGCGATCTCAGCGCGGGAAACATCTTCCTCGCGAAGCAGCGCGACGGCGGCACCCGCGCGAAGGTGCTCGATTTCGGCGTCGCCAAGGTGATGACCGACGATCTCGAGATCGGACCGCGCACGCAGACGCTCGCGCAGATTCGGATCTATTCGCCGGCCTACGCCGCGCCGGAGCAGTTCGACGCGGCGCTCGGCCCGCCGGGCCCGTACACAGACGTCTACTCGCTCGCGCTCGTCGCGGTCGAGGTCCTGACCGGGCGCGGCGTGCGCACGGGCGACACGCTCGGCGAGGTGATGCAAGTCGCGCTCGACCCGAACGCGCCGAGGACGCCGCGCGCTCTCGGCGTGAACGTCTCCGACGCGGTGGAGCAGGTCTTCGCGCGGGCTCTCTCGCTCGACCCGAAGAGCCGCCAAAAAGACGCGAGCGAGCTCTTTCGCGAGCTCCGCGGCTCGACGCTCTCGCGCGTGGCGATGGACCTCGGCGACACCGCGCGCCAGCCCGAGCGCCCGCCGGCGACGCAGCGAATGTCGAACGTCCCGCTCCCCAGCGCGGGCCTCGACGCGCTGAAGATGACGGTCCGCATGTCGTCCGCGCCGCCGCCCGCGCCCGCGCCGCCCGCACCGAAGAACGTGACCGCGCCGATGCCGACCGTGCCGGAGCCGCCCAAACCGCTCGTGCCGCCGGCCGCGCCGTCGGCGTCTCAGCTCTTCCAGCCGCCGGCCGTGCCTCCCCCGCCCGGCGCGCCGATCCCCGCCGCGTCGGGGTCCTTCGCCGCGTTCAAGACGACCGAGCGAAGCGCGCTCGAACCCGCGGGAATGCCCGCGAATCCTTCGCGCGCCGTCCCGACCTTCCGCGCCGGCGAGCAGGCGCGGAAGGCCACCGCGGCGCCGCCCAGCTCGGCGAGCGCGCGCCGCGCGCAGTGGCTCGTCGGGCTGCTCGTCTTCATCTTCGTCCTGGTGGCCGGCGGCGTGGCGCTGCGATTCTGGCTATTGAAGTGATACGTTGGGCTTGATGCCCGAGGACTTCTTCGGCCTGTCTGGGCACGTCATCGACGGGCAATTCCACGCACACGCGATCGCGGGCGAAGGCGGCTTCAGCGTCGTCTACCGCGGGCAGCACCTCACGATGCGCGAGCCGATCGCGATCAAGTGCCTGAAGCTGAAGCTGAAGACCGCCGACGAGCAGATCGTGGCGTCGTTCACCCAGCGCTTCTTCGACGAGAGCCGCATCATGTACCGGCTCTCGCAGGGCAACTTGAACATCGCGCGCGCCATCACGACGGGCGTCACCGTCGCGCCCAAGACTCAGGCCAAGGTCCCGTACATGGTGCTCGAGTGGCTCGAAGGCGTGTCGCTCGCCCAAGAGCTCAAAGCGCGCCGCGCGCAGAAGCTGGCGCCGCCGCCGCTGCGAGAGGTCATGACGATGTTCGAGCCCGCCGCGCTCGGCATCGCCTACGCGCACGCCCAGGGCGTCGTTCACCGCGACATCAAGCCAGGCAACCTCTTCTTGCATAATACACGCGAAGGCCGGCGCATGAAGGTGCTCGACTTCGGCATGGCCAAGGTCGTGCAGCCCGACGCGATGGGCGGGCTCGAGAGCGCCGAGACGCTCGCTGGCGTGACCGTCCTCTCCCCGCAGTACGTCACGCCCGAGCAGCTCGACAAATCGCTCGGCGCGATCGGCCCGTGGACCGACGTCTACGCGTTCGCGCTGATCGTCCTCGAAGCGCTGACCAACCGGCGCGCTCGCGAGGCGGAGAATTTCGCTCAGCTCATGGTGCAGATCGCGAGGCCGACGGAGGTGCCGACGCCGCGGAAGCGCGGCGCGAACGTGAGCCAAGCCGTCGACCGCGTCTTCGAGCGGGCGCTCGCGCGCGACCCGAAGGCGCGGCCGCCCGATCTCGGCACGTTCTGGCGCGAGCTCGTCAACGCCTCGGTGCAGCCCGACCTCGAGGCCTTGGACGCGCTGACGACCGTGGACGCGCCGATTGCGCAGGCGGCATTGCGTTCGCTCGGGAGCACCATGGTGATGCCGTCGGCCGTTCCGTCGGAGACGCCGAAGAAACCCGACCTCGGAAAGACGATGCCGCTGCGCGTCGCCACGCCGCCCGCGGCGGCGCCGAGGGCGCTGTCGGGCACGGCGCCGCTCGAGGGCCTTCCCGAGGCGTCCGCGGCGCGCGTCGCCGCGCTCGAGGCCGCGCGGCCTTCGCTGGTCGAGCCCACGCGTTCGTGGGCGCCGCCGCAGCCGGCGGCCACCCCCGTCGCGCCGCCGACCTCGAGCCCGCGCATCGCCCAGACGCCGCCGCCGGCGGTGTCCGCGCGTCCGCGCGCTGCCGCGCCTCGATCGAGCCGCGCCCTCGTCGCCTTCTTCGTCGTCTTCGTGGTCGCGTCGATCGCGGCGAGCGCGCTGTTGATCGCGCGTCTCTACGTGCACCGCTGAAGGCGCTCCCTCAGAGAAGCGGCGACAAGAGCCGCGCGCTCGCCTCCGCGAGCCGCATCGGCAGCCCCACGCGCGCGCGCGACTTGAGCGTGATGTGCCGGCTCTTCTCCTTGTCGACGTGAAAGAGCCGCGCGAGCTCGGCGAGCGCCGTCGCGTCGTAGAAGAGCATGCTGACCTCGAAATTCAGCCGAAAGCTGCGGTTGTCGAGGTTGGCGCTGCCGACGATTCCGATCTTGCCGTCGACGACCATCGTCTTCGCGTGGACCATGCGCGGGTACTCGTAGATGTGGACGCCGGCGCGGAGCAGCTCGTCGAAGTACGAGCGCGCCGCCGCGGTGACGATGAGCGAGTCGCTGAGCCGCGGCACGATGAGCTCGACCCGCACTCCGCGCAGCGCCGCCGAACAGAGCGCGACGCGCACCGGCTCGTCCGGCACGAAATACGGCGTCGTCAGCTCGATGCGCTCGTCGGCCTGCGTGATGGCTGTAAAATACACATGTTCGATCGCCTCCCACTCCTGATCGGGCCCGGACGGCACGATGATCGCCGCCTCGGTCTCGTCGGGCTCGGGCGGCGGGAACATGTTCTTGTCGCGGACGATCTGGTTGGTCGAAAAATGCCAGTCCTCGAGGAAGGTGAACTGGAGCTCGCGCACGACGCCGCCCTCGATGCGCGCGTGCGTGTCGCGGAACGACTCGCGATGGGAGATCGACTCGTCGTACTCGTCGCCGACGTTGATGCCGCCGAGGAACCCGACGCGCCCGTCGACGATGACGATCTTGCGGTGATTGCGCAGCTGAAAGCGCGGCAAGAGGCCGCCGAGCGCGATCGGGTTGAAGCGCGCGTACTCGCCGCCGGCGCGGAGGAGCGGCCTCAGAAAGCTCCGAGGCAGCGACGTGCCGACGCCGTCCGTGAGGAGCCGCACCTTTAACCCCCGCGCGGGCGCGCTCGACGAGCGCGTCGCGAATTCGGTGCCCGGTCTTGTCGGCTTCGAAGATGTAATAGGAGACGTGCACGTGGTGCTCGGCGCGCCCGATCGCCTCGACGATCGCGTCGAAGCACGCCTTGCCTCCGGCGAGGATCTGGATGCGCCGCGCGCTCGCGATGAACGCCCCGCTCGCGCGCACTGCGAGGGTCGCGAGCTGCACGCGATGCGGCGCGGCCACCTCGGGGTGGCGCTCGATCTCCTCCGCGAGCTCGGAGCGCACCTCGGCGCTCGAGCGCCCGTGGCGTATGCGCTTGCGCTTCACGCGGTGCGGCCCGATGAAGAAATAAACGACGAGCCCCACGTACGGCAGCATCGCGAGCGCCAAGATCCACGCGATCGTCGAGATCGGGCTGCGCTTCTCGAGGACGATGACGACGATCATCGCGACGAGGTACGCGACCTCGCATGCGGAGACGATCGTCCAGAACATGGGGAGAAGCTAACAGCTAAAGCTCGACCGCTTCCACGCCACCATCTCCGCGGCGATCGCGACGGCGATCTCGTCGGGCAGGCGCGCGCCCACGTGCACGCCGATCGGCATGCGGACGCGCGTCGCGGTCCTCGGCGGAGAAGCCCTTGGCCTCGAGGCGATCGCGCGTGCGCTTCGCCTTCGCGCGGCTGCCGACCCCGCCCACGTACGCGAAGCCTCGCTTCAGCGCCCACTCGACGACGCGCTGATCGAGCGCGTGATCGTGGGTCATCACGAGCACGACCGCGCCCTTCGGGAAGTCGCGGCCGACGTCGTCGTAGTCGCCGACGACGCAGCGCACCCCGCGAATTCGCCCCTCCTCGCCCCACGCGTCGCGCGCGTCGACGACCGTGACCGCGAACCCGAGCCGCGCGAGGAGCGGCGCGGTCGCGGTCGCGACGTGACCGCCTCCGACGACCAAGCGACGGGACGAGCGCCGCGATCGGCTCGACCAGGACGTCGACGCCGCCGCCGCAGCACATCCCGAGCTCGGCGCCGAGCGGAAGCTCCTCGTCGCGAGAGCTTCGCGGCTCGGCGCCCGCGCGAAGCGCGCCGACGGCCTGGCGAGCGCCGCAAGCACCTCGCGCTCGATCGCGCCACCGCCGACCGTGCCGAGGCACGTCCCGTCGCGTCGCGACAATAGAGCTTCTGTCCCGGCGTCGCCGGGCGCGGAGCCGTGGCGCGCGAGCACGGTCGCCATCGCGCCTGCGATCCCGTCGCGACCCTTGCGCGCCGCGACCTCGAGCGACCTCGGGCGCGTCGGCCGGACTCGGCGCGAGGACCGCGGGCTCGGTGACGTTCGAGACGACGGGCGACACGGCGCGGCCACGAACGCAGAATAACCCGTGCTCCAAGCGCCACGCCGACGTCACGCGAGAAGAGCGTCTCGATCGCCGCTGAACTCGCGCCGAGTGTTCGCCTACCATGCGGCGCCAACCATGGCGGCCTCGTACGAGCCCAGCCAGAGTGCTCGTGATGGTCCTCGCGGGCGGCGAGGGCAAACGCCTGTTCCCGCTCACGCTCGACCGCGCCAAGCCGGCCGTGCCGTTCGGCGGGCGCTACCGCATCATCGACATCGTCCTGTCGAACTTCGTCAACTCGGGCCTCACCCGCATCAAGGTGCTCACGCAGTACAAGAGCGCGTCGCTCGAGGAGCACATCGCGCGCGTGTGGCGCCTCTCGCCGATCCTCGATCAGTTCATCGAGGCGATCCCCGCGCAGCAGCGCACCGGCAAGTCGTGGTTCAAGCGGATCGGCCGACGCGGTCTACCAGTGCCAGCACGTCATCACCGACGAGAAGCCCGGAGCATGCTCGCGATCTTCGGCGGCGACCACGTCTACAAGATGGACGTGCGGCAGATGATCGACTTCCACGTCAGCGAAAGGGCGCCGAGGCGACGATCGCCGCCATCCCCGTCCCGAAGAAGGAGGCGAGCGACTTCGGCGTGATCGAGGTCGACGCCGACGGGCGCATCGTCGCCTTCCACGAGAAGGTGAAGGACCCGCCGACGATGCCGGGCAACCCGGACATGTGCCTCGCGTCGATGGGCAACTACGTCTTCCGCACCGACGACGCTGCATCAACGCAGCTCGACGAGACGCCGGCCGACGAGGAGCGCGCACGACTTCGGTCACGACATCCTTCCGCGGATGGTCGCCGACGGGCACGCCGTCTACGCCTACGACTTCGCCACGAACACCGTCCCCGGCGAGGACGAGCACGCCCGCGGCTA
The DNA here is from genome assembly GCA_963731595.1 of uncultured delta proteobacterium. Taxonomy (GTDB): domain Bacteria; phylum Myxococcota_A; class Polyangia; order Polyangiales; family Polyangiaceae; genus DASXHD01. The sequence goes on from CAVSWE010000009.1 coordinate 932,175, forward strand.
CTGGCGCGACATCGGGACGATCGACGCGTACTGGGAAGCGCAGATGGACCTCATCGCCATCCATCCGCTCTTCAACCTCTACAACACGCGCTGGCCGATCCGCACCGGCATGACCCACGACCCGCCGGCGAAGTTCGTCTTCCGCGACGAGGCGCACGCGCGCGTCGGCATCGCGACCGACTCGCTCGGTCAGCCACGGGTGCATCATCTCCGGAGGCCGCATCCACCGCAGCGTGCTCGGCGTCGGCGTGCCGCATCAACTCGTTCTCCGAGGTCGAGGAGAGCGTGCTCTTCGAGCGGCGTGCGCATCGGGCGCCACGCGCGCTCCGCCGCTGCATCATCGACAAGGACGTCGAGATCCCGCCGGCGCGGTCAGTCGGCTTCGACCTCGAGCACGACCGCAAGCGCTTCTTCGTCACCGACGACGGCATCGTCGTCATCCCGAAGCGCGCGAAGATCGAGTGAGCTACTGCTTCGTGCAGCTCACGAGGATTTGATCGCCGTCGCTCGTGCACGCGCAGATGAAGCCGATCTTGGGCGGCGCGGCGCACGAGCACGCGTGGCACTTCGCCGGCAGATTGGTGCACGCGAAGGTCGCGCTCCCGTCGGCGTAGGTCGCGTTGCAATACTGCGCGCCCGCGGGGCACGCGCCGGCGTCGGCGCACGGCACGCTGTCGCCGTCGCTCGTCGAGGCGTCGCTCGCGCCGGGCGAGTCGAGCCGACCGCCGCAGCCGGCGAGCATCATCAGGATCACGAGCGCGCGCACGCTCGCGAGATTAAATGAAAATGACCGCCGAGGAGCGGAGAAGGGCGGCCGGGATTTGTCCTTCGCCCGCCCCTCGGCGGTTTCACTTCCCCATATCCACGTTCCGTGCCGCACGGCCCAGTCGGCCGCCGCGTGCATGATGCAAGTATTTTCGAGCACTTGACCGACTTATCCCCAAACTGGACGGATGGACCGTAATCTTCTGTTGGCACACAGCCCGTGAGCAGGCATTCTCCAATGAAGTGCGGACCATCATCGTCGGCGATGTCCATGGCTGCCGGCGGGAGCTCGAACGGCTCCTCGATCGCGTTCGTTTCTCCAGCGGCGACCGTCTCGTCTTCGTCGGCGATCTCGATTGCGCGCGGACCGGACACGCGCGGCGTGCTCGACATCGCGCGCAGCACCGGCGCGCTCGTCGTCCGCGGCAACCACGAGCAGAAGCTCCTCGATTGGCGCGAGGACGACGAGGCGGTCGTCCTCGGTCGCACGCACATGGAGGTCGCGCGCTCGATGCGCGACTGCGACTGGGCGCTGCTCGAGACGTCGTCGCTCTGGCTCGATTTGCCCGAGCACGGCGCGCTCGTCGTTCACGCCGGCGTCTTGCCTGGCGTCGCGATCGAGGACCAACACCCGCACACGCTCATGCACATCCGCACCGTCGGCGTACACAACCCGAAGAAGTCGAGCGCGAAGGCGAACGGCATCCCGTGGGCGTCGCTCTACCGCGGACCGCCGCAGATCGTTTACGGTCACAACGCGCTCGCCGGGCTGCAGCTTCATCCGTGGGCGACGGGGCTCGACAGCGCGTGCGTCTACGGCGGGCGGCTGACGGCCATGGTGCTGCGCGAGGGCGAGCGCATCCCGCACGGGATTTCGCGCCGCCGCGCGACGCTCGTGCAGCAGCCCGCGGCTCGCGCGTACTTCGAGCCGTCGAAGAAGTTCCGCATCCACGCGGCGTGAGCGCGCCGCTCAATACGGGATGACGAAGTTCGCGTAGATCGGGCCGATGATCCCGACGAAGGGATCGATGCGCGCTTTCTTGATGTGCGCGGCGACGCACTTGCCTTCGGGGCCTTTGAAGGGCGCGCTCATGATGACGTAGCGGACGGTGCCGTCGTTCTTGAAGACGACGCCGGTTTGGCCTTTGCCCCAGACGCCGTGCGGGCGGCGGCAGTCGGAGAGATTTTTCGTCGCCTCGGCGATGGCGGCGAGGGCGACGCGTTTTTCGAAGACGCCCGGCGCCGGCGGGCGCGTGGGCTCGGAGGTCTCGGTGGGCGCGGCGGGCGACGAGGCGGTGTCCGTTGCGGTCGGCGCGTTGCTCGCGGCCGTGGCCGACGCGCTGCTGGCCGGCACGGTCGCGATCGTCTTGCTTCGAGTCGCGAGCACGACGACGAGGACGAGCGTCGCGACGAACACGACGGCGCCGGCGCCGGCCAACGCGACGAGGCGGCGATCGAGCAGCGCGGCGCGCACGCGAGCGAAGAGCGACGGAGCGAAGGTCGCGACCGGGAGCTCGTGGGGCTCGAGGCGGCCGCTCGATTCGAGGCCGGCCTGCGACGGTGGAAAGATGGGCGCGGGCGCAGGCGCAGGCGCAGGCGCGGGTACAGGTGTCGGCGCAGGCGCCGGCGCGGATGTGAGCGCGGGCGCAGGCGGCTCGAGCGCGCTCACGATGATCGACGGCAAATCGAGGGCCGGAGGAGGTTTCGAGGGGGCGGGCTTGGTCGATGCGACGACGGCGCCCGGGGCCTCGGGCGGCGGCGCGGCCGAGCGCGTCGCGACGTGCGGGACCGCGCGGCCGTTTCGCGCCGCGGGCTCCGCGCGCACCGGGAGCGGGGGCGGCGCAATCCCCACGAGCGTCGGCGCACGCGCTTTCTTCGGAAGCACTGCGGGCGGCGCGTTGGTCGGCGCGGCAGCGAACGCGGGCGCCCGCATCGTCGTCGTGTGCGCGGGCGCGGGGGGCGCTTTCGTCGGGGCGGGCGGAGCGTGCGTCGGCGCGAGCGGAGGAGGCGGGCGCGTGCTCGCGCGCACCGCGCGCGCGGTGAGCATCGCGACGACGCCGCGCGCTTTCGCCGTGGGCGGCTCCTCGGGCGCGAAGCTTCCGCTGGGCGGAGGCACGCTCGTCGGCGCGTCGTCGCCGCGACGTCGCGCCTGAACACGCCGCGTCCGCCGAAGGCGCCGCAGATGAACGGCGACCTTTCGACGGTCGCTGCGCGCGGGCTTCGTCGCGGCGGCGAGCTCCTCCCAGAGCTCCTCCACGTTGCCTTGCCTGAGCTCGGGCTCGAGCGCGAGCGCGCGCGTCAAGATGGCGTCGACCTCCGGCGGGAGGGTCACGCCGTGCGCGGCCGGTGTCGGTCGAAGCGTCTTGTTGAGCGCGCGCGCGACGATTGCAGTCGCGTCTTTCTCGGCCATCACGGGGCGATCGGCGAGCACCTCGAGCAGTACGAGCGCCAGGGCGTACACGTCGGTCCACGGGCCCGTCGGACCGAGCGTCCCGAGGAGCTGCTCGGGCGCGGCATACGTTGGGAGCAGCAGCTTCACGCGCGGCGGCGCCGTCGCCGTCGGCCCGCTGCGCGACGAAGCGACATCGTCGACGACGCGCCCGACGCCGAAATCGAGCACCTTGAGCGAGACCGCGCCCTCCTTCTTGGCGAGGAAGAGGTTGCTCGGCATGAGCGACAAGTGCTCGGCGCCTTGCGCGTGCGCGTAGGCGAGCGCCGACGCGACGGGCTCGAAGAGCGCGAGCGTCTCGGCGAGCGTGCGACCGCTCTCGCCTTCGGCCCGGCGGCGCCTGAGATCGCGCGCGAGCGATTCACCCTCGAACCACTCGCGGACGATGTACGGCACGTGCGCGCCGGTGCGCGGCGCGACGGTCGTCCCGCTCGCGAACGTCTGCGCGATGGCGAGGTGGCCGCGCGCGAGCCGATAGTGCAGCTTGCAACCTTCTTGGAAGCTCTCGACGACCGACGACGCGAGCGCGCCGTCGAGCGTCGGCGGCAGATCGAGGCACTTGACCGCGACCGGCGCGTCGAGCGGCTCGCTTCGCGCGCGATAGACGACGCTCAGCGCGCCCTCGCCGACGAACTCCTCGACCCGAAACTGCCCGTCGAGCACGTCGCCGACGAGGTCGAGCGGATCCGCTGCGCGCGGTGCGTCGCGAGAACCGGACGACGGATCCATCGCGTACCATCCTACAGCGTTGTGTTACGCTCGGGACATGTCGCGCGCGCTTCGCGTCGTCCTGGCCATTCTACTGACCACCCTCGTCGCCTCGACGGCGTTCGCGCAGCAGCACAAAACGGCGCAGGATCTCGTCGCGCGCGGCCGCGCGCTGTTCGACGATCAGCAATACGAAGAATCGATTCAGACGCTGTCGGCGGCGCTCCTGCGGCCGAACAACACGAAGCAGCAGAAGGTCGAAATCTATCGGCTCCTCGCGCTGAACTACATCACGCTCAATCGCCGCGACGAAGCCGAGAGCGCCGTCCGCGGCCTGCTCGCGCTCGATCCCGATTACGCGCTGCCCGCGACCGAGTCGCCGCGCTTCCGCGATTTCTTCAAGACGGCGAAGGACAAGTGGGAGGCCGACGGCCGCCCCGGCGTCGTGAAGGAGACGGAGGCGCCGCCCGCGCCGGTCACGCTCCAGCACGTCTCGCCGCCGCAGGCCGCGCCGGGCACCGACATCCCGTTGAAGGTCAACGTCGACGATCCGCAGGGCCGCGTCTACGACGTGAAGCTCTTCTTCCGCGGCGCGTCGGCCGGCAAGTTCACCGAGCAAGAGACGCAGTTCGGAAACGGCATCGCGCGCGGGACGATCCCCGGCAAGGTCGTGCAGCCGCCGCTCGTCGAGTACTTCTTCGAGGGCTTCGACAAGGGCGGGTTGCCGATCGCGGCGCGCGGCGACGTCGCGGCGCCGCTCCGCGTCGCGGTCCCCGCGTCGAGCAAGGCGTGGCTCATCGGCCTGGGCGTCGGCGTCGGCGTGGCCGTCGTCGCGGGCGTGATCATCGGCGTCTTGTTCGCGACCGGCGCCGTCGGCGGCGGGCAGTCGTCGGCGAGCATCAGCGTCTTCGAGTGAAAGAGCCGCGTCATTACTTCGTGGCGGTCGACGTCGCGCCGGACGACGCCGACGTCACGAGCGGGCGACTCTTCGATCTCGGCGCGACCGGCGTCGAGGAGCGCGACGAGGGCACGCTCGCGCGCGGCAAGCCCGGGATGACGACGCTCGTCGCGAGCTTCGACTCGGAGAAGGACGCGCGCGCCGCGCAGAAGAAGCTCGGCAAGACCGCGCGCCTCGAGGAGCTCGTCGGCGACGCGTGGCGCGACGCGTGGAAAGAGCACTTCAAGCCGTTCCGCTTGTGCGAGGGGCTCTGGGTGCGGCCGCCCTGGCAGGAGCACGCCCCGCGCCGCGGCGAGAAAGTGCTCGTGCTCGAGCCGGGCCGCGCGTTCGGCACGGGGCTCCACGAGACGACGCGGCTCGTCGCGGCGGCGATCTCGATGATGCGGCGCACGCTGCCGCAGACGACCGTGCTCGACGTCGGCACCGGGAGCGGCATCCTCGCGCTCACGGGGCTCGCGCTCGGCGCGAAGAGCGCCGTCGGCGTCGACAACGATCCCGACGCGATCGAGGTCGCGAAGGAGAACGCCGAGCGCAACGGGATGAGCGACCGCGTGACCTTCGCGACGACGCCGGTCGCGCGGGTGCGCGGGACGTTCGGGCTCGTGCTCGCGAACATCGAGGCCGACGTGCTCGTCGCGATGAAGAGCTCGCTCCACGCGCGGCTCGCGCTCGGCGGGCGGCTGGTCTTGTCGGGGATCCTCGCGTCGCGCGAGGCCGACGTGCGCGCCGCGTTCGGAAAGCCGATCGAGCGGGCCGAGCTCCGTTCGGCGACCGACGACGACGCGTGGGTCGCGCTCACGTACACGAAGAAGACATGATCCGCGTGCCGATGGCCGACCTCGCGCCGGGCGAACGCGCGCTCGACGCCGAGCAGTCGCGCTACGTCGCGCGCGTGCATCGCCTCCGCGCGGGCGACCGCTTCGTCGCGTTCGATCCGTCGCGCGCGCTCGAGTGCGACGCGGAGGTGATCGACGAAGACCGCGTGCGGCTCGGAGACGTGCGACCCGCGCGCGCGGCGTCGCGCGCGATCACGTGGATTCACGGGTGCCCGAAGGGCGACAAAGCGGACGCGATCGTGCGCGACGCGACCGAGCTCGGCGCGACGCGGATCGTCTTCGTGCAGACTGCGCGCGCCGTCGCGAAGCCGCCCGCGGCGCGCGCCGCCCGATGGACGAAGATCGCGCGCGAGGCGGCGCGTCAGTGCGGTCGCGGCGACGCGCCGGAGATCGCGCTCGCCGCCGACTGGGAGGAGGCCCTCGACGGCGCGCGCGCCGACGCGCGAATCTGCCTCGACCCGCGCGGCGCCCCGCTTCGCGACGTGCTCGAGCGCGCGCGCGGCTCGCTCGCGTTCGCCGTCGGACCGGAGGGCGGCCTCACCGACGACGAAGTCGCGAGCGCGAGCGCGCGCGGATTCACGACGTGCCGGCTCGGCGCGTTCGTCATGCGCACCGAGACCGTCGCCGCCGCCGCGCTCGGCGCAGCGGCGCTCTTCGCCTGAGGATCTCGTTCAGCCGCCGCCGCCCGCGTCGGTCGGTCCGCCGCCGCAGGACGCGATGCACCCGGCGAGCTGCTGGCACTCGGCGTTTCCGGCACAGGCGGTCGCAGCGACGCCGAAGCAGCCTCCCGCGTCCTTCTCGAGCACGCACGCTTCGCACGGCGACGCGCCTTTGGGCTGCGTGCCGGTGCAGAGCGAGTTCGCGCAGACGGTCTTGCAGTCGCCGGGCGTCGTGCACGCGCACGTCTCCTCGGTGGACCTGAAGAACGCCTCCGCGTCGGGGTACATCGCGGCGCAGCACGCGCGGCAGCCGGCGCCTTTGGTGCAGCCCGCGTCGGGCGCCGGCGTCGCGTCGGGCGCTGGGTTCGCGTCGCTGCCAGTGTCGTTCGTTTGCGCCGCGTCGTTCGAGGCGTCACCCGTCGTTGCGTCGTCGCCGCCGTCGAGCGTGGCGTCGGTTCCCCCACACGCCGAGGCGAGCGCCGCACATGCCGATGCCGTGATCAAAGAAGCGAGGACGAGGAAGCGATGTTGCATTCTGCAATCGTCGCACTCCCAAAACCGGCCGACAATTGGGCGCGTTGCCCTACCGTGTCGCGCCCTGCCCCGCGACACTCAGGGCAGCGTGAGCGCGGAAATCGAGCCGTTGTTGGGCGAGGAGTTCGCGTTGGTCCAGTAAATCGTCTTGCCGGTGACGGCGAGCGCCGCGGGATCGTCGAGGCCGCCCGCGAGCGGAACGATGGCCCCGCCCGCGGTCGGCGCGCTCATCACGAGGCCAGGCGCGCTGAGACCGTAGTCGCTCCAGTACATCGTTCCGTTGTCGACCACGATCGAGACCGGAACGGGCTGCGACGTCGCGACCGCGGTGACCGATCCACCGCCGAGCGGCGTCTTCATGATGGCCCCCGAGTTGAGCGCCGGGAAGTTCGCCGTCCCGAGCGGTCCGAGGTTCACCCAGTAGACGTCGTTCGCGTCGATCGCGATGGCCGACGGGGCCGCCTGATTGGACGCGAGCTCGATCGCGGAGCCGCCGCTCACCGAGCCTTGCCACACGGTGCCGTCGTTATTCGAGCGGCCCTGCGAGTCGAAGGTTCCCCAGTCGGCCCAGACGACGTGCGTGCCGTCGCTCGCCACCGCCTGCGGAACGTACTGGCCGGTGTAGAGCGCCGTCGGAGTGCCGCCGGAGATCGGCGCGCGCATGATCGCGCCGTCGCTCCCGCTCGCGCCGTCGACCCAGTAGACGTACGTGGCGTCGCTCGCGATCGCGTTCAAGTACGCAGCGTCGTAGACGACCTCGACCTTGCTCGCGAGCGTCGTCGGGGCGCCGCCGCCAAGCGGAATTTGGACGACGGTACCGTCCTTGTTGTTGATGCTCGAGTTGAGCTGGAACGTGCCGACGCTCCACACGTAGACGTTGTTCGCGTCGACGGCGAGGCTCACCGGCGTGGGCTGCGGCGGTCCGATGCTCTCGAGCAGCGCGCCGCCGTCCGCCCGCGTCGCGCCGCCGTCGCCGAAGGCCAGGCCCCCGTCGAAAGCGCCGGGCCCGTCGCCGATCCAAAGTCGGTACACGGGGCCGTTCTCGATCACTTGCGTGAAATAGAGCCAGCCTCCTTGGACGATGAGGGGGCTCGCCGCTTGGTCGAGCCCGGTCAGCACGGTCGAGAGGACGCCGCCGTCGACGAGAGCGGTCGGTGTCGCGACGCCTCCGTCGTTGTTGCTCGTGTCGTTGTTGCAAGCAACGTACGGCGCGGCGCACGTGTTCGGCTCGGCGAGGGTCACTTGCTCGATGCAGCCCGCGCACGCGGGTCCCTGCGTCTCGCACGGACCGCCCGCGGTCGACGGACACGCGACCGCGAGGCAGCTCGTGAGCGCGGCGTAGAGCGCCTCCGCTTGCGGCGTCGCCTTCGCGTTGCAGTCGGCGTCGCATCCCGTGCCCGCGTCGCTCGCGCAGGAGGACAAACAGATGTTGAGCGCGCCGCAGTTGTACGTGGCGCCGGCCTCGGGGACGACGACGGCGCCGCCGTCCGAATCCGGCGGACCGAGGAACGTGTCGGAGAAGCATTGGGAGAGCTGGCCGCCGCAAGCGCCGGTGCCGGCGTTCTGCTCGCACGTGCTGTCACCGTTCGGGCACTGCGCGCTCACGCACGCCGTGAACTGATTGAACAAGCCCTGCGCGACGCCCGTCGCTTGCGAGTAACACGCGTCGGTGCAGTCGTTCGACGAGCACGCTTGATCGCAGAACAGGAGCTTGCTGCACGTGAGGCCCAGCGGCACGTCGGCGTCCGCGTCGGCGCCCGTCGTGTCGTCGCCGTTGCAGGCTGCGAGCGAGGCCGCTCCCGCGAGGAGGGAGGCCGCGAAAAACGAGGTCAGCAGGATCCAGGCGCTCTTTCTCATGGTGCGGCTCTCGTCACGGCTCCGCGGTGCAATCCGAGGGGAGACACTGGTTCGGCAGGCACACGGGGAAGTTCGACGTCATCGCGGTCTTGCAGCACGTGGCGCCGGCGCCACACGCGTGCGTGTTCGGCGTGCACACGCCGAAGGTGATGCAGATGCCGGCGCCCGATGGATCGAGATCGAGGTCGCACGCGGTCGGCTGCGGGCACTGATTTCCGCCTTTCGTGCACGGGTCACCGATGTGCAGGCAGTTGCCGGCGGTCGTCGGGCAGGACGTGCCCACCGGGGGCGCGCACGTCAATCCGTCGCCCTTCGCCGTCGCGTCGCTCTCCGCGTCGCCGGCCGCCGGCGCGTCGCTCGCCGCGTCGATTCCCGCTTCGGTCCCGCCGTCGCCGCCGGGGCTCGAGCTGCTGCACGCGATGACGCACGCGACCAGGACGGAGAGCGACGTTCTCATTCGGCGGGCGTATCACGCGAACGGCGCGCGCGCGACGCTGCTCACTTCGGGCAGGGGACCTTCTCGTCGTGCGGCGGCGGCGGGTTGCAGTTCATGTCGCGCGGGCACTCGCCGAGCGAGTAGATGCGGACGGTGCACGCGCCGCTGTCGGCGTGCTTGATGAGGTTCGCCGGATAACTCGTCACGCTCGCGGGACAAGGATACGGCTGCGGCGGCGGCGGGTTGCAGGTCGCGCCCGCCGGGCACTGGACGTCCTGCATCGCAGTGCACTTGCCGCCCGACTTCGAGATCGTGAAGGTGCGATCGGACGCCGGCGGCGGGTTCATGTGGAGGGGCTCGCCGGTGGGCTGCGGCGCCGGGGCGCTGTCGGCTGTCGCCGCGGGCGTCGCGGCGGACGCGCTCGGGGGCGGCTGCGGATCGGGCGCCGGCGGGTTCGCGTGGATCGGCTCGGTCGAGCCGCCGCACGCGGCGACGGTCACGATGAGCGGAGCCGCAAACGATCGACGAGGCACGCGAGCAGGCATCGCGCGAGCGTATCAGTTCGTCGGAGGCGCGGGCGGCAGGTAGTTCAAGTACGCCGCCGTCTGGTTCGGAACGCCGAACGCGCACGAGCACCCGCCGAGCTGGAGGCCGTTCGCCACGAAATTCGACGCCGCGCCCGGTTTGTCGGGATCGTTCACGACGGCGAGGTACGGCCTGCCGTAGCCGACGAAATAAACCTTTCCGTCGGGCGCGAGCTTGGCGGCGGCGAGTCCGGTTCCGCCGAGCATCGTCTCGGTGCTCGTCGTGAGATCGTACTGGTAGGCGACGCCGCTCCACCCCTCGGTCCCGCGCACGTAATAGAGCTTCGTGCCGTCGCCGGAGTACGACGCGTGGAAGCCGAGATCGCCCGTGACGATCGTCTTCACGTTCGAGAGCTTTCCGGTCGCGCGATCGACGTCGGCCGTCGCGATCGTTCCCGTCGCGCCGCCCTCGTTGATCGCGAGGACGACGTGATCGTAGTCGTACGAGTGATTGATGGCCGAGCGCAGCACGGTGCCGGTGATGCCGGTCGACGAGACGACCGGGGTCGTGCTCACGCCGCCCGCCGTCACGAGGAACGAATCGACCGAGCCCGCGCCGTCGTAGCCGAGCACCCAGAAATCGGTGTTGTTCGAGTGCGGAAGCATGTCGAGCGCTTCGCCGACGTTGCCCGTGTGGAGCATGTTGTTCTTGCTCGTGACGGTGCCGTGCGCGCCTTGGTTCAGGTCGATGACCGAGTAGTAGATGCTGCCGCTCGGCGAGCTGTCGCTCACGTAGTTCACGCTGAACACGTAGAAGGTGCCGCCGTCGACGCTCTGCTTCGGCGTGATGAGCGACGGCTCGCTCGCGCTCGGCTGGCCGTTCACGCCCGTGCCGTTGGCGAGCGTCGAGTTGTCGACGCCGTTCCAGACGTTCAGGCCGTCGGTGTAGAAGAGGAGGTCGCCGCTCGTCGGGTCGGTGAAGACCGCGGTCCCCTCGTCGCCGCCCGAGGTCGGAACGGGCGGACCGCAGGTGACGACCGGCGTGCCCGGCTTGCGGAAGTCGATGAGGATGTCTTTTCCGCTCGGGCTCGGCGCGCCGGTGATGAACCAGACTTGCTCGAGCGTGAGGCTGCTCACCGGCTTCGACTGGGGCGCCGCCTCGACGGGTTGCGCGTCGCTCGGGACGAAGACGACGTCGGGGCCCGGCGCCGCGTCTTGAACGGTCCCGCCGTCGAGCGACGCGTCGTTGCCGAAGCCCGTCGAGTCGTCTCCGCAGCTCGCGACCGCAAAGCCCGCCGCGACCGCCATCCCCGCAAGCATCGTTCGGCTCATCGGCACCCCACGACATCGTACGAGCTGAGCCGTTCGTCGCAAGGCAAAGCCGGGGCTTTTACGATGTGCTCGCATGTGAGCAAACACGAGGACGTTTCATTTGTCATAGTCTCCAACGATGCGTTCCAGGACCGCCGTCGCCTTCGCCTGCGTGGGCTCGATGCTCGTGCACGGATTCGATCGCGCTCGCGCTCTGGCTGCATTTCGGCGGCGCGGCGCGCGGCGGGGGCGAGGGCGGGAAAGCGGGAGCCGGCGGGACGACCATCGACGTGTCGCTCGCCGCCGGCGCGCCGAGCCCGCCCGTGACGGCGACCGCGACGGCGACGGCGCCGCCGGTCACCCCGCCGCCGGCGGCGCGGCGCGAAGGTCCGACGCCGCGCGCGCTCCCGCCGGCCGCGCCTCGAGAGACGCCGCGCGCGGCGACGAACGGCACGTCGGAGAAGACCGAGAGCGGAAAGCTCGCGGGCCCCGACGTGGTCGGCGCGCTCGGCCCGGGCGCGGGCGGCGACACGATTGCCGGGCAGCGCGCGCTCCTGCCGCACGCCGCGACGTGCGCCGATCCCGTCACCGGAAAATGGGAGGCGCTCAAATACAGCCCCGTGCAAGGCGACTGGGTGCACTTCGCGCTCATGGTTCACCGCGACGACGCGCGCGCGCTCCACGGGACCATCCTCTCGCACACGTGGTCGGGGACCGCGTTCGATCGCTCGCCGCCCGGCTGCTCTCCCGGCGGATTCGATCTCACCGTCTCCATGAACGCGACCGGCCGCGCCGACGCCGCGGGCCGCATCACGTTCGGCTCGTCGGCCTACTCGATCGTCGCCGTGCGCTGCATGTCGCTGAACAACTCGTACGCGCCGGACAACTTCACCGGGATCATCGACCCCGCGCGGCAAGAGTTCCAGTCGGTGAACAACGACGGCGCCAACGACGTGAACGCGCCGTACGTTTTTCGACGCACGGGCTGCCTCGACGCCCGAAACTGATAAGCTCGGGGCGTGCGGCTCGCGGTGGCTCTCGTCGTTCTGGCGTCGGCGCCGGTCGCTCACGCCTTCTGCCGCGAGACGACCGTGCCCGTGGACCCGTCGTTTCCCGCGGGCCAGTGCTGGGATCAAGGCTTGCCCGTCTACTGGGCGAAGTCGTGCGTGGGGTACGCCGTGCAGCAGGACGCGAGCAAACAGATCACGGCCGACCAGGCGCAGCAGCTCATGGATACGGCGTTCGCGAAATGGCACGACGCGAGCTGCGGGCCGAGCATCGCGGTCGACTTCCTCGGCGACGTCGCGTGCCACTCGGTCGAGTACAACCAGGCCGCCGGCAACGCGAACGTCGTCATGTTCGACGACGCGAGCTGGCCGTACCCGGCGAGCGCCGCCGCCGACACGCTCGCGCTCACGCACATCACGTACAACATCGACACCGGCGAGCTCTACGACGCCGACCTCGAGGTGAACACGGCGCAAAACCAGTTCTCGCTCGACGGCACGGGGACCGGGCCCGATTCTGCGCGCCGTGCTCACGCACGAGGCGGGGCACTTCCTCGGGCTCGCGCACAGCGGCGATCCGACCGCGACGATGTACGCGAAGTACGTCGGGAGCTCGATGGCAACGCTCGCGGCCGACGACGAGACCGGCATCTGCACGATCTACGCGCACGACGGCACGCGCTCGACGGCGGACGGAGGCCTCGCCGCGGGCGCCTGCGATCCGACGCCGCGTCACGGCTTCGCCTCCAACTGTCAGAACGGACAGTCCAGCGGCTGCTCGTGCACGAGCGCGCCGCGGCGCACCGATCGAAGCGCGGTCGCGTGGCTCGCGCTCGGCCTGGCGCTCGCGACGCGCCGGCTCAGGGGAAGATTCGCATGACGAGCGCGGTGCGCTAGAACGGTTGGTCGTGCTCGATCGAATCGCACTTCATCAGACGCGCCTTCGAACGCCCGGTCTCGGGCTCGATAGCAAAGGCGTCGCGCTGGGCGGCAAGGGAGTCATCCTGCTCCCGTCGATCGATCGCCTCGTCGCGCTGCTCGGCGTCTACACGCGCGAGCACTCGCTCGAGGATCTCATGCCGTCGCTCGAGATCGAGGTCGTTCGCAGCAAGCTCGGCACGCGTGAGCTCGTCTTGTCGTTCGCGGCGGAGTCGAGCGATCGCATGGATCGCATGGCCGAGACCGCGCGGCTCGTCGGCGGGTTCACGTTCACCGGCACGAGCCGGCACTTCGTCCAGTACCGCGACGCGGGCGCGCCCTTCGGCTACGACGCGCAGCAGCTGCTCGCGTCCGACGCGGCGATCGTTCTCTACCACGACAAATTCTCGCAAGCGTACGACGTCGATCGCTCGATCGATCTTCGCGCGCTCCTCTTGCGGCTCATGCCGCACGTCGACCCGGCGACGCTCGCGGACACCGGCCCGCGCTTTCTCCTCGCCGAGGCGGGGCTCGGGCCGGCGCTCATTCATTACTTCGTTCGCTCGCGCGTCGACGGCGAGGTCGCGGTCGCCGAGTGGCCGCCGGCGAGCGCCTTCGACGAAGGGCCGGTGCGACGCTACGTGATGCGCGTCCCGGATTTGCCGGCGCGGATGCGACCGCTCATGAGCTCGACGCCGGGCATCACGTGCTTTCTCCCGGTCTCGCCGGGCGCCGCGGTCGAGATTGGCTATCGGCACCCGGTGAACCTGCGCGCGTGCCCGGTGTTCGATCCGGCGGGCCTCGTGCTCGTGCGCGGGCGCGGCGACGAGCCGCTCGTTCTCGACAAGATGCCGCAGATGGGCGATTTGCGCGCCTTCGCGCGCGTGGAGCTTCGCGAGTCCGGCGAGGAGAGCAAGAGCACCGGCGCGTCGCGTCCCGAGCCCGTGCGCGTCCCGCTGCGCGTGATGCCGTCGCCGGCGCCGTGGAAGAACGTGACCGCGACGTGGCTCAAGCCGGAGGAGATCCCGCTGCTGCGCCGACTCGCCTACGCGCTGCCGCGGCAGACCGTGCAGCGGACGAGCGTCGCGATGACGGCGCGCGGCGCGTTCGTGCGGTGCGCGGCGGGCATCGAGGCCATCCCGCTCGGGACGTTCTTCGTCGAGCTCCACCCCGGGCTCTTCGTGCCTGCGGGCTACGACGTCACGCCCGCGGTGTCGCCCGACGTTCTCTTTCAAGCGCTCGGCGCGCCCGGCGGGCAGGTCCTCTTCGTCACGCCCGAGGCGCGCGCGATTGCCGTCGCGGAGGACGCGTTCGTCCCGCTCGAGACCTCGCTCCTCGAGGCGAAGCCCTGGGAGCCGGTCGTCGCCGAGACGATTGAGAAGGCGCTCGAGGAGAAGCCGGTCGAGCTCCGCCTCGATTCGCTCGGGCTCTTCCCGCTCGGCCAGGCCGAGCCGCCGGCGATGGAAGCCAAAGACGCGAAGTAGCGTAGCATCGCGGACCATGCGCTTCTTCGTGCTCGCCGCTCTCCTCGCCACCGCTTGTGCCGCGTCTCCGCCGCCGAGTCCCGTCACCGTTCCGCAGCCGGTGCCCGTCGCGCACGCGGACGTCAAGCCCGAGAAGGTCGACGCGCCGAGCGATTCTCGTCGCGTGGATGCACGTCGAGAGCCCGAGCCGCCTTGCCGCGTTCCTCGACCAGGTGAGCGGCCCGGCGAAGAAAGACGACTCGTGCGCGAAGGGGGACGCGCGAGCGTGCCTCGACCTCGCCGACCCGGCGCGACCGGTCGACGTCGGCATCGTGCTCTCGGACGGGGCCGACGGCGAGGCGACCGGGTTCTCGGTGCGCAGCCTCGACGCGTTTCGCGCGGCGGCCGCCAAGGACTTCGACCTGAAGGAGCCGAGGCGCGGGCGCGTCGAGCTCGTCGCGAAGAAACCAAGCGACAAGAACGAGAAAAAACCCGTCGTGTGCGACGTCACCGACGCGGACGGGCCGTCGCATCGGGTCGTCTGCGGCGAGCCGCGCGGCGTCGAGCGCCTCGGCGCTTGGCTTCGGACATCGCCGACGCCGGCGAGCCGCGAGGGCCTCGCGCGCGTCGAGATCTACCGCGCGCCGCTCGTCGCCGCGGCGGACAAACGCTGGCCGGACGACGCGAGCCGCGACACCCGCGCGCTCGCCCACGACTTCGACGGCGCGACGCTGACGCTGACCGGCGGCGACGGAGCCGACGCGATGGTGGACCTGAACGTCGACGCCCGCATGCGCGAGTCGCACTCGAGCTGGACCCGAGCGCTGCTCGCGCCCGCCGGCTCCGCCGCGATGCCGGACACGTTCGCGCGTTTGAATACCGACAGCACGGCGGCGCTCTACGTTCCGGGCGGTGGGCCCTTCGCGGCCCTGTTCGATTGGTTCGGGTTCCAAGAGGACGAGCTGCGCGCCGTCCTCGGCCGGCCGATGGCGTGCGGCTTCGTCGTCGATTTGGACGACGGGCGCGCCGCGCTCGCGAGCGCACGTCGCGCGTCGAGCAAGACTCGGGACAAGGCGAACGCGGAGCTCGAGTCGGCCTTGTCGGGTCACGCGGTCTGCGGTGTCCAGGAGCCGGTGAAGGCCGCCGAGAAGCTCGCGCGCAAGCTCGTGCAGCTCGCGCCCGCGTCCGGCGATCGCTACGCGGTGCGTCCCGCGACGCGCTTGGGTCTTCCCGCGGGGAGCTTTCTCGTCGAGACGACCCACGCGAGCACGCCGACGAAATCGGCCGGCGCTACGCAGCCGAAGCCGAGCGCGCCCCGCACCGACACGACGCTCGCGATTCCCGACGGCGACACGACGTGGCTCGTGATGGCCGACGGCGCGAACGACGTCGCCCGCGCCGCGCGAATCGGCAAGCGCGTCCTCGGGAGGCCCAAGGCCGCGGCGCCGGCGGCCAGGCCCGGGACGCTCGCGGACGGCTACGTCACGACCCTGCTCGGCGCGTTCTTCTGGGATCTCGCGATGCACTCGTACGACCCGATTGAAAAGACGCTCGCGAGCGCCGCGTCGCCGCAGCGGCTCCACGTCGCCCTCACGCAGCAAATCGCGGGCTCGGGCGGCACGCTCTCGCTTCGACTCTCGACGCCCGCGTCTGCGCTCCCGACGTTCGGGGTGCGCGCGAGCGCCCTCGCGCTTCCGATCGGCCTCTTCGCCGCCGCGTTCTTCCTCGCGGACGACGCGCCGAAGGCCAAACCCTGATTCAGCCGAAGCGAACCCAGACGACGGGCGCGCTCGCGACGTAGGCCGCGTCGCCCGCGAGATCGATCGACGTCTCGCCCGCGTCGAGCGCGCGCTCGACTTCGCCGCGGAGAGTCACCGACTCGAGCGCGAAGACCGCGAGCGCCCGCGGTTCGGGCTTCGTCTCGCGCGACGCGACCTCGACGCGCGCGCGACGCTCGAGTCGCGAGATCACGTTCAGGTCGGTCGCGCGCCCTTCTCCCGTCGTGGCCATCGGCAGGTCCCCAGGAAAATCGAAGACTCGGCCCTTCGTCATCGGCTGCCCGCCGAGACGCAGCGTGGTCTCCTCGAGCACGACGAGGCTGCGAAAGTAACCGGGGAAGGACGAGAACGGCTGCGCCCCCTCGACCTCGGCGACGCTGAGCCGGACATCGTAGCCCTCGTCCAAAGCGTGCGCGCTCCAGCGGAAGATCTCGTGGGTGATCCCGGCGCCGTTCTTCCAGCGCTGGGTCGTCCACTCGCTGCGCGCGACGCGGCGCGAGCCCGCGCGACCGTTCAGGTTCACGGCTCCACGTCATACCATGATCCCGGCCCTTGACGCGCTCCCGCCGGGCGGAAACCATGGGGTCCCATGCGCGTGCTCGTCGCCGACAAGTTCGAAATGTCCGGTCGCCAAGGCCTTCAAACCGCCGGATGCGAAGTGCTCTACGAGCCCGAGCTGAGCGGCGAGGCGCTCGCCGGAGCGATCGCCAAGACGCAGGCCGCCGTCCTCGTCGTGCGCTCGACGCAGGTGACGCGCGCGATGCTCGAGAAGGGCAGCCTCTCGCTCGTCGTGCGCGCGGGCGCGGGCTACAACACGATCGACGTCGAGGCCGCGTCGCAGCGCGGAATCTGGGTCTCGAACTGCCCGGGCAAGAACGCGATCGCCGTCGCCGAGCTCGCGATGGGCCTCATCCTCGCGCAGGACCGCCGCATCGTCGAAGGCACGACCGATCTCCGGGCCGGGAAATGGAACAAGAAGGAGTACAGCAAGGCGCGCGGCGTCTTCGGGCGCACGCTCGGTCTGCTCGGGTGCGGCAACATCGGGCGCGAGGTCGCGGTGCGCGCGCAAGCGTTCGGGATGCACGTGTGCGGGTGGAGCCCGCTCTTCGACGACGAGGGCGCCGCGGGCATCGGCATCGAGAAGAAGGCGACGCCGATCGAGGTCGCGAAGGCGTCGGACGTCGTCTCGATCCACCTCGCGCTGCACGCGGACACCAAGCGCCTCGTCGACGAGGCGTTTCTCTCGGCGATGCGACCGGGCGCGCTCCTCGTGAACACGGCGCGCGCCGAGATCGTGGACCAGGGCTCGCTCGAGCGGGCCGTCGCGGCCGGCAGCGTGCGCGCGGCGGTCGACGTGTTCGCCGAGGAGCCCGAGGGCGGCGCCGGCGCGGTCGACGCACCGATCTTCGAGCACGCGGGCATCATCGGCACGCACCACATCGGCGCGTCCACCGAGCAGGCGCAAGAGGCCATCGCCGCCGAGACCGTGCGAATCGTCGCGACCTACAAGGAAACGGGGCGCGCCCCGAACGTCGTCAACCTCGCGCGCAAGTCGCCGGCGACGCACGTGCTCGTCATTCGCCACTACGACCGCGTCGGCGTCCTCGCCGGCGTGTTCGACCGCCTGAAGCGCGCGGAGATCAACGTGCAGGAGACCGAGAACATCGTCTTCGACGGCGCGCACGCGGCGGTCGCGCGCGTCGCCCTCTCGGCCACGCCGGCGGCCGACGTGATGGAGAGCATTCGCTCGGATCCGAACGTGATCGAGGTCGGCGTCGTGACTCTCTGAAGGCGCGTCAGCTCGCGCGGCGCTCGGCGCGCGCGTCGCCGTCGGCCTCTGCACGCGGCGGGAGCGGCAGACCGAGCGCGGCGAACAGCTTCCGCCGCATGCCGTGCGCCGCGCACTCGAAGGCGTCGGCCATGCTCGGGGCCATGCCGTGGCACTCGAGCTTGGCGCCGCTCGTGAGCTGCACTTCGAGCGTGCATCGCGGGTCGCGCGCGCCTTCGGGCAGGCGCATCCGCGCGCTCTCGACGTGCGTCCACACGGCGCCGAGCGCCTCGCGGACGACGACGTTGGCGAGGAGTCGGCGCGCCTCGGTGACCGGACCCGTGCTCTCGATGACGACGTGCATGTCCCACGGCTATCGGACGGCCGCGCGTCGGGCCAACTTTGTCAGGACGTCGGCGCCGTCAGGGCTTCATGACGCTGCGCGTCCACCCTGCTAAGAAGAGCGTGCCATGGCCGATCGAAAGACCCCTCGTGAGATCCTGACCGAACGCGGACAGCTCGACAAAGACGTCATCGCCGTGAACGCCGGCAGTCGCGTCGTCGACCTCATGACCCCGCTCGATCCCGCGACGACGCTCGAGCCGATCCACGCCAAAGACCCCGACGGCCTCAAGGTCATCCGCCACTCGACCGCCCACGTCATGGCGGACGCGGTGCAGCGGCTCTTTCCCGGGACCAAGGTGACCATCGGGCCCGCGATCGAGGACGGGTTTTATTACGACTTCTCGAAGGCCGGCGGCGGCACCTTCAGCGACGACGATCTCGGCAAGATCGAAAAGACCATGCTCGAGATCATCAAGCGCGACTCGCCGTTTCGGCGCGAGGTCGTGTCGCGCGACGCGGCGCGCGAACAGTTCTCGAAGATGGGCGAGACCTTCAAGCTCGAGATCATCGACGCGATCCCGAAGGACGAAGAGGTCAGCCTCTACAAGCACGGCGCGCCCGGCGAAGAGTGGGTCGACGTCTGCGAGGGCCCGCACGTGCCGCGCACCGGCTTTCTCAAAGCGGTGAAGCTCACCAGCGTGGCCGGCGCGTACTGGCGCGGCGACGAGCGCAACCCGATGCTCCAGCGCATCTACGGCACCGCCTTCCCGTCGAAGGAGGCGCTCGAGGAGCACCTCAAGCTCGTCGAGGAGGCCAAGGCGCGCGATCACCGCAAGCTCGGAAAAGAGCTGGATTTGGTGATGTGGAACGAGGTCGCGCCGGCGATGCCGTTCTTCTTGCCGAAGGGCGCGTACGTCTACAACCGGCTCGTCGAGTACATGCGGTCGCTCTACGTGCAGTACGGCTACGAGGAGGTCATCACTCCCCTCGCCTACGACCCGAAGCTCTTCCGCCAGAGCGGGCACCTCGGTCACTACAACGAGAACATGTATCGGCTGTGGACCGAGGACCTCGTAGCGGAGCGGAGAGGTCTGAGGAACGGGGAGCTCGAGGGGCGCGAGCCCCTCGAACGAGACCCGTCGCTCGAGGCGCTTCTGCAGGCGGAGTCTTTCGCGCTCAAGCCGATGAACTGCCCGAGCCACTGCGTCATCTTCGGGTCGAAGAGGCGCAGCTACCGCGAGCTGCCGTGGCGCGTCGCCGACTTCGCGCGCCTGCACCGCTACGAGCGCGGCGGCGTCGTGCACGGCCTCGCGCGCGTGCGGAGCTTCTCGCAGGACGACGCGCACATCTTCTGCGAGGAGAAGGACGTCGCGCGCGAAATCGAGGGCTTCATCAAGATGCTCTACGCCGCGTACAAGGCGTTCGACTTCCGCGACGTGGACATCAAGCTCGCGACTCGCCCGCCGAAGGACGCGCGCCTCGGCAGCGACGAGGACTGGGACATGAGCGAGGGCGCGCTCGCCGCCGGGCTGAAGGCCGCGGATCTGCCGTTCGAGATCTCGCCGGGCGAAGGCGCGTTCTACGGGCCGAAGGTCGAGTTCCACGTGAAGGACGCGCTGAAGAGGAGCTGGCAGCTCGGCACCATCCAGTTCGACAAGAACCTCCCGAACCGCTTCGAGCTCGCGTACGTCGGCGAAGACGGCAAGGACCACATGCCGGTGATGCTCCACCGCGCGGTGCTCGGCTCGCTCGAGCGGTTCTTCGGCGTGTACCTCGAGCACTGCGGCGGGAATTTCCCGACCTGGCTCGCGCCGCGGCAAGCCATCGTGCTCACCGTCAGCGAGAAGAGCGACGAGTTCGCGCGCGCCGCGCAAAAGCGGATGCACGACGCCGGGCTCCGCGTGGACCTCGACGCGAGCGCCGACAAGCTCGGCGCCAAAATCCGAAACGCGCGCCTCCAGCGCTACCCGTACCTCTGCGTCGTCGGGCCGAAGGAAGCCGAGAGCGACTCGCTCGGCGTTCGCTCGCGCGACAAGGGCGAGCTCGGTGCGCTGAAGGTCGACGAGGTGATCGCGATGATCCAGCGCGAGAGCCGCCCGGCTTGAGCGCTCATCGCGCGCCTGGACGCCACATGCGGAGGATCTCGGCGTAGTTCGCGCGCTCGTAGGGCCGCGGGTCGGGGCTCCGCGCGACGTTCATGCTGCCGCGGAGCTGCGCGACCGACTCGTACTCGTGGTCGTCGAGCCACTCGCCGAGATCGCGCACGACGTCGCGCAAGTGACGTGGCCCGCGCCGGAGCAGCGCGGAGACCATCTGCGTCGCGTGGGCGCCGGCCATGAGCGCCTTGACGACGCCGAGCGCTTCGTGGACCCCGCCGCTCGCGGCGAGCGAGAGCGAGCGCTGCGCCGAGAGCACCGCGAGCCAGCGAAGACGAAGCGGCAGATCGCTCGGGGTCGAGAGGTGGAGCTCGCGCTTGGCCTCGAGGATCTCGGCGTCGATGTCCGGTTGGTAAAAGCGGTTGAAGCATACGAGACCGGCGACGCCCGTCTCTTCGAGAGCCCGCGCGTGGTGCGGCAGCGACGTGTAGAAGGGCGAGAGCTTCACCGCCACGGGGATGCGCACGCGCTCGAGCACCGCGCTCACGATCGCGAGATCGCGCGCCTCGAGGGTCCGCGCGTCGTCCTCGGGATCGATCGGCAATCGGTAAAGGTTCAGCTCGAGCGCGCTCGCGCCGGCGTGCTCGATGAGCGCCGCGTACTCGAGCCATCCACCGAGCGTGACGCCGTTCAGCGATCCGATCACCGGCACGTCGACGGCGGCGCAGACCTTCGCGAGGTGCTCGAGGTACGCGTCGGGCCCGTGCGCCAGCTTCGCGGTCGCCGGAAAGAACGAGCGCGCCTCCGCATGGGCGTCCTCGTACGCGTCGAGGTGGCGCGCCGCGGCGAGCGCGCCCTCTTCGATCTGCTCCTCGAAGAGCGAGCGCAGCACGATCGCCGGCGCGCCGGCGTCCTCGAGCGCGCGCGCGCCGTCGAGATCGTCGGCGAGCGGCGAAGCGCCCGGCACGATCGGATGCGCGAGCTCGAGGCCGAGGTACGTCGTGCGAAGATCGCTCATTCGGCGGCCCCTTCGGCCGGGATGCGCAGCCCGGCGAGCTGCTCGTAGACGGCGCGCCGGTCGGCGACGAAGCGCTCCGCGGACTCGACGAGGCGCGCGTGTCGCTTCGGGTCCGCCAGCTCGACGCTGCGGAAGCGCCCTTCGTTCGCCATGAAGTCGCGCACCTTGGCCTTGAGCGGCCCCGAGTCGAGCGCGAGCGGTGGTTCGCCCTTCGCCATGCGCCGCGGGTCGAAGCGGTAGAGCGGCCAGACGCCGCAGTCGACGGCGAGCTTCTGCTGCTCGGTCTGGCGCGAGAGATCGTAGCCGTGCGCGATGCACGGGCTGTACGCGATGACGAGCGACGGGCCCGGGTACGCCGCGGCCTCTTGGAGCGCCTTGACCGTGTGCGCGTCCTTGGCGCCGTACGCGATCGAGGCCACGTACACGTGCCCGTAGCTCATCGCGATGAGGCCGAGGTCCTTCTTCGCGATCTCTTTGCCGGCCGACGCGAACTTCGCCGCCGCGCCGATGGGCGTCGACTTGGACTGCTGGCCGCCCGTGTTCGAGTAGACCTCGGTGTCGAGCACGAGCACGTTCACGTCGGCGTTCGAGGCGAGCACGTGATCGAGACCGCCGAAGCCGATGTCGTAAGCCCAGCCGTCGCCGCCCACGATCCAGACGGTCTTCTCGACGAGATCGTCGGCGACGAGCTCGAGCCTGCGCGCGTCGGCGTCGTCGACGCGCGAGAGCGCCTGCCGGAGCGCGACGACGCGCGTGCGCTGCTCCGCGAGCGCCGCTTCTTCCTTGGACGCGCCGGCGAGCAGCGCGTCCACGAGCGCCGCCTCGAGCCGCGGCGCGAGCCGCGCGAGCAGCGCGCGCGCGAGATCCGTCCGCGCCGACGCGCCGAGCCGAATGCCGAGCCCGAACTCGGCGTTGTCCTCGAAGAGCGAGTTGGCCCAGGCCGGTCCGCGCCCGTCCGGCCCCGCGCGGTACGGCGTCGTCGGGAGGTTGCCGCCGTAGATCGACGAGCAGCCCGTCGCGTTCGCGATGAGCATGCGGTCGCCGAAGAGCTGCGTCAGGAGCTTCACGTACGGCGTCTCGCCGCAGCCCGAGCAGGCGCCGGAGAACTCGAAGAGCGGCGGAAGGAACTGCGAGCCCTTCACGTCGAGGTGCACGCGCGCGCGCTCGGGGTCGCGCAGGCGGGAGAAGAACGCCCAGCCCGCGCGCTCGCGCTCTCGGTGCGGCTCGACGGGCTGCATGTCGATCGACTTGTGGCGCGGGTTCGACTTGTCCTTCGCCGGGCAGACGACGACGCAGAGGCCGCATCCGGTGCAGTCGTCGGGGGCGACCTGGACGGAGTACTTCCACGTCGCGCCGCTCGGCGCGGCGCCGAGATCGCGGCCCTTGTAGTCGATGGCGCGGAAGCCCTCGGGCGCCCCCACCTCGAGCGCCGACGGTTCGAACGCCTTCACGCGGATCGCGGCGTGCGGGCAGACGAACGCACATTTGTTGCACTGGATGCAGAGCGACGGATCCCGAAATCGGGATCTCGAGCGCGATGCCGCGCTTCTCCCACTGCGAGGTGCCGACCGGCCACGTGCCGTCGACCGGGAACGCGCTCACCGGCAGGCTGTCGCCCTTGCCCGCGAGCATGACCGCGGTGACGCGCTGGACGAACTCGGGCGCCTCGCGCGGGACCGGCGGCGGGCGCGCGCGGTCGCTCGTCGGCTCCTCGGGCACGCGGACCTCGTGGAGGTGACCGAGCGCCGCGTCAATCGCCTCGAGGTTCTTGCGAACGACCTCCGGCCCGCGCTTCTTGAAGGCCTTCGACACCGACTCGCGCACGAGCGGGATCGCGTCGTCCTGCGGCATGACGCCGCTCAGCGCGAAGAAGCACGTCTGCATGACCGAGCTGATGCGCCGGTCGAGCCCGACGTCGTGCGCGACGCGAAACGCGTCGACGACGAAGAATCGGAGCCTTTTGTCGATGATTTCTCGCTGCACGTCGCGCGGGAGCGCGCCCCACGCGCTCTCCGGCGGGTGCGGCGTGTTCAAGAGAAACGTCGCGCCGGGCGCGGCGCACCCGAGCACGTCGACCCGCTCGAGGAGCTGCGGCTCGGAGCACGACACGAACCGCGCGCTCTGCACGAGGTAAGGCGAGCGGATCGGCCTCTCCGAGACGCGCAGGTGCGAGATCGTCATCGACCCCGATTTCTTCGAGTCG
The DNA here is from genome assembly GCA_963731595.1 of uncultured delta proteobacterium. GTDB lineage: Bacteria > Myxococcota_A > Polyangia > Polyangiales > Polyangiaceae > DASXHD01. The sequence goes on from CAVSWE010000009.1 coordinate 955,808, forward strand.
TAGACGAAGTAGCCCTGCACCCAGCGATCGGTGTGCTCGCCGACGATCTTGATCGATTGCTTGCTCTGCCCGACCGTGCCGTCGGAGCCGAGGCCGAAGAGCACGGCGCGCGCGACCTCGTCGGGCTCGATGTCGAGCGACGCGTCGAACGCGAGCGAGCGGTGGGTGACGTCGTCGACGATCCCGACCGTGAAGTGGTTGCGGGGTTTGGGCGCGCGGAGCTCGTCGAAGACCGCGCGCACCATCGCGGGCGTGAATTCCTTGCTCGAGAGGCCGTAGCGGCCGCCGACGACGACGGGGACGTCGCGGCCCGCCTCGCGCAGCGCCGTGACGACGTCGAGGTAGAGCGGATCGCCGACGGCGCCCGGCTCCTTCGTGCGGTCGAGCACGGCGAGCGCGCGCACGCTCGCGGGGAGCGCCCTCGCGAACGCGGTCACGTCGAATGGCCGGTAGAGCCGGACCTCGAGCACGCCCACGCGCTCGCCGCGCGCGCGGAGCCAGTCGGCGGTCTCCTGCGCCGTCTTCGCGCCCGAGCCCATGAGGACGACGACGCGCTCCGCGTCGGGCGCGCCGGCGTAGTCGAAGAGGCGGTAGCTCCGCCCGGTGCGCGCCGCGAACGCGTCCATCGCTTCCTGAACGAGCCGCGGGCACGCGTCGTAGAACGAGTTGCACGCTTCGCGCGCTTGAAAGAACGCGTCCGGGTTCTGCGCCGTGCCGCGCACCACCGGATGATCGGGAGAGAGCGCGCGCCTCCGATGCGCGGCGATGGCGTCCTCGTCGAGCAGCGCGCGCAGGTCGTCGTCGGCGAGCGGCGCGATCTTGCCGACCTCGTGCGACGTGCGGAACCCGTCGAAGAAATGCAGGAACGGCACGCGCGAGCGGAGCGTCGCGGCGTGCGCGACGGCGGCGAGATCGTGCGCCTCCTGCACCGAGCCCGACGCGAGCATCGCGAAGCCCGTCTGCCGGCACGCCATCACGTCCGAGTGATCCCCGAAGATCGAGAGCGCGTGCGTCGCGAGCGTGCGCGCCGCGACGTGCATCACGAACGGCGTGAGCTCGCCCGCGATTTTGTACATGTTGGGGATCATGAGCAGCAGCCCCTGCGACGCCGTGAAGGTCGTCGCGAGCGCGCCGGCCTGGACGGCGCCGTGGACCGCGCCGGCCGCGCCGGCCTCCGACTGCATCTCCATCACGCGCGGCGTCTGACCCCAGACGTTCGTCTTCCCGGCCGCCGACCACTCGTCGGCGAGCTCGCCCATCAGGGACGACGGCGTGATCGGGTAGATCGCGATCACCTCGCTGAGGCGGTGCGCGACGGAGGCGACGGCCTCGTTTCCGTCGAGGGTGAGGAACGGCACGGCGTTTCACCGAGCACCGTGCGTGCCACGTCGCAGGCGTTTCATTTGCCGGGCGAGACGCGCGCGGCGCGTGCGCCGACTGCGCCCGCGCGCAGAAAGTTCAGCGCCGCTTGTGCTTGGTGTGCGTGCCGCTCGAATTCGAGTGCGAGTGATGCGACGACCCGTGCGCGAGGCCGGCGCTGGCGCACGCGCACGCCATGTCGGTGAGCGCGCTCGCGACCGCCTCGGCGGCTTCGTCGTCCTCCGGGCTCGTGCTGCGGCCGGGCGGCATCGCCTGGTCCGACGAGCAGCTTCCGTCGTCGTCGCACGTGTACGCCCAGTCTTTGCCGCAGCCGGTCGCGAGGTACTCGTCGGCCGAGCTCTGGATGATGCTCACGCTGTTGCAGCGCATCTCCTCGGCGGCTTGCGCCGAGAGCGCGTCGCGCGAGGCTTGGGCGGACGCGCTCACGAAGGCGAGCGCGAGCGCCGGCACGACCCACTCGCGGCGAAACAGCCTCACGTTACGTCGTACGTCCGTCCGCGCGATTCCTTCCTCGGAGGAGCGCCTTGGCCTCGATGGTCTTCGTCTTCTCGACCCACTCGGCTTTTTCGTCGCCGGTCGGCTTCCACATCGTGAAGTGGCACGTCGGCGAACCAGAGGGGATGGTCGTGTCGAAGCGCACGTCGAAGCCGAAGTCCCCCGCCCGCTCGCGCGCCGCGTCGAGCATGCCCTGCACGAAGTAGCGCTGCACGCGGCAGTCGAAGGCGCCGTAGTGGTCCTGGTGCGGGCACCACAAAATGTCGAACGTCGCCGTGCCGTCGGCCTCGATGCGCGGCGCCTCGAGCGACGCGTAGGCGATGCGGTTGATGACCGTCGCGTAGAACGACGCGAACTCCTGCGGCGTGAGGTCCGGCGGGATCTCGACGCCCGCGAGGATCTGCCGCCCCACGTCGAGGCCGATTTTTTTCAGCGAATCGCAGACGACGCGCTGCCCCTGCTCGCCGAAGGCGGCCTCGCACGCGCCGAGCACCTCGATGAGCGCCATGGCCTGCATCGTGCCCCATTGCCACAGCGTGGCCGGGTCGAAGTCGGTCTTGGCGAGCACGTCCTCGCGCAGGCGGCGAAGCCCCTTCGCGTACGGCTGGTTGTACTCGAATCGCTTCCACTTCGGTTCGTCGCGGTGTTCCCAGTGCGCCATGCCCCCATCTTCTCACGCGGTCGGGTGCGCGTCGAAAACGGATTGCTATGCTTCTGCGCATGCGGTTGCTGGGAGCGGTTGGGTTCGCCGTCGCCTGCGCGGCGTGCTTTCCGTACGACGCCTCGAGCGAGTTCGTGCCGGTGACCGTGCGCGTCTACAACGGCGAGGCGGAGACCACCGTCGCGGCGCGACCGAGGCCGAGCGCGGACCCGTGCGACGCGACCCCGCCGGACCTCGCGACGTGCACGCCGGTCGCGACCGTCCGCGTGCGCGACCTCGAGCGCGAGCCCAACTGTTACTACGATACCAAGGTAACCAACGGCGAGATCGGCCGCGTCATGCAGTGCGGGGCGCGCGCAATCGTCGTCTTCGAGACCGCGACGTTCGTCGGCGCCCCGTCCACGCCGAGCGGTTTCGTCGACGCCTGCGCGAGCTCGACCTACGACTTCGCAGAGGGCGACGACTGCACGTGGCGCACGGAGCAGCGGATCGTCGGATCGCTGCAGCGTCCGCTCGCGTTCTCGTACGCCGAATCACCGGTATCCTGGTCAGCGGCCGCAGGCCGCGAGGCGTCCGGCCGCGCGTGCACCCTCGCTTGCCGGCAGCACGGCACGCTCGACGTGATGCCCTAGAAACGACTGGATTTCGGCGGCGAGCAGGCCAGGCACCTCGTTCGCGAGCGAGTGGCGCGCGTCCTTGAAGACGACGAGCCGCGAGTTCGGGATGAGCTCCGACAACCGCTTCACGCCCGCGCCCATGTTGAGCCCGTTGTCTTGGTCGCCCCAGCCGAGCAACGTCGGCTGCTTGATCGCGGGCGCCACCGGGAAGAGCGACGTCGTCACCTGCTCGTAGCCGAGGTCGCAATACATCCGCAGAAAGCCTTCGCAGTAGATTTCGCGAAAGTGGGCGAACGCCGACTCGAGCGCCTTCTCCCGGCCGGGCCACTTGGGATGATACCAAAAGCTCGACTGCAGGCGCAGCGCGGGCCAGAAGATCAACCGCCACGGCATCCACCGGACGATCGACGGCCAAATCCGGTGCGGCGCCCACGCGCCCGCCGGCGCCCACGCGGCGAGCTTCGCGAAGCGCTCGGGTTGGCGCAAGCCGAGGCGCAGCGTGAGGTTGCCGCCGAGGCTGCCGCCGGCGACGTTCGCGCGGCGCACGCCGAGGTGGTCGAGCAGCGCGAGCACCGCGTCCTCCATGAGCTCGAGCGAGTACCTTCGGTTCGGCTTGTCCGAGTACCCGTTCCCCGGCAGGTCGAGCACGATCATCCGGCGGCGCGACGGGTCGAGCGCCTGGACGAGGTCTTCGTACTCTTCGATGCGCGAGGCGAGACCGTGCAGAAGGAGCAGCGGCGGCTCGCCGTTTTGCTTGCCGACGTCGACGTAACGGAGACGCATGCCGTCGAGGACGGTCGCGTGACTCTGGGGGTGCCGCGTGACCTGCGAAGCCACGATTTCATTGTGGGCACGCGCCGCGGCGGGTGCCATGTAGGTCATGGAGAAATGACGTCGCCGAAGCTCCACTCGACCGCGGGGGCCTTCGGCTCGTAGCGTTTTCTCTCGTGTTTCGCGGCGGCGCGGCGCACGTTCGGGTCGCCGGTTTGCGCGGCGCGGTAGGAAGCGAGCGCGTCGTCGCGGCGGCCGAGCGCGTCGAGCGCGCGCCCTCGCCACAGCTGGAACGCCGCGACTCGCTCGGGGTGCTCGTGGCCGAGCGCAACCGCCGCGTCGAACGAGTCGAGCGCCGCGCCCGCTTCGCCCGCCGCGAGATCGAGCAGGCCGGACACGAACGCGTAGACCGATTGCCGCGGCTGCAGCGCGCGCGCGCGCGCGACGTTCGCGCGCGCGTTCGCGAGGTCGTCGTGGTTGAAATGCGCGTCGAACGCGTCGCGGTACGCGTCGAATGCCTCGATCGCGCCGGGCGAGAGCGACGTCCCGCCGAGGACGCGAGGGAGATCGGTCCGCGCCGTTTTGCGCGCGAGATCGAACGCGACGTACGGCCGATTGCAAACCGGAGGCCGACCGGTCGCGACGTACACGAGCCCGCGCCCCGCGTCGAAGACGACCGAGGCGACCGTCGTCAGCGCCGAAATCGAGGAGAAACGACACGCGTCCGACTCGCCGACGTCGCCGAGGATGCTCGCGATCACGTCGGCGTCGATCGTGCCGTACGCCGCGTGCAGGCGCTCGTTCGCGCGGTGGAAGCGCTGCATGTTGTTGCGCCAGTACGAAGGATAGAAATCGACCTCGGTCGGGTGCAGGTCTTTGTGGAGGTAGACGTTCGAGTAGCCGAAGACCCCTCCCTCGCGCGTGGCGGTGTGGCCGTTCGCGGGCAAATCCTGGGGTTTCACGATCGCGCGGCGATCGCTCGTGACCTCGTAGGCCATCGCGAGGTTCTCGCGCGCGGAGGTGATCACGTACGTCCACGCGCCGTTCGGCGTGTGCGCGTCGAGGATGCGGCGCGCGTCGTCGAGCGTGCGGGCGTAGCGCATCACCTCGTCGCCGACGACGCCGATGGGGAGCCCCTCGAGATCGAAGTCGGTGCAGGCGATGTGCTGGTGAACGACGAGCGACAGGCCCGACGCGTTCATCGCGGTCACGCCGCCGAGGAGGACGCCCGCCGCGGCAATCGACACGTACGGCTGCCCGCCCTTCGGCTCGTGGAAGACGACGGCCTGCTCGCGGTCCCACACGCCGACGCCCTGGTAGTCGAAGTTGCGGCCGTGGAGCATGCGGCCGTGGGACGTGGCGTTTCCCCACGCGATCGCGCTCGTGCAGCCGAGCACCGGGACGCCGTAGCGCTGGCCCATCGGCGCGCGGAAAATCTTTTTGTACACCGAGCCGACCCACAAATACGTCTCGGGCATCGTCACCGCGCGCATGATCTCTTTGCGCGAGAGGCCCGCGCCGTCGGCGAGGCCGGCCATCGCCTCGCGGATGCGCGGCGGAAAGCGCTTGGCGATGCGGCGGCCGACGGTCGCCGAGAGCGCGCCGCCGATCGCGCGCGACGACACGCCGCCGAACGGACCGAGCAGCCCCGCCGAGAGGAGCTTCTCGACGTAATGCGCGAAGTACGGGAGCGGCCCGCGCGGAATCGCCTCACGCAAGAGCTCGCCGTGCTGGTGGCCCATCTCGTAGTCGGTGCCGTGGACGCGGAGGACGTGGATGCCCTCGACGCGGGTGTACGGCTGGGTGGTTTCGGACGAGGCGGAGGAGGCGGGCGCGGACGCTGTGGCCAAAGTCATTCTTCTACGTGGAAGATAGGCATTCGGCTGCGCATTGCCATGAGCAGATCGCCTACATGAAGCAGTGCCCGGCGCCGCGATACGTGGGCACGCGCTGGACGATCCTTGCATTCTGCAACAAGAGGACCTCGGCGAAACGCTCCATGAGCTCGCCGGCTTTGGCGTGCCGAAAGACGACCGGGCCGCCGAGGGCGAGCGTCCCCGAGCGGGAGGTGTCGAGCGGGGTCTGGACCTCGCCCGCCATTTCCATGGGCAGGAGCGAGAGGCCTCGCGGCAGCCAAGGGAGCGGCGCCTTGTCGGGTCCGACCGCGCCCGACGCCACGTACCCGCCGCCGCCGCAAGTGACGGTCGTCTCCGACGGCCGGCGCACGACCTCGAGCACGAAGAACGCCGCGGGCTCGAGCTCGCGCATGTAGGCGCTGCGGTAGTGGTCGAAGAGGTGCGACTTGTAGAGGCCGCTCCCCGCGGCGACCTCGGTGACGCCGCTCTCGGGCGTCGTCGAGTCGAGCGACCCCGTCCCGCCGCCGTTGACGAGCGTGAGCTCGAAGCCGTCGTTCTTCAACGCCTCGACGATCGCGGCGCGGCGCTCGCGCACGTCGGAGACGCTCGCGCGGCGAATCCACGCCTTGATCGCGTTCATGCGCGGCTCGAACGGGCTGTCGTCGCCCATGCCCGCCACCTGGGCTTCGTACGCGAGGATGCCGTGAAGGCGGACGCCGCGCTTGTCGCGGACGGAGCGCGCGAGCGCCAGCACCTGCTCGGGCGTGCGGAGCGGCGAACGACGGACGCCGAGGTGGACGCGGCCGCCGATTTTTTCGAGCGCCATGTCGAGGCAGAGGACCGCGCGGAGCACCGCGCCGCGCGCGAGGCCGGCGCGATCCATGGCGGCAGCCGCCTCCTCCGAGTCGATCGCGAGGCTCACGTTCTTGCCGCGGTGCGAGAGCTCGGCGAGCGTCGCGAGCTTGTCGGGCTGGAGCGTCGGGTACGCGACGAGCAGGTCGTCCAAGCCTTCGGCCGCGAGCATGGCCGCCTCGGCGACGTCGAAGCACATGAGCCCGCGCACCCCCTCGCGCTGGAGGACCCGGCGAATCAGCGCGAGAACGCGCACGGACTTGGTCGCGAGACGCATCGGCGTGCCGCGCGGGCGCAGGATCGCGAGCTGACGGTCGAGGTTGCGATCGAAGGCGTCGAGGTCGACCACCGCGCACGGGAGCTTCTCGCCGTCGAGCGCAGAACGGATGTCGTCGTAACCGAGCGTCATCGGTGTAGAACATACGCGATCTCGCGAATGATTCGTTCGACACGCACAGTCCGCGCGCCCTCGCTCTCTGCCTCGCTCTCGAACGCCGCGGTGATCCACACGCGGCTACGGCTGCACGCCGTCGAAAACGAGCGCGTCGTGAACGAGGACGCGCTCCTCATGCGCGCCTACGAGCGGACGGGTTGGCTCGAGCGGCCGGTCGTCACGGTGCTGCTCGAGGGCGAGGCCCGCGTCTCGGCGCACGGGCGGCACGTGTGGATGGAGCCCGGCGACGTCGTCGCGGTGGACTCGAAGGGCGAGGTGCGAATGCGCCAGGCCGGCGCGCGCTTCGCGAGCCTCGCCTTCGAGTGGGAGCCCGGCTTCGTCGGACGGCGCGGCGCGCCCGTCGAGCGGTGGCGCGCGGACGGCGACGTTCGCGCGCGCCTCGCGGACGTGTGGCGCGGCGTCCGCGGCGACGGCGACCCCGCCGAGCTCGTCGCGTCCCTCCTCTCCGCCCTCTCCGAGCTCGGCGCGCCGCTCGACCGCGCGAGCGCCGCCGCGCTCGGCGAGCCGCCGATCGCCCACGCGCAGGAGGTCACGCGCGCGCTCGATCACGTCCTCTCGAACCTCGGCGACCAGCCGATGATGCTCGACCTCCAAGCGCGGCTCCGGCTCTCGACCCGGCAGCTCAATCGCGTCATTGCAGAATACAACGAACGTTACGGCTTCAACGCGGCGGGCTGGATCGACACGCGCAACCGCCGGCGACTCATGTTCGGCGCCACCTTCATGACCGTGCCCGGCGCGATCGCGCGCGAGGTGGCGGGCGTCGTCGGGTACCGCTCCGCCGCGGCGTTCGCGCGCGCGCTGCGCACGGCCGGCCTCCCGCCGCCGAGCGCGATCGCGCACGAGGTCGAGCGCATCGCGCGCGAGACGTCAGGCGAGTGACGCGACGACGAGCTTCGCCGCGCGTCCGAGGTCGCGCTCGCCGCGCCACGCGACGTGCGGCCGAAAGACGTGCCGGTCGCCGGAGACGAAGCGCACGGGTCCGAGCTTCGGCGAGTCGAGGTACTCGGGCAACCAGCCGTACCCGAGGCCGGCGAGGATCGCCTCGCGCTTGGTGTGGAAGTCGTTGAGGTGCATGGACGCTTGCCGCTCGAGGCGCGAGGTCGGGAGCGCGAGCCGCGGGTCGGAGCCGCGCACGGTGAGCAGCGGCCACGCGTGGAGATCGCGCTCGGTGACGCGGCGCTTCTTGGCGAGCGGGTGATCGCGGTGGGCGACGAGGCGGGCGACGAGCGGCGGCAGGCGCGCGCGTTCGAGCGCCTCCTTCGGCGGGAGCACCGAGATGACGAGGTCGGCGTCGCGCTCGACGAACGCGCGCTCGACGCCGTCGAGAAAATCGGCGAACACCTCGACGTGCGTCGGCACGCCGGCCATCGCCTTGATGGCGCCGAGGATCGCGCTCACCGGATAGATGCCGTCGAAGACGACGCGCACGCGCGGCTCCCAGCCGGTCTTGATCGCGCGGCACGTGCGCTCGAGGTTCTCGGCGGCGTGGAGCATCTTGCGGCACTCGCCGAGGACGCGCTCGCCGGCGCTCGTGAAGCGGATGCGGTAGCCGCTCCGGTCGAGGAGCGCGAGGTCGGTCTGGAGCTCGAGCTGCTTGAGCGAATAGACGATGGCGCTGTGCCGCTTCTTCATCGACGCCGCGGCCTTCGTGAGGGTGCCGTGCCGGGCGAGCGCGTCGAACGCGCGGGCTTGCTCGAGGGTGAGGTGCATTGTCTGAATTTTCGACAGAGTATGCCTACCTTTTGTGAATGTCTCGACAAGGTCCCAGCCCGTAGATTGGGCCCATGGACATTCCGTGGATCCGCGGCCGCGTCGCGGCGCAGGCGCACGTCGGGCTGCCGGAGGGGACCGTCGAAGAGGAGTACGGGCGAAACGGCTTCTTCGGGCGCTACGCGCACCTCTACCGCGCCCACGCGCCGGTCGGCTGGACGCGCATCGAGGGCCCGCTCCGCCCGCGCGCGTTCGATCTCCGCGAGGCGCGCGGCGACGTCCTCGGCAACGACGACGTGCGCATCGGGATCGCGGTGCACGATCGGCCGATGGACGCCCTCTTCCGCGACGCCGACGCCGACCGCGTCCTCTTCGTCCACGAGGGCGCGGGGCGCATCGAGTCGGACTTCGGGCCGCTCGCCTACGAGCGCGGCGACTACTTGCTCGTCCCGCGCGGCACGACGCACCGCTTCGCGCCGACATCGCGCACGTTCCTCCTCACGATGGCGTTCTCGAGCGAGGTGCGCTTCCCCGACAAGGGAATGCTCGGCCAGCACGCGCTCTTCGACCCCGCGGTGATCGCGGTGCCGACGCCCGAGGCTTCGGCGCTCGCGGCCGACGCCCAGGGCGAGTGGCGCGTCGACGTGCTCCACCGCGGCCAAACGACGCGCGTCTTTTACCCGTTCAACCCGCTCGACGTCGTCGGGTGGAAGGGCACGACGAGCCTCGCGCGGCTCTCGGTGCGCGACATCCGCCCGGTGCTCTCCGACCGCTACCACGTGCCGCCGAGCGCCCACACGACCTTCGTCGCGGACGACGTCGTCGTCTGCACGTTCGCGCCGCGGCCGCTCGAGAACGGCGACGAGAGCGCGCTCAAGGTGCCCTTCTACCACTCGAACGTCGACTTCGACGAGGTGCTCTTCTACCACGCGGGGGAGTTCTTCAGCCGCAAGGGCATCGCGCCCGGCATGCTGACGTTCCACCCGCAGGGCATCCACCACGGGCCGCAGCCGGGCGCCGCTGAGCGGTCGAGGACGGCGAAGCGCACCGAAGAGGTCGCGGTGATGATCGACGCGCGCCGCCCTCTCGACGTGCTCCCCGCCGCCGAGTCGGGCGAGCTTCGAAGCTACTGGACGAGCTGGAAGGAGACGCCATGAATCCCGTCGGGATCGCAGGGATCGAGTGGGTGGAGCTCGCGTCGCGCGAGCCGGAGACGATGCACGAGCTCTTGCTCGAGCTCGGCTTCTCGCGCGTGATGGAGCACCGCGAGAAGCGGATCGATCTCTATCGTCAGGGCGACATCACCTTTTTGCTCAACCGCGACCCGAGCTCGCACGCCGCGGCGTTCGAGAGGTCGCACGGTCCGTGCATCGCGTCGATGGCGTGGCGCACGACGCTCGATTCCGCAGCCGCCCTCGGCGCGGCGGTCGCGCGCGGCGGCGAGGCGGCGCACGGCGATTACGCGGGCGTGGGCGCCATCCGCGGGATCGGCGGCTCGCTCCTTTATTTCACGCCGAAGGGCGACGCGCGCTTCTACGGCTCGCTCGGGTTCACCGAGCGCGCGCGCCCGGACCACGTGCCTGACAAGGGGTTCGTCGCGATCGATCACCTCACGAACAACGTCGAGAGAGGCGAGCTCGGGCGCTGGGCCGATTTCTACGCGCGCATCTTCGGCTTCACCGAGGTTCGCTATTTCGACATCCGCGGCGTCAAGACCGGCTTGAAGTCGTACGCGCTGCGCTCGCCGGACGGGTCGTTCTGCATCCCGATCAACGAAGGGACCGAGGCCAAGTCGCAAATCAACGAGTACCTCGAGGAGTACCGCGGCGCCGGCGTGCAGCACCTCGCGTTTCTCACGAAGGACATCCTCGCGTCGCTCCGCGCGCTCGAGGGCGCGCGGCACGTCGGGTTCCTCGACATCGACGCCGACTATTATCGCGGCCTTCGCGAGCGTTTCCCGCGCGTCAGGGAGGACTTCGCCGAAATCGAGCGTCGCAACGTGCTCGTCGACGGCGACGACGAAGGTTACCTGCTGCAGATCTTCACGAAGAACCTCGTCGGCCCGATCTTCGTCGAGATGATCCAGCGCGAGAACCACCTCTCGTTCGGCGAAGGGAACTTCGGCGCGCTCTTCCGGTCGATCGAGCGCGATCAAGCGAAGCGCGGTTACCTCGAGGCCTGAAGCCGCTCGGGCAGGAAGACGCGAAACGTCGAGCCGCGGCCGAGCTCGCTCGTCACCTCGATGCGCCCGCGGTGCGCCTCGACGATTCGTTTGACGACGAAGAGCCCGAGGCCCGTGCCCTTCACCGCGTCATCTCGGCGGCCGACGCGGCGGAACGGCTCGAACAGACGACCCTGATCGGACTCGGAGATCCCCGCGCCGTGATCCTGCACCGAGAGGACGGCCTCGTTCGCGCATTCCTCGAGCGACACCTCCACGGTCGTATCGGGCGGCGAGTATTTGATCGCGTTCGAGACGAGGTTGGTCACGACCTGCTCGACGCGGACGCGGTCGCACGCGACGACGAGCGGCCGATTGGGCGCGCGGACGACGATGTCATGGCCCGCCGAGGCGCCCTCGAAGAGCTCGACGGCCTGCCGCGTCAGCGCCGTCACGTCCTCCTCGCCGAACTTCATGTCGAGGTTTCCGGCCTCGATGCGGGTCACGTCGAGGAGATCGCCGACCATGCGATCGAGACGATCGACCTGGCGCTGAACGCGCTTCATCGTGGCGGACAGCGTCTCGAACGGGACGTCGGGCGACGCGGCGAGCGCGCTCGCCATCTTGAGGACAGAGATCGGATTTCGGAGGTCGTGCGCGACGCCGGCGAGGAACGTCATCTGCGCCTGGCGCTGCGAGCCGAGAGCTTCGGCCATTTCGTTGAAGCGGACGGCCATCTGGCGGATCTCGGTCGGGCCCCGCTCGCGCGCGCGCGCGTCGCGGTCGCCGGAGCCGAAGCGCGACATCGCCTCGCCGATGGCGAAGATTGGGCGAATCGCGCGTCGTTGCAGCCAGACGAGCGTCCCGAGGACGAGCACCACGCTCAGCGTGGCGCTCGTGATGCCGAGCGCGTCCGACACCGTGTCCCAGAACCAGCTGCGCTCGAGCGAAGCGCGCGCGCTCGCCGAGTCGCGCGCGATGGCCGCGTCGAGCGTCGCCTCGGCCGCGGTGCGCGCGCTCGCGTCGCCCGCGAGGAACGTGGCGATGTTCCCCTCGCCGGCGAGATCGCCCAACTCGAGCCGCAGCGACCGCGTGAGCCGGCTGCGAGCCGCGGGATCGGTCTCGTCGGCCAGGAGCGCGAGGTGCGTCCGCGCCTTCTCGGCCGACCGCACGGACTCGAAGTTGCTCACCGTCGCTTCGTTGATGAGCCGCAGCTCGGTCGAGGTCCAGAGGAGCGAAGCGCAGACCAAGAGCGCGAAGAACACGAGGACGGCGGAGGCGATCGACACCGAGCGTTGCAGGGTCATCGCGACCCGGTCCTGCACGCCCCGTTCCGGTCCATGCTTCTGGTACGTTGCGCTCATGAACGCGACGGCGCTGATCACCGGAGCCTCAGCGGGGCTCGGCAAGGAGTACGCGCGGCTCTTCGCACGCGACGGGCACGACGTCGCGCTCGTGGCCCGGCGCAAAGACAAGCTCGACGACCTCGCGCGCGACCTCGAGGGCGAGCACGCGAACGTCAGGGCGCACGTCGTCGCGGAGGACCTCGCGGCGCCCGGCGCGGCCGAGCGCGTCGTCGCCGCGCTGCGCGAGCGTGGCCTCGAGATCCAGTTCCTCGTGAACAACGCCGGCTTCGGCGCGACCGGGGCCTTCGTCGAGCTCGACGTCGCGCGCCAGCTCGAAATGATCCAGGTGAACGTGGTGGTCCTGACGGCGCTCACGCGCTTGCTCCTGCCGGCGATGATCGCCCGAAAAAGCGGCAGGATCCTGAACGTCGGCTCGACGGCCGGATTCGTGCCGGGGCCTTACATGTCCGTGTATTATGCATCCAAAGCGTTCGTGAACTCCTTCACCGAGGCGCTCGCGGTCGAGCTCGCGGGGACCGGCGTGACCGCAACCGTGAGCTGCCCGGGCGCGACCGCGACCGAGTTCGCGAGCGTCGCGGGCAACCAGAAGTCGTCGCTCTTCGAGTCGGGCGTGATGGGCGCGGCCGAGGTCGCCAAGGACGGCTACGACGCGATGATGCGCGGGCAGCCGCTCGCCGTCGCGGGCTTCAAGAACAAGATGAGCATCGCGTCGCTGCGACTCGCGCCGCGCGGGATGGCGCGAAACCTGGCGGCGCGGTTGAATCGGACGAAATGATTCGGATTCGGGCTGGGCGCCAGCGCCCTCTTCCTGCTCGCCGTCCTCTGGCGGGCGCGCGGGCCGAGCAGGCCGAGCGAGCGCTCGAGCCCGCCGCCCCAGGCGCCGGTCGAGCGCGACGACGTCGAGGTCACGCTCGTGCGCGCGCCGCCCGAGCTACCCGCCGACGCCGCGGAGGAGTCAGCCTCGACGACGACGCCGTTCTACCCGGACGACGAGCCCGACGCCGCCTTCGACGAGCCCACCCAGCCGGCGACGCGCTTCCTCGTGAGCGCGTGCGGTCAGACCGACCGCGGCCTCGCGCGACGGCGCAACGAGGACAGCTTCCTCACGGCCGAGGAGAAGGGCGTGTTCGTCGTCGCCGACGGCATGGGCGGCTACAGCGGCGGAAAGGTCGCGAGCGAGCTCGCGGTCGCGACGCTGCGCGACGTCTTCGAGTCGGGCGCGTTCGCCGAGCCGCTCGATCCTTCGGTCCCGCGGCGCGGCGCCGAGATCGCGTGGGCGGTGCAGAAGGCGAACGCCGCCGTCTTCGCGCGCTCGCAGACCGACGCCGAGCTCGCGCAGATGGGCACGACGGTGGTCGCGGCGCGCTTCTCGTCGAACAAGCAGCGCGCGTACGTCGCGCACGTCGGCGACAGCCGCGCGTACCGGTTTCGCGCCGGCAAGCTCCGCCGCCTCACGACCGATCACACGATGGCCCAGCTCGGCTTCAAGGGCCGCGCGGGCGCGCACCTCTACCGCGCCGTGGGCATCGCGCCGAACGTCGACGTCGACCTCGTCATCGACAAGCCGCGCCCCGAAGACGTCTACCTCTTGTGCAGCGACGGCCTCACGAAGATGGCCACCGACGAGGACATCGAGGCCGTGCTCGGCGCCAACCTCGACGACCCCGAGGCCGCGGCCTACAGCCTCATCGAGATCGCGAACGACCACGGCGGCAAGGACAACGTCACGTGCATCGTCGTGAAGGTCGTCGAGCGTTTGCCGATGCGGGCGCGGGCGCCGGACCACGATCTCGAAGGGGACTGAGGAGTCTTGCCGCCCGGCCGGCGGCGCCTTAGGTAATTCACCCATGGCCACCGCATACATCGTCGACGCCGTCCGCTCTCCCCGCGGGCGCGGCAAAGCCGGAAAAGGCGCCCTCTCGGGCATTCACCCGCAGCGCATCCTCGCCCAGGTCCTCCAGGGGCTCGCGAAGAAATCGGGCCTCGACCCGAGGCACGTCGACGACGTGATCGTCGGGTGCGTCTCGCAGGCGGGCGAGCAAGGCGCGAACCTCGCGCGCAACGCCGTCCTCGACGCGGGCTGGCCGGAAGAGGTCGGCGGCACGACCGTGAACCGCTTCTGCGGCTCGGGTCTGCAAGCGATCGACTTCGCGGCGATGGGTGTCATGTCCGGCGTTCAGCCGCTCGTGGTCGCCGGCGGCGTCGAGTCGATGTCGCGCGTGCCGATGGGCTCCGACGGCGGAGGCATCGACGGCAACAACATGCACCTGCGCAAGACTCTCTTTCAGGTGCCGCAGGGCATCAGCGCCGACCTCATCGCGACGCTCGAGAAATTCGAGCGCGCCGACCTCGACAAGTGGGCCGTCCGCTCCCAGCAGCGCGCGGGCGTCGCGCTGAAAGAGGGTCGCTTCGGCAAGAGCCTCGTCCCGATCTTCGCCGACGACGGCAAGCTCGCCCTCGACAAAGAGGAGTACCCGCGGCCCGAGAGCACGCTCGAGACCGTCGGCAAGCTCGAGCCGGCGTTCGTGTCGATGGGCGCGATGCCGGTCGGCCCCAACGGCGAGACGCTCGACCAAATCGCGCTCGCGAAGTACCCGCAGGCCGGCGCGATCAAACACGTGCATACTGCAGGCAATTCGAGCGGCATCGTCGACGGGGCGGCGGCGGCCGTGATCGCGTCCGAGGCGGCGATCAAGGAGTACGGCCTCAAGCCGCGCGCCAAGATCCGCGCGATGGCGACCATCGGCGCCGAGCCGCTCATCATGCTCACGGCTCCCGCCCCCGCGTCGCTCAAGGCGCTGAAGCTCGCCGGCATGACGCCCAAAGACGTCGACCTCTGGGAGATCAACGAGGCGTTCGCCGCGGTCGTGCTCCAGACGATCCGCAAGCTCGACATCGACCCCGAGCGCGTCAACGTGAACGGCGGCGCGATCGCGCTCGGGCATCCGCTCGGCGCGACCGGCGCGATCCTCCTCGGCACCGCGCTCGACGAGCTCGAGCGCGGGAACAAGACGACCGCGGTCGTCACGCTGTGCATCGGCGGCGGTCAGGGCATCGCGACGGTCATCGAACGCGTGTGACCGCGATCGAGCACTGCGGGTCGCCGCGGTGCATGCACGCGCGCTCCGAGATCGCGATCGACTCGCCGAAGTGTTTGGCGACACCGCGCACGATCCCGCGCGCGACGGCGCAGAGCTTCCGCGGCGAGTCGTAGGTGATCGCGACCTCGGTCGGCGATTTGCGCACGACCCGAAGCCGCGGGGGCGCGGCGCCCGGCTGGCGCATGCGCACGACGCGGTGAATGGTCTCTTCGGTGTGCTCGACGACGTCGAGCGTCTTCCACGCCGGGTCGAGCAGGAGCCCGTAAACCGACAGATACGTGGGCACCAAGAACTCGCCGAACGCCTCGAGAATTTCGCTCGCCGGCTTTTTCGTCATCGCGACCGCCGCCTCGACGACTCGCACGATGTCCTCGTCGGGATAGGCCTGGACCGGCGTGTAGAGCCAATCGCCGAGCCCTGCCGCGTCGACCAGCTTGTTCCAGACGTCGCGGTCGTAGCTGTCGACGACGAACTTCTCGAGCTCGAGGTGGATGATTCCGTGCATGCGTCACGATACCCGCGTTCGTCGGCTCGCGCCGGCGATCGGTTTGCGCGTGGCGGCTCGCCACGTTCGCCGCTCACGAGCAGTGCGATTTGTCGCCCTGACCGGAGCGGTCGATCTCGGGGCGCTGGCTCGAGCCGCCGTCTTTGGCGTCCGCCGCGCTCTTCGCGGGCTCGTCGCACGCCGCCGCCCCCAGCACGATTCCGAGCAGCGCCGTCTTCGCGATCCGCCGCACGCGTTCGTCGTTCATGACCGAACGTTACGCGAGCGCGTAGGTCGCGTTCAGATATTTCACGATGTCGGCCGACTCGAACATCGCCTTGCCCGTGTTGTCGTCGACGAGGTAGGGCACCATCATCTTGCCCGAGCGCGCGACGAAGCTCTCGCGGTGGGCGCTGCCCTTGGCGACGTTGTGGAGCACGTAGGGGAGCTCGAGCTCGCACAACGTCTCGCGCGCGAGGCGGCAGTAGGGCGAGCTCTCCATCGACCAGAGCTCGAGCGGCTTCTCGGGGGCGACGCTCTTTCGTGCCGTGCGGCCGCGGCTCGCGCGGCAGGCGCTCGCGAGGCTGCTCGTCAGCGTCGTCAACGGTCCGAGGCGGAGGCCGAGCGGCAGCGTGCCGTCGCCGTAGGTCTTCGCGAGGTAGCGCGCGATGTCCATCGACTCGTACATCTCGACGGGTCGTGTTTGCGACGTCCCGCCTGCGACGGATCCGTCGGCCGTGTTCGGGTCGACCAAGAAGGGAAACTGCTTTTTTCCCGGGCGAAAGCGCGTGCCCCCCTTCGGGCACGGGTAGACGAGCGCCTCGAGATCGAGCGCGGTCAGCGCCTCGCGCGTCTTTCGACAGAACGGGCACGCCTCGAACTCGTAGAGCTCGAGGCGCTTCTCCGGCGGCCGCGCGGAGCGGTGCACGGTGAGCCCCCAACCGAGCCGCGCGACCGACGCGGCGTACGACGTGACGACCTCGAAGGCGCGGCCCATCGCGCGGAGAATGTGCGATGCTCGCGCTCGATGCAAGCACGCACGCTCGTCGCCTTCGTCATCGTCGCGCTCGCGCCGACCTCCATCGGCTGCAAAAAAGGCTTCGGCTCGAACTTCGAGGGCGCGATCACGATGCACGTCCACTCGCAGGCGGGCGAGAGCGATCTCGTCATCGAGACGAAAGACGAGAAGATGCGCTTCGAGGTCGGCGGCAGACACATGCTCTACGATCCGAAGACCAGCACCGTGTCGATGATCGACGACGAGACGAAGACGTACACGCCGATCGACTTCGGGAGCCCGGGCGCGCCGCAGGCCAACACGAGCCCGGAGACGGCGCAGATCGACAAGAGCGGCCAGCACGAGACCATCGCCGGCGTCGACTGCGAGCGGTGGACCGTGCACGACAAGGGCAAGCGCTCCGAGGTCTGCATCGCGCAAGGCATCGCGTTCTTCGACATGGGCAGCCTGAAGAGCGGCAAAGGCAGCGCCGGGCTCGCCAAGGAGCTGCGCGACAAGAAGCTCTTCCCGCTGCGCGACGTCGAGTACGACGCGAGCGGCAAGGAGCTCTCGCGCATGGAGGTGACGAAGATCGAGAAAAATCGATCCCCGACGCCGAGCTCGAGGTGCCGAAGGACTACAGGAAGATCGCGCTCCCCGGGACGTGAGTCAGCGCGTGCGCACGAGCGCGAGCACGTAGACCGCGACGCCGACGCCGAGCAAGAGCGCGCCGAAGGCGAGAAAGAAGACGAGCGCGCGCGAGATCCGCGGCGGCGCGGGACGCGGCTTCACCGGCGTCGGGCGCGACACGCGGACGGCGCCGTGCGGGCCGCTCGCGTCGCCGTGCAGCCGCGGCGGAAGCGGCGCGACCGCGATCGTCGGCATCGACTTGGGCGGCATCTGCGCCGGAAAAGGCCCGCTGCTCGCGTCGGGCGGGAGGCGCGGAGCGGACGCGGGCGGCATCATGATGGCGCCGCCCGAAGCGAGCGGCGAGCGGATGTCCATGGCCGTGAACGTGTTTGCCGGCAAGAGGCGTCCCTCGGCCGGAGCGAGCTCGACGAGCGCCGAGAGCATCTGCCACGCGGAGAGAAAGCGCTGCGACCGCTCGCGCGCGAGCGCCCGCCCGATGAGCTTCGCGATCTTCGACGGTACCTCCGGCTGGAGCGCACGCACGTCGGGCGCGTCGGTCGTGCAGACGGCGAGGAGGATCTGCTCTTGCGTCGAGCCGACGAACGGCGGCCGCCCCGTCAAACACTCGAACATGATCGCGCCGAGCGCCCAGAGATCGACGCGTCCGTCGACGTCGTCGGCCGCGCGCGCCTGCTCGGGCGCCATGTAGAACGGCGTGCCGACCGCCATGCCCTTCTTCGTGAGCGCGAGCGCGAGCGTCTGGTTTTCGCGCGGCGTCAGCTTCGACATGCCGAAGTCGAGGAGCTTGCACGCGCACGGATCGCCGTCCTTCGTGCTCAGAAAGACGTTGTCCGGCTTGAGATCGCGGTGAACGACGCCCGCCTCGTGCGCGGCGCCGAGGGCGACGAGGATTTGCGCGGCGATGTGCAGCGTGTCGCGCAGCGGGATTCGCCCGTCCCGATGCAGTCGCTGGCCGAGGTCCTCGCCCTCGAGCAGCTCCATGACGAGGTAAGGTCGCTGGTCGCCGCCGCCGCGGTCTTCGCTCCCCGCGTCGACGACCGTCACGATGTACGGGCATTTGAGCGCGGAGACGGCCCGCGCCTCGCGCGCGAAGCGACCGGCAATCCGTGCGCGCGCGGCGGGGTCGGCCACGCTGAGCACTTTCACGGCGACCGGGCCGCCGCCCGCGACCGGGCTCGCCGCGTAGACGCCGCCCATGCCGCCGGCGCCGAGGAGGCGTTCGAGCTTGTACTTCCCCCCGAGCGTCGCACCGACGAGCTCGAGCAGCTCGACGTGCCGTTCAGGGGTCGGAATTTTATCGGTGCGCGGGCGCACGCGAAGCGGATTGTACTACTTGCCGAGCTTCTGCACTTGGGCCGAAAGACGCGCGATGGTGCGCGAGGCGGCCTTGCGGTGCACGGCGCCCTTGGTCGCGGCCTTGTCGAGCTGCGAAATGGCGACTTGGAGGGCTTTGGTCGCCCCGGCCTTGTCCTTGCCGTCGAGGGCCGTGCGCACGCGCTTCACGTGGCTTCGGACGGTGCTGGTGATGGCGCGGTTACGCGCCGTGCGCTTGGCGCGCTGGCGGTTGCGCTTCTCGGCAGACGGATGATTGGCCATGATCTTTGTCGTGAGCGCCGTCCCGCCTGCGGCGGAATCCGGCGACAGGTCGGGCACTCTATGCAAGAAACGCTCGAAGTCAAGCCGGAACCGCGAGCCGGAAGGCCGCGCCGCCGAGCGGGCTGTCGGCCACCCGGAGTGTGCCGCCGTGCGCTTCGGCGATGCCCTTGGCGATGGCGAGGCCGAGTCCGGCGCCGCCCGCGGTGCGCCCGGTCGCGCCCTGACGGTAGCGGTCGAAGATGGTCGCACGCTCGGCCTCGGGGATGCCGGGGCCGCTGTCGCCGACGACGAACGCCCGCTCGCCGCGGGACGCCTCGACCGCGACGTGGACCCGCCCGCCCCGCGGCGTGAACTTCAGGGCGTTGGCCACGAGGTTGTCGATCGCCTGGCGGAGCTTGATCGCGTCGGCCTCGAGGTGCGCGTCGAGGTCGCCCGAGAAGACGAGGTCGATTCGCCGGCGGGTCGCCACCGGCGAGAGGGCGACGATGGTCGGGTCGAGGACCGCGCGCACGGTCGTCGGGCGCTTGTCGACCTGGAACACCCCGGCCTCGAGGCGACTCGCGGCGAGCACGCCGTCGACGAGGCGCGCCATGTCCGCGCAGAGCGTTCGAATCGTCACGACCGAGCTCTTTCGCTCGTCGGGCGAGAGGTCCTCGGCGGTGAGCACCTCGGCGACGAGGCCGAGCGAAGCGAGCGGGTGGCGGAGATCGTGCACCAGCATCGCGATGTGATCGCGCCGTTGGCTCTCGAGCGTGCGCCGAAGCCGGTGCGCCTCGAGCGCGCCGCGAACGCGCGCGAGGAGCTCGTGCCCCTCGATGGGCTTGGTCATGTACGCGTCGGCTCCCTCGCGCAGGCCGTGCTCGATCGCGTTCGGATCGCGCCGCGCCGCGGTGAGCATCAGGACCGCGGGGCCGCCGCCGCGGCGGGAGCGCAGGCGCCGAAGCACCTCGTAGCCGTCCATCCCGGGCATCGAGACGTCGAGCAAGACGACCTCGGGCTCGCGGTCGTCGACCATTGCGAGCGCGGCCTTGCCGGTGCGCGCCGTCCGCACGCGGTGCCCGTCCTCGCTGAGCAGCTCGGCGTAGAGCGCGAGCGAATCGGGGAAGTCGTCGACGACGAGGACGTCGCCCGCCTCGGGAGCGATCGAGTCGGTCACGACAGAACGCTCCGCGCGGCGGTCACCTCGACGCTCGACGGCGCCTCGCGGCCGACGCGCGGCAGGACGAGCGTGAACGTCGAGCCCTTGCCCACCTGCGATTTCACCTCGATCTCTCCGCCGAGCGCGTGCGCCAATCGCCGCGACAGCGCGAGCCCGATGCCCGTGCCGGCGTACCGCTTTCCGTCGCCGGTCTCGAGCTGCTGAAACTCGTGGAAGAGGTCGGGGAGAAGGCGCTCCGGGATGCCGAGGCCGGTGTCGCTGACCGCGACGCGCACCTCGGCTTCGGTCTCGCCGATCGCGACCTTCACTTGTCCTTCCTCGGTGAACTTGATCGCGTTCGAGAGGAGGTTCAGGAGAATTTGCCGCACGCGCTGGGCGTCGCTCACGAGCGCGACCGACGCGACGGCCTCGACGACGAGCTCGATCGACTTGCCCTCGCGCAGGCTGTCGACCTCGGCCACGCACGCACGCGCGAGCTGCGCGAGATCGAGCTCGGCGAGGCGCACGTCGACGCGACCGGACTCGGCCTTCGCGAGGTCGAGCACGTCGTTGATGAGCGTGAGCAGGTGCGTTCCGTTGCGGCGGATCC
Source organism: uncultured delta proteobacterium (assembly GCA_963731595.1). Classification (GTDB taxonomy): domain Bacteria; phylum Myxococcota_A; class Polyangia; order Polyangiales; family Polyangiaceae; genus DASXHD01. The sequence goes on from CAVSWE010000009.1 coordinate 976,712, forward strand.
GCTCGAGCGACTCGCGCGCGCGCGGGCTGAGCTCCTCGCGCTGCGAGGCGAGCAGGAGATCGGCGAAGCCGATGATCGCGTTCAGCGGCGTGCGGAGCTCGTGGCTCATCGACGCGAGGAACTCGGTCTTCACGCGGTTGGCGCGCTTCAGCGTCTCGCCTTGTTCGGCGAGGATGTTCGTCTTCTCGCGGAGGCGCGCGTGCGTCCAGGCGTTGTGGAGACCGACGGCGAACTGGCGCGTCGCGTCTCGCACGAGGTCGTCGCGCTCGGGCGTCGGGCTCGTCGTTCGACCGAGGAGCACCGCGCCCGCGCCTTCGTCGCCGACGGCGACCGGCTGCGCCAGCACCCAGCCGATGCGCACCTTGCCGATACCGACGTCGATCTCCGGCGCGCCGTCGGCGAGCGCCTCGCGGTCGAGGACCTTGGGCTCGCGCGTGTCGACGACGCTCTGCACGAGCCCGCCGCTGCCGAACAGCTTGGAGTCGAGCGCGCGTCCGTCGATTCGAGCAGGCTTGGACCGGCACGAGCCGCCCCGCGGAGTCGAGGAGAAAGACCGCGCCGACCTGCGCCTCGGCGAGCCGCACGAGGCCGCGCAAACCCGAGGTCGAGAGGGCGCCGACGTCGAGCGTCTTGAGCTCGCGCACGAACTCGGTGTACGCGCGGCCGGCTTCGTCGCGCGCGGCGAGCGCGGCGTTCGCGCGACGAAGGTCGTCGAGCGTCGCCTCGCGCTCGGCGAGCGTCTTGCGCAGGCTCGAGTCTTTTTCGTGGAGGAGCGCGGACATCTTCGCGAGGCTCCGGCCGACGGCGCCGAGCTCGTCGCGCCGATCGGGGAGCTGCGGCAGCGGCTCGAGCTTGCCGGTCGCCACGAGCGCCTCCTCGAGCTGCGACGTCGCGCCGGCGAGATCGCGCGCGATCCAGATCCCCGACGCGAGCGCCAAGATGATCGCGGCGAGGAGGATCTCCGTCGTCTCGCGGCGCGACTGCTCCACCGAGCGGAACGACGCCGTCTGCTGATCGCGCGCGTCCTTGATCGCGTCGTTTCGGAGCTCGGTCAGGATCGAGCGCATCTCGTCGGTCCGCACTTTTCCGAGGGCGATCTCCTCCGACTCGACGGCAGATCCCTGCTCCTTCGCCTGGATCTGCGGCTCGCTGACGCGCCGGATCCAGTCGTGAACGAGGCGCCCGAAGGCCGCGACGCGCTCGTCTTCTTTGCCGTTCTCGGCGGTGGCCTGCGCCTCGATGAGGACGCCCTCGAGATCCTGGCGCGCTTCGTTGTACGGCGTGAGGAAGGTGCGATCGCCCGTGAGGAGGTAGCCGCGCTTGCCGGTCTCGAGGTCGGCCATGAGCCGCAAGAGCACCTCGGCGTCGTCGGCGAGCTTGAGGTCGTGCTGGACGAGCCGATCGAACTTCTGCTCGAGCTCCTGGTGCGCGAGCGACGCGCGATAGAGGCCCACGCCGAGCACGGCGACGACCAGCAGCGACGACAGGAGGATGCGCCAGAAGAGCGCGCTCGAGAGGAGACGCACGTGTGACGGGATCTTGTCACGACGCCGACGCGAGGCCAAATCGGCCTACGGCCGAGGTCATATGCCTCACTGCCGGCGGAAGACGACCGGCACGCGCACGCGCGTCCCCGAGCCGCCGGGGGCGGCGAAAGATGCATTCTGCACGCGTTGGATGATGCACGTTTCGACCGCGGCGGAGAGGCCTTCGCCGCTCGCTTTCGTGACGCTGGAGACGTCGCCGTTCGGGGCGATCGCGATGTCGAGCACCAGCTTGCCCTCCATCGTCGGGTCGAGCTCGAGGCCCTTGCGCACGTAGCAGGAGCGGAAGCTCGGCCGAAGGGGGGCGATGTCGATTGGCGGGCCGGGCATCTCGGGGCCGGACGGCGGGGGGAACGCGACCTCCACCTTGGGGCCCTGGACCCTTCGCTCGTGGCCTGCGCTCGGCGTGGTGACGCGGCCGTCGCCGAGGCTCGCGAGCGAGCGACCGCCTGGCGCGACGCCCGTCCCGTGGAGCGAGAGCTCCCCGCCGGTCGCTTGCGCGCCCTCGGCTTCCGGGGCCACCTTCGAGAGATCGACGACCGGGAGCTCGCTCCGGCGCATCGCGCCGTCGACGGCGGGCGCACCGGCGAGCACGGCGAGGAGGCCCATCTTCATGGCCTCGGCCTCCCTCGCGAGCGTCGCCGGCCCGCTCTGCGTGTGCGCCGTGGATCGGCCGCTCGCCGTCTTCCTCGCGCTCGCGCTCGCGTGCTCGTGCGCGCCAGCGCGCTCGCTCACGTTCGTCTCCACCGGCGCGAGCGGGCCCGGGCCGAGGTCGACGAGCTTCACGACCGCCGCGTCCTCGTCGCCGACGACCGGGTCGAGCCAATCCGAGAAGGTCGCGCCGACCACGCCGAAGTGGAACAAGAAGCTGAACGCCGCGATCACGGTCAAAGGCCAGTCGACGGTTCTTCGCGTGACCGCGAGCGGGAGCTTCGGCGTCCCGGTCTGCGGCGGCGCCGCGGCCACTTGAAAGAGGACGCTCGCGCGACCGAGGACGATCTTTCCGCGCGCGCGCTCGTCGAGCTCGAGCCGCGTTTCGTGCGGGCCGATCGCGACGCGCCGCCCGCCGGAGAGCAGCACGTGACCCGTCGCGCCGCTCGGGGCCACGAGCACCCACGCGCCCCCCTCGCGCTCGAAGCGAACGCCGCTCTCGACCGTCGCGCAGTCGCGCGGAGAGAGCACGCGCTCGGCGACGATTCGCCCCGCGACGAGCCGCGCGATCCTCAGCACGCGCGGCGCGTTCGGCGCCGTCGCCGCGCGCATCGCGGCGGTCATGCGTCCGATCTCGGCGCGCGAGCGCGCCGGGACGCGAGATTCGTTCAAGCTCATGGCAAGCTCCACTCGGCCAGACAGCGGCCGAGCGGCAGAGTTCCCTCCCGCGCTCAGGCTTCTTCGCGGCCGACGAGCGCCCCGAGCGCCGAGAGGCCGAGCGCGATCGGCGCGAGCGCGAGCGCGAAGACGAGCGCCACCGGCGCGACGAGACCGAGCAGGACGAGCGTCGCGGCGAGCGCGAGCGTCGCGCCCGCGGCGGGCTCGAAGACCGAGGTGAGCTCCCCCGCGCGCGCGACGAGGTAACCCGCGACGGGAAACCCGGCCAAGAGCCCGGCGACGAGGAGCGCGACCGGTCCGGCCGTCGAGACGTCGTGCTCGTCGACGATCGAAAAGTCCACGTGCGCCACGTGCCCGAGGAAGACGGCGCCCGCGATGCCGAGGAACATCCCGCCCAGATGAACGAGTGAGCCCGCGGCGACCCAGCGCCACGCGATCGGCCGCTGGCGCTTCTTCAGCGCCTCGCGGAACGCGCGGAGCGACGGCGGCTTGGACAAGACCTCGAGCGAGGCGATCGAGAGCGCCGTGATGCGCGAGCGATCGCTCGTCACCGAGCGCTTCCGCAGATCGCGCGCGAGGAAGAACGCGACGACGCCCATCGCGAGCACGAACGGCACCGCGGCGACGAGCGCCGTCGGCCCGCGACCGTAGAGGATGTGTGCGTAGAGGCCGTGCCCGGCGACCGCGAACAAGAAGAGCATCGGGAAATGCGCTCCAGGCTCGCGGAGCTGCCGCGCGCGCCCGAGCCCCCAGCCCCACGCCGACGCGAAGAAGACGTGCGCCGGGAGCGCGAAGAGCACGCGCGCGATCCAGACGCCCGGCGCGTGCGAGTGCTCGCGGAGCAGGAGCGCGCTCTCGATCGTCGCGAAGCCGAGCGCCGCGGCGCTCGCGTAGACGACGCCGTCGTACGGTTCGTCGAAATGCCGCGATCGAAACGCAGGCCAACACGCCGCGACCTTCGCCGCCTCGCCGACCGGCGCGAAGAACGCGAACATGTAGACGAGCGCCATCCCCTGCCCCACGACGTGGACGTCGACGTCGAGGTGCGTGAACGCCGCGACCTTCTCGCGAAGCCAAAACGCGCCGCCGCCGAGCACGACCCCGAGCACCGCGGTCCCGACGACCCACGCGAGCGGCTCGCGCTGCCTGTCCGTGCGCCAGACGACCCACAGGAGCCCTGCCGCGGGCAGCAGGACGACGAGGATCTCGAGGACAGTCATGGCGCCGTCATTGTCCCCCGCCTAGTCGGAGAAGCGAAAGAAAGCGGCCTAAAGATGAAGCGCGAGGTGCGCCGACGCGAGGAGCCCGACGCCCGCCGCGTCCCCCGACTTCTGGTAGAGGCTGTTCGACGTCACGGCCGCGCTGCACGACGGGTCCGCCTTGCACGCGTCGGGGATCGGGAGTGGATCGCGGTGCAGAAAGAGGAGCTCGAACGACGCGTCGACGCCGATCGAGAGCGCGGGCACGAAGTAATAGTCCGCGCCGATCGCGAAGCCGACGTTCCCTCCGCGGCTCGAGAAGGCGTTCGCCGCGTCTTGGTTCGTGCAGCCGCTGCCCGTACACGGGAGCACCTGGCTTGCGTCGAAGCTCTTCGGGTCGAGCGAGCCGATCGCCGCGTACCCGCCGTGGAGCGTCACGTAGGGGTCCCATTTCCCCGCGGGAATGTGAAACCCGAGCACCGCGTCGAGCTGCCAGATGTCGAACGGCTGGAGGATCTCGTAGCGAAAGCGCATGCCGAGCGTGAGCCAGACGAAGCGAACGCCGGCCTCGGCCCCGATGAACGCGCCGCCCGCGTCGGTCTGCTTGATGCTGAGGGTGTTGTCGAACGTGCCGAGCGCGTCGAAGACGCCGCCGCCCTGCGCGTTCAAGTAGAAGAACTCGAGCCCGCGGCCGCTGTCCTCTTTCTTGGACTCATCGAGGCGCTGCTCGGTCGGCTGGGGCGCGGGAGGCTGCTGCTGCATCGGCGGCGGCGGCGCGAGGGGCTGCGCGTCCGGTTGCGGCTGGGGCTGCGGCTGAGGTTGGGGTTGGGGCTGCGGCTGCGGCTGCGCCTGCGCCTGGCCGTCGCCGGTCATCGGCGGCGGCGGCGCGAGATCCTGCGCGACAGCGACCGGAGCGAAGAGAAGGATCGAAAGGACGAAGGGCAGTCGCTTCACGAAGTGGGCTCCTTGCGGTTCCCGGCCGCGAGCATGTCGTTGGACGTGTCGTCCTCGCGTTCATTCGTCGGAATGCGGTATTCCTCGCTGAACCACTTGCCGAGATCGATTTGCTTGCAGCGTGTGGTGCAGAAAGGCGCGCTCGCGTTCTTCGAGCGAGGCGCGGCCGGTTTCCCACAAATCGGGCACGTCCCCGACATGTCGTCGGTATAGCACACGGAGCTCCGATGACCCCGCGCAAGCTCGCCGGCCTCGTGCTCGCCGTCGTCGGCCCGTGCGGAGTCGGGCATTTTCACGTGGGGCGGCGGGCGCGCGGCGCGGCGTGGCTCACCGGTGCGACCGCGGGGCTCGTCGTCGCGGGCGCCGCCATCCCCGCGCTCGGACCGCGCGCCGGGTGGGCCGCGGCGCTCGCGCTCCCCCTGGCGCTGCTCGTCGCGCTCTGGACGCTCTCGGTCGTCGATCTCGCGCGAGCGCGCGAGGGCGACCCGACGCCGATTTGGCAGACCGCGATCTTCGCCGTCGTCGGCCTCGCGGCGCCCGCCGCGGCGAGCGCGTTCCTTCGCGCGTTCGTGCTCGAGTCGTACGTCGTCCCGACGCGCTCGATGGAGCCGGCGCTCCTCGCAGGCGATCACCTCATCGCCGACAAGCGCGCCCGCGCGCCAACCTACGGCGACGTCATCGTGTTCGATTCGCCCGAGCACCCGGGGCAGACGCTCGTGAAGCGCGTCGTCGCGAGGCCCGGCGACGTGCTCGAGACGCGGCGCGGACGGCCGTTCGTCAACGGCTGGCAGGTGCCGTACTGCGTGCTCGGCACGGCGCGGCTCGGCGACGCGACCGGCGAGCTCGACGTCGAGTTTCTCGGCGAGGCGTCGTATCTCGTCTTCTACGACGGGCGCGCGGCGGTCGCCGAGCACGCGGGCCCGCTCTACGCGGCGGCCGACGCCGTCCTCGTCCTCGGCGACGACCGCAACGACAGCGCCGACTCGCGCGCGTGGCACCAGGGCCGCGACGGCAACGTGCACGCGAGCGCGCTCCGCGGGCGCGCGCTCGCCGTCTGGCTGCGCACGAGCCCGCTCGATCGCGCGAGCTTCGGGATCGATCTCGCGCGCTTGGAGCTGCCGTCGTCCCTCGATTCGCTTCGTCCCGCGCTCGAGCGGTGCCTCCGCGCGCGCCCGCCCTCGACGCCGCCTCCACCCATGCGATGATGCGGCGTGCTCCGAACGAGCCTCGTCGCCGCAGCCGCGCTCTTCTGGACCAACGCGGCGCTCGCCGACGGCGCCGAAGGCCGCGCGTGCAGGACGAGCGACGAGTGCGGCGAGCTCCACTGCATCGACGGCGCGTGCACCCCGGTCGTGAACGGCCACGCGGTGCGGCCCGCGCGGCGCTCGGTCGGCGAGGCCGCGATGTTCGGGAGCGGAGACGGCTACACGGCGGCGATGGCCGTCGGCGATCTCCTGGCGACTGCGATGGGCGGGGCGCTCGTCGCGGTCGCATTCTCGACTCGGTCGGCCGTGGTCGGCATCGCAGCGGGCTTTCCGACGGCGCTGACCGGCCCGCTGATTCACTTCGCCTACGGCCGTCCCGTCCCGGCGATCGTCTCCTTCTTCGCGTGGGCTGCGCTGCCGCCCACCGCGCTCGTCGTCGGTCTTCTCGTGGGGTTCTCCGGCGGCGTCGGGAGCGCCGACCAGAGCTTCGTCGCGGTCGCGACGGGGACGGCGGTCTCCGTGGCGGGCGCAGTCGGCCTCACCGCGCTCGACATGTACTTCGCGCGCGCCGTGAGGCGGCGCGACGATCACCCGAGCAGCTTCACCTGGGCCCCCGCGATCGCGCCGACGCGCACGGGCTTCACCGCGTCGATCGTCGGCGCGTTTTGATCAGGTCTGTGCGGCCGCTTGCTCGGGCTCGGTCGCCTCGGCGGGCGGCGGCGCCGCGGGGGCCTCTTTCACCGTCTCGGCGCACGCGAGCTCGAGCATCTCGGCGACGTCCATCTGCTTGATGTCTTCCTCGAGGCTCTCGCTCTTGAGCCCGTCGGTGAGCATCGTCATGCAGAACGGGCACGCGCTCGCGATCGTGCTGCGCCTGCGTGTCGACGAGCTGCAGCGTGCGCTTCACGTTCACGCGGTTCTTGTTCTGCTCCTCCATGAACATCTGCGCGCCGCCGGCGCCGCAGCAGAGGCCGCGCTGCTTGGTCCAGTACGCCGCCTCGACGAGCTCGACGCCCGGGATGCGCTTCAGGATCTCGCGCGGCGACTCGTAGACGCCGTTGTACCGGCCGAGATAACAGCTGTCGTGATAGACGACGCGCCCCGCGACGTCGTTCGTCGGCACGAGCTTCTTCTCGGAGAGGAGGCCGAGGAGATAGTCGGTGTGGTGCACGACCTCGAGCTTGCAGCCGAAGTCGGGGTACTCGTTCTTGAGCGTGTTGAAGCAGTGGGGGCAGGCGGTGACGACCGTCTTCATGCCGCCTTTTTCTTTGTAGCCGTTCAGCGTGGCGGCGTTCTGCTCGGCGAGCATCGCGAAAACCACTTCGTTTCCCGCGCGGCGCGCGGGATCGCCGGTGCAGCTCTCCTCGGTGCCGAGGATCGCGAAATCGACGCCCGCGCGCTTGAGCAGAGACGCGACGGCGCGCGCGATCTTCTTCGCGCGCGGGTCCGTCGAGCGCGGCGCAGCCCACCCAGTAGAGGACCTCCGCGTTCGGCTTGTCGCTCATGAGCGGCACGTCGAGCCCCTCGGTCCACGCTGCGCGGTCCATGCGCGAGACGTTCCAGGGGTTGCCGTTCACTTCCATCGCCTGGAAGGCTTTGTTGAGCTCGTTCGGGAACTCGTTGCGCACCATCATCAGGTTGCGCCGAATGTCGACGATCTTGTCGACGTACGAGATGAAGACCGGGCACTGCTCCTCGCACGCGCGGCACGTCGTGCACGCCCAGAGGACGTCGGGGTGAATCACGTCGGGTGACAGGTTGATCGCCGGGTGCTTCGCGTCCTTGCCGTTCAGGAACTCCTCTTCACGCTCGTAGAGGTGGTTGCGGAGGTCGAGCGTGAGGTGCTTCGGGCTCAGGATCTTGCCGGTGCGGTGCGCCGGGCAGTTGTCCGAGCAGCGGCCGCACTCGGTGCACGTGTAGAAGTCGAGGATCGCCTTCCACGACAAATGCTCCGCGCGCCCGAGACCGATCGCGGCTCCCGTGGGATCGTCGGGGACCTTGTCCGTCTCCGCCTGGAGCTTCTCCATCACGCCTTCGGCGGTCTCCGCGATCGGACGCAGCCGGCCCGGCGGGTCGAGGTTCCGGAAGAAGACGTTCGGGATGCGCCGTGATGACGTGGAAGTGCTTCGAGTGCGGCAGCAGGTTCAAGAAGAGGAGGACGAGCGTCGAGTGCGTCCAGAAGCCGATGCGCGCGATCCAGACGAGCGCGCCGGCCGAGAGCGCGCGGAAGAACACGCCGAAGAGCGTGCCCGCCGGCGACGGGTACGGCGACCACTCGATCTTCGCGGGCGACGCCGCGTCGAGGTGGCCGCCGAGCGGCGCCACGATCGTGCGGATCGCGTCGCACTGCGCCGCCGACGCGAGCGACGCCTTGCCCATGCCGCACATCTCGATCTTGCGCATCAGGAGCACGTGCGACGCGCCGTCGTACGCCATGTCGGCGATCATCATCGTCGCGATGATCGCGAGGATGAGCGTCGCCTCGAAGCTCTTGGTCGTGCGCTTCAGCGGCTTGACGAGGCGGTAGTAGAAAAACACCATCGTGCCGCCGAGGACGAGCGTCGCGACCGAGTCCTTCGCGAACTCGTAGACGCGCCCGGCGGGCGTCCACGGTGCCAGCACGAACATGTTGAACGTCGGCGAGAAGCCGCGGCCCCAGAGGACGAGCGTCCGCAGGAGCAGCACCATGAAGCCGACGAAGATGAGCTTGTGGGCGATTCCGGCGGGCTGGTAGTAGTTCATCCGCTCTTGTTTGAAGGCCCACCGGTAGGTGCCCGCGAGCCGTTCGCCGATGCGATCGAATCGAGGCAGCGGAGCCCCCGCGCGCATCAGCTTCCAGCGGCGGGCCGCCGACCAACCGAAGGCGGACCACGCAATCACGAGGAGCGCGAGCATCGCGTAAGGGCTCATGGCGTCTCGCTATATAGAGCCGTGACGGCGCGCTTCAAAGCGGTAACGCCGCCCGCGACCGAGCTCAGCGCTTGCCTTTTTTCTTCTTCGCGGGCGCGGCTTTCTTCGCCGGCTTCTTCTTCGCGGCGGCGCGCTTCGTCGGCGCGGCCTTTTTAGCGGCTTCCCAGAGGCCGAGCGCGGCGCCCTGCGGGTCGACGATGACGCCGAACGCGCCCATGTTTTCGCCGATCGGCGTGCGCTCGACCATGACCTGCGCGCCGGCGGCCTTGGCCTTCGCGAGCGACTTCACGACGTCCGTGACCTCGACGTACGGCAGCCAGGCCGTCGGCTGCTGCGGCGAGTGCGTCGCCATCATGCCGCCGCCGGTCCGTTTGTCTCCGACGTCGAGCATCGTGTAGGTCATCCCCGGTCCCATCGGAACGTCGCTGAGCTTCCAGTCGAAGAGCGACTTGTAGAACTTCTTGGCGGCGGCGATGTCGGGTGCGGAGAGCTCGATGTGGACGAAGGGGTTTCCCATGGCCGGCGAGGCTACGCGCGACGGCTCAGCTCGGCAATCCCCACCGGGCCCTGAACAAACACTGCGGATCGGCGCGGCCGCGGCACTTCGGATGCTCGACGACGACGTTCTTCGCGCCGACGAGCTCGAGCACGCGCGTCAGGTACGCGACCACCTCGCGGCAGAGCGCCGCGTCGACGACGCCCCACCCGTCGAGCACCGCGGAGACGCCGTGGTCGTCGCGGGTGACGTTCCACGTCCCCGTGTCGTGGAAGCGCCGCCAGTACTCGCTCGTCTTCTCGACGATGAAGGCCGGGTTCGTGAAGCGCAGGAAAACGCGGTGGATTGTCGTGAGATCCTGCTCGGCCTCGAAGCGCCCGAGCTCCTTGATGAACGCGAGATCGCCGCCCCCGTGAACCTTGGCGAGCGCGTGGATGAGCCGCGCGTAGAGCGAGAGCGAATACCAACCCATGGGGATGACGGCTTGGAGCTCGTCGCGGTCTTCCTTCGAGAGCGCGTCGACGACCGCGGTCCACCCGGCCTCGCCGAAGCGCGCCGTCGTGAACTTGCGCACGTTCGTGAAGCCGATTCCTTTCGTCTTCGCCACCCCGTCGCCCATCGCCGCGATGCTACTTCACTTTAGAACGTGCCGCGAACGCCCGCGGAGCCGAGGCCGATCCACGGCTCGATCTTCGCCTGCGACGGCTGCGGCGCCGAGGGTTTGCCCACGAGGAGCGTGACGATCCCCGCCGCGACGCCGACGCCGCCCACGATGAACGTCACCGTGGAGATCGTCGCGAGCGTGTTGGCGCCGTCGAGCGCGCCGTACTGCGACGGAGGGCACACGTGGCCCGGACACGTGGTCGCGAGGTTGGACTCTTGCGAGAGCATGAGCGCGCCGGTGATGGCGCCGGCAATCAGGCTCGCCCCTCCGATGGAGAAAAACGTGATGGGGAGCGCGTACGAGCGGTGCACTTCCGGCGGCGGCGGCGGCTCTTCCTCGGGCGCCTTGGGGGCGACCGCGACGGGCTTCGCGACGGTGGCGAGCGTGATCGTGACGTCCTTCTTCTCGCCCTCGGCGACGTCGATCTCCGCGCGACCTTCTTGCGTGCTCGTCGTCGCGACCATGACGTGGTGACCGGGGTCGAGTCGCCGAGGCAGGCCGATGACCGCCGCGGGGACCGCGACGTCGTCGATCGACAGGCTGGGCGTCGCGCCGTTCTTCGCGCCGCTGACGCTCACGGTGACCGTGGGGACTCGCGCTTCGAGCGAGGCGTCGAGCGTCTGCGCCTCGGCGCGCGCCTCGCGAAACTGCTGCGGCTCGCGCGGCGACGGCACCGAAGAGATGATCTGCGCGAGCGTGTCGCGCGCCTCGACGAGCTGTCCGAGCGCCACCTGCGTCTTCGCGACCTCGAGTGCGGTGGTCGGGACGTGCATGATCTGATTGGCGCCGACGAAACGCGTGAGCGCGCCCTTCAGGTCTCCGTGATCGCGCAGATCGTTGCCTTGGTCCATCAGCGTGCGCGCGGTCTCTTTGTCCGCGGCCGATTGCGCGGACGCCGGAGCAGCGAAGGCCAGACAGCCAGCGAGCCCGAGCCCCATCGCGCCAAACCTAGAACCCATACGTGCTCCTTCTCGTGGTCGCCGTCGTCACGGCCGTGGCGGTCGGAGGAGCGGTCGGCGCGGCGGTCGCGGCGGCGTGCTCCTCGCGCTCCGGCTTCGTCGGACCGTGCGTCGGCGCGGCGGTCGGAAGCGAGCTCAAATCGACGACGGGGATCTCGATCTCGGTCGTGGCCGTCGCCGAGGGCTCGACCTTCGGAGGCGCGGACGCGGCCGGCTTCGGCGTCGCGACGACGGTCGCCACTCCGACCGGCTGCGGCTCGCGTCGGCGCGCGACGATCAACGCGGACGCGACGATCGCCGCGAGCGCCAAGAGCACCGCCGCGACGATCGCCGCGATCTTCCCCGGGCTCGAGCGTCGAGGCGTTTCGACGAAGACCTCGATGGACGACGACGGCGCCGGCGGCGGCACGGCGGCAGCGAGCGGAGGAGGAGGAGCCGACGAGAGCCGCTCGCCGATCGCGAGCTCTCCGCTGCGCTGGAAATCGGCGCCGCTCGCGAGCACGCCGGTCGCCGACTTGTCGGGGTTCGGGCGGAGCACGTCGCGCACGCGCGCTCGCTCGGCCGCGGCGCCGAGCGCGAGATTCATCGCCTCTTTTCGCGAGGCCGCGCGCGTCGCGCCGTGCTCGCTGACGAACTGGGCGACTTGCGCCTGCGTGCACGTGAGCCGCGTCTCGACCATCGCCGCCTCGATGGCCGCTTGGAGCTCGGCCGCGCTGGCGAAGCGAGCCTCCGGCGAGTGCGCGAGCGCGCGCATCACGATCGCGGCGACGGGCGGCGGCACGGCGCTCGGGAGCGGGAGCGGCGGCTGCTTGGTCGTGAGTCGCTGGAGGATCGCGAGCTGATTGGGGCCGTCGAACGGCGGCGTGCCCGCGAGCAAGTGATAGAGGATGGCGCCGACGGCGAACACGTCCGCGCGCCGATCGACGGCGGCGCCCATCGCCTGCTCGGGCGCCATGTAGTGGATCTTGCCCTTCAGCAAGCCGGCGTTCGTCTCTCCGACGACGCGATCGCGCGCCTTGGCGATGCCGAAGTCGATGAGCTTGGCCATGCCCCGCGAGCTGACGAGGATGTTCTGCGGCGAGACGTCGCGGTGCACGACGCCGAGCAGCGCGCCCGTCTCGTCGCGGAGCTCGTGGGCCGCGTGCAGACCGCCGCACGCGTCGGCGACGACCCGCAGCAGCACGTTCATGGGGATCACGACGCCCTTCTTCCGTAGGGCGCGGTAGAGGCGCGACAGCGAATCGCCGTCGACCCACTCCATGACCAAGTAGGTGATGTCGTGTTGCTCGCCGACGTCGAGGATCTGCGCGACGTTCGCGTGCTCGATGCGCGATGCGATGCGCGTCTCCTCGAGGAACATCTCCTGGAAGCGCTCGTCCGACACGAACTGCGGGAGGATGGTCTTGATCGCGAGTAGCTTCTCGAAGCCGTGCTTGCCGCGGAGACGCGCCACCCAGACCGAGGCCATGCCGCCGTCGGCGAGCGGGCACAGCAGCTCGTAGCGATCGAGGAAATACCCCGGCATGAGCGGCGAGCTCGCCGGCGCGGTTGCGGGTGCCGACGGGTCGTTCATGAGGTGCTCTTCGTGTTGCAGCGCATCGCTCAGTTCCAGATCGAGTCGGTGGTGTTCGGGCAGAAGCAGCCCGCTTCCGGCGAGTTGGACTTGAACACGTAGCCCTTGTCTGTGCCGGTGTAGTCCCAGCAGCCGCAAGCGCCGCCGTCCGGGGAGCCGCAAATCACGAGGTCGCCCGCGTCGCCGACGCAGCTCGCCGGGCTGCATGCGAACTGGGCGTTCGTGTACGCCGTGCACGCCTTGCCCGCTTGCGTTTGGTCGTACGTGCCCGCGTCGACGCAGTCCCAGTACGACTCGCCCACGCCGTTCGTGTGCGTCGTCGCGCAGCTGCTCCCGCAGCACGAAGGCGTCGCGCATTCGCACCCGCCGAGATCCGGCGCGGTCGTGTTGCAGTTCGAGAAACCCGGCTTGCACGTGTACTGGCAGGTCGTCCCCGTGCACGACACCGCCGACGCGCTCGACGCGTCGCACGCCGCGCCGCACGACGAGCAATTGTCGACCGTGTTCAGCGCGCCGCAGCCCGTGTCGGACGCGTCGGCCGCGTCGCTCGCTGCGTCCTCGACGACCGCGTCGCCGCCCGCGTCGTTCGCGTCGTTGCCCGAGTCCGACGGCGGCGCGCCCTCGGCGACGACGTCGTTCGTCGTCATGTCCGCGACGGCGTCGAGCGACGCGTCGACGTCGCCCTTCACGTACTGGTCGAGGCCCGAGATCGCCGCGCAACCCGACGCGAAGAGAACGCCGCCGACGAGCAGCCAAACGCGAGCACGCCGAGCACGTGTAGAGCGAGCCATTTCCTCCTCCAACTTACCACGAGCCACGGTGTGTGCGCCCCCGTCGTGATGGGCGAGGCCCGCGTCACCTTCGACGCGGACGAATCGCTTCGAGCGCGGGCGTTTTGCCCAGCGCGGCCGCGGTCATCATGTCGAGGAGAGCGAGGAGCTCGCCGTTTCCGTGGCTCGCGAGGTCGCGCATCATCCCGCTGCGGCTGAGCGCCCAGAGGACGACCGTGAGGAGCGGGGCCGGCGCGCGGCTCAGGACTGCGACCGGCCTCGGCGTGATCGCGTTTCCGAGCTCGCGCACGAGGCGGTAGCCCTCGGCGCCTGCGCGGGCGCACGCGCGCGCCTCGCTCCACGAGATCCCCGCGCCCCCGCGCGCTGCGACGAACGCGGCTGCGCCCATCACCGGGACGATGAAGGCCGCGTGCGACCGCAGCCAGCTGTGCATGTCGCCGTGCACCACGGTGAGGATGCCCGCGTCCGTGAAGACCTTCGCCCAAGCCGCGTCGCCGACCGTCGTGATCTGCCCGCGCGTCGCGATCGTGTGCTCGAGCTTGCCCTCGCGCAGCGTCGCGACGATCGCCGGAAACCCGAACGCGAAGCGCGCCGCGCCGACCGCGTCGCGGAGGCGGTCGAGCGGCTCGAACGTGTTGAACATGAACATGACGGCCTTGGCGTGGCTCGCGCCGAGCGCCGGCAAGACCGCGTCGACTTGGGTCGCGTGCACGGTCACGAGAACGAGATCCCACGCCGCCGTCTCGTCGAGCTTCGCGGTCGCGGTCACGTCGGCGCGCTCGCCCTCGACGAGGACGATCGCGCCGTCGCGCTCGAGCTCTGCGAGCCGCTCGCCGCGACCGACGACCGTCACGTCGTGGCCCGCGCGCGCGAGTCGGTAGGCGAACGCGCTCCCGATGGCCCCGGGACCGACGACCGCAATTTTCACAGCGTGAAGGCGAAATGCTTTTTGTCGCCCTTCGACTCGAGCGACAGATCCGCGCCGTACGACCGGTTGCCGATGCGCGCGCCGAACCGCACCGGCACCGGCAGGGTCGCGCCGTGGAGGTCCGACAAGATGACGTCGACCGTGTACGTCCCGCGCGGCGGGTCGAGCCCCGCCCAGAGGACGTTGTCGACGTTCTGTCCGTAGCAGGCGTCCTTCGGGCAGTCGCGATCGAGGCGCAGGCGCTCGGCGCCGTCGTTCGGGTGCGTGGGCTCGACGTAGCCGCCCGTCGGATCGGTGACGCGCAAATCGACGTCGGCCGGGCTGTCGCCCCACGCGACGGTGAATTGGAGCGGACCGGTCGTGAGCCCGCAGCCTTCGTCGATCACGCCGTTGCAGTTGTCGTCGACCGCGTTGAAGCAGATCTCCGGCCCGGTCGGCGTGCAGGCCTCGACGAGCGTCGCGCCGACCGGCGCCTCGATGTGCGTCGCCACGACCGCCGCCCCACCCTTCGCCCCCGACTGCGCCGCGCCACACCCCAAGAGAGTGAACAGGAGGATCAGATGTTCAAAAGGCCGTGAAAAGGAGTGTTTTGTTTTCAAAACAAAATCCCCTCTCCCTTCTGATCTTCTGATCTTCCTGTTTCTCTCTCAGCGCGGAACCACGTTGCCGCCGGCGGTGGCGCTCGCGGCCGCGGGGAGCGCCTGGCCCGGCATCTTCGGGTTCATGACCTCGAAGAACGCGCGGCGCGCCATGTCGCCGAGCGCGCCCGGCTGATTGCGCAGCGCCATCAGCACGCCCTTCTCCTTCATGAACTTGAGGATCTCGATCGCGTCCTTCTGCTTCTTCGCGTCGGTGCCCTTCGCGTCGTTGATGAGTCGGATGCGGAACTGCACGCGCGTGATCGAGTGCGGGCCGTTGTCGAAGACGATGCCCTCGAGATCGCGCTCGAGGATCATGCGCGGCCAGTCCTGGAGCGCGTCGTTCACCTTCACGAATCGGCACGCCTCGGCGTTCTGGATCCACTTCGCGACGAGGCCCTTCTCGTAGTCCTCGGCGCTCCAGTAGCCGAAGCTCTTGTCGTAGAGCTCCTTGAGCGCCTCCATCGCCTCGGGGCCCGAGCCGGTGTACTGCGCGAGCGCGCGGCCCGCGGTGTCGGGGTCGGAGCCGATGAGGAGCGCGAGCATCGCGTAGTTGCGAAGGTTCGCGTCCTTCATCATGTCCATCAGCTTGGGAACCGCGCTCTGGTCGACGCCGCCGAAGCCGATCGCGCGCGCGGCCTGCGCCGCGACGCCCGGATCCGCCGTCGGCGTGATGAGGTCGACGAGCCCGGCGTTCGCGCCGGACACCGGACGGTGGATGAGCGCCTCGAGGTAGCAGCTGCGAATCAGCTGCGACTTGTCGTCCGGCTTGTTGAAGTCGTGGACCTTCTTCACGACCTCTTGCATCTCGTCGTCGGTCGCGACCCAGGAGAGCGCGAAGCACGCCTCGTAGCGCGAGTCCTCGTTGCCCATCGGGTCTTCGATGTGCTTGACGAGCAGCGGGTACGCCTTGGGGTCGCCCCACTGCGCGAAGCCGTCGGCCGCGCCCTTGGCGAGCGCCTTGACCGACATGCCGATGATCGCGAGCCCGCCCTGCTGGAGCGACGCCATGCTGACGTCGAGCTTCGCCGGGCGCCGCCCGATCTGCTTCTCGAGCACGTTCCACGCGCGGCGGGTCCTGCATCCAGCCGATGTAGCGAAGCGCGCTCTGCGCGGTCGCGAACGAGTCGGGCATCGGCGGCGGCGCGCCCTCGGGAGGCAGCGCGTCGGTGGGGTCGGCCCAGCGGCGCAGCTTCGGCATCACCTTGGTCGACTTCATCACCGCGAGCGCGCGGAGACCGTTCGCGTGCGGCTGCGGGTGCGAGGTGATCCAGCCGTAGACCGCGTCCTCGGACTCGGCGCGGATTCTGATCGATCTTGTCGGGGTTCAGGATCGCGAGATCGGCGAGCATGCGCGCCGCGACGGTGCGCTCGTCGTCGTTCAGCGCGAGCCGCTCCATTTCTTCGAGCGGGTCGTTCTTGTAGAGCTTGACGGGATCCTGGCTGAGGCGCCACGCGAGGTACGGCACCGCGCGCACGTCGCCGATCTCGGCGAGCCGCAGCGCGGCCTCGGTCTTCCAGTGCGGGTGCGGGTTGGTCTCGATGTACTTCACGAGCATGTCGCCGCCGCGCGGGTCTTCGAGATCCTTGAGCATGTCGAAGATCTGCTTGGTCTGGAAGAACTCGTGGCCCTTCTGCACCGAGCGGAGCGCCAGGATGAGCCCGTTGGCGCCGACGCCGTCGCGAAGCGCCTCGAGGAACTTGGTGCGCGAGTCTTTGTCGGCGCGCGAGAGCGCGTTCAAGAGCGGCGTGATCGTCTGCTCGTTCGCGATCTTGCCGAGGCCGACGGCCGCCTCGCGGCCGACCGGGGGCTCCTTGTCCTCGACGAGCGTGATGAGCGTCTGCGTCCACTTCGGGATCGCCCGTGCGAGAGAGGATCGTCGCGATGAGCTGGCGGACCGCGTCGCTCGGGTCCTTCGCGTAGGTCGCGAGCTTGTCGAGCGAGACCATGCTCGCGAGCGTGTCGGGGTCGAACGCGGGATAACCGTCGAGCCGCTCGATCGTCGCGAGGTGTCCGGCGCGATACTCCTCGAGCACCGCGTCGAACGCGCTCGACTCTTTCAGCACGGCGAGCGCCCACGTGATCTGCGGTTTGTCGGTGCTGTCCGCCTCCTTGAGCGCGGCGAGCAGCGCGGGCTTCGCGGAGTCGGCGGCGGGGCTGCCGTAATCGGCGATGGCTTGCGCGGCGCGGTTGCGGACTTTGTGCTCGGAGTGCTTGAGCCCGTGCTCGATGATGGTCTTGAGGCCCTCGGGGTCCTTCGCCCACGCGAGGTTCGCGAACGCGTCCTCTTGGAGCGGAATGACGTCGTCGCGCTTGGCCCACTCGCGCCACTTGGGGAGCTGATCGGCCTTCGGCAGCACGGCGATCGCCTTGCGCTCGGCGATGATCTGGTCGACCGACATCTTGTCGCCTTCGGTCTTCATCGCGAAGACGGCGAGCACCACCGCGCCGATCGCGATGAGGACGCCGATCAGGATCATGATCGGCTTGGTCGCGCCCTTCTTGAAGTTGCCTTCGTTGGGGTCGAACGATCCGCCGCCGAATCCGCCAGGCGAACCCGGCACGCCGGGCGCTCCCGGCGCGCCCATGCCTCCCGGCGCGTCGTCGTCCGGCGGCCACTTCGCCGCGTACCAACGCGGCGTCGCCGCGGAGCCCGTTTCCTCGTGCGGATGCTCGTGCATGGTGGCGAGACGATAACTCAAAGACTGGGGCGCAAGCTCAAAATTCCCGTATCCTTCCCGCATGAGGTCGAGGGTCTTTCTTCTCGCAGCGCTCGCGATCGCCGCCTGCAATGCCGACACGTTCACGGGCGACGACGGCGGCGGCAGCGACACGGGAACCGACGTGCCTCCGGTCGGCGGCGGCGACGGCGGGACGGACGGCGCGAGCGCCGACGGCAAGGTCGAGGCTGCTCCTCCGCCGCGGTTCTGCGAGACGATCGACGCGGCCTTCTGCGCCGACTTCGACATTCCCGGCGACGCGGGCGCGGGGTTCGGCTCCACGCAGTCGGGCGGCTGGACCTACGCGTTCGAGACCGACAAATCCGTCAGCCACCCCACCGGCGTCCGCGTCGACGTGCCCGGCGACGCGGGCGGGGTCGCGATCCTCAACACGCAGCTCTCGCCCGTGGCCAACGCGGCGATCACGCTCGACCTCGACGTGCTCCTGCCGCCCAAGCCGTTCTCGACGACCCAGCCGCTCTTCGCGTTCCAATTCGGCACCCTCAGCGGCCCGACCTTGATGTTCGGCCTCGCGCACGAAGGCGCCTGGCGCCTCGAGCGCGCCAGCACGTCGCCCGGCGTCACGCTCTCGCCGCAGCCGCCCGAGGGCTCGTGGAGTCACATGCAGCTGGTCATCAGCCTGAACGGTACCGCCGGCACCGTGAATTTGTTCGTCGACCAGACGCTCAGCGCGTCGTTGGGCGGCATACCGACCGCCCCCGCGACGACGGGCCCATTCCCGGCCGCGCTGCAGGTCGGCGCTTCGCTCTTCGGCACCGTCCCGACGACGGGGTCGACGTTCTTCTACGACAACGCAGTGATCCGCACGAATTGAGCACGATTGTCGTCGCCGCCGCGGTGCTCGTCGAGAAGGGACGCGTGCTGCTCACGCAGCGAAAACGCGGCGCGCACCTCGAAGGGCTTTGGGAGTTTCCCGGCGGAAAGGTGGAGGACGGCGAGGACCCGAAGGACGCGCTCGCGCGCGAGCTCCGCGAGGAGGTCGGCATCGAGGCCGACGTCGGCGAGATCGTCGAGGTGACGTTCCACCGCTACGAGAGCAAATCGGTCCTGCTCCTCTTCTACGCGGCGTCGCGCCGGCCCGGCTCGCCCGAGCCGCGCGCGATCGACGTCGCCGCGCTCGAGTGGGGCGACGCGGGCGCGCTCGACCCGGCGCGGTTTCCACCCGCGGACGCCGCCGTGCTGGCGAAGGTCCGCGCGCGCCTCGGTCAGAGCGACTCGAGGTAAGTCTCGAGGTTCTGGAGATCGTCGGCGCCGAGCTGCGCCGTGTTGCCGTGCTTCGACCCGCCGCAAGCGGGGTTCGTCAGGCGGTCCATCAGCGTGGCCGCGCAGCCGTCGTGCATGTACGGCGCGCGGTCGATCACGTCGAGCAGCGCCGGCACTTGCGTCGGCGCCGCTTGGCCGAGCACGTCGGTCTTACCGATGTCCTGGTTGGTGGCGAGCGCGCCGGTGCCGCCGACGTGGCACGCGGAGCAGCCCCCGGGCCCGTCGAAGATCGCCTTGCCCGCGGCGACGCGCGTCGCGTCCAGGTCGGTGCGCGCGGGGATGCGCGGGATCGCGTTGAGCCACGCCGCGAGGATCGACTCTTGCGCCGGCTCGACTTTGCCTCCGCCCATGCGGTGCGTGAACACCTCGTCGCAGAGCGCGCCGAGGTTCGCGAGATCGCCGCTCCAGTGATACGGCGCGGTGTCGGTGACGACGCCGCCACGGAGCGACTGCGTGCGACGCGCCTGGACGTCGCCGCCCACCTTGAACTTCCACGTGTGGCCGTCGTCGCCGCCTTCGGGGTGGCACGTCATGCACGCCGAGCCGACGATCGTCGGGATGTGGAAGATGTCGAAGCCCGTGTCGGCGTGGCTCTGCTTCTGCGGCAGCGTCACGGTCGCGATCGGCGACTGGAAGCTCGCTCCGAAGACGAGCAGCGCCGCGGTCGGGATGCGGCGCTGGACGACCTCGTACGGGACGTCGACGCGACTGCCGTCGTCGATGCCGATGTACTCGTGCTGGTTGTCCACGGCGTAGGACGACGAGCCGTCGAATCTGGACCAAGTTCGAGTTGTAGACGCTCTGGCCGCTCGCGCCGATTTCGACCGAGCCGGTGAGCGAGAGCACCTCGACCGTGCCGTCGGCCGTGCGCGTCACGTCGATGCCCTGCTCGACGGAGAGCACCGTCGAGGGCGTCGTCCCCGCGGCGATCGCGGACGCGGAGATCGGCGTCCCGGTCGACGCGTAGTACGTCTGCTGCGGCAGGACGACGAGCGGGTCGGTCGCGGCGAGCTGGTGGAGCATCACCGTGTCGCCCTTGCCGTCGGCGATGGTCCTCCACGCGACGTCGGGCGACATCGACGTGTACGTCGGCTCGGTGGTGCCCTGCGGCGCGGCGCGCGAGACGATCGCGCCCGTCCCGTCGACGACGAGCCGCTCGGCCGAGCGGAAACGAGTGACGACGAGCTTGTCCGGGAGCACCACCACGTCGCGCAGATCGCGGTCGAGGTGGACGACGCGCGAGACCGGCCCCGAGCTCGGCAAGGTCACGAGCTCGCCCGTCGCGCACGCGACGTAAAGCGAGTCGGTCACCGGGTCGTAGTCGATGCCGCGCGGCGCGGGGCATACGGCGCGGCGCGCGACGAGCGACGCCGACTTCGGATCGATCGTCGCGATGGCGCCGCCGCCGCGGAGGACGACGTGCGCGAGCCCATGGGCGTCGAAGACCATGCGATTGGGCTCGTCGCCGCGCTGGAGGGCCACGCTGCCGACGAGCTGCGGAGAGGGGCCGAGCGCCACGACGTCGATGGCGTCCTCGTCCGGATCCGACGCGACGGCGAACATTCCGTCGGTCGACTTGACGATGCGCACGGTGCCGCCGGCGAGCGGCGGCGGCGCGACCTGCGCCTGCACCGCCTGGCCCCCGAACACCGACGTCGCGCCCGACGCCGGGGGAGGATCCGGCTCGTAGACGACCGTCGAAACTCCGCATCCGACCAATCCCGCCGCGAGGACCACCACGCGTTGCGCAAACTTCATAAGACCCCTCGTTGGTATGAGCTCGAGCGTAGCAGCCGATTCGGCGATGGCCGCTACAAATTGGGTACGGGGAGCGACCTCGCGTTAAATGGGAAGTTGACCCATGTGCCGTCTCCTCGGGATCGTGTCATCGCGCCCCACTGACTTCCGCACGCTGCTCGCCGAGCGTCCGCGGTGCCTCGCCACGCTCGGCGAGGAGCATCGCGACGGCTGGGGGATCGCCGCCTGGTCGGACGGGCGGTGGCGACTTCACAAGGGGACGCGTCCCGCGTCGCGCGACGCGCGCTTTCGCGAGCGCGCCCTCGAGCTCCGGGGCGAGGTGCTCGTGTCGCACGTCCGCAAGGCGACGATCGGACGCGTCGCGACGGCGAACTCGCACCCGTTCGCGCGCGGCCGATGGGTGTTCGCGCACAACGGCACGATTCAGGATCTCGCGTGGGTGCGCGCCGGCGTGTCGAGCGCCCGCGCGGCCGAAGTCCGAGGCGACACCGACAGCGAGCTCTTCTTCGCGTTCCTGCTCACGCGCCTCGACGACGCGGGGCTCGCGCACGCGCCGGCGTCGCCCGCGACCGACGCCGTCGTCGCCGAAGCGGCCGCCGCGTGCCGCGCGCGCGACGGGTTCGGCTCGCTGAACTTTCTCTTGAGCGACGGCGAGAGCTGCTACGCGCATCGCTTCGGTCGCAGCCTCTGGGCGCTCGATCGCGGAGCCGTCGAGGCGCCGGCGATGCGGCGCGCGCACGCGGTCTTCATCGCCTCCGAGCCGATGACGTCGGAGGACTGGCGCGAGGTGCCGAACGGCGCGCTGCTCCGCGTGGCGCGACACGATTCGCGACTGACGCTCGCCGCGTGACAAAACCGTTGTGCTGGGCTCCCAGCCGTGCGACTGCTCGCCCTCCGAAAGGTCACGCATGCGCACCGTCACGAAGCTCGTTCTGTGCATCTCGCTCGGTCTTCTCAGCTCGGCGGCCGCTTGCAGCGGCGGCGACGATCAGGGCGACGCCGGCTCCGACTCGGGCGCGGACGCCACCAAGAAGGACGCGGGGAACAAGGACGTCTCCAACGACGTGACGGTCACGTGCACGGCGGACAGCACCTACGGCAGCGTGACCAACCAGAGCGCGACCTACACGCCGACCCCGGTCGACGCGGGTACCGCCGACGCGACGACCTCCGACGCTGCCGACGACGCGACCGCGGACGCGACCGACGACGCCGCGACCGACGCCGCGACCGACGCCGACGACGCGAGCGCCGAAGCGAGCACCGACGCGGGCGCAGACGACGGCGGGCTCATCGGCGGCAGCCAGGACGTCTACCAGTACACCGGCACGCTCAACAGCGACCCGGACAACCTCGACATCGAGATGTACGCGGGCTTCGGGGTGTTCTCGAGCGGGATTCACACCGGCACCTTCAAGCTCAGCGGCGCCGAGCTCGACTACGCGACCTGCGGCCTCTGCGTGCTCGTCCAGACGGACAGCTCCGGCGGCTCGCCGACCGACACGTACATGGCGACGGGCGGCTCGGTGACCATCACCTCGCTCCAGCCGACGCTCGCGGGCACGCTCGACAACGTGACCTTCACCCACGTGAACATCGACCCGAACACGTTCGAGTCGACCTCCGCGGGCGACGGGTGCAACTCGTCGATCGCGTCGCTCGCGATCTCGGCGCCCGTCACAGTCACCCCGTGACGGGCGCGAGCTCGCGTCACGGCAGGACGCGAATCGTTCCCGCGATCCCATTCGACCCGCCGAGGAAGCTGCACGCCGCGGTCTTGCCGGCGACGCTCGCGTCGTTCCACGTGATCGGATAGTCGCCCGGCGGAGTGCCCGGAAGAATTTCGATCTTCACGGTGTCGAGCTTTCCGGGCGCGATGTCGTTGGGGCAGCCGCCGATCGAGCCGCCGCCGAACGCGTTCCAGATGATCTCGATCGTGCCCGGCGCGGGCGCCGCGTAGTAGTCGCGTGAGATGCACGCGACCTGCTGCACGGGGTTCGCGAGGTCGAAGTCGTTCGCGTCGGCGACGAGGTGCCCGTTCGCCTCGTAGGCGTCGCTGCACGCCGCGGTCGCGAGGAAGTAGATCGGCACGTCGACGATGTCGCCGGCGTGGCCTTCGGCGTTCTCGATGCAGAGCGACGCTGTCGTCGTCGTCTCGGTGCCGCAGTGGGTGCCGATGGTCGAGCCCGAGCCCGCGTCGGCCGCCGGAGCGCCGCCGTCGGAGCCGGGCGCGCCGCCGTCGGAGCCGGGCGCGCCGCCGTCGGAGCCGGGCGCGCCGCCGCCGAGGTTCGTGCTCGGGGCGCCGCCGCAAGCGAGGAGCGCAAGAGGAAGGATCGACGCGAAGAGGAAGCGATGGTTCATCATGACGAGACCCCATTGCAGTCGTCATGCCGCCGCCGCGAGCGCCCAAACCCGCGAAAACCCGCGGCCAGCGGGCGCGTGCATCGGGATACACCCCGATACACCGGATACACGTCACTCCCGCGAGCGGCGCTCCTTGAAGATTCGGCGCGCGACGTCGATGGGCTCGCCGTGGACGAAGTAAGCGCGCGCCGCGGCGCCAATCGCCATCGTCCCGGCGAAGGCGACGGCGCCCGAGATGGCCGAGCCCGCGCCCGGGAAGACGAACTTCACGAGCGCGCGCGCCGCCTCGCGCAGCGCGAACGCCGCGCCCACGTTGACGCCGAGCGCCGAGAGGAACTCGCCCGCGGTCTTCACGTCGAGCGGCCGCCCGGCGATGTACGCGATGCCGGAGACGAGCACGACTTGCGCTGACGTGATCGGCACCATGTCGGCGACCGGGATGGGCACGAACCCAATCCCCGCGCAGAGCGCCGCGGTCACGTACGTGAGGTCCTGCGCGAGCTGGTCTTGGAGCGCGACGACGCCGGTCACGCGCGCGAACGTCGTCCGTCCCTGGTCGGGCAGCTTGTTGAAGATCTCGCGCACGAGCTCCTCGATGTGCCAGCGCTGATCGGCGCGGAGCGCGCCGTCCTCGCCGAACGACATGTAGCCGGAGATCGCGACCGTCTGCGCGAGCATCGGCGCGAGCTTGGGGCGCGCGCGGACGTGCTCGTCGAGCGTGCGCTCGGCGAGCCGCACGTGCCCGAGCTTCTCGGCGTCGGTCATGGGCGCGTCTTTGGGCTCGAGCAAATCGCAGTGCGTGACTGCGACCACGATCGCGGGCGCGTGGCGCGTCGCGCGCTCGACCATGCGCGCGACCTCTTCGAGCAAATCGAGATCGCGCGCGATCGCCGAGTCGACGTCCATCGCGCGGACGACGAAGACGAGGAGATCGGGCGGCTTGCGATCGATCTCGGTGGCGATCGACTGGATCGGCGTCTTCGCCTCGTCGGCCTCGGCGGGGTCGCCGCCTTCTTGCAGTCCGCGCGAGTCGAGGATCGAGAGCGCGCCGCGCTCGGTCGCGTACTCGTACCACTTGCCCCGGCCGGTCTGCGCCTTCACGTGGCCGACGTCGGCGACCTTCTTTCCGAAGAGCGCGTTGACGAGCGAGCTCTTGCCCGAGCCGCGACGGCCGACGAGCAAGAGCGCCGGAGGGCGGCTCTCGAGCAAGGTCCCGCGGAGCGTCGCGATGCGACTGCGAAGGTTCTTCACCGACTCGCCGGGCATCAGCTCGAGGATCTGCTCGAGCCTTCGAATCGTCTCCGCGATCGGGGCACGCGGATCTTCCATGCCGTCATTGTAACAACGCGTCGGCCACGCGCTCGCCCGTCTCGCGCGCGAGCAAGATCCCGTTGCGATGGTGCCCCGTGGCGAGAAAGAGCCCCGGCATCGCCGACGCGCCGACCAGCGGGGCGTCCGCCCGCGGCCGAAAGCTGGACCAAGCGGGGCCGACCTGCGCGCCGCCGAGCGAAGGCACCAGCGCGAGCGCCGTACCGAGGATCGACGCGAGACCGGCGGCGGTGACCTCGCGGCGAAACCCCACGTCTTCCATGGTCGAGCCGCATAGGACGCGGCCGTCTCCCCGCGGAACGACGTAGCCGTGATCGCCGAAGACGATGGCGCGGACGCGCGGTGGCCGCTCGTCGAGCTGCACGATTTGCCCGCGAATCGGCTTCACGTCGGGCATCGACGCGGGCACGCCGGGCACGAGCGACGACCACGAGCCCGCCGCGAGCACGGTCGCGTCCGCGCGGAGCTCGCCGTCCTCGAGGCGCACGCCCGCGCAGCGCTCGCCCTCGACGAGCAGTCCTCGGACGGTGACGCCCGAACGAATGGTGACCCGCGGGCGGCGTGAAATCGCCGCGACGAGCGCGCGGAGGAGCACCGGCGGGTCGACCTGGGCCTCGTCCGGGAAGTGCGCGGCGGCGAGGACGCGATCCGAGAGCGCGGGCTCGATCGCGCGGGCGCCGCGGCCGTCGACGAGCTCGGCGGCCAGGCCCTCGGCTCGCTGCGCGTCGACGCGCGCGCGGAGCTCGGCGGCGGCCGGCTCGTCGAAGGCGACGTCGAGCGCGCCGCAACGCTTGTATCCTACATCGATTCCGGTCTCGGCGCGCAGCCGCTCGGACCACTCGCGGTACCCGTCGCGCGCGCGCCGAAAGAGCGCCGCCTCGGCCGCCTCGCGCGCCTCGAGCTGCGCGCCCAAGATGCCCGCCGCCGCGCTCGAAGCCTCGGCGCCAGGGACGGCGCGCTCGAGCACGACGATCTCGCCCGCATCGCGCTCCGACAGCGCGAGCGCCGTCGCGCACCCCATCACGCCCGCACCAATCACCGCGACACGCATTGGACGCCTCCGTGGACCACTCTCTTATGCGCCCGGAGAGATTGAACAGGAAGATCAGAAGGTCAGAAGGCGAGAGGGGTGAGAGTTTTTGGGGTGCGTGCACCGGCGCCATGCGAGCGGCCGGCCCTGCGCCGTCCGATCGCGACAGCTCCGCGGCCAACATTCAAAAATCCCTTCTCTCGCACCTTCCTGAACTTCTGATCTTCCTGTTCCTCTCTCTCTCGGTGCGCCCCCCGCAAATCTTTTCGGCGGGCAGCGCGTAGAGGGGGCATGCGCACATCGCTGCTCGCTGCGTTTTGTTTTCTCGGGGTGACGGTCGGCGGCCACGCGCTGGCGGCGCCCACCGCGCCGGCGCCGGGATCGTGGGCGGAGCAGCTCGTCGAGCTCTCGAACCTCGTGAAACCGCAGGAATCGGCGTGCGCCGACCACTGCTGGGTGCTCGAGCGGCTGCACTTCACGGGCGCCGTGAACCGCGGGAGCGTGGATTTCGAGCTCACGGGCGCCGTCCTCGAGAAGGGCCGCTACGCCATCCCCCTCTTCGGGCCGGCCGAGAAGGTGCGGCTCGAGGGCGTGACCGAAAACGGCGCGCCCGCGGTGATCGGATTCGAGAGCGGGCACTACTACCTGCACACGAGCTCGCCGCACTTCACGGTGCGCGGCAAGCTGGACCTGCCCGAGGACCGAACCGTGAGCGTCGTCGGACCGTTGAACGCGCTCGACGCCGACGTCACGGGCGGCCGCATCACCGAGGGCGCGCACCTCACCGCGCTCGCGGGCACCGCGCTCCACTTCGACGCCGAGGGCGCCGCGCAGCCCGCGCAGCCCGCGGTCTTCTCGATCGCGCGCGCTCTCCGCGTCGGAAAGAGCGTCGACTTCGAGTACCACCTGACGGCGCAGTCGGGCACCGACCTCGGCCTCGTGCACCTGCCGCTTCGTTACGGCGAGCGCGTGCTCGACGTCGCGGGCGCCAAGGGTTGGCGCGTCGAGGGCGAAGATCTCCTGCTGCCGACGATCGGCAAGAACGCCGAGATCACGATCACCGGAACGCTCGCGAACGTCGCGTCCTTCGCGCCCGATCCGCGCGCGCCCTTCGAGTGGTGGCTGCTCGAGACCGACGCCGAGCACCGCATCGTCGCGACCGGCGACGCCAAGCAGCACGACGCCAGCGAGTCGCCCATCGTGCGCCGCGAGCCGGGCTCGCGCCTCTTCCTGGTGCAGCGCGGGCAGCACCTCGACGTGACCGTGCAGACGCTCCAGAGCGTCGACGTCCTCGCCGCGACCGTGCGCTCGCACTCGCGCATGCTGGTGCTCACGAGCGCCGGCGACCTCGTCGCGCAAGACGTCCTCACGTACGACAACAACGGGCTCGATTACTTGTACTTTACACCCGACGGGAAGCCGCTCTATCTCGCGACCGACGGCGCGGCCGAGCGCGTGATGCACAGGGACGGCTCGGACGATCTCGCGATCCCGATGCGTCTCGGCCAGCACACGCTGACGGTGCAGTCGCTCTCCGGGACGTCGATCGGCGCGTTCTTCGGGCGCGTCGCGATGCCCGGCCCGCGCGTGCCGCTCGCGACCGCGAGCGAGGACATCACGGTCGGCCTGCCGGAGACGATTCACCCGTTCGCGGTCACCGGCGGCGAGAAGCCGACGCTTCCGTTCGGCCCCTTCGACGGCGTCGCGCTCGGGCTCTCGGCGCTCGCCGCGGCGCTCGCGCTGGCGGGTTGGAAGAAGCGCGCGCTCGGCGCGACGACGATGTTCGGGCTCTGGCTCGTCAGCAAGCCGCTCTTCGTCCTCGCGCTCGCCGCCGGCGTCGCCGTGCTCGTCGCCCCGCTCTTCGCGCGACTCGGCAAGACCACGCGGCGCGTGACGCTCGGCCTCGGGCTCCTCGCGGCGACGATCGTCGCGGTGCCGCTCTGGGTGGCGCACACCGCGGCGCCGCTCGTGGCGACCGCGTCGCCGCCGATGCTGAAAGAGGACGCGCCGGCGGCTCGCGCCGCGACCGACGCGCTCGTGCAACAAGCGAAGTCCGAGTCGACGCCGAGCGCCAACGCGCAAGCGTACCGAGCCGACGGCGACTTCGGCCACGCGGGCATGCTCGACGGCGTGCGCCCGGTCGCGCTCTCCATGCCCGGCTACGAGCACACGGCGTTCGCCTCGCGCCAGCTCCTCACGCCCTCGCGGACGTTCCAGCCCGTCGTCTACTACGTGACCGACAGCGGCCTCGCGCTCCTCGGGCTCCTTTGGCTCGCGTGCGGCGCCGCCCTCGCGTGGCTCTCGCGCGACCGGCTGCGGGCTCTCCGCGACAAGGTCCGCGCGGCCCTCGCGCCGAAGGCCGCGACCCCGATTCCGGCGGATTTGATGGGCCAAAAAGCGTAACTCTTGACTGAGTTACGCTCCCGGGCCATAGAGCCGGCCCATGCGTAGCGCACTCCTCCTCGCGTTCGTGTCCCTCGTCGCCTGCGGCTCGGCCGAGACCGGCAGCTCCTACGCGAGCACGACGACCGCGACGAGCGGCGCGACGATCGACTTCGCGAAGGACTGGTCGGTCACGCAATCGGGCGCGCTGGTCCCCGCGAGCACGCTCACGTTTCGCTACGACCTCGACCGCCTCGGCAAGTGCCGCTTCGTCGAGTACGGCCAGCCTGCGTGGGCGGTGCTCGCGTACGTCAGCTTCGACGGCCACGCCCCCAAGACGCTCGTCCTCGCGCCGCACCAGGGCGTGACGAGCGGCGTCGTCGAGACGACAATCCCCGTGCCGGCGGCGAGCGACGTCGCGTTCTGGTTCTACGCGTCGGACGACAGCGGGTGCGTCGAGTGGGACTCGAGCTATGGACAGAACTTCCACTTCGCGATCCAGAAAGCGCAGACGCCGGTCATCCACTTCGGCGGCGACTGGACGACCACGGTCGACGGCAGCATCGGCCCCGGCACGGTCCTCGTCGATTACGATCTGTCACGCGCCAAGTGCCACGGCGCCCAGTACGGCAGCGACGCGTACGCCGTGACGATGTACTCGTCGATCGACGGCGACGCGCCGCAAGCGCAGCAGGTCACGACGCTCGCGGACGGCGTGAATTTCGCGACGCCGCGCTCGGTGTCGCTGCCGCAGGGCAAGCACAGCCTCGCGATCTGGTTCGAGAACGACGACGTCTTCGGGTGCCACGAGTGGGACTCGAACTACGGCGCGAACTGGGTCTACGCGTACGACTGGCACTGAGCCGCGGGGCTTGCGCCCATCCGCGGCGGTCACGGCTGCCGGGCAACCATGTCACGGTCACGTCAATCACGACGGCGGCCAAGAATCAGAAGAGTGCATGTGCACGAACCCCGCCAAGCTCGAGCGGCGAAGAACCCGCGTGGGGAACGGCCGGGCTCGTTTGCGCCCACACTGTCGCGAGCCGTCGCACATTGACGTGTGACGCTACTGCTGTTGGGCTGGGACGTCGGGGAGGTGTCCCGTGCGATTTCGAATCATCGGCCTTCCGTTTTGCTCGGTCGGTTGCGTGTTCGTCTCGTGCTCGCGCGAGGAGCCCGCCGGAACGTCGACGCAGCGAATCTCGACGGGGGCATCGAATGCTGCAGCGGACGATCCGCTGGCGCACGCGACGGCACGACTCGAGACCCCATTCTTCAAGAATGGCGTGCTCACGCCCGGGGGCGGCCTGCGATGCAGCGGCACTCTCATCGCGCCTCGTGTCGTCATGGCGGCGGCTCACTGCTTCGGCTTCGATCCTTCGGATCTCGGCCCCACGTCCACGGTGTATGAGCCGGATTTCGGTTTCAACTACTGCGTCCCGACGAACAACCCGAATAACCCGGTGCTTACGAGTCCACTCTGCACCGCGCAGTTCGGCCGGTGCAACGCAGGCGGCGGATTTCCGCAGCTAGACTGCGTCGTCGGTGGACGCGTTCTAAGCGGTGGTGACACGTCATGCACGGTGCAGGACGCCAACGGAACCATTGTCGGCGCCGCGGGCGTCGGGTGTGGCGTCGCGTCGTTTTACGGAGCGTCGATGGCAAGCTCCGTCACTGGGTTAGTGAACGAAGGCCGCCTCATCAAAAAGGTCTTCGTCACCGAAAAAGCGGCGAGCTACAACTCGGATGTCTCTCCCCGCGCGCACGATCTCGCCCTCGCAATTCTCGACGCGCGTGTCTCCGGCTTCACGCCGTCCGCTTCGCCACCGGTTCCCCCCTTTCTACCGTCACTCCAAAGCTTGCCGCCGATCACCGAGGTTCGCGAGTATGGCTGGGGCCTGAGCAACACGTACGTGAACGGCTGCGGGGGCGTGTCGAATCCGACGGGCTCGCTGCCGATCAACCTACAAGAGTTCACGATGGCCGCAAATGCGGTCACCGAAGACGCGCAAGGCCTCGGCGGCGCTTTCGCCGAGCACTTCGGCGGCAACATGTGGGCGTCGGACGTCCTCCTCGATGGGAGCGTCCCGGTCACGTTGCCCGGCGACAGCGGCGGGCCGCTCTACTTCGTCACGAGCGGCGGCACGTTCGTCACCGGTGCGCTGAGCGGATACTCGGGCTGTATCCCGAACCCGACGTTCTCCGACGAGGTTCGGAACGTCTGGGGTGACACGAAAGAACCGTCGAACGAGGCACTCATCAAGAAAGTACTCGTCAAGCCGGATGGCTCCTTCCGCGACGAGGACTTCGCGAACGGGGGCTGCGTCGGCGGCGCCAGCCCCGATCCGAACGACACCGATTGCGACCGAGTTCCCAATCACCCGACGACGCAAGGCCAAGACCAGGACAACTGCCCCAATGACTTCAATCCGGATCAGCGCGATTCGGATGGGGACGGTATCGGCGATGTCTGCGACCCTTGTCCTGTCGCAGATGACGGTCACGACGTCAATTTCGAGGCCGAAGCGGAGCTCTACAAAGCCCTCAATCCCAACGGGATTGATCCGTTCTCTCCGCGGACGGACCCCACCGATGCGATCGATTTCGGTTTCGAGGGGCGCGCGAACTTTCAGGCGGACATGTGCGACACGTTTCAAGTGCACGCGCCCGCACCCGACGAGCTGAGCGCCCCGACGGCGCAGGTGGACAACGCTTCGCCATTGCTCGGCGATCCTGGCCGTGTGGTCAACGGCGTGCCGACTTTCAGTACTGGGATGTTGGCCTCGCGGACATTCACCGCGAGCTCGAACAAGCCCGCGTTCACGCGCGAAGGCTACCGGTCGTGCTCGTGCCCGACGCCCGATGCCGGCCCGCAATGCATCAAAGTCGGTTGTGCTTACGCACCGGCGCAGTTCGACGCCCCTCAAAGCACGACGAGCTGGAGGCTCATGTCCGTCGAACGGGCAGAGATTCTCGCCGTAAACAACGGGTTCTCGCCCTCGAGCATCGACACCCTCGCCGATAACATCGGCGACGCACCCACGCTCGTCGGAGGCACCACGGTGTTCCCCTTGACGACGCCCACGCTGACGAGCCGATGGCTTTGGTGGGACGATCTCCTCGCGCCGCCGCCGGACCCGAACAGCTTCGTCAGCATCGACCAGGGCAGGATTTGGCGTTTCGTGCCCGTGCTTGGGGGCGTAGGAACCGCGAACAAGCTCGGTATCCAAGCTCTTCGATTATCGGCCTATAGCCCATACGGCATCGTCGAGTTTCCATTCTCGAACAAGCAGCCGGTCGCGACCCACGACTTCTTGACGGAGATCTACTGCCCATCCTGTCCTCAAGTCGCGACGATCCTGCGCTACGGGGATGTGATCGATCCCGTCGGACAGACGAGCCAAGCGCTCCTCGCGGTGCAAGCGGGCGTCACGACAGACATCACCGCGAACCTCAGCGCGACCGCGCAGCAGCTACTGTTCGCTCCCGGAGCGCTCGCGGTCGGTGCCGGAGAGTCGCGGTCCTCGCTCACGAGCGGCGAGCCATTCATCGCCGTGCTCGACAGCAGTACCCTCGCGTTGCGGGGGACGATCGAGAACACCTCCACGGGGCGCCTGGCGGTCCTCGCCGATCCGGCTGGGACGAACGCAGCGGCAGCTCCAAGCCTCCTCGCACTCAGCGGCCGATTGGCGACAGTCCTCGCTGCGGTGCCCCAAACAGCGGACGTCCATGCGCTCGACCTGAGAGCGAATGCCTGGTCCCAAGTGAATCTGGATGCCTCGCTCGGCATCGTGTCGATCCGTGCCATCGCGGCGGCCCGCGACGGGTTCTACCTTCTCGATGAAGTCACCGACGGTACGACGAAGCTGCGCCTGATTCATCTCGACGTGAACGGGAGCGGCGTCGAGATCGTGCGCTGGCCGGCGCCTGCGAACGTCGTCTTCTTCGGCCTGGAGACCGCCGGGATCCGCGGGGTCGTCGTCACCCTGGGCTTTGCGGCGGGACATTCATTTTATTCCATCGAGACCACCGAAGATCGCGTCGCTGGCGTGAGTGAGCTCGATGGGCCGGGAGCGATCGCCCTCCCTGCGCGCGGCACGCGCGACGGCTTCACGTGGGCCGAAGCCCAGACGGGCTCGCTGCCGATAGCCCACTACGAGCGAGGCACGTCGTTTGCCGCATTGCTTCGCCCCTGCATCGAGAAGCGGCTATTGGCGCGACGGTTCTACAGTCCCTCGCGCTGGTACGACGACCAGGCCTCGTTCGCTCCAGCGCGTACGTTTGCGATCCCGGCGGACATCGATGCCGTCATCGGCGACGCAGGCAACAAGAAGGCCACCCTGAGTTTCGCCGGACCGGATGGCAGCTTCAAGTGTCAATACGTCGGCGGAGCGAGCAAAGCTCACCCCGATACGCCCGACGAATTCACCCGCGCGACGCAATACGTGTTCGATCATTGCACCGCTCACAAACGCGGCGACATCGTTCGCGTGGGGAGCATCACCCTCCACCTCGATGACGGCGATGACAAGCAGGGAAACCAGACGGCCGCAGTCGTCACGATCGACGAAGCGGCGAGTGGCGGCGGAACGAGCTTCGGATCCGCGACCTCCCTCTGCAAGTGAAGGCCGCCGTGAGACTGTCTCTCGTCTGCGGAGCTTTGCTCGGTATCGCGATCTCGGCGCAACAGGCGTGTGGCAGGAGCCCCTGCGCGGGCGACGGCGGCGCGTGCGACGCCGCATCCGATGAAGCCACGAAGCGCGACGCTGCCGTGGATACCCGTGACGCCGATCTGCCGCCGCCCGCCGGCTGGGAGCGGCCCCCATGGGTACCCGGTGAATGCCACGTCTTCCAGCCGGTCACTCCCGCTGCGTGGGCGAGCGTTGCCCCGGTGAACTGGATTTCGTGTCCCATGGCTCCCCCTGTTTCCGGCTGCGAACAGATCGCGCTCGATTGGGCCGCATCACCAACCGCGCAAGTTGGTACCTCGGAGCTCCGAAATCTCGGTGGGGCCGGAGGCGAAGAACTCATGTTGGTGAGAGCCTATGAAGATCATTATGAGATACAAATTCGGCATGCGACAACCGACCTGGTCAAAGCGCTCTGGTCGGAGTCCTACGATGATCCATGCGTTCTCGGATCGTCAGAAAACATCAACGGTGTTGCAGCCGTGAATTTGGTGACGCGCAACAGTGCCACTAGCGAAGTGCCGATCGACTATTTCCTGATCATCGACACTGACGCCGGCGCTTTGCAGGGGCGGTCCACACCCGATTATCAGTTTCCCGGAAAGGCTCTCGGTGGCGGTTGGGTCGAGGCGAGCCCAGCGACCAACAGCCTTATGGGACTATTTGTTGGCGCGACGATGTCGCAATTCGTGCTCGATCGCGCTACAGGAACAGTCACGTCACTTGGGAACGCCCTTACGATCAAACCTCAAGCCATTGCCGACCATCTCTGGTGGGCCGGTGTCCAGTCCGATCGCGTCGTCATGATGACGTGGACACATGCGGACGGTTCGACAGTCTTCTACGATCCCGGTGCCGGCGTTGCGGTGCACGACATCGCCACCGACGGAACCTGGATGAGCTGGGTCGAATCGTCGAGCCCCGACGGGCAGGGCGGATATCTGAGCTCCGTGCTCTACATGTCCCCGTACGTCACCGACCCAAAGCTCCTCACGAAGACCAAGGTTCGAGACGGAGTATGCCCGGCCTCCCTCTGCGGAGCCAACATGTCGAACGGCTTCCTCGAACAAGGCGTAGCCACGTCGCAGACGGATTCGGGCGTCCGAATCATCCGCATGAGCGACTTGGCACAGTGGTACTTGCCGGAGCCGCCGAGCCCGCACGTGCTCAGACTCGGATGGCGGGGAATTGATTATTTTTACATGCCTTTCGACAAAACGGTGATTCGCTTTCCCGTAGCGGGGCTTGGCGCACCGACGACAGACTAGATCTTCAGACCTTCACTGCGCGTCACTTCACCTTGCGAACGAGTCGCGCGAAGGTCGCGATGTTCCACATCGCGAAGCCGACGAACATCATCCACAACATCGCGAAGGCGCGCGCGTCGCTCGGAGCCTGGCCGTCGACGAGGAGGTACGCGTCCGCGGGGACGCGCTGGCCGGTGCGCTCTTCGATGGCGCTCCGTAGCCCGCGGTGACGCAGGCCCGCCTGCGCGAAGCGCACGAGGCGCCCCGAGAACTCGGTCTTCGGCACGAAGCGGTTCGACTCGGCGCCCGCGGGGACCCGCAGCTCGACCCACACGTTGGTGGAGCCGGCGACCGGCGCGATGCGGTACGAGTCGCTCTCGAACGGGCGCTCGTAACGGATCTGCCCGGCCCCGCCGAGCCGCCCGTGACCCTGGACGAACGAGTTGCTGACGAAGGCCGAGCTCGGCGTCGCGGTCAAATCGCCGAGGTCGGTCGCCGACGGCGCGCCGAGCGCGTAGGCCGCGTCGCGCGTGAGCGAGACCGCCATCGCCGCCGAGGCGATCGCCGCGATGGCCAGGACGATCAGCGTCGAACGTCGCTCGCCCCGCGGAGGGTCGGGAAGCTGCAAGAGCTCCGGGTCGACCTCTTCCTTTTCGGAGGGCCCGAGCTCGGCTTCGGTGGCTTCCATGATCCCCATCGTATCACCGGGCTAGACACGCTTGCCCAGGGATGGTTCCCGGGATTACGCTGACGCTTCCCATGGCTCAGAACGTCGTCTGCCCGAACTGCGGCTACAAGACCAACCCGCCGGGCAGCGCGCGATGCGTCTCGTGCGGGTCGAAAATCGAGCACTTGGGCGCGGTCAAGCGCTCGCGCGAAGAGGAGCTCGAACGCCGCTACCAGCAAGAGGGCGTGAGCCTCATGTGGATGGGCATCGCCCTCGTCGTGCAGGGCGTGCTCACGGCGGCGCTCGTCTTCGGCCTGCCGATGGTGATCCCGGCGCTCGACTTCGAGGGCAGCAACGGCATGGCGCTGTGCATCCCGGTCTGGTTCGTCGGCGGCCTGCTCGTCGGCATGATCTCGCCGGGCCGCACGTTCATCGAGCCGGTGGTCGCGAGCTTCATCGTCGCGATCCCGACGACGTACCAGCTCGTCGAGAACCAGACCGTCCGCCGGATGCCGAGCTTCCTCTACATCATCATGGCGGCGATCGGCGTGCTCTTCACGCTGATCGGCGCGTACCTCGGCGAGCGCATCCAGCTCGGCCCGCCCCCCAAGCCCACCGAGTGAGCGAGACGCCGCTTCAGGCGTCTTTTTGGTCGCGGACGCGGGCCGCCTTGCCGGCGAGATCGCGCAAGTAGAAGAGACGCGCGCGGCGCACGACGCCCTTCGTCAACACTTCGACCTTGTCGATGCGCGGCGAGTGCGAGAGGAACACGCGCTCGACGCCGACGTTGAAGCTCACTTTGCGCACCGTGAAGGTGCTGCGAGCGCCGGCGCGCTGGCGTTTGACGACGACACCTTGAAAGACCTGAATGCGGTCTTTGTCGCCTTCGACGATTTTGTAGTGAACGCGCACGGTGTCGCCCACGCGGAAGTCCGGCAGGTTCGTGCGCAGCTGCTCGCGCTCGAGCTCGGCGATCTTGCTTTGCGTGTGCATTGGGGGGCGCTCCAGAGTGACGGGGAAGGTTGAGGGCGCAGGCTTAAAGCACCGCATTTGCTGGGTGTCAACGCAACGGGCGCCTCATGCTATGCATCCGAGGCGCATGACCCTGCCAATCGGCTCCGCCGCCCCCGATTTCGAAGCCAAAGCGAGCGACGGCCGCACGCTCAAGCTCGCCGACCTCCGCGGGAAGAAAAACGTCGTCCTCTACTTCTACCCGGCCGACTTCACCCTCGTCTGCACGCGCGAGACCTGCGGCTTCCGCGACATGTACGAGGATCTCGCGTCGAAAGACACCGAGGTCGTCGGCGTGTCGTTCGACGACGACGCGACGCACGAGCGCTTCCGCAAGGAGCACGGTGTGCCGTTCCCGCTCGTTTCCGACGCGGGAAAGGAGATCGCGCGCAAGTACGAGGCGACGAGCGTCATGAGCAAGCTCATCGGTCGCGCCGCGCGCGTCACCTACGTCATCGACAAAAGCGGGAAGATTTCGGGCGTGTTCAAGGCCGAGCTCTCCGCCAAGACCCACGTCGAGGGCGTCCGCGAGCTCCTTGCCAGCCTGGGCTGAACGCGCTAGAAACCGCGCCCCCCCATCCCCCACCAACGGGCCAACGTCGATTCAGCCGAATCGCTCTGCGACGCAGATGGCCTAGAGGACGAGATCATGAACCAGAACCCCGGCGTTTACGGATACAAGCTCGGCAACACGCAACTCTTCGCGGCCGACGGCACCGTCCAGCGAGTCACCGTCATCGAGGCGGGCCCGGTCACGGTGCTCGCGAAGCGCACCCCCGAGAAAGACGGCTATTCGGCCCTCGTGCTCGGCCTCGGCGAGCGCAAAGAGAAGCACACGAACAAGCCGCGCGCCGGCGTGTTCAAGAAGACCTTCAACACGACGCCGAAGAAGGTCGTGAAAGAGCTCCGCGTCCCGGCGGAGTACGCCGCCACGATCGAGGTCGGCCAGACGCTCAAGCTCGACGAGCTCTTCCAGCCTGGCCAGAAGGTCGACGCGCAGGGCACGACGCGCGGCCGCGGCTTCACCGGCGTCGTTCGCCGCTGGAGCTTCGCCGGCTTCGTGCAGACGCACGGCACCCACGAGTACCGCCGCCACGGCGGCTCAATCGGTACGAACATGACGCCGGGCCGCACGCTCCCCAACCTCAAGATGCCCGGCCACTACGGCGCGGAGAAGCTCTCGATCTCTGAACCTCAAGGTCGCCAAGGTCATCCCGGAGAAGAACCTGCTCCTCGTCGAGGGCGCGGTCCCGGGCGCCAAGGGCAGCCTCGTCCTCGTCCGCCACGCGGTCAAGGCGCGGAAGAAGAAGAGCTGAGCTCGCCGAGCAGCGTCATCACGCGACCGGCGTGGAACGCGGCGCACGCGTGCTCGCCGAAGCACGCGACGACGTGACGCCCGCCCGAGCGCGTGATGAGCGTCACGCGCGCCCAGCGCGCGGTGTCGGAGTAGCTCGCGACGACGTAGCCGTAGCCGTCGCCGCGCGCGACTTGGTAGTCCTGCTGGTGATCGCTGACGACGAGCTCGCGCACGTCGCCCAGCGGAAGCACGAGCGGGTTTCGCCAGAAGCCGCGCGAGAAGCGCGCGCCCGACCGGCCGATCTCGATCATCGCCGAGCTCGGCCCACCGAGGCGCCATTTGTACGCGAGCGCGCCGCCGATCGCCGCGACGAGGATAGGCGCCGCTTCCATCGCGACGATCGAGCCCTGGACCTCGCCGCCGCCGACGTTGAAGAGCACCTCGTAGGAGATGCCGAGGAGGACGAGACCCCACGCGACTCGCACGAGGCCCTTCGGCGGTTCGGTGCCCGAGAAGTAGACGCTCGTCGCGGCGGTCTCGGTGAGCGTCTCGCGCCAGGTCATCCCGGGCGGCGGGTCGCTCGTCGAGGTCGCGAACATGGTCTCATTGTGTTTCTCTTCGACGCGTGATCCAAGCGATTCGCATCGATCAGAGCGTGTGGGAGGCGTCGAGCCGGCTCCGGCGGCACGACTGGGTGCTCTCGATCGCCGATCTGACCGACGAGGCGCGGCTCGGCGCGGACGACGACTACCTCCTTCACCTCGCGAGCACGGGACACGCGGTGCTCCTCTCGACGTTCGACGAGAACGGCGCGCCGCGCGGCGCGTACGAGGTGCCGAACTCGAGCCTGCGCCACCACGTCGACGAGTACCTCGCCATCATCGGCAAGATGCACGGCGACGAGACGAACGACGCGTCGGCGCGAATGCACGCCCTCGACATGGCGAAGAAGGTCGTCCACGACGCGGGCGCGAAGACACTCGAGCGCGCCCTGCCCGCGTTCGCGCGCGACCACGAGAGCTACCGGCGGCTCTTCTCGCTCTTGCTCGCCGTCGTCATCGACGTGACCAAGTTGCCAGGCGCGATCGCCCACCGGCGCCACGTGTAGCCCGGCGGGCTCACAAGCACGAGGCGCCGAGGAGCTGCGCGAGCGTGCTGCTCAGGCACACCTCGCGAGACGCGCCGCCGGCGTCCATGATGCAGCACTTCGGATACGAATTCTCCGTGCAGTCGGTGTTCGCGGCGCAGCGTCGGAGCACGTCTTTGCCGCACGACAACGGGATGTTCGTCGAGCACTGGGCCGACGCGGCGCACGCGATCGTGTCCGCGTCGACCTTGCAGGGGTTGAACGAGCCGGTCGTGACGATCGTCTCGCAACAGACCTGGCCGCTGTTGCAGTCGGACGGGGCCGCGCAGGGGACCGTCGCGTCGCCGCCCGCGTCGCTCGGTGCGTCGGCGGTCGCGTCGCTCGGCGGTTTCGCGTCGGATGCGTCGGCGCGCGAGGCGTCGGGGGCGTCGACGGCGTCGACCACGTCGCTCGTCGCGTCGACGGCCGGCGAATCAATCGTCGCGTCGCCCACGCCGAGCCCGTCGAGCCCGGAGAGCTCCGCGCAGCCGGCGAGCAAGACGCAGCAAACGACAAAGGCTCGCACACGAGTAGCGTATCCAACGCGGGGCATCGCGTCACGCGCGGCCCCGCGACGCTGCGCGCCCGCGCCGATGGTAGCCTCGAGCGGACATGCGGCGCTTCATCGTCATCGGTCGCGACGCGACGGCCTCGGGCGACTTTTCGCTCGATGATTTGCCCGGGTCGAGCGGGCGGCTCGACGTTCTCCTGCGCTGCGTGCGCGCGGCGCTCCTCGTGTCGCACGGCGTGCGCCGGGACGCGGTCGTCTATCTCGTGCTCGGCGGCGGCCCGCTCGCGCCGCGCGCGGTGCGAGTCGACGGCGCGACCTCCGAATACCTGCGGCCCGACGAGCGCAGCCTCGCGGGGATGATCCGCAACCTCCTCGGGCGTCCGCGACGCGAAGTCGGCGCCGGATTCGGGCCGAGCACGCGCGGCATCGCGATCGCCGAGGCCGGCCTCGACGCGGTCCTCGCGGACCTCGGTCCGTTCACGCCCTACGTGCTCGAAGAAGGCGCCAGCGACCTGCGCGCCGCGACGCTCGACCTCGAGCGCGCCGCGTTTTTCCTCGGCGACCACCACGGGTTCGACGAGACGACGCGCGAGCGGCTCGCGGGCCTCGGCGCCGTCGCGATCTCGATCGGCCCGACGAGCCTCCACGCCGACGACGTCGTCGCGGTCGTCGGCAACGAGCTCGACCGCCGGCTCACGAACGTTGCGCTGGCGCGTGACGTCCCCGGGTGATAACCGTCGCGGCGTCAGCTTGGTCGCGTCATGTTGCAGCACGTCCTCCTCGTTGCGCTCTCCGGCTCGGTCCTCTCCGAGCCTCCGCCGCCGGCTCCGCCGACGAAGACCGGCATCGCGCTCGCGGTCGGCGTCGCGATCGACGCGGTGACGTTCGCGGTCGGCGTGGCGTTGGTCGGGTCCGACCAGGCCGGCTTCGATCAAGCGCGCGCGGGTTGGGTCACCTGCACCGCGGGCTTCGCGCTCGGTCCGTTCGTCGCGCACGCCATGACCGGCCAGTGGCTGCGAGGCGCGGCGTTCTCCGGCGTGCCGCTCGCGATGACGGTCGGCGACGCGATCGTGCTCGGCTCGTCGTCGTCGCAGACGATCGATCAGATGCTCTTGAACCCCGACCAGCGGCTCATCTTCGTCTTCACGAGTGTGGGCCTCCTCGGCTCGGTGATTGGGCTCCTCGACGTCGCGCTCTCCAAGCCGGCGAAGGCCGCGAGCCTTCGCGTGACGCCGACGGTCTCGCGCACCGGCGCAGGGTTCGTCGTCGGAGGCACGTTTTGAAGCCGAGCGAAGCGCTGGCGAATGCCGGCGTGCTACACGCACGCCGGCTGAAGCTCGCGCGCTGGATCGTGCTCGCGCTCGCCGCGTGCGCCCTCTCGGCGTGCGTCGTCGTCCCGCAGAATCGCCGCGGGCGGCTCGCCGATCCGCTCATGAATCTGCAGGACGAGCCGCTCGACGCGTACCGCCGGCAGAAAATCTACACGACGCGCGAGGGCGCCGCCGGCGGCGACGGGACGAGCGCGGGCGGGGGCTGCAGCTGTCAATGACCCGCTTCTGGATGGCGCTCCTCGTCTGCGTGACGGCGAGCGTCGCGCGCGCGGACGACATCGACGTCGCGAACATCCTCGGACGGCGCTCCGCCGACGCGATCGAGCTCACCTCGGTCGCGATTCGGCTCACCTCCTACGAGCAAGACGGCCACGGCTACCAGTCGAAGGCAGGACCGCTCCTCGGCCCCGGCTCCGAGCGGCTCACGGTCTTCGAGCCGCAGCTCGAGGTGCGCGCGCGGCAAGGCGATCGCATCACGCACCGCGTCTGGATCCCGATCGACGTCGTGACGTCCGCGTCCGCCAACGCGATCGATCGGAACGTGACCGACCCCGACGTGATCAGCAACGCGTCGCAGCACAACGAGGCGGGCAGCATCGACTGGACGGTGCAATACAAGGCGACGCCGACGACCGACGTCACGTTTCGAAGCGGCGTTCACCTCGAGGAGGAGTTTCGCTCCTGGCTCGTGGGCGCGTCGGTGAGTCAGGGCTTCTTCGAGCAGAACACGGTGCTCACGCTCGGCGTCCTCTCGAGCTTGGACTGGTTCGATCGCTTCGACCTCGACGGCGTCCGCCATGGCATCGCGCGGCGCAGCTCGAACACCGGCTCGATCGCGCTCACGCAGATCCTCTCGCCGACGACGATCGTGGACGCGAGCTACGGGATCACGGTGCAGTCGGGCGAGCTCGGAAACACGTGGAACATCGTGCCCATCCAGGGCGGCACGGTCGATCACGAGCTCCTCCCGGCGACGCGCCTGCGTCACTCCTTCGTCGCGCGGGTCGCTCAGGCGCTCCCGTGGAACGCGGTGCTCAAGGGCTACTACCGCCTCTACTCCGACGACTGGTCGATCCTCGCGCACACGTTCGAGGCGCAGCTCCTCCAGCACGTCGGCAAGCGGCTGTACGTCGGCGTCGGCTATCGGCACCACACGCAGACCGGGGCGAGCTTCTTCACGACGCTCGCCGATCCCAACAGTCGACTGCGCACGGCCGACAGCGATCTCGCGCCGCTCGACTCCGATTCGATCACCGGTCGCTTGGGAATCGACGTCCCGCGGCGAAACGAGGGTACGCTCCACTTCGACCTCGCGTACGAGCGCTACATCCGGACCAACGATCTGGCCGCGAACGTCTTCACATGCTCCACCGCAATTCTCTTCTGATCGCGCTCGCCTTCGCGCTCGCGTGCGCACAAGAAGGGCCGGGGCCCGCGCACGCGAGCATCGATCTCCTCCGCGTGCCGGTGCGGACCGTCGACGGCCGGACGACCGATCTCGCCGCGCTCGCGAAAGGCCGCGTGACGGTCGCGTCGCTCTGGGCGCCCTGGTGCGAGGGGTGCCGGCAAGAAGAGCCGGCGCTCCGCAGGCTCAACGAGCTCGCGCTCCGGCGCGGCGATTTCGTGCTGGTCTCGATCGCCATCGGCACGACCGCCGAAGAGATCGCGGCCGACACGCGGCCCTACCCGCGCCTCGTCGACACCGGCGCGTTCGCCGAGGTCGGGCATCGAAGAGTCCCGTCGACGCTCGTCATCGACGCGACCGGCCACACGGTCTTCGAAGGCGGCGCGCTCGACGACGCCGCGCTCGACGCGTTGAAGAAGGCGCTCGCGCGCTGACGGACGTCACGGGAGGCAGCACGCCTTCGCGCCGATCTGTTGGATCTCCGCGTCGCTGAGCACGCGATCGAACCAGAGCGGAAGGTAGATGAGCCCGGTCCAAAACCCGCCGCTGCCGTACGAGCCGATGCACCAGTTGGACGTGTTCTCGACGATCGGCACGGGGTCGACGACCGAGGTCTTGTTGCTCGTGTCTCCGTCGATCACCACCGTGCGCGTCATGCTCGCCGCCTGGTAGGTCTGACAAACCTGCGTCCACGTGCCGACGGAGTACACGTTCGGCACTTGGAGGTTGGCAGGCGTGCCGCTGTTGCAGTTGTTGATTCGCCAGAGGAAGTCAGCGCCGGAGTTGGTCGTCCACGTGTCGTAGCTGCACGCCTGCGCGAACTGATTGGTGCTGTCTGCCAGCACGGCGGGCCGCGACCACCAGCAGAGCGTGTGGTCCTTGGTCGTGTCGAAGGTGAAGCCGCTGTCGATGCAGACGGTGCTCGCGCCGTCGAGATCGATCGAGAAACCGGACATGCCCGGCGGAACGGTCGTCGATTGCTTCGGCGTCCCGTGGACGGTGGACATGTCGTTGTTGCCGAAATAATCGTGGCCGAGGCTGTTCGCGTTCGAGAAGCGATACGCCGAGACCAGGTTCGTGCACGAGCAGCTCGACGCGTCCGCGTCCCCGGCCGCGTCGATTCCGGCGTCGGCCGCTGCTTCGGCGGCGGCGTCCGGGCCCGAGTCGGTCCCGGTGGTCGCGTCCGGCGGCGCGGCGTCCTCGCCGGACGACAAGCCGCTCGGATCCGGAAAGAGCCCACACCCCGCCGCGAGCGCCGCTCCGAGAGCCGACGCGACGACGAAATTCCGGCTCATACGAGGAGACTAACGCAATCCGCCGGGTGACGACAGTCACCAAACCGAGCATCTCTTGCCCGGGCTCATCGGTGCGCCCGCCTTGCACGCGTAGGCGGCCGCGAACGTCGGGTTGTCGACCATGGGGCCGTTCACGCGCCAGCGCGGCGGCGAATGCGGGTTCGTGCGCGCGAGCATCTCGTCGAACTGCGGCGTCTCCTTCGAGCACCAGCCCTGCGCGTAGGCGAGGAAGAAGAGTTTGTCGTCGGTGAATCCCGCGACCGTGCGGCGCGCTTCGGGGTGCGCATGCTCCCACGCGAGGAGCGCCGCGTAGCCGAGCTTCACGCCGCCGATGTCGGCGATGTTCTCGCCCGAGGTGAGATCGCCCTTGAGCTTCACGCCCGGCACCGCCTCGTACTGCGAGTACTGGTCCTGGACGCACTTCGTCGCGGCGACGAACTTGGCCTTCGTCGAGGCCGTCCACCAGTCGCGCAGGTTGCCGTGGCCGTCGAACTGGCTGCCCTCGTCGTCGAAGCCGTGCGTGATCTCGTGGCCGACGGTGTTCGCGCCCTCGTCGCCGATGTTGACCGGCTCGTAGAAATCCTTCGAGAAGAACGGCGGCTGGAGCTCGCCCGCGGGGACGACGATCTCGTTCATCGACGGGTCGTAGTAGGCGTTGACCGTCGGCGGCGTCATGTCCCACTGCGTGCGATCGACGGGCTTGCCGATCTTCGCGAGCTGCCTGTGCTGTTCGAA
The DNA here is from genome assembly GCA_963731595.1 of uncultured delta proteobacterium. Lineage (GTDB taxonomy): Bacteria > Myxococcota_A > Polyangia > Polyangiales > Polyangiaceae > DASXHD01. The sequence goes on from CAVSWE010000009.1 coordinate 1,020,083, forward strand.
CCGCTCGGCGGCGAACGCGTTGGCCGCGTACGACTCGCGCGTGACGACGAAGTCGTACGTGCGCCAGTGATCGGGGTAGCCGACTTTGTCGTAGCTGAGCTCTCCGAGCTTCGTCAGCGCGGCGCTCCGCGTCGCGTCGTCCATCCATGGCAGGATCTTCAGATCGCTCTTCATCGCGTCGTGGATCGATCCGACGAGCGCCCGCGCGCGCTCGCGCGAGTCGCCCGCGAACTTCGCCTCGACGTACGGCTGCGCGAGGAGCTCGCCGAGACCCGAGTCGACCGCGCGCACGCAGCGCTTCCACCGGGGCTCGAGCTCCTTCTGACCGACGAGCTCGTGTCGCAGCGCGAACGCCTCGTTCACGAACGCCTTCGGGAGCACGCTCGCCTTCGCGTGCACGAGCTGCCACGCGAGGTAGTGCTGCCAGACGCGCGGGCTATCGGCGCCCATGAGCGCGTCGATGCCCGTGAAATAAGCCGGATCGTTGACCGACACCGCCTGCACCGACGGGAAGCCGAGCTCGCGGAAATACGCGTCCCACGGGAACGTCTTGGCGATCTGCGCGAGGCCCGCGCGATCGACGCGATGGTAGACCTTGTACGGATCGCGCCGCACCACCTTGTCTTGCTGCAGCTTGGCGATCGCCGTCTCGACGCGCATGACGTCCGCGGCTGCGCGCTTCGCTTCGGCGGCCTTCATGCCGAGGAGCGTCATCATGCGGCCGACGTGCCCTTCGTAGAAGGTGCGCACCGACTTCATGTTCCCGTCGTCCTTCAAGTAGTAGTCGCGATCGGGAAGACCGAGGCCGTCCTGGTCGAGGCCCGCGATCATCTGCGTCGCGTCCTTGAAGTCCTGCTGCGCGCCGACGTCGAACAGCGGAAAGACGCTCGCGGCGTGGAGCGCGGTGACCGCGGCGGCGAGCGAGCGCGCGTCGTGCACCTTGCCGATGACGCCGAGCAGCGGCCGCAGCGGCGAGAGGCCCCCCTTCTCGATCGCGCCTTCGTCCATGCAAGCCGCGTAGTAGTCGCCGATTTCTTCTTCAGCGGATCGCCTTCGGCGTTCGCCGCGGCGCGCTCGAGCACGTCGCGAAGGAAGAGCTCGTTGGATTTCTGGATCTCCTGCGTCGTGCCCCACGCTGCGCGATCGGGCGGGATCTCCGTCGTCTTCACGAACCCGCCGCACGCATACGAGAAGAAGTCCTGGCACGGGTCGACCGACGCGTCCATCCACGCGCCCTCGATGCCGGTCTGGGCGAGCGTGATCGCGGGCGGCGGCGTCGCGGCGCTCGCGGCGGGCGGCGGCGGAAGCGGCACGGGAGCCGGCGGCGGCGGCGAGCCACACGCGGCGAAGAGCACGACCGAAGCGAGGAGGACGTTGCGCATCGCGCCGAACCTTAACGCCCGAGAGAGAGAAACAGGAAGATCAGAAGCTCCCGAGGGCGAGAATTCTCCTCTCCGCGCCGTCGCCACGCCGCGGCCATTTGGGGCGTGGCAACGCGCGCCGGCGCGCGAAAACGCGCCGCGACGGTCGTGCGCGGCGCGGCCCGGCTCGTGCACTCCGCAAACGAATGCGCGCGCGTCTGGTCTGGGGAGCGGCTCTTTGGGCGGCGATCTCCGCGTGCGGCGGCGTGAGCTTCGAGCCGCGCCCGGGCGACCCGACGCCGGCCGACGCGGGCGCGATCCCGATGGCGATCGAGGGCGGTCGAGCGCCGACGATCACGCCGCTCGCGGAGCTCGAGATGCCCGCGCTCGCGATCGCCCTCGACGCGACGAACGTCTATTGGACCTCGGGCGCGTACACCCCTCCGGCCGACGCGACGCCGTGGCCGATCGCGATGCACTGCCCGAAGAGCGGGTGCGCGAGCCCGACGATCCTCGCGTACGCGACCGGGCTCGGCACGCTCGAGGGGCCCAGCGACCGCTACGCGCCGCGCTTCATCGCCGTCGATCGAACCCGCGTCTTTTGGTCGAGCAGCGACGACAGCGCGACGACCGTGGCGGCGTGCGCGATTGGCGGCTGCTCCGACGCGCCGAGCACCCTCCTCTCGACCGCCGAGCTCTGGGGCCTCGGCGTCGCCGACGGCGAGACCGTCTGGGCCGACAGCGTCGTGAGCGCCTGCCGGCCCGACGACTGCGCCGCGACGACCGACGTCATCGCCGGCGGCGCCCCCGCGACGATGAAGCTCGACGGCGACCAGGTTTACTGGGCCGACGCGAACGCCATCCGCGGGTGTCCGGTGTCCGGTTGCGTCGAGCCGACCGTCGTCGTCGGCGTCCCCGAGGTGACCGCCTTCGCCGTCGACGCGACGAACGTCTACTGGCGCGCGGAGGCGGGGCTCATGGCGTGCGCGAAGCACGGTTGCACGACGCCGCGTCTGCTCGTCGCCGACGACGAGTGCGACGGCGGCTTCGTCGACATGGTGGCCGACGGCCTCCACGTCTTTTGGATCACCGGCAACAGCGTCTTCGAGTGCGCTGTGAGCGGGTGCGGCGGCGAGCCGACGCGCATCGACACGCCGTACTGGGACGCGACCGATCGTCCGAACCGCCTCGCGGTCGACGACGAGAGCCTCTATTGGACCACCGGCGCCCTCTTCACGGGCTCGAGCGGCGGGAAATGGCTCCACGCCGGAGGCAAGGTCATGAAGCGCACGCCGAAGTGACGCGCGTCACGCCTTGCGCGCGATCTTCTCGAGGCCGTTCATGTACGGCCGCAGCGCCTTCGGGATCGTGACCGAGCCGTCCTCGTTCTGGTGATTCTCGACGAGCGGGATGAAGATGCGCGGCGAGGCGATCGCCGTGTTGTTGAGCGTGAACGGGTACGAAAGCGAGCCGTCCGGCATGCGCACGCGGATGTTCGAGCGGCGCGCTTGGAAATCCCCGAGCGTCGAGCACGAGTGCGTCTCGCTGTAGGCCTTGCGGCTCGGCATCCACGACTCCACTTCGTGCTTTCGCGTCTGCCCGAGGCCGATCTCGCCGGTGCACGCGAGCGCGACGCGGTACGGGATCTCGAGCTTCTCGAGCACCGCTTCGGCGTTGCCGAGGAGCGCGTAGTGCTCTTTCTCGGCGAGCGCTTCGTCGGGCATGCAGAAGACGACCTGCTCGACCTTGGTGAACTGGTGGACGCGGTAGAGGCCGTGGGTGTCCTTGCCGTGCGCGCCCGCCTCGCGGCGGAAGCACGGCGACATGCCGGCGTAGCGAATCGGTAACTTGGTACCATCGAGCGTGTCGTCGCAGTGCAGGCTGACGAGCGCGACCTCGCTCGTGCCGACGAGGAAGAGCCCGTCCTCGGGGATCGCGTACGCCTGCTCGCGGCCGAGCGGGAAATAGCCGGTCCCCTGCATCGCCCGCTCGAGCACCATGACCGGCGGGATGACGAGCTCGAAGCCGCGAGCCATCAGCACGTCGACCGTGAGGCGCGTGACCGCGAGCTCGAGGAGCGCGCCGAGGCCGCTCAGCGCGTAGGCGCGCGCGCCGACGAACTTCCGCGGGCCGTCGAATTTCACCATGCCGAGATCGGTCATCAGCGCGACGTGATCCTTCGGCTCGAACTCGAACTTGCGCGGCGCGCCGACCTTGCGGACCTCGACGTTGTCCTCTTCGCCTTTTCCGATCGGCACCTCGGGTCGAGGGATGCTCGGCACGCGCAGCATCAGGTCGTCGAAGCGGCTCTGCGCGGCCGCGAGCGTGGGCTCGAGCTTCTCGATTTCGGCTTTGACCGTCTTGCCCTCTTCGATGAGCTTGGGCCGGTCCTCCTTCGAGGCCTTCGGGATCGACTGCGCGACCTCGTTCTTGCGCTGCCGCTGAGCTTCGAGCTTGGCGATGATCTCGCGCCGGGCGCGGTCGGCCTCGAGGAGGTCGTCGAGGCTCAGGTCGAGGCGTTTGTTCTGGATGGCGGCCCGGACGACGTCCGGGTTCGCGCGAATGAAGGCGATGTCGAGCACGCGGGTTTGATGCCCGAGGGCGTCCGGCTTGGCAAGTGATAGTCTGAGCGACGTGCTCGAGCCCGGTCATACCCTCGGCCGATACCGCGTCGAGGAGCAACTCGGCGCGGGCGGGATGGGCGAGGTCTACCGCGCGTGGGATTCGCTCCTGCGGCGCTGGGTCGCGCTGAAGGTCGTCGCGAAGGACTCGCCCCACGCCGAGCGGCTCGTCGGCGAGGCGCGCGCGGCCGCGGCGCTGCGGCACCCGAACATCGTCTCGGTCTACGACGTGGGCGAGGACGGCGGCTACTCGTTCGTCAGCATGGACCTCGTCGAGGGCCGCCCGCTGCGCGACTGGATCGGCGACGCGTCGGTTCCGTTCGAGAAACAGCTCGGCTGGCTGACGCAGATCGCGAACGCGCTGCGGACCGCTCACAAAGGCGGCTTCGTGCACCGCGACATGAAGCCAGACAACGTGATGATCACGACCGACGGCGACGTGCGCGTCCTGGATTTCGGGCTCGCGAAGGCGTTCACCGTCGACGTCGACGGGCCGACCGAGGCGGGCGAGACGAGCGGCCCGCAGGCGTTTCGCACCGCCGAAGGTCGCGTGAGCGGGACGCCCGCGTACATGGCGCCCGAGCAGCTCGCGGGCGGACCGCCGTCGCCCGCGTGGGATCAATACGCGTGGGGCGTGCTCGGGTGCGAGCTCTTGACGGGAAAGCACCCGCGCATCGCGGGGCTGGTTTCCGTGAGCGGATGGGTGAAGCCCGAGTCGATGGCGCACGTCCCGGCTTCGGTCGGCCAGGTCGTCGCGCGCGCGATGGCGCCCTCGCCAGATCAACGGTTTCCTTCGATGGACGCGCTCGTCGCCGCGCTCGGCGGGCCCGTGTCGGCCTCCGGCTCGATCACGCCCGCGCCCGCGACGAGCGCGCCGCCGCCGGGCACGTCGGTTCCGTCGGCCACGATGAACGTGCAGATCGGCGACACGCTGCAGGTCCCCGTGCACCCGAACGCGCCGGCGCCGCAGCGCTCGCGCCGCGGTCTCCTGTGGATCGCGGCCGGCGCCGCCGTGCTCGCGACGAGCTTGGGCGTCGCGTGGCGGCTCCGCGCGACGCCGCCGGCGATCGCCTCGACCGCTCCGCCCGCGAGCGCGACCGTCGTGCCGCCTCCGACCACGGCGGCTTCGGCGGCGGTTTCGGCGAGCCCTGCGGCGACAATCGCGCCACCCGCGAGCGCCGCGCCGTCGGTCACCGCCGCCGTCGCCCCGCCGACTCCGACGATCGCCCCGGCGCGGCCGCGCCACGTGTCGGTCAGGCTCTACGCGCAGCCGAGCATCCAATACGACACGCGCACGGTCGAGCGCGCAGTCGCCGGCGTCCGCCCGCTCGTGAAATCGTGCGTCGAGCAGCACCCGGTCCGTGTTTTCCCCGCGACGATCGCCGTGGACCTCGAGCTTTGGTCGGTCGGCGACGAGGTCGGAAAGGTGCGCGCCGCGCGCGTGTCGGAGGCGCCCAAGCTCGCGGCCTGCTTGAGCGACGTCTTCGAGCCGCTCTCGATCGGTCCGCCAAAGTCGGCCTCGATGCCGCCCGGCGCCGTGTTCGTCATGATCGAAGTCACCCAAGGACCCTGAGTTGCTCGAGCCCGGCCGCCGCATCGGCCCGTACGTCGTCGAGTCGCTCGTCGGAATGGGCGGCATGGGCGAGGTCTACCGCGCGCACGACACGCGCCTCGGACGCCGCGTCGCGCTCAAGGTCGTGCGCGAGCGCGAGGACAAGACCGGCATCGCCCCGGCGGAGCGCCTCGTCGCCGAAGCCCGCGCGGCCGCCGCGCTCAAGCACCCGAACGTGGTCGAGGTGTACGACGTCGGCACCGACGGCGGCCAGACCTACGTCGCGATGGAGTACATCGAAGGCAAGCCGCTCCGCGATTACGTCGGCGAGTCGAGCGTTCCGTTCGCGACGCGCAAAGCCTGGGTCCTCCAAATCGGCGAGGCGCTCGCGGCGGCGCATCGCGTCGGGCTCGTGCATCGCGACGTCAAGCCGGACAACGTGCTCGTCGACGCGGACGGACGCGCGCGCGTGCTCGACTTCGGGATCGCCAAGCGCCTCACGTTCGACACGTCCGCGCCCACGGCGGACGCGCCGCAGCCGCAGACCGCCGACGGTCGCGTGCTCGGGACGATCTCGTACATGGCGCCCGAGCAGCTCGCGGGCGCGCCGCCGGACGCGAAATGGGATCAGTTCGCATGGGGCGTGCTCGCGTACGAGCTCTTCGCGGGCGTTCATCCGCGCGCGACCGTCGCGATGCCCGGACCGACCGCGCACCTCGCGCAGCTCCCGAAGTTGCCGTCCGAGATCGCTTCCGACGTGCCTTTCTCGGACGCGGCCGCGGTGATGCTCGCCATCGCGTACGAGCCGTCGCGCCGGCACGCGTCGATGGGCGCCGCGCTCGCTGCGCTCCGCGATACGCGAGCGCCCGCGAGCGCGAGCGCCATCGCGCAGAGCGAGCCGCGAGCGCCCGCACGCGCGGTTCGACCTGCGTCGCGCGAGTGGCTCCCGGTCGCCATCGCCGCGTTCCTCGCGGGGGCCGGAGGCCTCGTTCTCTTTCGCGCGCTTCACTCCCCGCGCGCGTCAGCGCCAGCAATCGCGAGCGTCGCGCCGCGTGCTCCGACCCCGACGCCGTCGGCCGTCGTCTCCGCGGCGCCGCCCGAGCCGCGCGCCGTCGTCGCGCCCGCTCCCGTCGCGAGCGCACGCGCGCGCCCCGAGCCCGGACATCCAGACGACTACAGCACCGACTGCTCCTGCAACGCCGTGGGCGTCGGTCGGCTCTGCCCGCTCGGCAGCGATCAGACCCAACGCTTTTGCTACTGCCACGCGAAGGACGACACCTCGCTCCTCGACGACGCGGGAGAGGACCTGGTGCAGGGCCGCAATCTTCGCAACGGAATGCCGTGCTCCGGCGAGGAAACGCCCGGCGTCTCGATCGCGGGCGCCCTCACCGGCTGTCAGATCAGCTGCGCGACGCGCGGCTTCGCGGGCGTGCAGCGGACCCGGTGCCGCGGCCTGGACGCGACCTCGGGCATCGAGAGGGAGGGCACGCTCTGGTGCTTCTGATCGCTTCGCCTGGCTTTTGCGTTAAGCTACGACCGATGTCCGGAAAATCAGCGTGCGGCCCGCATACGATGGTCGTCAACACCGAGTCCGTGCGCGTCGCGCGGTGCCCGTGCGGCATGTTCCACGTGACGCTCGTCGCGTCGGGCGTGACCGTCCAGCTCACGAGCGAGCGCCTCGCCGAGCTCGGCCGCGCGATCGCCGTCGCGATCCCGCCGCAAGGCGCCACGCCGCGGGGAATCGGCACGACGCCGATCAACTGATTGGGCTGATCTCGCCGTGCCCGAAACCGAAGCGCATCCACTCCTGCGCAAGACGACGCGCGCGCTCGCGGTGATGCTCGCCGTGCTCGTCGTGCCCTACGCGTCGCCGAAGCTCCGCAAGCTGCGCGTCGTCCGCGCGCCGTGGGACCACGCGCCGGACGATTCCTCCGCCGCGGACCCGGTCGTCCCGGCGGCGGTCACCACGGTCGGCGAGGCCAAGCTCTCCGAGACCAAGAACAACGCGACGGTGACCAACGCGCTGCCCGAGAACGACCGCGCGCCGCTCGACGCCGAGGATCTCGCGAAGGCCGCGGGGTCCGTCGCGGTCGAAGACCCCGACGGCGAGATGAATGCATTCTACAAGCGTCTCGCCGCGACGATCCGCGGCGATCGCGGCGCCGTCACCCGCATCCTGCACTACGGCGACTCGGTCATCGCGAGCGACTACGTCTCGGGGACGATGCGCCGGCGCATGCAAGAGCGCTTCGGCGACGCGGGGCACGGATTCATCACGACGGCGAATCCCTGGGACTGGTATTTTCACAACGACGTGAGCCACCGCGCGAGCGAGGGCTGGGAGATGAGCCGCATCACCGGCCCCCTCGTGCGCGACGGCATGTACGGGCTCGGCGGCGCGTCGTTCCACACGACCGGCGTCGCCACCGCGACCTTCGGCACGGTGTCGCGCGGCGAGTACGGGCGCAAGGTTTCGCGCTTCGACGTCTATTACCTCGAGCAGCCGGGCGGCGGCGATTTCCAGATGGAGGTCCACGGTCAGGCGCCGGTGCACGTCTCGACGCGCGGCCCGGCGAAGGTCTCGCGCAAGGCGAGCGTCACCGTGCCCGACGGCGAGGCGTCGATGACGATCCGCACGCTCGGCTACGGCGACGTGCGCATGTTCGGCACCGTGCTCGAGCGCGACGTGCCCGGCGTCGTGTACGACGCGCTCGGCTCGCTGGGCGGCCGCGCGCTCCTCTGGGAGCAGATGAACGGCGAGCACTGGAAGGAACAGATGGCGCTGCGCGACCCCGCGCTCGTGGTCCTCCAGTACGGCACGAACGAGAGCGAGATGGGTTACGTGAACGACGCGCAATACACGAAGTGGATGGACGACCTCATCGACAAGGTGCGCGCGGCCGCGCCGAGCGCGTCCATCCTCGTCGCCGCGCCGCTCGACCGGGCCGAAAAAGACGACAACGGAAACCTCCGCTCGATGAAGACGATCTTGAAGATCGTCGAGCTCGAGGCGCAAATCGCGAAGGAGCGAAAAGTCGCCTTCTGGAACACGTTCGACGCGATGGGCGGCAAGGACTCGATGGCGAAGTGGGTGCACAAGGGCCTCGCGGGCTCGGACCTCACGCACCCTTCGCCGCAGGGCGCGATCATCCTCGGCGACCTCTTCTTCAAGGCGCTCGTCACGGGCTACGACGCGTACGCGTCGCGCAACAAGGACGCGCCGGTGAGGGACGCGGGGTTGGATTGACCCCAACACGTGCTTAGATTCGACTTCCCCATGTCCTCCGTCCTCGAAACGCTCCCGCTGGGAATGCCGTGGGTCACGGCCGATCCGTTTCTCTTCTGCGTCCACCACGACGACCGCTACCCGGCCGGGAACGAAAAGCTCGGGCCGGCCGCGTCGCTCGCCGGGCGCAAGCTCGGCATGGACTTCGACGGCAAAGACGGCTGGCGCATGTACCACGGCGAGGTCGTGCCCGGTTTTCCGCAGCATCCGCACCGCGGGTTCGAGACCGTCACGATCGTGCGGCGCGGGCTCGTCGATCACTCCGACTCGCTCGGCGCGGCCGCGCGGTACGGACGCGGCGACGTGCAGTGGCTCACGGCGGGCGGCGGCATCGTGCACTCGGAGATGTTCCCGCTCGTCGAGCGCGACGCGCCCAATCCGCTCGAGCTCTTCCAGATCTGGCTGAACCTGCCGGCGAAGGACAAGCTCGTCGCGCCGCACTTCACGATGCTCTGGGAGCGCGACATCCCGCGCGTCGCGCAGCCGCCGGCGTGGAGGTGACGGTCGTCGCCGGGACGCTCGAGGGCAAGCGTCCGCCTGCGCCGCCGCCGAGCTCGTGGGCCTCGCGAGCGGAGAGCGACGTCGCGATTTGGTGCGTGCGCATGGAAGCGCGGGCGAAATGGACGCTGCCGCGCGCGAGGAGCGCCGAGACGGTGCGCGTCCTTTATTTCTTCGCCGGGCCCGAGCTCCGCGTCGGCGACCACGTCGCGCGCGAGCACGCGGGCCTCGTCGTGAAATCGGACGAGCCGGTCACGCTCGAGGCGGGCGACGGCGCGGTCGAGATCCTCGTGCTGCAGGGGCGCCCCATCGGCGAGCCCGTCGCCGCGCACGGCCCGTTCGTCATGAATTCACGCGCGGAGATCCAAGCCGCGTTCGCCGACTACCAGCGCACGCGGTTCGGCGGCTGGCCTTGGCCTTCGGACGACCCGGTGCACGACGCCGCCGAAGGGCGCTTCGCGCGGTTCACCGACGGGCGCGTCGAGCGCGGCGGCTAGGGCTTCCACGCGCTCGCGCGGCGAAACGCCGGGCGCGCGACGACGGCCGCGATCCACCGAGACAGATTCGGCCAGCGCGTCATGTCGAGCTTCAAGTACGAGTCGAGCGCGCGCGCCCAGCCAATCGTCGCCATGTCGGCGATCGAATATTCCCCGCCGAGGTACTCGCTCTCGCCGAGGCGCGCGTCCATCACGCCCGCGAGCCGCTCGACCTCTTTCGTGTAGCGCTCGAGCGGGTACGGGTCCTCGCGCTTGGCGCCGCGAAAGTGCCCGAGCTGACCGAACATCGGCCCGACGGAGCCGACCTGGAAGAACAACCAACCGAGCACGTCGGCGCGCGCCTGCCCCGCTTCGGGCAAGAAGCGACCCGTCTTCTCCGCGAGGTGAATCAGAATCGCGCCCGACTCGAAGACCCGAAGGCCGTCGTCCACCATCGCCGGGATCTTCGCGTTCGGGTTGATGCGCACGTAGTCGGCGGCGAACTGCTCGCCCTTGCCGATGTCGACGGGTATCGCGCGATACGGCAACCCGGTCTCCTCGAGCATGACGAGAGGCTTCAGCCCGTTTGGCGTGGTCCACGTGTAGAGATCGATCATGTCACCTCACAAGGGAATGGCGACGAACGGCGCCGACGACGGGTTCGGCGGCGGCGCTTTCTCGTCAGGCTCCGGGAGGAGTCGCGGCGCGGAGGGCAGCGGCGCCTTGGGAGCGAGCCCCTTCTCCGCGCGGTACGCCGCGTACGCCGCGAGGAGATCGGCGGCGAACGCGTTCCCGAGCATCGCATAGCCCTCGCGCGTGAGGTGCGTGCGATCGTGCTGCGCGCGCGGCGGATCCATCTCGGCCCACGCCGCGATCGTGCCCGGCCCGCCCATCGCCGCCATCTGATCGTAGAAGGCGCAGCCCGCCGCGTCGGCGATTTTGTGCTCGGCGGCGACGATCTGCTCGATGCGCGACGAGGTCGCCCAGAACGTGCCCGCGTCGGCCGCGTACGGGTTGTCGCTCGGCGTCCGCACGGCGCGATCGGGAGGACCCAGGAGCAGACACGCCGCCATCGGCACCGCGCGCTCGACGCGCCCGAGCGCCGCGACGAGCTCGCGCGAGACGGCGTCGATCGGCTGGTCGTCGGCGGACTCGTTGGTGCCGTACGCGAGCACCACGAGATCGGGCGCCTGGTGGCGGAGCTGCTCGGTCATGTGCGTCTCGCTCCACTGGAGCGTCGTCGCCGCGCGTGCGCCGTTCAGCCCGAGCGCGTCGTAGACGACGCCCTTCTGATCGCGATCGAGGGTGACGCCGAACACGCGCACCTCGCCGTCTCCACGCGCGCGCACCTCGACTTTGTGCGGACCGTCGGGGACGACGACCGACTGGAACGCCGACCTCGGCTCGCCCCCGCGCGTCTTGACCGTGAGCACCGACGCTCCGTCGACGAGCAGATCGAAGCTGCCGCCGCCCGGCTGCTCCCAGTAGTCGACCTCGATCTTCGACGCGGGCGTCGCGAGCTCGGCCCACGCGCGAGCGTCGCGGTGGTTGGTGACGAGGCAAACGCCGCCGAGCCCGTAGCAGCCGTCGCCGACGAATTTTCCGTGCTCGAGCTTGCCTCGCTCGGAATGAAAATCGCGCGTCATGCCCGGCGAGCGGAGGCCGTCTTGCCCGTAGAAGCGATACGGTCGCCCGATCTCGACGAACCCGCGTCCGCCGTCGCCGAAGCGCGCCTGCAGCGCGTGGCGCGCCGTTCCGGTCATCATGTCGGCCGCCGTGTGCGAGTCGCCGAACTGCACGATGCGCACGTCGTCCTGCGCCGTGCCGTCGTCGAGCCGCGCGAGCGCGTCGAAGAAGCGTCGCAGCGCGGCCGTGTCGTCGAGCGGCCCGTGCGCGAGCGGCGCCGTCGCGACCGCCTCCGCGGACGATCTCGATGACGGCGCGACGCGGACGACGGCGCTGGGCTTCGCCTTCTCGGCGATCTCGGCGTGATCGCCGAGCGCCGTCGCCTGACCGCAGGCGAACAACAGCGCCACCACGACGAGCCTCCGGGATTGGGGCACCACCCTGAACCTAAGCATTTTACACGCAACGGCGCGAGTTTATTGCGTACCTTCTGGCCCCTGACATGCGTGCCCTTCGCGCCATCGTGGCAGCGCTCTGGGTCGGCGGGCAGTTCGTGCTCGTCGCGACCGGGCCGCGCCGCGCGGACGGGGCGTTCGCGTTTCGCATGTTCCCGGAGTCGTCCACGATCCAAATCGATCTCGCGCGCGAGGTGACCGCGCCGTCCGGTCACGGCGTCGTGCGCGTCCCGGTCGAAAACGGGCGCTGGCTCGCGCGCGACGACGACGGCGTGCTGCATCGCTTCCGGTGGGACGACCGCGTGACCGACTCGAACCTCTTTCCGTACGGCCAGCCGGTGCACGCGAGCTACGGCGCGGCCGCGCAGGTCGAGCGCCTCGCGCGCGCGCTCGACGACGTCGCCGCGCACATCCCGGAGGACGCCGAGACCGTGCGCGTCGTGGCCGACGTCACCGTGCGAAAGAACGGCGGACCGCCGGCGCGCCTGGAGCTCGCGAGCGCGTGGCGAAATCGATGAGCTCGCGCCGCTCGTTCCTCGACGACGTCGGCGACGTTCACGCGCTCGGCGGCGCACGCGTCGCGTTCGGAGTCCTCCTCTTGCTCCAGGCGCGCGAGATGGCGAGCGAGCAGCTCGGGGAGGGCTACTTCGGCGCGCACTTCCACCTGCCTTTCATCCCCGAGCGCTTCGTCCCGTCGCAGCAGGCCTTCGCGCTCGTCCTCGCCGCGCAAGCCGTGTGCGCTGTGCTCGTCATCGTCGGTCACCTGGCGCGGCCCGCGCTCCTGCTCAGCAGCCTCGCCATCACCTACGCGATGCTCTGCGATCGCCTTCAGTACCACCACAACCGCTGGGCGCTCGCGTGTTACGCGTTTCTCCTCGCGCTCTCGCCGTGCGATCGCGCCGTCGACCTGCGCGATCTCTTCGGCAAGAAACGGGATGGGCCGAGCGACGGCCCGCTCTGGGCGGTGAACCTCGCGCGGCTGCAAGTGTGCATCGTCTACGTCGCGTCGGGCTCGTCGAAGCTCTTCGACCCCGACTGGCGCTCGGGCGCGGTGCTGCTCGATCGCATGGTGCGCTACGGAGACGTCGCGCTCGCGCACGGCGTGCCCGAGCGCGTGCTCGCGTTCTTCCAGCAGCCGAGCGTCGCGAGCCTCCTCGCGAAGGGCGCGATCGGCACCGAGCTCTTCCTCGCCTTCGCGCTGCTCTCGCGCCCGCTGCGCATTCCGGCCATTTTCGTGGGGATTTGCTTTCACTCGGCGATCGAGCTCTCGAGCCGCGTCGAGCTCTTCTCCTTCACGACGTTCGCCGCGTACATGCTCTTCGCGACGCCCGACTACCGCGCGCGCACGCTGCGGTACGACCCGACGCGAACGAAGGCGGTCGTCGTCGCGCGCCTCGTTCGCACGCTCGACTGGCTCGCGCGCTTCGACGTCGCGCCGTGGGAGCCCGACCCGCTCGGAGCGGGCCACTCGCTCGTCGTGACCGATCGCGACGGAAAGCCTCGCACCGGGTTCGCCGGCGTGCTGACGCTCCTCCGGGGCCTCCCGCTCGGATTTCCGATCTGGGCCGTGCTCGTGCCCTTCGCCAGGGTACGGTCGGCCTCGTGAGGGTCCGCGCGCTCGCGTTCGTCGTCGTCGTCTTCGTCTTCGCCGCCTCCGCGCGCGCCGACGACGGCCCGGAGTCGAAGGCGTTCGGCTACTCCGCGTACGAGCGCGAGACCATCGAGATGGTGCGCAAGAAGCTCGGCGGCACGATTGATCCGAGCCCCGAGGGCAAGGTCATCGAGTCGATCCAGACCGAGCGCCTCGAGGTGTTCGAGACGCGCGATTTCCTCCCGAGGTTTCTCCTCTTCGTGAACGCGCTCCACGCCACCTCGCGCGACCGCGTGATTCGCCGCGAGATCCTCGAGCACCGCGGCGATCGATTCAGCAAGCTCGCGATGGACGAGACCGCGCGAAACCTCCGCGCGCTGCCGGAGCTCTCGCTCGTGCTCATCGTGCCGCTCCGCGGGAGCGCGCCGGATCGCGTGCGCGTCGTCGTCATCACCAAGGACGTCTGGAGCCTGCGCCTGCAGTGGGACGTGCAGCTCACCAACGGCGGGCTCCAGGAGCTCGTGCTGCAGCCGGCCGAGACGAACCTCGCAGGTTTGCACGACACGCTCGGCGCGAATTTTCTCTACCAGCCGCTGTCGACCGCGCTCGGCGCGTACTACTACGTGCCGCGCCTCGACGACCGCCACCTCACGCTGGCGACGAGCGCGAACGTCATCCTCTCGAACCGCACCGGCTCGCCCGAGGGCTCCTTCGGCTCGATCGGCGCCGCCCACCCGCTGTGGAACACCCACGAAAAATGGGGCTGGGCGACGGGCGCCGCGTGGCGCGACGAGGTGACGCGCGTCTACTCGAACGCCGCGCTGGCGCAGTTCCACTCGAGCGCGGTGCCGGAGCAAAACGCGATCGGCTACGTCTACCAACCCGATGTCGCGTCGTGGCCGCCGAACGGGATCATCCCCTTCGAGTACCACTCGACGCTCGCGCAGGCGTCGGTCGCGGTCGCGCGCTCGTTCGGCTGGGCGCTGAAGAACGACTTCACGCTGTCGCTCGAAGCGTCGCACCGGCAGTACCGCACCGACGATCTCTCCATCTACGATCCGGCCGCCGCGAAAGACTTCGTCACGCGCTACGTCCCCGTCAGCGACGACCGCGCGTACCCCGCGCTCGAGTGGCGCAGCTACCAGAACGATTTCTTGCGCGTTCTCGATCTCGAGACGCTCGGCCTGCAGGAGGACGTTCACCTCGGCTACTTCCTCGACGTGAAGCTCTACCCCGTCACGCGCGCGATCGGCTCGAGCCGCGACTTCATGGGCGTCGCCGCGGAGGCCGGCTACACGCTGCCGATCCACGACGGCGTCCTGCGCCTCGACGTGCAGACGACGACCGAGACCGCCTTCGACGGAAGCGGCGTCCTCCAGGGCTCGATCGACGCGACGAGCTACTTCGCGTCGCCGCGCACGCCGATCGGACGCCTCTTCTTCTCGGCGCGCGTGCTCGATCGTTACGCGAACTACTTGAACCAAATCTCGTACCTCGGCGCCGACACGCGCCTGCGCGGGTACCCGTCGAGCTACTTCGTCGGAAAGGATTTGGTCGCGGCGAACCTCGAGTACCGAACGCGCCCCGTCGAGATCTTGAAGGTTCAGCTCGGCGGCGTCGCGTTCTACGACGCGGGCGAGGCGTTCGACGGCTGGGCGAATTTTCACCCCGTCCACGACGTGGGGTTCGGCTTTCGCGCGCTCTTTCCGACGTTCGATCGCATCGTCTTCCGCGCCGACGTCGGCTTCCCAATCTCGGCCTCGCCGCTGCCCGCGGGCGTCGGCCCGGCGACGTTCTTCGTCACCTTCGGGCAGGGCTTTCCGCTCCCGTCGCTCGGCTTGCCGTCGACGAACGTCGGCGCGCTCACCTCGAGCGTGACGCGCTGATTGCGCCCGCTCGCACTCAGTGCGGCGCGGGGCTCGCCGTCGGTTGCACGTTCACCGGCGGTCTGCCGTCCCGCTGCTCGGCCTCGCGCTGGCTCATCCAGCTCTTGATGCGCTCGCGCAGCGAGTCGTCGAACATCAGCGCGCCGATGCCAATCCCCGCGCCAACGCCCAACAAAATGGGCCAAAAGTGTCCTCGTCGCGTCGCGGCGAGCAATCCGAAGAGCCGCTCGCCCGCGCGCGCGACCTCGCTCGTCGTCCGGAGCATGCTGGCGATGTCTTCGAGCTTCATGACGACCTCCGCCCGACGCTCACGCATCAAGCGTGCCGCCGCTCACCACTCGGTCTTCTGCACCACCGGGAGCTGGAGCGCGCGCTCGCGATCGAGATCGAGGTTGCCGACGTGGAGCGCGAGCGGCGCCTGGACCCACTTGTAGATGCACTGCGTGAAGAGCCGCACGAAGCGCTCGGCCCAAGCGTCGAGTCGACTCGTCCGCGTGCTCGGGGAACATCGGCGCGCGAGCGCGGACCGCAACCTCGGCGGCGCCATCTTCTCGCCCGCGTAAGAGGGCGAAGCACGCGTCGAGCACCGGGAACGGCATGAGCTCGCTTTCGTCTTCTTGGTCCTCGGCGAGCTCCGCGCGTCGCGCGGCTTAGGAGCGTCAGACGGATCGCCCTCCGAGCCGGTCGTCTCGAGCAGGCAGTCGAGCAGGTAGTTGACGACGGTCTTCGGCACGTTCGCGATGACACTGAGCGCGCCCTCGACGTCGCCGCCGATCGTCATGTAACCGACGGCCTTCTCGCTCATGTTGCTCGTCTGCAGAAAGAGCCCGCCCGCGCAGTTCGTCCACGTCCACATCCGCTCGGCCCGCACGCGCGCCTGCGACGTTCTGGCGCGCGAGCGGTCTCAGCGTCTCGCCGGGCTGGAGCATCGTCTCGACGGCGGCGAGCTCGCGGTCGAACGCCTCGTCGATCGGACACGACGGCGAGCGGCGCGTCGAGCTCGCGCGCGGCGTGCTCCGCGGCGGCGCGCGTCTCCGGCGACGAGTAGCGGCTCGGCATGAAGAACGCGCGGAGGATTTCGCGGCTTCGCCTTCGCTCGGCGTCCGCCGGCGCCGCAACGCGCGATCGATCCATCGGCGCGCGATCCGCGAGACACAAGAGGCTGTCGCGGCCGCCCGAGAGGGCGACGCCGATCGTGCTTGAAACGCGCCGTTCTTCTCGAAGTAGTCGCCGACGCCGAGTCGCGAGCGCGTCGAGGAGCTCCTCGCAGAACGCCGCGCGGGCGCTCGGGCGCTCGGCGCGCTCGGGCGCGGGCAAGAAGAAGCTCTTGTGCGCGGGCGCCGGGTACGCGAGCCGCGCGCGCCGACTCGGGGTCGACGTCGACCGCGACGCGCGCGATGCCCGCGGTCGCCGCGGCAT
Source organism: uncultured delta proteobacterium (assembly GCA_963731595.1). GTDB lineage: Bacteria > Myxococcota_A > Polyangia > Polyangiales > Polyangiaceae > DASXHD01. The sequence continues at coordinate 1,036,854 of CAVSWE010000009.1, forward strand.
CCGCCGCCTGGTCATGGCGCAACGTCGTGTTCTCCGTGCGGAGCCGCCGCGTGCGATCGAGGTCGACCGTCGCCGCCGCGAAGCCTTCGCGGAACCGCGGGGCCTCCAGGATCGCGCGCCCGTTCTGCGAGACGAGCCCGCCGCCGTCGAACACGAGCCCGTCGTTGCCCCCGAAGAGGTTGCAATATGCGACCGTCGCCTGGTTGTCCGCCGCGCGCGTCGCGATCATCTCGCGCCGCGTCTCTGCACGCCGACGCGGAAGGGAGACGCGCTGACGTTGACCACCAGCTCGGCGCCCGCCTAGCAACGACGGCGCATCGGTCCGTCCGGCGACCAGATGTCCTCGCACACCTCGAGGGCGAGACGTCCCGAACGGCGTGTCGAAGACGAGATCGCCGAACGGAACGCCGTGGAGCGCGCCCGAGACGTGGGCCGCGCCGCGCGTGAAGCAGCGCTCTTCGTAGAAGACGTTGTAGAAGGGCAGCTTCTCCTTCGGCACGAGGCCGAAGACGCGGCCGCGGCCGACGAGCGCCGCGACGTTGAAGACGCGGTCGGCGTCGCGCACCGCGAGCCCGATCGCCAAGAGCACGTCGAGCTCGGCGGTGTCCTCGGCGAATTTCGCGAGCCCTTCCCATTGCGCGTCGACGAACGCGCGTCCACTGGACGAGGTCCTCCGGCGAGTAGCCGCCGATGACTGCTCCGGCAGCACGACGAGGCTGGCGCCGTCGGCGACGGCCGCGCGCGCGAGCTCGACCATGCGCGCCACGTTGCTCGCGACCGCTCCGACCGTGCTGTTGGCGCTCGCGAGCGCGATTCGGACCAGTCTCATATTTCCATTTTAGGGCCGGCAGACGTCGAAGCCGAGCGGCGTCGGCTTGCACGTGAGGCCGTTCGGACACTCCGCGCTCGTCTGGCAGATCTGCGGGTTTTGGAAGCCGCCCTGACACGCCGGCGCGCAGCTCGCGCCCTGCTTCTGCTGGCTGAACGAACCGCAGCAGACCTCGCCGGGCGGGCAGCTCGCGGCGCCGGAGCAGTCGAACTGCGCGCCCTGGCATTGGTTCGGCGGCGTGCACGTCTCGCTCGTGCTCTGACCGTTGAACGTGACACAGCAAACGTCGGTCGACGCGCTGCACGTGCTCTGTCCGCACTGGATCGTCCCGGTCGTGCCGCCGTCGATCGGCGGCGGGCCGCCATCGAAGGGCGGCGGCGCGATCGCATCGGACGGCGGCGGAGGCGCGATCGCGTCGACGATGACGCCGCCGTCGTTTCCCGGGATGCCGCCGTCGCTGCCGGGCGTGGCGGCGTCGCCGCTCGAGAGATCGTCGAGCGTCGTGCGCCCGCCGCATGCGAAGAGGGTGATTGCGATCAAGCCAAGTGTCGCCGCGCGCTTCATGCGCGGAATGTTATCGCAACTGCCCGCTCACTGACCGAGATGTTGCTCGGGGAACTTGCCGGCCAGCTCCGCGTCGGCGCGCTTTGCCCCGGCCTCGTCTCCGAGCGCGCGCAGCGCCTGCGCTTCGACGGTGAGCTCCTCGGGCACGAGACGCGCGCCGCGCGTCGAGCGGGCGGCACGAACGAGACGCAGCGCCGTCTGCGGGTCCCCGCGCTGGAGGGCGCCGCGCGCCTCGCTGACCATGCGCGCCTCTTTCGCGAGGCGATCGCGCTCGGAGAGGAGGTGCGGGGCCGGCTTGGCGGGATCGGCCGTGTCGACGTCGACGTCGTTGGTCGGCGTGACGGCGTGGCCGGTGATGACGACCGGCGTCGCCGGCAATCGGAGATCTTGCGCGCGCACGACGCTCGCGCGCTCGGGATCGAGCGCCGGACGCTCGAGCTCGCGGGGCTGCGCGACGTGCGCCGCCGGCTGCGCCCAAGGCCGCGCGAGGGCGATGACGGCGCCCGCGACACCGACCGTGATCGACGCCCCGAGCGCGATTCCGAGCGCGAGCTTGCTCGACGCGATCGCCTTGACGGCGAGGTGCGCGCCCGCGTTCGACGCCGGGCTCGACGTCGGCGCGCTGGGCGCGAGCGACACCGCCGCCATCTGGATGCCGACCCACATCGAGTCGCGCGCCGCGGTCGTCGGCCCGTCCTTCTTCGCCATCTCGAAGAGCTCGCGCGCGCGCGGAGAGATTCCGCCGCTCATCGGGCACCTCCCGCGATGACGCGCATCTTCTTTCGTTGGCTCTCCGCGTCTCCGCCCTGCGAGTATCCACTCCGCTCTTGCGCTCCTGCGAGCGCAGCGCCGCCTCGAGCTGCTGCCGCGCGACGCGGAGCCGCGAGTAGACCGTGTTGACCGGCAGCGCGAGCGACTCGGCGATCTCGGGCGCGGTCATCTCCTCGATCTCGTGGAGGACGAGCACCGCGCGCTTGTCGACGTCGAGCGACTGCAGCGCGACGTCGAGCTGATCGAGCGCTTCGCGGCGCGCGATCATGTCGGCCTGCTCGGCCTCGGTGCGCTCGAGCTCCTGCGCGATGCCGCCGTCGACGTCCTCCGGGTGGCGGCGGCGGTGGCGGCGCCACTCGCTCGCGACGCGCAGCACGATTTGGAAGAGCCACGCGCGCGGTCCATGTCCGCGCTCCTCGTAATCGCCGAGGCGGCGATGCGCGACCACGAAGACCTCTTGCACGCGGTCCTCGACGTCGGCGGGCGTCACGCCGAGGCGCCGCAAGTTGCGCCACACGAACGCGACGTGACCGTCGTAGAGCGACCGGAAATCGAGCGCGCCGTTCACCGAAGCCTCCACGTCAAGCCTAGCTCGGCCCGCATCGAGAGCAATCCGATGTTGTCGCCCGTGTGGACCACGTTGAACCCGGCGAGCCCGCGCACCTCCACGGACAGGTCGCTCGCGAGGTCGCCCCGAAGGCCAATCGTCGGGCCCACGGAGAAGAGCGCGTCGGTGCCGTGAGCGCTCGTGCCCTCGTCGTGGTCGAAGGCGCCCACCTCGGTGCCCGCGCACGTCTCCAGCAGGAGACCGCGATGATCGACGTAATTTCCCGGCACGCGGAGGCACGCGTCGAGGCGCGTCCACACGTACGACGAGGGCGAAGCGCCGACCGTCACCGCCGCGGCGATCGACGGCCTCAAGAAGAAGCTCCGCGCAATCTCGAGCAAGGCGAAGAGATCGCCGCCGACGAGCGCGCCGGAGTCGGGGGTCGTGAGCGGCGAGTTCTGGAGCGTGCCGCTCGCCCCGATTTCGATCGTCGACCGCTGCGGCCCCGGAGCGCCCGCGTCGGCGTCCACCGGCTGCGGGACCGCGGCCCGAACGACCGGCGCGCGCCCGTCGGGGAAGTCCTGGGGATCGACCGGCGCCGCGGTCGCGCCCGCCGGCTTCGTCGTCTTTTCCGGCGCGGCCTTCGCGCGCTCGCGCGCCTTGGCGGCCTCCGCGTCGAGGACGAGCGCCGCCCACACGCCGAGCGCCGAGATGATGCCGTCGCACCGGTCCGACGCCGTCGAGTCGATCACGCGATGGGCGACCCCGTTGCCCTGCGCGTCGTCGAGGTTCGCGGTCACGATGTAATGGCTCCCGCGTCGCTCGTCGAAGACGCGCAGCCGCCAACCGGTCTGAGGCGCAACGCTGCTCCCGAGCGCCGCGCGCAAGGCGTCCTGCGCGCGGTCCAGATCGGGGCACACGTCGTGCGCATCGACGACGACGGCCGGGGGGGCTTCCACCCCCCGATCATGGCCGGTTTCCAGCCGTTCCGTCACCGAAAAGCGGCGCGCACGACTCAGGGCTGGTAGGCGGTCACGCAGTGCGAGTGGGGCAGAACGCGAAGCTTTTCGAGCGCTTCCCTCGGGTGGCCGCCCGTCCCGACGACGCCGACCAAGTAGACGCGGTTGTCGCACCAGCCGGTCACCGCCGCGTGTTTTCCGTCCGGGAGCACGGCGATTCCGCTCCCGCGCTCCATGCCGGGGACGGTGTAGGTCGTCGCGCTCCAGTCGCTCGTGTCGACGATCGAGACGCTGTTCGACGTGCCGTAATCTGCAGAATACACGTATTTTCCGTCGCGCGAGACGTCGATGCTCTTCGGAAATTTCCCGACGCCGACGATGTGTCGCGCGCGCTCGCTCGACCCCGTGAGGTCGAGCGCCCAGAGCTGCGAGTCGTGGTAGCAGCTCAGGTAGAGCGTGCGTTCGTCGGGCGCGAGCACGAGGTGGCGCGGGATGCGGCAGACCGAGAGCGTGTAGTTCTGCTCGAAGCCCGGCCCGTGGAAGACGTCGATGGTCTCGCCGTCGAAGTTCGCGACGTAGAGAAAACCGGACTGCGTGAGCACCATCCCGCGCGGGTGGAGGCCCGCCGGGTGCGTGCGCACGGTCACGCCGCGCGCGAGATCGATCTCGCTGACGGAGTTTCCGTTCCAGTTCGCGGCGAAGAGCGTCTTTCCGTCTTTCGAGAGCGCGAGGATCTTCGGGTGGAGGCCGACGTGGATCTCGCGCGTGACGCGCCGGGTCCGCGTGTCGATGAGCTGCACGCTGTCGCGGTCGAAGTTCGACGCGTAGAGGACGCTCCCGTCGGCGGAAAAAACGCTCTCGACGACGATACCGGGGACGTCGATGTCGGCGGTGTGCGCGAGCGTCGTCGCGTCGTAGATCGAAATGTTCTTCCCGTTTCGCTGCCCGAAATTCGTGACGTAGAGGTGCGTCCCGTCGGGCGAGAGCGTCACGCCCTTGGGCATCGAGCCCGTCGGCGCGAACTCCTGCACCTCGAGCTGGGGCGCCGCAGACGCGAGGCCGCACGTCAGCACGCCCAAGAGCAACATGGAGAGGCGCATCTTCATCGCGTGGGCGAGACTACTTCGACGCTGGCGGGCGCGTCACCCCGCTCGGCACGAGGGCGCCGACTCGTCGCCCAAGGCCAAGCAACCGACCGACCTCGCGCTCTCGGGCGAGGCCGAGGACGTGGCCTTCGTGCGCCATGACCAGACGCGCGGCAGAGCGCGAGACGACTCAACCCGAAGTCGCGCGCTCAAGAGGACCGTCGCGCTGCCGCTCACGAGGGCATGTATGCCGAGACCGCCACCGGCGAGCGCATCTTCGAAGGCGTTCGTGTCCGAGCGTGGGTACGAGCCGCCCATGTTTCCCGCGGTCGCGCTCCTCGCCGCGCGGGTCCTCAAGCTCACGCGCTCGCCGGCGTTCGTGGGCCGCGTCTACGTCGCCACCCTCCAGGACGCGGTCGTGCGCCTCGGGCCTCGAGACGCGGTCGATGATCTTCATGGAGGTCGCCGTCACGTCGCGGATCTTCCGCCCGCCGTCGCCCCGTTACCGCAAGGCGATGAACGATCTGCGCCTGCACGCGACGCTCACCGCGCCGTCGTCCGGCAGGCCGAGCGAGTTACAGAGGCGACGACAAGCGTGCGCGGTCGAAGAAGAGCTTGGGCGTCGAAAGCGCCACGAGGCCCATCGCGACGCCGACGTCGTGGAGCAGACCGCATACGACCGGACCTCAGCGTTCGACGCTCGCCTCGATCACGTCGGAAATGGAACGGTATCGACGGTAGAAGCTCGTGACCTTGACGACGTAGTTTCGCGTCTGGTCGTACGGCGGGATTCCGCCGAAGCGCATGACGGCGTCGGGGCCGGCGTTGTACGCGGCGACGGTGAGCGAGAGATCGCCGTTGAAGGCGTTCGCGAGGATGCGCAGCAGTCGCACGCCGCCGAAGATGTTCTCGCGCGGGTCGTCGATGTCGCGGACCTGCATCCGCTCGGCCGTGTCTGGCATGAGCTGCATGAGGCCGCGCGCGCCGGAGATGCTCACAGCGCGCGGGTCGTAGTCGCTCTCGACCTTGATGACGGCGCGGACGAGCTGTTCGGGGATTTGGTAGAGCGTCGCGGCTTGGCGAATCCACTCGTCGTAGCGGCGGAAGCGCGCCGGGTCGTGGTCGCTCGGCGCGACAATCGGCGGGCCGCTTCGCGGCGCGTTGCCTCCGTGAACGAGCAGCCGCGCGCGCACGCCCTGCGGCACGCTGTTGACGATGTGAACGACGCCGTCCTTGTCCGTGTATTGAAAGATGTCCGCGGCGGCGGCGCTCGAAACGAGCAGCACCATGGCGAACGCTAGAGCACGGGACATTTCAGCTTGGATCGTGCCGCACGTGCGGGGCGCTGGCAAATGATATAGCGGAGACGTGCCCCACCCGGCTGGCTACTCCACCTGGCAGACCGTCGCGCTTCTCGTCGTGGCGATTGGGTTTTTCGGGCTGATCCTCGCGCGCACCTGGCCGCGCTTCGGCAAGCGGCGGAACGTCCCCCTCGGGGCGGCGCTCAAGGTCGCGCGCGCGAAGATCGCGGCCGCGAAGAGCGACACGGAGAAGGCCGACGCGCTTTGCGAGGCGGCCGACGCGTGCGCGCTCGCCTTCGGCCGCGCGGAGGCGGCCGCGGCGTATTATCTCCGCGCGATGCGCCTCGTGCCCGACTCGGCCGAGCTGGTCGAGCGCGCGTGCAAAGGCCTCGAGCACCGGCCGCGCACGCTCGAGATGCTGCTTTGGCGAAAGCTCGGCGGCGATCCGTTCACGTGGCCCGGCCAAGACGGGCCGAACGCACCCGGCAAGCCCGCGATGCTCGCCGCGCTCCGCGGTCTGGCCGACTTGTACGACGTGCGCCCGCGCCACCACACGCGCGCGCACGCCATCAAGGTCATCCTGCGAGCGCTCGAGGGTCGATCACTCGCTGGCGGCGTCGTCGGTCGACGCGTCGTCGGTCGATGCGTCGTCGTCGGTCGACGCGTCGTCGGTCGATGCGTCGTCCGACGCGACGACGGTCGTGCAGTCCCACGCGGCTTGGCAGCTCGGCGCGGTCGACATGCAGTCGAGGTAGTCGGTGAGCTGGGTGTCGCAGTAGCCGCCCGCGTCATCGTCGGTGCACCCGCTCGGCGCCATTCCGCAGAGCGCGACGAGCCGATTGCAGACGTCCGGGCACGTGGCGGCGCTCGCCGCCACCTTCGAGCCGTCGATGTTCGGGTTGTCGCGGCAACCGGCAATCGCGATTCCCACGAGCGCCGCCCCGAGCGCAACGAGCCTCCGCCTCATTGCGTCGATCCTACACTCAAGCGGGGAGCGACGGGCCCGCGACTTCTTTGCGCGCGCGAACGAGCGCCCGCCAGCGGGTCACCACGACGATGGCGATCATCAAGACGGCGAAACCGACGAGGAACGTCTTCAGCCCGTGCTCGGTGATCGTCGGCGCCTTCTGCGCGGCGGCCACCGGGAAGCCGCGCGGCTCCTCGGCGGGCCAGAACGTGTGCGGCAGGCCGTTGCGGTGGCTGAGCGCGAGCCAATCCATCATCCCCGCCACCGTCACGTGCACGAGGAAGCCCTGGTAAATGCTCTTGGTCTTCATGCTGAGCGAGCCGAGCGCGATGCCCGCCACGACGGCGCCGCTCGCTTCGAGGTACGGCTTTCCGTAGTGGATCATGCAATACGGGACGGCCATCGCGAAGATCGCCCCCGACCCGAAGCTCTTTCGCAAGACGCCGAGCCAGAACCCGCGGAAGAACATCTCGAGCGCGAAGAATTGGATGAAGTAGATCGCCTCCCACACGAGGAAGTCGAACCAACTCCGCGACGCGAGCTTGTAGAACGGGTAATACCCGCCGAAATCCGGCTGCGCCGAGACGACGAGCATCGCGGGGACGACGATGGCGAGAAAGAGCGCGTAGATCCACGCGTGCTCGAAGAAGCCTTTCGTGCGAAGGCCCATGTCGAGAAGCGAGTCCTTGGGGAAGAGCGCCTTGAAGACGGGGAACGGCACGAGCACGTACCCGGCGACGCGCGCGAACACCCACCAGCCGAAGCCCCAGAGGTCGCCGTATTTGAAGTACCGCAGCACGTGGTGGTGGTGCTGGTCGAAGGCGATGAGCTTCGGCGCGATGGTCTCGTCGAAGTACCCGCGGCCGCCGTAGTACTCCTGCATCGTCAAGATGATCGCGCACATGACGAGCGCCAAGAACGGGCGCTTGTCGTACTCGCCGCGCGCGAGCATCTCGCCGCGGTGGCGCTGGGCGTCTTCGTCGAGCTCGCGCCACGTCTTCCGGAAGAAGAAATCAGAGCGCGGGCAGGAGGACGAAGAGCGCGGGGATCGGAAAGAGCGGCTTCGTCGCTTCGAGGAACGATTCGATCGACGACGGCTCGGCCTGCGCGGCGCCTTGGAGCAGCGGGACGATCACGTCGGGTTTTTCTCCGCGGTCATCGCTCCGTGTTCGAGGCGACGGAGCGTCGCGGGCTTGCCGAGCGTCGCGATCACCTCGAACAAACCGGGGCTCGCCGAGCGTCCGGTGAGGGCAACGCGCGCCGACTGCGCGACGTCTTTGATCTGCAGCCCGCGCTCGGCGAGCCACGCGTTCACGCGCTGCTCGAGCGCGTGAGCGTCCCAGCTCGTCGCCCCTTCGAGCTGGGCGGCGAGCCCGCGGAGGTTCGACGCCGCGGCCGGCACGAGGAACTTCTTCGCGGCCGCTTCGTCCATCACGGGGTCGGCGCGGAACACGAAATCGAGCCGATCGGCCGCGTCGACGAAGGTCGTCGCGCGCTCGCGAACGAGCGGCACGGCCGCCATCGCCGCGGCGTGCGTCACGCCTGCGATCCCGCGCTTCTCGAGGAACGGGAGGACGCGCGTCGCGTACTCGTCGTCCGGCATGAGGCGCGCGTCTTTCAGGTGCGCGTGGTCGATGGCGAGGAATTTCTTGGCGTCGAACTTCCCGTCGCCGCGCCCGCACGCCTCCCACCCGAACGCCTCGATGAGCTCGCCCTTCGAGAACACCTCTTGGTCGCCGTGCGACCACCCGAAGCGAACGAGGTAGTTCAGCACCGCGTTCGGCGCGTAGCCCTGGTCGCGGTATTCGCTCACGCTGACGGCGCCGTGTCGCTTGCTCAGCTTCTCGCCGTTTTGCGCGAGCATCATCGGCAGGTGCGCGAACTCGGGCGGCTGCGCGCCGAACGCCTCGTAGAGCATGAGCTGCGGCGGCGTGTTCACCATGTGATCGCGGCCGCGCGCGACGAGCGTGATCTCCATCGTCATGTCGTCGACGACCGCGCCGAAGTTGTAGAGCGGGATGCCGTCGCTGCGAAGGAGCACGAAGTCCTGCTGCGCGGCGTTGGGCGTCGTGACCTCGCCGAAGACTTTGTCGACGTAGGTGACCGAGCCCTCGCTCGGGGTGCGGAAGCGGACGACGAAGGGCTTGTCGGGCTCGTCGGTGCGCTCGCGGCACGTCCCCGGGTAGCGGAACTGGGCCTTCGGATCCTTTTTCTTCAGCGCCTCGCGCTGCGCGTCGAGCTCCTCTTTGGTGCAGTAACAGCGAAAGGCCTTGCGCTCGCGGATGAGGCGCTCGGCCTGCTCCTTGTAGAGCTCGAGCCGCTCCATCTGCGTGTACGGCCCGTATTTTCCGCCGACTCCGGGGCCCTCGTCCCACTCGAGGCCGAGCCACTTCATCGAGTCGAAGATCGCCTGGCGGCTCTCGTCGGTGCTGCGCTCGCGATCGGTGTCCTCGATGCGGAGGACGAAGCTCCCCTTCGTCTTGCGAGCCCAGAGCCAGTTGAAGAGCGCCGTGCGGACGCCGCCGATGTGCAGGTAGCCGGTCGGCGAGGGCGCGAAGCGCACGCGGACTGTCATGGCGGCGGAGGATACTCCATGCGCGCCGCGATGCGCGCGCGAGCGTCGTCTCCGTAGAGCCAGCCGACGAGCTCGAGGCCGAGGTCGAGCCCCGACGTGACGCCGCCGGCGGTGACGAGGAGGCCGTCGCGGACGACGCGTCCCTGCGCGACGGTCGCTCCGTACGAAGCGAGGAGCTCGAGCGACGCGTGGTGCGTCGTCGCGCGTTTTCCCCGGAGGCGGCCCGCCGCGCCGAGCAAGAGCGCGCCCGTGCACACCGACGCGGCGAGGCGCGTCTCGGGAAACGAGCGCAGCCACTCGACCGCCGCGGGATCCTTCTCGAGCGCGCGCGTCTCCGGGCCGCCGGCGACGACGAGCACGTCGAACTCCTCGAGCGGCGGCCTCGTGCGCGTCGCCGAGAATCGCGCGGACGCGCCCGTCCACGGCGCGTCGGTCAGCGAGACGACCTCGATCGTCGCCGCGCGGTCGACCTCCATCGAGACGACGCGCGAGAGCGGGTCGAGCACGCCGACCAGGTCGAGCAGCGTCATTCCGGCGAAGCCGACGACGGCGAAGCGCGTCCCGGTCACCGCGTCGGGCGCCGAGTCGATCGCCTCGAGCGGGATCGTCCCGGCGATCGCGTCGAAGGGCACGTCGCCGTAGACGTGCGGCATGTTCCGGGGGCCCTCGACCCGAACGTCGGGCAGGCGCCGCGGGTCGAGGCGAATCACCCGCAAATCGCGCGGAGAAACGTTTGCATAATGCAACTTCACGGTCTCGCGCACGTCGGGCTGGAACGACCCGTGGACGAAGCCTTCGGGCCCGCGCGCGACGCGGTCGCCGCGCGCGACGTGATGAATCCAGCGCAGCGTCATCGCACCGAGAGGCTCGAGAGCATCCACTCGACGCTCGATTGCGCGGCGTCGAAGCGCGCCTTGCTCCCGCCGGCCTCCGCGATGACCAGGTGATCGCCGCTCGGAAAGAACGTGAGCCAGTAGACGTACGGCTTGCCGCTCTCGTCGTGGCCGAAGCGGAGCTGCTTGCCGCGCGCGCCGTCGCGCGAGCGCACGTCGCGCGTGTCGGTGAGCGCATAGCCGGAGACGTCGCGGAGCTGCAGCGTGAGCGCGCGCGTCCAGAACGCGGGGTCCTGGCTCCCGTCGCCCTCGACGTCGACGACGCGGACGCCGAAGACGACGCCCTCGGGCGTGGTCGCGCGGTACGCGAAATGGCGCGAGTCGTCCTTCAGCTCGAGGAAGCCCGGCGCGGTCTTCACGTCGAAGGGACGCCCGCACGCGACGAGGAGCGCGGCGAGGCAGACGAGCCGCTTCATCGCGCAGCTCCGAGGTCGAGGAGCTGCGGCAGGCCGAGCTCGGTCATCCACGAAAACGGCAGCCGCACCGGCGCGTCGTGCAGCGCGGCGCTGCCGCGCGCTTGGAAGGTCACCTCAATCGTCGAATACGCGACGCGATTGGCGAGCACCGACAACTTGCCCTCGAGCACCTCGATGTCGCCGGTCACGCGCTCGAGCTCGCGCTGGATCTCAATCGCCTCTTTCACCGACGCCTTCTCGAGGAGCGCTTGGAGGCGGTCGCGGACGGCGCGCGCGTTCTCGAGGCGCGCCTTGGTGTCGACGAACGCGTCGGTCACGTCTTCGGCCGAGATGTCGCGGTGGAGGACGTCGCCGCTGGCTTCCACTTTGTGGAGCGCGTCGTCGAAGCGCGCACGCGGCACTCGCACGCGGACCGCGTTGTCGCTGCGCGCCGCGAGGTACCCGCCCGCCGCGCGTGCGATCGACTCGACCGCGTCGAGCGCCGAGTCGACCTGGTAGACCGCCATCGTCACGCGCGCCGTGTAGACGAGCAGCGCGCCGGGCGGCGGGGACTCGGCCGCCGCCGTCGCGGTCGCGGTGGCCGTCGCGGGAGCGGCGCCACCGGCCTCGACCGGAATGCTCTTGTCGACCGCGTGCGTGTCGAGCTCCTCCTTCTGCACCTGCCCGCGATCGATCTGTCTCTTCGGCGGCGGCGGCGGCGGCGGGAGCGCCACGTCGGCGCCGAGCGACACGCCGCCTTGCATCGCGGCCGGCGCCGCGCCGCTCGCGGTCGCGGTCGGCATCGGGGCCCCACCACACCCGAGGAGGAGGAGCACGAGAGCGAGAGCGTGTCGGCGAGCCATGGCGGGATGCGCGCAGGATACACCCGCTTCCCTTGCGATTGCTCGTCGTGACTGCTATGCGTCGGCGCCCAAGAATTCAGGGAAGCCGATGAAAACTCCGTTCGCGCAGGTCAAAGAAAAGCACAGCGACAAGGCCAAGCTGGTCGCCTCGATCGAAAAGCTCGCCGGCGACGATCTCTGGATCGATCGCACGAACAAGAAGAAGGGCCTCGCCCGCGTCGCGAACTCGAAGCTCATTCGCCTCCACGCGACCTTCAGCGCGGTGAAAGAGAAGTTCGGCACGCGCGACAAGCTGATCGACGCGATCCTCGAGATCGAGAAACGCACGAAGGACGACGGCTACAAAGCCCGTCTCGCGAAGTACCCGGTCCCGCGCTTGTGGGACATGTACCGCTCGCTCTCGGCGAAGACCGGGGCGAAGTCCGCCGCGCCCAAGGCCGCAAAGCCTGCAGCGAAGAAGGCCGCCGCGAAACCCGCGTCGACGCCTCGGAGCGGCGCCGCCACGGCGAAGAAGGCTGCTGCGAAAAACAAAGCGTGATGTTAGTGGTGTGCCTTGGCGCGCGTGGGGCGCGTCGCTCACGCTTGAACGCGACTACGAGGAGACGAGGGTGAAAGCAAAACCACCTGTCCCGGTGGGTGACACCGGCTACCCGGTCATGCACGAGATGCTCGTGCCGAAGGCGATTTTCTTCACCAACGGCGTCGGCGTCCACAAGGACCGGCTTTCGTCGTTCGAGCTCTCGCTCCGCGATGCGGGCATCGAGAAGGCGAACCTCGTCACGGTCAGCTCGATCTTTCCTCCGCGCTGCAAGGAGCTCTGCGCGCAAAGAAGGCGAGAAGCTCATCAAGCCCGGACAGATCGTCCACTGCGTCATGGCGCGCCAGGACACGAACGAGCCGAACCGATTGATCGCGGCGTCGATCGGCCTCGCGCGTCCCGCCGACCCGAACAACTACGGCTACCTCTCCGAGCACCACAGCTACGGCGAGACGGCCAAGATCGCCGGCGACTACGCCGAGGACCTCGCCGCGACGATGCTCGCGACGACGCTCGGCATCGAGTTCAACACCGAGACCGCCTGGCGCGAGCGCGAGCAAGTCTTCAAGGCGGGAGGCCTCATCCTCCGCACGCGTCACGTCGTCCAAAGCGCCGAGGGCCACAAGTCCGGCCTCTGGTCGACCGTGGTCGCGCTCGGCGTGTTCATTTTCTGAGCGAGCGCCGGAGACGGTCGTCGGCGCGTTTCATTCAACGGCGAAACGCGCACGAAGTGCCTAATTTTTTGGGGCATTTCGTTTTACGATTCTTTACCCCTCTTCACCTTGGAATCGGGCGGCGACGTGCCACTTTGGGTGTCGGAGGTCACGCCGACAATGCTTCTCCGATCCGCTCGCAACATCGCCATCACCTTGGTGCTCGCCGCTTCCGCCGTACCGCTCGCTGCATGCAGCGGGTCCGCGAGCGTCAGCGAGCCGTCGTCCACCGCGCAGACCAACACGACGACCGCGCCGCTCGCCGTCGACGTGCACGGTCCGGCGAAGCGCATCGCCGAAGCGCTCGGCCAGGTGCCGCTGCGCGCCGATCAGCGCGCGACCATCGAGCAGATGGCCAAAGACAGCGAGGCTCGCATGGCGCCCGTTCGCAAGGCGCGCGCCGATCTCGTGCTCGCAGTCGCCGATCAAGTGCAGGCCGGCACCATCGATCGCGCGGCGCTCCAGCCGAAGATCGACGCGATGACGAGCGCGCACAAAGCGGTCGAGCCGCAAAACCGCGCTGCGCTCGAGAAGCTCCACGATCTCCTGACGCCCGAGCAGCGCGCGCGGTTCGTCACCGCGATGCAGAGCGAGCGGCACGCCGGCCGCGAGCACATGGGTGAAGGGCGGCGCGGCCGCATGCAGAAGTGGGCGGCCGAGCTCAACCTGACGCAGGAGCAGCAGGACAAGCTCCACGAAAAGATCCGCGCCCAGTGGCAAGCGCACTTCGCCGGCGCGGTCGTCGGCACGGACGCGCAGAAGACCGACGCGGTCAAGGACGGTCAGATGCTCGCGCGCGGCCACGCCATGCACGAGCAGTGGAAGAACGTGCTCGAGGCCTTCAAGGGCGACAAATTCTCGATGGACCAGGTCGCCCCGATTCAGAACGACAAGCCGCTGGCGCACGAGCTCGCGGGGCGCATGCTCGACATGCTCGACAGCGCGCTCCCGATCCTCACGCCCGAGCAGCGCGCGACGGCGGCTCAGAAGCTCCGCGCGCGCGCGCAGTCGTTCGACGAGGACGAGCAGGCGCAGGCGCCGACGCCGACGCCGACGCAGCAGTAGCTGCGGCAAGCACGAGCAGAGTCGCGCGAGCGCGGTGTGGCCCACGAGGCCCGCCGCGCTCGCTCTGCATTTCGCGATCGAAATACTTAGGCAGCGCGGGCCAATCGAGGCAAAGATGCGCTCGGGATGGCGGTGTCGTTCGGACGCGCGATGCTCGCGGTCGCGGGCAAAGATCTTCGCATCGAGCTTCGCACCCGCGAGGTGACGGCGACGACCGGCTATTTCGCGGTGCTCGTCGCGATCCTCGCGTCGCTCTCGTACACCGCGGGCCCGAAGACGACCGAGCGCGTCGCGCCGGGCACCATCTGGCTGAGCCTCGCCTTCACGGCGGTGCTCGCGATCGGCCGCTTTTGGCAGCGCGAGCGCGAGGACAACGCCTTCCTCGCGCTCCGCACCGCGCCCATCGCGCGCGGCGCGATCTTCGCCGGCAAGGCGCTCACGCTCCTCCTCTTTCTCACCATCGTCGAGATCGTCGTGGTGCCGGTCGTCGCGCTCGTCTTCCACATCGACCTCCCCGAGGTCATCGGCCCGCTCGCGCTCGTCCTCGGCGCCGGCACGATCGGAGTCGCCGCCACCGGCACCCTCTTCGGCGCGATGACCGTCCGCACGCGCGCGCGCGACCTCATGCTCGCCGTCGTCCTCTTCCCCCTGCTCGCCCCCGCGCTGCTCGCGGGCGTCTCCGCGACCCGCGAAATCCTCGTGGGCGCGGAGCTCTCGGAGCTGCGCGACTATTTTCTCTTGTTCGGCGTCTTTGATTTCATCGCCGTCGTCGGCGGCCTGGGTCTCTTCGGGGCGCTCATCGAGGACTGACGCGGCGCCTTCGCGCACGCCCCGTCGCGCCGGGCGCTCGCGCCCCCCCCACACTCGACCGACGTATCCGCAATCGAAGCGCGGCGCCACTAGCGCCGCCCTGCGCGGCGACCGTCATGACGCCGTCGCTGACCGTTTCAACCAAAATCCTCCGCGTACGCAGCGCGGCCCGCGCCAACTTCGCCGAGTCCTCCGCTCGCGAGGCGCGGCCTCGATCAAGTCGCACGCGCGGGGACCGGGGCATCCGCCACGCGCATCACGCGCTCGACGACCCACTCGAGAACGCGCTCCGGTCGTACCGTCGCCCACACGTCGAATGGCCAATCGCCGGCATCACGGATGGCCGCGCGACCGCAGCAGCCACGTGTGCGGCTCGGGCAAGGCAATCGCTCCCGCAAGCGACGTGAACGCGTCCACGTACGCGGACGACAGCGTCTCGCCGACCCGAGCCATGTGCCTCCGGTGGTTGTTTCGCACGTACGCCACCGCGCGCCGCGCTTCGGCCGGCGTCCGCAGCACGTGCGCGTGAAACCGATCGCCGAGCACCCGCCCGTCGCGCTTCATCATCTTGTTGAGCCCCTTCGCCAAGCGAATCGACAGCCCCTGCATCCCACGCGAGAGCGCCCGCGTGTTCTCGGCCTCGACCACGAGGTGGATGTGGTTGCCCTCGACGGCGAGCTCCACGACGCGCATGCCGAAGCGCTCGGCGGCCTTCGCGACGGCGCGCCCGACGATGGAGAAGGAGCGCCGGCTGCGGAGATTCCACACGTGGCGCTGCATGCGCAGCGTGACGTGAACCGGAAGAAGGCGCGCGAACCCAGGCCGCCGAAGATGCGAGACTCCAGCCTTCGCCCCGCTTGGCTTGCGCCCCGCGCCCCGCCGCGCGCCCCCGCGCGAATGAAGACGCAGCTCGAGCTGCCGAGAATGCTGCCGCATTGATTTAGCATATATCATGATTGCGACGCCCCGTCGAGCCTGAGCACCGGCTTTCGACGGGGGTGCAGACCGGATCGAGCCGTTGCGGATTGGAGCGGGCGGCCGCGCGCGTCTACCAAGGGCGCGGTTGCCGTCGCGCGCGGCTGCCCGTCTCGCGCGCGCCATCGCGCCGCCGTCTCGCGCGCGTGGGCGCGTCTCGCGCGCGTGGGCGCGCCATCGCTCGACTGCCGGTCTCGCGCGCAGCCGCCGTCTCGTGACGCCGTCCGTCTTGCGCGCGGCCGCCCGTCGCGCGCGCAAGCCGCCGTCTCGCGCCCGTCGGCCGTCGCGCGCGCGTCCCCGAAGGGCGCGGCCGCCCGTCGCGCGCGCGCGCTCATACGCTGCGCCCGCATCCGTCGACGCTCTCTCCCACGCGCCCGCGCGCCTCCGCCATCGCGCACGAGAGGCCCTCCCGCGCGATCGCGCGCCCTCGCCTCGCGCGCCTCACGCCCGCGTTCCTCGTGCGCGCTCTCGCGTGCGACGTCGCTCCGCGCGGCTCGCGCGGGCCTCCGCTCGAGCGCTCTCACGCCTTCCGCGCCGCCTGACACCGCCGTGACGCCCTCGGCTCGCCCTCTCGCCCGTGCAGTGCCCGACCGACACCGCCGCATCCCGAACGTCGCCCGCTCAGAACCGCATCGCGTCCACCGCGGCGGTCATTGCGTCCGGCTCGAGCGGAGTGCCGACGAGCTCGCCCACCGCGTAGACGCCGTCGCGGATTTTCCCGCCTTCGGTGCGCACGACGAAGCCGCGCGGCGCGTGCTCGAGCTTTGCGCCGGCTTGCTCGGCGAGCTCGTAAGCGGGCGCGCGGGGCGCGTCGACGAGGAGCGCGCTCGCGGCCAGCTCCTTCTTGCCGAAGACGACGCGCTTCACGCGCGAGCTGCCGGAGACCTTCGTCGGGGCCTCGGTGACGAGCGTCGCCCCGCGCGCTTGGCGGGCGTAGAGCTCGCCGAAGGGACCGCCGCCCTCGACGACCGCGACGACCACGCGCCCGCCGAGGTCGACCCCGCGCCGCAAGAGCCACGCGCCCGCGCGGGCCGACATCACGCCCGGCACGTCGTTGCCTTCGAACGCGAGCACGCCGTCGTGCGCGCCGGTCGCGAGGACCAGCGTCTTGGCCGTCAGGATCTCTGCGCCGCCCCGAAAGCGACGAGCACGTCGTCGCCGTAATCGCGCCGGCGGTCGTGCGGAGACGCAACTTCACCGCGTTTTTCGCGTCCTTTTGCGTGCATTCTGCAAACTTCGTGACGAGCGCCTCGAAGCGGCCGTCGAGGACGGCGCGCGCGCCGCCGCCGGGCTCGAGCGCGTCGTCGAGCACCTCGACGGCGCGCCCGCGCGCGCGCAGCGCGAGCGCCGCGGACATGCCGGACGGACCCGAGCCGACGACGAGCGCGTCGACCTCGCGGCGCGAGGCGCGCGTCGTGGTGCCCGCCTTTTCGGGCAGCCTGCCGAGCCCGGCGACCCGCCGCGCGAAGGCCTGCATGACCTGCTGCACGCCCGGCACGCCAGCGAAGAGCTCGTGGTGGTTCATGCCTTGGGGAAAGAACCAGTCGGTCATGCGCAAGAGATCGACCTCGCGCGAGCCGAGCGTGTTCTGCGCCTCGATCACCATGCCGTCGCGCGCGGGCGTGAGGCACGTCATCACGTTCGGAACGCCGTCGACGCGCGCGAGGCAGCCGTCGCATGCGGCGCGAAAGCACGACGGGCCGCGCGGCCGGTGGAATTTCGGGCTACGCGCGACCGCGACGTTGCCGCTCGCGACGAGCGCGACGGCGACCGGCTCGCCGCGTTCGGCCGCGACGTCGTCGCCGTCGAATCGCACCACCACCGGATTGCGCAGCTCGCGCTTCACGGTGCGACGTTATACTCCCAAACGATGCGCATCGGTTTTCTCGGTCCCTCGGGAGGCGATCTCGCGGCGCTCGAACGCGCCGCGACGTTCCTCTTGTGGACCGAGAACGTCGCGCGCGCGGTCTATCTCGGCAACGACGGCGCGCTCGACCGATGCGTCGTCGCGTGGGCCAAGCGCCTCGTCGGCGACGACCCGAGCGACGAGGGCGCATGGGCGCGCGCGGCCGAGCTCGCCGCGCACGGCGCGCCCGCCGACATCGACGCGTTCGTCGTCGGCGAGCGCAAGCGCCTCCGCCTGCGCGCTCTCGCGACCATCCCCGAGGGAACGCCCTACGTCCTCGAGACGCTCGGCGAGCTGACGACGCTGCTCACCTTCGGCGACGCGCCGCTCGGCGACGAGGATCTCGCGCGCGCGCACCTCGTCGTCGTCGGCAACGCGCCCGCACCGTCGCTCGAAGAGCGCGGCACGCGCTCGGTCCTCCGGCTCGGCACGATCGGCGAGCACGGAGGCGTCGCGGTCCTCGACGCGCAGGGCAGCGGCGCGTTCGTTACGGTTTACGACGCGAACGAACGCGAGCTCCTGCGCGCCGAGATCACCGAGCCCCACACGGCGAGACTCGAGATCCCCGCCGAGCTCAAGGGGCGCGCGTGACCACGGTGGCCGTGTTCGGCGGCAGCTTCAACCCTCCGCACGTCGCGCACGTGCTCGCGGTGGCGTACGTCCTCTCGACGAGCGACGCCGAGCGCGTGCTCGTCGTCCCCGCGCACAAGCACCCGTTCGCGAAGTCCCTCGCGCCGTTCGACGATCGCGTGCGCATGGCCGAGCTCGCGCTCGAGCCGCTGCCCGGCGCCTCGGTGTCGCGCATCGAAGAGACGCTCGACGGCCTGACCCTCCACACGCTGGAAGCCCTGAAAAAAGCCCATCCGGACTGGTCGTTGCGCCTCGTCATGGGCGCGGACATCTTGCTCGAGGCGGACAAGTGGTTCCGCTTCGACGACGTGAAGAAGCTCGCGCCGCCCATCGTGCTCGGCCGCGCGGGCGTGACCTCGCCGGGCGCGCCACCGCACGTGCTGCCGGAGATCTCGAGCACGCGCGTGCGCGAGCTCGTGGCGGCGAAGGCGTGGGGAGAGCTCGCGCCGCTCGTCCCGCGCAGAGTCCTCGATCACGTTCGCGCACGAGGTCTCTATGCCTGAGCGCGCCCGACTTCGCGTGTTCGTCTACGGCGCGGGCAAGGTCGGCCGTGCGCTCGACGCGGGGCTGCGAGCGGCGCGCTGGCCGGTCACGCTCCGCGCTGCCCGACGCGGCCTGCCGAAGAAACCGATCGACGCGGATGTCGTGGTGCTCGCGCTGCGCGATCGCGATCTCCGCGACCGCCGTCGAGACGCTCGTCGCGACCCGCGGCGTCGCGCGCGGCGCGGCCGTCGTGCACGTGGCCGGCGCGCTCGACGAGTCGGTGCTCGCGCCGCTCCGCGCGCTCGGCGCCGCGGTCGCGCAGATGCACCCGATGATTTCGTTCGCCTCGCGGACGTTCTTTCCGTCGCTCGCGCGCGGCAACGTCCACGTCCAAGGCGACCGCGTCGCCGTCTCGCGCGCGAAGACGCTCGCGCGCGCGCTCGGCATGACGCCGCGGCATTTCCCCGAGCTCGACACCGTCGGCTACCACGCCGCCGCCGCACTCCTCGCGAACGGCGCTGCCGCGCTCGCGGCCCAGGCCGAACGCGTGCTCGTCGCCTCGCACGTCCCGCCGCGTGACGCGCCTCGGCTGCTCGGCCCGCTCCTCCGAAGCGTCGCCGACAACGTCGAGCAGCTCGGCTTTCCCGAGGCGTTGACCGGGCCGGTCCGTCGGGGCGACCCCGCGGCCGTCGAACGCGGCGCCAAAACCCTCGCCGCCCGCGCCCCCGACGCTCTCCCGCTCTACCGAGCGGCCGTGCTTGCCCAGGTCCCCCTCGCCCGAGCCCTGGACGAGGTGCCAGCCGCCGCCCTCGACGCCATCGAGAGCTGGGCAAAACAGCCCTGACGACCGAGATCGTTCGGATCCGAACGATCCCGGCGGACGGCGTTTCCAACGTCCATGAAACCGTCCGTTGGAGCTGTGCGACGGCGGCCGTTATTTGCCTGATTTTCCGGGGAAAATCGCTTGCTCGAGGGCCCCTCCAACGCTAGCGTTCCTCATCTTGAGCTTGCCGGTCGAAGCACCGATTCTGGGGGATGCCCGCGCTCTGACCGAGGCGCCTGCGGCGTTCGATTTTGCTGCGCTCGACGAACGCGTCGCGAGCGGCCACGGCGGCGTTCTCCTCGTGCACGTGGTCGACGATCGTACGACCGACGCGCTCCGCGCTCACCTCGTTCGGCGCGCGCGCGCGTCGTGCTCGCTCGTCATCTCGGCGCGCGGCGGACGCGCGGACGCGACGTGGCGCGAAATCGGCGAGCGCCTCGGGGTCTCGAACGTCGAGCGCTCGCCCGCCTCGTGCGCGGCGCAGCTCGCGAGCGCGACGCACGGCCGCCGCACGGCCGTCTTGCTCTCGCTTCCGGCGAGCGGCAGTTGGGATCGCGCGATCACGGCGGAGCTCTCGCAGCCGCAGTACGACGGGCGCGTGCCGCTCGTCATCGTGCTCGTGCCGAGCATCGATCCGGTGCGCGACGTCCGCGGCGAAGTCTACGAGGTCAGCCCGTCGCTCGACGAGGCCGACAAGCGCCGTTGGATCGCGACGCTCGCGGCCGACGCGCTCGCCTCGCTCAAGCACGACGATCTCGTCGGCCTCGAGTCGTGGTGGTCCGCGGCGAAGCACGTCGCGCCGCGCGCGGCGATCGCCGAAGTCCCGGTCGAAGCGCGCTCGCTCTTCGTGGCGCTCTCGCTGAGCGGACGCGGCTGGCACGAGCACGATCTGCCGCTCCTCGGCGGGTCGGCAGGCGCGCTGCGCGCCCTCGAGGTGAGCGGCCTCGTCCAGAACGAGCGCGGCTTCTTCGCGCTCACGCCCGCCGCCGAGCCGCTCGAAGCGAGCGTCGCCTCGCTCGAGACCGCCGCCGTCTGCGCGCGCATCGGCCGGGCGCTCGAGCACCGGTTCCCCGGCGACGCGTGGGCCCACGCGCGCGGCGCCGAGCTCTACTTGCGCAGCGGCGCGGCCGATCTCGCTGACGAAGCGTACGGTCGCGCCCTCGGCGCGGCCGACGACGCGCTCGTCCGTCGCGAGGTCGTCGCGAGTTGGATGCGCGCGCTCGACGCGGATCGCAGCGAGGCGAGGCTCTCGCTCCGCATGCGCGCGGCCGAACGCGCGCTCGAATCGGGCGAAGCCGACGAGGCGTACCGCTGGGCGAAAGCTGCGGCGTCGCTCACGCACGGCGAGAACATCGACGTGACGCTCCTCGTCGGTCGGGCAGCGGTCGCGATGGGCGATCTCGTCACGGCACGCGTCGCGCTCGAGCGCGGGCGCGCCGCCGTGAAAGACGCCGCCGTGCAGGCGCGCATCGCCGCCGACCTGGCCGAGGTCGCTTACGCCAAAGGCGAGACCCGCCTCGCCGCGGACGAGGCGCGCCGCGCCCTCGCCACCAACGACGTGCCGACGCGCCTTCGCGCGCGCAACACGCTGGGCAAGCTCCTCCTCGCCGACGCGCGGTGGGAAGAGGCCGAGCACCACTTCACCGAAGACGCGCACGTCGCGAGCGCCGCGGGCGACCGCACGAGCGAGCTCCGCGCGCGCGTCAACCGCGCCGTCGCGCTCCTAAGCCGCGGCCAGCTCGAAGAGGCGGAGCGCATCTTCGCCGCCGTCCTCGAAGAGGGGGAGCGCATCGGCGACAATCGCGCGAGCGCCTTCGCGCTCGACAACCTCGCCGTCGTCGCGACCTGGCGCCACGAGTACGGCGAGGCGCTCATGCTCTCGGAGCGCACGCTCCAGAAGCGCCTCCGCATCGGCGACCGCCTCTCGACCGCGTTCATCCTCTCGAACTTGGCTGAAATCCGCGGCAAGGTCGGCCTCCTCGATTATGCCGAGCACGCCGTCTCCTTCGGGCGTCGTCTGCTCGGGCCCGGCATGCCGCCGACGCTCTCCGTGCGCTTCAGCGTACACGCGGCGCGGCTCGCGCTCTTGCGCGGCCGAACCCTCGACGCGCAGCGCGAGGTCGGCAAAGCGCTGACCGAGCAAGCGACTGCCGAGTCGGGCGAGCTCGCCGGCCGCGCGCACCGCATCGCGGCGCGCATCGCGCTCGAAGACGGCGACGTCGCCCGCGCGCTCTCGGCGATTCGACCGCTCGCGCGAGCTCGCGACGACGGACTTCGCGCTGGCCGAGGTCGTGGTGCTCGAGGTCGCGCTCGCCCGCGCGAAGGGCGAGCTCGACGTCGCGCTCGCCGACCGCGCCGTGAGCCTCGCCCGCGCGACGGGCGAAGAAGAGATCCTGCGCGAGGCCCACCTCCTCGCCGCCAAGGTCTACGCCGCGAGCGGCGAGGCCGAGCGCGCGCGCGCCCACATCGATCAGGCGCTGGCTGTCCGAGACGCGGTCGCCCGCACCCTCGGCGACGACGTCCGCGCTGCGTTCCTCGCACGCCGCGACGTCGCCGCCCTCGAAGCGGAGGCCGCCGCGCTCCTTCCGCGCGCGTCGCGTCCGAGCAATCTCGAGCTCGAAGCCGAAGGCCCGCGCACGCAGCGCAGCCCCGTTCCGGTCCCGGCGCGGATGATCGTAGGCGACGACCCTGCGATCCGCGCCCTCCACCGCGGCGATCCGCAAGGTCGCGCGCACCGACGGCACCGTCCTCGTCCGCGGCGAGAGCGGCACCGGCAAGGAGCTCGTCGCCGAGGCGCTCCACCGCTCGAGCGAGCGCGCCGCGCGGCCCGTTCGTCAGCGCTCAACTGCGCGGCGCTCGTCGAGACGCTCCTCCTCTCCGAGCTCTTCGGCCACGAGAAGGGCGCGTTCACCGGCGCCGTCGCGCGCCGCCGCGGCCGCTTCGAGCTGGCCGAGGGCGGCACGCTCTTCCTCGACGAGATCGGCGACATCTCGCCGCGCACGCAGGTCGCGCTCCTGCGCGTCCTGCAGGAGCGGACGTTCGAGCGCGTCGGCGGCACGACGGCGATCCGCGCCAACGTCCGCGTCGTCTGCGCGACCCACCGCGACCTCGCGCGCGATGGTCGAGCGCGGCGAGTTCCGCGAGGACCTCTACTACCGCCTCCGCGGCATCACGCTCGAGGTGCCCGCCCTCCGCGCGCGCCTCGGCGACCTGCCGCGCCTCGCCGAGCACCTGCTCGGTCGCATCGCCGCCGAGCGCGGCGAGGCGCCGAAGACGCTCTCGCCGACGCGCTCGATCTCCTCGTCGCGCCACCGGTGGCCGGGCAACATGCGCGAGCTCGAAACGCGCTCCGCGCCGCCGTCGCTCTTCGCGGAGTCGAACGTCATCACCGCCGCAGACTTCATCGACAACGTCGACGAGCTCCGCGCCGCCGCGCACGCGGCACCTCGTCCGCGCCGCGCGCCCGTGTCGCTCGTCAGCCACGCGGCGAACGACTCGAGCGAGGAGATCTCGTCGTCGAGGGCGAAGACGAGCGGTGCCGGCGTCCCTCAGAGACGAAGCCGAGCGCGACCGCGGTCGCCTACGCGCATGCGTCCGCCAGGGAAGCGTCTCGCTCTCCGATCATCAAACGTCAAATCGAGCGCGACTGCGTCGCGCGCGCTCTGGCGGAGACCACGGGGAACATCACGCGAGCCGCAGCGCTCCTCGGGATGAAGCGCCCGCGGCTCTCTCAGCTCGTCAAGCAGTACGGTCTCGACCGCCGTCTCCACGGAGTCCCAGTCATGAAGGCCGAAAACAAGCTCCACCTCGTCAAACTGCTGTTCCTCGCGGCTCTGGCCACGGGCTGCATCGCCCAGGCCGCACCGGGAACGGACGACCCCGGCTCGAGCGACCAGGCGCTGACCCAGACCGGTGCGACATCGGTCGCTTCCCCGCAAGAAAAGCGGTCCGTGCTGGGCACCGAGCAGCGACGTCGACACCAAGAGCGGCTTCACCACCACGACCGTTCTCGGAAAGGGCGAGAACCTCGAGAGCGTCGACTTCGCGAACCCGAGCCGACCCCGGCGGGCCCGTGATCGGACGACGGCGACGGCCGCGAGCCCGACCCGCATCCCTGGCACACGCGCACGACCGCGCTCGCACGCTGAAGCTGAACCGACGGCTCGCGACCCGCGAGTCGTTTTGCCACCGACCCGTCCCTCCTGCACACTGAGCTCGCCGTGGAGGATCTCCGCCCCCGGACGACGCTCTTCTGCGCGTCCTCGCCTTCGCGATCGCGCTCGGCGTGCTCCTGCGCGGACGGCGTGCGGTCCACTGGCTCTTCGCCGCGTTCGCGACCGACGTCGCGTTCTGGTACCTGACGCAGTCGCTCTACGGCTTGTTCCAAGCGCCCGATCTGGGTGCGCGCGACGGCGCGTGCTCACGGTGCTGCTGCCGCAGTTCGCGGTGCACCTATTCCAGGCGATCGTCCCGATCGAAGGCCAGACGTAGCTTCCGCGCGCGCCTCCCCGCGTCGCGGCGTTCCTCGGGATCCCGATCCTCGCCCTCGAGCTCTCGCCCTACGGCAATCGCGCGCCGGCGCTCGGGCTGCTCTACTTCTACGTCTTCGGCCTGCTCGCCGCCGGCCTCGTCGTCGCTCGCGCTGCGCGCTCGCCTGACCGCGTCGCGCGCCGCGCGCGACCGCGTGCGCTTCCTCGTCGTGGGTCGGCGCGCTCGCGACCACGTTCACGCTCGCCGACTTCCTGTCGTTCCTCGGCGTCGTGCTGCCGCCGATCGGCGCGGTCTTGTCGATCGTGTTCATCTTCGTCCTCGCCGAGTCGCTCACGCGACACCGCCTCGCCGACGTCTACGAGCTCGCGGGGCGCCTGCTCGTCTCGACAGCGCTCTCGTTCGCGCTCGCCGGGATCTTTACGTGTTCATCGCGCTCGTGGGCCCGTTCAACACGATGTACTTGAACGCCGTCCTCGCGGCGATCGTGTTCCTCGTCCTCTTCGAGCCGCTTCAGAGCCGAGGTCGAGCGGCGCATCCACCAGTTCTTCTTCCGCGAGCGCTACGACCTCGAGACGAGCGTCACCGAGCTGCGCCGGCGCCTCTCGCACGTCCTTCGAGATCGAGGAGATGGTCGAGACCGTGTTCAGCGGCCTCGAGAGCTCGCGGCGCGTCACGACGTGCGCGATCTATCTCCGCGACCAAGAGGGCAACGGCTTCGATCTCTTCGGCAGCATCGGCGACGCGACCGGCGCCGACGGCTCTCCGCTGCTCGCGCGCATTCCGCGGCGCCTCGAGAGCCTCGCCATTCGACCGCTCCTCGACCGGCTGCAGAAGCAGCTCTCGGTGTCGCTCGAGGAGCTCGCGCGCGATCGGGCGCGAGGCGGACGTGCCCGTCATCACCGCGGCGGAGCCTCTCGGGCCGCTCAAGTCGTCGGTCGTGCTCGCCCTCCGCGGCGACGAAGGCGAGAGCAGGGCGCCGCCGACACGCTCGTCGGGTTCATCTGCCTCGCCGACTCGCGCGTGCGCGACGCGTTCACGCCGGAGGAGATCGCGCTCCTCGAGACGGTCGCCGCGCAGGTCGGCGTCGCGATCGCCAACAGCCGAATCTACACGCGGATGAAGGAGCGTGACCGCCTCGCCGCGCTCGGCGCTATGGCCGCGGGCCTCGCCCACGAGGTCAAGAACCCGCTCGGCGCGATCAAGGGCGCCGCGCAGCTCCTCGAAGAAGACGGCGAGGGCGGCGCGCGACCCGCGGCGAGAGAGTGGGTCGGCATCATCCTCGAGGAGGTCGAACCGCCTCGATCGCGTCGTCGGGAGCTTCCTCGACGTACGCGCGCCCGCACGCGGGCAACCCCGTCCCGCTCGACGTGAACGCCGCGGTCCGGCGCACCGTGCAGATCCTCTCGAGCCAGAAGCTCGACGGCGAGCGTCGACATCCGCCTCGAGCTCGCCGAGCGACCTTCCGCGCGCGAAGATCGATCCCGAGCAGCTCCGTCAGGTGCTCATCAACCTCATCCAGAACGCGATCCAGGCGATGAACGCGCGCGGACGCGTGAGCGTGAGCACGATCGCCCAGCGCGCGCGCTCGTGGTCCTCGTCGTCGTCGAACTGGGCGCTCGTCCCGTCGAGCGATCGCGGCGGCCGCCGAGGGCGAGGCGATCGAGATCGCAGTCCGCGACACGGGCCCCGGCATCTCGCAGAAGGTCCTCAAGAACCTCTTCGTTCCCTTCTTCACCACGAAGGACCAAGGCACCGGCCTCGGCCTCGCGATCAGCCAGAGCATCGTGCAGAACGCCGGCGGCTCGATCCAAGTCCACACGCAGCCCGGCGCGGGCACGACGTTCACCATCGTCCTCCCGGTCGCCGACGACAAGCTCGCGACCCCGCTCCCTGTCCCGGCGTCGCCGTCGGCGCCCCCGGTCGAGCCCTGACCCCCGAGAGAGAGGAAACACGCCCAGATGCATGCATCCTACAAGTGAATCTTCGATCTTCTGGCCTTCCTGTTTCTCTCTCCTCAGCCGTAGCGGCGCTCGAAGAGGGCTCGCAGGGCGGGGGTCGTGCGCAGGAGATCGAGGGTGTCCTCCGCGTGGTCTCGGGCGTAGCCGTTGCCGATCATGAGATCGACGTCCTTGCCGACCCCCTCGGCGCCGAGCGCGGCGCGGGTGAAGCTAGGTCGACATCGCGAAGAAGTAGACGACGCCGCGGTCGCGCGCGCAGAGGATCGCGGCGAGCTCGGCGCCGTCGACGTTCACGCACGAGAGCACGAGGTCGGCCTCGCGCCCGCCCGTCTTCGCGAGCACCGCCGCGCGCGTCGCGACCGGATCGCGCGCGTCGCACGAGACGACCGCGTCGCACACGCCGAGCGCCTCGACCTCGCGCGCGTAGGGCTCGTGAGATTCGACCGCGATGACTTTCGCGCCGGGTCCTCCCGCGCGGCGCGCCTCGCACGCGCAGAGCGCGCCGCTCTTGCCGCCCGCCGCCCAGGATCACGACGACCGCTCCGGGCCGCACGAGCCGAGCGACCTGCGGCGCGGCCCCCGCGACGTCGAGCGCCGCGAGCGCGAGCCGATCGGGCAAGTCGCTCGGCATCTTCGCGTACGGCGACGACGCGAAGAGAACCGCCTGCGCCTTTCACGTCGAGCTGCGCGCTCGCCGCGCGCACCGCGCGCACTTCGTCGATGCGGAGCGGCGTCAGCGAGAGCGAGATCAGCGACGCCACCCGGTCGCCGACCGCGACCGCCTCGCCGGCCGGCCGCCCCGGCGCGAGCTGGAGCACCCGTCCGAGCAGCATCCCGCCCGAGCCGGTCACGGGGTTGTGCTGTTTTCCGCGCTCGCGACGGTCTCGAAGCACGCTGCTCGGCGACCGGCCTGCCCGTCCCTCTCCATCTGCCGGAAGCTGGCGGCGTCGACGTTCAGTGTCTCGACCGCGACGAGCATCTCCCCTGAAAACAGCCTCGAAAAGTCATTGTCGAGCCGCTCCGCCGGCTGCGGCAGGCGCCCGCGGGGCTCGAGGCGCGGTGGGTGCCGAAGTCGTCGCCCCCATTCGCCAGCGGTCGCGCGGTTCCCATGGTCCACTCTCTATCGCACAATCCGTGTCACTCGACTTGACCATCTTCCCCCCCGTGTAGCTACGCTTTGGTTCCGCTCGAAGGACCGTCTTTCTCGCGTTTTGCCATGACACCATGGGCACGAACACGCGCCCCGCTTGGGCACCCGAAGAGATGAACGATCCGTCGGGCATGGGGAGCGGCACCGGTCCGCCAGACAACCCTCCGCGCGCGGGAAGGTCCTATGTCCTGCGCTTCATCAGCGGCAAGTACCAGGGCGGCGAGTTCCCGGTCCAGCCGGGCAAGGAGATCGTCGTCGGCCGGTCGAGCGATCTCGACATGGTGCTCGTCGAGGACATGGTCTCCCGCAAGCACGCGCGCATCAACCATGCAGCACGACGGATCTGGATCGAGGACCTCGGCTCGACGAACGGGACCTTCGTCAACGGCGAGAAGATCAAGCGCGCCCGCCTGAAAGAGGGCGACCGAATCCTCATCGGCACGAGCATCCTCAAGGTCATCGCCGGCGACGGCGCGCCCGACGTCGACAACCGACGCCAAGCGCGACCTCGAGAACGTCGCCCAGCCGCGCCGCACGACGCCAGGCGCGCACGATGAGCGGCCGCGATCGAGGAGGTCCCGCTCCCCGACCTGCTCCAGCTCTTCGCGACGTCGAAGAAGAACGGCGTCCTCGTCATTCGCACCGAGCGACGACGTCGGCAAGATCTACATGCGCAAGGGCGACATCTACCTCGCGCTCGATCAACGACCTCGACGAGGTCCCGCCGATGAAGGCGATCTTCCGCATGCTCACGTGGCAGAAGGGCCTCTTCGATCTCGAGCCGCCGGACGAGCGCGAGTTCCCGAACGAGATCGACGTGAGCGTGCCAGGAGGTCCTCATGGAGGGCATGCGCCAGCTCGACGAGTTCAACGGCATCCGCAACGAGCTGCCGGACCTCAACGCGCGCCTCGTCCATCGTCTCGCCGCTCATCCCGCCGCTGCGCGACCTCAAGCCCGAGGAGCTCGACATGCTGCAGCTCGCGCACAACTACGGTCACCTCGAGACCGTGCTCAACAAGAGCCTCGCGACCGACCTCGAGACCGTCTCGATCCTGCTGAAGCTGCTGAAGTCGTCGTACCTCCGCGGCGAGTACAGGCGGGGTGCGCGTCGTCGTCACGGGCGCGTCGAGCGGGATCGGCCGCTCGCTCGCGCTCGCGTGCGCGCGGCGCGGCGACACGGTGTTCGCGTCGGCGCGCGGCGAAGCGGCGCTCCGCGAGCTCGCCGCCGATCACGTGGGCATCGTCGCGTGTCCGGGGGACGTCACGCGCGAGGAGGATCGCGTGCGGCTGATCGAGACGGCGGGCGACGGGTCGACCTTCTCGTCAACAACGCGGGGCGCGGTTACTACGCTGCGTTCCGCGACATCGACGCGCGCGAGCTCGACGCGCTCTTCCAGCTCAACGTCATCGCGCCGCTCCGTCTCACGCAGCTCGCGCTCCCGTCCCTCGAGCGCCGGCGCGGGACGGTCGTCATGATGTCGTCGGTCGCCGGCGTGGCCGCCTCGCCGAAGATGGGCGCGTACGCGGCGAGCAAGTTCGCGCTCGAGGCGCTCGCGATCGCGCTCCGCGCCGAGCTCGCGCCGGCGGTCTCGGTCGTCGTCGTCCGGCCGGGCCCGGTCGAGACGCCGTTCCGCGAGAACGCCGTCGCGCACGGCACCGAGGCCGGCGTGCGCCCGCCGGGCGCGCGCGCGCAGTCGCCCGACGACATTGCAGAATACACGCTTCGCGCCGTGGCGCGGAGGACGCCGGTCGTCGAGACGAGCGCGTTCGTGCGCGTGGTGTCGTTCGGCGCGCGCGCGCTGCCGCCCGTCTTCCGCGCCGCGCTCCGTCGAATGCGCTGACCACAAAACACGAAAGCCCTGGACCTTTCGGCCCAGGGCTTCCGCGGTTCACCTCGAGAGGTGATCAGTACCCGTACGTGATCCAGCGCGCGAGCTTGCGAGCCGTATCGAGGTTCGAGATATAGCCCTGGAGCTTCTGGGCGATGATCGGATCCTTCGGGGTAGCGGTGTTGTAGGTGTTGAACGTCTTGCCGGTCGTCGGGTCGGCGATGGAGCCGGAGACGTTGTACGCCTGGTCGGCCATGGTCTGCGCGTACTGGAGCATGCGCGCGCCCATGGTGTTCTGGACGGGGTAGCCGATGGCCGAGTCGACCTTCTCCGTGCCGTAGTCGCGGGCTTGGTAGACCAGGCCCGAGACGGGGTCGCGGAAGAGGACGGTGTCGGAGACCGGGATGTCGACCGAGCCGGTGTCGCCCGGCGACCAGATGCGCATCTGGTCCATGGTCGTCGAGCTGAGGTTCGTGCTGCCGAACCACCAGGTCATGAAGAGCGCCGGATACTGCGCCTCCCAACCGACGAGCGGGTCGAGCACGGTCACGTTCGGCGGATACTGCAGGCCGTTCGTGGCGTCGAACTTGTCCCACGCGGGGTACATGACCGACGGCTGGAGCCCGGTGCCGAGCTTCGGCGCGTCGACGTTGACGTACGGTCCGAGGGTCATCGGATCGCCCGCCATGAAGTTCGCGTAGAACCGGCGCATCTGCTCCGGGTACAGGCTCGCGAAGTTCAGGTTCTTGTAGCGGCCGTCGATGTAGTCCTGCTCCGAGTTGGAGATGAACTCGTTGTACGCCTCGTTGAGGTAGTACGACCCGATGAGCTTGTCGGCCCAGCTGCCGGACTTGGTCTGGTAGTCGCCCCACCAGTAGCCCTGCGTGTAGTCGTAGTCGTTCTCGATGAAGCGACCGTCGCCGGTGCCCACGGGGATGAGGAAGTCACCCTGCGGGTTGTTGATCTGGCCGTTGATGTCCTCGGCGGTGCCGAAGGGCAACGCTTGGTTCAGCTTCGGCGCGTTGTACGTGTAGGCGCCGGGCTCGGGCCGCGTCATCGCGCGCATGAACGTCAGCATGACGTCCGGCGAAGCGATGGCGAGCGGCATGAGGTAGCCGGCGTCGGTCGTGTCGCCGACGGGGTTGGACGAGAGCTCGACCATGAGACCGAGCGTCTTGACCATGCTCTGAATCTTGTCGAGGTAACGCGACATCATTCGTTCCATGACCGCGTGCGAGTTGAAGGTCACTCGGTCGCGGCGGAAGTTGTCGAAGATGTAGCGGTTCTCGTACTGGGTCGTGACGAACTGGACTTGCTCGTACGCGTCCGCGCCGGCGTCGAAGCGGAAGACCGGCAAGTTGCCGATGTCCGCGAACTCGTCGGAGCCGAACATGTACGGGTGACGGACGCGGTTCTTCGCGTCCACCGCCCAGTAGGAGACGAGGTCCGGACGGATGGCGGTGACCGCGGTGCTGTACTTGTCGACCGTCTTCATGTCGCGCATGGGGACGTAGTCGAGCTTGAACCCGTCGCAGTGCGCGCTGAGCGGATCGTTCGGATCCGACTGCGTGCCGCAGTTGTTCAGGATGTGGAAGTGGTCGTTGTACTGCGAGTAGTGCAGTCCGCCGATCGTCTGGCCGGCGATGCCGCCGAACCCGTCCATCGCCTGGATGTACGCCGCGCCCTTCTCGTTCTTCGGGGTCGCGTCGGTGTCGACGTCGACGACTTGGCCGTACGCGAAGCGCATGGCGGCTTTGTCGTACGCGCCGATGTCGTTCATGTCCTGGGTCTGGTCACCCGGGTAATCCATGACCGTGGTCGAGCCCCACTTCCAGAGGAGGCCGTTGACCTCTTGCTCCGTGATCGGGATCGATCCAGCGCGGACCGACGCACGTCGTGCCGTCCGTGTTCGGCGTGGTCAAGCTCGACGCCGGGCAGGCCTTCTCCACGTTGTTGCGCGTGCGGAGCTGCCAGTACTGGATCTTGTAGTTGAGGGCGTCGTACGAGCCCGTGAAGTTGTGGCGGAGGCCCATCGAGTGCCCCATCTCGTGCGCGATGACCGAGACGTGGAACTGCTCGCGGATCCACTGGTGCAACGCTTGGTCGCGCTGCAGCTTGAGAGCCGCGTAGTTGGGATCCTTCGGGTCGGGAAGCGGATACAGCTTGTTGGCCATGCGGGCCATGCCGACGAGGGCGTCGGGCTCGGGCTGCTCCACCGAGCAGTAGCCCTTCTCCGCCATCGCCATCGAGCGCTGACGGTTGATCCACTTCGAGAGACCGGGGTTCATGCCGCGGAGGAGCGACGCCGCGTTGGTGATGGTGTCGTCGCCGCCGACCGGGGTCGTCGGGTTGAAGCCGGCCGCTTGGAGCATGTGCGGGGTGACGAGCTTCGTCTCGAAGTCGGTCCCGATCATCTTCTGGCGGAAGGCTTCGAAGTCGGTGTTCGCCGACACGTTGCCGCTGAGGGCCGCGAGGTTCTTCGACGCCTTGAGGCGCTGGAGAACGCGGGGCTGCGCCTGGTCGTTGACGGTGAGGCCGTTGCCGGCGGCGAGCTTGGTGTTGAGCTCACCGAGGCGCTGCTGGATTTCGCTCGTGCTGAGCGTCTTCGCCTGGTAGCTGCCCGTTCCGAGCTTGCTGGCGTTGACCCAGTCGCGCATGTACGAGCCGTCGACGATTTGCTGGTCGGTGATCTCGCCGCTGATCCACTTGAGGAGGTCCTCGGTGGCCTGGGCGGCGTAGTCGAGCACGTAGCCCCACTCGTTGACGCTGGTCTGCACCTTCTCGCCGGTGAGGGGGTCGTCTGCGTCGACCATGATGCCCCAGGGCGAATGCGTCTGCGGCGTGTTGATGACGTTCACCATGTTGTAGCGAATGTCACCCACGCGGGCCTTGAGGCCGATCGGACCGCACGCCGGATCATCGCTGGCGATGACCGGGTTGTGGCAGAGGACGAACACGTTCGGGATGAGCTTCGTCCCGCCGTCCGCCTTGTCGGCCATGATGGCCTCTTCGGTCGGATAGCCGTTCGCGTCGACGTCGGTGATGGCCTTGCTGCCGTCGCTCGACTGGATGAGGTAGCTCGGGTCCTGGCCGACGCGCTTGGCGTCCGCCATCTGGCCGATGAGCGCCGCGCGCTTGACCGCGACGTTCCACTGGTCGAGGGCTCGGCCGGTCGAGGCGAAGAGGTCCGCCGGGCCGTCGCCGCCGTAGTACCAGGGGATCGTGCGGGGCTGACGCTCGCGGAGCGGCATCGCGCACTTGTTCATCGCCACGTCGCAGTACGCGCCGGGGTGGAGGACGCTGCCGTCCGTGCCGGTGAACTCGCACTCTTGCTCGGTGAGGCCGTCGCTCGCGAGGCGATGCGGATCGGCGCCAGCCGGCGTCGAGGGGTACGGCTGCGCCGTCGGGTCACCCGGGTCGGCCTGGATGGGCAAGCCCGTGTTCTGATCCGTCAGGAAGCTGCCGGCGCCGTCGGTCTTGTACTTGACGACGTTGCCCTTCTCGTCGCGGTAGTAGTCCACCGCGCACTGGCTGCCCGGGACGTGGCTCTGCTGCCAGATGTTGTACTTGGCCGCGAAGCGGTGCCAGTTCTGGTCGAGAACCGTTCCGTAGTTGCGGTCGAAGCCGTAGCGATCCTCGGTGAACCAACCGAACGCGTTCATTCGGTTGCCGTCCCAGTCGGTCGGCTCGAAGTCGTTGTCGACGACGCGCTTGAACGACAGACGGAGGGTGACCTCGGTCGGCGTTGCAGTTCGACGACCGGGTAGTTGCCGCCCCAGTCGCCCGGGAGGAAGCAGGCGGGGAACGAGCCCCACGGCGTGTCGATCGATCGGCGGCGTCGCGAACGCCTTCGTCGTGACGTCGAAGTAACCGTGTGTCCATGTCGAACACCGGAGCGTTCGGGTCGTTCGGGTCGGTGACCTAGTAGGTCTCCGGGTCGAACTTCACGCCGCCGAAGATGCCGATCTGCGACAGCGAGTCGAAGTCGTAGCCGTCGGTGACGAGGTTCTTGGACCAGTCGACGCGGAAGTACTCGCGCTGGTACCAGGGGCGGTCCGTCGAGTTCTCGACGATGACGTTGTACTCCTCGCCCGTTTGCGGGTTGTACGAACGCCGGATGTCGAAGTGGCTCTGGATGTTGAACATCGCGACCACCTGGCCGCTGTCCGTCGCCACCGAGCCCGCGCCGTCCGGCGGGAACTGGCCGCCGGTCATGGCCGCGGTCGCCTCGGGACCCGTGTTCTGGATCCGGTCGTAGGTCAGGCGCGCGATGAGCGCGTTCTCGGTGATTTCCCATCGGACGCGCGAAAGCGGCTGCGCGTACGACGCGGTGAACAGACCGTCCTGGTCCGCACCGTACGGCACTTGGACGACGGTGTTCCGCATGTAGAACTGCGGGTCGTCAGCCGGGTCCGACAGGTCCGCACCGACGAAGAAGTGCTTCGACAGCGCGTTCGGCTGGACCTGGTTGATCGCTGGCCGCTCTTGGCGCACACCGACCGATGTCCACGCGATGGCGCCGACGAGGCCTGCTAGCCCAATGCGCCTAATCCACTTCGGTTGCATCCGAACCTCCTTAAAATGCCCTTCGGCCCGCCTGCCCCCTTGCACCGAGGCGGATGCCACGGGACTCGGGATGAGCCGCGCTGGCTCAAAGCAAGTTTCAATCCAAACCTTGTTTCACAATCATTTCAGACACTTGAAAACTTTTGCGTCGGTCTTCGCACGGTCGTGCGTTAGCGTCGTGACGACCCGCGTGCTTCCACCGCGCGGGCATGGGCCTCGAGGCCTTCGAGGCGAGCGAAATCGGTGATGGTCTGCCGGTGCGCTTCGAGCGCCGCGGCGGAGTACGAGATGACGGATCCGTGCGCGAAAAATCGAGGATCGAGAGGGGGGCGCCGAAACGAACGGTTCCACCCGTGGGAAGCACATGAGACGGGCCGGCGACATAGTCACCAGCGGCTTCCGGCGTCAAGGGTCCCAGAAAATGCCGCCCCCACTGCAGTCACCGAGCCCAGAAATTCCTCGGGATCGCGGACCTGGACGCTCAGGTGCTCGGGGGCGATGCGGCTCGCGAGCTCGGCGAGGCGCGCGCGGGAACGCGCCACGATCGCGATTCCGTTTTGTTTCAGTGACGCGGCGGCGATCGCCACGCGCGGCAGGGTCGCGAGCTGCGCCTCCAGCTCCTCGTCGACGGCTTCGGCCATAGACGGCGACGCACAAAGGAGGAGCGGGTACGCGGCCTCGTCGTGCTCGGCTTGCGAGAGGAGATCCGCGGCGATGAGCCTCGGGTCGGCCTCGTCGTCGGCGACGACCAGGATTTCGCTCGGGCCGGCGATCGAGTCGATCGCGACCGCGCCGAAGACGAAGCGCTTCGCGCACGCGACGTAGAGGTTTCCCGGGCCAACGATCTTGTCGACGCGCGGGATGCTCTGCGTGCCGTACGCGAGGGCGGCGATCGCCTGCGCGCCGCCGGCGTCGACGATCGACGTGACGCCCGAGAGCGCGGCCGCCGCGAGGAGCGCGTCGTCCGAGGCGTCGCCCTGAAGCGGCGTCGCGAGCACGATCTCTTTCACGCCCGCGACGTGCGCCGGGATCGCGCTCATGAGGACGCTCGACGGATACCGCGCCTTTCCGCCCGGCGCGTAGACGCCGGCGCGCGCCAGCGGGCGCGACCGCCAGCCGAGGGTGACGCCGTCGTGATCGGTCAGGTGCAGCGGTTTTTGGCCGAAGAAATGCGCGAGCTGCTTCTCGTGAAAAACGCGGATGCGCTCGGCGGCGCGTTTCATCGCGGAGGCGGCTTCTTGTGGCAAGCGCGCGAGGGCGGCTTCGCCGTCGAAGGTCGGGCGATGGAGCGGGTCGGGGCGGCGCGCGTCGAACTTTTCCGCGTAGCGGAGGACCGCGGCGTCGCCCTCGGCCCGCACCGCCGCGAGGATCTCGCGGACGGCGGGCTCGACGCGCGCGAAGTCCGACTCGCCGCGGTCGTCGAGCCGCGCGAGCGCGGCGTCGGCGTCGGCCGTGCCGTCTTGGACGATTCGGAGGCGCATCGGGGCCGCACGGTTTATCACGGCGGCGTGGTAGCGTCTCGCTCGATGAGGCTGGCGCGGCTCGCGGCAATCTCCGCGCTTTGTGCGTGCACGCGTGGGGCCCGGTTCGAGGCGACGGCGTGCGGCGACGGGCTCACGGTGATTCTCGGGGCGTGCGTGCCGTTTCGAACGGCCGACGCGTTCTGCGGACCCGCCGCGAAGGCGGAGCCAGGCGGCGGCTGCGCGCGGAAGCTCTGTGGGCCGGGCGAGGCGCTCGACACCGAGCACGGCCTCTGCGTGCCGGAGTCGGTCGTCGCGGCGAGCCTCGCCCACGGGGAAACACCGGACCCGGAGGACAAGCGCGTGCCCACGTGCGCGAGCGGCGCGCTCGCGACGCGCGGACCTCGACCGTACTGCGTCGAGGGCACGTTCGCCTGCGCGCGCGGCGAGCGCTTCCTGAAATCGACCGCGGGCGACGCGGGCTCCGGCACCGGGAAATGCGCCGCAGTACCTTCGTGCGGCATGGGCGACACCTTCGACGAGGTGACGTCCACGTGCGTCGCCATCGCGCGCGGACGCGGAAATTCGAGGCTCGTCGACGTCGGGACCTTCGCCCGGCTCGCCGCCGGTACCGACGGCGGAGAGGGCGCGAACGCCTTTTGCGCCCCGGTCCGCGCGGCCGGAACGGGGCGCCCGCGCTTCCAAATCCAAATCGACGTGCCGGACAACGACGTCACCCGGGCGAGCGCGCGGGTCGTCGCCCGGCCCCCCGCCGCCACGGCCCAGGCCGACGCCGCCGAGCGCTCGATGGAGGATCTCGTCCAAATCCTCCATTTTTACGGGGGTACGTCGCTCGCCGCCTCCGTATCGCTGGAAGTGACTTGCAGCCCCCCGTCGAAGTCCGAGCCCACGCTCGAGGTCCCTCCGGAGAAATGAGGAAGCCTTTGCCTTTGCGATGGAGCCCGGTGTGTGTACACTCGCCAATCGCGAAAGCCGGTGGGGTCCTCGACCGAGACCTCCCCGCAAGCGGGGGCCCCAAGGGCAAGGTGCTCGGTGGATAGCGATCTCGCAGATGCGGTAGAAGGCCTGAAGGCGGTATTCGCGCGACGGAAAATCGCGGCAACCTTCGGGAAAGCGCCGGCCGACCGGGTCGACGCTCTCAAGAAGCAGCTTCGGGTTCCGTCTCGTTACCGGGCGTTCCTGCTCGGTGCGGACCCGCTCAAGGTGGAGACCGTCACGCCGGTGGAGCGCGTGCGGCTCATCCCGAGCGAAGAGCTCGTCAAGGCTCAGACCACGGTCGGCTCGACCGGCGAGTGGAAGACGTCGTGGGTGGTGGTGGGCGAGAGCTCGCTGCTCGGCGACCCCTACTTCCTCGACGTGTCCAAGCCGGACCCGGAGGGCGACTGCCCGGTCTACACCGCGATGAGCGGACAGGACCGGTGGGTCCCGACGCTCGCCGCGTCGAGCTTCGCGCAGTTCCTCCGCATCGTCGCGACCGCGATGGAGATCGCCGCCGGCTTCGGCGACGCGATCATGGACGACGAGGACGAGGACAGCTTCCGCGAGGCCCTCGGGCCGAAGGTGAAAGTGATCGACGCCGCCGCGCTCCGCGCGGGGCATTGGACCTAGCTCCGACGCGGGTTGTGCTTCGCCACGTGGCTCACGTAGTCCAGCGGCTCGAACTCGACCGGGCCTTGCGTGCGCGCTAGCTCGGCGTGGGCCGGGAGGCGCTCGAGCATTCTCCGCAGCTCGGCGCCGCTCGGGATCGGCTCGCGCTGCGACCACGAGTCGAGGGCGACCGCGAGCTCGGGCACGCGCACGCCACGCAGGTGGCCGCGCTTGGCGAGGTCGAGGTAGCTCCGCGCCAGGGCGTCGCCGTCGAAGCGGTGCATCACGACGAGCTCGACGGCCACGCGGAGGACGGACTCGGCGGGGATGCGCTCGTCCTCGAACAAGACGAATGCAGACTGCAAGTAATTGTAGAACGGCACGAGCCGCGGGCCGTAGATGCGGAGATCGCCGGGCGGGGTCTGGCGTTCGAGGTGGATGAAGATTCGCTCGACGGCGTCGACGTGATCGATGCGCGTCGCGAAGGAGACGAGCTCCTCGGCGACGTCCTCGTAGACGCGGCCGCGACGGCACACCTCGAGCAGGACGCGCTCGTCGACGCGACCCGCGACGACGTCGGCGTAGAGCGAGTACACGAAGGCGTCGGCCTCGGCGTCGTCGCCGAAGAGCGACTCGCGCGGGAGCTCGCCGGCCTCGGCGCCCTGGGTCACGCGCATCGCCGCGCGCGAGCGGAGGAGCGCGGGGAGCTTGTAACCGAGCTGGTCTTTCACCGCGCGGAAGCGCAGGCGGAGGACGTTGCTCAAGTTCGGCTTGAGGGTGAAGGCGTCCCACGTGATGCCGTCGAGGCGGAGCTTGTCCTCCAAGCGCTTTCGCATCTGCTCGGGCGAGCCGGAGAGGATGTGCACGCTGGTCCCGGCGCGGACCATCTCGCGCAACAGCGTCGAGGCGCCCGGGTTCGTGCGCTTCTCGTCGGGACGCTCGAGCGCGGTGCGCACGAGATCGCGGAGGGTGTCGAACTCGGTGCGCAGGTAGGTCTTGTCGAGATCCCACCGCGCGATGTGCCGCGCCGCTGTCATCGCCAGCTATTCGCTGTCAGCTACCAGCTTTCGGCGGGCGCGGCTATTTGCAAAGCGCCTCGCCGCCGCCACCCGCGGGGTCGCACGAGGCGAAGCCGAGGTCCTTGCAGGATACACGGAATGGATCGCCGCCCGCGCAGAAGGCTAGCGCGTCGCCGTCGCAGGTCGCAGGCTCGGTCGCGCACGCCGGGGGGCCGCGGCGCACGCACGCGACGCGTCCGGCGCGGACGACGCACGCGAGGCCGAGCGCGCCGCAGTCGGCCGAGTGCATTCCCGCGAAGCGACCGTTCTGCACGCACGCGTAGGCGACGTCGCCCTCGCAGAACGCGGCCGCGGCGGAGCACTCGCGACCGGCGGCCGAGCGGCAGCTCGCCGTGGCCCGGCCTGTCTCGTCGCGTGACGTCGCGCAGTGCCAGCCGCGCGGGCACGCGTTTCGCTCGGCGATGCCGTCTTGACAGTCGACGATTGCGTCGCCGTCGCACCGGTGCTCGGGCGCGTTCGCGGGACAGAGCGCGGGCGCGAGGCACCCGCGGACGAGGAGCTCTCCCGAGCGACGCTCGGCGCACGTGCCGTGGAGCGCGGCGCAGTCGACCGCGGTGCTCTCCGACGCGTCGTCGCCTTGGCACGTGATGAGCGACGTCGCGTCGCACGCCGTCTGCACGCCAGGGTGGGCTTCGCAGTAGCTCTCGGCGTAGGCGTCGGCGCGCGGGTGCGTGCAGCGCGTGAGCTCGGCGCACGAGGTCGCGTGCATGATGCAATCGGCGAGCGGCGCCTCGGCGCCCGCGTTGACGACGTACCAATCGACGCACGCCTCGGGCGTTCGCAGCGCGCTCGAGTCGTGCCGGTCGGCGCAGCTCGCGACGCGCGCGCACTGCCGCGCGATCGAGGCGAGCGCGGGGTTGCCCGGCGCGACGGGGAGCTCCACGCGCGCGCGCGGCGCGGCGGCGCACGCGGCGAGGATGCCGACGGAGACTGCCGCGAGGACGCGACGCATGAGAGAGACGATAGACGGCCCGCGCGCGGCAGGCGAAGCGAGAAGCGTTTTGCGTCAGCGGGAGCGCTTGGACGCGAGCGGCTCCGCCGATTCGCGCCGAATGTGGACGTTCGGGTCGCGCGGATTGGGCGCTGCCGCGGCGCTCGCGAAGGCGGCGGCGACGTCGGCGGCGATTTCGACGCGCGACCAGCTTCGCTCGACGTGGATCTTGCCGATGTCGTCGCCCTGGATGTTTCCGCGCCGGCAGAGGAGCGCGACCAGTCGGCGCGCGTCGGCGCCGCGCCCGCGGCCCCAGGTGACGCGAAACGGGATGAAGTCGCGCGTGCCCTGGGCGGAGCGCGCCGCGCGAGGAGGTCGCTCGGCGCCGCGCGCGAAGCGCGGTCGCTCGGCGGGCGACGCGATGGCCCGCACGGCGCGCGGGGCGGCGGGCCCGAACGCGTGCGCGCGGACGAGCAATCGCGCGAGCGCGCGCTGCGCGTGTCCCTTGGCGAGGCGGCCCGCGAGCGCCCAGGCGTACTGCGGGACGTTCGCGTCGAGCGCCGGGTCCTCGCGATCCAGGGCGTCGAAGAGGCTCGCCTCGGCGCGCTCGAAGATCTGGTCGCCTTGCGGGAGAGGCTCGATGCGCGCCTCGACGTTGGCGCGACGCAAAATCGCCTGCGTGCGCGCGAGCGCCTGCGGAGCGACGAGCAGCGCGCTCCGCCCCTTGCGTCCGGCGCGGCCGGTTCGCCCGCTGCGGTGCGTGTAGGCGTCGGCGTCGTCGGGCGGCTCGAAGTGGACGACGCGCGCGATGTCGACGTCGATGCCGCGCGCGGCGACGTCGGTCGCGACGAGCGCGTCGAGATCGCCGCGCTTGAACGCGGCCATCGCGCGGTTGCGCTCGCCTTGCTCCATTTCGCCCGACAGCGAGCCGACGACGAAGCCGGCGCGCGCGAGCTCCTCGCCGAGGCGCGCGACGTCGGCGCGCGTGCGCGCGAAGACCAACGTCTGCGCGTCGGGCCACGCGAGCAAGAGGTTCACGAGCGCGTCGAAGCGCTCGCGCCGATCGACGAGGTGAATCACGTGCTCGATGTCGACGTTCGCCGCGCCGAGCCGCGTGCCCTCGACGTGCGCGGCGTTCGATTGCACGCCGTCGGCGAGCGCGCGCACTTCGGGCGGGAACGTCGCCGAGACGAGGTGCGTGCGATGCCCGGGCGGCGCGTGCTCGAGGATGGCCTCGAGGTCCTCGCGAAATCCCATGTCGAGGAGGCGATCGGCCTCGTCGAGGACGACCGCGCTCACCCGAGCGGGATCGATCGCGTGGCGCTTCAAGTGATCGAGCAGGCGGCCGGGCGTGCCGACGATCACCGCTGGCGCGGTCGCGAGGATGCGACGCTCGTCGCGCGAGCTCGCGCCGCCGGTCACGCACGCGACGCGAGCGTGCAGCGGCGCGTAGAGCCAGGTGAGCTCGGTCTCGACTTGTTTGGCGAGCTCGCGCGTCGGCGCGATGACGATCGCGTAGGGGCCGGCGCCGCCCGCGGGCCCGTCTTTGATCGCGTCGCGTAGGACGAGACCGATGGCCACCGTCTTGCCCGAGCCGGTCTGCGAGCTGATGCGCAAATCGCGATCTTCGAGCGCGGGGTCGAGGACGGCACGCTGGACGGCGGTGAGCTCCTTGTAGCCTTTCGCGGCGAGTGCGGTCGCGAGCTCGCCGACGTCGGGCCGCAAGGCCTCTGCGATCAATTTCCGCGACGGACGCTCGAGCGGCATTCGACGCACCCTACTCGATGTCGGCCGGCCTCAAACAGCTATCGAGCGTTTCAAATCCTGCAGCGACGTCACGAGCTCGTGCGCGCCCGAGCGCGTCGCGAGGTCGAGCGCTTCGCGGAGGTACGCCTCCGCCTCGCGGCGGCGATCGCGACCGTGGGCGACGTGCGCTAGCGCCGCGAGGACGCGCGCGCGGTCCTGGCCGCCCGGGCCGGCCATGTCGAGCGCCTCGCGCAGGACGCCCTCGGCGTCGGTGAAGTCGCCGAGCTGGGCGAGCGCTTCGCCGAGCTTGCGCGCGAAGATGAGCACCGCGCGCTCGGGGTCGTCGAGCTCGCCGCGGAAGAGCTCGCGACGCGCGAGCTCGAGCCCGCGCCGGAGCGCGAGCGCGCTGCCCGGCATGTCGCCGCGCTGCGTGCAGAGCGCGCTCACGCGCTCGAGAAGGAGCAGCGCCTCGAACGCGTTCTGCGCGTAGAACTGGTGCACCGCGCGCACCTCGATCGGCGCGCCGAGCATTTCGCACACCTCGGCGGCTTTCGAGTGGAGCTCGCGCCGCGCGGCGGCGGGGATCGTCGCGAGCACGATCTCGCGGAGCAGCGGGTGCGCCACGCGCCAGCGATCGCCCTCGCGATCGATCATGCCGGCTTTGCTGGAGCGTCGCGCTCGCGCCGCCGATGTCGGTCTCCTCCGGCAAGAGCGAGCCCACCGTGTCTTCGGTCGCGTCGTCGCCGGTGACGGCGATCGCCTGCAAGAGCCTGCGCGCGTCGGCCTCGAGGCGCTCGACGCGCAGCGCGAGGAGGTCGGGCAGGCGCGGCGGCGCGGCGGTGCCGTGCTCGCGCATGAAGCGAATGACCTGCTCGATGTAGAGCGGCGCGACGCCGCGGCTCGAGCTGATGACCGGCGCGCCCGTGCCCGCGGTCGCGACGATGCGCGAAACGGCAGGTCCCTGGAGCGGCGCGAGCGGACGGACCGGCGAGCCCTCCCACTTCGGATCGAAGTTGGTGGCGTGCGACGCGACGACGAGCACGGGGGCGAGCGGAGGCTCGGCGACGACGTCCGCGAAGGCGTTTCGGCTCGCGCCGTCGACCGCCTGGAGATCGTCGATCGCGAGGACGACGCGCCGCCCGCCGACGCGCCCGTTGGCGCGGAGGAGCGCCCAGCGAAGCGCCTCGGCCGCCGCGAACCTTCGCTGGTCGGCGTCGAGCGACGCCGCGCGCGACTCGCTCTTGCCGAAGATCTGCGCGAGGCCCGAGCGCGCCTCGGCGCTCGCCGCGGACCAGTCGGAGATCGCTCCGCCGTCGGTCGGGAGCTCCGCGAGCTGCGTCACCGCGCTGCGCAGCGTGTAGTAGCCGACCTCGGCCCACGTCGGATCGGGGCCCACGCTGATGACCGTGTCGCCAGCGACCTTCGCCGCGTGCGCGACCTCGCGCAGCAGGCGCGATTTTCCGATGCCGGGCTCGCCCGACACGCGCACCGACCAGAGCCCGGTCTTCGCGCGCGTGCGGTGCTCTTCGATCCACGCGAGATCGTCTTCGCGCCCGAGGAACGGAAGCGGGAACACCTCGCGCGCGGCCTCGCCGTTGGTCTTGCCGACCTGCGGCGCCGGCTGCCCGTCGCGCGTGCTCGGGATGTTCGTGAGCGTCGCCGCCGACGAGAGGAGCGGAGTGCCGCACTCGCCGCAGAACTTCTGCTTGGCGTCGTTGACCGTGGCGCACTTGGGACAGCGGTTACGCCCCGTCTCGCGCGCCGCGGACTCGACCTGCGCCATCACCTCGCCGAGGCCGACGGCGAACTCTTCGGCGCTCTGGAAGCGATCGCCCGCTTCTTTCGCGAGCGCCTTCAGCGTGATGTCGACGAGCGGCTTGGGGATCATGCGATCCGGCGCGACCGACGCCGGGTCCGGCGGCGCCTTCGACAGGTG
Source organism: uncultured delta proteobacterium (assembly GCA_963731595.1). Taxonomy (GTDB): domain Bacteria; phylum Myxococcota_A; class Polyangia; order Polyangiales; family Polyangiaceae; genus DASXHD01. The sequence continues at coordinate 1,079,301 of CAVSWE010000009.1, forward strand.
CATCAAGACGACTTGCGTGGGCGTCTCCGCCTCGAAGGGCAACCTTCCCGTAAGGAGCTGGTAGAGAATGACGCCGACCGCGTAGAGGTCGCTGCGCGGGTCGAGCGGGTCGCCGCGACCTTGCTCGGGCGACATGTACTCGGGCGTGCCGCACACGATTCCGGGGCTCGTGATCGACGGCTGCGATTTCTCGACCTGCATCTTCGCGAGGCCGAAGTCGACGACCTTCACGAAGTCGCCGCCGCCGCGCACCGGCTCGAGGATGATGTTCTCGGGCTTGAGGTCGCGGTGGATGATGTCGAAGTGATGCGCTTCGGCGAGCGCCGCGAGCGTCTGTCGGAGCACGTCGACCACGCGCCGGAACGGGAGCGGCCCGTCCTCGTACGCCACGCGCGCGAGGTCTTTGCCGCGCAGGTACTCCATGACGAGGTAGAGCTGGCCGTCGTTGGTCTTGCCGAAATCGATGACCGCGACCGAGTTCGGGTGGTTCAGTCGGCTCGCCGCGCGCGCCTCGGTGATGAAGCGCGCGACCGCGTTCTCTTCGCCCGCGAGGTGCGGGTGAACGATCTTCACCGCGACCGTGCGACCGAGCGTCGTCTGCTCCGCGCGATACACGCGGCCCATGCCGCCGACGCCGATGAGCTCGAGGATCACGAACCCGCCCGGCAGCGTGCGCCCGATCAGCGGGTCGTCGCCGTTGTTCTGCGAGACCTTGCCGATCGGAAACCCGCAGCTCGGGCAGAACTGGTGCGTCGTGTCACAGGGGCTGTTGCACTGCGGGCAAGGACGCATGCCGGAGACGGAAGGCTAACACGCGCGTTTTCAAGGGGAAACGGTAGCGCGTTATTTGGCCGCTGACATTTCACCCCGTACGATCCCACGAGGACCATGGCATCACGCATGCGGATCGGCGAGCTGCTCGTCGCGGCGAACGTCATCACCCAGGAACAGCTCGCCCGGGCGCTCGCGCACCCTAGAAAAGAGGGGGAACGGCTCGGTGACGTCCTCGTCGCCCTCGACATGGTGAGCGAGACGCAGCTCACGCAGGCGCTCTCGCAGCAGCTCGCGGTGCCCTGGGTATCGCTCTATCACGTAGATTTTTCGCGACAACTGCTCAACTTCGTGCCGCACGAAATCGCCGAAAAGTACTGCCTCGTGCCTGTGCTGCATCGCAAGTCCAAGAAAGGCGGCGAGCAGCTCTTCGTCGCGATGGACGACCCGACCAACGACACGGCGCTCGGCGAGGTGTCGCAGTCGTGCGGCGGGATCACGGTGAAGCCGATGATCGCGGCGCGGAGCGACATTCGCGCGGCGATTCGCGTGTATTACCACGGCGAGACCGCGCCTCCCGCGCCTCAGGCCGTGGCGCCGCCGGCGCCTCCTAGCCCGAAGCCCGCGCCCAAAGTGATTCCGCGGACCATCCCGCCGGAGGAGCTCCTCGAGGACGTCTCGTCCCCTCCCCCGCCCGCGGCGAGCGCCGACAGCCCGGACGCGAGCCCCGAAATCGAGGCGAAGGAGATCACGCCGAAGAAGCGGCAGCCGTCGATTCCCATGGTCGAGGTCACGCTGCTCGACGGAACGACCATTCAGCTGCCCGCGCGACGCGGTCGCGCGCCGAGCAACCCCGCGCCGGTGGAGAGCGCGCTCACCGCGCGCGATCTCGTGAGCGCCCTCCGCGCGGTCGCGCACGGCGCCGACGCCGCCGAGATCCTCGGCGAAGCGCCGCGCTGGGAGCCGATCGTCGCGACGCTGCTCTCGGTGCTCCTCCGCAAGGGCCTCGTCGCCGACTGGGAGTTCCTCGAGGAATACCGGAACATCTGATCCCGTCAGACGATCGCGCCCGACGCACGGAGCTTCGCGATGGCCGCGTCGTCGAGGCCGGCGTCGCGCAGGATCTCCTCGGTGTGCTCGCCCTTCTTCGGCGGCGGACGAACCGCGCCGGGCAGGCACGTCGGCATCTTCAGCTGTTGGAGCGGGCCCCAGGGCGAGGCGATCTCGAAGAACACGTCGCGCGCGGCGAGGTGCGGGTCGGTCGCGAGCTCTTCGGGCTCGATGACCGGCTCGAGGCAGCAGTCGTGCGTGAGCGAGAACGCGAGCCACTCGGCCTGCGTGCGCGACGCGAAGAGGTCGGCGACTTTTTTCTTCAGCGCGGGCTGATGATCGCCGGGCACGATGCCGCTCATGTCGGCCGGCAGGCCCACGCCCCCGGCGAACGCGAGCCAGAACTTCGGCTCGAGCGCGCCGAGCGCGACGTACTTTCCGTCTTTCGTCGCGTAGGTGCCGTACGCGGCGATCCCGCCGGTCAGCGGCTCGGCGCCGCGTTCGAGCTTCTGGCCCGCGAGCATCGACGCGAATCGACACGATGCCGAAGGGCATCGCCGCCTCGGTCATGGACACGTCGACGACCTTGCCTTTGTCGGTACGCGTGCGCTCGGCGAGCGCCGCCATGATTCCGATGACCGCCCAGAGCCCGCCGCTCACGTCGGCGAGCTGAAAGCCCGGCGGCTGCGGCGGCGCGCCCGCGGGGCCTTGAAACCCGAGGATCCCCGCGCGCGCGAGGTAGTCGATGTCGTGGCCGGCGCGCATCGCGAGCGGGCCGCTCTGGCCGTAGCCGGTGAGCGCGCAAATCACGAGCCGCGGGTTTCGCTCGAGGAGCGTCGCGTGCGAGAGGCCGAGGCGATCGAGAACCTTGGGCCGAAACTGCTCGAGGACGACGTCGTATTTCTCGACGAGCGTGAGGAACGCGTCGCGCGCCTCGGGCTTCTTCGAGATCGAGGCACGCGCTCCGCTTGCTGCGGTTGAGCGCGAGGAACATCGCGCTCGTGTCGCCCGCGTTCGCCTGGTCCGCGCCTCGCGGCGCGAGGGTCGGCGGCATGTGGCGCAGGTAGTCGCCCGCGTCCGTGTCCTCGATCTTGTCGACCTCGGCGCCGAGGTCGGCGAGCACGAGAGACGCGAAAGGGCCCGGGAGGAGCCGGCTGAGATCGAGGACGCGGACGCCGTGGAGTGCCTTCACACCCCTCGTCCTATCACTTGTACGAGAAGAGCTTCTGCAGCTTCATCGCGAGCGTCGGATTGCCGCTCACCTTCAGCTTGCCCGAGAAGAACAGCTGCATGCCGTTCGCCTGCGGGTTCTCGACGAGCTTCTGGAAGTCGTCGGCCGCGATGGTGATCGTGCAGTCGGCCGTGCCGGTGCCGGGCTTGCAGGACGGGCCGGTCGAGGAGACGTCGATGAACCACTCGCCCTCGCCGGTGACGTTCATCTGGTACTTCGCGCCGATGGTCTTTGCATCTTCGGCGTTGTTGGCGAGACCTTGCGGGAGCTGCTCGTTGAAGAGCTTTTTGACGTCGACGGCCATCGGGAATCCTCCGTAGGGGTGGCCGGAATCGCTAACACAGCCACGCGGTGCGTCAAGGCGTGTCACTCCACGCAGACGCGGTTTCTTCCCGTTTGCTTGGCGCGATAGAGGCGCTCGTCCGCGAGGGCGACCAAGAGATCGCCCGTCGCGTGCGCGTCGCACTCTTCGAGCGTCGCGATGCCGAGGCTGATCGTGGCGCTGACCACCGCGCCGTCGTGCTCGAAGCGCGCGTCGGCGACGGCGCGGCGGATGCGCTCGGCGAGGATCTCGAGGCCGGGCTTGGGCACGCCGCGAACGATGATGACGAGCTCCTCGCCGCCGTAGCGGGCGAGCACGTCCTCGGCGCGGATGGCGGCGATGACCTTCTTCGCGATCCCCGCGAGCAGCACGTCGCCGGCTTGGTGGCCGTGCGTGTCGTTGACGCGCTTGAAGTGATCGACGTCGAACAAGAGGAGCCCGAGCAGACCTTTGTGGCGGTGCGCGTACGAGACCTCCGCCGCGAGGCGCTCGTCGAAGTAGCGACGGTTGTAGATGCCCATGAGCGCGTCGCGCGTCGAGGCCTCGAAGAGCTGGCGCGCGACGCGCTCCTCGATCTCGTCGACCAGGTTGAAGCGGAGCACGACGCCGGCGCAGAGCGCGATGCGCGCGCCGTCGTGGAGCTCGACGTGGTCGACGCGGCGGCCGTCGACCCACGTGCCGTTGCGCGAGCCGAGGTCTTCGATGATCCAAGCGGACCCGTCGCGGACGATGCGCGCGTGGCGACGGCTGAGGCCCTTGTCGTCCCAGCGGATGTCGACGCCCTTCTCGCGCCCGATCGTCGTCGGCTCGTCGGCGAGCGCGAGCATTCGACCGGGCTCGGGGCCGCGGAGCACGACGAGCACGCCGCGGCGCGTCTTCTCGGGCGGCGGCGCGATCTCGCTGTCGCGCACGCGATGCGAGACGTCGGTCGTCTCGTCGTCGTCGTACTCGAGCGCTTGCAGGGTCGGGACGTCGACCGCCGTGACCTTCGGGTTCACTGGCACGTCACCGCTGGCGTGCCGTATGGGGGCATCGCGTCGAGATCCTTCTTCGAGACTTGGCCCGCTTGGATGATCGACGCGTACGTCTGCGCGCTCGGGCGGAGAGTCCTCGCCTTGGTCGTCGGGTCGTAGGACGCCAGGCCGAAGTGTGGGCAGAACCCGTTCGCCCACTCGAAGTTGTCGACCAATGCCCAATGAAAATATCCCCTCAAATCCACGCCGCGCTGGATGGCCCAGCCTGCCTGGTACAAATGCTCCGCGATGAACCGTGACCGCATGGTGTCGCCGGAGTCGGCGATGCCATTTTCTGCAATTACGACCGGTAGGCCATAAGGCTTAACCTCGTCGAGCACGGTTCCGAGCCCTTCGGGGTAGATGTCCCACCCGAAATCCGTCTTCGGCCGAGGCGTCGGCAGGAAGGCCTCGTACACCGACGCGTCGATCACCGGGATGACGACGCCGCGCGACGCGCTGATGAGCGTGTCGGAGTAGTAGTTCACGCCGAGAAAGTCGGCGCGGCCGACGAGCGTCGGATCGCCCTTCACGTCGGCGGGCGAGCTCGTCAGCGTGCCGTCGAGGTCGTCGTCCCAGTCGCCGTGGACGATCGCGTTCAAGAACCAGTCGTTGTAGACGTAGCGAACGTGGTCGGCGGCCGTTTGGTCGTCGGGGTTCGTGTCGTCGTAGGGGTGGAAGGTGCGCATGTGCTTGGCGACCGAGACCATCGCCTTCGGTTCGGCGGCGTGGATCGCGTCGAAGCACGCGGCGTGCGCCCGCACCTCGGTCTTGGCGACCGCGAAGCCGCAATCGGTGTTCAGGACGAGCCCGGGCGGGAAGCTCCCCTGTACGTAGCCGCCGACGACGATGTTGAGCGGCTCGTTGATCGTGAACCACCAGTCGACGCGATCGCCGAAGGCGGTCGCCATCTTCGTGCAGAACTTCGCGAACTGAGCGACGACGCCGGGGCGCTCCCAGCCTTGCGGCTGATCGGGCGCGGTCACGTCGGAGAGCCAGTCGGGGAAGGCGAAGTGGTGCAGCGTCACCATCGGCGTGATGTGCGCGGCGACGAGCTTGTCGAGGAGGGCGCCGTACGCGGCCATCGCCGCCGGGTCGGGCGTGTCGGCGTCGAAGTCGGCTTGGGTCGGGTAGACGCGGCCCCACTCGATCGAGAAGCGGTAGGCGTTCTGGTGCGTCGACGTGAGGAGCGCGACGTCCTCGTCGACGTGATTGAGCGAGTCGGGCCCGTTGGGGTCGGGGGTGTCGCCGTTTTTGATCTTGCCGGGCGTCGTCGCCCAGTGCGCCCAGTCGGTGTGATCGTCGTGCGCCTCGACCTGGAACGCCGCGGTCGACGAGCCGAAGAAGAACCCCGGCGGGAACGTCACGACGTCGGGTTGCGCCGGCGGAGCGGGCGTGGAGTCGCACGCGAACGCGAAGAGGGCGAGGGCCACGATGCGACGCACGCTTCCGTGTCGCAACCTCGTACCTGCGCTTTGCTCCGGCCTGCGAGGTTGCATGGCAACATGCTATCACGCACGACCCATGGGACTCCTCGACGGAAAAGTGGCCATCGTGACCGGCGCGGGCGGCGGAATCGGCCGCTCGCACGCGCTCCTCTTCGCGCGCGAAGGCGCGAAGGTCGTCGTCAACGATTTGGGAGGCCCGCGCGACGGCCTGGGTCCGCAAGCTCGAGCGCAGCGAGAGTCCGGCCCCGAGCACGGCGGCGGCACGGACGAGTCGGCGGCCGAGAAGGTCGTCGCCGAAATTCGCGCGGCCGGCGGCGAGGCCGCGGCCAACCACGACAACGTGGCGACGGCCGACGGCGCGGCCGGCATCGTGAAGACCGCGGTCGACTCGTTCGGCCGCGTCGACGTGCTCGTGAACAACGCCGGCATCCTCCGCGACAAGACGTTCTTGAAGATGGAAGAGCCCGCCTTCGACGCCGTCGTCGCGGTGCACCTCAAGGGGACCTTCCTCGTCAGCCAAGCCGTCGTGAAGCAGATGGTGCAGCAGGGAGAAGGCGGGCGCGTCGTCAACACGACGAGCGTGAGCGGCATGATGGGCAACTTCGGCCAGTCGAACTACGCCGCCGCGAAGGCCGGGATTTACGGACTCACGCGCACGATGAGCATCGAGCTCCAGAAGCACCGCATCACGGTCAACGCACTCGCGCCGATCGCCAAGACGCGCATGACCGAGGATCTGCCGATGTTCCAGCACGGTCGCGACGCGCTCACGCCCGAGCACATCGCGCCGGCGGCGCTCTTCTTGGCGAGCCCGCTCTGCGCGGACCGCACCGGCTACGTGCTCGCGGTCGCCGGCGCGCGGATGTACGCGTTCAAGGTCGTCGAGACCGCCGGGAAATTCAAAGACGACGCGGCGGGCGTCTGGTCGCCGCAAGAAATCGCCGACAACTGGGAAGCGATCGTCAAGTAGCGAGCTCAGCTCGAGACGACGACGAACGCGACCGCGAAGACGAGAAGCGCGGCCAAGGCGCCGAGGTAGACCTTTCGCCAGACGAGGCCGCGGCTCGTGAAGTTCTGTTTGTCGAACATGCGAAACCCGCTCACGAACATGACGCGCCACGGCGTCTTGCCGCTCAAGTTGGAGAGCGCGCCGACATAGCCCGAGAAGGCGACGAGCCACGAGAGGACCAAGAGGGCGACGAGGATCACCATTCCGGAAACGCCTGAGGAGAGCGTAGGCTGGCTTGGCGATGAGAGCACTCCTTTCCTTGGTCCTTTGCGCGCTCGCGTGCGGCTGCGGCGACAGCGGCGCGACGAGCGACGGCGGCGCCGACGCCGCGCCCGACGGCGCGACCGACGGCGGAGGCGGCAACGACGTGGTCGAGGCGGGGCCGTCGTGCGGAACGGGCGCGTGGCTCACGTACGGTCACGACGGGGCTCGCACGTTCGCGAGCGACGGCTGCGTCCAGGGACCGCTCACGGTCGCGTGGTCGTACACGCCGACTCCGCCGGCGAACAAAACCGTCAAGGCGATGCACCACGCGCTCGCCGCGTCCGACGCGGTGTACTTGCAGTGGGCCGCGGACGACGGCCCGTACGTCGGCACGACGGCCGCGGACAAAGTCTCGACGACCGGAACGCGCGTGTGGACGTTCGACTCCGGCTCCGACGCGAACATGGGCAACTGGGCCTCGGTGAGCGGCTCGAACCTCGTCGTCCAAGACGACGGCGTCTACTTCGTGCCCCTCGCGGACGGAAAGATGACCGTGACGACCGGCGTCGACTGGTGGGGCCAGACGATCCCCGACACGGCGGGCGGCGTCTGGTTCGCGAACACGTCGAAGTCCGACGGGCCCGGGTTGTTCGTCGGCGATCTCGACGTCGCCGCGAAGACCGTGTGGCAAGGCAACAAGCAAGGGACCGCATGCGGCGACGCGCTCGGCGACGTGATGGGCGGCGTCGCGCTGGACGGCGGCGTCCTTTTCTACGCGCCGTCGTACACGGCCGGCGGCAGCGTGCAGCCGACGTTCGCGTCCGGGCTCTACGCGTTCGACGCGGCCGCGGGCACGCCGAAGTGGAACGTGCAGACTACACCGACCAGCACGATCAGCGCGGGAAATGGCTTCGTTTATCTTATCGAGGCGGGCGCGGTCGTCGCGCGCAAGGAGAGCGACGGCACGGTCGGCTGGACGCAGCCGCTCGCCGGCGCCGGCGCGCAGGCTCCCGTGCTCGCGGGCGGGCGCGCCATCGCGGCGGGCTCCGCGGGCGTGTCGGCGTTCGACGCCAAGACGGGCAAACCTGCGTGGTCGACGCCGCTGACCGGCGCGGCCGCGCGCGCGTACACGATGACGATCACGAACGGCTGCAGCGGCTCGCAGAACCTCGGCGCCGCGATCGCGACGACGCTCGCCGCGGCGGTCCCGAGCGACACGCTGGTCGTGACCGCGAGCGACGGCGTGCACGTGCTCTCGCTCTCGACCGGCGCCGACACGTGGAACGGCAAGGTGACCGGCGCGAAGAACGTCGTGCACGATCCGGTCATCGTCGGAAAGACGGTCTACGTCGTCGACTCGCCGCCGTCTTCGATCGGCGGCTTCGGCGCGGGACAGCTCTTCGCGCTGAGCGGCACCTGAAAAGCGTCAGAAGCCCCAGCCGACGCCGAGACCGAGCTCCGGGTACACGGATACTCTCTGCGCCGGCGCGAGGATGGCTGCGGGCCGCGGCAGCTGATAACTTTCGAGCATGATGCGCAGGGTCTTGGCTTTCTTGTGCGCGGCTTCAGCGGCGGCCGCGTGGGCGACGGCGTCGTGCGGCGGCGACGGAGCGACCCCCGACGCGGGCGACGACGCGGGCGACGCGACGACCGCGGACGTCGCTCCGGACGCGCCGCGGACGACGTGCCCCGACAATCTGCCTGCGCTCGCGTTCTCCGCCGGGCCCTACGGCGTGCACCGAGGCGACGTGTCGGACGACTTCCAAGTCCCGCTCACCGACGGGAGCACGTGGAGCCTGAAGTCCGCATTCGACGGGTGCGAGTCGTACGTCTTCGTCCCCGATCTCGCGATCTCGACCACGAACACGGCGTCGATCTGGACGAAGCCGAAGGACCTCGCGGCGCTCGTGAAGCAGTCGGCGAAGAACGTTCATTACTTTTTCGTCTCGACGCAGTCGGCGGCGAGCGCCGCGACCAGCATCTCGAACCAGGACGCCGCGGTGCAGGCGCTCCTCGCGACGCTCTCGCCCGACGACGCGGCGCAGTGGTCGTCGCACCTGCACGTCGTGTCGCAGCGCGCGCAAGACCTCGGCAACTGGATGAGCACTGCGATGCCCGCGTACCTTCAGCTCGGGTTCGCGATCGACCGAACGCAGCACGTCCGCGGCCTCGGGACGCTCGCCGACGTGACGCGGCAGAACAGCCAGTGGTTCGACAACAATCTCGCGTACGCGTCCTACGAAGGCGACTACATGAACGCGACGGCCGCGCGCGCCGCCGCGCTCGCGACGGAGAACGCGACGGTCGTCACGCTCTTCGGCCAAGGAGAGGCGCACCTCGACGCCGACGGCGGCACGAGCGACGGCGCGATCCTCGCGGGCTGGGCGGAGACCGACGCGGTGCTCCCGTCCGCCACGGAGATGGCGGGCTTCGACACGCTCGAGGTCGAGGTGACGCAGCTCTGCCCGAACCCGGGCGTCAACGAGCTCAACGACAACTGCGGCGCGTGGGACTACCTCGCGTGGCTGTCGGTCGCGCCGCTCCCGGACGACGCGGGCGCGCCGGACGCGGGCGACGGCGGCGTGGTCGCCCCCGCGAACGTCGAGATGGCGCGCTTCATCACGAGCTACCACCGCGAGACGCACTGGGTCGTCGACGCGACGCCGATGCTCGCCGAGCTCGCGAGCGGCGGCACGAGGCGCTTCCACTGGGAGTTCGCGCCGCCGTGGAACGTGCAGCCCACGGCGACGACCGTGTCGCTGCGCTTCTCGAACCAAAAGAAGGGCTATTTGCCCGCGCAAAAGACGTTCCTCTTCTCGGGCGGGACCTTCGACGATCAGTACAACGTCGGTCGCACGCCGGTGCAGGTGGCGATCCCCGCGAACGCCAAGCGCGTCGAGCTCTGGGCGATCATCACCGGGCACGGCGGCGACGCGATCACCAACTGCGCCGAGTTCTGCGATCACCAGCACGTCTTCACGGTGGGCGCGTCGACGTACACGAAAGACTTCCCCATGGCGCAGACGCAGAAGGGCTGCATCGCCGACACCGCGAACATGATGACGCCGAACCAGGGCGGCACGTGGTGGTACGGGCGCGGCGGGTGGTGTCCGGGCGCGCCCGTCGAGCCGTACGTCGTCGACGTGACGAAAGACGCGCCCGCCGGGCAGACGGTCACGGTCTCGTACCAAGGGCTCCTCGGCGGAAATACGCCCCCCGCGGCGGACGCTGGCGGCACCGGCAACATCGACATGGTCTCGTACCTCGTCGTCTACGAGTGACGCGGGGCGGCCCGCGCGCGATCCGTGAGGGTCGCGCGATCCACGAGCGCCGACGCCCGAGGCGAAGAACGCTCCCGCGGAACGATTGGCGATTCGCCCGCGCGCGACGTTGGCGCGCGCCGTGCACTCGCGCGGGCGCATGCGCGTCCCCCGTCTGCGATCGTCGTCGCTCGTGCTCCCGCTCCTGCTCGTCGCCGCCGCGTGCTCGTCGTCCGGTTCCTTTTCGGACGGCACGTCGAACGCGGCGGTCGGCGGCTTCCCCGGTTGCAAGGGGCTGTTCAACAGCCAGCCGAGCCCGACGGGTCAGTACGTCGCGACCGACTTCGGCTGCTCGTCCAACCCGTACTTCACCGATCCGGGCGACGCGTGCGGCTCGGCGTCGTGCATCAAGAGCGCCTACAGCGAAGGCGTGTGCTCGGCGTCGCAGAGTCACGCGAGCTGCCAGCGCGCGGTCAACTGGTACTCGATCGGCGGCGCGCGCTACGGCTGCGGGGCGCGCCTGCGCGTGACCAACCCGAAGAACCAGAAGTCCGTAATCGTCATGGTGCTCGACGACGGCCCGTCGTGCTCGGTCGAGAACAAGGCGAACTACTGGGTGCTCGACGTCTCCTACCCGACCATCATGTACCTCTTCGGCCAAGAGGAGGGTTACACGGACCACGCGATGGTCGACGCCGTCGTCGTCGACTCCTCGACGCCGCTCGGCCCCGTCGTCGCCGACACGACTCCGCCTCCGCCCCCGGCGACGGACGACGCCGGCAGCTCCCAATCGGACGCGACCGACGGCGTCCCCTGCGCGACCGACGGCGACTGCAACCCCGGCACGGACGGCGCCGGGCAGATTTGCGAAAACGGAGTCTGCGTCGCGGGCTGCAACGCGAATTGGGAATGCCCGGGCAGCACGACCTGCGTCAGCGGTCAGTGCCAGTGAGCAGCGCGTAGTCTCAGGGCGTGATCGAGCAACCGGTGCCCGCGCACGAGCAGCTCGCCGCGCCGTTGCACGCGACCGAGCAGGAGCCCGCGCACTTCGTGATTCGGCACGTGCCCGCGTCGTGGCAATCGAGCGTGCATCCGCCGCCGGTGCACTCGAGCGTGCACGTCTCCGCGTTGCAATCTTCGACGCAGCCGCCGGCGTCGGGGCAGGTCATGGAGCACGAGGACGAGCCGGCGCACGCCTGATGACAGCCGCCGCCGACGCAGCTCACCGCGCAGGTCGACGCCGACTCGCACGCGTACGCGCAGCGTCCGCCGTTCGGGCACGTGTCGGTGCACGCCGTGCTCGGCGGGCAGTCGCACGCGTACTCGGCGCCGGCGTCCGAGCTCGAGCACGCGAAGCCGGCGCCGTGACCGAGCGGGGTCGCGTCGGCGGGCGCGCTGGCGTCGTCGCTCGCGACGACGTCGGTCGAAACGGGCGCGTCGCTCGCGAGACCCGAGTCGTCGACCCCGCCGTCTTCGCCGGATGGGTCGCTCCCGCAGGCGAAGACGACGCAAGCGGCGCAGGCGAAGACGGCGAGGGCGATCGAGGGCGTGGCGCGCACGGCGGCGCATTCTAGCGCCGAACTGCGCGCCACGGCGCGTCAGCCGGCGTCGGCTGCCGGCGGGGCGCTCGTGGTCGGCGCGGTCGTCGCGCTCGCGTCTTGATCGCCCGTCGGCGGCGGAGGGTTGGTGTGCGAATTCTCGGGACACCCCGCGAGGAGCGGAACGGCCGTGAGGAGGACGAGGGCGGCTGCGAAACGGTAACGTCGAGGTCGAATGGTCATGCTCGAAAAACGCGCCGCGCGCGGCGACCTTACACAGCCGGCGAGGCGAAGCCGCTACCATCGGTCCTTCGCATGATGCCCTATCCGCCGCAGATGCCCGTCGCTCCGCCGCCTCGCAAGAAGGGGATGAGCGGCTGGCTCATCGCGCTCGTCGTCGTCGCGAGCGTCCTGTTCGTCGGGATGATCGGCGCGGGCATCGGGGTGTATCTCCTCGCGACGAGCGACGTCGGCAAGACGACGATCAAGGTGATCGGCGAGAGCAGCAAGCTCGCCGCGAAGGGCGTCACCGCTCCAGGGACGACGGAGCTCCGCGCGCTCGGGTGCGAGCAGGCCGTCGTCGTCGACTCGAAGGACGTGAGCGCGATCGTGAACGACCTCGTCGACGGAGGCTTCGACGCGGGGCTCGACTTCCTCGTCGTCACTTGTCAGGTGAGCGCCAAGGCGGCCGCGCCGTCGTGCGACGACGTCGCGAGGACGTACGTGCGCGCCGTGGGCACGGCGAGCAGCCCGTTCATGGCGAGCGTGCAGCGCGGCGGCGACCAGAACGCGATCTGCGAAGCGACGTACGACGCGTCGGGCGCGCTGATCGGCGCGGGGGCGGCGCTCCCCACGGGCTCGGGGATCTGACGCGAAATCGACTTCGCCTGAGCTTGACGCGTGACGCGCGTCGTCTACGAAGACGCATGCGACGCGCCGTGTTGGCGGTGACCCTCTTCGCCCTCGGCTGCTCGTCGGGCGTCCGCGCCGCGACGCCGGTCGTGCAACCCAACGTCGGCGACATGCTCCGCAACGTCGCGCTCGACGGCGTCCGCAACATGCGGGATCTCGGCGGCCTGCGCGGCACCCGCGGGATCATCCCGCACGAGCGCTTCTATCGGTCGGGGACCCTCGTCGACGCGAACGAGGCCGACCGCCGGCTCTTTCGCGAGCGCGGCGTCACGCTCGACCTCGACCTGCGCACCCTCTTCGAGGCCGAGAACCAGGGCGACGCGCTCTCGCGCGATCCGCGATTCGCGTACCGGCGCATCTCGCTCCTCGGCGTCGGCATCGAGGATTGGTTTCGCGCCGGCGATCTCCGCGGCCTCTACCTCCACGCCCTCGACGACCACCAAGACTCGTTCCGCGAGGTCTTCCACATGATGGCGACGCACGGCGACGGCGCGGTCGTCTACCACTGCACGTCGGGCAAGGATCGAACCGGCATGGTGACGGCGATCCTGCTCGACCTCGCGGGCGTCGAGCGCGACGCGATCGTCGACGACTACGCGATCTCCGCGCACTACCTCATGCGATCGGGCTCGAACAGCCCGCCCGGCGCCATCGCCGCGTTCCTCGACGCGCTCCACGCGAAATACGGCGGCGCGCGCGCCTTCTTGACACGCATCGGGTTGGCGCAGGCGGACATCGCCGCGCTGCTCGCCAAGCTCGGACAGGGTTGACGTACGACCTGCGCGTCGTCGACGCGACGGTGTTCATGCTCGCCGAGAAGGCGACCGAGCCTCGCCGACGCGTGAGCCGCTCAGCGCGGGACGAACGTCACGCTCTTCGGCGCGCCCGTCATGTTGCCCCACATGCGGCTGTAGTCGAGCACGGCGATCGTGACGAGCTCGGGGCGGACCTCGAGCTGGTAGGTCCTCTTGCGCGCGAACCCGAGCGGCGCCTGGATCGTCGTCTCGACCGCGTGCACGCCGGGCGGCATCTCGCTCCACCAATCGAGCCCCGCGACGAAGCTCGCCTCGACGACGGGACGCGCGTTCACGGCGAGGCCGAGGCGCGTGTCGGCGATGAAGAACCCGGGCTTCGGAAAGATGATGCGGAGAAAGCTCACTCCGTGAGCATACCGCTCCGCGACCGCGATTACGCCCGCGGTCTCGCCTTCTGGATCGACCGCGTCCGCTCGGAGTGATACTGACCGCGCATGAGCTTTGGAAAAAATCCGCACGTCGCGAAAGCGGAGGCCGAGGAGCAAAAGGCGCGCGAAGCGCGCGACGAACGCGCGGCCGAGCTCGCGTGGCGCGAAGCCGCTCGACAGTGGGACCGGGCGGCCGCGCGCGAGACGGACGCGAAGCGCCGCGACGAGCACGCCGCGAAAGCCGAGGCCGCCCGCAAGAAGGCCGACGGCGAGGACGACGCCCCGCCGGTCGACTCGAAGCTGATGAACTGAAGCTCATCCTCACAATCCGGCGATGTCGCGGGTCGTTCTGTGCGAACATGAGCGATGCTTCGAGAACCTTCTGGTCGACCCAACAGGAGCGACGCGCGCGTCGTTTCGCTTCGCAAAGCGCTCGAAGGGCTGCTCGATTCGCTCGAAGCGACCTTGCGCGTCCAAACCTGGGAGGGCGCTGACGCCATCCCCGGTCCGGTCTCCGAGAGCGCGTCGCTGCTCCTCGTCCGCCTCGGCGCCGCCGACAGGCTCCTCGCGCGGAGCTTCAGCGGCGCGCCGTCCGACACGACGCGCATGGAGGTGATGACCGCCGCCGTCCGAAGGCTGGACGGCGCGTACGTCGAGTTCCGAAAGCGCATCACGGCGCGTCCGACCGAGCGCGGCCTCGCCGCGACGACGCTCGACGCCGCCGTCGGCGAGGTCAAGGCCGGCGCCTCGGATTGGTGAAAGATCGCGATGTCGGGCGCGCCGCGGCTCGCGCTGCTCCTGCTCGGGATCGCGCTCCCGTTCGCGGCGTGCTCGGACGATCCGAGCGCGGGTGACGCCGGCGACGCCGGCGACGCGAGCGACGCGAACGATTCGTACGACGTGGGCCCGCCGCCGCCGTACGCGCCCGCCGACGTCGCGAAGTACGTGAACCCGTTCATCGGGACCGCGGGCGGCGAGACGTGGCCCGGCGCCGACGTGCCCTTCGGCATGGTGCAGTGGAGCCCCGAGACGACCGCGGGCGACGCGACGCACGGCACGGCGCCCGGCGGCTACTCGTACGCCACGCCCAAAATTCGCGGCTTTTCGCTCACGCACCTCTCGGGCACCGGGTGCGCGGGCGCATACGGCGACATCCCGTTCTTCCCGTATGCGGGCGACGTGACGACCTCGCCGGCGAGCGACGCGACCGATGCGATCTACGCGAGCACGTTCGCGCACGCGAACGAGCACGCCGAGCCCGGCTACTACGCCGTCGCGCTCGACAGCGGCGCGTCGGTCGAGCTCACGGTCACGACGCGCACCGGCTCCGGCCGCTTCACCTACCCCGCCGGCAAGACGCAGACGATGCTCTTTCGCACGTCGAGCTCCGAGCTCGGGAGCGAAGACGCGTCGGTCACGATCGACCCGAGCACCAGCAGCGTGAGCGGCTGGGTGAAGAGCGGGAACTTCTGCGGCTACATCTTCGGCACCGCGGGCAACGTCGATCGCCGCAGCTACTACACGCTCCACTTTCGCGCCGAGTTCGATCGGCCGTTCGCGTCGTACGGCACGTGGCAAGACGGCGCCGTCACGGCCGGGCAAGCGAGCGCGACCGGCGGGACCACCTACGGCACCGACGGCTATCCGCCCGCCGGAAAAGGCTCGGGCGCGTACGTGACGTTCGCGCCGGGCACGCAGCCGGTCGGCGTCCGCGTCGGCGTGTCGTTCGTGAGCGACGCGAACGCCAAGGCCAACCTCGACGCCGAAAATCCGAGCGGCACCTCGTTCGACGACGTTCGCAAGAAAGCCTACGACGCGTGGAACGCGAAGCTCTCGCGCATCCAAGTCGGAGGCGGCAC
Organism: uncultured delta proteobacterium; assembly: GCA_963731595.1. Taxonomy (GTDB): domain Bacteria; phylum Myxococcota_A; class Polyangia; order Polyangiales; family Polyangiaceae; genus DASXHD01. Next base: position 1,095,101 of record CAVSWE010000009.1, read on the forward strand.
GCCCGACCAGCTCGCGGTCTTCTACACGGCGCTCTACCACGCGCTCCTGCACCCGAACGTCTTCGACGACGTCACCGGCGAGTACGCCGGAATGGACGCTCAGACGCACGCGCGCGCGGCGGGCCAGACGGCCGAGTACGCGAACTTCTCCGGTTGGGACGTTTATCGCGGGCAGCTCCAGCTCGTGACGCTGATCGATCCGTCGATCGGGTCGGACATCGCGCAGTCGCTCTTCAACCAAGCGACCGAGAACGGCGGCGTCTGGGACCGCTGGACGCATGGCCCCGGCGCGACGCACGTGATGACCGGCAATCCCGCGCACGTCGCGCTGCCCGCGATTTACGCGTTCGGCGGCACGGCGTTCGACGCAAGCGGCGCGCTCGCGTCGATGATCCACGCGGCGACCACCGTCACGCCCGACGACGACAGCTCCGCGGGGTGGAACGTGATGGTCAGCGGCGAGCGGCCGTCGCTCGACAAGTACCTCTCGCTCCACTGGGTGCCCGCCAACGGGTTCGCGTGGGGCGGCGCGGGCGAGACGCTCGAGGACACGTCGGCCGACTTCGCGCTCTCGCAGCTCGCCGAGCGGCTCGGCGACGCCGCCGACCACGACGCGTTCCTCGCGCGCTCGGCGTATTGGCAGAACGTCTACAAGGACGGCTACGTGCGCGATCGAAACGCGAACGGCGGCTGGACCGCGTTCACGCCCGCCACGCAAAACGGATTCGCCGAGGGCACGAGCGCCCAATACACGTGGATGGTCCCGTTCGACGTCGCCGATCTCATCGCCGGTATGGGCGGGACGAGCGGCGCGCTCGCGCGGCTCGACGACTTTTTTCGTCCCGGCGGCAGCTGGACGCTCGCGAACGCCGGCGGCACGCACGCCGACTTGAGCAACGAGCCGTCAATCGCGACGCCCTACCTCTACGACTTCGCCGGCGCGCCCGCCAAAACCGCCGAGACCGTTCACGCCGCGATCGACCAACTCTGGAAGAACGAGCCCGAGGGCATCCCCGGTCAGGACGATCTCGGCGCGATGTCGGCGTGGCTCGTGTGGTCGGCGATGGGCCTTTACCCGCAGTATCCCGGGCGCGCGGAGCTCGTGCTCACGACGCCGATTTTCTCGAGCGTCACGATCTGGCGGACGAACGGCCCGGTGCTCGTGGTCCACGCGCCCGGCGCCGGCGGCGGCGCGATTTACCCGGCGTCCCTCGCCGTGAGCGGCACGCCGTCCACGCGCGCGTGGCTCCCCGAGTCGTTCGTCCTGCAAGGCGGCACGCTCGACTGGACGCTCGCGACCGAGGCGAGCGCGACGTGGGCGACGGATCCGGGCGACGCGCCGCCGTCCTTCGCGCCGTGATCAGAACGCGCGAATCGTCAGCGTCATCCCGACCGTCGCGCCGGCGGCCGCGGGCGTCACGGTCCACGACGTTCGGTCGGCCACGACCACGCGCCGGGTCGGAAGGAGATACGCGACGAGCGCGACGAGCCCCGCGCCGGCTTGGAGCACCGAGTCGGCGGCCAGCATGACCGCCCACGCGTCGCCCGCCCGGTGGACGCCGGGCATCGCGGCGGCGATGGCCGGTCCGACGACCGGCACATAGAGCAGGTCGTACGAGTGATCGGTGCACGAGCCGTTGCAGACCGCGTCGCCGATCTCGGCCGCCCAGGTGCTCATGATCCAGAGGCCGAGCAAGGCGAACGTCGCGTCTTCGACGACCTGGTCGTCGCGCCGCGCCTCCACGTGCGTGTGGGGCGGCGCGGTCTGGGCGCGTGCGGGCGGCGCGACGACCGCGACACCGAGCGCGACGACGCACGCGCGCGCTCGCATCATGACAGCTTCACGCACGGATCTACGTTCTTGCAAGCCGGTTTCTACCCGCGTCACCCACAAAACGTCGCAATCGAATAGAATGGCGCTCGCGAGCGTCCAAATGAACGTGAACTTGCGCCCGGTCTTCGCCTTCGCCGTGACGGCACTCCTCGTCGGCTGCAGCAACGACGTCTTCGAAGGGGACGACGGGGGCGGCGACGCCGCTCCGGCCGACGGCTCCATCGACGGTCCATCGAGCGACGGCCCATCGAGCGACGGCGTCGTCGCCTCCGACGCGTCCGACGGCGGTCCCGAAATCTTCTCGTGCGCCTCGACGCAGCAGGGCACGATCCTCTGCGACGACTTCGAGTCGTCCTCGACGCCCGACCAGGAAATTCGTCGGCTCGTTCGCGTACGGCGGCGGAGCCAACGCCTTCGACACCACCCACTACGTCTCGCCGACGCACGCGGTCACGTTCACGACGCCGGCGACGCCCTCGACGCTCGCGTTCTCGTACGTGCTCTCCGAAGCGACGGACGTGACGACGCCTTCCGTCTCGGTGCGGACGTCGCTGCGCATCCACCAGATCGACCCGACGCAGTCCGTTCCGCTGCTGCGCGCGACCTACAACGCCGGCAACGCCCACGTGTCGTTCGACATCGTCGCGGCGAACGGCGGGCTCGCGCTCGCCGTCACGAGCCCGTCGGCCGACGGCGGAACCGCGGCGGCGGGCTGGCCGCTCACGCCGTTCACGGTCGACGAGTGGATCACCGTGCGGCTCGACGTGACCACGCTCGGCGCGACGCAGGCCAACGCGGCCGTCTTTTTGGACGGCAAACAAGCGCTCTCGACGCAAGTCCCCGTGCCCAAGCCAAGCGACACCATCCGCGACGCCAACATCGGGATCGTCTACCTCACGGGCAGCGCGCAGCCGGCGAGCGTCGATTTCGACGACTTCCTCTTCCGCTCGTTCTGAGCGAAATGACCATGTCGTGACGAAAACGTGTGCCCACGCGGACGCGATTTCGAGCATATCGGCTGGGTGATCATCGTCCTCTTCTTCGTGGCGCACTGGCAGATCTCGGTGTTCTTCCAGAGCTTCTTCCTGCACCGCTACGGCGCGCACAAGCAGTTCACGATGAGCCACGGGTGGGAGCGCTTCTTCCACCTGATGACGTACCTCGCCCAGGGGCCGAGCTTCCTCTCGGCGCGCGGCTACGCGATTCTGCACCGCATGCACCACGCCTTCAGCGACACGCCGAAGGACCCGCACTCGCCGGAGAACTACGGCAACGCGCTCACGATGATGCTCGCGACGAAGAAGACCTACGACGACTTCGCGTACCGCCGCGTCGAGCCGGAGGCGCGCTTCGACGGCGGCATGCCCGACTGGCCCGCGCTCGACCGGCTCAGCCAGTCGTGGCCGGCGCGCATCGCGTGGGGCGCGCTCTACGTGCTCTTCTATTGGCGCTTCGCGACGCACGCATGGCTGTTCGCGCTCCTGCCGCTGCACTTCGTGATGGGGCCGCTCCACGGCGCCATCGTCAACTGGTGCGGCCACCGCTACGGCTACCGCAACTTCGAGCTGCGCGACGTGTCGCGCAACACGCTCGTGTTCGACTTTCTCACCGGCGGCGAGCTGTTCCAGAACAACCACCACAAATTCGCGATGAGCCCGAACTTCGCCGCGCGCTGGTTCGAGCTCGACCCGAGTTACCAGGTCATGCGCGTCTTCTCGCTGCTCGGCATCATCGACATGAGCGACGCGCAGACAATCCGCGCGAGCGACGTCACTCGCGGCGCGAGCGCACGAGGATGAAGGCCTCTTCGTGCTCGCGCGTCGCGCGAGTGTCGATGAGGCCGAGCGAGAAGAGGGCGACGAGAATCGCCGACGACGCCGCGTCGGCCGTAGTGCTCCTCGACCGTGCCGAAGCCGCAGACCGTAGGGCCGGCGAGCGTGCGTGCGTCGTCGATGGGCTTGGTAGTGTAGCGGCAGGCGCCGAGCAGCGGGAATTCGCCGAGCGTGAAGGTGCGGCCGTCCTTCGCCGAGACGAGCTCGCCGTCGCGCCGATAGACGGTGAGCTCCTGCGTCGCGCCTGACGGCTGAGCGAGCTCGAGCACGAACTCGTGCAGGCCGCCGGCGTGGAGCTCGCGCGCGACGCGGAGGACCTTCTCCTCGCCTTTCGGGTCGGGCGCGTCCGTCGCGAACGCGGCGTCGACCGCGCCGGGTTTCCGCGGCTTGCCGTGGAACTTCGTGAGGCGCCACGTGTTGCCGAGCGCGAGCGGGATCCAGCTCGGGCCCTCGTCGCGCCAGACGACGAGCGACTTCTTGCGCTCGACGCGCACGGGGCCGCGCTCCGCCGTGAGCAGGACGTCGACGGGGCCCGGCTCCTGCGCGACGTAGGCGCCGACGGTGCGCCACTCGGTCGGATCGACGCGCCGCCCGCCGAATCCGAGGAATCCGGGCCGCGGCACCGCCGGGCCAATCACGTTCTCGATCGCGAAAGCTTCGCCCACGTGCACGCCCGCCGGCCAGTTCGCGGCGTCGACGGTCGCGACCTCGTGGACGTTGCCGAGGTCGTCGATCGCGACGCGGAACGCGTGAGCGCAGACGCCGCTTCGCACGTACGCGGCGATGGCGAGCGGCAAGACCATCGACGCGGCGACGCGCAGCCGCACGTCCTTCTTGGCGACGATCGTGGTGACCGCCAAGACGAGCGCGAGCGTCGCGGCGCCTACGGTCAGCACGACCTCTTTCCACGGGAACTGGATCTCGGGGAAGAGCCCGAACACGCTCCCGTCATCGCCCACCGGCGCCGGGAGGACGATCGCCGTGCCGAGCGCGACGGCGGGCGCGAGCAGGGCGGCGACCGCGCCCGCGAGAAAATGCCAGCGCGACGGCTTGACCGAGAGCAGCACGAGCGCGACGAACGCGAGCGCGCACGCCGCGATCGGCCACCCGGCCATGTCGCACTTCGCGAGCAGCGGCTCGTCGACGATGACCCGGGCGAGCCCGACCGTCGTCTCGAAATGGGTACTTGGCACTTCCTAGGGTCGTACGTTCGCGCGGCTCGCGATCTCCCCGCACCGTGCGGGTGCGGCGGAAGGTCGCACTTCCGTCGCGATTCGCACTGCGCCGCGGGCCGGCGCGAATTATGTTGTGCGCGTGAGCCACGACGACCACGACCACCGCGGGCACGGACGTGCGTTCGTCATCGGCACGGCCGTGAACCTCGCGTTCGTCGTGGTCGAGGTGATCGTCGGCTTCTGGGCCCACTCGATGGCGCTGCTCGCCGACGCCGGGCACAACCTCGGCGACGTGCTCGGGCTCGCCCTCGCGGGGGTCGCGACCGTCCTCGTGCAACGAAAGCCTTCGAAGCGGCGGACGTACGGCATGAAGAAGGCGTCGGTGCTGACTGCGCTCGTGAACGCGCTCCTGCTCGTCGCGGCGACGGGCGGCGTCGCGGCGGAGTCGATCCGGCGCCTCGCTCACCCCGCGCCGATCGAGGGCAAGGCCGTCATCGCGGTCGCGCTCGTCGGCGTGCTCGTCAACGGCGGGTCGGCACTCCTCTTCTTGCGCGGCCAGGACCGCGACCTCAACGTGCGGAGCGCGTTCATGCACCTCGCCGGCGACGCGGCCATCGCGCTCGGCGTCGCCGCGGCCGGCGCGGTGATCTTCTTCACGCACGTGTGGGCGCTCGATCCGATCGTGAGCCTCGTCGTCTCGGTCCTCGTGTTCTTGAGCGCCATCGGCCTGCTGCGCGACTCGCTCGGGCTCATCATGGACGCTGTGCCCGAGGGCATCGACATCGATCGCGTGCGCAGCTACCTCGCGGCGCTCGGCGGCGTGCGCGAGGTGCACGACCTCCACGTCTGGCCGATGAGCACGACCGAGATCGCGCTCACCGCGCACCTCGTGATGGACGCCGTGCCGGCCGACAACGTGCTCTTGCGACGCGTCGCCAAAGAATCTCCACGACGAGTTCGCGATCGGCCACGCGACGATTCAGGTCGAGACGCCCGAGAGCGACCCGTGTCACCTCGCGCCCGAGGACTGCGTGTGAGATGCGCGCGCTGACGCTCGCCCTCGCCCTCGCCGCGTGCAGCGATCGAACGCTGCCGCCTGGCGGCGACGCGGCCGTCGACGCCACCGCCGACGCCGGCCCGCTGTTTCCCGACGTGGACGTACCGGAGACCGAGCCGCCCGGGACGTCCGAGGTCTTCGCGCACAGCCAAGACACGCTCTACCGCCTCGATCCCGTGACCGCCGCGGTCACGACCGTCGGCGCGTTCAGCGGCTGCTCGTCGGTCGAGGACATCGCCCTCGACCAGACGTCGCGCATGTTCGCGACCACGCTCGACGGCCTCTACGAAATCAATCGCACGACCGCGAAGTGCTCGCTCGTGAAGACCGGCAGTTATCCGAACTCGCTCTCGTTCGTCCCCGCCGGCACGCTCGACGCGACGTCGGAGGTGCTCGTCGGCTTCATGGGCGACCAGTACGTGCGCATCGACACGACGAGCGGCGCGCTCCAGACCGTCGGCGCGATCGGCGGCGGCTACACCTCGAGCGGCGACGTCGTCGCGGTGAAGGGCGGCGGCACGTACCTCACCGTGAAGGGCGGCCCGAATTCGTGCAACGACTGCCTGATTCAAGTCGATCCGAAAACCGGCTCGTTTCTGCTGGAATGGGGCCCTCTCGGGCACACCGCGGTCTTCGGCGTCGCGTTCTGGGGCGGGAGCGTCTACGGCTTCGACGCGGCGGGCGAGATCCTGAAGATCGACTTTCAAGGTCTCGCGATGCGGATCTCCGCGGTCACCGCGCCGCCGGGCACGAGCTTCTACGGCGCGGGGTCGACGACGATCGCGCCGCTCGTCCCGAATTGATCAGAAGCCGTACGCGTCGGCGCTCTGGCCCGCGCCGCCCGACGACGCTTGACCGAGCGCCGCGCTGAAGCCGCCGGTCCCGCCAGCGCCGCCGCCCTGGCGCGTGCAGGTGTCCTGGTTCTGCGTCGGCGCGCCGTTCGCGTTCGTGTACGCGATGCACACCGAGGGGCCGCCCGGCGCGCCCGAGCCCGCGCCCGACGCGCCGCCGCTCCCGCCGGCGTGACCAGGCGCGCCCGCGCCCGCGGTCTGTCCGCCCGAGGGGCCGCCGGCGCTCTGCAGGCCGCCGGTTCCGCCGCCGCCGCCCGCGCCGCCCGCGCCGCCGTCGCCGCCCTTGCCCGCCGCGAGGGTGCAGCCTTCGACGTCGAGCTTGGCGTTCACCGCGGCGATCGCGAAGCTCCCGCCGCCGCCGGTTCCGCCGCCGCCCGACGTGCCCGCGCAGCCGCCCGCGCCGCCACCGCCGCCGCCGCCGCTCGCCGCGTCGTTGCAGCACGTGCAGACGAAGCACCCGCAGCTCGAGTCGCCGCTGCCGCTGCCGCCGCCGCCGCCGCCGCTGCCGTTGGTGCCGGCCGTCCCGCCCTTTCCGCTCGCGGCCAGGTACGGGCCGTTGGTCGTGTCGAACGCGCCGACGACCGCCGCCGCGCCGCCGTTCACGCCGCCCGTGCCGTCGCCGCCGTTCTGCGCGTTGTCGGGCGCGGTGTTGCCGTGCGTGCCGGACGAGCCGCACGAGCCGTAGCCCGTCGCGGCGCTTCCGCCCGCGCCGGCGAGCGGGCCGTTTCCAGGCGAGCCCGGCTTTCCGTTCTGCGAGCCGGAGACCGCCGCGCCGCCCGGGCCACCGCCCGTGTTGCACGTCGAGGCCCCGCCCGCGGCCGTCCCGCTGTTCGTCCCGTTGCCGCCCGTGCCGCCGTTGGCGCCGGCGACGCCGCTCGAGCCCGCGACGCCCGCGCGTCCGTTTCCGGCGGTGACTTTGCACGCGGTCACTTTGATTGTGTTGGCCGGCGAGCCGACGACGAGGATGCCGTAGCTCGAGCCGCCCGCAGCGACCGCGTCGGCCGCGGTGACGTTGAGCAGTTCGATCTCCGCGTCGGCGGTGAGGCCCTTGCCGAAGATCGCCGTCGAGCTCGGCGCCTGCACGACCGTGTTGTTCGTGATCGCGCGCGACCAGTTGTTGCTCGCGTCGAAGCCGCCGTAAAGGCTCACGCCCGAAGCGAGCGTGAGGCTCTCGGTGTACGTGCCCTTCGAGATGTAGACGTCTTTGGCCGGGTTCGCGGCCGCGGCGAGCTGGATGCCTTTGCCGATCGTCGCGACGGGCTTCTGCATCGTGCCCGGATCGGCGTCATTTCCGCTCGTCGCGACGAAGATCGCGTTCGCGATGGTGCCGTCGATGCCGTCGCAGTTGGTGTCGGCGAAGGACGTGTCGGGCTTGTCGTTCGGGTCGGTCGCGTGGCACTCGCACCCGTCGGACGTGGTCTTGCTCTGGAGATCGCCGTTGAGATCGACCCAGCCTTGGTTGCACGCCCAGCTGCACGCGCTGGTCGCGCACGTCGCGGCCGCGTTCGCGCGCGTGGCGCACGCCGCGCCGCACGCGCTGCAGTTCTGCGAATCCTTGGTCACGTCGACGCACGATGAGCCGCAGAGCGTGAGGCCTGGATCGCAGCTCGTCTTGCACGCGCCGTTCGAGCAGACCTGCTTCGCCGAGCAGAACGTCGCGCAGCCGCCGCAGTTCTGCGGATCGGTCTGCACGTTCACGCACGCCGCGCCGCAGACGACCTCGCCCGTCGCGCACGCGCACGAGCCGGCGCTGCACCCGACGTTCGGCGGGCACGCGTTGCCGCACGCGCCGCAGTTCTGCGGATCGCTCGTCGGGTCGACGCACGCTTGCCCGCAGAGCGTGAGCGAACAAGTCGGCGCGCTGCCGGTCGCGCATGCGACGGCGGCGATGACGGCGAACGCAAGAAAGAGCACGAGCAGAAACTTGGGCCGCACGAACAACTGATAGCACGCGGCGGGCCGCGTTTCCCGGGGCAAGTCAGCGCGACGCGCCGGCGCCAAAGAGCTCGACGCCCGCGACGAGCCGCCACTCCGGCGTGCCGAAATGGGGGTCGAGGCCCCCGCCGCCGCCCAATTTGAGGCGCATCCCGAGGGCCGGTCCAAGGGGGTGCTCGAGGCGCGTCGAGAGGAGCGCTTCGACGCCGTGGCTCCCGGAAAAGTCGCCGAGCGCCGCGGCGCCGAAGACCTCCGCGCCGAGGACGGCGCTCCACTCGCGGCCGCCGACGCGCGCGCCGGCCGCCGCGCCGAAGAGGAATTCGTCGCCAAGGTCGCCCTCGCGCACGTGCACGCCCGCGTGCGCGGCGTACGTGAAATGCGGCAGGTCCCCGGCAATCGCGAGCAGGAACATGCCGCGGAGCGCGCCGTCCGTTTGGTACGTCACCGGATCGCCGTTCGGGACGAAGACGCGCGCGCTCCACCCGAGGCGAAGCGGCGAGGTCGCGTCGCCGAAGAAGCGCACGTCGAACCCGAAGCGCGGATCCCAGACGACGTCGGGATCGTGCGCGAGGTCGACGTTGGGCGAATCGGGCGCGCCGCCTTGGACCGCGAGCGGGCTCGCGAGGTCGAGCGAGAAGCGAAAGCGCTCGTACGTGACCGACGCGCCGAGCTCGGCGAACGCCTCGTCGTTCACCGTCGGCGCGAGCGGCGCGTGCGCGTAGCTCACGGTCAACGCGCCGGCTCCGGCGAGCGCTCCGTGCATGTCGAGCGCGTCCATCGCAATCCAGCCGGCGCCCGCCGGCGCGGGGTCGAGGCGCTCGAGCGCGTAGCTCTGCGCGCGCGCCGGCGCGGCCCACGCGAGCGCCGCGAGCGCGAGGGCGAGCTTAGAACTCGACATGAGCCCTCACCCCGAAGACGTCGACCGGCCCGCGGTCGGCGTTGAACGCGGGGTTCGTGATGTGCTGGTAGTCGGCCGACATCGACAGCGAGCCGACGACCTGGAATCGATAAAAGAGCTCGAAGACGCTCTCGGGCGCCGCGCGGATCGCGCCGTCGCCGATGAACCCGTCGACTCCGCCGGCCGCGAGGTACGCCGCGTGCGCGTCGGAGATCCACCCGACGCCGAAGCCGGTGCCCGCGAGAATCGCGCGGGCGATGCCACGGCGCGCCCTGCACCGTCGCGCCGACCGAGAGCGAGCGGTCCGTCGACGTGAACGAATAAACCTCGGTGCGCCCGTCCGAGTACATGCCGCGGAAGAAGACGGCGACGTCCTTCGTGATCGCCTGCTCGAGGTTCAGCCCGATTCCGACTTTGGCGTTCGGCCTGCGCACCCAGCACAAGTCGGGCGCGTTGGCGTTCGTCGAGCCGTAGTCGTAGCCGGTGCAGCTCGCGGCGTTTTTCGAGGGATCCGCGCGGTACGCGGCGAGCGCGTCGTCGAAGCGCCCCATGTCCTCGACGTTGCGATACCCGAGGAGACGAAGCGCGCCGGGCTGGTGGAACAACTTGTAGTCGACCTCGATCTCGAGCTGGTCGCCGTAAAATTTGTCGAGCGCGAAGGTGAGCGGCTGGCTGTTGGGCTCGAGCGGGGGCGCCATGCGCGCGAAGCGAATGGAGAGGTTGTCCCAGTCGAGCTCCGCCTCGACGCCCCACGAGTACCCGCGCGAGTCGGCGACGAAGTCGTACGCGGCGTACGTCATGAACGCCATGTTGAAGAAGCTCTGGCGGAGATCGCCGGCGACCGAGCTCTTGTCCAGGAAGTCGATCACGCTGAAGTTCCCGACGCGCACGACGAGTTTGTGCGAGTCGCTCTTGCCGCCGAGCTGCATCGGGTTCGAGTCGACGTCGAGCTTGCGGCCGCCGAGCGGGATGGTCTGCTGCAAGTAGAGGCGCGAGCGGTAAACCTGCGGCGTCGCCGACCCGCCTTTTTGGAGCTCGAAGTTCTGGATCGCGCCGCCGAGCCCCTTGAGCCCCGAGAGCGGCTGCTCGGCGACGAGCTCGGGGGCGAAGTACGCCTCGGCGCCCGGCCAGAGCTTCACGCCCGCGAAGAGCGTCAGCGTGTACGTCCAGCTCGTCTCGTAGCTCGGCGAGAGCGACCCGTTCGACCCGCCGAGGTTCGTGTACGGAGCCGAGAACGGCAGCTTGAAGCTCGTGATCTCGGTCGACTGGCCGTAAACGTTCCACGTCTCGTCGCGCAGATCGTGCTTCTTGTGATGTGCGAGCAGGTTCATGACGTCGAACTGCTCGTCGGGGCGCTCGGAAGGCTCGACGACGCCGGCGGAGGCCGCGCGGGTCGCGGCCGTCACGAGCACGAACAAGGCGACCCGCCGCACGCGCCCTGTCTATCATGGACTTCGTGATACGTTCGCTCCTGATGGTGCGTGACCTTCTCTCCGCGGCGACGGGATACCTGCGCCGCAACCCCGACGAGCTCGTGCGGCAGGCGTTCAACGCGGGGAGGCTGCGTTTCGGCGTGCCGATCGCCGCGCTGCGGTGGCTCGCCGGTCAGGCGAAGGGAAAGAAGGCGCCGAAAGACATCGAGCTCGGCGCCGTTCCGCCCGCGCTTCGTCTCTCGGCGACGGTCGACGCGATGGGCACCGAGCTCCGCGCCGGCGCGAACGTGCGCATCGAGTCGGTCGAGATCGGCCCCGAGACGATCCGCATCGCGCTGCGCGTGCACGACGTGAAGCTCAAGGTCCTCGACGACAGCGAGACGCCCGTCGCGACGCTCGTCAAATCCGGCGCGCTCGATTTGTCCAAGCCGGGCAACCTGGTCAAGTTCATCCCGAAGCGGCCGAAGGCGATCGTCGACGCGCACGACGATCAGATCGTCCTCGATCTCATGTTGATCCCGTCGATCGCGAAGAACAAGCGCGTCCGCCGCGCGCTTCAGGTCGTCTCGCCGCTCGTCGGCATCCGCGCGATCGAGACCGAGGGCGACCACCTCTTCATCGCGCTGCGCGCCACGCCCGCCGGTCTGCGCGAGGCGCTGGTCGCGCTCCGCGAGGAGTGAGCCGTCAGGGCTTGCTCGCGACGTACAAGTCGTAGTCGCCGCCCTGATCGCTCGACAAATAGAGGCGGCACCCGTTCGGCGAAATCCAAGCCGGCAGCGCGTTGCCGAGGCTCGCGAGCTCGCTGACGAGCGCCGGCGTGCTCCACGTCGCCGACGCGGTCGCGCGGCTCGACGTGTAGATTTGGAACGTGCCCGCGTCGCCGCGGTTCGAGGCGAAGTACACGAGCCGTTCGTCGGTGGAGACGACCGGGTACGCGTCGGCCGCCGGCGACGCGAGATCGACGACGAGGAGCGGCGCCGCGAACCCGCCGGCCTGCTCGGCCGCGCGGTAAATGTCGGCGCCGCCCGAGCCGCGCGTCGACGTGAAGTAGAGCGCGCCGGGGACGTAATACGACGTGTTGTCGGACTGCGTGGAGTTGACGTTGGCGACCGGCGCGATCGCGCCGAACGGATCGGTGCCCGCGTCGCGCGACGCTTGCCATAGGTCCCAGCTCCCGAGGCCGCCGGCGCGATCCGAAGCGAAATAGGCGCGAAGCCCGTCCGGCGAGAGCGTGAGGTCGGTCTCGTTGTCGGGCGTGTCGAGCTCGGCGATCGGCGCGGGCGGATCGAACGCCGCCGACGCGTCGCCGCGCGTCGCCGAGAACAAGTCGAACCCCGCGAGGGGGACCTGCCGCTGGAACGTGACCGTGAGCTCGTCGGGCGAGAGGCGCGGGTGCTGCTCGACGGCGGTCGTGTTCAGCGCGGCGAGCGCGACCGGCGCGCCGAACGGCGCGGCGAGGTTGCACGGGCCCTTCGGAGCGTCGGGCGGCGCGTCGACCGCCGCGTCGGGCGCGGCGTCCCCTGCCCCACCCTCGCGCGGGACGCCGTCGTCGATCCCGAGGATGTCGGCGCAGCCCAGAGCGACGAGCGCGGCCGCGACCCACGCGAAGCGAAGACGCATCCCCTCATCATACGTTAAGCTCCGCGCCCATGGCTCACACCATCGAGGTCGCCAAGAGCGGCCGCTCCACGTGCCGCGGGTGCCGCGAGAAAATCGAGAAGGACGTGCTTCGCTTCGGCGAGGAGACGCCCAACATGTTCTCGGAAGAAGGCGGTACGACCTTTCGCTGGTGGCACCTCGCGTGCGCCGCCGAGAAGGGCAAGCTCGCCAACGAGGTGCGCGACGCGCTGAAATCCTTCCCCGGCGAGGTGCCCGACCGCGACAAGCTCGACGCGATCATCGCCGCGCACCTGCACGCCGACTACCCGTACGCCGAGCGCGCGCCGAACGGCCGCGCCAAGTGCCGCGTCTGCGCCGAGGCGATCGAGAAGGGCTCGCTGCGGGTCGCGTTCGAGCGCATCGTCGAGACCGGCATGGGCGTGCAGCGCGGCGCCGGTTATTTGCATTCTACATGCACCCTCGGCTTCGAGGACGCGCGCAAGCTCGGCGAGGAGGGACTCATGGCCGCGCTGAAAGAGCACTCGAAGCTCTCGCCCGAGGACTTCGCCAAGCTCGCGGCCGACGTGACCGAGAGCGAGAGCAAGATCCCCGAAGAGGACGATCAGGGAAACGAGCCCTGATCGAAGAGGTCGGCGAAGTCGTTCGCGCTCGACGCAGTCGAGAGCACCGGCACGCCGAGGATCTCCTCCTCCGATTTCAGCAGCGAGCTGTGCGTGTACTGCACGGGGCCCGCGTACTTGACCTTCGCGTGCTTGCCGATGGCGATGAAGGGCATGAGCTGCGTCGAGCTGCCCTCGTCCCAGGTGATGAAGACGTAGCCGTCGTGCGCGAACGCGTAGTCGATGATCGGCTGGAGGTTGTTCTTCAGCCAGGTGTCGCCCGCCTGGATGTTGGCCGAGTTCGACGTGCCCTGCGGACACCCGCCCGCGCCGTGCATGTCGTTGCACAAGTCCGGCGTGATGAAGTTGTAGCTCGCGACCGCGCTGTTCTTGAGATCGCCCGAGAGGTCCGTGATCGCCTTGTGGTGCGCGGAGCAGTACGCGTTCTTCGACGACGGCGGCTTGCCGACGACGTCCTGGAAGAAGACGAACGGATCGTGCTTCGCCGCGTAGTAGCCGGTCGACGAGACCGGGCACGTGTTCGAGGTGATGCCCTCCTGGTAGCTCATCCAGGAGATCTTCGCGGTGTCGAGCTGGGTGACGAGGTGATTCGTCTCCTTCGTGCTGTTGGTCGACGACGGGTCCGCGTCGGTCAAGAAGGTGACGTCGCTGAACTTGTTGGTCCCCGCCTCCATCCACACGTAGTGCGGCTCGCTCGGGATGCCGTTGGCGAGCTCGTCCTGGAAGTTCGCGCCCGACGCGTACGCCGGGAGGAGGGTGCCGTTGATGTACGGCGCGTCGGTCGCGTTGCCGATGATCTTGGTCTGGTCTTGGTTCTCCATCGGGATGACGAAGACGACCTTGCCCGTGGACGTGGTGCCCGAGTCGCCCGGGTTGCCGCCGTCCGGATTCGTCCCGCCGTCGGTCCCGGAGCCGGAGTCGCCCGGCGTCGAGCCGTCAGGCCCGGTCCCCGAGTCCCCGCCCTGGTCGGGCGACGATCGACAAGCGAGCACGAAAACAGCGAGAAAAGCGAGGTTGCGATGGCTCATCGGGGGGCAATCGTGGCACATCTGCAACAAACGTTCTAAGAGAGATTCGTCTCTCCCGGGGAGTCGCACAGTCCGGTAGTGCACGAGCTTTGGGTGCTCGTCGTCGCGGGTTCAAATCCCGCCTCCCCGACCCTTCCTAGCATGTTTTTGCTGGTTTCGTGAAGACGACGACGCCGAAAGCCGAAACAAAAGCCGAAACTCTGACGGGGGTTGGGCGCACTGGGCCGCGCTTGCTCAGGGCGAGCGGCAACGGCGGAAACACGACGCCGAAGCCCGCGCGCATGTTCTCAGCCTCGCGGATATAGACCTCCGTCGTGGCAAAGCCGGAATGGCCCGCGCGCTGCTTCAGCTTCAGCGCTTCATCGCCGCGCACGGCGCACCACGTAATCCCGGTCGCGCGCAGGTCGTGCCATGTGATCGCTTTCCGCGTCGCGTCCGTGGTGAACAGCTCTTCGCGCTCGACTCCGACGCGACGAAGGTAGACCGCGAGCTTGACTGGAGCTGGCCCGACGCGGGTAGCCGGACGATCGCGCCGCGCGCTTTGTGCCGCCAGCTTGCTCACGCATGGCCTCGAGCAGCGGCCGGAGGTTCGGCTCGATCGGGATTCGCCTCGCCGTGTTCGTCTTCGTGGCCTTCGTTCGGCTGGCCTTACGGTCGCGGGATCGGTGAATGTGGATTGTGCCGTGCTCGAGATCGACGTCAGACCATTCGAGCGCCGCGAGCTCGCCCGCGCGCATGTACGTGTACACGGCGAGCGCGAAGAGACGACGCCAGCGCACGGGCACGCGATGCGAAGACACGAGCGCGACGAATTCGCTGGGCCAGAGGTATTCCTTCGCCTTGCGGGTGCCAACGTCGGGCGCGGCGATGCCTTCGGCTGGGTTGTCATCGCGGACGCAAAGCTCGGATCTTTGGCGCGGCACGCATCGCGGAACAGCGCACACACGACGGTCCAAACGTGAAGCGCGGTCTTTGGCGCAAACGGCGAGCGCTTCCCGTCGCGCTCCGTGAAGCCAGCGCGCGCGCGCGCATCGAGCAGCGCGACTAGCTTTTTCAATTCGAGTCGAAGCGTGGCGCGGTCGTCGGCGATCGGCAGCAAGCCAATCGACGGAAGCGCATGCAGTGCGAGCCGCGTTCGGTCGTCGGCCACGCAGCCAACGCCGCGAGCCTCGCGCCATTCGCACCACCGTTTCGCGTACTCCGTGATCGTCTCCCCGTCGAATCATCGACGGCGAAGCGCGCGCCCTCGGCAACGGACGGCGCCAGCGCGATCGCATCGGCGGCGCTCGTGCCAGGGTCGAACCGTACGAGCTTGCGCTTGCCGTTGCCCTTGGTGACGCGCACGCCGAGCGGCTGCGTCTTCGTTTCCGGATCGGCCCACACAATCGAGCCGGTCGGCGGTCGGCCGGTGCGTGCTACGTTGTTTTCCGTCATCGGTGCTACTCCCATCGGTGGCCAGCGCCCCGGACGTTACGAGCGTCGCGGGGCGCGAAACCTCTCAACGCTTCGGCTTCTCGCCAAGCAGGATGCCGGGTTGCTTCTCGATGGCCTCGAGGCCGACGAGCAGCGCGGCGCGCACAATCGCGCTTCGACCCACGAGCGGGAACTTTTCCGCGAGCACGTCGAGCCGGTCACGCTCCTCGGTTGTCACGCGCACGCCGATGCTCTTCTCGAGCGTCTCGACCGTCTTCTTCTTCGCCATGTCGGTCATCGTCTCCGTCTGCATGTTCGTTCTCCTCGAGGTGGTGCGCGAGTCTTTCCTGTGCGGCTGGCGTCGTGAGACTCGTAACGGCGGCGAGCTCGTCCAGCTTGGCGAGCGCGCGCCGCACCTTGCGCGGCTCCGTGGTCATGCGGCCGGCCTCAGGATGCGAGCCACCTGCGTTTGCGCGAGCGGCTTGCCGGCGCGAGACACGAAGCCGCGCGCGGCGAGCTCCGCGACGATGCGACGATGCGAGAGGCCAGCGGCGCGAAGCTCGCGGATCGCGACGAGCACGGCTTGCTCGTCTTCGTTCGTCTCGAGGCGCACGCCATCGGCCGCGACGCGGAAGCCGTAGGGCACGGCCCCGGCGCGCTCGCCCTTCGCCGCCTTCGCCGCGAGAGCGGCCTTCGTGCGTGCGCGGATCAAGGCGCGCTCGTACGCGGCCGCGCCGTCGATCACGGTGCGCATGAACGCGTCGGCCGGTGTGTCGCCGTTCGCCGTGCCGTCCGCGGAGACGAGCCGCGCGCCGCTGGCTTGCGCGATGCGCTCCACCGTCGCGGCGATCACGACGTCACGCGCAACGCGGTCGCGCTTCGCGACGACGAGCAAGCCGGCGCCGTGCTCGCGGAGCGCCGCAATCGCCCCCAGAAGCGCCGGACGGTCGGAGACGTCGCAAGCGCCGCTCACACCCTGATCGACGCGCCACGCGGCAACCTGGACGCCTTCGCGCGCCGCCCACGCTTCGATGCTCGCCCGCTGCGCCTCGGGGCCGAGCTTTTGGTCGTCGGTCGAGACGCGGATGTAGGCAACGGCGACGGTCGGGCTACCAGTGCGGGCGCGCTTGCTCATGCCCCTAGTTGTAATCCTTCGTCGCGCGTTGTCAAACGCCGTTGAACGAACCGTAACACTGTTACGAACACAAGCCGGACGGTGCGTGTTCAGGACGCGTGTCTACCAATCGGGCGATGGCTGGCGTAGCGGTCGACTTCGTCCGGCGTCCGCCACGGCTTGCGCGAGCTCGCGGCGCTCCCGCGCCAGCTGCGCCCCTACGCGGAAGTCGCCCGCCTTTCGTGCCGCTTCGGAAAGCGCCGCGGCTTCCACGGCCAGCGCTTCGAGCTCCGCCAGGTGTTGTTTGATGATTTCTTCGTAGGTCATCTCTTCTGCTCCCGCGCCCTTCGCGCTCGTTCCAATCCTCCGCGCCGTCCAGCGTCCCGGCATCGCTCCAATCCTTCCGTCGTCGTCGGCCCAAGCGACCGCCCGCCATGCATACGGCATCGCTTGGCGAGCCCTTTGCCATCGGGTCGAAGGCAAACCCGGAAAGGCAGGGCGCGCCACGGCGTGAGCGGCACTTTGCGCCGCAAAGCGGGCGTTCATTTCGCCGGCGAGCGCGTCGGGCGATGCCGTCTTCGAGCTCGGCGCGAAGCTGCTCAAGGCGGGAGGTGAAGCCCCGGCAAGGGTACCCATGTCGCGTGCGGGCGCGCGTGCGCGCATGAGCGTGAGAAGCGCGGGTCACGGTGAAGCCCCTTGCGGTGTATCGGTGCATCGCCGTGTACCGCGGTGCATCCAAACGCTCTTGAGCGATGCACGTGCATCGGTGCCCCGAAGCACGCGCTCCGTGCGTAGGGGTACGGGAATTTTGGATACCCCGATGTGATGCACCGGCTCATGGCGCGCCCCCGTTGGATGCTTCGTCGAGCTTCATTCGCGCGATCGCCTTGTCGGCCCGCACTGGCCCGCAGTGAAGCCGCGCCATGACAGCATCGCGCAACCGTCCAGTGCAGCCGCTCGCCTTGATTTGTCGGACCACGTTCGCGTCGTTCCCGTCTTGCTCGCGCTGTGCGAGCTCCCGTTGCCGCCTCGCCGTGGCCTTGCGGTCGGCCTCTTCGGCTGCGCGAGCCTCGCGCTCCTTCCGCCGCTCCTCTTCGGCGGCAATCTTGTTCGCGCGTGCTCGGCCGCGCCGCTTGCTTCCGCATCGACCGTGGCGAGCTCCGCGTCATCGAGGGCGACGAGCTCGCCGTGCTCGCCACGGCGTAGCGTCACCGGCTCCCAAACGCGGACGTGATTCGCCTTGGCGAGCGTGAGGCGGATTGCGCTCCTGCCGTGCGGCGTCAGCGTGAGCACCGCTCGCGCCAAGTCAGCCAAGACCGTTGCGCCGCGCACGATGGTGGCATCTGTGAGCCTGGTTCGGCGTGCCGCTTTGTCGGAGTGATGCACGCCGAGCACGAGGCCATCGGCTGCCGTCGCGACTCGCTCTAGCACGGTAACGAGCGCCCCCGCTGTGGCGTTGTCACATCAATCGATGCGCCAGAGCAGCGCGCGAGCGGGTCGACGATGACAAGCACGTACGGACCACGCTCGCGAATGTGAGCGATGATGGCCTCAGCCTCCGCGGACGCGCGCCCTTCGGCGGTCAGCATCGGCGCGTGTACGTCGTGCAGGTCGAGCACGTCGATCTCGTGCTCGGGTGGCTTGCCGGCCGCGATGTAGAACAGACGTCGCCGCACTTCGTCGGCGTCGTCCTCGTCCGTTATGACGAGCACGCGACCGGGACGCGCAACACGGAAGGTGCCAAGCCACGTCCCGCCGCTCGCGATGGCGTGCGCGAGCGCCAACGTCGCGTAGCTCTTGCTCGAGCCGCCGGCACCGACGAGCAGCGCGACGCCGCGAGCGGCGAGCGCGCCACGGTCCGCCGTGCGCGAATCGATCAGCAGATATTCGCGCGGCTTGGGCATCGTCGCATACCACTCCGCGGACGCGGTGACGTGGCGCGCGGCAAGGTCGATCCCAGGCTGCTCGGTGGGCCGGTTCGGTCGCTTTGGCCTTGCGCCGTTCGCGTGACGCGGCGGGATCTCCGACTGCTCAGCGAAGTCTTCGGGACTCATGCCGCCGCCCTCCACGCCTCGAGCGCTTCGCCCCAATCGGCCGCGCCGCGTGGCCGTTCGCGCACGACGGAACGGGCGCCCGCATCCATGACAGCGGCGGCGAAGTTGGGCGCGTTCTCGTCGCCGTATTTGTCGGCGTCGAGGGCGATGCGCGCGCGCCGGCCGGCGACGAACGGCCGCCAGTCGCTGCATGGCCGCGGCGGTCACGTTGAAGGCGCCAAGTACGTGGACACGTTCCGCCGCGTGCATCGCGAGCGCGCGCCTTGCGCAAGCGTCTAGCGCGCCCTGGGTGATCACCACGTCCGCATCGGGCATCGTCGCGGCCGCGGCATTGAAGGCATGGGCGCCGAACGGCTCGAGGTCGACCGCGCTACCGCTCTGCACCTGGTACTTTCGTTCGTC
The DNA here is from genome assembly GCA_963731595.1 of uncultured delta proteobacterium. Taxonomy (GTDB): domain Bacteria; phylum Myxococcota_A; class Polyangia; order Polyangiales; family Polyangiaceae; genus DASXHD01. The sequence goes on from CAVSWE010000009.1 coordinate 1,114,367, forward strand.
CTCGCGCTCGGCTCGCAGAAGCCGGCGTTGCAGCATCGCGATTGAGCCATCGCGACGGCGCCAAGGGATGCACAGCCGATGGTCGGGCCACTTCAGCCCATCGCCCTGCAGGATGCTTGCATGTTGCAACGTCTCCCGCGATTCCACCTCGAGCAGTGCCGCGACGATGGGCCCCTGCTCGTCCGGTGGCGGAAGGAACCTACAGCCGAGCGCTTCGGCGAAGGCGAAGATCCCCCGCGCTTCGGCGTACCGCTGCCCGTCGACGTGGGCGCGCTGGATAGCCTCGAGCTCCACGAGGGCATGCGCGCCACGTTCGCGCACAAGGTCACGCTCGGGTTTAGGCGCCTCGGTGCGTTGCGGCGCTGCAGTGAACGTGACGTAGCGGCCCTCGAGCGCGTCGAGCACGTCGTATCGTCCGGCGAGCTCGGCGGCCGCGACGAGCGCGTCACGAAAGTTTGTACGGGTGTCGATGTTGTAGACGTGCGCAATTAACCCCAGGGCGTCGGCCGAGAAGCCGCACGCGAAGCACTTCACGCCGATCGTTCCGTCGTCAGCGACGCGCACCGAGCAGCTTGGATGCTTCTCTTCGTGCGCGGGGCATCGGATAGAGACGCCCCGCGGCTGTCGCTTGGCGCGGTCGTCGAGCCCGAGCGCCTGCACGAGCGCGAGCGGATTGACAAGCGAGCGCCGGAGCTCCGCGGCGAAGTTGGGGCGGCTGCCCGTGTCGAGTCTCACGCCACACCCCCCGGCGCCATCGGTCGCAGCTCGACGACGGTGGTAAGCACCGAGCCGCGGTCTTCGCCTTCGTCTAGGGCAACGAAGACGAGCGCGTGACCACGGGGAACAGGAAGCCGAGCAGCGTTCCTAGCGGCGCGCTCGTAGCCCAGCGAGGCAAGCACGGCCGCGGCTTCGGAGCTACACGGGCGCCGCGCCGCCATCGGCATAGACAAGAGCGCATAGCCCAACGGAATGAGCGCCGTTCCCACGGCGGTTAGCGCCGCGTGCGCCCGCGCGGTGACGTCATGGGGCACGAAGGCGGCGCGCCCTCACGGCCAAAGCTCCGTTTCGAGCCGGCGACAACGGCACGCACGGCGACGCAATCGGCGGCATCGTAGGGCCGCACGCGCCGCCCGCGTCGTGCTCGATCGCGTCTTCGCCGAACGTCAGCGCGCCCGCCATGGCCTCGCGGGTTGCCCTCGCGTGCCACGCGTCGAGGTCGCCTCCAGTTCGCGGAAGCGCTCCAGCATGAGGCGCCGCGCCCGGTCGTGATCGCCGAGGGCGCGCAGGACGTCGCGAGCCTCGCACGGCACAAGGGATTTCCTGCGGTCCGTGGGAAGGCCGCGCCCGTAAGACGCGTTTCGGTCGCCGAACGGGTCATCGGCCGTCCCCCACGACGCGGAGCCCGCTGGCGGCGAGCAGGCGGTCAACGTCCGCGGTCGTCGTGCGCGTCGTTGCCACCGCGGCCGGCTGCGACGTCGCGCCGCTTCCCAAGCCAAGCGCGAGCACACCCATGTCGAGCCTTCCTTGTGGGCGCCTGCAATGCGGCCGCTCGAGCACAATTCTCGAACCTTCGCCGCGTCATGCGCGGCGGTAAACCGGTGCTCGAGTAGGCGTCACGCTCGCGCGTCTCCCCGATGCGCGCCGCGATGCGGTCGGCGAGGCAGTCGAGCACGGCGCCGAGCAGATCGGGCGGAAGGCTCACGGCGACACCTCGCCGAGCAGTCGAACCACGAGCGCGGCGGTCCCGGGAAGGATGGGAAGCCCCGCGACGCCCGCGTCAGTGCGGCCCGACTGAGCCCAGTTCGTAGCGTGCACGCAGCTCGCCGTGCACGGCACATAGTTCGCGAGCGCTTCCCGCTCGCCCTTTTGCAGCGGGGCCCCGCGTTGAACCTTGGACGTCATGCCCAAGAGGCGCGCTTCCGAATTACCTAACGGTTTTATTTCCTCGGTCGCCCGCGCTTTCGTACGGGTTCGCCGGCGAGCACCGCGAGGGATTTTTCCACAATCCGCTTGTGCTTCATGCGCTCGGCGGCGGCGTCGTCCTTTCCCAGGTCATTGATCAACGCCGAGTCGAGGCCGGTCACGAGCCTTGCCGCGAAGTACGCGACGAACCGAAGCGCATCGTCGAACTCAAGGCGCCATCGCCGGCCTTGCGAGCGCGCCGATTCCACGGCGGGGCGCTTGCGTGGCCTTCCCTTGCGCGGCACCGGTCGATGCTCCGCGCTCTCAATCGATCCACCTTCGCCCGTGTCGAGCACACGGCGCGCCTTCGGCAGTCACAATCGCGTCGAAGTCTTCGGGGATTTCGTACCGTTCGACCGGCAACAATCGCGGGTCGATGGGCGTCCGGCCGTCGCGTACGGCCTCATGGTGCATCCGAAGCACCATGGCGATCCGCTCCGGGCCGCGTGCCTGGCCCGCGTAATTTCCTCAAGCTCGCCGATGGGCGATACAAACGCGAGCCAGCGACGAAGGGCGTCACGCTGGGTTTCGGTCAACTTCCGACCGCGTCTCGCAGGCCCGGGCGCGCGCTCCGCCTGGGGTTGACGGACGACTGTTGCTCTACGCGCCATGCGTGGGACCGTTCCCGTTCAGTCGCTCCGTTTGCGGTGCCACCCGCGGCTCGACGGCGTGCGACAGAGACAAGCCAGGCGCGCGGATCGTCCTTCCGCAGCGCCTCGATGAGAAGGTCTGCGGCGAGGTCTTCGGCATCCGCGCGGGGTAGCCGTTCCGATTGCAGGATGTTGATCGCGTCCGCGCGAAGGGCGTCGAGCGCGCGCGTGCTACGTTTCCCGTCGGTCACGACTCGTCCTCGTTAATCTCGCGCCGTGCTCGGCGTCCGCCGAGTGCGGCGTTTTATTTATCCGGGCATCAGTCTCCACCGCATCGAAGCACCTCGATGACGCTGGCATCGGCGACGGTCTTGCCGCGGCGCGTTCGCCGCGTTCTCTCACGAATCATGTAGTGCGTTTCCGCCAACGCTCGCGACCCTGTCCGCGATTTGCGAAATGATCGAATCGGTGTCGACGCCATCGCGAGGGTCAGCAAAGGTGAGGGTTCCGATTTCGTCGCAATCGCCGACTGATTCCACGCGCGATGCGTGGTGCGTCAGCGGGGGGTACGACTTATTCGGATCGTTCGCGTTGAACGTCATCGAGCTGCAGGCGGTGAGGTACGCGACAAGGAGCACGCAGCGTTCCGATCGCATGAGCCTTCATCTTCGACGAAGCCGCTGCTCGAGCGCAAGAGCGCCAGGATGCGCCCTTGTCCTGCGATCATCAGCGCGGCCCGGTGAGCGCCCAGAAATCGACGCCGAGCGCCTCGGCCACGCGAACGAGCGTGCGAATCGTTGCGTTGACGTCGCCAGCTTCAAGCCGTTGCCAGCGCTTGTAATCGATGCGTGCACGGTGCGCCGCGTCCTTTTGCGTGAGATTGGCCGCTCGGCGGGCGCGCGCGATTCGAGCCCCGATCTCCGCGAGGATCTGCCTTTCGCCGCGCTTGCGCACGCATCGGGGCTACGGCGAGCGCCGCGGAAGCGACACCGCGCTATAGTACGGCGCATGAGGGCGTGGCTTTGGTTTCGGGGCTTGGCGGTCCTCGGTGTTCTATCGGTTGCGGCGTGCGACGGCTCCGCTGCAGCGCGGTGCCGCGCGGCGAACGCGTTCTCGCAGAGCGGCCGCGCGCTAGGGCATCAAACGGACTACACCGCGAACGCGCTCGAGAACATGAGGTGCGACGAAATCGAGCGCGAGGAGCGGGCGGAAGCGCGGCAAGAAAGCGCCCAGCAAGCAGCGGTTGCCCAAGCGCGCCAGCAGCAGCAGGCCACGGACGCCGCTCGCCTCGCAGCGATCCGGCGTTCACCCAAAGGCCCCGAGATTGGCGCGACGCGCGCCGAAGCGATGGTGATCTGCAACGGCGAACGGGGGCAGTGGGTCCAGAAGGACGACGTCGTCGGCTGCCGCGTTGGCGGCCCGGTCGTATTTGTGTGCCGTGTCGCCGACGCGGTCATGGCAGAGTGCACGAGGTTCTTCGAAGGCGCGGATCTTCCGACCATGCGCGACCAGATCGCACAGCGCATTGGCTCGCCCGAAGGGGAAGCGATCTCTCCGAGCGGCTTTCGTGTCTACTTCTGGGCGCACCGGACGATCATGCTCACGATGGACGCGCGCAGCGTAGCGGTGACGGTGTTTCGGCCGAAGCGCGAGACGACCACAGACGACAACGGCGGCGGTGATTCAAGCGATGCCCAAGACGGCGGCGAATAGCGAAACCCGCCGCGCTCGTTTTAGCCGCTGTTTCGTTTCGAGCGCTGCCGCCGCTTTGGCGCGTGCCCCGACACTCGACGGAAGCGTACTCTCCACCTAGCCTGGCGGCATGCCCGTTGGTGACGGCGTCTTGGCGGCAACCCTCACGGGGCTCAGCGTGTCCGCTTCGTGAACGAGAGCACGGGCGGCAAAACGACGAGACGAGCGCGCAACCGATCGGCGAGCAGTTCCGCGACCGCCATCCGGCCCGCGAGCGTCGCATCCACGATCGCCCGTTCGAGCTCCGCGACGCTCGGCTCGGAAGCCGAAACTCCGCGTTGGGTCACGTCGACTTGCGTCGCGGGTTTCGCGTCTTTTCCGTGACCATCGGCGACGATCGGCGCGGACGGTTCGCCGCCTTCAAATCCCGCCCTCCCCGACCCAGTCACCTCCCCCACGCGCATGCTCGGCACGTCCTCGCCCGTGCTCGGCTCCGCGTTGGATGTACTTTACACGGGTCGCCTGCGCGCGGGCTGGCGGGCGTGCCTGTCCCCCTTCGGGGATCACGAAGCGTGTCGCGTGCGCGTGCCCCCTCCGGGCGTCCGCCTGCGGCGGCCGCCGAGGTGGGTTGGGAAGAGCGCGCGGTGGGTCGTCGTCGCGCCCACCGACGGGATGGCGACCGCGCTTAGCTCACGGGCTTCGACGCACGCGGTCCGGCATCGCGCAGCAGGCGCCGAGCTGGCACCAGTCTGGAATCTGTGCGGCCAGCATGAAGAAGTCCTCGACGTACACAAGGCCAAGGCGCTCGAGCGACCGAACGAGCGACAATGCGGCCTCCTCACCGAAATGGGGACCGAAGGACAGCAGCGAGTCGCTCTCATCCATCGGGCTGGAAATCTCAAAAATGGCTAGCACTGCCTCCAGCGGCGCCTTGCGAAGAGCCAGCGCATCCTTCCGAATCAGAATACCGAATTCGGCAGTTACATTGATGAATTGCATGAACATTGTCCGCTTAGGGCACGTAAATCGTCACGTTGTGAATTGGCATATGCTGCACCGGCTGAAATATCTGGCGCCAGTCCGGAGCTCCGGCTGGCTTCAGCGACTGCCCTGCCACTGAGAAGTCGATTCGGATTGATCCAGTTCCGGCCGGTTGAGACGCTCCAGGCAGCGTAACATACACCCTGCCAGCTTCACCTCCGATGCCAGACGGGATGTAAGTTCCGCCATTGTCAAGCCACCGCTTCGCTTCGGCCTCGTCTACCCAACGCGACACGTTAGTGTACCCAGGTGGCAAATCACCAACCGATGCGCCCGGCCCGCGCGGGTAAATGACTCCCGGAGTTGCCAACTCCCCGTGGCCCCCCGCCGCAGCGTTTGTTCCTACCTTTGCGGCATTTGCGTCAGCGAGCCCACTGGCCGCTGCTGATTGCGCTTTTACGCCCGTGAGCAACTCGGTCATTCCGCCCGAACTGCTTGCGAGATGTTCCACCCGCGAAGCCGTGTACGCCTCAGCTGCCTCGTCCGCGAATTGCGGGGCGACGACGCTGCCCCACAGAGCGAGAAATTCTAGATTGCTCCCAATGGCAGTTGCGCCCTCCGTTTCCGGCTGTACGGGCAAATGTACCTGCCGCGCGCCCGCTTTCGCCGCAGCGGCGTTGGCGACGACCACGGCTGGGGTGGACTCAATCGTGCGTGCGGCGAAGTTCTGAAGGGCCGTCCTAGCGTCGTGGGCTTCGGACCTATTTTGTGCGCCGGTCGTCTCGAATGCCTGCTGGCCGTTGCTGCTAGCGCTCTGAGGTACCCCGGTGCCACCAGGTATAGCGTTGGCGTTGGTACCCACGTTTCCGGTCTGTCCGACAACTGAACCACTGGCCTGCTTCTGGCTAACCGTAGACGCGTCCGTTATTTCAGGCGCGCCGGCGTCTACGTCCTTGACGTCACCTGCACCACCTTCATCATCGAGTCCGAGCGGATCGATGGCGCGGAGGACACCACCGCGGACATATGCATACAGGTTCGCGTCCCCACCGCGCGCATGCAACTCTAGCGGGTCGGGGCTAAGCCACCGGCCGAGCGACGTCGCCAGGTAGCGCGCGCCAAAGAAGGCCAGCCCGACCTCGGCGTCCTCCTCCTTGCCCGTGAAGCGGTAATCTTCCCTGAACCCGTTCCAACGAGCCGGCCGGTAGTCGCTTTCGGGAGCGCCATGAGCCTGGTACGTACTGCGTTCAAGAAGTTCGCTTGTCTCGAGATCCAGCACAGTCGCAGACGAACCGAGGTAATCCGGCAGCTCCAAAAGGACATGGAGATGCCCGCTCGTCAGTGTTGGGAGACTGTCCTCCGCGTAAGCGAGTCGCGCAAGCCGCACGCCGTGTGCGAAGAGGTACCCGACCTCTGTATCTCGTGTGTCGACGTAATCGCTGTTCGAGAACGCCGTGCGACGTAGCTCGATCGAGGGAGATACGTAGACCGTGTGGCTTTCGTTCTGCTGCGAATCGACCGCAGTCTTGATGACCCGCTGATCGCTGCTGTCATACGCGTAGCGCAACTCGGCGTCCGGCGTGGTCGCGGGCACCGGGTCGCTCGCTGCGCCGGGCAACGCGAGGTCCCACCGCCGAGCGCGCGCCAGCCGCCCAACCTCGTCCCAGTCGTAGACGAACCGCTGCGAGCACGTCGCGCCCGTCGGGACGCAGCCCCCGTTCCGCACGAGCGCCATGCTCGTCATGTCACCCGCGTCGTCGTACGCGACAGTCAGCGATCCGTCGCGCGTCGAGGCGATCCCCGTTGCCGCGGTCAGCTGATACGGCTTGGTCGCGCTATGCGTCTGCGTCCCCAGTGAACGGTCGTAGAACCCGCCGGCATCGTCGGTGGAGTGCGTGATGTTGCCAAGCCAGTCGTACTGGTACGACTGCGAAAGGACGCGCTTGTCGAACGAGACGTGGGGACTCGGTTTCGCGTGCCGCGGGTCTGTGTCGCTTCCTGATCCTCCGCTTGGAACGGGTCGACCCACGTATCGTCGCCCGCGGCATATTGGTAATCGATCTTCGTCAGGCGATAGAGGTCGTCGTATTGCGCTTTGCGCGTGACCGGCTTGGCTCCGGCGGGCCACTCGCTCGGAGTGCGCCAGTCGTGGATTTCGGTCGGGTTGTCGACTTCGTCGTAGGTGAACTCGGTGTCTTCGAGAATGGTCTGGAACGTCGACGGCGTCGTGCCGCCGTAGTCCGGAGCCGGCGAGTAGTTGGTGGGCGGGTTGGTCCACTCCGGCGGAGGACCGCGATAGGTCTGGACGGTTCGGAGCCGCCGGCGATCATCGTGTCCGAAGTCGGTCGTCGTCTGCGCGAGATCGCCGTACTGGATCTGATAAGGCAGGCCATCGGCGTCGTGGTACACGTGGCTTACGAGGTCGCCGTAGGAAGAGCCGACGTGCTTGACCGTTCCTCGCTTGGTGTAGTCGGTCGTGACGACGCTCTCGTTGTTCGCACCGAGGAGCTCGGCGACCTGCGCGCCGGTCGACTGCGATGCGGGCCAATCGGCCCCGTCGAAGGTCGCGACCTGCGTGTACCAGCGCGGGGCGTATCGGGTCCCGAAATCGTCGTCCGGGACGCCCGGCTTGGCGATTCGGCGCGCGATGCCGGTCACGCGGCCGCGTCCGTCGAATCGCGTGAGCGTCTTCGACGCTCGGTCGCTGACGGAGACGAGCCGTCCGCGGAGCAGTGAAGAGTCAATCGGAAAGTTGGATATCCCTGCGGCGTCTGGGTCGGCGAAGTCGTAGTAGTAGTAGACCTCGAACCCGGTGAGCGCAGTGTAGTCGGGGTACGAATACGCTTGTTGCGAATCCAGGCAGGGCGAATAGTCCTCGGCGAGGATGCGCCCGCCGGCGTCGTAATCGTAATTCGCGCCACATCCTCGTGCGTCGCTGGTCCCGACGAGATCGCCGTCGTCGTCGTAGGCGTACCGCCACGCCTTGAGAGTCGTCGGGTCGGTGCCCGGATCCGAGTTGAAGTTCTTCGTCGTGTTGGGCTCGACATTGAGCACCATCCGCCCGAGCGAGTCGTAGCGCATCCAGCGCGTCACCGCGTCGGAGCCGCGCGCTCTGGTGATCACGAGCGGCTCGCCAGTCGGCAGATAGCGCGTGTTGGTCGCGCGCTCCTCGATCGCGTTGCCGTTGTGCGCCCGCTCGATCGTCGACACCACGCGACCGTGACCGTCCTTCACGACGCTCGCATAGGTGCCGCTGTGTGGGCCGACGCCCAGGTCGGCGGCATCGTACGCGTCCTGAGAGAGCGCGTGGTAGACGTTGCGCAACGCGATCGTGCCGTCGAGGTTGTAGCGCTCGATGAGCCTTCCAAAGGCGTCGTAGCGCTGCCGGCTGGACTTCGTCGCTGCGTAGCTGCTGAGCGGAAACGTCGTCGGATTGCCGCTCCAGAACCACGCAAGATAGACGCGCTCCACCGCGCCTTTCAGGTCGTACTCCGTAAGGCCGTTCGCAACCCAGTCGCCACCATCGCCGTTGAGCGGATCGGCTTGGTCCAGGGTGACGAGCGTTCGCCCCATCCCGTCCACGTAGGCCCACGCGTCGCGATACGAGCTCACGCTCGGGTCGGCGCCGTCTTGCGTCTGGGTGTGGAGAAGCGAGTAAGGCTGCGTAGCCGGGTTGGTGGTGAGGAAGTACTCGACCTTGACCGACGGAAGCGGCGAGAGCGTGGACGTCTGGTTCGGGTCGGGCTTGTAGAGCGCCGTGACGCGAATGATCTTCCCCCCGCCGGGCGGACAGGTTTCGTAACTCACGCTGCCATCTCGGTGATGGCCCGCTTCCATTCAAACGTGATCGGGGTCTCGTAACCAAGGAAAGAATGTCTTCGCCGGACATTGTAGTAGCCGTCGATGTAGGCAGCGATGAGGCGCGTTCCCGCGTGGTGGTCGGCGGGCACGTGGTCGATGGCCTCGGTCTTGAGGGTTGCGTTGAAGCTTTCGGCGACGGCATTGTCCCAGCAATCGCCTTTGCGGCTCATGCTCGCGACGATGCCGGCGGCCGAGAGCGCGGCACGGTAGGCGGCGCTCGCGTAGGGGCTGCCGCGGTCGGAGTGGTGGACGAGCCCTGGCGCAGGGCGACGCTCGCGCAACGCTGCTCGGAGCGCGTCGAGCGCGAGCGCGGTGTCGTTGGTATCGCTGGTCGCCCAGCCCACGACTCGCCGCGAGTACAAGTCGAGAATGGCTGCAAGATACAACCAGCCGGCCATCGTCCAAATCGCCGTCACGTCCGTCACCCAGACGCGATCGCGCGCGTCCGTGGTGAACTTCCGCTCGAGCAGGTTGGGCGCGATCGGCTCGGCGTGGGCCGAGTCGGTCGTGGCGACGAAGCGCTTCCTGCGGCGCGCCACGAGGCCGGTTTCCCGCATGATGCGCGCGACGCGCTTCTCGTTGACGACCTCGCCGTCGGCACGCAGTTCCTCAGCGACGCGAGGGCTTCCATAGCGTCCGCGATGGTCTCCGAAGATTGCGCGGACCTTGGAGGCGAGCGCGACGTCGCGACGCTCACGCTCGGTGACGGGCTCGGCGAGCCAGTCGTAGTAGCCGCTCTTGGAGACGCCGAGCGCCTCGCACATGGCCATGACCGGCCAGGCCACCTTCTGCGAGTCGATGAACGCGTACTTCACGCGCTCTCCTTCGCGAAGAAGGTGGCCGCCGCTTTTAGGATGTCGCGTTCCCGCTGCAGGTGCTTGACCTCTCGTCGCAGCCGCGACAGCTCCTCGCGCTCCTGCGTCGTCAGCGCATCGCTACGCTCGCCGGCATCCGCCTCCGCGCGCCGTACCCACGCGTGCAGCGACGTCACCGTCAGATCGAGCTCCCGCGCCACCTGCGCGACCGACTTGCCGCTCTTCACGAGCCGCACCGCGTCGGCCTTCTGCGCCGCCGTGAACGCTCGCCGAGCGCGCCGTTTCTTGAGTTCCCTTTTTTGTCCCATCGTCGAACACTCCCGCGCAGTATCGCGCTATCCGAGGTGTCCGTCAGCAGGGGGGAAGATCACTCTAACATCCTTTCCCGGAGCGCTACTGACCGAAATACCCTGCAATTTCCTGCTCTCCACGTCGCTAAATACGCCCGTTCCACTCTCAAATCGTTCAGCTTCGCAAGTTCCAGCGCGGCAAACAATCGTGCTGTCCGGTAGCCTTCCTCCCCCTGCCGCACCACCGTCGCGTGAAATATCGCCGCCACCCCGGAACATAAATAAGTCGGTCAGCATCCTCAGGACGAATAAGGCCGCGCGTCCGTCCGCACGGCGAACCTCGATGCCGACGACGTCTGGCGCGAGGTCGACGAGTGCTACGAATTCACGCGAGAGTCGGTCGCCGCTGCTTGGACGGCCGTCGAGCGCGTGGCGAAGGCGCTGCTCAAGCACGGAGCGATCGACCGAGAGGCGTTCGACGATCTGATAGAGGACGTCGACATGTATGCGCTCGCCGGCCGCTCCAGAGGAAACACGGACTACTGCCCTCTCCCTTGCTCAAGCAGCCCGAGGGGGCGGAAGACTTCGAGGCGGCGGCCAATTCGAGCAGTGCGACGCACACTGAGAAGGCGCACCGTCGGATCAGGCCGGCACCGGAAGACCAGCATCTGCCGACAATGCGGAGCCGACCCAAATGAGCATCTCGATCTACGACCTCGCAACGAGTTCATTCATCCCAAGGCTGCGCACGCTGTCTGCCTTACTCGACAAGGCCGCCGATCACGCGCGAGACCGCAGCCTCGACATTGCGACGCTTGTGCAGGGCCGCCTCGCGCCCGATATGTACACGCTGCGGCAGCAGGTTCAGTTCGCCTGTTACCAAGCGAAGGATGGCGTAGCGCGGCTCACCGGCGAGGACGGAGGCCCGCCCGACGATATCGGGGACGGGCTCGCTGATCTCGTGGCGCGCATCCAAGAGACGGTCGAGCTGCTGGAGGCGACGCCCACAATTGCCTTCGAGGGCGCCGAGGAGCGTACGATCATCATCCCGATTCCAGGCGGAGACATGATCTTCGAGATGACGGGCTACCAGTTCCTCCGCGACTGGGCACTGCCGCATTTCTACTTTCACGTCGTGACCGCGTACGACATCCTGCGGCATCTTGGGGTCGAGATCGGCAAGCGTGACTACATGCGAGGCGTGGGCGGCTACATCCGGAAACGGTGACGAACGGCTGCCGCGCTCCTTTCAACGAGGTATGGCCCGAGCAGGGTCCATCCGATCACGTCGTGCTGGACTGAAGCGTCCAGATGAGAAGCACGACGGCGTACCCCGTGATCAACGCCGTGCGGCCCCAGTGCGTCGCCAGGATCTTGGCGAGGTACGGGCTTTGCGCACCAAGAGGGTCCTTGCTCAGCTTCGCCTGCCACCTGCCCCAGAACCCGGCCGTCAGCACGTGAGACGCGACCTGGCAGCCGAGAGCGGCCCACGGTGCCCACGGAGGCGAGCCGAGCGGGTGAAACCAGAGGAGCGCGACGGAACCGGCGAAGGAGAGCCCCACCGGAGCGAACACCCAATACGGGAGCTTGCGCCAGTGGACGGTCTGCACCCGCGAGAACGTCTCCGGGTCCAGGAGCTTCCACGAACGGAAGATGTCGACCTCGTGCGCCCAAATCGTGCCGACATTGTAGAAGCCGAGCGCCAAGTTGAGGAGCAAGAACGCGAAGGGGCTCATCGCTCCGCCGCGGGATCGACGCGGGTCAGCGCTTCGACGGCGTCTCGTAGAACATCCGTCAATTGGGCGCGGAGCTTGGGAGGAAGGCGATCGAAAGCATCGGCAAGCTCACGGCGACGGATCTCGTTGAGTCTGCCCATGAACTGCTTGCCGTGCGGGCGCATCCTCACGAGACGCACCCGACGATCGCCCGGATCTTCTTCCCGCGCGACATACTCTTCCTGAACAAGGCGCTCGACGAGCTGGCTGGTCGCAGCGACCGACAGGCGCAGCTTCTCCGCCAGCGCCGAAATCGGGAGTGGTCCGAGCCACGTGAGAGCGTGCATGACGATGACCTGGGGAAACGTCAGCCCGCTTTCGTACATGAACATCGTGCTCGCTCCGGCGGTCTCGCGGTTGGCGAGACCGATGAGCCGTTGAACAAGCATCGCGGGATCGCGCTCGTCGTACTCCGGGATCGGTTTCGGCATCTCGCTTGACTTACGCCACCCATCGATTACTTTCAAGTTCGAAACTATCTCGCAGACGCAAGTATATGGCGGTCCGGAGGCGCGAACGATGACCCACGTGAGACGTTTCTTCGGCGCGGAGAGCATGAGCGCCGCCACGCGGGCCATGAACGTCTTGAGGGGAAGGCTTCGTCGGGGGAATGCGAGGGCCTGCGCGGTGCTCGGGGTGGCTTTGCTGTTAGCGCCGTCGATGGCGCGCTCCACTCCTACGCCGGCCGGGATCCTGACGGTATCGATCTCGCAGCTCCGCTCGAACAACGGGCGAGTGGGGTGCATGCTCTACGCGTCGGCGCGCGGATTTCCCACCGACCCTGCCGCCGCCGCTCAGAAGCGCTGGTGTTTGATCACGAATAGGACATCGACGTGCGCCTTCGACCCAGTTTCCGCCGGGACCTACGCCATCGCGTGCTTTCACGACGAGAACAGCAACGGCAAGCTCGACACGGGGCTCTTCGGCATTCCGAAGGAGGGGACCGTCGTGTCGAACCACGCCAAGGGCTTCCTCGGTCCGCCGAGCTTCGACAAGGCGAAGTTCCAATTCTCCGGCGCGTCGACCACGTTGGCGCTCCGCATGGGGTATTAACCGGCGCCCGAAACACAGGTCGGTTCGCGTTGCGCTGACGGGATGCGTCTGTTTGGTCACAATGGCGGCGGAGTAGAGTTCGCAGACGTCGTTGCCGAGATCGATTGATTCGTCTTCGGGCTATGTTGGGTCGCGTGCGCGCGGGCTTGCGGGCGTGCCTGTCCCCCTTCGGGGATCACGAAGCGTGTCGCGTGCGCGTGCCCCCTCCGGGCGTCCGCCGAGGATGTACAGGGGGGTTGGGAAGAACTCGGTGGACTCTATGGTCGGAGCATCTCCTCCGTGAGCACGCCTTGGTCCGCAAAACTACCCGTGCACCTTATTCTTTCTGCGACACTGGCAATCGCTGGCGGAAGATTGTCGAGCTTGCGCGCCACCGCCGGTGCGGCCACCAGGTGATACGGACCCCCGCCCACATCAGCAGCGCCTCCAGCGGCTCTGCTCTCGAACTGGGCCATCGTGCGGCAAAGCCAATCCGACGCGCGTCCGCATCTTGTCTGCTGGGAACGGCCGGTAGGCGTCACCACAATCGACAACCGCACGGGTGCGGCTTTCGATGTGCGGTGACGGGTTCGGTCGAGCGGAGCCGATGGAGGGGCGCCTTTCCCGGGCCTGACCAGCACGGCGCGGCCCGCCCGCGGGTGGTACGCTTCGCACATGCGCTTGGCTTTTCCGGGGGTGGTGTGCGCATCTCTGCTCGTCTCCGGTGGGTGCACGGACGCCGCGACGGCAATCGCCAATCGGTGTGGAAGCACGAATTCGCCCGTCGATCCGTCGGTTCCGGGGCTCGTCGTACATGTGGCGGTCGAGGGCGGCAGCGACACCTATTCGGCGGCAGGGTTCTGCGTTCGAGCTGAGCGCGGCGACGGCATAGCGTACGAAGCGCTGACGGATGCTTCGGGCGTCGCGAAGGTGCCGGTCGATCCTTCGGCGGGCCCGTGGGACGTCACCGCGGCGCGGTACGGGTACGAGGCGGTTTCCGTTCTCGGCGTCGATGGTCCCATCGCTGGGTCGTTGTACAGCGAGCAGACGGGCAGCAGCGGAACGGGCTCCGTTTACGACCAATGGCGCATCCCGCCAGGCACGACGCCCAAGCAGCTCGAGATTCATCTGCCGGCTGGGCAGGACTCGCTCCAGGACTGGATGGTCTTCGATCAGAACGTGCCGCTGACGCTCTACTCGAACGAGACGGGCGGCTACGCGTTCACGGAGTTCTTCGTCATGCACCCGAACGCGCCGGCGTTCCAGATCACCGCCTTCTCGCCAAGTGTCGGCGCGTTCTCGCTTCCACCGGCGGCGCGCACAGATCGAGACATGTCGCTCACGCTCGACACGCCGTCGTCTCCCCCGCCCGCCAAGATCGCGACCGATGTCACGGTCCAGCTGCCGTGGGCGGTGACAACCAACGTCCTCAATGCCGGCGGTCCCGTACTACGACCCTGCGGGCCCGGAAGCCAGCGCTGCACTGCACCGGGAGTCGGCACCCTGAGTCTTCTCGCGACACCATCCACGACGATGCCGTGGCACATCGAATCCTTCGCAGCGCCGATGGACGCGGACACCGCGGTCGCGAGCTTCGACGCGACACTCTTGCGCATTTCGCCCATCGTGATCACTCGGTTCGCGCATCATGATCGGAGCGAAGCGACGAGGATCAGTTCTGGGGTTGCTTTTCCTTTCGACGAGACGGTCCCTTTAGCACGAGCCTGTGCGCGTTGCTGAGGAGTCGATCGCAGATCGCGTCGGCGAGGGACGGGTCGGCGAGGTAGTCGTGCCAGTTCTTCGGATCGAGCTGGCTCGTGACGATCGTGGAGCGAGCGCCGTATCGATCTTCGAGCACTTCGAGCAAATCGCTTCGCTGCGCGTCCGTGATGGGTTGGATCGCGAAGTCGTCGATGACGAGCACGTCGACGCGCGCGAAGCGCGTGAGCAGGCGCGGGTACGTGCCGTCGGCGCGAGCGAGCTTGAGCTCTTCGAAGAGTCGCGAGGCGCGACGATAGGCGGCGCGAAATCCTTTGCGACACGCTTGTTGCGCGAGCGCGCACGCGACGTAGCTCTTGCCGACGCCGGTCGCGCCCGTGATGAGGAGCGATTGATGTTCTTGGATCCATCGGCACGACGCGAGCTGACGCACGACGGCTTTGTCGAGCTCGCGCTTCGCGGGATAGTCGATGTCCTCGACGCATGCCTGCCCGAGCTTGAGCTTCGCGTCGCGCAGCGCGCGCTTGAAGCGAGCGTTCTCGCGATGCGTCCACTCGGCGTCGACGAGCAGCGCGAGTCGTTCGTCGAAGGCGAGCGCGTGCGTTTTCGGACTTTGCAATTGCTCCTGCCACGCGGCGCTCATGCCCTCGAGCCGCATCGCTTTGAGTTTTTCCATCGTGGGTTCCGTCAGCATCTTCGTTCCTTTCTTCAGTGGTAGTAATCGCGACCGCGCACGTTCTCGTGCGCGCGTGAGACGAGCGTCGCGTCGCCGTCGGCCGGAACGCGATCGAGTCCGTGCTTGAGGATCGACTCGACGTGCCTGTACGAGCGGGCGCCGACCGCGAGCGCGCGCTCGCACGCGATCTCGAGTCGGTCGTCGCCGAATCGTTTGCCGAGCCGCAAGATGCCGAGGCACGAGCGATAGCCCTGCTCGGGATGCGGCCGGTCTTCGAGGATCGCCTGCGCGAGCTTGGCGGTCGCTGGGCCGATCGTCTCGGCCCACTGCACGATGCGCGAGGGCGACCACTCGGCGTGCTTCTGATGCGCCTTCGGCATGTGCTCGGGCCGAGTCGTGTGGCGCCCGCGAGCGTCGCTGCGCGCGTGGGACGTGATGCGCGCGTCGGCGCGCACACTGTCGTCGCGAAAAATCTCGATCACCGCGGCGGTCGCGCGCACCCACAGTTTCTCGCCGAGCAGCGCGTACGGGACCGAGTAGTAGTGATGCTCGTACTCGACGTGGTAGTCGATGTTCACCGTGACGCGCTTCCACTCGCCGCACACGAAACGTTTCTCCGGCATCGCGCCGAGCGCGGGCTTGTCGATCTGCTCGAAGAGCTCGCGACGGCTCTTGCCGTAGACGCGCATCTGTCGTTCGTTGAGCTCGTGCAAGAGCTCGCCGATGCGCTCGTTGAGTGCCTCGATGGAGTGAAACGTCTGGTTGCGAAGCTTCGCGAGGATCCACCTCTGCGCGATCTGCACCGCCGCTTCGACCTTCGCCTTGTCGCGCGGGTGCGCGGGCCGCGCCGGGAGCACGACGGTGCCGTAGTGCGTCGCCATCTCCTGATACGAGCGCTGCACCACGGGCTCGTAGCGGCACGCGCCCACGACGCCGCTCTTGAGTTGATCGGGCACGACCGCGCGCGGCACGCCGCCCAAAAACTCGAAGGCGCGCACGTGGCTCGCGATCCAATCGGGGATCTGCTGCGTGCGCGTCGCCTCCGCGTACGTGTAGTTGCTCGCGCCGAGCGCCGCGACGAAGAGCTCGACGTCGACAATCTCGCCGGTCGCCGGATCCACGACGCTCGGCTTCTTGCCCGAGTAGTCGGTGAAGAGTTTGTCGCCGCCGACGTGCACGTGGCGCATCGTCGGCTTCTGCTTCGCGAGCCACCTCTTGTAGTGCTCGCAAAACGCCGTGTAGCGATAGCCCGTCGGCTCGCGCTCGAGGTACTCGAGGTGCAGGAGTTGGAGCGTCACACCGACGCGATGAAGCTCGGCGTGCAGGTACGCGCCGTCGGGCAGACGCCCGCGACCAAGACGCTTCTTGGTCTTCACGCCGTAGACTCTTTCGTCGAGCGCTTCGTCCGTCAGCGTCTGTGCTTCGACCCACGTGAGACCGACGTGCTTCGCGCGCGACGACGCCGTCGAAACGCCGCCGCTGCTCACGCCGATGCTCCGCGCGATCTCGCGGTGCGAGCGCTTCAACTCGAGCTTCTGTCGCAGAATTTCTCTCAGGTGTCTCACGGGGATCCTCGCGGTTGCCATCACGCCTCCTCGGGCCGATGGCTCAGGACCCTCGTCGCTGGCCTCGCCCGTCAGCGGGCGAAGATGCTCCGATCACGATGCGCGAAACGGGTGATCACGATGCGCGAAACGGGCGATCACGATGCGCGAAACAGGTGATCACGATGCGCGAAACGCGCGATCACGATGCCGCGAAACGCGCGATCACGATGGAGCGAAATTCGCAACTCTCGGGCGGAAGCGTCTTGCTCGAGGTCGCAACGCACACGCTCGGATCGCCCAGCACGATCGTGGTACCTGATCTTCAGACGACACGAATCGACGGCGTGCGCTACGCCGACGTGCGCATCACGACCGAAGCCGATGCGTACGACAAGGCGGCGGCGTTCTTTGAAACGGTGCAGCCTCGTAGCATGGGCGGATGCCCTTCCTGCCCTGTCAACGACGTCATCGTCTGGCGCGTCTTCACGTACCGGGGTGCGAACCTGACGGCGCGCGCCCTGCCGTCGCTGCCAGCGCAAATGCAAATCGCCGATCTCGGCGGAGGCTTCGGCGACTTGGTCGGAGGATCCGTGTTCGTGCTGGCAGGGACCGACGACGCTCACCCGCCGTGGTCATCCGCGACGCTCGACGGGGTGGCCACGGTCGTCGCGAGCAAGTGACAGGCCCACGCGACCAAGTGCTGCGACGACCGCCGTCTTCAAGCGCCCCATGCCGCGTGCCTCATCCCGGGCTCGACTGCGCTCCACCGAGGACTGCGTAGACCAGCGAGACCAGGAAGCCCCAGAGCGCGGACCCGCTGAGGAACACGCCGAACGTCAGCAGTAGCTTTCGCCAAAGCGCCCACTGCGCTCCCCATACGCGCCGTCCGAAGAGAGCCCATGCGGCCGCGAACGCGCCGCCGAGCAATGACCACCCGATCCCGCACGCGACGTCCGCAGGATGCAGCCCTACGAAGAACGTGCTGGGCCCCAACGCATCAGCAGCCCAGGCCACGAGCATCGTGCTCGCGATCACGAGCGCGCAAACCGGGGTGTACAGCACCGGAACGGCCACAGCGGCGCCGGCCACTGCGGTCCACTCAGGATGCCAGGCGCGACGCCCATCGCGGGACGTTGCGATGGTCCGGTCGTGCAGCAAGCCGGTGAGACCGAGCGCCGCCGCGACGGTGGCACCCCACGGCCCCCAGCCTCGGGTCACCGCCAGAGCAACCACTCGCGGGACGTACTCGACACCGCCAAAGCGGTGCAAACCATAAGAGAGCTGTGCGTACATCACGGGGCCGACGATCATCACCCATGCCGTCGCAACTGCCATTGCGACACGTGCGCTTCTCGTCAGCAGGCGAAGCATGGCTTCCAGCCTACAGGAGAACGCAGCACGATCCGCGACCCCGCTCCGGTTCAGCGGACGTCACCCTCCGTCGCCGACCTCGCCGTGTCGAGCGGCGCGCACGCGCGTCGCTGCGACGGGCCGCGCGTTCGCGCGCACCTCACCGCTCGACGACGACGCCGGCCTGCCAGGGCCGGAGCTCGAGGCGACGTTGTTCGTATTTGACCGTCGACGCCCCTCAAGCCTTCGCGAAGCGCTGCAGCACGGGCCCGGGGATCGCGCCGATGTGGTAGCCGACGATCTTGCCGCCCTCGATCTCGACGGTGCTCGGTGTAGCCATCACGCCGAGGGCGCGCGCGAGCGGCATGTCCTGCATCACGTCGACCGCGAAGACCGCGTCGTTGTCCTTCGCGAGCGATTCCACGATCGGCGTGATGGCGCGGCACGCGCCGCACGTCGGGCTGAAGAAGTAGACGAGCGACCGGGCGTGGCCGGCGATCCGGCCGCCGGTATCGCCCGGCAGCGCGCCCACGTCCTTGCCCTGCATCTTGCGCGCGCGCAGCGCGACCGAGACCTGCATGCTCACGAACGCGACGATCAAGAAGAGGACGACGAAGCCGATCCAGCTCATCTGCGACCTCACATCCCGGGCAGGCGCGGCACGACCTTGCGCTTGGAGAGCTTGTAGTAGGCGCCCCAGCCCTTCTTCGCCCAATGGCCGACGACGGGCAGCGGGACCAGCGTCTCGCTCGTGTCGTCGCGCTTCACGTACGCGGCGCCGTTGCCCATGTCCATCAAGCAGACGAGGCTCATGTGGTCGAGGTAGCTCTCGCGCGCTGCGCTGCCCGACTCGATCGCGGCGATGTTCGCCGCGGCCACGCGCGCCATCTCCTCGGCGAGGTGACCTTGCTTGGCCTTCCACGCCGGGCCGAGCAACGCGGCCGAATCGCCGACCACCCAGACGCCGTCGAAGCCGGGGACGGCGCAGCCTTCGTCGGTGACCACGAAGCCTGCGTCGTTGAGCGGCAGGCCCGAGTCGCGGAGCAGCGGGTGTCCGTCGACGGCCGCGATGAACATCGTGAGGTCCGACTCGAGTCGCGAGCCGTCCTCGAAGGCGACCGTCCCTCCGTCCTCGAACGCGGCGATCTTCTTCCCGTAGCGCGTGCGGATGCCGAGCCGCTCGAACGAGGATTTCACCGCGGCGACCGCCTTGTGCCCCATGCGCTCGCCGGGCACTTCCATGGGCGCGAAGAAGGTGAGCTCGAATCGATCGCGCACGCCGCGGCGACGCAGCAGCGTGTCGACGTTGAACATGAGCTCGAACGCGGGCCCGCCGCGCACGGCGGACTTGTCCTTCGGGTTGCCGCCGAAGCCGACGGCGATGCGACCCGAGCCTTGGTCGACGAGCGCGAGGAGCGCGTCGCGGAACGACTCGGTCGCGGCCGGCTCGGCCGCGATCGTGAAGGTGTGCTCGACGCCCTTCGGCCGAACGCGGCCGCCGCCGAGGGCGACGACGAGGTGGTCCGCCTCGAGCGTTCGCTCGCCGATCCGGACGGCGCGGGCGCGGGCGTCGATTGCGTCGACCTTGCCTAGAACGAGCTCGAAGCCGTGCCGAGCGGCGACGTCCGCGAGGTCGAGCTCGACGCGCTCCGGGGCGTACTCGCCGGTCGCGACCCAGATCGAGGTCGGGTAAATCCACAGAAACGGCCGCTCCGACACGAGCGTCACGGCGAGGCCGCTCCGCACGAGCGAGATTGCGGCCTCGAGCCCCGCGAAACCGCCTCCGACGACCACTGCGCGCTTGCTCATCCGAGCCTCCTGGCGAAGGTGAGAGCCACCGCGGCCCGGAATGGGTGCCGAGGATCAGCGCGGGAGGTCGACCGAGCCGTGCCGGTCGCGGCCCGCCGAGTCGGTCGCGGTGAAGAAGAGTCGCCCGCGCGTCCATCGGAGCTCCGCGACGCACCCGGTGCTCGGCAGCGAAGCGATGGAGCGGCCGGCGTCGAGATCGTAGACGGCGAGCGGCTCGTTCTCCCCGAAGATGGAAGGAAAGGTCGCCGCGAACCGACGATTGGGCGACGTCTCGGCGCCGCTCGTCCAGCCTCCGAGAAGGACGCGTCCGCGGACGTCGTAGACCCGTCACTCGGCGCAGTTGGTGCCGCATCCCCACGTGTGAACGACGTGGCCCCCGGGCGTGAAGGCGAAGTCGCCGCCGAAGCCCGGAGCGATCTCGCCGGTCTCTCGCATCGTGGCGAGATCGAAGAACGAGAGGCGGCGCGGCGAGCGGTCCGGGTGATGCCACACGAAGGCGAAGCGACCGTCGCGCGAGACGGCGGACGCGCCGATCTCCCTCGGGCGCCGCGAAGCGCTGGAGCACGTGGCGCCCGCGCGCATCGACGGCGTCGACCTCCGTCACGCCGCTCCGGCGCGAGACGAACTGGAGGCGACGCGCCGCAGCCGCCGAAACTGCGCACGTCGAGAGGAGGGCGAAGAGGTGCGCTCGCGCGCGCATGGCTCCACGTACCAAACGAGGACTCCGGCGGCCAAAGATTCGGTCTCGTGTCGCCGCCGTCGCCAAGACGGACGGGCGTGAAGCGTGCACTCACTTCGCGGTGCGGTAGATCCCCGGACCATTGTTGCCCGCGTAAGAAAAGTAGATGTACGTATCGTCGATCGTCATCGCGTGGATGTCTGCAGTCGGCGCCGTGTACAGCGTCGCCGCAGTCGTGCCGCCGATCGGCGCCCGAAAGATCGCCGCTTCACTCGCCATGTAGACGTTGCTCGCGTCGAGCGCGATCCAACGGACGTTCGGGGCATTGTTCACGTTGCTCGCCGGGCCGCCGTCGGCCGGTACTGCCCAAACACCGTCCGTCATCGGAACGTATGCGCCGCCCGCGTCGTTCATGACGAAGGGCGGGAAGTTCGTGAAGCCGGCGTCCCGCGTGAAGACCATCTCGCTTCCAGCGTCGACGACGCTCGCGCTCGTTCGCCACACAGCCTGGTCATCCGCGAAATAGACGTTGCCCGCGCTGTAGGCCGCGCCGTTGATTCGGCGGTTGGTCGACTCGAGCGCCACCGACGCGCCTCCGTCGTACGGCACCGCCCAGAGCGCCGACGAATTCGCGTAATCACCGATGTAGACCGCGTCGGGTCCGAGCCCGGGGATGCACGGCCATTGGGCCGTGGTGGGGGCAAGCGAAGAGACCGTTCCTCCGCCGATCGGTACCACTCCGACACCGTAGTCCTCCGACCAGTAGACGTTCGTCGCATCGACGACGACGGTCGTCACGACCATGTTGACGTTCTTTGCGATCGCGCTCCAGCTCCCGCCGCCTTTCGGTCCCTGGTCGATCTCCGTTCCCGTGGCCCAATAGAGGTTCGTCGCATCGACGGTCAAACCCCACGGGGCGACGGTTGGATAGAGCTGCTCCGGCGCGCACGTGCTCGCACTGCAGGTCTCGGTGCCGCAGTCGTGGTTGCACGCACCGCAGTTCTTGGAATCGCTGCTCGGGTCCACGCACGTCGAACCGCATTGCAGGATGTCGCAAGTGAACCCGCACGAGGTGCCATCGCAAGTCGCGGTTCCGAGCGCGGGCGCAGAGCAGGACGCACAGCTCGGTCCGCAGTGATTGACGTCGTCTGGATAGCAAACGCTTCCGCAAAGAACTTCGCCGCTCGGGCACGTCGCATCGGCTTCTGCGGGTGCGTCGGTGGCGCTCTTCGCGTCGGCTGCGGCATCGGTCGGTCCCGTTCCGATGTCGTCGCCGCCGTCCGCCGCCGAGCCGTCGAGCCCGTCGAGCGGGAGCGTGCCTCCGCACGCCGCTACAACCAGGACGACGAACGATGCTCGCCTCACCGTGGAAGCGTAGCTCGCAAGCGGCTGCGCTGGAAGACAGACTTCGTCGAGTCGGGGCGTGCGTTGGAGTGCGCCACGCCGATCGCTACGTTCAGTACCGCTTCACGAACAGACCGGGATTGTTGCTGACCGCGCAGAGCGTGCTGTAGGTGACGTTGCCCACCTGCGCCGGCGTCAAAGACGCGAGGACGCCGCTCTGCGGTGGACCAAAGAAAATTTCGTACGCGCTCGCGGTGTACCCACCCGTAGGATTGCAGTCGAGAGTCGTCCCTTGCGCCGGCTCCATGTACTGCGTGCCGACGACACCGAAATAGTCCGAGTCGTTGGTGTCGAGAAGGCAGCAGTTGCCGCTCGTGAAGCCGATGGCGAGGTTCTGCAGGCCGTCGCGCGTGTAAAGGTACGCAAAAGCAGCATCGATTTGCGGGGCACTGGCGAGATCGGGCCCGCCGATACGCGTCCACCCCGCATAGATGCCCGCGTGTGGGCCGATGCCGAAGGCTTCGTAGGTGATGCCGCCGTTCGTCATGTCGCAGTAGACGCCGACGTCGGTCGTCGTCGGATGCGCCGTGTACACACCGTCCGTGGCGCTCGCGAAGCTGGCGCGATACGCCGCGCAGCTCGAGAGCGGCGGAGCCGTGTGCCACGGGTCGGTCGCCGTCCCCGAGCCGAGGAGCATGGTCGCGCAGCTACCGGCCTCGCACTCCGCGCCCGAGCCGCACGCGTGGAAGCACGCGCCGCAGTCGGTGACGCTCGTCTGCAGATCGGCGCAGCGAGCAACACCCGCGTCTGGTACGCAGAGGGTCGTGCCGTTGGAGCAGGTCGAGCTGCATGCGCCGGACGAGCACGTCTCGAAGCCTGCCAAGCACGCGTGATTGCAGCTGCCACAGTGCTGGTCGTCGGTCTGCAGGTCGATGCACGCCGAGCCGCCGTCGACGCTGCACGACGTCTCGTTCTGCGCGCACGCGACGACACACTGTCCGCCTGCGCACGTCCCGCCGCCAGGGCACGCCCGTTCGCACGCGCCGCAGTTCGCAGAGTCGGAATCGAGCGTGGCGCAGTACGGCGCGCCGACGGCGGACGTACACTCGGTTTCGCCGGCGCCGCA
Organism: uncultured delta proteobacterium; assembly: GCA_963731595.1. Classification (GTDB taxonomy): domain Bacteria; phylum Myxococcota_A; class Polyangia; order Polyangiales; family Polyangiaceae; genus DASXHD01. Next base: position 1,137,615 of record CAVSWE010000009.1, read on the forward strand.
GCCCGCCACGCAAGCGCCTTTGGAGCAGACGAGGTTCGCGTCGCAGGAGACGCCGCATGTACCGCAGTGATTCGGATCGTGCGACGTGTCGACGCAGGCTGCCCCGCAGCGCATCATCGGAGCGGCGCAGGTTTCGAGGTCGGGAAAGCCGCCGCCGCACGCCTGAGCGACGGCGAGCATGCAAAGCGCACCCGCGCCGATGCCGACCGCCCCTCGAAACCGCATTGCCGCGAGAATATGCACGTCCTCGTTCGGTGGATAGGCGGGCGAGACGATGGTCTCCCTTTTGTGGACAGTCGCAGGTCGGTTACCTTGCGATCATGAGAGCAACGCTCGCCGTCGCGGCGATTCTGCTTGTGGGGGGGCTCGCGGGGTTGGCGCGCGCCGACGACTCCGATTCCTCGGAGGGCCGGGCGAGTCGTGTCGAGCGCGCAGCGATTGCAAACGCGGACTGAAGTGCCTGGCCAACGTGTGCATCGATGAACACGAGGGCCAGACCTGTCAGGCGACCTCGGAGTGCGGCACGCTGAAGTGCATCGCGAATCGATGCGTGAACCCGCTGGCGCCGACGCCGTCGGCGCCGTCGCCCTCGGTGACGACGACGACGACGCCGCCACCGCCGCCGCCCCCACCGGCCAACACGACGACTCCACCGCCTCCGGTCACCACCGCGGTGACTCGGCCGCCGCCGCCGCCACGCGCGCCGGAGCGAACGCAGGCCCCGGAGCCCATCGGCGGTGGCGCTCCATCGAGCGATTCTCGCCGAGGACCGATTCAACAGGTCCCTTCGAGATTGGCTCCACTTCGAACGCGCCGGCGTTCATCCGTTCGTCGGCTTCACGGTCGCCGGAGGATTCGTGAACGCGGGCTACACGGCCTCGGAAGGATCACTCTGGGGCAACGGCGTGGACGGGGCGTTCCTCTTCGCGCTCCGCGGAGGTGTGCTCCTCGGGCGAAGCGAAATCGCGCTCGAGGTCGCGCCGTACACGGATTTGTGGGACGCGTACGCGGCAACGGGTCCTGCGTTCGAGGCGAACGCGAGCTACGCATACCTCTTGCCGCTCGCCAAGAGCCCGATCGCCGAGCTCACGTGGCCGTTTCGTGTCGGGATCGGCGTGCTCGCCGGTGGCCCAAACACCTTCAACGACGTGTTCTTCGAGGCGCGCGTCGATGTCATCGGCGTCTCGCTGCGCGTCGGCCACGTCATCGCCGAGCTCCACGCGCCGTCGTTCCGCTACGCGCTCACGAACGGACACGTCGACGGCATCGCCGTCGAGGGCGTGACCACGCACGTGCTCTCGATTCTTTTTCGGGACGAGCGTCGGCTACGTCTTTTGAGTCATTGGGGCCGCGTGGCGACGTAGATTTCGTACGCGGCGCCCTGACTTCGCTCGAGATAGAGGCGGCAGCCATCGGGGGACAGCCAGTGCGGGAGCTCGTTTTCGGAGGTGTCGAGCTCGGCGACGGCGGTCGGCGCCGAGAAGGGCGCCGACGTGGAGGCGCGCCTCGCCGTGTAGATGTCGTACTTGCCGGCACCGCCGGGCCGATTCGACGAGAAGAAGATCGTGAGGCCGTCTGCGCTCAGCGTTGGCGACCATTCGTCCGACGCGGAGTTGAGCTCCATCACGGGCGCGGGAGACTGAAACGTGCTCCCCACCGATGCGGCGCGGTAGAGATTGTAGCCGCCGAGCCCACCGGCGCGCGTGGACGCGAGCCACAACGAGCCGTCCACGTCGAGCGCCGGCTGAGTATCGTCGTCTGCCGTGTCCACCGCGTCGACCGGCGAGGGCGTCTGGAAGTCGGTCACCAGCGTCGTGCGTGTGGTGACGTAGATGTCGCCGGCGCCGAGTCCTCCGCCGCGATCCGATTGAAAGTACAGCGTGAGCCCGTCCGCGCTGAGCGCCGGGTCCGAGTCGTTGCCGGACCCGTCGCTGACCGACGCCATCAGCGCCGAGACGGAGAACGGAGCGTTCGTCGACGACCGCGTCGCTGCGTAGAGCTGCGTGAGCGCCGAAGCGTCCGTGCGCAGGCTCGAATAGAGGAGCGTGAGCTCGTCTCCCGTGAGCGTCGGCGCGTAATCGAAACCCTGAACGAGATCGGCGCCGGGCACCAACACCGGCGCGGCGAACGGCTTCTGAAGATCGCACGGACCGGCGTCGATGCGGACGTCCGCGACCACGTCGGCCGGCGCGTCTGCGGCCGCGTCCGCCACGCTTGGAAGAGGGGGAAAACCACCGCCACAAGCGAAGATCGCGACAGCGAGTAGCACGCCCGCAATCGGGAGGATGCGCATGACGCGAGCGTACCACTTCGCGCTCGATAGGGTCTTTGGCGGGGACGAGGCTTCGTCGTTCTCGGACGACGCGCCGGGGCGCACGTGCGGCGTCGACGCCCAAGGGTTCGTGGCGAGGCTTCCCGATCGGCGTCGCTCAGGGCGCAAATCGCATGGCACCGAGACGTGCCGTCGTTGGGTGCGTCGCCCACCGTCGCGTCTTCACGCCCCCCCGCGTCGGGCGACGTCGTCGGCAGCGTCCCGCACCCGGCGACGAGCCACGCGTTTCATCGCGTCGAGCGCAGCACGCGCGCTGCTCGACGCTGACGCTCGAACGCGGATAGCGTTGCGGGAATGAAAACGCGCGCCGCGATCGCATGGGAAGTCGGAAAGCCGCTCGTCGTGAGCGAGGTCGATCTCGCGGGACCGAAGGCCGGCGAGGTGCTCGTCGAGATCAAGGCGACCGGCGTCTGTCACACCGACGAGTTCACGCGCTCGGGCGCCGACCCCGAGGGCCTGTTTCCGTCGATCCTCGGCCACGAAGGCGCGGGCGTCGTTCGCGAGATCGGCGCCGGCGTCACGAGCGTGAAGCCGGGCGACCACGTCATCCTGCTCTACACGCCGGAGTGCCGCGCGTGCAAATCGTGTCTGAGCCGCAAGACGAACTTGTGCACGGCGATCCGCGCGACGCAGGGCAAAGGCCTCATGCCCGACGGGACGAGCCGCTTCTCGTCGAACGGAAAGACGATTCACCACTACATGGGCTGCTCGACGTTCGCCGAGCACACGGTGCTCCCCGAGATCGCGGTCGCGAAGGTGCGCGACGACGCGCCGTTCGACAAGATTTGCTACATCGGCTGCGGGGTGACGACGGGCATCGGCGCGGTCATCTTCACGGCGAAGGTCGAAGTGGGCGCGAACGTCGTCGTTTTCGGCCTTGGCGGCATCGGGCTGAACGTCGTTCAAGGCGCGCGCATGGCCGGCGCCGCGCAAGTCGTCGGCGTGGACGTGAACCCGGCGCGCGAGGCGCTCGCGCGCGAGCTCGGCATGACCCACTTCGTCAATCCGAAGGACGTGAAGGACGTCGTCGGGCACCTCGTCGAGCTGACGGGCGGCGGCGCGGACTACAGCTTCGAGTGCGTCGGCGACGTGAAGCTGATGCGGCAAGCGCTCGAGTGCTGTCATCGCGGCTGGGGCGTGAGCGTCGTCATCGGCGTCGCGGGCGCGGGTCAGGAGATCGCGACGCGCCCGTTCCAGCTCGTGACCGGCCGCGTGTGGAAGGGCACGGCCTTCGGCGGCGCGCGCGGCCGCACGGACGTCCCGCGCATCGTCGACTGGTACATGAACCAGAAGATCGCAATCGACCCGCTCATCACGCACAAGCTCCCGCTCGAGCGCATCAACGAGGCGTTCGACCTGATGCACGAGGGCCGATCGATCCGAACCGTGGTGGAGTACGCGTGACGAGCGCGCTGGAGACGACGCGGCAGCGGACTTCGCTCGCGGTCGACATGGCTCGGTTCTTCGTCTTCCACCCGGGCGACTACGGCGAGGACGACGCGGGCGAGCTCGACCCGCCCGACTTGGCCTTCGAGGAGGGGCTCGTCGCAGGCCTGCGCCTCGGCGCCGACGGCGTGCGCGTCGTCGAGCTGTGCGAAGGTCCGCTCCCGGAGGGCGAGCGCGCCGAGATGACGAAGCACTTCGTCTTTCGACTCCACGTGCGGCACGGCGCGCTCTTCGCGACGGAACGGATTGCGGGCCGCGACGAGTACGACTGGAAGAACGAGCCGTGCCTGCGCGTCGCGAACGGGCGCTACCGCGCGACGCTTTGGTTGCTCGGCCACGACGCGCCGAGGGCGCGCAACCTGAGCTTCGTCCTCGCGCTCGAGCCCGTCGAGTCGTTCGACGGCATCCCCGCGTGGGCGGAGCTCCCTCACGAGGACGACGCCGGCGGCCTCGCGCCGATGCCGCAGCCGAAGCCGGAGCGACGCGTGCGCCACCCGAAATTCGGCGAGGGCGTCGTGCTCTCGCAAGAGGACGGACCGACCCCGCGCTTGTTGGTCCGGTTCGCCGACGGCGAGCGGAAGCTGCTCGCCACGTTCGTGACGCCGGTGGAGTGACGAGGGCGGCCCTCCCCCAACGGATTGCTCTCGCCTCATTGACCATGGTGCGCGTGTCCGCGACGACTCATCGTGAGTGGCATGAGGGCGCATGGTCTGCTCGTCGTGTCGGTGGTCGCCACGGCGGCTTGCAAGGCCACGACGACTTCTGGCTGCGCGGACGCGGGAACGGATTGACCAACATGAGGTGGTGGCTGGTCCTTGCGTCGGGTTGGATGATCGCGGACTGCAGCCGACCCCCGCCCGCTGTGCACGCGACCGTCCCCGCGCGACCGGCGGACGGCGCGGCGGCGGATCTCTCGAAGGTCGAGACGTTCGCGATCGACTCGATTTTTCTGGGCGACGTCGACCGCAACGGACAAGGCTACGAACCGGGCGACGGGGGTTTGGGATCCTGCAACGGCACGCCGTCGAGCAGCGCGCCAGGTATCTGGCAGAGCTTCGGCTACGACCTCGACGACAAGATCACGAACAAGGACTCCACCGACGTCTGCACGCTGCACGTCGGCGCGCCCAGAGAGAACCAGCGGGACGGGGTCGACGGGATCGACAACGCGTGGGGTGCGATCGCAATGTCCGCGGCGACTGGAGCGACGAGCGGACCGATTTCTCCGTCCGCCTACGAGACGCAGCAAATCCAAGCAGGAGCCTGGACGCTCCAGCTTCAGGTTCGCGGGCTGCCCGATACGGCGACGCCAGTCGTCGGAATTGCCGCGCAAGTGTTCACGAGCGGCGCCTTCGATGGCGGCGTGCCGGCGTTCGACGCGACGACCGATTGGCCCGTCGTCGCGTCGTCCACGACGGACGGCGCGACGGTCGCAGGCGGTGCTCGCGTGACTTCAACTGACGCGTACGTGACCGACGACGGCATGTTCGTGAGCGGCACGCCGTCGTCGTCACCCATCGTCCTTCGGCTCGCCGTCGCGACCAGCGTGAGCATCGTGTTGCATGTGCACCAAGCGGTCGTGACGTTCCTGCGCTCGGGACCGTCAAGGCTCGTTCAAGGCACGATCGCGGGCGTGCTCGAAACGGAAGAATCCATCTCGTTGCTTCAGCCGGTGGCGGGTGCCGTGTCGGCCAGCCTGTGCGGCAGTGCGTTCGACGGCATCGCCGATCAGATCCGACAGGCGTCGGACATCCTCCACGACGGCACCAACGCTCCTTCGGTCCCGTGCGACGCGATTTCGATCGGCCTCGGTTTCACGGCGCGAAAAGTCGCCGAACCGACGAAGGTCGGCGCCGACCCGTCGCAGCAGGATCCGTGCACGCTGACGCTGGACGCGGGGCTCGACGCGTCCGACGATGCCGTGGCCGTTCAGGATGGAGGCACGGAATGAAGATCACGGCCCTCACGATCGTCGTGCGCGACTACGACGAGGCGCTCGCCTTCTACGTCGGCAAGCTCGGGTTCGCGTGCGTCGAGGACACCGACCTCGGCGGCGGGAAGCGCTGGGTGCGCGTGCGGCCGGAGCCCGACGGGCCGTGTCTGCTGCTCGCCCGCGCGAGCTCCGAGGCGCAGCTCGCGTGCGTCGGGAAACAGACGGGCGGCCGCGTCGCGATGTTCTTCGAGACGACGGATCTCGAGCGCGACTACGAGCGTCTCATGGCGCACGGCGTCCGGTTCGTCCGAGCGCCGGTCAAGGAGACCTACGGGACCGTCGCCGTGTTCGAAGATCTCTACGGCAACGCGTTCGACCTCATCGAGCGTACGTGAGGCGCGGCGCCCGCGCGTCGGAAGCGAAGACCCTCGTCGAAGATCGCGGGAAGCAGCGTCTCAGCCCGACGGCCGCGAGCTGTTTCAGCCGGCGCGCGCGATCCGCGCCGACGGTGTGCGTCGGACGCCGGAGGGGTTGAAGGTCGCGGGGCTCAATCGTCCTCGTGGTGACGACGTACATCCCTCACGACCGCACGCAACGCCTCAGGGGTACATGCACTGGCACGAGAGGACCCCCGCGTCCGCGACCTCGCAGCCGCCGCATTGGCAGAGCGACTCGGCGCAGGGACAGGCGAGCGAGCCGTTGCACGCGCTCGGCAGTTTCGTGCACGTCCAGGTCGTCGCCGTGTTGTCGCAGCAGCCGTTGGAGTGCGAGCCGTTCGGGCAGACGCCGGCGTCGTCCGGCATTTGGCAAGCGCCGCCGCCCGCGGTGAGGACGACGCATGCTTCGCCTTCGGCGCACGTCTGGCCGTTGCACGCGGTCGTTCCGGTTTGTTGCTGCGAGCTATCGCCGCCCGCGTCGCCGGTCACGTCAATCGTGCTACCGCCACACGCGAAGAGACCGAGAGCGAGCGACAAAATGAAGATACGCATGGCCCGCCGGGGAGCAGGACTCGTGCCGCGCGCAGGTGTCGGAATCCTCGTGGTGCGCCGCTGCCAGGTTGTGCCACCCATCGCAAGAAAGGTTGCCGGACCTGCTACAATCGCAGGCAATGGCGCCGCACGCCGGGAGAAACAAATCGAGCGGCACGCGGCGCGCTCTGATGATCGCGGCGCTCGCCGCGCTTCCCTTCGCGACGTGCGGCAGCGCGTGCGGCTCTTGCGAGCACCGGATGGACGTCGGTCACACGCAGCCGGCCGCCATGTGCGCCGACACCGGCGAGATCTCGTCGCCGCCCAGCGTGTGCGTGAGCCGCGGTTGCTCGTCGAGCTACGGTTCTTACTCGCTCGATGGCTGTTACTTGGCAGGGAACAACGTCTCCTGCTCGCTCGTCTGCAACTACACCTCGGGGTACGATATGCCGACCACGTTCACGCCCGCGGCGCCGAGCCAGTGCCCGCTGTCGTGCTCGCCGTGCGTCGACCTCGGCGGCGGGGACTTCGGGTGCCCCGTCGAACGGTGTGAAGGGGGCTGACGGACGCGCCCGTTCTCGGAAGCCGCCGCGGTCTTCTGCTCGCGTGCGCAGGCGCGCGCCGCCAGGACGCACTGAGGATGCGACTCAGTCCGTCCGCGGGCCGAGCGCGCGGGCGTAGCGGAGCTCGTGGACTTGGAAGGAGAAGCCGTTCTCCGACACGGTGTCGACGCGGTCGCCGGTCTGCTGCCAGCCTTCGCGCTGGTAGAAGCGGCGCGCGCGCGCGTTCTCGCGGAGGACCCAGAGGATCGCCTCGCGGTGTCCGAAATCTTCGAGGGCGCGCGTCGCGCGCGCGAGGAGCGCGCGGCCTGCGCCGGTGCCCCACGCACGCGGCGCGACGTTGATCGCGTAGAGCTCGCCGCGCTCGCCGGGCTCGTCGCGCGCCGGCCCGACGCTCGCGAAGCCGTAGGCCTCGCCGATTTCGCCGGTCACGACGAACGTCGCGCGCCCTTCGGTTCGCGTGGCGAGCCGCTCGCGCCACCGCGCGGCGCGTCCCTCGGGATCGAGGGACGCGAGAAAATCGTCGGGCATCGTCCCGCGGTAGGCCGCGCGCCACGCTTCGACGTGCATTCGCCCGAGCGCGACGGCGTCCGAGAGCGACGCTTCGCGGATCGCGATCACGCCCCCAGCCTAACATCGGCCGCGACACGGCGAGATGGTCGGCTCGCACCGCATCGGCGACGCGGCGACGGCGCTCGACGGATCGCTACTGGCCGCAGTTCGTGACGCACACGCCGACGGGGTTCGTGTCGTTGCCGCCGACGAACGCCAGGACGTCGGCGCACGATCCTTGGTTGATGCAGTCGGCTTTGCACGTGGTCTGCGAATCGCATCCGTTCACGTCGAACAACGGCGACGGTCCGTTGCAGTCCGTGAGGTGCTGGTTCGCCGACGCGCAGGCCTGCGGGTCGGGCGCCGGGCCGCTGCTGCTGCACGCAGAAAGACACCCGAGGATCGCAGCCGCCAACCCGACCGTCGTTCGCATGCCCGTGCGTTAGCGAGCGCCACAGCGAACGTCAAGGAGGCTCGCCGCCGATGTGAGGTAACATCGCGTGGAGCGCATGGTCCAGCTCGCGCGGTACCGTCTTCGTTCGCGTAGCGCCGTCCGCGCCGTCGCGGGGCTCGTCGCCGGCGTCTCGCTCGCGGTCGACGCGTTTGCGATCTTGCTCCGCTCGGCGGACGGAGCGATCGTGTTCGGCGCCCTCGCTTGCATCGGCGGGTGGCAACTCCTGCAGTCGCGCTGGCGGGAGAACGGCACGCTCGACCTCGAGCCGGGCGGCATCGTCGTGCGCGGGCACGGCGTGCGCGCGTCGATCCCGCGCGAATCGATCGTGGACGGTTTCGACGCCGGAGACGACAAGCTGTTCCTCCGCACGCGCGCGGGCGCGACGCTCGAGGCGACGACGAGCGTCCCCCCGCGCGAGATCCTCAATCACCTCGGCGTATCGCTCGAGCGGCGCACCCTCCGGGCGCCGCTCCGCGCGGCGCTCGGCTCCTTCACGCGCGGCTTCCTCGCGTTCTTCGGCGTCGGGATCTTCGGAAACCTCTTCGCGCTGCGCTCGAGCTGGCCGTACGCGTTCGAGGCCCTCTACGCGGTCGCCACGCTCTTCACGATCGCCGTCGTCCTCGGCCTGCGACCGGCGGTCGTCGTCGGGCTCGACGGCGTGCGCATCGTCGGCGTGCTCCGGCCGCGGTTCATCCCGTACACGTCCATTCGCCGCGTGCGCCGCGGATCGAGCGTCACGCTCGAGACCGATCGCGGCAACCGCGAGCTGCCGATGATCGGCGTCTCCAGCGAGCAGATGAACGCGCTCGCCGCGCGCATCGAGGAGGGCATGCGCCGCTCGGGCGCCGCGAGCGCGCGCGGGCTCGACATGCTCGACCGCAACGAACGCCCGCTCGCCGCGTGGGCCGAGGCCATCGCGTCGGCGATGCGCGGCACCTTCCGCGACGCGGCAATCGCGCCCGGCAATCTCGAGCAGGTGCTCGCCGATCCCAAGGCGCCGCTCGAGCGCCGCGTCGGCGCCGCGCTCGGCCTTCGCGCGGGCGAGGACGGGCGCGCGCGCATCCGCGTCGCGGCCGAGACGTCGGCCGACCCGCGCGTGCGCGTGGCGCTCGAGCGCGCCGCAGCCGACGAAATCGACGAGCACGCGCTCCTCCACGCGCTCGGCGAACGTTGAGCGCGCGCGCCTCGAACCGGGCCTGAATCTCCCAGTCGAAGGACGCGTCCCTCGTGGGACCGAGTGCGTCGGCCGCCGACGTCACGGTCTCGGTCGATTCGAGCCGAGAGACGCGCAGGGAAGGCGACGTCAAAATCGGTCAGTCCTTCGCGGTGTCGATTGTCGGCGCTCCGGGCGTGACCTGGAAGGCGGCCGACACGGACCAATCGTTGGGCGCCGGCGCGCCTGTGCCCACGGTCGGTGCGAGTCGCTTTGCGTGGACGTCCAAGATGAGCCCGCTGCAGGCGGGCGACCACATCCTCCTTTTCGAGGGGAGCAACGGGAAGACGCTGACCGTCGTCGTCCACGTCGAGTAGCCCCGTCGTCGCCGCCCCGCGCGAGGAGTCACGGTGCGCGCGAAGCGCGCGTCGGCCGTACGTTTACTTCGCGGTGAGACGCACCGCGATCTTGCCTTCGCGCGGCTCGACCGACAGGCGCTTGGCGTCGACGCCCGCGGCTTCGAGGGCGGCCTCGAGCGCGTTCGCGCGCGCCTGCGCGCCGGCGATCGCGATCTGGACGTTCGGGTACGCCTTCAGGATCTCGACGAGGTTCTTGATCTGGTCCTTCGACCCCTGCGCGTCGAGGGCGTCGCCGTTCCACGCGAGGCCGTCGAGATCGATCGCGTGAAGCTCCGTCGCGGGCTTCGAGTCTTCGATCGCAGAGACGAGGTTCGACTCCGCGCCGCCGGGCCTGCCGACGAGCGCGTAACCGCCGGGCAGCGTCTTCGTGTACGGCGGCGTCTGCGGCGCCGGCGGCTGCACGAGCGGGCCGACCTGGGACGGGCAGACCGGCTTCTCGTCCTTCTTCTTGTCCGGCGTCGCGTACGCGAAGATGAGCGTCAGCGTGGTCGTCGTGTCGAGGTTCTCTTTCCCGGGCAGCGGGTCCGAGTTGTACATCGCGGTGAACCCCGCGCCGATCGCGAGGCCGTGGCCGAGGTTGGCCGTGAGGAGCGCGTCGAAGTTGAGGCGCGAGCGAACGAGGTTGATCTTCACGCGCTCGACGGTCGCGTCCGTTTCGCCGGGCGGGAGGTTCGGCAGGCCGTCGCCGCTGCCGCCGAAGGCTTGCAGATATTCGAGCCCCGTGCTGAACGCGACCTCTTTGTTGAACGCGTGGCGGAAGCCGAGGTACGCGCGCGCCGAGTGCATCGTGTTCGTCTCGCGGATGACGTAAGGCAAGTTGGTCGTCGCGTCGATGACGCGTCCCCCGCGCCCGCCTGCTCGTAGCCGAGGCCGTCGACGTAGTTGTCGTCGAACTCGAAGTCGTAGCCGAGCTCGCCCCAGAACTTCGTCTTCTCCTTGTTGACGAACAGGTACTTCACGCCCGGGTCGATGTTGAGGCGGAAGGTCGTCGCCTGGAACGCGTCGTGCGTCCCCGTGGCCTGAAGGAAGACGCTGAAGTTCGGTCCGAAGAATCGAATCGTAGCGGAGCTTGCCCTGGAGATTTCGCACGGTGTCGGCCCACGTGCCGTTCGTCGCGGGAGCGACGGGCGCCGTGTACGCTTCGGCGTAGTTTCCGATCAGCGCCGCGCCGAAGCCGTTGTCGCCGCGCCGCAGCTCGATCTTCGCGCCGCCGGTCACGGCGACGAGTCGCGAGTTGCCGGTGACGAACTGCGCGCCGGCGTTGACGGCGACCGCCGTGGAGTCGTCGGTCTTCTTGTTCTCGGCCGGCACGCTGCCGGAGTCTTTCTGTTGCGCGACGTTCGCCGCGACGTCCGCCGGCGGAGTGCCGCTCTGCGACGCCTTCGTCGCATCGGCCAACGCGACCCTGGTGAACCCGAACGCGAACGCGACGACGCCGAGGGAGGCAAGACGAACAGAGATCATCGCGCCCGCGTACCACTGCCGTTGGTGCGATGTCACGTGCTTTGGACTCGAGCGAAGACTCACGCAAACCGTTCGCGCGCGGGGTCCGGTTTCGTCAGCGCGTCAGCGCGCCCGCGCGCTCGCGTCGAGCCAAGCGTCTAGCGACTGGTCGCGGCGGTCCGTCTCGAGGGACACCTCTCTCGTCTGCGTGACATAGCCGTCGCGTGCGTACGAGATCCGGCAGTCGACTTGCCGATCGTCGTAGCGCGGTCCGCCGCCGAACGCGGGCGCGAGGACGCCGCGATCGACTCGATCCACGCAAATGTGGAACGAGCCCGACGAGTCGCTCTTCGTCGTCGCGGAGGCCGTCGCGCAGGCCGCGTCGACCGTGACCCCGTCGAGCGGGCCGCCGAGCGGCCCCGTCGACGAGACGCTCCCGCGAAAGCACGTCGCGCTGTGCGAATCGGGATCGTCGACGTACTGGCTCCCGCGCTGCTCGGCCTCCTGCTGCGCCTCGACCTCGAACGTCGTGGGGGCGTGACCGGCGACGGCGGTCTGAAGCGCGCTCGACGCGACCGACGCGCAACCGGGCAAAGCGAGGAACGGCAGCCAGACGAGTCGGCTCATGGCGCGCGGAAGACGAAGCATGCGCGCGGCACGAGCAACATCGATGCCGCGCGTGCGGCTCGCGATGCGCGGCGATCAGCGCGGCCCGAGGACGCCGGGTCACACCGACGAAGCGGCGTCGTTCACACCCGGCCGCGAAGTGGGCGCTTTCCGGGCAAACCACGCTTGGCCCCACGCTTGCTTAGGGCGGCGCCGCATGAATCGTTTCGACGTTTGCCGCGTGGCGCTCGCCGTCGGGGTGTCGATGGCCGGCCTCGGTTGCGGCCACGCGCTGTCGTTCGACCAAGGGCGCTACGAGGTGCGGGTCGCTCCGCTGACCTCCAACGCCCACCAACATGAAGAGCTGAAGGTCGCCGGCCTGACCTTGTCGCTCGACAAGACGGAGATCCCGTACGAGGCCCGAGGCGACGCGTTGAACACGAATCGGCCAACCGAGGCGCGAGGCGACGATTACACCAACGTCATGTCGACCGTCTTCGTGCGCGTCGAGGGCCGCTCTCTCTCCACGGCGGGCGCCGACGCGAACGCTCTCGGGCAAACTCTCGCGGCGGCGCTCACGCGCTTCGGCTTCAAGTGCGGAGCGCCTCGCGCCGACGCCGTCGGCGAGCTCCCGGGTGTCGCGGTGGAGTGCGAAGCACGTCGCGGCGCGACCGACGTCCAGAAGGTGCGGGCGCGAGAGCTCTGGGAACCCGACGGGCTCCTCCTCCAGACGGTCTCGTGGACGGTGGGCTCGAAGTCCGCGCCCGAGGCCGAGAAGTTTTGGACCTCGCTTCGGGTCGACAAGTCCGCCGCAGGTCCGTCGGGGAGAGAGAGCGCCGTCGACGTCGCCGCGGTGCCGGTCGGCGACGTCCTGTGGCATACGCTCGACAGCCTGATGTGAGCCCATGAAGACCAAGACGATGCTCACGATGACCGCCACGTTCGCGCTGGCGTGCGGACCGGCGTGGATTCCGCCGACGATGCAGGCGCGCGTCGTGGCCACCGCGGCAGGCGCGCACGTGACCCTGCCGGGTTGGTTCGAGGCGCAGCTCCCTTGTCCGGTTCACGACTCGACGGGCCCGCTCCGCACCCCGCAGGGGGACCTGTCGGGTCGAACGTTCGCGTGCCAGCTCCCGACGGGCTACGTCGCCATTTTCAGCACGCGGTCCGAGCACGGTTGGAATGCCCCCAAGCAGCGCGTCCTGGTCGACTTGATCGAAGCGGTGCGCACGGGCAAGCAGCTCACCGACAGCCGGTTGCTCAAGAACGGACGTTTCATCGGCGCCGATCTGAAGGTGACGGTGGCGCCGCATGCGCCCGACAACCCGAACGCCTACCCGCTCGAGTGCAGGGAGCGCCTGTACATCGACGACTCGAAGCTCTTGTTCGGCATGTTCTGCTACGACGCCGCTCATCCGGACGCGGCGTTCGCGCGCGCCGCCGACTCGTTCGTCGTGCCGGACTGAGCGACCGCGGCGCCGCGCCTAAAAGACGAGACCGGCGACCGTCAGGCGCGGCACGGGCGCGCGAGCCCGCGCGAGCACGGCGCCGTGGGCCGTCCGGACCGACGTGTCGCCACCGGCGAAGACGAGGGCCCCCACGAGGAGCGTCACCGCGCCGCCGACCAGCATGGCGATTCCGGCGGTCATCGCGCCTTGGTTCGGCTGGGCGGCGCCGTACAACCCCGGGAGCGACAGCATGTCGAGACCCACGGTCGCGCCTCCGGCGACAGCGATGGTGAGTCCGCTGAGAAGGGTCCACAGGCCCGCGATGCGTTGAGCGCGGCGGCCCGCGCTGACGTGCAAGTGGAGGGGTCGGTCCGGCGGCAAACTGAACATGGACGAATTCGTGACGCCTCGGCCCGAGACTCGGAATCTGCCGTTCGGGTCGAGGTCTGCCTGGCATGGCGCAGCGCAGATCGGGGTCGTTCGTTGCTCGGCACGGTCTTGGCGTCGCGACTCGACGATCTGCACCAGCGTGACCGGATGCGCGTCGGCGTCGACCACGACGTGAACGGAGGGCGACTTCTCTTGCGCGAGCGCCGGCGCGGTCGACATCATGACGCTCGCAACGAGCGCCCAGCGAAACGAGCTCATGCGCGGTCTCATTGCGACGGACGTGCCGATGCACGAATGCCGCCGCAAATGCGTGCGAGTGCAATCGTCGGCGGGCAGCAAGCTGCACGGCGGCGCGCAGCGCGCTGCACGACCGAGCACCGAGCTCCCGCGAGGAGCGCGACTCAGTAGCCGACGTCGATCGGATTCGCGCTCGGCTTGGGATGCGCGGTCAGCGCGGGGTGCGCCGTGGGCTTCGGCGCGACGGTCGCGGTCGCCGAGGGCTTGGGCTCTTCGATCTTCGCCGCGGACTCCGCGGGCCCCGCCTCCGGCGGCTGCGGCGCGCTCGCCTGCTCCGTCGCCGGCGTGGACGCGTGCGGCGCGGCGTCCGGCGCCGCGTGGCTCCCGGGTCGAACGAAGACCACGAGCGCGATGGTCGCGATCGTGGCCGTCGCGAGGAGCGCTCCCGAAATGCCGAGCCACAAGCCCGCGCGCGAAGGAGGCGGCGTGACCGGCGTCGTCGCCGTCGCCTGCGTGATTCCGGTCGATCCGGTGGTCGTCTTCTCCGCCGACGTGATCGACTCCGGCGCGGGCGGCAGCTTCGGCAGCGGGCGCGAGGTCGTGGGCTCCGTCGCGCGGCCGAGCTCGGCTTCGATCACGCGCCGGACCTCGGCGCGCTGCTCCGCGAACAGCGTCGAGACGATCTCGCCGAGCGCCCGGCGCGAGGTCTTCTCCGGGATAGTCGCGGCGAACGCCTCGAGATCGTCGCGCAGCGCCGCGGCCGACGGATAGCGCTGCTCCAGATCGTGCGCGAGCGCGCGCCGGCAGATGGCGTCGAGCCGCTCGGGCACGTCGGGCCGCTCGTCACGCGGCGCCGGGATCATGCCTTGCGAGAGTCGGTACATGATGCCGGGGTCGTTCATCCCCGCCCAGAGGCGCCGGCCCACCGCGGCCTCCCACAACATGACGCCGCACGCGAACACGTCGGCGCGCGCGTCCACGCGATCGCCGCGCGCTTGCTCGGGCGCCATGTACGCGAGCTTGCCCTTCACCTGGCCGGACTGCGTCGGCGCCGACGACGCGTCGTTCGCCTTGGCGATGCCGAAGTCGAGCACCTTCACCTCGCCGGCGTACGTGACGAAGACGTTGTGCGGGCTGACGTCGCGGTGAACGATGTTGAGCGGAGCGCCCTGGTAGTCGACGAGCCTATGCGCGTAGTCGATGCCCGTGAGCGCCTCGATCAGAACGTTCAGGTAAATCGACAGCGCGCGCGGATCGTCCTTGAGCTTCGAGCGGAAGCGGTTGAGCGGCTGGCCCTCGAGGTACTCCATCACGAGCGCGCAGGCGCCCTCGAGCCCGTCGTCGGACGCGGCGCCGACGTGATCGACGATCTCGAACGTCTGCACCACGTTCGGGTGATTGAGCTTCGCCGCGAGGCGCGCCTCGTCGAGGAACATCGCGCGGCAGTCCGGATCCTCGGCCAGGTGCGGGTGCAGCTCCTTGACCACGACGAGCTTGGTCACGTCGTGGGTGCTGCGCATCGCGGTCAGCGTCACGACGGCCATGCCGCCGTGTCCGAGCTCGACGATGCGGCGGTATTTCGGCGCTTCCGCCATCAGAAGGTGCCCCCGAGCGAAAAGCCGGTCGGCGCGACGCGCAGCGAGACGGCCTCGACAGTTCGACGCGGCGCGACCGCGACGAGGACGACGCCGGCGGCTGCGGCGACGCCCGCGACGACGAACCCAATCGTGGAGACGGTCGCGAAAGCGCTGAGCTCGTCGAACGCGCCGCGCTGCGCGGGACTGCACGTCGTGCCGCCGCACACGCCGACGAGATCGTTCTTCTTCGCGATCGCGACGCCGCCGAAAACGCCACCGACGACCGCCGAGCCGGCGGCGAGGCCGAAGGCGATCCACGCCGGGACGTAGTTCCGTTTCGTCGCGACCGGAGGCGCGTGCGGCTCCTGCCGACCGACCACCTTCGGCTCCGCGACCAAGGTGAGGGTCACCGCCTGCGTGCCGCCCTCGGCGATCTGGACGCGCGTCGAGCCCGTCGCGTAACCGGCGGCGCTCGCTTCGATCGTGTGCGAGCCGGGGTCGAACGGCCGCTCGACGCCGAGGGCCGCGCTCGACACGAGCGCGCCGTCGACCTTCAGCGACACGTCGGACGCGGCGGGCCCGACGACGTCGATGCGCACCTTGGCGATGAGCGGCAGCGCCCGCTCGAGCTCTTTGCGCGCGCGCGCCTGAGCGGCCACGAAGACGGCCGGGGAGCGCGCCGGCAGGCGCTCGCGCGCGACGCGCCGCAGATCCTCGGTGCCCTCGACGACGCGACCGAGCGCGACCTCGCACTCGCCGAGGCGCCCGAGCGTGGTCGGCGCGTGGTGCAGCTTCTCGGCGCGCGAGAGCTTGTCCACCGCGGCGGCGCAATTCCCGGAGGCCGCGAGGCGCAGGCCCTCGGTGCCGAGGTCCCGAGCCATCGCCATGTCCGCGGCGCTGTCCTGCGCCCACGCGGGCGTCACGACCAGCGCGGAGGCGAGGAGCCACGGTCCGGGACGAAACACGATTGCGAGTTTGACACATACGAGGCGCGCCATACCATCGGATCGCGGTGCGTCGTGTCTTCGTCCTTGCCGTCCTTTTGGCCTGCGCCGGGTGCGACGCGGTCCTCGGGCTCGGTCAATTCAGCTTCGACGGCTCGATCGGCGACGCCGGCGACGAGTGCGTGGGGCCGAGCGGCTGCTGGGCTTGCACGCCGACGACCAACGACCAGTTCCTGAACGCCTGCGGCGGACAGTGCGTCGGGTTCGATCCCGCCCGCGTCGCGCCGTTTCTCACGGCCGACGGCGGGCTTCCCCCGCTTCCCCCGCTCGACGCCGGAGACGGCGGGGCCGCTTCGGACGCAGGAGGTGACTGATGCGTGAAAGGACAAGTGGCTCGCTGCTCGCGGTCGCGCTCGCGCTCGTCCTCGCGCGCGACGCGCGCGCCGCGCAGACGTGCGGCGCCCTCAAGGCGCTCGACGCGAGCGGCAACCCTTCGACGAACGCCGCGCCGCCGGTCATCTACGTCGCCGGACCGAGCGGCATCAAGGCGCTCATCGCGGGCCTCGCCCCGGCGATGTTCCTCGCCACGAGCTCGCCCGCCACCGTCGTCTATGTTCAGACGACGTCGTGCCAGGGAGCGGCGACCATCTTCAGCGGCACGCCGCTCGCTGCGAGCACCACCGCCTCGTATTGGGACCCGAACAGCAAGACGCTCGCGAGCGGCACGGTCACCGACAAGGAAGAGACCTGCACGATCGCGGCGAGCACGCTCACGGACATCGGCACCTCGGACGTGTTCGCGCAGACGTGCGGCTTCGCCGTGCAGGGCATCCCGCCGGGGATGAAAGACTTCCAAGGTCCCATCCAGTCGATGACGTTCGCGGTGCCGAAGGGCTCGACGGAGACCACGATCAACGCGCAGGCGGCGTACCTCACGTTCGGGCTCGGCGTCATGGCGCCGTGGACGGATCCGACGCACCTCTTCATCCACTCGCCGACGTCGGGCACGCAGCTGATGATGAGCATCGCGATCGGCGTGCCGCCGGACCGGTGGCTCGGCGTGAACCCGGGCGGCGCCACGGGGGTCTTCGCGAGCCTCACCGCGCAGGTCGCGCAAGCCGACTTGAACAAGTCGATCGGCATCATCAGCGCGACGTACTCGACCCTGCCCGACGTGCAGATGCTCGCCTATCAGCACTACGGCCAGACGTGCGCCTACAAGCCCGACGTGCAACCGGGCGACAACCTGAACACGCGCAACGGGCGCTACGCGATCTGGGGCCCGATGCACCTCTTCACGCGCGTCGACGGCTCGGGGCTCGCGTCGAACCCGCTCGCGCGCAACCTGCTCGCGTACCTCACCGGGCTCCAGGCGCCGCCGCTCGGCGTGAACCTCATCGGCATCGAAGCGAACACGCACGTCGTTCCCCCGTGCGCGATGAACGTGACGCGCGCAGCGGAGATGGGCGCGATGTCGCCGGTCGTGCTCGGCCAAGCGCCGCGGTGCGGCTGCGCGTTCGACAAGGCCGCGACCGGCGCGACGACGTGCAAGGCGTGCTCGTCGGCGGCGGATTGCTCGGCGATGCAGAGCTGCAGCTTCGGGTACTGCGAAGCGACGCAGTGAGATTCGAGCTCACGCGACGGTGAGGACCGTCTCGAGGATCAGAGGCGCGTCCCCGGCGGGTTGCACGACGGCTCGCGCCACCCACTCGCTCACGAGCCGCTCGTCCGCGTACGACCCGGCGTCGTCGGGTAGCCCGAGGCGGACCTTGAATCGCCGGTGCCCGGGCTCGAGCTCCACGGCGGCGACGGTGAACGGCTCTTCGGCGACCGTGATCGCGCTCGAGAGCTCGCCGGCGCGTTCGTGATGCACGAGCGCGACGCGCGCGCTCGAGACGGTGAGCGAGCTGCGCGCGTAGAGGTAAAGCGTGACGCCGAACGTGTCGCCCGGCGAGAGGCGCGACGGCGCGGCCTCGAGTCGTGCGTCGAGATCGCGGCTCGCGAAGAGCGCGCCCTCCACGCGTTCGCCGAGCGTCAGCTTCGGCGGGCGCGCTCCCTCGACGTGGCGGTCTCCGAGCTCGGGCTCGAAGGCGGTGGCGATCGCCCGCGGCACGTCGCGATAACCTCCGACGACGATTTCTTCGGGCAGCGGCTCGCGACTGCGCGGCGCGATCTCGACGGGGAACGCGGACGACGCGAACGAGTCGCCTGACGCGTCGCGGAGCTCGGCGACCACGGACCACGCGAGCACGAGCGCGCGCCCGCGACGGCTCGCCGGCCCGCGAATCGCCGGCAGCTCGAACGCGACGCGATGCTTGCCGGGACCCCAGTCGAACGGGCCAGCTTGCACCGTGGGCTCGTCGTAGCCGCCAAAGCGCTCGACTGGCACGTCCGCCCGCGCCCCGCGCAGGCGCGCGAAGAGGACGAGCGTGCAGCCCTCGACCGGCGCGTTCGTCGCCACGCGCAAGACGCCGCGCAGCGGCCGCCCGACGCGGGGCTCCTCGGGCTCGAGCTCGAGACCGAGCTTGATCATTCGATGGGCTCCGTGATGCAGAATAACCGCGCGACCGGCGTTTGCAATCAATCGCAGACGGTCTCGTAGAAGGGCGTCGGGCCGCAGCCGGTCACTTCGATTGGGTGCGTCTTGCCCGAGCAGCAGTCCGACGCGTCTTTCGGGTACTCGCCGCTCCCGAAGCAGCAGACGTGCGCGCAATCGGCGGTCGAGTCGAGCTCGAGATCGGAGTCGCACGTGAGGTTTCCGAGCTCGCTCGCGCACGCGCCCGCGCGGTCGCCGCTGTATTCCGGACCGGGCGAGCCGCCGGCTGCGCACTGGTTCGTGGAGAGTTGGGCGCACGTCCAGCCCATGAACTTGAAGGAGCTCTCGCAGTGCGACTCGTCGGCGAAGCCTTGCTGCGCGATGAAGTCGGTCGCGTTCGCGCAGCCCCGCGACGAGAGATTGAAAATCCGATGACACGCCGCGCTCGCGAACGCGTAGCACGCGTCCTGCGTGTTGCTCGGATTGCACGCCGCCGCGAAGACGACGAGAAGACCGACGTGGTGCCGCACGTGAGAGTGATACGGCGCGCCACGTGGGGTGCCATGAGCAATGGGTCCGATTCGATCCCGGAGCGCCATCGCGCTGATGAGCATTTCGACGAGCTCGGTCGACCTCCGCGGCGTGCCGGTCGAACACGTACTCTTCCAGAGCGTAGGCTAACCTTCGTGTCGTGCACCGTAGCTTGGTCTTCGTCGCGTCGATCGCTGCGTGCGGGGGCCAGGTACTCGCGCGTGGAGACGCGGGACCTGCGGGCGAATCGGCATTTTCCGCCGGGATCGTCATCACCGCGCGCTGACGCGCTGCTCGTGTTCGCGTGCGGCTAGCCATGGCGTGCCGAGCGCGTGCATGTCATGGTCGGCGATGCCGCCGCGCGCTCGAGCGTTCGTGTTCGCGCTCGCGCCGCTCCTTGCGTGCGGCTCGGCGAGCGTCACGTCAGAGGCGGGCGCGCCGGACGCGGCGGCGGACACCTCGTTTGCCGGCGACACGGACTCGAGCTCGGTCGACGCGAGCGCGCTAGCCGGCCCGTGCGGGCAAAACGGCGCGCCGCGCCCGGCGGCGGTGCCCGGGTTTGCGATCTTCAGCGGCCCCGACTTGAACGGCCAAGTCGACTTCGGCGGAGTGTTCGCGTTCATGTCGAAGACGTCGGGGACCGTGACGACGCCGAGCACGATGCTCGTCTCGGTCGGCAGCGCGGTGCAGTGCGACCGCGCGAGCGCCACGCACTTCGCCGCGCCGGTGGGCGCGACCGACGCGCTACTGAATTTCTTCACCACCATGAGCGACGCAGCACCGGGCACGTACACGAGCGCCAGCGCGTGCGGCGGTGTTGTCTTCTGTGTCCAGTTCAACGACGCAACCGAGCGCTGCTACCAGGCCGAAGCCGCTGACAGCTGCGTCGGCCCCGCGACGGCGGTCGGGGACTGGACGCTCACGCTCACGTCGGTCATCCCGTACGGAGGCGGCTCGAGCGACCACATCGTCCACGGCACGCTCGAAGCGAACGTGATCGCCTACGACCCGAAAGACGGTGCGGCACACCTCTCGATCGGCTTCTAGCTGCGAGACGCCGCTTCGCGTCGTTCTACGCCCACGCCATTCCGCGCTGGAAGGTTTCGCCCACTCGCCCGCATGGAGTCACGGGGCTGTCGCACGCGCCGCGCCGCACCGACTCGTGCGTGCCGGTCGCGAGGGTGTCTCGCGGCGAGGCCGCCCTCGGCCTCGACTCGCGCGCGCTCTTCGTCTTCGGCTTCGTCGACGATCGCACGGCGGTGTTCGACTTGCTCACGATGAGCGGCCTGCCGCTCTCCGACGCGGCGCAAGCGCTCGCGTCACTGTGCGACGCCGGCGCCGTGGCGCTCGTCGAGGACGCGCGCTGACCGCGGGCACGGATTCACCCGCGCGGGTGAACGCGTTCACCCGCGCGGATGATCGCCGCGGCTCAGCGCGGCCGTGAAGCTCACTTGTAGACGGCCTTCTGGTTGGCGTTGCTCGCGTACGGGTTTCCGCCCCAGAAGCCGCCGGCGGAAAGAGGAAGCTCTCCGCCTTCGCGCACGTGACGCGGGAAACCCGCCGGATCGTGATTGCAGAATGCAACCATGCGGCGCGCGAGCGGGGCACTCTGCCGGCCGCGACGCGCACGCCGATCCCGCACGAACGTCGACGCGCGCTCCGTGCGAGGAAGAGCGCGGCGCGCGCGACGTACCAGGGGCCATGCGAAAATTCTGGTTCGTTCTGGGAGCGGCAACGATGGTCGGGTGCGCCTCGCACGATGCGCAACCCGCGGCCGCGAGCCCGACGAGCGCGGCCTCGTCGTCCGAAGCTCCGACTCCGACCCCGACCCCGAGCGCCAGCGTGGCGACGCCCGCACCGGCGGATTCGCACGAATCGGGCGCGCCCCCGGTCGTCGCGATCCGCGGCACGGGCGCGGGCGCTTCATGGTCGCCCACGATGGCGTACATCGTCGGGCCGGTCGGCTCCAACCGCGTCACCCTGCGCATCACGGCCGACAAGCCCACCGCGAGCTGCGCCGACGTCGAGAAGAAGTCGTCGTCTCCGAGCACGCCGCAGCTCCAGATGCGAATCTTCTATTCCGAGGGCGGGGGCATCTCGACCAACAAGATCATCAAACCGTCGGCCGGCCGGCGTTTCGACGATCTCTACTACGCTCTCCAATACGCGCCCAAGATGGGCGCGGCCGTCGATCTCAAAGGAAAGGTGACGTTCACCAAGGCTCCGCGAAAGCCCGGCGAGCTCGCGCACCTGACGCTCGACATTTCGGGCGGCGGCCATTCGTGGCAGGGCGAGACCGACGCGCTCGTGTGTGCTTCGGAGAGCGATCTCAAGCTTTGAACGGGCTTTTCGCATTAGGATGAGGCGATGCTTCGCTTCCTGTTCGCTGCGCTCCTCGCCGGGTGCAGCCTGAGCGAGAACGGGACGCTCGAGGCGAGCGACGGCGGGGCGGACGTTGCGGCGAAGGACGTCGCGAGCGCCGACGTCGTCAGCGAGCCGGGGCCGCCGCTTCCGTGCACGACCGACGCGAGCGCGTGCACGGCGGGCTTGCTCGCGGGGTGGACGCCCGTCGCCTTCGCGGCGACGCGCGCGGCGGCGTGCCCTGCGAATTTCACGTCGTCCGACGTGGTCACGGCGCCGCAGGTGCAAGCCGGCGCGTGCGCGTGCGACTGCACGCCGGGGCAGCCGCCGTCGTGCGCCGTCGGAAATCTGAGCGGCATGTTCGGCACGACGAGCCAGTGCGGCGGCGGCACGAACGGCCCGTACGCCATCAAGGCCGACGGCGAATGCTACGACTGGGGCGGCTCCTTTCCGCTCGCGCTCTTCCACGACTGGACCAAGCTCGGGCTCACGCCCGGCACGTGCACGTCGGCGCCGACCATCGACACGAACAAGGTCTCCGTCACCGACGCGCGCGCGTGCGTTCCTCCCCAAGAGTGCGCGGAGGACCTTTGCGCGGGCAGCGCCCCCGCGGGCTTCGCGTCGTGCATCGAGGCGAGCGGCGACGTGAGCTGTCCTCAGGGACCGTTCACGACCCGCACGCTCGTCGCGGATTCGGTCCAGTTCGCGTGCGGCGCTTGCGCGGGATGCACGAACACCGGCACGGGCTGCGGCAACGCGACCATCGACTATTACGCCGGCGCGGCATGCACGACGTCGCTCGCGACCGACACCGTCGACGGGAAATGCGACGCGAGCAACACCGGGGTGACCGGGGTGACGCATTTCAAGTACACGGCGCCCGTGGTCGGCGCCGCGTGCACGCCCGGCACGACCACGGTCACGGCGTCGCCCGCGGCGGCGCGAACGGTCTGCTGCAGACCGTGATTCGAGCGTTTCCCTTTCGAGGAAATCGTTCGGACCCGCCGAGCGTAGAAGGTTCATGAGCCTCTCGCTCGGCCTGATCGTGGGCGGCGCCCTCTCGACCGCGGTCGGCGCCGTGTGGTCGCTCGCGCGGAGGCGACGCGTTCGGCGCGCGCTTCGGCTGACCGGGGCGCCGCGGGCCTCGCTCGAAGAGGGCGTCGAGATCACCATCGAGGGGACGTTCCGCGGCGCGGGCGCCTCGACGACGATGCCCGCGGGCAGCGAATCGCCCGTGCGCGCGGTGCTCGGCGCGAGCAGCGAGATCCCGGCGGACGCGCGCATCGAGATCGCGGGCGGCTCGGTGTCGCTCGACCCGGACGCGCAGATCGTGATCGGCACCGACGAGCGCGCGGAGCGACGCGGAGGCACGGTGCACACGGTGGCCGACGGCGATCGCGTGCGCGCGCGCGGCCGCGTGGTTCGCGCCGCGCTGCCGAACGTGCCGGACGGCCAGGGCTACCGCGACAGCGCGCACGCTCACCGTTTCGAGCCGCGCGGCGCGCCCACCGTGGTCGTCGCGACCGGCGGCCCGGGGACGCGACCGCTCGCGATCGGCCTCGTGCTCGCGGGCCTCGGCGCCGCCACGACCGGAGCGGTCATGCGGCATGGGCCCCGCGACGTCGCGGCGGCGACCGCGGGTTGCGCGGCGGAGGTCGACGGCGCGCTCGCGAAGGACGATCTCCTCGCACTCGAAAAGATCCACTGCGACGATCCGCGCGCGACCGCGCGCGTCGCCTTCGCTCGCGGCGATTTCGCCGAGGCGAGCGTCGCGTTCAAAGCGGCGCGCGCCGCCGATCCGTCGCGCGCGCCGACGGTCTCCGAAATCCAGAGCGCGGCGCTCGCGCACGACTACGCGTCGGCGCACGAGCTCGCCGCGCGCCTTACCGACGTCTGGTACCCCGGCCCGACGAGCACCGAGAAGACGCGCATGACGTGCATCGGCGACGCCTACGCCTCGCGCGCGAGCGGCGCGACGCACGGGCACGCTGGTGAAGCCCAAGCGCGACGATCTCTGGTGCAACTTCCTCGCGGGCGATCTCGAGTCGGATCACGAAGCGCGGATGTGGGCGCTCCAGTGCGACGACGACGACTACGACACGCGCCGACTCCTCTTCCTCGAAGCGGGCGAGCGCGGCGCGTACTTCACCGGCGACGGCTCGCACTTCTACATCGACGATTATCCGCTCCCCGCGGTCTACGATCCGGCCGGCTGGATCGCCAAGCGCCACATCGAGCTCGAGGACGGCGTCGCGGCGGTGGCCGATCGCGGCGAGAGCTCGTTCGAGATCCTCGCGCAGGCCGCGCTCTTTCGCGCCGTGATGGACGACGCGCCCGCCGCGCGCGCGTTCCTCGAGCGCCTCGCGAAGCCCGGCGCGAGCCGCACGCCGTACGTGATCGGCGCGATCGCGGCGATCTACGCGAACGACCCCGCGCTCACCGAGCGCCTGCTCGAGCTCGGCGCGGGCGACGCGAACGCGGTCGGCGTCTTGCGTCGCAACCTCTTGCCGCTGCTGCGCGGGACGTTGGTCGTGGCCGGCGACGAGCCGTGGAACGCCTCGATCGACGCGGCGATCCGCGCGCACGACGCGAAGAAGCTCGCGGAGATTTTCGGAAGCGACGGCCGCACGCACCGCTACGAAGCGCTCCGCGTGCGCGCGGCCTTTCGGCCCGACGAGCTCGCGCCGCTCCGCGCCTGGCTCCGCGAGAAATTCCCCGCGCCCGCGTGGGACCACGGCGTCACCGCGGTGGGCCTGCGCCTCGCCAATCAGCTCGCCGTCGCCGAGGCCTTCGGCGACGCCGAGCTCGCCGCCCTCCTCCGCCCGCGCGTCGAGCGCTTCGAGGGGGCGCTCACCGGCCGCCCCGGCAGCGCGCGCCTGGCGGACGTGTCGTTCGTGAACGATCTCCTCGAGCGGGCGCAGGACAAGCCGGCCGAGGTGTGGCGGATGCACTATTGAGGGAGTCTGCGATCGGAGAGATCGCCAAGGCGCGGAGGCGCCAAGGATTTGAGGCACGGCTCCCGAGACGGCGGTCACGAGACGCGACGAATCGCCGCTCGTTGTCGTCGCGCTCGCCACCAGACAACGGTTTCGAGTATCGCAATCCCTCCCGCCACTCCGACCATCACGACGCGAGTCATCGCATCTCCGTTCAGCAGCGTGTAGAGGGTCGCAGCAAGTCCAGCGATCAACATGCTCGAAGCCACGATGTATTCTTTCAACATCGGGATTGCGGGAATGCTCTCGGGGATGCTTCTCCAGCTGACGAGCGGGGGCGTCACGAATTGGATGTTGGCTGCGCCTGCTCGGTACGCGCCGCCGGACACACGCACGTCGCCGACGACGACCACGGTGTCGCCGTCACGAAGTCCCTCCTCTCCCATCGTCGACGATTGCTCCATCACCATGGCTTCCGGCGCCAGGAACGGTTCCAGGTCGAGGTGCGCGTTCGCCGGGTCGACGGTCACCTTGCCCGTTCCGTCGTCCAACTCGAACGGGTAGGCCCACACGAAGTGTTCGGTCGTGACCGCCGACGTCCCGCCTTGAACCGTCCGCCGCTTGAGTTGGCGGCGAAGCACGATGCACGGGGTCGTCCCCACCACGCTCGTTTCAGTTCGCGCGCCGCGCGCGATACCCACGAGCTTGATGCGTCCGTCTCGAGCGTTGGCGATCGCCGTGACGGGAAGCGATCGCAACTCGCTTAGCTGCTTCGGCGTGATCCTGTCGCGGGGCCACCGCGCACGCGCCAGGCCAAGGATGCCGTATGCGAGCAGCGCCACGGCCGGAAGCGTCAGCAAAAGGATCACTCGGCAATCCTACGATCACTTTCGTCGTGAGCTCCCCTCGATAAAGTGCCATGCCGCCGGGGGACGTATTGCGCGACTGGAAGAGATCGCCAAGGCGCGAAGTCGCCGAGGATTTGGGGTTGGCGCCGTTGCGGCTTGGCGACGTCTCACGGTCGGTCTGTGCGCAGCTGCGAGGCGAGCTGAGTTATCGTCGGCTCATGAGACGGGGAATTGTCGGGGCGTTGTTCATCGCGTCGATCTTGGTTGGGGCCGGCATCGCGAGCTGTCAGCAGGGAGGCACGTCCCCGGCGGACGCGAGCGACGAAGAAGCGGCGACTCAGCCGGTTGATGCGGGGGTGGACGCCGCGCCCGACGTCGTCGAGGCGGGGCCAGCTCGGCGTGACGGCGGCGCCGATGCGGGCTGTCCTCTCACCGACGCAGGCGACGCGGGCGGACCCTGGGATGGCGGGCTCTTTCAACCGTTCGTGCACATCCCGACGGACGCGTTCCTCCAGGCCGTTGCGATCGGCGACGTGACGGGAGACAACAGAGCCGACGTCGTCGCGACGACGTCCTATTACGCGGAGGGCGGCCTCATCAACGACTCCGCGCTTCTCGTCTTCGTGCAGCAGGGTGACGGCTCGCTCGCCGCACCGGTTCGATACAGCACCGGATGGCCCTCTCCGCAATACGTCAGCGGGTCGGTGGCGATCGGAGACTTCAACGGAGACGGGCGCATGGACGTCGCCGTGCCGTACGTCGGCGGCGTCGGACAGTTCTTCCAGAATGCTCAAGGGACGCTCGACCCAATCTCGGTCGCGCTCTTTCCGCAGTCGCCCTTCACGAGTCCGAACCTGATTCGCGCGGGCGACTTCAACGCGGACGGACGCACGGATATCGCTGCCGCCGACGAGGATTCATCCGGCGGCTCGGTCGGCGTGTACCTTCAGGATCCGAGTGGTGCGCTCACGGCGCCCGCTCGATATCCCGTCGCAGGCTCTCTCGTGTTCGGCGACCTGGAGACCGGCGATCTCGACGGCGACGGGCGCACGGACGTCGTGGTGATGAACGGTGAAGGGTTCGACGCCAACATCCAGATCCTTTACCAAGAGGCGAACGGGACGATGGGAACGCTCGCGCCGTACACCGCCGGCAACCACCAGCTGACGCACGCCATTGCAGTCGGCGACTTGACCGGAGATTGTCTGGACGACGTCGCGACCAACGTCAGCGGCAATGGGCTCTACGTTCTTCTTTACCCGCAAAGGCAAGGCAATCTCGACTCGCCGAATGCCTACCCGCTACCGCAAGAAGCGAGCGCGATGCGGGTCGCCGATCTCGATGGTGACGGTCGAAACGACTTGGCGGTGCTTCAAGACGGCTACCCGCACATCTCCATCTATCTCCAGCAGAACAAGGGGCTCGCCGTGCCCCTGAACGTCCCCTTCCCGATCATCCAACACCCGAGCCCGCACGCCCTCGCGATCGGGGATGTGAACGGCGACGGACTGCCGGACATCGTTGCCGCCAACCATGACCTCGCGGGACTCGACGTGCTCTTGCACGCGCCGTGAGCGACGGGAGAGCTGCGGATCACCTGCCGCCAAGCGCCCGCCTCACCACCCGACCGGAGCGGACCCGTCGGGCCCCGTGAGGTACGGCGCGAGGTGGGGGCGGGCCTCGCCCGCGAGCACGTCGGTCACGACCGGGATCCCGGCGGCGCGGAGCATCTCGATGCCGCGCCCTTGGTTGCGCGGATGCGGATCGATCAGCGCGACGTAGACCGCGCCGACCTTGCGCGCGATCAACGTCGCCGCGCACGAGGGCGTTCGCTGGTGGAAGGCGCACGGTTCGAGCGTCACGAAGACGGCGACGTCGCCCAGCTCGCCTTCGACTTGCGCGAGCGCGTGCGGCTCGGCGTGCGGCTGATACGGCGGCTGCGTGTACCCGCGGGCGATGACGGCGTCGGCGCGCACGAGCACGCAGCCGACGGGCGGGTTCGGGCGACATCCGGGCAGCGCTTTTTGGCCCTCGCGAATCGCTTCGCGCATGAACGCCTCCATGCGGTCTTCGGAGAGGAGCACCATCCGATGGTAGCGTGCCATCGCGTGGCCGCGCGCGAAGGCGCGAAGGGATTTGGGTTTTGCGGTCCGCCCCTACCCTCTCCGTCTTGGCGCCGCCGCGTCTTGGCAATCTCTCACTCGTGGACGTGGAATCGACTACGGTTGGAAAGCATGATCGCGAGCTCGAGAGCCGCCGCGTGGGGTTTGGTCATCGCGCTCGCCGCGTGCGAGCAGCGCGCGCCCGCCTCGCGCGGGCAACCCACGGTCGCCCCGCGACCGGTCGCGCTCGTCGACGCGGGGACCGTGCGCAGCTGCACGGCGAGCTACTCGTGCGGTATGAGCCACCCGGGGCTCGGGAGCTGGTCGCGGACGACGTCGGTCGACTTCGCGACGTGCACGAAGACCGTCGCGAGCGAGAGCGGCCCCTTCAACGCGCCGCCGCCGCCGCCCGGACAGACGAGCGACGCGTCGACCTCCTCGTCGCGCTCGACCCCAGTCCCCCCGCCCGAGTGCGCGCGACTGCAAGCTCTCGTCACGTCGATCACCGCCGAAGACGCGCGCCGCGAAATGGAGTCCGCGCAAATGGACTCGACCGCCTGCGACCTCACGGTCACGTGCGGCACCGCGACGCTCGTCTCGGTGCAGCGCCAATCCCCCACCGGCCCGGGCCCAGTCGCCAAGCTCATCGCCGCCCTAGGCCACTGAGTCACAGCGTCCGCTTGGTCGTCGCGGTCGACACCACGAGCATCACCGCGGCGAACCCTGCGAGAAAGAACACGTGCCGCCCCGCCGCCGCGAGGTCCCCACCGCGGAAGAGAAGCGCCTTCAGCGCGGCGACCGCGTGCATCTCGGGGTTCACCTTCGCGAACGCGCGCAGCCAACCGGGGAAGCTCTGCATCGGGTAGAGCGCGCCGCTCGGGAAGAAGAGGATGATGTTGAGGAACCCGTTGACCATGCCGACGACGCGCGGGTGGTTCGCGCGGCCGAGCAGCGCCATCGTCATCGCGAGCATGCCGAGCGCCGTGAGCAGGATTACGCCGAGGACCAGCGCGTACGCGGCAGGTCCCCCGTGGATCCGCACGCCGGTCGCGAGCATGCCGATGACGAGCACGACCAGGCTCGTCACGAACGAGATCGACGTGCCGCTCGCGAGCACGCCCGCGTTGATGTGGAAGCGCTTGAGCGGCGTCGAGAGGTACGCCTCGTGCACGCCGAGGAAGCAATCCATGACGAGGTTGAACGCGCCGGCGATGAGCGTCGACATGAAGATCGAGAGCACGACGACGCCCGGGATGAGCGACGCGTCGTAGTCGACGCGCGGGTAGACCTGCTGGGGGCGCACCTCGGGCAGGCCGAGCTGCACCTCGAAGCGGACGAGCGGCGCCGTCACCGCGGGCATCGCCGAGCGCACCGCGCCCTCGACCGAGCGCCGCGCCGATGGCGTTCACGTTGTCGACGAAGAGCCCGACCGGCGCGGCGAGCCCGTTCTCGACGTCTCGCGAGAAATGCGGGGGCACGACGAGCAGCGCGGAGAGATCTCCGGCGCGCAGCGCGGCCATGCCGGCGTCCGCGTCGGGCTCGGCGACGACCACAATCGTGCGCGGGCCGTGCTCGATCGCTTGGAGCGCGCCGAGGAGGCGCCGAGCCGACGGCCCGTGGTCTTGCAGCACGACCCCGACCTGCAAGTCGTGGATCGGCCCCTGGAGCGAGTTTCCGAGGATGAGCAGGTAGACGAGCGGCAGCGCGATCGCCGTCGCGAGCGTCATCGGGTTGCGCATCATGCGGAGCAGGTCGCGCTTCATCACCGCCCAGATCTTGCCCATGGCTACCTCGCGCCGAGCCTGGCGCTCACCATCGCGCCCACGGCGCCGTGCTGCGGGCCCTCGTCGCGGAGCGAGTTGCCGGTGAAGTGGATGAAGACGTCCTCGAGGCTGATGCGCTCGACGCTCGCCGAGCGCACGAGCTCGCCGCGCGCCTCGATGACCTGGAGCAGCCCCGGCAGCAGCCGCGCGCCGTCGTCGACGCGGAGCGAGAGCTTGGCGCCGGTCACCTCCACGCTTCGCACGCCGGCGAGCGCGCGGACGCTCTCGAGCGTCTCGGGCTTCGGCGCAGCGCCGAGCTCGAGCGCAATCGTGTCGCTGCCCGGCACCTTGGCCTTCAGCTCGGCGGGCGAGCCGAGCGCGACGAGCTTGCCGCGCGTCGACGATGGCGACGCGGTCGCACAAGGCGTCGGCTTCGTCGAGGTAGTGCGTCGTCAGCGAGATGGTGAGCGAGTCGCCAATCCGCAGATCGCGCAAGAGGTCCCAGATGACGCGCCGACTCTGGGGGTCGAGGCCGATCGTCGGCTCGTCGAGGAAGAGCACCTTCGGTTTGTGGATGAGGCCGCGCGCGATCTCGAGGCGCCGTCGCATGCCGCCGGAGTAGGTCTTCACGAGATCGCGCCGGCGCTCCCAGAGCCCGGTGCGCCGGAGAAGCTCCTCGATGCGCTTGGCGCGCGTCGCGCGCGGCACGTCGAAGTAGCGCGCGTAGATGTCCATGTTCTCGTAGCCGGTGAGATCGAGGTCCGAGGTGAGCGCCTGCGGCACGACGCCGAGGACCGCGCGCACGGCGTCGGGGTGCGTGCGCACGTCGATGCCGGCGATGAGCGCGTCGCCGTCGCTGATCGGCAAGAGGCCGGCCATCATGCGCACGAGCGTCGTCTTGCCCGCGCCGTTCGGCCCGAGCACGCCGAAGAACTCGCCGGCTTCGACCTCGAGATCGACGTGGTCGACGGCGAGCATGCTGCCGAAGCGCTTGGTGAGGCCGTGGGTCTCGATCGCCGCGACCATCAGGGCCTCGCCGCGACGGGCGACTGCGGCGGCGGCGCGCCGGTAACGACGACGGTCGCGGTCATTCCCGGCCGCAAGCTCTCGGGCGGCGCGTCGAAGGCGACGCGCACCATGAACGTGCGAATGTCGGGGCGCCCGCGCTTGACGTCCTGGTTGAGCGCGAAGTCGCCCTCGGCGCCGATCTGGTCGACGCGCCCGCGAAACGTCTGCCTGCCGAGCGCGACGACGCGGATGTTCGCCGGCGCGCCGACGCGGATCCCTTCGAACGCGGTCTCGGCGACGTCGAGCCGCACCCACGGGCGCGCGGTCTCTTCGACGGTGACGACCGGCGTGCCCGGCGCGGCCCACTGCCCTTCTTCGAGAATCGCGCGAGACGACCATGCCGTCGAACGGCGACGTGATGCGCGTGTACGCGAGCCGCACTTGGGCGAGATCGAGCGCGGCCTTTGCGGCGGCGACGGCGGCCTCTGCGTCGCCGACGACGGCCGACGCCGCGGGGACGCGGTGCTGGGCTTGCGTCTTTCCGGCCGCGAGCGATGCGACGGTGGCCTCGGCCTCGTCGTACGCCGCGCGCGCTTTGTCGAGGTCCGCCTGCGCGATGGCCTTCGTCGCGAAGAGTCGCTGCGAGCGGTCGTACTCGAGCTTCGCCAGGTGCGCGGCGGCCACGGCGCGCGCCACCTCGGCGCCCGCGCCGGTGACGGCCGGCACCGCCACGTGGTAATTCGCCCGCGCCTGAGCCAGCGTCGACTGCGCGCGGTCGAGGTTCGCCTGCGCCTGATCGACGAGCGCTTTCGCCTCACCCGAGTCGAGCTCGGCGAGGAGCTCGCCGCTCGTGACGCGGTCTCCTTCGCGCACGTGCAAGGCGACGACGCGGCCGCTCGCCTGCGCCGCGACGGGCGCGACGGGCTCGTCGACGAAGCCGGGATACTCGGCCGGCCCGTGCGAGCCGCACGCCCACGCGAGCGCGAGCACCAGGGGTGCACGCCAGTTCATGCTTTCCGACGAGCATTCCGCGTGCCGGGCGTGCCCAGTGAGCGCCCAGCTCGTCCGAAGCCTGTGAATGATCACGCTGCGGGGAGCGTGACCTTGAACGTGCTGCCCGCGCCGACTTGGCTCGAGACCTCGATGCGCCCGCCCTGCGCCTCGACAATCAAGCGCGCGATGTAGAGCCCGAGGCCGAGACCGCCCGCGCGAGCTTTGCCCTCCGTCGTGCGATAGAAGCGGTCGAAGAGCTTGTGCTGATGCTCGGGCGCGATGCCGATGCCTCGATCGATCACCTCGAGCTCGACGACGCCGTCGCGGCGCGTGAGACGCACCTTCACCCCCGCGTCGTTCGCCGAGTATTTCAGCGCGTTCGTGAGGAGGTTGGCGATCACGCGTTCGAGGCGCGCAGAATCGCCGAGCACGACGAACGACGCCGAGCCGTCCGTCTCCGTCGTGACGCGGCTCGCGAGCCCGTTCTCCAATCCGCCGACGAGATCCCGGACGAGCGCCTGAAGATCGCACGGCTCGCAGCGCAACGTCACGCCTCGCGCCTCGAGGCTCGTCGCCTCCGTGAGCTCTTCGAGCATCGAGGTCATCCGCTTCACGTTCCGCTGCGCGCGCTCGGCGAGATCGAAGAGCGCGCCCTTCTGGTCCGCGATCGACGCTTTGAGCAACGAGACGAACCCCAGCATGCTCGACAGCGGACTGCGAAGATCGTGAGAGATGAGCGCGAGGTATTCCTCGCGCTGCTTCTCGAGCAGCCGCAGCTCGGTGACGTCGCGAAAGACGACGATCGCGAGGCTGACGTCGCCGTGCTCGTCGCGGACGTTCGTTCCGGTCGACACGATGCGACGTCGCTCGCCGTCGGGCCGCTGGCGTACGATCTCGTAGTCGGTGAACTGGTCGCCCCGCACCGCGCGCATGAACGGGCGCTGCTCCGGCGGGAGCGGGCGACCGTCGAGGTCGAAGGCGTCGAGCGCGTTGAGCGCGGCGAGCGTCGGGACATCGTCCTTTCCGAGCCCGCCGATCGCGCGACCCGCGTCGTTCATCAGCGTGATGCGGCGGGTCTTGTCCACGATGACCACGCCTTCCGTCAGGTTCTCGAGCAGCGCCTTGAGCTGCGCGACGTGCCGCGCTTCCGCCTCCGCGTGCTCCTGCTCGCGGAGGCTGCTCAACACGAGGCGCTCGTTGAGCGCACGATGGAGCTCTTTCCGATCCATCTTTTCTTTGCGCCGCGCGATGGCGCGCTCGGCGCACAAAACGACGACCTCGTATTCCAAGGGCTTGATGAGGTAGTCCTCGGCGCCGGCGTGCATGCTCTCGATCACGGACGTCATGTCGGAGTACGCCGTCATCACGATCACGGGGACATCGGGGTGGAGTTGGCGCACGCGATGGCACAGCTCCACGCCAGGCATCGGGTGCATCTGCAGATCGGTGAGGACGATGTCGGGCAAAGACCGCTGCGCCTCCGCGAGCGCGGTCACGCCATCCCGCGCCGTCGTGACCGTGAACCCGTCCTCGCGCAGCAAGCGCGCGAGCGCGCCGAGCGCGCTCGCGTCGTCGTCGACGACGAGGATGTGCGGCGACTTGACGTCATCGCGCTCGCCCGTGCGCGCAGCGCGCGCGCCGGGCTCGAATTGATTGTGGTGCATCATCCCCCCACGGGCTCA
The DNA here is from genome assembly GCA_963731595.1 of uncultured delta proteobacterium. GTDB lineage: Bacteria > Myxococcota_A > Polyangia > Polyangiales > Polyangiaceae > DASXHD01. The sequence goes on from CAVSWE010000009.1 coordinate 1,170,837, forward strand.
GAGATGGTGCTGACCGACTCTCGTGGACGCGCAAGTACCGCGTGCGCGACGCGAGAGGTGCGCCGGCGCTCCTCGCCGCCTCGATCGCGAAAAGCGCATGGATGACCTCGGGGTACGTCGCGCACGTCGGCGAGCGGAGCAAACAAACATCGCCGAGGTCGCATGATGGCCCGTGACGCAGTGCACGTATCGGGCCGAACGAGTGACTTCGGCGTCCACGTGAGCTCCCTCCCTCGGCTGACACGGTTACCCGGGCGGCCGGGGGTAGATCCACCGCGCCAGCCAGCGCGTGATTCGGGGCATCACGACGTAAGTCAGCAGCACGACCTCGACGGCGATCGCGACGAAGAGCCTGATCTCGAAGCGCGCGCCGGGCATCACCCAGGCGACGAGCGGGCTCAGCGCGAGCACGAACGCGTAGACGACGATCACCATCACGACGGTCATCCGCAGGCGCGACGGCGCGGGCGTCGGCGTCCCCGGCGGCGCGGTGAACCAGAGCTCGAGCCCGGTGAGCTTGCGCCACGTCGCGTCGGACTCGACGTACGCGCCGACCTCGGCGAGCGCCTCGCGCCGCGCCGCGCTGTCCTCGAACGCGCGCAGGCTCTCGACCCCGTCGAACCGGTAGACGAGCGTGTACTCGCGCGGCCCGCCGTCCGCCGGACGCTGCACGCTCACGCCGAGGTACCCGGGCATCTCCTTCGCGCGCTCGAGCAGGCGCGCGAGCCACGCCTCGTAGTCGGCCTCGCGCCCCGCCTTCACGCGCCGGGTGACGACGACGGTGACGCCTTCGTTCTCTCGCGTGGTCAGAGGTCGGCTCCCGGGGTCGAATCCGTCTCCGCGTCGCCGGCGCTCGCGTCGTTCGGCCCCGCGTCGGCGGGCTCGCACGCGTCCATGGACAAGCGCGCCGTCCACGCTCGCCCAGGCGCGATCGAGGCGCGGCCCGGCGGCAGCGACGCGAGGCTCGACGTCATCATCGGCGCGAGGCCGTCGAGCACGGGCGGCCCGAGCGGGCGCGTCATGCAGAGGTGGACGGCGCCCACAGCGCGGGCGCCGTCGACGAGCGCTTGAAACGACGCCCACGCGGTAGGCAGCGTGGCCGGCGTGATCGCAATCGTGTCGCCGGAGAGCGCCCGCTCGTCGACGGAGACGCGCGCGTGGAGACGGTCGCCGAGCGTCTGCCCGAGAATCGCGAGCCCGCCGGCGCCCACGGCCGCGCCGAAGTGATCCACGTGCACGACCACCGAGCCGTCGCTCGCGAGCGAGACGTTCCACGACAGGATCTTGCCGGCCTCGAATTTGGGCCAGAACACGTCGAGCGCGTCGGCGACGATGGCGCGCGACTCGGCGAAATCCGGCGCGTGCGGCTCCGGCACCGGCTCGGGTGCGGTGGGCTGGAGCGGGGCCGCCGCGAGAATCCGCCGCGTCCGGGACGGCGGTGACGTCGACGGTCGGCACCACGCCCGCGGCCGCCGCGATTTGCGTCCGCAGCGTCCGCTCGAGCTTTCGCGCGTTCTCGTGGTCGCCGACGACCAAGAGCCGCACAGACACGCGATGCCGCTCGACCACGATCGACGAGCGCATGCGGGCGCTGTCCGGCGTCGCGCCGTCGACGAGGGACGTCACCGCGGCGCGGACGCGCACCTGCCACGCCATCTCGGCGAGCGCGCTTCGCAGCGGAATGTAGACGGCGCCCGCGAACAGGATCGGTAACACGAACCGAACGCCGAGGCCCGCGCGCGAGGCGAGCGCGGCGCGAAGCGTGGACGTGATCGCCTCGCCGACCCGCGTGCGCGCGCGCACGTCGCGCTCGACGTCGGCCACGCTCACCCGCCCGAAGCCGAGGAGCAGGAACATCACGAGCGTCAGGAGCAGGATCGCCGAGATGTTCGCGGTGAAGAGCAGCGCGGAGCCGCCCGCGACGTCCCAGCGCGCCGTCCCGACGCCCCAGCCGACCACGCACAGCGGGGGCACGAGGGCGATGCCGATGGCTGCGCCGGCGGCGGTCGACGCCGTGCCGGAGGGCGGGCGCACCGTGGTGAAGCCGGCCATCAACGCGCAGAGCGCGGCGACGAAGAGATCGAGCGCGGTCGGCACGGTGCGCGACGCGATCTCCGTGGTCAGCTCGTGGAACGGAAGCGCGGTCGTGAGGAGCGCCGCGCCGGCGACCACGGTGGCGATGCTCAAGACCGTGCGCACCACGGCGCGCACGACGAGCACCGCCGACCCGACGGCGAGGCCCATGCCGATCGCGACGAGCGGGGTCATCAGCGGCGAGACGAGCATCGCGCCGATGACCACGGCGGCGCTCCCGAGGACGAGCCCGAGCGTGGCGATGCCCATCGACACGCAGAGCTGGAACCAGTAGCCGCGCTCGTCGTCGATGAGCGTGCGCACGCGGGCCGCGCGCAGCTCGGGCGTGAGCGTCACGCCGAGGATGCGCCCGAGCGGATCGCGAAGGAGCCGTAGGAGCGGGTTCACGCGCTGCACCTCACTGCCAGCGGTAGCGGACACGGGACGCGCTTACAATGCGTCATCGTCCTTCGTGTTGTAGGGTTTGCGCCATGGCGACCAAAGCAGAGCGGTTTCGATCGCGACAGCAGCGCACGGCGAATCCGCCGAAGCCGAAGGCGAAGAAACGACAACGACCCGATCGCAGCCGCAGGGCGCGTCCCTCCAAAGGCGCCGCGCTCGAGGTCTCGGCTGGCCGCCCGTCACGCAAATCGACGCGCAAGAGCGCCGGGCGCGTGAAACGCACGACGAACCTCCAGCGGCGCGCGATCCGAAAAACGAGCTCGGCGAAGAGTCGCGCGCGCGCGGCTGGCGCAAAAAAGCCATGAGCCGGTAGTCGGCACGCGCCGTGCTCCGCACGGGCCCATGGGTGAGCAATCCGTCGCGTGCCGACACACGGCTTGTCGTTGCAAGGTTCCCAAACGCCGCTTGGCGCGCGGCAATCGCTATTGCTCGGACTCCTGCCAGCGCCGCGGTCGGTCGCGCCTCGGCGCGGCCCGATCGTGTGGTTGTGGCCACGTGCGCTGCCGGTGAAACGCGACGGGGACCGCGCGGCCGGATGATCCAAGTCACGGCGACGGGGCGGCCTCATCGGCGACCAGCTCGCTGCATTGAAACCCGACAGAACCGGCGCGTACCATGGGCGTCCATGGAACCCGAGAGCGCACCGCCCCTCCGCGATCCCATCGGGCTCCTCGCGCGCAGCCCCGAGCTCGCGACGCTCGCACGCTCCTCGCCCGCGCTTCGCAAAGCGATCGAGCGCGGGCGACCCTTCGACGCGTACCGCGCGCTCTTCTGGGGAAACGCGCTCGGACGTTTCAAGGGCGAGGCTGGCGCGACGGCGAAGACGCTCCTCGGTCATCGTCGCGTGTTCTTCAAACCGATCACGTCCGCGCCCACGATGATGACCTACAACGGCGTCGGGACGTCGCTCTACGGGAGCTCGGACCGCGACGGGGTGGACGGCTCGTACGTGGCGACGCTGTTCGTCGTCCTCCTCTTCGTGCCGATCTTCCCGATCGCGAGCTACCTCGTGCGCGACGGCGGGGGCAGCCGGCGGAGCTGGGCGTTCCTGGCGAAGGTGCCGATGAGCGCGGTCACGCATCTTTGGCAGCGGGCGATCGGGCTCGGCGTGCTCAGCGTCGTCGGCGTCGGCGCCGCCGCGGCGTTCGAAGGGTACGGCCACAACACGCTCCACATCGCCAACGGGCTCGATCACGCGGTGACCGCGCAGTTCGACGGCGCCTCGGTCGTCGTGCCCGCGTCCGGCGAGGCGTCGATGCGCGCGAACGTCGGCCGCCACTCGCTCGTCGTGCGAGACGGCAACCGCGAGCTCGAGTCGAGCGTCGTCGACGTGCCGCGCGGTCGCGGCACGGTCGTGTGGAACGTGCTCGGCGCAGCGCCGCTCTATTTGGAGGACGTCGTCTATTCGGCGAGCGGCTCCGAGTCTCCCAAAACGGACGCCAAGATCTTCTGCGGAGAGTCGCTCGTCGTCGAGCACGGCGTCGACTACGCGTTCGTCGACCCGCCGAAGTCGATCCAGATGTCGGAGGGAAGCTCGTCGACGACGCGCAAGCACCTGGCCATCGCGAAAGGCGGCGTCGACGTGTGCGTGGCCTACATGGCCCAACACGGGGAACCGCAGAAGGCGGCGCACGTTTACCTCCACGTCGCCACCGCCGAGCGCGCGACCGCGTTGAAGCTCGGGCAGACGGCGGAGGCGTTGATCCCCACGGCGAGCCGCGAGGACGCCGAGGCGTTCACGAAGGCCCTGCTCGCGCGCGACGATTCGGTCGACGCGCATCGCCTCTACCAGGACTGGCTGCTCTCGACGGGCCAGCGCGATCGCGCCGTCGCCGAGTACGACGCACGCGCCAAGGCGCATCCCGACGACGCCGACGCGGAGTATCTCTCGCTCCGCTTGCGCGAGGACGCCGACCCGCGCGTCGCCATCGACGCCGCCGTCGCGCGACACCCCAAGCACGCTTACCTCCGCCACATGCAGATCTACGCGCACCGCCTTCCGCGCGATTTCGAGGTGATCGCGGCGGCCGCCGACGTGCTCCGCGAGGTCGACATGCGTCTGTGGGCGCGGAACATGCCCGAGCACGTCACGTCGCTCGTCGCGCTCGGACGCGGAAAGGACGCGCTCGATATGCTCGTCGCCGCGTCTCGGGACCCCTCGCTCGAGCCGAACGACGCGAAGCGCGCGCAGTTCTTCGCCTACCGCGTCGCGCAGCAGCTCGGCGCGAACGGGCCCGGGCTGCCGCTAGACGCCGACGCGCCCGAAGGGTTTCCGCTCATGGAGCGCGCCGCCTGCGGCCTCGACCTCGACGCGTCGGACATCGACGTCCTGCACGACGAGGACGTGAAGACCTCGCTCCGCATCGCCCGCGCCGCGCGCACCTCGCCGGACGCCGCCGTGAAGAGCGCCGACGCCGCATCGGAGCGGGCGCTCGCCCAGCTGCCGACCGCGACCGCGGCGCTGCTCTTCGGCGAAGCGTGGCGGCGCGGCGACGAGGCGCTCGAGGCCAAGCTGAGCACACAGTTCGGCGGCAAGAAGACCGCCGACGCGATGACCGCGTACCTCCGCGCCGGCACCCTCTCCGAGGAGCTGCGCGGCCTGCCGATCGAGCTGCTCGCCGCGCTCGACTTCGAGCGCAGCCGCGCCGCCGGCCTCGACCCGAAAGAGAAGAGCGCCTGCCTGGCGCGCGCGAAGGAGAGCGACGCGCTGCACGGTCCGGTGACCGCCGCGATCGGCGGCTGGCCGCCGTGAGCCGCAACGCGCTCCGCTTCCGCGGCGCGTGGGCGGTCGCGGCGGCGCTCGGTTTTTGGGTGCTGGCCGTCGGCCTCGTCGCGGCGCTCGTCGCCGGCGGTTTCGCCGTCTTCGTGTACGCGCCCGACGACCTCGTCAGCGGCCTCGCGATGTGGGGCCTCGCCGGCGCGCTCGCCGTCGGCGTCGCGCCGCGCGTCTCGTTCAAGCAGGAGCCGCTCGCCCCGGCGCTCGCGCTCGGCGAGCACCAGCGCTTGCACGCCTTCGTCCGCGACGTCGCGCGCCGCGCGGGCGCCCCCGCGCCCGATCGCCTGCAGCTCTTTCACGAGGCCAACGCGTTCGCCGCCCTCCGCAAGCCGAGCTTGTTCGGCAAGCGCGAGTCGGTCGTCGGCATCGGCCTGCCGCTCCTCGCCGTGCTCTCCGAGAGCGAAGCCCGGTCGGTGCTCGCCCACGAAATGGGCCATCACGTGGCCGGCGACGTGAAGCTCGGACCGTGGGTGCACCGCACGCGCCGCGCGCTCGCGCGGGCCGCGGACAAGCTCGAGGGCTCGAGCTTCTGGCTGCACCTTCCGTTCGTCGCGTACGCCGAGCTCTTCTTGAAGGCGAGCACGCGCGTGTCGCGCGCCCAGGAGCTCGCGGCGGACGCGCTGGCCGCGAAGATCGCCGGCACCGCGGTGACGGCGAGCGCGCTCCGCAAGACCGAGATCATCGGCTCGGCGTGGGAGACCTACTTCCACTCGGAGGTCGTCCCCATCCTCGCCCGAGGCCGCCTGCCTCCGCTGCTCGAAGGATGGGACGCCTACTGGCGCGCGGCGCAGACGCCGGACACGCCCGCGTTCGCGGCCGTCGAGCAAATCCTCAAGGCGAGTCGGTCGGCCTCCGACGAAGACACGCACCCGCCCCTCCACGAGCGCATCGCGGCGCTCGGCGATCCCGCCCCGGTCTCCGACGACGCGCGGAGCGCGCTCGCGCTCCTCGACGACGTGCCCGAAGCGGAGTCGAAGGTGCTCTACGACTTGCTCGTCGACGGCGCGAAGCTGACCCCGATCGCGTGGGACCGCGTCGTCGACGAGGTGTGGCTGCCGCTTTGGCGCGAGGCGACCGCGCGCGCCGCGCAGGCGCTGGCGAAGACGACCGCGCGCGACGTGCCGCGAGCGCTCGCGCGCTGGGAGGACCTCGCGCTCGCGACGCGCCAGGGCGTCTCCGCCGCCTCGCCCGAGGCCGAGCGCCGGCGAGTCGCGCGCTTCGTGGCGACGTGGCTCACGCTCAAGCTCGCCGATGATGGGTGGACGATCGACGCTGCGCCGGGGCGCGCGGTGTCGGCGACGCGCGGGGGGGCGAAGATCGAGCCGTTTACGCTCATTGCGGACGCGAAGAGACCGCTCGATGCGGAGCGGTGGGGGAAGCTGTGCGAGGAGCTCGGGCTTTGACGCGGGCTCGGCGCCGCGTGCCAGCGGCGCGGTCGGTCGCGTCTCGGGCGGCCCGGTCGTGCGGTCGTGGCCATGTGCGGTGTCGGTGAAAGCCGAGGGCGGCGCCGGGCCGCGCACGAACATCGACGGCCTCTGGCTCACCGGGCCGGACTCGTTGAGCCGTCACCGCGCGCTTTGGTCGGCAGGCAGCGGCGCCGCTCCGCCGTCGTGAAGCGCGACGGCGATGCCCGCGCCCGTCAGGATTCCTCCCGCGGCGAGGCCCGCGATGACGCCGCCGGAGATGTCGGGCGTTTTGCTGTTGCCGGTGTACGCCTGATTCCATTGCGCCTGCTCGCGCTCGCGGTCGACGTCGGGCGGCGGCGCCCGATCCGATTTGCCGACCCCTTGAGGAACGATCGGCTGCGGGCTGCAGTCGACCCGGCAGGCGGAGAGGAAGAGGAAAAGAACGAGCGCGCGGCGCCGCATGAGGGGGGCGTAGCACGCGGACGGCGATCAGCCCCGGAGGAGCGCGTCGATTTTGTCGAACCGGAAAGTCCGTCGGCCCCGCGCTCGAAGCGCTCGCGGGGCGCGAGATCGAGACCGAGGCGGAGCTCGAGCGCACTCTCGACGACCTGGGCAGCGCATCCTCCAGGAGCTCGCTGCGAAGCACCGCGTCCGCCTCGAGGGCGCTTGATGTGTCCACTTGACGTGTCTATCTTGTCGCGCATGGCCAAGACCGTCCAAGCCGCGGAATTCAAGCAGACCTGCCTCGCGCTCATGGACGAAGTCGCGCGACGTGGCGAGACAATCGTCATCACCAAGCGCGGCAAGGCCGTCGCCAAGCTCTCCCCGGTGGGCCCTCGCCCGCAGGCGCTCGGGTGCTTGAAGGGCCGGATCGACGTCGTGGACGAGGACTTCTCGCTGCCCGAGTGGACCGTGAGCCCCCGCAAGGGGCGCGGCTGAGTGCTCCTGCTCGACACGCACGCCTTCCTTTGGGTGCTGACGGACTCGCCGAAGCTCGGCAAGCTCGCGCGTCGCCACGTCGCGCGCGGCGTGGCCGTGTCGGCCATTACCTTCTGGGAGCTCGAGATGCTCGCCGAGGCCGGCCGCGTTCGGCTCGGGATGACCGTGTCCGAGGCGCGCGACGTCGCGCTCGCCACCAACGTCGTCGAGGTCCCGGTGGACGGCGTGATCGCGAGCACCGCGGCTCGCCTCGGCATGCACGGTGATCCGGCGGACCGCTTCATCGTGGCCACGGCGCTGACGCACGGCGCCGCTCTCATGACCCGAGACGAGAAAATCCGCGCGATGCGGTCGCTTCGGACCGTCGACCCGACCGCCTGATCCGATGAACGACGCGGGCCAGCTCGGCGACGGTACGACGAATCCGTCGTCCGTTCCGGTGATTCCGGTGAGGGTCGAGTAGGTCGAGCGCAAGCGGGACGAAGCTCGCGTCCGACGCATCGTCCGGCTCAAAACCGCGACGCGCCGAGCGTAGCCAAGCGCCCATCGCGAGGTTACGCTTCAACGCAATGGCACCGCTCAAAGCCCGTGTTCACAACGGCCGGCTCGTGCTCGACGCGCCGACGGACCTGCCCGAGGGGTCCGAGGTCTGCCTCGCCGTCGTGGACGACGACGAGATGACGAACGAGGAGCGCGCGCGGCTTCACGCGGCGCTCGAGCGGAGCATGGCTCAGGCAAGAGCCGGTCAGCTGATCGAAAGCGACGCTGTGATCGGCAAGCTCCTGGCTCGGGAATGAAGGTTCGCTTCACGCCGGAGGCGGAAGCACAAGCCGACGGACGTTCGAGATCTGTTCGCTCGCGAGCTCGAAACGACGATCGCCATCCTGCGCGTCGAGCCGAAACTGGGAACCATCTACACCGTGCTCGATGGACTTCCGCTTCGACGGATCCTCATGCCCAAAACCAAGCACCACGTGTACTTCACGAGCGACGTCGAGAACGGGGAGGTCATCGTTCACGCGGTCTGGGGCGCTCCTCGCGAGGGTGGGCCGCACTTCTGAACTTCGTGTCGCCGCGCTGACGATGTCGAGCGCGGCGAGCTGCTATCCGCCGGCGTCGCGGCCTTCATGCTCGGTCGCGGCGATCTTCGAGGAACCGAGATGGCGCGGGCGTTCACCACCGCCATGCCGCGCATGAAGACGGCGCTGCGCCGGTAGGACCTGGCGATGATCGCCGTCGTCGCCGCGGACGGTGGCGTGTCCGTTCTCTACGCGCACGGCAAGCGGCTCGCCAATCCGCGCAAGATCCGCTGAGCCGTGCCACACGTGCGGCGCGTCGCTCGTGAACGGGTGGTGGGGTCGCCGATGGGCTCGCGCGCGACGTGGCACCGAGCGGCAGCAAAAGCCCTCGCCGAAGCGAGCGGATGATCCCGCCGGTGGCGATGGGTCCTGCGCGACGTACAATCTGGAAATGGTCCTCCACGCCCGCGTCGAAGCCGGACGGTACGTGATCGACGAACCGGCCGATCTGCCGGATGGCGCCGTGGTCGAGCTGGTTGTGGTGGACGAGCTGGTGGATCCTGAGGAGCGTGCGGCGTTGCGGGCGTCGATCCAGAAGGGCCTTCACGAGACCGATCAGGGTCTGGCGATCCCTGCGGACGAAGCGCTTCGACGGCTTCGGGCCAAGTGACGGCGCGAGTCGAGTTTGCCCAGCTCGGTGACGGCACGACGAATCCGTCGTCCGTTCCGGTGAGGCTCGCCGCCAGCCTCGGCGAGAAGAGTAAGCAGTCGCGACTAACTTAGGTCTGCAACCCGGCTGCTGTTGGCAATCCGAGGAGTTTTCTTTCTGCGCCGCGGCCGTCGCTGGTCGGCCATTCGAACAGGACAAGGAGCACGCCAACGTGTCATCCTCATCTAGGTGAACGTCGTCGGGTTCGTCGTCCGGCCTCGCGCCGACCTACAAGGCGTGAGCGAGATCGTACCGACAATCGATGACGTGGAGCTGACGGACCTGATCCACACGTTCGAGCGGCATGAGGGGATGGAGACGCGGCCCGCATCCTACGGGGGTTTAATCCCAGCGCATTTCGACTTCGGACCGCTCGACCTTCACTACCTCGGAAATTCAAAGACGCGCGGCGGTGATCGCGTGCCGCTCCTCGGCTGCTCGTGCGGAGAGTGGGGCTGCTGGCCCTTGCTTGCGCGGATCGCCTCGACGCAAGCGTCGGTGTCGTGGTCCGAGTTCGAGCAGCCATACCGCAAGAAGCGCGATTACTCGCGGTTTGGCCCATTCCGCTTCGTTCGTGCGCAGTACGAGCGCGCTCTCGCCGAGGGCATCCAGGCGCGACGATGACTCGAAGAAGGTGACGGCCTTATGGAGCCGTCTCGCCGGGTGATGTGCGGTAGGAGTGTTCGCGGGTGGCACGAGGGCGGAAGCGGTGCGGCTCGCCGATGAGCTTCTGCAGCTCCTCGAGTCGTACTTCTTTGAAACGTCGGCCCGCACTGTTCTACCCTGGTGGCAGCGCCCCGCGCGTCCCGCGCCGTGACCAACGAGCCCTCCCCGAACTTCGCTTACCTCGCGTACCACGACGCGCGGCTCGTCGCGCTCGCGACGCAGGCCGAGGAGCACTTCGGCAGCGACCCGACGGTGACGCTCTTCAAGCTGCGGCAGTTCGGCGAGGTGCTCGCGCAGCGCGCGGCAGCCAAGGTCGGGCTCTTCATCGGTCCCGACGAAAAGCAGCAGACGCTCATCGATCGGCTCTTCGACCGCAACGTCATCGGCGCGACGCAGCGCTCGCTCTTTCACGACCTGCGCATCGTCGGCAACGCGGCCGTTCATGAGGGGGTCGGCGACCACCGCGAAGCGCTGCACCAGCTCCGCATGGCGCGCGAGCTCGCCGTCTGGTTTCAGCGAAGCTTCGGCAACAACCGGAAGTTCGACCCTGGGCCGTTCATCCCTCCGACCGAGCCCAAGACGATGGAGGCCGGGCTCCACGACGAGCTCGCTCGCCTTCGCGAAAACGTCGAGGCTCGCCAGAAGGAGCTCGAAGCGGCGGCGCGCGCCATCGAAGAAGCGCGCAAGGCCGCGGAGAAAGAAGCCGCCGAGCGGCTCACGGCCGAGCAGCGCGCAGCCAAGGCCAAAGAGGACGCCGCCATCTGGGAGGCGCTCGCCGGCGAACAAGTGGGAGCGCTCGCCGAGCAGAACAAGAAGCTCCTCGCCGAGCTCGCGGCGCTCCAAGCCGCCGCGCAGGCGATGCCACCCAAGCAGCTCGCCCTCGCCATCGAGCAGGCGTCGGACGCGAGCGAGGCCATCGAGCTCGACGAGGCAGCGACGCGCAAGCTCATCGACCGGCAGCTTCACGACGCGGGCTGGGAGGTCGACTCCGAGCTCATGACGTACGAGCGCGGCGTGCGTCCGACGAAAGGGCGAAACCTCGCCATCGCCGAGTGGCCGACGTTCGCCGACGGCAAAGAGGGCTGGGCCGACTACGTGCTCTTCGCCGGCCTTCAAGTCGTCGCGGTCGTCGAGGCGAAGCGAAAGCACAAAGACGTGATGGGCGTCATCCCGCAGGCCCGGCGCTACTCCACCGGCTACGTCATCCACGGCGCGGAGGCGCTCCCGGAGGGCAGCCCGTGGGGCCCGCTCAAGGTGCCGTTTCTCTTCGCGACCAACGGCCGGCCGTACCTACGGCAGCTGCAGCAGAAGAGCGGCATCTGGTTTCTCGATGCGCGACGCCCGCAGAACCACCCCGTCGCGCTCGAGGGTTGGTACACGCCCGCCGGGCTCGTCGACTTGCTCCGTCAGAACGTCGACGACGCGTACGCGAAGCTCAAGGTCGAGCCGATGCCGTACATCGAGCGCGACTACCAGCGAAACGCGATCCTCGCCGTCGAGAAGGGGCTCGAGGCGGGCAAGCGCGAGCTCCTCCTCGCGATGGCGACCGGCACGGGCAAGACGCGCACGTGCATCGGGCTCTGCTACCGGCTGCTGAAGACCAAGCGCTTTCGCCGTGTGCTCTTTCTCGTCGACCGCAACGCGCTCGGCAAGCAGACCGCCGACGCGTTCAAGGACCTTCGGCTCGAAAACCTCCAGGCGTTCACCGACATCTTCGACGTGAAGGAGCTCGGCGACCTCAAGCCCGAGCGCGAGACCAAGCTCCAGATCGCGACCATCCAGGCGATGGTCAAGCGCGTGCTCGGCAGCGACGACGGCTGCCCCGCCCGTCGACCAGTACGATTGCATCGTCGTCGACGAGTGCCACCGCGGCTACTTGCTCGACCGCGAGCTCTCGGACCGGGAGTTCTTGTTCCGCGACGAGGACGACTACATCTCGAAGTACCGGCGCGTCCTCGACCACTTCGACGCCGTCAAAATCGGCCTCACGGCGACGCCGGCGCTTCACACGAGGGAGATCTTCGGCTCGCCCGTCTACTCGTACTCGTACCGCGAGGCCGTCGTGGACGGGTTTCTCGTCGACCACGAGCCGCCGATTCGCATCGTGACCAAGCTCGGCCACGACGGCATCCACTACCAGGCGCACGAAGAGGTGCTGGTCCTCGACCGCTCGACGCAGACGCGTCAAGAAGGAGGAGCTGCCCGACGAGGTGCAGTTCGACGTCGACAGCTTCAACCGGCGGGTCATCACCGAGAGCTTCAACCGCGCCGTGCTCGCCGAGCTCGTGAACCAGATCGATCCCGAGCAGGACGAAAAGACGCTCGTCTTCTGCGCCACCGACGAGCACGCCGACATGGTGGTGCTTCTGTTGAAGGAGGCGCTCACGAAAAAGTACGGTTCGGTGGACGACGAGGCGGTCGCCAAGATCACCGGCGCCACCGACCGACCCCTCGAGGCCCTTCGGCGCTTTCGCAACGAGCGCAACCCGAACATCGCCGTCACCGTCGACCTCCTCACGACGGGCATCGACGTGCCCAAGATTGCGAACCTCGTGTTCCTCCGCCGCGTGCGGAGCCGCATCCTCTACGAGCAGATGCTCGGCCGCGCCACGCGCCTCTGCGAGGACATTGGCAAAGAGCGCTTCCGCATCTTCGACGCCGTCGACCTCTACTCGGCCCTCAAGGACGTGACCGACATGAAGCCGGTCGCCGTCAACCCGCTCGTCACCTTCGAGCAGCTCGTTAAGGAGGTGGTCGAGGGCAAAGAGGAGGAGTACCGGCGCGCCGCGCTCGACGAGCTACTCGCCAAGCTCCAGCGAAAGCGCCGAGCGTTCAAGGGCGAGGCCGAGGAGCGATTCCGGGCCGCCGCCGGCATGGGGCTCAAGGAGCTCGCGACCCTCCTCAAGAAGGACTCCGTCGGCGATGCCGCCGACTACCTCGAGAGCCACCCCGCCCTCGCGCCGTTTCTGGATCGCACGACGAGCGGCGGACAATACAAGATCGTCGTCTCGCAGAAGGACGACGAGCTCCGCGAGGTCACGCGCGGCTACGGCAAGCACGGAAGCCGCCCGCCCGGCGACTACCTCCAGGAGTTCCGCTCCTTCGTCGAGAAGAACGTGAACAAGCTGCCGGCGCTGCTCGTCGTGACGCAGCGCCCGCGCGATCTCACGCGCGAGGACCTGCGCCAGCTCAAGCTCGCGCTCGACCAAGAGGGCTTCAACGAGAAGTCGGTGCAGACCGCGTGGCGCGAGCAGAAGAACGAGGACGTCGCCGCCACCATCGTCGGCTACATCCGCCAGCTCGCGCTCGGCTCGCCGCTCATGCCGTACGCGGAGCGCGTCGACCGCGCGCTTTCGCGCATCAAGAAGGCGCACAAGTTCACCGACCCGCAGACCAAGTGGCTCGAACGGATCGCCAAGCAGGTGAAGCTCGAGACGGTCGTCGACCGCGCGTCACTCGACGCCGGGCAGTTCAAGACCGACGGCGGGTTCGCGCGATTGAACAAGGTGTTCGACGGGAAGCTCGACGGGCTGCTCGGCGAGCTCGCCGAGGAAGTGTGGAAGGACGCCGGCTGAGTGAGCCGGCCGCCGCAAGCACCGCCGTAAGCCAGACCCCGTGCTACCCTCCCGACGTGGCCTCGCAGTCGACAACTACCGACCCTCGCGAAGTCCCCGCCTACACCGTCGCGGAGGCGGCGACGCTCGAGCGCCTCCCGGTCAGCACCCTCAAGACCTGGATCCACGCCGACGCGGCGACGAAACGTCGCGGAGTGTTGGTGCTGCCACCCGGACGCCCGCGGCTGCTTGCGTTTTCTCACCTGGTCGAAGCGTTCGACCGACGCTCGCCGGCACGGGCATCCGCGTCGACATGGTCGTGGAGCGTTACCGCGCGGGCGAGTCGATCGGCGAGCTCGCGCGCGATTACCGCGTGGAGCCCGAGCGCATCGACGACGCCGTCCGGTGAGAGCTTCGTGCGACTGGCTGAGCCGCTCACTGGGCTCACGTGCAATCGTAGCGGAATCGCCGACCTAGGGTGAGTGACGCCCGGTCATCTCGCGTCGAGCACGGGCGCGGCCGAAGCCTGGAACGGGATCTCCGTGCCCCCGCACGCGACCATCCAGGTCACGCGCGTCTGCCGTCGCCGCTGGCCGACTCGCTCGCGCGCGAGGCGCGATCCCTCGCGACCGGCTCGCAGTCGAGCCAAACGCAAGCCGCCGTGTGGCGCATCCGCGCCCAGGCGCCGACGTCCCTCCTCGGCGACACGCACTAATTTACGGTTTCGCCAACCGAACCACGACGCACCCGGGGTTGCCCATTCCGCCCGTTCCACCGTTCGAGGCGCCCGCCGCGCCTCCGACTCCGGCGTTCGCCGCGCAATGCGCGTAATCCGGATCCGACGTGTTCGCAGCCGCGGCGCCGCTCCCGGTCATGAGAGCGCCGGCGTCGCCGTTGAACCAACCGCTGCCGCCGCCGCCGGATCCGATCGCCAGACCGCTACCGCCGCCGCCTCCGCCTCCGAAGTAGCCGCCGCCGCCCCCGCCCGATCCTGGCGCGTTGGTTCCGATCGCGGCCTGCCCGCCGAAACCGCCGCCGGGGTTTCCGCCGTGGGCGCCCGCATCGAGCGAGCTGTACGCGCTTCCGCCTTGCTGCGCAGCGCCGCTCCCGCCGCTCCACGTGCCGGCGTCGCAGCCCGCGCCGCCTTGCGTTTGCGTTCCGCCATTGCCGCCGCATTCGCCCTTTCCGTCTTGGCCGGTAGTGCCGCCGCCCGCGCCGCCGATCGCCGTGGTCAGCGCGATCGTGTTACCGGGAGCCGATACGCCGCCGCCCCCGCCTCCGGCGACGAGCAAGTACGTGCTCGCACCGTTCACCTTGATCGACGTGAAACCGCCGCCGCCGCCCCCGCCGCCGTAATCGTACGTGACGACCTGCCAGGTCCCGCCGACACCGCCCGACCCGGCGACAGCGCTGAGATTGGTTCCCGATGCGAGCGGAAAGGTGCCTGTCGCGAAGCCGCCGCCGCCACCGGCGAGCCCGGCCATCGGCGCACTCGCTTGGCAGTCGGTGCATCCGCTGCCTCCGCCTCCGCCTGCGCCCCACGCTTTCACCACGATGCCGCTCGCGTAGCTGGGCAGGGTGAAGCCGCCGTCGCCGATGTCGAGGAGCGATCCGACGTGGATGCCGAGCGTGGCCGTCTCCACGAACGTCTTAGCCGGATTTTGGCCGCTCACCGTGACCGAGATGTCGCCGTTGGTTGCGGCGTTGTCGACGCTGATCGCGAAGGAGCTCGAGTTTCCCCCGTTGCCGGTGTCCGCCGGCGAAGTGGCCGTCACGTGCGCGGGCGGCGTGACGGTGAACGAGACGTCGTCCGTGAAGGACACGGCGCGCGACACGTCAATCGTGATCGCGACGTTCGAGTCACCGGGATCGGCGGTGACGTGTCCCGGCGACAACGAGAGCGTGAACCCTTGAGCGGGCGGAGGGGCGTCGGCGCCCGCGTCGTTGGTGCTGACGACGTCGGAAGTGGTGCCGTCGCTCGACGCGTCCGGCCCGTTGACGGAGTCGTCGCTGACGCAAAAGGAAAGCAAGCAGGCGCTCGTCAAGAACCCCACGCAGATGGCGAATCGCATCCTTCGACGCTAACAACGTTTCGACGCTCCACCGAATACAAAGTCGATTGCGTCACGGCGGCGCCTGAATCCATGCGTGGACCAAGCCCGCCTCGGCGCGGTCGGCGCACGTCTCGTCCGAGAGGTCGAAGCGGGAGAAGAGGGCGACGAATGGGGTCCCGCGGAGAAACCCGCCGGCGAAGAACCGACGGCGCCCGGCCACGTCGAAGTAGAGCGCGGAGCAATCGGTCGTGACTTGCGCGTTGGCGCGCGCGCCGAGGAATCGACGAACTGGCTCATCGTGGTCGCGTCCCACGCGAAGAAGCCGACCTTCTCCGAGGTCGTCGTCGGGCGACGGGCCTTGCCGGAGACGACTTGGGTCTCGGTCTGGACGGCGAAGGCCGCGGTCGCCGGCCACCGCGGCGATCGCGCTCATGCCGGCGAAGAACCTTCGACGAGACGGTCCTCGGCTCGGGCATCGTGCCGAGCACGATCCGCGGCCGCGGGGAAGCCGTCGTCGTGCACGACGCTCACTTCGCCGACGACACCACCGACGTCGCGTGGCTCTCGGAGGCGGGCCGCCGCGGCTGGGTGGTCTTGACCAAGGACGCGCGAATCCGCACGAACGCGCTCGAGCGAACGCAGCTTCTCTCCGCCGGCGTGGCCGCGTTCATGCTCGGGCGCGGAGATCTCCCGCGGGAGCGAGATGGCGCACGCGTTCACGACGGCGTTGCCGCGCATGAAAACCACGCTGCGCCGCTCGGAGCTCGCGATCATCGCGGTGGTCGCCGCCGACGGCGGCGCGTCGGTGCTCTACGCCGCTGGGAAGCGGCTTCACGAGCCGAGTGTAGTGGTAGTCTCGCCACGCTGCCGCATGAACACCCAAGACATCGTCCAGAAGCTCTGGAACCTCTGCCACGTCCTTCGCGACGACGGCATCACCTACCACGAGTACGTGACCGAGCTGACCTACCTCCTCTTCCTCAAGATGACGAAGGAGACGGGCACCGAGGACCAGATCCCGAAGGGCTATCGCTGGGACGACGTCGTCAAGAAGGACGGCGTCGAGCTGCTCGAGTTCTACAAGAAGCTCCTCATCGATCTCGGTAGCAAGGGCTCGGGGCGCGTGCAGGCCATCTTCGCCAACGCCTCGACGTCGTTCCGGCAGCCGCGGCACCTGCGCACCGTCGTCGAGAACATCGACGCGCTCGACTGGTACAGCGCCAAGTCCGAGGGGCTCGGCGATCTCTACGAGGGCCTGCTCGAGAAGAACGCCGAGGAGACCAAGAGCGGCGCCGGCCAGTACTTCACGCCGCGCCCGCTCATCGAGAGCATGGTCGCGCTCGTGAAGCCGCAGCCCGGCGAGCGCGTGCAGGATCCCGCCGTGGGCACCGGCGGCTTTCTCATCAACGCCGACCGCTACGTGAAGTCGATCACCAACGGCTACTACGATCTCTCCACCGCGAAGCAGAACTTCCAGAAGCGCGAAGCCTTCTACGGCATGGAGCTCGTCCCCGACGTGCAGCGCCTCGCGCTGATGAACGCGATGCTCCACGACATCGAGGGCGACATCCAGCTCGGCGACACGCTCGGCCCGAGCGGCGCGCAGCTCGCGAAGGCCGACGTCATCCTCACGAACCCGCCCTTCGGCACGAAGAAGGGCGGCGGCGGCCCGACGCGCGACGACATCACCTACCCGACGAGCAACAAGCAGCTCGTCTTCCTCCAGCACATCTACCGGGGATTGAAACCGGGTGGGCGCGCGGCGGTGGTGCTCCCCGACAACGTGCTCTTCGAGGAAGGCACGGGCCAGAAGGTGCGCGCGGACCTCATGGACAAGTGCGATCTGCACACCATCCTGCGCCTGCCGACGGGCATCTTCTACGCGCAGGGCGTGAAGACGAACGTGCTCTTCTTCACGCGCGGCGAGAAGGACAAGGGGAACACGAAGGCGGTCTGGTTCTTCGACATGCGGACCAACATGCCGTCGTTCGGCAAGCGCACGCCGTTCACGCGGGCGCACTTCGCGGAGTTCGAGAAGGCGTACGGCGACGACCCGCTCGGCAAGAGCAAGCGCAAGGACCAGGGCGAGACGGGGCGGTTCCGGAAGTTCACGCGCGAGGAGATTGCCAAGCGCGGGGACAACCTCGACATCTCGTGGCTCAAGGACGACAGCGTGACGGACCACGCGGACCTGCCGGAGCCGGAGGAGATTGCGGCGGAGATCGTGGCGCAGCTCCAGACGGCGCTGGAGGAGATGCAGGCGCTGCAAGAGGAGCTGGGAGGCAGCGGCGTGAGCGCAGCCGCTCCCGAAGGCTGGCCGAGCTGCGCTGCGAAGGTCTCGGCAGTCGGTGCCACGGCTCGAGCCGGAAGTCGAAGCATACTGACCGACGGCACGCCGGCTGCAACCTGCTCCGTACCTTCGGCGATCGCGACGTTCGCGTGGATCCGGATCGACACTCGCCGACGTCGATCGAGATGCACATCGAGCACGACGAAGCTTCGACGGTATCGACGGTTCGCCGGGCGACGTCCTTGCTAACGAAGGTCGGCTGGACGCCTCGGCGACGCTGCGCATCTACGGAGCGCGTCGACGGCGCGCGAGCTATCAGAACGTCGCATCATCGCGCTTCACGCGGCCGACCGCTCGACGCCCGAGTTCTGCTCGACTGTTCCTGACGCGGCACTGCACAGTCGGGAGGTCTCGATGGCGACGGCAGTCACGGAGCACGGCAGTCGCTCACCTCGGAGACGATTCGTCGAGCTTCGACATCCCGACTCCCGCCGCTCAACGAGCAGCGCCGCATCGTCGCCAAGCTCGAAGCCCTCCAGGCCCGAAGCCGTCGCGCGCGCGAGGCGCTCGACGCCGTGCCGCCGCTGCTCGAGAAGCTGCGTCAGTCGATCCTCGCGGCGGCCTTTCGCGGAGACCTCACGAAGGACTGGCGCGCGAAGCACAAGGACGTCGAGCCCGCGAGCAAGCTCCTCGAGCGCATCCGCGTCGAGCGCCGCAAGAAGTGGGAGGAGGCCGAGCTCGCCAAGATGAAGGCGAAGGGGAAGGCGCCGAAGGGCGACGAGTGGAAGGCGAAGTACAAGGAGCCGGAGCCGGTGGATGCGACGGGGTTGCCGGAGCTGCCGGAGGGGTGGTGCTGGGCGACGCTCGGTACCGTCTGCCCGATATTCGTCGACTGCGCGCACAGAACGCCCTGTACATTCGACGAACGGGACGCCAGCTCTGCGCCCGCGCGACGTAGTCCGTGGTGTTCTCGACCTAGCCAATGCCGCGAAAGTGGACGGCCCCGAGTTTGACAGGCAGACAAAACGCCGGATCCCGGCACCAGGCGACATCGTCTACAGCCGTGAGTTGAAGTTTGGGTTGCGGCTGCCACGAATTCCCGAGGGTGCAAGACTTTGTCTGTCGCAAGGCATGCTCTTGTTTCGCCCAGCGTCCGAGGTGCGCCCGGAGTATCTGACGCTATTCCTGAATGGTCCTTTGGGTCGGCGCAAGGCAACCGCCGCAGCGGTGGGTTCGGCACACCCGCACCTAAATATTTCCGAGATTGCCTTGTACCCGGTTCCCCGTCCCGCCGGAGGAGGAGCTGTGCTTCTGGAGCGTTGCCAGCGACGCTTCGACGGAATCTCGCGCGCACTCGATTCTGAGCGTTTCCTCGGCCACCGCGCTGACGCAACTCGAAAGGAGCGTCCTTGCCAAAGCTTTCCGAGGCGAGCTTGTCCCCCAGGACGCGAACGACGAGCCCGCCGAGGTGATGCTGGCGCGGGTGCGGGGGACAAACGACGGACCAGACGACGACGGACACGCGCGGACGCGCACACGCAATGCGAACTGACCGTCACCGCATTACGGGCCTCTCGCCCTTCAGTTTCCGCCCCGCTATGACAGCCCAGCGGACTGAAGGCGCGGTCCGGACCGCTCATGCGCGCAACACGAGGTTTACGCATCGTCGTCATCGACATCCGGCAGAGCGAGCTTCGTCCGCGGACGCTCGCGAACGTTCCCGCTGAGCAGGAATCGCGTAAAGTCCTCATCCATCAATCGAATCCCCGCTCCGTCCGCTTTCGTTCGCGCCTCGTAGGTGAAGCCCCAGATGGACACGAAACAGAGCCGACCCCGGCGCCCTTCCCGTCGACGCACCAAAGCGACTGCGCGCCGAGGCCGATCACATGACGCTGGCACCGTCGCGAAGCCGGGCGCGGCCTCGTTCAGTGGCATGGACGCAGAGCCGGCAAGTGTCGTCGATGGGAACCAATTCTGGGGCCGAAGCATTGCCCTTCCAAGAATGGCGTCACTTCAAGAAGCGTCCACTCCTGAACTCTAGCCGCGGTTGGCGAGAGCCGGTTTCGGTTCCAACGCTGCGTAGACCCTTCTGCGTGGATCCGGAACGACCGCGCTGGCGTGCCAGTTCCTGGGTGTTGCGCCGGTGACAGTGGAGGTCAACCCCTACCTCGCCGATCTCATCGAGGCGAAGCTCTCCGCTACGACGCTGACGCCGTTGCCAGGACCTCGGCCGCGTCCTCCGTCCGCGGTTCAGCGCCGTGTGCGGGCTCGCCTCGTCCTTCCTGAAGGTGCGCCGGCAACGATGGTCCAGCCAGGCAAGGACGGGCGATCGATATTCGACCGCGCCGTCGCCCAACGACTTGCGGGACCGAGGGCTTCCTCGAAGGCATCAACATCCTCGATGAAGTGAACGGCATTGTTCCAATTGGTTCCGCGTGCTTCTCGGTGACATTCTGCTCGACATCAGCAACGTAGTAACGGCAAAGGTCGAAGGTATCGCTGCCATTGGGAAGAACAACGTCGCCATTTCCGCGCAGCGTTCGAGGGTGATGTTCAGCGCTGCGGTGAGGCGTGCGGTGGTCGAAGTTTCCATGAGTTCCTCTAATTGGCCACAGCCGCCTTACCGTGATTCGCGGGATGCGCGGACGAGCTCTGGGTTCGTTTGCTCTGTGCGATCTCGCTGTCTTCTCTCCGCCATATCCGAACTCGTTCGACTATACCGATGTATACAATTTGGAATTGTGGGCGGTTGGGGTATCTTCGGAGCGGGGATCGAACCGGGCGCTATCGCAGTCAGGTCTCTGTTCCCACGTTCAGATTGAGCGTGCGTACGCCCCGTGTCCAATTGGATCGCCGACGCTGGATCGCGTATGGCGGCGCCTGCCGCACAGTACGCCGCGACCTCTGGCACCGTCGCATTCCGGAGATGGTCGCCGGCTATTTCGCCGACCTCTTGCACGTGCTCGCCAATCTCCGCGGGCTCATCGGCCCCGCGCATCGCTCTGGTTGGTAGTGGGCGACAGTCGGTACGCTGGCGTACAATCCCGACGGCCACAATCCTTCCAAGAACTGGCAGACAGCATGGATTCCGGGTGCGCTCCGTCGAGCCGTTTCGTTCGATGCGCTCCTCGGCGAGCAGGGGGCGACAGGAACTCAGCGAGACTCTCGTCAGTCCTCACACGCCGGTAATGAAAGCGCATTGCGACACAACTCTGAACTCGCGAAGAGGTACCGACGACCGGGAGGAGCGACCTGCACCTGAGAAGCGAGAAGGTGCTGGACGTGCCTGCAAACACGCGTCGCCGTCGTCATTGGCTCGCATGTCGAAGCAGCACAAGACGGCAACGCGGTGTCCTCGCTCTTTCCGGTACACGCCTGCCTGCTTCACGCCCTTCTCAACCCAGTCTTTGGTGTCCGCCAGCGAGTACGTACTGCCTCCATCCGAGTAGCTGCGGAGGAACTTTCAATTGCCTTAAGGACCACGAGGAAGGTCACCTTCGCGGTCCGTCGGATCGGGCTCCTCAAGAGGTGTATCCGCTCTACCCATCGTTCCTGCGAACTCGTCGTCGACTCGACAAGTGGGGAACGCGGCCGCAAACGGAGATTGAGAAACGCCTGGACACGATGCTCAGCATCGCTGTGCGGTCGATACTGATCAGCCTCCTTCCAGAGCTTGTTACCCTGGGGCTGCGCGTCGGGGGTAATCAGGCATTGGGGCGATACACCCGCTCGAGCACTTCGCATACCTGCTGCAAGTCGGCATCGCTACAGTGTAGCCTCACGTGTTCGCAGTCGTCAGGCGCGTTGAGTCCACGCCGGTAGTACCGCACCGCTGTCGTCGGAAGCCGGGATCACGACAACCGCTGGAATGTCCCCCAGGTGAAGGTCGTCGGTAACGGTTCTGAAAACCGCGTCGGGTCATCAACGTCGAGGGAACGCGCCCGTCCGGAGACAACAGGCGCGTTCCGCGCCGGGTTCCCAGATCGAGCGAGCCCCGTGTCTAGCATGGGCTCGCGCGGTAGCAAGCTGGCCCCGGCGCCTCCGGCGCTAGCAAGAATACGGATAGCTTCTTTACGTCCTCGCCAGGTTTTGCCAAGGCCTCGCGCTTGCGAACCAAAGCCGCAACTCCGCGCACGAACCGCGTCAGGGCGTCAATATCGTAGTCGGCTCCGGCCCCCGATGCGTCGTGAACCGTGGGCTGCAGCTCTTCTGGAGTCCAGCCACCTCAAATCGGCAGGCGGTTTCCTCACCCGTCGGCACGAATCCTCCGGTGAAGATGGCGAACGTATAGATGCAGGCGCTCGCCGGCTGTCGCCCGTGTTCCCGCTGGCATGAAGCGGTCAAAATATGCCGCCGCATTGACGCTGGGGTTCCTCTGCGACCACTCGTCGAAGTCGGGACATTGTCTTCGCTGAAGGTCGGATCCGAGTACGTCGCGTCCTCGATCAGCGCGCGCTTAAATTCGGATTCGCCAAGCGCAGAGAGGGCGAATGCGAGCTCCTGCACGAAGGAAGCGACGCGATTTTCGTCGTGGAGTCCGAGAAGATATTCGACCGCCGGACGAGTAAGCTCTCGATTTAGACCGTACATTCCTTCGACGCGCCATTTGCCCGCGGAATCTCGAACGTGGTGCACTCCGCGAACGACGACCATCCCCGCGCCGACCATTCGATCGATATCGTGCTGAAGGTCTGGATAGAAGGGACCACCCTTTCTCTTCAGGATGCGCCCGTTGAGCGCCGGCATCTTCCAGACGGGCGCGAGAACGTTCGCAAGGTAAGCGAGCGCGTGGAGAGGGATCACGCTGATTGGCGCGAGCCCTGCCTCTGCCGCTGCGTTGAGCAGTATCAGAATGCGCGCTCGCCGCCGAACGGTTGCCTCGTGAGTAGGTAAGGCCATCATCGGCCCTTCCTCTTACTGGGCTTTCCCTTGGGCACAGGTCTGAGGACTCGATTCTTGACCGCGAGGTATTCCTTTTCGAGCTGTCGAACTGCCGCCGTTGGTGCCGCGATCTCGAAGAGGTCCACAATGCGACGCTCCCGAGACGCGCCGCCGCTTGCGTGCTTGAGTAGCTGGGGAATGAGGTCCCCGTCCGTAAGGTTCGACGTAACAACAAGGCGGTTCGTGCCGGACGACGAGAACCTCGCCAGCACATCGGCCGCTCGTTGAACGAAGACGGCGTCCAGCGACGACTCCGGCGCATCGATTACGAGCGTGCCACCATAGCGAGGGTCGGCGACAGCCATCAGAGCCATCCGAAAGGCCAAGTCGATGAACTCGCGCTGACTCTCGGACACTTGCTCCGGACCGCTGCGGCGGACAGGTGACTCAAAGGAAGCAGGGAGATATCCAAGTCGAACGCGGGGGAAGTCGATCGCGATGCCGGCCTGCCCGATGCGGTCCTTCCGAGGCGACCACGCCAGTGAGCAGTCCTCGATAGGAACTCCCTCGCGTACGCCTCAAAGTTTGCCTTTATTTCGGGCGCTCGCTCGACCAGTGTGGACTGCTCGTGCTCGACGAACTTCGCGAACGCTGCGCGACGCGAGCTGAGGTCCTCTCTTCAAGGATTCGACCCGACTTCGGAGCAGTCGGTGCGGACTCGTCCCGCTGGTCGGTGCAGTGCGGCCTCCTCTTTCGGGAGCCGACGGACGAGACCGTCAATGCGCTCGCGTCGCTGCGCGACGCTCGCATCGAGTTCCTCGATTGCCGTCTCGGCTAGCGCGTACTCGTCGCCGGGCTGGTCCGGCAGCCTCGTGCGTCGGCAGTGACGACGGCGGCGTTGGCGCGCGCGAGCGCGACGTCGGTCACGGTGCGCCCCGTCCCCTCCGGCTTCGATCGTTTTCCAGACCCCTTTGACGTCGCAGGCGCAACCTTGCTGCCGCAGACCACGCACTTGGAATCGGTCAAGCGTGAATGCAGCGCCGCGGCCACCGCCGGCACCTGATGCCCGCAGGTCAGGCAGTTGCGCGTCCGTCAGGAGGTTCGCGAGAATGTACCGGGCAGTCTCCGTGGCCGAAGGGAACTGGTCCGCGAGCGCCGTCAGTTTGGCATGCTCCAGCGCACGGAACGTTCCCTCTCGTTCCTGCTCAGCTCGTAGCATTGTAAGGCGCGCTTCCTTTCGCGCGCGATCGAGGGCCAGTAGCTTCACGTCGAGTTCGTCACGGCGTCGAAGGTCGGTGTCCTGGAGTTCGGTCAGGCTCTTGAGTTCCTCACGCACATCGATCGCCGAATCTTGCAGCGTGAGCTCATCGGCGAGTGACCGCTCCTCCCGAGTAAGCGCGGCGTTGAGATTTCGCGCCCGACTGTCCACCTCGAGAATGCGACGCTCAGATTCACTCCACTCCTTCGCCGTGTCCACGGACAGGAACAATAGGCGCAGGAGTTGGCGCTGCGCGGATGCGTCCCCAGACAAGTTCGCGGCGGTCCTCGAAGTAGAACGTGAGGTGCCGTAGGAGGAGAATCCAGTCGCCGAACGACCAAACACCGGCCATTTGCACATCGACACCTGATAGGAGTCGATTTCCGTCGTCGGCCGGGTCTTGCCGTCGACCGCGAACTCGAGCAACTCAAGATCGGCTAGGCGTCGAGTGATAGATAGGCGCGGTCACCAAGTGTGAAACCAAGACGAGCGACGGCGCCTTCAGCGTCGTCGATGACTCTCCTCGCGAACATTCGACGTTGGCCGTCGCGTAGAGGCCGGGGCTCGAGACTACTGCCGCCGAGATTCTCCGTCGTCAAGTCCTGGGATGTCGTACGGCCCTGAAAGAAGCCTATACATGATCCAAACCAGTGTGGTCTTGCCCAGACCATTGGCGCCGAGCACGACGGTAAGGCCAGACGGAAGAGCAGTCTTCAGACCGTTTCGGCCGGACTTCCCTGGGTAGAGACCGTAGCCCTCCACATGCAGTCCCGTGAGGACGGGAAATCGCACGGTACTCGGGCTTTTGCTCTTGCCAGGCTCCTTCCGCGTCATCAGCCAGCGCCCCGCTTGACCGAGACGTCCTCCGGAAGGCCGATCTCGCGCAGCCCGGCCTTGGTCTTGGAGAAACCTTTCTTTGGAGAGAGAGGGAGCGCGCGGACGTCGACGACCCGCTTCACGCCGGCACGGCGCAGCGCGCTCACGAACTCGCGAACGGTCTTGCCCGAGTAACCGATAGGGAAGGTCTCGCTGTGGTGCCCACGAGCGAGATGTAGACGACCACGCCCTCGATGGAAAGCTCTTCCGTACGCGGCGACAGAGCCGCGTCCTGCGACTTCGTCGCGAACTCCAAAGCGCCCTCGCCTGACCGCCCTGCGTGGGGCCGCATGACGGCCAATACGTACAGCCCGTCCGAAGCCGCAGCATCGCCGGCGTTGGGGACCGCCATCCGGACACTCCGTCGCTGACTCCGCCGCCAGAACATGCTTTTTTAGATCGCTTCCTCACGCGCAAACCCGCCCCGGGACCACCCGCCCCATCCAATGCTATGCTCGTCCTCCGGGCATGCCGCCGCGAACGGGGAACACCACCTCGCCGATTGACTCCACCGCGGACCGCGGCCGGCCGGAGGACCGCGAGCCGCGCGCGGTGCCGGCGCTGACGATTGCGTGGGCGCTCGCCGAGCCGCACCGCGTCGGCGAGGTCGCGACCTTCGAGGGCGGCGGGCGCTTCTTCCTCGGGCGCGAGGGAGACCACGAGCTCGATCGCGTCGTCTTCGCGCGCGTGCGGCCCGGCGTCGTCGAGCGCACCGGATCGCTCGCGGGCAATCACCTCTCGCGCCGGCAGATCCTGATCGACGTGAGCGGCGACGAGGTCGAGATCGAGAACGTCGGCAAGCTCCCGCATGAGCGTCAACGGCGTCGAGAAGAAGCGCGCCGTCCTCGCGCCGGGCGACGTCGTGTCGTTCGCCGGGCACTCGGGGTTCGTGTTCGGATTTCGGCCCGCGAGGATGCCGAAGCTCGGCGCCGACTACCCTGCGCGCGGCTTCGGCGAGCCGGACGCGTTCGGCATCGTGGGCGAGTCGGCGGCTTGCTGGGAGATGCGCGAGCAGCTCGCGCTCCTCGCGCGCTTCGACGAGCACACGCTCGTGCTCGGCGAGAGCGGCACCGGCAAGGAGCTCGCCGCGCGCGCCGTCCACTCGCTCTCGCGCCGCGCGCGCGGGCCGTTCGTCGCGCGCAACGCGGCGACCATCCCCGAGGCGCTCGTCGAGGCCGAGGTCTACGGCAACCGGAAGGACTTCCCGAACGCCGGCATGCCCGAGTCCGACGGGCTCATCGGCGCCGCGCGCGGCGGCACGCTCTTCCTCGACGAGATCGCCGAGATCACCGCGGCGCGGCAAGCGCCGCTCCTGCGCGTGTTCGATCGCGACGGGAGCTACCACCGCCTCGGCGATCCGAAGCCGCGCAAGGCCGACGTGCGCTTCGTCTGCGCGACGAACCGCTCGCCGGGCGAGCTGAAGAGCGACTTCGCCGCGCGCCTGACCTTGCGCGTCGAGCTGCCGCCGCTCGACGCGCGTCGCGAGGACATCGCGCTCGTCGTGCGGCACATCGTGCTCGACGACGCCGAGCGCAACCCCGACGCCGTCGGCCGCTTCGTGCGCCGCGACGGCCGCCGCCCGGAGATCGCGATCGATCCGGCGTTCCTCGCCCGGCTCGTGCGCCTCGAATACCCCACCAACGTGCGCGATCTCGTGCGGGTGCTCCGCCAGTCGATGACCGCGTCGCGCGGCGACACCCTCGAAGCGCCGCCGAACCTCGACGACGACCGCTCCGGCGTGGTGGCCGTCCCCGACGCCGCTTCCGCGGGGATCTCGGAGGCCGACATGCGCATGGCCCTCGAGCGTCAGCGCTGGAACTTGACCCGCGCGGCGGAGCAGCTCGGCATCACGCGCTTCAAGTTGATGCGTTTGATGCGGAAATACGGCCTGCGGGACGCGGGGTGAGCCCTGCGGGGACGCGGGGGTGCGCTGCGGGCACGCACGGAAGGGCATGTCTAAGCCTGCGAGAAGCCATGACTTCTCGGAGGCCCCGCCGCCGGGCGTCGCGCGCGGGGTTTCGGGCGCTTCACGGAAAGCCCTATTTTCAGCCCCGCAGCGCTTACGTCGCGCCCCGCAAGGCATCGCGGCGATGACCGCAAGGCTCGCCGAGTTGCCCGCAAGGTCCGGCATCGGGCGCTTGGGCCGCACCTGGTAGATTCGCGAGCATGCGTGGCGATCTGTTCGCAGGGATCCGAGTCCGTGACTACGCCGCGAGCCTGGATTGGTACCAACGCCTCTTTGGATCGCCGCCGGCGTTCATCCCCACCGACGGCGAGGCCGTGTGGCAGGTCGCCGAGCACGGATACGTCTTCATCGAGCTGCGCCCCGAGCACGCCGGCCACGCGCGGCACCTCGTCTTCGTCGACGACCTCGTCGCGCTCGTCGCGCAGATCACCGAGCGGGGCCTCGTCCCGGCGAGGCGGGAGACCTTGGCGAACGGCGTACGCAAAGTCGCGTACCGCGATCCCGACGGGAACGAGCTCGAGCTCGGCGGCGCGCCGGTGTGACCGTTCGTTGGGCCCTCAAGGCGCCGCGCATGGCTCCTCTTCTTGCTCGCGTGCTACGCGCCGCTGCTGCTCGTCGGCTTGCGACGAAGACGCGCCGCCTAACCCGGTTTGCCGAGCGCCCGCGCTCCGTGCTCACGGCGGCGACGGGTAATTGCGCTTCACGAAGCAGAGCCCATCGGAGTTCAGGTGCCCCTGGGTGCTCTGATCGTAGGTGGAGAAGTCGTAGTAATCGCGCAGCCCGGTCGAGGGATCGCCGCCCGTCGCGTGCGGGACGCTCTGCGGGTCGAACGACATCGGCCCGGTAAACTTCGGGTGGACGTCCGTCGGCGGGTCGATGCAGTAGCGCCACTGGAGCGCGTTGCCGAGCGCGTCCTTCACCGCCGTGTAGTCGACTCCTTTTTCCATATCGAGCGTGACGGCCGGCGTGCCCGCGTCGGCTTGGCCGGCGAGCCGCGCCGCGAGCTGGTCGAAGTGCGCCGGTGAGTCGTGCAGCACGCTGTCCCAAAACGGATGATCGGTGTGAATCGTGACCTGCCCGATGACGGACTGATTCGCCAAGAACGCGATGCCTCGCTCGTGCTCTTCGTTCGGAAACGCTTTGGCCGGATCGTTGTCCGGGTTCTGGCAGTTGACGTAGCTCGTCGGCGACTTGAAGCAGAGGTTGAACGCGATCGTCTTCGGCCACGTCGCGTAAACCGGATCGGCGTTGCAGGTCGGGATGGGCCCCTGGTCGCCTTTGAACGTCGCCGTGCCGACGTAGAGCACCGCGCAGCCTTGGGTGATCATGGTGGCGTAGTCGCTCTGACCCGCGGCATCGAGGTTCACGTTCATCGTCGCGCGCCCGTCGCACGACTTCGCCGTCGCGGGAACGACGTCGAAGCCGAACGCGTAGCGCGTCCCGTCGGTCGCGAACGAGGCGCCTCCGTTCAGGTTCTGCGTCTTCAGCGCCGCGATGGGCACAGCCTCCTCACCGCCGCCGCCTTTGCCGGGGAGGTAGCTTGGGTCGGAGTGCGACAAGTCGATCGCCCACGGCCCGTCGGCCTCCGCGACGAGCTTGCCGGTCTGCGACTCGTCGCCCGGATTCGAGTCCGGGTTCTCCGAGAGCTTGATCTTGTCGACGGTGACGAGCAACCGATCGAAGTGAACGTCCCAGCCGTCGACGAACGCCGGGATCGCCGCTGTTCACCGGCGGAAATGGATAGCCCGTCAGCGCGAGCACCTCGCCGGAGGCCGCGAAGAGGACTCCGCCGCCTCCGGGATCGGCCGGCGGAGTGAAGCTGGCGAGCGTTCCGGGAGATGCGCCGCCGTCGCAGGTCACCGGCGCGTCGCTCTGCGCGTCCGCTCCGCCCTCCGGTCCGGCGTCCGCTCCAGACGGACCGTTGGAACACCCGGCCGCGAGCACCACGAGCAAACAAACCATCCTTCGCATGAAGCCTCCTCGCGTCGTCACTTCGTCAGTTCTGCAAGTGTCGACGTAATTGCAATCGAGTTGCAAAAGCGATGTACTGGCTCCGCCTTGAGTCGGCAAACACTTCGCGATCGAGTGAAACGTCCGACGTCGAGCCGTGACTCGAGACCGTCGGAGGAGGACGCCGCGCGGGCGGCGCTGCGCGCCGCGGGATTGCGCGGCACGCCGTCGCGCGTCGCCGTGCTCCGCCTCGTGCGGACGACGCTCGGCCCCGTGAGCCACGCGGAGGTCGTTCGCGGGCTCGCGTCGGCGCGCGTCGCGGTCGACCGGGCGACCGTGTACCGGAACCTGTTGGATCTGGCGGGCCGTGGGCTTCTGCGTCGTATCGATCTGGGAGACCACGTCTGGCGATTCGAGTCGCGCGACGTCGAGCACGAGCCGAGCGTCCCGCACGCGCACTTCGTCTGCACCGGCTGCGGCGAGGTGGCGTGCCTCCCGGGCGTCGGCATCCAGCTGACCGGCGGCGCGTCCGCGCCGCGCGCGGTTCAGACCAAGCGCGTCGGGGTGCAGCTCACCGGTCGTTGCAACCAATGCGCGGACCGCGAATGACGATGCGATCGCGTTGCAGTTGCATCGCCGCGCTCGCGATCCTCGGCTCGACAGCGCGCGTCGCGTCGGCGCAGGCGGAAGACGAGATCACGCACCCCGTGGTCGTGCATCAAACGGACGCCGCGTATCCAGCGGACCGCGCGCCCGAGCACGCCGACGTGGTCCTCTTCGTCACGCTCGACGCCGAGGGGAAAGTCACCGACGTGAAGATCGCGGCCTCCGGCGGGCCCGAGTTCGACGAAGCGGCCGCCCAGGCAGTGCGCAAGTGGTCCTTCTCGCCCGCGACGAGGAACGGGAAGCCCTTCGCCTCGCGCATCAAGATTCCGTTCCACTTCGCGCCGCCCCCTCCGCCTCCGCTCGCGACCACGACGGTCACGCCTCCGCCCGCCCCGCCTCCTCCGCCGCGGCCGGCGCCTCGCGCGCTGCAGGCAGCACCGCGCGCCGACGAGATCGAGGAGGTGCGCGTCTACGCGCCACCGCCGCTTCCGCGCGTCGGGCTCGGCGACGTTCACTTCGAGCTCCGGCAGCTCCACCTCACGCACGAAGCGCCGAACGCGAACGCCTCTCAGCTGCTTCAAACGGCGACGCCCATTCTGCTCACGAACGAGGGCGGCGAAGGCCACGCGGAGCAAGTCTTCCTCCGCGGCTTCGACGCGCGCGAAGGTCAGGACATCGAGTTCACGGTCGACGGCGTGCCGATCAACGAGAGCGGCAACCTCCACGGCAACGGCTACGCCGACACCCACTTCATCATCCCCGAGCTCGTGCAGTCGCTCCGCGTCGTCGAAGGCCCGTTCGATCCGCGCCAAGGCAACTACGCGGTCGCGGGAAGCGCGGACTTCCAGCTCGGTCTGCCGCAGCGCGGCTTCACCATGAAGTACACCGGCGGCTCGTGGAACACGCAGCGCGGCCTCATCCTGTACGGCCCCGCGGGGATGAGCGATCGCACGTTCGCCGGCGCGGAGATTTATTCGACCGACGGATTCGGCCAGAATCGCGACGCCATTCACGGCAGCGCGATGGCGCAATACGAAGGACGCATCGGCGACCAGGGCCGCTACCACCTGACCGCGCAGGCCTACGCGACGCACTTTCACTCCGCGGGCCTCCTTCGCGAAGACGACTTCAAGTCCGGCCGCATCGGGTTTTACGACAGCTACGATCTCAGCTCGTTCGCGCACGAAGCCGTTCCGCAAGGCGGCGACGCGTCGCGGTTCTCGGTCGCCGGCGACATCGAGACGCGCAGCGGCGACACGGTGCTCGAGCAGCAGGTCTTTCTCGTCAAGCGAGACATGCGGCTGCTCGAGAACTTCACGGGCTACCTCCTCGACGTGCAGGAGCCGCTCCAGTCGCTCCACCCGCAGCGCGGCGACGAGCTCGACATGAGCTCCGACGAGGTGACGATGGGCGCGCGCGGCTTCGCGCGGACCAAGAAGCGCCTCTTCGGTCAGCCGCAGGAGCTCGAGCTCGGTTACTTCGCGCGCGGCGACGTGGTCCACGGCACGCAGCAGAGGCTCGAAGCGGCGACGGGCGTGCCCTACAAGACCGACACCGATCTTCAGTCCACGCTCGGCGACATCGGGCTCTACGGCGACGCCAACCTGCGTCTTCAGAAGTGGATCAACGTGCGCGGCGGATTCCGGGCCGACGTCTTCACCTTCGACGTGAACGACAACTGCGCGGCGCAGACCGTCGCGCACCCGAGCACGACGAATCCGCCGATCGACCAGAGCTGCCTCACGCAGCAGGACTTCGGCAGGCCGCGCGAGGCGAACCAGCGCACGACGACGGCGAGCATCGCGACGATGCCGCGCGCGTCGTTGATCCTCGGCCCGTTCGAGGGCTTCTCGTTTTCGGGCAGCGCGGGGAGCGGCGTGCGGTCGGTCAATCCCGGCTACGTCACGCAGAACGTCTCGACGCCGTTCGCGAGCGTCCTCGCGTTCGAGGGCGGCGCCGGCTACACGCGCGCGCTCGGCGAGTCCACGCTGCTCGTCGCGCGCTCGGTCTTCTTCCAAACCCACGTCGACAAAGATCTCGTCTTCAGCGAGACGGAGGGTCGCAACGTCATCGGCGTCGGCACCACGCGCAACGGCTGGGTCGGCTCGGCGCGCCTGCAGAGCGAGCACGTCTTCGGATCGGCCGTGAGCTTCGACGCCTCGATGAACCTCACCCTCGTCAAATCGACGTACGACGACACGCATCTTCTCGTCGAGTACGTGCCGGACGCGGTCTTTCGCTCCGACACCGCGGTCTACGGGGACCTGCCGGTCAAAATCGCCGGCTCGAAGATCAAAGCGTCGGTCGGCGCGGGCATCACCTACGTCGGGCAGAGGCCGCTTCCGTACGGACAGCTCAGCGACCAAATCTTCACCCTCGACGCGACGCTCACGCTCGGTTGGCGCAACGTCGAAATCGGCGTCACCGGCACGAACCTCACGGACAATCAGTACAAGCTCGGCGAATACAACTACGCGTCTGACTTCCACAGCCAAGCGCAGCCGACGCTCGTGCCCGAGCGGATGTTCAGCGCGGGGCCGCCGCTCGGCGTGTTCGGCAGCTTGACGCTCCGCTTCGGAGGCAAGTCGTGAGGCGGGCGCTCGGAGCGATCGTGCTCGGCGGCGTCATCGCGTGCACCGGGACGACGGAGTACCAGCTCTACGACTTCCCCGCCGCCGCCGCGGGCGCGGCGGACGCGACGTCGCCGCTCGCGTTCGACGAGTCGACGACCGACGGCCACGTCTGGCACGTGATCCTCACGGAGGCGACGCTCCACATCGGCGCGGTCTACTTGAATCAGAGCGCGCCCGTCTCCGGCGCGCAGGGCACCGAGTGCATCTTGCCCGGTACGTACACGGGGGAAGTGCTCGGCTCGCCGATCGACGGTGGCGCGTCGGGGGTGACTGTGAATTTGCTTTCGTCTTCGCCGCAAATGTTCCCTTCGCCGGGTCACGGCTCGACCTATCCGACGCTCGTCGGCCAAGTTTGGCTCACGGGGGGCGACGTGAACGCGTCGAGCGACGCGACGAAGATCTTGCTCGTCGCCGGAACGGCGACCGACGACGCCGGCGCGAGCATTCCGTTCGAGGGCGGCATCAGCATCGGCACCAACCGCGTGCCGTCGGGGCAGACCGGCGGCGGCAATCCAATCTGCAAGCAGCGCATCGTCTCGCCCATCCCGACGAGCGCGCAGGTCCAATCGAGTGGAGGTCTCCTCGTGCGCATCGACGCCAAGCGTCTCTTCGTCAACGTCGACTTTTCGCAGCTCCGGCCCTTCTCCGGCACGTACGAATTCAGCGACGACCCGACGTCGTCCGATTACACGCAACCGAGCATCAACTTGTACGCGAACCTGCAATCGACCGGGACGTACGCAATCTCGTGGGAGGCGTCGCCATGAAGCGCTCGATGGAGAAGGTCGAGACGTGCGCCCCGAGCGAGCACGCTCGTCGCGCCGCCCCGCGCGCGAGCGAAGCGACGGTCGAGCGCGCCGCGGCGCTCTTTCGCGCGCTCGGCGACGTGTCGCGCGTGCGCATCCTCGAGCAGCTGCTCGACGGCGAACGATGCGTCGGCAATCTCGCGGCGGGGCGCGCCCTCCCGATGTCCACCGTCTCGCAGCAGCTGCGACTGCTCCGCGGCGAAGGCATCGTGAGCCGACGTCGCGCCGGCAAGCACGTCTTCTACGCTCTGGCCGACGACCTGGTGGCCGCGTGGCTGCGCCGCGTGCTGGTCGAGGCGCGCGCGAAGTGACGACGCCGCCTTGTCATCCTCGCCACGCGGGCCTAAAACGAACCTCGCCGTGAGCCTTCGCCGCATCCGCCTGCTCGCCGCGACGTGGGGCACCCTCGCGTGCCTCCTAGCGCTCGTGGCGCCGATGTGGCTCGGGCCGGCGATGTCACCGCTGGTGCGCGCGCTCGGCGGGACGCCCGAGCACCACTGCGCCTGCGGCATGAAGCGCGGCCAGTGCGGCTGCGCCGAGTGCGAGGCAGCGGCGCGACGAGAGGACCGCGACGCTCGGTCGCCAATCCCGGTCCTCAGCACGCACTGCTTGTCGGACGATTCGATCCCGACCGCGCCGGCGCTTCCGGTCGCCGCACCCGGCGTCGTCGCCGTTCTGGCCGCGCCGCCCACGGCCCACCCACTCGAGCGTCTGCGCGGCGTCGTCCTCCTCGACGGGCGCGACGCCGACGCGCCGCCCACGCCTCCTCCTCGCGACGCGCGCGTCTGAAACCCTAGACCCGCGCTTTTTCCAAAATGGAGGTTGCTCATGCGCGAGACGCGTTGCGTCTTCGCGTGCGCGCTCCTGCTCGCTTGCGCGAGCACGCTCGGGTGCTCGGCGTCGTCGTCGACGCAGACGCCCGACGCGACCACGTTCGCGACGGCGCCCATCGCCGCCGTCACGAGCGCGTCGGGCGCGCACACGGTCACCGTCTTCCCGGCCACGACCGGGATCGTTCAAGGCATCGACTCGATCGAATTCGTCGTCACCGACGCCGCCAGCGGCTCGCCGGTGGATGGTCTCACGCTCGGCATCGTCCCGTGGATGCCGGCGATGGGCCACGGCTCGTCCGTCGTCCCGTCGGTTCGACCGATGGGCGACGGCGCGTACGTCGCGACGAACGTCGTCTTGTTCATGCCGGGCACTTGGGAGCTGCGCACCAGCCTCGCGACGGACGACAGCGCCGTCGTGACGTTGGACGTTCCCTGAAGTTCATCTTTTTCGTTTCGAGGATCCTCATGAACCCATTTTTCCTTTCCAAACGCGTCGGCTTCGCGCTCGCCGCCGTCGCGTCGCTCCTCGCTTGCTCGAACGGTGCATCGAACGACGACGCCGGCTCCGACGCGTCGACTTGCACGACTCCCGGCGAGGCCACGCCCGGCCCCGCCGATACGCACTGCCAAGGCACCCCACCGCAGCCCGTCAGCCCAGCGAGCTGCACGCCCGACGCGGGCGCCGACGATGCCGGCACCTCCGCCGACGGGGGAGCCCCGGACACCTGCGCCTACGGCGACACGATGTTCGGCAACGCGGGCGACGACGACGACTGCAAGTACCACGTCACGTGGACGTCGGACCCCATCTGCGAGGGCTCGGTCCAGTTCACGGTCAAGGTCACGAGCCTCGTCGACGGCACGCCGGTCACGGGCATTCCGGGAGGCGTCCTCGTCGAGCAGTTCATCCCGACCGCCGCCGACGCCGCCTGCGACGACAAGACGACGCATCCCGGACCCAACATCGGCAGCTACCTCGTCGAGACGCCCGCGGGCTCCGGAACGTACGTCGGCCCCGTCGCGTTCGACGCGCCCGGCGACTGGACGCTGCGATTCCACATCCACGAGGAGTGCCAGGACCTCCTCGACGACTCGCCGCATGGCCACGCCGCGTTCCACATCACGGTTCCTTGAACCGTGGCGGAGCGCGCTCGTCGGCGCAGCCGCAGCGAGCGTCGCGTTCGCCTGCTACTTGGGAGGCGGCACGAACGATTCGGGCGACGCGGGGAGCTCCTGCCCGAAGGGGCTCCCCACGTGCAGCGCGGCGCCGAGCTACGCGAACGACATCGCGCCGCTCGTCGCCGCGCGCTGCGTCGCATGTCACTCGCCCGGCGGCGTCGCCGCCGACCGCGACCTCACGACCTGGGCTGGGATCTCGAACCTCGAGTCCACGGTCCTCGCCCAAGTCTACTCGTGCATGATGCCGCCCGCGGACGCGGGCCCCGGCGACGCGCTCACGCCCGCCGAACGCGAGGAGCTCCTCCAATGGTTGGTCTGCGGCGCGCCGGACAACTGACGCTCCTCGCGGCGGCGCTCGCGTGGAGCGGGCGTGCGCGCGCGCAAGCATGCTGCGCGGGCTCGTCGGCCGTCACGCCGGGCCGCCTCGGGCTCCACGACGTCGCGCTGATCGGCGTCGACGCGCGCGCGGCGGCGCTCGTCGGATCGTTCGACGCTTCGGGCGGGTACCGCGCCCGCGCGTCCGGAACCGTCGAGGACGATCTCGAACAAGATCTATTCGCCTCGTACCGCGTGTTTCGCCACGCGCAGGTCGCCTTGCTCGTGCCGTTCGTGGAGACTCTGCGTCGCGCGGGCAACCTCTCGGACGCAGGCGGAGGGATCGGCGATCTGAACCTGAGCGCACGTTACGATTTCCTCTACGCCGGCCAGTCCCGCTGGCTGCCGGGCCTCGCCATCCTCGCCGGCGTCACCTTTCCGACGGGGCGCGCCGTCGGCCCCGACACGGGGCCGCTCGCGGCGAGCGCGACCGGCGTCGGCGCGTTCCAGCTGAACGGCGGGCTCGCGGTCGAGCAAGCGTGGGGACCCTGGCTGGTCAGCCTCTACGGGCTCGTCGCCGCGCGCACGCCGTTCGAGCTCGCGGGCGTCCGCGAGACGCTCGCGCCGCAGGTCTCGGCGCTCGCGAGCGTCGGCTACGTGACGCGGAGCGAGATCGCGATCGCGCTCTCCGCGTCGATCGGCTACGAAGGCGACCCCGTCGTCGAGGGCGCGACCGTGCCGAACGCCGAGAAGGTCAGCGCGTCGCTCGGCGCCGGCGCCGTGCTGCCCATCGACGATCACTGGCGCGCCCAGCTCGCGATCGCTTGGAATCCGCCGGTCGTCGGGCAGAACGCCATCGCGACGGTAGGCTTCACCTGGACCCTGGTGCGAACATGGTTTTGAAGCTGAAACGTCTGCTCGCCTGCGCCGCGCTCGCCGCGTGCGCTCCCGTCGTTCCCGCGCGCGCCCCGCGCGTGGAGCTGCCCGGGACCGACGGCGCGTCGCACGCGATCGTCGACGACCACGGGTCGACCGCGCTCGTCTTCTACGCCGATCACTGCCCGTGCTTCGCTGCGCACGCGGCGCGCCTCGCCGCGCTCGCGCGCGACTTCGAGCCGCGCGGCGTCCGCTTCTTGCTGATCGACTCGGAGGTGAACGCGACGCTCGGCCGCGACGCCGCGGAGACGCGCGAGCGCGGATACGTGCTCCCGATTCTCATCGACCACGGCGCGCGCGTCGCGAGCGCGCTCGGCGCCGAATACGCGACGTACACCGTCGTGCTGGATCGCGACGGGCACGTCGTCTACCGCGGCGGCATCGACGACGAGCGCCACCACCTGACGAGTCATCCGGACGAATACCTCCGTCACGCGCTCGACGACGTGGTGGCGCGCCGCCCGGTGCGCCGTCCGGAAGCCGAGGTCCTTGGCTGCGCGCTTCGGACGTGGTGAACGACGCAGCGGCGCCTTGACCCTCGGTCACGCGCGCGCGGTCTCGGATGTGCGCACAGCTGTGCGGGCCGCACAGCAATTCCCGCGACGCGCTCACGCGATTTCACTCGGTTAGCGCGCGCACCCGCTGGCCCGCGGGTTGCGATGGGATGCCTCCGACACGCGCCGCCAATCACGGCGTCGCTTGCTGGAGGTCAATTCATCATGCGTTCGATCAAAGTCACCAACAAACCGTTGTCCCTTCACCGCTCGACCGCCGAGCAATCGCTCCCGCGCGCGCTGCAGGTTCTCCGCACGCTCGGGACCGATTCGGCGATCCGCACCGCCATGCAGAAGGTCGGGTTCGAGCTGTCCGATCTGCAGCAGGGCTGGACGCTCGTCCTCAAGGCGTGCTCGGCGCCCGCGGGCGTGACGCAGCTCGCGCCCGACGCCGGCCCCGTTCAGGCCGCCACGCAGAAGATCGAAGCGTGGCAGTCGACGATGTTCCTTCGCGCGCACGCCGCGCTGCGCCGGCTTCACCCGCAGCAGGACGCGTTCGTGTTCGACAACATCGTCACCGGCAGCGGCACGTCCGCCGTCGTCGCCGTCTCGATGTTCCTCGAGCGACTCGACGCGCTCGAGAGCGCGGCCGAGCGCAAGTCGACCCGCAAGGCCGACCACGCCGCGCTCGCGACGCTCGAGCGCCGCGGCGTCACCAAGGAGGAGCGCAAGCAGGTGCACGAGCTCGTGCGCCTCGTCGAGACGACGCCCGCCCCCGAGCTCGTGGACGTCGCGCCGCCGACCGACGAGCGCACCGCCGCGCTCACCGAGCTCTACGCCTGGGTGCAGGACTGGAGCGACTGCGCGCGCGCCGTCATCACGCGTCGCAATCAGTTGATCCGCCTCGGCATCGGCAAGCGCCGCGCGCGCGGCGCGAGCGACGTGACGCCGCCGCCGGAGCCGACGCCCGCTCCCGCGCAGATCGCGCAGATGGCGACGGCCGCCATCGCCGCGCTCCCGCCGAAGCCGAACGGCGTTCCCGCGGGCGCGATCGCAATCCCGAGCCTCGGAGGTGCGCACGGGTGACCGGTTCCGAAAACCTGCGGCTCACGAAGAGACGCGCGGCTCCCGAGGAGGGCCGCGCGTTTCGCTTTTTGTACGCGGGCGGACGCCGCGCTCATCGTGGCGCATCGAGCGGCTGCTCGCGCGGGCCCCTCGGAGCCGACTACGGGGCGCATCCGCACACCCTGGGGTCCCAGGGAGTAGACGACTGCGTTCACGCGGATCAGACGGTCACGATGCGCGCTCGCGGGTCCAGTCGCCGGAGATCGTCGGGATCCGACGTCGCGATCGGGAAGTCGTGCTCACGCGCCGAGAGCACGACGGCGGCGTCGATGACGTCGCGCGTGCCGGAGAGGCCGCACAGCTGCCCCGCGGCGGGCGCGCGGCGGTCGTCGAGCGGCTCGACCACCGCGATCGGGGAGCCGAGCAGGCGTGCCAGACGCGCTTGCCGCGAGCCGTCGCGCCAAACCTGCCCGACCGCGCCCGCAGGCACGACGAGCTTCGCACCAAGCGCTACGAGCCGTTTGACCAGCACCACGACGGCTCGGTCGTTGCGCTCGAACGCGATGAGCGCGCCCGCGTCGAAGACGAAGCCGCTCACTTCTTTTTGGCTCTGCGCGAGCCGACGATGAGCCGGTCTGCGCGGCGCTGCTCCGTCGCGGTCATCGGGCCGCCTGACTCCTCGAGCATCTCGTCGAGCAGCGTGTCGAGCTCGTCCAGCGTCGCTTTCTGCTCGAGCGCCGCCGTGACGTACGCGCTGAGCGACGCGGCCCGCCCCCGACGCACCGCCCGCTTGGCGCGCTGGAACGTCTCTCGCGGGATGCTCACCGCGACCTTCACGCTGGTCATACCCGTGAGAATACCGCTTACGGAGCGCTTTCGCCAAGACCGTGAGCTGCTCCACGCCGAGCTCGATCTTCACCCGCGCGTGCTTTCCTGCCAGCCCCGCCACGATGCTCACCTTCGCCCTTCGCGATCTTCGTGATCGCGCGGTCACGTCGCGCGGATGGCCTTCGCGAGAACCCCGAGCTGCTCCACCCCGACCTCGATCTTCACCCGCGCTCGCTGCCCGGCGAGCCCGGCGACGATCGTCACCTTCGCGCCCTTGGCTCCGGCCGCGCGGAGGTGCTTCGCCAGTTGGGCGCCGATGCGCACGTCCTCGGGAGAAACGTGCCGGCCCCGTTTCGTCGCCGGCTTGCTGGCCGCCCGCGCCGCCTTCGCGGCCTGACCGATGGCGCGCGACGACGCCGTGCGCGCGTTGAGCTTCTTGCCGCTCGGGAGCTTCACGCCGCGCGAGAGCGCGCCCTTCACGGTGTCCTTCGCGGGCGTTGCGTCGACGAGGTCGGCGAGCGCGGCGGCCTTCGCAGCGCCGAGCTTCGCGGCTTCGCTCTTCGTCATGTGCTGGACGATCGCGATGAGCCAATCGGCCTGGCTCACCGACATCTCGAGCTCCACGTCGCACATCGACGCGAAGCTCTCGTGACCGAGCGCGCGCCACACCTCGGGCCGCTTCAAACGCTGGAGCGCTTGGCCCATGTCGTAGAACGCGGTCGCGATCTCGTGCTTGCGTCGGTTGACGAGCGCGATGTCCGCGCGCGCTTTCGAGACGATCCCCTTCAGGCTCTTCGTGGCGGCCTGCTCCACCCTCGTCAGGTTGCTCATAGGCCGGAGGCTATCGCGGCAGTTTGCCCCGCGCGAGCGCCTTCTCCAGGAACGCCAGGTCGATGAGGATCCTGAGGTCGCCCGGACGCGCGCTTGTTCGCGATGAGGTCCTCGAGCGAAATCACGCTCACGTCCACGCCTCCGAAAGAGGTGTGGACGGCGTGCGCGAGCACCTGCTGGGCCGCGACGCCGTCGATGCGACGGAGAACGTCGATGCGCTGCGGGGGTTGCCCGAGGTAGACGATGTCGTCGTCGGTCATGCGGCGCGTCGCGTCGACCACGTTTCGTGGAGCACCGAAGCGCGCCAGGGCGGCAGCTGCACGGTCCAGGTTGCCGGGCGTTGGCGCCAGGAGCAGATCGAGATCTTTCGTCGCCCGGGGCACGGCATGAAAGGCGACCGCGTGGCCGCCGACGACGACGAAATCAACCCTCTCGTTTGCGAACGCCGCCAGTAGATCAATCAAGTCGCGGGGCAGGTCCATGGTCGCCTCCGAGCACGCGGAGCTGTTCCATCAGCTCGAACACCGCGGCGACGCGCTGCTCGGGCGCGAGCTCGGCCCAAAACTCGAAGTCGCGCTCGGCCATCTCGGCGTGGGAGTGGGCGACGCCGCCGCGCCAGCTCTTGCGGCGTGCCTCGGCCCGAGCCTCGAAATCGTCCGTTGCCACGAATCGAATTGTAACACGCGGCGCGGCGTTCACCCGCGCTGAAGAACGCGTTCACCCGCGCTGGTGATCGTCGTACCTTCGTGTCGTGACTGGCGATCCCCGCTCGCACCTCGCCGACGCGCTCCGCGCGGATCTGGTGGGGCCGTACTCGCTCGACGCGGGCTCGACCGAGGTGCTCGAGCACGCGCCGCTCCGCTGGTACTTGACCGGGTTCCTCGCGCCGGAGGGCACCAAGCCGGAGGACGCGAGCCTCGAAGAGAGCGACGACTCGAGCGCCGAAGATCCCGCGGCGACTGCCCTCGTCGATCGGGCTGACGGTGTTCGCCGCGCCGGGCGTGAAAGAGCTCGTCGCGCGCGCTCGCTGGGGCGAGTACACGCGCCACGAGGACGACAAGGGTAAGAAGGTCGTCTGGCACCGCTCGCCCTCGGGGCCGCACGAGGTCCCGATCGACTTGTCGAGCGCGAGCGGCGAGGCGGCGCTGCCGAACAAGGTCCGCGTGATGTGGAAGGTCGAGACCGCGCCGGAAGGCAGCGGGCTCGCGGCGGGGGCGCGCGTCGTGAACGTGTTCCTCGTGAACGGGCGCGAGGCGCAAGAGGGCGAGGCGCTCAGCGCGAGCACCGTCTTCCAGG
Source organism: uncultured delta proteobacterium (assembly GCA_963731595.1). Classification (GTDB taxonomy): domain Bacteria; phylum Myxococcota_A; class Polyangia; order Polyangiales; family Polyangiaceae; genus DASXHD01. Next base: position 1,211,538 of record CAVSWE010000009.1, read on the forward strand.
CCGAGCTCGAGGTCCGCGGCGAGCTCGCGGGTCGCCAGAACCGGCGCGGCGAGACGAGCCATGATCACGACGAAGCCGTCGCCGACCTTCAGTACCGCGCGCTCCGCGAGTGGGTCGCCGGGCACGGCGTGGGCGCGATGCCAATCAAGGACGGGGCGCGCGTCGTGGGCGCGCGCACCGACAAGCGCCGCGCGCGCGGCGCGAGCGACGTGACGCCGCCGCCGGAGCCGACGCCCGCGGGCGCGATCGCGATCCCGCACGGATGACGCGTTCCCACGACCTGCTGATCGAGAAGAGACGCGCGGCTCCCGAGGAGGGCCGCGCGTTTCGTTTTTTGTGCCGAGCGCAGTCGCGGCTCGCCGACCACCGCAAGCGCGATCCCCGCTACGCTCTTCGTGAGATGAACGTTGGGATCGGCGCGACGAACGGTAGCGCGTTCGTCGCGGTGGGCCGCTAGACTCACCGCATGGGTCGATCCTTCTTCGTCGTTCTCTGCGGCTTGGGTATCGCCTGCGGCTCGTCGGGCAACGCAGCCGACGGCGGCGCAGACGGCGCCGCGGATGTCGTGGGCGACACGGCTCCGATGGGCTGCAACCTCGCCGCGCCGTTCGGCACGCCGGTCGCCATCACCGAGCTGGACACCCCGGTCGTCGAGACCGTACCGCGCCTCACCCACGACGAGCTCACGATCTACTTCACGCGCAACAACGGCTCGGGGACCGTCGATGCGCTCTACGTCGCCACGCGGAGCAGCCGAACCGGCGCGTTCGGTCCGGCGATGCCGCTCGCGCTGAACACCACCAACGGGGACAACGACGATGCGACCGTCACCGGTGACGGCCTGACGCTTTACTTCGGGTCGACCCGTGGAGGACTGCTCGGGCCGAACATCTTCATGGCGACGCGCCCATCGACGAGCGCCGACTTCGGCAATGTCACCAACGTGACGTCGATCAACGTCTCGTCGAGCGGCGTCTACCAGACGCCCTACGCGATGGCCGACGGCAACACGCTCTATTTCGATTCGGACGTGGGCGCGACAGGCACGGGATGCGCAGGGACCTGCACGGATCTGTTTCGAGCGACGGCCACGACGCCCGGGTCCTTCGCCCTCGATACGTCCGGGGTGTTCGCGAACGTCAACACGGACAGCGTCGAGGCGGATCCGGTCATCACGCAGGACGAGCTCACCGTCTATTACCTGTCGGACTCCGGGAACGCGTTTCACGTCTGGCACGCCACCCGTGCCTCGAAGAGCGTGCCGTTCGGCGTCCCGGTCGCGGACTACGAGCTCGACTCGAGCCTCACCATCCCCGGCTGGATCTCCGACGATGGCTGTCGGTTGTACATGGCCGAGGAGGTCGCCACGAACAACCTCGACCTCTACGTCGCGACGAAGCCGGGCCTCTGACTTTATCGGCACGACGACCAAGGGCTACGCGCTTCGAGACGTCGAGAAGAGCCGCGGCGACGAGCATGACGTCGGCGTCCCCGACCGCGATGATCGCGAGCGCCTTCGGCCAGGTCGAATCGTCATCGTGCTCTTTTTGGACGAGAGCGGCGCGGCGACGACCACCTGCCGAGCTACCCGTAGGTGCCCTCGCCGCAGGGTGCGGCGCGGGCGATGGCGTGAAGAGTCTGCCGGGCGACGCCGGCGGTCTCGACGCGAGCGCCGCGGTCGATGCATCGAACGACGCCGCGACCGAAGACGCGATGCCGATTTTCGTGCCGTGCGAGGCCGGGACCCCTGACGAGCGGCGGCGGCGACGCCGGCGGTCCGCCAATCGCCACGCTCGGTGGAGGCGAAGACGTCCTCAACCTGAGCGTCACGGGCTCGAACGGACTTCGACGCCGTGCTCCGCTTCTCGCCCGTCTTCACCGCGCCGGGCTTCCGCTTCGGCAGCATCGACGCGCGGCCCGGAGAGCTGCCCCATGCGCACCTCGCGCCTGCCGTGAGCGAATTCGTCGAGGCTCTACGTGCACGGGTGAATCGTGCCGTTCGACTGGGGCCCGTGGCATTCGGTCGTCGAGTCGTACGTGCAGGACGTGTCCGGCGCATTGCGGGGTCCGCGGGCCGCTTCTAAGCTCCCGGCTCATGAGACCCGAGACCGCGCGCGCGCTCGTCGAACGACTCTTGGCTCGCGTGGGCGCGCCGGTGACCGCCGAGCGCGACGCGCGCGTGGCGGCGAGCGCGTACACGTCCGAGGCGCGATTCGAGGCGGAGCGCGCGCTCTTTCGGCGCGTGCCGCTCGCGGTCGCTCACGCGTCCGAGATCGCGGCGGCGGGGGAGTTCGTGACGCGCGAGATCGCCGGAGTGCCGATCGTCGTCGTCCGGGCCGAGGACGGCGTGCGCGCGTTCGTGAACGTCTGCCGCCACCGCGGGACGCGCCTCGTGGACGCGCCGAGCGGCCGCGCGAAGGCGTTCGCGTGCCGGTATCATGCGTGGACGTACGATCTTCGCGGCGCGCTCACGCACGTGCCGCACCGCGAGACCTTTCCGACGCTCGAGCCCGCGGAGCGTGGGCTCGTCCGGCTGCCGTGCGAGGTGCGTCACGGGATCGTGTGGGCCGTCCTGGATCCGCGCGCGTCGATCGACGTGCGCGCGCACCTGGGCGCGGAGATCGACGAAGACCTCGCGGGCTTCGCGCTCGACGATCACGTGCGCGTCGAGTCGGCGACCGAGCGTCGCGCGTGCAATTGGAAGCTCGTGATCGAGGCCTTTCTCGAGGGCTATCACGCGAAATTTCTCCACGCGAAGACCATCGCGCGGTTCTTCGTGGACGGCGCCGTCGTGTTCGATCGCTTCGGGCGGCACGTACGCAGCGCGGGAGGGCGCCGCGAGCTCGCGAAATGGAGCGAGCTCCCCGAGGCCGAGCGCACGATTCGAACGGCGGCGACGCTCTTTTACTTCGTCTACCCGAACACCATCCTCGTGCTCCACCCCGATTGGATCTCCCATGTGACGATGATCCCCGAGACGCCGAGCACGTCCACCTACGTCCATGCGATGCTCGTCCCGCGCGCTGCGGCGACCGACGAGGCGAAGGCGCACTGGCACGAGACGTGGAACCTCATCGAGGGCGCCGTCTTCCAGAAAGAAGATCTCGTCGTCGCCGACAGCATCCAAGCGTCGCTCGCGGCCGGGTTCGAGCGTGACTTCGTGATCGGCGGGCTCGAGCTACCGATTCGCCACTTTCACGACGGCCTCGAGGCGGACGTCCCCTCGACGTAGGTCGTCGCTCGCCACGCCCGAGGGCCTGTGGCGGGCTGACCCATGGGGACGAGCGCCACACCGCGGGCCTCCTCGGCGGGGCACGAGGATCGACGATTCGTGACGGCACGTACCGTGCACACGGGGGGGCCGATGAGTGTGGTACGCACGCAGGCCGGCGCGTTGACGACGGTCGATGCCGGCGACTTGCTTCGCCGCGTCTGCGTGCGGTTGCGCGAACGCGCTGCCCGACGCGGCGTGGACCTGGTGTCTTTTCGACGTGCACCGCCGTCTGCGTGCACCTGCGCTCCTTCGTCGAGGCGCTGTTCGCTTTCGTCCGCGGCGCGCTCGACGCGGCGCGCGCGGGGATCGCGCGAGCCGAGCTCGTCGTCGAAGGGCCGGGCCCGACGACGCGGCGCTGACACCCGCGGTCCGCCGAGCAAACCATCCACGAAAGAACCGAGGGGGCGCCGATGCCGCTGCCTGCCATGAGTCGAAGAGTCGAGTACGAGAGCATGACGAGAGGCGAGCTGATCGATGCGCTCTGCGTGCGCGATCGCACGCCGGCGCTCGAAGACGGTCGAGGAATCCTCGACCTCCGAGCGGAGCGAACGGAGCACGAACGAGAAAACCGCGCGCTGCGCGAGGAGCGACGCACCTTGCAGGACTCGAGCGCGCACTACGGCGACTTGTTCGAGCGGGCGCCGCTCGCGTACTGCGTGATCGACTCGCGCGGAGTGTTCGTCGACGCCAACGCGGCGACGTCCGCCCTCCTCTGCACCAATCGCGCGGCGCTGCTGGGCGCCCCGCTGTCGCGCGTGCTGAGGATTGCGGAGAAGCATCGCTTCGGCGACCACATCGCGCGCTGCCTCGAGGAGGAGACGCGGGTCACGACGGAGCTCGACGTCGTCGTGCGGGGTCGCGGCGAGATGACCCTGCAAATCGTGAGCTCGCCGATCGCCGAGCTCGGGCGGCGAGCCAGCGCATGCCGAACGGTCCTCGGGGACGTGACCATGCTCAAGCGCTCCGAGCGGGCGCTCGGCTTCCTCGCCGAGCTCTCCGAGGACCTCTCGGCGAGTCTGGGGCTCGACGAAGCGCTCGACGCGATCACCAGCGCCCTCGTTCCGCACCTCGCCGACGCGTGCTTCGTCGACCTGCTCGAGCGCGACGTCACGTCGCTTCGACGCGTGGCGGTCGCCGCGGCCGACGAGCTCGACGTCGAGTCCGCCCTTCGACGACAGATTTTCGATAGCGCGTGGCGAGCGTACGAAGAGCAGCTCCTCTGCACGCGCACGCCGGTGTTCGAGCCGTCGAGCGCCGCGGCGTTCGGTGCGGCCTTCGAGGCCCGGCTCGTCGGCCGTGGGCTTTTGTTGGTCCCCCTGGTCGCGCGCGGGCGCGCAATCGGCGTGCTCGGCGCCCTCATGATTGAGTCGGGTCGGACCTTCACGCTCCACGATTTCGAGCTCGCGCGCAACATCGGCCGGCGCGTCGCGCTGGCCCTCGACAACGCCTGCGCGCTAGAACGGTTGGAGCGCCTCCGCTCGACGGTCCGCATGCACCCTGGGCTCGCCGAGGCGACGGACGTGACGCGGCCCGTTCACGCGCCCGGAGAGAGCGCGACCGGATAAACCACCGTGACGATTCCGCCTTCGGGCTCGGGAAAGGACATCTCGCCGAAAGCGCGAACGACGCACTGCCGGACCGACTCGCTCGCGAGGTCCGAGCCTCCGTCTTGCGCGGTCGAGACGCTGCCGTCGCGGGCGATGACGAACTTCACGGCCACGCGGCCTTCGAGCGCGGGGTTCGTGCGCAAGCCGTCCTCGTAGCAGGCCCGGACGCGGCCGAAGTTCCGCCTCACGATTCGCTGGATCGTCTCGGGCGGCAGCCGGCCGGAGACCGTCGCCACGCAGCCTCCCGATCCGTCGCGCGCGGGAGCGCAGCGAATGACCGGCGCGCGCGTGACGTGCGCGCCGCCGATCATGCCGTTTCCGCAGCCGCACCCGAACCCTTCGCCGTCTCGTTGGCCGCTGCCGTGGCCGACGGTGCCGATCGTTCCGAGGCCGATGCCTTCTCCGCGCCCGCCACCGCCTTGACCCGCGCCGCCGAGCCCGAGCCCGCCGCGTCCGAGCGCGTCGCCGATCGCGTCTCCCCACATCGTGCCGTCGGCGCTCGTCGGGTCGGCGGCCCACGGGCCCGTTGGCGCGTTCGGATCGGCTTCCGCGTCCGACAGAAGCGTGATCATGCCGAACTTCGCGGCTTCGTCGAGCGCCGCGAGACGCGCAGCGTGGGGATCGGCGTACCTCGCGTTCGCCGGCGTGGAGGCCGGCGAGCCCATCGCGCCGCTCGGTTGCGCCGCGGTCTCGCCCGTCCCGTTTTCGACGTCGTCGCCGTGCGTGACGCGTCGGTCGGCGGAGGCGGACAAGCGATGCAGCGTCTCGAGTCGATTGCGCTGAACCGAGATCTCGTCTCGACCACCGACGGCGAGCGAGAGCGCGACGAGAACGAGAGCGTGAAGCACGAGCGACGCGCCCGTCGAAAGCCAAGGCGCGCGCTCGACGCGCGCGGCGGGAAAGGATTCGACGGGGCCGCGGGCGGTCACCTCGAACGCGAGACCGCCGGGCAAATCGATGTGCGTCGTTCCGTCGCGCGTCTCCGCCCAACCCGTCGCGCACGCGGGCACGGCGACCGCGCCTTCGCGCGTGACGAGCAGCGCGCGCTCGGCGCCGAGCATCTCCAGCGGAATCGAGTAGTCCGACTGCACCTCGCCGACGTGAAACGCGCGTCCTCGCGCGACGTGGATCACGTCGAGGACGTCGGCGCCCCAGAGGACCGTGACTTGGCTGCCCGACGTCATGTCGGTCGGACAGCCCGAACGCGGTGAAGTTTCCGGCCGCGGATTACGGCAAGAGCGCGATCGAGACCGAGCCCTGCGCGGGCCCGCTCACGACGTAGACCTGCGCGGTGGTCGTCGTCTTCGAGTCGACGTACGAGCCGCCGCCGCCGCCGCCGCCGTTCCCCGCGCCGCCGCCGCCGGAGTAACCGCCGCCGCCGCCGCCGCAGAAGTAGCCGCCGCCGCCGCCGCCGTAGCCGCTGCCGGTCTGTCCGGCGCAGCTCACGGGCGCGCCACCGGAAACGAAGCTGTGACCGCCGCCGCCGCTGGCCTCCGAGCAGTTGCCGCCGTTCGAAAGCAGGCCGCCGCCGCCGCCGGTCGAGCTCCCGCCGCCGCCGTTGCCGGCAGTGCCTCCGGCGGCGCCGCCTGCGCCGGGCGTGCCCGCGGTCGTCGTCGACCCGTTCGCGCCGTTGCCGCCGGGGCATCCGCCGCCGCCGCCGCCGCCGCCGGCGCCGCCGACCACGAGCGGGGAAGGCGCGCCGCCGTCCGTGCCCGGCACGACGACGAACGATCCGCCGCCGCCCGCGCCGCCGCTGTTCTGGTAGCCGCCCGATCCGCCGGTGCCGACGAGGATCGTCAGCGTGTCGCCCTTGTTCAGCGAGAAGGTTCCGGACGCGCTCGCGCCGTTGCCGCCCGATCCGGCGCCGCCGCCGCTGCCGCCCGGCCCGCCCGCCGCGCCGATCGCGGTGATGCGGTAGACGCCGGTCTGCGGGACGGTCCAGTTCTGCTGGTAGCCCGCGGGGAACACGACCGCGACGGTCGCGCACGCGCCGCCCGCGCACGACTCGCCCGACGGGCAAGCGTGGAAGCACGACCCGCAGTTCGCGATGTCGGAGCCGAGATCCGCGCAGTACGGCGCGGTGCTCCCGCCGTCGCCCGCGTCGACGCCCGCGTCCGAAACCGGCGGCGTGCACATCGACTCCGGCGTGGGACAACCGGTCACGCAGCTCCCGCCGGTGCACACCTGCGTCGACGAGCACGCCGTCCCGCACTTGCCGCAGTTGTCGTGGTCGGTCTGCGTGTCGACGCAGATCGGGCCGTTGCCTCCCTGGCAGAGCGTGTCGCTCGACGGGCAGAACGCCTGGCACGATCCGCTCACGCAGACCTGAGTGCCCGTACACGCTTTGCCGCAGCCGCCGCAGTTGGCGTTGTCGGTCTGGGGGTTCGCGCAGGTCGAGCCGCACGTGATGTCAGGCGACGCGCAGAGCGACGTGCACGCGCCGTTCGTGCAGATTTCCGCCGGGCCGCAGGCCTTCCCGCACGTGCCGCAGTTTTGCGTGTCGGTCGACGTGTTGGTGCAGGTCGAGCCGCACTCCGCGAGGGGCGACGGGCACGAGCTGACGACCGGCTCGCTCCCCGTGCAGGCGATGACCGCGACGCCGGCCCCAGCCAGCGCGAGTAGACCCAGACCAACCAACGTACCGGTGCGCGTCATCGTGTTCGTCCTCCGAAGCTAGAAATGCAACCTGCGACGTTAGCTGGAATTGCAGAGCTTGTCAGCCGTAAGAAACTCGGGTCGAATGCGATCCGATTTGGGCGCCCTCCAGCATCCTCTCGAGAAGGGCACGGTCCTCCTCGGCAAGTACCGCATCGACGAGCGCATCGGCCACGGAGGCATGGCCGACGTCTACCGCGCGCGGCACGAGCTCCTCCAGCAGGACGTCGCGATCAAGGTGCTCTCGCCCGAGCTCACCGAGCAGGCCGATATCAAATCGCGCTTTCTCAACGAAGCGCGCGCCGCGGCGCGCCTGCGAAACGAGCACGTCGCGGCGGTGATGGACGTCGAGACCGCCGAGGACGGCACGCCGTTCATCGTCCTCGAGTACCTCGAAGGACAGGACCTCGACGCGGTGCTCGAGCAGCGCGGGCCGCTTCCCTACAAAGAGGTCGTCGACTGGGTCCTCCAGGCGCTCGAGGCCGTCGCGCACGCGCACACGCAGAAGATCATCCACCGCGATCTCAAGCCCGCGAACCTCTTCCTCACGAAGAAGCACGACGGAACCGCCGTCATCAAGGTGCTCGACTTCGGCCTCTCGAAGATCACGAGCGGGCTCCAGGGCGCGGTCGCGACCGCGACGACGGCGATGCTCGGCTCGCCGGCGTTCATGTCGCCCGAGCAGCTCCGCAGCGCCAAGAGCGTCGACGTGCGCGCCGACGTTTGGTCGATGGGCGTCGTCCTCTTTCACCTCGTGACGAAAGAGTTCCCGTTTCACGGCGAGACCGACGGCGAGATCTTCGCGGCCGTGCTCGGCCAGGCGCCGGCGAAGCTGCGGAGCGCGCGGCCCGAGCTGCCCGAAGAGCTCGAGCGCATTTGCGCCAAGTGCTTCGCGCGCGAGCTCGGCGAGCGCTACGCGAACGTCGCGGAGCTCGCGCTCGCGCTCGCACCGCTCGCGAGCGCGCAGGGCGCGCAGTCGGTCGAGCGGATTTGCCGGACGCTCCGCGTCGCGCCGCCGCCACCGCCGCCGCCGGCCGCGGACGCCGCGCCGCTCATCAGCCTGGGAGCCAAGTCGCCGAGCAAGCCCCCGCTCGACGCGACCACAGTCGGCGAGGCCCCGGCCGCGCCGCCGACCAAGCCGCTCGCCGCGACGATCCCGCAGCAGATGGAGGCGCCGAAGCTTCCGCCGCCGCCCGAAGCGCCGCCGCCGATGAAACCCATGAAGGCGGCGCTCGTGACGACGACGGCGAGCAAGGCGCGGCGGCGCGAGCTCGCAGGATTCTTCGTGGTGCTCGCGATCGCGGCGACGGCGGCCGTCAGTTATTACGCGTGGACGCACATGGACGCGCCGCGCGCCGCCGCGGCGCCCGAGCCCATTAAGCCGGAGCCGCCGGCGGCGACCGCGACCGTCCCGCCGCCCGCGACGGAGACGGTGACGACGGCCGTCGCGACGGTGACCGCGCCGCCCGTGCGCGAGGTCGCGAGCGGCGAGGCCGAGCGTCCCGCGGCGGTGCATCACGCGCGCCCGGCGAAGTCCGCCGACCCGACGACGAGCCCGCTTCTTCTCCAGCGAAATTAGTCGACGCCGCGCCCGGATTGCGGTCGAATGGCAAGCTGAGTGAAAAGGCTTTCCTTCCCCCTCGAGCCCGGCACCGTTCTGCTCGGCAAGTACCGGATCGAGCGACTCCTCGGCAAGGGAGGGATGGCCGCGGTCTATCTCGCGCACCACGAGATGCTCCAGCAGGACGTCGCGATCAGAATCCTCCTGCCCGACATCGCGGAGAAGGCGGAGAACGCGGCGCGCTTCCTCAACGAAGCGCGCGCGGCGGTGCGCCTCCGCAACGAGCACGTCGCGGCGGTGATGGACGTCGGCGTCCTCGAGGAGAGCACCGCGTACATCGTGCTCGAATACCTCGAAGGCTCGGACCTCGAGCAAGTGCTCGAGGCGAGCGGGCCGCTCGCGTGGCCGGACGTCGTCGACTACGTGCTCCAGGCGCTCGAGGCCGTCGCGCAGGCGCACGCGCTCGGCATCGTTCATCGCGACATCAAGCCGAGCAACCTCTTCCTCGCGAAGCGCCCGAACGGCACGCCCATCCTCAAGGTGCTCGACTTCGGCATCTCGAAGATCACGACGTCGACGGCGGAGGCGGCGGTCACGTCGACCAAGACGATGCTCGGCTCGCCCGTCTTCATGTCGCCCGAGCAGCTTCGCAGCGCGAAGAAGGTCGACCTCCGCACCGACATCTGGGCGGTCGGCGTCGTCTTCTATCATCTGCTCACCGGCGGTTATCCGTACGAGGCCGAGTCGATCGGCGAGCTCTTCGCGGCGGTGCTCGAGCAGACGCCCGCGTCCATTCTCGCGCTCCGGCCCGACGTGCCGGCGGAGCTCGAGGCGGTCTACCGGCGGTGCCTGTCGCGCAACGTCGACGAGCGGTATCCGAACGTCGCCGAGCTCGCGCGGGCGCTCGAGCCGATCGCGAGCGCCGACGGCAAGCACTCGGTGATGCGCATCTGCAAGACGCTCGCGAGCGAGGCGCCCGCGACGCAGACGACCTCGCAGGTGCCGTCCGAGCCGCCGAAGACCGCGACCGCGAAGCCGGCGCCCGGGACCAGCACCGCGGCGAGCTCGGCGTGGAGCGAGAGCCTCGCGGCGACGAAGAAGAGCGCCCTGCCGCGCGCCGCCATGATCGGAGGCGCCGTGGTGCTGTGCGCGATCGGCGTCGCCTTCGCGGTCGTGCACAAGTCGCCCGCCGCGAGCGCCGCTGCGTCGGCGCCCGTCACGTCGAGCGCGCCGCCGCCCGCGGAGACGACCGCCGCGGCCCCCGTGGAGACGTCGCCCGTCGCGAGCGCGCCGGTGCAGCCGGAGCCGCAAACCGCGGAGACCACCGCGCAGCCGGCGCCCAAGCCGCTCGCCGGGTCCGGCGCCGCCGCGAAGCCGCAAACGTCCGTCGCGTCCGACGCGCACCACGCGGCGGCTCCGCACGCATCCCAGCGTCAGCCAGGCGCGCCGCCGCCGAAACCTTCGGCGACGAGCTCGGACGTGCTGCTCATGCAGCGAAACTGACGTTTTGATATAGGAGACATCTTATGCGCGCCATCGTTGGGTTGTCGGCGGTCCTCGGGGCCATGGTTTTCGCGATCGCGCCGGTGGCGCGCGCTCAGGATTCGACGCCGATCGCCGAGTCGCTCTTCAAAGACGCGCGCGATCGCCTCGGCGAAGGAAAGGTCCACGAGGCGTGTGAGCTCTTCGCGCGCAGCGACAAAGTCCAGCACGCGCTCGGCACCGTCCTGAACCTCGCCGCGTGCCACGCGAAGGAAGGCAAGACCGCGACGGCGTGGGCCGAGTTCCAAGAGGCCGCGGCGGAGGCGACGCGCGCGGGCGACAAGCAGCGCGCCGCGTTCGCGCAGACGCAGGTCGACACGCTCGGCAAGTCGCTTCACCGCGTCTCGGTCGACGTCGGCGATCCCCTGCCGGGAATGAAGGTGGAGCTCGACGGCGTCGCGCTCGATCGCGCCGTGTGGGGAGCGCCGCTGCCGCTCGACCCGGGCGCGCACACGATTCAAGTCACCGCCGACGGCTACGCGCCCTTCGTGCGCAAGCTCGACGTCCCGGCGACCGGCGGCACCGAGCACGTCCAGGTGCTGCTCGAGCGGCCGACCGTCACGCCGCCGACGGTCCCGATCCCGACCACCGTCGCGACGCCGCCCGCCCACGAGGCGCATCACGGCACCGACCCGCTCCTCATCGGCGGCATCACCGCGCTCGGCGTCGGCGTCGTCAGCTTCGGCGTCGCGATCGGATTCGGCGCCGACATGGCGTCGAAGCTCAGCACGCGCGACTCGCTCTGCGCTCCGGGCGCGCCGTGCACCTCGCAAGCGGCGTTCGACGCCGACCACGCCGCGCGCGTCGACCAGGGCTGGATGCTCGCGACGGGCGCGCTCGGCATCGTCGGCATCGGCGCGGGCGTCGTGCTCGTCGTTCTCTCCGCCACGAGCCACAAGACGACCGACGAGAAGAAGCCGTGGTTCGGCATGCAGCCGTGGGGCTCGCCCACCGGCGGCGGCCTGACCGTCGCCGGCGGTTGGTGAGCGCGCGCCTGAGGCGCTGGTGGTCGGGTCGGCAGACGACGTAGTCGGCCTCGGTGGACATGACCGTGCTCGTGGAGGTGACGCTGCCGGTCCCTCCGCAGCTCGAGCAGCTCACCTCGCCGCGACCTCCGCAGGTGGAGCACGTGACCGTGCCGCGGGCGTCGCACGCGTGACAGTCGCGCACGACCGCGGTGTGGGGGACCGCGTACGACTGCTGCGCGTCGGCCCAGATCGCGGGCATGGCGACGCCGACCTCCCATCGCTCCGGAGCCGCTCCGCGCTCGGGGCCGTCGACGTCGCCGCCTCGGTACGGCTCGTGGGTTTCGACCGTGGCGCGCCCCTCGACGAACGATTGAAAGACGACGTGCTCGGCGCCGGAGTGCTCGAACGAATCGACGACGAGGCGCGCCGCGATCCCGCGGCGCTTCCAGCGCGTGGTCTTCACCCAAGCCTCGAGCGCCTCGAGCGCTTGTTCGAGGGTGCTGTCGCCTTCGCTCATGAGCGCCCGCGAGTCTCGCCTTGGGTCGCGCGGTCTTGCAAGTGTCGAGACGCCCGACGAGAGCTGAGCCATGGTTGCGGGGTGACGATTCGCGCGGCCTTCGTTCTGCTCGTTTGCACGGCGTGCGGGCAAGACCTCGTCGTCCAGCCGTCCGACGACGCGACGGTGCCCGACGCGGGCGAATCGACGTTCTGGCCGCTCGACGCGAGCGCGCCGGACGTCGGCCCTTCCCCTCCCGCGCACGACGCCGCGGCCCCGGAGCCCGAGACGTACGTCCAGGCCTGCGTCGACGCCGGCGCCGACGCGTCGGCGTTGGACGATTGTCCGCCGCCGCCGGGCTCGTATTGCACCGACGGCTACGCCGTCCGCTACGAACGCGCGCCGTGCGGCGACGCGGGCTCGTGCACGTTCGCGCCGGTCGTCGACGATTGCACCCTATTTCCCTGCCACGATTGCGTGGTCGACGACGCGGGCCTCGCGGGATGCGTTTGCTGGCCCGCGGGCCCGTGAGGGAAGAAACGCGCTCACGCTTCCGGGCCGCGCTCGGCTAACGTGCCCACGAACATGAAGCCCGCTCGTTCGCTCGTCTTCCTCGCCGTCGTCGCGTGCGGCGGCTCGCCTGCCCCGGCCCCGGTGACCGTCGCGCCCGTGCCGACGGCCGCGCCCAGCGCGCCGCTCGATTCCTCTCGCGCGCATGTGGCCCATCGCGGAGCCCAAGTTGCTAGTCCACGTCGACGGCACGGGTCTCCGCGCGACGGCGCTCGGCGGGGCGGTCGTGCCAGCGCTGCTCCACACGCTCCTCGACGGCGAGCTCGGCGCGCGCGTTCCGCCCGCGCAGGCGCGGTGCTTCCGCGACGCGGTCTCCGCGACGAAGGAGCTCTACGGCGGCAGCGACGGCATCCGATACGTCGCGCTCTTGCGCTACGATCCGGCGCGGCTCGCTTCGCCGAGCGCATGCTTCGACGGGTGGAAGCCGGCCGAGGTCGCGGGCGCGCACGACGCGTGGAGCAACGGAGACTCGGTGGCGACCGTCGCCTCGCCGGGCATCCTGGTCTTCGGTGCGCGCGAGCTCGTGCAGTCGGCGCTGCACCGCGACGGGCACGACGCGCGCGCGCTCGACGCCGTCGCGCTCCACCCGGGCGAGTATGCGCGGCTCGTCTTCGCGCAGGGACCGGCGCGCGGCGACGCGGCGCTCCTCCTCTCCGACTCGCGCTTCGCGGCGCGCGGCGCTGCCGACCTCTTGGACGAGGACGCGGCGAGCGCGATTGTCGGCGGGGCCGCTGCCGCGCGCGCCGAGCTCGCGGGGCTCTCGCAGCACGTCCCCGGCGTCGACCCCGCGGCGATCGCGCGGCTCGGCGACGCGCTGAAGGTGACGCGCGACGGCAAGCACGTGACCTTCGCGTTCGAGCTCCGCGAGCCGCCGAGCGATCAGGCGCGCGATCCTCGGCGTCCTCGCGACGCTCGCCGTCGCGGGCGTGCACCAGTACCTCGCCGAGAGCAAAGCGGTCGAAGCGCGCGTGACGGTCCGCGAGATTTCGCGCGACCTCGTCGCGTGGTGGGAGGAGGAGCCGCCGCCGCCGCACAAGCGCCGCACCAAGCTCGTCTCCTTCCCCGCCGTGCCGAAGGACGTCCCGCGCGGCGTCGCGTACGCGAGCACGCCCGCCGACTGGACGGCGTGGGCGCCGCTCAAGTTCGACATGGACGCGCCGCAGCGCTACCAATACGAAATCCGCGCGGCGCGCGACGGGCAGAGCGCGGAGATCGTCGCGCGCGGCGATCTGAACGGCGACGGCAAGACGTCGCGCTTCGCGATCCCGGTCAAGGTGCGGAAGAAGGACCACACGCTCGAGATCGGCGCGATGACGACGACCGATCCCGACGAGTAGCCCTCACGATCGCGGCGTCGCTCAAAGGATCTCTTCGATCACGTGAACCGGCCCGTCGGCGCGGATCTCGCCGATGCCCACGGCGAGCATCTTGTTGAGGAAGGCGTACTTCCCCTCGCCGGTCTCGAAGCGAGGGAACGTGCGGAAATAAGGCGCGCCCGGGGCCGAGTCGTCGCGGATGCCTTCGAACGTCATGTGGATCAGCGCGCCGTCGTCGGTCTCGAGCGTCATACGCAGGTCGAGCTCGACGACGCCGTCGGCGCGCGCGAGCGCCCAGTCGTCGCCGCCGGGCAGCACCTTGCCGCGGAGCCTCTCGCCCTCGAACGTGCCGCCGACGATCGGAAAGGTGATGCGCGTGCCGTGCGGGCCCGCGCCGACGTCTTGCGTGGGCGCGGTCGTGAGACGCAGCGTCATGAGCGGGCGAGATTGGATCACAGGATCTCCTCCACGGTGTAGATGGGGCCGGCGGCGCGGCGGTCGCCGGTCGCGATGGCGCGGAGGCGATTCAAGAAGGCGTACTCGGGGTGCGCAGTCTCGAAGCGCGGGATGGTGCGGAAGTAATAGCGCGACGGATCGACGCGCTCCCCGCGCGCGAGCGCCGCGAGCACGTCGGGCGGCCCGTGACGCAGACCGAACGACGCGAAGTGAATCAGCGCGCCGTCGTCGGTCTCGAGCGTCACGCGCAAGTCGAGCTCGAGGACGCCGTCGCTGCGCAGGAGCGTCCAGTCGCCGCCGCCCGGCAGCACCTTGCCCCGCAGCCGCGGCCCCTCGAACGTGCCGCTCGCGATGGGCGCGGTGACGCGCGCGCCCATCGGGACGGGCCCGATCTTCTGCGGGCTGCCGACGGCCACTTCGAGCGTCATCAGCGGTCGGGTTTGCATCGCCGAGTTCTACGTCGCGGCGGCCGTTCGGCAAGTCTCGACGGTGTGGCGTGTTGGACGTAGCGTGAGAAGCATGCGTTGCCTCGTCGCGGCCGGTGTCGGCATCACGCTCTTGGCGGCGACGCCCGCGATCGCCGACGACCAGGGCGATCCGGTCGCCGCAGCGAGGCTCGCGGCGATCGTGCACGAGCGCGCCGACCAGGACGGCAGCGTTCGAACCGCGACCATCGCCGCGTTCCTCATCGGAGGAGCGGTGTCGCTGGGCGTGGGCATTCCCGTCTTGGTCGACGCGAGCTCACGCCCGCAGCCCTTCAGCAACAACGACCAAGGCGAGCTCCTCACCGGCACCATGCTGACCGCGCTCGGCGGCGCGGCGCTTCTCGCGTGGCCGGCGGCGTTCCTTCGGACGCCGGTCGAGAAGCTCGATTCGCACATTCGCGCGCTGCGCCCGTCGCCGGACCTCCTCGCGCGCGAAGAGACGCTCGTCGCGACGGCCGCGACCGAGGAGCGAAGCTCCCGCAAAGCAGGCGCGGTGCTCTCCTTCGTGTTCAGCGCCCTCAACGTGGGGTGCGTCGTGCTCGACCTCACCACGCAGAACCAATGGCTCGGCGTGGTCAACGGCGTCGCGTCGTTCGTGGGCATCATCGGCGGCGCGATGCAGCTCGCCATGCCAGGTCCGATTGAGCAGCTCTGGCGGACGTGGCGCGTCGGCACCGGTCGCTCGCCCGTGGGGACGCGCTTCACGCCGCTCCTGGGCCCGGGCGGCGCGGGCTTCGTCCTGACGTTTTGAGGGATCCGCCCGGGAAGCGCCGCGCGCCGTTCCTCGTAAGACAGAGTGGCCGAATGAACGTTCGTGGGGCGCTCACCTTGGCTTCGGCCGCTTTCGTCGTCGCCGCGTGCGCGACGCAAGGGCGTGGCGTGGTTTTGCTCGCCGCGGCGCCGGAGACGAGCGCGAGCCCGAACGCGCCGTCGCTCTGCGCGAACACGAGCGGCGACATTTGCTTGGTCGGTTGCCCCGAGCTCGCGTCGCGGCTCGCGCCGAGCGTCGCGCCGCGCGTGATCGCGTGTCTGCGCGGCGCGCACAGCGGCGAGACGTGCGTCCCGCCCGCCGCCTACGCGTGCGTGGAGAACGCGCTGCCGACGACGCGAAGAGATCCGCGCGCCGAAGCCGACTGCGATCGCCTCGCGCAGCGGTGCCATGGAAAAAAGGCGGCGCCCGACTGGCGCCGGAACTGCTCGACCGTGTTTCCGTCGCTCACGCCCCGCGGGCGGTCGGCCGTCATCGCGTGCATGGCCGCGCGCGACTGCGAAGGGATGCCGTACTTCGACGACGACGTGGGCTCGTGCGTCTACGAAGACGTGCCCGCGTGACGGACGCGCGGCGCGCGGCGCGTCAGCTCTTCGGGCCGACGGTGACCGTCACCTGAGCGGGAGCGGGCTGCGACGAGCTCGGCGCGAGGTGGGTCGTCGTTCCGCCGGCGGCGAACTCGTAGACCCACGTGCCTTTGCCCCGGCGCGTGTCGGGCGGGGTGACGGCGAGGCCCGAGAGGTTCTGAGTCACGCAGTCGGCGACAGGTTGCGGCGCGGTGGTCCCCGAAGGGTCGACCGCGATGTTCGTGACGCTTCCACCCTGGGTGTCGACGTCGAACTTGATCGTCACGGTACCCTTGGCGTCGGGCGTCTTCTTGAGCACGCCGTCGTAACAGGATTGGATCGTGTCGTTGCGCGTGGCGAGCACGGCGCCGGTGTCGCGCGCGTACATCGCGGGGGAGCGAACGGCGCACCCGGCGCAGACGGCGAGCAGCGAGGCGGCGAGGATGATTTTCGGCATCGTCTTCTCCGTCATTTCTTCTGCGCGGCGTCCGCGCTCACGACGAGGAACTCGACGCGACGATTCTTCTCGCGCCCCTCTTCGTTGTCGTTCGACGCGATCGGCTTCTCCGACCCCCAGCCTTTCGCGGTGAGCCGCGACGCGCCGATGTTCTCTTTTTGCACGAGGTACTGCATCACCGCCTTCGCGCGATCGTCGGAGAGCTTCTTGTTGTGGCCGGGCGGGTTGTCGCCCTCGGAGCTCGCGTGACCTTCGATCGAGATCTTCGCGACCTGCGGGTTTTGGCGAATGACCTCCGCGATCTCGTGGAGGATCGTCGAGCTCGCGTCCTTGATGACCGCGCTGTTCGCCTCGAACTGGATCTTCTCGTCGAACTCGATCTTGTTGTTTCGGAGGCGCGCGCGCGCGGTCGGCGGCGGCGGAGCCGGCGTGCCCGCGATGGTGAAGGGCGCGGCGCCCGCGAAGAGCGTCGTGCCGCCGCATCCCATCGCGAGAAGCGGCAGGAGGAGCGATGCGAGGAGTTTTCGTGGGGACATGGTTCGCGGCTCTTGGTGGTAGTCCACTCGGTGCCGCGCCGTCGACGATAAACGCTCCTGATGCGGGCTCTGGATTGTAAAGGTGATGATTGCAACTCAAACGAACCACGGCGACGCGGTGCGTGGGCGGCGGGGCGCGCAGTCGCTGCCGAGCCGATCCGCTGCGTCATTGCGCGTCGTCGTTCGGACGTTCGGATGGAGACAAGGCCGCGGAACTCCGTGTGGCACATGGGATGCTGCAACAGGACCACGCCGAACAGAGCGGCGAGGGTCGCGCGACCGTGAACGAGGACGTTGTACAGCGCGACCCCCGCGAAGAAGATGGCGAGCAGCGCGATGAGGCCGGCCCCCTCCGTGGCGGCTTGGTGTCGTCGGCGTGCGCGCGTTTCCAGCGCCGCGCGCTCCGCGCGCAACGTCTCGATGAGCCCTTGGCGCTCGGAGTCATCGAGAGGGCGCTCGGCTTCGTGGAACACGCTCGCCATTCTACGTCCGCGCGCGAGGGCTCTTCCGCGGCTCGTGAACGCGAGGAACCTTTGTGGGCGCCAAAACGTACGACGGACATGCGCCGAGCCCTCTTCGCGGTGATTTTCGGTCTCGCCGCGCTCAGCCCCACGGCCGCCCGGGCAGAGCCGTCGCTGAGCACCCTCTCGGCGATCGAGCGCGGCTCGACGCTCGTCGCGATCGTGAGGTTCGCTGGCCCCGCGATCCCGCGGGCGACCGGCTACGATTTCGTCGTCGAGCGCGCGCTGCGCGGGAGCGCGACGCCGAGCGCCACGATTCACGTGAACCGCTCGCCGGACGGGCACGCGTACCTTTCGCCCGGGACGCGGGTCGTGGCGTTCGTCGACGCGTCCGGGACGTGGAACGCATACGCGAGCGTGCTCGCGGGGCCCTCGCTCGAGGACGGCGTGCTGCGCCTGCAGGGCTTCGACGATTTCGACGCGCACCTCGTCACGCCCGGCGTGATGACCCTCGCCCAGCTCGAGGCGTCGGTGCGCGGCGCGCCGGTCGCTTGGACGTTCCGCGGAAAGGTCCTCCTCGCGACCCCGTCCGGGCTCGCGCCTTCGTCCATCGAGGTGACCGCGCGCGCGCCGAGCAACGCGGTCGCCGGCATGCCGAGGATCGCCGGCTTTCCCTCGCCGACCGTCGCCGTCGACAGCTGGGGCGACCCCGCCGTGTCGATCACCTGGAACCGCGACCTCGGCCGCCCGCTCGTCCTCGAAGGCACGCCGGTCGGAAAGAACGCCGACGGCAGCATCGCCGTCGAGTACCGCGCGAGCTACCCGGGCCTGCTGACCGAGGCCGACTTCCGCCGGTACCTCGGCGACGCGCGGCTCGGGCATCCGTATTACACGCTCCGCGTCGAGATGGCCGGAGGCTCCGTGCCGGTCGTGCTCGACAGGGAGATCGGTCGCATCGGCACCCTCGGCGGCGCGGCAATCACTGCGACGTCGCTCGCGCCGAGCCGCCGCATCGACGCGGGCGGCACCGCCGTCGCTCTCGCGCCGAGCACCTACCGCGCGCGCTCCGGCGGAACGACCAACGCGCTCGTCGAGGAGGCGATGGTCGGCCCCATCGCGTGCACCTTCGTCACGCCCGCGGCCTCCACGCCGTGCAGGCTCCGCTACCTCGACACTCGCTTCGCTTCCCCGTGAATCCGCCCGGCCTGTGCGTAGAATGTCGACCATGTTCGTCGTGCGCTCGGTTGGCGCGCTTGCGCTGGTGGCTTGCGCGAAGGCGACGTCGCCCGCCGACGCCGGCGCGCCGCTCGCGAGCGAGCCTGACGCGGCGCCGCCGGTGACGCCGCCCGCAGCCGGCTGCGAGAACGTCGTCGCGTCATTTCCGCTGACGCGCAAAAGGAACGACGTCGACGGCTCTCTCGTGCTCGTGACCTGCGCGGGCGCCTCGAGGAGCGACGACGCGCGCGGCGCCCTCGAGATCCGAACCGCGCTCGGCGCCGTGCGCGATCGCTACTCGCTTCTCGGCGACGACTTGTCGGCCCACGCCGAAGACCTTCGCGGCAACGGCGATCCGGTGATCTTCACGACGGCGCGCGTCGCCTACGACGGCGGCGTGGGCACCCTCACCCGCGTCTGGCATGTGGACGACGGACACGTCGACGCGGTGCACGTCACCGTAGGGGGCAAGCATCTGGAGATCGTGCCCGTCGTCCTCTACAACTCGCCGACCGCCGACTGGCGCCTCGTCACGCGGGGCCGTCACAAGGACATCCTGTGGTGGCACCGAAAGCCCGCCGGCCGCTCGTTCTTCGAGGACCAGTTCGGAAGAATCGCCTTCGACGGCGAAGGCTACTCGTCGCCGACGACGGAGACGACGAGCTCCGACGAGTCATTCGGGCTCAGGCCCGGCGACGCCGGCGAGCCCGAGTGGCTGAGCAAGGTCCCGCCGGCCCCGTAGCAAACGCCGTTCACAGGGCGCCGGGAGACTATCCGTCAGGCGAGACCGGCGACGTGCTGACCGTGGAATTCACAAACCCAGCGAGGCGTTCTCCTTCCAGGTCGCCACCGACAATCAGGAGGAGACCGATCGCTATTGGCACGCCATCGTCGACAACGGCGGGCAAGAGAGCGACTGCGGTTGGTGCAAAGACCGCTGGGGTCTGTCCGGGCAAATCACGCCCCGCGCGCTCACCGAGGCGCTCGCCGCGGGCGGCGCGGAGGCCAAGCGCGCCTTCACGGCGATGATGACGATGCGGAAGATCGACGTCGCGGCGATCGACGCCGCGCGCCGCGGCTAGGCGTGGCCACGCCGATCGCGGTCAAGAGCGTCACGCGCCGCGCACGGTCGAGCTGACGTTTCAGACGACGCGACGCGATCGTTCGCGTCGGTGCGGCGATCGTTCGCAGGGCGCGGCGCCGCACGCGCGCAGTCGAAATTGGGGCGGGCAGGATCTCGACGCGATCTCCGGCCCGTGAAGAATACACGCACCGATGATCCAGCGTCTCGTCGCCGTGGCCGTCCGCGCACCGCTCGTCGTGCTCGCTCTGGCACTGGCCCTGCTCGTCGCGGGCCTCTTCGCCTTTCGTCAGCTCGACATCGAGGCGTATCCCAACCCGGTGCCGCCGATGGTCGAGGTCATCGTGCAGCCCGACGGGTGGAGCGCGGACGAGGTCGAGCGCTACGTGACCGTGCCGCTCGAAGTGGGCCTCGCCGGGATGAACGGGCTCAACCACACGCGAAGCCAGTCGCTCTTCGGGCTCTCCGACGTCAAGTGCTACTTCGATTGGGGGACCGACTACGAGAAGGCGCGCCAGGACGTCATCAACCGGATCGGCTTCGTGACGCTCCCCCAGCAGCTGCAGGCGTCGCTCTCGCCATGGAACGCGATCGGCGAAGTCTTCCGCTACACCGTCGAAGGCTGGGGCTACGGGCTCAAGGAGCGCAAGGCCCAGGAAGATTGGGTGCTCGAGCGCCAGTTCAAGCAAGCCAAGGGCGTCATCGACGTGACGAGCTTCGGCGGCGAAACGAAGGAGTACCACGTCGACGTCGATCCCTACCGGCTCAAGGGCCACGGCGTCACCCTTTCGCAGCTCATGACCGCCGTGCAGTCGGCGAACCAAAACGTCGGCGGGCAGCGCCTCTTCATCGGCGAGCAGAGCTACGACGTCCGAGGCATCGGCCTCTTCGACGATCGCCACGACATCGAGAACGTGGTCGTCGCCGAACAGAAGGGAACGGCGGTCCGCGTGCACGACGTGGCCGACGTCGACGTCGGCTACGCGCCGCGCCTCGGCAAGGTCGGCAAGGACGACCAGGCAGACGTGGTCGAAGGCATCGTCCTCATGCGCTACGGCGGCGAGACCGAGCCGACGCTGAAGGCCGTCCACGCGCGCCTGAAGCTCATCGAGGAGCGGCACCTCTTGCCGCCCGGCATGAAGATCGTCCCGTATTACGACCGCGGCGATCTCGTGAAGGTCACGACGCACACCGTGCTCGAGAACCTCTTGCTCGGCATGGGCCTGGTCACCGTCGTGCTCCTCCTCTTTCTCGGCCACGCGCGGGCCGCGCTGATTACCGCGATCAACATCCCGATGGCGCTCATGATCGCCTTCTGCGGCCTGGTCGGCAGCGGCACGTCGGCGAACCTCATCTCTCTCGGCGCGGTCGACTTCGGGATCGTCGTCGACTCCACCGTCATCATGATGGAGAACGTCTTCCGTCATCTCGGCGCGCACGGCCGCGGCACCATCGCCGAGCGCGTCCTCTCCGCGGCGCGCGAAGTGGCGACCCCGATGACGTTCTCGACGCTCATCATCGGCGTCGCGTTCCTGCCGCTCTTCACGATGACCGGCGTCTCGGGGGTCATCTTCGCGCCGATGGCGCGCACGTACGCGCTCGCCATCGGCGGCGCCATCGTGCTCGCCCTCACGCTCACGCCCGTGCTGGCGAGCAAGATGATTCCGGCCAACTCCGAGGACAAGGAGAACTGGCTGATGCGAGGCATCCACCGCGTGTACAGGCCGGCGCTCGCGAAGGTCCTCGCGCGGCCGCGCCTCTCGATTGGCCTCGGCATCGTCCCGCTCGTCGTCTGCGTCGCGGCGTTCCCGCTCCTCGGCGGCGAGTTCATGCCCAAGCTCGAAGAAGGCAACTTCTGGATCCGCGCGACGCTGCCGACGAGCGTCAACCTCGATCAGTCGGCGAAGTACGTCGAGCGCATGCGCGCGATCATTCGTGGCTGTCCAGTGGACCAGCCGTGCGACGAGGCGACGCGCAAGCACAAGGAGGTCCTCACGGTCGTCTCCCAGCTCGGCCGCCCCGACGACGGAACCGACGTGAGCGGCTTCGCGAACATCGAGCTCTTCGCGCCGCTCGAGCGCTTCGACGAGTGGCCGCGCGGCCTCACGAAAGAGAAGCTCACCGAGGAGCTCAGTCACGAGCTGTCGCAGTCGTTCCCCGACGTCGTCTTCAACTTCTCGCAGATGATCAGCGACAACGTGGAGGAGGCGGTCTCCGGGGTCAAAGGGGAGAACTCCGTCAAGGTGTTCGGTCCGCGCGTCGCCGACAACGAGAAGATCGCCGCTAAGGCCGCCGAGGTGCTCGGTCAGGTGCGCGGCGTCGCCGACCTCGGCACGTTCCACTCGCTCGGGCAGCCGAGCATCCACATCACGCCGAACCGCTTGGAGTGCGCGCGCTACGGTCTCAACACGGGCGACGTCGGAAACGTGATCCAAGCCGCCATCGGCGGCCGCGCCGTCACCCAGGTGTTCGAGGGCGAGAAGCGCTTCGACGTGGTCGTTCGGTGGAAGGCCGAGTACCGCTCGTCGGTCGAGGCGATTCGCGAGATCAACGTGCCGACGCCGGACGGCTCGTTCGTTCCGCTCGGGCAAATCGCGAAAGTGGAGATGGCCGACGGGATGTCCGTCGTCTATCGCGAGGACGGCCTGCGCTACACGCCGGTGAAGTTCTCGGTGCGCGGGCGCGACCTCGCGAGCACGATCGACGAAGCAAAGCGACGAATCGACGCCGAGGTGCACCTGCCGTACGACACGCACCTCGAGTGGAGCGGCGAGATCAACGAGCTGAAAGAAGCGCAAGAGCGCCTCCTCGTGATCGTGCCGCTCACGCTCGTCGTCATCGCGCTGCTGGCGTACAGCGCGGTCAAGCACTGGCTCGATACGCTCATCGTGCTGTTCAACATTCCGGTCGCGTGTGCGGGCGGGATCCTGGCGCTCCTCGTGACGCGCGAGAGCTTCTCGGTCTCCGCCGCGATGGGGTTCATCTCGATTTTCGGCATCGCCATCCAAGACGCGATCCTGGTCGTGACGTATTTCAAGCGCCTCCGCGACGTCGACGGTCTGAGCATCGGCGACGCGGCGCGCGAAGCCGCCGAAAAACGCCTCCGGCCCGTGCTCATGACGACGCTCGTCGCGGCGCTCGGGCTCCTCCCCGCGGCGATCTCCAACGGCATCGGCGCGCAGACGCAGAAGCCCCTCGCGATCGTCGTCATCGGAGGCGCGCTGATGCTCGCGGTGCTGACGCGTTTGCTCCAGCCGCCGGTGCTCGTCGTGGCGCACACATGGCTCGAGTCCGTGCGCGCGCGACGCGACGCCCGCAACGCTCCAATCAAGGCCGAAGCATGACGTACACCTCGCGCGCCCTCGCCCTCGCCATGACCCTCGTGCTCGCGTTCGGGCTCACCGCCGCCGGCAGCGTCGCCGCTCGGCCGAAGCTTCGTCGTTCCCTCGCGAGGTCCGCCGGCGCGCCGTATCGGACCCCTTCGAGCGCCACGATCCTGGCCGAGCAGGGACCTCCCGCGACGCTCCTCGCCGCCGGCAACGTGTTCTGGGGCGCGGCGATGCTGGGCGTGCTCGCGACCGCGCTCGTCACGCTCCGATGGGAAGGCATCGGCGTCGCGCTGCTCCCAGCCATGGCCATCGCGGTCGGGCGGCTCTACGGGGCGAGCGTCGCCCTGCGCGAGCGCGACGTCGCGCCGCTTCGGATGGTCGCGTCGGCGGCGCTGCTGCTCGACGTTCCGCTCGTCGTCTTCGCTTTCGTCCACGTCGCTCTCGGCGACGCGCATCACGGACGCGAGGAGCTCTCGCTCGCCGTCGTCGCCGCCGCGTACGCAGTCCTCGACGGATTGCAGGCGGCGCTCGTCCGCCTCACGAGGTCACCCGCATGATTCGCAAATGGCTCGCGCCGCTCGTCCTCTTCGCATGCCGCCACGCGTCCGACGTCGCCGCCGATGCGCCCGCGGGACAGGCGCTGCTCACCGAGGGACAAGTCCACGCCGCCAACATCGCGACCGCGCTCGTCGACGACGAGCCGGTCACCGACGCGCTCTCGGCCGCCGCGACGATCGCCTACGTCGACACGCGCGTCGCGCACGTGATGTCGCCCGTCTCCGGTCGCGTCACGGCGATGCCTGCCGCGCTGGGCGCCCACGTGGAGAAAGGGGCGTTGCTGGCGACCATCCTCTCGCCCGATCTCGGGGTCGCCTCGAGCGACGTCGGCAAGGCGCAGGCCGACTTCATCGCTGCCGAGCACGACTACCGGCGCAAGAAGGATTTGTTCGCCGAGCACGCGGCCTCGCAACTCGACGTCGATCACGCCGAGGACGTCTACCGCAACGCGAAGGCCGAGCTCGACCGCGCGCAGCAGAAGCTCTGGCTCCTGCACGGCGGCGGACAGCAGGTGACGCAGGGCTATGCGTTGACGTCGCCGATCGACGGAGACGTGATCGCCCGGAGCGTCTCGCCCGGCATGGAGCTCCAGGGCGGCGGCGGCTCGGCCGAGCTCTTCACCGTCGCCGATCTGCACGAGGTCTGGGTCCTCGGGAGCGTTTACGAGGTCGATCTCGCGCGGGTGAAGATCGGCGCGGCCGCCGACATCCACGTGCTCGCGTTTCCGAGCGCGAAGTTCGCGAGTCACGTGGATTGGATCTCGGACGCGCTCGATCCCGCGACGCGGACAGTCCGCGTCCGCGCGGTCCTCGAGAATCCGGACGGCCTGCTGAAGCCCGACATGTACGCGACGATGTCGATCGCGTGCGCGCCGAAGACGGCGCTCGCGCTCCCGCGCGAAGCGGTCGTGCACATGGGGGAGCAAGACGTCGTCTTCGTCGCGCCCGGCACCGCGCCCGACGGTCGCGTGAAATTCGAGCGCCGCCCGGTGACGGTGGATTTGACCGAGAGCCCGAAGTGGGCCGTCGTCGAGCACGGGCTCGACAAGGGCGAACGCGTCGTCGTCGCCGGGATGGACGCCGTGGCCAAGGCGATGTGATACGGCCCGCTGGGTCGTCACGGGTGCGGGATGGCCTTGCACGTGCCCTGGTCGCACATCGACACGAGGGGCGAGATGGGGCAGGCGCAGCTCACGTCTCCGCCGTCGGGCATCAGCGCGGCGACCGCGGCCTCGTAGGCAGGGAGGGACGACACGTTGATCGCACCGTTCGGCACGCACTGAGCGCAGGCGGGGCTGCAGACGTCGCCGAACCAGACGACCTGGCAATCGCTGCTGGTCGTGCAGCTCGTGTCGAACGTGGTCGCGCTGACGTTGCAGTCGACCTGGCCATCCGCGCTCGCGTCCGGCAAGCCGGCGCTGACGAGCCCACCGCAGCTCAGAGTCCCCAACAAGAGAAGCGTTCTCATCGCGCGGCCTACATGCAGCCGGCGTCGACCGACGCGGCAATCTGGGCGTTCGCACAGAACGTGGTGGTCTGCGCGCCCGTCTTGAACGTGCAGCACTTGTCGTCGTTGGGCTCGGTGCAGTCGCTGTTCGAGCTGCATAGACGTACCGTCTCGTTGGCGGTGCAGCTGAACTGAAGCACGGTGTTGCACTGCGCGGCGCACGCGGACGTGATCGAGGCGACGCTGCAGTCGGGCGGAGTTCCGCCGTTGAGCGCCACGGCGGCGCAACAATACGGCGTCCCCGCGTCGCACGCGGTCGGGGCGGTGCAGGACTCGGCGACGATCACGCCGCCGTCGCCCGCGTCGCCGGGCGTCGCGTCGTTGCCGCCGCCGGAGTCGCTCGCGGTCGTGTCCGGCGCGGAGTCCTTGGTCTGCCCGACGTCCGTCGTCGCGTCGGTGCCAGCGTCGTCGGTGCTGTTGTCCCCGCTGCAGGCGAACAGCGCGGCGCTCGATACCAAGGTCAGAAGCAAAACGATTCGGGAGGAATTCATCTTCATTGGGATAGCCTAGTTTGGATAGCAGTCATGGACACGGGGGCGCCGGCACGCCCTGTTTCGGCAAATAGACGGCGTCGATGGGGTGCGCCGACGTGTTGGTCTGCACCAAGCGGTTCCAAGCGAACAGCGTCCCGCCGGCGTTCGACGCGATCCTCATCGTCTCCACCGACGGGACCACCGCGAGCGTGATGGGATTGCCCACGAGCCCTCCCGACGCCGACACGGCGTGCGCGGTGAGCTGGTCGCCGTTCGTCCCGAGGAGCGTCGTCAACCAGAGCGAGTCGGGCGCGCCGCCGAAGCCCATCGAGAGCGCATGGATTATTGGATCGGCGACGAGCGCGTTCCAGTTTCCGGCCGCGGTGGCGTCGGACTGGAGCACCAGCGTTTGCGCTGCGGGCGGACCGCCCGAGTTGCTGAAATCGGTTCCGAGCATCGCGCCGGTCGGCGTCGCGTGGAGGACGGTGGAAAACGGGATCGGCCCGGGAGCCTCGGCCTCCGTCGTCGCCAAGGTTTGGATGGGCCCGGCCGTGCCGTCTGGGCCGAGGTGCCGCGCCGACAGGGTGAACGGCCCCTGGAGGCCGGCGCTGGTCGAGACCCACGCCACGACATAACCGTCGGCGACCGCCGCAACGCCGGCGAGCTCGGTGAGGTTCGGAAGCGACGGCGAATGCGGCGCTGAAATCTGCGTCGCGGACGCCGGCCACACGGCGATGTCGGCGTGCGAAGCGAGCTCCGATCCGTCGATCGCGGCGAACAGCACGTCCCCGGTCGCGCTCGCCGCCATTCGGAGAGCGTAGACGTAGCTTCCGCTGCTCGCGACGAACTGCACGCGAGGTCCGACAGGCTGGAGCGACTCGGGAGAATATCGCTGCGCCACGACGGTGCCGACGGCGCTCGACGGAGTGTTCGGGGCCCAGGCGAGGACGTAAGACGTTCCGTCGTAGATCAAATCGAAGCGGTCGGAGCCCTCGGCGGCCGTCACTTGGACGTCGCCCAACGCGTGTCCGGT
The DNA here is from genome assembly GCA_963731595.1 of uncultured delta proteobacterium. Taxonomy (GTDB): domain Bacteria; phylum Myxococcota_A; class Polyangia; order Polyangiales; family Polyangiaceae; genus DASXHD01. The sequence goes on from CAVSWE010000009.1 coordinate 1,238,452, forward strand.
CGCGTCCAGGTGAGCGAGCCAGAGAGCCGCATTGTCGAAGTCGATCCACGCGAGCGCGAACGTCTGGCCGTCCGTCGCGAGCGCGACGTCGACGGCTTGTGACGCGTCGGTCGCATAGAGCTGGCACAAGGGCGTTTGCCCGTCGCAGAGGCCGTTGGTGCACGTGGAGCTGCACTGCGCGCCGCACTCGCCGCAGTTTTTCGGATCGCTCGCGAGCTCGACCTCGCAGCCGTCGTCCGCGCTGTGATCGCAATCGGCGAAACCGACCTGACACCCGTCGGAGCATTGGCCGCTCGCGCATGTGCCGGCCGAATGCGGCGTCCCGCTCGCGGCGCAGACGTTCCCGCAGGCGCCGCAGTCATTCGAGTCCGTGCGAAGGTCCGCCTCGCAACCGTCGGTCGTCGCGTTCGTCAGGTCTCCGTCGCAGTCGGCGAAGTCGGGCGCGCAAATGTACGCGCACGCGCCGGCCGAGCAGGCCGCGAGCGCGCCGGCGACCTGGGGACACACGTGCCCGCACGCGCCACAGTTGTTCGGGTCGGTGGCGAGATTGATTGAAGCCGAGCACGTGGCGCCGTCGGGAGAGCACGCCGAGAGCGCAACGAGCGCGAAAGCAAGGAGGGCAAGAAGTGTTTTTTGCACAGGGCGGCAAATAGTTGCCGGCCGGGGCGGCGGCGTTCACGCCCGCCGAAGTCGGGCTCGGGTCAATCGCCCCACTCGATGCGCGAGGCGTCGAGCACGTATCGCGGCAAGGTTCGCCGCATGAAGGCGCCTACCCGCCCCTCTTCGTCGCGGTAACGCCGTAGTGTCAGTGGACGCTCTGCTTGACGCTGTCCCACGAGCCGCCGACCTCGGCGTCGCCCAAGCCGTACTCGCCGTGGAGCCGCGCGCCAGTGTCGCCCACCTCGTAGACGAAGTAGCCCTTGCCCTTGACGGTCGCGCTCGGCCCGACGACGCCGTCCTTGGTCTCGGTCCACTCGAAGTGAACGACGTTGCCGGCCTTCGTTCCCGAGAGCTGGCCCCGAGCGCTCTTGTCGGTGCGCTCCCATCGACCGGTGACCTTGTCCTCTCGTTCGACGAGATGCAGGTACCCGAAGACGGGGTGGTAGTAGAGGCCGCTCCAGGTCTCGCCAGCAGGCATGGCGCTGCGTGCGATGGCCGAGCTCGTGGGCGGACCGAGCGGCGGCGGCGGCCCGAGCCGGCCTCCTCCGTCGCCGCAGCCGTCGCGCGTGCGGCGGGGGGATGCGTCGTGGTCCACCAGGTTCGACACGTAGCGCGTGAAGCTCGCGGTGAGGTGGAAGTCGACCGCGAGGTCCGCCCCGCTGCGCCGCACGTGCACGTTCGGGAGTTGCTCGAGCAGCTGCCGACCGAGCTCATCGTCGCGGACGTCGGCGATCCCACGCCGGACCGCCCGCTCCATCCGCGCGAGATCGTATTGGGCGTGCTCCGCGTCGACGGCCGTCTCGAAGCGCGCGTCGACGACGAGCCCCGGCGTCCCTCCCCCCTCGACACGCATGCGGAGCGCGTGGAGGTGGCTCCACATTTCGCGCGCGTCCCAGCGCGTACGATCGAGCGCTTTGTCGACTGCCGCGGGCCCCAGCCACGCCTCGAGAAGGGTCCCGCCGTCCATGCGGACGGCATGAGGCACCGTGCCTGTCTCGTGCGCGTTCGAGACCACCCACTGGCCGCCCTGCGCCGACACCGTGAGTCGATTCGAGCCCGGAGTCGCGCGAGAGGCACCGTTCGAGCTCGGGAGCCAGCGGCCCGGCGCCGTAGACGACGGCGGTGAACGCCCCTTGGACCGTGCCGAAGAGATTGAGCCGCCGCGCGCCGAGCACCGCGTCGTACGGGAGCGGTGCGTCCGCCATGATCAGCGCGGAGAGCTTGCCGAAGAGCGGATCCCGGCGCATCGCGGCTACGTCGACCGACACGACGACGTCGGGTTCCTTGTCGAACGCCTCCTTGACCCACGGGCTTGCCACCCCATTCGGCGCGAGCCCGCTGTCCGCACATCCGCCCAAGACGAAGGAGAGCCCAACCACGAAGCGCCACGCCGTCATGGGCGCACCATAGCCGTCACGCGGCGGTTCTGCTCTGTGTCGTCAACCAGGACTCGACGCCAGACGTCTGGACCCCGTCGCAAGGCGGCTTCTGGACAAATCCACACGCGTCCGCGATGTTCGTTCACATCGTTGCGGGGGGAAGACGGGACCAAACGACGGTGGCAGCGACGCCGCACCCGAGGCCGACGCGGAGGCGGAGAGCGCCACGAAGCTCTCGGAGATCTCGGTCGGACATCAGTACGCGTGCGCAGTCGCGCGAGGGCGCGCTGTTTGTTTGGGCCTCAATCTGTTCGGCGCGGTCGACGGTGTCGGCGCGACGACGATGACGCCGCAGCCGGTGGTCGTCGCAGGGCTCCCACCGATCCGCGCGGTGGTCGCGTCGGCTCTCGCGGGCTACCCGCAGTCGTGCGCAGTGGCCACGAATGCCCAGCTCTATTGTTGGGGAAGCAACTACGAAGGACGCGACTACCTCGCCGGCAGCTTCACGATCGCCGACGTGGCGCTCGGGTGCGGCTTCGAGGGCGCCGAGGAGCGCGGCGTCCGATTCGACCGCGTTTCGCGCGTCGCCGCGTGGCGGGAGCGTCTTCGCGCGCGCGAATCGCTTCACGGGCACGATCGGTTCGCGTCGTCGGGGATGACGAAACCGGGAGGCCCCCAGCCTCCCGCGATCGGCGCGAAGCTCATCGGCGGAGCGAACGCCGGGCTGTTGGGCGCGAGCGTGTAGAGGTTCCCGCTGCACAGGGGATCGGCGAGGATCGGGCTGCCGTCGCCCAGCGGTTTGCCGTCGGTGCGGACCTGACCCGTGCCGTAGTTGTGGAACATGTTGCCGGCGATCGTCGGGTCGCTCGCAGGCGACGCGACCTGGACGAACGAAAAACCCGAGACGCCGAACGCGTTCGTCGCCTGGTTTCCCGCGAAGCGCGAGACCACGATGTTGCCCGTGTACGCGTTGTTGCCCGGCGTGAATTGCTCGTTTCCCGGGTACCACCAGACGCCCGCCCACGCGATCCCGCTCGTGCCGACGTCGCAGATGTTCCCCTCGACGTGGTTGTCGTGCCCGTCGGCGATGAGGCAACCCGTCGACTTGCCCGAGCCGACCGTCGCGGCGCCGATCGTGTTGCCGCGAACGACGACGTGATTCGTGCCTTCGTCGAGGTAAATGCCGTGGGCGTTGGGGACGCTCGCCGAGCCGTAGTCGCGCACGAAGTTGTTCGTGACGAGGACGGAGCTCGCGGTGTAGTTCGCGTGGTGAATGAGGTAGATGGCGCCGCCGTCGGGCACCGCCTGGACCGCGCGGAGGACCACGTTGCTGTCGACGACGACGTCGTCGAGGACGAGCCCGGGCTGATACGCGAAGAGGCCGATGCCTTCGCTCGCGCAGTCGTGGACGTAGTTGTGCGCGACGGTGACGCCCTTGGCGCCGTTGGCCATGAGGCACGGCGGAAATCCGCCCGAGCCCGACCCCGCCGAGTTGAAGCCGGCGTCGCAGTTGACGATGGTCAAGTTCGAGATCGACGTCGTGCCGTCGTCGTGGCACGTGAGGTTGTCGACGGCGTGCTGGAGGGTCAGCCCGTCGAGCGTGAGATCGTCGGCGTCGGTGTGGATCAAACAGGAGACCTTGCCGCCGCCGTCGACCAGCGCGGAGCCGAGGCCGCCCGCCGGATCCGACTCCCAGGTCTCGCCGTCGTCCTTTCCGTGCTGGAGAACGAGCCCGGTCGCGAGCGCGTACGAGCCCGCTTGGAGACACCCGACCTTGTTCGACGTCGGCGCCGCACGAAGCGCCGTCTGGAGGCGCGTCAGCGTGGCGAACGGCTGCGCGCTCGTCCCCGCGTTGGCGTCGTTGCCGCCCGTCGCGGCGACGTAGAAGCTGCACGCCTTCGGCGTCCACGCGTACGCGGCGCCGGCTTCGGCGTCGGGTTCTGCCGCGGCCTCTTCTTGCGCCGCGTCGGCGGCGACGTTCGCGTCGGGAACCGCGGCGTCGGGCTGCGTCGTGTCGCTCCCGCAGCGTGCCGAGCCGAGCGCCAAGGCCGCAAGTGCAACGCTTGCGAGTCGCGTCTTCATCGCGACCATCCTAGCGCCACTCGCCGGTCAACCAGTTGTCATCTCGCGACGTTTGGCGAATCATGCAGCATGCGTCTTCGCGTTCTGGCGGTCGCTTCCATCGCCGGCCTGCTCGGTTGCTTGTTTCCGAGCGTGGACGGGCTCATGGAGGACGCGGCGGCCCCGAGCGACGCTTCGACGGACGGTACGCTAGGCGACGTCGGCGTCGCGGACACGTCGACGGACGCGCCGACGGACGCTCGCACCGAAGCCGGCGTCCCCTTCTGCGCGCCGTATCTCGACGCGGGACCGGGCACGTTTTGCCAGGACTTCGACTCGATCGGCGACGCGAGTATGCTCGGCGCCAGCGCGTCGCCGGGCGTCGACGTCGCGCTCGACACGAGCGACTTCGTGTCTCCACCGGCGTCGCTGCGGATCACGATGCCGGCTGCGGACGCGGGCGCGCTCCACGGCTCGGTCACTCACGCCATGACCATCGCGCCGACGACGGTCACGCTCGACTTCGACCTGAAGGTGACCGCCGCCGCCTCGTCGAGCGCCAACGTCGCCTCGCTCGGGTTCTCGAGCGGCTTCCGCGCGCTCATCGTCGTCGTGGTCAGCAGCGGACTTTACCTCGAAGAGAACGCGCCGCCGCCCGACGGAGGCGCGAACGTCCTCTTCAATCACCCCAAGATTTCCGTGACGTGGGGCAGCTCGTGGCATCACGTTCAGGTCGTGCTGTCGCTCGCGTCCAAGACATCGACGGTGGTCCTCGACGGCACGCCGCGCGAGACCAACTTCGCGCTCGAAGGAAATTGGGTCACCGGCACGGTCAATTTCACGTACGGCGTGAGCTACACGGCGACCGGCCCGTGGGACCTCGCGCAGGACAACGTCCTGCTCCAGCTCGCCCCTTGAATTCGTGAGCGTGCGGCGCGTCGCGCTCGACGTGAATCCCGAGCGCCAACGAGCACGGATGACCCACGTTGGCGCGCGCGATGCAGCCTCATCGAGGCATCATGGTCAGCAATCGCAAACGCATCACCGCCGAGGGCTTCGGCTTCGGGCTCATCGCCGGCGTCATCGTCCTCGGAGCCGAGATCGTCGCCTCGGCCGTCGCGACGGGAATGCCCGGCGCGCCGCTCCGCAGTTGGGCCAGCCTCGTGCTCGGGTTTCACGCGCTCGACTCGTCGCTCGGCACGACCTTTCTGATCGGGCTCGTCGTCGAGCTCGTCGCCTCCGGCCTGCTCGGCGTCGCCTATTCGCAGTTCGAGTGGCTGCTCCCGGCCGAGGCGCGCCGCCACTACGGCTGGCAATTCGGCATGGGCACCGTCTACGCCGCGCTCGCGTGGATTGCCGGCCTCGCCTTGGCCGTCGGCACGGGCGTCTTCCCGTGGCTCGCGACGATGACTCCGCTGCGCGAGCTCGTCATCCAATCGCTCTTCTACGGCGGAGCGCTCGGGCTGATGTTCGCGGCCGCGGAGCGCCGGACGCCGCTCGTCGTCACGCCTTCGTTCGGCTGATCGGCCGCTCGTCGCGTCGGGTGCACCGCTCGTCGCGTCGCGGCGGCGGGGCCCGCACGCGCGGGTTATCTCGCGGGACATGAACAAGCCGTTCGCGCTCGCACTCTTCGCCTTGGTCGGTTGCAGCGGGCAGAGCGTCGCCGGCCCTCCGGGGCCCGACGGGCCCGCGCCGCCCACCGTCACCGCGGGATCGTGCACCGACGAGTGGTGCGTCGGCGACGTGCTGGAGAAGGCGGGCCACGATTTCCAGAACGTCTGGGCGGCGAGCGCGACGGACGCGTGGGCCGCCGACTTCTTCGGCCACCTCTATCACTGGGACGGCGGCTCCTGGATTGACACGCCGACGGCGGCGGGGTTCTACGGCATGAGCGGCGTCTGGGGCACGGCGTCGAACGACGTCTGGGCCGATGGCGACTTCGGCATCGAGCACTGGGACGGCACCTCGTGGTCGATCACGCCGCGCGCCGGTTACCTCGTGCTGCAAGGGATTTGGGGCACCGGGCCGAGCGACGTCTGGGCGCTCGGGGGCGGCTTCACGATCGAGCACTGGGACGGCTCGCGCTGGTCGAAGACGACCGAAGAGGAGCAGTGCTGCGACTTCACGCACGCGTGGGGAAGCGCGCCGAACGACGTGTGGGCCGCGAGCGACTCCGGCTTCGCGCACTGGGACGGCACGAGCTGGACGTGGCCCGAGCAGAAGCTCTCCCAAACGCCGGAGGCGCTGTGGGGCTTCGGCGCCGACGACGTCTGGGCCGTCGGGGCGTTCGGCATGGTCGGCCACTACGACGGGTCGACCTGGCGCGAGGTCCGCGCGCCGGCCGACGCGCAGCCGGATTTGACGGCCGTGTGGGGCAGCAGCCCGACCGACGTTTGGGCCGTGGGCGGCGGCGGCACCATCCTCCATTGGGACGGCGCGCAGTGGACCGCGTCGGCGAGCGGCGTCACCGCCTTGCTCGAAGGCGTCCACGGCACGAGCGCGGGCGACGTGTGGGCCGTCGGCTCGAACGTGATCCTCCACCACGGCGCGCAGCCGTGACGACCGGCGACGGCCGGCGGGACGCGCGTCAGGCGCGCGCGTTGGAGATCGGATCGCGCCCGAGTCTCGCATCAGACGCTCGAGCCCGAAGCGTCGAAAGACCTGGGCGCCGGCTTCGGGATTGGCGTACCGCGCGCTCGCGATCATCATCGCGGCCGCCGGCGCGCCCGAGCCGAAGATTTTCCGCGCCGTCACCCGGTAGCCGCCCGGGACGCGCTTCATCTCCCCGTTCGAGTCGATCCAGTCGGTCGCTCCGGTGCTCACGAGCGCGAGCTCGCCGGCGGCGACCTTGCGGAGGAGCGCTTCACCGGGCTTTCCGTGCTTGTGTCTCCACACCGCCGCCGCGACGAGGTGCGTGTGCATCGAGAGCGCGAGCGCGGGCGACGCGTCGAACGTCGCGATCTCGCGCAGCGTCTCGCAGACCTCGACGAAGCTCGCGCCGCCGCCGCCGAGGTACTTCGGGATCGCCATCGAGAAGAGCCTTCGCTCCGCGAAGAAGCGGTACGCCTCGACCGCGAAGCTGCGGTCGGCGTCGTGCGCCGGCGCGTGCTTCGCGAGCTCGGGCCCGAGCTCTTGCGCCAGCGCCAACCAGGTGCTCGTCTCGTTTCCCATGCGGACATCGTGCGCAGCGCGCCGGCGAGAGCTAGTTCGATTTCGAACCGGAGGTAGGGTCGCGTCATGGGCGGGTACGAACAGTTTTGCCCCTTGGCGCAGGCGCTCGAGGTGCTCGGCGAGCGCTGGACGCTCCTCGTCGTTCGCGAGCTCCTGTGCGGCAGCCATCGGTTCAGCGAGATCCAACGCGGCGTGCCGCTCATGTCGCGGAGCGTGCTCGCCCAGCAGCTGCGCTCGCTCGCCGACGCCGGCGTCCTCGAGCGCCGCAGCGACGGCTACTGGTTGACCGAGGCGGGCGAGGAGCTTCGCCCCATCGTGATCGCGTGCGGCAACTGGGGGAAGCGCTGGGCCGAGCGCAAGGTGAAGAACGCGGACGTCGACGTCGGGCTGCTCATGTGGGACATCCAGCGGCGCATCGACCTCGGCGCGTTGCCCGACCGCGAGGTGGTCGTCGAGATGGAGTTCCGAGGCGCGCCGCGCGGCAAGGGGCGCTTCTGGTTGCACTTCGAGGGCGGCGAAGCGGAGCTCTGCCTGACGCGCCCCACGCGCGGCGTGGATTTCGCGGTCTCGACGACCCCGCGCACGATGGCGGAGATTCGGCTCGGCGACACGTCGCTCGCGTCCGCGCTGCAGTCCGGCGCGCTCGTGCTCGAAGGCCCGCGACCGCTCGCACGAGCGTTTCCGACTTGGTTGGAGCTCAGTCCGTTCGCGCCCGTCGCGCGAGCGCGGTGAGCGACGGCGGAGCGCGCGACGCGGCCACGGCGCCCACACGCTCCGCCGAGCTGCTACGATCGGGTTCGTTGCTCATGGAACGGCTCTCCCGCTCGCAGGTGACGCTCGCCCTTTGCGTCGCACCCGCTGCGGCGCTCGTGGCCGGATGCTCACCCGACCCGTGCGGGAACGGCCCGGGCGTGGCGCCGGTCGCGCTCGACGTCTCCGGCGCATCGAACACGCCGTGCACGCTCACCGTCACCGACGGCAATCAGACCCTCACCTACGACATCCCTGCCCCCGTCCCGCTCGTCGCCGACACGTCGCTCGACGCGCGTCCCCCGCCGACGCAGTGCTCGCTGATGGGTGACGCCGGAGTCGCGTTCGACGGCGGAGCGCGCAGCTCGACGCAGATCTGCTTCGCGGGCGACGACGCGCTGGCCAAGCTCGCCCACGCGGGCGGCGGCGACGGCTGTCCGCTCACGGTCACGCTCGCCTGCGCGGGCCTGACGCTCTACGACCAGGCGAAGGCGTACTTCTGCTCGGAGATGTGTTGAACGAGCCGCGGACGTCTCTCACGACATGACGGCACGTCAGCGGACCGTGCTCTTTGCGACCCTCCGCATGTCGCTCCTGTACGCGCTCCTCTGCGCCGCGACGCCCGCGATCGCGCGGTGGCTCACCTTCCCCGCGCCGAAGCGCGCGGAGGTCGTGCCCGCGGCCGCCACACTGACCGAAACGCGCGCGAGAGACGGCGCCGTCGTCCACGCGCTGCGATTCGACGTGCCGGACGCGCCGCTCACCGTCGTCTTCTTTCACGGCAGCGGCGAGCTCGCGAGCGACGAAGGCGGGCTCGCTCAGGCGCTCGTCTCCCACGGGTACGCCGCGCTCTTCGCCGAGTACCGCGGGTACGGCGTGTCGCGCGACGCGGGCGCGACCACCGAAGAGGGCGTCTACGCCGACGCCGAGGCCGTCCTCGCGTCCGCGGGCGCCGCGCGCGATCGCATCGTCCTCTACGGCTATTCGCTCGGAACGGGCGTCGCGGTGGAGATGGCAGCCCGAGGCTGGGGGCGCGCGATGGTGCTCATCGCGCCGTACACGTCCATCCCGGACGTCGCCGCGCGCGAGCTCCCCATCGTGCCGATGCACTGGCTCGTGCGCGACCGTCTCGACTCGCGAGCGAAGGCGCCGCGGATCGGAATTCCGGTCTTCGTCGCGCACGGCGACGCGGATCGCGTCGTGCCCTTCGACATGGGCGAGGCGATCGCCCGCGCGCTCCCGCACGGGCGGCTCGTGACGGTGCCGGGCGGCGGACACACGGACCTGTTTCGGCGCGATCCTCTCTTGATGCAGAAGGTCCTCGACTTTCTCGGCGAGGTGACGCCGCCTCGGTGACGCGCGCCGCGCGCGACGCGGCGGGGCTGGCACCGTCGGCGCGCTGCTCTCCAGGACGATCGCGTCTCGGTCGTTGTGAAGGGTGATCGACGTCGCCGCGCGCGCCTCGGTCGTGAGCCGGAGCGTCGGGCGGCTCCGCGTGCGTGCACCCGAAAGCCGAGGTCACGCAGATCGCGGCGACCACGACGGCAAACGAGCGCATGGCACGGTACACGGCCGCGCCCCACGAAACGATCCTTCTCGGCGCCGTCGTCCCTGGCGTCGGACGGCCTGTTCAGCAAGTAACGTCCGTGCGCGTGCGCCGGCAGAACCAGCGCCACGGTCGCGCACAGGATGGCGACGGCCCCGGAAGGCCGAACGCACCAAAAAGCGCCGCCGCGGCGGCCCCCCCGGCGAACCGGCGGAGATGTTCAAGGTGCGGCCGCGATGGCGTCGAGCTGTGCTTGCGTCAGGAATTTGAGCGAGCCCATGTCGCCCGTGTCCTCGTCGATCGCCTTCTTCGTGGCGGCGGCGGGCCGGCCCTTTTTCTCGTCGCCATGGCAACTCGAGCAGTGCTTGGCGTACAACGCGACACCGTCCGGGGTCGCTTGGGCGACGGACGTCGAACGCGCGGGCGAAGCTCGAGCGGGCGGGCCACGCTCGGGCGCGCTCGCGGCGCACGTGACCACGAGCAGTGCGCCGAGGACGCTCCAGCCGTGACTCATCGGGCGCCTGGGGTTCCCGTGAGCACCGCGCAGATCTTCGACCACGTTTCGTCGGTCACCGCGCCGTGCGGGAGCACATCGCCCGTCTTCACTCGCATCTCTGCGGTCATGCGGCGGACGCCGCCCTTCAGGTGCTTCAGGTCGACGTATTCGTCGCCCACGGCGAGCGCGGGGCCCGCCTCTCGCGTGCTCAGGCGCGCAATCTCGTCGTCCGAGAGCAGCTTCAGAATTTCGTCGCGCGTCACGAATTCGGTGCGTCGCGTTTCCGTGCTCATGGTGTCTTCCTTTCGCGTCAGCCGTACATTTCGAGCGTCGCGTCGACCAACTTCCGAAGGCCCGCGTCGTCCAGCTCGGTTGCGTCCCGCGGCACAGTGTGCTGAACGCGACCCCACAGCGCGGAGCCGAACCCGGTGCGCATCGCGTCCGCGAAGCGGTGCGGGGCGATGAGGAGGATGGATCTGATTTCCTCGCGCTGACTCGTCTCGCTCAGACGCGCTGCCAGCTCGTCCACGAACGTTCGATTGGCGACGCGGGACGACGCAGGCGTGACGGGCGCAGCGGTCAACTCGCGCGTGTCCGGCGACTGACCCAGGGAGCGGACGCGGTCGTCTGGCGAGTACGTCGTCCATTCTTCGTCGAGCGCGCCGTTTGCACGTCGCCGCAGCAGCTTGCCGCTGCGCTCGTCCGCGACGAGGACGAAGAGTGTGGGGCGTGCTCGCGCTGCTTGGTCGGTGTGGTCCATCGGCACGTCATCGAGCATGGCGCGTACCAACGCGGAACCGAACGGGCACGACGGATGCTTCTCCTGCTCGCATGAAAACTCCTGCCGCCATCGCGAAGGTCATCGAATCCTGCCTGGACGACGAGCGGACGCTCCTCCACGAGAGCAAGCTCGTCGACGAGAAGCGGGGCGCCGTGCTCACGCGTCTCGCGAGCGAGCGCCACCGATTCTCCGAGGAGCTCGAACGCTTGAGCGGCCGGCCCGTCGCGCGCGGGAATCCCGGCTCGTGGGTCGAGCTCGTTCGGGAGCTCGGCAACAAGCTGTACGTAGGCACCTGGGGTCGCAACACCGGCGACGCGATTCAAGTGTGCCGTCGGTCGCAGCACCGAACCGACCTGCGTTACGAGAGTGCGCTGAAGCTCGAGTGGCCGAGCGAGCTCAAGGCCGCGCTCGTGAGCCAGCACGAGCGAGTCCACGCTGCACGCCAGGAGCTCTCGAGCATCGAGTACTGAGCCGCGGACTGCCTCACTTTCGTGGGCCGACGCTCTCCGACGACGCGGCTTCGTCGTCGGTACCGAGGGTGCCGCGAGCGGCGATGCTGCCCGCTACCGTGGGCTCGCCTCGAAGGATCCACTCGAAGGCCACTCCGATGAGCGCGCCGACGAGCGGTCCGAGGACGTAGATCCACGTCGTGTGCAGGTCGCCGCGCACGAGATCGGGCGCGAGCGAGCGCACGGGGTTCATCGAGGCGCCCGAGACCGGCGCCGCCCAGAGCCCGGCGAGCGCGATGTACCCGCCGACGGCGATCGCGCCGTTCGTACCGATGTTGCGCGCGCCCGAGGCCGTGCCGAGGATCGTGTTGACCAGCGCGGCGCTCAGCACCACTTCCATCGCGAAGGCTCGCCCGTCGGTCACCCCGAGGCCCGGCGTCGTCGCGCCGAGCGCGCCGGCCGTCCCGAACATGAGCCGCAGAAAGACGGCCGCTCCGGTGCCTCCGACGAGCTGTCCCGCGACGTACCCCGGGACGCGTCTCCACGGGAAGTTTCGTCGCAACGCGAACGCGAGCGTCACCGCCGGATTCAAGTGGGCGCCGCTGACCGAGCCCATGAAATAGATGATCGCCATCACCATGATTCCGGGCGCGACGACAATCATGCCCAACGTGACCCGGCCTCCGCTCGTCGCCGCGACGACGCCGCCACCGGCGGCGACCAGCACGAGCAGGAACGTGCCCCAGACTTCGGCGAAGATACGACGCCACTCGAGCGTCGGATTGCCGAAATCGCGCGCGGCCTTCTGCTGGGACGATTGCATGCGCGACTCCGTCAATTTGGCGAGGCGTTTCTCGTGGAGGCCGGCGGCGGGCGCCGCGATTTCAGGTCGAACCAAGTGCGGGTCGCCACCACGCGCTGGGCTAGCTCGGCCACCGCGGCAGGCGCGCGGTGAACGTCGTCTCCCCGCCGACGGAGGTCGCGTCGAGCGTCCCGCCGTGCGCGACGATGACCTGGTGCGCGATGAACAGGCCGAGGCCGAGGTGCCCGCCCGGGCGTGACTCGACCGACGTGCTCGGCCGTTTGAACGGCTCGAAGATATGCTCCAAGCTGTCCTTCGGGATGGTGGGGCCGCGATTGGTGATGGCGACCGCGACGACGTCGCCGCCCGCGTCGTACGCGTCGATGACGACCGCGGTTTGCCGGGCGGCGTACTCCACGGCGTTTCCGGCGACGTTGCTGAGGGCCTCGCCGAGGTGAGCCTCGTCCCACATGCCGACGACGTCTCCGCGCACCTGCACGTCGATGTTCGCCGAAGCCGCGAGGCGCAGCTCGGCGGCGATCTGCTCGCAGAGGTACCCGGCGTCCGTCTTCACCATGTGGAGGTCGAAGCCGCCGCCGAGGCGCGCGCGCGTGAAGTCGACCAGCGCCGCGAGAATGCGCTTGATCCGCTGGCCGCTCGTTAGGATGCGCGCGGCGAGCTTCGCTTCGGTCTCCGACAGGTGACCGCCGCTCGCGAGGAGCCCCGCGGCCATCAACACCGCGCCGAGCGGGTTGCGGAGATCGTGCCCGATGACGCCGATGAGCCTCTCGCGAAACTCGGCGACCTCGCGTAGCTGCTCCTCCGCCGCGTTCGAGCGCAACACCTCGAGCACGAGGTGCTCGTTTGCCTTTTGCATCACGTCGTCGGGCGCGACCGCATGCGCCTTGCGGACGCCGGACTGCGCGGCGCCCGCGTCGGCGTCCGATCTTCGACCGTGGTTGTGTTTCGCCATCAGGTCATCCTCCTCGGGGAGCCGGTCAGCAACCCCACGTATCCGCTCAGCGGCTCGCCGACCGCGAGCCTGCCGTCCGGCGCGATCGTGTACTCGCGCAGCACCTTGCTATGTTGGCTGCCGCGCACCTTCACGACGCACATCGCCCGCTTCAGCTCGCCGTCGATCTCCACGTACCGCTGCACGATGACCGCGTCGGTCAAGAACGCGATGCCATGGGGGCTGAACTTCAAGTCGACGAAGGAGTCCGAGAGCTCCACGGTGGACATGACCGTGACGCCGAGCCCGGTGAGCGCGCCTATCATGCGATAGAGCGACTCGCGGAAATCCTCGCGAAACGTCGGCGCGAGCGCGAGCTCGAGCCCCGAGAGCGAGTCGATGACCGCGCGCTTGGCGCCCGTTCGCCGAACGGCGCTCTGCATCGCGAGGAGCATCTCGTCGATCGAGAGATCGAGCGGCCGCAAATAGAGGATTTCGAGCTTCTTCGCGGCGACCAAGCGATCGAACTCCGCGCGATACGGCGTCGTGTGCATGTAGTCGTTCGGGCGTTTTTCGAACACCGCGACGATGCCGGACTCGCCGTACTTGACTCCCTCGGCGATGAACTGGTTCGTGAGCACCGTCTTGCCGGAGCCCGACGGGCCCGCGACGAGGACCGCGTAGCCGCGCGGGATGCCGCCGCCGAGCATCGCGTCGAGCTCGGCGACGCCGGTCGGCAGACGACCTTCGTAGGCGTCGGTCGGCGGAGGCTCGATCGGGTTGAGCAGCCGCGGGAATACGCTGAGCCCGTCGTCGTCGATGCGCATCGTCTGAAGCCCCGGGATTTGGCCTTGTCCCCGCATCTTCACGACCTGGAGCTTGCGCACGACCGAGTTGCGGTCGACGGACTGGTGGAGCGTGATGATGCCGTCCGCGACGGTGAAGACTGGATTGTCGTCCTCGAGGCCTGCGTACTCGCCGAGAAGGAACGTGGTCGCCTCGCAGCTCGTGAGCTCGAGCGCGAGGCGCTGGATGAACTCCTCGCTCGAGATGTCCACCTCCGACGAAGCGTGGCGCATCACCGAACGAAACGAGTCGACGATGACGAGCGCCGGGTTCACGCGCTGCACCTCGTCGACGATCCGCTTGAGCACCGAGGCGAGCCCGCCCGTGTACACGTCGGCGCCGAGATTGACGAAGAAGATCGACTCGCCGACCTTCTTCGTGTCGAAGAACGAGAACTGCTGCTGGTAGCGCAGCATCTTGAGCGGCGGCTCCCCGATGACGGTGAAGTAGAGCACCTTCCGCTCGGGCGACGCGTTGGCGAACGCGATGTGGTGACCGAGCGTGGTCTTGCCGCAGCCGGGCCCGCCGATGATCAAGTTGAACGAAAGCTCGGGAATTCCCCCGCCGAGCACGGCGTCGAGCCCGACGATACCCGAGGACAAGTTGCGAATCGGCACCTTCGTGCTCATGGAGACTCCTTCAGATCGACTGCGGGCCATGCGCGCTGGAGCAGCTGCACGGTCAGGGGTTGCCCGATGAGGCGCGACATCAGCGCGATGAACATCGCGCACAAAGTGACGGAGCTTTCGGTCACTTGCGCCTCGTCGACGGTGACGAAGTAGTTGCGGATGTTGGTGCCCAAGGCGTCGAGCGAATCGGCCGCGGAGACGAGCGTGGCGAGCGGCGCGCAGTCCATCTTCGCGAGGGCGGCGCTTCGCGCGAAGATGGCGATGATACCGAGGTCACCGACGACCGGCGCGAGCCCGGCAAAGGCCTTCTCTAACACACGGGACGCGGCGACGCGTTCGTCGTTGGCAGCGGCGCGCTCGTGCGCGAGCAGCTTCGCCACGAGCTCTCTTTGAGTCGCATTCGTCATGTCCCCCGACTTGCGGCCGTTAGCCGTCCCACGGATGGTTCACAAAGTCCACGCTGAATCCCCCATTAGTTTTGCGCTTCGCTCACGACCGTGCGCAATTGGCGCGCGGCAGACGGATGGTGAACGTCGTCCTACCTTCGGAAGACGTCGCTTCGAGCTTGCCAGAGTGTGCCCGCGCGACCTCTCGGGCGATGAAGAGTCCGAGCCCGAGGTGTCCTCGCTGCCGCATGGGATTCATGCCGTTGCGGAGGGGTTCGAAGATCACCGGCAAGAGCGCCGGCGCAATCGCGTCGCCGTGGTTGGTGACCGCGACGACGACCTCGTCGCGCTCCCGCCGAACGTCGACGAGGACCGCGGTTAGAGGCGCCGCGTGCTCGACGGCGTTTCCGACGACGCTCGAGATCGCCTCCGAGAGGCGATTGGGGTCCCAGCACCCCGACGTGTCCCCTCGGGTGACGACGTCGATGTTCGCCATCGCCCCCAGCCGAAGCTCGGCGGCGATCCGTTCGCAGATGGGCGACACGTCGACCGGCAGTTTTTCGAGCTCGAACCCGCCGCCGAGGTGCACGCGTGTGAGCTCGAGGATCTGCGCGATCATGTGGTTCATGCGCTGCCCGCTGTCGATGATGCGGGCGGCGAGCTGCGCCTGGCCGTGGGTGAGGTGATCCCCGCCCGCGAGCACACCCGCGGCCATGAGGATCTTGTTCAGTGGATTGCGGAGATCGTGGCCGAGCGCGCCCAGCAGCCGCTCGCGAAAGGCGGCGACGTCGCGAAGCTCGGCTTCGTTTGCGCGCGCGTCGGCCTCGGCGGCGTGCTGGTAGGTGCGCGCGTGCGCGAGCTCGCGAACGAGCGGGTCGGCTCGAGGCGCCGCGTCATCGTGTCGTTTCGCCATCACCGGCTCGGCAGTGCGACATGCGTGCCACGCACGCGACCGCGGGGACCCGAGCTATGCATGGACCGGCGCAGTTTGCTCCACGCGCCGCTCTGGCAAAACTGACACACCGTCTTGCTCCGTCACGTCGCCAAAATGACTCGTCCCGGTCAGCGCGGAAGCTTCGGGCTCGGCAGGCTGACGAGGATGGCGGTCGCGAGGAGCACGATTGCGGCGACCGCGAGCTCGGTCGTCGCGGTGCGCCGGATGGCGCGCGCGCCGCCTTCGCTGCCGAGCGACGGGCCGACGCGTCGCCAGTTCCACGCGCCGAGCCCGGCGACGACGGCGACGAAGAAGAGCTTCGTGTCGAGCGCGTAGCCGTACGGCGTCGTCCAGAGCGCGCGGAGCGCGTGCAGGTGCCTCCACGCCGTGATGACGCCCGTCACGCCGAGGAGCCCGGCGCTGCCGAGCGCGACAAACGAGAACCTGTGCACGAGCTCGGCGACCGCCGGCTCGCGCTCGCTCGCCGGCACCGCCGAACGGAGCAGCTCGCCGAGCCCGCACACGACGAGGACGAAGAGGGTGCCGATCCAGAGCGACGCGCCGAGAACGTGGAGCGGGTTCACCATCGCCGCGAGGCGTCCGGAGATCGCGTTGCGCAGCGCGAACGCGACCGCCGCGATCCCGGCGACCGCCCAGCTCGCGCGCGCACCTCGCCACGCGAGCCAGAACGCCACCGCGAGGACGAAGAGGAGAACGAACTGAACGACCGAGCTCGCGCCGCCCGCGTCGAACACGTCGGCGAGCGACTGGTGCGTCTCGGCGCCGCGCTTGGCGAGCCCCGCGATCATCGACACCGAGCCGAGCGCGACGCCGAGCACGCCGACGAGCCCGCCCCGAGCGACCGCGCGATCCACCGCCGCGCTCGCGTCGCGGACGCCGCTCCGCACCACGCCGAACCGAAAGCCCACCGGCCCGAGGATCCAAAACGAGGCGACGAACCCCACGTACTGGAGGAGGACGTCGGGCCACGCGAGGAGCGGGTGAGGGTGCATGTTGGTCAGTATTGTACGCAGAGCGCGTCGGCGCCGCCGAGCCACGGCGACGCCCACGCGTCCGACTCGACCGCCGAGGGGAGCGCCGCGGACATGATCAGGCGCCCGCGTAGCGCGCGTACACGCCGCGCGGAACGTCGAAGACGCGCCCGTCGGCGAGCGATCGGCGGAGCTTCAAGTACTCGGCGTGCGCCCACGCGAGAGGCATGGCCGAGCCCGAGGGGCCTCCGGCGCGGAGCTCCTTCGACGGGAAGTCGGGACCGTCCCACACCTGCTCCGGCAGGAGATCGTGGTCGGCGAAGCGCTCGAACGCCGCGGCGAGACGCGCGGCGGCGTCGGAGCGGCCGGCCGCGAGCTCGAAATGAGCGCGCTCGCCGGTGAGCAGCGGCCAAGGCCGCCCGACCCCCGTGCCGTCGAAGGGCGCGCCGTCCTCGTGCTCGCCGTAACCGTCTCCGTTGTATCGGCGCCACGCGGGCCCGCGCGGCGTCTCGACGCGAAGGAGCGCGTCGATCACGCGCACGGTGTTCACGATGCGCGGATCGTCCGGCGTGCGGAGCCCGAAGCGCACGAGCGCCAGCGCGTCCGGGCTGACGACGGAGGCCGCGCGCTGACTGCTTTCGCTAGGCGGTCGATTCTTGATCACGATCATCCGCTCGTGCGTCGAGGGCGCGATGCGCGCGTAGTAACCTTCGACCCCGACGCGTCGCGCGAGCTCGGTGCCGGTGAAGTACACCCAGTCCTCGACGCGCGCGTTCCACGCGTCGGCCGTGGCGCGAAACCGCCGAGCGGCCTCGGGATCGCCGTGGTGGTCGGCGAGATCGGCCGCGACGATCAGCGCGGCGATCTCCGCCCCGAGCGTGAACGGCGCGTAGCCCGCGTCTTCTTCCCAGCGGTCCTGCAAGGAGGCTGGCCCGTTCGCGACGATGAACTCGGCGGCGCGCCGCACCATCGGCCAGTAACGCGCACGCACCGCGCAGCCGCACCGATCGGCGAGATCGACGAGCAAGATGGGAAGCGCGGTCTCGTCCATCTGGAGCCCGGGCCAATACGCGGCGCCGTCGAGCCACATGTTCTGCACCCAGCGGCCGTCGGCAGACTGCGTCGACTCCAAGTACGAGAGAATGCGCATCGCGTCGGCGTTCGCGCCGACGGCGAGCAAGCCGCCCGCCGTCTCGACGAGATCGCGCGGCCACACGAGGTGATAGCCGCCGAGCTCGCCGTCCCCCTTGGCCATGCCCCACGGAATCGAGAGGCTCGCCACGACGCCCCCGGGCACGTGCTTGTCCTCGTGCGTGCGGAGGACGGCCGCGCTGGTTCGTTCGAGATCGCCGCCCGCGGGGAGAGCGAGCGTGCGATGCCACTCGCGCCAGCCGGACACGAACGTCGTGCGCGCCGCGTCGAAACCGTCCAAGAGGCTCGCCCGCGCCGCGTGCGCGGCGTCGCTCCACTTCGGACCGAAGGCGAGCGCGAGGACCACGCCCGCGCCCGCTTGGTCGATGGGGATCTCGCCGACGAGCGCGACGTTGCCGTTTTCGGCGCGGTCGTAGCGGTCCGCCAGCGCCTTGTGCTCGGACAAGTCCTGCCAGCCGTCGGACGCGCCGACGAAGCCGGCCGAGCGCGCCGCCCAAGGCACGGAGCACGCGAGCGCGAGCGCGAGGGCCTCGCGCGAGGCGAGCAGCATCGGAACGCCGTCGACCTCGTCGAGCCACGCGGTGTTTCCCGCGCCCTGGTTGCCGAGGTGTGGAGCGAGGAGCGCGTAGAGCTTGTAATCGGAGAGCTCGCCGCGCAGCGGTACGAAGCGAACGTGCAGGAGCACGACGTCGCGCGCCGGATCCGCGAGCACCGTCTTTTCGATGCGGTAGCGTCCTTCCACGCAGGTGCTGCGAATCTCGAACGCAGGCACGCCCGCGTCGGCCGCGCGCGACTCGGATCGCGTGTGGCGTTTTTCCTCGGAGAAGAAGGAGCGACCGTCGGTCACGACGAGGCCGAGGTCGCGTACGCACGCCTGATCGACGCGAGGGTAGTAGACCTCGTTGAGGATCCCGTGGCTCAGCGTGAACCAAACGCGGCTCGCCTCGCCGAGCGCGGTGCCGACGCCGCTCTTCGCGCTCGAGGTCCATCGCGCGGGCGAGCCGGGCCAGCCGGGCGCGTAGCGAGTCACGAAGGCTGCGCTGCGACGCGCGGTGCAAGCGAAGCGGAGTGCATGTTGCCTCTCCGTACGCTCGCTGGCGTCCTTCGCAAGCGGATTCACGGCTCGCCGGCGAATTGTCCTTCGCCGCCTCCGACGGATGCTTACGTTCTCGGAGGAAGTCGCCCATGTCCATCCTCGCTTGGCTCGTCGTCGGTCTGGTCGAATGACGAGCGTCACCGATGCGCTCGTGTTCTTCGGGGCGACGGGCGATCTCGCGTACAAGATGATCTTTCCGGCGCTCGCGGCGCTCGTCCGCGGCGGTCGCCTCGACGTTCCGGTCGTCGGCGTCGCCAAGGCCGGGTGGGATCTCGAAAAGCTCCGCGCCCGCGCCGAAGCGAGCTTGAGAGAGCACGGCAGCTTCGACGCGGCGGGCGAGAAGCTGCTCTCGCTGCTCGCGTACGTCGACGGCGATTACAACGATCCGAAGACGTTCGAGCGCGTTCGAAGCGCGCTCGGAGAAGCGAAGCACCCGCTGCACTACTTGGCCATCCCGCCGGCCATGTTCGCGACCGTCGTGAAGGCGCTCGCCGAATCCCGCTGCGCCGACGGCGCGCGCGTCGTCGTCGAGAAGCCCTTCGGCCGCGATCTGGCGTCGGCGCGGGCGCTCAACCGCACGCTCCTCGCGGTCTTCGACGAGTCGGCGATCTTCCGAATCGATCATTACCTCGGCAAAGAGCCGGTGCAGAACCTCCTCTACTTCCGCTTCGCGAACACGCTCTTCGAGCCGATCTGGAACCGCAACTGGGTCGAGAGCGTGCAGATCACGATGGCCGAGTCGTTCGGCGTCGCGGGGCGCGGGCGGATGTACGACGAGACGGGCGCGATCCGCGACGTGGTGCAAAATCACTTGCTTCAGGTCGTGGCTTGCCTCGCGATGGAGGCGCCCGGAGGAGGAGACAGCGACGCTTTTCGCGACGCGAAGGCCCGGGTCCTCCAGGCGATCGAGCCGCTCCGACCCGACGCGGTCGTGCGCGGACAGTTTCGCGGCTACCGCGACGAGCCCGGCGTCGCGAAGGGCTCGGGCATCGAGACGTTCGCCGCGGTGCGCCTCGCGATCGACGATTGGCGCTGGGCGGGCGTTCCGTTCTTCGTCCGCGCCGGAAAACGCCTGCCGCTGACGTGCACCGAGGTCGTCGTTCGCTTCGTCGTCCCGCCGCGTTCGGTGTTCGGCGAGCCGCTCTCCGGGCTCGCTGGCTCGAACTACGTTCGCTTTCGCCTCGGACCCGACGTCGCGACGGCGCTCGGCGTCCGCAGCAAGGTCGCGGGCGAGACGATGGTGGGTGAGAACCTCGAGCTCGCGACAGCCCCCCGTGATCCGCGCGGAATGACGCCGTACGAGCGCTTGCTCGGCGACGCGATGCGCGGCGACGTGTCTCTCTTTGCGCGAGAAGATCAGGTCGAAGCCGCTTGGCGCGTGGTCGACGGCGTCCTCGGCGATCGTGCGCCGCTTCGCGCCTACGAGCCCGGAACCTGGGGCCCGAGCGAAGCGGGCGGCGCCTTCGCCCCGCGCGGCGGCTGGGACGACTGCGCTGCCGCACGCCGGCGCTCGAACGACGTGACCGGCGACCCGGCGGAGTGAAGAGGTGACGCGGGTGACTCGACGGGCCTCACCCGCCGCCGAGCTCGAGCGCGATGGGCGCGGCGCGCGCGGCGACCTCGGCCCGAAGCGGCGCGAACGCCGGCATCGCGCGGAGCGGCGCGATCGACGGACAGTGGTCCATCCAGTTGACGTCGAAGAGGCCGAGCTGCACGGCGGCCTCCACCTCGCCGAGCGCGCTCGGCGCGTCGCCGACGTAGCAAAGGAGCTCGGCGGTGAGCTGGTGCCAGAACGCGCGCATGCGCGGGGTCATCGCGGTCGCGCGCGCGTGCTCGCGAAGAAACTCTCGCCCCTGCTCGAAGAGGCGCTTGTTCACGAGCACGTCGGCGCCGGCGACCACGATGAAACGCGACGCGAAGCGCAGCCCCTCGATGCGCGCGAGCACCGCCTTCGCTCCCTCGGCGTCCGCGGTCCACTGCAGCTTTCGCATCGAGATCAGCCAGTAGAGGCTCGCGAGATCGCGATCCTGCGGCGGCGTCTCCAAGACCTTCTCCACCTCGTCCCACTCGCCGAGGAGCGCATGCGCCCGCCACACGACGTTGTAGCGGAGGTGCTCCATTCGCGGGTCGAGCTGGATGGTGCGCTGCGCTTCGCGAATGGCCTCGCGCGGATCGCCGGCTTCGCAGAGCAAGCGGGCGCGAAACTCGCGGGCGTCGGCGAGCATCGGCGAGATCGAGAGCGCTTGCCGCACCTCGCGCGCGGCCGAGAGCGAGTCGGCGTCGTGGAGGCGCACGGTCGCGAGCGCGACGTGCGCTTCGGCGAGCTGCGGCGCGAGCTCCACGGCGCGCGCGGCCGCCGCGCGAGCCGCGCCTTGCCTCCCAGCGACCTCGGCCACGCCGAACTGTCGCGCGAGCGCGGCCGCGTAGCCGGCCATCAAGAGCGGATCCTCGGGGGCGCGCTCGTGGGCCGCGCGCAAGAGCTCGACGGCGCGCTCGTTCGCGCCCGTCCAAAACTTCATGTACTCGTGGCGCCCGCGCAGGTAGAGGTCCACCGCCTCGGGATCGGTGAGGAGCGAGCGCGTCGGCGTGCGGACGGCGAGCGCCTCGGCGACGGCGCGCGCGGCCTCGTCGCCGATGCGCAAGACGTCGGCGCGATGGCCCTCGAAGCGCTGCGCCCAGAGCTGGAAGCCGTCGTCCACCGAGAGCACGCGCGCGCTCACGCGGATCTTGTCCGGCGTCGTACGCACCGTGCCTTCGACCACGACTTGCACCGCGAGCTCGCGCCCGATCTGCCGAGGATCCGTGGACGTGCCTTTCCGGTGCATCACGAGGCCGCGCGGTCGCACGCGGAGGCCGCGCGCCATCGAGAGCGTGTCGATGAGATCGTCGGTGAGACCGTCGACGAGGTAATCGTCCTCGGGCGGCCCCGCGTTTCGGAACGGAAGCACCGCCACCGTCTTTTGCGTGGGATGCGTGCTCGGCGGCTCGTGCCGGCGCGCCGCGTCGGCGGGCGGAAAAATCGAGAGGACCTCGTTGGCGGGCAGCGTGAGGTTCGACAGGCGCGTCGCGATCTCGAGCGCGCTCTCCGGGCGATCTTCGCGCTGCGTCGCCATGCAGCGCATGACGAGGAGCGCCGCAGCCTCCGGCAGCTCCGGCCGGAACACGCGCGGATCGGGCGGCGGCTGCGTGAGACGCATGGCCACGACCGCATAAACCGACTCGCCTTCCCACGGAAGGCGTCCGGTCAGGAGCTCGAACATCATCGCGCCGAGCGCGTAGAGATCCGCGCGATGATCGACGTCGGGCAAAGCCTCGACCTGCTCGGGCGCCATGTACGCCGGCGTGCCGACCGGAGCGGCGGTGCGCTTCGCGGCGCCGGGGTCCTCCGCGCGTGCGATGCCGAAGTCGGTGATGACGACGCGGTCGTCGGTCGCCAGGAGCACGTTGCCGGGCTTGAGGTCTCTGTGAACGACGCCTGCGGCGTGCGCCGCGGCGAGGCCCGCGCAGATCGGCCCGACGATCTCGATGACCCGAGAGAGCGGCAACCGCCGCTCGCGGTCGAGCAGCGCCGCGAGCGACTCGCCTTGCACGAGCTCCATCGTGAGGAAGCGCTCGCCGCCCTCTTCGCCGAGGTCGAACGTACGCGCCACGTTCGGGTGAGTCACGCGGCGCGCGAGCTTGACCTCGCGGCGAAAGCGCTCGAGCGCGCTCGGCGAGTCGGCGAGCTCGCGACGCAGCATCTTCAGCGCGACCATCTCGTCGAGCTCGAGATCGCGGACCTTGTAGACCGCGCCCATCGCGCCGACGCCGAGGAGCCCGAGCACCTCGTAACGGCTCCCGATCCGTTGCGGCGACGCGCCGTCGAACGGAAGCGAGCTCACGGAATCTTTTTCATCCACCGGGGGCAGCGCGTGACAGCCTAGCATCCGCGGCGGACCCCGCGCAGCTCGAGCGCGGGACACTCCGTCGCGCCGAGCTCGACACCGTGAAGGTCGTCGCGGCGCGCACGCCGCGACGTCGGCAGGAATTCCAGCGACGAAGCGGAGACCGTTGCGCGAGGCGCTCTCGAGCATCCTCGACGCGTCCGAGCGACGCCGGACGAAGAGCGGCGGCGCGCCCTCGAGCAGCGGCAATCAAGCGCCGTGGGCCGTCGTCCACGACGACCGCGGCGGCGTTGCGTGGGTCACGACGACCGTTCACGTCGAGTGAGCGTCCCGATGGCGTATGGCGCGCGAGCATCCGACGAAAAACGGGTATGCAGTCGGCATGCGCTTTCTTTGGGTCTGGCTTCTCTTGCTCCCGGCGTGCGGCGCGCGCACCGAGCTCGGCGGCACCGAGCCCGGCGACTCCGGCGGCGCGACGTGCACCAAGTCTCCGTGGGTGATCTTCGATTTCGCCGGCGACGCCGCCGGTTACCGCATCGCCGCGATTCGGGCGGACGGCAGCGACTTTCACGTGCTCGGCTTCGACGGGTTTCTTCCCTCGGCGTCGGCCGACGGCGCGACCCTCCTCTACGTGACCGGCTCGCCCGAAGCGGACGAGTCGCTCGTCGTGCGCAATCTCGCGAGCGGGCAGACGCACACGGTCGCGCACGTCAGCGTCCAGCCGCCGTCGGCCGGTCTCGGCAAGGCCGCAATCTCGCCCGACGGAAAATGGATCGCCTACGGCGACAGCCCCCATCTGCGACTCGTGAAGGCCGACGGCTCGGACGACTCGCTCCTCGTGGCGGGCCCGTACGACGCGGGCTGCTGCCCCTGGAGCTACGGACACCCGCAATTTTCAGCCGATTCGGCGCTGATCTACTTTTCGACCATCGGCACGCTCGAGTCGATTCGCACCGACGGGAGCGGGCTCGCGATGCTCTATCAGGATCAGTTCTTCAGCGGCAACGGCGCCTACCCGGGCTTCGTCTTTCCGAACGTGTCGCTCTCGCCCGACGGAAAGAAGATCGTCGCCGACGTCGCGTGCGACGCGAGCGAGCTCCGCGTGTTCGACGCGCCGACCGCGCCGTTCGACCCGTGCGCGACGGGCACCAAGCTCGTCGAGACGGGCTACGCGGAGGCGTCGAACGAATCGAGCAACCCTTCGTGGGGCCCGACCAACCTCATCGCGTACGACGACGCCAAGGACATCTACTCGATCGACCCGAGCGGCGGCACCAAGACGAACCTCACCGCGAGCCAAACCGCGACCGACGGCGCGTTCGCGGCCGACCCGGTGTGGGCGCCGGGTTGCGCGACGCTGCCCTGACGGGCGTCACCCGCCGAGCTGCACGGCCTTGCCCACCCACTTCGGCGACTCGCACGCCGCGACCAGGAAATCGGCGACGTCGGCCCGCGGAGATCGAGGCCGGCACGCGGACGAGCTCCTCTGTCTGCACGTACTTTCGCCTCGCCGGGCCGTTCGTGAGGCGCGTCGGCCGCGCGATGACATAGTCGAGGCCGCTCTCGCGCGTCATGCGCTCTTGAACGTCGTGGTCGAGGAAGAAGCCCTTCAAGAGGCGGTCGATGAGAAACGTCCGCTGGAACCAGCTCGCCGCGGGCTTGCTCTCCGCGACGCCGTGCGCGGTGAGGACGACGAGGCGCCGGACGCCGTGCTCCTTCATCGCGTCGATGCAATGCCGTGTGCCGCGCGAGAAGTAATCGGGTTTCTCCTTGATCGCGCTCAGCTTGGTCGGCGACGCGCAGATGATGACCGCGTCCTGGCCGGCGACGGCGCCGCGCACCGAGCCGGCGTCGTGGAAATCGCCGGCGAGCTTCGTCAGCGCGTCGTGGGTGACGTCGAGCTTCGACGGCGTGCGCGAGAACGCGGTCACCGAGTGACCCTTGGCGAGCGCGGATTTCACGCAGAGAGCGCCCGTGCCCTGCGACGCCCCGAGGACGAGAATTTTCATGCGGGGACCGGTTTACCTCGCGGAAGCACTCGCGGCCACAAGCGTCCGAGCACCTCGTCGATCAGCGAGGTCTCGCTCGTTCGAAAGGCGGGATTGGCTCATTCGACTCGGTCGGTCGCGCCGCTTCGTGGCGAAGAAAGTGGTCGGGCTCCTCGAGGAACATGGACCGGCAGCGGTCCGAGCAGAAGCGATACGTCGTGCCGTTCACCGTGGTCGTGACCGCGGCGGCGTCGTTCACGGTCATGCCGCACACGGATCGCGCCGGTCGGACGCCGGCGCGACGACGATGGGCTTGGCCGTGGCGAGCTCCCGCATGAGCGAGAGCTCGTCGAGGATCAGACGCGGCAGCAGGAAGTGCGCGCGGACGCGCTCGCGGCCGCTCGCGCCGAGCGCCTTGGCGCGCGCTCGATCGCGCAGCAGCTCGACGAGCGCGCCCGCGCACTCCTCCACGCCGTCGACCAGCACGCCGCCGACGCCGTCCGCCATCTGGAGCGGGATCCCGCCCGCGCGGCCCGCGACGACCGGCGTCCCCTTCCACAGCGCCTCCGCGACGACGAGCCCGAAGCCTTCGCGAAGGCTCTTCTGCACGATGACGTCCGAGAGAGCTTGAAACGCGTTGACCTCCACGTTGCCCACGCCGACGAGGTTGGTCAGCACGTGATCGCCGGGTCGCGCCGGGTCTCTTCCTCGATCGCGCGGTGAATCTTCCAGCCCTCCGGATCGTCGAGCGCCATCGAGCCCACGAGCGCGAGCTCGAGCCCGGCGATCTCCTTTCGAGCCAGCCGATACGCGGCGATGACACCCATCGGATCCTTCCAGGGATCGAAACGAGAACTTGCGTCACCAGCGGCCGACCTTCGCGGATGCCGATCCAGTCGCGGCACGCGCCGAGCGATCTCCGGCGGGAGCGCCATGTTCTTCGGGCTGAGCGGATCGATCGCCGGCGGAATCGTCTCGACGCGCGAGAGCGGGAAGCTCGGCGGCACGAACGCGCGCATCGTGAAGATCGCGGCGTCGTACTCGACGAGCATCGGACGAATGAAGTCCCAGACGCTCGCGTTCGGCGCCGACGTGTCGATGTGACAGCGCCAGACCCACCGCGCCGAGCCCTTGCCGCGCATCGGCAGGATGCCGACCGTCTGCGGGTCGTGCATGAAGACGAAGTCGTACTCCTCGCCGAACGCGGCGGCGTTGTCGCGCGCGGTCGCGAGGTAGGTCGCCTTCTCCGAGTCCGTGAGGACGCGCTCGGCGCCTTGAAGGCCGTTGTGGATCGCCTTCGTCACCTCGAAGAAAGCCTCGTTGCCGCGCGCGATTCGCCAGTGGGCGACGACGCCGAATCGTTCAGGAGCGGGACGACCGAACGAAGGAGCTCGGAGACGCCGCCGCCGTACGGCGTAGCGTTGACGTGCAGCACCCGGGCTCCGCGCAAGTCGCGGGCGACGCCTTCGAGCCGGTCGAGCAGGCCGTCGGCGGCGATGCCGCGATACGCCGCGAGCGAGCGTCGTCCGACGTCGACGATCTCGAGCACGGCCGATTCCTAGCGGCCGAGGAGCGACAGCACGCCGCGAATTGCCCCGTGCAGAAGCGCGTACACGACGAGCGCGACGAGCAGCGACCACTCGAGTCGCCAGCCGTCGAACGACGTCGTGGCGAAGAGCCCCTCGAAGGGGCGATAGAACGGCTCGGTCGCGCCGTGGATGAGCTGGTAGAAGCCGGCTCCGGGTCGCGCCGCGAAGAAGACGAGCGCGAACCGAATCAGCAGCAGCGTGTAGAGCAGCCCGAAGGCGAGGTCGAACAGACGCGCGAGCAGCCCGACGAGACGCCGGTGCGGACGCTCCTCGTAGTGCTGCTCTTCACGGATGACTTCAGTGACCATGCTCGAGAGAGACGCATGCGCCGTGCCGGCGCGGCGCTTCTCACGCGAAGTCGGACCACCGCGTCGCGATGACCAGCCCAGCGATGGCGGTCGCGGCGATGCTCAAGACTGCGCCAATCGTGTCGTCGCCCACCATGCGGAACACGAAGCCCAGCATCGAAGCGCCGACGAGCAAGTAGACGCCCGAGCGCTTGCCGCTCCACGTCACGACGACGCCGACGAGCTCGGCCAGCGACGCGACCGTCGCGAGCAGCGCGTAGGTCGCGAAGCGATGCAGGCGCTCGCTCGTCATCTCGATCGGCCACCGCGACGGGTCGTTGAACGCGAACAAGAGCACCGCCGAGAGCACGATGGCCCCGATCGATCCGCACGCCTTCATGCCGAGGACGGCCTTGACGCGCGCGGCGAGCTCGCGGCGCTGCGGCACGAAAAACGACGGCGGAGGCTGGAACATGCCGCGATTCTACTCGAATCGATTTCATGAGTGCTACGCTCGCCACCATGCGCCTGAACCCGCTCCTCTTGACCGCGGCGCTCGGCGCGACCGGGTGCGCGCACTCGATCGACGTGTTCGTGCCTGCGTCGGACGTGCCTCCGAACACCGAGGTGCTCGCGGCCGTGAGGACCGGCGAGGTGCAGACCTTCGAGCCCGGCGCGCAGATGGAGACGCACGGCATCGTGCGCACGAAAGGGCGCGCCGCGCCGGTCGCGCCGTCGGACGTGCTCGTGGTGCGCGCGAGCGCCGGCGCCGAGCTCGGTCACATTCGCGTCCGGCGCGAGGGGACGAGCGAGCTCCTCACGCTCGGCGGAGTCGTCCTCGCGCTCGCGGGCACCGTCGCGTCGCTCGCCGGCGCGGGGATTTGCGAGTCGAACCTCGCGGGCTCCGGCATCGGGAACGGCGGCGCGGCCGGCGAGTGCGTGGCCCTCGGCGTCGCCGGCACCGCCGGCTCGCTCCTGCTCGGCGGCGTCATCATCGCCCTCGGCATCGGCGGCCCCCTCTACGTGATCGACGACACGCGCCGCGTCAGCCTCGACGCGAGCGGCCTCCGCGTCACGTTTTAGCGCGAGGTCACTGGCACGCGTACGTCGACGTGAAGCGCTTGCCCGGGTCGAACGTGGGCGTCCACCACGACGGCTGCGCGTCGGTCGCGTTCGAGACGTCGTCGACGAAGCTCCACGAGTAGCTCGCGTTCGAGGAGAACGGATCGGGCGAGAAGCGCGCGCCGAGCTTCGCCTTCATCGGGTCGAACGTGAAGCTCACCGACGACCCGCTCACCGAGAACGCGGGCGGCGAGAGCGGCGCGAGCTCGAGCGGGCTCGAGGCGAGCGACGGCCCGTCGACGGTCACCGCGGGCGACAAGAACGGGATCGCGGTCTTGTTGGCGAAGACGTCGTGGGCCGCCGAGGCGAGCTGGCTCGCGTCGGCCAAAATCGGCCTCGGGAACGACGTCCAGTCGATGACGGCGTTCGGCGGCGTCTTCGTGATCGCCTCCGCCGCCGCGATCGCCTGCCCGAACAAATCGAACGCGCGCTGCCAGATCGGCACCATCGCGCTCGTCTGCGAGGCGTCCGCCACGTGCAGGAACGACGCGTTCATGTCGCCGACGAAATCGTTCTCCGCGCCGGTCTCGCCCGCGATCTCCATGAAGACCGGCCAGACGCGCACGCTCCCGTCGTACGCGGCGGCGAGCTGAAACGCCGCGTGCAGCAGCGCCATCGCGCCCGCGAGCGCGAGGAGCTCCGGCTTCTGCAGCGTCATGTTCCCGGCGCCGCACCCGCCCGAGAGCGAGACCCCGGAGTCGCCGGTCGCGTTCGCCGCGGTCTCGAGCGCCGCGCTCAGCTTGTCGAGCCGAGGCGAGAGCGCGAGGCCGGCGTCGCGCAGATCGCCGAACGTCAGGGTCTCGTCGAGCGTGTCGAGGAACGGCGTCGGGTTGGTCGCGGCGAGCGAAGGGTGCGCGACGTTCGCGCGCACCAAGTCGCCGAGCGCGCCGCAGGTCGACGTCTTCTGCGACGCGAGATCCATGAGCCCGCCCTTCTCCCAGAGGAAGGTCGTGTCGAACGGCTTGGTGAACCCGAACCGCGGCCTCAGCGTCTCGAGCGCGGGGTCCTCCGCGAGGAGCGTGAGATCGGTGAGCGCGAACGCGAGCGCGATCTGCGGATCGCTCGAGTCCATTCCGTACGCGTCGGAGAACGCCGCGTGCGCGCCGCGCATGTCGCACGCCGCGAGCGCCTTCACCCCGTCCTCGGCGCGCTGCTGCGCCCCCGAGGTGCAGCCCAAAGCCAAGACGGCGCCGAAAACGGCGGCCCTGAAAAGTCGCATGTCGAAGACCCTCCTGAAGGAATAAGCAGCGAGACCATGACACATGGCCGAGGCCCGCGCGAATGATCTCGCGTTCGCGTCACTGCAGACATTCGAGATCGAGGGTGACGCCTTGCGGCGGCCCCGACGCGCCGAACTTGATGGCTTGCGCGCAGCCGCCCGTGTTGGCCGCGCCTTCGACGTAGCACCAGCCGGCCTTCGGCTGGCCGGCGCAGCTCGCGCCGGCGTAGTCGACTCCCGGCGTGAGCTGCTCGAGCTCGCAGACCACGGGAGGTCGCTGCGACGCGCCCGCGTCGCCGAGGCCCGCGACGAACTGCGCGTCGAAGCGCGCTAGGATCGACGGATCCGGCTGCAACGTGCCGGGGTCGGTGCAGCCCGCCGCTTGGTCCGTCTGGTTCGGGTAGACGACGAGGATGACGCACGGCACGGTGCCGGTGCTCTGATCGCGCGTCAGCGTCTGCGGCAGGCACTGGCCGGCGAGCGCGGTCTTCAAGCGAGCGACGATCGCTCGCATCGCGCCGTTGTAACCGAAGTCCGGCGCCGCCTGATTGGTCACGTTCTTCGCGCAGAGCGAAGCAACGACCGACTGCTGGCCGAGGCCCTTGGCGACGCGGAGCTCGCGGATGGTCGGGTACGCCTTGCCCTTGATCTGCGAGCTTCGATTGGCGACGTCGCAGAGCGGAGGCCCGTCCGCCGCGGAAGTCGCGCCGTTCGGCCCCACGCAGTCGCACGACGCGTCTCCCGCGGCGCAGTCCCGCGGCGTGGGCAAATCGAAAGTGCATGCATACTGCAAATCGATCGATGCCGCCGACGTGAGCGTGTTCCACTCGCGCCCGCTCTCCGGGTCGCTCCCGAGGTCGTACGAAGCGCCCGGCGCCGGCAGCCCGGCACGCGGCGCGAGCGACTCGATCATGTGCGGGTCGATGCCCGTGAGATCGTAGTGCGCCGGGTCGTGACCGAGGATTTTCTCCCAGTCGGCGTCGGTCGGGACGCCGCTCGGCACGAGCGAATTCGGGAGCCCGCCGATGATGGCGTAGAAGACGAGGTCCGGCGTGCGCGAGCCGAGCTTGAGCTGGCAGAGCGCGCCCGAGCTCGTGTCGGAGCCGTCGGGGAGACTGTCGGCGAAGACTGGGTTGGTGCAGTTTCTCACGGGCGCGTAATGGCCGACCGAGCTCGAGGCGCCGTTGTCGTCCTCGTGATCGCGATCGGGGACGAACGGATTCGTCAGCCCGTCGACGTAGCGCTGGATGTCGAACTGCGGGTCGAGCCCGTAGCGCGTCATCATGTACTGCTCGCCGTAGCGGACGTTGAGACCGTCGGCGGCGGTGACGGGCGTCGTGGTCGACGGCGGCGAGTACCAGCCCTTTCTCACACAGGTCGTCGCGCCGGGAGCGCACGACTGGCAGTTCGGATTGCCCGACGTGCCCTGGAACGCGCACGACGTGCAATTCGGGCTGTTCGGGCCCCAGGTCGTCGGGGTGTTCGGGTCGAAAGCGCCGTCGCACGCGCTCGTCTCGCGCGGGCCGACGCCACCGGACGGGCCGCCCGGGAACGTGTTGGAGCGCGTCGCCCAACCGAAGCCGGAGCCCCAGCGCGGATCGCTCCACGAGTCTTCTTCGTCGGTCAGCTGAATGATCGCGACGAGCGAGTCGGGGCGAAGGAAGTCGTGACGCTCCTTCAGCAGCGTTGCATCGACGCCCGAGTAGGTGACCGAGGCGTTGCCGTTGGCGGCGCCGCCATCGAGCGAGTCGTACGGGTCCGGCTGAACGAGGAAGCGGTACCAGCTCTCGAGCTGAGCCTCGAGACCGCAGCCCGCTTGCTGCACGCCGGAGATGAGCGACTTGAAGTCGCCGACGAGGTTCGTCTCTTGGCCATCGCCGTAGGGGGTGACGTTCGGCGGGCTCTTGCCCGCGTTCTTCGGGTCGCTCGCCGGGAGCCACGCGAGGAAGTTGCCGCCGTCGCCGGAGACCGGCTTGGCGTTCGCGATGGTCCCTTCGGTGCTGCCGTTGATTGTGCGGTCGAGGAGGTGACCTTGGTCGTTCTGGTGCGTCGGGTCGCTACCGCTGGTGGCGCAGACGTCGCCGCCGCCGCTCCCGAGCGACGAGCTCACGATGCCGACGTGCATGTCGTGGATGGGCGCGAACTCGGGCTTCGTCCCGACAATCGACTCGCACTGGTTGTCGCCGCCGCCGTTGTCCCCTGCGACGAAGCACTGGCCGTTGCCGCCGTTGCCGGTCGTATCGCACTGCGCGCCGGCGCCGAGGCTCGAACAGTCGCTCGCGGCGGAGCACGTGAGCGTCGTGTCCGTCGACACGCAGCTCGGATTCAGCAGCTCGTCGACGAGGACCGGCACGGCGAGCGCGACCAGCTCCTGCTTGTCACCCATCGATGCCGAGTTGTCGATCGCGAACAGGAGGTCGACCTTGTCGATCGACTGCTGCTTCGGCATCGGCGGCGGGAACCCCGGGCCGGCGTCGCCCGCGACGACCTGGCCGCTGCACGCGAGCAACGCGACGAGCGCGACTCCAAGAATCGGACGGTTCACGATCACGATCTCTCGCCGTCCGCGCAGTGCAAGTTGCCGGCCACGCAATCGAGCGGAAAACCCGCGGGAAATCGCGCGCCGATCGCCAACTCCGATGGCACGATCGTCATCGACGATGCGCGCTACGACCGCGTTCCCGCGCGCCCCCAGCGTAAAGCCCTGCAAAGCACCCTGGCGCGAGCGATACGTCGGCCGTACGTGCACGTTCGACGAACATGAGATGCCGATTCGCGCTCGCCTTGTCGTTCTCGTGCAGCTGCGCGTACGGCGTCGCGCCCGCGGAGAAGCCCACCGCCGACGCCGGCGCCGACGCCGCGCTCACGATCGTGCAACTGCGAAACCCGTCGGACCCGGCGCACCCCGCGCTCGGCTCGGACGTCGTCGTCCGCGACGCGGTCGTGACCGACGTGAAGACGACCGGCACTTCGCACGGCTTCTTCGCGCAGGATCCCGTCGCCGCGTCGTGGGCGGGCGTCTACGTGTTCGTCGGTCCCGAGGCGCCGCCGGTCGAGCGCGGCGACGTCGTCCGCGTGAGCGGCGTGTACTCGACGTACGTCGGCCTCGAAGAAATCGACGCGCGCGCCGGCAGCATCGAGAAGACGGGCACGCACGAGATCCCGGACGACATGATCGTGTCGCTGAACGAGATCGAGCCTGACGGGTTTCGGACTCTCGCGCTCCAGTCGATGCTCGTGCGCGTGCAGAACGTCTTCGCGACGAGCGACACCGCGGGCGGCGACTTCACCCTCGGCGACTTGCAGAGCGGCGCCGCGATCACCGTCACGAGCTACATGGCCAACGACACCGGGCCCTCGCCGTTTCCCGCGTACCAGGGCGAGCCGTTCGCCGAGATCATCGGGCACGTCTACGTCGACGGCGTGCCCGAGCTCGCGCCGATGTCGGCGGGCGATCTCATCACCCAGTGACGGATTCGGCCATCCGCGTTCGCAGGAGCTTCCGCACGAGCGCGGTGGGGAGCGGCTCGACGAAATGGAGCGCGCTCTTCGTGTGGCCGTAGCCTTCGATGTCCGCGGCGAGCGTCGCGAGCGTCCGGCCGCTGAACGGGTAATACGAGCAAACCTTCGACCTCGCCGCGAAGCCCGCGACGATTCGCTTCCGATACCGAAACGCCGGCATGCGATAGCTGATGCACTCCTCGACGTCCGGGACGAGCGCGTGGATCGTCACGCGCAGCTTCA
This sequence comes from uncultured delta proteobacterium, assembly GCA_963731595.1. Lineage (GTDB taxonomy): Bacteria > Myxococcota_A > Polyangia > Polyangiales > Polyangiaceae > DASXHD01. The sequence continues at coordinate 1,271,367 of CAVSWE010000009.1, forward strand.
CGAGCAGCGCGCGCTGGCTCGCGGGCACGCGCGCGAGGTAATCGTCGATCGCCGGGTCCTTCGTCATCGGTTCGAACGTAGCGAATTCTCTTCGCGAGCGCCCTGCGCGGATGCCACGTCGTGGCAGTACGCGACGCGCCCGAACGACACACGCCGTCGTGACGCGCCGCGGTCAGGCCTTCGCGAGCTCGCCGAGTGCGCGCTGGAGCGTTTCGAGCATGAAGGGCTTTTGGAGGACGCGCACCGCGCCGAAGCCGGCAACGGTGCGCGCGACGTCCTCCGGCGAATCGCTCGTCATGACGACGACGGGCACGAGCAAACGCGCCTCGCGCATTTCGATGAGGAGGTCGACCGCGGACATTCCCGAGAGGCGCAGGTCGGCGACGACGACGTCGGGCGCGTCGTCGACGATCATCGCGAGGAGCGCGCTGCCGTCGTGGGCCGCGGCGACGTCGTGCCCGTCGTGCTGCAGCATGTCGACGAGCAGCTTGCGAAAATTGGGGTAGTCGTCCGCGACGTAGACTTTCACCGCGGCCCCAGCGCTGCGAGCAGATCGTGGATCTGGAACGGCTTGTGGAGGACGGCGCTCGCGCCGTGGAGGTCTCGCTGGCCGTTCGACGCCGGCCACGCCGTCATCAAGACGACCCGCGCGCGCGAGCGGCGCTCTCGAAGCGCGAGAAGCACTTCCAGCCCGCTCATGCGCGGCATCGACAGGTCCGTGAGGACGACGTCCGGGTCGAAGCTCTCGACGAGCTCCAGCAAGGCGAGGCCGTCGCTCGCGGTCCGCACGTCGTAGCCCTCGTCCGAGAGAATGCTCTCGAGGATCTCGCGGATGTTGCGCTCGTCGTCCGCCAGGGCGACGCGCCTGCGGCGCACGGGCGCGAGCGGGACGACGCGATGACGGCTTCGCGTGCTCGATTCACTGGGCTCGAAGGAGTCGACCATGGTGCACCGGACGTGTGGCAAAGGCACGCGTCGTGCCTGATCCGCGGGCGAGCGCCGTAGCATCATGCCACGAAGCAAAGCCCGCTAGATTCGCTACGCTCTCGTTCAATCGGACGTGTCATTACCTTCGATTGATCTCACCGACGAGGAAGCCGCGTTCGGCTTCGAGGTGCGCGAGTCCCCGACGGGCGTGCGAGTCGCCGTGCGGACGCTCGCGGTCGGGCTCGAGGCGGTCAAGCGCGTGCTGGACGACGGCACGGTCGAATACGCCATCTGCGACAAAAACGGTCAGCCGCTCTACGCGGGCGCGCGCAGCCTCGCGGAGCTCGAGAAACGTTTTCGGACGTGAGCGCGTCGATTCACGGCAGCGCGAGCTTCGTCAGATCGAGCCCGCTGACCGTCTGCGAGTCGAAGTCCGAGCTCGGCGCGTCCTCGGCGGCGTCGAGCCCTCCGTCGACGTCGGCCTGAGGCCCGCGGCGCGGAGTCTCGCGCCGAGGGCGCATTTCGTCGTTTGCCGCCACCCTCCCGCCGATTCGAGTAGATTGTGGCGTCGTGCGTCTCATGAAAGGAAATCGTCCGGCGCCGAGGGTGCTGGCTCTTGCGGGGCTCGCGCTCGTATCGACCGCGCTCGCGTGCGCGAACTTGCTCGGCTTCCAGGATCTCTCGCGGCCGGACGGTGCGACCGACGACGCCGGCGGCGACGCCTCGAACGACGCGAGCGACGCCGCCACGTGCGCGCAGCGCGCGGTCGACGACGCCAGCGGCGTCTTCGTGACGGTCAACGGCGGCGACACCTCGACGTGCGGCACGCGCACCGAGCCGTGCATGACGATCCAGACCGGCATCAACCAAGCGAAGCTCCTCGGCCGCTCGATCGTCTACATCGCGCGCGGCACGTACGTGGAGTCGCTCCAGCTCGCGGCGGGCGTCACGCTCGAGGGCGGCTGGGACACGGCGAGCACGACGTGGATCCCGGCGTGCGACACGACCGAGGTGAGCGCCGTGAAGATCACCATGCCGCCGACGGCGAACGTCGTCGTCACCGCGGATTTCAGCGGCAGCGCGGGGCTGCGACTCCTCTCCGTCCTCGGAAAGGCGACCGCGCAGCCGGGTGAGTCGGTCTACGGGATCTTCGCGACGAACGCGACGCTCACGCTCGACACGATCTCGGTCAGCGTCGGCGCCGGCGGTGACGGCGCCGCAGGCGCGCAAGGCGACGCGGGCGCGCAAGGCGGAACCGACTGCGACGCGGGCGACGCCGGCGCGGGCCCGAGCCCAGGCAACGTCGGCGAGGGCGCGACGTCCGGCAGCTTCGGCCCGAACGGATGGCTTCCGGCGTCGGGCGGCCCCGGCGCCGCGGACGGCAGCGTCGGCGCGCCCGGCCCGTGCACGATCAACAGCTCGTGCATCACGACTTGCTACACGTGCCTGTCGGTGTGCGTGAATTCGCTCGCCGGATGCGGCGGAAACGCCGGCGGGGGCGGCGCGGGCGGCAGCGGCGGCGGCAGCAGCGTCGCCGTCTACAGCTGGAACGCCCACGTTCAAGTCCTCGGCGGCTCGTTCGCCGCGGGCAACGGCGGCGCGGGCGGCAGCGGCGGTGCCGGCGGAAACGGCGGGACCGGCGGCGCGGGCAACGTTCAAAACGCCACCTGCCTCGACGCGTGCTCCGACGCCGGCTGCGCGACGGTCGGCAACGCCTCGCCCCAAATCGGCGGGACCGGCGGCGCGGGCGCGTCGGGCGGACACGGCGGCGGCGGCTCGGGCGGCAATTCGATCGCGCTCTACAACGGCGGCAACTCGGGCAGCGTGACGCTGAGCGGCTCGCCGCTCCTCTCCTTCGGTACCGCGGGCGCCGGCGGCGTCGTGAACGGCGCTTCCGGCACGGCCGCCGCGCAGTGGCCCTGACCTGACCGCGCCGCCGCACAAGCTGCATCGTCGCGATGACACCGACGTGCTCGCGCAAGCCCTTCAGGTGCGTGTGGAACGCCCAGTGCAAGGTCGCACTTCGCATGTCGTTGTTCGAAGGAGGGCGGGACGACACGAACGACAACGAGGCGGCGGCGCGGCGCTGCCGCCTGCTCGCGTCGGTCGTCGCCGCCTCGCACGACGCGATCGTCAGCTCCGACATCGACGGGACCATCACGACCTGGAACGCATGTCTGGCGGACCGGCTGCGCGCGGAGCGTCCGGGGCTGCGCGTTCTCTTCATGTCCGGGTACACCGACGCGCCGAACGCGCCAGCGCTCGCTTCCGACGCGGCCTACCTGCAGAAGCCGATCGCCCCGAGCGCGCTCGTCGAGAAGGTCCGCTGCGTGCTCGCTTGAGCGCGAGACGTCCGCACGTGGCGCTCTGGCGCGCGCGCGGCGATTTGGCGAGCGAGGGCGACCCGAATCGCCGCGTCGCGACCCCACCGCCACTGGCGGGGAAGTTGCAGCGGCCTCGCGCATGGGCCGGGGTCGTTCGCTGTTCTCGCTCGAGGCGACTTCGGCGGAGACGGCGTTCGGGTTCGAGATCGTCGACGGCCCGTCGGGTGCGCCTGCTCTGACGTATCGGATCGGCGTCGGCCTCCGCGCGGTCAAAATGCGACGCGCGGACGGCGCGACGGAGTACGCGATCTGCGACGAGCGTCTCGCGGCGCTCTACGTGCCGGCCAAGACCCTCGCGGAGATCGAAGAGCGCTTTCGGCGTCAGGCCGACCGAGCTCGCATCGTCCCCGACGGCGGGTGAGCGGCCGTCTCGCGCGCCACCTCCGGCAGGCGGACGAAGAACGCCGTGCCCTGATCGAGGCCCGCGCTCTCGACGCGAATCGTTCCGCCGTGGGCTTCGACGAGACGCTTGACGATCGAGAGCCCCAAGCCGAGGCCTCCGTGGCGTCGCGAGGGCCCTTCGCTCCCCTGACGGAACGGCTCGTAGACGTGGGGCAAGAACTCGGGCGCGATGCCGGCCCCCGTGTCGCGGACGACGATCTCCACCTCGGCCTCGTCGCGCGTCGCGCCGACGAAGACGCGGCCGGAGCTCGGCGTGAATTTCACCGCGTTCGACAGGAGGTTCGACACGACCTGCTTCAGCCGGTTTCCGTCCGCGCGGATCGTGCCCGCGCGCGCGTCGACGTCGATGCGGACGGACTTCGCCGAGGCCGCCGGCGCGAGCGCGGCGGCCGCCGCCGCGACGACCTCGTCGACGGAGACGTCGACCACCTCGAGACGCAGGGTGCCGGTCGCCGCGCGGCTCATGTCGAGGAGGTCCTCGATCATGCGGTCTTGGTCGCGCGCGTTGCGTTCGATCGTCTCGAGCGCGCGAACGAGCTCGGCGCCGGGCGGGAGCGTGCGCGCCAGCGACGCCCAACCGACCACGGCGCTCAGCGGCCGCCGCAGCTCGTGGAGATCATCGCGACGAAAGAGTCCTTCGCGGCGTTCGCGAGCTCGGCTTCGTGACGAGCCACGCGCTCGCCTTGAAGGAGCTGCGCCATGCGATCGAGCGCGTCGTCGCGCTCGCGCGTGCGCTCGCCGACCTCGAGGAGGCGGAGGCGCTCGCGCTGGCGGAAAAGATCGATGAACGCGCGCACGCGCGCGCGAACGACGTCGACGTCGAGCGGCTTGGTCAGATAATCGGCGGCGCCGGCCGCGTACCCCTCGCGCACGTACGCGTCGTCGAATTGGATCGCGGTGACGAGGATGATCGGGAGCTCGCGCCCGTTCGGCGTGGCGCGCAGCCTGCGCGTGAGCTCGAGCCCGTCCATCGCGGGCATCTGCACGTCGATGAGCGCGAGCGCGAAGGTGCGCTCGCTCACGAGCTCCAGCGCCTCCTGGCCCGACCTCGCCTCCACGATGTCGACGTCGAGCCGGTCGAGCACCGCGCGCATGGCGACGAGGTTCCCCTCCGTGTCGTCCACGACGAGCACGAGAGGGCGAGCGGGCACGCGATCGCTCATCCCGGTTGAGCTTAGCTCGACTATCCGCAAACGCACATGGAATCGGCGGGGCGCACGCCGCGATCAATCGTCGCGCGACCGATCGCCGAGCACGTTCGCCGGGAGCTCTTCGGTCGGCGCCGACCCGATCGGCGGCGCCGAGGACCACGCGCGCGGCGCCGGCGCGCCGGCGAGCCACGGCTCGAGGGCGTCGCGCATGGCGCGGGCCGACGGAAAGCGGTCGGCCGGATCCTTCGCCATGGCGCGACTCACGATCGCGATCATCTCGGCGGACACGTCGGCGCGGTGCGCGACGATCGGCGTCGGCGCCTTGCCCTGAATCGCGAAGAGGAGCGCGTTGTAGTTCGCCGCCTCGTACGGAGTCTTCTTCGTCAGCGCCTCGTAGATGACGCAGCCGAGCGCGTACAGGTCTCCGAGCGGGCTCGCCGGCTCGCCGCGCGCGTACTCGGGGGCCATGTACGCCGGGGTGCCGAGCACGGTGCCGGTCTGCGTGAGCTTGGGCGCGGCGTCCTCCGAGAGCACCTTCGCGATGCCGAAGTCGAGCAGCTTCACGACGTCGGGGATCTTCGACATCGTCGTCAAGAACACGTTCTCCGGCTTGAGGTCGCGGTGAACAATCTCGGCCGAGTGCGCGGCGTCGAGCGCGTCGAGGATCTGCGAGGCGATGAAGGCGACGCGGCGCTCCGAGAGCGGCGGGTCGCCCTGAATCGCTCGTTCGAGCGTCGAGCCGGCGAGAAGCTCCATCACGATGAACGTCGGCCCGTCCGGGACCGCGACGAAGTCGATGACGCTCACGATGTTCGGGTTTCGGATCTTCGCGACGAGCTCCGCCTCGCGGCGGAAGCGCGCAACGACGTCCGCGCGATCGAGCAGCTTCGGATGCAGCACCTTGAGCGCGACGCGTAGGTTCGCGAGAATCTTCACGCTCCGCCTCGTAGACCGTTCCCATGCCGCCGGCGCCGAGCACGCGCAGCACGCGGTAGCGGCCGTCGAGGATCGTCCCGGGCGCGATGGTGCGCGCGCCGGAGCTTCGCGGGCCCGACGCCGCGCCCTTCGAACGCACCGCCGAGTCGAGGACCTGACGGTCGGCGAGGAGCTTGGCGCGGCGCTCGAGCCCGCGCGCGACGCTCTCGCTCAGCTTCGAGAGCTCGAACGGCTTGCTGAGATATTCGAACGCGCCGTACTCGACGGCCTTGATCGCGGTGGAGACGTCCGGGGCCCCGGTCATGAGGAGCACGGGCACGTCCGGTTTGCGCTCGCGCGTCAACCGCAGGAGCTCGACGCCGTTCATGTCGGGCATCGTGATGTCGCTGACGACGAGGTCGATTTCGCGTTCGGCGAGGAGCGCGAGCGCCTCCGCGCCGGTGGCGGCCTCGACGACCTCGTACCCGTCCGCCCGGAGCTTGCGGGAGTAAGCGCGGCGAAGCGCGGCTTCGTCGTCGGCGACCAAGATGCGACCGCGGGGCGCGGCGTCGTGGGGTGGGGCGGGTTGCATTTCAGTCGGTGCACATGAGGGCGACGTAACGTCGAACTTCCGAGAGCGCGTTTTCGGCGAGACCGTCGAGCTCGAACCCGGTCGCGGTGAGCGTACGCGTCGAGCGCGCCCAGCGCGACGTCGCACCGACCTCGACCATGCGCCCCGAGATCGGCAGCGCGAAGCGGACGACGACGCGCGTGCCGTCCGGCATCGCGGGGCCGCCGACGAACTGAAAACCGCTCTCGGAGATCTCCTCGATGCGCCCGTCGACGTGCTCGCCCGTCTCGCGTCGCACGCGCGCGAGGGTCACGTAGGGTGCGCGCGGGTGGCGGCGGCGCGTCGCGCCGGCGCGCATCTTCGCGATCGGCGCGTCGGCGAGCGTGGCCGTGTCGCGCGCCTGGTGCGTGGGTCGATGATCGAAGACGCGCGCGCCGGCGAGGTTGCGCACCGCGCCCCGGAGAGCGACGCCCAGCTCCGAAATGCTCGCGAAGCGATCGGCGGGCTCGCGCCGCAGCGCGCGCGTCACGATGTCCTCGACGATGCCGGGCACGTCGGGCCGAAGCTGCCGCAGCGAGGGTAGGGGCTTGGTCATCGCGCTCTGCAGCACCTCGCCGTACGTGCCCTCGTGGGGGACGACGCCCGCGAGCGCTTCGTAGAGCGTCACGCCGAGCGAGTACTGGTCGGCGCGCTCGTCGACGTCGGGCGACATCAAGAGCGCCTCGGGCGCCATGTACTCCGGCGTGCCGAGCAGCGTGTTCTCCTGCGTGAGCTTCTCGAGCTTTCGTTCGCGATCGACGATCTTGGCGATGCCGAAATCGAGGAGCTGCACCTGCTCGTCGGTCGTCACGAAGACGTTGGCCGGCTTGATGTCGCGGTGGATGACGCCGCGCTCGTGGCAGCGCTCGAGCACGTCCGCGATCGCGGCGCCGACGTGCATCGCCTGATCCACCGCGAGCGTCCCCTTCGCGGCCAGGAGCCCGGCGAGCGTTCGACCCTCGAGGAGCTCGAGCACGATGTACGCGCGACCGTCGACCTCGCCCGCGTCGCGGAAGTCGACGACGCCGGGCCCTTGCACCGCCGCGAGCGCCTCCATTTCGCGGAACATGCGCTTTCGCACCTTCTCGGGCGCGCCGGCGTCGATGATCTTCACCGCGCAGGGCTTGTGCGTGTGGACGTGAGAAGCGGCGTGGACGTAGCCGCCGCTCGTCACCTTCGCGATCGGCCGCACGAAGCGGTAGCGACCGTCGAGCATCTCCGGGGTGACCTCTTGAATGACGAAGCGTTCGGTCACGGGAATGAACCTCGGCGAGGGTTATACTTTTCGGGATAGTAGCAGGCCGCAAGCGCACGCGCCGCCGGGAGGGAGTGCAAAGACGACGGTTTCACGAAGGAGGCGTGCGTGTCGATACTCCCTAGGGTGTAGACGCTCCCCCCTTCACGGCGCTCGTGGGGCTCGATTGCGATACACTCGCCGCAAAGAGGTGCCCGATGGCGACCAAGAAAAAGGTGCAGGCCAAGAAGAAGAAGCCGGCGCCGCGCGCCGCCAAGGCCAAGCCCAAGGCGAAGCCGAAGCCGCAAGCTCGTCCGAAGGCGAAGAAGCAAAAAGCGAAAGCGAAGGCGAAGCGCCGCGCCGTCGCTCGCGAGATCGCCGGGGCGTTCGCGGGAGCGGTCGCGGGCGGAGTGCTCGGCGCCATCGGCGGACCGCCCGGCATGATCGTCGGCGCGACGCTCGGCGCAGCCGCGGGGGCGACGGCGGAGCGCGTGTCCGAGCGTGCCAACAAGGCGCGACGCCGGCGCGACGCGAAGCTCGACGAAGAAATCGGCGTGAGCGGCGGAGAGCTCGGCGCTCCCAACCTCGCGCATCCTCCAGCGCGAATCGGCGCGCCGTCGGCCGCGTCGTCCGGCGCGGGTAGCGTGACGCCGCAACCGGCCGAAGGTCCGATGCAATCGCCCGACGAGGACTGACGGGCGCCGCGAACCTCACGGCGTGAAGGCGCAGACCCCGCGGACGCACGCGGCCTCCGGGGGTGCGGCGCAGTCCCACGGCGCGCACTGGGGACGAAAGCCGGCTCGCGCCTTCGCGTCGCAGATCGCTTGCGCGCGCTTCACCCAGCGCTTGGACGCGACCGTCGGCTTGCACCAGGAGCAGCACTCGTACGTCTCTTTTTCGAGTGCGAGGGTCGAGACTGCGCAGTCGGCGTCGGCGCTGCAGCGAACGTCGATGGGCAAGAACGCAGGGTCGACCGTGGCGCTCGGGGCCGCGCTCGCGATTGGCGCCGCGGACCGCGCGGGCCTCGCCGAAACGGTGGGCGCGGAGACCGCCGGCAGCGCGACGCTCTCCGCGGTCGCGACCGACGCCGATTCCTGCGGCGCAGGCGGCGCGGCTTCGGACGACGCGGCTCCGCGGCACGCGACGATCGCACCCACGACCACGGCGAGACGGCGCATCATCGGACGAGCGTACGAGCACCGCGCAGCGCGCATCGAAGAAAATCGCGCGTCACGGCCAGAGCACCTCGCGGAGCACGCCCATCCCCGCGATCGCAGCGGCCGCGAGCGCGCCGCCGGTGAACGCGCCGGCCACGCCGACGAGCCCGACGTCTTGCCCCGTGAGAAACAAGCCGCGAATCGGCGTGCGCGGGCCGGGCGAGCGCGCGAATCGCGCGGGCGTGTGATCGAGGCCGCACATCTCGCCGCGCGGGTGTGCGGTGAAATGGCGCGTCGTCGCCGGCGTCGAGAGCTCGAGCGCGTCGACTCGTCCGCGTAGCTGCGGGAGCTTCGCGAGGAGCATGTCGAGCATGCGCTCGGCGAAGCTTGCCTTCAGCGCGTCGTAATCCGCGCCGCGGCGGCGCCAGCGCGCGCCCGCCCACGGCGCGAACCAATCCCACCGCGCGGCCGTGAGGACGTCGACCGTCGCGCGGCCCGGGTGGCGCTCGCGGAAGCTCGGATCTTTGGCCGACGGAAACGACGCGTAGACGAACGGGAGCGGCGACGCGGGATCGGCGAGGAAGCGCGCGTGGTTCTCGTCGAGCGCTTCGTCGCGGAAGATCCAGCGGTTCGTGCCGCTCAGCGCGAGCTCGTCGTCGGTCGCGCGGAAGCCGAGGTAGAGGCACGCGTGGCCGGTCGACGGGCGCAGCGCGGCGAGCGCGGCGACGAGCTCGGGCAGGACGTGCTCGCGCGCGACGAGCCGGCCGAACGTGCTCGCGAACCCGGCGTCGCTCACGACGACCGGCGCGCGCACCTCGCGACCGTCGGTCATCCGAACGCCGCGCGCGACGCCGCCCTCGACGACGATCGTCTCGACGTCGGCGCCGACGAAGATCGCGCCGCCGGCCGCTTCGATCGTCGGCGCCATCGCCGCGGCGATCGCCCCTGCCCCGCCGACGGGAAAGAACGCGCCCTCGAGGAAGTGCCCGGCGACCGCGGCGTGCACGGCGAAGCTCGATTCGCGCGGCGGCGTGCCGTAGTTGCCGTACTGCGCCGAGAGCACCGCCGCGAGCTCGCGGTTCTGCGTGAGCGAACCGATCACGTCGGCGGTCGTGCGCTCGGCGTGGGCGGAGAACGAATCGCGCAGCGCGGGGCCCATCGCGCTCGCCATGCCGCGCGGCAGCGCCTTGGCCGCGAAGAACGCCGCGCTCGCGCGCCGGCAGTCCTCGACGAGCTCGACGTAACGATCGATCGCGCGCGCCTCGCTCGGGAACGCGTCCTTCAGCGTCGCGACGAACCTCGCGCGCCCGCGCACGAGATCGTAGACGCGCTCGCCGACGTGAACGCGGTCGTACACGTCGGGGAGCGGCGCCCACGCGAGCCGACCTTCGCCGAGGTAGTCGAAGGGGCGAACGAGCGCGCCGCCGCCGCCGACCTCGCCGACGTAGTGCACGCCGACGTCCCACTCGTAGCCCGGGCGCTTGAACGATTGCGAGAGCCCGCCCGCCGTCGTGTGCCGCTCGAGCACGAGCACGCGCCGGTCGCAGCGCTTCGCGAGGATCGCGGCGACCGTGAGCCCGCCGACGCCGGAGCCGATCACGATCGCGTCGAAGTGCCCCTCGATCGGCCTCTGCTTGTACGAGACGCCGACGCCCACCCGACGAGTCTAGCTCACGAGATCCACCGCATCTCGTCCTTGGTGACGCTCCACGCGCCGTTCTTTCGCTCGAGCGTGTACACGTTTCCTGACGCCGAGAGGCCCGCCTCGTAGTAGCCGCCGTCGACCGTCGCGTGATCGCGATCGGTCCAGGCGATCGAGTCGATGCGAAACGCGAGGCCCTGCGCGCCGGTCGCGCGCTCGATCACTCCTCGGCTCGCGTCCTCGTCGCAGCCGGCGCCTGCGACGACGCGGATCCTGTTCGCGGAGAAGCGCGCGAGGAACGCGGCCGAGGGCGACGCGCCTTTTTCGAAGTGAATGCAGAACACCTTCGCGGTCTGCTGCATGCCGGACGCGTTCTTCTTGAACATGTGGCGGAGCACCGCTTCGCGCAGCGCGTCTTCGTCTCGCTGGGTGACGCCGGCGGGAGGTATGGGGCTCGCGCTCGCGGTCTGCGCGGGCGCGGCGGGCGGCGTCTCGCCGGCGGCCGTCGCGCTCGGCGAGGCGCTCGGGAGCGACGGCGCGCCCGCGTCGTGCGCCGCCTCCGTGTCCGGCGCGATCGACGAGGCGAGCGGCCGCGAGCAGGCGCCGCAAAGGATCAACCCGGCGACGAAGAATCGAGAGAGCATGCGCGGATCGACACCTCGGCAGCGCAGACCTTGGGCACGCTCACTTGTTCCCGCGCCGCTCGGCGAGACGGTCGATTTGCATGCGGATGTGCGCCGCCTCGGCGGGCGAGCTCGCGAGCGCGAGCGCGCGGTTGAAGGCTTCGCGCGCTTCGCCCGCGCGCCCGAGCTCGAGGAGCAGGGCGCCGCGCACGCCGAAGAAATAAAAATACCCGGAGAGCGCCTTCGCGAGCGGCTCGATCGCGTCGAGCGCCGCCTGCGGCCCGCGCACCTTCGAGACGGCGACGGCCTTGTTGAGGGTCACGACCGGCGAGGGTTGCAGCCGCTCGAGCGTCTCGTAGAGCGCCTCGATCTCGGCCCAATCGGTGTCCTCGAAGCGCGGCGCGCGCGAGTGAATCGCCGCGATGGCGGCCTGCACCTGGTACGGCCCGGGCCGCGCGTGGCGGATCGCCTTGTCGAGGAGCGCGAGGCCCTCGTCGATGCGATCGCGATCCCAGAGCGAACGATCTTGATCCTCGAGAAGCACGATCGCGCCGTCTTGGTCGAGGCGCGCGCTGGCGCGCGCGTGCTGGAGCAAGACGAGCGCGCCGAGCCCGAGGAGCTCCGGCTCGCTCGGGAAGAGGCGCAGGACCAGGCGCACGAGACGAATGGCCTCTTCGCACAGCGGCGCGCGGACGTGCGCGCCCTCGCCGGTCGCGGCGTAGCCCTCGTTGAACATGAGGTAGATGGCCGTCGCGACCGCGGCGATGCGCTCGGCGCGATCGACCGGCCCGGGCGGCTCGAACGGGACGCCCGCCGACGCGATCCGGCTCTTCGCGCGCGTGATGCGCTGCTCCATCGCGCTCTCGCTGACGAGGAACGCGCGGGCAATCTGCGCGACCGAGAGGCCGCACACGATGCGGAGCGCCAGCGCGATCTGCTGCGTCGCCGGGAGCTCGGGGTGGCAGCACACGAAGAGCAGCCTCAAGAGATCGTCGCGGTACTGCCCGTCGTCGAGCTCGGAGGCGAGCGCGGACTCGGCGTCGTCGAGGTTCGAGAGAGTCTCCTCGGGCGGGAGCTCGCGCTCGCGCTGCCGCCGCCGCACGCCGTCGAGCGCAGCGTTGCGACCGACGAAGATCAGCCACGCGACCGGATCGCGCGGCGGCCCGTTCACCGGCCACTTCGTGAGCGCGCGGAGGCTCGCCTCCTGAAACGCCTCCTCGGCGAGATCGAGATCGCGGAAAATGGCGCAAGAGCGCGCTCATCGCCTGGGGACGCGCGCCGCGGAGCGCGTCGTCGATCCAGGCGATGCCGCTCATGGCGCGAGGCTTCCCGGCCGGAAGACTCGGAGCGGTCGAATCTCGTACGACCCGGTCGAGCTGCTCGCCTGCCCGAGATCTTTCGCGGTCTCGATCGCCGCCTCGAGCGACGCGCACTCGACGACGAAGAACCCGAGGAGTTGCTCTTTCGTCTCGGCGAAGGGCCCGTCGAGGACGATCGTCTCCTTTCCCTTGCGCAGGGTGGTCGCCGCGGTGGTCGGCATCAGGCGCGCGACCGGGCCGAGCCGGCCTTGCCGCTTCAGCTTCTCCTGGACGACGTCGAGCTTGGAGATGGCCGCGTCGTCTTGTTCTTTGGTCCAGGCGCAAACGACCGACTCGGCGTCGTAACAGAGAATCGCGTACAGCATGGACCTCTCCTCGGAGGACGAAGCTGGTCGGGTCCCGCCGACACGGCAAGCGAAAAATCGACCGGCGTGTAGGACCGGGCGCGGCTCGTTCGTCCTCGTTTCATGGAAGCCATCCTCGCAAGCACCGCCGAGCCCGCTCGGCCCTCGAACGTCAAGCTCTGGACGTCCCGCGTCGTCGGCGGCCTCGTCATCCTCTTTCTCCTGGTCGACGGCGCCGGCAAGGTGCTCCGACTCGCGCCGTACGTCGAGGGCACGGCGAAGGTGGGATACCCGACGAGCTGCCTCGTCCCGCTGGGGCTCGCGCTGCTCGCGAGCACGCTCCTCTACGCGTTCCGTCGCACCTCGGTGCTCGGCGCAATCCTCCTCACGGGGTACCTCGGCGGGGCGGTCGCGACGCACGTGCGCCTCGGGCAGCCGTTCGTGATGCCGCTCGTGTTCGGCGTGCTCGTCTGGGGGTGCCTCTGGCTCCGCGATCCCCGCGTGCGCGCGCTCGTTCCCTCGACGAGGTGAGCGCTTGCATCGAGCCTGCGTCCGTTGTTGCCTTGGGGCGTGCACCACCGCTTTTTTTTCCTTCCGTTCGCGTTCGTCGTCGCGTGCAGCTCCTCGCCGGAGACGACCGATGCGGGTGACGACGCGGCGGCGGAGGCGAGCGCCGGCGACGCTGGGCCGACGGCGGCGGAGCAGTCCGCGTTCGCTCAGCTCGTCGCCGACACGTCGGGGTTCCTCGCCAAGGGGCACGCGCCCGGCGCGAGCATCGCGGTCGTCCTCCACGGCAAGCTCGCGTTCGCCTCCGGCGTGGGCAACAAAAATCTGAAGGGAGATCCGGTGACGACCGCGACGCTGTTCGAGGTCGCCTCGATGAGCAAGATGATCGTCGCCGCGACCGCGATGTCGCTCGTCGATCAGGGCAAGCTCGAATCTCGCCGCGCCGATCACGACGTACCTCCCGTGGTTCGCGCTGGCGAACGGGTACGACGCGAGCACGCTCACGCTCGAGCGCCTCCTCTCGCACTCCGCGAGTTTTCCATGCGACACGATCGCGCAGTGCGGGACGACGACGAGCGGGCCGCGCGAGGCGTTCTTCGCGGCGAATCCGCAGCCGCTCTGGGCGCCCGTCGGCGCGATCTACGATTACTCCAACACCGGCTTCGCGCTCGCGGCGACGGTGATCGAGGCGGCGGCCGGCGCGGCGCCCGGCGCTTACGAGCAGCTCGCGCACGACCGCGTCTTTTCGCCCGCCGGCATGACGACGGCGACGTTCGACGCGACGGCGGCCGGCGCGGCGGATCACGCGACCGGCTACGAGGTCGACTCGACCGGAAAGGTCACGAGCTCGTGGGAGCCTTCGTCGCTCGACTGCCCGCTCCTCCATCCGCCCGGCGGCGTCCGGGCCACGGCGACGGATTACGCGCGCTTCGCCGAGATGATGCTCGCGGGCGGCGGGAGCGTGCTCACGCCGGCGGCGGTCGCGAACATGGAGTCGCCGCACGCCGCGATGCACACCTTCGCGACGCAGTCGTACGGCCTCGGTCTCGTCGATCAATATTCGCCGTACCCGGATCACACGTCGGTTTGGCACGACGGATCGCTGCCCGGGTTCACGTCGGAGATGTGGATGATCCCCGACGACGGCTTCGCGGTCGTCGCGCTGGTGGACGCGCGCGGGCCGGAGCCGATCGCGGACGACGTCGTCGGCGACGCGCTCGGCCTCTTCATCGCCGAGGCGCGCAAGGTCCCTCCGCTGAAGACCGCGCCCACGACGTGGTCGGCGTACCAAGGCGTCTACGACGACTCGCTCGGGACGCTCGGTGCGGGCGTGAGCGTCGCGCTCGACGGCGGGGCGCTCGTCGTCGACGCGCCGAACGCGACCGACTACGGCGGCGCCGCCGCGCCCGTGAGCGGCGCGATGACGCAGCTCGCGATCGACGCGTGGCTCATGCCCGACGGCACCCAGGCCACGTTCTTTCCGGCCGGCGACGGCGGCGCGCCGAAATACTTCGTCACCCGCCGCGGCGTCGCCGCGAAGCCCTGATGCGCGAGCGCGCCGCGGCGCTACGCTGAGCGCATGCGCACGATGCCCGCGGCGTTTCTCGGTCACGGCAGCCCGATGAACGCGCTCGAGACCAATCGGTACACCGAGACGTGGCGCGCGTTCGGCGCGGCGGTGACGCGGCCGCGCGCGATCCTCGTCGTGTCGGCGCACTGGTTCGTGAACGTCACCGCGGTGACCGCGATGGCGCGGCCGCGCACGATCCACGATTTTTACGGCTTTCCGCGGCGCCTCTTCGCGGTCGAGTACCCCGCGCCCGGGAGCCGCGCGGTCGCCGAGGAGATCGCCGAGGTCGTCGGGCCCACGACGGTCGGGCTCGACGAAGAGAGCTGGGGCCTCGACCACGGCGCGTGGTCGGTGCTCGTGCACGCGTTCCCGAACGCCGACGTCCCGGTGCTCCAGCTCTCGATCGACGAGACGAAGCCGCCCGAGCTTCACGTTGAGCTCGGCGCGCGTCTCGCCCCGCTGCGCGAGCGCGGCGTGCTCGTCGTCGCGAGCGGCAACGTCGTCCACAACCTACGCGAGATCGACTGGCAGCAGGCCGACGCGGGCTTCGACTGGGCGCGGCGCTTCGACGAGGCGGCGCGCGAGGTGATGACCACGCGCCCGGGCGACGTCCTCGAGCTCGTCCGACACCCCGATTTTTCGCGCGCCGCGCCGACGCCCGATCATTTCCTTCCGCTGCTCTACCTCGCCGGGCTGGCCGCCGCCGCGAACCGCCCGGCGACCGTGCTCGCCGACGGCTACGCGTACGGCTCGCTCTCGATGACCTGTTTCGGGCTCGACGCCAACGTCTGACCCTCACGGGCTCGCGCACAGACGGCGGCAAATCGGCGGCGGCCGCGCGGTCTGCGCGATGGCGGTGCACGACTCGGCGCGCAGCGCTCGGACGCAGGCGTCCACGACCGCGGCGTCCGCGTACGAACAGTCGCGGCCGACGAGGTCGAGCGTCCGGCGCGACAGCTCGTCGCAATAGCTCGCGTCGCGATAAATCCCGAACGAGGCGATCGCACCGCACGCTTGCGCGCGGGCGCACTGCGCGCGCGTCACGTCGCCGAGCGCCGCGCTCACCGGCACGACGCGCGCGCCCGTGACCTCGACCGAGGCCGAAGGCGCCGGCGCCTCGGCACATCCGACGAGCACGATCACCGGCGCGGCGAGCACGAGCTTCATCGAAGACGATGACGAAGCATCGCGCGCGCCAGCGAACGGTCGCGTCAGACGTCAACCGACGCGCAAGACGCCGCGCGCGCGGCCCGAGGCCACCAGCGCACGGAGCGGACGAAAATGCTCGGGCGACGGGACGCGGAACTCGCGGCAGTGAACGACCTCGCCGAAGAGCGCCTGCGCGCGCGCGTCGAGGCCGAGCAACCAGCGCTGAATCCCGGCGCGGATGCTGGCGCTGAGCGTCCGCGCCACGACGATCATGTCGTTCGGGATAGGCCCGGCCGTCGCGACGATCTTCACTGCGCGGATCGGCGTGCCGTCCTCCGCCGCCCACCCGGCCGAGACGAGCTTGCCGTCGGCGCGCGTGCTGTAGAAGGTCGCCCCCGCGTCGGCGCGACCCGACGCGACCGCCTCGACGACGCCGACGTGCGTGAGGTGGAACGACTCGCTCGCGAAGAACGTCTCGAGCTCGCAGCCGAGCGACGCGAGATGGATGCGCGGCACGATGTACCCGCTCGAGCTCTCGCGATCGACCCACGCCATGCGCGAGCCGCGCAGGTCCTCGACGCGGCTCGGGCCTCGCTCGCGCGTGATGATCGCTGTCTTATAGCTCGCCATGCCGGAGCGAATCGGAAGCGCCAGCGGGTTCGCGAGGCCGCGCTCTTCGAGGTCGAGCGCGAGCACCGGCGGAACCCACGCGAGCGTGACCGCGCCCTTCTCCACCTCGAGCGCCATGTCGCGGTACGTCGGCGCGATGAACGGCTCGAAGGTCGCGCCCGCCGCGTTCGAGAGGATTTCGCAGAGCTCGCCCATCGCCGTGCGAAACGCCGGCACGACGTGCGAACGAACCACCCCGAAAGACCCCGCCTTCTCGATCAACGCGTACAGCTTACTCGTTGCAGGTCAGACGTGTGAGTTTCTCGCGACCGTCACGACGCTCGGAGGAGCGACGTCTTGGCGCGAGCGGCCGATGTGCCCTTCAGCCGCTTGAAATACCAATGCCTGAAGGCGAGGGTCGGCCGGTCGGTCGCGACCGAGAGCTCCTCCGCCGCGGGAGGCACCTCGGGCGGCTGCGACGACTCCACGACTGCGCGGTCTTGCCCGAGGATCTTGCGGTTGCCGACGGCGAACATGGGGTCGAGCAGCGGCGAGGTCGCGAAGGCGCGCGCCGTCGCGACGAGCATGCGCGTCTTGCCCGGCTCGGTCGGGATGCAGAATGCATGGATTCGAAAGAGCTTGGGCGGCGGCGCGAGGAGGAGCGCCATGCCGTTCGGCGCGAGGAAATCGAGGATCTCGCGCGGCGGTTCGGCGTCCATCGTCACCGTGATGCGCGCGCCGTACGGGCGCTCGTCCCAGCCCATCGCGAGCTTCGAGTCGAAGGTCATTCGCTTCTCGATGTCGCGGCCGATCGTGGTGCGGTGCACGAACGGCAGGTGCGGGTAGTCGAGCATGTTCTCCATCGCGCGCGTCCAGTGGACGTTCCAGTCGGCCTCGAGGAACGTCGCGCGCACGCCGGCGGTCGCGAGCGCCTCGGGCACGTTGGGCTCTCCCGGCGCGTCGAGCCCCGGCGCCGTGTAGACCCAGAGCAGCCCGGCCGTCTCGCGCACCGCGAGCGGCGTCGCGCCGCGGCCGCCGAGCTTCGCGTCGGGGTTGAACGGCACGTGCACGGCGTTTCCCGCGCCGTCGAAATTCCAGCCGTGAAACGGGCACTCGACGCACCCCGCCTCGGTGCGCTTGCCGAGCGAGAGCGCCGCGCCGCGGTGCGGGCAGCGATCGAGGAGCGCCGCCGGTCGATCCTGCGCGTCGCGGAAGAGCACGATGCGCTCGCCCGCGAGTGTGAAGCGCACGAGCTTCCGCCGGAGCTTCTTCGCGGGCATGACGGGCGTCCAGACGTGCGCGAAATCGTCGAACATGATCAACCTCCGGCGAGCGAGCTCAAGAGGGCGAGCGCGCGCTCGCGCGTCGCCGCGTCCATGCGACCTTGGTGAGCGAAGACGACGCGACCGCCCACGTCGTAGAGCAGGACCGTGCTCTGGCCCTTCGCGAGGCCGAGCGTCGTTCGGAGCGCGCCGCTCCAGTCGCAGTAGATGTCCGCGCCGATCTGGCGCGACTGGCTGCGGATCGCGTCCTTCACGAAGCCGCGCGCGGGCCAATAATCGTAGCCCTGGAGATCGGCGACCGCCGCAAGGACGACGTTTCGCGCGCCGGGGCCCTTGGCGATCTTCGAGAGCTCGTCCTTGAACGGTTGGTTCTGCGACGACGACTCTTTGTCCTCGTAGACGACGAGGAGCGGGCGCGGCCCGATGCGCCCGAGATCGAGCGTGCGGTTCCACGCGTCGCGGAGGGCCACGTTCGGTCGCGCGTCGCCGACCTTGGGAAGCGCGTGCGCGGGGGGCGCAGCGAGCGCGAGCGCCAGGGCCGCGTTGGCCGCGAGGTGCTTCGGGCTCACGCGCGCGCCCCTGCGGTCTTCTTGCCGAGGGTCCGCCGAACCCACGGCTCGAGGCCGTCGGTCTCGTGGAACGGACGCCCGCCCGCCGCGCGCACGAGATCGGCGATGTCGTCGGCGCCCGAGCCTCCGACCGCCCAAGGCACCGGCCCGATCGCCGCCGCGTACGCACCGACGAGCTCGCGCGCGCGCTCGCGCTCGGGGGCGAGGTTCGCCGAGAGAAAGACCGCGGCCGGCGCGATCGCCCGCACCGCGCGCCCGATCGCGTCGGCCGGCGTGCGCGCGCCCAGGAACGCCGGACGAAATCCCCACGTCGCGAGCCGCACGGCGATCGACAGGGCGCCGAGCTCGTGCTGCTCGTCGGCGAAGCAGCCGACGACCACCGCGCGCTCGCCGCCCGGAGCGAGCCGCAGGAAGTCGCGCAGCACCGTCCCAAGCCTCTGGGCGACGAGGTGCTCTTGCGCGATCGAGAGCTCGCCGCGCTCCCAGAGCTCGCCCACGGTTCGCAACGTGGGCACGATGACGCCGTCGATGACCGGGATCGCGGGGCCGAGGAACGTCAGCCGACGCGCCTCGCGCTCGAGCGCGAGCTCGTCGAAGCGCGACACGGCGTCGAGGAGCGCCTTGGTCGCCGAGCCGAAGGCGTCGTCGTCGCGACGCGGCGCCGGGCTGCGACGCTCGCGCGCCACGATCTTGGCCGCCTCGGCCGCCGAAATGCCGCTCTCGCAGAGCGCGCGCATCCTCCGCACCTGGTCGACCTCCCGCTCGCCGTAAAGCCTGTAGCCGGACGAGGTTCGCCGCGGCGTCGGGATCTCGTAGCGCCGCTCCCACGCGCGGAGGGTGGGCTCGGGAACGCCGGTCAGCTCGGCCACGACCGCGATGCGGTAGGGCCCGCGGGAGGATTCGGCGGTCATCGGATTCGTCATGGCTCGGTCCCTCGACATTGTCACAAGTAAACACTATACGAACCTTATGCAACTCGCAAACGCGGGCGGGCGACGCGCGGTCGTCATCGGGAGCGGGTTCGGCGGGCTGGCCGCGGCCGTGCGGCTGGGGGCGCGCGGCTGGGACGTGACCGTGCTCGAGCGGCACGCGCAGCCCGGCGGGCGCGCGCGCGTCTTCCGCGAGGGCGGCTTCGTCTTCGACGCGGGGCCGACGGTGATCACCGCGCCCTTCTTGTTCGAGGAGCTCTGGGCGCTCGCGGGGCGCTCGATGCGCGACGAGATCGACCTGCGGCCGGTGGACCCGTTCTACCGAATCCGCTTCGCCGACGGCACGCTCTTCGACTACTCGGGCGACGCGGGGCGGATGCGCGCGGAGATCGCGCGCGTCGCGCCCGGCGACGTCGAAGGCTACGAGCGCTTCGTCGCGATGAGCGAGCGCATCTTCTCGGTGGGCTTCGAGCGCCTCTCGGACGTGCCGTTCGGCTCGTGGGTCGACATGGCGCGCATCGCGCCCGAGATGGTGAAGCTCGAGAGCTATCGCACGGTCTACGGCCTCGTCTCGAAGTTCGTGAAGGACGATCGCCTCCGGCAGGTGCTGAGCTTCCACCCGCTGCTCGTCGGCGGAAACCCGTTCACGACGACCTCGATCTACAGCCTGATCCCATACCTCGAACGCAAATGGGGAGTCTTCTTCCCGATGGGCGGAACGGGCGCGCTCGTGCGCGGGCTCGTGGGGCTCGTCGAGTCGCTCGGCGGGCGCGTGCGCTACGAAGCGACCGTCGAGGAGATCGCGGTCGAGGACGGACGCGCGCGCGGCGTGCGGCTCGTGTCCGGCGAGCGCGTCGACGCCGACATCGTGGTGTCGAACGCCGACGCGGCCCACACCTATCGGCGCCTGCTCGGCGCACACCCGCGCAAACGTTGGACAGACCGAAAGCTTGATCGCGCGCGCTACTCGATGAGCCTCTTCGTCTGGTACTTCGGCGTGCGCGGGACCTACGACGACGTCGCGCACCACACGCTCCTCCTCGGCCCGCGCTACGAGGAGCTCTTGCGCGACATCTTCGAGCGCAAGGTGCTCGCCGACGACTTCAGCCTGTACCTCCACCGCCCCACCGCCACCGACCCGAGCCTCGCGCCGGTCGGCTGCGACGCGTTCTACGTGCTCTCGCCGGTGCCGCACCTCTCGGGCGCGACCGACTGGTCCTCGCAGGCCGAGGCGTACCGCGAAAAGATCGAGCGGCACCTCGCGCGCGTGATCCTGCCGGGCCTCTCGGAGAGGCTCGTGGTCTCGCGCACGATGTCTCCGGTGCACTTCCGCGACGAGCTCCTGAGCGAGCGCGGCGCGGGATTCAGCCTGGAGCCGGTGCTGCGGCAGAGCGCGTACTTCCGGCCGCACAACGCGAGCGAGGAAGTGAGCGGGCTCTTCCTGGTCGGCGCGGGGACGCACCCGGGCGCGGGCGTGCCCGGCGTGCTCTCGTCGGCGAAGGTGCTCGATCGGCTGGTGCCCGATGCCGCTTGAGCTTCGCGCGGAGGACCTCGACGCGTGCCGCGCGAAGCTTCGCGCAGGATCGAAGAGCTTCGCGCTCGCCTCGAAGTTGCTGCCGCGCGGCGTGCGCGAGCCGACGTCGGTGATTTACGCGTTCTGTCGCGAGGCGGACGACGCGGTCGACGCGCCGGGCGCCGATCCTCTCGACGCGGTCGACCGGCAGCAGCGGCGACTGGAGCGCGTCTTCGCGGGCGCGCCGGCGAACGATCCGGTCGAGCGCGCGCTCGCGGTCGTGGCCGAGCGGTTCGCGCTGCCGCGCGCGCCTTTCGACGCGCTTCTCGAGGGCTTCGCGTGGGACGCGCACGCGCGCGCCTACGACACGCTCGACGAGCTGAGCGCCTACGCGACGCGCGTCGCGGGCACGGTCGGCGTGCTGATGACGGCGCTGATGGGGCCTCGAAGCGCGCACGTCCTCGCGCGCGCGTGCAATCTAGGCGTCGCGATGCAGCTCACGAACGTCGCGCGCGACGTCGGCGAGGACGCGGGGCGCGGCCGGCTCTACTTGCCGCGCGCGTGGATGCGCGAGGCCGGCCTCGAGCCCCACGCCTGGCTCGCGCGGCCGGGGCCGAGCGAGGCGCTCGCCGCGGTCGTGGCGCGATTGCTCCGCGAAGCCGACGTGCTCTACGCGCGCGCCGACGCCGGGATCGCCGCGCTCCCGCCTCGCTGCCGCCCCGCCGTCCGCGCCGCGCGGCTCGTCTACGCCGACATCGGCCGCTCCGTCGCCCGCGCGGGCTACGACTCGGTCCGCGCGCGCGCGACCGTGTCGCTCGGCCGGAAGCTGTGGCTCGCGGTGCGCGCGCTCATGCCCTCGACCCGCGGCGACGACCGGCTGCGCGCGGACGCGCTCGCGCCGGCCGACTTCCTCATCCGCGCCTGCGCGGAGGCCGATTGATCCCGGCGCGCACGAATCGCCCATTTCTGTGGTGGTTTTCGCGCGATGCCGAGCGCCGCATCCGCCGGCACTTCTCGTCGGTGCGGGTCGCCGGCCTCGAACGGCTTCGCGGCGCGCTCGCGGACGGCCCGGTGCTCGTCGTCTCGAATCACACGAGCTGGTGGGACGCCCTCGTCGTCCTCCTCCTCGGCGTTCGCGCGGTCGGCGCTCGCACGTACGCGATGATGGACGCCTCGAACCTGCGGCGGCTCCCCTTCTTCGCGCTCGTCGGCGCGTTCGGGGTCGACCGCGCGAGCGCGTCGGACGGCGCTCGCAGCGTCCGCTACGCGGCGAAGCTGCTCCGCGAGCGAGGGCAGCTCGTATGGATCTTCGCGCAAGGTCGCGAGACGCCCGCGACGCTCCGCCCGCTCGGCTTCCACGGCGGCAGCGCGGCGATCGCGCGCCTCGCCCCCCGCGCCCGGGTCCTGCCGATCGCGCTCCGCTACGAGCACGGCGAGAACCCCGACCCGGTCGTGTGGATCTCGATCGGCGCCCCGACGACCGGCCCCCACGAGCCCGCGGTCGTCGCCGAGCTCGACCGAATCGACTCCGCCCTCGCCGGAGCCCGAAATGCGACGGATCGTTCGGATCCGAACAATCTCCCCTCATCCGAGCCTTTTAGGCTGCTGTTCGAGAGGGGGGAGCCTTCATGGATGCGCGTCGCCCAGGCGTTGCTCGCCGCGGTCGCCCGACCGTTCGCGCTGGGGCGCGATTCGTCCGCCCCGGACGCGTAACGCGACGCCCTCCCAGACGACTCGCGTCGACGCGAGCGCGCGCGCGAACGCCGCCAGCAAGAGGACGTCGGCGGCGAGGGCGGCCACCGGCAGCGTCGGCCACCGGATCGGAGCGCCCGTTCGGACGCGCGCGGCCGCGGCGAGGGCGGTGCGAGCGGCGACGACGATCGCAGCGGCGAGCGGAGCGCGAAGGGCGAGCGCGCTCGCGAGCAGAAGCGGCGCGCTCGCGAGCAGAAGCGGGTACGCGAGCAGGAGCGCGGGGCGCTGGGCGCGAACGACGGCGAGCCAGCGCGCGTAGCGCGCGAAGACCGCTGACATCGTCCGGTGCGAGACGATCGAGCGCGCCATCGCGCGCGCGCGCACGACGCGGAAGCCGCGCGCGTGGAGGCGCCGAGCGAGCTCGAGATCTTCGCCGAGGAATTCGGCGAGCGGCGCGAGGCCGCCGGCCCGCTCGAGCGCGGTCCGACGCACTGCGACGAGCTTTCCGACCATGCCGCGCGCGTCGAGCGCCGCGAGCAGCGGAAACGCGTGCAGCGACGAATCGAGCACCGCGGCGGACGCGCGATCGGCGAGCGAAGCTGGACGCGGTTCGACCGGCGCCGCCCAGCTCGCGCCCGCGCCCGCCGCGAGCGTCGCGAGGAGATCGTCGACGGTGGCGCGATCGAGCTCGACGTCGGCGTCGGCGATCACGATCGCGTCGGCTTGAGGCGCGACGGCGAGCGCCGCTGCGAGCTGCCCAATCTTTCGGTTCGGGCCTGGTGCGCCGGTCCAGACGAGGCGCACGTCGAGACCCGCGCGCGCGAGCTCGACGTGCGCGCGGCGCGCCACCGGCGCGGCGCGGTCCGCGGCGTCGCGCACCGCGAGAACGACGCTCAGCTTCGGCGTGCCGACGAGCGCTGAGGTCGACGCGAGCGCCCGCTCGAGGTGCTCGTGCGCGCCGGCGCACGGACGAACGAGGACCACGCTCCCGGCGAACGTCCCGCGCGGCGGCGCGCTCGACGCGCGGAGCACCGCCCACACGCTGGTCGAGGCGACCGCGTCCGCCCAAACGAGCCACGCCGCGAGCGCGGGGCTCACGGCTCGCGCGCCATGCGGTAACCGAGCAGCGCGCGCACCCACCGCGCGCGGAAGCGGTCGAGCGAGAGCGCCTCGTGGATCGCGTGGAGCCGCTCGCCGAGCGCGCGCGTCTCGACGAGCGAGCGCGCGTAAAATGGCGTGTCCTCGAGCGTGCGCGAGACGCGCGCGTCCTCTCCGCGCGTCTCGCGGCGGATGCGAAACCACGTGCTCGGCGCGAGCGCCATCGAGGGGACCTCGACCGCCTCGAGACCGCCGGCGCCCGCGACCCACGCGCGCCGCCGCGCGGAGCCCGCACGATCGACGACGTCGTAGGCGAGCAGCGCGCGGTCTCGGCTCATCGGCGCGCGCGACCAACTCCAGCGCGCGAAGCTGCTCTCGAGGGCCACACGGCCGGCGTTCACGTCGTGGTAACCGGAGCCCGAGAAACCAAGACGAGGCTCGATGAGCTCGAGCGAGAACCGGCCGCGCGGCGCGACAGGCCACCACGCGTGATCGCCGGCGCCGTCGAGGGAGATCGGCGCGCGCGCCGCGCACGACGAAGGCTCGAACACGAGCCGCCCGCGGATCGACTCGCCTCCGGGCGACGTTCGCTCGTCGAGCGCGACCACGAGGGCGTCGCCCTCCCACCCGATCGTGCTGGCGCCGATCGTCATCGAGGTCGCGGCGAGCGCGCTCGGCGCGATCGCGCGCTCGGTGAGCGCCCACCGGCGCGCGCCCGGTGCGTAAAGGCACACGTTCATCGCCGCGTGCGCGAGCGGGCTCGCCTCGCCGGCGGCGCGCGCACGCGCGTACCAAGGCGAGAACGGGTTTCCGATCATCGCGATCACGACGAACGCGAAGCGCCCGTCGTCGCTCACGCCGTCGAGGTAGCTCCAGCGGTAGCCGCCGAGCGGGACCGGCCGATCGAAGCGAGGTCCTCGTCGATCGTCCTCGCCGCCAGCCGTCCGCTCGTCGCCGCCATCGGAACGCCCGGCCCCGGGTGCACGCTCCCGCCCGCCAGATACAGGCCCGGGACGCGCGTCCTCGCGCCCTCGCGCCTCAGCGCCGAGAAGGGCCCCCGCTGCCGCGGGCCGTACAGCGCGCCGCCCGTCCGCGGAAAGCGCGCCTCGATCTCCACCGGCGTCGTCATCGCGCGCGCGCGCGGACGCAGCTCGAGACCGCACCGCGTCATCGTTTCGAAAGCTGCTCGCTCGCATCGTCGTCTCTCCGTGTCGGGCCATCGATCGGGTTCGTCGCCCGTCGCTGGCGCGTTCATCACGACGAGGAACCGCTCGTCATCGGCCGGCGAGCACGCCTCGTCGGCGCGGTCCTGCGCGCAGACGTAAATCGTAGGGCTCGACGGCGCGCGTCGGGCGCGCATCAAGTCGTCGAACTCGGCGCGGTAGTCGTCGGAGAAGAAGACCGTGTGATGCGCGAGCGGCAGGCCGCGCGCCGTGCCCACCGCCGTCCACGTGGCCGCCGACAGCGACCGCGACGAGACGCGTGCGACCGCTCGCGCGGCGCGCTCGCCGAGGGCAGCGCGCGCGAGCGCCTCGACGTCCGCGTTGACCAGCACGGCGTCCGCACGAATCGCCTCGCCGCTGGCCAGCCTCACGCCTTCGGCGCGCGAGCGCACGAGCACCTCGGCGACCGGCGCGTCGTAGCGAAGGACCACGCCGAGCTCCCGCGCCATGCCCGCCAGCGCGCCCGCGAGCGCCGAAAGGCCGCCCCTAACGCGCCAAACCCCCTCGGCCTCGACGTGCGCGATCACGTTCAAGATCGCCGGCGCCTCGAACGGCGAAGCCCCGCAGTAGGTCGCGTACCGCGCGAAGAGCTGCCTGAGGCGCGGGTCCCGAAAGGCCCGCCCGAGCGAGCCCCACATCGTTCGCAGCGGATCGATCGCCGCGAGCGCTCGCCAGTCGACGCGCCCCGCGCCGACGAGCGAACCGAGCGTCGGGCGCTGCGCCCGCATGAACGTCGCGTCGACCGCCTCGTACGCCTCGCGCGTCCTCGCGGCGAACGCCCGGTACCGCGCGCCCTCGTCCCGACCCGCGAAGTCGGCGACCGCGCGCACGCTCTCCTCGAGCTCGGCGTGGAGGTCGAGGCGCGACCCGTCGCTCCACGCGTGCCGCGCGAGAATCCGCGCGCGGTCGAGCTCGACGTAGTCTCCGAGCGAGCGCCCCGCGGACGCGAAGAGCTCGTCGAAGACCCAGCGCATCGTCAAGACCGTCGGGCCCTGCTCGACCCACACTCCCCCGACGAGCGCGGCGCTCGCCTTGCCGCCGGGCACCGCCGCGCGCTCGAGGACGACGACGTCGTGCCCGGCCGCGCGGAGCTCGACCGCGGCGGCCAGCCCGCCCATCCCTGCTCCGACGATCGCGACGCGTCCCATTCGGACAATCTTGATACGGGTTCTTGATATTGTCCATGGTTTGCATAATGTTTGAGCAATGGTCGCGCACGCACGCAGGCTCGCCCCGCACCTCGACTTCCGGCCGGCCATCGACGCGGCCATTCTCCGGGCGGTCGCCGACGCGACCGCGGCCTCGCCGCCGAAGCTCGCGGCCGCGATGCGCTACGCGGTGTCGCCTGGGGGAGGTCGGCTCCGCCCCGAGCTCACCAAGCTCGTCGCCGCCGCGCATCACGATCCCGATCCGAGCGCGTCGACGGCCGCGGCCGTCGCGGTCGAGCTCGTGCACTGCGCGTCCCTCGTGCACGACGATCTCCCGTGCTTCGACGACGCCGAGACGCGGCGCGGGAAGCCGGCGCTTCACCGCGCCTTCGGCGAGCCGCTCGCCGTCTTGACCGGCGACGCGCTGATCGTGCTCGCGTTCGAGACGCTCGCGAGCGCGAGCCCCGCCGTCGCGCACGCGCTCGTCGCGGCGCTCGCGCGCGGCATCGGCGCCTCGCGCGGGATCATCGCTGGGCAGGCGTGGGAGAGCGAGCCCGCCGTTCCGCTCGACGATTATCACCGCGCGAAGACCGGCGCGCTCTTCGGAGCGGCCGCCGCGATGGGCGCCATCGCGGCCGGCGCGGAGCCCGACCGCTGGTACGAGCTCGGCGAACGCCTCGGGAGCGCCTACCAGGCCTCCGACGACGTGATTGACGCCGCGTCCGACGCCGCGAGCGCGGGGAAGACCACCGGACGCGACGCCGAGCTCGGCCGCCCCAGCGTCGTTCGCGCGCACGGGCTCGAGGCCGCACGCGCGCGCGTCGACGCGCTCGTCGCCGAGGCGATCGCGCTGATTCCGGCCGCTCCCGGGGCCGAGGTCGTTCGCGGCTGGATCTTCTCGAAGCTCGTTTGATCGCGCGTCAGAGGACGATGCGCTCGTGGACGAGGAGCTTCGCGAGCGCGTCCTCCATGATCGCGCGCGCGCGGCCGGTGCTCTCGGCGAGGAGGGCGTGCATCTTCGCGTCCGCGTCGTCGCGGTTTTCGCACGCGCGCGAGTACTCTTCGAAGGCGTTCAACGAAATGAGCAGCTCGGAGACGTGGTTCGGGCACTCGCACGCGATCGCCGACTGGATCTCCGCGAGGCGTCCGAGCTGCGCGCGCGAGAAGCGCCGCCCGGGCGCGGGCGGCTCGCGATCGATCACCTCGATCGGCGCGCGAGCGGGCGCGGGCTCGCGCAGGATTTCGCGCACGATCACGCTCGTCATGTGGGTGCGGAGCGCCGAGAGCCGAATCGGCGACTTCACCGGGCGAACGCCCGCGCGCACGGCCTCGCGCAGCGTCTCGCGCTTCGCGAACCGGTGAAGGAGGAGCACGAGCGCGGGCTGTGCCGAGGCCGTCAGCCGCGCGACCTCGGCGAGTGGCTCCTCGCCCAGCAGCTCGACGTCGAGCGCCAAGATGGTCGGGCGCTCCTTGGAGAGAAACGTGCGAAGCGCGGCTAGGTCGGTGCCGGCCCACGCCACCTCCACCGGCTGGAGATTTCGGGGCGCTCGCGCCACTGCGTCGGGAGGTACTCGTCGAGGATCGCCAGGGTTGCCATGCAACCTTGGATGCCCGACGAGGCTCAGCGTCGCCGACTAGGGTGAGTGAGGACGTCCGGGTTGAAAGGGTTTGTAGAAGGTTGCGCGGTGGGCCGAGGCGGCGCGGTCGGAGGAGGCTTGGGCTTCGGTTTGACCTTGGGGGCGGTGGCCGTGGCCGTGGCCGTCGCCGGCGGCGGGGGCGGCTCGGGCGGGCGATGGTCGTGGGCCGGCTTCCACGCGTCGGTCGTGTGGCACTCCTCGCACGTCGTCGGGAAGCGGTCGACGTGGCGCGGGGCCTTCTCGTAGTCGGCGCGGTGGCAGCCGTAACACTCGCGCGGCGTCCCGTGGAAGCGCGCGGGCGAGCCAGTGTGGCAGGCGAAGCACTTGGCGGTCGCGTGCGCACCGGTCAGCGCGAAGTCGTGGTCGAGGTGCGTCGGGTGCCAGCCACTTTGCGCGTGGCAGACGCCGCAGGTGGTCGGCTTCTCGCCCACGTGATGCCGCGCGCCGCGGTAGTCGCTCATGTGGCAGTCGGCGCACGCCGCCGCCGTGCTCGGCTCGAGGCGCGGATGCCCGCTCGCGCGCGCGACGAAGCCGGCCACGCCGCCGGCGGTCATCGCCGCCGCGAGGGCGGTCGCTCCGAGGCGAAGACGCAGGCTCATCAGAACCTCTCCTCGCGAAAGCGCATGTCGTGACGCGCGCAGATGCGCCGGAGCTTGGCGGCGAGGCCAGGCGGCCCGCAGAAGAAGACGTCGACGCGCTCGCCCCGGTGCCACTTGGCGACGTCTGCGAGCATCGCCTCCCAATCGGGAGGACCCACGTGCGTGTGCGTGCGAAGGCCCGTGATGAGATCGCTCCGCCCGGCCGCGTGCATCACCTCGCGCGCGAGCTCGACGCCGAGCGAGGTCGCGCCCGCGGTGCGGCCGTCCATGCAGAGGTGCACGTCGAGCAGACCTTCGCGGTCCTGCTCCTCGAGGCGCGCGAGCAGCTCGCGGAACCACTCGAACGAGTACTGATCGCGATTCACCCAGAAAAAGTGGACTTTGGAGAGCGCGCTCGCGCGCGGGCTCTCGCCGTTGCGGCGCAGGACGATGCTCTCGAGCACGCTCGCGAACGGCGTCACGCCGATGCCCGCGCCGATCAGCACCGCGTTCTTCGCTTCGAAGATTTGCGCGCTCGGCGAGCCGTACGGACCGTCCACGTACGCGCGGAGACCGCTCGGGTCGTGCTCCGCGGCGCTGCGCAGCGCGGCGGTCCAGTTGCCGAGCGAGCGGACGTGGAGCGTGAGCGTGTCGCGCTCCGGCGCGCTGCGAGATCGTGAACGGGTGCCACTCGCGCTTGGCGATCGCCGGCACGCGCACGAAGACGTAATCGCCCGGATCGAAGTCGAAGCCGGTCGGCTTCTCGAGCTCGACGCGCGTGACCCCCGAGCGCAGCGCCTCCGCCGAGAGGACCGGCGTCGCGGGCGCGCGGCGGAAGAGACGAAGCGCCTGCTCCACCGCGAAACCCACGATCGGCACGCCGGCCCAGAGCGCGAACGACGGCGCGTGCGCGATGGCGAGCGCGAGCCACGCGACGTAGAGGAGGTGGGTGAAATAGAAGAGCTCGAAGCGCCGGCTGCGCCGAATGAACGCGAGCGAGAACGTCCACATCACCGCGAAGACGGCGAGGAGCGCGAGCCCCGTCGCGCCGCGCGCGTGCTCGAAGATTCCCGCGGGCGACGACGCGTGCCCGCGCGCGTACGCGAGGACGTACGCCGCAGCGTGCGCGATCGAGACGCCGAAGAGCGTGTGCCCGACGAGGCGGTGGAAATCGATCGCCTCGTCGAACGGGATCAGCTTGCCGAGGAACGACGCGCGAAGCCGCGTGAGCAGGCGCCGCATCATCGGGACGAGGATGAGCGCGCCGTTCAGGTCGGCGCAGCGGCCGAGGGCTCGACCGATCTGCGCGGCGGGGTCCGGCGCGGAGGCGGCGTCCGAGAGCATCGCGTGGACGAAGACGGCGCCGTTCGCGAGCACCCAGAGCACGACGAAGAGCGACGGCAGCCAGCCGTGCTCCGCTCCGAACGAGGGCCGCGATCGACCGGCGCGCGCGTCGAGCCACGCGAGAAGGTCCTCGTTCGGCGCGATCCACATCGCCTCGCTGCGCGTCATCTTCGCCAGCAAGAGCGGGCGCTTGCGCACGACCGCCTCGAGCTCCTCGAACGTGATGACGCCGTCGCGGTTCGCGTCGGCCGCCCAGAAGAGCGCACGCGTCAGCGCCTCGGGCGGCTGCGTCGCCCGCACGACCTCGGTCTCGCCTAGGCTGATCGTGATCATGCGCAGGAGCTCTTGCTGCGTGATTTTGCCGTCGCCGTCGTGGTCGTGCACGCGGAACGCGAAGAGCAGCTTGTCGTGGTCCGGCCCGAAGACGAGCTTTCGCACGCCCTCCATGAACTCGGCTCTGTCGATCGTACCGTCGTGATCGCGATCGAAGGCCGCGAGCACGCGCCGCGCGAGGTACTCGCTGCGGAGGCCGAGCGCCTTCCGAAGCTCGGCGAGATCGATGCGAGCGTCGGCGCCGGCGTGGTGCGCGAAAGCTCGCTCGAGCATCGCGAGCAGGCGGCGGTCGGCGTCGTGCGTGCGGTTCACGGAGAAATCGCCTGGAGCACACCACGAAAAAGGTCCCACGGCAAAGCGTGGCTCCCCTCGCGTGCTAAGGCCCCGCCATGAAAATCGGGTTCATCGGTCTCGGGCAGATGGGATTCCGGCATGGCGCACAACCTCGTCCGCGCCGGCCACGACGTCAGCGTCTACAACCGGACCAAGGAGAAGACGAAACGCCTCGCCGACGCCGGCGCGACGGTCGCGTCCTCGCCCGGCGAGCTCGCGGGCGCGGAGATTGTCGTCACGATGCTCGCCGACGACGCGGCAGTCGAGTCGGTCGCCCTCGACGGCGAGCGGCCGAGCGCGGCCTTCGCGAAGGGCGCGCTGCACCTCTCGATGAGCACGATCAGCCCTGCGCTCGCGGCGCGGCTCGCACGCGTGCACGGCGCGAGCTTCGTCTCGGCGCCGGTGTTCGGTCGACCCGACGCCGCCGCGGCCGCCAAGCTCTTCGTCCTCGCCGCGGGACCGAAGGCCTCCGTCGCGCGATGCCGGCCGCTGCTCGACGCGATGGGCCAGAAGACGTTCGAGCTCGGCGAGGACCCGATCGCGGCGAACGTCCTCAAGCTGAGCGGCAATTTCCTGCTCGCGGCGACGATCGAAGCGATGGCCGAGACCTTCGCGCTCGCGCGCAAGTGGGGGCTCGACGCGCAGCAGGTGCTCGACGTCCTGACGAGCACGATCTTCACCTCTCCCGCGCACAAGGGCTACGGCGCGAAGATCGCGTCGCAGTCGTTCGACGCGACGGGCGGGTTCGCGCTCGTGCTCGGCCTCAAGGACGTGAAGCTCGTGCTCGGCGCCGCCGACGAAAGACGCGTCCCGATGCCGACGGCTAGCCTCCTCCGCGATCGGCTGACGACCGCCGCCGCGCGCGGCCTCGCCGAGCAGGATTGGTCCGCGCTCGGCAAGCTCGCGGCCGACGACGCGGGGCTTTGATCGTCACCGCCGGCCGCCCGGCGAGCGCGCGCTCACGCGCGGGGCTGCGGGGCGGTCGGCATGTCGCGGCGGAGCTCCGACGCGTGCGCGCCGTTCGCGTAGTGCGGCGTGCCAGGCTCGACCGCGCGGCCCTTCTCGAGCCCGCCGATCACGACGGGCTCGAAGCTCGCGTCGCGCACGAGCTTCTCGGCGACGTGCAACGCCTCCGCGTCGTCGCTCGCAAGCGCCACCGCCAAGGGATTGCCGTCCTCGTGCGCCTCGGCCTGGAGCGCGGTGTAGCGCTGCATGTTGAACGCCTTCACGACGCGCGCGCCCGGAAGCTTCGACTGCGTCCACGCGCTCGA
Source organism: uncultured delta proteobacterium (assembly GCA_963731595.1). GTDB lineage: Bacteria > Myxococcota_A > Polyangia > Polyangiales > Polyangiaceae > DASXHD01. Next base: position 1,302,861 of record CAVSWE010000009.1, read on the forward strand.
GCCGCGCCCCTTCACCGCCTCGCGCGCCGCGTCGCCGTCGCGCTCGGGGTACGGGTTGGTCGCGTCGAGCACGATCTTTCCCTTCCAGAGATCCGCGAGCGACGCGCCGAGCTCCGGCGTCGCCGCGAGCGGGACCGCGAGCAGCACGACGTCCGCGGCCTCGAGCGCCTCGCGCGCCGTGCCGGCCGACGCGCGACGGCCGATCGACGTCACGAGCGCGTCGAGCTCGTTCGGATGACGCGTCCCGAAACGAATCGTGTGTCCCACCTTCGCCCAGAGCTTGCCGACCGGGGTCTGCCGCTTCGAGCCGCCGAACCACGCGTGGTTCCTCGGCGGCAAGCTCAACGCGACCCTCGGGGAGGACCCCGGAGATTTGTCCACGCTCGCGGATTGAGCGAACGCACGGCGAGGATCCGGCCCGCCGCCGCGCCGACGAGCCCGGCGACGACGACGGGCGCGACATGGCCGACGACGAGGTGAAAGTCGTCGCCACGCGCGCACGACAGATCGGCGATCACGGCGCTGAAGCACGCAGCCGTCGTGCCGAGCGCGGCGCCGCTCGCGAGCGGGTGGTCGATGACGGATTGCAGCTTTACGAGCCATACCGCGGCGAAGAGCGGCGCGCTCGAGAGCATCGTCCGCGCGAAGCACGCCCAGAGCGGCGCGGTGTCGGTGCCGGGCATCTGCCATCGCTCGAGCCAGGCGAAGCGCGCGACCGGCGCGAGCACGGCCACCGCGACCAGCGTCGCGCTCGAGTGCCCGACGAGCAGCGGCCCTCGGCCGAGCGAGAGCGTCGCGCTCGCGAAAGCGACGAAGAGCCCGCCGACCGCGACCGCGACGTCCTCGAAGTCGATGCGCCCGTGGAGCACGAGCGGCGACGCGGCCGCGACGAGCGCCGCACCGAACAGAACGGCCGCCCGACGCCGCCCCTCCCCGCGCGTCCGTGACGGCCGGCGCGCGACCCCCGCGAGCACGCGGTCGCGAAGAGACGACGAGGGCGTCATGCTGAGAGTACGCGGTCAGGACCGCACGGTTTCCAAAAAAGGCACAGGTACGGGGGTTGCGTCGCAAGCGCCCATGAGGTCCCTCGCCGAGGTGCTCCGCACCCGCCGGACGGAGATCGTGTCGGCGTGGGAGCACGGCACACACGACGAGGGAGCCTACATCCCGCAGCTCTTCGACGACCTGCTCGCCTCGCTCGAGCATTTCGAGGGTGGCGATGAGGCGCGCGCGGGGCGGAAAATCGCCTGCGGGCTGCTTCCGCAGCGGCGAGGCGCGTCGATCGCGGCGGTGCTGCAGGAATTGGGACAGCTGCGCGAGCGGATCATCGACGCGGCGCTGACGGGGATCGCTGCCGGCGAGCTTCGCCCGGAGGGAGTGCGCTTCATCCACGCGGCGCTCGACGAGTGCATGCGCGTCGCGGCGGTCGGAATGGAGCGCGCCGAGGCAGCCGACCGCGAGCGCTTCGTCGCCGTGCTCGGGCACGACCTGCGGACGCCGCTCAATGCGATCAAAATGGCTGGTGCGATCTTGCTCGCGGCCGAGCTGAGCGAAGAGCAGTCGTCGTTCGCGCAGAAGATCGTCCGCGCGGCCGACCGAATGAACCGGATGATCGGCGATCTTCTCGACTTCGCCGCGGTGCGCGCAGGCACGCTCGTCGTCGACCGGAGACGGTGCGACATCGCCAGCGTCACGGGCGAGGTCATCGACGAGCTACGGCTCGCGCACGCCGACCGACTCGTCGCGTTCGACTCCGAGGGCGACTGCACCGGCGCGTTCGACGCGCCGCGCATGGCGCAGGTCGTCTCCAACCTGATCGCCAACGCGATCACGTACAGCCCGCAGAGCTCGCCGGTGCTCGTGCGCATCCGCGGCGTCGCGACCGTCGTCGAGATCGAGGTGCACAACGAGGGCGCTCCGATTCCCGGTGAAGACCGCGCGTGCATCTTCACGCCGTTCAAGCGCGGCGACTCGAAGCGCAAGTCGGGCGGCCTCGGGCTCGGTCTCTTCATCGCGAACGAGATGGTCCGCGCGCACGGCGGGAGCATCTCGCTGCACAGCGAGGAGGCTGACGGCACGACGTTCACGGTGCACGTGCCGCGCGCGGCATGATCACTGCGCGAGGATCTCGAATCTTCGCCAGCCGACGCCGCCGCGGTCGTCGCGCAGCACCACCCACCCGTGGATCGGGCCTGGCGCGCTCGGGAGCACGTAGCCGTCGTCGGTCGTCGTCGCGAGATCGTCGCCGAGACGGCCCGTTCCGTCGGAGTCGAAGTCGCCGGCGGTCGCGTACCACGCGACGCTCATCGTCTCGCGCGAGACGACGATCGCGTGGCCGACCGTGTCGTATCGCACGTAGCGTTCGGCGCCCGCGCAGCCGAGCACCGGCGCGCAGTCCGCCGCGCACGTCGTCTTCGACTCTTCCGCGCCGCAGACGCCGTCTCCGCACGCGTCGGCGGTCGGGCACGCGGGCCACGAGGCGGTGAGCACGACGCGCGCGCCGGCGGCGAGCGGCGTGGGCGCGGTCGGGTCCTGGCTGAGCGACGCGCCGCTGGCGGTCACGTCGAGCACGGTCGGGTTGGTGTTCGCGTGGTATTGCGCGCGGTACGTCGCCGAGTCGGCCAGCGACGCGCCCGCGAGCCCACAAGAGACGCGCGACTCGCCGACGTCGATCTCGCTTCCGAACAAGAGCCGCAGCGGCTGGTAGTAGCCGCCGGTCGGATCCGCGTCGACCGGGCGGCCTTGCGGCTCGCCGGGCTTGGGCGTCGGCACGTCGGGACCGAAATTGCGGCACGCGTCGTCGGGCATCGTGGCCGGAGCGGACGGCGAGGAAGAAGTCTCGACGATCCCGTCGCCGGAGACGGCGACGCAGCCGAACGCGACCGTGTCGGGATCGTCGAGAGGCTTTCGCAGCGTGCACCACGCCGTGTCGATCGACGTCCCGAGCTCGCCGGACGGATCGACGGTGAGAAAATCGTACGAGACCGGATCGTCGGGCGCGGCCTCGGCCGGCGTCGCGCGCATCGCGAGCAGGCGCGGCGCCGTGACGAGCGACTCGCGCGCGCCCAGGTTGGGCTTGCATTCTGCAAGCATCGCGGCGCACGCGAAGAGCATCGCTCGACGTCTCAGTACGACCATTTGGCCCCCAAGACCGGCAGGATCGGCAGCCCGGTGATGTAGCTCCGAGTTCGGTAGTCCGGGCTGTAGACGATCTCCTCCGGGTTGCTGGTGTTCGTCACGTTCTGCACGTCGAGGTACACCTCGGCCTCGCTCTTGCCGACCTTGAACCGCTTGGCGACGCGCGCGTCGAGCTGCGCGAACGCCGGGATGCGGATCGTGTTCTTCGCGCCGAAGAGCGGCTGCCAGCCGTACTGCGTGTCGTAATACCCGGTGAGCACGGGCGTGCGCGGAAAGCCGCTCGAGAAGCGGAAGCGCGCGCCGATCTCCCAGCCCTTGCCGAGGTCGAGCGACGCGACGGCGGTCAGCGTGTGCGTCTGGTCGTAGTCGAAGAGCCGGTACGGAAGGCCCGGCGCGTCCTGGCGCTCGCTGCGCGTGATGGAGTAGCTGATCCACCCGAAAAATGGGCCGATCTGCTCTTGCCTCAGCATGAGCTGCACGCCGTACGCGCGGCCGCTCCCGTCGGGCAGGAGCGCTTGCGCGATCGCGGGCGTGGGCGACGTGTTGCGCGCGACCAGCGACTCCATGACGTTGTAGAACGCGGTGAGCTCGACGCCGGTCGTCTTGGTCAGCTTGTAGAGCGCGCCGACGAGCGAGTGCCGCGCGAACGAGGTGCCGAGGTCCGGGTTGCCGAACACGGCCGAGAGATCCTCGGGCGAAGGCGCCTGGTGGTAGACGCCGAAGGCCGCCTTCGCGGTGATCTTCTTGCCGAGATCCCAGCGCACCGAGATGCGGGGGTCGACGGCCGTGTCCTCGTGGAACGCGCCGATCGCCGGCGCCGTGCCCTGCGTGGGGAGAGTCTTCGAGACCGAGATGACGTACGGCTCGACGCGGATCCCCGGGACCACGTGCAGCGTGTCGCCGAAGAAGGACGCGTCCGCTTCGAGGTACGGCGCGACGCTCCCGACGACCGCGCTCCAGTCGTCGGCGGCCGTTCCGCCGACGATCTGCTGGCCGAAGACGTAGACGTCGCCCTCGCGCGCCGGCGACGTGACCGAGCCTTGCCGGTGCACTGTGCTCGCGGTCATCTCGGTGTCGAGACCCACCGACACCGTGAGCCACTTCGACGGCTGCGTGCGGTAGCTCGCGCGCAAGCCGAAGACGTCGGCCGTGACCCCGAGGCTCGTCGGTTGCCCGCCGAAATGTTGATCGAGGAAGGACTCGTTTCGCCCGTAGTACGGCACGATCGACACGACGTCGTTTCGCGCGGTGACCTTGTCGTAGCGGAGCCACACGCGACCGAACGCGAGCTGCCTCGCCTCGGTCTTGTTCTTCGAGGGGTCGGCGTTGAACAAGTTTTGGTCGGTGTGATCGAACGAGAAGAGCCCGCCGAGCTCGAGGGTCTCCTTCTTCGAGAGGTCGTAGCGAACGCGCGCCTGCGCGTCCCAGAAGTCCGGGAGCGGGACGACGTCGGCGACCTCGGGGCTCACGACCGCGTTCGCGACCTCCTTCAAGTAGCCTTTGCGGAACGCGGCAGCAAAATGCACCTTGTCGCCGATCGGCCCGCGGATCGCCGCGGCGGCGTCGATGACGTCGGCGCTGATCGAGCCGTGGAATTTTTCGTCGTCGAGCGGCCTCAGCGCGACGTGAATGAGCCCGCCGAGGCCGCGACCGTACTGCGCGCCGTAGCCGCCCGGCACGAGCTCGACCGACTTCACGAGATCGTTGGCGATGATCGACCGGTAGCCGCCGTCGTGGTAGAGCCGCGGCACGCGGACGCCGTCGACGTAGACGCCCGTGTCCTCCGGCGCCGCGCCCCAGACGACGATCGCGCCCGACCCGACCGCGGGCCGCGCGACGCCCGGCATGCTCTCGACGACCTTGAGCACGTCGCCTTGCGTGCCGGGGATCTTCGTCGCTTGCTGCGCGGTGATTTCGGTCGAGACGACCTGCTTGCCGATGCGCGGCGCGGTCACGACGACCTCGATGTCGTCGTCCTCGTCGCTCGGCGCGCCGCTCTTCACCTGCACGTCGTAGGTCGCGTCGACCTTCTTGCTCGCCTCGAACGTCTCCTCGGTGCCGATGGTGGTGAGCTCCGCGCCCGAGAGGGTGACCGCGTGCTTTCCGGGCGGCACGTCCGGGATCGAAAATCTTCCGTCGGCGCCGGTGACCGCGGCCTGGCCGGTGTCGAGCGCCACGCTCACGCTGGCGACGGGCTTCTTCGTCTTGCGGTCGACGACCTGGCCCGAGAAGTCGGCGGTGGTCTTCTTGTGGAGCTGTTCGCGGATGACGAACGCGTAGCGGTACGTGATCTTGACGGCGACCGGCCTGCCGTCGACCGCCGCGGGCTGGAAGACGAACTGCTTCGCCGCGGCGACCGCGGCTGCGTCGAACGCCGCCCCCGCCGAGTCGACGACTTGCACCGCGAGCACCGTTCCGGTCTCGCCGATGCCGATTTGCAGCGTGACCGTCGCCTGCTTTCCGGCGGCCTTCTCCGCCGGCGGGTACTCGGCCTCGACGAACTTCACGAGCTTGGGCGGCGCGATCACGCGACCGCGCTCGTCGCCGATCTTCTGCGTGCCCGGCGCGTCGTCTTGCGCGCGCGCGAGCCCCGGCGCGAGCACGAGGGCGAAAATCAGAGCTCGAAGCCTCATGACAAATTGAAGGTCACGTGCGCGCGGATGGTCGCGGGGACCGGTCTCCCGCACCGCGTGGCCGGCTTGAAGCTCCAGCGCTTCTCGATGGTGTCGATCGCCGACTCGTCGAGCCCATAGCCGAGCCCGCGCAGCACCTTCACGCCGACGACGCGCCCGGTCGCGTCGACCGTGACCTCGAGGCGCACGTCGCCTTCGACGTTCGCTTGCCGTCCCTCGCGCGTGTACGCCGGCTGGATGATCGCCGCGAGCTTCGGCTTCACGAGGTCCTCGGTGCACGTGTCGGTCGGCACGAGCTCCACGTGCCGGTGCGTCGCCGTCGCCGTCGGCGCGGGTGCGGCTCCGCCTCCACCGCCGCCGCCGCCGCCTCCAGCGACCGCGAGCCCGGGTCCTCCGCCGTTTCCCATCGCGCCCAGGTCAGGGAGCGAGTCGAAGCTCGTCGCCTTCGGCGCCTCCGACGGCGGCGCGACGCGCTTCGGGAGCTGCTCGGCTTTCGGGGCCGCCGCGCGCACCTTCGCGGCCGCGGGGTGGACCTCGACCGGCTTCGGCGGGGGCGGCTTGGGCTTCTCTTTCTCCTTTTTCTTCGACTCGGCGAGCGAGATCGCGACCAGCTCTTGTTTACGCTCCCCGCGGATCGTTCCGACCAGCGCCCACGCGACGACGTGCAGCACGAGGCTGCCGCCGACGATCGCGAGCGTGATCTTCTGGTGCGTCCGCATCGCCCCGGCTCACTCGCTCTGGACGTTGATCGCGAACTTCGTGATGCCCTGCTGCTTGGCGAGATCGATGACGTGGACGATGCTCCCGTGGAACGCCTGCGCGTCGCCGCTGATGACGACGTTCACGTCGGGGTTTGCGTCGTGCGAGGTCTTGAGCTTGCCGACGAGCTCGTCCTCGCTCACCAGTTTTTTGTCGAAGAAGACCTTGTTGTTCTTGTCGACGGTGACCGCGCACGTCATCGGCACTTGCTCGTCGGTGCTCGCGCTCTTCGGGAGCTCGACCTTGAGCGTCTGCGAGACGATGTACGTGGACGTCACCATCATGATGATGAGCAGCACGAGCATCACGTCGACCATCGGCGTCACGTTGATTGCGACGATCCCCTGGCGCTTGCCTCCACCGACCGACAGCTGCGCGCCCATTATTCGGCCTCCCCGACGATCATCGGGCTCGCGTGGCGCGCTTGCAGCACGCGCGGCGGTAATGGAGTCGCGTGCTCTTGCGATTTGAGGATCGCGGTGATCTGTTTGGTCATCGAGGCGGTGTTTCCTTCGATCTCGCCGATGCGCTTCTGAATCAGGTTGAAGGCAATGACCGCGGGGATGGCGACGAAGAGCCCGACACCGGTCGCGACGAGTGATTCGCCGATGAGCGCGATCACGTTGTCCATCGATGCCTTCGCGCCTCCTTTGCTCAGTTGATTGAACGCGCCGATGACGCCGATGACCGTGCCGAAGAGCCCGATGAAGGGCGCGTTCGACCCGAGCGTCCCGAGGAGGCTCATGCCGCGCTCGAGGTCCTTCTTGCGCTTTCCGAGCTGGCTCTCGACCGCGTCGGAGAACGCCTCGGCGCCGCCGCGCGCCCAGTGGAGCGCCGCGAGGATCACCTGCGCCTCGATGGTCGGGCTCTCGACGAGGAGCACCTCGGCGCGATCGAAGTCGTTGCTCTCGAGCAGCGACGCGAGCCGATCGGAGAGTGCGTCGACGTCCCCGCGGCGGCGCGCGAAGAAGACGAGGCGCTCGATCATCGCGGCGAACGAGAAGACGCTCAGGCCGAGCAGCAGCCACATCACCCACTCGCTTCCGAGGAGAGCGACCTTCAACAAACGATGAACGAGCACGGCGTACCTCCTGAGTCAGTCAGAACGAAAACGAAAAGAGATAGGTCCCGAGCGCGGCGCCCCCGTTGGCGTCGAGCGACGTGAACGTGCCCTTCGCCGTCTTCTGCGCGACGGGCGCACCGCCCGCGTACTCGTAGAGCGTCGCGACGAAGCTCGCGCCGGGCTTGCCGCAGGCGTCGAAGAGGTTCGCGTAGACGTCGAAGGTCGTGCCCGCGGTCGGCGCCGTCTGCCAGACGAGATCCTCTTGGCGCTTGCCGTCGCTGACGCAGCCGGCGAGCGAGTCGCGGTCGATTTTTCCCGCGGTCGGATCCTGCGCGCCGCCGTCGAGCGGAATGGTGAGCGGGTGCTTCGGGTCGGTGACGCGCCCGTCCGGGCCGACCACCGCGAGATCGACGTCGGAGTCCACGTCCCACGCGAGCGTGAGCACGGCGGCGGGCGGCGTCGCCGACGGATCGCACGTCGCGCCGTTGTCGGGCACCGCGCTCTCGAGGCAGAGGTCGAGCTCGCTCGTCGGCCCCGCGTTGCCGCGCTCGTCGATCGCGACGAAGCGGAGCGTGTGATGGCCGGGCGTCGCCGCCGCGAGCGGATCGAAGTCGCTGATCGCCTGCCAGGTGAGCTCGCCCGGGAACTGCGCGTCGAGCGGGCCCATCGGCACGACCCAGTACCCGGTGCCGAGATCGTCGAACCGAAGCGCGATCGCCGACGCGTCGCCGCTCGCGCGCCCGTTGATCGCCTTGCCGGCCTGACCGGGGAGGACGACGGGGTTGGTGACGGTGACGTTGGTGATGGTGGGCGTCGCGCCGCCGCCGTCGGCGCCGGGGAGAGCCCCCGGAATGAACTGCGCCCCGTGCACGCGGATCGGCTCGTTCAGGCCGAGCGTGCGCGGGAGCCCCTCGTCGCACGCGACGAAAAGGATGCAGAATGCAAGGAAGCGCCTCACAGCTCCACCTGCAGGCGCACGGTCCACGCGTCGTTCGCGAGGTCGGCGGGCAGGCCGCTCGAACCGCGCGCGAGGTGGTCGCGGATGACGTCGTATTGAAAGAGGAGCCGCGCCTTGCCGTACGCGCGCCCGTGGGTGACGACGCCCGGAAACACGAACCCGACGAGCGGCGAGTACGTCTGAATCGTGCGGTTCGTCGGGATGAGCTGCCCGGCGCGCTTGTCGAACGCGTCGAGGTTCGGGTCGTAGTGGTCGAAGCGGAACCCGACCACGGCCCACTTCGTGATCTCTTGTGTGAGCCCGATCTCGCCGCCGAGCTCGCGCGTGTCTTGCCCGAGAAATACCGGATCGGCGACGTAGACGCCGCGATCCAGGTTGTCGCCGACGGTGAGCTCGCCCGAGAGCGTCGTCTCGCCGAGCTTCGTGCGGAGGCGAATCTGCACGTCCGCCCCGACCGCCCAGCGATCGAAGAGCTGCGACGGGACCGCGGCGCTCGCGGCCTGGCCGGAGAGCTCGGCGGGCTGGATCGCGCCGTCCTCGTTGACGTCGTTCCAGGTGACGAGGTTCTTGCTCGCGTCGGTGCCCGGGTGAAAGCCCTTGCCGCGCAGCGACGAGACGTCGCCGCTGATCTCGAGGTCCTCGCGCGGGTGCGCGTCGAAGCCGAGGCGCATTACGAGCTGCTTGGCGCTGACGGGCGCGACGCCCTGATACATCGTGTCGAGCGGCTCGCCGTTCATCGCGGCGAACGACCATCGAAACGGGCCGAGCGCTCCGTACACCCAGAGCCCGAGATCCGGCACGCCCGGGAAGAACGCGCGGTTCGACGTCGAGCGCTCCATGAACCACCGCGTCCGCGGCGACTCGGGCGCCTCGAACCCGTAGGGCGTGTCGAAGAGGCCGAGGCTCGCCGACGCGAGCGGCGGCGCGTCTTTCTTCGGGCTCGGGACTCGCAGCGTGCCGTACGCGTGGTACGGCCGAATCGACGGCCCGTGCACCGTGCTTGCCTCGAGCTCGAGCTGCGCGTGGACGTACGTCCAGCTCGCGTCGAGGCGCGCGCGCGCCGTGCGAAGCACGAAGCGATCCTCGTTGAGCAGCGTGCCGCCTTGCTGCACTTCGTCTTCGGAGGCCTGGCTCCCGTGGACGTCGCTCTGCATGAACGCCGTCACCGAAAACGGCGCGACAATCGTCTCGAGCCAGCTCTCGTCGTGCGCCATGGGCGGCGTCGGAACCGGCGCGGTCTTCTTCGCGTCCGCGCGGACGACGATGTCGTCGTCGTCCTCGTGCGCCGCCATCGCGGGGAACGCGAGCGTCATCAGCGCGAGCGCAACGAGATGCCTAGAAGTCACCACGAGCACGAATCCTTTCCGACTGCGCGGCGGGGACTCCCGCCGCGCGAGTCGGCGAAGGGGTTCATCGGGTCACGGTTGCGGAATGGCGTTCGGCCAGCCGGGGACCTTGGTGTTGTCGAACGTGATGCCGGTCGAGCACGCGTTCGGCGCGTCCGTCCCGGTGTCGGTCCCGGTCCCGGTGTCGTTCTGCGTCGTCACGTCGCTGCCGGAGTCTTTTCCGTTCTGCGGTCCGCCGTCGGTCTGAGACGAGTCGTCGCTCGAGCAGTGGACGATCGCGAGCGGAGAGGCCGCGGCGAGCACGAGGATCAAGAGAGCGCGCGTTTTCATTTGGCCTCGCAGTAGCCGTAGCGGCAGACGCCGGTCTGGCAGGTGGTGGTGCAGGGCGTGCAGGACGTCGCGCCGGTTGCCTTGAAGTCGTAGTAACAACCGCACGGCGCCGGCGGGTCGTACGCGGTGATGGCGAGCGACGCGCCGGGCGAGGTCTCGGTGGTGCGCGACACCTTCATCGCGCATTGCGGGACGGTGAACGCGGCGACCTCGTTGTCGATCATCGCCTGCGAGCTCGCGGCGTCGAGCCCCGCGCGCGTGAAGAACGAGAGCATCGTCTTCACCTCGGGCTTGGTCGGGTCGCTGCCGGTGACGTTCGTGACGAAGTGGATCGGGCCCCAGAAGGGGTACGAGCCGTTGCGCACGTTCATCTTGTCGAACGCGCTCTTGGTCGAGTCCGGGTAGAAGCCGCACGCCACGCCCTTGTCTTGGTAGGCGAGGATCTTCACCGGCGTCGTGGAGCTCGAGCCGGGCCGGTTCGCGTCCGCGTAGTCCTCGGACACGACGCCGATCGCCGCGTCGGGCTTCTGCGCGTCGGCCGCATAGACCGCGTTGACGATGTCGGGCGTCTTGCCCGCGCCGGGGATCGTCCCCTTCATCTTGTTGGGGTCGAGGTTCAGGAGCTTCGCGAGCATCGAGTACGTGCCCGACTTCGAAGGATCCCGCTTGAAGATGTAGCTCGGGTCGCTCCACGTATCGACGACGTTGGTAGCGCCGCCCCAGCCGTAGGTGACGAACGCCGCCTCGTTGCTGATGACGTTCTGCTTCGACGACGCCGGCACGATGAAGCTGAAGACCTGGACCGAGCCCTGGAAGTCTTTCTGGTTCGTCTGCAGCGTGATGTTGCTGCACGAGGTCGGGAACACGTCGGACACCGCGACGTCGACCGTCGCGCCGCCGTTCGGTTCCGTGCAGCTCTGCTCGGCGTTGCCGTTCGTCTCGTCCCAGTAGACTCCGGTCGTGCTCTCCTTCGTGTTCGTCGTGATGTCGGAGAGCCCGGCGCACGAGCCGAGGCTGATGTAGACGAGCCGGATCGGGCTGTTCTGCGTCGCGAGCGTCTTGCTCACTTGCTTGAGCATCGGCTTCGCGGCGCTGGAGCCGGCGACGTAGATCACCGTTCCGGGTAGGCCGACGTTGTCGCACGTGACGGCCGCGCGGGCCGCGACGCTCGTCAGCGTGATGGCGCTCGCGACGATCGCGACGGCGCATTTCGAGTTGGGTGTCATTCGCAGTCCCTCCAGTTGTCGGCGCGCAAACTACGGAGGTGCGGTGCCAGGTTCATGGGACGTTCGAAACGATTGCGTGGCGCCGCACGACGACGCCTCGTGGAATGTGACGAGCGCGTAACCCACGTGACGACGTCGTCGTCGCGTCGCGACGAATGCGGCGCGCTTGGAACATTTCGAGCGCGCGCGGCGTGCGCGCGGTCGTGCGTGCGCGGCGCGTGATAAGCGAACGACGATGAGCGACCTCGCGCGAAAGCTGGACGCGCCGATCGCGCTTCTCGCTTGTCCGCCGCGGCTTCGCTGGGTCATCGAGATGCGAGGCATCGAGACGATCGGCGATCTCGTCGCGCTCGCGCCGGAAGACGTCGCGCAGATTCGCCGCTGCGGGAAGAAGACGGTCGACGACACCGACCGCGCTCTGCGCGCGGTCCTCGGCGTGAGCTGGCGCGAGGCGCACGCGCGCACCAAGTCGGCGGCCATCGCCACGCTCGACTCGCCGCTCGCGTCGATCGACGAGACCGGGCGCTTGAGGTGGCTCGTCGCCGCGCGCTCGCTCGCGACGGTACGCGATCTCGCGCAGCTCACGCCCGACGACGTGCTCGAGACGCGCAACTGCGGGCCGCGCACGGTCGCCGCGGTCGCGGCCGCGATTCGCGCGATCCTCGGCGTCGAGTGGGACGCGGCGCGGGACATGGCGCGCGGGCCGACCGCGCCGCTCGAGGACGACTGGGAGCGAACGCTCGCGAGCCTCGCCGAGGAGCTCGACGACGAGAGCCGAGAGATCCTCGTGCGTCGCCTCGGCGTCGGCCGCCGTGCGGAGTCGGTCGACCAGGTCGCGCGGGCCCTCTTGCTCGCGCCCCGGCGCGCGCGGCGCGTCGAGCAAGCGGCGCTCGCGCGGTTGCGCGCCGATCGCCGAGCGGGCGCCGCGCGCGCGCGCCTCCGCGCGGTCCTCGCGGGCGGCGCGGTCCCGCTGGCGGAGCTCGGCGCGCGCGACCCCTACTTCGCCGCCGCCGAGCCGCGCCTCGCGTCGCTCGCGCTCTTCGTCGATCTCGTCCTCCGCGGGCCCGCGCGCACGCGGCGCGTCGGCAGCGAGACGATCGTCTCCACGTTCGAGGCGGGCGACCTCGCGTGGCGCGTTCAACGCCTGCGCGAGGCGAGGCGACGCTCGGCGGGGGTCGCCCTCGTCGACGAGCGAGTCGCCGACCGCCTCGGGTGGTCGCGTGCGCTCACGCGCGACCTCATCGCGATCGCTTCGCGCGTCACGTGAGCGCGGACGTCGCGCGCCTCAGCGCATCGCCGTCGCGAGCTCGCCCTGCGGCCCGCCGAGCTGCTCGAGCATCGATTTCGCGAGGCCCGGGTTCGGCTCGGAGACACGGACCGTGAACTGGAGTCGCTTGTCGTGAACTGCGCGCGCGCACGAACGCCGTGGCGCGAGCGACGCGACGGGCGCTTTCGCACCGAGGCGATCGCGAACGCGGCGAGCCGCGCACGCGCGCCTCACGGGAAATGTGCGTGGCCCGCGGACCGCACGGGCGCGCGCCGTGATGCGGCTGCGTCGACCGCTCAGCGCCGCGGCGAAGCGGGGTTGGGTCTCGTCGCCAGGCCGTCGTGCTCCTCGCGCTCGAACGGCGCGTCGAGATCGTCGCGCTCTTCGCGATCGTCGGCACGGCCACGGAGCTTCGCGGCGGGGCCGCGGTCGTCGCGTGCGTCGGAGTCCTCGGCGCGACCCCGCGCGCATGGGTCCGCCGGCGTTCGGCCCTCCCTTGCGCGCGGCAGCGTGGCTGGTGTCGCGATCGTCGTCGTGGCGAACGGGATGCTCGTGTTCGAGACGCTCCGCGCGGCGTGAAGGACGCCGCGCGTGGCGCGCAATCTGCTCTTCCGGACCGGCATGGTTCCGCTGTTCGAAGGAGTCTTTTACGGCGGGTTCGAGTGCTCGTGCCAGAGGCTCGAGAACGGGCGCCGGCTCGACGCGCTCGCGAGCACGCGCCACGACGCGCTCGCCCGCTCCGACTACGCGCTGCTCCGAAGCGTCGGCATCACGACGTGTCGCGACGGCATCTCGTGGGTTCGCACCGAGCGTCACCCGGGCATCCTCGACTTTTCGGTCGCGCGGCGCATGGCCCGCGCGGCGCGCGAGCAGAACGTCCGCGTCGCCTGGGACCTCATGCACTTCGGCTGGCCGGACGACGTCGATCCATTTTCGACCTCGTTTCCGGCGCGGTTCGCGCACTACGCGTCGCGCGTCGCCGCCATGCTTCGCGACGAGGGCGACGGCGCGCCGATCCTCACACCCATCAACGAGATGTCCTACCTCGCGTGGGCCGGCGGAGACGTCCGCTCCATGAACCCGTTCGAGGCCGCGCGCGGCGTCGAGCTGAAGGCGCAGCTCGTCCGCGCGACCATCGAGGCGATCGAGGCCGTGCGCGCGGTCAGCCCGCACGCGCGCTTCCTTCAACCGGAGCCGATCATCCGCATCGTCCCCGCGGCGCTGCAGCCGAAGACGTGGCGGCGCGTCGAGTCCGACAACCTCCTCCAATACCAGGCGTGGGACATGCTCGTCGGCGACGTGTGGCCCTCGCTCGGCGGCCACCCGACGTACCTCGACGTCGTCGGCGTCGACTTCTACCCGGACAATCAGTTCATGCTCGACGGCACGACCATCGACCGTCACGACGAGCGCTTCACCCCACTCTCGCAGATGCTCCTCGAGGTCCACGAGCGCTACGGCCGCCCGATGATCGTCTCCGAGACCGGCAGCGAGGGCGACGCGCGCGCGCCGTGGCTCCGCTACGTCGCCGGCGAGTGCGAGCGCGCGATGAACCAGGGCTGCGAGCTGCACGGCATCACGCTCTATCCAATCTTGAATCACCCCGGGTGGGCCGACGGGCGTCATCGCCCGAACGGCCTCTTCGACTACGCCGACGACTTCGGCCAGCGAGCGCCGCACGAGCCGCTCATCGAGGAGATGCGCCGCCAAACCGGGCGCCTGCACCGGGCCCGAGCGCGCGTGCTCGAGCTCCGGCGCGAAGAGATCGGCGCCTACGCCGTGGGCGTCTGAGAGGGCCGACGCCGCCCGCACGAGCTTGCTCCGCGAGGTCCGGTCGCTCGTCCGCGCCTTCTTCGGAGTGCTCGGGTTTCTCCTCTCGTTCTCGTGCCCGTAGATCATCGGCTCGGTCGTCGACCTCGTCGTCGGGCTCGCGCGCGGCGGGCATTACGCCGCCCTGGTGGGGCGGCAGACGCGCCTCGGGTGACCCGCGCTGGGCGTGCGCTCGGCGCAACTTGCGACACGCGTGGCATCTCGCCACCGAAGATTTGCACGTGTGTCGAGAGATCGACCCCGGCGCGGCGTTTGCTCCGCGGCGGTTCCCTTCACGGAGGCTATCGATGAACCACCACACGACGACTCAAAGACGTTGGCGCTTCACGCGACCTTCGGCCCCACGGCGCTTCGCGAGGCAGGTCACCCGCTCTCTGAGCGCGGCGGTGACGCTGTTTCACTTCCTGCGCGACGAGGACGCACGCCTGCGTTCGAGCTTTCCCTATCTCCGCTGAGCGACGCGGAGCTCAGTGACAAGCCGGGTCGCTCACCGTCCAGCTCAGGCACTGGCTGCAGCTCGCGTCGGAGAACGACGCGCACGCGTTGGCGTTCACCGCGGCGATGCAGGCCTTGATCGTCCCGAGCGGACACTTCGGGTCGATCTCCGCAGCGTCGCAGCCGCCGCCGTAGCCGCTGACCTGCTCGAGCGGCCAGACGAAGAACGAGGACGAGTCCGAGCACGCCGAGCGATCGGCGTCGAGGTGCATCGGAGCGCCGCACGACGTCGGCATCGACGGCGCGACGCTCGCGCAGACCGTCGCGCGGTCGCTCGCCGAGAGCGCGCCCCAAGCGGTCTCGTTGGGCGGCGAGGCCGGCGGAATCGCGCCGATCGGTGCGGACGACGACGGACCTGACGGGTCGGCGTAGACGATCGAGTCCGGCGTCGCGGTCGCCGCGACGTCGAAGGCGACCGAGCAGGATACGCTGCCCGACGCCGCCACCGAGACGCTCGCGTCGCACGCGTCTTTCAGCGAAGAGCTCATCGGCGACGCGAGCACGAGCGTGTGGTTTGGAAAGCCGAGCGAGAAGAAGAGCGGGTTGGTCGCGAGCGCCGCGTCGCTGCCGGTGTTCGCGAGCGTAACGCTGACGACGACGAACGCTCCCTTCGACGCGCTCACGCCGCCGAGCGCGGTGTACGCGGCGACGCCGTTCACCGAGAGCGCGGCGCCGCCCGTCGAGACGACCGGCGAGCCGTCCTGCCCGCCGCCAGCATCCGCCTTTTCGAAGCCGCCTCCGCCGCCGCACGCGAGCACCGAGCCGAGAAGAAGACCTCCAAAAGCACGCTTCATCGGCCGTACTTACACCGTAAATATGTTCGGCGCAAGCTCGTTCCGACCGCGGCGGGATAGAGTCCGAGCCATGCCGCACGAACGCATGTTCCACCACCACCACGCCCACAAGCTCGACGATCCCGAGCGCGAGCGCTTCCTCCCGTCGGCCGACGTCGTCGCGCGGCTCGAGCTCCGGCCGGGAATGCAGATCGCCGACGTCGGCGCCGGCACCGGCTATTTCCGCGCTGCCGATGGCGCGCGCCGTCGCGCCGAGCGGACGCGTGTTCGCCGTCGACATGCAACCCGAGATGCTCGAGCACCTGCGCGGAAAGCTGCACGACGAGCCCGTCGCGCTCGTCGGCGGCTCGGCGGACGCGACCACGCTGGCGAGCGCGAGCGTCGATCTCGTTTTCCTGGCGAACGTCTGGCACGAGATCGACGACCGCCCCGCGGCGCTCGCCGAAGCGAAGCGCATCCTCCGACCCGGCGGGCGCGTCGTCATCGTCGACTGGAGCCCCGCGGCGGACCCCGACCAGCCCGGCCCGCCGCCCGATCATCGCGTGTCTGCCGCCGACGCCGCGAGCGCGCTCCGCGCGGCGGGACTGATCGTCGCGAACGAGCCGAAAACAGTGGGAACGTATCATTACGTCGTCGTCGGCACGATCACGTGACCGATGCAAATGTCACGAGAATGATCCAAGCTCTCGCGCATGGCTTGGCTTCTCCGAACGCTCGGGTGCGCGCTCCTCGTGACGGCTTGCGGTTCGACCGGCGGTGAGACGACCGACGCCGGCGCCGACGCGTCGACCAAGGCAGACTCGAGCGCGCCCGACGCGGCGATCGACGCGAGCGCCGACGCCCCGAGCAACGTGCCGATCCCGATCAAGCACGTCATCGTCATCGTCAAAGAGAACCACACCTTCGACAACTACTTCGGCAGCTTCCCCGGCGCCGAGGGCACGACCACCGCGAACACGTCGCGCGGCGTGATCCCCGTCGGCGAGGCGCCCGACAAGACGCCGCGCGATTTCTGTCACGAGCACCCGTGCGCGCTCACCGACTGGGACTCGGGCAAGATGGACGGCTGGGACGCGGTCAGCGGCTCCAACGTGAACGGCGACAACCTCGCCTACGCGCAGTACCTCGAGAAGGACATCCCCAACTACTGGCAGTACGCGCGCAACTTCACGCTCGCCGATCACTTCTTCGCGAACGTCCTCGGCCCGAGCTTCCCCGGGCACACCTTCGTCCTCGCCGCGCAAGCGGGCTGGGCGTACGGCAACCCGAACACACAGCTCTACTGGCCGTATTGGGGCTGCGATCAAGCGTCGTCGACGCTCGTGCCGACCGAGAACGAGCAGACCTGCGCCGAGAGCGACGTCTTTCCATGCTTCAAGATCCCGAGCGTCCCCGACGTGCTGCCCGCCGGCGTCGACTGGAAATTCTACGGCTCGAATTTCTATCTGCTGCCCGAGGTCTGGTCGATGTTCGACGCGATCGATCCGATCCGTCACGGTGCGGGGTGGAGCAAGGTCGTCGTCGACTCGCAGTTCCAGAGCGACATCCAGAACAAGACGCTCCCGCCGGTCGTCTTCCTCGTGAACCAGGATCTCGCCGACGAGCACCCGAACATCGGAGGCGTCTGCACCGGCGAGAACTGGACCGTCGATCACATCAACATGGTGATGCAGAGCGAGTACTGGAAGGACACCGCCATCCTCTTCACGATGGACGACTTCGGCGGATGGTACGACCACGTCGCGCCGCCGCGGCAGTACGGGTGCAACACGAGCCAGCCTTACGGCCTCGGCTTCCGCCTGCCGCTCATCGTGATTTCGCCCTACGCGAAGAAGGGCTTCGTCTTCAAAGACACGTCCGAGCAGGCGAGCATCCCGCGCTTCATCGAGCGCGTCTTCGGCTCGACCAAGACGCTGCACGATCTCGACCCCGCCGCGCAGGACGCGAACGCGAACGATCTCCTCGGCGCGTTCGATTTCTCGCAGACGCCGCTCCCGCCGCTGGTGCTCCAAGACCGCACCTGCCCCTGAGGCGGGCATTTCGTCGCACGAGCGCGCACGTTTCGTGGCGATAGGCCCCGTTCGTGGCACTTGACTAGTTGCAAGTGCAACCATATTCGAGAGCTGCAATGAAAACGCTCTTCGTCCTCGTCGCCACGGCGCTCGTCGCGTGCGGCAACTCCAAACCGGCGGTCTCGGCCAACGAGACCGGCAAGACGGACGCGGTCGACTCCACGCCGAAGCCCGTCAGCACCAACGTCGCCCTGAGCGGCGACATCCTCGCCCAGTGCAAGATCGATTTCTCGAACGCCTCGCAGGCGCCGAAGTTCGATTACGACAGCACGGATCTGCAGACCGACGATCAGCAGGTCCTCGAGCAAGTCTCGACGTGCCTCACGACCGGGCCGCTCAAAGGCCGCAGCGTCGAGCTCGTCGGCCGCGCCGACCCGCGCGGCACCGAGCAGTACAACCTCGCGCTCGGCGCGCACCGCGCGCACCAGGTCACCGATTTCCTGCACCAGCACGGCGTCGCGTCGCGCATCAAGGAGACGTCGCGCGGCGCGCTCGACGCGACCGGCAAGGACGACGACGGCTGGCGCACGGACCGACGCGTCGACTTGATCCTCGGTTCTTGACGTGTGACAACCCCGTGCGGTGAAACGTCGCACGCGGGACGTCCGCGCGTTCGAGCGCTCCGAGCGGAGGGCCATGTGGAAGCGGCGCGGCCGTATCGCGCTCCGCGCGGTCGCGGCCGCCTACCTCCTGTCGGTCGCCCTCGACGGCGCGGGCTGCAAGACCCCCGGCCAGCTCCTGCCGCGCCCGATCGCGTTCTTCACCCAGGTCTCGGTCCTCTTTCCGCGAGCCGCGCACGCCACGATCGACTACCGCGCCGAGGCGTGGGTCTGCTCGAAGCAGAGCTGGGTCGAGCTCGACGTGCGCCCGTATTTTCCGGTCGATCCCGACGACAAGGAGAATCGCTTCAACCGCGCGATGCACTTCCTTCGGGAGAACCGGCCGACGATGCACGCGCTCGACCGGTACCTCGTCCGCAGTCACGACGACCACCCAGGCGCCGACGGCGTCGACCCGGGCGAGCGCATCGGCGGCGTGCGACTGCTCAGCCTGCGGATTCCGATTCCGCCGGTCGGCTCGGCCTTCGAGCGCTACCAGCGCTACCCGCTCTCGCACTACCCCGAAGCCGAGCGCAAGGTCTTCTACCACACGCCCGAATCGGTCCGTGACCGGCGCTGCGCGGGCGACGTCGAGGAGCGGGACTGATGCACCTCGGCACGCGCATCGCGATGTGGCTCGACGAGCCGGTCCCGCTCGCGCGGCTCGCGCTCGTGCGAATCCTCATCCCGCTCGTCGCGCTCGGGTTCATGTCGGCGCGCCTCGCGCACGCGCCCCACTGGATCGGCGACGCGGGCTTTCGCGTCCCGGATTTGGGCGGCGATTGGCGTCAGCCTCTCTACGTCCCGGCGCTCTCGTCGTCGACCGCGTGGGTCGTCGCCGCCGCGATGATCGCGAGCGGCGTCTCGATGTCGATCGGCTGGAAGACCCGCGCGAGCGCGCTCGTGTTCGCGTCGACGCTCCTCTTCGTCGCGCTCTCGGATCGGCTCGCCGCTTATTCGGTGAGCAAGCTCTCGCCGGTCATCGTCCTCGCCGTCGCCGCCGGCCCCGCCAACCGCGTCCTCAGCGTCGACGCGTGGCTCGCGCGCCGCCGGCGCGGCAAAGCGTGGAAGACCGAGCGGCCCTGCGGCTCGATCCGCTTCCTCCAGCTCCTTCCGATCACGATCTACATGGCGTCGGGCATCGCCAAGGCGCGCGCCGACTGGCTCCACGAGCCGCTCGTCCTCTACTCGCAAATTCACGGCAGCTATCAGACGTCGATCGCGTACGCGCTCGCGCGCGCGATCCCCGCGTGGCTGTGGACGACGCTCCAGGGCGCGGTCCTCGTCTTCGAGACGACCGCGCCGCTCACGTTCGCGCTGCGAAAGACGCGGCCCTACGCGCTCGTCTTCGGGCTCGGCATGCACACGATGATCGCGCTGATGTTCGGCCCGGTCGTGTGGTTCTCGCTGCTCATGATCACGCTGCTCGCGGCCGGCTGGCTGCCCGACCGGCTGCTCGCGTTCATGAGCCCTGGAGCACCAGGTCCACGCGTCGATCTTCCTTCCACGTCGACTCGTCGTGGCCCTTCGCGTCGATCGCGCCCCGCGACGTGACCGTGAGCAGAGAGACGCCGTGCTGCTTCAGGAAGTCGCTCACCTGGTTCGCTCGGTTCGCGCCGAGCGCCATGTTGTATTGATCCGTCCCGCGCGGGTCGGTGCGCCCCACGAGCTGCACCGCGCGCCCCTTGAGCGGACCGGTCGTGAGACACGTCGCCACCTGCGTGAGCACGCGCTCGTCGTCCGGCGCGAGCTTGGCGCTGTCGTACTCGAATTTGGGCGCCTCGGTCGGGTTCGCGAACTCGATCTTGCAGGCGGCGAGGATGTCGCTGCTCAAGTTCACGTTGGTGCTGACTTGCTTCTGCTCGACCTTCTGCGCCGTCGGAGCCGGCGGGGGAGCGGTGTTCTCGGGAGGGGCCGCGGGTTTTGCGTTGCCGCAGGCGACCAGCGCGAATGCCAGGATGGCAGCAGATTTCATGGCCCCGTCATATGGTTTGAGTTGCAACGAGTCAAGCGTGCTGCGACTCTGGCGCAAATGCCCCGTACGCTCTCGGATCCTACGATAGTCTTTTTGCAAACGGTATGGGCCCTCGACCATCGCCTCCAGTCCCACTCCAAGCGGATGAAGGCGAGCACCGGCGTCACCGGACCGCAGCGGCTCGTGCTGCGCCTCCTCGCCGCGCAGCCGCAGGTTTCGCCCAGCGATCTCGCGCGCTTCCTCTACTTCCACAAGAGCACCGTGACGGTCATCCTGCGGAGCCTCGAGCGGGGCAAGCTCGTGCGCCGCAAGCCTAACGCGACCGACCGCCGGGCCGTCGTGCTGGAGCTCACGCCCGCGGGCAAACGCATCGCACAGCAGCGCTCGGGCACGGTCGAAGCGGCCGTGCGGGCTGCTCTGTCCCGCATTCCCAAGCGCGAGGTCGAGACGGCCCGCAGCGTGCTCGAGCGAGTCGCGATCTCTCTGGTTTGAGCCGAAACCAGTTGGAACAAAATGCATCGCGGCGCGTTTCGATCGCGTGGCCGCGGAGCGCAAATCCTTCGAGGAGAGGTGGACCCTCGAGCTGCCTGTCGTGTTCGGGGTCATCGTCGCGTGCTTCGTCGCGGCGATGCTCTTCACGCAGTGGCAGATGATGTCCGTCGGTCGGAGCTCGCTCGAGATCGCCGACGGGACCGCGCCCAGCATCGAAGAGCTCGCGAGCGCGCGCGGCGAAATGCGACACCTCGAGGTCCTGCTCGCCGACTACGTGGACGCGGCCAAATCGGGGCAGAAGCCGAGCACTCGCGGGATCGAGCTCACGCGACAAGCGATGAACGAGTCGTTCGCCGACTACCTCGTCTTGCCCGTCGAGCCGAACGAGCAGCGGCTCTGGGGCGACATCCTGCGGACGAAGGACGCCTTCGAGGGCAACGCCGACCGCACGCTCGCGGCGGCGAACGCGGGCCAGGTCGCCGACGCCGCCACGTCGTTGAAATCGCTCGACGCCTCGGGTGACGCGTTCGGCGCCGCCATCACGCGGGACATCGAGCTCAACGCGCAGCGCTCGCACGCGCTCGCGCTCTCCATCGCTTCCGCCCAAAAGCGCTCGATGCTGATCGCGTTCGCGCTCGCGGCGCTCTGCGCGGCCATCACCGTCGGCGGCGCGGCCGCGCTACGTCGCGTCATGAGGCAGCGGGCCGCGCTCGCGGAGGAGCGGCGGCGGCTCATCGAGGCGCGCGCGACCGAGCTCGACCAGTTTGCCGGGCGCGTCGCGCACGACATCTTGAGCCCGCTCGGCACGGTGGGGCTCGCGCTCCAGACGACGACGATGTCCGGCCTCGACGACGCGCGGCGCACGCAGCTCGCCGAGCGCGGCACCTCCGCGATCAAGCGCATCGAGCGGCTCGTGAGCGGCCTGCTCGCGTTCGCGGTCGCCGGCGCACTTCCGGAAGAGGGCGCGCACGCCGACGTGCAGGCGACGATCGCCGATCTGGAACGGGAGCTCCGGGACGCGGCGAGCTCCGTCGGCGCCGAGCTCTCCGTCGACGTGAAGGTCTCGCATTTCGCGACGTGCAACCCAGGCGTGCTCATGAGCATCGTGTCGAACCTCGCGCACAACGCGGTCAAGTACATCGGCGACTCGGCGACGCGTCGCATCGCGATCCGCGCGTACGAAACGCGATCCGCGATCCGTCTCGAGGTCCAGGACACCGGGCCGGGCCTCCCGCCCGACCTCGAGCCGCGCGTCTTCGAGCCGTACGTTCGCGGTCACGGGTCGAAGACGGCGGGCATCGGGCTCGGGCTCGCGACGGTGAAGCGCGTGACGGTGGCGCACGGCGGGCGCGCCGGCGTGAAATCGGTCGTCGGCTCCGGCTGCACGTTCTGGGTCGAGCTGCCGAAGGGCGCCGAGACCGCGCCGAGCGCGCCCGACCAACCCGTCGTCGTTCACTGAATCACGGTCGGCCGTGGAATGCCGCCGCGCCGAACGCGAACACGCCGCCGTCCTTCGCGACGAGCCAATAGCCGTCGCCCTGCGGGCGCGCCGCCATGCCGGCGATCGGCGCGTTCAGCGTCTTGCCGCCCATCGAGCCATAGAACTTCGCGTCGCCGAAGGAGAACATGCCGCCGTCGGACGCGACGAGCCAATAGCCGTGACCGCTCGACGTCGGCGCCATGCCGACGACCGGCGCGTTCAGCGCCTTGCCGCCCATCGATCCGTAGAAGCCCGCGTCGCCGAAGCCGAACACGCCGCCGTCTTTCGCGACGAGCCAGTACCCCTGCCCGCTCGGCGTCGCCGCGATGCCCGCGACCGGCGCGTTCAGCGTCTTGCCGCCCATCGAGCCGTAGAACGCAGTCCCAAAGGTGAAGACGCCGCCGTCGTCCGCGACCAGCCAGTAGCCGCTCTTGTTTCCAGCCACGCCGACGACGTGCCCGTCGATCTTCTTCCCGCCCATCGAGCCGAGGAAGGGCGCGTCGCCGTACGCGAAGAGCCCGCCGTCCGCGGCGCCGAGCCAATAGCCCCGTCGGTCCGAGGTCGTCGCGACGCCGACCGCCGGCGACGCGAGGTGGGCGTTGCCCGCCGACCCGTAGAACTGCGCGTCGCCGAAGCTGAACATTCCGCCGTCGCCCTTCGCGACCCAGTACCCGCCGCCGTCCGCCGTCGACGCGATGCCGACGTAATCCGACGGGCTCGGAAGATCCGACGTCGTCGCGCCCGCGCCGGTCATCGCCTGGAGCGCCGCGAAGGTCCCGTCGAAGCGATCGAGATCGACCAGGCCGCCGATGCCCGGCACGTGCCCGTTGTCGGCGTACTGCCAGACCTTCCACGCGGGCCACGCCGCGGGGACGAGCGGACAGCTCGGGCCCCAATCGGCGACGACGAGCGTCGTGCCCTGGCTCGACGGCCCGCCGATTCGGCCCCAGAAATACGGCCCGGTGTAGACCAGCGGATCGCGCCCCGTCGCCGCCTTCACGTGCCCGACCCACGCTGCGATTCGCGCGTCGATCGTCGCGTTGTTTTGCCCGTCGGTCACCTCGACGTCGAGCATCGGAGGCAAGTCGCCCGGCCCGAGCGCGCCGATCTTGGAGAGGAGCAAGTCGGCTTGCGCGATCGGATCCTCGCTCGCGCGGAAGAACTGGTACGAGCCGCGCACCATGCCTTGCGCCTTCATGCCGGCGTAGTTCGCCGCGAAGGTCGGGTCGAGGTGCTGCGTGCCGTCGGCGACCCGCGCGACGCCGAAGACGCGGCCCGACGCGCGAACCGACGCCCAGTCGATCGCCCCCTGGAACTCGGAGACGTCGATGCCCTCGACGGTCGCGCCGTTCGCGCAGACCGTGATCAGCTCGTCGCTCGCCGTACCCGCGCCGTCGCCGGCGCCGCCGCACCCGACCAGCACCGCCCCGACCATGCTCGCTGCAAGAAATCCAACCAGCTTCATCGCGTCCACCTCGTGCGATCACGATGCGGCGCGCGACGCCGGAACACCTCTTAATAGGCTCTTAAGCCGCCCCCTCCCGGGTGGTCCCCCCGTGAACCACTCAGGCGGGCTTCTGAATCAGCACGACTTTGTACGTGTCGGTGCCGTCGACCATGTTCTCGTAGAGACGCGTGCCGGGGTGGCGCGCGAAATTCTTGAGCGCGCGCTCCGCCTCGACGAGCTTCTGCGAGCCGAGCACCGGGATGCGGAACCCCAACCAGATGTCCTTGCACTGGTCGAAGTAGACCTCGATGCGCTCTTTGTCCTCGTCGCGCGCGAGGACCGCTTCTTTGGTCACGTCGCGGACCTCGATCGTCTTCATGCCGATCGACTCGAGGTAGTCGAGGCACGGCTTCCACGTCGAGTCGGGGATCGCGTTGCCCCAGACGATGTAGCCGCCCGGCTTGAGCAGACGCTTGGCGGTCTTGAAGAAGCGCTCGTCCTCTTCGGTGACCTGACCGGCCATCTCGGTGACGTGCGTCTCGTTGACGACGATGAAGTCGGCGACGCCGTCTTCGATCGGCAAGTGCGTCGCGTCGGCGCACGTCGCCTTGAGGCGGCCGCCGAGCTCGGGCACGAACTTGCGACGGCAGGTTCGGATGGCCGCTTCCTGCATGTCGACCGCTTCGTACGTGCACTTCGGGAGCACGTGGTTGCAGATGTGGTGCGCGCCGGCGCCGGTGCCGCAGCCCATCTCGACGACGTGCACTTTGCCGTCGCGCTCGGCGACGTACTTCTTCACCGCGTCGAATTGGAACAGACCGGTGTACGCGTTCTTGCCGTAGCGCTGCGGGTCGTCCTTGCGGATCGGCGACGGGCCCCACGACTTGGGCCACGCGTAGCCCCACGTGTTGAAGGTGAACTCGTAGCGCTCGCCCGTCTCGCTCTTCACCGTGCCGGTGGAGCGATAGAGGGCGTAGAGGAGCGAGTAGATCGAGCGCTTGTCGTAGTCGTCTTCCGCGACGTCACCGTCGTGGAGTGAAATCTTTTTCTTCTTCTCGAACAGGCCGCTGAGCACCCAGGCGCCGAAGATGAATTGGAGCTGTGTTTTCGAATAGTCGGCGTTGCGATCGAGCGCCGTGAGGATGTCCATGCTGTCTCCTGAGGAATCGGGCACTTTATGCGTGTCCTGGCGCGGGCGGCAATCAAAGAAAGTTGGATGAGCTGCGAACGGCGCTTCGCGCGGTATCCTCGGCGGAGGTCCTGACTCAAATCGCGGGCCGATTCGACGTCGAGCGGGTCGCGGGAAGCGGCGGGCTCGGCGTCGTCTACCGCTGCCGCGACGGCGAGACCGGCGGGCCCCGTCGCGAGATCGCGCCGCGGGCGACCTCGAGCCTTCGCGAGCGGTTCCTCCGCGAGGCAGAAATGCTCTCGACGATCGCCCACCCGAACGTCGTCCGCTACTTGGCGCACGGCGTCCTCGACACGCACGAACAACGCGCGCCGCTCTCGCTGGGAGAATCGATCGCGCTGGCGCGACAGGTTGCCTCGGCGCTCGCCGCGCCGCACCGCGACGTGAAGCCGGCGAACGTCATCCTGCGCGCGTCTTCGTGCTGCGCGAGGCGCTCGCCGAGACCGAGTGACCGTCAAGGACAGACGAGGTTGGCCCTGCAGGTCGCGCGAGATTGCGCGTTCGGACAACAAAGGTCCGAGAGGGTGCAGCGCGAGATGCAGTCCTGGCAGGTCGCGAGGCAGTCCGCGCCCTGACAAGGGATCGGTCCGCAACAAATCGAGGCGTAGGGCGGAACTTGATCCGGGCACGTGTTTCCGCCGTCGGACGCGGCGGCCGAGCCGTCGCTGTCGTACGTGACGTCGGGCACCGCCTGACACGCGGCGAGCGCGACGAACAAGACGAGCGCGCCCTTCAAAAGACGCCTCGGACGAAAATCGACCCCGGCCCGATCATCGCGGTCGCGCGACGCTCCGGGCCGAGCGCGACGAGCACGATGCCGCCCGCGAGCGCGGCGAGCGCGAAGCCCGCGAGGATGCCCGCCGGCGCTTCGAGCGCGCTCGCGAGCGCGCGCTTGCTCTCGACGTCGTCGTGGCTCGCGATCGGGCAGACGTCGTTCGGACACGTCGCGTGAATGGAGTCGATGAGGTCGTTGCGCGCGAACAAGACCGCGCCGGCGGCGATCCCGAACGCCGCGCCGGTCACGATCGCCGCGATGCCGAAGTCGCGCCTCACGTGCGACGGCGCCCTGGGCGCAGCGAGCGACGGCGGCCGTTCGATTTGCGCGAGGTCGATCCTGAGCTGGAGCTTGCCGCCGCGCGCGATCGTGACGTTCGCGCGCGCCGGCTTCGTCCCGAGCGCCGTCACGTCCACGACGTGATCGCCTGGCTCGAGGACGATCGCGTCGAGGTCGGCACGCGCGACCGCCTCGCCGTCGACTCGGACCTCGGCCGCGTCGCTGCCGCGCACCACGATGGCGAGCTTGCCCATCTGCGCCGCGAGTGCAGAGATGCGATCGTTCGCCGCGGAGACCACGTCCGCCGCCTGCACGTCCGCGCGCCCCAGCCGCGCCGCGCGATCGTACGCGGCGATGGCCGCGCGCTCGTGCCCGAGCGCCTCTTCGCATTTTCCGATGCGATATTCGACCGAGGCGGTGTCGCGAACGGCCGCGACCTTGCGAAACTTCTCGAGCGCGCTCTCGTCCTGCCCGGCGTCTTCCTCGGCGAGCGCACGGGCGAACGTCGCACGCGCCTCATCCAGCTCCGGCGTCTGCGCGAAAGCGAGGTGTGGAAGGCAAAGAAAGCTGGCAACGGCCAACCGGCGCCATGCGTGGAACATCGACGGCGTCGATTTTAGCATGGCCGTTGATCCTCCGAGCGCCGTACCCTGCGGCCCATGGCACCCGAGTCCGCGACCGAAGCGATGGCGAGCGTCAAAGTCCCCGTCGTGCGCGGCGTCCCACGCGTCAGCGCGACGCAGGGCCCCGGCGCCGGCGCGGCGTTCGCGATGCAACAGTCGCTCGCGACCGTGGGGCGCCACGAGACGAACGATTTGGTCCTCGCCGATCCCGGCGTCAGCGGCGTGCACCTCGAGCTCTCGCGCGACGGCGAGCGAGTGCGCGTGCGCGACGCGGGGAGCACCAACGGGACCTGGCTCGGCGGCCACCGAATCGTCGACGTGGTGCTCGCCCCCGGCGCCGAGATCGTCGTCGGCGGCACGACGCTGCGGTTCGACGTCGACGGAGGCGCGACGGCGGCGACGCTCAGCGAGCGGACTTCGTTCGGCGAGCTCGTCGGCGTCTCGGTCGCGATGCGCGAGCTCTTCGCCACGCTCGAGCGCATCGCGCCGAAGACGCTCAGCGTGCTCGTGCAAGGCGAGACCGGCACGGGCAAAGAAGAGGTCGCGCGCGCCATCCACGCCGCCTCGCCGCGCGCGCAGGAGCCCTTCGTCGTCATCGACGCGACGTCGCTCCCCGAGACGCTCGCCGAGGCGCTCCTCTTCGGTTACGAAAAAGGCGCCTTCACGGGCGCGGCCGAGCGGCGCGCGGGCTTCTTCGAGGCGGCGAACGGCGGCACGGTCTTCATCGACGAAATCGGCGAGCTGCCGATGCCGCTGCAGAGCAAGTTCCTGCGCGTGCTCGAGCGCCACGAGATCGTGCGCGTCGGGCACCACGCTGCGGTGAAGATCGACGTGCGCGTCATCGCCGCGACGCACCGCGATCTCCGCCACGAGATCGAGGCCGGCCGCTTCCGCGAGGATCTCTTCTTCCGGCTCGGACAAATTCGACTGCGTCTGCCCCCGCTGCGTGATCGCCCGGAGGACGTCGAGGTGCTCTGCACGAAGCTGCTGCAGACGATCATGCCCGACCGCCACCTCGGGGTGGAACCGGCGGCGCTCGAGCAGCTGCGCGGGCAGCCGTGGCCGGGGAACGCGCGCGAGCTCCGCAACGTGCTCGCGCGCGCCGCGGCCCTCGCCGAAGGCGACGTGATCCGCCGCGCCGACGTCGCGGGCGAGGGCGACGGCTTCCGCGGCACGCGCGACGAGCGCACCGCGCTCGATCTCGGCGGCAAGTTCGCCGACGCCAAGGCGCGCGCGCTCGAGCGCTTCGAGTCGGCGTACCTCGCCGCGCTCATGAAGCGCTGCGGCGGAAATCTCTCGCGCGCCGCCCGCGACGCGGACGTCGCGCGCCACCACTTGCGCGACCTGCTCAAGAAGCGCGGCCTCTACGGCGCGACGTGGGACGACGGCGAGTAAGCGTGGAATAATCGAGGCGTGCGGGTCATCGGGCAGCGTTTCCGCCTCGACCAGAAGATCGCCTCCGGCGGGATGGGCGACGTCTACCGCGCGAAAAACCTCGCGACCGGCTCCGACGTCGCGATCAAGCTCCTCGCGCCGTCGGCCCACCCGGACGACGACGCCATCGAGCGCTTCCGCACCGAGGCGCGCCTCTCGGCGCTGCTCGCGCATCGCAGCATCGTGCGCGTGTTCGATCTCCTCGAGGACAAGGACGGCTCGCTCGCGCTCGTCATGGAGCTGCTCGTCGGCCAGACGCTCGAGGAGCGCCTCGCGCAGAAGCACGCGCTCGACCCGGCGATCGCCGTCGCCATCGCGGTGCCGATCCTGAGCGCGCTCAATCACGCGCACGCCGCGGGCGTCGTCCACCGCGACGTGAAGCCCGGCAACGTGTACCTCGCCGTCGAGCCCGACGGTCGCGTCACGCCGAAGCTCCTCGATTTCGGCGTCGCGAAATCCGACGCGTCGACCGTCCGCACCATGGACGGTCACATCCTCGGCACGTCGCGCTACGTCTCGCCCGAGCAAGCGCGCGGCCAGCCGCTCGACGGGCGCAGCAATCTCTTCTCGATGGGCGTGCTCCTCTACGAGGCGATGACGGGCGAGTCGCCGTTCGCGGCGTCGGACGCGGCGACCGCGCTCGCGAACGTGCTCGATCGCGTCGTCGACGCCGACGAGCGCATCCCTCCGCGACTGTGGCTCGTCGTCCAGAAGGCGCTCGCGAAGCAGCCGTACGCGCGTCACCCATCCGCGGGCGCGATGGCCAAGGCGCTCGCGTCGGCGGTCGGCATGGACGAGGACGCGCTCGCGGCGCTGCTTCGCGAGGAGCCGCCGCCGATTCCGCGAATCGAGACGGTGATCGCGATCCACGACGCCGGCCGCGCGCGCTCGTCGCGCTTCGTGTGGCCTCTCGCGATCGGCGCGGCGGTCGCGGCGCTCGCGGCCTCGCTCGCCGCGATGCACGCTCGTCCCGCGCCGGCGGCCCCCGTCGCGACGGCGCCTGCCGCGACGAGGTCCGCTCCGCCGCCGCTCGCCTCGACGGCGACGCCCGCGCCGACCGTCCCCGCGATCGCGACCGCTTCACCGGCGCACGCCGCCCCGCACGCGACGCACACGGCGAGGCCGCACGCGAGCGGCCCCAAGGCGATCGCGACGACGCCGGGCTTCTGACGACGGTCAGCGCGGCGACCAGCGACGCGCGGATCGGTCAGACCTCCGACCATGGGGCGCCGCATTTATCCGGGTTTTCCGGTTGGCAGGTCGCTTGCTTGTGTCGGGATCCATGAAAATTCGGGTGCTGATCGCTTTGTTCGTCTTGGCCTTTGGCGGGGCCATCGCGTCGGCGTGCGGTGACGACAACGGGCAGACCGACGGCGGCGGCCAGGACGGAACTCTCCCCGACGGCGGAGAAGTCGACGGCGCCGGCGGCGACGGAGCGTGCTGGACGAACTGCGGCCCCGACGGCGGGTGCACCAACCTCGGCGTCGCATGCACGGCGAACAGCGAGTGCTGCACGGGCAACTGCGCGAACGGATCGTGCCAGCCGCCGACGTGCACGAGCGACAATCAAGCGTGCAGCTCCAACGGCCAGTGCTGCAGCGGCACCTGCGCCAACGGAACCTGCACGCCGCTCAACAACAGTTGCAAGACGCTCGGAAACGCGTGCACCGGCAACGCGCAGTGCTGCTCGCAGTTCTGCCAGAACGGCATCTGCTCGCAGCCTTCGTACTGCGGTCAGAACGGCGACACTTGCCAGAAGCCGACCGACTGCTGCGGCGGCATCTGCACGATCGCGCAAGGCAAGACCGTCGGCATTTGCGGGCAGCCGGCCGGGACCGGCGCGCAGTGCACGGCGATCGACGGCACCCTCTGCGGGAGCACGACGAACAGCGACGCGGGCTTCACGGACGGCGGCCTCCCCGCGTGCGGCGGCGCCTGCTGCAGCCGCGACTGCGCGCCGTGGGGCCCGACGAAGGTCCTCATCTGCCAGCCGGCGAGCGGCTGCAAGCCGGTGGGAGACATCTGCTCGAAGAACACCGACTGCTGCGGCGGCCTGCCGACCAACAATCAGCCGCCCTCGCCTCCCGGCGTGTGCAACAAGACCAACCCGAGCGACCCTGTCGGCGTCTGCGCGAACCCGAGCGGCTGCAAGCCGAACGGCGACATCTGCCGCTTGCAGACCAACCAGTGCAACGCGACCGACAACTGCTGCTCGGGCAACGTCCAGCAGTTCGACACGTGCAAGCAGGACAACCTCGGCGTCCCGCGCTGCAGCTACGGCGGTGACGCGGGCTGCACGCCGGTCAGCGGGCAGTGCGCGTCGAGCGCGGACTGCTGCAACCTGAACCCGTGCGTCCCGAGCGGCGACGGCGGCTTCACGTGCTACCCGCAAGCGTGCGTCCCGACGGCGGGCGTCTGCACGAGCGACGCCGACTGCTGCCCGGGCGGCCACTGCTACATCCCCGGCGGCCAGTCGAGCGGCACCTGCCAGCCGACCGTCACCGACGCGGGCACCACCGACGCGGGCTGCGCCTCCTACGGTCAGCTGTGCACGACGTCGGGCGACTGCTGCAACGGCATCCCGTGCACGGGCGGGCGCTGCCTCGTCCCGATCAACTGACGATCAATCCTCGTCCGACTCGGCCGGCAGCTCGCGCTGCGTGTCTGCCGCCGGGTCGACGTGGACGTCGGTCTCTTCGGGCTCGATCACGAGCGTGCTGAGGGCGACGCCGTTTTGCAGCTCAGGCTGGCTTTTAGGGGCCTTCGTGTCGTAACTCATGTCTGAGTTACTAAACCGCCGCGGGGCGGTTTGCAAGGTCAGCCGAAGGTTCGATTCGCCCGCACACCATCGTGACGCCGGCGCGGGTCTGCGCAAGGTCGAGCGTGGTCGTTACGTGCGGGGAAACGGCTCGCGGTCGGCGCCTTCGGGGTTCGACTCGTCCGTGCCCTCGGCGAACTCTTCGCCGCCGGTCGTGACGACGAAGGGCCCGCCGACTTCTTCGACGTACTCTTCGTTGGCGCTGTCCTCGCCTTCGTCCTCTCCGCTCGTCGCCTTCTCGACGATCTCCTCGCCGAGCTCCTCGGCGACGTCGTCGTCTTTCACCTTGAACGCGCCGCGCCTCTCTTCGGCCGCGTTGCCTCGCCCGCTCTCGCGGAGGAGCGCCTTCGAGTATTTCGGATCGTAATGGCCGGGGCGATCTTCGCGCCGCACGGATTTGTTCTTCGCCACCGCGCGCGCCGCCGCCTTCTTCGCCGAGTTGTTCGGCGCCGCTTTGCGTTTCGCCGTCGCGGGCTTTTTCTTCGGCGCGGGCTTCTTCTTCGGCGCGGCCGCCTTCTTCTTCGGCGCGAGCTTCTTCTTCGGCGCGGGCTTCTTCTTCGGCGCGGCCGCCTTCTTCTTCGGCGCGGGCTTCTTCTTCGGCGCGGGCTTCTTCTTCGGCGCGGGCGTCTTCTTCGGAGCGAGCTTCTTCTTCGTTTTCTTGGCGGCCATGGGACCTCAACATACGCGAATTTTGGAACCGCGCCGTCGGCGCAAATCGCTACACTGAGGCCCGATGCTGTATTTCCTCCTCGCGTCCGAGCAGCTTTCGACCTGGGAGCACCGCGTGGGCTCGTACCCGTTTCAGTGCGCGGCTTGCCGGCAGCAGTCCTGGCAGCTCGTCTTTCGCATCTACCAGACCAAGGGGACGCCCGCGTCGCCCGGCACGCCGTACGGCGTCGTCGCGACCGAACGATTTCAGACCCGCTGCTCGGCGTGCGGGACCGCGACGCTCGTCGCCCACCCGACGACCTGGGTTCATACGGTCCAGAACTGGGTCCAAGAGTGGGGTCCGGTCGGCCCGGGCACGCCGCAGTACGTGGCCCTCGCGTTTCCCCCGCAATAATCGGCCTACGCGATCGTCACGAGCGCGCCGGCGACCCACGTCGGCGCGGCCGCGCCGAGCGCCTCGGCGTAGTCGACCAGAGCGAGCTCTCGCACCTCGAAGGAGAAGCCGCGCCCGAGCGCCCGCGCGAGCGCGGGGCCCGACCGCTTGAAGTCGGAGCGGACACGCGCGCACTCGGCGGCGAACGCGTCGAAATCGTGCGACGCGAGCGCGCGAAGCTGCGTCTCGATCGACGCGCGCGCGAAATCGTACGAATCGTCTGCGCGGCGCGCGTCGGCCGGCGCGTCGCCGTAGCCGACGCCTTGATGAAGCGGGTCCGCCGTCGCGACGACCGGCATCCGCGCGGCGAGCCGCGCGAGATCGTCCGCGGTCTCGGGGGGAAAGCGCCGGTGCACGCGGAGCGACGGCTTCTTCGACAGCGCGAGGAGCGCGTCGAACGCGTCGAGCGAAAACTCGTCCTCCATCGCGCGGTGCAACACGCCGATCGCGAGCACCTCGTCGGCGCCGCTCTCGACCGCGAAGCGCACGGCCGCCGCGACGTGCTCGCCCGTCGCCTCGAGGCGCGTGTGCGGGAAGATCACGGCGCGCCCCGACACGCGCGGCGCGCGCTCGAGCATCGCGAGCATCGCGCCTCTCCCGAGGCGCGCGCGCTCCGCCTCGTAGAAAGGCTTCCAGTCCATTCAGCCCATCGCGCTCTTCACGGCGGCCGCGAGCTTGTCGCAGCACGAGTCGTAACGGAGATCGCCGTTGCCCGAAGCGCTCACGTGCACGCGCACGTTCGTCGGCGGACCGTCGTGCTCGGGGCACTTCACCTTCGACAGCGCGCGACCGACGTCGTCGCCCATCTTGCGGAGCGCCGCGGCGAGCGTCTTGTCGGGGACGTCGGCGACGGGGACTTCCTTTCCGCGAACCGAAACGGTCACGTCGACTTTCATGGCCGCAATCTTATCAGCGTTCAGGTCACCGGCACCCGGCCGCCGAACATTCCGTGCTCGCGCAGCGCCCACAGCACGATCAGCGCCACGTACGCCACGCTCGTGGCGACGACGACCGCCTTGCCGAAACGCTCGCGATAGAAAAACCACGGCGCGCCCTCGCGCCAGGTCGAGCGGATGGTCACGAACGCGAAGAGGCCCCAGCACGCGAGGATCGGCAGCGCGAGCGGGTGCATCGCGAGCGACTCGCGCAGGTGCCCGTGCAGGAGAAGCAGCGTGGCGCGCGTGAGCCCGCACCCCGGACACGGTCTGTGCAAAGTCGCCGCGATCGTGCACTGCTGCTTGCCGACGAAGACCGAGAGCGGCACGAGCGCCCACGTCGCGACGACGAGCGCGCTGCGGAAAACCCGCGATTCCGGAAGCTTCGGCACGCGAAAACCGTAGCAGCAGGAAACGTCTCGCGCCGGGTGAAGCGCGCGGATACGTTCATGAGAGGCGGCCGGGAAAGATGAACGATTGGCGAGCGGGCGCGGGCTACGGCCCGCCCGGCGGGGGCTACGGTCCGCCGGGCGGCGGCGGCTATGGTCCGCCGCAAGGGTACGGACCGCCGGGCGCGCCGGGCGGGTTTTCGCCGCCTCCGTACGGTTACGGAGCGCCGCCGCCGATGGCGAGCCAGCAAGGCCCTCAGGGCAAGACCAACGCGCTCGCGATCGCATCGCTCGTCACGGGCATCTGCGCGCTCGTCTGCGGGCTCGGCAGTTGGGTGTGCTGCTTCCTCGTGTTCGTCGCGGCGCCGCTCTCGTTCATTCTCAGCGCGGTGTCGATCCCCACCGGGGCGATCGCGATGAATCAGATCAAGAAATCGAGCGGCGCCCTTCGCGGAAACGGCATGGCGATCGCCGGCCTCATCTGCGGAATCGTCGCGCTCATTCCGACGGTCCTCTGGGTCGTCCTCATCGGCTGGAGCGCAATCACCTCACCATGAACAACAACAACCCCTACGGACCGCCTCCTGGTTTCTCGCCTCCGCCGTACGGCTACGGCCCGCCGGGCGCGCCGCCGCCGATGGGCCCGCCGCCCAACCCGATGAACCCGATGGGCTCGATGGGCCCCGGCGGAGGAATGCCCCCCGGCCCGACCGGCAACAACGGCCTCGCCGTCGCCTCGCTCGTGT
The DNA here is from genome assembly GCA_963731595.1 of uncultured delta proteobacterium. Taxonomy (GTDB): domain Bacteria; phylum Myxococcota_A; class Polyangia; order Polyangiales; family Polyangiaceae; genus DASXHD01. Next base: position 1,337,055 of record CAVSWE010000009.1, read on the forward strand.
GCGGAATCCTCGCGATCTTCCCGGGTGCTGCTGCGGGCTCTTCGGCATCCCGCTGTCGATCGTCGCGCTCGTGATGGGGCTCGTCGCGATGAATCAGATCAACCAGACCCAGGGCATGCAGAGCGGCAAGGGCATGGCGATCGCCGGGCTCGTCTGCGGCGGCGTGTCGATCGCGATGGACGTCGTCAGCGTCGCGTTCAACTTCTCGAGCGAGATCCTGAAGTCGCTGCACGTCTGATCACGAAAGCACGGCCTTCGCGTCGTCCAGCGCGACGTCTTGCACGAGGTCGACGCCGGTCTTGCGCGAAGAGGCGCGCGGCCGCCGCGAAGCGCGCGTCCTTCTCGTGGTCGAGCGCCCACTGCGCGTGCTCGCAGAGGAGCGCGAGCTCGAGCGCGCGGCCGACCGTGAGCGCGAAGCGACGCGCGCCCTGCTCGACCGCGGGCTTGTCGGTCGCGTGCTTCATCACCCACTCGCCCGCGTGCGCGAGCGCGCGCGAGGCCGTCTCGGCGGCCGTCTTCAGCGACGGGTCCTTGGTATTCTGCACGCATCGCGCGACCTCGCGCACGATGGGCTCGAGCGAGCCGCCGCGCGAGAGCACGCGCAGCACGTCGAGCGACAGCACGTTGGTCGTGCCCTCCCAGATCGGGAGCACCTGCGCGTCGCGCATGAGGCGCGGCAGGCCGGTGTCTTCGATGTAGCCCGCGCCGCCGAACGCCTCGAGCGTCTCGCTCGCCACGCCGACGGCCTGCTTGCCCGTCGTGAGCTTCGCGAGCGGCACGACCATGCGGAGGAGCTGCGCGTCGTCCTCGGTCAGGGTCGCGCGCCTCTTCTTTTCCGATGAGCTCGACGGCGCGGTACGCGAGCAAGAACGCGCCCCACGTCTCGGCGACTTGCCAGCCGAGCGTGTCGGCGTGGAGAGGTTTTTCGGCGAGCGGCGCGCCGAAGGCGACGCGCTTCTTCGCGTAGTCGGTCGCGAGCGTGACGCCGCGGCGCATCCCGGCCGCGGCGCACACGGCGTTCCACGTGCGCGTCGTCGTGAGCATCGGCGTGATGTGCTTGATGCCGTCGCGCAGGCCGATGACCGGCGTCGCGCGCGCGCCCTCGAGCGAGAGCTCGGCCGTGGGCACCATGCGCGTGCCGAGCTTGTCCTTGAGTCGATTGACGAAGACGCCGTTGGGCGAGCCGTCCTCGTTGCGCACCTCGAGGTAGAAGAGCGCGAGGCCGCTGCCGCCCGGCGGGTTGCCCTCGGGCCGCGCGAGCGTGAGCGCCATCTGCGACGTCGTCGCCGACGAGAACCACTTCGTGCCGAACAAACGAAACTTGCCGCGCATCGCCATTTGCGCCGTCCCGCCTTCGGCGGATCCGGCGACAGCCTTCGCGACGGTCTCGGAGATCGCCACGTCCGAGCCGCCGGTGCGCTCGGTCATCCACTGCCCGCTCGTCCACGCCTTGGCCGGATCGCGCGACGTGAGCCGCGGCAGCGCGCGCTCGACGAGCGCCGAGTTGCCGGACGCGACGAGCGTGCGCCCCGCGCCGTCGGTCATCGCGAGCGGGCACGAATAGACGTGCCACGACGGCTCGAGCAGGTAGACGAGAGAAAACTGGAGCACGCGCGAGTGCTCGCCGTACTTGCGCTCGTACGCCGCGCCGACGACGCCGCGCTCGGCCGCGATCTTCTGCGCCTCGCGCCAGAGCGGCGAGAGCTCGATTTTGTCGACCCGATGCCCCCAAGCGTCCCACGGCACGAGCTTCGGCTCGTCGCGCCCCTCTTCGAGCGCGCGCCGGTAGAGCGGCCCGCCGGAGAGCGCGCCCGCCTCGCGCAGCTCGACCTCGATCGGACCGCGCGCGTCACCCGGCAGCTTGCGGGCGAGGTAGCTCCGCAGCATGCGATCGTCGTCGAAGGTGTTTCCGAGATCGGGAGGCGTCTGAAAAAACGGCATGGAATCACCCGGGAGCGAAGCGCGGGCCCTTGTGATGTCCGCGCGGTTCACGTATTTCTCGAGGGGATGTCTTATCAGACTGTGCGCGCCAAGCACGTGTTCATCGCCGTGTGGAAGACGCCCGAGCTCTCCGACGGTCCGCTGATCGTGCACGATACGAAGCGCGCGTTCGCCGAAGTGGGTCAGCCGATCCTCTTCGTCTCCGTCGCGCCGATGGACTCGCCGCCTCCACCCGAAGAGCTCCGCAAGTACATGGGCGAGCACGTCGACGAGATGCTCGAGTACTGCACCGAGCTCCACATCGTGATCGAAGGCAGCGGGTTCATGAACAGCGCCAAGCGCATCGCGATGGCGTCGATCGTCCTCGTCTCAGGCCGCCGCAAGCGCATGTTCGTTCAAGAAGGGCTCGCCTCGCTCCGCGCGGTGGTCAAGCCCGGCGACCGCGAGGCTCTGACGCAGGCGATCCGCCGCGGGCAGATCGAGGGCATCCTCAAGAGCGCGGCCGCCTCAGAGGGCTGAGAATTCGCGCGTGAAGCGCGCGTAGAGACCGGGCGCGGGCTCGGGGCCGAGCGCGACGTCTCCCCACCGCATGACCACCGCGCTCGCCGTCGAGACGCTTCCGACCGAGTAGAGCAGCACGCGCGCGCCCGGCGCGATGCGCCCGAGCGACGCGGCGAGGTGCAAGTTCGCCGGCATGAGCGCCGGACCGATGTTGGCGTAGAGCGGGTACGCGCTGATCGTCTTCGTCGGGTCGACGCCGATCGCGCGCGCGCAGAACCGCGCGTACCAGGCGTTCGGCGTGTTGAAGACGAAGAAGTCGATCGCGTCGAGCGGAACGCCGGCGGCCGAGACCGCGCCGTCCACGGCCGCTCGCACGAACTCTTCGGCGGTGTCGCGCAAGACTTGGTTCACCGCGGGGTCGGCGCGCATGCGAAATTGGACCGCGCCGTCGACCGCCGCTTCTTCGTAGAAGAACGCGCCGCAGGTCTCCGCCGTGCTGATCGTCTTTCCGCCGAGGACGCCGTAGCCCTCGCCGACCGGCTCGACGACGAACGCGCCGGCGCCGTCGCCCATGAACCACGAGAGAGAGTCGGAGTCCTCGAGGTGCGTCGTGTAGTCGCACGAGGTGACGACGAGCACGCGCCGGTGTTGGCCCGAGGCGACGAGCGCGGTCGCGAGCCGGAGCCCGACGACCGAGCTCGAGCACGCCGTCTCGAAGTTGATCGCCGGCCCGCGGTAGCCGAGCGCGCGCGCGAGGAACGTCGCGTTTCCGACGCCCACCTGATCCGGCATGAACGAGCCGACGAGCATCATGTCGACGTCCGACACGCCGAGACCCGCCGCCTCGAGCGCTCGGCGCGACGCGGTCGCTTCGAGGTCGAGGCTCTTTCCGCCGGCGAGCGTGCGGCGCATCACCGTGCCGCGGAACGGGTCGTCGGCGTACTTCGCCATCTCTTCGTCGAAGAGGCGCGAGCGGCTCTCGGTCTCGGGCTTCGCCCAGAGCTTCGGTTGTTTCTTCTGCGCGGCCGCGAACCGCGCCGGATCCTTGGCGACGAAATACGCGTTGTCGCGCACCTCGGTCGGGAAGCTCACCGCCAGCGAGCGGATGCCGACGCCCGCGGTCATGCCTCGTGCCCTTTCAGCGCGGCGATGCGCTGCCCGATCGGCGCGGGTTGATCCGGGTCGATCACGACGTCGAGCACGAACGGCCCCGGATGCGCCATCGCCCGGAAGATCGCGCTCTCGAGCTCCGACTCCTCCGAGACGCGCTCGCCGTGGGCGCCCATGCTCTTCGCGAACGAGACGAAATCCACCTGCGGGAAGCTCGTCCCGCGTGGCTCGAGCCCTTCCATTCTCATGCCGCCTTCGATCATTCCGTAGCGTCCGTCGTTGAGGACGATCCACACCGCGGGGATGCCGTACTGCACCGCGGTGCTCACCTCCGACTGCATCAGCATCGCGCCGTCGCCGAGGATCGCGACCGCCTTGCGTCCGCTGCCGATCGCCGCGCCGAGCACGCCCGCCGCCGCTTGTCCCATCGAGCCCCAACCGGTGCTCACGCGATAACGCGGCTCGTCGAATCGAAGCGACGCGCTCCCCCACGCGAACGCGTTGCCCGCTTCGGTCATCACGATCGCGTCGGTGCCCTCGACGACGCCTCGCTGGATCGCCTCCATGAGCACGCTCGGCCGCACCTTGCCGAAGATGGGACGCGAGATGCGCTGCGCGCCGGACTCGCGACGCGAGATGATGCCCGACGGCTCGAACGGCTCCGCGGTCGGCCGCGGCGGGCGCCGCGTGATGCGAGCGTCGTGGGGCCACACGCGCAGGAGCTCCTGCACGAAGTCGCCGACCTCGCACCGAATGCCGTGGGTGACGGCCTGCGGATACGCCGCGCCGAACACGGCGTCGTTCACGTCGACGTGAACGATGGCCTTCGACGGCAGGAGCGCGGGGTCCCAGAAGGACGTGAACTCGCCGAGCCGGCTGCCGAGCACGAGCGTGTAGGCCGGGTCGTACGCGCGAAGGTGCTCGACGAGGTCGTCGCCTCCGAGCCCGGTCACGCCCAGGTACTGCCGGCTCGTCTCCGGGAAGATCCCCTTGCCGCGCGGCGAGCTCATGACGGGCGCTCGGCTCCGCGCGGCGAGCGCGCGGATCTCCTCGGCGGCGCCGCGCGCGCCGTGGCCGAGCCAGATCACGAAGCGTGAATCCGCGAGCGTGCGCGCGAGCTCGCCGAGCCCCGGGCGCGACGCGGCGACGAGGAGCGCCTCGCCGCCGGGCGGCTCGTGAGCGTCCGCCGCAGTCAGCTGGAGCGCGCGCGACAGCGACAGGTTCGCGACGAACCCGTTCGGCCGCTCGAAGCCCGCGCGGAGCCTCGTGTGAATCGTCGCGAGCTCCTCGACCGAATGCGGAAAGGCCGAGTAGTCGAACCACCCGGGCGGCACCGACTCGAAGCCCGTCTCTTGAAAGGCCCCGCGCCCGCGCACCGGCGGCGACGTCGTCGACGACACGAGCACGACGCGCGCGCCTTCCCACTTCGCCGCGACCAGGCCGTTCAGGGCGTTCACGAGGCCTGGGCCGGTCGTCGTGAACACCGCGACCGGCTTGCCGCTCGCGAGCGAGCACTCGGCGGCGGCGAACGCCGCGCCCGCCTCGTGCCGGCAGTGCACCAGCTCGATCGCCCCTTCGAGCGCGTGCGCGAACGGCGCGATCGTGCCGCCGATCACGCCGAAGGCGTGCCCGACCCCGAGACGAGCGAGCATGGCCACCGCCGCGTGCGCGAAGTCCGTCCCCCCCTTGCTTTCGCCGGGAGCGAGCTTCACTCGGTTTCGCCGTCCCCCTGATCGCAGCCGTCTCCGCGCGAATCGGAATCGAGGAAGTCGAACACCTTGCTCCAGAACTGGTCTTTCACGGGGTTGAAGTACGGCGAGTGCCCCGCCCCAGTTAAGGGGTAAAGCTCGTACGGCCCGCCGTACTCGCTCTGGAACTCCGCCGCGTCGGACGGCGGCGTGATCGGGTCGTCGCTGCCGAGCACCTGGAGCGCAGGCGCGCGACCGTCGGCCGCTTCGTACGGCGGCAGCACCTCGCCCGCGAGCGTCGGGCCGACGGCGTACGAGCCCGGCCAGTTGCCCGAGATCCACGTGAGGACGTCGTTCGACGTGGTGCCGACGAGCGGGAAGTAGAAGCTCGGGTCGGTCGTGAAGTACCCGCCCGGGATGGTGTGGAAGAGCGCGAAGAGCCCGGAGAACGCCGCGGCGGCTCCCGGCGTGAACGACTTGTAGACGTTCGCCGTCAGCACGACGCGTCGCACGTGCGCGCGATTGATCGGGCTGCCGACGCCGCCCAGCTTGAAGGCGATCGCCGAGCCGAGGCTCGCGCCGAACAAATCCATCCGCCCGATGTGACGGAGGTGGCGCGCCCACTCGACGATGTCGCCCATCTCGTCGAGCAAGCGATCTTTGGTGACGTCGTTTCCGTCCGCGGGGCGGCTGCTGTCGCCGTAACCCTCGTACGTCGCGCAGTATGCGTAATATCCATGTTGCGCGAGACGGTCCAATACGTTGTAACCGTCGACTCCAACATTGTATTGGTCGCACGTCACGAGCGTGCCCGTGAGCGCGAGGATGCCGCGGTGGTGATGCACCGAGCTGCCGGAGAATTTTTCGATCACGTGCAGCTTCGCGCCATGCGAAACGGGCACGTAATAATCGAACGAGAAAACCTTGTTCGCATCGCCGCCGTGAAGCGCCGCGTTCGTGGTCTGGACGTCCTCGCTACCCTGCGAGCAACCGATGACAAGTAAGCCGGTGAAACCAATTAAGAGAGCTCGCCCGCTCAGCATGGCAAATCTCCTCCCGAGACAAAACCGCCTCGGATGAACCATTCTGCTCATGCGCGAATCGTTGTCTAGTAGTTACGTGCATTTAGGAAGGACACGGCCGTACATCCGGCCCCACGGTCGGGTCAGGAGTACCGAAGGTGGAACTCGCACGACGTTTCACCACTGAGGCGACAACGAACCTCGCGTGCGTCGATGACTTTCGCCCCGCTGATCACCGCGGATTGCTCCATCCATCCCAAAACGGACAAGCAAAGCGCGCGGTGTGGCGTCGCGAAACCTTCGACGATGAACGCGATTCCGCCGGGGATGTCGCGCGTCGACGCGCGCCCCGAATCGTAATGAGCCGTCCACACCGCGCTCGCTTTGGAGATGATGTATCGAACGCTCCCGAGCTTGTAAAAGATTCGATAGATGGTTGTCAGATTCACGTCAGCGGCATAGCGACCGAGCGTGCGGCACATCGCGAGATCCCCCGAGCCGTACGTGCGATCGATGGCGCTGCACAGCCCGACGAACGCGTCGAACGGCACCCACATCGTCGGGTTCGCCACCGCCATGATCGCGCTCGCCTGGGTGGGCGACAGCGACATCAGGATGGCGCGCTTCGCCTCTTTTCCGTGGTGCTCCTCGACCCAGCGCAGGCGCGCGAGGATGGCGCTCGCGCGGACGTTGGGCATGGCGGCGGTCATGGCCCGCCATCATAACGTGGTAATTTCGGCGCGTGAAACGCGTCGTGCTCGCCGTCTTCCTCACCGGTTGCAGCTCCTCCGTGGGGCCGGGCGATTCGATCTCTCCGACGGTCACGATGACGCTCGTCGAGAATCCGGTGGTCGTCGTGCGCGGTCAGTCGACGACCGTCCACCTGAGCCTCTTCGAGGACCACGCCGTGCCGCTCCGCGTGGCGCTGGGCCCACTTCCTGACGGGCTCAGCGCGACCAGCGCCGACTGGGCTCCCGGCGACCCAAACGCGGTGCCGCTCACGATCACCGCGGCCGCCGACGCGCCGGCGGCGGAGATCCCGTTCAGCGTCTCGGCGACGGCCGGCGACACGATCGTCGCGTCGCTCGACGGTAAGCTCTCCGTAAGCGAGCTGGTCGGCTCGCTCGATCCCACGTTCGGCACGGGCGGCGTCGTCACCCCGAACCTCGGCGCATCGATCAAAGCCGTCGGCATGAGCCAGCAAGCCGACGGGAAGTGGATGATCGTCGGCTCCGACGCGAACCCCGGGCCGCAAGCGATCGTCCTCATGATGCGCTTGACCGAGAACGGCGCGGTCGACGCGACCTTCGGCGAAGGCGGTGTGCTCGAGGTGTTGCCGACGGACCAGGTGCTCGGCACGAACGTCCTTTGCGCCGCGTTCGCGCCCGACGATCGCATCGCCGTCGGTTTGCAGCGTCAGGACGACTCGCTCGTCATCGTGATGGACCGCGACGGCAACGTCCTCGCCAACGTGGTCACGCCGCACGCTCCCTTGGCGCTCGCGTGGGACGGCGACGCCCTCTTCGTCGGCTCGGGCTTCGACGTCGAGCGCCTCGATGCGTCTCACCAGGTCACGACCGTCGCAGCGCAATCGGTGAGCGCGGTCGCGTCGCCCGCGCCAGGCGCCGTGCTCGCATACTCCGCCGGGCCGCTCGAGCTCACGCGCTACGACGCGCTCGCGCCTTCGTGGACGGCGCCGCTCCCCGGTTTGCAGAATGCAGCCATTCCGTCGACGTCGCTCGCGATCGACTCGGCCGCGCGCGCGCTCGTCGCGCTCCCCAGCTCCGAGATCGTGCGCCTCTTGCCGGACGGCACGTTCGACGCGGTGTGGGGAGCGGCAGGCGTCGCGCCGCTGCTCGGCGGAAGCGCGCGCGCGACGTGGGTGCACGGCCTCTCGTCCGGCGGCGCAGTCGCCGTCGGTCTCTCGAACCAAGGCGGCTGGCTCGTGACCGCGCTCTCGCCGTCGGGCGACACGACCGCGTTCGGGACCTTCGGCCGAACGCTCTTGTGCCCGACGTGCCTCGGCGACGCGGCCGCGGTGGACGCGAGCGAAAAGCGAGTCTGCGTCGCGCAGCACTCGCCGCTCTCCAATCCGTTCGTGGCGTGCTACCGACTCGGACCATGAAGTCTCTGTGGCTTTGCCTCGCCCTCGCCGCGTGCGGCGCCTCCGCTCCCAACTACGCGGCGATGGTCGCCGCGCCCGATCGCACCGCCGACGATCGCGCGCTCGACGCGAACCGTCACCCCGCCGAGCTCCTCGCGTTCGTCGGCGTGAAGCCCGGCATGCGCGTCGCCGATCTCGGCGCCGGCGGCGGCTACACGACCGAGCTCCTCGCGCGCGCCGTCGGCCCGAGCGGAAAAGTCTGGGCTCAAAACGATCCCGCCCTCGTCCAAAAGTTCATGGGCCCGATGATCTCGGCGCGCGTCGCCCGCCCGGCCGACCAAAACGTGATTCGCGCCGATCGGCCCTTCGACTCGCCGCTCCCGCCCGACGCGACGAACCTCGACCTCGTGACGATGTACATTTTTTATCACGACACGGTCTGGCTCGGCGTCGACCGCGACAAGATGAACCAAGCCGTCTTCGCCGCGCTCAAACCCGGCGGCAAATACGTCATCGTCGACGCGAGCGCCAAACCCGGCGACGGCACGAACGACGCGCAGACCCTCCACCGCATCGACGAAAACACGGTGAAGTCCGAGGTCGAAAGAGCGGGCTTCAAGCTCGCCAAAACCGCCGACTTCCTCCGCAACCCCAGCGACACCCGCGACTGGAATTCGAGCCCCCACGCCGCCGGCGCACGACGCGGTACCGAAGACCGTTTTGTCCTCGAATTCACCAAGTGACGCCCAGAGAGGATATTAACAGGAAGGTCAGAAGGTCAGAAGGTTTGGGGTTCGAGAGCGCAGTCACGACGTTTGCAGCCGCTCCAACTCCCCAACAAAAAAACATCCTCCGCCTTCTGACCTTCTGACCTTCCTGTTAAATCTCTCGGGCCGTCACTCGCCAAGCCGGAGCTTGTCCTCCTGCCCACTGCGAAAAAACTCATTGAGCTCCCGCCGCAGCTCCCCGTACCGGCGCGTCGCGAGGTGCGTCCGCTCGAGGCGGCGCACGAAGCGGAGCGCGGTGCGGTTCGCGACGCGATAGCGGTGTCCGAGCTCGCTCTCGGGCGAGTGCGAATATTCGACTTTCTCGAACAGCCGCTCGCGCAAATGGGTACTCCGCTCCACGTCGAGTGATTCGATGTCGCCCGCGAGCAAAACCCATTTGTCCACTTCGGCCTGCATCTCCATTTCGAGCGCCGTCGCCGCGCGGTCTTGCGACGCGCGCGTCGCGACGTAAACGAAGTGGCTCACGCCCTCGATGATTTGCACGTAGTCGTCGGACGGCAGCTCCAAACGAATTTCGAGCCCGTCGTCCGCGTGCCTCACGAGGAGCTGCTCGCGCTCGGACGCGACGATGAAGTCGCCCACGTCGGCGACGCGCTCGAGATCGTAGAGCTCCTCGATCGAATCTTGAACCCTCGCAGCCACCAGATCGACGCCGAACCCGCGCAGCGAAACCGCGCCCGTCACTGCACTCCCTTGCCGCCGCGCGTCGGCCCGAACACCGGATAGATGCCGTGCTCGACGAGCGCCTCCGCCGTCGTGTCGCTCCCGGTCTTGAGCCACCGCTCGTAGAGCTTCAGCAGGCTCTGAGGTCCTTGCTGCTGCGCGAGCGTTCGCTCCGCCACGTCGGAGATGACCGAGGCGAACTGCTCGAAGCTCTGGGCGAGCTCCTCGAAGAGCCCGGTCGAGTCGCCGCGCAACATCGCGCCGGCCGAGACGTAGGCGCGCGCGCCGATCGAGAACACGTACCGGTTCTCGAGCCCGCGCGCGGCGAAATGGTCGGCGAAGAAACCCGCCCCATAGAGGACGGCGTCACCAAGTTGGCGCAGCCGCTGGAAGCGCTCGGCCGGCTCGTACGTGACGAGCGCCTCCTGGAGGGACAGCGCCAGAGGCTTGTTGATCGCCTCGATTTCGAGGCTCGGCGAGCACGCCGACGAGGTAGCGGGTCGCGCTCTGGGAGGCGTCGACACCGCGAGTCTTCAGGACGTCTTCGACGACCTCGTCGAAAAAGCTCTCGATGGACTCTGCCGCCACGATGCTCATGGCTCTCCCCTAACGCATACGCCACGCCACCCACAAAGGCAAAAAACCTTTCGGCTGCGTACACTTAGCTACCTTGGTGCTAGCAGCCGGCGTGGCAAGCTGCCAATTCGCATGGCTCGGGCTTGACGCCGCGGCGGCTCGGCTTATCTTGCCGCGCGCAGGCGTTGGCACTCAACCACATCGAGTGCTAACAAGACGCCGAAATACTCAACAGGAGTCACCAAAATGGCCAGCATTCGTCCCCTTCACGATCGCGTGATCGTCAAGCGTGTCAAAGAGGAAGAGAAGACCAAGGGCGGGATCATCATCCCCGACACCGCCAAAGAGAAGCCGATCGAGGGCGAAGTCATCGCCGTCGGCAACGGCAAGCTCCTCGAGGACGGCAAGGTCCACCCGCTCGACGTCAAGGTCGGCGACAAGATCCTCTTCGGCAAGTACTCGGGAACCGAAGTGAAGATCGACGGCGAAGAGCGCCTGATTCTCCGCGAGGACGACATCCTCGGCGTGGTCACCAAGTGAGGAGCTGAAACATGAGCGCCAAAGAAATCGTCTACACCGAATCGGCTCGTAACCTCATCCTCGCCGGCGTCAACGCGCTCGCGGATGCCGTCAAAGTCACCCTCGGCCCCAAGGGCCGCAACGTCGTCATCGAGAAGAGCTTCGGCGCGCCGACCGTCACCAAAGACGGCGTCACGGTCGCCAAGGAGATCGAGCTCGAGAATCGCTTCGAGAACATGGGCGCGCAGATGGTCAAAGAGGTCGCGTCGAAGACGAGCGACGTCGCCGGCGACGGCACGACCACCGCGACCGTCCTCGCGCAGGCGATCTACCGCGAGGGCTCGAAGCTCGTCGCGGCGGGCCACAACCCGATGGAGATCAAGCGCGGCATCGACAAGGCCGTCGAGACGCTCGTCGGCGAGCTCAAGAAGATGGCGAAGCAGACCAAGGATCCGAAAGAGATCGAACAGGTCGGCACCATCAGCGCGAACGGCGACAAGGAAATCGGCCAGAAGCTCGCCGAGGCGATGGCCAAGGTCGGCAAAGAGGGCGTCATCACGGTCGAAGAGTCGAAGACCGCCGAGACGACGCTGGACGTGGTCGAGGGCATGCAGTTCGACCGCGGCTACCTCTCGCCGTACTTCGTCACCGATCCGGAGCGCATGGAAGCGGTGCTCGAGGACGCGTACATCCTCATCTCCGAGAAGAAGATCTCCAACATGAAGGATCTCCTCCCGGTGCTCGAGGCGATCGCGCGCAGCCAGAAGCCGCTGCTCATCATCGCCGAGGACATCGAGGGCGAGGCGCTCGCCACGCTCGTCGTCAACAAGCTCCGTGGCACGCTCCACTGCGCCGCCGCCAAGGCCCCGGGCTTCGGCGACCGCCGCAAGGAGATGCTCAAGGACATCGCGGTGCTCACCGGCGGTCAGGTCATCGCCGAGGAGCTCGGGCTCAAGCTCGAGAACGTCACCATCAGCGATCTCGGCCGCGCCAAGCGCGTCGCGCTCGACAAGGACAACACCACGATCGTGGACGGCGCCGGCGAGAAGAAGGCGATCCAGGGCCGCATCGAGGAGATCCGCAAGCAGATCGAGAACACCACGTCCGACTACGACCGCGAGAAGCTCCAAGAGCGCCTCGCCAAGCTCGTGGGCGGCGTCGCGGTGGTCAAGGTCGGCGCTGCGACCGAGACCGAGATGAAGGAGAAGAAGGCCCGCGTCGAAGACGCGCTCCACGCCACGCGCGCGGCCGTCGAAGAAGGCATCGTCCCCGGCGGCGGCGTCGCGCTCATCCGCGCGCAGTCGGCGCTCGACGCCCTCAAGGTCGATGACGAGCAGAAGTTCGGCATCAACATCATCCGCCGCGCGATCGAGGAGCCCCTCCGCCAGATCGTCGGCAACGCGGGCCTCGAAGGCTCGATCGTCGTGAACAAGGTCAAAGAAGGCAAAGACGACTTTGGCTACAACGCGGCGACCGACCAGTACGGCAACCTCCTCAAGATGGGCGTCATCGACCCCGTCAAGGTGGTCCGCACGGCCCTCCAGAACGCCGCCTCGGTCGCGAGCCTGATGCTCACGACCGAGTGCCTCGTCGCGGAGCGCCCGAAGGAAGAGAAGGCGGGCGCCGGCGGTGGCCACGCGGGGCATGGGCACGGGGATTTCCGAGCGCTGAGCTGATCCCAGCGCAGTAACGACGAAGCCCTCGGGTGCCGTAAGGTGTCCGGGGGCTTTCGTCATCACGAACACGCGCTCGCAATCTACCGAGCGCGCCGGCGAGTGCGCAACCGCCACGTACAGGAGAAACATCAATGTCCGGTGGGAAGGCGTTGCTTGAGGTGCCCGACTCCTGGAACTTGCTCGATCACGAGTTGCGACTCGAACGATACAGCGTGGGCGATTGGAAAAAGATCGCTGAGAGTGTTGAGTCCGCCGAAGACATTCGCCCAAGAGCTCGGTTCCGTACACGTCGGTCTTTCAAAAGGCACGGCGTTCATCGAGGCGACGGATCCACAACACCGTCTTGGACAGTTAGCCCCTTACACTGTCTTGTTCGAGACGGTATGGCTTCCAGATTCCTGTCTATTCTTTCCTTTCGCGTCACGCCGCGAAGGCATGGGCATTGCTCCCGATTCGGGCAAGGCCAACTATTTCGGCGCGCAGAGTCCTCACGTCCAATGGAGTCCTCTTTCGGGCGACGCCGCCTGACGCGCGGAAGGCCAGGCTCCGCACGGCGCTGCCGCCGATTCTGGCACGACTACGCAGAGCTTCGACCCCATATCAGGCCGGGGCGATCAGCCTTGCTCGCTGGGAGCCATCGCTGCTTCGTGGAAAGGAAGACCTTCGTCAGATCGCGGAAGCCTTGCGTGACGATCCGCAGCTCGTTGCCTTGGCACATCGAGGTTCCCAAAAGAATTACAATCTTGGCGTCCGCGCAGGGGCACTCGGAGTGACCGTTGCCGCGCCAGGGTTCGACGGCATGGCTCCGGGGACGGAGATGTTTTGGGCGGACACTACACCGGTCGTCGTCGCCGCACTGATGAACCTTACGTACTCAGCACGCTCGCCGCGTCGTTTGCGCCAGACCTACGTGGAGATCGGCTCCTCAACGATTTCATTGCCTCGGGCGGCCACGTCGATGCCCCTGTCAAACCGATCGTTGAAGGCCTCGCGTTGCCGCGGCTCGGCGATGCGATTGTCGATGATCTCGTCGCCTTACGGAAGGATAGCGATGCGCTTGCCATCATTCGTGATGTCATGCGCCTGGCTACGAATACCGACGAGCAGACCGTCTTGGACGATTTAAAGGACCGGCTATTTGCCGCGGCTGACGAACTTGAACGGGACGCCGCTTTGCGAAAAGTCTTCGGTAAACCTGCAGCCGAATTCGCCGTTTCCTCGCTGACGAGTGGAATCGCCACATATGCGCTCACTACAGATCCGCTTGCGGCAGTTGGAGTTACTGCGCTCACCGGAACGCTAGCCTTTCTAGCCAAGCAAGCGCTCGCTATTGTGGATGGCACGCGACGTGAGGTGCGCGCCCGAGCAGAGCTCATTACCCGTATCGCTGACAAACTTTAGCGTGCGGTGTGCACTGTGCGGGACATCGCCACGTCCCTGATCGTGACCGGCAGCCCTACCGTGCTGTACGTGAGAGACGCCGACCATATCCCCATCTACGGGCGCCAGCCGCGCGGCGCTCGACGCGTCGTTCGACCGAGGCATGGCGCCGGCCAACCGAGGCGAGAGCATTTCCGCCGACGAGCTGATGCGACGGCGAAGCCCTCGGGCGCCGTTAGGTCTCTGGGGGTTTTGCCTTGCTGGCTAACTGTCTGGGAAACGTGCGCGGCGCGGCATCGCTTTGACGGGGTGATGGCGAGGCGGCGCGATCATTAGAAGCACCTGACAGGTCGTGGTCGTGCAAGCCGACTAAGACCTCTGCGCGGCGATGCGAACTTCGGATTCAGAAGCACTAGCTGGGCGATGTCGGCGTAATAGGCCTGCAGCTTGACCGGATCCGGTTGATAACCCGTTGGGTGGCCACACCCATTTCGCAAATCGAGCGCCGCCCTCAAGTGCTTGTATTGCGTATCGTCGATATACGTTAGAATCGACACAGCAGAATGAGGTGAGCATCGGCCGCCTCCTGCAGGTCCGGTTCTGTTGAGAAAACATAGTCTTTCGTAAACGCTCGAAACATCAGCCCCTTGTCGCCCTTCATTTTTGCAAATTCAGCATTGAGCGCGGCGATACCAATCGATAACAGCTTCCTCTGTATCGCTTGTGCGACGGCGCACCATGCAAGCACGACGGAGGCACGGATGCAGCTCATCTCGGCGCAGCGAATCGACTCTTGCACGTATTTTAGTAGCTCGGCATCCGTAATCGGCTGGACTAGTCTCCGCAAATTGTCACCGATGGTCTGGATCGCCAGCCTTTAATGAACTTGTAAAGCAGATCGCTCTCGGTCTTCGCGACGATGGCTCTGAGTAGCACCTTGTACTGCTTCTTCGGACTGGCTCCGTTCGCCAACTTCACCAGCGCGGTCCAATCGGATGCGACCGCCTGAACCTGGGCTATGTCAACGACAGCTCCGGCTTCAAGCACGCCCGCGACAGTCAGCCAGCGCTTGTGTGCGTCCTTGACGCGTCTGCGCAACGCCTGACCACTGACAGATGCGGTTTTCAGCTTATTCACATCCTTTTGGATAGACGCGAGCCCCTCAAGGAGGTCCTCCAGCGACTGGGCAACATCCATTTATTGCTCCGCTACAATGCTCTTAATCGTCTCGCTAGCCCGCCTCAGGCCTGGCCCGCTGAGCTCCAACGCAGCCCCCTTCTCCCGTGGCTTGTAGTTGTTCTTGTTTGCCTTCAGAGTCTTTGAGAAATTCGCCGAATCGTAGCAATCGTAATGGATTGCAAGCTCACGCAGCTCCTTGAGCGTGCAGCTGAAGTTGCCCGATTCTATAGCCTGCTTAACGCAAATGAGCACCGACAGGCTTACCAACTTATTGGCCTTGCCGTTGCCCGGAATGGACGAGGTGAGCAGCTGTGCACCAGGCCCGGTTGGATGAAATGCCTTTTCAAGCATTTCCATCGTAATCCCGTTGGCTGTCAGAAATTTTCTTACGGCGGCCGGAAGAGCTGGCTGGGGGTCGTCGGAGCCAATAGTGCCCAGCGGCGAGCGAGTCGTCGACGGCGCAGGTTGCAGTTCAGTATTCGCGCGGAACCATTGCTCTAATATAATCTTGAAGGCCAGTTCCTGCAGCGGAGCAGGCACCTTGTTGACGAGTTCAAGAATCTTGTCGAAATCCGATTTTAGCTTGTCGAGCATTTGGGTTCTCTGTTTCTAAACGGTGTATCCGCAACTGATTCAGCTTGTTCGGCGAATTGTTGTGCGTCGCGCGACGCACATCGACGAGAATAGTACAGAGCGGCGCTCGCAGCGAAAGCGCGCCAGTGGTGCGAGTCACTCATTGTCTTATGACCTCCACGACATCCTCGGCCCGCACCGGTTCCGACTGGGCCCCTGCCAGCGCCCGAGTCTTGCGCCACTCCTCCGCTTCGGGTGTCAGGACAAAGGTGACGAGCCCATGGTACCTCTCCACTCCCGCGCGGATTGCATCGAGTGAAACGCGGAAGTACTCCTTCCGCGCGTTCACCATGTTCACGCGACATGCCGCGAACTCCTTGTGGAGGGCGTGCTCGAGGGCTGGGGCGTCCTCCGAATAGATGATCGCGTGCACGTCGAACGGGAACGGCACTGACGCATCACCGAGCTCATCGACGCGTTCGAGTGGCTCGAAGCGGCGCGTGAGGCCGATCTTGTAGATGCCATCGCCGAACGAACCGATATTCGACAGCACGTAGACGTGCCCCGACCGCGTGAGCTGCGCGCGTGCGATCGCTTTGGCTTTCTTCTCAATCGCGCCTTTGAGCTCGCGTTCGAGGCGTTCGACGAGGGACGCGAACTTCGCGTGCTGCGCGCCCTCGGCCTCGGCAAGTTCGGCACGCGCCTTCGCCAGGGCTTTCGTGTACTGCGCTTCGTCCTTCTCCGCTTCGGCTTGCGCGCGATCGAGCTCCTCTTGGGCCCTGAGCTCTTCGCGCATCTGCTCCTTGATGCGACGCTGCTCCTCTTTCTCTTCCTGCACCTTCTCGCGGTGCTCGTGGACAAGGTGCAGCTCGGCGAGCTTCGACTGGTAGTAGGGCGTCGTGATTTCCACACGATTGGAGTGACCGAGCTTATTGATCGCCTCGCACGATTTCGTGATGCGCTCCTCGAGCTTGAGGACATTGTCGTATTTCGCCTTCGCGATTGCCGCGTCGCATTCGCCGTTGAACGCGCGCAGCATCAGCTTCGAGAGCCGCTCGATCATCTTGCGACCCTCAGCGGCGCTGCCGTCGACCGTCCAAGGCGTGTCGCAAAACGTCGCCGTGCGGTCCTTGATCATCTGCTTCTGCTGACCGCGCACGTCCTCGAGCCGAGCCGCATATTATCGGATGACTGGAAGCCGTACCGAGGCCGGTACACGCCGAACGACTGGATCTCGAGCGCCTCCTCGACGGACTCGAGCTCGCGTCGAAGCGTGTTCAGGCGCGCCTGAGTCTCGTAGAGCTCGCGCTGCGCGTAAGCAAGATGCGGATCGACGGGCGGTGGCGCCGGCGATGCCAGTACCGTGGCCAACGGGATCCACTGGGCGGTGCCCGGGGTCCGCACCCAGGCGTTCTGCGGGACACGGCCGGCCGCGACGCCGTGCCGCAGTGCTCCACCGTTACTGGGCCGACGACCGCGCTGCCATCGACGGTGACCTCGAAGACCGGTGACGATTGCATCTCGATCGGCCATGGTCGCTCGGCTTGCAAGCGCTTGTCGATACACCCAGGGTGTAGAGACGGTACGCCCCACGCCCGATCCGGCCGGCTTGATGCGCCGGGACAGGCCTATTTTTCCTCGCCGCCAGCCGCACGCTTCTTCGGCGCGGCAACAGCCACTTTCTTCGGCCCGTTGAGCGGTAGCGCGAGTTGCGCGCTTGCCGATGCAAGTCTCGACGCTGGAATGACGTAGTCCCACGGTCCCAAGACCGCCGCGAGAACGTGGTCGAGCTCTCGCGTCTCCCTCGTCCTCGCGGAATCCGGACGCTTGGGCAAGGTCCGTCGCAACCGACTCGAGTTGCTCAAACCTCCGCACGGAGGTCTTCGACGATCTCCTGCGCGATCACGTCCGGCTCCGGCAAGTTGTCGTTCGCCTCGAAGCTGTCGTCCTCGAGCAAGAAGATGTGGAGGCTGTGGGCCAAGGCCTCCGTAAGGTGAGGTGCCTCCCTCGTGGGGACCGATGGCGTTGTTCGTGCAAGCGAGAAGAGCGAACGGGGCGAGGGCGAGAAGAGGGCGGATAGATCGGGCGCTGCACGAACCTCACGTGCGGTCAGGGCGCGCCGATCACGGATCATCGTCGTCGTCAGGTTCGTCAGTTACGCGGATCCGAACCGCGAAGAAGATCGACAGCCATTCCCGCCCCGAGAGATTCCGCCTGCCCATACCTGGCCAGGGGTCGCGCACGGTCGCCGCATCAACGCTGACGGCTCCAGTCGTCGGTCCGTACGGCCCCATCATTGCTGGGGCCGAATAGGTTAACGCGGTGAGGACCATCGCGTGCGCACTCATCCCGTTATTCACACCGATGATTAGCGGCTCGTCCGCTGCAAGGTCCCGCGCCGCAGAAGCGCTATCCGTCGCGCCAAGATTCGAACTGCTTCGAAAGCTGCTACCCGAATCGTCTTTCCACCGGCGGTTTAGCGCTCGAATTATGAGCGCCGGGCTCCCGGGCCAGTTACCTATGTTGCCATAGGTTTCGGCGACGATCCGCTCTTGTGAGACCGGATGACGGTGGTACTGAAACACCATCGCGATCGATGCGGCCCAGCACCATTCGGTCTGATGCTGATGGTTGCGCGTCGCCGCAACCTGGATCATCGAGGACTGCAGCCCCGCCGTGCAGACGAGGCGCTGTCCAAACGGCGTGAACGTGGGCCCGCACGCCACCTGCGCTTGAGCCTTGGCCTTTGGTGCGAAGCCGAGCGTTCCCAAGCCCAACGCCCCGGCTAACCACTGTCGTCGTGAGATGCTCATAGCCGACCCTCCTTAGACAAACCCGAGGATCGGTCATGCAAAGCGGCTCGGTAAATACACCCCAGGATGTAGACGACGTTCCAGTGCGGATGGAACTGGCTGGAGCACTAAGGAGCCCAGTCGAAATATCGATCCGGTCATGGAAATAGCCGGCGCGCGTGCGCGGTTGGTGCAGCATGGGCGACGTGGATTCGGTTCGAGCGAAGTACCGCAAGCTGCGCGGCGTGATGGATGAGCGCGTGACGCGCCTTTGGGCGGCAGCCGAAGCGGAAGCGATCGGCTACGGCGGGATCAACGCTGTGCTGAAAGCGACCGGGATCAGCCGGGCGCGAATTCGTGCGGGCATTCGCGATCTCGCGGAGCTGGAGAAGCATCCTTCGAAGGAGGCTCCGCGTGCGCAGCGCGTTCGTCGGCCTGGCGCTGGGCGACCGACGTTGATCGTGAAGGACCCGACGTTGCTTGACGATCTCGACTCGCTCGTAGACCCGACGACGCGAGGCGATCCCGAGTCTCCGTTGCGCTGGACGTGCAAGAGCAAAGACAAGCTCGCCGCCGAGCTTCAAGCGATGGGCCACAAAGTGAGCGCGACGCTCGTCGGACGATTGCTGCACGATCTCGGCTTCAGTCTTCAAGTCGTGCGCAAGACGCGCGAAGGAGCGCAGTCGCCGGACCGCAACAAGCAGTTCGAGCACATCAATCGGACCGCGAAAGATTTCATCAAGCGCGGGCAGCCCGTCGTGTCCGTCGACACGAAAAAGAAGGAATTGGTCGGCGATTTCAAAAACGCCGGGCGCGAATGGCAACGTGCTGGCGAGCCTGAAGACGTGCGCGTTCACGACTTCATCGACAAGGATCTCGGCAAAGTCATCCCGTACGGCGTTTACGACACGGCTCGCAACGAAGCGTGGGTCAGCGTGGGCGTCGATCACGACACGGCGGAGTTTGCGGTCGCGACGCTCGAGCGATGGTGGCGCGAGATGGGACGCAAGGCGTATCCGGACGCGACCGAGCTCCTCGTCACGGCGGACGGCGGAGGAAGCAACGCTCCGCGCTCCCGATTGTGGCGCGTCGAGCTGCAGCGATTCGCCGACGCGACTGGGCTCGACATCAACGTTTGCCACTTCCCGCCGGGCACGAGCAAATGGAACAAGATCGAGCATCGTCTCTTCTCCCAGATCACGCAGAACTGGAGAGGCCGCCCTCTCGTGAGTCGCGAGGCCGTCGTCGAGCTGATTCGCGGAACGACGACGACCGCCGGACTGCGCGTGCGCGCGAAACTCGACAAACGCGAATACGAAATCGGAAAGGACGTATCAAGCGATGCACTTCGCGCAGTCAGACTCGAGAGGAAGAAATTTCGTGGCGAGTGGAACTATGCGGTCCGATCCGGAAAGCGGGACCGATAATTTCGATCGGGCTCCTAAGTGTCTCTAGTCGCCCCCCTACCCAGGTCCCATTCCTCGCGTTCAGCTCGCACGAATCGCCAAGAAGCGCGCGGCCGGAGCTTGCAGGTCGCCCCGCTCCAAACCGGCTGACTGCCATCGATGCTGTCCAGCCTGAGCGTGACGAAGTCCTGCTGAACGCACGAGACGACTTCGGATGGAGTGGCGCAGGCGTTGGGCGACGCTTCACCAGCGCACGGTAGTAGGAGCGCGGCGAAGAAGTAACCGTCCGTTTCCCCCATCTCTCGACGTCAGAGAGTTCGCGATGTGCGCCGCCCCGAGTCTTCCCCGCCCGCTCACCGAGCACGAGCGCACGCTCACGCGCTACATGATCGAGCACGGCGACGCGCCCGCCGAGGAGAAATCCCTCCTTCTGGATCAACTCGAACGTGCGAGCGTCGTCTGGTGTTGCCCGTGCGGCTGCGCGAGCGTGAACTTCGCCATCGACGGCAAGGTGGCACCGCCGGGCTCGGGCATGCGAATCGTCGGGGACTTCGTCGCCGGCGACGACGCCGCGCCGTGCGGTCTCTTCGTCTTCCGGTGCGCGGAGCTTCTTTCGGGCATCGAGATCTACGCGCTGAGTGGGGTCGGGAGCTGCGCCGCTCTACCGTCACCCGAGGATCTGCGGCCCTTTCGTTCATGACTTCCTCACGCGATCCCGCGGTATGACGGGGGCCCATCCTGCGGATCATCGACGCCGTACCTCCAACCACTCCAGGTGATCGGGGAACGTGGGGAGTTTCCCGTTTCTGTTTTGTGCGTACCGCCGCAACACACGTCCGCAGAAAACGAGGCGAGTGGTACAATCGAACGATCGTGGGCGCGGGTTTCGATGCGGTGAGGCGGAGTGTTGCAGCAGCGGTGTCGCTGGTGCTGGGCTTCGCCGTTCTCCACGCTTGCGGCGGGCGCTCCGAGGTGGACGAGGTGATCTGCGCGCCGGGCGAGGTGACCTGCCCCGGGGGATGCGCCTCCCTCGTCGCGGATCCCTCGAATTGCGGCGCGTGCGGCAACGCATGTCCGAACGGCACCGTCTGCTACGCGGGCAACTGCGCCACGAGCTGCGGCGGCGGCACGCGCCAGTGTGGTCAGGCCTGTGTGGATACGAACGTCGACCGTGACAACTGCGCCGCGTGCGATGCGAAGTGCCCGAACGGGCAGGTTTGCCGAGCAGCCGCGTGTACATCAACGTGTGCCACGGACCAGACGCTCTGCGTGCTCGGCAACGGTGATGCCTATTGCGCGCCGACGGGCAGCGACAACAAGAATTGTGGTGCGTGCGGCACGCAATGCCCACCGTACCTTGCGTGCGTCGGCGGGCAATGCTCTTCGACGTGCGCCACGTCGCAGTCTTTTTGCGCCGATGGTGACGCTGGCGCGTACTGCGCGAGCACCAAGAGCGACAATCAGAACTGCGGAAGCTGCGGGAACGCGTGCGATTCTCAACATGCTTGCGTAAATGGGTCATGCGCGCCCACGTGCGCTTCGAACCAGACGGCGTGTCCATCCGGCGACGGTGGTTCCTTTTGCGCTGCGACGGACAGCGACAACGCCAACTGCGGGACGTGCGGGAATGCATGCCCGTACGGCACCACGTGCACGAAGGGACAGTGCTCGTTCGAGTGCCCTCCCGGTACGACCGACTGCAACGGCACCTGCGTGGAGACCGATTCCAGCGTGACGGACTGCGGGGGATGCGGCGTCGTATGCGACGCGAGCCCATGGGCATACGCGTGCATCGGCGGCCGCTGCGTGGTTACGCTCGCGGGACTCCAAGACGGACCGCGATCCCCCATCGTGACCTCATCGGATATCTTCTGGGTCGACTACGCAAACGGCTCCAATGCTGGTGCAGTCATGGGCGTATCGCTCATCGGCGGCACTCCAACCAAGCTGGCCTCGGCTTACGGTCCGGAACGGCTTGCCTTGGCGGCGAACACGTTCTTCTGGAACTCGTCGAGTACGATTTACTCCAAGCCTTACCTTGGAGGAAATCCCACGCTGCTCCCCGGCTCGTTCGACGCCGTCGACTTGGTGGCGGACTCGAATAGCGTTTTTTGGACTACCGGCACCATCGGCCAGGTGACGAGCGAGTCTATCGGCGGTGGTACCACCTCGACGATTGCAACTGGCACCACCCCACTCGTGCTTGCTGAGGATGCAACCCACATCTTCTGGACGGACCAGACCGCCGGAACGGTCAATCAGGTGTCGAAGAACGGCGGAACGGTCATCGTTCTTGCTCAGAACCAGATTAACCCCGAAGGAATTGCAACTGACGGAGTGAATGTTTATTGGACGACGGCGTTCGGGAAGACGGTAATGCAGGCTCCGATCGGGGGCGGCACGATTACAACCCTCGCCACGAACCAGCCGTACCCGCAGGGAATCGCAACCGATGGACTAAACGTGTATTGGGCGAACTGGGGGACCGGAGGGAGCGTGATGAAGGTTGCTGTAGGCGGAGGCAACGTGCAAACGCTGGTTCCGAATGTTAGCGCGCTGAGCGTGACCACGGACTCGACGAGCGTTTATTTTACGGCGGGCTACACGGCTGGCTACGTCGCCAAGGTGACGCCAAAGTAAGGTACACTTCGGTCATGCGTCGCGTCGTCTCCGCACTGGCACTCGCGATCGTCGGGCTCATCGCGGTGGCTCCTTCTGGCGGCGCGTCGCCCGAGCGTCGCGGATGCTGCTCGCATCATCACGGCGTCTGTGGATGTGCGAGCGGGACGCGCCGGTCTGTGTGACCGGACGCTCAGCCCGACGTGCGGCTGCTGACGGCGTCGCAGCACGTTGATGGGCCCGAGCTGATAGCGCAGTTCCGAGCACGGCATGAAGCTGGTGGCGGACGCCTTCAGCGCGCGCACCAGCCGCCGCCGCGCATGCGGGCGCGGTGCTCGGGGAGGAGCTCGCTGCGCGCGTCGGCGGCGAGGAGGGCGCACGGGTCGAACCAGTGATCGGTGATCGCGCGCGCGCGAATGGGCGCGAGCTCGCCGGAGAACTCCGGGTTGTTCGGGCAGCGATGGTGCCAGAGCGCCCAGCGGTCCGGGACGGCGTCGAACGCGAGCACCTCTTTGATGCCGCCGTTGCAGTTCGTCGCGACGACGAGCACCCGGCCGCGCGCGCGAAGGACGACGTCGTGGTGAAACTCGCCCTGCTGCCAGTGATCGACGAGCTCGTAGTCGCCGAGACGCTCGAGCAACGCACCGAGGACCATGGCTTCGGCGAGATCGTCCACCATGGCTGAAAGCTAGCACGTCATCGGCTCGACACAGTGGGCACGGCGATTTCTGACCCGACCTAGAGACGCGAAGTAACGACGACGCCCTCGGGCGCCGTGAGGTGCCCGGGAGCTTTGTCTTTTTCAGCTCGTGCGCAACAAACCGCGACGGCACAACCCAAATGCTTCGCGGCGCGCCCTCGCGCCCCCGTGAACGCGAGGGGGTGCGCGCGTGAAGTGCCCCCGCCGGGGCTTCCGCAGGGCGTCGCGAAATTGTAGGAAAGCGGCCGGATGAGTGAATTCGCCCGGTATCTCCTCTTGCGTGAAGACGTGGACGTCGTGGCGGCGTTCGTGGAGCGGGAGCGCGCGACGGCGCTCGTGCTTCAGAATCAACACGGGT
This sequence comes from uncultured delta proteobacterium, assembly GCA_963731595.1. Classification (GTDB taxonomy): domain Bacteria; phylum Myxococcota_A; class Polyangia; order Polyangiales; family Polyangiaceae; genus DASXHD01. The sequence goes on from CAVSWE010000009.1 coordinate 1,360,650, forward strand.
TCACCGTGCTCGCGTCGCCGCAGCACGACGCGTTCATCGCGTCCGATCGGTTTCTCTGGATCTCGTACGATTTTGCGGGCGACCACGGGTTCGAGCTCGGCGTGTACGAGAAGGGCGCGCGCGTCGCGCGGCTCCAGGCCAGCAGCGAGGTCGAGCGCGCGGCGAAGTTCGAGCGCAGCGGGTTCGTCGCGCGAACGCTGCTCTCGGCGCGCGGCGCGGTGGCGATCGCCGCTCGCCTCGAGAAGGGCGATTGGACGCATCGCGACATCCGCGATCTCGTCGCGCGCGAGATGGGATTCGAGCCGGTGGCGTTTCTCAACGGCGGGCAGCTGCTCGACTCGCGCGACGAGCTCGAGATGCGGTTTCCCGACGGACGCCTCTTCGTCGACGGCAAGCTCGTGGAACGCGAGGACCCGCTCGACGGCATCGACGCGATCCTCGACGCGGAGAAGAAGGCGCCCCCGAGCGCGAGAGGCAAACCGAAGCTGACGCGCGTCGTGATGGCGCGCCGCGAGATGGACGAGATCGCGAGCGCGTTCCGCAACGCGGCGCCGCTCGAACGCTCCGCGGCCGAGGGCGTCGGCGACGTCAATCTCGCCGCGTGCAAGAACGCGCGCGCGTGGCTCGATGCGAGAAAGCGTGTGGAGCCCGCGCGCGCGAGCGCCGCGGTCATGCTCGAGCTCGAGCGCGTCATCCGCGACAATCGATTCTCGGCGGAGGGCGACATCGCCGTCGTCGCGCGCGAGGCCGCAGCCATCCTTCTTGCGCGCTGCCTCAAGGCCAAGAAGCGCGCCGACGCCGCAACGTACCTCGCTGCGCGCGAAACGGAAGCGCGCGGTTCTGCCGAGTCGAGCGCGTGGAGCGTCGCATCGAAGTACTTTGCAAAACTCGAGGGCAAGGCCGCAACCGACGACTAGCAGACCGTCTCAGAGTACCTGGGCGCCGAGGGAACCGGCGGTGCGGACGGGTTCTTCACGCACACTCCTCGCGAGGCAATGCGCATCGCCTCGTGAGACGATCCACTTGTCCCACGACGCGAACGACTTCGCTTCGTGAGGCGATCGCCTCACTCCCGAGGGGGGGGCCACTTCACCCTTCAAGGCGAACCACGTCACCTTGCGAGGTGACGCCTTCACCCTCGAGGGTGAACCCGCTCGCCCTCCAAGGCGGTCCGCCTGACCTCGCGAGGCGACCGCACGATCCGCACGGCGCATGTCGATTCCCCGCAACGTCCGGGGCGTCCTGCCCGATGGGGCAGCGTGACGAGCAGCGCGGCGCAATCACGCGGCGCTCTGCGCGCCACGAGGAATATCGACATGGCTACCAAGAATCTCAACAAGACGACACGGTTGGAACGAAACCAGAACATCTCGAACGGGCTCCGCACGGCGTGCGCCAAGGCCAGCATTCCGGTCAACGGGAAGATGGTCAAAGCCGCCGACGCGGCGAAGGCGTTCGACGACGCGAGCGAAAAGGAGAAGAACGTGATTCGGATGCGGGCGCAGTATCTCGCAGCCGTCGAGGAGGCGCGCGTCGCCGAGTCGAAGGTCAAGCCGATGATCCAACCGCTCAAGAGCTTCGTGCAGAACACGTTCGGCGAGCGCAGCGACACGAGCGCGGCGTTCGGGTTCTCGCCGCGCAGGACGCGCCACGTCACCGCGGAGGTTCGCGCCGAAGCCGCCCTGAAGCTCCGCGCGACGCGCGCCGCGCGCGGCACGATGGGCTCGCGGCAGAAGGCGGCGATCCACGGCACCGTCGAGACGCCCGCCCCCGCCCCGACGGCGGCCCCGTCGGAGCCGGCCGTCACGACGCCGGCCCCCGCGCCCGTCGTGACCAACGGGGTCAACGGCACCAACGGAGCCGCGGCCCCCGCGCTGCTCTCGCTGAACGGGTCGTCGCACTGAGGGCGCGTGAGCTGAGGTGGTGTGCACAACAAGGAGACGGGAGGCGCCGCGTGACGTGGCGACCTCCCGTTTCTGTTTTGTGCGGGGGGTCGCGTTCGGGCGCAACTTCGTGAGCGCCGGACCGATGGGAGGCACCAACATGAAAACTGTCGCCTTCGCCGCCGTCGCCGCTCTCGCCCTCGCCACGACCGTTCCCGCCCACGCGCAGACGCGCGGGGAGGTGAGCGCGCTCGTTGGTTACGGAGGCCCCGCGTTCGACACGCGCTACGACAATTACGGCTTCGGCGTGGGAATGCGCGCCGGAGTCACCTTTGGACACTTCTGGCTCGGGGCGACCGCGACTTACCAGTTCGGCACGACGTCCGAGGCGACTGACATCGATACGTCGGGCAACGAAGTCAACGGCCAGTACGCGCTTTCCACCTTCTCCGGCGGCGGCGAGATCGGCCTGAGCTTGCGCGCTTTCCAATCGAAGACCGGCTGGCTCGTGATTCGCCCGTTCGCCTACGTGGGCACGAACGTCTACGTGAAGAGCCCGTTCAACACGTACGACTCCTCGACGGACCCCAAGGACGCGATCGTTCGCTTCGTCGTGGCGCCGAGCCTGCACGTCGACTACGAGCTCGCGCGCAGCGGCGTGTTCTTCGGGGCGGATGTACGCGTCAACCTGCTCGTCCCCGGTACGGCCCCGCATGTCTATGCGGGTGGCAGGGAGTACGCAGTGAACAGCTGGTACGACTCCGAGCACTTCACCGGCGAGCTGTCCGCCTTCGCGGTGATCGGCAAACGCTTTTGATGGTCGCTCAGCTACCCAGCACGGCGCGTGACGTGTGGCTGCTGACCAAGGGGTCCACTCCGCCGGTGTTTCACCGGCAATGGTGTTTGCGCTCGTGTGCGCGCTCGGGGCCGGCCCGTGCCCGCTGCTGCCTTCGTGTGATACGCTCGCATCCTCGAGCGTCGTCGATGCGCGAGGTGCGAACGGGCGGAGCTGGGGCCGTCGTTCCGTCGGAGAGCAGATAGCGCTGAATCAAGCAGCCGTTGCCGTTCAGTTGTTCAACCCGCGCTCGACGGCGACGAAGAACCCGATGACGGCGACGACGCCGAGCACGCCCAAGCCGACGTCGGCCGCGATGAACGCCGCCTTGCCGGTGTCGTCGCACCACGACGTGAAGCACGTGACGTGTGCCGTCACGAAACCCGCGACCGCCGCGAGCAAGAAGCCGGCGAGGATCGCCGAGCCGTCCGGGACCTTGCGCTCGACGCCAATCGCGTAGTTGCCGGGGTCGGTGAGCTTGCAGGGATGCGTGCTCGACAGCCAACACGCGGACGCCATCCCCTTCAGCGTGGGGGAAGTCAGCGTGACTTGAGGCGTCACGATGTTCGGCGAGGGGAAGGCGACGAGCGTTTCGTCGTCGACGGTGACATGCGGACGCTCGACGGTGTCGACCTTCGCCGTCGGCGACTCGAGGAGCGCTCGACCCGCCTGCTCGATCTGCGGTTGGCGGACGGTGTAGAAATCGTAATGCGCCATGCAGCCGGTCGCCGCGAGACAGAGGAGGAGCGCAGCCCGCACGACGCGGCCGCCCTGCACGAGGGGTGCCACGCACAACAGCCTGGGTTTGCGGGGTCGCGCTGCGATCGGTGAATGGCCGTTCACGCCCTCGCGCCCGGCGCGCAAACACTCACCGAGGCATGCGTCATGATGTCCGCGTGACCGATTCGGCGAAACCGGAGCTCGACGCCGCGGCCCGCGCCCAGGTGGCTGAGTTCTTGCGGATGACGCCCGCAGAACGGCTGCGCTCGCTCGTGAACACGGTCGACTTCATCGAGCGCGCCCGACGCCGGATGCCCGCGCCGGGCGGAGCGCGTACGACCGCGGGGCCGTGCTTCGCGAGGTCCTTCGTCAGCTGAACGAACGGAAATGACCGCTCCCGTCAGCGACGTGTCACCCGCGATCGGACGCAACTTCGCAAGCGCCGGACCGATGGAGGCTCACCATGAACAAGCTCCTCCTCGCTGGGTCGCTCGTCTCCCTCTTCGCCACGTTCGCCTGCTCCGCCGGGTCCAACGCCCTGCTCGACACGTGCTCGGGCGCTTACTCCTGCACCGACGGGTCGCAGACCGTCTCGACCCAGCTCGAAAAGAGCGGCGGCGCCTGCACCGCCGGGCAGCTCACGTTGAACGCCGACGGCACCGTGAGCGGCGTCGACAACACGACCTGGGACGGCAACTCGCAGCAGTTCGAAGTCTGCTCCGACGGGGCGTGCCTCACGTGCACGAGCGCCTCGTCGTCGGCGAGCGGCGGCGAGGGCGACAGCGGCAGCGGCAGCACCGGCAAGTGCACGGGCGCGCCGATGAGCTGCTCCTCGCTCGTGCCTCCGGGGTGCGGAGAGGTGAACGGCTGCTACATGACGTTCTCGATCAACTGGGACGGCAGCGACGACGACTACTGCACCGGGAGCGCCGACTCGTGCGACACGATGAGCGACAAGTCGTCGTGCCAATCGCAGGGATGCGCGTGGAAGCAATGAGGCCTCCCGCCGTGCGTCAGCCGCGGATGCCCGAGAGGCGCGCGTAGTCGCGCTTCGCGCCGTCGGTGACGAACATGAAGGGCAGCCACGGCAGCGGGCCGACGGCGAGGTTCACGTAGGGGATGACCTGGACGATCGCCGCGGCCATCGCGAGGCCGCGCGGCGCGCGCTTCGCCGAGCCGTACGCCGACGCGATGATTGCGGCGTGAGCTACTCCAACAGTCGCTCGAAATCGAACAGCGGCGTGAGCGTCTCGTGCGACTCGACAATCTCGGTCATCACCGCGCGATGGTACGCATCGATCGGATGCGGCGAGCTGTCGGCGGCGCGACGGCTGGTCTCGAGATCGTCGACGCGCATGTAGTAGACGAGAAAGTCTCCCTCGGGTCCCGACTCGAGGAACGCAGACTCGACGCGGACGGTCTCGTCGCGGAGAGTCGCCATCACCTCGTCACGGCGGCGCGTGAGCTCGGCGGCCCACTCGCGAACGCGCGGAAGCGAGCCGGGCTTGAGTCGCATGCGAGCGCATCGAACTGGCATGGGCGCGAGCTTACGCCGAGCTCGCGCAACGGGCTCGGACGCGATCGCGCCGAACGCCGAGCTTCAAGGGTAGCTGCAGGTCGCGTCGCTCGACACGCACTCCGTGCTGGTCTTGATGTCGGGCGAAGCGGCGCCGACGGTCGGCGCGGTCGCGCCGGGCGGCACGTTCAGGAAGATCTTTCCGGTCGCTCCACCTCCTGCGCCGCCGCCGATGTTCGCGCCGGCGCTCAAGGCGTCGCCGCCCATCGTCGTCGTCCCCGCGCCGCCGCTTCCGCCGGTGCCGGGGTTCTGCACCACGTTCGGCGTGGTGCCGGGGGCCGCCGCGGTCGTCACCGGCGTCGTACCCGGCGAGCCGTTGCCCCAGTCCTGGCCGTCGGTGCCGTTCGACCCGGCGCTCGTCGAGCCGCCGCCGCCGCCGCCGCCGCCGTTGGACGCGAGCGCGCCGCCGACGGAGAAGCTCGACGCTTCGAGCAGGATGATGCCGCCCGAACCGCCGCCGCCACCACCGTTGCCCGGCAAGACTTGCGAAGGGGACTTGGTCCCGCCCTGTCCGCCGCCGCCGCTCGCGTCGACGACGACGTACGTGCCGAGGCTGATCGTGCCGCACGCGGTGATCTGCAGCGCGCCGCCGCCGTAACCGCCCTTCGCGAGCAAGTCGCCGCCGCCGCCGTTTTCGCCGGACTCCAAGACCTCGGTGGACGCCGCGATGCTGTACGTCGCGCCGGCCGTGCCGCCGCCGGTCGTCGTGTTGTTGCCGCCGCCGCCCTTGCCACCGGCTGCGCCGTGGCCCGCACCGCCGCCGCCGCCTTGACCCGTGTTGCTCGCGGCGCCGCCGCCGCCGCCGGCCGTGCTGGAAGGCGCGCCGGGCCCCGCCGTCGTGTAGCCCGAGGCCGCGACGCTGATCACGGTCGGAGAGCTCTGCGTCCCGGTCGCGGTGAAGTCTTTGTCGACGAGCAGCACCAGCGCTTTGGTGCCGGTGACGGTCACCGACGCGCCGTCGCCCAGCGACACGCTCTGGACGTGAAGAACGACGGTCGACGTGCCGGAGCTCGTCGGCGTATACGCCGTGCCCCATTTCAAACCCGCCACGGCGGTGTTGTTCACGGTGACCGTCATCGCCGTCGTGTCGATCACGACGGGTTGATTCGCCGCGGCGGTGATCGAGCCGAGCGAGGCTGCCTGCGTCCCGGTGCACGTGAAGGTGTCGTTCAGCGCGAGGTGCGAGCGGGCTTGGCTCGCGGGCACGAGGTCGGCGCAGAGACCGAGCTGGTCGTCGCAGCCGTAGGTGCAGTCCGTCGCGGGACCGACGACGCCGTCGCTGCAGGTGTACGACTTGCCGTTGTCGCAGAAATTCGCGCCGGAATCGGCCGGGCACAGCGTCGGCCCGCCCTCTGCGACCGCGTCGGCCACCGCGTCGGCCACCGCATCGCTGGCGACCACGTCGGAGGTCGCGTCGCTCACGACGACATCGGCGCTCGCGTCGTTTGCGTCCTGCACGGTCGCGTCGTTGACCACGTCCTTGCCGGCGTCGAGCGTCACGTCGTTCGCCGCGTCGTTGGATGCGTCGCCGTTGCCGTTGTCGTCCCCGCCGCAGCCTCCGAGAAGGCTCGAGCCGGTCGCGCACGCCGCGAGCATCAGTCCCATCCCGGTCAGCGCAGTACGCCGTTTGATCATCCCAGTCTCCTGTCGAAGGTGAAGCTTCTCCCCCGGCAGTAGCAAAGAGCGTGACACCCGCGGAGTGGCTATTTTCCTGGGAAATCGCGTGCTCCTGGTGATCGCGCGAGTGACCGATCGTGCACCGCGGCGACCACGGCGTGGTGCCCCGCACCCGGGCGCGTTGGAACCGCGACCGGACTTAGAAGGTCACTGCCACGCAGCCAGGAGCTCGCACCAGTTCGACGCGTACCCCGCCGACGACGTGCAGCATCCGTTCGCCGCCTCCTTGATGCCGGACGGCGTGCCGAGACAGACGAGTAGATCGTTGAAGTTCGACCCGAGCGCCGTGGTGCAGCCTTCGACGTAGCAGGAGTGCTCGGCGGTGTAGCCGGCGCCGGGGACGCCCCAGCCGATTTCGGATTGGGGCGACGCGTCGACTTGCGTGCCGAGGACGGTGCCGCTGAAGACGTAGGAGCCCGCGTGGAGCGAGGTGTCGAGGTCGATGTTCTCGGCCAGAAAGATGGTCTTTCCGCTCGCGGGGCCGGCGGTCAGTTTGTAGGACATGAACGTTCCGCCGGGCCAGCCCGAGTCGTCTCGGTTGTGGAAGACGTCCACGACTCCCGGGCCCATCGCGTAGATGGAGCCCGAGCACGCGTAGTCCACGCCTTGGTCGATGCGCTCGGGCACGAGGTTCTTCACCGCGCGAAACGGATCGCAGTACTGCTGATTCTCCGGGGAGACGGGAATGCAATCTTTCGAATGGCAGACGGAGACGGTGCCGTCGCTAGGCTTGTCGGCGATCGTCGCAGAGGTGGCCGTTCCGCCGGCGGGGACGGTGGTCGTGATCGTCTTGGTTCCGTTGTCGATCGTCACGTCTTCGGCGGTCGCGTCGCTGCTCGCGGCGACGACGTAGCTCTCGCCGCACGCCGAGCACACCGCGATGGCGATCGCGGTGTTCGGGATCGTGCCGGTCCACTCGTTGCGATCGCCCGCGTTGCAGGACGGCGCGGGCGGAGCCTGAACGTCGATGGCCGCATCCTGGGCATCCGGAGTGCCGGCGTCAGCGCCGGTCGCGGCGTCTTCTTCGGGTCCGGTCGCGTTGCCCGAGCAGGCGACGAGCACGCACGCAGCCGCGAGGACGGATCGGACCATGCGCGCGCAAGAGCAACACGCGTGCCGTCGATGCGAGGCCGCAAAACCCGGCGATCCGCCAGCCGACGCTCGCGAGCGCTCGCGAGTCGCGCGACCGGTCGCGAGCAGGCCGGGCGAGGCGGGCCTCGTCAAAGCGCCCGCTGCCAGAGCCTGCCGATGTTGTCGAACCAGGTCACGTAGTTGAAGCTCACGGACATCTCAGGGAGAAAGCTCAACGTGACGTCCACCACGGGCGTCGCGACGAGGGTCGTCGGATCGTAGGCGGATATCGTCATGCCGTTCGTGACGAAGAAACCGCCGCTCGGCGATGACGTGATTGCGGCAATTCCGATTTGCACGATTTGGGTGGCCGTGCTCGGAGGCTTCATCTGGATCGCCACGTTCTGCGTGGCGAATAGGAGGTAGCTTCCGGCGCGGGCAAGGTAGTCGACCTCGCTCGTTCCCGAATAGATCGTCGTGATCGCGCCGCCCCCGACCGGCATGCTCACGACGTCGTCTTTCGTCGTCCAGTAGAGCGTCGTGCCGTCGCTCAGCAGAGAAGACGTGAAGTAAGAAATACCGTCTCCCGGTGCAAGCGACGATATGGCTCCCCCGCCGAGTGGCACGGCGTAGATGCTGTTGGCGCCATGAGCGTACGCATTCGCCCCGTCGACTGCGATGCCTAGGACGTAGTCGGACACCGACCCGAGAACGGAGACGGTGCCTCCGGTCTTTGCGACTCTGCAGATTCGCGCGACGCCCGCTCCTCCGTCGATGAAGTAGACGTTCGTTGCGTCGGTCGCGATCGACCACACACCCGCAATGGGAACGTACGCGGCCGTCAATTTCGAAGGTGCACCGCCGCCGTTCGGAATCGCCCATACCGCGGCACCGTCCGCGTAATACACGCGGCTACTGTCGGACGCGAGACCCAGCGCATATGCCCTGTTCGACCAAACGCCGAAGTCGACGAGACACTTGCCGCGCGAGCACGTCCCACTACCGCAGACGTTCGAGCAGAAACCACAGTTCGTTGCATCGGTTTGCGTGTCCGTACAGCCTCCGCACCACGTCTGTCCTCCGGTGCACGCGCATGAACCGTTGGAGCAATACGCGTTCGTGCCGCACTCGATACCGCATGCGCCGCAGTTGTCGGGATCGCTCGCGACCGCGGCGCAAATGGCCGTCCCGTTCTGCGGGACGCAGACGCTCTGCCCGGCCGAGCACGCGGGGAGGCACATTCCGCCGACGCAACTGAGCGACGAATCGCACACGTTCCCGCAGGCTCCGCAGTTCGCGTTGTCCGTCGCGACCGACGCGCAATAGGGATGGCCGTTGTTCGGCTGGCAAAGCGTTTGACCCGCGACGCAACTCGAGGCGCACGACCCAGCGCTACATACTTCCTCGATCCCGCACGCGACTCCGCATGCTCCGCAATTTTCGTTGTCGCTCGACGGGTCGACGCAGTGATTCCCCGAGGACGACGAGCACATGATTTGGTCAGAGTCGCAGGTCGAGGCGCACACGCCGTGGTTGCAAACCATCCCGCTCGGACACGCCTGCCCGCATCCTCCGCAATTGTTCGGGTCGACCTTCGTGTCGAAGCAGGCCTCGCCGCATTTCGTGGTCCCGGCACCGCAATCTGCGACGCACGCGTCGTGGAAACACACTTGTCCCGCGCCGCATGCGCCGTCGCACGGCAACGACGGCGCCAGGTCCGTGCGGCACGAGGCGCTCGCAAGCACGACGAGCAGACCCGCCATCGCCGCATGGAAAGTGCGAATCCCGATCGCCACGCCACGATAATAGCGGACCACGGCCCGCTGCATGCGCGATCGCGCTCACTCCGGCTCCAGGCGAGCTCGGCGCGCCGGCGACGTGCGTGCCGCCGTGCGCGAGAATGGTCGCCGCCGGCCGGGCTGCGGGACCTCGCGGCCCCGGAGCAGGCGGCAACCAGCGCCGAGACGACGACGACAGCGGAAAAGAGCGTGCGAAGGTGAGCTTGCGGCGAGAACTCTCGCCCGATCGCGGCGCGACCGTTCTCGTTCCCCTTTGTCCTCGCGAGCGGTCGGCGTACTCTCGCCGCCCCATGAGCCTACTCCGACACGCTGTCCTCCTGTCTTGCGCCGCTCTCTTCGCGAGCGGATGCGGCTACTCCGAAGATCAGTGGCAGGCGCAGCTCGCCAAGTACAACAAGCTGAAGAGCGACGACGACGCGAAGATCGCCGACGCGCAGAAGAAGATCGCCGGGCTGACCAAGCAACTCGAAGACATGGGCGTCAACGTGAGCTCCATGAAGAGCGACCTCGACGAGCGCCAGAAGGCGCTCGAAGCGTACAAGGAGCGCGCGCGACAGCTCGAGGCCATCAAGGAGCGCTTCGAGAAGCTGAAGGCCAAGCTCGACACGCTCACCAAGCTCGGGCTCGCGGTCAACGTCCGCCACAACCGGATGGTGATCTCGCTGCCGGGCGACGTGCTCTTCGACTCGGGCCACGAGACGCTCAAGAAGGACGGCAAGGACATCCTGCTCAAGGTGGCCAACATCATCAAAGCCGACCCGCAGCTCGTGTCGCGCGACTACCAGGTCGCGGGCGACACGGACAACCAGCCGATGGCGCACAGCCCGTTCAAGGACAACTGGGGTCTCTCGCTGATGCGCGCGCGCGAGGTGCTCGTGTTCCTCATCGACGCGAAGCAAGGCGGCGGGCTCCCGCTGCAGCACTGGAGCGCCGCCGGCTTCGGCGACACCGACCCGGTCGCGCCGAACACCACCGCAGAGGGCCGGCAGAAGAACCGCCGCTGCGAGCTCATCGTCCTGCCGAGCGTCGAGGAGATGCTCGACCTCAAGGCAATCACGCAGTAATCGGCCGGCGGCGTCGCGCGAGGACGGCGAGCCCGAGCGCGACGAGCCACGGCCACCCGATTGCGCCGCGCGACGGCGCTGCGTCGCAACCGCCGCCGCCGCTCGTCGGCCAGTTGCCAGGCGTTCCGCCGTCGGCCTGCGGCGAAGTCCCCGCGTCGCCCGACGGCGGCGTGGCGGCGTCCGACGTCGCGCCCGAGTCCTGCGAAGGCGCCGCGTCGCTCGCGACGCCCGCGTCGCTCGTCACGCCCGCGTCGCCGCCCGGCCACGTGCTGTCGGCGAAGGTCGTGAGGTCGGCGAGCGTGCCGTTGAACGTGTCGAGATCGACCGCGCCGCTCAGCGCCGAGAGCGAGCCCGTGCCGGTGCTCTGCCAAAACGTGTACGACGTCCACGCGCTCGGCACGTTCGGACACGACACGCCGTAGTTCGCGACCCAAAGTGGATATTGCCCGAGCGTGCCGAAGCTCGTGAGAAACGCGGGGCTCGTATAGAGGATCGGCGTGACGCCGCTCTGCGACTTCACCGCCGCCATGAAGGTCTCGGCGTGCGACAAGATCGTCGCCTGCGTTTGGCTGTTGGTCGTCTCGAGATCGAGCACGAGCAAGTCGCCTTGCTCGAGCGGCCCCACGGTCGAGAGGAAGAAGGTCGCCTGCTGCGTCGGGTCGACGTCGGCGTGGAAGAAGTGATACGCGCCGCGCACGAGGCCCGCCGACTTCATGCCGGCCCAGTTGGTCGCGAACATCGAGTCGGTGAAGTTGGTGCTCTCGGTCGCTTTCGCGAATGCGAACGAGATGCCGGCGGCCTTCACCTTGGTCCAGTCGATGGCGCTGCCGCCGTTGTCGCCGTGGTAGACGTCGATGCCCTTCACGGTCGTCTGACCGCAGACGGTGACTTGCTCCGCGCTCGATCCGAAGTCTTCGTTGGTGGAGGAGCACGCGGCGGTCAGCGCGAGGAGCACGCCGGCGGCGAAGCGAAGAGCGACCTTCATGGTTCGAAAAGCGTAGGACCTTTTCTGCGACGCGTAGCGTCGAGGAAATTCACGACGCCAGCAGATCGCTGAGTCGATGTGCCCCGCGGGCGCCACGAGCTTCGGCCGCCGCGTGTGATAGAACGCGACGCATGGGGAGGCAGGTAGGCATCGCGCTTTACGTACTCGCGATGGTCGCCCTGATCGTCGGCCTCGACATCATGTTCTTCAGAAACCGCTTCTGGGAGCGACTGATGGCGAACGTCGGGATCGTCCTCTTGTTCGTGGCGTTCTATTCGAGGTTCTTCATCAAGCGTCCCTGACGGGTCGCCTCGAGATCATCGCGTGACACGCCTCGCATACCTCCTTCCCATCGCGCTCGCGGCGTGCGATCCGATGTGGTCGGGCACGGGTCATCTCGTCGACGGGACGGGCGCGCCGATCGCCGGCGCCAAGGCGACGCTCACGTGCCCGTCGGGGCGCGTCGACGGCGCGATGTCCGACGCGACCGGGACCTTCTCGTTCGGCGGCGTGGGCAGCTCGTTCGAAGCGCCGAAGTGCAGCGTCACGATCGACGCCGCCGGTTTCGCGTCGCGCACGCTCACGGTCTACGACCTCGCTTATCGCAACACCGAATCGGGCAACGCGGCGGTCCCGAGCACGCCGGGCGAAGGCACGATCCTCCTCTCGCGCGATCCCGGACGCCCGCACGCGTCGCCCGGGCCCTCGGATGGCGGGACCCCGTAATCTCGCCGAACGCGCGCGTCAGTCCGCGCCGGCGTCGACGGACGACTCGCACTGCCACGTGCCTTGGCAGACGCACTCGGTTCCTTGCGAGCCTTGGCAGATTTGATCCGGGGAAAGGACGCAGCTCTCGCCGGGGGCGATGGCATCGGGCGGCGGGCACTCGGGCGGCGGCGGACAGTCCGGGACATCGCATTGGAACTGCGTGCCGTCGCACGTGCACTGGCCCACGACGTCGGTGCACGACGGCTGTGGCGTCGTCGACGCGCAGTGCATTCCCTTCGACGAGCACGCGACGCCTGTGTGCGTGTCGGCGGGACACACCTCGGCCGGACAGCCGTAGAGCGGACATTGCCATTGCCCGCCGTGACACGCGCACGTCGCCGTCTCCGGATAGCCGCAGAGCATCATCGGAAAATCGCAGGTCTTGTTCTCCGTGAGGCACGGGCCGTCGGAGGACGCGGGGCACGCTTCGTCGACTTGGCCGCCGCAGGCGAAAGCGACGGCGACGGCGGACGCGAACAGCAAGGCGATGGGTCGCATGGGCAGACGCGCTCTTCCAAGAGGCGTGCCGCACGAAAACGCCGAGAAGCGCGCGCGTTCGCGTGTGCTTGGTTGTGCCATCCGCGACCGTGCGATCGGAGCGATCAGAGCGTTCGCAAGAACGCGATGAGCGCGGTGCGGCTCGCGAAATCGAGATCGAGGCCCGTCAGGTGTCCCGGGATCGGCGCGCCGAGCCGGCTCCGGTACGTGCTCGACGTCCGGGCGGGATCGAACAGCTCCTCGAGCGACGCGACGCTGGCGTCGTGGAGCAAGAGCGGCCGATCGCCCACGGCGAGCAGCGACGGGACGCGATAGTTGCCCGTGCCGCGATCGCGGGAGAGCCCCACCGTCGGATCGGTGCCGACGACGTCGAGCGGTACGGGAGGCCCCGTGTAATTGGGCGGCTCGTGGCAGCTCGCGCATCGCGACGCGAAGATCGACTGACCGGCGATCTCGTCGGCGCTCGACGGCGCGCGCGATCGAAGCGAGTCGGCGAGAGACCAGACGTACGTCGCGAGGCCGAGGGCGATCTCGCGCGGCGGACGCACGCTCTCGCCGTTCGACGCGATGACGAGCGTCTCGAGCCGCACGGCGAGCGACTCGACGCTACGCTGCGCGACGCTCGCGGTGTGATGCAAGTAGCCGAGCGCGCGCACGGGCCGAAGGTCCGGAATGCGCACGGGCTCGGTGCCATCCTCTGTCGTCACGTCCAGGCGGCCTGGACCCCACGCGAGCAGCGCGGGTGCGCGAGGGTCCGCGCCGCCGGTGGAGTCGACCATCAGCTTGCCGAAGTCGAGCGACGCGTTCATCACTCCGACGGAGAGCGAGCCATTTCGCTCGAGCGCGTGGCACGTCGCGCACGTGTACGCGACGCCCGTCGTCCCGTCGTCGAGCTCGACGCGCACGAGACCGCCGATTCCGTGCGCTTCGTCCGACCAGAAGCCGTAGCGCCCCGCCGACACGTCGTCCGCGATCAGCGCGGCTTCGTCGTTCGTCAGCATCTCGACCGGATAGCGGAAGAACGCGACCGCGCCGAGCGCGAGGAGCTCCGATTCGTCGCCCTCGCTCGCGCCGGTGGTGATCGCAAGCGAGCTCGCCGCGGCGGAAAGCGGCGCCAGAGCGGGCGGCGCCTCGACCGACTCCGTCCGCGGGTTCCAGACCGGCAGCGCGTCCCAGTCGCCCGCCTCGCCGGTCGCGTAGTGTTCGAGTCGGAGCTGCGAATAGTCGTTGCTCGCCTCGACGGTGGAGGCGACGAGGATCGCCCGGCGCGCGCGCGCGTCGTCGAGATAGCCGGAGCCACCCGCGCACGCCGCGACGAGCACCGCCACCAGCGTCGCGTTCGCGCGCATCGTCGGCATGGTGCATGACGTCACCGCCGCACGCAAATTGCGATTACGATGCGTGCATGGCCGTGTGGCTCTGCGCCTGCGGGCGCCACGTGCGTTGGGACGACGCGCAGTGTCCGTTCTGCGGGACCGACGCGCCGGCCGGGCGGCGCAAGCCGGGGCTCCGCCGGCGCGTGCCGCGCGCGACGCTCTTGATGATGGGGAGCGCGGCGCTCGGCGTCGCATGCGCCGCGCGAACGGGCCTCGACGTCGCCACGGGCTCGTCGGACGGTTCAACCGACGCGCCGCACGACGCCGCGTCGAAGGACGGTGCGCCCGACTCGCCGTTCCAAGGTTTCGACGGCGGCTTCGACGCGCCCCTCGATGCGATCCACGACGTGGTCGCCGAGGATCACGGGATGCCCCCGCCGCCGTACGGCGGCGTGCCTCCGCCGCCGGACGAGGAGTGACGATCCACACGCGCCGTCACAGCCAGCCGCGGAGGCGCTCCCACCACGGAGCGTTCGCCGGGTCGACGAGCAGCACGCGAAACGGACCGCCGCGGTCGTAGAAGGACGAAAGGCCCGAGCGCTTCCACAGCGCCGCGACTCGTCGTCGTCGAGATCGCGCGCGCGCTCCTCGGCGAGCGGCTCGCCGCGCACGAACGCCGGATCGTTCTGCAGCCAGCGAGCGAGCGCAAACGCGTACGACCCGCCGTGGTCGGCGATCATCGCGTGGTAGACGGTGCGGAGACGCCCGCTCTGGCGCGCGAGCTCGGCGGGATCGAGCGCGACGAGCTCGCCGCGGCGAACGGCGCGCTCGACGTCCTCGATGCTCGCCGGGCTTGCGTAAAAGAACGCCGTGATCCCCATGTCGATCTCCTCTACGTAACTCATTTTCGCGTCGCAGCGACGCGCGCCGGCACGCGCGTTGCGTTACTCGGCGTCGTGAACACGTTCGAACCTCGCGCGACATTTTTGGGCGGTAAGTATCGACTCGATCGGCTCGTCGCCGATCACGACGGCGTGACGATTTGGGAAGCGACCGACGTGCGACGCGGGCTTTCCGTGCGGCTGAGCGTGCATCAGCGGAGCTCGACCGTGATGGATCACGGCAGAGTCGACGGAGGCATGTTCGTCGTCGTCGACGCGCCGCCGCGTCGAGCCGGGCGGCTCGAGCTCGTCGAGGTGTCCGACGAGGAGGCGTTCTTCGAAGAGCCGCCGCCGGCCGAGCTGTTCGACGCGCCCGAGGCGCGTCCGCCGAGACGCGGTTGGCGCTGGGCCGCGGGCGCGGCGCTGTGCGCGACGATCGGGCTCGGAGGCTGGTACTTCGCGAGACCGCGACCCGCGCCGACGAGCATGACGACGATCACCGAGGCGCAGATCCCCCCGCCGGCGATGGCGACGCCGGAGCCGACTGCGACCGCGCCGGCCATGGCGGTCGTCGAGCACGAGCCTCCCGAGGTAACCGCGCCACGCGCCGCGCCGCGCGCGCCGACGCGCCGCGCGCCGAAGTGGACCGCGCCGCATCGCAAGCCGCGCGTGACGCGCAACGATCCGCTCACGCTCTGACGACGTGCGGAAGCGTCAGCCTCCGACGCGGTGGGCGACGACCATGACCACCGGCAGCAGGAGCTCGGGAACGAGGTAACCGAGCCATAGCGCGCGCGGCTGCGGCAGGCCCACCTTGCTCATCGAGACGAGACGCCCGCACCCGGCGAGGAACACGCCGAACGCGATCAAGTAAATGAGCGTGCCTTGCTCGCGCACCGTGATCGCGGCCCAAAGGCAGATGAGGCCGGTGCCGAAATAAACGCCCGCCATGAAGCGGTGCACGTTGTCCAAGCGCGGCGCGGAGTCGGGCTGGCCCAAGTAGAATTGCACCGTTCCGCCGAACAGTCCGATGGCGCCGAAGAGACTCAGGCACACGCGGACGACGATTTGGCTCGCGGAGAGCGCGGCTTCGGGGTGCATGGAGGCACCGTAGTCCCGCGCACCGCGAAACACGAGCATCGCGCTCGATCGTAAAACTGTGTGAACGGTGGGGGCGGACCCTCCAGCGCTCGTTCACGGGCCGGGTGCGTGAATTCGTCCACACACCACGCCGCTCTCCGGGGAAACTCCGCGGTTCCGCGCAGCACGACGCTTGCAGTATGCACGGGTCATGATGCGCTCGGCTCTCCTCCTCGTCTCCTCGATCGCCGCGACCGGCTGCGGCGCCCACTACGCGTTCGTGCCCGTGTCGCCTCCGGCGCACGTGGTGCCGGCGTACGACCGCGACGCCGCCTACTACGCGATCCCGGAGCAGAACCCGCACGGCAATCTCCGCGTCCTCTCCTACGGCCTCGAGAAGCTCGCCGAAGGCGACCCCGACGCGCCGAGCGACGACGATCCCGACATGGAGTCGCTCCATTTGCGCGTCCTCGTCGAGAACAACGGGTCGAGCCGTTGGACGTTCGACACGCGCGAGCAGCAGGTCGCGCTCGACGGCGTGGGCGTCGAGTCGCCCGCGTATGCCGTGTCGGATCGGGCGGGCGACGGCAGCACGCCTCCGACGCTGAACCTCACGCCGGGCGCGACGCGCGTCGTCGATCTCTTCTACCTCTTGCCGCCAGGCACGGACGGCTCGGCGCTGCCGGCATTTCGCGCCCTGACCCTCGTCCACACCGACGACGGCGCCGTCGCGGTGACGACGCCGTTCGCGCGCGTCGACGTCTCGATCTTCTCGCCGTACATGCAACCCGAGAACGTCGCCGACGGCAGCTACGATTATCTGGACGAGCCGTTCTGGGGAGCCGGCGACGCCGGGCACGCGTCACGCCGCCACGTCTACTCGCGCGGACGCGGCCTCGGGCAATCGTCTTCGGGATCGTCGCACGGCCGAAGCCACGCAGGAGGAGGCGGCCGCAGTCGTGGCGGGTCTCGTCGAGGAGGCGGCGGACGCTCGCACGGCGGCGGCGGCCACGGCGGCCGTCACTGAACGGCGCGATTCACCACTGCCCGAATTTCGCGTGCACCGCGCGATCGAGATCGAGCGCGCCCGCCCCCGACACGCCCCACCCCGTTTGGTCGGGATAAATGTCGTATTGTCGGAGCTGCGCGCGCGGGTCTTGCGGATCGTTCTGGTGATTGCCGAACGTTTGCTGCCACCCGTACCCGATGAGGCCTTGATCGAAGAGCTGGTGCACGACCGTGTACGTGCCGTACACGCCGGCGCGCGCCTTGCCGATGACCGAGTCGATGCCTTGGAAATACGCCACGATCAAATCGCCGATTTGGATCTGTTTTCCTGTTTTGCTGTCTTTCAAAGACGTGTCCCAAAATTTCTGGGTGATGTCGAAGTCGACCGTGAAGTAGATGGGGTGGCCCGCGCCCCCGGCTTGGGCGAGCGCGGTCCTGGCGGCCTGCGCGTCGGACGCGCCGAGCTGGCGTTGCCCGCCGAGCGAGTGCTCCCCGAAGGCGCGCTGCTGATCGATCTCCCAGATCGCGACGAGCGGCATGCCGGCCTGGTGGTACGTCTCTGCCTCCTGCGCCGTGAGCGCGGGGTGCGTGCCGTCGAAGGAGATGTAACGACCGACGAAGCCCTTGCCGAGCGCCTTGGCGTACGCGAGGTCGAGCGTCGTGCCGTTGGTGTCCACGCCGCGCGCGACGGTCTGCAGATCTTCCTCGCTGCTGAGCGAGTCGTCGCTCGACGCCGCGCAACCCGCCGTCAGGACCAAGAGCACCGAAACAATCGCCGCCGTTCTCATCGCGTCACCTCTGCGACTCCCTAGAGCACGCGACGTGCCGCGACCTCGACGCGCGCAACCGGCCATTTTCGCAGCCCGCCGCGCGCTGGGGGTTTTCCCCCGGGCCGGAGGATCCGTTCAGAGGCTCGCCGGCGGGTCCATCGGAGCGCGCTCCCAAGCAACCGTGGCGGGGGGAGTCGAAGCTTCATGCGCGCGGCGGCGATCGGGACGGTGTTCGTCGTCGCGTTCGCAGGCGCGTCCGCTCGTGCGGAGTGCACGGAGGCGGCGCGCTGCACCAGTGTGCTGGCGAGCGTTTCGGCCACGAGCCTCGTGGCGAGCTCGTCGCGCGTGTTCTTCACCGACGCCGCGGGGCGGCTCTCGTCCGTCGCGAAGTGGGGCGGCGCGACGGCGACTCTCGCGCTCGCCGAGAACGGCGCCTCGGTGGACGGCAGTGACGGTCGGTGGATCTACTGGCATACGGGCGCGCATGTGAGGCGCATCCCCGAAAACGGCGGACCGAGCGAGCTGCTTTATTCCTATCCGCCAGCGTACGGGAACGTGTTCACCGAGGTCGTCGTCACGCCGCACGCGCTCTTCGTCACGAGCACGGACGCCATTTGGCGGCTCGCTCCCGAGGGGACCACGCAGATTGGCGCGAGCGGCGCGCTCGTCGCGTGGAGAAGCCCGACCGTTCTCTTCGTGGGATCGACGTCGCGGGCGTGGCCCGGCAGGTATCGACTCGACGGCGGCAGCGCGATTTCCATCATGAACAACGCATCGGTCGTCGGCGACACGCGGCACGGTCTGCACGCACTCTTCGCGCTCGTCGACCACCGGCTCGTTCGCATCGAAGGCGGGACGGCCACGGTGCTCGCGACGCAGCAGGACATCGGAGGTCGAATCGTCGTCGAGGGAGACGACCTTTATTGGACGAACCCGCAGGCGGGCTCGATTCGCAAGACGAGCGTTTACGGCGGGGCGATCGACGTCCTCGCCGAGCGGCAGTCGCATCCCAAGCTCATCGCAGCCGACGCGGACAGCATCTATTGGACGGCGGACCACGCGATCGTTCGAGTGACGCCGCGCTGACCGCAGCGTGGCTTCACGGTGGATGATGGAACGTCTGCGGCGGGAGGCGCGTGTTCACCGTGACGCCGGTGAAGTCGAATTGGTTTTGGTTGCTCTGCGCGTCGACCAGCGTGACGCGGCGAATTTGGGACGTCTGGGCGTCCACCCAGAAGAGCGCCTTCTTGACTCCCGGCGTGGGCTTCACGGGATCGCCGAGCAGCACGTAGCCGCCCGGGAACGAAAGGTTCGCCATCGTGAAGTGGAAGGTCGACGCGAACTGACCCGCGCCGGTGAGAAACGACAGCGCGGCGGGCACCTGCGCGCGCGTGGCGAAGCTCTGGTTCGTCGAGGCCTGATGAATCCAAACGCTCTGGCCGTTCACGACGACGCGATTGCCGGGCGGATGGTAGTAAGACCAATTCATCAATCCAGGCTTTGCGAACGTGACGACGCCGTCCGAGTCGACGCTCGTGTTCATCAAACGAATCACGTAGTGCTGGCGAAAGGTCGCGTTGTACGTCGTGACTCGGTCGTAAAACGCTTGGACGTTGGCGACCGCCTGCGCCACGCTGACGTTGCTCTGCGCGCGAGCGGGCGCGGCGAGCGTGACGCCCAGGGCGGCGAGGACGAGGTGGCGTTTCATGCTCGAACGATAGCGCCGATCGTCCCGCGGCGCCGCGCGCTCAACGCAGCGTCACCGTGCCGAACGACGCGCTCGCCTTGTGGGCGCCGTTGCCCGCGACCGTCAGCACCACGTTGGCGATGTCTTCGCGACCACCGCGCATCGGGAAGGAGCAGACTTCCCAGAACCCGACGCGATCGAGCCGTTCGCCGATGTCGCCCGGACCGTCGAACGTCGCGCAGGTCGCCTTTTCGAAGTGCCACCCGCCGCTCTCGAGCAGCTTGACGCTGAGGTCATCGGCACGGCGGCGCGCTCGGCGGGGCGCGCGCCGGCGCTGTTCGGCGTCAGCGCGACGTCCTGGCGCTCGAGGGTGAGCTCGAGGCGCGCGGGCTTCAACGACTTGTCGCGCACCTCGTCGCCGGGCGTGAACTCGACCGTCTTCGTCTCGCGGACTGGCGCTCCAATCGGCGCGCCGATGCCGACGCCGGTCGAGAGCGCCGTCGTCGTTTGCTTCCACTCGACGAGGACGGTGACGACCGAGGAGCGCGTCGGCGCGATGATCACGGGCGCCCCCGCGTGGGCGCGCCGGCGCAAGCGCATCGAGGATTTCTCGGCCGAGATCGTCGAGCTTCGCCGCGCGGGCGAGGCGACGAGGAAGAAGCTGGCGGAGCTCGCAAAGCTCGTCGAGCAGCACAACACGTACTACCCGATGGAAGCGAACCTGCCGCTCGACCCCGAGACGAGCCAGATGATGGAGCTCGGCGAGCCGTGGAAACCGATGCCGCGGCCGACGATCGAGTCGCTCGTCGAAGCGGCCGAGCGCGCCGAAAAGGCGCCGGTCTCGCTCGCGTGGTCCGACGAGCCCGAGGCGCTCTCGGTGTCGTTCGACTCCGCCGACGAGCGTTACACGCTGCGTCTCGACGAGGACGCGCTCACCTGCCGCGTGGACGCGAGCGAGATCGCGCGCGTGGTGACGCCGAGCATCGAGGAGGTCGTCGCGTCGCAGTCGCTCGAGATCGTCACGCGCGACGCCCGCACCGTGCGCTTGCCGTTTCGGCTCGACCCCGCGCTGCTCGCGACGCTCGCGCAAGAGCTCGGCGCGCGCCTGCGCGCGATGCGGGCGGCGCTCGCCGGTTACCGCGGAGAGCCGGTCGAAGACTGAATCACGACCCGACGACGCAGCGGCCGGCGACGCACTTGGCGACGTAGTCGGGACCTTGATTCGGCGGCGACATCGCGCGGCAGCGATTGCCGAGCGCGACGGCGAGTGGCACGTCGTGGCACGCCGGTACGCGCAAAAACACGGGCGGCGCGACGGCACGCATCGTGCGAAGGCCGCGCGGCATGAACCGCTCCTTCGTGTCTCTCGGTGTGGCTTTCTTCGCGTCCTTCGCCTTCGCGTGCGGCGGCCTGACGACCTCCCCGAGCGGCGACGACGCCGGCGTCGACGGCGGCGTCGACGCGACCCCCACCCCGACCGGCCCGATCGGCCAATGCAACGGGTACTGCCCGCAACCGAACGGCGCCCTCTGTCAAAGCGATTGCGACTGCTTCAACAAGTGCCTGAGCGGAACCGACAAGCCGGCGCGGTGCGCCGATCCGATCGCGCCGACCGTCACGTGCGGCGACAGCGACGGCTCGACGTGTCCCGCCGGACAGCAATGCGATCCGTTCGGCACCTGCGAAGGCGCTCCGTGCGGCAGCAACGACGACTGTCCGACCCAGCAGCAGTGCTTGTCCGGCGCGTGCTCGGTCATCGGCTGCATCTGACGCTCGGCGCGGTCACGTCTTGCACCACGCTTCGACGACCGTCGCGTCGCCGTTCTTCACGGCCCAATAGACCGACGTCGCGTCGATCGCCGGTGGCGCGACGGCGGGACCGGGGCCGATGGCCTGCGCCGCTCCGCCACACTGGCGGAACACGCCGGTCGGCGACGAGTAGTAGACGCAGCCGCCGTCGGTCGCGGTCACGAGACGCAGCGTGCTCGGGATCTCTTGCGCGATCGGCGGGCCGAGCTTGGTCGGCGAGCCGCCGTCGGTCGGGATGCGCACGACGCTCGCGTCGGCGACGAAGCCGTCCTGCTCGGTAAGCGCGACGGCGTACACGTAGCCGTCGTCGCCGACGCTCAGGCCTTCGTACGCGACGTCGGGCGTCGGCGCGAGGAGCAGCGGCTCGAGCTCGCCGCCGGCGCGCGCGACGCGCACCGGCTTTCCATCGACAATCGCGTCGACGTAGGACGCGCCGACGACGTACTCCGACGCGCTCCACTTCGTCGCGACGGTGCGCTCGTTCGAGCCGTCGGCGTCGATCGCGAGGAGCGCCGTGCCGCTCTCGAAGAACAGCGTGTTGCCCGCGAGCACGAGCGCGCGAGGCGACGCGACGCCTGCGACGAGCGGCGTCGCCGACGAGCCGTCGTGATCGCCGCGCATCACGTCGCCGAACGCGGCGCTCTCGGGGTTGTCGATCCAATATGCCGACGACGCGTCGAGCGCGAGGAGCGGCTGCCCCGCGACGACCGCGCGCGAATCGGTGCTGAAGAGGCGACCCGCGCCGCCGCCCAGCTTGTCGGCGCGGTGAACGGCGCCGACGCCCGACCACCAATAGCCCTCGCTCGCGTCGCCCGCCGCCTCGCCTTCGAGCCAATAGGCGTACGCGTCGTCGACGAGCGGGCCTTGTGCGAGCGTGCTCGCGATCGACGCGACGATTCGCACCGAGCCCGGCGTACACGCCGCGCCCATCGGGACCGCCGCGTCCAGCGCGTCGTTCGGGCCGGGGCTCGCGTCGTAGGCCTGCTTCGCAGGCGGAGGCTCGCCCGCCTCGCCCGCGTCGGGCGTCGTCGAGGGAGCGTCGGCGCCGCACGCGAGAAAGCAGCAGGCGATCACGAAGCGACGCACGAACGCCGATTATGCAACGCAAGTGCCGAACGAGATTTCGGCACTTTGCCGCGGCCGCCGTTCGTTTCTTGACGTCAGCGGGCGTAGCCAATCGTCTGCGCGAACAGGGCGCGCTGCGACTTTCGGAGCCGGAGCTTCTTGCCGAGCGCGCGCTTGTCGCAGTTGTGGAACCAGCACGCGAGCCCCACCGAGGCGGCGAAGAGGTAGACGTTTTCGGCGATGATTCCGGTGTCGACGAAGAAATACGATTTCTGAACCTCGGGGTCGTGGAGCCCCGGCTCCTCGAAGCCCGACGTGTGCTCCAGCCTGTCGAGGTCGACGACGAAGACGAGCTGCACGGGCGCGTCCGGCGAGACGAGCGGTTGTCTCGGCGTGTACGCGAGCGGTCGAAAATCTTCGCCGGTGACCGGCGCGAGCGCGTGGCGGCGAGCATCGAAGAGATACGCGCCGTCCTCGAGCGCGACGTAGATCTGAACCTCTTGCGAGTTGCTCGCCGACGCGGCCGTGACGCCGGCGGAGCCGAACGGTCCGCGCGCGCGATTCACGCCGCACGCCGCGAAGAGGAGGTTCGACAAGAGCCGCGGCGTGAGCTTCCTGCGGCCGATCTCTCGCGTCGTCCTGCGCAAGCGGATCGCGTCCGCGAAGGAGGTGCCGCGCGACAGCTTCGGTTTGGGCAATCGCACGGTGCGCGCGCTCATGCACGCGCGGGGTGCATCGCGCGTGCCGTCGGGCGACTACCGCGGACGACGCGCCGGTGTTACGCCAAGAGGGTGAGATCCGTTCCGTCCCTGCTCGCGCTCGTCGGCGCGCTCGTCGCTTCGCCGAGCGCGTTCGCCGACCCCGTCGTCGGCGAGACCTCGGTCGAGCTCGCCGTCGGCGCGACCAAGACGCTCGACGTCGGCTTCGCGCGGGGCCTCACGTGCGACGACACGACCATCGTCCACGCCGAGCTGCGCGGCGCGTCCCCGACCTCGAACGTGCTCGTCTTGACGGGCATTCGCGCGGGCCGCACGCTCTGCCGCGCCGGAACGCTCGGGACGCCGACCGTGCTCGTTCACATCGACGTGCGCGGCGCGCATCGGTAGTAGAGTTCGTTGGTGCGTTCAATCTGGATCTTCTCGTGGCTCGCGTGCACCTGCGCGTGCGGCGGATCGAGCGAGACGGTCGCCGAGCCGGCCGCCCCGACGCCGCTGCCGACCCTCACCGCGACCGCGGCCGCTCCCGCGCCGCCCGCCGTCGCGTCGCAATCGGTTGCGCGGGTCGAGCCGCTCGCGGCCGGCGACGACGCCGTCCTCGCCGTCG
>CAVSWE010000010.1:0-19482 GCA_963731595.1 uncultured delta proteobacterium
TACTCAATCACGGTCAGTGTTGCGTTGAACGAGACGAGCGCGATGCTCGAACCGCCGTTCATCCCAGCCGTTCCGCCTCCGCCACCGCAACCGTCGCAACCGCCTCCGCCGCCACCAAAGAATCGATTTGCCGCCGCCGCCTCCGCCGCCTGGCCCGGATGCCCGCTCTTCCCCAGCGTAGCAGAGTCGCCGCGGTCCCAGCCTGTCGCGCTGATCACGCCGTTCTTTTGGGAGGCGGCTCCAGCGGACGTCGCGACTCCGGGGGCACCCGCGTCGCCGTCCGTGCACGACGAACTCCCGCCGAGTCCGCCGTTGGGGGCCCCCACCACGGGGTTCGCGGTGCCGTCACCCCCGCCGCCGGCGAGGGCGCCGCCCCCTCCGCCAGTGGAGCTCGTGTTGTCCGTGCACGTGCACGTGATTGGATTCGTCCCGCCGCTCGCGGACCCGTTTGCTCCGGTTTGCGCGGCCTGCGTGTAGTTGCTCTGTTGGCTACCCGGTGCCCCGGGGTGCCCCGGCCTTTGCCGTTGCCGCCGCGAGTCTCACTCGTTTGAACGTGACGGTCGATGCATTCACGAACACCGCGATGCTGGATGCGCCGTTCGATGCCGCGGCAGCCGCTTCGACCGAAACATCCTCGACGTCGATTGCTTTCCCCAGGCCGGTGATCGTGAGCGCGAGGCTCTACTTGCCGATGACCGGCTGCGTGCCGCTATAGGTCCAGTCATTACAGGTCGACCCGCCAAAGATCGAAATACCGTCGTGTCCGGGATCGATCGTGACGTCCTCTCCGTACGTCCCTTCGCAGACGTAGAGCCGCTTCAAGTTCTGGCCCTTTGCGATGTCGAGCGCGTGCGTGATCGTCTGTACGGGAGCTTCCTTTGTTCCGGTGTTCGAGTCCTTCCCATTCGTCGCGTCGACGAAGATCCCGAAGCCATCGGCGACGCACGCGGGCGAGTCCTTCGGATCGGCGCTCGCGTTGCAGCCCGGCGAAGCGTCGACGCCGGTGTCCCCCGCGTCGCCGCCATCGCCAATGGAAGCATCGCTGTCACACGCGTGGTTGTCACAGACGGCGGCGTCGCTACCGCATCCGACCAAGCAGCCAACCAAGAGGACTTTTCCGCGCCATCGGCTCGCGCGTAGGGCGCTCATCACGGCGCCTGCATCACTGCCTTCGCAACGCCCGCTGGACCAGAGCTGCCGTTCGTTCCCGCGTTGCTTGCTGGCGCGGTTGTCTTGTACGCAGCGCCGCCGTCGCCGCCTGCGCCTGCCGCACCGGAAGTGCCTAGGGTAACGGTTGCCAATGTATCGGCGGAAGCCGTGGGGGCCCCATCGATCGTCGGCGCACTGCCGGAGTAGAGAATGCCGGCGCTGACGCCACCGGCACCGCCGCCACCTCCGCCGCCCGAGCCGCCGTGGCCGCCGGCGCCACTGCTACATGCGTCGATCCCGGCCGTTCCTCCTGCCCCGCCAGAACCGCCACCGCCCTGTGCCTTCTGGCCGGTCCCGCCCTTCGCGCCATCGCCCGCGTTCTTCGCGACGAGCGTCGTCTGCGTGAGCGTGAGGTTCGAGTTGAAGGAGAGGAGCACGATGCTCGCACCGCCGCCCGATGCTCCCGTACCTCCCACGCCGCCGCAGCCACCCGGTCCGCCACCACCACCGCCGCCGGAACTGTCGAGGCTAGCTCCGCCGCCGCCCCCCTCTCCAACGTCGCCGATGCCGCCCGCGCCACCGCCTCCCGGTGCCCATCCAGTCGCGTCGAACGTTCCGAGCTTGGTAGCGCCTGCACCTGCGGCGCCGCCAGGGCCATAGGAGCCGTTGTGGCCAAGACCTGTCGCGCATGTTCCGCCGTGCGTTCCGGCTGCACCATCGGCGAGTGTAGGATTCACCGGGTAGCTGCTGAAGGGGGCCCCGTTGAATCCGTCCGCACCGGGCGCCGTTGGCGGGCCGCCCGCTCCGCCGGTTGTGGTTCCGCTCCCGTTCGTGCAGGTCACCATCGACTGCCCGCCACCGTTGCTCCCGTCGCCGTTCTTCCCGCTAGCCGCCTGGCTCGGGGAGAAGTCTGCTTGCGCGGCGGGCTGCGTCGCACTCATGCCCGCGCCAGCCTCAAGGTCATCGCGCAGGAGCGTCACGCTGGCGTTCGACGCGAACGCGGCGATCGACGAGTCCCCCGCGTTGGTCGCGTTCGCGGCGACGAACTTCACGTCGCTGATGCTCGTCGTCGCGCTCTCGATCCGCAGCGGCAAGCCGCTCGACGGAGCGATGGTCACGACGCTCGCGGTCGAATAGGTCCAGTCGGTGCAAGAGAACCCGCCGAGCAGAGCGACCGCATCCTTGATGTCGACGTTCTCCGCGTACGAGCCCGCGCAGACGTAGACGTTCGGCTTGCCGGCGGCCTTCGCCTTCGCAATGCCAGTGCCAATCGTCAGCACCGGGTTTTGCTGCGAACCGTCATTCGAGTCGTTGCCATTCGTTGCGACGAAGACTCCCTTCGACGCGTCGATGCAGTTCTGAGTCTTCGGATCGCACGTCGGCGGGCCATCGGTCCCCGTGTCCCCGGCGTCCCCGCCGTCACCCACCGACGCGTCGCTGTCACACGCACCGTTGTCGCAGGCCGGACCGTTGTCGCCGCAACCGAGCAAGCACACGGCAAGGAGGCACCGGCCCAAATTTCGTCGACTCATCCCCGGGGCCTTGTCACGGCGCCTGCGTCACAGCTTGGGCGACTCCGTCGATGCCGTCGTTACCAGCCCCCCCCGTCCCCTTCGCTCCTTTGGTCCCGAACGTGATCGCCGACTGCGTCGCGGAGTCGAGCGTCGGCGCGGCGCTGCCGCTCCACAGCACGCCGACGGAAACTCCGCCAGCACCGCCCGCACCGCCCCCGCCTTGGCCGCCCGTACCGCCGTGTCCGCCAGTACATCCAATGAAGTTCACGTCGCCGCCGGCATTGCCCCCAACCTCACCCGCCTGGCCAGCGGCACCGCTCCCCCCGTCTCCCGCGTCATTAGCGTGAAGCTCGCTTGAGACAAATGAAATGGTCGATTGAAACGCCAGGAGCGCGATACTCGAATCCGCCGGCGCCGCCGCCGGTGCCCGTAGCCCCACCGCAGCCGCCACAGCCGCCTCCCCCGCCGCCGCCCATCGTGTTTGTGGCATCGTAACCACCACCGCCACCGCCGCCGCCCTGCGCCACGCCTCCGTTCGTGCCTGCAGCCCCAGCGCTCGCCTTCCATCCCGTGGCGTCGAGGGTCCCGATGCTTGCCGCAGGCGTCGCATTCGTTCCTGCGTCCCCAGCAGCGCCGGGATCTCCGGTCTTGCAGATCATCACGCCTGCACCATCAGGATCTTTGGCTCCACCCTTGCCATCCGTCGGATTCGAGCCGCCGAGATTTGGAGAACCGTCACTGCCATCACCAGGACCGGTGCCACCCGTACCACCTGCGCCGCCAGTCGAATTCTTTGCGTCCGTGCACAGGCTACAGGCGTGCGGCCCGCCGCCAGTGATTCCGCTCGAATTGTTTCCCTTGATGCTCGGATCGGTTTGGGCCACCGCGGTGTAGTTGCTGCCCGTCGCCCCCGATGACCCGGTAATGCCTTTACCCGCGGTGAAGTTCACGCGAAGGAACGTCACCGCGGGTAAAGGCGTTACCGGGCATGGGGGCGACGGGCAGCAACTTACGCCGCGGTGGCCTCAAGGGAAACAATTCGAGCGGAATCACTGGCGGCGGGCCGCACGCCTGTAGCCTGTGCACGGACGCAAAGAATTCAAGTCGCGGCGCAGGTGGTACAGGGTGGCACCGGTCCTGGTGACGGCAGTGGACGGTTCTCCAAATCTGCGCAGCATCGACCCGACGGATGGCAAGGGTGGAGCCGAAGACTGGCACGGTGATGATCTGCAAGACCGGAGATCCCGGCGCTGCTGGGGACGCAGGGAACAAATGCGACGCCTGCACCATCAGGATCTTTGGCTCCACCCTTGCCATCCGTCGGATTCGAGCCGCCGAGATTTGGAGAACCGTCACTGCCATCACCAGGACCGGTGCCACCCGTACCACCTGCGCCGCCAGTCGAATTCTTTGCGTCCGTGCACAGGCTACAGGCGTGCGGCCCGCCGCCAGTGATTCCGCTCGAATTGTTTCCCTTGATGCTCGGATCGGTTTGGGCCACCGCGGTGTAGTTGCTGCCCGTCGCCCCCGATGACCCGGTAATGCCTTTACCCGCGGTGAAGTTCACGCGAAGGAACGTCACCGCACTCGAGGCACTGACAAACGCCGCGACGCTCGAGTCGCCGGGATTGACGCCATCGCGCGCCTTCACGAACACGTCCGCGATCGTGACCGCCTTGGTAAGAGCATCGACGTGCAGCGGTAGGAGTCCAGCTCCGAGCTGCGCCTTGGTTCCCGAGTAACTCCAATTGGAGCACTTCCAACCGCCGTAGAGCGAGATGCCGTCGTGCGCCGCATCGATGGTCACGTCTTCCGGGTACGTTCCCTCGCACACGTACAGACGGTTGATCGAGCCTTGCTTCGCCACATCGAGCGCGTGCTTGATCGTCTGCACGGGCGCTTCCTTTGTACCGCCGTTTGAATCCTTCCCGTTCGTCGCATCGACGAAGATGCCGAAGCCGTCCGCGACGCACGCAGGGGAGTCCTTCGGATCGGCGCTCGGGTTGCAGCCCGGCGGAGCGTCCACGCCCGTGTCTCCCGCGTCGCCGCCATCACCGATGGACGCATCGCTGTCACACGCCCGTTGTCGCAGACGCCGCTCCAACCGGCGCACGCGGTCCAGAACAACAAGCACGACCCGCCAACCAAAAACCTTCTCATGACCCACCCAACCTAAAAGCGTCCGACAGCGAAGATGCCCGCGTTTTGCGGGCCGACCCACGGCGTGATCGAAACCTTTTCGGAGACTTTCGACTTCGGCCACACGATGAAGCTCACGACACCTGCAACGAGCAGCGCGCCGCCGACGGCGTACCCGATCGTCGACACAGTCGAGAGCGAGTTCTGCGAGTTCACCTTGTCCGTATACGTGACGCACGGGCTCGACGACGGGTTCGCGCAGATGCCCGGCGTGCGCAGCGTGCTCGCGTCATTGGCGGCCGAGAACGACGCGACACCGGTCCCGATCCCCACGCCCAGCCCAACGAGACCGACGACTCCGAGCGTGATCGGTACCGCCCACCCTGCCGTGCTGCGCGCGGAGGTCGGTTCGGTCCCACCGCCAGGCCCGTGCAAGTGATCCTCGTGCGACACGGCGGTACCGACGCCGTTCTGGGTCTTGCTCGGCTCGTACTCGACGAGGATGTCCTTATCGGCTTCCGCGACGAGCTCGCGCACGCGCACGCCCTTGTCGCCTGCGAGCTTGATCGTGTGCGGTCCGGGCATGACCTCGATCGCGCTCTCCTCCGAAAGCGCCGCGGGCTGGTCGTCGATCTCGATCGACGTGCCCGCCGGGGCCGAAATGAGGATGCGCCCGACCTTCTGGCGGCACATGTCGATGCCGCCGCGCGCCTCGCGGCGGTCGGCGTCGGTGACGCGCGGGTTCGGCGGTAGCTCGATGTACGACCGAAAGTGCTTGATCGCGTCGATGCAGTGCCCCGAGAGCTGCTCGGAGCGCGCGAGGTTCATGAGCGAGTTCGGGCTCGGGAACTTCGCGTACGCGGCCGCGAACTTCTCGCGTGCGTGGTCGAAGTCATTCTTGCTCGCGAGCTGCAATCCCTCGTTGAAGAGGCGATCCGATTCCGCGCGGTTGTCCTGCGCGAGCGCCGTGTTGGCGAGAAGAACGAATGCGCTCGCGGCGCACGCAGTGAAGTGAAGTGATCTCATTGTCAGTTGCCAGGTTTGAAGCCAGGTGGCGCCGTCACGGTCGCGGTCGGCTCGCTGGTGGTAACAGCCGTTGCGGGCGGATGCACGGCGCTCGTGTGCGCGGTCGCCGGCGGCGAAGACGCCGTGTGAACGGGCGCCGTGGAATGCAGGACAGGCGCGACTTGGTGCGTGACGGTGGCCGTCGCGGTCGGCGTTTCCGTCGCCGTCGCCGTGGCCGTGATCGTTGCCGTCGCCGCTGTCGCCGTGGACGAGGTCACCGTTTTGGTCGTCGACGGCGCCGCATCCGAGGTGTGCGGAGACGACGTCGCATGGAGGGCGACCACTCCGACAACGGCGATCGCGACCAGCGTGACGATGACCGCAACCGCGCGCGACGACGAGCGTGGCTTACGCGAAGGATCCGTCGCAATGCCTGGCGGGTCCGTCTTGCGTGGCGAAGTGTCCGCGGCGCGCTGCGCCTTCTCCTCCGTGCGCTCGAGCATCATCGCCTCGAAGCGCGCGCGCTCCTCCGGGCGGATGTCGAGCGGAGCGTTCGCCGACGGCGCGACGCCCGGATTCGTCTGACTCACGATGATGGGCGCGTCCGGAAACGTATTGTGCTCGACGCGCGCCGGCGGAACGCGAGCCTCGGCCTGGTACTCGACCGCGTGCGCGCCGGCCGACTCCGCTTGCTTCGCCGTCGGCTTGAGCTGGAAGGGCTTATCGAGCCCGTCCAGCAGCGCGTCGAGGGACTCCTCCGAAGGTCCGCTCGGCGGCGGGAAGTTCGGGTCGGTGTCGGCCTTCTTCGTCATCGGCTTGCTCAGGATGCGGCAGGATGCGCCGGGTGGCCAGTTTGCGGCGCCGCGTGATCGCCACCGCGGTTTTGCATGGCGAAAACCGCCGCGCCCACGACGAGCGCGACGACTGCCAGGGCCAGGGCGACCATCATGGTCGGTGACAACCCCCGCCGTCGCCGCATGCGCGCGTGGTAGTCGTCGCCCTCGACGACGGTCTCGGCGGCGCGCGGGCGTGGCTTGCCCTTGAGCACGATGCCGCCGCCCTCGGTTTTGTTGAACGTGCTTGCCAAGGTTGTCGACGAACTCGCGCTCGCCCGACGTGAGCTCGAGGCCGCCGGTCGGCTTCGGGTGAATTGTCGCCGAGGAGCTTCGCCGCGTCGGCCGCGCGTTCGTACGAGTTCACGGCCGGGGTGTCGAGGTACGCGATGTTCTTCCGGTCCGGCTCGGGCAGCGAGTCCGACGGCGGCAGCGTGCTCTCGTCGAAGGAACGCGCGACGGCGGCGGCGATCTCCGGCTCGCTCGAGAGGTCCAGGTTCGGGTCGGTCTTACCCGCGATGGCCTCGTCGTCGACCGCGCCCGTCGTCTGCGCGATGAGATCCTGCGGCGGCCCCGCGGGGTTCGTCGTCGCCGCATGAACGTCGCCTTTCTTCACTCGCTCGAGCGCGCGCTTCACATCGTGAAGCTTCACGAGGATGGCCGACGCGTCCTTGTACCGCTTCTCGCGCCTCGGCTCGAGCAGCTTGGCGATGAGGTCGTCGAAGATGTTGACGATCTGCCACGGCAGATCGTGGCGGATCTGATTGATGGGCGTCGCGAGCTTGTCGATGCGCGCCATCGCACCCTTGCCGTCGAGCCCGTACTCGGCGAACGGATGCACGCCTGCGAGCATCTCGTACAGGACGATGCCTGCCGCGAAGAGATCGCTCCGCGCGTCGACGTTCTCGCCGCGCAGCTGCTCGGGCGCCATGTACGCCGGCGTCCCCGCGGCGCCCTCGTAGCCTGCGCGCACGAGGTTCAGCTTCATCACGCCGAAGTCGAGAAGCTTCACGAGCGGCCCGTCGGCGCGCTGCACGATGAAGATGTTGTCCGGCTTGATGTCGCAGTGAACGACCTGCTTCTCGTGCGCGTACTCGAGCGCGCTCGCGAGCCCACGCCGATCACCGACGACCGCGTTCAGATGCGGCTGCTTCTTGCGCGCGAGCACCTCGCGGAGCGAAAGGCCCGAGAGCTGCTCCATCAAATAGAACGGGACGCCCGCCTTGGTCACGTCGAGCTGGAAGGCGTGAACGATGTTCGGGCAGGCGTGGAGCGCGATGAGCCCGCGCGCCTCGAGCTCGAACGCCTCGCGCGCGGTGGACTTCTGCGCGAGGCTCGCCTGCATCGTCTTGAGGACGTAGGCGTGCGGCGCGTCGGTGTCGTCCACGACGTAGCATCGCCCCCATCGCCGCCGGCGCCGAGCCGCTTCGTCACGCGGTACTCGCCGCGCTTTCCAGCGAGCGGTCGCCGATGTCGTAGTCGAAGCGTGCGCTCACTCGCGGGTTCCCTCTCGGTTGGCGATGATACTCTAGGACACCGTGACCTTGGTCCTCGTGCTCGACGACGACAGCCGCGTGCCCATCGACCGCGCGCTTTCGGTCGGCGCGGACAAGGGCTGCGACGTGGTCTTGGCGGGGCTTTCGGTCGAAACATGCGCTGGCTTGAGCCCGGCGACGAGTGGACCGTCGTGCGGGCGGCGGACGGGAGCGAGGTGTCTGTTAATGAAGTGGCCGTCGCGGACGGAGAGACGCGCGCGCTCCTTCCGGGCGACCGGCTACTCTATCGGCCCGGCGCGGGCGAAAGTTGCGTACGAAGAGACGACGGTCCCCGATGAGGACGGCGGAGCTCGCCCTCGCGCGCGCTGAACCGAGTCGAAGGTACCCGGGTCATGGTCGTCGCAGGGCCGGCGCTCGGGGCGCACGCGATCTCGACCGTCGAGGGCGCGGCCGATTCGCGTCGGCCGCGGAAGGGACTGCGACTGGGCGATCGAGGACGAGAAGCTCTCGCGAGCCCACGTGCGGTTCGTGCTCCGCGGCGGGCAGGTCCTCGTGCGCGACCTCGAGTCGGCGCGTGGGACGTTCATGGGCACCGCGCGGCTCGAGCCGCAGAAGGACGCGCACGTGGGACCCGGGCGTGTCGCTCCGCATCGGGCGCACGGTGTTGACGTTGCGGATGCCGATCGGGCTCGATGAGGCGGTGGCACACGTCGTCGAACGGCACGGTGCTGCGGAGGAGCCGGACCCACCCGTACCGCCGGCGACTCCGGAGGCCGAGTCACTCCCACCTCGCACCGAGGTCACAGCAGGCGCGCCAGTAGCCGCTGCACCTCGCGCGAATGACGAGGCGGCGAAGCCCGCGCGCTCGAACCTGACGCCCGTCATCATCGCGATCGGCTCGGCGTTCATCCTCGCTTGCGTGTTGGTCTTGCTCTGGATTTCGGCGTGTTCGCCCGGACCTGATCCCCGCCGGTTTGCATCGTCGGGTGGGGGCTCGGGCTTTGAACCGCTAGGCAGTGGGCGCGGCGCCTCCCACACGCACGGTGTAATTCCCGTCGCGTTCCTCGTACGCCACGACCCGGATGCCCTTCGCCCCAAGCTCCGCTTCTCGTGGGTCGGAACCCGAGCCGGCGGCAGGCCACACGATCCACTTCTCCGTCCGTGCGTCGAATTTGATCGTCTCTCCGAGCAGTGCACCGAACAGGTCGGCGAAGGGGTCGGCGTGCGCATCCACGAGCGCCGCGTAGGAGTCGACCTGCTCGACGAGACGCGTGAGCATTCGGTCGTCCTTCAGCTCCAAGAGCACCGCTGTCGAGCGCCCGCCATCGCGACGAAGCGCGAGGATGTCGCAGACGATCTTGCCGCCCTCGACCGGCAGCGGGATCTCGTCGGTCACGAACACGAGCTCGACGGGTTCGTTCGTATTCCGCGATGCGACGTTGATCGGCTCGAGTCGGCGGCCGTGTCGGTAGCTCTCCCGGATGAGGAAGCTCTGGAGCGCCTTCTCGCCCGTCTCGCGCCCTTGGTCGACGTCGCGACAATGCGTCGCGAACAGCGTCTCGAAATTCTTCGCCACGCGCTCGGGATTTCGGAGCCCGCTCTTTCCGCGCTGGGGTCGTTCATGGAGCAGGCCGACCATTGCGATGCCGGTGGACGAGGGCCGGAAGTGCACGCGGTCGCCATGCGCGTCGAGCAGCGGCTGGAGTGTGCTGCGGATGTTTCGCGCCCAAGCGATGGTCGCCACCAGGCGCTTCCGCTGCTCCTCCTTCACGTCCACGGTGTCATCGTAGACGATCGCCACGGAGTCGACTGCGGCGGCACTTCACATCAGCATGGGCGCGACGGACTTCTTCCACGTCTCGTGCCGGAGTCGCCATCGCGGCGAGTGTATACCCAGCGCGCTCACCTGACGCGGGTGCGCGAGCGGCAGCACGCGCAAGCTCCGGCCGCCGAGCGTCATCGCGTGGAGCTGCCCGTACGGTTCAAGGTTCGCAAGCTTCGTCCAGCGGGGGTCGTAGTGCGCGAGGAAGTGCCGGATGGGTTGGTCTCCGAGCAGGACGAGGACCTCGGGCTTCGCCTCGGCGATCTCCGCGAGACCTCGGCTCGCCGCTCGTCGTCGGCGAACGTCTTCGGCACGTCGGGCAGGTCGACCGCCGGAAGCTTCCACGCGCTCCGCTGCGGGTTGTACGCGCGCCGGATGGCGGCGCGCTGGCCTGCGTTGAGGCAAGTGTGCGGGACGAGATCGCACAGCCAGGCTTCCTTTCTCGTTACGCCGAGGGGCTGGAGGAAATCGGCGTCGAGGCTCCGCCCGGAGGGACCGTTGAACTGCGTGTCCGCCGGCTCGAGGCGACCGGCGACCTTCGGGAGGCGATGGCGCTCACGATCTGTCGGCGCCCGAGCCGTCCCAGAAAATCACGGGCTCGCTCGCCACGGCGAGCGCGTGGACGAGGGTGCGATCGTCCGGGCTGACCCATCTGGCGTGCACGGCGCTCGCGTAGACGCCGAGCACGAAGATGCGCTTGGGCGAGCGGTCCGCCTGCACGAGCACGGAGAGGTTAGAGCCGAACGGGTACGTTCCGCGGACGATCGTCATTGCGCCGAGCCCGACGGCGCGGTGAGCATCGCGCTGAACTCCGGCTGCTGCGATAGCCACTTCGGCGATCCCGTTGCACGGCGGCTTGCTGGGTGTCGAAGACGCAGGAGCAGAAGAACGTGCTCACCGCCGGTGTCGAGCGTGACGCGATTCACGTAGTGCAAGCACGAGCCCTTGCACCACTCGTACTTCTTCGTCTTCATTCGCGTGAAGCTGCCGTTGCGGAACGAGTCACATGCCCGGCCCCAGAAGGGGTCGCCGATGATCGCGACGACGTGCGGCAGCACGCCGTGGTCGGCCATGGCGTCGAGCTCGTCGTGCCATGCCCGAGATGGCGGTTGTAGTCGGCGTCCGAGAGCTGGGCGGCACGCTTGCCGGTTGCTTCGGGCACGTACACCTTCACGGCGTTGGTGACGTAGAGGGAATCCATCGCGGCAAAACGCTTCGTTGAGAAGAGCGACCCTGGCGCGGTTACGCCCGCGGCGAGGTCATTCAGATCTCGGAGCGCGCCACGCTGGTATCGGTACCGCGGGGGCGTGAACCACGACGCGAATCGGCCCGGTGCCTTCGTCAGCCAATCCTTCGCGCTGACGTAGGCGTTGATGCCGACGCCCATGATGCGGAGGGTGCCGTCGTCAGCGCCGTCAAACGCCCGGCCGATGTACGGGTAGATCTGGTCGGGGGCAAAGCGGTCGTAGATGGCGTGGAGCGGCGTCGTCCCGGACTCTGTTGAAATTTGAAGGTGGCGGTTCCACCGGCCCCGATCGCAAGATCGAGGTGCTTAACCCGAAAGGAACCGCCGATGAAGGACACTGCCAGGAAGAGGACGCGCCGCCAAGAGACGACGCCCCAGCTCGCGCTCGCCGCGATGATCGACGCCCGAGCCACGCTGCATGACGCCATCGTGAGCGCGGGGATGACCGTGCTCGGGGCGATGCTGGAGGAGGAACGGACGAAGCTCTGCGGCCCGCGATACGCCCATCAGCCGGAGCGTAGCGCTAGGAGATCGGGCATGCCGCCGGCGAGCTCGCGCTCGGCGGTCAACGCGTGCGCGTTCGCCGACCGCGGGTGCACAGCGTCGATGGTCGCGAGATGAAGCTCGAGACGTGGGAGCAGTTCGCCGAGGCGGACCCGCTCACGCCGCGCGCCGTCGAGCAAATGGTGCTCGGCGTCTCGACGCGGAAGTACGCGCGCTCGATCGAGCCCGCGCCGCCGGGGCTCGCGTCGCGCGGTACGAGCCGGAGTGCGGTGAGCCGTCGATTCGTTGCAGCTACGAAACAGAAACTCGCAGAGTTGATGGGCCGCGACCTCGGCAAGCTGGCTCTCTGCGCGATCATGATCGACGGCATCCACGTCGATGAACATCTCGTTCTGGTCGCTCTGGGTATCGATGCGCACGGCGACAAACATGTGCTCGGCCTCTACGAGGGCGCGGCGGAGAACACGACGTCCTGCATCGGGCTGCTCTCCGATCTCGAGGCGCGCGGCGTACGCACCGACCGCGCGATGCTCTTCGTCGTCGACGGCAGCAAGGCACTCTCCAAGGCGATCCGCGCGAAGTTCGGGGCGCGCGCCATGATCCAGCGCTGCCAGGTCCACAAGAAGCGCAACGTCGAGGACCATCTTCCCGACGCGATGAAGCGGAACGCCGGTCGCACGATCTCGGCCGCCTACCAGAGCGGCAACGCCACGCGCGCGAAGCGCATGCTCGAGGGCCTCGCTCGCCAGCTCGAACGCAAGTATCCGTCGGCCGCCGCCTCGCTCCGCGAAGGGCTCGACGAGACCCTGACCGTGATGCGCCTCGACCTTGATGCAAGCCTCGCGCGGACGCTGTCGACCACAAACCCGATCGAATTCATCAACGGGCGAATCCGGCGAACGACCCGCAACGTCGCGAAGTGGGATGGCGGCACGATGGTGATGCGCTGGCTCGCCGTTGCCGTCATCGAGGCCTCCAAGACCTTCCGCAAGCTGCGCGGCCACAAGGGCATGCCGAAGCTCGTTGCCGCGCTTCGCGCTCACGACGCTAAGCTCAAGCCTGCGGTCGTTGACTCGACGAGGAAGGCCGCGTAATTGCCAGTTTGCCGCCACCCAAATTCAACAGCGCTCGGGCGAAGCGCGAGGATGCTGTCGGCGATGGCGTTCATGTGGTCACGGCCGGTAAAGCCGCCGCAAGGTACCTCCGAACGGTTTCCGCGAGCCCAAGCTCCAGCGCGTCGGCGATCAGCGCGTGGCCGACGCTCACCTCGAGCACGCTCGGTACACTGGCAAGAAACTGCGGCAGGTTTTCGCGATTGAGATCATGACCGGCGTTCACGCCGATGCCGAGCGCAACGGCTCGCTCGGCCGCGGCGCGAAACACGCGAAGCGCCGCAGCGTGAGCGCCGCGCGCGAACGCGGAGGCGTACGGTTCGGTGTAGAGCTCGACGCGGTCGGCGCCAAGCTCGTGTGCGCGTGTGACGGCCTGCGCGTCGGCGTCGATGAAGAGACTCACGCGCGCCCCCCACGCGTGGAGGCGCTCGATGGTCGGTCGGAGGCGCGCGCCGTCGGTCGAGAATCCCACCCGTGGTCGCTCGTACTTTGCGACGTAGCATCTGGAACGAGCGTGCATTGAGCCGGATGGTGACGCTCGGCGAGCTCCATGAAGCCCGTGAATGGATTGCCTTCGATGTTGAGCTCCGCGTCGGGGAACTCGCTTATTAGGCTCGCCAGATTCGAGACGTCGCCCGACCGGATGTGTCGCTCGTCAGGCCTCGGATGAACGGTGATGCCATGCGCGCCCGCTTCCAGGCATATGCGCGCACAGCGAACGACGTCGGGAACGCCGGTCGCGCGCGTGTTGCGCAGCGTCGCCACCTTGTTGACGTTGACCGAAAGCTTCGTCGGCGCAGCGCGACCGGAGACGTGCGCGGTCTCGTATCGCGGATCGTTCGGGTGGATCTGGTCGTCCGGCGTCGGCATTTCGCGCAAGCGAATCGCCGTGACCGTGGACGCTCCGGCGAGCGCCGCCTTTCCGATTCGATGCATGCCGTCGAGCACGTCTCCACGTGGTCCGAGAATGATTGGGTACGCCAGGTCCGCCGCGTTCATCCGTGCGCAGTGTTCGATCACCGCGCGGCACGTCGCGCGCTTCCCCCACGCGTCGCCGAACCAGCAGACCTCGTCGAAGCCGCGAATGTCATCGATGCGCACCTCCTCCGTCGGCAGCCCAGCCGCGGCTGCCCAGATCGTCTCGGTGAACCAGAGCGAACGTCCATCGCAAAAGAAGCGCTTCATCGTCCTCTCGCAAACTATCCTGGTTGCGCGCGATCCGCTCCGTCAGACTGGTAGTTGCGGACTACATGCACGTCGGTTACCTCGCAGCCGAAGTCATGCGCCGCTGGCGATGACGGCTTCCTTTCAGACGTTGCGGGACGAGTCGGGACGGGAGGACGAACGCGGCGTCACCTGGTCAAGGCCCATCCAACCTCAGGTGGTCTGGTCTCCCGTCGTGGGGGCCCTGCTCACGGAGCGGGATGTCGTCCCACCACTGGCCCGCAGCCACCTCCGCGCGGCGATGCGGATGGAGCGGGTAGAAGATGCGATTGTCGGGCTTCGAAGCTTCGCCGCCGACGAGCAAGATCGCGGCGTGCTCGCCGTTGTTGAGAAAGGTGTGGCAGATGCCGGTGCCCGAGGGGAAGGCGGCGAGGTCGCCTGGCTTCATCGGATGAAGCTCCCCGTCGATCCACGCGTCGACCGTTCCGTCGAGGACGAAGACGAACTCGTCTTCTTTCTCTTCTGCGTGCGGCCAAGAGCTTCGCTCTCCTGGCTCGAGCCGCACAACGTGGAGACCGATTCTTGCGAAGTCCCGCGGCACGACCAATGGCGCGCCCGTGGCCGACGAACTCGTCGCTGTTCGGGTAGCTGTCGGACTTCTCCGGGACGTCGCTGGTCGAGAGGATGAAAGAGGGCCGGGCCATGTCGCGGTCGTACCACGAGCCCGGCGAGAGCTTCGAGGTGGGCGCGTTCGCCGGAGGGCGTGGGCGGCCGTGGGCGTCTGGATCTTCGAAATTCGTCTTGAGTTCGTGGGGCTCCCGCCCGAAAGTCGGGGCGTCCCGAAAGGCGACATCACACCCGAGCGGGCCCAGCGTCCTGCGCAACATTGCGCACCTGGAGTCGTGGCCGTCGAGTCGTCGGACTGCGGCAAGACGCGAACTGAAGCAGCGCGACGTGTCATGATTCGGTCGCGTGAGTCGGCACCTCGTGGTAGCTCTTCACCGTCATGCCCTCTCGCCCGAAAGCCGTCGTGTCGTGGAGCAGCGGCAAGGACTCTGCCCTCGCGCTCCACGAGGCTCGTCGCTCCGGCGATGTCGACGTCGTCGGCATCCTCACGACGGTGACCTCGGAGTTCGGCCGCGTCTCGATGCACGGCGTTCGGGAAAGTCTCCTCGACCAGCAAGCAGCGGCCCTCGGGCTGCGTTGCTGGAAGGTTCCTATCCCGTCCCCGTGCCCGAACGAGGTCTACGAACGCCAGATGGCGCGCGTGCTCGGCGAGGTCCAGCAGCTCGGGGTCACGGCGTCGTCTTCGGTGACCTCTTCCTCGAAGACCTTCGGCAGTATCGCGAGGCCAAGCTGGCGGCGGTTGGGATGAACGCCATGTTCCCGCTCTGGAAGCGGGACACGGCAGCCCTCGCCCGCGAGATGATCGACGTGGGCCTTCGCGCCACGATCACGTGCATCGACCCGAAGAAGCTCGACCGCTCCTTCGCGGGGCGCAGCTTCGACGCGACGTTCCTCGCCGAGCTGCCGGGAGACGTCGACCCCTGCGGCGAGAACGGTGAGTTTCATACCTTCGTATCGGCCGGCCCGATGTTCGCGAGCGCCATGGACGTGAAGCTCGGCGACGTCGTCGACCGCGACGGGTTCGTTTTCGCGGACGTTTTGCCTGCCGGTATCCACTGAGGTGGCGAAGAGAATCCAGCTCGCCACGAACGCCGTGGCGATCACGGAGACCAAGCTCAGCGAGATGGTCCGCTACGCCATGCAGGACGCGTACGGCCCGAACGAGCAGGCGTGGGCGTGGCAGTGCGTCGTCGAAGACCGTCTGGCCTTGCCGTTCGAGACGACGATCTTCGGCGCGAAGGTGGCGGTCATGGGCATCGACGTCACGACGTCGCCGTGTGCAAGCAAGGCCGTGAACGCCGGACGATTCCACTCGCCGATCTCCCATTTGGGACACAGCTCCCCTAAGTCAAGCTGTCGGCGGGAACTCGGACACATGCCCTCGGCTTGCTCGAGCGCCTCGCGCATGCGCGCCCCCGGCGCGACGACCTCCGCGAGTGCGAACGCGTCGTCGTGCCGGCGCTCCGCCGCCGCCATCAGCAGCTCGAACGCGCCGCCCTCGGCAATGCGTTTTGAATCTGTTGCGGCGTTGTTCTCCTAAGCGATGTCCGGACCCGCGCTCGAAGTTCCTTAAGGCGAAGGTCGCCAGTTTCGATTCTGGCCGAGCGCGCAACACCCACTGTTTGACCCCAGAGCGCTATGGCTTGGGATCGGCCGGGATTCACTTCCCTACCGTGATCGTGGGCTCCTTGCGACCGGTGGTCGCCGCGGACGCGCCGCCTAAGCGGAAATCGTCGATCGTCACGACGTTTGTGCTGCCAACTCCAACGCTCCGCAGCGCTTCGAGTGCGAGGCCGCCGTCCAGATACGCGACGTCGATGCGGGCAACGCCCTCGGCGAGTCCGGGGCAGCTCGAACCGAGTGTGCAGTAGAGAACGAACCACACGGTGAGGTGATCGTAGCACCGCGCGGACCAGCGTACGCCGAACCGAAGCCGAGTGCGGCGACGCCGGGACCACCGACCCGACTTGGATCACCGACCGATTTGAGGCGGCGGCGGCATCAACATCGTCAGTTCGAGTTGCTTCGTGGTCGGCAGGTGTTCGCGACCGGCCGCGATTTGCTCGAGATCGTGAAGCGACAGTCGGCTCTTGCCGAGGAGCGCCGCGCGAACGGAGTCTCGGCCGCGCGTCTCTACGAGCTCGCGGAATCGGCGGGCCGCGAGGTTCACCGCTCCATTCGTGGGAACATCCTCGCCGCGCGCGAGCTCGAGAGCGCGCGCGTAACGAACGATCGCCTTGCCCGAGGCGTCGTCGATGCGAGCTTGCCTCTGCGTGCGCGCGTTGTGCGCCGTGGCGACCAGCGCGCTCACGCCCGGAGGCAACGTCGCGACAAGTGAAGGTGCACTCGTCAACCAAGCTGAATAGGCCTGCATCGCGTGCATCTGCGCGGGTGACGTCGAACACCAGTAGAGGCCCGAGGCGAGCGCGTCGTAGAGCATCCCGGCACGAGCCGCCTCCACCGCCGACCACCTGCGCGACTGAAACAACGACTCGACATGCGAGAACCGATCGTCGAGCGCGCCGGCCGCGGCGACGTCGCTCGCGTACGTCGCGCTCCGGCAGGTCGTCCAGGGCTCGGGGATGGTCCGATTGGCGTCGTCTGCGACCATGGCGTCCGCCGCTTCGGCGGCCGCGTCCAACGATTCGCGCGCCCGGGACAGACGGGGGTCGAGGCGGTCGATCTCCCTCCAAGCGTCGATCGTCTTCTGGCGCCAAGCGTCCGCGTCGTGTTCGCCGGTTTCCGCCTCCAGACGCGCCATCCGCGACGCCGCATCCACGACGAACGGCGAGGGGGCACGGTCGCGTCGATGCGTCGCGAAGAAATTCGTCAGAGAGGCCTTTGCGACCGCATGCGCACGTCGCTCGTTGGGCCCGGGCGTGGCGCGTCGCCAGCGCGCCTCGTCGATGAGGGGAACGAGGTAATCCAGCGCGGCGCGGTCGGGGGCGCCAAGCGCGACAGCGAGCGTCGCGAGCCGCTGCGTGCGCTCACGGTCGTCCAGCATCGCGGATAGCTTCGCGCCGCGGGCCGCTGCATCTCCGCGCTCGTCGCGCGCGAGGTGAGCATCATGCGCTGCCGATTCGTACGCGTCCGCGGCGCCCGCGTAATCGAGCATCTCGAGCTCTTGCTGCGCGCGGGTCAGGGCGTCGACGCCCTGCGCGCGAGCAGGCAGCGTACACGCGAGGACGGCCCCCACGGCGAGCGTCGCGATGCCTCTCCGGACTCTCGAGGGGTTTGTCACCGTCATGCCCATGCCCATTTTGACGAGCAGGCCATTCCGGCGCAATGCTGGATGTCGGCTCCGGGAACATCCTCATTCTAATCACCAACCGGAATTGTCGAACAGTCGCGCGTGGCGGAAGTTGCGAACGTGGAGGCACGCGTGCACCTGCGACATGAGCGTCGCTGCAGGAGCTCGCGGCACCGCCGTCGCTCACGGTTGCATCGGGAACGCCGATGTCGCCGCCGCAAACCGCGACCGCGAGAAGGACTACTGCGCGCACTCCGCGTCCACGCCACGACACCGAGATGCTACGCGCGCTTTCTCCGACGGCGTCGCTGGGCGGTACGAACGACCGTCGTGACGAGAGCGAGAGCAAGTTCCTGAACGTCGGGTGGCGCCGCCTCGAGCAGTCCCTCGATGCGGGCGAGCGTCGACGCCCGTTGTTGGGTCTGCGCAGGCGGGTCTTCCATGAAGGCGACCGGGCTGACGCCGAACGCGCGGGCAAGGCGTTCGAGCGTTTCGAGTGTTGGAACGCGTGAGCCGCGCTCGATTCTCGTCACCGCGTCCGAGGAGATCCTGGCGCGCTCACAGAGCTCCTCCTGCGTGAGCCCGTGCGCGACCCGAAGCTCACGTATCCGGCGCCGGACGTGCTCTTCCAACGGCGAACGTGGTCGCTGGCCCATACGCCCGTATGGCGCGAAGCACGGTCCGGATGAAGCGACAGAAGCCCATGTGCCGGTGATGTGCTACAGCACACTAATGGAGGCGTGGCGTAGCACATGGAAAGTCGACGGCGCTCGGTGTGTTGGATGCTCGTCGCTCTCGGCGCAGCGGGCTGCGTCGGCGACGATACGGCCCAGAAGGGTCGACGCAGGGAGCGACGGCAAAGCCGTCATGGACGGACCAGACGACGATGTCGAAGCCGCCGCGCTGGCCGATGGCGGTTCCGATGCCGCAGATGCCGGGCCGAAGACGCGAACCGTGTTCGTTACATCGACGACATGGACGGGAAACCTCGGCGGCGTGGCTGGGGCTGACGCGAAGTGCGCCGCCGCCGCTGCCGATGCGGGGCTCGTTGGATCGTTTCTCGCCTGGATTTCCACGACGTCGACCACGCCCAAACTTCGGTTCATGGCATCGGAGGTTCCCTACGCGCTGGTGGACGGGACGCTCGTAGCCGCCGATTGGAACCACCTCACGGGCGGGATTTCGTTGCTGCATGCCATTGATCGAGACGAGTACGGCAGCCTCGTCGGATTCGATGCAAGCGCCGACTACGGCGAAGTGTGGACCAGCACCTTGCCCGATGGAACATCGGCGCTGGCCGACTTCCCGAACGGTTGCGCCGACTTCGCGTCAGATGATCCCAACACTACCAGCGCGTTACTGGGCTGCACGAACGCGACGGACGCGAAGTGGACGCAGTGCGGGAGCACGAGCTGTCAGGTGCATGCGGCTCTTTATTGCTTTCAACAATCTCCGTAGCGAAAAGGTTCATGAACGCGCGTCGGCGCCGATGGCTCGAAGACGGCAAGCGTGTCGAGCAGGCACGTGCCGAGTCGTCGATCGGCAGCAGCTCAAGCACGGCACCCAACGAGGCGGGCGCGTGGCAGGAACCGTTTCATGAAGTTGCCGGCGCGTTCCGCCA
>CAVSWE010000011.1:0-45672 GCA_963731595.1 uncultured delta proteobacterium
CGACGAGTCGTAGTGCAGCTCGAGGGTGGTCGGCTCGAGCGCGCTCGCGCGTCGAAGCAATTCCGCGACGGGACGTTCAAGAACCCGAGCGGCGCGACGCCGGGGCTGAAGAGCGGCGACGCCGGCGGCGTGCTGTCCGACTTCGTCTTCGGCGGGCGCGCGCGGCGTCCGCGCGGCGAGCTGCCGGTGGTGAGCCCGCTCGCGCGGTGGGCGACGCCGGTCTCGTCGTCGGGGCTCCGCGTCACGTGGCTCGGGCACAGCACGATGCTGCTCGAGCAAGACGGATTTCGCGTGCTCACAGATCCGGTCTTCGGCGAGCGCGCGTCGCCCGTGTCGTTCGCAGGGCCGAAGCGATTTCACCGCGTGCCCGCCACGATCGCCGAGCTCCCGCCGCTCGACGCGATCCTCCTCTCGCACGATCACTTCGACCACTTGTGCGCGCCGAGCATGCGCGAGCTCGCGAAGAAGCGCGTGCCCGTCGTCACGTCGCTCGGCGTCGGCGCGCGCCTCGAGGCGCTCGGCTTCGAGCCGGCGAGCATCGTCGAGCTCGATTGGTGGGAGCGTCACGTCTTCCCCGGCGGCGAGCTCGCCTTCACCGCGACGCCCGCGCAGCATTTCTCTGGCCGCTCGCTCGGCGATCGCAACGCGACGCTCTGGTCGTCGTGGGTGATCGAGACGGACCGTCATCGCGTCTTCTTCTCCGGCGACACGGGGCTCGCGCAGCGAATTCGCGGACGTCGGCGCGCGCTTCGGCTCGTTCGACCTCGTGATGCTCGAGATCGGCGCGTTCCACCCGGCATGGGGGCAAATCCACCTCGGTCCCGAGAACGCGCTGCGGGCGTTCGAGATGCTCGGCGGCGGCGCGCTCCTGCCGGTGCACTGGGGCACGTTCGATCTCGCGCTCCACGCGTGG
The DNA here is from genome assembly GCA_963731595.1 of uncultured delta proteobacterium. Classification (GTDB taxonomy): domain Bacteria; phylum Myxococcota_A; class Polyangia; order Polyangiales; family Polyangiaceae; genus DASXHD01. Next base: position 914 of record CAVSWE010000011.1, read on the forward strand.
GACGAGCCGGCCGAGACGCTCCTCGCGCTCGGCGAGCCGCTGGTGAAAGGCGGTGCGCGGATCCTCACGCCGCGTCTCGGCGAGGCCTTCGTGCCCTCCGAGCTCGCCGGACCGAGCGCCTGGTGGCGAAGCGTCGGCGGTCGCGAGGCGGCGAGCCGCGGCGATCGCGTCATCGCGTGATCAAACGGGCCCGCGGAGGCCATTTCAGGGCGGGAATGTCGAAACGAGCCACGCCCAGCAAGCTGGCGCTCTCCGCGGCGGTCGCGCTCTCGGCGGCGAGCGTCTCGGGCTCGGCGCGCGCGGACCTGCCGGTGATCATCGAGTACTCGGCGCCGCCCGAGTGCGCGTCGACCGAGGCGTTCGACGCGCTCGTTCGCGCCCAGCTCGCGCCGCACGTCCGCTCGTGGCGATTCGTCGTCACGGTCCGGCGCGAGAGTGACTGGGTGGCGACCATCGAGAGCTCGTCGACGACGCGCGAGCTCCATGCGGCGAGCTGCGACGACGTCGTCGCCGCGGCGGCGCTCGTGATCGCGACCGCCGCGCCCGAGGCGCCGCACGACGCGACTCCGCCGCCGCCGCCGCCACTGCCACCACCACCACCCGAGATTGCGCCGATCCGGATCCAAGGTCCGGACCCGGATCGCGTCGTCCCTTCGCCGAACGCGCCGGTCTGGCGCCTCGCCGCGCGCGCGCAGGACTGGACGAACCTCGCCTGGCTGAACGCGCTCGGCGGCGGCCTCGCGCTGAGCGTCGAGCCCAAGTGGAGCTCGTACCGCATGCTCCTCGAGCTCGGGCTCGACGTCCTCGAGAGCGACTTCAGCACGCCGGGCGAGACCTTCCCGCGCGCGACGCTCACCTGGGGCGTCCTCGATTTTCAGGCGTGTCCGCTCGACCTCGCGCTCGGGAAGACCGGCCTCTCGATCCTCGGCTGCGCGCGCCTCGCGGGCGCGGTCAACCGCGACTCGACCGCGGCGAGCACGAGCGGCGCGTTCTTCCTCGGAGCCGGCGGGCGCCTGCGATGGCAGACGCCGACGCCGCTCTTCGTCGAGGCGCACGCGAACGGCGTCTACGGGACGCAGAGCTCGCCGCTCTCCGGAAGCCCGGCGTGGCTCGATCTCGGCGCGAGCGTGGGCCTTCGTCTTTGAATTTCGGGCCCCGACGCGACGGCGGTCGACGGCGGCCTCGTCAGGCAGTGCGAGACGATGGCGAAGCACCTCGCGGCGCTCTGCGCCGGCAGCGATCCGCGCCCGTGCTTCTGGAACGCCTTACTCCGCGGGCTCGACGGCGAGCGAGCGCGCGCCGATCGCGAGCGCCCGCATCGCGACGAGCGCGCCCGCGACGCAGCCGACCGCGCCGCACGCGACCGCCGTCCGCTCGCCCCAGTGCGCGGCGATGGCGCCGCCGCCCGTCGCGCCGATCACGCCCGAGACATAGAAGTTGAGCTGATAGAGCGCCGTCACGCGCGATTTGGTCGTCGCGCTGGCGACGAGCTGCACGGTGGCCGAGAGCGTCGAGAAGCACGCGATCCACCCGAGACCCGAGACGAGGAAGAACGGCAGCGCGCCGTCGACCCGCGCGGCGCGCGACGCGAAGAGCACCGACGCGCCGAACAGGCTCATGCCGCCGACCACGGTCGCGCGCGGGCCGAACCGCGCGCGCACGCGCGTCAGGAGGAGGCCGCTCGCGATCGCGCCGCAGCCGAGCGCGCTGAGGAGCGCGCCGTAGCCGCTCGCGCTCGCGCCGAGCGCGTGCTTGGCGAACGCGGCGAGGATCGCCATGATCATCGTCGCCGAGACGCCGAAGACGCCCTGCGACAAGAACGCGCCGCGGAGCTCGGGCGTTCGCCACGCCTCGCGAAAAGGCTCGGCGAACGCGAGGACGAGCGGCGCGCTCGAGGTTGGTCGCTTCCTCGCGGACGCGGCGCGCACCTCGTCGTAGCGGAGCAGCACCACGAAGACGGCGAGGAAGCTCACCGCGTTGACGACGAACGTGACCTCGGGGCCGGTCGACGCGAGGAGCACGCCGCCGAGCGCGGGCCCGGTCACGCGCGCGATGTTGAACGCGATCGACCCGAGCGTCACAGCCTCGGAGGTTTTGTCGCGCGGCAGGAGCTCGGGCACGAGCGTCGTCCACGCCGGCGCGCCAATCGCCACGGCCGCGCCGAGCGCGCCGCTGCACGCGAGGAGCACGGCGGGCGTCATGTGGTGCGTGCGGATGGCCACGGCAGGTCCCGCCGCCGCGAGCGTCGAGAGCGCCTGGCTCCAGAGCAAGAGCCGCCGCCGGTCCATGCGATCGGCGAGGAGGCCGGCCGGCAGCGTGAGCAGCATCGTCGGAACGAGGAAGCACGTCGCCAAGAGCGCGACGAACCGCGGGTCCGGCGTCATGCCGAGCATGACCCAGCTCTCGCCAACGTCCTGAACCCACGTCCCCACGAACGAAAAAATCGAAGCGAGCCAAACGGCTCGAAACGCGGCATTCGCGAGGGGGGAGCGCGATGTTGGGCTCATGCTTGAGTGGACGCGCCGCGTCAGCGGGCTCTGACGAGCGGCGCCCTCACTGTGAACGCTGGTAGGGCCGTTTTCTATCGCGGCCGTTCTTTTCGACGACCGGCCGCGCCGCGCCGCGCGCGATTCACGCCAGCCAGCGCGCCAGCACTACGGTGATGTTGTCCGGTCCGCCGTGCTCGTTCGCGCGCTGAATCAAGCGGCTCGCGGCCGTCTTGAGATCGTTCGAGCTCGTGACGATGTCGAGCATGTCCGGGTCGGTGACCGGGCCCGAGAGGCCGTCGGAGCACAAGAGGTACGTGTCGCCGGCGCGCGGCTGCTCGTAGACCGTGTCGACCTTGACCGTGTCCTTCATGCCGAGCGCGCGAACGATGACGTTCTTGTGCGGGAAGTTCGCGATCTCCTCCGGCGTGAGTCGCTTCATCTTGATGTAGTCGTTCAAGAGCGAGTGGTCTTCGGTGAGCTGCTCGATCTTGCCGTCGCGGATGCGGTAGCCGCGCGAATCGCCGACGTGCGCGACGTAGACGCCGTCCTCGACCGCGAACATCGTGACGATGGTCGTGCCCATGCCGCGCTGGCGCGGATCGCGCTGCGCGCTCTCGTAGATGCGGAGGTTCGCGAGCTTGATGCCGGTGATGAGCCGGTTCTCCTCGTAGCCCTTGCTGCGATCCATTTGTACGGCCACGTGCGCTCGGGGTCTTGCGCCGTCGAGGCGAAGAACTCCTTCAGCGCGTCGACCGCCATTTTGCTCGCGACCTCGCCCGAGGCGTGCCCGCCCATTCCGTCGGCGACGATGTAGAGCCCGGTGTCCTCGAGGATGGAGAAGTTGTCCTCGTTGTGGGTGCGCTTCATCCCCACGTTCGTCTCGCCCGCGACTTCGATGCGCAGAGCCATCGTAGCGGACGAAGCTAGCACGAATGCCGAAGCCTCAACAAACGATGCAATTCAGGGCTGCGCGCCCAGCGGGACGTTCACTTCGCGGTAGCGGCCACCGGCAAAAACGCTGAGCTTCAGCGTGTCGCCGACGGCGTGCTTCGAGACGATTTGGGCGAGGCGCTCGGGGGTGTCGAGCGGCTGGCCGTCGGCCACGACGATGAGATCGGTCGTCGTGTGCAGGCCCGCGTGCTCGGCGGGCGACCGCGGGGCGACGGCCTGGACGCGGACGCCCCGGATGCCGTTCACCGAGTCCGAGACGCCGTTGATCCCCAGCCACGCCGGGGGAGCGACCGCGCTCGCGGGCGTCCGCGAGAGGAAAATGCGGATCGAGAGGATGGGGATGACGACCGTGACGTCCGCGCAGGTCGGGCTGGCGTCGAGCGGTTTGCACGCGTGCCCGGCGATGCCGAGGGCGCGGCCCTCCGGGTCGAGGAGGGGGGCTCCGGACGGGGGCGTTCGGTCCAGCTCCCAGGCTCCGCTGAGGAGGGTGCCGTCCTTGGCGTGGGCGTCGATGCGGCCTTTCAGCTTCGCCGCGACGACGGCGATTCGGCCGCCCGCGAGCGACGCGGTCCGGAGCTCGACGGTCGTCGGATCGAGCTCGCTCGCGAGGAGCCCGGTCGTGTAGCGGCCGGATTGCGGCACGAGGAGCGCCAAATCCAGCGACCGGATCCTTGTGGCCGACGCGGGCGTGCACGGTGTGGGCGTTCGGGTAACGCACGTCGGCCGCGTCGTGCCCGCCGAGCGCCGAGAGCGACGTGAGGACGCGCCCGTCGCCCTCGAGCACGACGCCGACGGCCGTGTGGCCGGCCGCTTCGACGACGACGAGGGCTTGTTTGATGCGCTCGGGCGAGAGGCCGCCGCTCGAGGCGCTGGCCGACGCGCTCGGGTCGGGTAGGGCGCCGAGCGGGCGGCCGTCGCCCGCGGCCGTGCGCGAAACGCCCGCCAGAACGAGAGACACGCAAGCCAGCGCAGCAAGACCCCGAAGCTTCACCTCGCGGAGCATACCGCGTCCGGCGGGCGCGCGACTTGACATACGGCGCCTTCTGATGATGAATCCGCGCGCAATGGAACACGGCCACGACCAGGACGAGCCGCAGACGCCGATGTGGCTTCCCGCGCTGGGTGTCGCGCTGTTCCTGGCGTACGGCATCTGGTGGGCGACCCGCCCGACGCCGCTGCCGCCGCCCGAGCCCGAAGCTGCCGCCTCGGCGTCGGTCGCCGCGTCGGCCCCTCCGCCTGGCGCGCAGAACGTCCCGCCCGTGCTTCGGATGCCTCCGGGCGCTTCGGGCGTACCCGTGCAAGGTCAGCCGCTTCGCATGCCGCCGCGGCATCGCTGAGCGTCAGGTTTCTCCGTCGAGGCGGCGGTAGACGTGCGCGGTCGCGACGCTCGTGAGCGCCGCCGCGGGGAACGTCCCAACGCAGCACGCGACGACGCCGAGGTACGCGATGACCGCGGTCGCGGCGAGGAAGCCGAAGAGATGCCATCGCTCGCCGCGTGAGGTCTCCCAACTCCAGCGCACCGCGGCCCCCAGCGTTTTGTCGCGGTCGACGAGCGCGAAGGGCGCGAGCGCGAGGCCCGTCCAGACGAGCGCGTACGGAGCGAAGAGGAGGGGTACGCTGACCACGAGCAAGACGAGCTGCGCGAGCTCGAGCGCGAGCATCGCAGGGAAATGGCGCATCCCGCGGCCGAGATCGCCGAGGCGCGGCTCCGCGCCGCGCGCGGCCGAGAGCGCCATCGACGCGATTCCGCCGCGAAACAGCGCGGCGAGGACGGAGCCCGCCACCGCGAGGAGCAGCGTTCGCACGAAATAGGCGCGCGAGAAGAGATGCGGCGCGGCGAGCCCGTAGTGGACCGCGAGCTCGAGCCCCGCGCCCGGCAGGCTCGCCAGGATCTGCGCGAGCGTGAGGACGAGCCAGCGCTTGCGCATGGCCCCGAGGCCCGCGTCGAGCGCCTCGCCCACGGTGAACGCGAGGCGCGGGCGGGCGGTCTCCTCCACCCAGAGCTCGCCTTGCATCGCGGGGGGGCGCTCGGGCATCGTCATGACGTTACCGTGCGCCTCTGGGAGACGAAAGACTGGGCCGCGCTGCGCGCCACGACGAGGACGCGATTCGCGCCGTCGCCGACCGGCGATCTCCACGTCGGCGGCGCGCTCTGCGCGCTCGCGTCGGGGCGCGTCGCGCGTGCGGCGCGCGGGGCGTACGTGGTGCGCATGGAGGACCTCGACCCGCCGCGCGTCGTCGCGGGCTCGGCCGAGCGCATCCTCGACAATCTCGCGTGGCTAGGCCTCGGCGGCGACGAGGGCCCGCGCGCGGGAGGACCCGTCGGACCCTACGTGCAGTCTGCACGCTTCTCGCTGTACGCCGCCGCCGTGGACGCGCTCGCCGCCGCGGGGGCGACCTTCCCGTGCGACTGCTCTCGCACCGAGATCGCGCGAGTCGCGAGCGCGCCCCACGAGGGCGAAGAGATCCCGTACCCGGGCACGTGCCGCGACGGCAATCCGACGCGCGCGATGCGGAGGCCGCCGGCGACTCGATTTCGAGGCGAGGGAGACTTCGTGCTTCGACGCGCCGACGGCGTCTTTTCGTATCAGCTCGCGGTGAGCGTCGACGATCTCGCGATGGCGATCGGCTGCGTGATTCGCGGCGCCGACCTGCTCGCCTCGACGCCGCGCCAGCTCGCGATCATGCGCGCGCTCGGCGCGCACGACGACGAGCTCCCGCGCTACGTGCACCTGCCGCTCGTCCGCGACGCCGCCGGCGCGCGCGTCGCGAAGCGCACCGCAGGCGCCCGCATCCGCGCGCTGCGCGAGGCGGGCATCTCCGCCGAAGAAATCCGCGACGCGCTCGCGCCCTTCGTCGACGGCTCGCGCCCGTTCGTCATCCCGGCGCGCTGGGCCGAGAGGGGAGAGTGAAGAGACCCCGAAGTCTTCGAGGTCACGACCGTAGAGCGAGAAAGACGCCGCCGGCGATGGCTGCGGCGAGGACGAGCGCCCAGACGACGAGCCAGGTGGCTTTCGACGGCTCGCGCGGCGCTGGGAGCGGCGTGGGCGCGCTCGAGCGTTTGACCGCGGACGGCGGCGGCTCGGGCGCGGGGACCGTCGCGGAGTGCACCATGTCGTCGCTGGTCGTGCGGACCGCCGGGCCGCCGCCGCTCGCGCCGATGCGCGCCGGCGTCACCGCGTCGAGGTTCTCGGGCTCGCTGCGCGCCTGGGCGATCGCGAGAGCGAACGACGCGGCGGTCGCGTAGCGGTCGCGCGGATCCTTGGCGAGCGCGTGCATGACGACGGCGTCGAGCGAGGCGGAGATCCCGCGATCGGGCGCGCGCGTCCGCGGCGCTTCGGCGAGCTGCGTGAGCTGCGCCGTCAGCACGTTGAGCGGCGTGTGCCCCGTGAACGGCACCTCCCCGGTGAGGAGCTCGTAAAGCATCACGCCCACCGCGTACACGTCGCAGCGCGCGTCGAGCTCGTCGCCGCGCGCCTGCTCGGGCGCCATGTACTCGGGCGTGCCGAAGACCATGTTGTGCGCCGTGAGCCCCGTCGTTCCCGTGCCGCCGCCGGTGAGGATCTTCGCCATGCCGAAGTCGACGACGTAGACCTCGCTCCCGTCCTTGAGGATGACGTTCGCGGGCTTCAGATCGCGGTGAATCACGCCCTGCGCGTGGGCCGACGAGAGCGCCGCGCAGATTTGCAGCGCGATGTCGAGCGCGCGCTCGAGCGGCAGCGGGCTCTCCTCGCGGAGCACCGTGTCGAGCGCCGGACCGTGAATCTTCGGGAGCGCGATGTAGAGCAGGCTCGCGCCCTCGCCGCGCGGGTCCGGCACCTCGCCGAAATCGAGCACGGCGCCGAGGTGGGGCCCGCTCAAGCGGCTCAGGATCTTCGCCTCGCGCGTGAAGCGGCCGCGGATTTGTTTGTCGTAGAGCAGGTGACCGTGAATCACTTTGAGCGCCACGCGCTCGTCGCTCGCGCCCTGGAGTGGACGCGCTTCGTAGACGATGCCGGTGCCGCCCTCGCCGAGGACGCCGCACACCTCGAACTTGTCGCCGATGACGCGTCCGCTGCTGATGGGCGGCGCCGAGGTTCGAGTCGCCTTCGGCGTGTCGGCCGTCACGTCACGACGATATCATCGCGCCCAACGGCACGCTTCGCGGATCTTCGGCGACACGTACGTCGGATCGAGCGTCGCCGTGGGGTCGGCGCCGTGCCACGCCTCGCACGCGGCCGTCGCGAGCCCCTTCGCGTCGAGGGCGACGTACGCCTCGACGAGCGCGCGCTCGATCGCCGCGGTCTGCGCGCGCGCGAGATCGCTCGCGGCGAGTAGCCGATTGCCCCGCCCGACCGCCTCGACGTAGCGCCCGCCGCGCACGTCGGCGAGGAGGGTCGGGATCTCGGCGGTGACCTTGCGCTGCACGGCGAGCGCGGAGCCGCCGGCCTCTTCGTGCGTGCGCGCGTCCGAGGACGACGCTTCCTCGCGGCCGGCCTGCGTCAGATCGAGGCTCGCGATCGGCACGAGCACGACCTCGCCGCGCACGAGCTTCCACTGCTTTTTGCCGTTGTAGGCCTCGAGCTGCCACGCGGCGTTCGGGTCGCCGAGGAACCGCCGCGCGATCTCGATCGTCGTGTCCCCCTCGGCCGCGATGTAGCCGAGCACGTACGGGATGCGGACCTCGCGCCCCGGCGACGGCGCGATCCACGCGAGCGCGTCGTTGACTCGCGCGAGCGCGTCGGCGCGACGCTCGTCGCCGAGGAACTGCTTCGCGATCCCCGGCCACGTCTCGTGCTCCTCGACGCGGTGGTACGTGCACGCCGGGATCTGGAGCCGCATGCCGGGGACGATCGCGCTGCCGCCTTGCACGTCGAGCGCGTTCGCGCTCGCGATGAGCCCCTCGCGCGAGGCGTCGCCGTAGACGCGCCGCGCGATTTCGGCGAGCGACTCGTTCGGCCGAACCACGTGGACGAAGGCTCCAGCGTCACGCGAGGCCGCAAAAATAGCCGAAATCGCGAGCAGGCGGACGAGCTTCGCCACGATTCTCCCGGGCCTACGGCTCGACGTCGGATTCATGCGGAGATGATACCCTGGAAGCTCGCGCATGAAGTCGTCCTCGGATCTCGCCGGCGAAGCCGTTCGTTTGCACCGTCGCTACCTCGTCGAGATCGTCGAGGAGCTCGGCTTCTGTCCGTGGGCTCGGCGCTCGCGCCTCGACGGCCGCATCCGCCAGCGCGTGTCGACGGCGACGACGCCCGACGAGGCGCGCGCGGCGGCGACCGAAGCGATCGAGGCGATGAGCCGCGAGGCCGGCGTCGAGGTCGGTTTCCTGATCTTTCCGTGCCTCACGATCAATCGACGCGCGTTCGACGCGGTCGCCGCGCTCGTCATCGAGAACGAGGGCGCGCGCCACCCCATCGGCGAGGTGCCGTTCATGCTCGCCGCCTTCCACCCCGACGCCCCGGCCGACATGAAGACGCCCGAGCGCCTCATCCCGTTCCTGCGCCGCACGCCGGACCCGTGCCTGCAGCTCGTTCGCGCGAGCGTGCTCGAAGCGGTGCGCGCCCACACGCCGCAAGGCACCCAGCTCATCGACATCGAGCACTTCGATCCGTCGCAGCTCAGCGACGCCATCCCGCTGCGCGAGCGCATCGCCCGCAGCAACCACGACGCCGTGCGCGCGCTCGGCCTCGAAGAGCTCACGCGTCGCTTCGAAGAAATCCGCGCCGACCGCGACGCCACCTACGCCCGGCTCGCCGAAAGAGGAGAGACATAAAGATTGGAAGAGGGAGCGACGCCTCGCTACGCGCGATCTTCGATCCAGAAGTAGAGGGCGCGGAGAATCAGAATGACTCCGCCCGCGGCGAGACCGACGAATATCGAGGATGAGACATAGGTGAGGCCGCTGCCGACAGCGATCATCAGCACGCCGCCCGCGATGCGACCCGCGGCTGCGCGAGTGACGTCGCTCAGCCTCTCGCTCGAGTGGACGACGTCGTCTCGACGCTGGTCGAGAAATCGAGTGTACGGCATCCACTCGGTCCCGTTTCTGGCCGGATGAACGCGATTCTCTTTTCGCGACGAGGAAGCAACGACAAGCGCTTCAGGGGCACGGGCCCGACCGTGGTTCCGTCGAACCCAGCTTATACAAGTAGCGGATCCTTCGCCGGCGCTTCGGTCGCTTCGCCGGCGTTCGATACGGGCCGCTCACCCGAAAAGAATAACCCTCTCCCTCTTCCCCCCTTCCAATCTTAATGTCTCCCTCTCTCAGGGGCCGCCCGCGTCGCGGGTGGCGCCGGCGATGTCCATCGTGACGTCGAGGGTCTCGGTCTCGGCGGATTGGACCGTGACCCGCCGCGTCTGCGACGGGGCGCTCGGGTGCGTGAAGCGCACGAAGTGGACCCCCGGCGCGAGCGGGATCGCGCGCGCGATCGGCGTGATCGCCGCGTGCTGCCCGTCGACCGACACCTCCGCCCACGGCGTCGCGAGCACGCGCAAGAAGCCGGGCTTCCCCGGCAAGAGCGGCCCCTCGACGCCCGCGGCTTGGTGCTCGCCGGCGCGATCGGTCGCGCGCACGACGCCGAGCCCGAGCGCGAGCGCCGCACCGAAGAGCGAGAGCGCCCACGGCGTCCGAAAAAACGAGCGCCGCGGCTCGCTCGCGCGCACGAGCGACGGCGCCTCGCCCGCGACGAGCCGCGCCGACGCGAGCGCGCCGCGCACGAGATCGCGCATCGGCAGCTCGGTGCGCGAGCGCACGAACGTCGCGAGCTCCTCGGCGACCGCGTCCGCCGACATCGGACGATCCGCCGGGTGCTTCTCGATGCAGCGCATGACGACGCGCTCGAGCGCGCGCGGCACGTCCGGCGCGCGCTGCCGGAGCTGCACCGCCGGGCTCGTCCGCGCAGCGTGCGCGGGCGCGCGCTTCTCCCCGGGCCGCTCGAACGGCCGCACGCCCGAGAGGAGCTGATAGAGGACGACGCCGAGCGAGAACAAATCGCTCCGCGCGTCGACCGCCTCGCCGAGGAGCTGCTCGGGCGCCATGTACGCGGGCGTGCCGAACGCGGTCTGCGACGTGCCGTGCGACGGGGTGCTCGCGTCGAACGCCGCGGGCTCGTCGGCCGACGGAAGCCGCTCGCGATGCGCGATGCTGAAGTCGACGATCTTCACCTCGCCTTGCCGCGACAGGATCACGTTCGCCGGCTTCACGTCGCGGTGCACGACGCCGCGCTCGTGCGCGTGCGCGAGCCCGAACGCGATCTCGGCGCCGATCGCCGCGACCATCTCAGGCCGCAATTTCGGCTTCTTCGCGAGCAGCTCCGAGAGCGAGAAGCCCGAGATGTACTCGAGCACGAGGTACATCTGCGCGTCGCTCTTCACGTAGTCGAGGAGCAAGACGATGTTCGGGTGCGACAGCCCCGAGAGCACGCGCGCCTCGCGCTCGAGCTGCGTCGCGAACGTCGACGAAGGCGGGATCGTGCTCTTCAGCGCCTTGATGGCGACCTTGCGCCCGAGCGGCTCCTGCGTGGCGAGGTACACCGTCGCGATCGCGCCCGCGCCGAGCTCCGACGCGGTCACGTAGCTGCCGAAGCGCGGGAGCTCGCTCATCCGCGCGTGAGGAGCGGCACGCCGGTCATCGCGGCCGGCTTCGGGATGCCGAGGAGCTCGAGCATCGTCGGCGCGACGTCGCAGATGCGCCCGCCCGCTTTGACGTGCGCGCCGGCGTCCGCGTCGTTCACGTAGAGGAGGGGCACGGGGTTGAGCGTGTGGGCGGTGTGCGGCTCGCCGCTCGCGGGGTCCTTCATGAGCTCGCAGTTTCCGTGGTCGGCGGTGACGATCAGGGCGCCCCCCTTCGCGCGGACCGCGTCGGCGATCGCGCCGACCTGGGCGTCGACCGCCTCGACCGCGTGAATCGCCGCCTCGAGCACGCCGGTGTGGCCGACCATGTCCGGGTTCGCGAAGTTGACGACGACGAAGTCGAAGCGGTTCGACTCGATGGCGCGCACCACCGCCTCGCCGACGCCCTTGGCGCTCATCTCGGGCTTCTGGTCGTAGGTCGCGACTTCTTTCGGCGACGGAATCATCGCGCGCTCCTCGCCCGGAAACGGCTCTTCGCGCCCGCCGTTGAAGAAGTACGTGACGTGCGCGTACTTCTCGGTCTCGGCGCACCGGAACTGCGTGAGGCCCGCGCGCGCGATCACCTCGGGGAAGATGTCCGGGTAGCTCTCCTTCGGAAAGGCGACGGGCAGCCCGAGCGACGCGTCGTACGTCGTCATGCACCCGTAGCGGCCGAGGAACGGCGCGTGGCCGCCACGATCGAAGGCGTCGAATTGCTCGACCGCGAGCGCGCGCGTCAGCTCGCGCGCGCGGTCAGGCCGAAAGTTGCAATGCTGGGCCGAGTCTTTCCCGACCGCGACGCCCGCGTAGTCGCCGACGACGAACGGCTCGACGAACTCGTCCGTCTTGCCCGCGGCGATCGACGCCTCGATGCCGGCGATCGCGCTCGCGTGACGCGGCGCCGCGCCGTGAACGATCGCGTCGAAGGCTTTCTTCACGCGCTCCCAGCGGTTGTCGCGGTCCATCGCCCAGTATCGGCCGCTGACCGTCCCGACGACGCCCTTGCCCTTCAAGTGCGCCTCGAGCTCGGCGACGTAGCGCGGCGCGGTCTTCGGCTGCACGTCGCGCCCGTCCAAAAACGCGTGCATGATGCAACGAACGCCCTCGCCGTGCGCCGCGTCGACGATCGCGTAGATGTGCGTGAGCATCGCGTGCACGCCGCCGTCGGAGCAGAGGCCGAAGAGGTGGAGCGCGCCGCCGGCCGCCTTCGCCTGCGCGATGCGATCGCGGATGACCTGATTCTTTCCGAGCGAATGATCGAAGACGGCGTTGTCGATGCGCGAGATGTCCATCAGCGCGATGCGCCCCGCGCCGAAGTTGAGGTGGCCGACCTCGCTGTTGCCCATTTGCCCCGGCGGCAGGCCCACGTCCGGTCCGCTCGTCCCGATGAGCCCGTGCGGGTAGCGCGCGAAGAGCTCGGCGAGTTGGGGCGCGTTGGCGAGGCGGATCGCGTTGTCCGCGCGCTCGGCGCGCTCGCCGAAACCGTCGAGGATGCAGAGCACCAAAGGCCGCGGCTTGCTCATGGCGCGCAACGTAGCGCAGGGATTTCCGCTTCGCTACCGCGGCGCTCCCTTCGCGCCGCGCTCGCGCCGGCCGACCCGGGCGCGCCGCGCGACCTCGCGCGATCCGCGCGCCCATCGGACGCTCGACGCGCGTGGAAGACGTGAGAGGCGCGAGACCGGCGCCGGGAGGCGAGAGGTGCGCGGGAGGCGGGCGCGGGCGCGCGAGGCGGGGGCGCGAGGCGAGAGGTGCGCGCGAGGCGGGGGCGCGAGGCGAGAGGTGCGCGGGAGGCGGGCGCCGGCGCGCGAGCGGGAGGTGCGCGGGAGGTGGGCGCCGGCGCGCGAGGCGAGCGCGCGAGGCGGGGGCGCGAGGCGGGGGCGCGAGGCGGGGGCGCGAGGCGGGGGTGCGAGGCGGGAGGTGGGCGCCGAGCGCGCGGGCGCGAGCGCGCGAGGCGGGGGCGCGCGGCGGGGGCGCGAGGCGCGAGGTGCGCGCGAGGCGGGCGCGCGAGGCGAGACGCGAACCCGGAGCCCGCGGCGCGAGCTCGACCGCGCGAACGCGAGCGTCCGCGCGAGACGCGACCCGACTGCGCGACCCGAGGGCGTCCGCGCGAGGCGTCCGCGCGAGGCGCGACCCGAGGGCGCGACCCGAGGGCATCCGCGCGAGGCGCGAGCCCAGCGCGCGCGCCGCGCGCCCGCGCGACACGAGGGGTCCGGCAGCGCGAGACGCAAGCCCGCACGCGCGAGGCGCGAGCCCAGCGTGCGACACGAGAGCCCGGCGCGCGGCCGACGTGCGCGAGCGAGCGGCCACGCGAGGCGCGAGCCCGGCGCGCGCACGCGAACCGCAAGGCGAGCCCGCCGTGCGAGGCGCGCGGCGCGAACCGCGAGCTCTCCGGGGGGCGCCACGAGCCCCCACGCGAGACGAGCCGCGAGCTCTGAGCAACCGGAAGCGAGCGTGCTTGCATCCGCTCGGAAGTGGATTATCATTGCCCCTATTCAAACATCATCTCGGCAGCTGGCGCTTCGTTTCGGACATGGGCGCGGCGGTGCGCGTCCCGGCGCCGGTCGACCTCGCGGCGCGCGCCGAATGGTGCCGCATCGTGCGCGGCCAGCGCACCGGGCTCGCTTCCCGCTCCACGTGACGCTTCGCGCGCGGGCGGGGCTGCCGCCGTTTCGCGAGCAGGTGCTCGGCGGCGTCATTCGCGCGGCGGTGGGCGCCGGCTCGCGCGACTCGTTTCGAGTCGTGCAGTTTTCGATTCAGCGCGACCACTTGCACTTCGTCGTCGAGGCGCACGACGCGACGGCCCTCGCGCGCGGCATGCAGGGCCTGGCGGTCCGCGTGGCGCGCGCGGTCAACGGCCTCGTCGGGACGCGCGGTCGCGTGTTCCGCGAGCGCTATCACGCGCGCGAGCTCACGACGCCGCGCGCCGTACGAAACGCGATCGTCTACGTGCTCATGAACGCGCGAAAGCACGGCTCGCGGCTCACGACGGGCGTCGACGCGCTCTCGTCGGCGCCGTGGTTCGACGGATTTGCGGCGAAGCTCGCGCCGCCGGCGAGCGAATCGCCGGTTCGCGCCCCACGGACGTGGCTCGCGGGCGTGGGTTGGCGCCGCCGTGGCCTCGTCCGGCTCGACGAGCGCCCGCGCGACCCGACGTAGCGATTGCGCGCGCGCGCCGACGGCGGTATCGGAGGAGGGCGCTCCGAGTCCGCGCGTTGCGGCTCGCGTGCGTGTGTCGATCGCCAAGGGAAGCCGGTGAAAGCCCGGCGCGGCCCCCGCCACGGTAACGGTGACGAATCTGCATGTCGTCTCACGACAGCCACTGCTTCGCAGCTCGAAGCGGGAAGGCGCAGAGGAGGATGACCCGGAGTCCGGAGACCTGACCTTCGACGCGAACATCCATCGCCGCGCGGGTGCGGCATCGAGGTGAGTCATGGGTCGAATTGTGTCTGCACGCCGCGCGTGCGCGTCGGCGGTTTTTCTTCTCGGTTGCGGAGGGCCGCGTTCGGGCGGCGCGTGCCCGGCGGGCGTCTTGATGGTCTCGAGCGACGAGCGCGACGTGAGCGCCGTGGGCGTCTTGCCGCTCGACGGGCAGTCGCCGTCTCTTTCGTTCGACACCGAGCTCGGCGCGGATCCCGCGCTCGCGGCGAGCGGCGGCCGCGCGTTCTTCCTCGCCCGCGATCGCGGGATGGTCTACCGGCTCGACGCGTGCGGGCATGCGACGGCGGCGATCGCGACGCAGGCGGCGGGCGAGCCCTCGGCGGATCCGTGGGACGTGGCGGAGGCGAGCGACGGCACGATGTGGATCGCGCGCTGGGCCTCGGCCTCGGCGCTCGTGACCGACGCGATCGGCGCTGCGCTCGCCAAAATCGACCTCACCGGTTTCGACGTACCGGGCGCGACGTTCCCGCAGACGAGCGCGGTTCGCGTCGTGGACACGCCGGCCGGCGAGCGCGCGTTCTTCGCGCTCGAGCGGCTCTCGCCGGTCGCGACCGGCTACGCGTCGAACGAGCCCGGCGCGATGGTCGCCGTCGACGTGCGCTCGCGCGCGGTCGTCGCGTCGGCGCCGCTCTCCGGGCGGAACCCGCAGGCGCTCACGTCGCAAGCGGTCGACGGGGCGGGCGGAATCTACTTCGCCGACGCGGGCAACTGGGACGACGCGACGGAGACGATCGCCGGAGTCGAGCGCTTCGACACGACGAACCTCACGTCGTCGCTCCTCTTCGACGAGGTGGCGCTCGGCGGCTCGCCGACGACCGTCGCGGTCTCCGGCGCGTGCGGCGCGGCGATCGTCGCCGACGCGAGCGACGTGAACCGGACCTCGCTCGTCAGGTTCGCGATCGGCAGCGGCACCTTCGCAATCGCCTTCGGGCCGACGGAGGGCTTCGACCTGCGCGGGCTCCTCTTCGCGCCGGGCGAGCTCCTCGTCGGCGACGCGCGTCCGACCGCCGGCGGCTACCCGGTCCACGTCTTCACCGTCGACGCGGACTGCTCGCTCGTCCGCCGCGTCGACCTCGTCGTGCCGGGGATCGCGCCGCTCGCCTTCGCGCCCTGACTCGCGCGCGTCGACCGCCGCTCCGGCGGTCGCTCGATTCTGATATGCATCCCAACCATGCCGTGGAGAGAAGCGACCCTGCGAGGCCAGCGCGTGCTCGCGCGCGTGAAGGCCGACGGCACCTTCAATCTACAGAAGGACGGCCGGGTCGAGATCCGCTACCGCGCGACCGACCCGCGCGCGTACCACGCGCGCGCCGGAAACCTCGTCGCCGGCGACGGCGCGGTGCTCGACGAGAGCGCGGTCGTCCCCGCCGGCGCGGCCTCGCCCACCGCGAAGAAGACCGCCAAAAAGACGCATCACGTCGAGGTAAGTGTAGACTACAAGGATTCGTGGATCGCCTACACCGACGGCGCCTGCACGGGCAACCCCGGCCCTGCGGGCAGCGGCACGATCGTCATCGCGCCCGGCGGGAAAATCCACGAGTCGTACGCGTACCTCGGCCAAGGCACGAACAACATCGCCGAGCTCACCGCGGTCCTCGAGGCGCTCGAGCGTACGCCAGCAGCCGAGGCGCTCGTCCTCCACACCGACAGTCAATACGCCATCGGCGTCCTCACCAAGGGCTGGAAAGCCAAGGCGAACGTCGCGCTGATCGAGAAGATCCGCGCCGCGCTGCGCGGCCGCAAGGTCGCGTTCGTGTACGTGCCGGGCCACGCGGGCGTGCCGCTCAACGAGCGCGCGGACGAGCTCGCCCGCGAGGCGATCAAGACGCGAAGCTCGCGCTCGGCCTGAAGCGGCGGTAAAAGGCGGCCATGCCGTCGATCTTTCGGCCCGGGCTCTTCGAGAATCGCGTCGTCCTCGTGACCGGCGGCGGCAGCGGCATCGGCCTCGCGATCGCGCGCCTCGTCGGCGAGCTCGGCGCCAAAGTCGCCATCTGCGGCCGCAAACAAGAGCGCCTCGACGCGGCGAAGGCCGAGCTCTCCGCTCACGGGATCCGCGTGTTCGCCAAGACGTGCGACATCCGCGAGCTCGACCAGATCGCCGCGTTCGTCGACGCGAGCGTGGCCGAGCTCGGCCCCCTGGACGTGCTCGTCAACAACGCCGGCGGCCAGTTCCCGACGCAAGCGGAGAACCTCGCGCCCAAGGGCTGGGACGCGGTCATCCGCAACAACCTGAGCGGCACCTTCTACATGACGCAGACGGTGGCGAACAAAGTCATGATCCCGCGTAAAAAAGGGCGGATCGTGAACATCATCGCCAACGTCGCGCGCGGCTTTCCGGGCATGGTCCACACCGGCGCGGCGCGCGCGGGCGTCGAGAACATGACCAAGACGCTCGCGATCGAGTGGGCGACCTACGGCATCCAGATCAACGCGGTCGCGCCGGGCGTCATCAAATCGAGCGGCACCGATCAGTACCCGCCCGAGATCGTCGAGATGAGCCGCCAGCGCACGCCCGCCAAGCGCTTCGGCACGCCGGAAGAGGTGGCCGAGCTCGTCGGTTGGCTCGCGAGCGACGCCGCCGACTTCGTCACCGGCGAGACGTGGTACATCGACGGCGGCGCGCATCTCTGGGGCGACACGTGGATCATTCCGGACCGAGCATGAATCTGGAGCCGCCGGCGGCGCCGCCCAAGCCGTCGTTCGGCCAGCGCGTGCGCGCGCTCCCGCGGCGGATCGCGAGCTACGTCGTCTCGTATTTCCGCGACGAACCGCTCACGTTCGTCACCGCGCTCGTGCCGCTCTGCTTCCTGTCGATTGCACTCTACACGCGTCACCCGCGGACGAATTTCATCTTCGACGAGCAGGAGGCGCTGCTCGCGAACCCCTTCGTGCGCTCGGTCACCGACCACGCCTCGCACCTGCACTGGATCGACGCGTTCCGCCGCGATTTCTGGGGCCTGCCGCACGATCGCACGATCGGCTCGTACCGCCCGCTGCCGGATCTCGTGTGGCGTCTCTTCTGGTGGATGGGCGCGCGCGAGCAGAGCCCGTTCTTGCACCACTGGGTGAACGTGCTGCTCCACGGCGTCAACGGCGCGCTCGTCGCGATCCTCGCGCTGCGCGTGACGAAGGACCGCACGACGGCGTGGCTCGCCGGCGCGCTCTTCACCGCGACGGCCGTCGTGACCGAGGCGGTGAGCGGCGTCGTCGGTCTCGCGGACGTTCTCGGCGCGCTCGGCGCGCTCCTCGCGCTCTCTTCGCTCGCGCTGCCGCTCTGGGCGATGCCGTTCGCCGTGCTCTTCTCGACCCTCTTCGGCCTCTACTCGAAGGAGAGCGCGCTCTGCATCGTGCCGATGATCCCGGTCGCGGCGCTCTTCATGTCGCAGACGACGCACCCCGAGCGTCCGATGCGCTGGCTGCGCGCGCTCCTCGCCGCGCTCGCGGCGGCCGCCGCGTTCGTCTTTTACGTCGAGCAGCGGCGGCGGAGCTTCCCCGCGACGCTCCCCCCAGATTTGTCGGTGGCCGCCAACGTCGGAAAGCCCTGGGCGGTGCGCTTTTATCACGGCCTCCTCCGCTGGTACGCGCAGCCGATTCTGCCGAAGGACCCGCTCAACAACCCGCTCGTCAACGCGTCCGGTCCGCTGCGCGTCGCGGGCGGCCTCCGCGTGTACGCGCGCGGCCTCGGCGAGGTGCTGCTGCCGTTTCGTCTGTCGGGCGACTACTCGTCGCCGCAGGAGCCGATCCCGTCGCGTCTCATTTTTCCGGAGAGCGTCATCGGCGCGCTCGCGCTCGTCGGTCCGCTCGTCGTCGCGCCCGTCCTGGGCTACCTCGGCGTCAAGCGGAAGAAGCCGCTCTACGCGCTCGCGGCGGTCTCGATGCTCTGGATCGTCGTCAGCTATTTTCCGGTCTCGAACATTCCGATCCTCCTGCCGACCGTGCGCGCCGAGCGCTTCTGGTACTTCCCGGCGATCGGCACGAGCTGTTTGCTCGCGATGCTCTTCGCGTGGGTCTTGCGAAAGACGCGGGCGAGCGGGCAGCTCTGGGCGGGCGTCACGATCGTCGCGGCGTTCCTCGCCTGGCAGTGCGTCGCGGCGCGCGCGCACGCGAACGACTACACCGACGATCTCGTCTTCTGGGACGCGACGCGCCACGCCGTCCCGCGCAGCGCGAAGGCGCACCTCAACTACTCGGTCATGCAGGGCGCGCGCGGCAACATGGAGGAGCGTCGCAAGGCCAACGAGGTCGCGCTCGCGCTCGCGCCCGAGTGGCCGATGGCCAACATCTACATGGGCGACACGCTCTGCCGCATGCATCGCCCCGCCGAAGCGTGGCCGCACTACAAACGCGGCTTCGAGCTCGCGCCCGGCGATCCGAGCTTGATCTCGCTCGCGCTCCAGTGCCTCTGGGACGAAAAATATTATCAGAACGTCGCGTCGCAGCTCTCCGACATGGGCGAGGCGCACCCCGGCTCGTGGCTCGATTTTCTGCAGCGCGACATGGCCGACCACGGCACCGAGAACAACGGCGTCGATCCGAAGTACCGGCCGCGCAGCTACAACGAGGGGCCGAAGAAAGACGACTGACGCGCGCTCACTTGGTCGTGGACGCCACGGTCCCGTCGCTCGCCCAGTAGACGCGCGTCCCGTCGACCGCGACCGTGTGCAGCGACGGCGGCTGGGCGCTCGAGACGACGAGGGGCAATCCGCCGGAGACGGACACCTTCTCGATTTGGCTCGTCTGCGTGCCCCAGTAGAGCGCCACGCCGTCGGTCGCGAGGTTCGTGACAATCGACTGGCCCGACGCGAGCTGGGTCCCGACCGTGCCGCCTTTCGCCTGGCGGTTGATCGCGCCGCCCGCCGTGGACCAGTAGACGTGCGACGCGTCGAGGGCGAGCGTCGCGGGCGACGCGTTCTGCGCGAAGACCGACGCGACCTGCTGGCCCGTGACGGGCACCGCGAGGATGTCGCTCGCGGTCGTGAAATAGACGGTCGTCGCGTCGACGGCAATCTCCTGCGCGCCCTGCGCGTTCGTCAGGGTCGTCGGCGCCGCGGAGCCGTCGCTCGGCACGCGCAGCACGTCCCCGGCTGAAATTGTATAATACACGTAACCCGCGAGGGTCGCGATCGCGCGGATGCCGCTCGCGCTCGCGACGAGCGTGGCGCTGCCTCCGGAAATCGGTCGTGACTCGATCTGGTTGTTGAGGTGCAGCCAGACGAGGAGCGGGCCGTCGACGGCGAGCAGCGTGACGCTGGCGTCGGGGTAGAAGGGGGTGGCGGTGCCGCCCGCGAGCGGCGCCGACTCAATCGCGCCGTTCGGGTTGCGGTCCGCCCAGTAGACGGACGTCGCGTCGACGGCGAGCGGCCCGAGCAGGCCGGTCGTCGTGTACCCGGTGACCGCGCAGAGCCCCGCGGTGCACGCGCCGGCGATGCACGCGCGGCCGCAGGCGCCGCAGCTCGAGGCGCTCGACTGGAGGTTCGACTCGCACCCGTTCGACCCGACGCCGTCGCAGTCGGCGAACGGCGAGGCGCAGCCGACGTTGCACTGGCTCTTCACGCACGTCGCGATCTCGTTGGGCGCCGACGCGGAGCACGTCACGTCGCACGCCCCGCAGTGGCTCACGTCGCTCGTCGTGTCGACGCAGTCGGCGCCGCACTTCGTCAACGGGCACGTGCACACGCCCTGGGAGCACGAGGTGCCGTGCGGGCACGGTTTCCCGCACGCGCCGCAGTTCTCGTCGTTCGTCTGGAGGTCGGCGCAGAAGGCCGCGCCGCTCGTGCCGCACGCGCTCTGGCCCACGGGGCAGGGCTGACACGCCGAGTCGACGCAGAGGTCGTTCGGCCCGCAGACGCTCCCGCACCCGCCGCAGTTGTCGCGATCGGTCGAAGGGTCGACGCACGTCCCGTTGCACGGCAGGCGCGGCGAGACGCAGAGGCCGCCGGCGTCGTCGGTGTAGATCGTATCGTACGTGCGGCACGCGCAAGCGAGCAGCACGAAGACGAGCATCCCCTTCACGCGTACGAGCGTAGCATCATCTCGGGTGGCCCCAAGGGGTGGCCGCGGGCCGATGGGCCAGCCCGGCTCGCCGGGTTTCTCGGGGTTTTCGCGCGGCACGGCGCTCGCTCTCGGGCGCCGCATGCGAACCTTCATCGTCCTCGTCCTCGCGTGGTCCGCGGCGCTCGCGTGTTACGCCGACACCTCGCCGTCGGGCTCGTCGTCGTCCTCCGCCGAGACCGGCGCGACGCTCGCGCAGTCGCTCGCGTGCGCGTCGTGCCACGGCGCCGATCTCTCCGGCTCCGAGACGCCGCTCGGCGCGGGCGGTGCCGTCGCGTACCCGCCGAACCTCACGCCCGACGACGAGACCGGGCTCGGCTCGTGGTCCGACGACGCGATCGCCGGCGCGATCCGCACCGGCACCGACGACGAGGGCGCGACGCTCTGCGCGGCGATGCCGCGCTTCGCGACCCTCGACGACGACGGCGTCGCCTCGCTGGTCGCGTACCTCCGCTCGCTGCCCGCCGTCGCGCACGAGGTCCCCGAGAGTCGCTGTCACCCGCCCAATCTCGACGACGCCGGCGTCGACGACGGCGGCGTCACGATCGTGACCGACGACGCGCCTTCGTGCGAAGGTTATGCCGAGCCGACGACCGCGAGCGTGTGCCACGCATGCAGCGGTGCGAGCTGTCAGCCGAACGGGTGCTTCGGCGGTTGGTTTTGCGACATCGCGACGACGCATTGCGTTCCGCAACCCAGCGGGTGCTAAGCTCGCCGCCGGGTGGATTCTCTCGTCGACGTCCGAGTCGCGGACCTCTTGACCTTCCTGGCGGTGCAGCGAACCGGCTCGATCACGGCGGCCGCGCGCGAGATGAAGGTGACGCCCTCCCAGGTCAGCAAGGCGATCTCTCGGCTCGAGCGGCACTCGGGCGTGAGGCTCCTCGCGCGGAGCACGCGCGGGATCTCGCTGACCGACTCGGGCCGGACGATGGTGGACCGCGTGCTCGCGGCCATCGCCGCCCTCCGCGCGCTCCGCAAGCCGCAAGCGACGACCGACGTGCTCGAGCTCACGGTCGCGGGGCCGTCGTACCTCGTCACCCATTTGATGGCGGTGATCGCGACGTCGCACCCGCGCCTCTTCTTGCGCGGCGTCGAGCTCGCGCCGGCGTACCTCCGCGCGTACGTGACCGAGAACGTCTTCGACGTGGCGCTGTGCGTGGGCGGGCTCGAGGGGCTTCCGGCGACGTGGACGACCGACGAGGTGGGTCACGTCCGCGCCGCGCTCCTCGCGTCGCCCGCCGTCGCGGCGAAGCTCGGGCCGTCGCCCGCGACGGTCGCGCGCGTCCGGCAGCGGCCGTTCGTCGTTCCCACGATGGCGCCGAGCGATCGCTTCGTCCCGCTCGACGACGCCTGCCCAATCCGTCGCGACGAGCGCATCGTCGGTCACGAGACGCAGACGATCGGCGCCGCGCTCGAGTTCGCCGCGCAGTCGGATCACCTCGTCTTCGGACCGGTCTTGGCGGCGAGGCGCCTCATCCAAAGCGGCGTGCTCGTCGAGGTCCCCGTCGAGGGATGGATCGTGTCGGAGCCGCTGTGTCTCGTCTGCAACGGCAATCGCGTGCTCGCGAGCGTCCGCAAGTCCGCCGTCCGCGCGCTCCGAGAGGCGCTCCCTTCGATCGCGCCGTGAAGCAAACGCCGGCCTCAGCGCCGGCGGAAACGCGCGAGGCGGCGCGCGAGCCACGCGAGCCCGCTGACGACCAGCGCGGCGAGCACGCTCGCGCCGAAGACGAAGACGTCGAGCCAGAGGCCTTGCGCCTGGGCCTCGGCGGGCGGGAGCACGAACGTGACCGCGAAGCGCACGCCCAGGCACCCGAGCGTGTACGCCGCGAGGGCGAAGAAGAGCGCGCGCCGCCAATCGGCGAGGAGCTCCAGGACGCGCACGCTGTTCGGCCACGCCTCGCGCGTGCGACCGAGCACCGACGCGCTCAGCACGAACGTCGCGAGCCCCACCCCCGCGAGCACGAGGAAGCTCTCCGTCGACGTCACGGTCTGGGCATGCCGCACGTGGCGCACGAGAGTCGCCGCCGCGGTCGAGGCGCCCGCGATCCAGAAAATACCGAGCAGGAGCGCGTAGAACAGCACCGCCATTCGCGAGCCGCGCGGCGTCTCGGTCTCGCCCGGCGCGGTGGGGAGAGACGCGCGCGTGCGCGCGATCTCGGCGTCGAACGGCGAGAGCGCGGCGTCGAGCTCGAGCGCGGTCGCGTACCGATCGCGCGGATCCTGGGACATCGCGCGCTGCACGACGACCTCGAGCTCGGGCGGAACCCACGGCGCGATCGAGCGCAGTCGCGGCGGCCCCTCGCTGACGAGCTTGGAGAGCGCCATCGCCGGATCGTCGCCCTCGAACGGCGCGCGACCGGCGAGCGCGGTGTAGAGCGTCGCGCCCGCGCCGTAGACGTCGGTGCGCGCGTCAATCTCGCCGCCGCGCGCCTGCTCCGGCGCCATGTACGCGGGCGTGCCGAGGACGGCGCCGGCGCGCGTCAGCTTCGCGTTCTCCCCGGTCGACGTGATCTTGCTGATGCCGAAGTCGATCATCTTCACGAACGGCTGACCGTCGACCTCGAGCACGAACACGTTCTCCGGCTTCACGTCGCGGTGAATGACGCCGCGCGCGTGCGCCGCGGCGAGCGCGAGGCACGTCTGCCGGACGAGCCGCACGGCGAGCTCGGTCGGGATCGGTCTCTTCGTGCGCTCGATGCGGGCGCCGAGATCTTCGCCCTCGAGCAGCTCGGTCACGAGGAAGTGCACGCCCGCGGCGGTGTGACCGGCGTCGTAGACCTCGATCACGTGCGGGTGCACGACGCGGCTCGCGCTCTCGACCTCGCGCTCGAAGCGGGCGACGACCTCGGGATCGCGCGCGTACTCCTCCCCGAGGATTTTGACGGCGACGTGACGATCCGGAAGCCTCAGGTGGCGCGCCTCGAAGATGCGGCCCATCCCGCCCTCGCCGAGCTGACGCTCGATGCGGTACGTCCCTTCCAGCACGCGCCCGATCCACGGATCGGCCGGCTCGGTTTGTGCGCTCGCGACCAACATCCAATTTCGAGCACACGTCGGCCGTGGTCCGCAACGGTGCTGCTGTGCGTGAGGGTACGCGCGTTGCTTCGCGTCCGGCGCATGGCAACAACCCAAATCGGCTCACGCACGAGCAAAAACCGGCAGCGTTCCCGCATGACCAGCAAGAAAGACGGTCGCTTCGGGATCGACGATCTGACGTACGACCTCGTCACCATCCTTCATCGAAAATCGAAGGCGCTCGAGGCGTACCAGCGCTACATCGACGACGCGCGCACCCACGGAGACGTCCGCGAGATGCTCCAGCGGTTCCGCGACGACAATCTCGCGAAGGTGCAGGAGCTCCGCGACTGCCTCGCGGAGGTGCTCGAAGGCGACACGCACCATTGAAGCGGGTGGGGCGCGCGGCCCCCGCGTGGGGCCGCGCGACTCCGCAAAATGGTTCGAAGCTCGCAACTCGGTTGTGTGCGAAAACGCACGCGGCGCACGAAATCGAGGGGATTTGCGCGTTGGCGCGGCTGTTGCGTAAGCCCTCCGACGTCATGAACGACTTTGCTTGGAACAAACTCTCTTCGGAGGAGGCGAGCGCTCATCCCCGATCGCAGACCCGGATGAAGGTCGCCGCGGGACGCGCCGGCGACATCGCGTTGGCCCTTCACGAGGTCGACTACGCCGTTCGGTCGCGCGGCACGGCGGACGACGCGGGCATCCTGATGGCGCTTCGCCTCGTCGAGCGCGCGTGCGCCAATCTCGAGCGTTGGGCGACCACGCTCGGCGCACAGCACGTTTGCGACGCGTGGCTCGACTCGTGCGCGAAGTGGGCGTCGGGCATCGGCGAGACCCTCGTCTCGGCGTTCACGTACGAGGACGGACCCGAGCGACGCATCGCGCTCGCCCTCGCCGCCGAAGAGTCGTCGATGCGCCTCCTGATGGGCGTCGAGCGCGAAGGCAAAGAGACGATCGCGATGCTGAAGAACCTCGACCGCAACGCCGCCGAGGCGGCCCGCGAGCTTTCGTCCCGCATCGAGCTCGCCGATCGGATCCTCCAAGCGCGGCTTTGAGCCGGCTCGCGGATTGCAGCTTCGTGCCGGCATCATGAAGCTCACCCTCCTGGCCGCGCTGGCGCTCGCGCTCGGCGCGTGCGAGCCCAACTACGCGTACCTCCCCGTCACCAACGCGACCGTCGTCCGCGGGAAAGTGGCGGCCGAATATCCGATCCCCGCCGACATGCCGCACGGCGACGTGCGCATCGCGTCGTACGGAATCGCCGACGTCGGGCCGCGGCATCCGCGCGGCGAAAACGATCGGCTCCGCGCGCTCCACCTGCGGTTCACGATCGAGAACAACGCCGACCGCGACTGGACGTTCGACACGCGTCAGCAGCGCGTGCTGCTCCAGGGTTACGGCCAGAGTCAGCCCGCGTTCGTCGCGGTGAACGGCGGCGGGTCGCCCCCCGTCGTCACGGTTCCCGCGCTGCAGAGCCGCACGATCGATCTGTTCTTTCCGCTGCCCGCGCCGCTCCAGCGCGCCAGGCAGCTCCCCGCGTTCGACGTCATCTGGCGCGTCCACGCGTACGACAAGTTCGTCGCGCGCCGCACGCCCTTCGAGCGGGTCGTCGTCGCGCCGCCGCCCGACGCGCTCGACTACGGGCCGGACTACGGCATGGGCGACTGGTGGGGCCCGCCGTACTGGTACAATCCGGCGTACGGCTGGGAGGACGGCTTCGCCGGCGGCGTCGCGGTTCCGCGGCGGTACTACGGCGGCGTGACCATTCACCGCGACATGGACGACACCCACTTCATGGGTCGTGGTCGCTCGAGCGTCGGCGCGCCCGCGCAACCGCACGCGCGCTGACGGATCGTCAGACGCGCTTTCGCAGCTTCTCCGCGATCGCGCGGGCGAACGGGGTCTGCGGCTCGTAGACGTCGTCCCACTCGAGCAGCGCCGTGACCTTGCCCGGCCGCTTGCCCATCGCGCGCTCGAGGTCGTCCGAGAGATCTTGCATCGACGGATAGCGGTTGCGCGGCAGCTTGCGGAGCGTGGCCATGACGATCGTGTCGACGTCGTGGCTCACGCCCACGCGCATGTCGCTCGGCGGACGCGGGTTCGCGTAGAGGTGCTGCGCGAGGAGCGTCGCCGCGTCGCCGCCGAACGGGAGGCTCCCCGCGATCATGCGATAGAGCACCACGCCGAGCCCGTAGATGTCGGTGCGGTGCCCGGTGGGATCGTGCAGCGTCTGCTCGGGCGCCATGTACTCGGGCGTGCCGACGATGAAGCCCTTCGCCGTGAGCCCCTCGGAGCCCTGAAGCCGCGCGAAGCCGAAATCGAAGACCTTCGCGCGGCGGCCGACGGATTCCGCCTTCGGCGGGACGTCGCGGAAGAGAAAGCGCGCCGCCCTCTTCGACCAAGAAGATGTTGTCCGGCTTCACGTCGCGGTGGATGACGCCGCGCGCGTGCGTCGCGGCGAGACCCGAGGCGACCTCGGCCGCGATCGCGAGCGCGTGCTCAATCGGGAGCATCGGCGTGCGCCGGAGGATCTGGCCGAGCGTCTCGCCCTCGAGGTACTCCATCACGAGGAAGGGTGAGCCGTCCTCGCGCCGACCGCCGCCGAGGACCGACACGACGTTCGGGTGACGAATCGTCTCGAGGAGCTCGACCTCGCGCAGGAGCCGCTCGGCCCACGTCGCGGTCTTGGCTTGCGGCCCTTCGATCACTTTGACCGCGACCGGCGTCCCGGTGCGGACGTCGAGCGCTTTGTAGACGCCGGCGGTTCCTCCCTCGCCGAGCTTGCGGAGGATCTCGTAGCGACCGGCGAAGAGCGGCTGCGGCGTCGCTTCGACGTTCTCCTCGAGCGGGTGCGCGTCGTACGGACAGACGCGGTAGTCGTCCGGCAGCTTTCGCTGACAGCGCGCGCAGGTCCGCATCGCCCGATTGTCGCTCCGGGTGTAGGAAGGTCAACATGCACGTGGCGATGGTCGATCTCGGCCGCCTCCATGCCCCGATTCGCGCCGAAATCGACGCCGCCCTGGCGCGGGTGGTCGACTCGGGCCGTTTCATTCTCTCGTCGGCCGGCGGGGACGACGTCGCGCGCTTCGAGGAGGAAATCGCCGTCGCGCTCGGTTTCGCGCACGCCGTCGGCGTCTCGTCCGGGAGCGACGCGCTCCTCGCCGCGCTCTGGGCCGAAGGGATCGGGGCCGGCGACGAGGTCGTCGTGCCGGCGCTCTCTTTCGTCGCGACCGCCGAGGCCGTGGTTCGTGCGGGCGCGAAGCCGGTCTTCGCCGACGTGGGACCCGACGGAAACCTCGATCCCGACGCCGCGCGCGCGCGGGTCAGCTCGCGCACGCGGGCGATCCTCGCGGTCGACTTGTTCGGGCGGCGCGCGGACGACGCGGCGCTCGCGCGCGCGGGCGTGCCGCTCGTGATCGACGCGGCCCAGGCGATCGGGCGCGGTCTCGTGCGCGGCGCGCGCGCGGCGACGCTCTCGTTTTTTCCGACGAAGAACCTCGGCGCGCTCGGCGACGGAGGGCTCGTCGCGACGAACGACGCGGCGCTCGCGGCCGCGGTGCGCTCGCTCCGCACCCACGGCGCGAGCCGAAAATACGTGCACGAGCGAGTCGGCTGGAACATGCGGCTCGACGTGCTCCAGGCCGCGGTCCTCCGCGCGAAGCTCCCGCACCTCGCCGCGTGGACCGACGCTCGACGGCGAATCGCCGCGCGCTACCGCGCCGAGCTCGCGGGCGCGCGGGGGCTCACGCTCCCCGACGCCGCGCCCGATCACGTGTGGCATCAGTTCGTCGTCCTCGCCGACGATCGCGACGGGCTCCGGCGTCACTTGGAGGCGCGCGAGGTCGAGAGCGAGATTTACTACCCGCTCGCGCTCCACCTCCAGCCTTGCTTCGCATCGCTTGGCGGTCGCGCCGGCGAGCACCCCGTCGCGGAGGACGCAACACGCCGAGCGCTCGCGCTGCCGATGCATCCTGCGCTGACCGACGACGAAATCGCGCACGTGACGGCCGCCGTGCGATCTTTTTTCGGCGGCTGACGCAAGGCGCGCGTCCTGCACCGAAGCGACACCGCGCGCGCGCGATTTTTCGCTGGTATGCGCGATGCTTGCAGCCCCGCCATGCCCGACCGTTCCTTCTGGCCGCGCGAGCACGGCGCGTATGCGCAGCTCGGGTTTCCGCTCCTGACCGCCGCCGTCTCGGGACGCCCGACGCTCGCGGCCGGCGCGTTCGCGATCGCGGCGATGAGCGCCTTCGTCGCGCACGAGCCCGCCGCCGTCGTCTTTGGCGTCCGCGGGACGCGCGCGCGGCGCGAGGACGGCCCGCGCGCGAGGCGGTGGCTCGCGGCGCTCGGCGGGACGGCCCTCGGCTTCGGCGCGCTCGGCTTCGCGCTCGCGCCGGGCGCGCGCCCGTATGCGATGGCTTCGGTCGCGCTCGCGCTGCTCTCGGTGGTCGTCCTCTACGAGCGCAAGGAGCGAACGCGCGCGGGCGAGATCCTCGCGGCGACCGCGATGGCGGGCGCGGGCGCGCCGGTCGCCGCCGCGTCGGGAGTGCCTGTCTTTTGGATCCTCGCGTGCTGGGCCGTGTGGAGCGTGCAGTCCGCGATGACGACGCTCGCCGTACGCACGATGATCGTGCGAGGCCGGCCGTGGGCGACGCTCGCGCTCACGGCGTGCGCGCTGACGGTCGCCGCGCTCGCCGGGCGGACGGTGGCCGTCGCGCTCGCGCCCGTCGCAGCCGCGTGCACGTTCATCGTCCTCGCGTCGCTGACGCCGAAGTCGCTCCGCGCCGCGGGTCTCGTGCTCGCCGTCGCGATGCTCTTCACCGCTGCGTCGCTCGCCGTGGGAGCGCACACGTGAGCGTCGGCGCGATCGAAGCGTTCATGACCGAGGACCACGTGAAGCTCGACGAGCTGCTCGCGGCCGCGACGTCCGGCGAAGCGCTCGACCTCGAGGCGTTCGCCGCGTTCCGCGAGGGCATGCTCCGTCACATCGCGATGGAAGAAAAAGTGCTCGTCCCGCTCGTTCGCGCCACCGAATGGCCGCACGCGCGGACGCTCCGCGTCGATCACGGTGCGATCGCGAAGATGCTCGTGCCGTCGCCCACGCTCGCGTCGTGCGACGAGCTCCGCGCGCTCCTCGCGCGGCACAACCCGCTCGAGGAGGGGCCCGAGGGGCTCTACGCCGTCTGCGACGCGGCCGCGCCCGACTCGGCGGCCGTGCTCGAGCGTCTCCGGGCGATGCCGCGCGTCCCGGTCGCGCCGCACTACGATGGGCCGCTCTTGCGCAAGCGTTGAGGCTTCTTTCTGCGTCTCGGCCGCAGCGCGTGCAGCTCGTCGCGTGGGGTGCACGCGGCTTTCGCGCGCGGCACGCGGGGTGCACCCATGGCGCGCGGAGGTTTGCTCATGGCTCGCGTCCTCGTCGTTCACTTCTCGAGGTCCGGAAACACCGACACCATCGCGCGCGAAATCGCGAGCGCGCTCGGCGCCGATTCTCGAGCGCATCACCGAGCCCCGCGAGCGCGGCGGGCCCGCGGGCTACCTCCGCAGCGGCTTCGAGGCTGCGCGCCGGAAGCTCGTCCCGATCGAAGAGTCGAAGCGAGACCTGTCGAGCTACGACCTCGTCGTCATCGGCACGCCGGTGTGGGCGGGGACGCTCTCGAGCCCCGTCCGGAGCTTCCTCGTCGCGCGTCGCAAGGACATGAAGGACGTCGCCTTCTTCTGCACGATGCGCGGCCGCGGCTACGAGAACACGTTCCGCGAAATGGAGAGCACGTCGGGCAAGGCGCCCGCCGACGTCCTCTGGCTCCGCGAGTCGGAGCTGAAGAGCAACGCCTACGTGCGCAAGGTCGCCCGCTTCGTCCGCGAGCTGCGCCTCGTCCTCGAGCCCGAGCCCGAGCCGAAGCGAAACGGCCGCAGCCAGTCGGTTCGGGCGCACGATTCGAATTCCAAAAACGACATTTTTCCAACGCGGTGATGTCGCTCTTCTTTCCGCTCCAAGAGCTCGAATCCCCTCGCCCTTCCGGCCTTTCTGGCGTCGACGCCCGTCTACGCCAGTCGACCCGAATCGCCCCTAGTCTTGGAGACATCCTGGAAACAGGGAATATACATGCATCTGCTGGAGCGCCCCGTTGGTTGCGCTTCGACGACGCCCATGCAACCCGGCGGCTCGGAAGAGCGGACTGACGGACGTGGTGGGAGGACGCGTTCCTCGATCAGGCTCCCTTGCTCGCGCCTCTGCCGCGCTTGCAGCAATCCTCCCACAGGAACTCGGTCAGCGTGCGGATCGCTTCGTAGTTCGCCGTGTAGCGCACGCATTTTCCTTCCCGGCGGGCAGCCAGGAGGGCGGCAGAGGCCAAACGCTCGACGTGGTGGCTGAGAGTCGTCAGCGGGACGTCGAGCTTCTGCTGGAGCTCGGTTAGCGTGCTGCCTTCGGACCCGCCTTGCGCGACGTGTCGCAAAATCCCGAGGCGTGCCGGATGTCCGAGGGCGCCAAGCTGGCGAGCACAGTGGTGCAGCTTTGCTTTCATTACGACAATTCTAGAAGTATCGTAGCAAATTGTCGACGTCGTGCGTTGTCCGTGCCCCCGCG
Source organism: uncultured delta proteobacterium (assembly GCA_963731595.1). GTDB lineage: Bacteria > Myxococcota_A > Polyangia > Polyangiales > Polyangiaceae > DASXHD01. The sequence continues at coordinate 31,046 of CAVSWE010000011.1, forward strand.
GTTTGCTAATCCCAGGCTGGCCATGGCCAATCCGCATTTGAGGGCGTGGGTGAGCGAGGTGGCCGCGCACGCGAAGCCCGACGCGGTCGAGTGGTGCGACGGAAGTGCGCTCGAAGGGCGCATGCTCGAAGATCGCATGGTGACGACGGGGACGCTCATCCCGCTTTCGTCGCCGCCGCGGTCGTTTCTCCACCGCTCGAACCCGGCGGACGTCGCTCGTACGGAGCAGTCGACCTTCATCTGCTCCACGAACGAAATCGACGCGGGGCCAACCAACAACTGGATGAGCCCCGACGAGGCGCGGCGCAGAGTCTGGTCGCTCTTCGACGGCGCCATGCGAGGCCGGACGATGTACGTCGTGCCGTATCTGATGGGGCCCGTCGATTCGCCGTACAGCCGCGTCGGCGTGGAGCTCACCGACAGCCCGTACGTCGCCGCGAGCCTTCGAATCATGACTCGAGTGGGAGAGAGCGCCCTGCGCGCGCTCGGCGACACCACTTCGTTCGTCCGCGGCGTCCACAGCCTCGGCGACCTGTCGCCCGAGCGAAAATACATCTGCCATTTCCCCGAGGCGCGAACGATCTGGAGCATCGGGTCGGGCTACGGCGGCAACGCGCTCCTCAGCAAGAAGTGCCACGCCCTCCGCATCGCGAGCGTCGAAGCGCGCGACGAAGGTTGGCTCGCCGAGCACATGATGATCATCGGCATCACGAACCCGAAGGGCGTCACGCACTACGTCGCGGCGGCCTTCCCGAGCGCATGCGGAAAGACCAACCTCGCGATGCTCTCGCCGTCGCGGCCGGGTTGGAAGATCGAGACGGTCGGCGACGACATTTGCTGGATGCATGTCGGCAGCGACGGGCGGCTGTGGGCGGTCAACCCGGAGGCCGGCTTCTTCGGCGTCGCGCCTGGCACGAGCGACAAGACCAACCCGGCGGCGATGGCGATGCTGGAGCACGACGTCGTCTTCACCAACGTCGCGCTCCGCAAGGACGGGACGCCTTGGTGGGAAGGTCGCTCGGAGCTTGCTGAGGACGAAGCGCTCACGGACTGGCGCGGACGTGAATGGCGGCGCGCGAGCGAAGAGCCGGCCGCACACCCGAACGCACGCTTCACAGTGGCCGCCACGCAGTGCCCGACCGTCGGCGCACGTTTTGACGATCCGCGCGGCGTGCCCATTTCGGCCATCGTCTTCGGGGGCCGCCGAGCGACGCTCGCGCCGCTCGTTTACGAAGCACGCGACTGGGCGCACGGCGTCTACGTCGGCGCGACGCTCGTCTCAGAGACGACAGCTGCCGCGACCGGCGCAGTCGGCGTCGCGCGTAACGATCCGATGGCGATGCTCCCTTTCTGCGGATACAATATGGGCGACTATTTCGGGCATTGGCTCGAGATCGGCGAGCGGCTGTCCTCTCCGCCCCACGTGTTTCACGTGAACTGGTTTCGTAGGGCGGAGGACGGCAGGTTCTTGTGGCCGGGCTTCCGCGAGAACATCCGCGTGCTCGAATGGATCGTAGGCCGCGTCGAAGCGCGCGCCTCGGCGCGCCCGACGCCGCTCGGGCTCGTTCCCATGCCCGAGGGGTTCGATTTGCAGTCACTCGCCCTCAGCCGAAGCGACGTCGAGCGCTTGTTCGCGGTCGACCCGCAAGGTTGGAAGCTCGAGACGACGCGCAGCGAATCGTTTCTCACGAAGTTCGGCAGCCGCCTGCCGAAAGAGCTCCTCCGTGAGCACGACGCCTTCTCCGCGCGCCTGCAGCGCTCGACCTCATGACGTCGGCTGCCGAAGCCGTCGCCCGTGACCTGCGACTGGCCGAGCTCGTCATGCGCCTGCGCGCCGGCCGCGCGGTGACCGACGCGTCGTTCGATGAGATCTACCCGGGCAACATCCGGCGGCTGTCGGCGACATTTTGGACGCCGGTCGCCGTAGCCTGTCGCGCCGCGACGCTTCTCGCCCCAGACCGCGCGTCGCGAGTGCTCGACGTGGGAGCCGGCGCCGGGAAGCTCTGCATCTTGGGCTCTATCGCAACGGGGGCCACCTTCGTCGGCGTCGAGCAACGGGCGCATCTCGTGGAGATCGCCGTGCGAGCGGCGTCGCGGGCGAGTGCGCGTGGCGCGAGCTTCGTCCACGGGCACTTCGACGCCCTAGACGTGACGGCATTCACGGGTATCTACTTCTTCAACCCGTTCGAGGAGAACCTCTGGCCTCCCAAGGAGCGAATTGACGAAGCGCCAGGTCCGTGCGCGGCGAAGTTCGACGAGGACGTTCGGCGCGCGCATGCGATGCTCCAGAGAACACGCGCAGGGACGCGCGTGGTCGCGTACCACGGCCTCGGTGCCCTGATGCCGCACGGCTTCGTCCACGTCCTTCGCGAACGCCAGCACACCGGATATCTCGATTTGTGGATCCGATGCAGCTGAATCATCACGTCAAAGGACGTTCATCGTAGCGCGCGAGCGGAGCTCGATGCGCGCGCTCGAATGCAACCTTCATTGGGAGAACACCCGCAAGCGCTTCGCGTGGCGCTGCATCGTTCGACGGCCGATGCGGAGCCTGAGGGCCGCGCTTTCGAGATTGCCGCGCTCGAGCTCGATTGCGCGTGCGACGATCTCATCGATGCTCGCGGCAAGCGGACGATCGAGTCGCACGAGGAGTGTTTCGGTAGCCACTCCAGCCCGAGCCGACGGTACGCAGCTGAACTGCCGCAGGGAGGTCGGCGACGCGCACGGCACGCCCTTCACGAAACAAGACCAGGGCCTCCGCGACGCCGCGCAGCTCTCGCACGTTTCCAGGCCAGTCATAGGCGCGAAGCGCAGTGGCGGCGGCGCGGCTCACACGAGGAGGCTTGGTGTGGTGACGAGCGGATAGCTGTTCGATGAAATGACGTGCGAGCGGCATCACGTCGGCAACACGGTCGCGCAGCGGTGGCACGGGCAGCGCGATGCCGAAGGCGATGAAAAAGGTCTGCGCGAAAGCGCCAACCCTCTACTTGCTCGTCGAGCGACAGCGTCGACGCCGAGATGATGCGGGCTCTCGTCCGTGACGAGTGATGCGAACGCTCGGTGCCCGTGAGCGTGACCGTGACGTCGCGACGGGCGATGAGTCGGAGGATTCGGTCGAGCCGACGCATCGCCGTTGATTCGAACACGTCAAAATACGGCGTCGTGGAGACAGCTCGTGGTCGCATGGGCTCACCGCGTGGCGCGCTCGGTCCGGGCGCGCGCTTGCGTTGCGCTGAAACGCTCAGCCCATTCGGGCTCCGTTCGCAGCTTGCCAAGCAGCCCAAGAAGGCCATCGAGGATTGTATAAGGATGTGGCGGGCAGCCCGGCACATAAAGGTCGACCGGCACGACGGCGCTTGCTCCGTTGCAAACCTCCGGGTGATCCACGTAGGGCCCACCCGAGATGGCGCAAGCACCGACGGCGATCACGATCTTCGGCGCCGGCATCGCGTCGTACGTCTTCTTGAGCGCGAGCTTCATGTTCTCGCTGACAGCACCGGTCACGAGGAGTGCGTCCGCGTGGCGCGGCGACGCGACGATTTGAATCCCGAAGCGACCAAGGTCGAACACGACGGTCCCGAGCACGTTCACGTCCGCTTCGCACGCGTTGCAGCCGCCCGCGCTCACCACGCGCACTTTGAGCGAGCGCCCGAAGATTCGGAGTAGCTCGTCGCGGAGTGCCTTCGCGCGTGGCTCGGCTCGCGCGGTGACGACGAGGTCCTCGCGAGTGCGCGCGGCGAGGCGGAACTCTCGCGTGAAGGAGATCGCCTCCTCGGGGCAGGTCTGCACGCACTCGGCGCAGAAGAGGCACCGGCCCATGTCGAGCGACAGCGGATCGTACCGGATGGCGTCGGTTGGGCACGCCTCGACGCACGCTTGGCAGCCGTCCGGGCACTTGCTCGCGTCGAGTGCCGGACCGCCGCGGAACCTGTCGGGCAGCACGGGGGGCGCATCGGGATACCCGACGGTGCGGCGACCTTGGTGAAAACGCGCGAGCAGAATCTTCAACATCGACGCCTCTCAGAGATCGTGGCCGCAGTAGGAGAGATCGAAGCTCTTGTTGCACAGCGGGAAGTCGGAGATCTGCCCGTCGCGGACCGCCATCGCGACAGCGGGCCAATTGTGAAAGGACGGGTCGACGACTTTGTACGTCGCGAGCTTCCCGCCGTCGTCGGTCAGCGCGACGTGGCAGATCTCGCCGCGCCATCCCTCGACCATCGATACGCAGATGCGGTTCGGAGCCAACGCGCCCACTTCGCCGCGAGGCGCTCCACGCGGCAGGGCGCGGAGTTGCTCGTCGATGAACGCAACCGAGCGCTGGATCTCGAGCCACCGTACGTACGCACGCGAGAAGACGTCGCCCGTGTGCCACACGGAGATGGGGACGTGCGAAAGACGGAAGACTCCCGACGGATGATCGTGACGCACGTCGCGCTCGAGACCGCAGGCGCGCGCAGCGACGCCAACGAGCCCAAGGGCATCTGCGACGTCCGCGGTCACCGTCCCGGTTCCTTCGAAGCGCGCCTGCACCGACGCGCTGTTCCAAAGCACCTCGACGGACTCGCGCACATCGCGGTATGCGGCCGCGAGGCGCTCACGCATGTCGGCGCAGCGCGCGTCGTCGACGTCGAAACCCAGACCACCGGGCCGCACGAGGCCACGCCCGAAGCGGCTGCCACAAATCGTGGCCGTCAGATTGAGGAAGTCACCGCGCAAACGGCCGCAGAAAGACGCGGTCGGCAGAAACCCGACATCGTTCGCCAGGGCGCCGAGGCCACCGACGTGATTAGCGAGGCGCTCGAGCTCGAGGGCGACGCCGCGGAGCGCGTGCGCCCGAGCGGACACCCTCGCGCCCGAGAGCGCTTCGATGTTTTGGCAGTACGCGAGCGTGTGCCCGACGGTCGTGTCGCCGGCGAGCGTCTCCATGTACGGGAGCGTACGCTTCGTCGGCCCCGACACGAGGGCGCGCTCGACGCCTCGGTGCTGGTACCCGAGGGCGACCTCAAGGTGGAAGACGTGCTCTCCGTGACACTGAAAGCGGAAATGACCGGGCTCGATCACCCCGGCGTGCACCGGCCCGACGGCGACCTCGTGAATTTCGTCTCCCTCGACGCGATAGAAATCCGTGACGCCCGGCGCGAAAGGCTCCGTGCGATTCCACGCGTCGTGGCCCTCCCGATACGATCGAACGAAGCGCACGGGCTTAAGCCACGGATGGCCCGTGGGAACGACCGCCCATTGTTCGGCGATCTCTCGCTCGAAGAGGTGCACCTGCGGGCAGTCCAGCGTCATCGACGGGAACGTGTCTCCCTCGAGCGGCGTCGTTGCGACGTCGATCACGCCCTCGTGGTCCGACGCAATGACAGCGACGAGCTGGATACGGTGGTCTCGACCGCGGCGGCCGAACAGCGCCGCGATGCGCTTGTCTTTGCTCGGCGCCTCGACGACGGCGCTCCGAAAGTCGCTCTCCGAGAGAGTCGGCAGCTCGTCGCGAGCAATCGCCTTGCCGGCGCGTAAACGGGTGCTCACGGCGAAACCTCCCCTGCCTCGACAAAGGTGGCGGCGCTCCGAAGCAACTTCTCGACCGGGCGAGGGATCCAAACCCCAAGCGCGAGCACGAGACCGATGAGCACGATGCCTGGCGTCACCAGCGAAAACCGATCGCGGAACGACGCCGTCACGCCGTCGGCCGGCGCGCTTCCCTGGACGATCGTCATCACGGTCGCGCCCATCCCGATGAAGATGATGACGAGCAGCACCAAGAACGCCGTCGCGACGATGTAGTGTCCCCGTGTGATCGCGGCGTTGAGGATCGTGAACTCGCTCAAAAAAGGTCCGAACGGTGGCGACCCTGTGATCGCAAAAAAGCCCGCCAGCAGGAGCGAGGCCGAGATCGGCACGCGCTGGAGCGCTCCGCGGACGTCGTCGGTCGACTTGCTCCCATAAGCGCGCTGAATGTTTGCGGCGCTCAGGAAGAGCACGCCCTTCGTGAGAGCGTTGTTGATCAGGTGGAGGAGGGCACCGAAGACCGCGGCTCCTCCGATGCCGATGCCGAGCACGAGGATGCCCATGTGCTCGACGCTCGAATACGCGAGCATGCGCTTGAAGTCTTTTTGCCGCGCCATGAACACACCGGCGACGGCCATCGAGAGCAGGCCTACGCCGATCATCATCTCCCTCGCAAACTGCGCATCGCCCGCGGCCTTCACGATCTGGAAGAAGCGCAGAATGGCCATGAACGCGCCGTTGGTGAGCACGCCCGCGAGGAGCGCTCCGACGAGGCCCGGCGCCTCGCCGTAGGCGTCGGGCTTCCACGTGTGCATCGGCGCGAGGCCCATCTTGGTCCCGTACCCGACGAAGAGGATGATGAACGCCGAGCGAAGCCACGGGCGCGACAGCTTCGGTGCCTCGTGGACGAGATCGGACTGGAGCAGAGAGGCCGAAGCGCCGCTGCTCACGGCCGAGTAAGCGAGAAAGAGCGAACCGAGCAATGCGAGCGCGATGCCGACGGAATCCGATCAGGAGGTATTTCCACGTCGCTTCGAGGGAACGCGGCGTGTGTTTGAAATAGATCATCGGAGCCGTGGAGAGCGTCGTCGTCTCCATCGCGACCCACATGAGCCCGAGGTGCTGAGCCTCGGTCATGAGCGAGAGCATCGCCAAAAAAGCAAGAAGACAAACCGAGAGCGTGCGGTTCGCACGCTCGGGGTGCAGCGCAAGATAGGCGCGCGCATAAATCGAGCAGAGAAAAAAAAGCAGCGACGTGACGCCGAGGACCAGCCGGCCGATTTGATCCAGCGCGAGCCACCCATTGAAGCCGCGCACGTCCGGCATCCACAGCGCGACGGCCGTCAAGGCGAGGTGCGCGACACCGCCGGAGAGCACGATCCATGGGCGGACGCGATTCGACGGAACGGCGAGCGCGAGCAGCGCGAAGGCTAGGGGCACGAAGACCAGCGCGTAGGCCATCGTCACTCCTTCAAGTGGACGAGCCGGTCGGTGTCGAGCGACGCGAACTCGCGGTTGATTTGATAAATCATGATGCCCATGATGAAGATCGCGACGACGAGATCGAGCAGCACGCCGACCTCCACCAGAAACGGCATCGCCTCCACGAGCATGAGGCCCATGATGAAGATCCCGTTTTCCAGGATCAGGTAGCCGGCGACCTGGGTGATGGCTTTGCGCCGGGTCGTGAGGATGATGAATCCCGTCAGCACGGTCGCCAGTGAGGCAGGCACGAGTAGCGATCCGGCGTGCTGCTTCGCGAGGGGCAGCGTCCGCGCGAACAGGATCGCGAGCCCCGTCGCTGCAGCGCCGGCGAGCAGCGAGGGGACGTAACCAATCAGCGGCTCGACCTCGCGGCGCATCGATACGTCGCGCATCGCCCTCAGCAGCAGCCACGGGATCACGAAGCCCTTGATGATGGCTGCACCGATCGCGATAGCGAGGGACTGAAAGCCGAAGTCGTGGTGGGCAAGCACCGCGAGCGCGCCGAGGAGGATTCCCTGAAGCGCCGTTGCGTTGATGATCGCGCGCAAGCGACTCGTGCCCAGCGCCGCGAAATTGAGCAGGAGGACCACCATCAGAAGTGCATCGGTCACGTCGGAATGCATGGTCACCTCGCGAGAAGCACGATCCCAAAGCTCGAGAGCAGGCACGCGCCGACGAGCAGGCTCGGGACCTGCCGCAGGCGAAGTCGCGCCATCGTCGACTCGACGACGCCGATCGCCACGGCGAGCCCGAGCATCCCGCCCGCGAACACGCCCCAATCCATCCAAGCGTTGCCGGTGCTGAACGGGACCGCCAGCCGGACGACCAGCGCGCCGAGCACGAACAATTTCAGCGACGCGCCGTAGAGGATCATCCCGAATTCCCTGCCGCTGTGGTCGAGGACCATGACCTCGTGAATCATCGTGAGCTCCAGGTGCGTGTTGGGGTCGTCGAAAGGAATGCGGCAGTTCTCGGCGAGCACGATGACGAACAGGCTGACGAGCACGAGGACGAGCGACGCGCCCGCACCCGCCCAGCCCACCGAAGTCATCGCGAGCATGTTCGTGAGCGACAGCGACCCCGAGCGCTTCACGAGGACGAGCATTCCGAGAAACAGCGCCGGCTCCGCGAGACAGGAGAACGTGGCCTCACGCGCCCCGCCCATGCCTTCGAACGCCGATCCGGTGTCGAGCGCGGCGGCGATCGTGAAGAAACGCGCCAGACCGAACAGGTAGGCGAAGAGGACGAGATCGCCAGTGAAGGAGAGCGGTGCATCGTGGTGTCCGAGCGGCACGAGGAGCGACGCGACGAGCACCGTGGCCATCCCGACCACCGGGCTCGCCCTGAAGATCCATGTCGTCGTCGTGCTGAAGACGGAGTCTTTGCGGAATAGTCGGGCAAGGTCGTAATACGGCTGAAGGACGGGAGGCCCCACGCGACCCGCAAACAGCGCCTTCGTCTTGTTGATGACGCCGAGGAGCAGCGGCGGGAATAGGGCGACGAAGAGGACGTGGATGAACGAATGGATTGGGAGGTGGCTCATGGTTAGCCGCGAAAGAGGACAACGGTGAGGAGCAGCGTGGCGAGGACGTAGAGGAGGTAGACTTGGATGCTTCCCTGCTGGATCCAGCGAAACCACACGAGCGCTCGTGCAACGACGCGCGTCGCGGGAAAAATGAAGCGGTCGAGCACGGTGTCCGGCACTTCGCTGTGAAAGCTCGCGGGCGAGGGAAAGAGGGTCGCGAGCCGTACGGGAGTCACGCGCGGGCGAAGAGCCCAGGCGAAGAGACCGACGAGCATCCCGGCAAACGAGCTCGACGTGTACTGCATGCGAGCCGACGGCGCGGCGTAGCCGCAGTCCCACGTCGGGCCCACGGGCGCGAGGCGCCGGCGAAAGAGCCAAGCGCACGCCGCCGCGATGACGACGAGCGCGGCGCTCGTCGCCGAAAGGGCGCGGACGGGGGCGAGCGAGTCGAGCGACCCAACCGACATGTCGCGCGCCCACGCCGCGGTGGCGTGCTCGAGCAGCGGGGTGACTGCGAGCGGCGCAATCCCGATGAAGACGCACGCGGCGCTCAGCGCGGTCATCGGCGCGGTCATCGACGGGCGTGCGTCCTTTGCACGATGCGCACGCTCGGAACGGGGTGCACCCAAGAAGACCGCGCTGAACACCTTCGCGAAGCAGGCGAGCGCGAGGGCGCCGATGAGTGCCAGGGCCGGCACGCCGAAGGCGCCTATGACCGACGCCGCCTGGTCGTCGGCGAGGGATGCCCGAAAGAGGCCGAGATAAATGAAGAGCTCACTGACGAAACCGTTGAACGGCGGCAGCCCGCAGATCGCGACCGAGCCGACGAGGAACGCGAGCGCGGTGCGCGGCATCGTCTTCGCAAGACCGCCGAGCGCGTCGATCTCGCGCGTGTGCGTCGAGTGCACGACGGACCCGGCGCTCAAGAACAAGAGCGCCTTGAAGAGGCCGTGGTTCCAAACGTGGAGCAGCGCCCCGGCGAGCCCGAGCGCGACAAGAACAGGCTGACCGCTCGCCCGCCCGACCACCGCGAGGCCGAGGCCGATGAGGATGATGCCGATGTTCTCGACGCTGTGATAGGCGAGGAGGCGTTTGAGATCGTGTTGTCCGAGGGCGAACGCAACACCGAAAATGCCAGACAGGGCACCCACGCCAAAGAGCGCGATGCCCCACGATGCGGGCGGATGGGCGAAAAAAGACGTGATGCGCACAAGTCCGTAAATGCCCATCTTGATCAGGACCCCAGACATGACGGCCGACACGTGGCTCGGTGAGTTCGCGTGGGCGCCCGGCAGCCACACGTGCATTGGCATCGCTCCCGCCTTCAGCATGCAGCCGATGCAACCGAGTACGAAGACGGCGTTGGCGGTGCCGCCGTCGATCGGCCGCGTGACGTCGAACGCCCAATTGCCCGTCGCATGCGCGAGGAGCGCGAACATCGCGAACAGACACAGCGTGCCGACGCGCGTCGCGACGAGGTAGACGAAGCCCGCTTCGCGCACCGCGGGATCGGCGTCGTCCGTCGTCACGACGAGGAACGCCGCGACGGCCATCCCCTCCCAACCGAGCAAGAACAAGATCGAGTTGTGCGCGACGACGAGCACAGCCATGCTTGCCGTCAAGACGCCGTAAAACAAGCGGAGCTTTCGACCGTTCGCCGGATGACTCCGCTGCGGCCAATAGTCGAGCCCATAGATCGCCGTGAGAGGGACGATCGCGAAGATCTGCACCAAGAAAATTGCTGCGAGCGCGTCGAGCCGAAGTGCGAGCTCGCCGCCCGGTACGTGCCAAGGAAACGACCAGGACTCGGGCCGTCCCGAGATCGCGACGTGCAGCGCTGCCGCTAGCCCCGCCGCCGAGCCGAAGGCGATGAGCGCGACCGCGATTCGCTCACCCGCCCGCGAGTCGCGCCGTCCGAACGCCGCGGGGACCCCGCTGAACGCGGTGGCCACGATCGCGACGAGGAGCAGCCACCCGGTCATGGAGCGACCCAGGACCGCAAGGAGATCCACGTGAGGAGTCCGGCTACCGCGACGAGGATGTAGAGCAGGTAGGCGTGCAACATGCCCTGCTGGAGCCAGCGAAAGCGTACGAAGCGGTCGCCTGAACGCGAAAAGAGCGGCTCGTAAATGCTTCGTGTGACGGGGTCGTCGCACGTCGAGGAGAAGCTCGTTCGCTGCGGAAATAGGCCGACGGGCGACGACGCGGAGATACGAGGCTGCGCCGCTCGGGGTAAGAAACGCTCTCCCACCATCTCGGCGAACGAGCGCGCGGTGTACTGCATGCGCGCCGTCGGCGCCGCGTACCCACAGTCCCACGTCGGGCCGCTTGTCGCCCGCGCGCTCGCTCGCTTGCGTGCGATGAGCAGACCGGTCGCGATGACGAGCCACAACACGCCGTTGATCACCGAAAGCACGACGAGCGACGGGGGATTGGTGCGTGGCAGGCCGCTGAGCTCGGTCACCACCGGAGCGACGGCGCCGGCGAGCACCGGTGCGAGGAGCCCGGCCAGCGCGCAGGCCACTGCGAGAAGGCCCATCGGACCGAGCATGCCGGCGCCCGACTCGTGCGCGTTCCCGGCGACGGCGCTGCGCGGCGCGCCGAGAAGTGAGATCCCGACGAGCCGCACGAAACAAAGCACCGTGACTGCCCCGACGAACGCGACGGCGCCGACGGCGAGCAGCGCGACGACACTCGGCGCGTTCGTCGCGTCGACGGCTCCTTGGATCAACCCGAGGTACACCAGCCACTCGCTGACGAACCCATTCATGGGCGGCAAAGCAGAAATCGCGACGGCGCCTGCGATCATCATCGTCGCCGTGCGCGGCATGCGCTTCGCGACGCCGCCCAACTGCTCCAGATCTTTGGTTCCGCAGCCGTGGACGATGCTCCCGGCGGAGAGGAACAGCAGCCCTTTCATGAGCGTGTGATTCCACAGGTGAAGCAAACCACCCGTCATGCCGAGCGCCGCGACGATTGGCCGCCCCGACGAGGCGCCCCAAAAACCGACGCCGAAGGCGAGCAGGATGATCCCGACGTTCTCGACGCTCGAATACGCGAGCACGCGCTTGATGTCGCGCTGGTACATCGCGAGCGAGATGCCGACGACCGCGCCGCTCAGCCCCAAGATCATGAGCGTGGGCCCTGACCACCAAGCCGCGGGCCGCCCGAGCAGCAAGAGTGTACGCAAGATACCGTAGACGCCCATCTTGATGAGAACGGCCGACATCAGCGCGGACACGTGCGATGGGGCTGCGGCGTGCGCCTCGGGCAACCACACGTGCAGGGGCACGATTCCCGCTTTCACGCCGAACCCGACGATAGCGAGCGCTACGAGAAGAATCGGCAGCCCGCGCGGAGCCGTGCCGACGACGCGCATCGCGTCGAAATCGAAGCTGCCGCTGCGGCGCGCGAACACGACGAAGAGCGCCAGCAGGAACGCGACGCCGACGTGCGACGCGAGCAAATACACCCACCCCGCACGCCGCACCTCGGCGTCCTCGTGCTCGTACGTGATGAGGAGGTACCCGCAGACGGTCATCACCTCCCAAGCCACGATGAGCAGAACGGCATGGCGCGCGACGACGACGCACGCCATGCTCGCGACGAGCGCGTTGAAGGCAAACGACGAGACCGCGCGTCGGCCCTTTCGATCGCCCGCAAGGTACGCGCGCCCGTAAATCGCGGCGATCGCCGAGAAACCGAAGACGGGCACGAGGAAGAATGCCGACAGTGGATCGATCGCGACGTGGAGCTCGCCGTAGGGAATTTCCCACGGCCGGACGAGCACGTCGGTGTGGTGCGTGGGGTCGAGCAGCGCACGAACAGCGGCGACTTCACCGACGCATCCCCCCGCGACGGCGCCGATTGTCGCCAAGGCCGCAGACAGCGCTGGCCGCTGCGCCAGCGCGAGCGCGAGAACGCCGCCGCCGAGCAGAAACAGCAGGGCGACGCCGAACAGCGTCACGTTTCGTCGCCGCCGACGCGCGGAGGTCGTTGCGAGACGACACCCTCGAGGCGATGCGCGCCAGCGAGGATCTCTTCGCCGCTTGCCCGCCGAACGATGGAGTCCCTGAAGTCAGGATCGTGGAGCGCGGCGGAGATGCGCGAGAGAAGGTAGAGATGCGTCCGCACCGTGGGGCTGACGAGGGCGAACACGGTCGTCACCGGCATCCCGTCAATCGCGTTGAAGTCGACGGGGTGCTCGAGGAAACAAAGCGACACCGACGCATGGGTGACGGGCAAGACGATCGGATTTCTCACGTGGGGGATCGCGATCCCCTCGCCCACGCCCGTGGAGCCGAGCGCCTCACGCGCGATGAAGAAGTCGTAAATCAGATCGCGATCGGCGTCCTCGATCGGCATCACTCCGACGACGGCGCGAAGCACCGACTCGCGATCCGCTCCGCCCACGCCGTGATGCACGCCTCCCAACTCGAGCGCGTGTGCAAAGCTCGGGAGCGCACCGTCCTCTTCATGGTGGAACTCCGACGGCGACACGCGCAGCCCTCGCGCCGTCGCCCACTCGAGCAGCTCCGAACGGTTGAAGCGGTAGCTCTCGCCGACGCGCTGCGCGGGGATGTCCTTCTCACGGATCCAACGGTAAACGCGCTCTTCAGGCACGTTGAGCATGCTCGCGGCCTCTCGGACGGTGACGTTCAAGGCCGCCGTGTCCTTTGCCCCATTGGGTTCACGGTTGACAACCGCGGAGATAAACGTAAAATAACGTAATCGTCAAGCGAACTCCGCAAATGAGCGTAACTCCCGTCGAAGACCGCCTGATGACGGCAAAGCACCTCGCTGCCTACTTGAACGTCAACGAACGCACGGTCATCAAGCTCGTCACGGACGGTGTGTTGCCGGGCGTGAAGGTCGGCAACCAGTGGCGGTTTCGCAAGGCGATGATCGACACGTGGCTCGACGATCAGATGCTCGGCGTGCTGCCTCGTCACGTGGATCCACCGCAGCCGCATGTCGACCGCACGCGCCTCCTGGAGCTCGCGAGCTGCTTCCAACCCGCGCACGTCGTCGCCGACTTGAAGGCGCAGACGAAAAACGCCGTGATCGAAGAGCTCGCGACGCACGTTCATCAGCTCGGCTTCGTGCGCGATCGCACGTGGTTCGTTGGAGCGCTCATCGAGCGCGAGAACGTGATGCCCAGCGCGGTCGGGAGCGGCATCGCGTTCTTGCACACCCTCCGCCGGACCCCCGACGAGATCACGCGACCTTTCATGGTGGTCGGGCGCTCGCGGGCGGGCATCGATTTCGACGCGCTCGACGGCAATCCAACCCATCTGTTTTTCGTTCTCGGTTTGAAGTACGAAGAGCTTCACTTGCCGTGGCTCAACAAGTTGGCGCAGATGTTCGCGAGCCCGGCTGCGGTCCAGACAATCCTGAACGCCGTCGACGGAGCAGCGATCTTTAGAGCCGTCGTCGACGCCGAGCCGCAGCCCACGGCTGCGCCGCCGAAAAAAAACCGCGAGTGACATCGCGGCAGGTACGCCCGAAACGGCCGAACGGCGTCATCCCCGGCGTTTGATTTTCGGCAAAATCTCTGTGCGCGAGGCTTCGATTCGATTCGAGCCGAGTAGCGAGCTGCTCGCAAAACTCCCGCTCGCTGCGGATCGTGTACAGCGCCATCAGCAAGGTCGCCTTCAGCAGAGGTGCTTGACCCGAGGTGCGACGCGCTTGCAGAAGCTGTGCGTGGGCTGGCGCCTGCGACGGATGAGGGAACGGCGTCCGAGAAAGCCGCGAGAGTCGCGGGCTCCATGGAGACATTTTGGAGACGGTAGCCGCGCCAGCTTACAAGTATCTGATATCGCGCGCCATTTTGTTCGGGCGCAGGGATTCGAATTCTAAAACCGACATTTTACCAACGTGGCGATGTCGCTCGTCTTTTCGCTCTAAGAACTCGAATCCCTTCGCTCTTCCGGCCTTTGTGACCTCGACGCCAGTCTGCGCCAGTCGACCCGAATCGACCCCGGTTTTGGAGACATCTTGGAAACGGGGAAAGTACACATATTCCGGGAACCCGCGAGACTCAGTCTGCGCCGGTTTTGAAAACCGGCGAGGGTGCAAGCCCTCCAAGAGTTCGAATCTCTTCTCCTCC
>CAVSWE010000012.1:0-30240 GCA_963731595.1 uncultured delta proteobacterium
ACAGTTCCGTCAATCCGCAAGACGCCGGCGAAATGCCCCGGCTCGTCTTCGATGGCCCTTTGGACAGTCACGACGATGCGACGATCGGCCTTTGGAAGGCCCGCGTCCAAATCGGAAAATGAAAGGTCGCTCCAGATGGCCCGCCCGTACGCTTCCTCGGATATGGACGTCTCGAAGGTGGGGTGGAGAGTCGGATTGCTTGCGTCACCGCGTCTCTCGAACGGAACGGCAAAGAGAGAGGCGCCAGGCGGACGAGATTGGAGGTCGACACGAAGCGCCCATTTTCGAGGGAGACTCGCCGCGTCACGATCGCGCTCTCCCGATCGGGCGAAGACCGGAACACGGATATCTGCCACCGCTCCCCGGTCGGGACGCGGTCGCTTCCCGCTTGGCGCGCGGGGAGGGTGGCGTGCGTCCACGACGCGTCGGAGATTGTCGGGTGAGCGAGTAGCTCGGGGAGAAAAGGCGCGTCTCGACGGCAACCCGGGTCGTCCGCGCGTAACGCGCCGAAATGGATGGCTGTCGCCGTCTCGTCGAGTGCAGTCGCTGCCACACCGAGCTCGTTGGACAGGCGAGCGCCGATCCGCTGTGCCTCCGAGTCCCGGAGGCGGTCGGACCTCTGCACGATTGCGCGACGGGACGATTCGAGGAACACGTAAGATGTCGTCCCGACGGCAAGGCCGACCGCCAGCGTGGCCGCCACGAAAAGCTGCACGAGCGAGAACCGGGAGAGACGCTTCATGGCGGTGCCGAAGTCGAAGAACGGTCGTATCGAAGTCGACCGGATGCCGGCGGTAAAGGGATTCGATCGGTGTGGGCGCTCGGCGACTGCCGAAGCGACAATCGGCGCTTTGTCGGCGAATTTGCCCGGACTTCGCAGGAGCTCCGAGGAAAAGAGCCAGGAGCGAGCCCGGGCCCGGCAGGCTCTGTCGACTGATCGGCGAAGCGGGAAACCAATAAAAAAAGGGATCAACGCGGCGCGGAACTTGACCAATTGCCAACTGCCAGCTTTCATCGCGAGCCATGCCGACACTCCACAGCAGACTCCAAGATTCTGCGTCCGCCTTCGCCACCTCCGTTCTCGAGGCGGTGAGGGGCGGTTCGCTGCACGAGCTTCTCAGCGAAACGGGGCGGCGCTCCCCGCAGAGGCCCCGGCCGTCCGAGGGCGGCGGAGGCACCGAGCGTCAAGCCCGCAGCGCGCGCCGGCCGATCAGGTTCGCCTCAAGAGGCGTTCACCCGAGGACATTGCCCAGGCGCTCGACGAGGTCGTGGCGCTCCTCAAGAAAAACAAGGCGGGCTTGCGCGCCGAGCAGATTCGCGAACAGCTCGGGATGCAGGCGAAAGAAATGCCGCGCGTGCTCAAGGAAGGGCTTACGAAAAAGGCCTTCAAATCAAAGGGGCAAAAACGCGCGACGACGTATTTCGCCACATAGCGGCCGCGATGGGTCATGCGCGGCGCACGTTTCGGTGTGCCGAGAATCGCGGTATCAATCGCGGGTGGCGAAACGATTTCGACTCTCGGCCGCGCAAAGGCCCGTTCACGTGCGCGAGGAGGTGCCGGTTCGAGGGCACGGGCCTGAGGATTGTCGCAGTCGCCGATACGCACGGGCGTCCGCATCCTGAGCTCGGGGTCCGCATCGGCGAGCTCCTACCGGCACTCATCGTTCATGCGGGCGACGTCGGCGATACCGCCGTCTTGCGCAGCCTCGAGAGGCACGCGCCGGTGACGGCGGTTCGCGGCAACATCGACCCTCGCGACTTGCCGGACTTTGTGACGCTCGACGTACGCGCAGGCGATCGGACGCTCGTCCGCATCCTCGTGACGCACATCGCGGTAAGCGGGCCGAAACTCCGCGCGGACGTGGCGCAGGTTGCGCGCGGCGAGGATGCGACCCTCGTGATTCGCGGCCATTCACACGTTCCATTCGTGGCGCAGGAGGGCGGAATCGCCGTGTTCAATCCTGGCTCGGTCGGGCCTCGTCGATTTCGACTGCCAATCGTCTTTGGCGTCGTCGACGTGAGCGCCGAGAGCGTTTCGGTCCGCCACGTCGATTGCGAGACGGGCCGGCCGTGGACCCCCTGGTCCAATACGGGCAGCCTAAAATTAGCGCGGCGAATGGCGTGAATAACGGTGCTTGACTCCGCTCGGGAAATACTCCGGCGTGACCGGTCGGCCAGAGCGTGACGCGCGGTCGACGGCGCTCTGCGGGTACGTAGTTCGAAAATTCGCTATTGAGCCGAAGGAGAGCGGCAAGGACGGCGTCGGCTGCGACGTCGGAGAACGACGCGGGTGGACTGCGTCCCGGCGCGAGCTCCACGGCAACGTGAAGCTGCCGATCGTGGCCCTCGTTCTCCCGCACTTCAATGACGAATTTTCCCGTGACCCACGCGTGCGTCTCGGGTTGCTCGAGGGCCACGGCGACCATCTCCGGAAAGACGTTTGCACCGTAGTAAGAAACGGCGAACTGAGAGCGCCCGAACACGTACACGAATGGCAAGGGACGCATGCCGCGCTCACCGTCGACCCGGACTTGCGCCTCGACGTCGAACCCGAAGTCCCGCAGCCGATCTATCATCGTGGCGTAGGGGACGACGCCGCCCGTGTCGGCAATGTCATAGCGCACGAGGGGAATGCCGTTGTCTCCCGAAAATGGCAGGGAGCCCTCGTTCTCTTCGAAGTAACGGACCACCGGATCGTACTGGACAATCGTGGGCAGACGCGCCTCACCGAAGAGCGCACGCGCCGCGTCCGGCCGCGTCGAGAGAAAAGCGCGGGCAGCTACGGAAAGGGGCGTCTCGTTGCCAAGCACACCAGCGTCTGCGGTGCCGTAGAGAGACGCCGAGTCCCGCAAAGGGCGGCTCATCCCGGCGCGCTCCGCCATGAGGGCGCGCCATTCCTCGCTGAACACCTCGCCCGCGAGCACCAGCTTGATGGCGTACGTGCTCCACGGAACGCCTTGCGACAGTCCGTCGTCGACGACGTCTTTGAGAAACGGCGGATACCCGAGCAAGACAGTCTGATCGAACATTGGCGCGATCTTCTGGACGACACGGAGAATTTCGCTCTTGTGATTCCCGGGGGTCACGACCGTGATGGGGTATCCCTTGGCGGCCACGTGTCGGCAGCAGGTCGCGGTGAACATTCCTCCCACCCACGTGCCCAACGGAAAGCAGACAACGGCCAGCGTGCGGCGCCGGTCGGCCTCGAAGCTGTCGTAAAAGACCTGCTCGAAACGCGCGGCAACCGCATACTCGTCGTCGACTGAGCGTGCGCCAAAATACGGGCTCGCCAGTCGAACCGGAAGAAACCGAAATCATGTCGCACGAGGAGAGCGCTCCGCCGCGGCAGAGGTCCGCCAGCGGAAATCGCTGGACGTAGTTTTTCTTGGTGAGAATCGGCAACGAGCCGGGAAATCAGCCTCCACGCGAACATCCTCCGGGTCCACACCGCGATCGCGCAGGAAAGCGCGGTACGCTGGAACGGTCCGGACGACCTTGCGGAACAAGCCCAGCGCATGCGTCACCGGGTCCGCGCGGGCGTGCTCGTCGAGGAGGTGCGCGATCGGCGTCTCGATGGCTTCTGGTAAGCCCGGGGGCCATGTTCGCGGTGCGCGACGAGCATGGCTGCAGGGTCTCGCCCGGAAGACGACTCGGTCAAGCGCCATCCTCGGGCTCACGCCGAGGTCGCGGGCGACGATCAGAACGCGAGCGTGGCCCCGCCGGTCGCGCATCTTGCCCAGGTTCGAGGGCGTGCACCCGGGCTGTTCAGTTGGCCGCGAGGCGCCGTCGAAAGTTGCTCTCTTGCTCGGCGATGAGCCGTTTCCAGCCCGCGCGATCGATGAACGGGTTCGGCCGCTCGCCGCGCAAGGCCCGCTCGCGTTTGTCGTCCAATTGGAAGAAGTCACCGTGCGGCGCAAGAAGTATGTCGCACGGGACCGCCTTCCAGAACGCATAGCTCCGCTCGAAGTCTTCGGCGATACTCGGGTAGTCCTTGTTGCCGCGCAGCGGGGTCTCCTCGAAGAGCGTCGAACTCGAGAAGAAGACGACGTTCAGACGCTTTCCGTCTTCGTCGACCGTCGTTGTCCAAGTCGTCGCGCCGGGGGTATGCCCGGCCGTGAGATGGGCTTGGAGGACGGTGCCGCCGAGTTCGACTTTGTCGCTGTCTGCGAGCACCGTATCGACCACCGCCGGTCGCCATGTCATGCCTAGGGCAAGCGGGCCGCCGCCGCCGGAATGAATGATCGCCGCATCGGGAGCAGTCGCGAGCAAGCGAGCGCCAGTCAGCTCCTTGATGCGTGCGTGTCCACCGACATGATCCGGGTGTGCATGGCTCGAGAGCAGGATTTCGATGTCCTCGAATCGGAATCCGAGCCGCTGGATGCTCTGTCGAATGAGCGGCACGCTCGTCTTCGAAGCCGCTGTCGATGAGGATGTGGCCAGCAGGAGTCGTGACGAGGAACATCGCCAGCTGGTCGGGTCAACGAAAAGATGTTGCCGTGGATTCGCACCGGATCGGCGGGCTGTTCCATCGCCGCATGGCGCTCCGCAGGCCGCGCGCGGACGCTGCCGCCGGGTTGCCTTGCAGGAAGTCGCAGCCCGCGATGAAAATGGCCGCGAGCGATGCGAGGAAGATGGCGGCAAAGGGGAGCGGGCGCATGAGCCGCCGATTCATGATCTGATGATGCCCGATGGGGCACTTAAGCATCAAAGACGCGCGTCACCCGTGAACACGGTACGCATTGCCCGGCGGCGGCTCGAGCGGGGGTACTGTCCGCGAGAATGTCGGCGACGAGCAGGACGACAAGGAGGGCAACGAGCGTCACGCCGCCGCGAGGGCCGAAATCGGAACCGCCGCCCTTTCCTCGATGAGCTCCATGAAGAAGACGGCCACGAGCATCGTCTTCACGACGGCAATCCCGAGGGCAACGGGGAAGCTGAAATCCCCGAGGTGTGCAAACCGCAACGCCAGACGCAGACCGGCAAGGAGAAGGAGCGCGCCGAGGGTGTACACGAGCGGCCGCACCGACGCCTCTTTGCCGTGCTGGCTCATCGAACTCCCCCGGGAATCAGGTAGAAGAGCTGGCCACAAAAGATCCAGAAAACGTCGACCAGGTGCCAAATCGACGGCGCCGAGGGCCAGCGGGTGAGGGGCCCAGGTCCGACTCCGGTGAGCACCTTGCGCAAATCAGCCCGAGGACGCACATCCCTGCAAAGACGTGCACCGCGTGGAGCCCCGTCATGGCGAAGTAGAGCGTGAAGAACATCTTCGTGCCCGGCTCAGGGTGCTCGACGAAGAAGCGCCCGACCCCGCCGGGGTAGATGCCCTCCGTCGAAGTGATGCAGGTATTCGGCCGCCTTGATGGCGAGAAAGCGCGAGCCCGAGGCCGATGGTGGCCGCGATGAGGAGCGCAGCGCTTGCGATGGCCCGCCGCGCCGGAGCTCGTGGACGGCGAGCGCAATGGTGAAGCTGCTCACGAGGAGCACCGCCGTGTTGACCGAGCCGTAGACGATCGTGTTGTGCTCGACGCCCATCCCGAAGCCGTAGGGGAGCTCGACCGGTATCCCGCGTAGAGCGCGAAGAGGCCGCGAAAAGAGGAGCTCGCTCCCCGAGGAATACCCACATGCCGAGGCGGCGGCGTGCGCCCTCGAGGCTCTCGAAGCTGCTCTCCGCCACGCGCTCAGCCATCCGGCGATCCGTCGCCTGCCGGCAGCCCGGCATCGCGCCGTTGAGGCCTCTGCCGTCTCCGGGCACCCGGAGAACGGCACCGTGTAGTCGTACGGACCGATGGAAACGCAGGCTCGCGCGGAAGTTGTGCTTCGGCGGCGGCGAGCCGCGTACCACTCGTAGGAGCGCGAGCCCCACGGGTTGTCCGGCGGCACGCGCGCCGCGGAGGAGCGACACAGGAGGTAGGCGAGCGTGAGCAGCACGCGGCGCCGAGCACCCAGGAGCCGACGTCGAGAGCGACGTGGAGCACCTGGAACTGCGGCGGGTAGTTGTAGTAGCGGCGCGGCATGCCGGCGTTGCCGAGGAGGAACTGGGGAAAGAACGTCGCGAAGAAGCCGGCGAAGACGAGGGCGCGCTCAGGCATACCCCAGCGCTCGGGGTACATGCGCCCGGTCATCTTCGGGAACCAGTAGTGGAGCGCCGCGAGGAAGGCGGTGAGCGTGCCGCCCACCATGATGAAGTGGAAGTGGGCGACGACGAAGTACGTGTCGTGCCAGTGGACGTCGAGGCTCTGCGTCGCGACGGCGACGCCGGTCATCCCGCCGAAGACGAAGAGGAAGAGGAACGCGAAGAAGTAGAGCGAGCGGCGTCTTGAGCGCGACCGCGCCCCGACGCAGCGTGCAGGACCCAGGTGAAGACCTTGATCGCGGAGAAGATCGCCACGAGCATCGAGAGGACGCCGAAGGCCCCGGCGTCGAACGTGCGATCATCCCGGCGACGAACATGTGGTGCCCCCAGGTGAGGAAGCCGACGAAGGCGATCCCGAGCGACGAGTAGGCGATGGCCTTGTAGGAGGACGGGTTCTTGCGGCGAAGGTGGGGACGACCTCGCTGATGACGCCCATCGCCGGCAGGATCATGATGTAGACGGCCGGGTGCGAGTAGAACCAGAAGAGGTGCTGGAAGAGCACCGGATCGCCGCCGCGCGCCGGGTCGAAGAGGCCCCAGTCGAACCAGTGGTCGATGCCGACGATGAGCAGCGACATGGCCGAGCACCGGCGTCGCGAGGACCTGGATGATGCTCGTCGCCGTAGATCGCCCAGACGAAGAGCGGCATCCGCAACCAGCCGACGCCCCGGCGCGCGCATCGTGTGGGTCGTGACGATGAAGTTGACGCCCGGTGATGATCGTCGAGAAGCCGAGGATGAAGATGCCGAGGACGCGTCGGGACGACGGCGGTCGGGGAGTGGGCGCTGTACGGGGCGTAGAACGTCCAGCCGGTGTCGCAGCCGCCGATGCCAGAGCGTCGACAGAGCACGAGGATCGCGCCGACGACGATAGATGTAGTAGCTGAGGAGGTTCAGGCGCGGGAAAGGCGACGTCCTTGGCGCCGATCATGATCGGCAGGACAGAAGTTGCCGAACGCCGCCGGGATCGACGGGATCATGAAGAGCCAGACCATCATGATGCCGTGCAGCGTGAAGATGCGGTTGTAGGTGTATGGCGTCGACGATCGTGCGCCCTGGCGTCAGGTGCTCGGTGCGGAGCACGAGCGCGAAGAGCCGCCGAGCACGAGCGTGGAGGTGGTCGTGACGAGATAGAGGACGCCGATGCGCTTGTGATCGGTCGTCAGCGAGCCACGAACGTACCGTGTGCGCGATGTTGAGGTACGTCTCGTGCCCGGCGCGCCTCGGCGCGGCCGTCGGGCACGACGCCGAGCTGCGGCGGTGGTCATGGCGCGGCACCTCGCGGCTGGCGCCGAGCCGAGCGGCTGCGACCCGCGGAAGGGTGCACCTCGGAGCGGGGGACGTCGCTCTGCGAGCGACCGGATGAACTCGACGAGCGCCGCCGCCTCGGGCTCCGAGAGGATGCCCTGGTACGTCGGCATGACCGGCTTGTAACCCGGCGACGACCTCGGCCAGCGGGCTCCATCATCGACCGCGTGAGGTACGCCTCGTCGGCCACGACCGTGGTCCCGTCGACGAGCGTCACGTCCGAGCGTAGAGCGCCGCCCACGTCGGGCCCGATGTGCGGCTGCCCGTCGACCGTATGGCAGTTGAAGCATCCGCGCCGCGACGGCGGCATCGCGCCCTCTCCGCGCGCCATGGTCCGCGCCCGGCGGGCTCGCGCTCGGGTGCGCGCGTGGCCGTCGAGCCACCGCGCCGTAGTCGTCGGCGGAGAGGACATGAACCTCGCCGCGCATCGTCGAATGGCTGACGCCGCAATACTCGGCGCAGTCGATGTGCATACTGCCGGGCGCCTTCGCCTCGAACCAGAGCGTGTAGTAGCGGCCCGGGGACGACGTCGTGCTTCATCCGAAACGCGGGACGTAAAAGCTGTGGATGACGTCGCGCGAGGTCATCACGAGCTTGACGGGCGTGCACGGGAACGGTGAGAACGTCGATCGACGCGCCGCCGTCGGGGTACGCGAACTTCCACATCCACTGCTTGGCCGTGACGTAGACGGGCATCGCGTCGGGTGGCGGTGTCATCATGCGGTTGTACTGAATGGTCGCCGACGACCCAGAAACGCGAGAAAGAGCGAGAGGAGCGAGCCGATGATGAATATTTCGGCCGGAACGGAGTCTCAACGTGGACCGTCGTCGGAAAGGGCACCGCGCCGGCGGTACCGAATCAAAAAATAAACGGCGAGCAGGAATACGAAGGTCGCGCCGAGCATCGTCGCCGCGATGACGAAGATAGTGCAGAACGTCGATGCCCTCCGCGTACGTCGACGCTTGCGGAGGCAGGTTCGAGCAGACCTCGGAGAAGCGCGTTCATTTCGATGTCCTCCACGACGATGTCGATGGCGTCATCGATCGGAATCTGCGCCAACCGGCGGAGCGGTCTATCCAGCCCAAGCGCTGGAGCTCCGCTCTTGGGCGTGCTTCTCGTCGATGCCATCGCGGGCGTTCCAGATCGGAGTCTGCTCGATGCGCGCGATCGACCGCGGTGCTGGGCGCGGTCCCGCGGGACCCGCCGCGGTCGGCTGGATGAACCCTACCGTGAGATAGAGGATGAGCGCGCCCACGAAGACCCCCAGCCGCGCCGACAGCAATCGAGCTCGCGCCGACGGCGACGAGTTGCAATCCAGGGAGGATGTCCTCCTCTTGAAACACGCCGAACTCGCCTTCGCTGTTGGTCATACCGCTGCCTCGTAGTCGAGGCCTTTCGCGAGCTCCGGAACGTGAAGCGGCAGCCGCGGGACGCGGGCATAAGCCCGCGCGCTCCACGCGCACGACAGCCCGCCGACGAAGAGAAGGCCGCCGAGATCGGCCCAGTGCGGGCGAACCCCGATGCACGTCATGGACCGGAAGAATGAGCCAGTACACGTCGACGAAATGCATCGCGACCATGTCGACGCCGATGACAACCAGAAAGCGTTCGTGGCGCTTCCAACGGCGATTCAAGAGAGCGAAAAACGGAATGAAGAAGTGCCCGAAAATGAGAATGACGGTGACCACCGTCCAGCTCCCCGTCGTCCGCAGCCGATAATATCGTATTTCTTCGGGGACGTCGCCGATCCAGTATATGAGAAGCTGGCTGAACGCCATGTAGGCCCAGAAGATGGTCATCGCCAAAAGAAGGCGCCCGAGCGCCTGGGCGTGGTCCGGCGTCGCGCGGCGCGAAAGGTGCAAAAGAATGCACACGAGCGCGATCGCGCCGACGAATCCTCCGGCAAACGTGTAAAGACCGAAGATCGTCGAATACCAGTCCGGCTGAAGAGACATCGTCCAGTCGAACGATGCCCATGTGAGGCAGAGGCTCAAGACAGGGATCGCCCCGCCGCTGAGCATTCGCATGCCGTGCACGAGTAGGCGCTCGGCCGCTCGTCGTTGGCTCGGGACCAACTCCGCAAGAGACCGCCCACGAGGATGAAGACGAGCGAAATAGAAGACCGTTCGAACGACGAAGAACGGCGGGTTGAGGTACCCCGCTTGTGCGCGATCGCCGCGCGCAATGCCGGGTCGACGTCGTGGGCCGCCCACGGATAGATCGAAGCGAGACCGAACGCGATCGGGATGAAGAGCAGCAGATAGAGGGGCATCGCGACCACGATCGACTCGGTGAGACGACGGGTGACGACCATCCAGCTCGCCTTGGAGGCGTGGGCGGCCGTCAAAAGGAGAAGGGCGCTCACGCACAGTGTCGCGCCGAAGTTCCAGGCGTTCAGGTACCCGAACCACGCCCGCGGCGGGTCGACGGAGAATCCGAATCGCGAGCAGCAGCAGCGGCACCGAGGAGCGCCGCCGCGAGCGAAATGCGAACGAGACGATGCGCGCTCATGGCGCCTCGAGGCGGGCTTTCAGCCGGGGAGGGAGTTCGCTTTCGTGAGCACCCCGTGCAAGCTGCAGCGCGCGGACGTACGCGACGACCGCCCACGTGTCCCTGGTGGAGAGTTGCACCTGGTAGGACGGCATGAGGCCGTAGCCGCGCTGAACGACAGAAAAGATGTGCCCTGGCGCATAGTCGCGAACCGCGCCGAGCAGCGTGGGAGGCTTTCGGAGATTCATCCTGACGGCGACCGCCGAGACGCCGTCACCCAAGACGCCGTGGCAGGTCGCGCAGAATCACGTCGAATTGCCCCCTGCCCGCCTCGACGAGCGGGCGGTCCACGCGAATCGGAATTCGGTCGGCATAGCGGCCATCCGCCACTCCGGTGTTTGCGAGCGAATCGCCCAAAGGCGCGTCGGCCGCCTCGGTACCTTCGGGCGGCTGCTGCATTGCCATTCCCTTCGGAAGAAACGGATCTTCTTCGTAGGGAAGGAGCTTCTCCTGCTTGAGCATGCGCTCGAGATGCGGATCGGGCGTGATGAGCGTCACGTCCGTGCGGCATGCCGCAAGCGACAGCAAGAGGGCCTCGGCAGTCCTCGATTCATCGGCTCACCGACACGCGCTCGCAGCGAAGTGCGCCAAGATCCGTGAGACGGCGGTCGAGCCAGCTCGTCGAAGCGAGGGTCGCGGCTGTCAACGGCCACCCAGAAGCGGTCGACCGTGGCGCGGTCGAACCCATTCACCGAGAACATGGGGTGCGACAGTCGCGGCAGGCCGCTGAACCAGAGCATCGAGACGAATCCGGCCAGGGTCGAGGCCAGCACGGCGGACTCGAAGGAAATTGGAATGAATGCGGGAATCGAGTTGAGGGGCCTACCGCCGACGTTGATCGGGTAGCTCTTGCCGTTGCACCACCACTGGAGCAAGTACCCGAAGACGGCGCCGAAATGCCCCGCGCACCGAGCATGATCCAAGGGACGATCGACTCCGGCAGCTTCGTGACGAGTCCCTTCACGGGGTACGGTGTGAACGTCGTGACATTCGTAAAGCCGTCGCGTGACAGCGCATCGTAGGCACGCAGCGAGCGCCTCCGGCGGAGTCGAACTCCGCCGCCAATCCGCTAGGCACGGAGCACCGCCCGTGCGCCCGGCGCTGGCCGCGCGCTCTTTCTCGAGCTTGTGCCGCATTTCCTTGAGCTCGGAAATGGGGATGAATGGCACGAACCGAAGAAACAAGAGAAACAGGAAAAGGAAGAATGAAACCGTGCCACCGAGGATCGTCCAGTCGATCCAGCTCGGGGACATATATGCGCCAGATCGACGGCAGAAAGTCGCGATGAAGCGACGTGACGATCAGCATGAATCGCTCCGACCACATCCCGATCTGAACGAAGCAAGACACCACGAAGAGGCCAAGCGCGCTCGTTCGCATGCGTTTCGACCAAAGCGACTGCACCGCGATGCAGTTGCAGAATATGACGCCCAAAAAACCCAAGCGTACGGACCGAGCGGCGGTCGACGAGCTGGACGTACATTTCGTAGCGATCGCCGCTGTACCAAGCGAGAAACGGCTCGACGAGATACGTGTACGTGACGACCCACCCGGTGACGAGCAGGATCTTGGCCATGTTGTCGAGGTGCTTGAGCGTGACGACGTGCTTGAGCCCCAGGAATGCGCGGGCCGGCAGCATCAGGTCAAGACCATCGCGAATCCCGAGAAGACGGCGCCGGCGACGAAGTACGGCGGGAAGATCGTGGTGTGCCAGCCGGGAAGCACCGACACGGCGAAGTCGAACGACTGACGATGGTGTGGACCGAGAGCACCAGCGGCGTCGAGAGGCCGGCCAGGAGCAGGTAGGCCCACTCTGTAGTCGGCCCAATGCCGCCACCGACCCACGCCAGCCCATGGCGAAGAGGCCGTAGATCGTCCGCTTGGTCTTGCTCTTCGACGAATCGCGCAGCGCCGCCAGGTCGGGGACCAGGCCGAGGAACCAGAACAGCAGCGAGACGTGAAGTAGGTCGAGACCGCGAAGACGTCCCAGGGGAGCGGGCTCTTCGAACTGCGGCCAGATCCGCCGCACCGACGGATACGGCATCAGCCAGTAGGCGGCGAACCAGGGGCGCCCGAGTGTGCAGCAGCGGGAAGAGCAGCGCGCAGATGACCGCGAAGAGCGTCATCGCCTCGGCGAACCGGTTGATCGAGGTCCGCCACTTTATGTCGAAAAGCAACAGAATGGCGGAGATCAAGCGTCCCCGCGTGACCGATACCGATCCACCAGACGAAGTTGATGATACCGAAGGCCCAGCCGACCGGGATGTTGTTCCCCCAGACGCCGATCCCCTTGTAGAGCGTCTACAGATGGCGATGCCGAGGAGGCTGAGCGCGGAGAGCGCGCAGGCGAAGAGGCCCACCAGCCCTGCCCCGCCGCACCCAGACGTGGTCGAGGAGGCTGTCGTTGAGCTCTTGTCGGTGTGCATTCCCTCGAGCAGCGGACTAGCGGCTCGAGTCGGATCGTCGCGACAGAGTGGGAGCGGCCATCGACTAGTCCACCTTCAGGCGAGGTCGGGGTTGGGATTGCGCACGCGCGCGAGATACGCCGTGCGCGGCCGGGTGGCGAGCTCGTGCATGCAGACTGGTACCGACGCGCGTCGCGCGTGAAGCTTGGTGACCTTGGCGGTCGAATCGGTTGAGCGAGCCCGAAGACGATCGCCTGCGGTGGGGCAGCCCTGCTGGCAGGCCGTCTGCGAGCTCGCCGTCAGCGATGGTCCGCCCTTCGAGGCGGGTGGCGAATCTCGCATGCGCGCGGATCCGCTGCACGCAGTAGGTGCACTTTTCCATCACGCCGCGGGCGCGGACGGTGACGTCCGGGTTCATCCCCAGCTGCCGCGCCGGGCTGATGTCGCCGGTGTAGTCGAGGAAGTTGAAACGCCGCACCTTGTAGGGGCAGTTGTTGCTGCAGTAGCGCGTGCCGACGCAGCGGTTGTAGACCATCTCGTTGAACCCCTCGGGGCTGTGGACGGTGGCGTTGACCGGGCAGACGTACTCGCAGGGCGCCGTCTCGCATTGCTGGCAGAGCATCGGCTGGATGATGACGCCGGGTCGTCGGCGTCGCTCGAGAGTAGCGGTCGATCCGGATCCAGTGCATCTCGCGACCGCAGCCGGACGTTGATCCTTGCCGACGATCGGGATGTTGTTCTCTGACTGGCAGGCAACGACGCAGGCGCTGCAGCCGGTGCACGCGTTGAGGTCGATCGCCATTCCCCATTGGTGGGGCGCGTCGGGCTTCAACTGATAAAGCGATTCGGGAGCGTCGTTCATTGCGGCCGCAAAGTCGGGATCGCGCGCGTACTCGTCGATCGTGTGCGAAAGGACGATCGGCCGTCCCTCGAGTGAGGCGTGCTCCTGGGTGAAGGCGAGCTCGCTGCGCTTCGCCAGTGCGGCGTATCGCGGCGTCGTCGTGCCAAAGGGCGTGCGAATGTCGGAGCGCATACGCATTGGCCCCGCATCGGTACGAAGGACGGTCGGGAATCGACTGGCCGTAGCCGAGGGCGATGGCCACGACACCATCGGCCGTGCCGGGGACGACGACGACCG
Organism: uncultured delta proteobacterium; assembly: GCA_963731595.1. Lineage (GTDB taxonomy): Bacteria > Myxococcota_A > Polyangia > Polyangiales > Polyangiaceae > DASXHD01. The sequence continues at coordinate 13,534 of CAVSWE010000012.1, forward strand.
GCGCCCGTACCGCCCGGCCTCGCACGACGACCTCGACGATGTCTCCGTCGCGGACGCCGACGCTTGCGGCGGTATCGGGGCTGATGAGGGCGCCGTTGTCCCATGTCAGCTTTGTGATTGGATCGCCGAGCTCTTGCAGCCAGGGGTTATTGCCGAATCGGCCGTCGTACACTTTCGAATCGGCGAAGTAGACGATTTCCGTCGGCGACCGGCGCCGTGGGTGGGGCGGCGAGGATTGCACCCATGGCATTCCAGTCGATGTCAATCGCGGCCGGCGGGAGAATCGCCCTCGAGAACGCCGTGCACAAGCGCCTTGCGCCAAGAGCCGTCGGAGTCGGCTCCTTTGCGACGCCACGATTCCCGCACCAGGTCGTGGGCGCTGACGTCCGCGCGTCCGAGGAGCGCCGCCAGCACTTGTCCCGCGGTTTTGCCGTCGACGAGCGGTGCGATGAGAGGCTGAGCGATCGACGCGGTGCCGTCGAACGCCGTGGCGTCGCCCCACGCCTCGAGAAAGTGCGACTCCGGAGCGAACCACGCGCATGCCCTCGCCGTGGCGTTGTCGTACGCACCGACGAATGCGGTCGTCGGCACCGCGCGGAGTCGGCGTGCGAGGTCCAAGTCCGCCGCCGCCGTGTAGACGGGATCCCCGCCCACGATGAGCAACGTATGAACGTCGCCGGAGTCGAGCGCGGCGACGAGCCCGTCGAGACCATGGGTCGGTTCTCCCGCCTCGAACACGGGCGACGCTCCGTACGTGACGGTGGTGCCGACGTTTCCGAGAGCGACGTTCATCGCGTGGGCCATCGCGTGTACGTCGGGGGGCTGCCCGTCGCCCGCGATGACCAAGCACGCTCCGGCGTGGGCTCTCAAGTCGCGCGCGACCGCCTTGGCCCAGCCATCGTGTGGGCTGGGCGACCGCGAAGCGGCCGGCCCTCTCGCTGCGCCCGTCGCACCCGGTGGGCCACCGAGAATGAGCGCAGCGAGTACAGCCGCCGCGACGTCGCGCACCTGGCGCGCCTGAACGCGGAGGCGGTCGTCCGAGTTCATTCCGGTCACCGAAAGCCGAGCCTCGACGGCGTACAGCCGACTCATCGAATCGCCGGGCCCGCTCACGCGTCGACGGTCCGCCCATGCGCGGGCCCAGGACATTGGGCCAGCCCGCCGCCGAGAGGAAGTCCGCGTCGAGCGCGAGCACGACGTCTGCGCGCTGGAAATCCCAGCGCGGCTCCGCCACCCGACCGAACGCGAGCTTGGCGCCCGCCCATGCCGCCGAGCGCGTGAGTGGAGCATCGAAATGCACGACGACGTCGCCCCGCGCCCGCAATTGCTTCACGAGGTCGACGACATGCGGAGAGCCGGTTGGCTCGAGAAGGACATGCGTGCGTTTGCCCTCGGGAGGCCTCGCCGCGATGGCGTCGGCGAAGGCCTGCCAGGAGGCGGCGAGCCTGCCGTGAAGGACAGTGCCCCCACGGGCGGGATCGTAGAGACCGAGAAGGCTTGCCTGCTCGAACGGTCCCAGCGCCCCTTGGCTTGCGGGATGCGCCGGGTTGCCCTCGATCTTCGTGGGCCGTCCTTCGTGGCTCTCGACCACCATGCCGACGCCGTATCCCCCGAGCGCCATCGTCGTGGCGTAGCGCGTCGGCACGCCCGGAGTGACCTCTGGGGGCTGCCTCACGTACGGCACGATGTACTCTTGCGGCCCGCGGCTGCACGCCTGCGCTCCCGCGATGGCCGCCATGGCGCCCGCGGCCTCCAAGAGGCCGCGCCGGGTGAGGGCCTCCGGCGGAATGAGCCGATCGGCCGGCGCCCGCGCGCCGTGCGTCATCGGTGGCATCCCGTGCACTCCAGAGGCGGGCTCACATGAAGTGTGCGCCGTAGCTCGGACCCGATCTCGCGCCTCGGACGGTCAGGCTGCCACTCCATGTCTGCAATCCGATCTTGGGGGCGGAGGTGCGGATCGGGATCGCGATGGCAATCGAGGCACCAGTGCATCGTGAGCGGCGCTACGGCGTGGACTTGCCCCATCAAGTCGACCCGGCCATGGCACTCGACGCAGCCGACGCCGTGGCTGACGTGCGCCGAGTGGTCGAAGTAAACGAATTGCGGGAGCTGATGAACCCGTTGCCAACGCAGTGGTTCGTTCTCGAAATAGCTCGCGCGGACGGGCGCCAGACGTTCCGATCGCTGCCAACCTGTGAATGGCAATTCATGCATACGGACGTGGGCGGCGCCCCTGCGTAAGGCGACCTCGCAGCCTCGTAATGGCAGTACATGCAATTGATCCCGTCGTCGCGAACATGGTGGCGGTGGTCGAACTGCAGCGGCTGGTCGACCGGGTCCTCTTCTTTGGTGACGTACGGTGTTCGGACCCACAGCATGGCTGAGATTGGAATGGCGGCGATCCCGACGGCGGCAATGGCCAGGCACAATCGAAAGACCGTGTCGGACCACGACGGGAAGAGCGGTCGCATGAGGCGCTGCAGTGCGATCCCCGGTGCAGGAGCCCGCGGGTCGCTGTCCTCTGCAATGCGCGCACCGGCTGAGCCTTACGCGATTCAAGCGCGCCTATGCTCCGAGGTGCGCTCGGATACGTGGCAGATTGCTACGCGACGTGGTGAAACGCCCCTCAATGCGCTCGGGCTCGAAGCCCGTGGCCTGCGTCTCGTCCTTCAGCCCGCCCCGGTTGCACGCCGCGGGAGAAGGCCGTCCTCCGATCGGTCGCCCGGCACATCCTCGACGTAGAGCATCTCGATGACGATGGTTGCGACGATGGCAAAAGGGGTGGCGAACGCGAAGCGGAGTCCGCCGAAAACCCTCAGCCGGAGCGCGCGGGCGGGCATGCGTCCTGCTCGCCCCGGTATGACAATGAGCCAGAGCGGAGCCATCGACCGCGCGGTCGCGCCAATTCTCCGTGAGCACATCGTCTCAGGCCTCGATGGTGGCGCGTACGGGATCGCCGCGGTGGGCCGCCGACTCTTCGTGGCTGCCGGACTGGGTCTCTTCCGGATAGCGCCCGAGAGCGGTCGCGTCATCGACGAGCTCGAGACGCACCCCTCACCCGGCGGGCTTGCCTACAACGGGCGTCATCTGTGGCAGCTCAGCGACGGCCGCGTGCAGGAGGTCGAAGTTCGAACTGGTTTCGTGGTTCGAGTCGCTCGGTCCTGAGCTGGACGACATCACGGGTATCGAATGCCTAGACGACGACTTGTTGCTCCTTCACGCGGGCGGGAGGTCGCTGGCCCGTGTCGAGACCCTCGACGCAACCGTGGTCGCGAAGGCAGATGCAGAAGTGGCGTTTCGAGGCCTCACGTGGGCATCGGGCAGCCTATTGAGCTCGGTGTCCGGGGCGCTTGTCCGGGTCGACCCGACGTCCGCGCGTGTTCTGGATTCCATCAGCCTGCCGGAAGGCCTGAGCGTCTCGGACCTTGCCTTCGATACGGAAGGTCGCATCTGGTGCGTCGATGGCCAAAGCGCGGCAGTCCGGGCATTGGCCTGGTGAGACAGTCCGGGAGCCCACGCCGCTCGGGGTTGCCTCGAAGTCTGAGCCGGGCCAATCTCGTTCGAGGATGGGATCCCCAGTGCGCGGCCGCCTCCGCGTCTCCGGAGTGATCGCTTTGGTGCTCATTGGCTCTCGTCTGGTGGGGCGAGAGCTGCGCGCGGACACGCCGGAGCACGCGCCATCCGCATCGCGTGCGCAAGTCGCGGCCGCGCTCGATGCGCTCGCCGCGGGCCTCAGGGGCCGCACGCGGCGCATCGCGAGCGGCGCACCAGGCACGATCGAGCGGGCTATCGCGGCTTATGTGCCCGGCGTTTTCCGTCCTGTCGAGGAGGGCATCATTGCGTCTCCCAAGCCGGGCGCGCGTTGTCCGCCGGACATGGGGCTCGTCTTCAGCGCCGTCTGTGTCGACCGGTATGAAGCGTCCGTCATGGAGCGCGCGCCCGATGGCGGGCTGCTGCCGCACGCGCCCGACCAGCCGCTGGCGGCTGGTCACTTTTATGTCGCGCGAAGCGTCGCCGGCGCGAATGCCACAGGCCTACGCGAGCGGAGCCGAGGCTCTCGCTGCCTGTCGCACGCGGGCAAGCGGCTATGTGCGCCCGTCGAGTGGCGCGCCGCGTGCGGCGGAAGCCAAGGCTATGCTTTTCCGTACGGCCCCGACCGCGTTCCCGGGCGCTGCCATGACAGTGGCGTAAACCCGATGATGGTTTACCACGCGGACACGCGGGCCGGTGGCTGGGGCGCGGTCGAGCTCAACGACCCGCGCAACGTCGAGCTCGATGGGACGCTCGCGAGAACGGGCGCGTTTCCCGATTGTGTCAATGACTTCGGCCTCTACGACATGGTGGGCAACCTCCACGAGTGGACGGCCGATCCAAACGGCACGTTTCAAGGCGGCTACTGGCTCGATACGTCGCTGCACGGCGATGGGTGCGCGTATCGGACGATCGCGCACCCCTTTGACTACGGCGACTATTCCATCGGGTTCCGTTGCTGCGCCGATCCCGAGCATCCGTAGCGCGTCTGCCTGGCTCACGGCACGGGGTGGACTGGTCGACGTGGACAGGTCTCAGAGATCGATCTGCATCCCGAGTTCGACCACGCGATCGGGCGGGATTTCCGAAATACTGGGTGGCAGAGCGCGAGTTTCGCGAAATGAACTGAAGAGTGCTTTGCGCCAACGGAACATCTTGCTGTCGCCAGACGTGAGGAGCGTTTCGCGCCCGAGATAGCTCGTTCGAGCGGGTCGCTCGGAAGGCCATGACGCTTCGTCGCGTCGAGCATGATCTTCGGCACATTGGCGTTTCCATGAAGCCATAGTGGGCCACGACTTGAAACAGGCCCTGTCCGAGGGTCTCGCACGGCGATGCGCGCGTCGTTTGGCACCTCCGGAATCGGTTCCGACACGATCGACAGCGGCACCACAGTCTCGTGGAGTACCTGATTGTGCTTCCAGTGGTGGAGGAGCACCACGGGTATACCGTTCGGATTGGACGCCATGAAGACGGCGGTACCTCGCACGCGATGCGGGCGATGCGTTGCAAGGTCGGCGACGAACGTGTCGATCGGCAGGATGCGCGCCGCGAGACTGCGCCCGAGGTAAGTCCGACCCGACTTCCACGTCGTCATCGGCAGATAGACGAGCAGGGCGACGCCGATCAGGAACCAGCCGCCGTGAAAGAACTTCAGAGCGTTCGCACCGAAGAACGGAATATCGAAAGCAAAGGAAGAGCGCCACAAGCGGCATCGCCTTCCAAAGGGGCCAGTGCCACGTCTTCGCAGCGACCACGAAGTAGCACGACGGACGTGATGCCCATCGTCCCGGTCACCGCGATTCCGTAGGCGGCTGCAAGGGCGCTCGATTCCTTGAACGTGAGGACGAGCCAGATGCATGCCGAGGGCGAGGGCAAAGTTGACCTCGCGGAATGTAGATCGCCCTCCGCGTCGCCCGAGGTGTGCACGATCGTCACGCGCGGGCAGAAGCCGAGCTGAACCGCCTGCCTCGTCAATGAGTACGCGCCGGAAATGAGCGCCTGCGGACGCGATGATCGTTGCGATCGTGGAGAGGCCGACCATCGGAATGGAGCGGCTCGGCACGATTCCATAAAACGGGTTCTCCGCCGCGGCCGCGTCATGAAGGAAACCGGCGGCTTGTCCGAAGTAGTTGAGGAGCAAAGCCGGCATGACGAGCGCGTACCAAGAGACGCGAATCGGACTGCGACCGAAATGGCCCATGTCCGCATAAAGCGCCTCCCCGCCCGTGATAACGAGAACCACGCTTCCAAGCACCACGAACCCGCGCCATCCGTGATTCGCGAAGAACGACAGGGCGTAGGCCGGATGAACGGCCCGGAGGACCGACGGACAGTGGCTGATTCGCGTGCACCGAGGATCGCGATGACCAGAAACCACAAGACCATGACCGGGCCGAAGATGCGTCCGATTCCGGGCCGTGCCGCGCCGTTGTATCCAGAAAAGGCCCAAGAGCACGGCCACGGTCACGGGAATGACCGCCGGAACGAGTCGCGTCGTGCCGACGGTGAGACCCTCGACGGCGCTCAGCACCGAGATGGCTGGCGTGATGATACCGTCGCCGTAGAGCAGGGCGGCTCCGAAGATCACGAGCGCTGCAATCCATCCTATCTGGGCTGTGTCTGCGTGCGCCGCCGTGGAGCGAGAGCGAGGAGGGCGAGGATTCCTCCTTCGCCCCGGTTGTCGGCGCGCATGATGAAAGTCAGGTACTTGACGGTGACGACCATCGTCAGCGACCAGAACACGAGCGACAGAACGCCCAGAAGGTTCGCTTCCGTCGGGGGAACGCCGTGTTCCGGGTCGATGCATTCCTTCAGCGCGTAAAGAGGGCTCGTCCCGATATCACCGAAAACGACCCCCGTGGCCATGAGCGCAAGCTGGGAAAGAGTTCCGTGCGCCCCGGTCGGGGCCATCGACACCGGATGAGATGCGGGCGCTTCCGAACGGCCCGCCGCGCCGGGTGCTCCGTCGGGGGTCGTCGAGGGCTCGCGCGTGAGGGTCGAGGTCAGGTCGAGCGGCATGAGCGAGTCCAACGAAATCTCACGCGCGCCAGCTTACCCTTACGGGATCGTTCCCGATAGGCGACACCTCAACGGCGGCACGACCGGTGACCGGCGTGTTTCCGGGGTGGGTCCACGCGGAACGAATGACGACCAAAAGGGAGAAAGAGAACGATGCCTGCTCTTGAAATTCGCCCCAACTGCGAGCTTTGTGATCGCGACCTCGCGCCGCAATCTTACGATGCCCGAATCTGCTCGAACGAGTGTACGTGGTGCGCCGACTGTGCCGAGCGGGTCCTCTTGAACGTATGCCCGAACTGCGGCGGCGAGTTGGTGCGGCGGCCCATCCGACCGGCGGAGGCGCATCGGCCGGGCCAAGGTCTCCGGCTCAACCCGGCCAGCACCGCCAGGCGGAATACCCGATACTCGCACGCGGAGATTGCTGCATTGACGGCGAGGCTCAAAGACATCCCCGCCCATCGGCGCTGAGGCCTTGCGCCCGACGCGCATTCGGGGGCGGTCGATGCGTGCGCGCCTCCAAGCTCCCACAGTGTTTCCGCCCAAACGAGATGCGCGGGGAACGCAAGACGCGTATGGTCGCGGACGACGATGGGCCGTGCGATTCGCTCTGTCCAAGCTTGGGCCCTCTCGACTGCGCTGTTGCTCGGGACGACCTCCGCTGCCGGAGGCCCCTCTGAGACGGCAGTGAGCACGCGACTCGAAGACGCGGTCCACCTGGCTCTCACCCGCAACGAGCGGGCCAAAATATCCGATCTGGGAGTCGTCGTCGCGGAAGCGGCTGTAGAGCGGGCCCGGTCCGGGTTTCTCCCCGTGGTGAGCGCGATCGGCACCGATCAGCAACACACGTACGCCGCCACCGACAAGGTTCCGAACAATGTGGGAAACGCCAGCCTCATCGTCAACCCGCCGATCATCAACGCTCTCGCGTTTCCGCTCTACAGCCAGGCGAAGAATCTCGCCAAGGCGCAAGGGGCTCAGAACGTCGACGACAAGCGCCTTCTCGCGTTTTCCGCCGCAAGCGCCTTCTTTGCCGTGCTGAACGCCCAGGACGTGGTCCAGGCGGCGCAGCAGCAGCTCGACACGGCGAAGGCGAACGTGGCGGACACGCAGGCCCGCGCACAGGCGGGCTCACCAGCACGAACGACGTCACGCGCGCCCACGTGGACATGGCCAGCTCGGCCCGCGAAGTCGAGATCGACCGGGGGGCGCTCGAGAATGCGGTCGTACAACTGGGGCTGGTCGTCAACGCGCCGATCGCAGGTCCGCTCGCTCCGCCGACCGCGACCCTTTCGGCCGCTGAGCGACCGGTCGGCGCTCCCGATCCGCTGGTGTCATTGGCGATCGCCAACCGGCCCGACGTGACGGCGTCCAAGTACGCCGTCGCAGCGGCGCACGACTTCGCCGGCGAGCCGCTGCTGCGGATCGTGCCGACGCTCGCGTTGCAAGGGCAGGTGACTGGAACGACCAACGCGGGGGTGACCGGTCGGTGGAGCGACGAAATCCTCCAAGCCACCCTCTCCTGGACGCTCTACGACGCGGGCATCCGCTACGCGGACAAGCACGCGCGCGACGCGCAGGCCAAGATTGCCGATCTCTCGCTGCGGCAGCTCGTGCGCAGCGTCGAGGCGCAGGTCCGAAGTGCCGTCGCTCTTCTTGTCGCCGCGCAGGCGGCGTTTCGCGTCGCCGGCGAGGCCGTGACCGCGTCGCGGCAAGGCGTCGATGAAACGGCGATTCTGTATCGGCAGGGGCTCGCGAAGGCGATCGAGCTCGTCGACGCGAACGATCAGCGCTTCTTGGCAGAAGTGAACTACGCGAGCGCCGAGTTTGCAGTCGCGCAGGCGTATCTCGGTTTGCGTCAGGCCCTCGGGTTTGGGCCGTTGGAGGCGGAGCCCACCATGAAGACATCCCCTCGCGGTGTTCGCTCTCTTCGGTGCGCTCGCGGTCGGGTGCAAGGTCGGCGGGAGCGCGGAGTCCAACCTGAAGAAACCCAAGACCATCAACCGGATGCAATACCCGGTGGACGTGGCGCCAATTGACGCTTCGTCAGGTCGGCTACACGGTGATGGCGCCCGGCACGATCGAGGCGTTTCAGCAGGTGCAAATCACCGCGCGAGTCGCGGGTGCGGTCGATCGGGTTGCCTTCGCCGAGGGCCAGAACGTCAAGCAGGGCGACGTGCTCGTCACCGTCGAGACGGACCGCTACGAGATCGCCGTTGGTCAGGCGAAGGCGGCGCTCGACCGATCCGAGGCGTCCGAGAAGGCGGCCGAAGCGGAGCTCGAGCGCCGCAAGGGCGCGGTCGATGATCACCCGGGCCTTGTCGCGGGCTCCGAGATCGCGCAGTACGAAACCCAGGTGGCGACGGGGAAGGCCGACGTGGCCGCGGCTCTTCAGGCCCTGCGTGTCGCGCAGCTCAATCTCCGTGACGCCTACGTGAGGGCCCCCATCGCCGGGGTCGTGCAGTCTCGCACGGTGCAAGCGGGACAGTACCTCCAGCCGGGGGCCGTGTTGGCCACGTTGCTTCAACGCGATCCGCTGCTCCTACGCTTTGGCGTGACCGAACAGGACGCGCCGCGAATCAAGCGGGGGATGGTGGCGAACATGGTCCTGCGGGAGAGCCCGCGGACCTACACGGCCAAAGTGATGCTCGTCGCCGAAGCCGCCGATCCCGCAACACGCCTCGTGCCGGTCACTGCGGAGGTCGACGACATCGAGCACAAGTACTGGCTACGGCCGGGCGCCTTTTGTGAGGTCAACATCCCGGTCGGAGACGCGCGTCCGGCCATCGTGGTTCCGTCGATTGCAGTGCAGCCCACCTCCGCAGGCAACATCGTCTATATCGTCGACGACAAGAACTTCGCGCACGTGAAGAACGTAGAGCTCGGGATGTACACCCCCGACGGAAGCGTCGAGGTCACCCAGGGTCTCGGCGTCGGCGATCTCCTCGTCGTCCAAGGTTTCGAGGCGTTGAGTGAAGGCGCGCCCGTGAAGATCAGCAGCCGCACGACGTTGGAGGCCGCCGCCTCCCCGAGCGCGTCGAGCGCGGCCGCCGTCGCGAGCGCCACGTCGGCATCGCCGCCGGGGGAAACCGGCACGCGGCGCAAGGGACAGGCGGCAGGGCCTGCACCGGCGCCGGGCGGGGTCGCTCCGTGAACCTGACGGAGATCTGCCTCAAGAACCAGGTCTTCGCTTGGATGCTGATGTGCGGGACGATCCTCTTCGGGGTCATCGCCGTCTCGCGCATCGGTGTGAGCCAATTCCCGGACGTCGACAACCCCACGGTGTCGGTCAGCATTTCGTGGCCTGGCGCCTCCCCCGAGGACGTCGAGACCGGCATCATCAATCCGATCGAAGACGCGATGTCTCAAGTGAGCGGCGTCCTCACTCTCTCTTCGTCGGCGCGTACCGGTTCGGCGCGCGTGACCGCGACGTTCGATCTCTCGCGCAACATCGATCTCGCTCTGCAGGACACGCAGGCGAAGATCGCGCAAACGCAGCGATCGCTCCCGACGAGCGCCCAGGCGCCCACAGTCTCGAAGAGCAACCCCGACGACCAGCCGATCATCACCCTGGGCGTCTCTGGACCGTACTCGCGCCAGCTCCTCGCCGATATCGCGCGCTACCAGATCCAAGACATGCTCGAGACGGTGCCGGGCGTCGGCCAAGTCCAGATGATGGGCTATCTCGACCGCAACATACGCATCTGGGTGGATGCCGAGAAGCTCGTTGCGACCGGCGTCACCGTGAACGACATCGTGAGCAGCTCTCCGGGGCCAGCACGTGACGATGCCGGGCGGTGAGCTCGATAACGGCGGCATGGCGTTCGACGTGCGGGTCGTCGGAGAGGCGGCGGACCTGGCGACGCTCCGGAACATCGTCGTGCGCAATGCGGGGCTGTCGTCGGTGCGTCTGGGCGACGTCGCCTTGGTCGAAGATGGCTTCCAGGACGTGACGAACCTGGCGCGGGCCAACGGCGAAACCGTTCAGGCCATGGGCATCCTCAAACAGCCGGGGTCCAACGCGGTCGGCGTCGCGAACGCCGTGCGCGCATCGATCGCCAACGTGCAGAAGACGCTGCCGCCGGGGATGAAGGTCGAGATCATCTTCGACACGACCCAGTTCATCACCGATTCGGTCGACGAGATCGGCCTCGAGCTCGGCCTTGCCGTCGTTTTGACGGGCTTGGTCTGCTGGATTTTCTCGGTTCGCTGTCGGCGACGATGAACGTCCTTTTCGCCATTCCGATGTCGCTCTTGGGAACGACGGCCATTCTCTATTTTCTGTGGATTTACGCTGAACACATTCACCCTTCTCGGCCTGTCACTCGCTGTCGGCCTCGTGGTCGACGACGCCGTCATGGTCATGGAAAACATTTTCCGCCACGCCGAGATGGGCAAAGACCGGCTGGTGGCGGCGGCCGAGGGAACGAAAGAGATCGCGTTCGCAGCGCTGGCAGCGACGATTGCCGTGATTGCCATCTTCATGCCCGTCGCGTTCATGAGCGGGATCATCGGCAAGTTTTTCCTCCAGTTCGGTGTCACACTGTCGGTGGCCGTCGCGCTCTCGTACGTCGAAGCCATCACGCTCGCGCCGGCGCGCTGCGCTCAGATGATGCGCACGACGACGCACTCGGCTCGGGGGCTCGTCGGGCGGATCGCCGCCCGAGGATTCGACGCGCTGTCGACCGGGTACTCCCGCGCGCTCGAGCGTACGCTCCGCCGGCCCTGGATCGTTCTCGGCGCGGCCGTTGGCGTGCTCGGTCTCGCCGGCTGGGTGGCGACGAAGATTCCGCAGGAGTTCGTTCCATCGCAAGACCAGAGCCGCCTCAGCGTGAGAATCAACACCGCCGTTGGGGCCAATCTCGGGTCGACGGACGCGCTCGTCGGTCGCGCCGAGAAGTACCTGATGAACCGCCCGGAGGTCGTGGACGTCATCACGAACGTCTCGGCGGGATCGGCCAGCCTGAACATCACGCTCGTGGATCCGAAGCAGCGAAAGCTCACCCAACAGCAGCTTTCTGCGGCGATTCGGAACGAGCTCAATTCGTATCCCGGCGTACGGGCGTCGGTGCAGGATCTTTCCCAGCAGGGGTTCGGGGGGAGCAAAGGCTACCCCGTCGAATTCTCGGTTCGGGGGAGCGACTGGAACACGCTCGTGTCGCTCGCGTCGAAGCTGAAAGACGAAGCCGCGGCGTCTGGTCTCGTGACCGACGTCAACAGCGACTACCAGCTGGGGGCCCCGGAGCTGGTCGTGACGCCGGATCGCGCGCGCGCGACCGACCTTGGGATCTCCGTGCAAGACATTGCAAGCACCGTGAGCGCCATGGTCGGCGGCACTGTCCTCGGGCAGTACTCGAATGCCGCCGTATGGACATCAATCTCCGCTTGACCGCGGCCCAGCGATCGCGCCCCGAAGACCTGAGCGTCCTCCGGATGCGCACATCGAACGGAACCCTCGTGCCGCTTTCGTCGGTGGTCGTCACCAAGCAGCAGGCCGAGCTCCAACAGATCAACCACGCCGACCGTGAGCGTGCGATCACGATCACCGGGAACGTCGCGGCGGGACACGCGCAAAACGAGGCGATCGCTTACGTCCAGTCCCTCGCGTCTTCTCTGCCGCCCGGGTATCGGGTCGTGCTCGGCGGTCAGAGCTCGCAGTTCGGCGACGCGATGAAGAGCCTTCTTTTTGCACTCGTCGTCGGGATTCTCGTCGCCTACATGGTCTTGGCTTCGCAGTTCAACTCCCTCTTGCACCCGGTGACGGTCCTCACGATCTTGCCGCTCTCCGTGGCCGGCGCGATGTTTGCTCTTTTTCTTGCGGGCAAAACGCTCAACGTGTTCAGCATGATCGGCCTTCTCCTCTTGATGGGGATCGTGAAGAAGAACTCGATCATCCTCGTCGACTACGCGATCGAAGTTCGAAAGAAGGAGGGGCTCGACGCGCGCGAGGCGATGCTGCGCGCAGGTCCCGTTCGGCTGCGCCCGATCCTGATGACCGCGGTGGCGACCCTCATGGCGGCCGTTCCTTCGGCGCTGGGCCTCGGGCCGGGGTCTGAAACCAGAGGGCCGATGGCAGACGCCGTGATCGGCGGGCTTATCCTGTCGACCGCGCTCAGCCTGCTCGTCGTGCCGGCTTTCTACGTGGTCGCGGATCGGCTGCGCTCGCCCAAAGCAGGCGTCGCGCGTGAGCCGGAGCCGGCGGTCGCAAAATAGTCTCTCGCGAGAACAGTAGGCTCGAAGGGGCCCTCATTGCGGCGCCGGCCCTTGCCCGTTGTCGGCCATCGCTTTCGTGTACAGCCACGCGCCGGAGACGAGCCCGTCGTCGAGCAGCTCGAGGAGCGTTATCGAGTACGCGGGCAGATTCACGAGATGGCTCGGCATCGCGGAGGCGAAGCCCTCGAATCCCACGACTTGCGACGCGTCATTCGTGCCCTTGTTGAGAATCAGCACGATGGTCTTGCCGGCGTAGTCGTCTCGGCTGGCGTGGACCGACAAACCGGGTGGAACCGTGGTCGCGTGGAGAATCCGGGGGCCGAAGTGCTTCGAGATGAGTTCGTACGCGTAGGCGGCCGGCCGCGGCGCGAAAGTATCGCTCGTGAAGAAGCCGGTGTCGTACCCTTCGTCGAGGCTCCAGAAAGCCATCGTCCAGAGCCCCTCTTCGAGCGCGACGCCGGCGACGTCCGCCACCCACATGCCGGCGTAAAAAGTACCGAGGGCGGCCGCGCCCGTCTGCAGGGTCGGGTCGCCTTGGTAGCTGAAGTTCGACTCCGTGACGGCGAGTGGTTTGGCCGCCGCGCCGGTTGCCTGGAGCGTTTGCCGGAGCTGCTTCACGACCGCGCGGAAGGTGACCGCGTCGTTCATCGCATTTGGGACGGTGCAGGCCGCCGCTGCGAACGGATATCGGTGCACGCTGACGATGTCGACCTTGCTCGCGCAGCCCGCCAGAAAGGGCGTGAGCCAGTCGTTGCCAGCGGCGTACTTGTAGGACAGCTCGGGGCCGAGAATGTGGATCGACGAATCGGCCGCGCGCATCGCATCCGCAAAGGCGCCGAAGTCTGCACAGTAGCTCTCGGCCGTGTACCCGGCAGGCAGATCGCCCTGATCCGAATAGAGGTCCGGCTCGTTGCCAATCTCCCAGTACTTGATGCCGTACTTCTGGGTCACGTTCGCGTAGGTCACGAGGTTCGCCGCCTCTTGCGGCGTCGGGCGGCCGCCGTCCGCATCGAGAAGGAGCGGGACCTGCAGGATCGGCTCGGCGCCCACAGTTCGCGCGTAAGCGACGAAGAGATCCACTTGGGCGGGCGTGAACGCTTCCGGGGAGTTGTTGTCGTTGTTGTGTCCGCCCGCGCGAAGGACGTTTAGTCCCATGCCGGCCGCCGCATCCTCGACCTGGTGCACCTGATCGCCGTACGACGAAACCCAAGACCAGTAATTCTGGCCGTAGGCCGTGGCGGGGGCAGAGACCGATCCGTCCGCGGTCACGACGATCGTGCTTGGGGCATCCGTCACGGGCGCCGCGTCGCTGAACATAGCGTTGGCTCCGCCGGATGCGTCGGTCACGAGGCCCCCGTCCATGGCCCGAGCAATGGTGCCCAAGGGCATCGCGCCCGCGTCGGCTGGCGCGCGGCCACTCAAGCATCCCGCCACGGCGATAGCGGCCCCGAGGTTCACGCACGCGACGACCAGACCCGCGACAACCACCCGGGGCAGCTCGAAAAGACGGCGCACGCGGGGACTATGTCGGCGCGGATCGGTCGCTACTTCGCATTTCGTGGGAAAAGCGTCCCGCGGTCTTCGGTCCTGTGGTCCGCGGCTCGAACAGCGCGTGCATGCGATGCCGCGCCTCCGCGTCGAAGAAGGTCGTTGGTGAACATCCGAAGACCTCGTGGAACGCGCGATGGCATTGCGAGTAGCTGCCAAAGCCCGCCTCCATAGCGGCCAACAGCAGGCTGGACCCCTGATCGACCGCCCCGACGAATCGCACGAGCCGCACGCGGCTGCGGTAGGCCGCTAGTCGCAGACCCATCCGGCGACGAAAGTGCCGGCTCAATTCGGTCGGATGGATGCCGACCAGGGACGCGAGACCGCTACGTCCCATGTCCGGCACGGAATGCAGCGAGGCCACGGCCTTGCGGATCAACGCGCTGTGCGAGCCCTCGTCCGCGGCACGCAGCTCTTGAAGGTCCCGCCACAGGTCGCCGATTGCCGTCTCGGTCGCCACGGTCCCGCCACCCTCGCCCGGCGGAACCGCACAGCGTTCCTCGAACCGCGCGAGGAGGCCGGAGGGAACCGACACACGCGTTGGTCCGCCGAAGGCGCGCGCACGGGCCGGGCCCAGAACGCGCTCTGAGATCTCGGGCGTCGCGCCAATCACGTAGAGGTCGAAATCCCGAGACGCCTCGAGAAGCTCGTGATCCATACCGGGCGGCCACGACAGAAGATCGCCCGACGCAACGCGGAAAACGTCTTCGCCCACCCCGACCAACCCGCTCCCTCGGGTGACCAGGTTGACCTCGAGCTCCGCGTGAACATGGCGCGGCCTCCGATACTGAGGGGCGTAGCGCCAGATCTGGGCCCGCGCCCGCCCCACCATCGGGAAGGGCTGATACAGGATGGTCATGCGGTCAGCGTACCCCCGCGCACTGCAAACGCACGAAACCGGCGGGTGGCGAAACCGCCGGAGCGATGAATTCGCGATGTCCCGACCTGGGGGCGATTGTGGCTAACGAGCGACCGTCACGAGCTCCAAAGCCGTCGCGATCACCGTCTCGAGTTGGCCCTTGCTTCGGCCCGCCCGTGCGCTCGCGGCCATGCCCTGCAGGAGGACGGCGAGCATGCGCGCGACGGCCGGCGCTTCGGTCGCGCACGTGAACTCGCCGCTCTCCTGGCCGCGCCGAACGAGCGCCGTCAGCGTGCGCTCGAGTCGGGTCGTGTAGAGTGCGTACGCCTCGCGCGCCGCTGAAGGGGCGTCGCCGCCGACCGCGGCGCTCAAGAGGAAGCACCCGCGGGGGCCCGTCTTCGGCGACGACTTGACGACGAGCGAACGGAGCAAGCGCTCGAGCGCGGCGCGAGCCGAGGGGTCACCTTCACCCGCGTCGACGGCATCGGCCATTTTCTCGCAGTAGCGATCGAGCGCTCGGCGCGAAGATCTGCTCCTTGTCCCCGAGCGCTCCGTAGAGCGACGCCCGGCCAAGGCCCGTCGCCGCGACGAGGTCGTCGATCGATGTCCCCTCGTAGCCGTGCTCCCAGAAGGTGGCGAGCGCGCGATTGAGAACCTCTCCTTCGTCGAACTCGCGCGGTCGCGCCATCCCTTCAGTCTTACACCTGGCCGATGCCCCCATCGACCGGCAGGTCCGCGCCCGTCGTGAACGTCGCCTCGAAGGCGAGGAAGACGGCGGCACGCGCGACCTCCTCCGGCTGCCCGAATCGTTTCATCGGAACGCTCTCCCGGAACTGCTCGGCCATCGCGGCGCGAGCCTCGGGGGGACGTTCGATTTCTCGAAAATCGGTGTCGCAATCGGCCCGGGACTGACGACGTTCACACGGATTCCACGCGGAAGGAGCTCCATGGCGAGTGTGCGTCCGAGCGAACGGAGGGCGGCCTTCGAGGCGGAATACGCCGTCGTCGCCGGGGAAACCTTTGCTGGCCACGACCGAGGCATTGAGGACGATGGCGCCGCCACGCGGGACGAGCGGCGCGAGCTTCTGCACGGTGAAGAAAGCGCCGCGCACGTTGATGTCCTGCTGCTCGTCCCAGAGCCGCTCGTCGACGGCCTCGAACGGCGCGAACTTCGCGATGCCCGCGTTCACGAACAGGAAGTCGACGCGCCCGAGATGCGACTTGGCCAGCTCAACGACGCGATCGATGTCTTCCATCTTCGAGGTGTCCGCGGCGAGGGCGCGTGCGCTCGCCCCGAGCTCAGTCTCGCGGATTCGACGGTCGCCGGCGTGCGACCCGTGACGACGACCTTGGCCCCCTCCGAGACGAGGAGCTTTGCCGTGGAAAAGCCAATACCCGTCGTGCCGCCGGTGATGACAGCGGTCTTTCCTTCGTAGCGACCCATGGCCGACCTTCCTTTTGTTATGTACCGTTCAGTCCAGAACAGATGCCGGCCTGCGGGCGCGCGTTGCGCCCGCACGCTCTCGGGGATGAAGGCGTGG